>NZ_GL586311.1:0-19929 GCF_000184945.1 Segatella buccae ATCC 33574
AAAGAAAAGAAAAAGACATGCCGAGTGACCAAGAAGGATGTTCGACAACTAAGGGCAGGAAAAAGAGGTATTTTGCAATGCCATATTCCCACAGATGCAAAAGCAAGGAGAACATGCTACCCTCCTGCTTATGGCTGATGTACATTTATCGTCTCCCTATATGGGCTATCTCAAGATACAATCAGGCAGATAATGACACCGAGGCGATCTGTTTTCAAGTATTTTTCTTACTTTTGCAACATCAACAACAAATCAAAAAGGAACTGCCAAATGAAAAAGACAATCCACCTGCTGCTGTGCCTGCTTCTGGCCACGCCCGTAGCTGCACAACGAATGCAAAACACAAAAAGCGCACAGACAACATTCCTGCACCCATGGGCAGGCAAACGAGTGGCCTATTTCGGAGATTCCATCACCGATCCTCAAAACAGAGGATCAAAAAAGAAGTATTGGAATTTCTTGCAAGAACTGCTAAACATCACACCATACGTATATGGAAAAAGTGGCCGACAGTGGAACGACATTCCCCGACAGGCCGAGCAACTGAAACAAGAGCACGGCACTGACTTTGATGCCATTGTCATTTTTATGGGCACCAATGACTACAACAATGCCGTGCCCATAGGAGAATGGTTTGAAGAGACGGAAGACTCTGTCGTAGCCGCACGCGACACCCGATGGGCCAAACGGAAATACTTGCGAAAGAAGCGAACGCCCGCGATGGATGCTGACACCTACCGGGGGCGCATCAACATTGCACTAAGTCGCCTGAAGACAATGTATCCCACCAAACAAATAGTACTGCTCACGCCGATACACCGCGCCCTCTTCTACGGCAACGAGCACAACATACAGCCGTCGGAGGAATATCAGAATGCCGTCGGAATCTACTTTGACCGGTATGTGGAAAGCGTAAAAGAGGCAGGAAACATCTGGGCCGTTCCCGTGATAGACCTCCATGCCGACTCGGGGCTCTATCCGCTCAGTGATGAAGGGGCAACCTTATTCCACGACTCTGCAAAAGACCGTCTTCACCCCAATGATGCCGGGCACAGCAGAATGGCACAGACACTCTACTATCGGTTAGCCGCCCTGCCGTGTAGTTTTTAGCCTCGGTGGTCAGCGCACCACAGTGGCCTTGACAATGCGGATATCCTCACGCGGGCGGTCATGCTCGTCGGTATCAGCCCACTGTATCTGTTTGACCACTTCCAATCCCTCCGTCACCTCACCAAACACAGTATATTGTCCATCAAGATGCGGCGTGCCACCTATTTTATTATAAGCTTCTCGCAAGGCCGACGACATTTTCACCGTTTCACTGGTGGCCTTATCAAGCCGTCGCTGCTGCGTGTCGAGTTCCAAATCGGTGAAACGCTTGCCATAGACAATATAGAACTGCGAACCCGACGACTTGCGTTCAGGATTGGTATCATCGCCTTCTCTGGCAGCCGCCAATGCACCACGCTTATGCCAATGCTCAGGCCAACGAATCTCAGCCGGAATCTTTTCGCCCTCCGAGTGGTTGCCCAACACTTCACCGGTATGGGCTTCACGGCTCTTGGGATCGCCGGTCTGAATCATGAAATTAGCTATGACGCGATGAAACAACATCCCGTCATAAAATCCGGCACGCACAAGTTTCAGAAAATTGTCACGGTGCAACGGGGTGTCATTATAAAGTTTCACCCGGATATTGCCCATCGTCGTGGCCAGCAACACTTCATGGCAAACTGTGTCGGCTGCCGATTGGGCACCAGCCGATGACAGCAGACTCATCAAAAAAATGGTCAAAAAGAGTTTCTTAAATAGCATCGTTTTTTCCTTTTAAAACCTAAATCAGCCCTTAATATTGTTCTATTTTTCCCTAAAAATGCTAAAATTTAAAATATTAAAGATTAGGCAGGCGTTTTTACTTTGTCATTAACGATAAAAAAATTACTTTTGCATAAAGTTAACCGCACACAGCAATGTGAAAGCAAATTTTCATTGCGCTTATGTGCATTACTTTTATATCAAAATCAAACAAGGTTGAACGAAAGACTATTTTGATGAGAAAAATAATCACCTTTGTCATGCTTGCCGGTACCATACTGCCAGCCTGCGCCCAGCAGCGCGTACTCAGTTTGGACAGTTGCAGGGCCATGGCTTTGCGCAACAACAAGCAGCTAAACATATCGAGGCTCCAGCAGTCGGTAGCCCTCAATGTGCGCAAAGCTGCCCGCACCAAATATCTACCAAAGGTAGATGCCCTCGGTGGCTACGAGTACTTCAGCAAAGAGGTGTCCATCCTGAATAATTCGCAGAAATCGGCATTGGGCAATTTGGGCAGCACGCTGGTGGGCCATGCTTCCACGGGCCTTTCCAGCCTCGTCACCTCTCTCACCCAACAGGGCCTCATCACTCCACAGATGGCCCAACAGATAGGCAGTTACGCCAACCAACTGGGCGCATCGGCAGCCCAGACGGGCAATGCCATAGGACAAGATATCGCCGGTGCCTTCCGCACCGACACTCGAAACATCTGGAGTGGAGCCGTGGTGGTGCGCCAACCTGTATTCATGGGTGGAGCCATATTGGCCATGAACAGGATAGCCGATATCGGTGAAGATCTGGCCAAAAACGACATTGACCTAAAGCAGCAAACCACCTTATATGATATAGACCAGACCTATTGGCTTGTGGTCTCGCTGCGACAAAAATACAAGTTAGCCACAAGCTATCGCGACTTGGTGAGGCAATTCAATTCCAACGTACACAAGATGATACGTGAAGGGGTGGCAACCCGGGCCGACGGACTGAAAGTAGACGTGCGGGCCAATGAGGCCGACATGCAAGTGACACAAGTGGAAGACGGTCTTACGCTTTCCAAAATGCTGCTCTGCCAACTCTGCGGACTACCCCTCGAAGGAGACATTGTGCTCGAAGACGAGGACAAGACCGGCCTCAACACAACCATAGACCACACGGAACCGGCAATCACCGACTCCTCGACCAACGAGCGGCCAGAGCTGCGTATGCTGCAAAACACCATAGATATCAGCGAACAGACCACCCGCCTTGTGCGTGCCGCCTACCTGCCCCACGTACTGCTCACAGGCGGTTATGCGGTATCCAATCCCAATGTCTTCAATGGATTCGAGCGCAAGTTTGCCGGAGTATGGAACGTAGGGCTCACGGTGCAGATACCTGTATGGAACTGGTTTGAGGGTACTTACAAAATACGTGCCACCAAAGCCGCTACCAACATCGCACAAATGGAGCTGGGGGATGCCCGCGAAAAGATACAGTTGCAAATCACTCAAAGCCAATTCAAGGTGAAAGAAGCCCGAAAACGACTCAACATGGCCTGCGAAAACACGCGTAGTGCGGAAGAGAACCTGCGTTGTGCCAACCTCGGATTCAAGGAAGGTGTGATGAATACCACCGATGTAATGGCCGCCCAAACTGCATGGCAACAGGCACAAAGCCAGAAGATCGACGCTGAAATCGAAGTGCGCCTGTCGCTCGTCGGACTGACCAAGGCACTCGGCCGCCTTAGAGCAGAAAACTAAAACCAATATGCATCAATAATCAAAACACATCAAGCAATGTCAGCAAAATCACAACATAACAACATTCTTTTAGCCATCATCGGATTTGCAGCCGTCGTTGTGACGGTAGGTGTCATTGGATTTTTTGTCTTTGGACAAGACGACGAGACCATCCAAGGCGAAGTGGAAGTATCCGAATACCGCGTATCTTGCAAACTCCCGGGGCGCATAGTGGAACTACGGGCCAAGGAGGGCGACTATGTGCATGTGGGCGACACACTCGCCATACTCCAGATTCCGGAGATAGACGCGCAAAAGAAAGTAGCCCTTGCCGCCGGAGAAGCCACCGAAGCCCTCAAAGATCTCACCGATGCCGGAGCTCGGAAAGAGCAGATACAGGCGGCCTACCAACTTTGGCAGCAGGCCATTGCGGCCAGCGAGATCGCCCGCAAGACTTATACTCGTATGCAAAACCTCTACAACGAAGGAGTGGTGACGGGCCAGAAACGCGACGAAGCCTTTGCTGCTTTCAAGGCCACAGAAGCACAAGTGAAAGCGGCACAAAGCCAATATGACATGGCGAGAAACGGTGCCCGAGAGCAGGAAAAGCGTATCGCCTCCAAAAACTCGCAAGCAGCCAAAAGCGCTGTGGAAGTGGTCAACTCACTACTGAAAGAAACCGTACAGGTGTCGCAGGTAGAAGGGGAAGTGAGCAACGTTTATCCCAAAGTGGGCGAACTCGTAGGCTTGGGTTCCCCCATTATGAGTATCTCCATCATGAGTGACCTTTGGGGCACATTCAATGTACGCGAAGATCTGCTCCACGGGCTTAAAGTGGGCGACACCTTCACCGCGTTCGTACCGGCCTTCAACAAACAAATCAAGTTGAAAGTGTACTATATCAAGGACGAAGGCAGTTATGCCGTGTGGAAAGCCACCAAATCTGCCGGACAATACGACCTCAAGACCTTTGAAGTGAAAGCCCGCCCCACAGGCAAGACGGAAGGGCTACGCCCGGGAATGTCACTGATTGTGGAAAAGAAGTAAGCCCAAACACTTCAAGGAACCGTCAAGGCCCATGCTCAAAAGAATCTATCAAATAGCCCTCCGGGAATGCGGCATCATGTGGAAGAATCCCATCTACGGATTCTGCATGGTGGTGTTCCCCCTCGTTGTGGTCATCTTTTTCACTTCGCTGATGAATGAAGGACTGCCCACAGACATGCCGGTGGGCATCGTGGATCAGGACAACACGCCCACTACCCGACAGATGGTGCGCACGCTCGATGCCTTCCAGACAAGCCATGTCGTGGCATACTACCCCACTGTAAACGAAGCCAGACACGCCATCCAGCGCAACGAGATATATGCCTTCCTCTACATTCCCAAGGGAACCACTGCCGGACTGATGAACGCCTCGCAACCCAAGATTTCATTCTATTACAGCAGTGTGTCGCTCGTGGCAGGCTCCATGCTCTTCCGCGACCTCAAAACCGTCTCCACCCTCGGCTCAGCCTCCGTAGGCATGGCCAAACTCTCGATGTTCGGCAAAACATCCGACGAGATAAAAACCTTTCTCCAGCCCATCGCCATAGACCTGCACATGATAGGCAATCCGTGGGCCAATTACAACATCTATCTCAGTGCCATAATGGTGCCGGGCGTGCTGATGCTTTTCATCTTCCTCATCACCCCCTACTCTATTGGCACCGAACTCAAGTTCAGACGCTCGCGCGAATGGATGATGCTGGCCGGAGGCAATCCCCATGTGGCTCTCATCGGCAAGCTGTTGCCACAGACGCTGATATTCCTCACCATCTTCTACCTGTTCGAGTTTTACGTGTTTGGCATATTGAACTTCCCCCATCCCGGAGGCGTGGGTGTCATATTACTCCTCGGACTGCTCGCAGTGCTTTCAGCCCAGGGTTTCGGCGTGTTTGCCTTCGGACTCATGCCTTCCCTCCGCATGTCAATGAGCGTGTGTTCGTTGTGGGCGGTAGTGAGTTTCTCCGCTTGCGGCGCCACTTATCCGGCCTTTGCCATGAGCCCCTTTATTGAGGCCGTCGCCCACCTCTTCCCCCTACGCCACTATTACATGTTATACCAAATAGTCCTCTTCAACGGCTTCCCCCTCACCAACGCATGGTTCTATATCATGGCTTTGGTGGCCTTTACTGCATTGCCCATCTTTGTGGTGTGGAACATCAAGCGGGCCATGCTCATCTATGTCTACATACCTTGACCCCGGTCTCCTCCGACAGACGGCAACCAACGGGGGAGCAGACCGGGTAGAGAAAGAAACAACGTTCATTCAGAAAAGCAGTTTACAGCTATGTCCGAAAATACGGAAGAACAATACAACAAGCCCATCACCCCTGAATCCGACCAACCGGCTATGCCAGCGGGAAAAGACAACGAGCGACTCCACCAGCACATCTGGCAGGGGGTAAAAGACATGTGCTACATCTGGGCAAAGGAAATGCGTTCCACCGTTACAGACGAAGGAGTACTCATCTTCTTTCTCCTCGTGCCGCTTTTCTACCCTCTCCTCTATTCTTGGATTTACAATAACGAGGTAGTGCGTGACGTGCCTGTAGCCATTGTCGACATGAGCCACAGCAACGAGAGCCGCCGTTTCATCCGCATGTTCGATGCCGGAGCCGACACCAAAGTGGCCTATTATTGCACCAATCTCAACGAAGCCCGCTCACTCGTGGGCAAACAAGCTGTGCATGGCGTACTTTACTTCCCGTCCGATTTTTCCACCCGCCTCAACAAAGGCGAACAGACACACGTGGGTGTCTATTGCGACATGAGCCTCATGCTCACCTATAAGGCCATCTATCAGACGGCACAAGCCGTGGCCAGCGACATCAATGCCGGCATACAAATAGCCCAATCCAAAGGTTTCACCGACCGCGATGACGAAATAACTGCCAAACCGCTCGACTTCGACGAAGTGCAGATATTCAACTCCACCGGCGGCTATGGCAACGCCGTCATTCCCGGTGTGTTGATGCTCATCCTCCAACAGACGCTCCTCCTCGGCATCGGATTGGCAGCCGGTACGGCCCGCGAGAATAACCGCTATCAAGACCTCGTGCCCGTTTCGCGCCACTACAACGGCATCTTCCGCATCGTGTTGGGCAAGTCGATGTGCTATTTCATGATTTACACCGTGCTCGCAGCCTACCTCACACTCATCGTGCCACGCATGTTCCACTTCACGGTCATGGCCTCCCCACAAGCCCTATTAGGACTGATGACTCCCTTCCTGTTGGCCTGCATCTTTTTTGGCATGACCATGTCGTGTATCGTGCGCTATCGCGAAAACGTGATGCTTCTCGTGGTGTTCACTTCCGTCCCCCTGCTCTTCATGACCGGCATCTCATGGCCTCAAAGCAATATTCCCGACATTTGGCAAGGTGTGGCTTGGCTTTTCCCTTCCACTTTCGGTGTGCGCGGATTCCTGCGTGTGAGCAGTATGGGAGCCACACTGGCTGACATCCGGCAAGAATACCAGGCTCTATGGATACAAGTGCTGTGCTACTTCTTCCTCACATGCCTCGTCTATCGCTACCAGATAATCAGCACCCGCCGCCGCGCCCATAGGCATTGGGAAAGGGTGAAAAACAAAGCACAAGCCGCCAAGGCCAAAAAACAATAACACTTCGTATCTCCTAATCACTTTACGGGCCTGTTCGCGGTCAACGGACAGGCCCGTGAAGTAATGTGCCCACAAGGTGGCAAAAAGCCCTCCTACTACAAATCAGCGCGAAGAGGCATGCCTAAGCAGAGCACAGAGCCGCGACTCATCAACGGTGATGATGGTGCCATGCTTATGGCCGGCAGGCAGACTGATGCGATAGTCGGCAGGTGTAAAGTGGAGGAAATCGCGCGTGGATACTGCTCCGAAACGGCCTTCACGGTAGGCATCGTAATAGATGAGATACTCCTCGCCCACCTTGACAACACAAGGCCCTTCGGAATAGGTGGGGGCAAAACGGGCGGAAGGATGGTCAAAAGGTCCGTTCGGTGAATGACCGAACACACAGAAAAGGTTGCTGAAGCCCGGTTTGCGGTTGTCTTTAAGAATGAAAATATAGTCGCCGGGGGCTCGTTTCACAAGAAATCCATCAATGCAGTTAAATCCCGGGTCGTAATAAGGCTTCACCTTGGAAAATGTGCGAAAGTCTTTAGTGGTGAGATAGTACATTCGCTGGGCATTGTTGATGCCCAGCGAATCGGCAGCCGTGTAGCGGCTGCGAGGCAAGGCCGATGACCAAAAGACAAAAAAACTATCGAGTTGTTCATCATAGAAGACCTCCGGAGCCCATACATTATTGGTAATCGAATCCGTCATCACAGGTATGCGCCTTTGTTCGCTCCAATGGATGAGATCGCGCGAAGAGGCATAGCCAAAGGCCTTTTCCCCCTCCCAAGCAAGTGTCCACACCAAATGGAAAGTACCATCGGGCCCTTGCACGATGGAAGGGTCGCGCATGATAGGGTGCGGATAAAACTTCGGTTCCACCCACCGTTGCTCGGCATGACTGTAGAAAAGACCGTCATTACCTATCTCCGGGCGTAAAATGATGCCGGGAATGCTGTCCCAATGCAGTCCGTCACGACTGTAAAGCAGACGGAGCCCATCAAGGGCCGGCTCGCGGAAGCCGGCGAAAAGATAGACTTTTCCGGACGATTTGGAGGGCACTCCGGCTTGGGGACAAGGCCGACCACACTTGTTGGGACAAGCGGTTTGTGCCCCGACAGCCACAGACAGCAGGGATGAAACGAGCAAAAACAAGAAAAACTTCTTCATCGCACTATTCGGTTTACAGATATGCAATGAAGACGCACGAGCAGTGGTTTTGTCACCGCTCAAAGGTCGAAAAAGCAAGTGACTCCGTCTTCAACTCCCTGCAGGGGAATCGAAAGGAAAAGTTCAGAAAGCTTCCGAGGTGAGAATGGTTTCGGCCACATCGGCAGGGTCGTTGAAAATCATGCCCTCAGCCAGTTCGTCGTCGCTAAAGTCGGCGAGCATGGTGAGCACCTCACTTTCCGTCAACTTCGTTTTTCCTTCAGCCACTGCCTGCAAGAGCAGCGTTTCCACTTGAGATCGATATTCTTCTATATCCATTGTCAGATAGTTGTATTGTCAGAATCAAGAGTTGCAGAGACTTTCAAGTTCTCTTTCCATCTCCTCTCTCCCCCTCCGGATAATCTCCTCCCCTTTGTCGAAGTCGAAGAGTCCGAAGCTGTTCATGGGCAACTCCACACAGATGTCGGGCGGAGTGAGCCGCAGGGCCATCCGGGTGTTGTTCTGTATGGAGAGCCGTGCGATGCGCAAAGCCATATTCATGTAATTTTCCGAAAAATCGGTCTTGAGGAACGACAGCCGTGAGCGCAATGTGCGCTCGGCCTCACTCGGTGCTTCTACAGGTTGTTTGAGATAGGCTGTGAAAGGTTCATCGTCGGGCGCACTCACGTTGACAGCCACCAGCAAATCGCCCTCATGGCGCACCACCCGGTCGAGCGGTAACGTGTTGTGTACACTCCCATCCACATAGATGTGTCCGTCCTCGCTCACCGGTTTGAACACACAGGGGATGGAGATGGAACTGCGAATGGCTGTAGACAGCCGTCCCGAGCGGAACACATGCTCACGCCCGCCCACCACATCGGTGGCACAACAGCAGAAAGGGATGGGCAAGTCTTCTATCATGACATCACCGATAAGCGAATTGATGAGTTGCATGAGATGACGGCCACTGGCAATATGGTCAAGCCCGAGCGACACATCCATGATGGAGACCATCTGCTTGCGGTCGAGATTGAGGATGCGGCATTTGAGTTCATCAAGCTGTCCGGCAGCATAGAGACCGCCAACAAGTGCCCCCATCGACGTACCGGCCACCGAAGTGATGTGGTAACCGCGCTCCTCAAGCACCTCTATTGCTCCGATATGGGCAATGCCACGGGCTCCGCCGCCGCCCAGCACAAGGGCCACGTCTTTACCCCGATGCTTGCCGGGAAACATACCTCTGATTGCTTCGATTATCTTTTTCATCGCGTCACTCTCAGCCTTACGGTCTCACAAAATTAGGAGTAAGGTGAGACAAATATACAAAGAAAAACGGAATTAGGGACCGAAGATGAGGAAGAATCATCTTTTTTTCGTATTTTTGCAGCAATCACTTCCATTCATGTCCATACCCATGAGAATATCGAAAATCAAATATTTCTTCAGTTTCGGAATGTGGAGAATGCAACCGGGCAACCATTCCACTCCCCTGCGTGTGGCGGCCGACCTGCTGCGCAAGGTGTATCTCTCGCTGCGCTTCTTTATCGGGCGGGGACACACCGACTACGCTCCGTCACTCAGTTTCAGCACCCTGCTTGCCATTGTCCCCGTGGTGGCGGCTGTCTTTGCCATTGCCAAGGGATTCGGTCTGGCCGGATATATCGAACAATGGCTGCACAAGGCGTTGACGAGTCAGCCACAGGTGGTAGACTGGATCATCCAACTCTCCAACTCTTACCTCGACCATGCCAAAACGGGCGTGGTGATAGGCATAGGCATCTTGGTGATGCTCTACAGTGTGATGTCGCTCATCTACAACATCGAGTCGGCCTTCGACGACATTTGGCAAGTGAAGGAGAAACGCTCCTGGAATCGCGTGCTGCTCGACTATACCTCTATGCTCTTTCTCGCACCTGTCGTGCTCATCCTCATCTCGGGGGCCAACATCTTTGTCTACGGGGTCGTGGACAGTTTGCAAGGCTACCTGCTGCTGGGCAGAATCACCCGACTGCTCATCAAAGTATCGCCACTGGTGCTCACATCGGCTTTCTTCACGCTGCTCTATGTGTTCATGCCCAACACCCGGGTGCGCTTCCGCAGTGCCGTGGGACCGGGCATTCTCGCCGGTGTAGCCATGACACTACTGCAACTGTTCTACGTTCATAGCCAGCTATTCCTGTCGAGCTACAGTGCCATCTACGGTTCTTTTGCTGCCCTACCCCTCTTCATGCTGTGGCTACTCATCTCGTGGTACATCTGCCTGTTCTGTGCCGAACTGTGCTACACCAACCAAAATCTGGACTACTACACCTATCTCGTAAACACGAACGACATCAGCCAGCACAACCGGCTACTCATGGCAGCCGTGGTGATGGGGCACGTGTGCCGTCGATTTGCTGTAGGCGGTAAGCCTCACACGGCCCGCTCGCTAAAAGTGGCCACGGGCTATCCCATGCGTGTGGTGGCCGATTTGTTGGACGAGCTATGCCGGACGAACCTGCTCACCGTGAGCATGGGCCCCGACGGACAACGACAACCTTACTACCAACCGGCTGCAACACTGACCACAATGACCTTGGGAAGACTCACCAAAGAACTCGAAAACGCCCAGCAGGGTAACCTCAGACGTATGGACATAGAGCCCGAAAAGCAACTGGCTGCGGAGATACGCACACAAATTGACCGCTCACGGGGCGACTATCTGAAGGCACTTGACGGCGTGATGCTGAAAGACCTGCTCCCTCCGGAGCAGTAGTGGGGCCGGGGGCCCGCCTGTCCCTACCTATGACAACACACACAACGGGGAGACCTGCTTGCCATCGCAAGCGTGTCTCCCCGCTGTCGGTATTCGCCCGTTTCGCGTTATTTCACGCGCTTGAGGTCGTAGTTGAGTTTTGAAGCAGCCTCCTCGAGTTCGTCATTGACCATACGCAAGGTAGAGTCGTTCACAACGAGGAAGTATTCGGCATCGTTATCACCGAGCACAAACTTGTATGCAGTTTTCTTGGTGCCATCCACTTCTTTCTCGATTTTCTCGGCCTTGCCGGTGAAGCTTTCAGCCTTGTCCTTGCCGTTTTCGGCTTCAAGGTAAGTACGGGTCATGCTGAAACCATTGGTGGTATCGTTGGCCAGTGCCACTTCGTAGCGGATGCCCGGGCCGTCGGCTGCAGGCACTTCACCCTGAAAGCGCAATGAATCCATCGTCTCCGTAGAATCTACATTATCCATAGCTTCTGCGGTCTTACCCTTCTGTTGACAAGCAGTCATGGCTGCACAAGCAACCAACATCAATAATACTTTTTTCATAATTCTCTTTGTTTGGTTTATTATGGGCGCAAAGATAGAAAAGCTTTGCGACATAAGAACATAGTTGAGCGTTAAAAAACAATAAACAGGAAAAAACATAACCTGAAAACGACTGTATAAACAGTCCCAAAACGTTGTCTTCCAGCAATTAAGAAATCAAAAGCAACAAACGGCCAATCATCTTTCAAGGAAAAGGACAAACAAGCAGACGGGCCGGAAAGTTTACCGTCTATGGTCATGCCCCCGTTTTAAAGAACTTCCAGACCACCGGCTATCAACCTGCCATCCCGCCTACCTTTACCTGCCCGGCTGCTCCTCACTGTGCATTCACGCAATGCTCGCACTCAGCCTCACACAGGTCTTTGCGCCTGCAATAACGTTCGCACTGGATGGTGATGTCGTAACCAAGCAATGCTCCGAGAATAAAATCCTCTTCCGGGGTAAGGGCGCTTAATGGTCTCTTTACCAGATGCTGGATAGTGTCCATACAGGCCTTACGCCCGAAAAAGAGATTTATCCTGTCGTTGCCCACAGGCTGAACCAGATAGTCGATGCCCTGACTCTCGAGTTTCTTGATGGCTAAAGATTCATATCGCTTGTGAAAGGTGTAGAGCACCATTTGCCTCACACCTTTCTTATATTGATAGATCTGTTCGGAGAGCACACGGATGTCGGCCGGTATGAATTCAGTCTGCTGCATACATGTCATCATTTGGAGGGCTCAGAAGCCGGAGGCTGAGGTGCAGATACCCTTTCTCACAGCCGGAAAAAGCTTCTCCTCTCATGGAGAGGGAATCCCATCTTCATGCCTTTCGACACCTTCGCTCCTTCGCCCGTTGCAGAACCAGTAACGGTTCTTCTATAAGTGGTTAAGTGTTTACAGTTCGCTCTTGAAGCTATCGAGCCATGCGTCGATACGCTCGTCGGTCTTGTCGTCTTCGTTCACCTCGTCAAGAGCCAAACCAACGAATTTGCCATCCACCACAGCTTCGGAATCGTCGTAGGTGTAACCATCGGTGGACACGGCACCAACAAACTTCACACCCTTGTCGGCCAAGCCATTGTAGATTTCAGCCATGCCGCCGCAGAAAGTATCGGAATAGCTCTCGGCATCACCGCAACCGAAGATGGCCACCGTCTTGCCGTTGAGATCGGCACCCTGAAGGGTCTTGAGACCGTCATACCAGTCGTCCTGCAACTCGCCTGCCCCCCAAGTGGATGTACCCAGCAACAGGTTTTGGCAATCGGCCACGTCTTCAGCTTTCAAGTTAGCCACATCGATGATGGCATCATCGCTCAGCCCGAGTTTGGCACCGATTCTTTTTGCAATATCCTCACACGTTCCGGTGGAAGATCCGTAGATAACACATGTCTTGTTCATAATTTCGTTTTTTTTAAAGTGATAGTTATAATTGTGGTTGCAAAGATAACACATCTCACAGAAACCTGCAATACCTAAAAATGATGGTATAGCCACTCACCATAAATGATGAGCGCCCAACAAGCCCTCCCTCTGCCAACAGAAAGGCAAAATACAAAATACAAGAAAAAACGCTCCTTGAGATACAACCTATCAGAAAAAATGTTATCTTTATAGCGATCAAAGACTAAATGACATGAGAATATGAAAGGGGATTTTCTTAGACTATACGCTTTATGGGCCACGCTGCTGGTGTGCGCGACGATGACGGGCCAGCAGCTGAGAGAGGTGAGTGGTGTGGTGCGTGATGCGCAAACGGGCCACCGGCTGGCGGCCGTGAGTGTGTCGGCCGACCGGGGCGGAGCGGGCACAGTGACCAACGATGAGGGGGAGTTTGTCATCAAAGTGCCTCACGAGACCACAACGCTTTCCTTCCGCCATTTGGGTTATGCCACTGAACGGGCTCTACCGACCGGCGGCACGGTCAAAGTAAAAATGCGGCCGGAAGCTATCATGCTGAGCGAAATCGTCGTGGGCTCACCCCTTGATTTGCTTAGGGCTGCCATCAAGAAGATTCCACAAAATTATCCGGCACAACCTAATCTGATGCGGTGCTTTTATCGCGAAACCACTCGCCGGGGCCATCGCTACATCTATGTGGCCGAAGCCGTGGCGGAACTTTACAAATCGGCCTACACACAGGGGATTGCGGCCGATCGCGTGGCCATCGTCAAAGGGCGGAGACTGGTGAGTCCGAAACAGACCGACACGCTTGGGGCCAAGATTCAGGGCGGGCCCACAATGCCTATTTATTGCGATGTGGTGAAAAATCGCGACTACCTACTTTCGGAGCAGGAGATGGCACTCTACTCTTTTGCCATGGAGCTGCCCACGCACATTGACGGACGGCCGCAGATAGTCATCTCTTTCCACCCCAACAGCGTGATGCCCTACGCACTGTTCACAGGCCGCTACTTCATCGACCGCGAATCGCTGTCGCTCACGCGCATGGAGATTTCGCTCGACACGAGCGACAGACAGAAGGCTACAGCTTTCATGTTGCACAGTAAACCGGCAGGCGTGCGCTTCAAGCCGCGCGAACTCATCATCGAGGTGAATTACCGCACGGAGAACGGTTGCACACGCATGAGTTATGTGCGCAACTCATTCCAATTCAAATGCGACTGGAAACGCCGTCTCTTCTCCTCTCCCTACACGGTGGTTTCAGAGATGGTGGTCACCTCGGTTGACTCTACTGATGTGCGGCCCATTCGCGGCCGCAACTCTTTCAGCAGCCATGACTCCTACTACGACCATAAAGAATATTTCCGCGACGATACTTTCTGGGGTGATTACAACATCATCGCACCCACCGAACGGTTGGAAAACGCTATCAACAAACTGGTCAAGAAGAACGAATAAATCGTCCCTTCAGAATGTCCGGCTTTTTCGCATCACATTTGCATTGAATCCTCTTTTTTAGTATCTTTGCACCAGCAAGGGAAGCACACACGTGTTTCCCTTCTTTATTCTCTAATGCCACTACCGGTTTCCCAACTCTGAAATGGTGTGACACTCGTCCCAAACAGCATTGTAAAAGAGGCCGTTCGAGGTTGTCGTTCGGGCTCTTTCACCTTTTGAGTGTGGCTCTTTCGCATCACCGTCCGGGCCAAACTGCATTGAGAAGTCATTTTTCTGAACAGTTCAAAAGGCTATTGTCATTTTTCCAAACATTCTCTTGCAACTTGCATGTCAGGCTTTTTCACAACCTCGGTAAGTTTCGTACTATACCGGAAAACCGCCAACAAGGCAGTATTAAAGAGAAAAACAAAAAAAATGGAAACCGTGCAAAACGCTCGGTTTCCATTTCCAAATATAGTATGTCGGACAATGCCCGCAACATGATCAGTCAAGCCACTTCACATAGCAGAAGTCCATACGATGAGGCAGCTCCTTGTTCTTGGGATACATGCGCACACAAGAACGGAATGCACCGGCCTCGTCGGGTTCCACTTCGGCCTGGAATGTGAAGTTGTTGCCCTCACGGCCCACTACCTTAAACTCATGCACGGAATAGATCTCGTGATCGTCTTCGCTATGGTCGTTCTTGAGTGTCACCAGTTCAAGGCCCACTGCATCATCGAGCCCCTGCTCGTCAATGACATAAGTCACTTTATATTTCATACCGGTTTCACCGCCGTTATCAAGCAAACCTGCATCCTTGGACACCACATGTATAGCATCCCAACGCTCGGCTACTGTCTCCTTCCAAAGAGCTATCTCCTTGGCCAGACGGTTATCCGAGGCAGCGAGTTTCTTGAAGCGGGTGGCCTGACGGATGTAGAACTTGTCGTAATAGTCGTCGAGCTGGCGCTTCATCGTGTAGTGGGGGGCAATGGTGGCAATCGAGTTCTTCACCACCTTGAGCCAGTCTGCGCTGTAGCCCTTCTTGTTCTTGGCATAGTAGAGCGGAATAATCTCGTTTTCAAGCATCCCATAGATGGTGGCCGCATCAAGCTGGTCTTGATACCCTTGATTCTCGTAGGTGCGCTTCTGAGGCAGAGCCCAGCCGGCACCCTTGCGATAGCCTTCCACCCACCAGCCGTCGAGCACGGAGAGATTGACCACACCATTCATCTCGGCTTTCTCACCGGATGTACCGCTGGCTTCAAGCGGACGGGTCGGGGTGTTCATCCAAATATCTACACCAGACACCAGACGACGGGCAAGCTGCATATCGTAGTCTTCAAGGAAGATAATCTTGCCGAGGAACTCAGGCCGCTGGCTGATCTCGAAGATCTTCTTGATGAGTCCCTGACCGGCACCATCAGCGGGATGGGCCTTGCCGGAGAAGAAGAAGAGCACGGGATGCTCGGGGTCGTTGACAATCTTAGCCAAACGATCGATGTCGGTAAAGAGCAGATGGGCACGCTTGTAGGTGGCAAACCGACGACAGAAACCAATCATCAGAGCATTGGGGTTGATGCGTTCAAGCAGCGAAACCACACGTGAGGGGTCACCTTGATTCTTGAGCCAGTTTTCCGTAAACTTCTCGCGGATATAGTCGACGAGTTTCTTCTTCAACGCCATGCGGGTGTTCCAGATTTCCTCATCGGCCACATTGTAGATGCCGTGCCAGATGTTTTCGTTACTCTGGTCGCTCATAAACAAGGCATCGAAATACTTATCGTAAACCTTGCGCCACTCCGTAGCAGTCCATGTGGGGAAATGTACGCCATTGGTCACATAGCCTACGTGATTCTCCTCTGGATAATAGCCACGCCAAATGGGTGCAAACATCTTCTGACTCACCCACCCATGGAGCTTGCTCACACCATTGACTTCTTGACAGGTATTGCAGGCAAAGGTTGACATACAGAAACGCTCTCCGTGGTCGTCTGGATTCTGGCGTCCCATACCGATAAACTCGTCCCAAGAGATGCCGAGTTTGGCAGGATAACCGCCCATGTACTTGCCGAAAAGGGCTTCATCGAAATAGTCATGACCGGCCGGAACGGGAGTGTGGACGGTGTAGAGCGAAGAGGCTTTCACGAGTTCGAGCGACTGATTGAAAGTGAGCCCGGAATCGATGTAATCACATAAGCGTTGGAGATTGCACAAAGCGGCATGGCCTTCGTTGCAGTGATAAATTTGCTTAGTGATGCCGAGCTTCTTCAAGGCAAGAATACCGCCAATACCGAGCAAGATCTCTTGCTTCAGACGATTCTCCCAGTCACCGCCATAAAGGCTGTGGGTGATGGGCTTGTCAAACTCGGAATTCATTTCGTTGTCGGTATCAAGGAGGTAGAGTTTGATGCGCCCCACATTCACCTGCCATATATAGGCATGCACCTGATAGTTCATGTAAGGCACGTCGACAACCATAGGATTGCCCTGCTCGTCAAGCACGCGCTCGATAGGCAGCGAATTGAAGTTCTGTGCCTCATATTTGGCTATCTGCTGACCGTCCATGCTGAGCGACTGTGTGAAGTAGCCGTAACGATAGAGGAAACCTACGGCGCAAAAG
Source organism: Segatella buccae ATCC 33574 (assembly GCF_000184945.1). Lineage (GTDB taxonomy): Bacteria > Bacteroidota > Bacteroidia > Bacteroidales > Bacteroidaceae > Prevotella > Prevotella buccae. Next base: position 17,091 of record NZ_GL586311.1, read on the forward strand.
TCGACATTGCTGTCGGAAGCCTCTTTCAGATAGTCGCCGGCAAGCATACCCAGACCACCGGAATAGATTTTCAGCACCTGATTGAGGCCATACTCCATGCAGAAGTAAGCCACGCTGGGACGTTTGCTGTCGGGCTTCACATCCATGTACTTGCGGAACTTGGCGTATACGTCTTTCACGCACTTCATGGTAGCCTTGTCCTTCACAATGGCCTCCTTGCGTTCGTAGCTAAGACGCTCGAGCAGCAACACAGGGTTGTGCCCCACCTTCTCATAAAGGTCGGCATCAAGGCTCATAAACATGTTGCGTGCTTCGTAGTTCCACGCCCACCACATGTTATGTGCCAACTCATCAAGACATTTCAGTTCCTCTGGGAGTCTTGATTTGATCGCCAGTTCTTTCCATTGCGGAGCATTGGCATAATCAGCTTTAATTTTCATAACTTTTGATACTAAAATATTCTATTTTTACTAAATCAGTTCATTCTCGTTGCTGCCCTCCGCAAAGCGAAATCATAGGCATCGTAATAATTTTTGATGAAGTCACTCCATAGTGCCTTCTTGGACAGCTTCTCGGCATTGCTTCGGGCTTTCTTCACCTCGGCATCGCTGAAGGCCGAATACTTGGCGACGGTATCCTTGATGGCATCAGCCACTTCCGAATAGTTATAGTCGGTGCGGTGGATGACCTTCACCCCGTCTTCTATCTCGCTGTAACCTCCTTTCACACTATTGGCCCAAAGTCCGAAACCGGCAAGGTCGGTCGTGATGCAAGGCACCTTGAAAGCAATCGACTCAAGTGGTGTGTAGCCCCACGGCTCATAGTAGGAAGGATAGATGCAGAGGTCGTTACCCAACACCACATCATAGTATGACATCTTCATGATGCCGTCTTCGTCTGTCAGGTAACAAGGCATGAAGATCAATTTCACGCGGGAGGCTACCTCATTACGCATATCAAGATACTTCAACATGCTCAAAACATTGTCCTGACTCATGTTGTGTAACCAGTGGGTGATCTCCGGCACAGCAAGCGGAGTGCCATATTTCAACCCACTATCCAACCGTTCCTGCAAGTCTTGGCGCGGTTCTCCCACCCAACCGGGCACTTCTATAAAAGCGATGACATTCTTCTTCAAGTTACCGTCTCGCTTCAACCGGTTCATGGCTTCAATATAGACATCCACTCCCTTGTTTCTAAATTCATAACGTCCACTGGTTGATACAAGCAACGTGTCATCACCAAAATCTGTGCCCATTAGGGCATTGGCCACTTTCAACAGGCGTTCGCGAGCCAATTTACGTTTTTTGATAAACAAGCTGCCTTTGGGCACAAAATTGTTTTCGAAGCCATTGGGCAACACAAAATCAACCGGTTTGTCAAGCAATTCTTTGCATTCGTTGGCCGTAATATCGCTCACCGTAGTGAAACAATCTACATTCCAAGCCGTCTGTTTCTCAATGGAGTGCTTGCTTTGCATGTTCAATTCACCGGCCATCTGGTCACCATTGTAGGCAAAAAGATAGTCGTAAAGCGGCTTGTTATTGCCGGCAATGCTGCGACCGATGCTTGTGGCATGGGTTGTAAAGATTGTAGCTATTTGGGGAACGGCATGACGAATGTACAGCAGACCAAGTCCTGTCATCCACTCATTGCCATGATAGATCACACGCTTGTCTGCACCAAGATAATAGTTGTAGAAACTTTCCACAACTTTCCCCGCTGCGTAAGAAAACATCGAGGCTTCGTCATAATCGCCATAAGCATGGAGACTATCCACTTGAAAGAGTTCCCAGAACTCACCATAAATCTCGTTTTTATGAGCATAAAAAGGAGAAAAATCGACTAACAGTGAAATAGGCTGACCGGGGACATCCCATCTGCCGGTCTTGACAACAAGTCCTTCCTTTGCTGCTTTGATTTTCCAATCGGCAAAGAGACTATCGTCTTCCTTAAAGTAGGGACATGCTTTGTCACCCCAACAATCCGGACCTATAAACAATATCCGATCCGTCATCGCATCTTGCAGAACCTTTGCTCTGGTGGACAAAACCGTATATATCCCCCCTACTTTGTTACAAACTTCCCAACTGGATTCAAAAATGTAATCCGGGAATAACTTTTCTTTAACCATAAAAACACTTAAACCACGGCAAAGATAATATAAAAATAACAAAACACCAACTTTATACAACTTAAAATACGAAAAACCAGCAATTTATTGATGTAAAAAAATTATCTTTGCAATAACAAAAAGATTTAATGATATGTACAAGTTGATATTAAGCATTTTATCCATTGCTCTTTCACTAACTGCTCATGCACAAAGCCTCCAAGATTCAACCATCTATAAAGGCTATTTATACAACAGTGAATATGAAGTCTATCTGAACATCGACTTCTATAACAATTTGGCCATTCCCAACCAAGAGGTCTACGGGAAATTACCCGGTTACTTTGGCGACATCCATGATGGGCGTAAATGGCTTATTGTTTCAGCAAAAATCATCCCCCCCTCTAAAAAAAAGCTATCTGCCAACACCTCTACTTTTCAAGCCTCCCTTGATATCATCAATGATTATGGCAGCGAAGACCTCACCGCCACCTTAACTTATAATAGCATCGATAAGACTTATATCCTAACTCAAATTCAAGGCAGTAATATCAAAATAGCCCGTAATCGGAAATGGATTAAAATGCCAAAAATTCTGGCATTCAAACGCCAATAATGACATCTATTAGTTATCTACCAACTTCACCTATCCTCTCTTCCGCTGTTTACTTGATATTCCGCTATTAAGTTTTTCTCATTTTTCCTGTCATGCCGTCATTTTTGCCT
>NZ_GL586311.1:23662-137361 GCF_000184945.1 Segatella buccae ATCC 33574
CACGGACAAAAGGCTCAGGGAGACGGAAAAGGAAAAGCCTGCCAAATATTCCGAAAGGACACGTGGCAGGCAGGGAAGAGAAAAGGGATTTTTTATATACGAATCATTCATAGACCTCATCAATACCGAATTCATCTACATCGGCATCATCCTTATGACAAGGATTATAATCTTCCGGCAGGTCGAATTTCGCGTCGGGGTCATACCCCAATGTTGGATCGGCATATACCTTTTTCATATATATAGCCCAGATGGGAAGAGCCATTGTAGCACCTTGCCCCCAAGTCATAGAATCAAAGTGGATGTCCCGATCTTCGCCACCCACCCAGCAGCCTGAAACCAACTGAGGGGTAAAGCCCATAAACCAAGCATCGGAATTGCGGTTGGTGGTACCCGTCTTTGCTCCAATATCCCCGGTAAGATTATAACGATAGCGCAGGCGACCGGCCGTGCCACTCTCCACCACCCCACGCAAGAGGACAATCATACGGTTGGCACTCTCTGCACTTATCACCTCACTCATACGCGGTTGGAAATTGGCCACGACATTGCCCTCATTGTCTTCGATGCGCGTAACAAACATGGCGCCACACCGAATGCCATGATTCGCAAATGCCGTATAGGCACTCACCATCTCACCGACCGACACCTCACAAGGACCCAAGCAAAGTGCCATGGAAGGATAAATGTCGGGGTTGTTAATGCCATAGTCATGAAGCATGGACACAAACTGGCGCGGGTTGAGTTTGCTCATCAGATAAGCCGAAATCCAGTTGTTAGACTGGGCCAATCCCCACTTGAGCGTAACCATAGCCCCATAGTGCGACCGGCTGGCATTGCGCGGTATCCACCATTTGCCTGCCACCCGATAGGAACGCTGCACATTGGGGGCCACGTCACAGGGAGTGAATCCATTTTCCATAGCCAGCGAGTAGAGGAAAGGTTTTATGGTGGATCCCACCTGACGACGCCCAAGCATGACCATATCATACATGAAATGATTGTAGTCGAGTCCGCCCACATAAGCTTTGACAGCTCCTGTCTTAGGGTCCATACTCATAAATCCGGCTCTAAGAAACGACTTAATATATCGTATGCTGTCCATGGGCGACATGGTAGTGTCCATATCACCATGATAGGTGAACACAGTCATTTCGGTAGGTGTATGGAAAGCACGGCGTATCTCCTCATCGGAGGCTCCGGCAGCCTTCATGTTACGATAGCGCTCACTCTGAAGCATCGCCCGATTGAGAATCTGCCTAATCTGTGCTTGCGTAAGTGCTGTTGTGTAAGGCGCATTAGGTTTGCGACTGTTCTCTTTATTGAAAGCCGGCTGCAAATACTTGGCCACATGCTGATAGACAGCCTCCTCGGCATATTGCTGCATACGCGAGTTGATTGTCGTATAGACTTTCAAGCCATCGGTGTAGACATTGTAAGGCGTACCATCCTTTTTAAAGTTCTTGTTGCACCACCCATAGAGCGGATCAGATACCCAAGCAATGGAGTCGAAGACAAACTGATTTTGATTCCACGAAGGATAATCTCCCCTTTCCGGCTTTTTGGCCATCATGTATTGACGCAGATACTCACGAAAATAGACAGCCATACCATCCTTATGGTCAGTACGATGGAAATTGAGCACCAACGGCTCATCTTTAAATTTGTTATACTCCGCTTTTGAAAGATAACCCGCTTTCATCATCTGCCCAAGCACCACATTGCGACGCTCCTTACACCGGTCGGAATAACGCACCGGATTAAAGAGCGAAGGATTCTTGCACAACCCGACAAGCGTGGCCGACTCGTTTAGCGAGAGGTCTTTGGGTTCCTTATTAAAATAGGTGTTAGCCGCAGTCTTGATGCCTACGGCATTGTGAAGAAAATCAAAATAGTTGAGATAGAGCGCAATGATCTCCTCCTTCGTGTAATTGCGCTCAAGTTTGATGGCAATGACCCACTCTATCGGTTTTTGGAATAATCGTTCGACCGTAGACCGAGCCGTTTTTGAATAAAGCTGCTTAGCCAACTGCTGGGTGATGGTAGATCCGCCACCGGCATTTTCCTGTCCCAACAAACCACGCTTGATGATAGCACGCCCGAGTGCCCAGAAATCAATGCCCGAATGCTCGTAGAAGCGTTCGTCCTCTGTTGCCACAAGCGCATGCACAAGATCAGGCGAAATTTTGGAATAGGAGACCACGATACGGTTTTCTTTGTTCAGATTCCAAGTGCCCATCACTTTCCCGTCAGCCGAATAGACTTGCGTGGCATACCGGTTGATGGGATTCTGCAAGTCTTCTATGTCGGGCATATATCCTATCCAACCAAACCAAATGGCAACAAAAGCCAGAGAGGCAGCTCCAACGACAACCGCAAAAACGGCCCACAGAAAATGTATAAAAGCTTTTCTCATTATATTCTTAATTAGGCGTGTTCTCAAAGGAATAGCACACCTTTATTATTATCTACCATGCGGAAATCCCATTTGTCGCCTTTTGCCTTTATGCAGCCTCACTCACTTTGTTTGCCGCACACGCCCATCCACAATCCAGCCCAAGCAGAAACCATGTATAAGCCAAATACAACAAAGAGGATTTTACGATGCCCGCTTTATTAGAATGCAAAAATACAAACTTTTCCCCATTTATCAACGCTAAACCGAAAATAATGCGTAACTTTGGAGGCGAATTCGAAACAATCAATCAAAATATAAATGGAAAAACATGATTTTGTGACGATTGCCGACCTTTCGAAAGAACAGATCATGTATCTCATCGAAATGGCGCAAGAGTTCGAGAAGCATCCCAACCGGGAATTGCTGAAAGGAAAGGTTGTCGCAACCCTCTTCTTTGAGCCTTCCACCCGCACCCAACTTAGTTTTCAAACGGCAGCCAACCGCCTTGGAGCCCGCGTCATAGGTTTTTCCGATGCCAAAACCTCCAGCACGACTAAAGGCGAGACACTCAAAGACACCATTCTTATGGTGAGCAACTATGCTGATACGATTGTCATGCGCCACCACATCGAAGGAGCTGCCCAATATGCATGTGAAATCGCTCCCGTACCCATCATCAATGCCGGCGACGGTGCTCACATGCACCCTTCGCAATGCCTGCTCGACCTCTACTCCATCTACAAGACCCAAGGAACGCTTGACAACCTCAACATCTATCTTGTGGGCGACTTGAAATACGGACGAACTGTTCACTCGCTCATCACGGCCATGCGCCACTTTAATCCTACATTCCATTTTGTTGCCCCTCAAGAACTTGCCATGCCTCAAGAGTATAAACTCTACTGCAAGGATCACAACATCAAGTTTCAAGAATATACCGCATTCAATGACAAGGTGATCGCCGATGCCGACATCCTCTATATGACGCGTGTACAGAAAGAACGTTTCAGCGACCTTATGGAATATGAGCGTGTGAAAAACGTGTATATACTCAAGAATGACATGCTGGCCGGCGCAAAAGAGAATCTGCGTATTCTCCATCCCCTACCGCGGGTAAACGAAATTGCCTACGATGTGGATGACAATCCCCATGCTTACTACATACAACAAGCACAAAATGGACTTTACGCCCGCGAGGCCATCTTCTCCTATTGCCTGGGCATCACACTTGATGATGTAAGAAAGGATCAAACAATTATCAAATAGTGCATACAGCCATGACCAAGAAAGAAATGTTAGTGGCCGCCATTGAGAACGGCACCGTAATCGATCATATTCCCGCAGAGAAATGCTATGAAGTGGCCAATCTGCTCGGTTTGCAGCACCTGACCACTCCTGTCACCATCGGCTACAACTATCCATCGAAGAAACTCGGGCGCAAAGGTATCATCAAAGTCTCTGACAAGCTGTTCACTGACGAAGAAATCAACCGTCTGTCGGTGGTGGCCCCAAAAATCGTACTGAGTGTGATACGTGATTTTGAGGTAGTGGAGAAGAAGACGGTGGAAACTCCTGACGAACTGTGCGGCATTGTTAAATGCAACAATCCCAAATGCATTACCAACAACGAACCCATGAAGACTGTTTTCAATGTAGTGGATAAAGTTCATGGCATTCTCAAATGCCGTTACTGCGACAAGGAGCAAGACATCAACAAAGTAGCACTCTGCTAAAGGATGTGCGAGGCTCCCCCCAGCCCTCATACGTGTAAAAGCATAAATGCGAACCTCGCATGGCATTCCATCTGAAACAAAATAATCATTTCAAAAAATAACAGCAAAATGGACAGAGATCAAGAGATTTTCGACCTTATCGAGAAAGAACATCAGCGCCAGCTGAAAGGTATGGAACTGATAGCCTCCGAGAATTTTGTCAGCGAAGAGGTCATGCAAGCCATGGGTTCCTACCTGACAAACAAGTATGCCGAAGGACTGCCCGGCAAACGCTATTACGGTGGTTGCGGTGTGGTAGACCAAGTGGAAGACCTGGCCCGCCAACGTGTGAAACAGCTTTTCGGTGCAGAGTTTGCCAATGTACAGCCCCACTCCGGCGCACAGGCCAATGCGGCTGTGTTGTTGGCCGTGCTCAAACCCGGAGACACATTCATGGGGCTCAATCTTGACCACGGCGGACACCTCTCACATGGGAGTCGTGTCAACACTTCCGGCATACTCTACAAGCCCGTAGGCTATAATCTCAACAAAGAGACCGGTCGCGTGGACTACGATGAGATGGAGCGCTTGGCTCTCGAATACAAACCAAAGCTCATCATCGGCGGCGGTTCTGCCTATAGCCGTGAATGGGACTATGCCCGTATGCGTAAGATAGCCGATGCTGTAGGAGCCTTGCTGATGATTGACATGGCTCATCCTGCCGGACTTATCGCCGCCGGACTTCTCGAAAATCCCGTGAAATATGCCCACATCGTCACCTCCACCACCCACAAGACCCTCCGTGGCCCACGCGGCGGCATTATTCTCATGGGAAAAGACTTCCCCAATCCGTGGGGAGAAACTACCAAAAAAGGTGAAGTGAAGATGATGAGCCAGTTGCTCAACTCAGCCGTCTTCCCCGGTACGCAAGGCGGTCCGCTCGAGCATGTCATCGCAGCCAAGGCCGTAGGCTTCAGAGAGAATCTCCTGCCTTCATGGAAAGACTACGCTCTACAAGTGAAGAAAAATGCCGCTGTGCTGGCCGACGAACTGGTGAAGCGCGGGTTCGGCATCGTGAGTGGTGGTACGGACAACCACTCCATGCTCGTAGACCTGCGTTCCAAATATCCCGACTTGACCGGTAAAGTAGCCGAGAATGCACTTGTTGCCGCCGACATCACGGCAAACAAAAACATGGTACCATTTGACACCCGATCGGCATTTCTCACCTCCGGCATACGTTTGGGATCGGCAGCCATGACTACCCGTGGCGCAAAAGAAGACATGATGTGTCTCATTGCAGAACTCATCGAAGAAGTGCTCAATGCCCCGGAGAACGAACAAGTCATAACCCGTGTACGTGAGAAAGTCAACGACACAATGAAGGATTATCCTTTGTTTGCCTATTAACCACTTCTCCCAAAAGGAAAGTTCCGCTTTCCACAGGTTAACAATCAAGAATCAATTCAAGTTCACAATCATACAAGCACAACAGGCGTGTTTGTATGATTGTTTTTTATTTCATTTTCTTTTATCGGTTTAGGAAGAACAACAAAAAGAGCTAATCTTACCGGCAAGATATCTATCCACAGCAAACATATATTGTCAATCTATTATTTGCACAATCCACTGATTATCCTTAACTTTGCATCGGCTTTCAAAATGGAAGCTAAGGGGGTGCTTCGTCATGTGGCGAGGCTGAGATCATACCCATTGAACTTGATACGGATAATGCCGGCGCAAGGACTAAGGTAATCCCTTTTTTAATGGTACTATTAAAATTAAAGTATTTCAATGAAAAAATTGAATTGCTTGATAGGATTGGCTATCACAGTAACTCCAATTCTCGCCCAACATCCGGCAGACACACTCAAGCTGGTTGAACTTCAGGATGTTGTGGTAAAAGGCATACAAGCACAGAAAAAGGCACCCTATGCCGTAGCGAATATCAAACAACAAGAACTACAAAACTTCTCTAAAACCGGACAGGAACTCCCATTTCTTTTCTCGCAGACACCGGGAGTATTGGCTTGGGGAGAGAATGGACTCGGCACCGGTACGGCCCACCTGCGCATTCGTGGGGCTGCAGGATCACGTATCAATGTAACGTTTGATGGAGTGCCCCTCAACTCTCCGGAAGACCAGACGGTATTCTGGGCCAACATGAACTCCTACGCTTCCCTTTTGCGCAGTGCACAGATACAGCGTGGCATCGGCACTTCCACCAATGGCGACGGGGCTTTCGGTGGAACCGTGTCACTGGTCTCCGCCACTTCTTCGCACACCCCGAGTCTGGAACTCACCGGTTCATACGGTTCATACGACACCTATCATACGGGAGCTTCTTTCTCCACCGGCCTCCTATGGAACCACCTCATCTTTGACGGAGCCTATCATGAGACTGCCACCAATGGCTATCTGCACGGCACCGCCGGCCGTTCAGGCTCTTATTATGGGGGATTGACTTGGTTGGGCAGCAACTTCCAGATACGCTACAAGAATATCGGCAATTTCGAGAAGACTGGACAGGCGTGGAACGGTGTGACCGCCGGTGACGACAATCTTTCGCTCATGGACGGAACATACGGAACAAAAAGCGGCATCAAAACCTACAAAGACATGTACGAACATGGTTTGGGCAGATACAACACCCTCTATGAGACGCTGGTCTACACCGCCGATGGCAAAGCGTTTGCCAAAGATGACAATGGCCATTATATCACCGAGCGCTATAAGATGCGCGATGGCAGCTATTGGAACAAGACCACCGACAACTTCTATCAAAACCACAATATCCTCTCGGCCGTATGGCAGCCGGCCGCCCACTGGAGCCACAACCTTGCACTGCACTATACCTATGGTTTCGGATATTACTCGGAATTCAGGAAGAACAATAAACTAAAGAAGTTCGGCCTTTCCAATTTCACAACTTCCGATGGAAAAACGATCCAAAAGACCGATTTCGTGCGCAAGAAAGGATTGACTCAGCACACATACGGCATCATCTACAACCTCAACTATAAGGACGAGGCTTGGGATGTCATCGGTGGCGTCAACTGTCAGCAGTTCCGCGGCGGGCATTTCGGTTATCTCACTTATATCGCCAATGAGGAGATGGACAACTTCTATCGTAAGGGCGGCAACGACTACAAATACTACGATTCCGATGCCACCAAATTCGATTACAGCGGATTCCTGAAAGCCGACTATCACTTTGCCGGTGCATGGGATGTCTTTGCCGACCTGCAATACCGCTATGTACACTACAAGACCAATGGCCTCAACGACAAATTCCTCCACAATGCCGACGGCACCTACCGCAACCAGCAACTCAACATCAGCGAACGTTACAACTTCGTGAACCCGAAAGCCGGTATCAGCTTCACTGACAATGGGCATAAGGCATACGCTTCCATTGCTTACAGCAACCGCGAACCGGAACGCAACAATTTCACCAACAATGGCAATTACCCAGCCCCCACGCCGGAAAGAATGATGGACATTGAATTGGGCTATCAGTATGAAGGGAACAACTGGCATACAGGCGTAAACCTCTATTACATGAATTATACCAACCAGTTCGTGCAGACTGGGGCAAAAAGCGATATCGGTGAATATCTGACAACCAACATCAAGAATTCCTATCGCATGGGGGCTGAACTTACAGCCGGATGGAGCCCGCTCTCATGGCTTGCCCTTGAAGGCAATGCGGCCTTGAGCAGAAACAAAATCAAAGACTTTGACGAAGTGGCAGAAGACTGGGATGCCACAAACCATGTCCGCAACATCCATTACGACAATTCAACACTCGCTTTCTCGCCTTCGGCCATTCTCAATGGTTTCCTCAACCTGCACTATCGGGGGCTGCAAGCCGTCTGGCACACAAACTATGTGAGCCGGCAGTATCTTGACAACACTGCTTGCAGAGACCGTTCACTGCCCGGCTACTCCCAGACCAATGTCAACTTCAGCTACACCCTCAACGTGGCCAAGAAGTTTATAGGGCTCAAAGAAGTGGTGCTCGGAGCCAACCTTTATAATATCTTCGACCGTCACTATGCCTCCAATGGCTGGGTTTATTCTGCCATCAGCGAAAGCAGCGGGCACCCTGCCGACAACCGCTACTATCAGATAGGTTTCGTGCCACAGGCAGGTTTCACTGTCATGGGCCACGTCACATTGAGATTCTGACACGCATGAACGTATTTCTGTCCGCTCATTGGCTCGACCTGCTCGGCACCTTGATAGGCCTCGTGTATGTCTACCAAGAGTATAAAGCAAACGTGTGGTTATGGATCACGGGCATCATCATGCCCGTGGTCTATATGTTTGTTTACTGGGATGCAGGTCTCTATGCCGATTTCGGTATGCAGGTGTACTATGCATTGGCAGGCATCTACGGATTGGCCGTGTGGAAGTGGGGCAAAAAACACAACCAAACCACGCAGGAAATGCCCATCACTCATGTTAAAAGGTCTCTGCTCCTCCCCTCTCTCTTTCTCTTTTTGATCGCATGGGGAGTGCTCTATCTTATCCTGTCCAACCTGACCAATTCCACCGTGCCCGTACTCGACAGCTTTGGCAATGCCCTGAGTTTCATCGGACTGTGGTGGCTTGCCCGCAAATATCTCGAACAATGGTGGATATGGGTAGTGGTCGATGTGGAGTTGAGTGCCCTCTACGTTTACAAAGGCATCCCGTTCACGGCCGGTCTCTATGCCCTTTATGTGTTTATAGCCATTGCGGGCTTCTTCAAATGGAGAAAAATGATGCACCAACCGCAAAAGCCAACTCGACCATAGATAAATCTTCATACACACGCCCATGCCCGACAACAGTAATTATTTCCCACTCATCAGCGAGCACTCACTGTTTGATGCCGCCATTCTTGCTAATGGCGATTATCCCACCCACGCCATTCCCCAAACCATTCTCCACCGCACGCACCCTCTTGTATGCTGCGACGGTGCCGGAAGCGAGGCCATCAGCCGCGGACTGATGCCTACAGCCATCATCGGCGATGGAGACTCATGTCCCAATGATGTGAAAAGTGCATACGCTCACCTGTTCCATCAGGTAGAAGAACAAGACGACAACGACTTGACAAAAGCGACACGCTACACCTTGGAGAGGCTACTCTCCACAGCACACAAAGCGAAGATAGCCTACCTTGCCACGACCGGCAAGCGGGAAGACCACACACTGGGCAACATCGCACTCATGGTGCGCTATTACCGCCAATACCACATCATCCCCACTCTCATCACCGATTATGGGAATTTCACGATTGCGCAAGACACTTCCCTTTTCGAGACCCATCCACGGCAACAGATAAGCATTTTCAACCTTTCGTGTTCTTCACTCAGCGGTGAGGGATTGCGCTGGCCTCCCTATCCTTTCCAAGAATATTGGCAAGGCACCCTCAATGAGGCACTCGGTGACCAAGTCACCATCCATGCCAACGGACTTTACATGATATTCCGCAACTGGTAAACGCCGATAGCTGGAACTCCCCTTCCAGTATCAGCGTTTGCCATACAGTCTTTTAAATAAAAACACCCTTAGAATTCCCAAGAGTATACAATACACCTTATTTTTTCAGCTTGAATGAAGTCTCAATACTTGTCACTTCATCATAAAACGCATGATCGGCTTTCAACCTCCGCTCCACCTGCGTGCAACTGTGGATAACCGTTGAATGGTCACGGTTTCCTACCAGCTTTCCGATTCTTGATGCCGGCATCTTGGTGTACTTTTGAGCCAGATACATTGACACCTGTCGGGCCACCACAAGGTCGCGCTTGCGGCACTTGCTGTTTACAGCCGTAGCAGTCACATTGAAATGGTTACACACTTTCTCTATGATATCGTCCACCGTGATAGGCTTGTCTTCAATGTTGACAGCACGCTTGATGCAGCGCTCGGCCAACTTAAGATTGATATCACAATTATAAGTGATGCTATAAGCTAACAAGCCGTTGATGACTCCTTCCAATCCACGGACACTTCCACTGGCATTTTCGGCAATATACTGCACCACATTGTCGGGTATCTTCAATCCGTCACGGCGTATTTTGCTCTGTAAGATATCTATGCACAACTGTACATTAGGCTTCTCCAACTCGGCTATCAACCCACACGAGAAGCGGGTCAGCAAGCGGTCAGGCATCCCTTTCAAGTCTACCGGTGGCCTATCGCTGGCTAAGATGATACGCTTGCCGTTTTTGAAAAGATGGTTGAAGATGTGGAAAAAAGTCTCCTGCGTTTTGGTGGCCGTCATCCACTCCTGTATGTCATCCACAATAAGAAGATCTATCGTCTGATAGAACTTAATGAAGTCGTTCAGCGTGTTCTGCAAGACGGCACTCGTGTACTGCACCTGAAAAAGGCGCGCACTCACGTAGAGCACCCTCTTCTGGGGGTAAAGCTGCTTGGCATGGAGCCCGATAGCATTGACAAGGTGAGTTTTTCCACAGCCGGAAGGACCGTAGATAAACATAGGGTTGAACTGGGTGGTGTTGGGATGTTCGGCGATGGAAAGACCTATAGAACGCGGCAGTTTGTTGCTGTCGCCCTCAATGTAATTGTTGAAAGTAAGATGCGGATTGAGCTGTGGGTCGAGTGCCTGGGGCTGAGCCGCATCAAGTGCCGTAGGCGACTTGTTGGCCTGCGTCTTGGCCTGCGGCCTAAGAGCCAAATCGGTAGGTTCTGCCTCAATGTCTTGCGAGAGATTATGCTCCTTGTCGGTCACTACCCGATAAGACAAGCGGACACCCGTGCCATAGGTGCGCCTCAACACTCGTGAGAGCAAATCCACATAGTTCTCCTCCAAGTATTCGTAAACGAACGGACTTGGCACCTGCACCAGCAAAGTCTTTGACTCTTCGTTAAAAGACTCAAAGACAATGGGCTTGAACCACGTAACGAACTGCTGCTTGGTGACATTCTCGCCTATAAGCGCAAGACTCTTGTCCCAAAGAGCATTAGGACTTACTTTCATCTATAAATCGTTTATAAAATATGTCTTTCGACCAATATTCTACATGATGGAAAAATCGCTTCCCGACGGTAGCAGAGGGGGTATCACCAAAAGGTCTGCTTTCAATGTTCAGGCGCTATTCCGGTTTCTGTTTGCAAGTGCAAATTTATAAAAGAAATCCCAAACCAGCAAATTTAAAGTTTTAATTTATTTTAAGTGAATATCGCTAAGTCGCTATATATAGGCACTTTAGAGCTTACTCATCCGAACGGACATGAGCAGATTACAAAACCGAGTCATAAGCTATTGAATATAAACAAGATAGGCCCGCCAATACTTGTTCGCGCACACGGTAGTGAAACAATGAAAGACAAAGGCGAAAATGCTCTGATTGAAAGCCTTAAAAAGAAATCGGGATGCGTGAAACATCCCGATTCGTTATTTAGACTAAATTTAATTTAGCTTTTATTATCCCAGTCCTTGCAATCCATTGAAGCCACGGTGTCGCCCGTTCACGCAACCGTTTACTTGTCTTTTCTTCCAAAGAGCGAGAAATGGACATAACGTTTGGGGTGTGCCTTGAAGTTGATCATGAGTGAATCGGCGTTGCGCATAGTGGCATTGAGATTGTCGTAAAGCTCGGGATCGTTCATCAAGAGTCCCAAAGTGCCTTTATTGGAATTGAGCTTGTCCGTGAAGGCCTCCATGTTGGCCAATGTCCGATTCACTTGCGACATCGTTTCCTGCACGTCAACAGCTGCCAGATTGTTTGTCAACCGGTTGGTATTGTCCAACACCCCGTTGGCCTTCCTCAACATACCGGGCACCTCCCGGTTCAAGCCCCCCATAAGTTGGTTGAGCTGTTGGGTAGAAACTGCAAGATTTGCCGTCGTGGTCTGAATGTTGCCCAAACTCTGTGCGATGGCAGGATTAGCCAACAATGTGTTGAGACTGGCAAGGATGGAGTCGAGTTTAGGCAACATCTTCTCTATCTCGGGAACCATCCCTTTCACCGCACCCAGCGCACCGGGATTCACACCGCCGGGAATCACGCCACCCGGCTCCACCCGTTCACGCGGATTATTGGCCAACAGGATGTTCACTTGGATATTTCCCATCAGGTCTTTCACAATCTCTGCCGTAGAACCTTTGGGGATGCGCATGTCTTGATTGATGCCCACAGCCACCCGCGTGGAGTTCTTGCGCGAGTAGTCATACTCAATGCTTTTCACCACGCCCACCTTATAACCGTCGGCATAGACCGGAGTAGATGCCCCCAGGCCTTCCAAGTTGTCGAATGTCATATAATAAGTGGTGGCGGTGGAAAATATGGTCAGTCCCTTGAGGAAATTTACCCCATAGAAAAAGACAACCACTCCCACGATGGCTACGAGTGCAATCTTAACCTCTTTTGTAAAAAACTTCATAAGCTGTTGAATCTTTATCTGCTTTAATTATAGTTGATAGATTATTTGCCCCGGTTGTTCTTAAATTCCCGGATGGCCTCATTGACATCCATTCTGCGCCCGTCCTTGAAAGCGATAATGAAGGCTTCAGGAAACTTCTCAAGCACCGACTTGCGCAAACCGGCTATCTCATTGTAGTTGGTGGAGGCTCCGAGGGTATATTTCACAAGGTCTCCTTCTTTATAGGAGCCCACTTCCGTCTCACCCTTGAAGTGCGCATCGTCCGGTCGCAGTTCACGACTGCTGGCTAAAATCTGGACTTTGAATACAGGCACGTTATCCACCGCAGCCTTTACTACCGGCATCTCCTTTCGAGGATCGGGATTTCCGACATCTGTACGAACGGCAGCAGGCATAGGTTCCGGCTGCTGCGGTACCACCGTAGGCACATCGACATCGGTCTGTTTGTCAGCCTTGTAAGGCACAGTGATACGATCATCATACCTGTTCTTATATTGTAAGAAGCCCCGATAGATAGCTTCCGCCACGCTGCTGATGCCTTCGGAGGAATTGAGAAACCGCTCCTCATCGGGGGTGGTGATGAAGCCAAGCTCTATCAGGCAACCGGGCATTGATGTCTCGCGGAGCACGAGGAAGCCTGCCTGATGCACCCCCTTGTCGGGACGGGCTCCTCCTGCGCATACATTACGCTGGATGTAGCGGGCCAAATCAATACTACGCTCCATGTTCTTACCCTGAATGAACTCAAACATGATGTAGCTTTCCGACGATTTGGGGTTGAACCCCTGATAGGTCTGGCGATAACCTTTCTCCATGGATATGACCGAGTTTTCACGCATAGCCACATCAAGATTGTCCTTGGCGCGGTGCATACCCAGCGTATAAGTCTCGAAACCGCGGGCTATCTTCCCCCCGGGCAACGCATTGGTATGCACCGAGACGAAGAGATCGGCGTTGGCCCTATTGGCTATTTGCGCCCGCTCGTTGAGCGGCACAAACACATCAGTCTTGCGCGTATAAATAACTCTGACATCGGGACAGTTGCGTTCCACATACCGCCCGAAAGCCAAAGCGACATTCAGATTGATATCTTTCTCCTTTGAAATGGCCCCCATTGCACCGGCATCGTGCCCTCCGTGACCGGGGTCGATGACAAGTGTGAAACGACGTGCGGCCCCCAACGGTGTGGCGGCCAACAGAAAAAAGGCGGTCAATGCAAAGAATAGACGTCTATACATATCGTTTTAATATTGGACAAAAGTAGTCATTATTTGCCGGAAAACCTGCTATCGGGGTTAAGTTTTATCATTTATTAAGTGAACTTCTACGCCTGCACCGTCGGAATCGCTGCCCATAGGAGGATTCACCTTGGTGATGGAGAGGTGCAAAGAGACGATGGCGGGAAAGCTCCGGAACAGCTGACAGCCAATGCGACCGGCCACCCGTTCGAGCAAGTTGCAGGGCACAGCCATCTCCCGTCTCACCACCTCAAAGACAGAAGCGTAGTTGAGCGTATCTTCCACCCGGTCGGAGTCCATCGCTTTAGAGAAGTCATACCCCATCTTGAGGCTCACCACATAGTCGTTGCCCGTAACGCGCTCCTGCGGCAACACGCCATGGAAAGCGTGAAACCGCAGGTTGCTCAATGTTATAAAACTTTCTTTCAGTTCCATATCTCGGTATCATCAAGTTGTCACACGCTCTCTCCACACGGCTGCAGCCATACGGCCGGTGACCTCATGCCGGCATGGCAATGTGGGGGAGCAAACGGCTTATCCGCAACGGGAAGCACCGCAGTTGGTGCATATCAGGCATCCCTCCTGATAGACCAGAGTCTCCTGACCGCAGTTGGGACACTTCTGCCCATTTGCCTTTGTCCCGTCCACAATGTATTTCTTGAGTGCGCGCTCCACTCCGTTCTTCCAAGTGTTGATGCTCTCGTCCTTGAGTTGGAGCGAACCCACAAGTTTCATCACGTGGTCGATGGGCATACGGTAGCGCAACACGCCCGAGATGAGTTTGGCATAGTTCCAATACTCGGGGTTGAACTTCTCACTCAGGCCCTCCACGGTGGTCTTATAGCCGCGCTTGTTCTCAAACTGGAAGTCGTAGCGTTTGGTGCCGTCAGGATTGGACTGCTTCACAATCTTACCCTTGGTGACGGTCTTAGGCAGCACAATGCCCTCCTCGTCATCTTGCAGACCGGTAAATATCTCGTAGGGATAACCGTCGAGCAGACCTACAAAAGCCACCCATTTCTCCTTATTGTTTTGGAAGCGCACCACATCGCACTCCAAAGTCTGGGGACGCACTTCCGTCACTTGCGGATGCTTGCAGGGTACGGCCTCGGCAACAGGAGCAACCGAAGTCTCCTTCTTCTTGTCTTTCTTCGAGACGGAAATCATCACGCCCGAACGGCTTCCGTCACGGTAGATGGTGCATCCTTTGCATCCGCTCTTCCACGCTTCTACGTAAAGCCGGTTGACGAGCGCCTCATCCACATCGTTGGGCAGGTTCACCGTCACGGAGATGGAGTGGTCCACCCACTTCTGTATGGCGCCCTGCATCTTCACTTTCATCAGCCAGTCCACATCGTTGGCCGTAGCTTTATAGTAAGGCGACCGACTCACCAGCGCATCAATCTCCTCCTGTGTGTACCGCTTCTCGGTGTCAAGTCCGTTGGCCTGCATCCACGTGAGGAACTTCCGGTGGTAAACAATATACTCTTCAAACGAGTCACCCACCTCGTCGACAAAGTCCACATGCACGTCGGTATCGTTGGGATTCACCTTGCGACGACGCTTATACACGGGCATGAACACGGGTTCGATGCCGCTTGTGGTTTGGGTCATGAGCGACGTGGTGCCCGTGGGGGCAATGGTGAGGCAGGCGATGTTGCGACGGCCATACTTCACCATGTCGTCATAGAGTTGCGGATCGGCATCCTTGAGCCGCAGGATGAAGGGATTGTGCTCCTCCCGCTTGGCATCGAAGATTTCGAAGGCCCCACGCTCCTTGGCCATTTGCACACTTGAGGCGTAAGCGTTGAGCGCGAGTGCCTTGTGTACCTCCACACTGAAGTCGGTAGCCTCCTGCGTGCCATAGCGCAAGCCCATAGCTGCGAGCATGTCGCCCTCGGCGGTGATACCCACGCCCGTGCGACGGCCCAGGCTGCTCTTGTGCTTGATCTTCTCCCAAAGATGATATTCGGCACCTTTCACCTCCTCGCTCTGCGGATCGGCCTTGATTTTCTCCATGATGAGCTCTATCTTCTCCATTTCGAGATCCACGATGTCGTCCATGAGCCGCTGTGCCAACTGCGCATGCTGCTTGAACTTGTCCATGTTGAAGTGGGCATCGGGGGTAAAGGGATGCTCCACATAACTATAAAGGTTGATGCTGATCAGGCGACAGCTGTCGTAGGGGCAGAGCGGAATTTCCCCGCAGGGATTGGTACTCACGGTGCGGAAACCAAGGTCGGCATAGCAGTCGGGGATGCTCTCGCGCAGAATGGTGTCCCAAAAGAGCACACCGGGCTCGGCACTCTTCCAAGCATTGTGGACAATTTTCTCCCAAAGAGCCTTGGCCGAAATCTCTTTTTTCACTTTAGGTGCATCGCCTGTGACGGGAAACTGCTGCACGTAGGGCCTATTGTCGATGGCTGCCTGCATGAACTCATCGTCGAGCTTCACACTCACATTGGCCCCCGTCACCTTACCTTCGGTCATCTTGGCGTCGATAAAGGCCTCACTGTCGGGATGCTTGATGCTCACGGAGAGCATCAGCGCACCACGCCTGCCATCTTGCGCCACCTCCCGGGTGGAATTGCTGTAACGCTCCATAAAGGGCACAAGACCGGTGGAAGTAAGTGCCGAATTGTTCACCGGACTTCCTTTCGGCCGGATGTGGCTCAAATCGTGCCCCACTCCACCGCGACGCTTCATCAGTTGCACCTGCTCTTCGTCAATGCGCATGATGGCACCATAGGAGTCGGCATCGCCATCGAGCCCTATCACGAAACAGTTGCTCAGCGATGCCACCTGATGGCTGTTGCCGATGCCGGTCATTGGACTGCCGGCAGGAACGATGTAACGAAAATGGTCGAGCAAACCGAAAATCTCTTCTTCAGACAGCGGATTGGCATACTTGCGCTCAATGCGTGCTATCTCGCCGGCAATGCGCCGGTGCATGTCTTCGGGCGATTTCTCGAAGATATTGCCGAAGCTGTCCTTCATCGCATACTTGTTGACCCACACACGGGCGGCCAACTCGTCGCCACCAAAATATTTAAGAGAGGCGGCAAAGGCCTCCTCATAAGAATACGTCTTTAAATTATCCATTTTGTATCGCTTAGATTACATGTGCAAAACTACAAATTAGTTTTGAGATAAAGAAACCTTTTCGGATATATTAACCGAAAAATCTTATCCGTTAAAATTTCCAAAACAGACAACTTTTTATGCCATTATTATCAAAAAGTTTTCCGTTTTATACCACCTCATCGCTTTTCCCCCTTTCGCCCACCAGCTTTAAAGCCAACAGGGAAGCCAGAGTACGGAAAAGGAAAAAGAAGAAAGATTTTGCCAATCCGGCATAAAGGAGTAACTTTGCACAAGACAACATCTATTTGTAATAAAACAGCACAACAATGGAAACCATCAAGACAAGAAAGACCATACGCAAATACAGCCAACGCGAAGTGAGCGACCAACTACTCGAACGCTTGCTTGAGGAAGCTGAGCGCACGCCCACAATGGGCAATCTGCAACTGTACAGCGTCGTGGTGACGCGGAGCAAGGAAGGGAAAAAGGCACTGGCTCCGGCCCATTTCAACCAACCTATGGTAGAGGAAGCACCCGTGGTGCTCACTATCTGCGCCGACTTTCGACGTACCACCGTCTGGGCTGACAACCGCAAGGCGACACCGGGCTACGACAACTTCCTTTCGTTCATCAATGCTGCCACCGATGCCCTGCTCTACACGCAGACGTTCTGCAATCTGGCTGAAGCCGAAGGCTTAGGCACTTGCTTTCTCGGCACCACGGTGTATATGCCACAGCTCATCATTGACACGCTGCACTTGCCCCGCCTTGTGTTCCCCGTGGCTACCATCACATTGGGTTGGCCTGACGAGTCGCCGGCCCTCTCAGACCGTCTGCCATTGCGTGCCATCATCCACCACGAGCATTTTGAAGACTACACGCCGGAAAAAATCAATGACTTCTATGCCGACAAAGAGGCTTTGGAAGAAAACTGCCATTTCATTGAAATCAACCAAAAGGAAACACTCGCGCAGGTGTTTACAGACCTCCGCTACACCAAAAAAGACAACGAAGCCATGAGCCGGGGTATGCTTGATGCGCTAAAAGCGCAAGGATTCTTGGAATGAGAAAGGATGCGTAAGATTCAAAAAAATAAAAATTTAGCAATTCAAGGATTTAAAGAACGTGTAGAGGCAGCGCTTTATGCCTGCCCACACGATTTGGGAAATCGTATATTCCCACAAATGTTTCCGGCATCCCTTACCGACGATACGGTCCTATCGGCCCGTGCGGGCAGGCATAAAGCACCGCCCCTACACGCCCGACAAGCCTTTTGCATTTTTGAATCTTTGAATTTCTAAATCTTTGAATCCTTCCCTTGCATGTATAGCGAGAAGTATTAAAGATTTAGAAAAAGTCTTACATAGAAAATATGGACTTTGCTCTTAAATGCCAAAAGAACTATTCTAAACCGTCAATAAAAGCGAAGCACTGTTCCCGTTAAGCTCAAACGATGTTGCAAAACGGCCACAGTCAGAGGCTCATTCGGCCCAACCGAGAGGCTCAAAGAGGCCCTTTTGTAAAGCCATTCGGAGTGGGAAAGTCACTTTCAAGGGGTCGGGAGGGCTGTTGATGGATTGAAATCAAAAAAAGGGAAATGCTCCCACACTTCCCTTGCTTATGCAAAGATACGACATGAATGACGGATTTGCAAATCGATTGAGAAAATATCAAACAATAAAAAGGTGAAAGAACCTACAGTTACAGTTTCTTTCACCTTTTTATTATTACCCGATTGATTTGTCAATCTACATGGAGCACTTACTCGGCATGCCCCTTTCAGTCCGGCTATGGGCGTAGGAGTATAAACGATTTTTCAAGATTATCTGCTCCAAATCATTCCACAACGATGGGCTTATATTTCGGAACGAGCGTCTTCATGATGATCCATCCCACAAGATAGGCCACGGCACAGATGCAGAAGATGATCATATAGCCGGCCGGTTTGCCTTCAAAACCCATGAAACGGAACGCAGTTCCCTGCTCCTCGGCGTATGTAAACAACATGCCCGACCCCTTGTTGATGAGGAACGAACCGATACCGCCGGCCATGGCGCCAATGCCTGTGATGGTGGCAATGGTGGACTTGGGGAACATGTCGCCGATGGTGGAATAGAGATTGGCCGACCAAGCCTGATGGCCGGCACCGAGCAGACCGATAATGATGGCAGGCCACCACGGACTGAATGCACCCATCGGCTGGGCAAAGAGGCCCAACACGGGGAAGCAGGCGAATATCAACATGGCCCGCATACGACCAATATAGGGATTCATGCCTTTCTTGTCGACAAAATAGGTGGGCAGATAGCCACCGCCAATGCTGAGAATGGTGCAGATGGCATAGAGCGTGAAGATGAGGACAATGCCCATCGCTGAATCGGAGGTGTAACCATACTGGTCGGAGAAATAGGCCGGTGCCCAGAAAAGGAAGAACCACCACACGCCGTCGGTCATGAACTTGCCTACGATAAACGACCAAGTCTGACGATAGCAGAAACACTTGAAGAAGTTGATGGTTTTCTCCTCCTTTGCTTCCACCTGCTCTTCTTGCACCTCATTGAGGTCATTGTCCTGCTCTATGTAGTTAAGTTCTGCCCGGTTGACATGCTTGCTGGCATGTGGCTTGTCGTAGAGCCAAATCCACAAGGCCATCCACACATAGCCTAAAGCACCGATAATGATGAAAGCCATCTCCCAGCCCCAAGCGCGGGCCAGCAGGGGGATGGTGGCCGGTGCAGCAAGGGCTCCCACAGAGGCTCCGCTATTGAAGATGGATGTGGAGAAAGCCCGGTCTTTCTTGGGGAAGAACTCGGCCGTCACCTTGATGGCTGCTGGGAAGTTGCCGGCTTCACCTACAGCCAAAATGAAACGACAGGAGAGGAACAGCCACACGCTGATCGTGGCGATGGCTACGGCGGCATCACTGCCGGCTTGCACCATGCGCAGGGCCTCGATACTGTCATACCCCTCTATCTGCATGGCCACCCAACCGCAACCGGCATGGAGAACGGCACCCGTAGACCATACAAATATGGCGATGAGATAGCCCTTCTTGGTGCCCATCCAGTCGACAAACTTACCGGCAAAGAGATTGGCCACGGCATAGAAAATGGAAAACAAGCCGGTGATCGTACCATAATCGTTATCGTTCCAATGAAACTCGGGAGAGATGAAATCTTTCCATGTGAGAGAAAGCACCTGCCGATCCATGTAGTTGACAGTGGTTGCCAAAAACAGCAACGCACAAATGACCCAACGGAAGTTGGACATCTTCGTAGTTTGTATATTGCTCATTTGTTTCAGTTTATTTCAGTTCAGGAATCTTAATCACCTGCATATCGGTATAGACGAGATTCTCTCCGGCCATGCCCCAAATGAAGGTATAGTTGCTGGTGCCTGCGGCGCAATGGACACTCCACTCAGGAGCTATCACGGCCTGCTCGTTGTCAAGCCACACAGGACGAGTCTCTTGGGGCTCGCCCATGACATGGAGAATTTTCTGTCCCTGCGGCACATTATAATACATATAGGTCTCCATGCGACGCAGATGGGTGTGAGCGGGCATGGTGTTCCACACACTTCCCTCCTTCAGTTCGGTGATACCCATCTGCAACTGGCAGGTATGCACGCCGGCCACACCGTCAATAATCATCTGATGTATCACCCGGTCGTTGCTCTCTTTCATGCTTCCAGCCTTGATGTTATTGGCGTCTTTCAGCGTCACCTTCTTGGTGGGATAGGTCTGGTGGGCGCAAGCACTGTTCATATAGAACTTAGCCGGATGTGCGGCATCCTTACTGGCCACGGTGATGTCTTTGGCCCCACGCCCCACATAGAGGGCCTCCTGAAAACCAAGAGTATAAACCTTTCCATCGACTGTGACCATCCCCTCACCACCGATATTGATAATGCCCAACTCGCGATTATCGAGCAGCTGCTTCCGGTCATTGGGTTTGTCGGTGTAGAGCGGTGCTATGGAGGTGAGTTTCAGAGGAGCCGTAGTCGGTTCGGCACCGCCTATGAGAAAGCGGTCGTACATCGTGTAAGTCCAGTTCACTTCGCCCGGGGCGAAAACTTTCTCGATGGCAAACTCCTTGCGCAAGCGGGCGGTCGTGTAGTGCTTGGCATCCGCGGGATTGCTTGCATAGCGCACATTGTAGTGGGTGTAGGCATTCTCGGCCTTCACCTCATAGGTCGCCTCGCTGCACTGGGCATGACCGAGACCTGCCATCAGGCAGAAGACCAAAGACAACATTGATTTCTTCATTTTTTATAGTCTGTTTTAGTTATTTGCTTTCTTGATGTCTCTGACAATACGACGGCGGTTGAACAGCATCAGGGCTACTGTAACCACCACAAGAATGGCCGGACCGACGTATTCCACATAGCAGGTGAGCTTGTAAATCACCCAACCGAAAAGACTTGAGGCAAAGTCGAGCGCACCACCCGAGAAGCCGTCGGGGATGTGGGCCGACTTGTCGCCCGTGGCGGCATAGACAGAGGCTGCAGCCTTGGTGAAGTCGGGAGCCATGTCGGTCACAAAGTAGAGACCGAGCACGAGAGCCACCAAACCTATCACGAAGGTCTTCACCACATTGCCCTTAGTGTAGGGCAGCACGATTGGGAATAGGTAGAACATGCCGGCCAACGATGCCAAAGGCAGAAACTGATTGCCGGGAAGGAACACTGCCAAAGCCAAAATGGTGGGGATGAGGAATAGAGACACCACGAGCGTGGTGGGATGACCGATAACAAGCGCGGGACTCATGCCGATATACACTTTCTTTCCGTTAAACTTCTTATTGACCAGTTCCTTTGTCTTTTCGGATATAGGCATCAGCCCATCGATAAACAACCGGGTGATTCGGGGAATGAGTTCCATCACTGCCCCCATGATGACGCCCAACGAGAGCACGCTCTTCACAATGGCCATCGTGGCATCCGTGGCAGTGGCAGAGGCGTCGGCGGCCTGCATTTCCTTCACGTAGGCGTCGAAACCGGTAATGTGGCCGGCTTCACCGAAAAGGGCTATCAGCGCGCCTACAATGACACCGAGCACCAACGGATCGCCGAGCTCACCGAATTTCTTCTTCAGTCCCTCTGCATCAACATCGAGATGTCTGAAGCCGGGGATCTTGTCCAAAGCCTTGTTGAGGACAATGGCAAAAGGCATAAAACTCTGACAGAAAGGTTGGGGAATGGAAATACCTTCAAGGTCGTAGTATTTCTGAAACTTTTCGGCAGTGAGATCGGCACAGACAAGCGTAATGATATAACACACAATGGCGGCAAAATAGCCCCACGCAAGGCTCTCGCCCATCACAAAATAGGCTACAGCACCGATGAAAGCAAAATGCCAATAGTTCCACAAATCGATGTTGACAGTGCGGGTGGTCTTGGTGATGAGCATCAAGAAGTTGATGCCCAGGCAGACCGGAATGATGAGTGCGCCTATCGCCGTGTTGTAGGCTACGGCTGCAGCAGCCGGCCACCCCATGTCAAAAACGTTGAGTTGAAGATGGTAGAAGTCGGAGATGGAGCTCAACGGCCCATTGAAATTGGTGGTGAGCAGGGCGGTAACTACACCAAGGCCCACAAAACCGACACCGACGAAAAGTCCTGACTTAAGAGCCTTTCCAAAATTCATGCCGATGCACAATCCGATGATTGTGAACAGAATGGGCATCATCACGCTGGCTCCGAAGCTGATGATATAGCTGAAGACTTGTTCCATATACTTATTTTTCGATTGTTTGCTTGTTTGTTGTCGATTGCTTTAATCGTAGTTTTCAGTCGCTTTGGCGGCACTCGCAGGTAGATTCCACCGCACGAATGCAAAGATAACAAAAACTTTCTATATGATTATACGAAAATATGTTAAGAAATACTTAAACGCCTCCACGGCTGTGTGCGCGCCCAATCTGGCGTGTCGCAGGCATTGTGTCTGTCCTCATCACAAAGCAAAAAGCGACCCGAAACCCACATTGTGATTCCGAACCGCTTCTTACTTGTCTCTTTACAGACACATTTTATCGAAAATTAATCTTGGAAATAGACCCGCTTCACACGATTGCTGATGCCCGTGAGCACTTCGTAGGGAATGGTATCAACAATGTCGCTGAGCACCGTGACGGGCAGATGGTCGCCAAAAATCTCCACACTGTCGCCCTCTTTGCAATCAATGCCCGTGACATCAATCATCGCGACATCCATACAGATATTGCCCACATACTCAGCTTTCTGCCCGTTCACCAAACAATAGCCGTGGCGGTTGCTCAAATGGCGGTCCAGTCCGTCGGCATATCCGATGGGGATGGCAGCCACCACACTGTCATGCTCCAGCACTGTCTTACGACTGTAACCCACCGTGTCGCCTGCCGGGACACGGCGCATTTGCAGGATGGTGGTCTTGAGCGTAGACACATTGTGGATAATCTCGTTGTTGCGGGGATTGATGCCATACAGTCCGAGGCCCAACCGACACATGTCCAACTGGCGTTCAGGGAAATGTTCGATACCGGCCGAGTTGTCGATATGGCGCAGTATTTTATGCTCGAAAGCTGCCTGCAACTGCTTGCTTCCCTCATCAAAAAGTGCAAACTGACGGGCGGAGAACTCATCGAAACCATCATTGTCGGAGCCGACAAAATGGCTGAACACCGAGCGGGGGATGATGGCATTTTGGTGGCGGAGCCGGTCGATAAGCTGCTCCATGTCCTGCCGTGGGTCGAAACCCAAGCGATGCATACCCGTGTCGAGCTTGATATGCACAGGATATCCCGTGATGCCCTCTTTCTCGGCAGCTTTGATAAGTGCTTCAAGCAGGCGGAAAGAATAGACCTCGGGCTCTAGATCGTAGTCGAACATGGTCTTGAAAGCCGTCATTTCGGGATTCATGATCATGATGTTGGAGGTAATACCGTTTCTTCTCAGCGTCACCCCTTCATCAGCCACTGCCACGGCAAGATAGTCTACCCGGTGATCTTGCAGTGTTTTGGCTATCTCCACGGCTCCGGCTCCATAGCCGTCGGCCTTGATCATGCACACCAGTTTGGTCTCGGCTTTCATGAACGACCGATAGTGATTCAAGTTTTTCACCACTGCACTGAGATTCACTTCCAGCGTGGTTTCATGCACTTTTTTCACCAACAATTCCGTGAGCCGGTCGAAACCGAAACGCCGGGCCCCTTTCAGCAGAATCACCTCGTCGCGCAAGGAACGGAACACATCGCTCACGATAAATTCCTCCACGCTCCCGAAGAAATCTTTTTCGGCAATCTGTATACGCTCGCTTTGGGCGCAGATTTCCGGGCCTATACCAATAAACTTCACCACACCGCGCTCTCGTGCCAAGTCGCTCACCTCCTGATAAAGGGCAGTGGGCTCCTCGCCGCTTTGGAAAATGTCGCTCAAGATAAGTGTGTGTCGGCGTCCCTTGTGGTCGGGGCGACGGTTCATGAAGTCGAGTGCGATGTCGAGAGAGTTGATGTCGGAGTTGTAGGAGTCGTTGATAAGCGTGCAACCATGTTGCCCCTCTTTCACCTCCAGGCGCATGGCCACTTGCTCTATGCCCTGCATGCGCCGGTCGAGTTCGTCAGGCGCGATACCAATGCGCAACGCCACGATGGCGCAAATGATGGAATTACAAATGGAAGCGTCATCAATGAAAGGGATGGAATACCAATTTTCCTCGCCACCTTTATATATATAGGTGACAGTGGTAGCACTCTCTTTCTTCTCTATCGACTTGACAAACATGGGTGCATGTCTGTCTCTGACTGACCAACCGAGCCGCTCTTGCGGTTCACCACCGGGTAATGTGCTCTCCATCTGGGCAAGCACACGTTCCACCAGTTCGTCATCGGCATTATAGACGACGGTACGTGCATCATGGAAGAGCACGAGCTTCTCCTTGCATTTGTCACCTTTCGACTCGAAATTGCGCTGATGGGCTTCACCGATGTTGGTGAGTACGGCTATCGTGGGCTGGATAATGTCGCGCAAAGCAAGCATCTCACCCGGCTGACTGATGCCGGCCTCGAACACGCCTACTTCCGTCTGCTCGTTCATGAGCCACACGGAAAGGGGCACACCTATCTGCGAATTGTAGCTCCGGGGCGAACGGGTGACACACATCTGCGGCGAAAGGAGCTGATAGAGCCACTCTTTCACCATCGTCTTGCCATTGGATCCGGTGATGCCTACAACGGGAATGTTAAACTCATCACGATGACGTTCAGCCAAGCGTTGCAACGCTTCAAGCGTGTTCACCACCCTCAGAAAGTTGGCATCCGGATAATCAGAAGCACAGTTTGCAGGCACTTCCGTCACCACAAAGTTCTTCACGCCCCGCCGATAAAGTTCCGGAATGTAGTTGTGTCCGTCATTGCGTTCGGATTTGAGGGCGAAAAAAAGTGTTTCTTCGGGAAAGCATAGAGAACGGCTATCGGTCAGAAGGAATCCGATGTTGGTCTCTTTGTCACCATAGCGACGCGCACCTATCAGTGTGGTTACCTTTTCAATAGTATACGTCATTGTGATTCGATTACATGTATTTGCAGCAAAGTTACTGCAAATTCACAATATCACAAAATAATTCCCTTTCTTTTTATGGGTTTGAGGAATCATTCTCCCATCATCGGATATTTTCTGCGAAGGGCTGCGAGCCTTTCCTGCGTCTTGCCCAAAAATACCTGATATTCGGATGATTCCGGATGAAAAGGCTTATGTGCCAATGCTTCGCGAATGGGTTTCCACTCGTCCAAGAACTCAAATGTGACGGGAGAAAAGAACGTTTCGGCAAAACGGCGGTAGATATACTCCACCGCTTGATCAGACGGATGAAGCATATCCTCACGATAGAAACGATAGTCACGCAGTTCGTCGTTGAGGAGTTCGTAGGCAGGAAAATAAGTGACGGTGTCGGGAATCTGCTTCACAAGCTTGTCGGCAGCCAGCAGCAACGTGGCTTTAGAAAGCGCACTGCCATGAAAACCGTACTTGGCATAGCGGATGGGACTCACTGTCACCACCACCTTCAGCGCGGGATAGCGGCGTTGCAACTCCTCCACAGCCTGAACAAGGAGAGACGCACACTCGCCTACGGAGAGCTCTTCTTCCTTGAAAAGGGTCTGTGGACGCTTCTGGCAGTTATCCACAATCTCGCCCGTCTCCCGCAGTCGGTAAACATGATTGGTGCCAAGTGTGAACACGGCCACATGGGGAACCTCATCCCTGCACAGCTCCACGGTGTGGAGAATGCTGGCCGGGTTATACATCACGCCTCGGGGATTGACCGTGGCCCGAAACTTCTCGGTCTGAAAACGGCGACCGAGATTATCGGCAAAGCAACTCCCCACGAACAGCATCTGTTCACAGGGGGCTATCTTCCAGTCCGACACGGGGATGTTTACCTTCGTTTGCAGTTCCATTTACCGTTTGCCTTGGGATTTGTATTTACGCTTTTCCAGAGCGTCGCGCAAGATTTCGGCATGATCGAAAGCCAGTTCCGGCAAATCGTCGAGACTCCACCAACAGGCCCGGCAGGCATCATCGGCAGCCTCAACGGCAGCTACACTGTCGAGTTCGGCGTAATAGGCAATGGTGACAACACGCTCACGGGGATCGCGCTCTACGGCCGTATATGCCCCCACTTGGTGTAACTCACCCACCGTCAGTCCCGTTTCCTCTTGCAGTTCTCGCCGGGCAGCGGCATCAGCCGTCTCGTTGATGTTCATAAAACCGCCGGGGAAAGCCCACCGCCCCTTGCAAGGCTCATGCCTGCGTTCGATGAGGAGCAACTTTGTGACGGCTCCATCACAGGCAAAGACAAGACAGTCGGCCGTGATGGCCGGATGCGGATATTGATAGCAATAGTTACCTTCCATTTCTCCCTCCGCTCTTTTTATTCAACGGTTGCGTCTTCCTTGCGCTTCCTCCACTCCATGAACACGGCAAAAAATACCAGGAGCAGCAACACGGCATAACCCACATAGGCCACGGTCTCGGTTTTCCGGACAGACGTGGGATGGAAGTCGAGCACGATCTTATGACTGCCGGGCGTCACCTGCAAGGCACGCAACACATAGTTCACACGCCCCAGTTCGGCCGGCTGTCCGTCGATGGTGACCGTCCAACCGGGATAGTAGATTTCCGAGAACACAAGCACCCCGCCCTTGTCACTTTTCACTTCATAGGTGAGGTTGTTGGGCTTGTAGACAGTGAGCCGTGCCACAGCCTCCCCTTGTGGCACACTCTCACCCAGCACCTCCCGGAACTTCTCATCGGCTACGGCCTGCCGGCGCAGATTGAGCCGTTTCAGTGCGTCAAGCTCTTGGTTGGCATTGCCCACATAGGTCACCTTGTCCACAAACCACGCATTGCCGTATGCATAGGTATTCTGCACGGGAACAGTGTGCCCACCCTGCAAAGGCAAGATGAAATACTTGGCATTGAGCATGTTGAGCACGGGGAAAATGCTGTCGCCGGCCACCTTGGTCATGTCTCCTCCGGCTGCGGCCACGGCCCCCATGGTCTTCTGCATCTCGGGAGCTATGTAGGCATCAATGAGTTCCTGATAGCGGCGCAACTTGGCCGGATGATAGCCGCCGATGCTCTTATGATAGTAAGAGGTCTCATTCTCGTTGAAGGTGCTCGTGGCAAAATTGAGCACGCGATAGTCCAAATCCTTGTCGCGCAATATCTGCCGGTCGGCATCGGTGAGTGCCTGCGGAGTCTCGCGGACGCTCTTTTCCACAAACATGTCATCGTAGAGATAGCGCTTGTCCACCTGCCACAGGTCGATGAGACAAAGCACGGTGACGGCCCCGACCATGTATGCAGCCTTGAGTTTGCCGGCTTTATAGAGCAGCAGGAAGAATGTGCCGATGACAATGATCCAAAACGAGCGCCAACAATCGGCTGTGAAAATACCCTTGCGCACTTCTTGCAGATTGCTGAGCAGCGGTCCAAGATATTCCTGTGGAATCTGTTGCAGGGCCTTCATTTCCTGTCCGGAAACGAAGTCGGAGAAGAACACGCCGGGCATCAGGGCGAAAAGCAGGCAGAAGCCGGCTGTAAGACCGAAGCTGATGTAAACGTACTTGATCTTACGGGTGAGCAACTCTGGCTCATCCACCACCCGCTTCAAGGCCAACATGGCCAACAACGGTATCGTAAACTCGGCTATGACCAGGATGGAAGCCACCGTACGGAACTTGGCGTACATGGGCACATAGTCGAGGAAGAAGTCGGTGAAGGGCATGAAGTTGCGCCCCCACGAGAGCAGCACCGAAAGCACCGTGGCTGCCAACAATGCCCACTTCATGGGTCCCTTGACAATGAACAGGCCCAACACGAAAAGCATCAGTACGAAAGCCCCCACATAGACGGGGCCGGAGGTCATAGGCTGGTCACCCCAATACTGGCCCAGTTGCTGGTAGATCTGCATGAACTGCGGATCGGCCTTCTCCATAGCCGAAGCATTCTGGCTCATCGGCACGGATGCCCCACCCTTGGCGTTGGGCACAAGGAGTGTCCATGTCTCATCAATGCCATAGCTCCACTGGGTGATATAGTCGCGGTCCAGTCCGCTGTTGGTCTGGTTGGCCGAGTTCTTTTTCACGAGTTCGCTCTTCCCGCGCATACTCTCCTGCCCATACTGCCACGTGTGGTAGAGGTTGGAAATATTGAGACTGATGCCGATGGCCGCACCTGCCACGCAAACGCCCGTGGCCTTGAGGAAACGGGACATCTGCCGCTCCTTGATGGCTTCTGCCAGAAAGGCGATGACCATCAGGAAGATGATAAACAGATAGTAATAGGTCATCTGCACGTGGTTGGCATTCACCTCGAAGGCCGAGAAGACGGCAGTCAGGATAAGTCCCCACAAGAACTTGCCCCGATAGGCCGACACGATGCCGGCTATCATGGGTGGAAGATAGGCCAAGGCCATGACTTTCCAGATGTGTCCGGCGGCGATGATGATGAAGAAATAGCTCGAAAAAGCCCAGATGACAGATCCGAGCACGGCCAATTCGCGACGAAAATCGAACGCCCTCAATAGAATATAAAAGCCCAGAAGGTAGGCAAAAACATACCACACGTTTTCAGGCAACCAGAGGTGGTAGGCCTTCATCACCGCATCCAGTGCGCCCGTGCTCTTGTAGGAAGGTGCCATCTGGTAGGTGGGCATACCACTGAACGCCGAATTGGTCCAGCGGGACACCTCGCCTGTGGCTTCCTTGAAGTGTGAAACCTCCTGTCCCAATCCCACTCCGGCCGACGAATCGTGGCGATAGAGTATGCGCCCGTCTATGTCGGCGGGCATAAAATAAACAAAGGAGATAACGGCAAAAACAACGACAGCCAGAATATCCGGCAGATATTTCTTCAGTGCATTCATCTTGTCATGTTTGAATTTTGGCACAAATTTACGAAAAATCTTTTATCTTCGCGCCTTTGTCTCTCATCTTTTTCGTACTTTTGCAGGCAAAAGAAGCATACGGAAATGAAAATAGGCGTTATCGTTGCAATGGACAAGGAGCTTGCACAACTGAAGACCATTCTCGAAGATGCGGTCGCCGAGCGGCACAACCACCGGGACTTTGTCGTCGGCACCATCGAAGGAAAGGAGATCGTGCTCCAGCAATGCGGCATAGGAAAGGTGAACTCTGCCATCGGGGCCGTGGAGATGATTAACTGCTATCATCCCGACCTCATCATCTCCACGGGTTGTGCCGGCGGAGCCGACGTGTCACTGGAGGTGATGGATGTGGTGGTGTCGAGAGAGTGTGTCTACCACGATGCCTATTGCGGCGCGGAGTGTGAATACGGACAAATCATGGGGATGCCGGCACGGTTTAAGTCACCGGCCGACCTTATCGATAAGGCTCTCGCCCTCAACGCCGGTGGAACGACGACCGGGAAACGCATCGTGGCGGGACAAATCGTGAGCGGCGAATGGTTTGTGGACAGCCGGGAGAAGATGCAGGACATTCTCGCCCACTTCCCCAAGGCGACGGCAGTGGACATGGAGAGTTGCAGCATTGCGCAGACGTGCCACCTCTATAAGACCCCTTTTGTGAGTTTTCGCATCATCAGCGACGTACCCCTGAAAGACCATAAGGCGCAAATGTATTTCGATTTCTGGAACCGCATGGCCGAGGGGAGTTTCAACGTGACGAGACATTTCATCAACACACTATAGACCATTTGACAATATGGACAAAATACCCTCATTCACCATTGACCACGAGCGGCTGCTGCGCGGCATCTACGTGAGCCGTAAAGACCGGGTGGGCGGCGAAACCGTGACCACTTTCGACATCCGCATGAAAGAACCCAACCGCGAACCAATCCTCCACAATGGGGCTATCCACACCATGGAACATCTTGCTGCAACCTATCTGCGCAACGACGCGGAGTGGAAAGACCGCATCATCTATTGGGGTCCGATGGGCTGCCTCACGGGCAACTACCTGCTCATGCGCGGTGACTTGGAGTCGAAAGACATCGTGGAACTGATGCGGCGTACGTTCCGGTTTGTGGCTGAATATGAGGGTGAAATACCCGGAGCGGCTCCCCGAGACTGCGGCAATTACTTGCTGCACGACCTGCCCATGGCACGCTACGAGTCGAAGAAGTTTCTGGAAGAGGTGCTCGACAACATCAAGGAAGAGAACCTCCACTACCCCGAATAGCACCGACAATCCCCTGACACCTTGTCTTCCGGCAGGCGTCAGGGGATTGTCGTGTCATCAAGACGGGCAGGATAGAACACCAAGTGGGTCTCCCACACAAGTCTGCATGACCTTGCACTTTGTCCTGTCTTTTCACTACACATTTGCATCGGGGCCGAAAATTCACTATCTTTGCATTGGCAAGGGGAGCGCGCAAGCGTTTCCCTTTTTTCAGCCCCCTTGCCATGGAAAGACAATTCGGCCCAAAGGGCCTTGCAAAAGGGCCTTTTTCGCCTTCTCACTCGGGCCGAATGAGATGCCAAGTGTGGCTCTTTTGCAAGTTCGTTTGGGCCTGATGAGAACAGAATGCCGATTTTCCGGTTTTCCCGAAACATTTTTTGCACATATCCGTTTAAGAGTTTCCAAATGTCATGTCGTGTATTTTCATGTTTTGAATAAGTTTCCCGCTATATAAAAACAAAACGCCCTCTCCTCACCGAAATCCAACTTCGGCAGGGAGAGGACGGCATGGCGGACCCACGGGCAGGTTAAAGGTCGAACTTATAACCCACAGTGAAAAGGAATGTGCGGTCTTTACTGCCGAACTCGTTGGCTTTGGTGAGCCCGACATTGTAGCGGGCATCGAGCACCACATTCATGTATTCGTAGGATATACCGATGGGAATGGAGAGTGCCACTTTCTTGTAGGCAGACTTCACATTGTCTTTCTGCTCGTAGCCATTGAGTTCGGTTCCATTGGGCAGCTTGTCATAGACGCGGGTCACTTCGCCCGTCTGCACATTGGGGGTCTCGGTGTAGCCGGTGAGTTCTTGATAGGACTTGGCCCCAACGAGGAAACCGACTTGCACGCCGGAATTGAACGACAACCCATCGGCAAGATAGAGATGGGCCATGAGAGGCACGTTGATGTAGTCGAGATTGAGATGAATGTTGTGCGCACCGGAGAATATCACCGAGCGGTCTTCCTTCACCGTCTTATCGGCCATGTCGTCAAAACGCTCGCCCTGCCGGGTGTAAAACACACCAAGCGAGACTGCTCCCCGGTCGCCTATCTGATATTGTGCATCGGCCCCGACCACGAAACCGGGCTTGTATCTCGATTTCAACACTTCGCCGCCACCGCCATCAATGTTACGCAAAATTTCACTGGAATTGAGTTTGGACAGGCTGACACCCACCCGGGGAATGAGCGAGAATGTGCCGCTCCGGGACTGTGCCTGCCCCACAAGAGCCACTGTTGCGACCGCAAGACATAAAAAAAGACGTTTCATAAATAAATTCCCTATTGGTTTTATTTATGAAACGCCCTATTCTTTTAAATATTGTTCCGTCTGTGACAAAAAGGAGATGGACACTCTTATCCATTCTCTTCTGCACTCATCCGGCAAAATAGCATCCGGACATTTATCCTCCGGACATTTCACTCCCCTCTCCCCTCGGAGAGGGGCAGGGGTGAGGCTTTTTTACTCCTTCCCAGCCCGCTTCCGCTCCAAGTGGTCGAGGAGAATCTTGCGCATACGCATACTCTTCGGAGTCACCTCCACAAGTTCGTCTTCGCGGATATACTCGAGGCACTCCTCAAGGCTCATCACCGTCTTGGGAATCACACGGGCCTTCTCATCGGAACCCGACGCGCGCACGTTGGTGAGCTGCTTGGCCTTGGTGACATTGATCACGAGGTCGTTGTCGTGGACATGCTCGCCCACCACCTGACCGCCGTAGACTTCCTCACCCGGATCGATGAAGAACTTGCCACGGTCTTGCAGCTTGTCAATGGAATAAGCGTATGCCGTACCGGTCTCCAAAGCGATCATCGAACCGTTGCTGCGACGGGAGATTTCGCCCTTGAACGGCTGATACTCTTTGAATCGATGGGCCATGATGGCTTCGCCCTGAGAAGCCGTAAGCACGTTGGTGCGCAGGCCGATGATACCGCGGGAGGGGATGTCGAACTCAATGTTCACACGGTCGGCCTGACTCTCCATAGAGGTCATTTCGCCCTTGCGGCGGGTCACCATATCAATCATTTTGCTGGAGAACTCTTCGGGTACATTGATCGTGAGCTCCTCTATCGGTTCGCATTTCTTCCCATCAATGGTCTTATAAATCACCTGCGGCTGACCCACTTGCAGCTCGTAGCCTTCGCGGCGCATGGTCTCGATGAGCACGGAAAGGTGGAGCACACCGCGCCCGCTGACAATCCACTTGTCGGTGAAGTCCTCAAAAGGACGCACGCGCAGGGCGAGATTTTTCTCCAACTCCTTGTCCAAGCGTTCCTGTATGTGGCGGGAGGTGCAATACTTGCCTTCCTTGCCGAAGAACGGACTGTCGTTGATGGTGAAGAGCATACTCATCGTGGGCTCGTCGATGGCTATCGGGGGCAGAGGCTCGGGATTCTCAAAGTCGGCAATGGTGTCGCCGATTTCAAACTTCTCCAAGCCGATGACGGCACAGATGTCGCCCGACTCCACTTGCGCAGTCTTAGCATGTCCCATGCCTTCAAAAGTGTGAAGTTCTTTAATCTTGGTCTTTTCCTGACTTCCGTCGCGGTGGCAGATGGTGATATTCATGCCGTCTTTCAGTGTTCCGCGATGCACGCGGCCCACGGCGATGCGCCCCGTGTAGTTGCTGTAGTCGAGCGACGTGATGAGCATCTGGGGCGTGCCCTCAAGCTGCTTGGGGGCGGGAATCACCTCGACTATCTTGTCGAGCAGATACTCAATGTTGTCGGTAGGCGTCTTCCAGTCTTCTGCCATCCAGCCGTTTTTGGCCGAACCGTACACCACAGGGAAGTCGAGCTGGTCTTCGGTGGCATTGAGGGAGAACATCAAATCGAACACCATCTCGTAGACTTCCTCCGGACGACAGTTGGGTTTGTCCACCTTGTTCACCACCACAATGGGTTTCAACCCCAGCTGCAATGCCTTCTGAAGCACGAAGCGGGTTTGGGGCATGGGGCCCTCAAAGGCGTCGACGAGCAACAGGCAGCCGTCGGCCATGTTGAGCACACGCTCCACCTCACCGCCGAAGTCGGAGTGGCCCGGGGTGTCGAGAATATTTATCTTAGTACCTTTCCAGTTGATAGAAACGTTTTTTGAAAGAATCGTTATCCCTCGCTCGCGCTCCAAGTCGTTGGCGTCGAGCACTTCGCCACTGTTATCCTGGCCGTCGCGGAACAGTTTTCCGGCGAGCATCATCTTGTCAACCAATGTGGTCTTTCCGTGGTCAACGTGTGCAATAACTGCAATGTTTCTAATGTCTTGCATCTGAATTTACCTTAAAAGCTTTTAATTTCGGGTGCAAAATTACAAAAAAATAATGATAAGCAGACGGTGGGGAAAGAATAATAGACTGCGGCGTAAGGTTAATTTATGTAAACCCATGAAGTTTTATAGGCCCGCCACTCGCCTCTTTGAAGAAAAATGACTACCTTTGCACCGCATTTTCGGAAACTCCGATGCATTCGGTTGCGTAGCTGTTGTGATTAAGGCAGTTAGCGCACAAAGGATGTATAATGCGACAACACATTAATCATTTTTCAAGCAATGTATTTAGACAAAGCAAAAAAGGAAGAGATCTTCGGCCAGTATGGCAAGACTGCAACTGACACCGGCTCTGCCGAAAGCCAGATTGCACTGTTCACCTACCGTATCGCCCACCTCACTGAGCACGTGAAGAAGAACCACAAGGACTTCGCCACCACTCGCTCTCTGACCCGTTTGGTAGGTAAGCGCCGTCGCCTGCTCGACTATCTCTACGACCGCGACGTAGAGCGCTATCGTGCCATCATCAAGGCTCTTGGTCTCCGTAGATAATACGAGCCCTCGAAAAGGCAAAGAAAACAACAGGCCTGCAAATCCGCATTGGATTTGCAGGCCTGTTTGTTTTATATACGTCATAGGAGCCGGAGTCCCGGCAGAGGAATTGGCATGGAGGCCGACGACATCGCGGACTATGGCACTTGCCCCTTTAAACATGCATCGGCCGTAAAGAAGTCTGAACTTCTTTACGGCCGATGCATGTTCCGGTTTTATTTCTCCACCAGCACCTCCTGTAAAGGAGTCATCACGAAATCGCGTTCATACATGAGCGGATGGGGAATCTGCAAGTCGGGCTCGTTTACCTTCACGGCATCATAGAGCAGGATGTCGATGTCGATAATGCGGTCGTGGTATTGGCCATCGGTGGATTTCGACAACCGTCCCATGTCGCGCTCTATGCGCTGGGTGGCATCGAGAAGCCGACGGGGGGGGAGATCCGTCTCCACACATACGCAGGCGTTGAGAAACATATTGGGTGACTCAAAGCCCCAAGGAGCGGTTTCGAGGAGGGAGGATTGGCGAATGACAGGGCCTATCTCCTTCCCTATCTTTTCGATGGCTTCGCGCATGGCACGCTTGCGGTTACCGATATTAGAACCGAGAGACAGATAGACCGTGTGCATCAATCGTCAAGAATAAGCAAGGAGTCTCCGAAACAACCGAACTTATAACCGTCGGCAGCAGCCCTGTTGTAGCATTCCATCACCATGTCGTAGCCACCAAAAGCCGCTGTGGACATGAGCAGCGTGGACAGAGGATGGTAGAAATTGGCTACCATGCAGTCGGCCAATCCAAAGTCGTAGGGCGGGAAAATGAACTTGTTGGTCCACCCGTCGAACTCTTTGAGCATGCCATCGGTGCCTACAGCCGTCTCTGTGGCTTTGACAACACTCGTGCCCACGGCACAAATATGATTTCCGGCCCGCTTGGCTTCGTTGACCACCTTGCAGGCTTCGGCAGAAATCTTCATCTGTTCGGAATCCATCTTGTGCTTGGTGAGGTCTTCCACCTCGATGTCGTGGAAATTGCCCAAGCCGCAATGAAGAGTGATATAGGCAAAGTTGATGCCGTAGATTTCCATGCGTTTCAACAGTTCGCGGCTGAAATGCAGTCCTGTGGCCGGAGCCGTGACAGCCCCTTCGTTCTTGGCAAAAACAGTCTGGAAGTCGTCCATATCCTCCGGAGTGGCATGGTGGCTCTCGCGTCTGTCGATAATATAACGGGGCAACGGCGACTCACCGAGGGCATAGAGATTCTGCTTGAACTCATCGTGCGGACTGTCATAGAGGAAGCGGAGTGTGCGTCCGCGGCTCGTGGTATTGTCGATGACCTCGGCCACCATGGTGCTGGTGTCGTCGAAAAAGAGTTTGTTGCCGATACGAATCTTCCGGGCCGGCTCCACGAGCACGTCCCATAGGCGCATTTCTTCATTCAGTTCGCGCAACAGGAACACCTCGATCTTGGCGTCGGTTTTCTCTTTCGTGCCATACAGACGGGCGGGGAACACTTTCGTGTCGTTGAAAATGAAAGTGTCACCATCGCCGAAATAGTCTACGATGTCACGAAACTGAATATATTGCGGTCTCCCTTCAGCATCTTTCAGAGGCTCTCCCGTCTCGTCGGTCTTGTACATATCTATCCTCTCCGACTTCTTGTGGAGAACCATGAGACGACTCTCTTCACGACGGGTAACATGGAAAGTGGACTGCGTGCCGTCCTTCCGGGTGATGACATGCTCGGCCGTATGAGGATAGAGAGCTATTTGTTCTTCTGACAGTTTGAACTTGAATTGTGAAAGCTTCATTATGTTTATGTTGATTCTAACGCTATTAAATATCGTTCTCGAAGGTCTGACCGTCCAGCCATTCCCGGAAACGGTCAAACTCAATACAGTTTTCCACCCGGACTTCCCCTACCCTTGTGCGGCGCAAGGCGGTGAGGAACGCTCCGCTCCCGAGTGCCCGCCCGATGTCCCGAGCCAAGGCCCGAATGTAAGTTCCTTTGCCACACACCACACGAATACTCATCTGCATGGTGCCTGCATCGAAGCCGGTAAGCTCTATCTCGTCTATCTGCAAGGTCTTGGGTTGCAATTCCACGTCCTTGCCATTGCGCCGCAACTTATACGCCCGGTCGCCGTTCACCTTACAGGCACTGTATGACGGTGGCACTTGCTGTATCTCCCCGACAAACTGCGGCAGCGTCTCCAATATGAGTTCGCGAGTGATATGGCCCGTGGGATAGGTGGCATTCACCGTGTGTTCGCGGTCGTAGCTAGCCGTGGTGGCACCGAGTTGCAGGGTGGCCGTGTATTCTTTAGTGTGATATTGCAGCTGCTCGATGTTCTTGGTCATCTTGCCCGTACAGAGCACCAGCACCCCGGTGGCCAGCGGATCGAGCGTACCGGCATGTCCCACCTTCACACGCTTGACTCCCATCTTTTGAGAAATGAGATAACGGACATGGGCCAGTGCCCCGAAGCTCGACATGCGATAGGGCTTGTCTATGCAGATAATCTCGCCTTTGTTGATATTCATCAGCCTACCATTGACAGGGTGTGACCGGTCATGAGCCATATCAGAATGAAACCGCCAACGATGATGCGGTAGATGCCGAATGCCTTAAAACCGTATTTGGCCAGAAAATCCACAAACCACTTCATGGCCAACAAAGCCACGACAAAAGCCACCACACTGCCCAGGGCGAGCATGGCCAGATTGTCGGCCGTGGCCCAGTTGGTGTCGGCACTGTCGCTAAAAAACACCTCCCACACATCCAGCACCGTGGCCGCTGCCATTGTAGGAACAGCCAAAAAGAACGAAAACTCGGCTGCACGGCGGCGGGTCAGTTTCTGCGCCATGCCCCCTACAATCGTCGCCATTGACCGGGAAACACCCGGAATCATGGCTATACACTGGAACAGACCGATGCGGAAAGCACGCTTTTCGGTGATTTTTGTATCCTCACTACCTTTATTGAAGATGCTGTCGCAAAAGAGCATGAACACGCCACCAACTACAAGCATGATAGCTACGACCCCTACCGACTCGAGAAAACGGTCTATCAGACCGGTCTTCTTGCCAATAAGACCTATGACAACAGCGGGCATGAAAGCCACCAAAAGCTTCCAGTAGAAATCCCACTTATGGATGAGCCGAGCCCAAGCCGAACTGCCTTGAGGAGCCGGCGAATGGTCTAAACGGAAAAAGCGATTCCAATACAGGCACACCACCGACAAGATGGCGCCGAACTGAATGATGATGGTGAAAGCCTTGACAAACGGGGTGCTCTCCACGCCGAGCAACCCTTGGGCTATAATCATGTGCCCGGTAGAGGAGACGGGGAGAAACTCTGTGAGTCCTTCCACGATAGCAATGATAAGGGTTTCAAGAATGCTCATTTGCTACCTTCGTCGTCTTTAGGTTTATGAACAATGGCATAGATGATGGAGACAAAGCCCAACAATGTCACCACCGGAGCCACCTTGACGCGCATGGTGCTGAAAATATCGGGATTGAAAGTGGTCTCGGTGGAACCGGGCCCGCCCATCAGCACAAAACCGATGATGATAACCAACATGCCGACAGCCAACAGGATGAAGTTGGTCTTGCCGAAAGCTAAATTTTTCTTATCCATTATTAAATCTTATACAGTTCGCCGGCCTTCATCTTCAAGAACTTGTTGACAGAGATGTTGGCACACAAAGCGGTAATGATGATGCCAAAGAGGAACACCGAAACGCCCGTGATGAGCATGACTTCCCACGTGAGCACGGACAGAATTTCGGGTTCATAGTGATAGAGTCCGTAGACAGTGCCGCCCAAAACAATACAGGCCAACAGAGCGGCTACCAGCCCGACGACGACGGCCCGACGCACAAACGGCCCGCGGATGAAGCCCCAAGACGCTCCCACCAGTTTCATGGTGTGGATGGAGAACCGACGGGCATAGATACCCAAACGGACGGTATTGCTGATCAGGGAGAACGAAATGAAAGTCAACAGCACTGCCAATGCCAGCAATACAATGCCTATTTTGGCGATATTGCGGTTCACCTGCTCTA
This sequence comes from Segatella buccae ATCC 33574, assembly GCF_000184945.1. Classification (GTDB taxonomy): domain Bacteria; phylum Bacteroidota; class Bacteroidia; order Bacteroidales; family Bacteroidaceae; genus Prevotella; species Prevotella buccae. The sequence continues at coordinate 62,085 of NZ_GL586311.1, forward strand.
TCAAATCGTGCTGGTAGTTCACCTCGCTCACCTTCGGATAGGCCTCCAACTCTTTGGTGATCCAGCGCAAAGAGTCGGTGTTGGCATAATCGGCCTTCAAGGTCACATCGATGGAAGAAAGGAACGGATTCACGCCTGCAAACTCCAACGGATCAACTCCGAGGTCTTTCGTCCCCTCCTTGAGTGCCCGTTCCTTGCTGATATATTCCAAATGATTGATATAAGGGCGTGCGTTCAGTTTACGGCATATCTGCTGTGCTTCCGGATTGGTCATGTCCTGCTCCAACACCATCGTCACAACAAGGTTCTCTTTCACCACAGACGAAAGGTTGCGGGCCGTGAAAACGGACATCACCACCAATCCCAACAATACAAGCACCATAGCAGTGCTGATACATAGCGTAACGACCTGCAATCCTGTACGACCGCCGGCCTTTTTGCGTTTCTTTCCCATTCCCTAAAGGATATAATACACCAAAATTGCTGCAAATTTAGAAAAAAAACACCGACTAAACGACCGTTTAACGTGTATTAACAACAAAAAGCTGAAAGACAGGTGCTTATCCGCGTTTTCTTTATACCTTTGCGTCATTACAAAGCAAGCGTACAAGAAACTTACAATGAGCACCATCATCTATCCGTCGCCCATCTTCGGGCCCGTACACAGTCGCCGGTTGGGCATCTCGCTGGGCATCAACCTGATGCCCGAAGACGGCAAAATCTGTACGTTCGACTGCATCTACTGCGAATGCGGGTTCAACCGCGACCACATTGCCCACCTCCGGCGTCCCACACGGAAGGCGGTGGCCATCGCTCTTGAGGCCAAACTCAAAGCGATGCGTGAGGAAGGGACTGTCCCCGATGTGCTCACTTTTGCCGGCAACGGGGAGCCGACAACGCATCCGCACTTCCCGGAAATCATCGACGACACCATCCGGCTGCGCGACTGCTATTGCCCTCGTGCCAAGGTGAGCGTGTTGAGCAACAGCACTTTCGTGCATCACGAAAGTGTGCGTGAGGCCCTGATGCGAGTGGACAACAACATCTTGAAACTCGACACAGTGGATGCCGGCTATATAAATAAGGTGGATCGGCCCACCCAGCCGTCGTTTGACGTAAAGCGGCTGATTGTTGATTTAAAGAAATTCAATGGCCGGTTGATTATCCAGACCATGTTTATGAAAGGGTCGACGACACTACCCGGCGGCACGGTCTTTGACGTGGACAACACCGGAGATGCATACGTGGCCCCGTGGTTGGAGGCCGTAAGAGAGATAGGTCCGATGGAAGTGATGATCTACACCATCGACCGCGAAACGCCCGACCATGCCCTGCACAAAGCCTCCCCGCAGGAGTTAGATGCCATCCGCGACCGTGTGCGGGCTGCAGGCATCCCCTGCACTGCCTCTTATTAGCCTTTTACTCCATCGGGCTACGTTTTCTTTCAGAAAGAATTTATGGGACGCAGTCGGATGCTTGGATGTTTAGCGGAGAGGCTGACAAGCAGGATGGATTGTCAAACTATTTATCCGTTTTCGGCCTCTCTGCTTGCGATATTCGCAACGGACAACCCACTTGGACGCAAATAAACGATTTTGGCGACATTTCCAAAACACTAATAATCAGTCGTTTGAATTTTACTGACACACATTGAGAGCCGAAAATGGGCCTAAAAAGGTCCAACGGGGCTTGCAAAAAGGCCACAGTTACGTTGCAACTGTGGCCCTTTCGGCTCTCAAGTGTGGCTCTTTCGCAAACCCGAAGAGCCCGAATGAGAAAATCGGCGGGCTTTTTTGATGTTCTGAGGCCGGTTTCCCATTCTGGTTGAAGAATTTTGGCGGATGCACTTTTGTTGATATTATTCACCATCATCCGGCATCTTGCGAAGAGAGCTTTCACCGGTTTTTGTCGGTGTGTGCGATACCTATATTCGTTTTTTGCATCAAATAACGGATGCCCCTACATCTTTTCGGGAAAGGCAGGTCAGCCGGCTGCCACACCCTCCCGACAAAAACAGAAAAGCGGGCCTGCCTCACGGCACACCCGCTCTACATACAGAGTAATATTCATATAGGTATGAATGCTTTGTTACATCTTGCTGATGATGCCGATTTTCGTGGCATTGATGAAGTTCACAATGTTGCGAATCTCAGTGCTGTCGGGCACCTGACTTTTTATTTGCAGCACAGCGTCGAACACGCTTGTTTGCCCATGAAACACCAGACGATAGGCATTGGCGATGTGCTTTTGTATTTTCTCATCGATACCGTATGCCGTCATCATCACACTATTGATGCCCCCATAACCCACGGGAGTGCCGCCGGCAATGATATAAGGCGGAATATCCTTCGAGAAGGTGGTTCCGGCCTGAATCGTTGCGCCTTCTCCCACACGGGTGTTGGCCTTCTCAATCACACTGCTCGAGTAGATGACACCGTTGCCAATCTCGCAATCGCCGGCTATCTTGGTGCCATAACCGAACACGCAGGCGTTGCCCACCTTGGTATCGTGAGAGATATGAGCACCTTCCATGAGGAAGTTGTCATTGCCGATGACCGTCTGTCCGCCTGTGTGGGTGGCCCGGTTGACAACCACATTCTCGCGGATGATGTTGTTGTCGCCGATGACCAGCTCCGATTTCTCGCCCACAAAGTCGAAATCTTGGGGCAATGCGCCCAGCACCGAGCACTGGTGCACCTTGTTATGTGAACCCATGCGGGTGCCGTTGAGGATGCTCACGAAGGGGAATATCGTGCAGTTGTCGCCGATCTCCACATCATCTTCGATATACACAAACGGGAATATCTTGCAGTTGTCACCTATCTTTGCCTTTGGCGAAACCTCTGCCCTGGGGCTTATTTCACTTGCCATAATCTTACGTTTTAAAGTTTAGAGTTTTTTACTTGACACCGCCCCCAAGCGCATAATAAAGATTTACGACAGCCTGCATCTTGGCGAAGTCGTCGCGCACCTTGGAGAGTTCTGCGTTGAGCAGACTCTGCTGGGCGGTGATCACCTCCAAATAGGTGCTGTTAGACTCGGCCATCAAGCGCTTCGTGTCCTCCACGTTTTGCTTCAACGTGGCCACCTGTTTAGCTTCTATCTGACTCTTTTCGTTGGAAGAATTGTAGAGCACGAGGGCGTTGCTCACCTCGCTGCCTGCACTGAGAATGCTCTGCTGCCAGGTGTTGTAAGCCTGTTCATACTTAGCTTTGGCCACTTTCAGTCCGGCAACAATCTGCCCGTGCTGGAAGATAGGCTGCACCAAGCTCCCCACTGCGCTCAAGAGCCACTTTCCGGGATTCACCACGCCCATCCCACTGCTGTTGGTAAATGTTCCCGTAGGACTGATGGTGAGACTGGGATAGAACCTGCTCCGGGCCGTCTCCACATTGTAGAAGCACTGGGCAAGGCTCATCTCGGCATAGTGAACATCCGGACGGTTGTTGAGCATGTGTATGCCTACGCCCGCAGCCAGATTGGAAGGCAGACTCTGTTCTTCGAGTTTGCCACGCCCGACAGCCTGTGCCGGTTGGGCCAAAAGCAACGAGAGCGAGTTTTCCGTTTCACGTATCTGCCGCTGCAGGTCGACCTTCTGCGCCTGCACGGAATAGTAGTTGGCCTCGGCACTCTGCACACCGGTGGAGCGCACACGACCAAGCTCTTTCTGAATCTTCATCAAGTCCCACGTGTTCTTGGTCAACTCTTCCATGTCGGTCACGATTTCCAGCTGTTTGTCGAGCATCAGAAGCGTGTAATACATGTTGGCAACACCGGTGACAATCTTTGTCTTCACCACCAACTGATAGTCTTTCGTAGCTATCAGTGCCATCTGCGAACTGCGCTTCTGCGAGAGCAGATTGCCGAAGAGGTCTATACTCCAACTGGCCGAGATGGGCAGCGAATAGGTCTTGGTGGGCTTGTTGCCGTCCCACGAAGCGATAGTTCCCTGGGGCGAAAAGGTGAACGAGGGCACAAAAGCCAGTTTGGCAGCTTTGAGCTGGGACTCGGCCATATTCACATTGAGGGCGGCATTGAGCAGATCGGTATTGTTGGCAAGAGCCTTCTCAATGAGCGTCTGCAACCGGGGATCGGTGAATACGCTGCGCCAAGGCAGATTGCCAAAAGTGGCCGTGTCGGTCACAGCGAGTGTGTCGGTCGGTGAAATGACATCCCTCACCAGTCCGGCGGTGTTCACCGTGGGGCGCTCATACTTGCCATAAAGGCTCTTGCAGCCGGTGAGAACCAGTGCTGCAAGACCCAAAGTCATTATATATCTAATCTTCATATTGTTATTCCTCCACTTTATATTCGATAGGCCGACGGGTGTAGGGCTGCAACTCGGAAGCCACTTCCTTGTTTTCCTCGTCGCCGAACTCTATCGGCTTGAACTTCTCCTGCAAATATTCGAATATCACAAACAGGGCCGGCACGACGAATATCTGAATCATCATACCGATGAGCATACCGCCCACGGCTGCCGCACCGAGTGTCTGGTTACCGTTCTTGCCCACACCGCTGGCAAACATCATCGGCAACAGACCGATGACCATGGCCATACCCGTCATCAGAATCGGGCGCAGACGGGATGCTGCACCGAGAATGGCGCTATACTTGATGGCCATACCCGTGCGCCGGCGCTCCAAAGCGAACTCCACGATGAGGATGGCATTCTTGGCCAACAGACCGATGAGCATGATCAGGGCAATCTGCATGTAGATGTCGTTTTGATGGCCGAAGAGTTGCGTGAAGATGAACGCACCTCCCAAACCAAACGGCAACGAGAGGATCACCGACAGCGGGAGCAGATAACTCTCATACTGTGCGGAGAGAATCAGATAGACAAACACGATACAGAGTACGAAGATGATGGCCGTGGTGTTGCTCGATTCCTGCTCCGAACGGGTCAGTCCCGAGAAGTCGTAACCGTAGCCTGCAGGCAGCGTCTGGGCAGCCACTTCCTCCACAGCCTTGATAGCCTCACCCGAAGAGTATCCGTCGGCGGGTGTGGCATTGATGTTGATGCTGGTGAAGAGGTTGAAACGGTTCACGTTGGACGGCCCGTAGACGCGGGTAAGCGAACAATATTCGCCCACAGGCACCATGCCCGAAGGTGTGCGCACATAGATGTTGGTGAGGTCGCCCGGCCTCATGCGGCTGGCGGCATCGCCCTGCACCATCACGCGGTAGAGCTTACCGTAGCTGTTGAAGTTGGAAGCGTAGAGACCACCGTAGTATCCTTGCAGTGTGCTGAGCACCACTCGGGGACTGATGCCGCTCTGCTTGCACTTGGCCACGTCCACATCCACCATATACTGCGGATAGCTCGGGTTGTAAGAAGTCATGGCTGTCTTTATCTCGGGCCGCTCATTGAGGGCCTTCAGATAGTCCTTGGTCACTTTGAAGAACTTGTCAAGGCTGCCGCCGGTCTTGTCCTGCATAGAGAATGTCAGACCGTTGGTGGCACCGAAACCGGAGATCATCGGCGGACCGAAAGCCAGAATCTGCGCACCTTTGATATTGGAAATCTGCTTGTAGATCATACCGAGCACCGAGGTATTGGCCATCGGGTCCACGAAGAAGCGCATGATGCCGTCACCCTCCCAAAGGCCGGCCAACTTGTGGAAGAAGCCGCTGGGGCGCTCGTCGAAGGGTTTCAGCTTGACAATAAAGGTGGCTTGGTCGGATCCCTGACCGGCAATAAAGTTGTAACCCACAATCTGCTGACGACTCTGCACAGCCGGATTGTTGGCCAACATGGCATCCACCTGGTCGGTCACCTTCTGCGTCTCGGCCTGACTTGTGGCAGGCGGCAGTGAAATCGTCACAAACACGACACCCGTGTCCTCATCGGGCACCAGACCGGTCTTCGTGGTAGCCATGGTGAACACCAGCACAGCGATACCCACCACCACGCTCACGGCAGTGATGATGCGGTGGCCTATGAGATTTTCCACACCTTTCTTATATTTACCCACCACCTTGTCGAAAGCCGTGTTGAACGAAGCGTGGAAACGATCCACCATACTCATCTTCTTCTCGTGGCCGTTCTCGTCGTGCGGCTTGAGGAAGATGGCACACAGGGCCGGCGAAAGCGTGAGGGCGTTGATGGCGGAGATAACGATAGCCACGGCCATAGTCACGCCAAACTCACGATAGAACGTACCGCTCGTTCCGCTGATGAAAGACACCGGCACGAACACGGCGGCCATCACCAACGTGATGGAGATGATGGCTCCCGAAATCTCGTTCATGGCATCGATGGCAGCCGTCTTCGAACTCTTATAGCCCAAATCCAACTTGGCATGTACGGCCTCGACCACCACGATGGCATCATCCACCACGATGGCGATGGCCAACAGCAAAGCCGAGAGCGTGAGCAGGTTGATGGAGAAACCGAATATCCAAAGGAAGAGGAACGTACCTATCAGCGACACCGGCACGGCAATGAGCGGGATGAGTGTGGAACGGAAGTCCTGCAAGAAGATGTACACCACGAAGAACACGAGAATGAAAGTGATCACGAGAGTCATCACCACTTCTTCGATAGAGGCGTAAAGGAACTCTGTCACATCGTAGTTGATCTTGTATTCCAGCCCCGGAGGGAAATTCTTAGCCTGCTTCTCGAGCTCGGCTTTCACCCCTTTGGCAATGTCGTTGGCGTTGGAGCCGGCTATCTGCTGCACCATACCCATCGCTGAAGGCTGGTTGTTGTTCTTTTGCCCTACGGAATAGGAAAGTCCGCCCAACTCTATCTTGGCCACATCACGCAGATGGAGCGTCTGTCCATTGTTATTGGTGCTAATGATAATGTTGCCATACTCGGTTGGGGTCTTCAGGCGGCCCTTGTAGCGCATCACATATTCGAAGCTCACATTGCTCTGCTCGCCAAACTTACCCGGCGCGGCCTCAATGTTCTGTTCGGCCAGTGCCGCCGTGATGTCGCTCGGGATGAGCCCGTATTGCTTCATCTTGTCGGGCTGCAACCAGATGCGCATGGAGTAGGTCTTGGTACTGAAGTCCTGCACGTTGCCCACACCCGTCACGCGCTTCAAGGCCGGCACGATGTTGATGTCGTTGTAGTTGGTCACGAACTCGGCATCGTAGCGGCCGTCTTCGGTCGTGAGCGAGTACATGATCACATTACTCGTCTGTCGCTTGGAGGTGGTCACACCCACCTGCGTCACCTCGGCCGGCAGCAGAGCCTGGGCCTGCGACACGCGGTTTTGCACGTTCACGGCGGCCATGTCGGCATTGGTGCCCTGCTTAAAGTAGATAGTAATCATGGCCATGCCGTCGTTGGTGGCCTGCGAGGTCATGTAGGTCATGTTCTCCACGCCGTTAATACTTTCCTCAAGTGGGGTGATCACGGAGTTGAGCACGGTCTGAGCGTCGGCACCCTGGTAGATGGTCGACACGGAAATGGTTGGCGGCGCAATATCGGGATATTGCTCGATCGGCAGCGAAACCAAGCCGATCAAACCCAGCAGCACAAGGAAGACGGAAATCACCGTCGAAAGCACCGGGCGCTCTATAAATCTTGTAAATGTCATATTCCTGTTGTCTTTAAAACAAACTTCAGTGTTATCCTTACTTGCTCATGGCATCGATGAAGCCCTTGGCGCTGCCCTGCGAAGCACTCATCTTCACGGCATCGGCAATCTTCTTTTCGTATTGAGCTTCGGTGATGGGCTTGATTTCCATACCGTCGGTGAGCGAAGTGATCCCCTTGGTCACGATGCGGTCGCCCACATGCAAGCCGCCGGTCACCACATAGTGGTTGCCATCGTTCTGCGGATCGACGGTGATTTCGGTATATTTCACCTTATTGCCCTTGCCCACGGTATAGACGAATATCTTGTTCTGCACCTCGGTGGTCACAGTCTGCGGAATAACAATAGCATTGCTGTTGTCGCGCGGCACGACGATGGTACCCGAGCCGCCGCTCTTCAGCAACCGTTCTGGGTTGGGAAAGCGGGCTATCATAGACACCGAACCGGTGGCGGCGTCGATCACACCGCTCACCTTGGTCACTTTGCCGGGATGCTTATAGGTGGTGCCATCGGAGAGCAACAGCTTCACCGGAGGATAGGCACTGATGGCTGCATGGGTGCTGCCGGCCGTCTTGGTGAGGTCGAGTATGTCTTTCTCGGTTACGGAGAAATACACTTCCACCGTGGCCACATCCGAAACGGTGGTCAGTGCATCGACACTACCTGCGCTCACGAGTGCTCCCACCTTGTAGGGCAGGCTGCCCACCACACCGTTGGCAGGACTCTTCACATAGCAGAAGCCGAGCGTCTCCTGTGCGGAGGCCAAAGCGGCTTTAGCCTGTGCCACGGCTGCCATGGCCGTCTCGTAGGAGTTTTGAGACGATTGTAACTCGTAGGAACCTATCACGTTGCTCTTGAAGAGTTTCTGGCTGTTTTCATAGGTGAGCTTGGCGGTGTTGAGCTGCGACTTGGCCGAGTTCACTGAGGCTTGTGCTTGGCGCACGGCAGCCTGATAGGTGGTGTTGTCGATCACGAACAACAGCTGGCCGGCTTTCACGGCCTGCCCCTCCTGCACACACACTTTCGTGATGAATCCCGACACCTTCGGACGGATTTGCACATCCTGCACGCCCTTGATGGTAGCCGGATAAGTGGTCTGCAACTCGGCATTTTGCGAGCCTATCGTCACCACGGGATACTCATTATCACCCATCTTCATGTTTCCTTTGTTTCCACAAGAAGCCAACAAGAGGGCAACTGCTGCAATAAGTAAATTGCTCTTCATATTCATACCTATTATATATTAGTGATTGATTTTTATCTTTTATAACTTCTACCTATACGCCTGAACCGTTTCGAAAGAACACCGGAGGCCCGGCTTGTGAAGAAAACACGCATGTCAACACATGCCCGAACTATCGTATCTGCCTATATTTCCTCTCCCTCTTTAAGGAAACCGAAACGCTGGGTTTAGTTTTTTAACGATGCAAAATTACTACAATTCCAACAAAAGTATTCTCATAGGCCATGTTTTTTAACATAGTTTACGGAATGAATGATATGCAGAAATCACGTAATAAAAGTATCGACAGATTTGCTCGAACCTGTTTCCAAAACAGAACGTCATCTTCAATGAACATGAGAAAAGAAAAAGGGAATGACAAACAAAAGCCTAATGTGTGCGAGATGTCGCTTGTATCCTATCCACTCAAAAAGGGACAGAAAGTGGAAAATGAATGCTTTGGAACATAGATACAGCGTGAAAATAAGTCAAGAATATTCATTGTTGGTTTGCAAAAACGTCATTTCTGATGTATCTTTGCAATAGCAAGGGGGAGCGCGTATGCGTTTCCCTTTTTTAGTGCTCCAACCTTCCAACAGCCCCCCAAACCCCAAAAAGGGGCTTTTAGGGCCCGGATGGCTTTGCAAAAGGGCCACACTTGGAATGTCATTCGGCCCAAACGAGCTGCCAAGTGTGGCCCTTTCGCATTGTCATTCGGGCCGAACGAGAACAAGACTTTGCTTTTATGGATAATTCAGAATGACTTTTCAAGGATTTAAGAGCGGTGTTCGTGTGTTTCATGTAAGGCTTTTTCAAAATGTTTAATACTTTTCGCTATACATGCAAGGGGAAGATTCAAAAAATCAAGGAGCTAAAGATGCAAACACCCTGACGGGCATGTAGGGGCAGCGCTTTATGCCTGCCCACACGGGCCGATAGGACCGTATCATCGCGAGGGATGTCGGAAACATTTGTGGGAACATACGATTTTTCAAATCGTGCGGGCAGGCATAAAGCGCTGCCCCTACATGCCCGCCAGGGTGTTTGCATCTTTAAATCTTCCAATTTCTGAATTTTAGTTCCCTTTCAGCTGCTATCGGACATTCGGAAAAATCAGCCGCCGGTCTCCACGCTCAGCCCCATCCGGGCGGCTTTTTGCATGAGCAACGCCATAAGTGGTTCGCGCTCGTTGGGCACTTCATTGTCAAGCACCGCATTTTTGAGCACCTGCTTGAGTGTGCCCACCTCTCTACAAGGGGGCAAATGGAACATTTCCATGATTTCATTGCCATCGATGACGGGTTGCAGCAAACGCTTGTAGTCACGCTCCCGAAGGTCGGCAATCTTTTCGCGAACGATGCGGAAGTTTTCAAGGAAACGAGCCTTTCGCACTTGATTCTTGCTTGTGATGTCGGCTTCGCAGAGCAACATGAGATCGTCTATGTCGTCACCGGCGTCATTCACCAGTCGGCGCACGGCACTGTCGGTCACCTCCTCGTCGGCAATGGCAATGGGACGCATGTGCAGCTCCACAAGTTTCTGCACATATTTCATCTTGGCATCCATGGGCAGTTTCATGCGACGGAAGATGTCGGCCACCATACGCGCACCGATGTTGTTGTGGTTGTGGAATGTCCATCCCTGCACGTTGTCCCAACGCTTGCTACGCGGTTTACCGATGTCGTGGAACAGAGCGGCCCAACGAATCCAAAGATGGGTCTCGGGCGAAGGGCAATCGGGAGCCGATGCAGCCCGGCACACGTTTTCGAGCACTTCAAGCGTGTGGTAATAATTGTTCTTGTGAGCACGTCCGTTGCGTGTCTCCACAATGTCGAGCTGGCAGAGTTCGGGCAGGATGAGGTATAAAAGTCCTGTTTCATGGAGGTAGTAGAAACCTTTGCTGGGATGGGGGGCGAGCATTATTTTATTCATCTCGTCGGCTATGCGCTCACCGCTGACAATCTTCAGTCGCCGGGCATTGCGCGAAAGAGCATCGTAGGTCGCGGGCTCGATGTCGAAATTGAGCTGTGTGGCAAAGCGCACGCAGCGCATCATGCGCAGAGGGTCGTCAGAGAAAGTGATGTCGGGATCGAGCGGCGTGGCAATGATGCCCTCCTCCAAGTCGCGGATACCGTCGAAGGGATCAACGAGTTGGCCGAAGCGGTCGCCGTTGAGACACACGGCAAGGGCATTGATGGTAAAGTCGCGCCGGTTTTGGTCATCTTCGAGCGTACCGTTTTCGACCACCGGCTTGCGCGAGTCGTGGCTGTAACTTTCCTTGCGGGCTCCCACAAATTCCACTTCCAGCCCTTTATATTTCACCTGCGCCGTCCCGAAATTGCGGAACACCGAAATGTGGGCCTTGCGCCCCAACTGCTTCTTCAAGGCATCGGCCACCTGTATGCCGCTGCCCACCACCACCACGTCGATGTCGCCTGACGGGCGTTCGAGGAACAAATCGCGCACGTAGCCGCCCACCACATAGCACTCCGCATGTAGCGAATCGGCTGCACGGGATATTTGATGGAAGATGTCTTTATCGAGTAATTGCGCCAAATCGGCGTCAGTAAGATACCTCATTCGTTTTGATTTTTGCGAATGCAAAGGTACGAAAAGTTTTTTATATACATTATTAATAGAAAGGGATTTTATTTGGCAGTTTCATTCGAAATGCTTAAATTTGCAGCAAATTTAGAAGTTCTGATGACAGACACAAACCAAACAGAAGAGCAGTTCAAAAGCGTGCTGACAGAGTGCCGCACGCTATTTGAGAAAAAACTCCACGACTATGGTGCCTCATGGCGCATCCTGCGTCCTTCCGCCCTCACCGACCAGCTTTTCATCAAAGCCAAGCGCATACGCTCGCTTGAAATCAAGAAGGAGTCGCGCGTGGGCGACGGCATACGGCCGGAGTTCATTGCCCTGATCAATTACGGCATTGTGGGACTGGTGCAACTGGCCAAAGGATTTGTCGACGAAGTGGACATGAGGCCCGAGGAGGCCTTGGCACTCTACGACAGATACGCCCGCGAGGCACTGGAACTCATGCTCAAGAAAAACCACGACTATGACGAGGCGTGGCGCTCGATGCGCGTGAGCAGTTATACGGACTTCATTCTGACTAAAATCCAGCGCATAAAAGAGTTGGAAGACCTGCATGGCGAGGCGTTCGTGAGCGAAGGCATTGACGCCAACTACATGGACATCATCAACTATGCCGTGTTCGGAGCCATCCGCATGAAGGAAGGCGAAGCGCAATGAGTAGACTGGCGGTCAACATCTGCCGGCTGCTGCTGGCACTCGTGTTCATTTTTTCGGGCTATGTGAAAGCCATAGACCCGCTGGGCACACTCTACAAGTTGGGCGACTACATGAAGGCCGTGGGCCTCGAGGGTGCCCTGCCCGATTGGGTGCTGTTAACTTTCTCAATAGGGTTGGCAGCTGTGGAGTTCTGTCTGGGCATATTCCTGCTGTTCGCCATCAGGCGCCGACAGACCTCGTGGGCCACCGTGGGCCTACTCTCGGTGATGACGGCGGTGACGCTGTGGCTGGCCATAGCCAACCCCATCAGCGACTGCGGATGCTTCGGGGATGCCGTCAAACTGACCAACACGCAGACGCTGTGGAAGAACATCGCCTTGCTGACGATGGCCGTCGTGACGGCATGGAGACCACTCAAGATGATGAGATTCGTGTCGGAATCCAACCAGTGGATTGTCATCAATTACACGATTTTCTTCATCATCGTCTCGAGTGCGTGGAGCTTGTGGACACTACCGATGTTCGACTTCCGTCCCTATCACATCGGAGCCGACCTCAAAAAAGGTATGCAGATGCCCCCGGGAGCAGAGCAACCGGAGTTTGAAACCACTTTCATTTTGCGGAAAAACGGTGTGCAGAAAGAGTTCACGCTCAACAATTATCCCGACAGCACATGGGAGTTTGTGGACAGCAAGACTGTTCAAACCAAGGCCGGCTATGAGCCACCCATACACGATTTCGACATCACGCCGATAGGTTCGGACGGGCAACCGGCCGGAGAGTCGGTCACCGACAGCATTCTCGACAACAAGGGATACAGCTTTCTGCTCATTTCCCCGCATCTGGAAACAGCCGATGACACCAATTTTGGCGATATAGACCAACTATACGAGTATGCGCAGGAGCATGGCTACGGCTTCTACTGCCTCACGGCAAGCACGCCGAAAGCCATTAGGCACTGGCAGGACATCACCGGGGCGGAATACAACTTCTATGCTACCGACGAGACAACGCTCAAGACCATCATCCGCAGCAACCCGGGACTGATGCTCATCAAGCACGGAGTGGTGATCCGTAAATGGAGCCACAACAGACTGCCCAAGACAGACGAACTGGTGCAACCGCTCGAAAAATCGGAGTTGGGACAACTGCCCGACGACACGATACCGGGCAAAATACTCAAAATTGTACTCTGGTTCGTACTTCCACTGTTTGTGCTCACCTTGGCCGACCGACTGTGGGCATGGAGCAGATGGCTGAAACGAAAGCAAGAATCTAACAGAATATATCAACTCTTAAAAAAGAAAAGGAAAATGAGAAAGAAAATTGTAGCAGGCAACTGGAAAATGAACATGAACCTGCAAGACGGTGTGGCATTGGCAAAGGAAATCAATGAGGCTCTTATTGCCGACAAACCCAACTGCGATGTGGTGATTTGCACACCGTTCATCCATTTGGCAAGCGTGGCTCAGGTGCTTGATTCGAAGGTCGTCGGACTCGGTGCCGAGAACTGCGCCGACAAGGAGAAGGGTGCCTACACGGGCGAAGTGTCTGCCGAGATGGTGAAGAGCACAGGAGCACAGTATGTGATTCTGGGCCACTCCGAGCGTCGCCAGTACTACGGTGAGACTGCTGAGATTCTGAAAGAGAAGGTGCAGCTGGCTCTGGCCAACGGTCTGAAGGTTATCTTCTGCATCGGTGAAACTCTCGAAGAGCGCGAAGCCAACAAGCAGAACGAGGTGGTAAAAGCCGAACTCGAAGGTTCTGTCTACAACCTGAACGCCGAGGAATGGAAAAACATCATCCTCGCCTACGAACCGATTTGGGCTATCGGCACCGGCAAGACCGCTACAGCCGAGCAGGCCGAAGAGATGCTGGCCTACATCCGTTCTACCGTGGCCGAGAAGTATGGTGCCGTAGTTGCCGAGGATACAACTATCCTTTATGGCGGCAGCTGCAAAGCAAGCAATGCTCCCGAGCTTTTCTCCAAACCCGACATCGACGGTGGACTGATTGGCGGTGCTTCTCTGAAGACAGCCGACTTCAAGGGCATCATCGACGCTTGGAAGAAGTAAACAACTTATTATATGGGGAATCAGGGATTAGTGTCCCTGATTCCCTATTTGACTAAAACGCTTTAGGTATGAAACAATTCGTCTGTATCATCATCATCGCCCTATGCGCCGCACTGCCGGCCGGTGCCCAAAACTTTCTCGACCAGCTGCGCAAGAAGCAGGTGGGGCAAGGCACTGTGACCGTCAGCCAGAGCAAGGAAATCGACGAATTAGTCAATGGTAAGAGGACTGTGCGGCAGGAAGGAAATAACGTAACACCGCTTCCTGCCGGCAATGGAAAGGATAACAACGAACAGAAAAACGCCGCAACGCATGACAAGGTAGCCTCCACCAATGGCAAAGAGGGGGCCGGTCACGAAGCAAACGGCAACACACATGCCGAGGAGAAGAAAGAGACGGCTCACCGGGAAGCCGCTCACGCACCGGAGAACAGCGAGGAAGAGGCTGAAGCACCGGCCGTGGACATGCGCAAAAAGGTGATGCGCGGAAGCTACAAAGTGACAGGCTACCGTGTACAGGCATACGCCGGAGGCAATTCAAGAAACGATCGACAGAAGGCAGAACAGATAGGCAACGCCATCAAAATGAAATACCCGACACAGCCGGTATACGTACACTTCTACTCGCCACGCTGGATTTGCCGCGTGGGCAACTTCAGAAGTTATGAAGAGGCGGCCCGTATGCTGGAACAAGTCAGAGCTATGGGCTACAAATCGGCCATCGTGGTAAAAGGTAAAATCACCGTTCAGAATTAAATCCGGTGACCGTCCATGCAACTTAGACAGAATGTTGCAGAACGATTCACCGCTACACAAAGCTAGAGAATAAAGAATTGTCGGACTCTCGGGCGAGAACACCGAGTGAAGACACACACCATACAGAAAGAACAGAACACATGAATCCGGAAACAGAATATCGCGAGGGACTCGACCAGCTCGCAGCACATTACAAAGAGGTATTGACACTTTTGGGAGAAGATCCCGACCGCGATGGGCTCCAAAAGACCCCCATGCGTGTGGCCAAAGCCATGCAGGTGCTCACGAGGGGATACACGCAAGACCCTCACAAGGTGCTCACCGATGCGCTCTTTGAAGAAAAATACAACCAAATGGTCATTGTCAAAGACATCGACTTCTTCTCCATGTGCGAGCACCATATACTCCCTTTCTACGGTAAGGCACACGTGGCCTACATCCCCAACGGCTATATCACAGGGCTGAGCAAAATAGCCCGTGTGGTCGACATATACAGCCATCGGCTGCAAGTGCAGGAACGCCTCACCCAACAAATCAAAGACTGCATTCAGGAGACGCTCAAACCGCAAGGCGTGATGGTGGTCATCGAGGCCAAGCACATGTGTATGCAGATGCGCGGAGTGGAGAAACAGAACTCCATCACCACCACAAGCGATTTCAGCGGCGTGTTCAATTCGCTCACCACACGGCAGGAATTCATGAGTCTGCTGCGCGGGGAGTCAAAGAGAATCTAACCAGCCTACCGGGCAGAAATGAGAATTTCAGCATCCGGGCGAGCGACAAATGAGCTTCATGCTCACTCCCTCATCATTCCATGCGGACAATTATGACACCAACGCATGGAACGCAATAAGGTATATTTTCATCTCCAAACAAAAGAACCAAAACTGACTTATGAGATTCATTTCATGGAACGTGAACGGCCTTCGTGCCTGTGTGAGCAAAGGTTTTGAGGAATCTTTCAAGGCTCTTGATGCCGACTTCTTCTGCCTGCAAGAGACCAAAATGCAGGAAGGGCAGCTCAACCTGCAATTTGAAGGCTACGACTCCTACTGGAACTATGCCGAGAAAAAAGGCTATTCGGGCACAGCCATCTACACCAAACATAAGCCACTGAACGTGACCTACGGGCTCGGGATAGAAGAACACGACCACGAGGGACGTGTCATCACTCTCGAAATGGAGGATTTCTACCTCATCACCGTCTACACGCCCAACTCGCAGGACGAACTGCGACGGCTCAACTACCGCATGACTTGGGAAGACGACTTCCTCAAATACATACAGGGACTTGACGCGAAGAAGCCCGTCATCGTGTGCGGTGACCTCAATGTGGCCCATGAGGAGATAGACCTCAAGAACCCGAAGACCAACCGTCGCAATGCGGGATTCACCGACGAGGAGCGGGAAAAGATGACCATTACACTGAATAGCGGTTTTACCGACAGCTTCAGATACAAATATCCCGAGCAAGTGACCTACTCATGGTGGTCGTACAGATTCCATGCCCGCGAGAAGAATGCAGGCTGGCGCATCGACTACTTCCTTATTTCCAACCGTCTGAGAGACCGCCTCGTCGATGCCAAAATACACACTGAAGTGTACGGAAGCGATCACTGCCCTGTGGAACTGGACTTGAAATGACCGGCCGCACTCCCGTTTCGGGCACAGGCAAAACACTTCCCTACTCCATAAATATCAAAAAGGACCCCTCTCACGAGGAGTCCTTTTCCTATTTGAACACTTCTATATTTATTTTATAAGAGAGATTTTAATTTTCCAATCTTTCAGCTGCCATTACAGAAGCGACTTGAGTTCGCTAACAGGGCGCTTCTCCATTGTGCCGTCTTGGTAGGTCACGGTGTAGTAGGAATGCACCGACTTGCCGTTGGCAAACTGCACCACAGCAACACCGCCCTCGCGCATTTGGAGTGTGAAATAGCCTTCACGCTTACCGTTGCGGTATTTGCCATGCCACTTCTCCTTGCCATTTACGTAATAGGTTGTCACTTCACCATTGAAGACCGTGTTCCGGTCATTACCCAAATCGATGAAGCTGTATTCTCCCTCAGCCTTGAGATTGCCATTCATATAGAAGTCTTGAAAGACATCCTTCTTGGCAGAACCCACGCCTTGGGTCATGAGCAGACGATAGTAACCGGCCTGTTCGGCACTGGTCACATTGAGCATATTGTCGGCGTAGTAGATTGTATCGGCAACCACAGTGGCATTTTCAATGTGCTTGCGACCAAAACTTGCTACTGTCATCAAAGCAAAAACGGAAATCAAAAATACACGTCTCATAATTTTTATTGTTTAGGTTTTTATTTTTGTTTATTGTTCTTTGGTCAGTCATCCAACAGATAATTATCTCTGTCTTACATTGCAAATATAACATATAAATATGAGACAGCGCACAAAATTAACACTATTTTATATATATTTTTCACCTCCAAAAAAGCCGTTATTCAAACACAAGGTTTCAATTTGAAAGTTGCCAAATTATCCACTCAAAACTTACACTTTGTAAAACACAAAATCCAATACAGACCATACACAAGCACGACGCATTACAAAACGTCACCAAACACCATCAAACGGACACTCTCCGTCACCGGACACACGCACATCGTTATCAATCAGCTTTGTAATGATAATATCAAACATATCAAAATGAACGTAGAAGCGGTTGCAACGTTACCAACAGGAAAGTCTGGCAAGGGTATAACATGACACAACGGACAGAAAAGTACGACTTTTCTGCCCGTTGTGATACACCGCCTGTTCCTTAATCCACACGCCGCCCTGTCACTGCCACCTGACAGAGAGCGGGAAAGTAAACAGCGTGCGCACAGGCCGGCCATTCAACATGCCGGGCCTCATGCGGGGCATGAGGCGCACAAAGTTGGCCACCAGCCGGTCGAAATAGGGCGATGAGGGTCTGACCACTCGAATGTTGCTGACACTGCCGTCGGACTCCACCACAAACCGGCAGACAAGACTTCCACGCGGATCTTTCCTGACCTCATCGGGCAGAACCCGCACACTGCGCGAGAAAGCCACCGTCATAGGAATACTGTCCACTGCCGGACGGGGCATGGTGTCGACCACCACATAGACCGAATCGCCTCCCGCATAGAAAGCGCGCACAGACTCCACCGCCCCGCTCTCCACGGGACGGGCTTTAAGCAACTTGCGGGTGGTTGATGAAAGCAGATGGTCCAACTCTCCGAGAGGCACATCCACCTTGTCGGAAACCGATGTCACGGGATCGGTGGCATAATACCAAGTGGTGTCGAAGTGCATCGACCGACCGGCCAACGCCCCGAGAAAACTCACCATGCCGGGCAGGCCCGTTATAGAAAAATCGGTCGTGGAATGGTTCAACAGATAGGTGGAAAAACGGTTTGTGCCATCCGATTCTCCAGAAAACAAACTGTGTTTGAGCAATTCTTTCTCCGTTAACACCTTACCGGTGGTCATATCGTAGGTGAACAGCCGGCTGAGCGAGCGAGCCTGCCGGGACGACTTCTTCGCCGGTGTCACACGCAGAGACATGCGAAACGAGACATAACACCTCGGCTCATAGTAAAGCAACTGCAACAGGACATCAGCATAGCAAAACCTTTCGTCGTCGGGAATTTCCTCAAAGCGGGCCGTCACAGGACTGCCGAAAGAGTCCAGCCACCCCTCGTAGGCGGCATGCACGTCATCAGCCGGCCGGCCGAACAGTTCTTTGGAGATATATTGCTGCAACGGACCGATGGGCACACCGTCCAGCACTTCGGGTATTTCCAATTCGACATCGATCACACTTACGTCGCCCCCACGGTTGTAAAGCAAATGTTGTTTCTCATAGCTCACGCTATAATGCCGCCCCTCCCGCAGGGTCAACGCCCGCACTCCCAAAACCGGCACCAGCAGGATGAGTATCATCAGTCGTTTCATCATCGCCATCATTCGTCCAACACCATTTCACCCGCAAACTGCACCTGTTCTCTCTCTTGAGCCGTCACGTCGAGCATCACGCGCCCATTGTCAAACACATCTATCACGTAGAGATAGCGATCTTCGTCATTGGTCACCCGCAACTCCACACGTGTGAGCCCATTCTTGAGCCGCCTCACCTGTCGGTCGCCCACCGGCGCGGTGAAATCGAGTGCCTTCCCGCCACCATAAGGCACGTGGTAGGCCCGCCCGAAATAAGGCAGCCGGGAATAGAGCGTGTCGCCCGACAGCCGGATGCCATAGCCGAAATCCACTGCGCGGGCAGCTCCCCGCCGCAGGTAGATGTAGTTCACATCCACCCGAAAGCGCATGCTGTCGAGCTTCTCCCCCACTCTTTGGGCAACATGGGCCGCCTTCGCGGCCCGCCCTTCTGCTGTTTGCCGCGACACGGTGCAAGCAGCCAGTCCGGCAACAGCTATCATCAACAAAAACAA
Organism: Segatella buccae ATCC 33574; assembly: GCF_000184945.1. Taxonomy (GTDB): domain Bacteria; phylum Bacteroidota; class Bacteroidia; order Bacteroidales; family Bacteroidaceae; genus Prevotella; species Prevotella buccae. The sequence continues at coordinate 81,393 of NZ_GL586311.1, forward strand.
CTTCTTCATAGCCAAAGTTCATGTTACATGGTAAAGTTACGACATTCTCCCGACAATCAGTCGTCCTTTAGCAATATTTAACCGTAGAAGACAGCCTTGCACCCTACAGGACGGAGACATGCCAACCTCGACTCCATTCCACTTGACATATAGCGAACTATTAAATCTTTCGAAAAAGCCTTACACGTCATTTTTCCACGCCCATCTTTCCGCCCCCTCCCATCCGTTTCATTCACCCCATCCGGCCCAAACGGCTTTGCAAAAGAGCCACACTTGGAAGCTCATCCGGGCCGAACGACAACCTCGAAGAGGCCCTCTTACAAAGCCGATCGGGCCGGATTGTCTCCCACATCAGGATGGAAAAAGCCCCTTTAGGGAGTTGGGGAGCTTGTCGGGAGCTTTGGGGACTAAAAAAGGGAACGCGTATGCGCTCCCTTTCCTACGGCAAAGATACGATATAAATGAGAAAAATGCAAATCAAGAAAGAAAAAACAGGACACTCAGCGCGTAGCGTCATACCTCACACAGAAAGTGTGACCACACATGCCTTGGGCACACGAAACCGCCCGACTCGCGCGGAAAACTCCGCCAACACCTCACCTCGTGTAAAACCGACGTGACCAACTGCCGTCTTTCTCACGCGTGAGCACCACAAGCCGTCGGTCGGTCAGCGTCTCTATCACAGAGTTGTCGCTCCCCTTGCTGTAGGTCACAACCAGTTGGTTGCCCGTCATCTGATAAGTGCCTGCCGTGGGATTCCACTGTCCGTCGTAGAATTCTTCAGTCATACACGACCCATTGCTGCGCAAAGTGAAACGCATGGCCAATTCACCCTCACGCTTAAACGTTTCCCGTTCGGTCTCCGTGGTTTCGGCATCAAACGAAACCTCGTTGACCATATACCACGTGCCTTGGATGTTCTCCTTGATCATGGGCAAATCGGCATCCTCAGAGCAGGCGGCAAAGCACATACCCACATAGGCCAGCAAGAAGGCCAGCAAAAACTGTCTTGGCGTTTTCATATCATCACGTTTGGGGACAAATATAGGAAAAAGTTTTCAATGTTGTATCCCGTCATGTGCATTTTTTGTTCTCACAAGACAAAAAGCACGGCAAGGATGCACACTTTTCCACATCTGTGCACCCTCCCAACTGCTTTCTGATAACAAGAAATGTCCATCAGGCATCCCACCCCCCGTTATGACATCTGTCACTCGAGAAGCACCGGCTGGCAGGAAAAGTTTATTCTTTTGCCTTTATTTTTTACTTTATTGACATTTTTCCTTACCTTTGCAAAAAACAAGCAATGGCAACGGAAAGCAACGACAACACTGAGAAGGTCATCCACTTCATGAACCAACTCGAACAGCTCGGCCTACAGCTAAAGGCGGCCGGCGACGAACAGCGGCTCACGCTCGGCCGGCTACTGGCCTTGAAAAAGAAAAAGAAGACAGACACCGAGGAATACGCCCGGCTCACGGAACGCAGCAAGACACTCCAGGCCCTCATAGACAAATGGCGCCCCGTGTATCTGGAACGCATGGCATGGGTGAAAGAGGTGCAGGGAAAGAAATAGAGCCGGGGCTTTGACAAGCGGCTGTAACGTTGCCGCCCGCTCTCCTATCCGGACGGAAAACACAGAAGACCGGCTCTCTCGCAGTTGAGAAAGCCGGTCTTCTGTGTTCTTAAAATATCACAATGCCACTATCCGCCATACACAAAGCGGTGGGCCGTATGCCGGCCCCGGGCCTCAATGCGCAAAATATACACGCCACCGGACAAGCCTTGCAAGGAGATTGCAGCTTCGCTTCTGCCTGCCACAGAGACTTGCCGCACCAGCCGACCGTTGACATCAAACAGCCTCAACGCGAGCAGACTGCCGCCACGCACCTCAATGACTTTATTGCCATGAGTCACGGCCAGTTCTTCACCGCCACCGTCTGCACTTTCTATACCTGTGGCCCCGCCATTGTCCGGAACATGCTTGCTGCCTTTAAAGGTAACATAATAGACGGGGATTCCGGAGTTTGAGATTTCAAAATCCTTGCCATCGCTGTTGCCATAGAGCACCATCCGATAGCGTCGTCCGTTGACAACCGGCAAGTCGGTATTCTTCAGCCAACCGCTATTCACTTCAACTACGGCTCCCGGCACCACTGTCACCTGCTTAGGAGATTTAGTGAGCTTCAACATCTGACGGGTTGTCATGTCTTGCAAGAAAATGCTGACAGTGCCTTGATAAGTCTTCCCCAAGGTGGTCTTGAGTCTGGCCATGACGCCCAACAGGCTGTACCGCCCAAGGTCGATTTCCTCGCGTGAGATTGCATCCCTCCCATCGTCATAGAACACAATTTCCTGATTTTTCAACCAACTGCCTGCCGACAAAGGCCGAATCTCCACAAAAGCACTTTCCTTGTCATGGAGTTTGCCCACCCGGTAGCGCACGGCCTGCCCGTCTTCAAGACCTCCCTGTCCGTCGTCTCCGATCACTTCAAGACGCACCTCATAGTGCCCGGGAGCAATGTCTTCGCCTAAGGTCAGGGGCACGGAAACATCGTTGGCAGAAAAACCGTCAAACTCAACAGCCTTCTGTGTTCTCCCCACACAGGCCACCTTGCCATCCTTGCCGAGCAACAGCATCTTCACATAGCCGTCACGAGGCACTCCACTCAAATTTTTGAGGGGCAAAACGACCGTCGTCTTGCCACCCGGCACAAGCAGTCCGTCCACCACCGGTTCGCCCATCAGCTGGAAACCGGCTTCCTGTTTGTTCAGTTCAGCAATGCGTATGTTGGCGTTCGTCAACTCTATTTCCATCGTGGGCGCATTCTTCATCTTCACCCACTCGTCCCACTTGCCGTCCGGCAGCAAAGCCACACACATCGGCACAAGCCGGTAGTAACCGTTTGCCAGTTCCTTCAAAGGCACGTTTATCGTCTGCGGCGTATTGATGAGTCCGTCGCTGATAAGTGATTTGTCCTCGTATTGGGCAAAATGCCGGTTGGTGAAGCCGCCAGAAGCATAATCGTCGGAGGGACAGATCGCGACACGCTCCCCTACCGAATCATAAATTCCGATACCGATGTCGCCCTTGAAGTTTTTCCCTTTATTCACGAAATGGCTCATAGCGACAGCCATCGTCCGGGTGCGTGGAAGCATCTTCTCTTCGGACGACGGCAAGACGAGATAGCCTTCACCGTTGAACGAGAGTTGCGGACTGTCTTCCAAAAGCGCCTTATCCACGGGCATACTGCCCGGTTTGTTGGGGTGCGCGACAATGGCCTCGACACCATAGCTGAAAGCCAACGGCCGACCTCCAAACTCGCTGCCGCTCTGGCTCACGTTGAGAGCCGTGAGCGAATAGTAGCCGTCACTCTGTCCTCCCCAACCGAAATTCATGTGGAAGAGTCCGTTTTCGTCAAATCCGTCGGCTACCCACGCATGGCCGGAGCCACCGCCTTTGCCCGAACCGGACAAATAGACAGGATAGCCGTTGAGCAATTCGCTTCGCAGAATGGCAGTAAAATTGGCAGCCCCTTCATTGAGTTTGCTGATGAACGCCACCGAATAGTCGAAGTTGTCTTTCAGGGCCTGATAGGCCAACCGACTCTGCGTACCGCTCGCCCGAGGCGTGTATTGCATCCTCACAGCGATACCCACATCGCTCATGAGTTTAGCAACGGCATCTTTCTGCACCTGCGTGGCTCCCCCAAAAGAGGCATAGGCGGGCAACATGTCGGCCCAAGCATAGTGTGAACGGCTGAAATCGGCCGACTTCTTCCGCCGGTCATAAGTCACGGTGTATTCCACCTTACCTTTCCCCGTTTCCGGCCAACGGTGATAGTACATCACCTGTGCCACCGCCGTGGCCACACAGCCGGTGTAGGGATAGCCCGTCATGCCGTTATAGGGTTCTGCCTGGCTCCATCGGCTTGCCAGCAGCGGGGCCACCGTCTTGCTGTATCGCGGAGTTTTAGCACGCTCGCCCGACACATGCTGAAGCCGTTGCAACTGTCTGAAACTACGCGTGTAGCCGGCCAACAACAACTTCACGCCGGGGTTGGCATGCAAAGTGTCGAGTTTGCCCTCGCGACTATAGGCAAGCACTTCGCCCATGTCGCCGTCACCGGAGACAATGACAAATCCCTTTCCTTGCACATCATTGAATATATAATAAGGTGTAACCGCATCCTTGCCCCCCTTTCCCTTCGTGGCCCGGGTGGAAATGTTTTTGGGCAAAGTGACATATTCCCGGGCAATGCGTAACGCCTGCCGGGGTGTCACCTGCTCCGCGCGGAGCGACAACAAGGGGAACAAGAACAGGCCGATGCCCACACACAAAGTCAAGGCGACGCTACCGAAGCGCAACCCGCATACAAAAATCGAGAACTTCTGATATGTCCTCTTAACTTGCTTTATCATTCTCACTAATTATTTTCTCGTAAATATCATAAAATCCAATGGCTTCCCCCAAGCGGGAAAGAGAACTGCCACCCACTCCGCAAAGGGCCTCAACCTTCTTTCAAGTTGCTTCTCCCCACACTTACAATCCCCACCTTCGGCCATTAGCATCATTTTGGGGGCTGCAAAGATAAGCACTTTATTTGAAATTAAAGAAGCTATCGGTAAAATTCTACCCGTCTTCCATACAATCCGCTTTTCAGACGATAACATCTCTAATGAAGGAATATCAATGGGATTAACCGATATAATCATCAAAACACTTCTACATAATCGGATAAACTGCAGAAGACATTCTGTATATGGAGTTGGAAACAGATAAACAGCAATTAGTGCAAGAATGATTCTTGCAAAAACAAGATAAATTATTTGTAGATAGAAAGAAAAATGCTATATTTGCCTTTCCTAAATATATAACAATAATGGAAAACAAAGAGAAACCTGAACCAATTTATTATGAATTGACAGATAAGCATTTCTGGGCTGCCTTTCTTAACTTGGCGCGCCACAATGTCTATACCACCATTAATCACATCAACAGACGTTTGGAAATAGCAGAGCTAAAAGACGATGGATATATGATGGGCATTAAAGGCAGCTGGAACGAGCAAGCGAAAAAACTCGACAAAAAAGTTCGGCTGAGAGACTTGATCATGAAACACTTTCCTTTTCTGGAAGCTGCAGCTTATGAAATGACAAACTCTAAAAGTCCCAACAATAAGGAGCAACGGGAAAAGGAACAATCCGAAGCCCTATCACTTAACAACTTGAAGAATGTTCTATTCATTTTCTTGGAAAAACTTCAGGTTCTCAGGAACTACTACTCCCATTACAAGTATTCTGAAGAATCCCCAAAACCGATATTTGAAACAAGCCTTTTGAAAAACATGTATAAGGTTTTCGATGCCAATGTGCGGTTAGTAAAGAGAGACTATATGCATCATGAGAATATAGACATGCAAAGAGATTTTACACATCTCAACAGGAAAAAACAAGTGGGACGAACAAAAAACATCATAGACAGTCCTAACTTTCATTACCATTTTGCAGATAAAGAAGGCAATATGACCATAGCAGGCTTACTGTTCTTCGTCTCTTTATTTCTTGATAAAAAAGACGCTATTTGGATGCAGAAAAAGCTAAAGGGATTTAAAGATGGCAGAAACTTGCGTGAGCAAATGACAAACGAAGTATTTTGCAGAAGCCGTATATCTTTGCCTAAGCTAAAATTAGAGAATGTACAGACAAAAGACTGGATGCAACTTGATATGCTTAACGAATTGGTTCGCTGTCCCAAATCGCTGTATGAACGGTTACGAGAAAAAGATAGGGAAAGTTTTAAAGTACCTTTCGATATTTTCTCTGACGACTATAATGCTGAAGAAGAACCATTTAAGAACACGCTTGTAAGGCATCAAGACCGCTTTCCATATTTTGTCTTGAGATATTTCGATTTAAATGAGATATTCGAACAACTCCGCTTCCAAATAGATTTAGGTACCTATCATTTCTCTATCTATAACAAACGTATCGGTGACGAAGATGAAGTTCGCCATCTCACACATCATCTATATGGCTTTGCGCGCATTCAGGACTTTGCACCACAAAACCAACCAGAAGAATGGAGAAAATTAGTGAAAGACTTAGATCATTTTGAGACATCGCAAGAGCCTTACATATCTAAGACTGCTCCACATTACCATTTAGAGAATGAAAAGATAGGCATTAAGTTTTGCAGTGCCCACAACAACCTCTTTCCATCTCTTCAGACCGACAAAACATGCAATGGAAGAAGTAAATTTAATCTCGGAACACAATTTACAGCAGAAGCATTTTTAAGTGTCCACGAATTGTTGCCGATGATGTTTTATTATCTGTTATTGACCAAGGATTACTCCAGAAAAGAAAGCGCAGACAAAGTAGAGGGAATTATAAGAAAAGAAATAAGCAACATATACGCTATCTACGATGCTTTTGCCAATAATGAGATAAATAGCATTGCAGACTTAACCCGTCGGCTTCAAAATACAAATATACTACAAGGCCATTTGCCAAAACAAATGATTTCCATATTGAAAGGCAGACAAAAAGATATGGGAAAAGAGGCTGAGCGCAAAATTGGGGAAATGATAGACGACACCCAAAGAAGACTTGACTTGCTCTGCAAGCAGACAAATCAGAAGATAAGGATTGGCAAAAGGAATGCCGGTCTGCTAAAATCGGGAAAAATTGCAGATTGGTTGGTAAATGACATGATGCGCTTCCAACCTGTTCAAAAAGACCAAAATAACATTCCAATAAACAATAGCAAGGCTAACAGCACCGAATATCGAATGCTTCAGCGTGCGCTTGCCCTTTTCGGCAGTGAGAACTTCCGCCTTAAGGCATATTTTAATCAAATGAATCTTGTGGGGAATGACAATCCGCATCCTTTCCTTGCAGAAACACAATGGGAACATCAAACTAACATTCTGTCTTTCTACCGAAACTATTTGGAAGCGAGGAAAAAGTATCTTAAGGGCTTAAAACCACAAAACTGGAAACAATATCAGCATTTTCTCATACTTAAAGTACAGAAGACCAACCGCAACACATTAGTTACAGGATGGAAAAACAGTTTCAATCTCCCCCGTGGAATATTTACCCAACCAATAAGGGAATGGTTTGAGAAACATAATAATTCAAAAAGAATATACGACCAAATACTATCTTTTGACCGAGTAGGGTTTGTTGCAAAAGCTATTCCCTTATACTTTGCAGAAGAATATAAAGACAATGTACAGCCTTTCTACGATTATCCGTTCAATATCGGCAACAGACTTAAACCAAAAAAAAGGCAATTCTTAGATAAAAAAGAGCGTGTCGAATTGTGGCAAAAGAATAAAGAGCTATTCAAAAATTATCCGTCTGAAAAGAAAAAGACAGACTTAGCTTATCTTGATTTTTTATCATGGAAAAAGTTCGAACGCGAACTGCGACTTATCAAGAATCAGGATATCGTCACATGGTTGATGTTCAAAGAACTATTCAATATGGCTACTGTGGAAGGATTGAAGATTGGAGAAATACATCTGAGGGACATCGATACAAACACGGCAAATGAGGAAAGCAACAATATTCTAAATAGAATCATGCCCATGAAGTTGCCTGTTAAAACATACGAAACAGACAATAAAGGAAATATATTAAAGGAAAGACCTTTAGCAACCTTTTATATCGAAGAAACGGAAACCAAAGTCCTGAAACAGGGCAATTTCAAAGCATTGGTAAAAGACCGAAGACTCAATGGGCTATTCTCATTTGCAGAAACTACAGACTTGAACTTAGAGGAACATCCTATCAGCAAATTGAGTGTAGACCTTGAGCTTATAAAATATCAGACTACAAGGATTAGTATCTTTGAGATGACATTAGGACTGGAAAAGAAACTCATAGACAAATATTCCACACTACCTACAGATAGCTTCAGAAATATGCTTGAAAGGTGGTTGCAGTGCAAAGCTAATAGACCGGAATTAAAGAATTACGTTAATAGTTTGATTGCAGTGAGAAATGCTTTTTCCCACAACCAGTATCCCATGTATGATGCCACACTCTTTGCTGAAGTTAAAAAATTTACTCTTTTCCCTTCTGTCGATACAAAAAAGATTGAGCTAAATATAGCGCCACAGTTACTGGAAATAGTAGGAAAAGCCATAAAAGAAATTGAAAAATCAGAAAATAAAAACTAAATTATGGATTATATGGAATTAGCGAAAGAGGCATTCTCTATAATATGTACCTTCATAGCAGCATACGTGGCCTATTACTATGCTATCAAGCAACTACACCAAAAAAGTGTTGAGAATATTGAATATGCCAAATACCAAGCTGTGTTACAAGCACATAAAAGCCTGTATAAACTACTCAGATTTACTACAAATACTGAAAATGAAGACAGCATATTGATTTGGGAAAAAACAAAAGATGGTAAGCAAGAAGCAACCTATTATTTTAGAAAAGAAAACATACGCAAATTTATAAAAGAGCTTTCCAAAGAAATATATAACGAAGGATGTGGTATTTTTATGTCAAAAGAGGCTCTGTCACTAATTTCCGAATATAGAAATATTGTTTATGGTTTCATGCTTTCCGCCCAAAACAATCCCCAAGAAACAATAAGAATAACTAATAGAGAGTCTGTAGAACGAATGAAAAAGATTCACCAAAACCTCTCGATAGAAATCAGACAAGCAATCAATCTGAAAAAACGAGATTTAAGATTTTAATAAATAAAAAGTGAGGAAGTATAACCTAAAAATAAAGAAAATAGATTGGAAATGAGTCGTTTACTAAATATCTGTTGCATCTGCCTTCTTTTTGAAAGGTAAAAACAACGGGCAGACAAGACGGAATGAACCGCATCCGGTTGCATCTGCCTTCTTTTTGAAAGGTAAAAACAACTGAAGGGGATGCAGGTGACACCCAATGCGGTTGCATCTGCCTTCTTTTTGAAAGGTAAAAACAACTAAAGGCACCACATATATCTGGCTGGATAGGTTGCATCTGCCTTCTTTTTGAAAGGTAAAAACAACTTGCCACCGACGACACCGTGAGGATAAATTGTTGCATCTGCCTTCTTTTTGAAAGGTAAAAACAACAAGCTGACTCATAGGTTCAATATTTCACTAGTTGCATCTGCCTTCTTTTTGAAAGGTAAAAACAACCCGAAGAGGGGAACAACGAACACAAAACAGGTTGCATCTGCCTTCTTTTTGAAAGGTAAAAACAACGATTAGTGGAAATAATTACAGTTACATGTAGTTGCATCTGCCTTCTTTTTGAAAGGTAAAAACAACAATCGGGCGTGTCCATAAATTCGGCATTGAGTTGCATCTGCCTTCTTTTTGAAAGGTAAAAACAACTATACCGATTTGTCGCGGTTTGAGATTTTAGTTGCATCTGCCTTCTTTTTGAAAGGTAAAAACAACTCGTGAAACTTCCTCAATGTCTCTCTGACGTTGCATCTGCCTTCTTTTTGAAAGGTAAAAACAACGAATCCGTCGTTGAAGTCCATATTGTAGAAGTTGCATCTGCCTTCTTTTTGAAAGGTAAAAACAACCGTAGTCTATATCGTCTGAATCATCACTGCGTTGCATCTGCCTTCTTTTTGAAAGGTAAAAACAACAAAGTCTATCAAGGACTTCATCTTTGGTTTGTTGCATCTGCCTTCTTTTTGAAAGGTAAAAACAACTTGTCACATCGCTAAATCCATTCAACCCTGGTTGCATCTGCCTTCTTTTTGAAAGGTAAAAACAACCGTCAACTTCCTGCATCCCATGGCCCAATGTTGCATCTGCCTTCTTTTTGAAAGGTAAAAACAACGCCTACGTGATATTGAAAGATGGAAATGTTGTTGCATCTGCCTTCTTTTTGAAAGGTAAAAACAACTGCTATTTTATGAATGAAGATTATTACCTTAAAACATAATATTTCGTCATCTCAAATTGAAACATGAGACAGTTATCATCAAATATTAAAGCAAATAATTTTTAAGAAGGATACAAAGTATATAACAAATATAAAAGAGAATTTGGGTCTTGTATGGAAATTCTATAAGAATCAAAAACTTATATAAAATACGCGATGGGATAAAACGTGATCAAACATACTCATCTTAAATGAAAAGAAAAATGAAAAATCTCTTCTCAAACAAGTCTTTGTCCCCTAAAAAAGACACAGCAAAAGATTCCAAGAGAACCTTTTGCAAGATAAACAAACCATCTTGCAGATTCTACAAGCCATAACAAAGGGACCTACACAATTAGGCCATGAAAAAAGGGAAGCACACATGCACTCCCCTTGCTAACAAAAAATTACAAAATAAATGGACAGGACGTAAAGCGACATGAAATAAGTCGACTACTCTGACATACCATCATCAAATTGACCGAAAACTCTTATCCGACTTTATTTTTTCTTCTCGGGAATGAGTAATGAGGCCCCTATACCTACGGACAGTACGGCAAGGATGAAGATGAGCGACCAAACAGCATCGATCTCTACATACTCATGAATCAGCAGCTTGACACCGATAAACAGCAACAGCAGGCAGACGGCGGGCTTGAGGTAGCGGAAACGGGCGGCCACACCAGCCAACAGAAAGAACATGGCGCGCAGACCAAGGATAGCAAAGATGTTGGAAAAGAACACCACATAGGGATCGAGTGACACGGAGAAAACGGCCGGAATGCTGTCGAAAGCGAAGATGAGGTCGCTAAATTCAATGAAAATGACTGTAACGAGAAGTGGGGTCATGTAGAGATGACCGCCACGGTGCTTCCCCACAACTTCATAGTCCTGCCCCTCCTTCTTGGCCCTCACAAAGAAAGCATCGCCGTGGAAACGGGGGAAGACACGAAAATGACCGGAGAGAAACTTCACCACAGGATGGGCGGTGACATCCATCTGCTCTTCCTTGTCGCGCTCGAAAAACATCTTGATGCCACTATAGACGAGGAAAACTCCGAAGACAAGCAATATCCAGTCGAACTTGGCAATGACCGTGGCACCGAGAAAAATAAAGATGAACCGCAAGACGATGGCTCCGAGAATGCCCCAGTTGAGCACCCGCTGATACTCCATCTTGCTCACACCAAACGATGTAAAAATCATCATCATCACAAAAAGATTGTCCACCGAAAGTGTCTTCTCGATGAGGTAACCGGTGATGTAGGAGATAGTCATGTGATGGCGGTATTGTTCCAATCCCCCCTCAAAGTCATTAGGGTCGAGTTTGAGATGGGAAGCATAGCGCCGGGCAACTTCCTGCAAGTCGGAGAAATTGTTGATACCATGTACCAAATCACCGTGAAACCATAGGAAAACGGAAAAAAGCAGGGCCAAGGTGATCCACACGGCCGTCCATGCGCCCGCCTCCTTCATCGACACTTCGTGAGCCTCCTTGTCTATCACCAGCATGTCGAGCATCAGAATGCCCACGATGAACACTATGAAACAGCCGAAAAAGATGATTTCTGTATAATGCATACTTTCCTATTCTAAACAGGGCACAAAGATACGAAATATCCGCTTAACAGACGCTACATCTTGATGATATTCATCGGATTTTTTCTACAACATCTATTTCTAGGGATATGGAGAAGCCGGCGACAGAACAATTATTTCATTTACCGGTCCGTCATTTAAACCGATGTGCCGAACGGCGTATGCAAGTTTTCTTCCCCACAATATAGCGTTCTAAAATAAAAAGTGTACCTTTGCAGTTGGTTATGGACGGATTAGTACTTGCGCTGATGATTCCATTCATCGGCACCACTCTCGGTTCCGGCTTCGTATTCTTCATGAAAGAAGAGATGCCGGCAAAGTTGCAAAAGACCCTCTTGGGCTTTGCTTCCGGTGTGATGGTGGCAGCCTCCATCTGGTCGCTGCTCATACCGAGCATGGAAATGTGCTCCGGCATGGGCAAGGCTGCCGTTGTCCCGGCAGCTGTGGGACTCCTGGCCGGCATGGCATTTCTCCTGCTGCTCGACACCATCACCCCCCACCTGCACATCGGCAATGCCCTCCCCGAAGGCCCCCATGCCCACCTCTCGCGCACAGCGATGCTCGCGCTCGCGGTCACCATCCACAACATCCCCGAAGGTATGGCCGTGGGTGTTGTCATAGCCGGTGCCTTGCAGGGCGGAGACTGGATTTCGCCGACGGCAGCCATGGCCATGTCGCTGGGCATCGCCATACAGAACATTCCCGAAGGAGCTATCATCTCTATGCCCATGAGGGCGGCGGGCGGCAGCCGGATGAAATCGTTTATCATGGGAACTTTGAGCGGAGCGGTGGAACCTATCGGTGGTTTGGTAGTCATTCTGCTGGCCTCGATAACCACACCCATCATCCCCTACCTGCTCGGTTTTGCTGCCGGTGCCATGTTCTATGTCGTCATCGAGGAACTCATTCCGGAGGCCTCCGAGGGCGAGCACAGCAACCTGTCTACCATAGGCTTTGCCATCGGTTTCGTGATAATGATGGTCATGGATGTGGTGCTGGGCTGACATCGGATAGCATCTATCATGCATGGCAGTCTCAGAAAACCCCAGTGCGACCGTCTTTTCTGCCTTAAAAAAGCATAACACTTACTTTGAGGTATTGCGAAAGACAAATAGATTAGCTATCTTTGCACACAGATACTATTGTTTTTTAATAATTATAAGATTATGGTAATTGAAAAAGTTCATGCAAGAGAAATCCTCGACTCAAGAGGTAATCCTACTGTTGAAGTGGAAGTGACATTGGAAAATGGCGTTATGGGACGTGCCAGCGTACCGTCGGGCGCCTCAACCGGCGAGAACGAGGCTCTCGAGCTGCGCGACGGCGACAAGGCCCGCTATGGCGGAAAGGGTGTCCTAAAGGCCGTTGACAACGTGAACAACGTGATTGCTCCCGCCCTGAAAGGATTCAGCGTACTCGAACAGCGCAAGATCGACTACAAGATGTTGGCACTCGACGGCACTCCCACCAAGAGCAAACTCGGTGCAAATGCCATCCTCGGTGTGAGTCTCGCCGTGGCCCATACGGCTGCCAAGGCCCTCAACATTCCGCTCTATCGCTACATCGGCGGTGCCAACACTTACGTGCTGCCCGTGCCCATGATGAATATCATCAACGGTGGTGCCCACTCCGATGCGCCCATCGCTTTCCAGGAATTCATGATTCGTCCGGTAGGAGCTCCCAGTGAGAAAGAAGCTATCCGCATGGGTGCCGAGGTGTTCCACGCTTTGGCCAAACTGCTGAAGAAGCGCGGTCTGAGCACAGCTGTTGGTGACGAAGGTGGTTTCGCTCCTGCCCTTGATGGCATCGAAGACGCTTTGGAGAGCATCTGCCAGGCCATCCGCGACGCCGGTTACGAACCGGGCAAGGATGTGAAGATTGCCATGGACTGTGCAGCCAGCGAATTTGCCGTACAGGAAAATGGTCAGTGGTTCTATGACTATCGCCAGCTGAAAGACGGCAAGAAGAAGGATCCCAACGGCAAGAAGCTCACTGCCGACGAGCAGATCGCTTACCTCGACGAACTGATTACCAAATATCCCATCGATTCTATTGAGGATGGTCTCGACGAGAACGACTGGGAAAACTGGGTGAAGCTCACAGCCAAGATCGGCGACCGTTGCCAGTTGGTGGGTGACGACTTGTTCGTGACCAACGTGAAGTTCCTCGAAAAGGGTATCAAGATGGGCGCAGCCAACTCTATCCTCATCAAGGTGAACCAGATCGGTTCGCTCACCGAGACCCTCGAAGCCATCGAAATGGCCCACCGTCACGGCTACACCACTGTGACCAGTCACCGTTCGGGTGAGACGGAAGACACCACCATCGCCGACATCGCCGTGGCTACCAACTCCGGACAGATCAAGACCGGTTCGCTGTCACGCACCGACCGCATGGCCAAGTACAACCAGCTCATCCGCATCGAGGAAGAACTGTGCTGCTCTGCCCGGTATGGTTACACCAAGTTGAAGTAACAATCACTCAGACGGATGCATCAGCTTCGTATCAAACGCGTCTATTCGGAAGCAGACCCCACCGACGGTTATCGGATTCTCACCGACCGCCTGTGGCCGAGAGGCATCGCCAAAGACAAGGCTGCCATTGACGATTGGGCCAAGCAGATTGCACCGACAGCAAGTCTCCGGCAGTGGTTCGGCCACAAGCCGGAGAACTTCGCACCGTTTAAAGAACAGTATATCGCCGAACTGAATGCCAATCCCGATGCGCCACAATTTGTGGCCAAATGCAAACGGCTGTTGCAAGACACCGATGTCACGTTGCTCTATGGAGCGAAAGACGAGGTGCATAACCACGCTGTCGTGCTAAGAGACTGGATACTCGGATAAGCGGATATGACATAATGAAAAGGGAGGGAGCCATCAGACTCCCTCCCTTTTTCGTTCTCCCTTACCAACGGCATGGGCAAGAACCGGTAGACTTCAACCGCGCATAGCTATCAAAAAGAAAAGCTGAAGACACGTCCCTGCCCGTTTCCACCTTTCGAAGGGCCTTACAATAAGCCCTGAAACCGACCATTTCCGGGACAAGAAAGATGCCGACTCTAAAAAAAATTCACAACAAACCAACTGCCACACAACATGAACAAAGACCTCCTGTCGTTTTACCACCGCCGGGTTGCCCACTACGCAGCAATGGCCGAAAGATTGAGGAAGCGCAACAAGCTGTTCATGCTCTCCTCCTTCCTCTCTTTCATGCTCATCCCCGCCTGCATCGGGTTCTATGCCTCAGCCGACAAGGGACAGCTGTGGCTGATGGCGGGCCTACTGGCATTCCTACTCTATCTCGCCATACGCTATCTGGACAACAAAAACGGCAAACAGATAGAACATGCCGAAAACCTGCTCAGCGTCTACGAAAAGGAAGAGGCCTATCAACAAAACCACTTCTCAAGGTTCGGCTCCGGCGAACAATACATCGACCCACAACATGCGTTCACTTACGATTTGGACATTTTCGGCAGCGGTTCTCTCTTTCAGCGGATGAACAGAACCATCACCACGGGAGGCAGCGACACGCTTGCGGGCTATCTTGCCGATGTACGCATGCGCCCCGTTGGGGAAATTGAGAAACGGCGGGAGGCCATCCGCGAACTCGCCGAATGCGAACCGCTGCGCGCGGCGTTTTGTGCCCACGGACAGAAACATATCATCAACACAGCCGAAATACTCTCCGCGCTGAACACCATCAAGGACATCCGCATTTCAAAATTCGCCCTCTCGCGGCTTTCCTTGGGCATGGCCGGCTTGGGCATCGGTCTACTGGCCGTCACAACCGTGCTGGCCGCGACCGGCAACCTGTCTCCTGTCATTCCGGTGGCATGGGCTGTGATACAGCTCTTTGCCGTGCAGACGGCCTGCGCCCGGTCGCTGGGAAAAATCAACAAGGTGGTGGGAAAGATGCACACCCACCTGCGGGCATACATCAGCCTCATCAGACTGATTGCCGCTTCCGACCTGAAAGCGGCCGAAAACCGCGAAATCATTACTGCCATAGCAGGAAAGGAAACCGATGCCATCGCTTCGTTCGAGCAACTGTCAAGGCTGCTCGACGGACTCGACCAACGGGGCAACATCATGGGTCTCATCCTCTTCAACTCACTCTTTGCCGGCGACTATTTTCTTGTGCGGAGGTTCCTGAAATGGCAAGTCCGCTACATGCCTTGCATCGAAGACTGGATAGCGGCCGTGAGCCGTTTCGACGCACTGGTGTCCCTCGCCACCTACCGCTACAACGAACCGCAGGCCGTCGATGCCGAGATTGTGGACGAGGAGCAGGTAGTCTATCGGGCAGAAGGCATCTACCACCCGTTTTTGGGCGAAAAAGCCGTGAGCAACAATTTCTGCATCGACGACCGGCACTACTACATCATCACCGGAGCCAACATGGCCGGCAAGAGTACCTTCCTGCGCACCATCGGCGTAAACTATCTTCTGGCTGTCAACGGGCTGCCCGTATTTGCCGATCGGCTCACTCTTTCGGTGTTCTCGCTGTTCACCGGCATGCGCACCACCGATGACCTCAACCACGGCATCTCCTATTTCAACGCAGAACTGCTGCGCCTGAAACAACTCATGGAGAGCTGCCGGCGGTCGTCCCGCACACTGATTATCCTTGATGAAATACTGAAAGGCACCAACTCGCTCGACAAACTGAACGGTTCGCGCCTTTTCCTGCAAGAGATTGCCACCCTCCCCGTGACGGGCATCATCGCCACCCACGACTTGGAACTGTCTAAAATGGCCGATGCCATGCCCGACCGTTTCCACAACCATTGTTTCGAAATACAGCTGTCGACCGACATCACCTACACTTACAAGATAACGCCCGGTGTCGCCCGCAACCAAAATGCCACCTACCTGCTTCGCAAAATGCTCCTGACGCATTGAAAACAAGCCGGAAGGCTGTCACCGCTCCACCTCCAACACATACACCGGTTGCGGCTCCACGCTGACGGTTCGTTCGCCATCACCTTGCCTCGTGTCCTGCACGAAGAGGTGGAGTCGTTTCCGGCTCTTCCAAAGTTCGGTGTCGTGGGTCGGCTCCCAAGCATTGACGGGGAAATCAGTCAGGTCTGCCGTCTGCCATTCGTGGCGTTTCACATTCCGGGTGTAGAACATCGAGACACAGCTGCCGCGCTCCACATCCCGGAAGAGATAATACACCCTGCGACCGTCGACCACGATGCGGGGCCGGGCAATGGGTATCATCTTCGTGCCCCCACCCTTGAGCGTAAACGGCGTGTGGCGTGAGGAGACCGTTTCGCAGTGCCACTGCCGACCATCGTTCCACACCAGCCGGTATTGTGGTACACCGGAATCGCTGTCGCGCCAATAGGTGGCAATGTAGGGATGGCCGTGGCTGTCGGCACTCATGCTCGTCTGGTTGATGAGTTCCGAGTTTTGCGGTATGCGGCAGGCATACTCCGCATTACCGAGACGGATGGGAAGGCTGTAAGGCTCACCCGTAGACTTCTGCCACGTCTTGCCGTTGTCCACGGAGCGGGCATAGCACAGGTCATGATTGGTCTCCACCAGCCACGATTCGCGCCACACCCACGAGAGATGAATCGTGCCCCGCTCGTCCACATAGAGTTGCCAATAGGCGTTGCGGGCGTTTTCACCATCGATGAGCACATCCTGCACGCGCTCCCATTTGCGTGTGGCCACGGAGTAGCGGTTCATCACCAGATTGCCGCGGCCCGAGCGACCCGAGCGATAGACAAACAGCAGGTCGCCGCCCTTGAGGGTGTAGAACTCGGGATAGGTCACATTGTCTTCATCTATGCCCGTCATGGGCAGCTTCTCCCCCAACTCCAGTGAGCCCGGAGCCACACTGCGGCAATAGTTCAGGCGGTGGCCGTGGTGGTCGAAGGCCACGTGCAGGTAGCCGTCGCCGTCGAGCATCATGCTGATGACGTTGTGCCCGTCCTTCACGTTACCGCGATATTGCGTGCGATGCAGCTGCCAGGCTTCCTCGTTCAGTTTTCGCTTGCCCAGTGTGAGATAGCCGTCGCCATCGTAGTAGCTGATGTATTGTTCGCCGCCGTGGGTCACCAGAGAGTTGTTACGAAACACAGCCGTGTTGACCGATGTGCGGCTGTAGCCCTTCCCCACCGACACCAGCCGTCCTGTATGGGGAGCCCCCGCCTGCAGTTTGTTCTTTTCCCCCTCGCCCGCAAAGCCAACTACGGGGCATACCATCAACACCGCGAACAGTGATAATAAATGTCTTTTCATCATCTATCTAACAAAAGTTTTTTCATTCCACCTTATTATATATCCTTTCGCCATCCTCCTGCATTCTTTCATCTGCACGGGAAACGGCAAAACGGCCCTTGCGCAAACCGGAAGTTTCTTCTCTTTGCGGTCTCGGCTTTCAGTCATTGGGCTTTCGAAAGCAAAGATAATAAAAAGAATCGTCAGGCAGTGGGGATAAAATGAGAAAAAAAGGGGACTAATCGTCCATTATAGCTATTACAGCCGAATACCGACACAAAGCGCTGGCAAATGACAGGGTACAACATAGCGGTGTGTCAACATTATTGACCTCCCACCCCGTTTCATCCTGCCCGTTTCCACGAAGTGATTTCTTCCGGCCCGAAATACTCGATTTTCAGGACAGTTTATAAATCCCTATCAATCACCCACTTGATTTATTTTGACATCCCAAACGATCTCTCAAAGGTTGCAAAAGAGCCTCAATGAGCACTTGAAAGAGCCCGTTTTGTCTCCTCACTACAGCCATCCAACACGCCCAAACGGCCCCTTTCGCACTGCCGGTCGGCCCAAATGGGAAAAACAGCCGGCCCTTTCGCCCTTCCAAGAGCGTTTTTCCCACCCCGCTATCACCTATTTGAGCAAAACAAAAAGTCCTGCCTTTTTACTTTTTGTCATACTTTTTTATATGTCATAATAGGTACAATACCACTTAGAATAGAAGCGAAAAGAGACTTGAAGATAGAAAAAATCGCTTTATGCCTTAATTTTCATCAAAATTAAATGTTCCATAAATATTTTTATATATCTTTGCACTCGAATATCAAGTACGCTATGTGTAGGTGTGCGTTATAAAGAGTTCGACTTTGAAAAGAGCGTTTGAAATATTGTCTTTTATCTGAAATCTGCAAAATTTCAACTACCAAAGACAATAGGCAGTACGCTCACGCTTGGGATTATTGTACCCTTACCAAGGGCATAATATCCCTCACGGTGTGGGCTATTGTTTGTTGTTTGGTAGTGGGTATTGCAGAACCTCAGATAAGACAACATTCAATAGTTCCCACGCTTTTACTATTTATATTAACCGCTTACTTCTGGGAGACAGTTGGCAAAACGCTCACACATGAAACAGTTTTTTATAAATAAAAATGATTGTAAGTCGTATGCTTGTTTAGAGATTGCTGATAATACATGGGAAGGTTATGTCATCGTAAAATTTCGTTCCCCATTAGATTGCTCTAAATTAGAATTCATTCATGTAAACAATAATAATGGGGAAAAGGCAAGACACGAAATTACAGCATTTAAATGTCTATCGGATCAAATGGAATGTGAATCTGAATGGAAAACGATAGATGAAAGATACATAGCACCTATCTTCTCTAAAAATGAGCTTTCCACTCTTCAAAAAGAGATAGAGGACTATCTAAATAAAAATAAAAAGAGATAGTATTTGATAAGGTATGAGTATACTTACATTTCTTTTTAAAAAAAGAAAGAGAAAAAATCAATTCTGCTCACCATTTCGAAGTTAAAACTCGTTAGAAACTTGGTGCTATGGGAAAAAAGGATTATCTTTGTGGCGTAGTAATCATTTTTATATAAAGGAGGCATGAATATGTGTATATTGGAAAAGATGCAAGAATTTGCTGCCAATGGCATACGTGTGTTCGGAAAGGCTTCCAAAGGACAGTTTCATTCGGAGTCTGAAGCCGTCAAAGCCATTAAAAAGGAGATGATGGAAAGAACGTCCGACCGCCGTGATGACATCGAAAGTCTTTTGCAAGACAAAAAGAAAGTCGAAGCTGATATTCGCAAGAGCTTTAATAACCTTATTCTGATCAATGGGTAAGCAATCTATTAGCAGAAAAGAGACGCAGGTCTCTATGGGAGATTCAACAGGAAAGCAGCTCGAACAGACAGTTTCCGTTGATGACAATTCTCTGCCCTCTCCCCAAGAGTTGGCTCAATATCAACAAATAGACCCCGATATTGTCAGGTTTTTGATAGAAACTTCTGTCAAGGAACAAGCCCACCGCCATCGTATGGATGATGAAAAAATGAAGCTTCTGAAAAATTCAGAACGAAAGAACACTCGTATGAATTGGTGGGGGATGTTTTTTGCTTTTCTATCTCTTATTTTATTCATGGGGGTTGCTGCTTTTGCCCTATACTTGAATAAGCCGTGGTTTGCAGGAATCTTTGGAGGGACTGCAATCTTAGCTGTAATAACAACCTTTGTGGAAGCTGGTAAGGATTCTGCTAAAAGTAAAAAATAATTTGGGTAAAAAAATACCATTAAGGTGAGATTTGTTCTCGCCTTTCTCTTTACTTTCCAACTCTTACTCTCTGACTATTTTGTTACCTTACCGAAACAAATAGGAAAACGGGGTCAGCCGATATTTTTTCTATCAACTTAGGAACAAAAAAGAAAAGGGTAGGAAACCTCGCGGTTTCCTACCCTTTCTCATCAAAGTCGGGATTACTGGACTCGAACCAGCGACCTCACGCCCCCCAGACGCGTGCGCTACCAACTGCGCTAAATCCCGATTTGCGAGCGCAAAGGTACGCACTTATTCTGACATTTGCAAATTTTATAGCACTTTATTTTGCCTTTTAAGTGATTTATCGTAAATTTGCACCATATAAAATCCAAGATATGAAGCATCCTCTCCTCCTTTTTCTAATGGTTGTGGGACTCCTTTTGGTCTCGTGCAAAAGTGAAGACGACCTGCCACTCGAGACGGCGGGCATTGACCAAGACGAAGACAACACGACGGCTAAACTTGACGAGTCGTATGTCTATCAGTTGCCGGTGGTGTTTCATGTGCTTTATCAAGATGCTTCCGACAAGTCGCAATACGTGGATGCGAACAGACTGAAAGAGATTTTGCAGAACGTGAACGACCTTTGGAAGGGCAACATATACGGCGAAAGCGAGAACATGGGGGTACACTTTGTGTTGGCCAAACAAGACGAGGCGGGAAAGACAATGCCCATTCCGGGAGTGGAATATATCAAATATGAAGGCACTTACCCTATAGATGCCTATGACTTCATGAAGCAGAAAAGCAACCTTAAATATATTTGGGATCCTAATGAGTATATCAATGTAATGGTGTACAATTTCAAGGAAGAAGAAAAGAGTGGGCTTCTGCTGGGCATCTCACACATGCCACTGACCATCAAAAGCGACTCGGCGCTGGCCGGACTGGAAACGACGGAATATCGCAAAATTCCCAAAAACCGATTGTCTTACGCCCCTTGCACGTCGATCAACAGCAGTCTGCACAACGGGAAATCGATCATTAACACTCAGTCTACACGCTATACTTTGGCCGACAAGGGGAAAAAAGGCTATGAATATTCATCGGCCGAT
Organism: Segatella buccae ATCC 33574; assembly: GCF_000184945.1. Classification (GTDB taxonomy): domain Bacteria; phylum Bacteroidota; class Bacteroidia; order Bacteroidales; family Bacteroidaceae; genus Prevotella; species Prevotella buccae. Next base: position 102,519 of record NZ_GL586311.1, read on the forward strand.
GTCAACGTGACCTTGGCACACGAACTGGGGCACTATCTCGGCCTGCACCATGTGTTTGCCGAAGAAAAGAACGACAAGGGATATACAAGCATCGACGACTGCCAGGACACTGACTATTGTGAAGACACTCCCAGCTATAACATCTTGGAATATAACAAAATGCTGACGCAATATATCAAACAAAAAAAGCAGAATCATGAGCAGGTGCAGATGAAGGATGTGGCCAAGCGCATCAACTGCAGCAACGAGAGTTTCCTCTCGGAGAACTATATGGACTATGCTATCAGTTACAGCTTCAGATTTACGCCCGACCAAAAGAAAAGGGTGAGAAACGTGCTCTACTACAGTCCGCTGATACCCGGTCCCAAGAAAAACGGTGCCAACGGTGTGCCTCCGGCAACACGCGCATCAGCCGACAACGGCAAGCCCTACGACCTGCCAATCACCATCGTTAAATGAAAAAGAAAATCTTCTTAATACATGCAATATAAAATCACCGCCCCGGAACGTATTCAGGCAACCATCAATCTTCCGGCATCAAAAAGCATCAGCAACAGAGTGCTGATGATACATGCACTTGCGGGCGGAGACACTCTACCGGACAATCTCAGCGACTGTGACGACACGGAAGTCATCATACGTGCCCTCGCCGCAATGCCTTACGAAATCGACATCAAAGCCGCGGGTACGGCCATGAGGTTTATGACGGCGTATCTTTCTGTGACGGAGGGCAAACACCTGCTTACGGGAACCGACCGCATGAAACGGCGGCCTATAGCACCGCTCGTCAATGCCCTGCACTATCTGGGAGCCGACATCCGATATGCCGGAGAGACGGGATTTCCACCTCTCATCATAAATGGCAAAACGCTTGAAGGCGGACGCTTGGAGGTGCCGGGAAACATCAGTTCGCAATATATTTCCGCATTGTTGATGATCGGGCCGGCACTGAAAGAAGGACTTGAACTGCACCTCATGGGAGAGATCATCTCCCGTCCATACATAGACCTCACGCTTTGGACGATGCAAGAATTTGGTGCCGAAGCGGAATGGACGGATATGGACATCATCACTGTCAGGCCACAAGTCTACAAGTCTCATCCCTATCTCATCGAGAACGACTGGAGCGCGTCGAGCTATTGGTATGAAATGCTTGCCTTGCAGGGAGCCTCCGGTTCGTCAATCAAACTAAAGGGACTCACAGACGGCTCCAAGCAAGGCGACTCGGTAGTCAAATACCTTTTCAGTTTGTTGGGTGTGAAGACGACATTCGACAACAAGGAAGAGGGGCAGCCCACAACTGTAACCCTCACCCGCCATCGCTGCCTGCTGCCCCGCCTTGACTATGACTTCACGGGCTCGCCCGATTTGGCACAGACTTTTGTCGTGACATGTGCGTTGCTGGACATTCCCTTCACGTTTACTGGTTTGGCCAGTCTGAAAATCAAGGAGACCGACCGCATAGAGGCTTTGAAAGCCGAAATGAAAAAATTGGGCTATCTCATCAAAGACGAGAACAACAACACCCTGCGCTGGGAAGGAGAGCGCTGCACGCCCTCTCTGCAACCTATCGACACCTACGAAGACCATCGCATGGCATTGGCTTTTGCCCCGGCTGCCTGTCGGTTTCCCGGGTTGAGAATCAACAATCCGGGCGTGGTGAGCAAATCCTATCCCCACTATTGGGACGATTTGCGCAAAGCGGGATTCAACATTGAGGAAGTATGATTTATCTGTTATTGGCTCTCGTTGCAGGCGGTCTGCTTGTCGGATTTTTCACTTGGATCGGTAACCGCAACAGCCAAGGCGATGAAGAATGTATCGTCGTCAAGAAAGGTGACTGTACCACATGTAACGGAGAGAACAGCAAGTGTGAGCAGGAATGTATGTTGGAAGCCTCTGTCAAGGACATAGAATACTACAACGACGAAGAACTCGACGCTTTCGCCGGACGCCCGGCCGATGCCTACAGCGAGAGGGAAGTGGAACAGTTTTCGGAAGTGCTCTACACGATGAAGCCTGAGGAGGTGAAAGGATGGACGCGCAGCCTGACCCTGCGCGGCATTAATATCCCCAACCAACTCAAGGACGAAGTTTTCGCATTCTTATGAACATCATCGAATACGCTTTTTTTCAAAATGCCCTGCTGGGTTCGCTGCTTGCCAGTATTCTCTGCGGCATTATTGGCACCTACATTGTGACACGTCGCTTGGTCTTCATCAGCGGCGGTATCACCCATGCGTCGTTCGGCGGCATCGGCATCGGGGTGTTCAGCGGCATCAACCCCATTCTGTCGGCCATGGTGTTTGCCGTATTAAGCGCCTGCGGAGTGGAGTGGCTGTCAAAGCGCAGCGATGTGCGCGAAGACTCGGCCATAGCCGTCTTCTGGACGCTTGGCATGAGCGTGGGCATCATCTGTTGTTTCCTCACACCCGGTTTTATGCCCGACCTGCCCTCTTTCCTTTTCGGAAGCATTTTGACTATCGGGACAGCCGATCTATGGTTGCTGGGAATTCTTACTGCCATTGTGGTCGCCACCTTTAGTTTTTTTTGCCGCCAGATAGTGAGCGTGGCCTTCGACAGCATCTTCGTCCGTTCACAACATCTGCCCGTCACCCTGATAGAGTATTTCATGATGGCACTCATCGCCATGACCATCGTCTCCACGCTCCGCATGGTGGGCATCGTACTAGCCATCAGTCTGCTCACCATCCCGCAAATGACGGCCAACCTTTTCACGTTCAGTTTCCGGCGCATGATATTCCTTAGCATCGCCATCGGCTGGGCCGACTGTCTGATAGGGCTGGCAATCAGCTATCAGCTCAACGTGCCTTCGGGAGCCTCCATCATTTTTGTCGGTGTCATTGTCTACGCTATTGCCAAGACAATAAAAACCCTTTGTTTGAAGTTCTATAAACGTGAGACTAACCGACTATAGACATATCGCCGTCTTGTTGACCGTTGTGACTGCACTGACCATTGCAGGATGCGGCACACAGAAGAACACCGCGCAGAGTCGTTGGTGGCAATCCTTCACGACTCTCTACAACACCTACTATAATGGTTCGATGGCCTATATCGATGGTTCGTTGGAGAAAGAGCAGGGCAACAAAGACAACTTTACAGAACTGATTCCGCTCTACACCGTGGGCAACAAAGGCAGTAGGGAACTGGGGCTGTCAAACTTTCAACGCGCCATAGAAAAAAGCGAAAAGGCCATCCACCAACACAGCATCAAACGCAGGCCTGAATGGACCAAGAGCCGGCGCAAAACCGCCAAGGACATAGAGTGGCTCAACCGGCGCGAGTACAATCCTTTTCTCTGGAAAGCGTGGCTGCTGATGGGGCGTGCACAGTTCCACAGCGGAGCCTTTGACGAGGCGGCTTCCACTTTCGCCTACATGAGTAGACTCTACGCAACCCAACCGGCCATCTACGGCCGTGCCCGCGCATGGCTTGCCAAATGCTACATAGAACAAGGATGGATGTATGATGCGGAGGATGTCATTCGCAACATGCAGCGTGACTCCATCCATTGGGCAGCCCAAAAAGAATGGGACTATACATACGTCGACTACTACATACACTCCGGCGACTTTAGAAAAGCCATACCCTACTTGAGAAAAGTCATCCGCCACGAGATGCGGCGCAAGCAGCGTGCCCGTGAATGGTATCTCATGGGGCAGCTGTATGCCGCTATCGGAAATAGGCAGGAAGCCTACAAATCCTTTCGCCGGGTGGTGCGGCTAAGTCCGCCTTACGAGTTGGATTTCAATGCCCGCATAGCCATGTCTGAGGTTATGGCAGGAAGCCAGTCGAAGAAAATGATTGCCAAGTTGAAGCGAATGGCAGCCAATGACAACAACAAAGAGTATCTTGATCAGGTGTACTACGCCATCGGCAACATCTACTTGGCACAAAAAGATACCGCCAACGCCATCGGAGCCTACGAACAGGGCAGCAGAAAAGCTACGCGCAACGGGGTGGAGAAAGGTGTGTTGTTGCTCCACTTGGGCGACCTCTACTGGAATCGGGAGAAATTCAGCGATGCCCGGCGTTGCTATGGTGAAGCCATCGGACTGCTTGACAAAGATCGCAAAGACTATGCAGTGCTTTCCCAACGCTCCAAAGTACTCGACGAATTGGTACCACACACCGAGGCCGTCGAACTGCAAGATTCGCTCCAAGCCTTGGTTAAGATGAATGAGAAAGACCGCAATGCTGCCATCGACCGGGTCATCGCCGCTTTGAAGAAAAAGGAGAAAGAAGAGCGTGCGGCCCAAGCCGAAGCAGAAAGCAATCGGACTCAACAACAGAACAGTGGCGCAATGAGGCCGAATCTGCCCAACGTGACATCTCCCAATGCAACTACAAGCACTACATGGTATTTCTATAATCCCACGGCAGTGAGCCAAGGAAAGTCTGTGTTCCAACGCCAATGGGGCAAGCGAGAAAATGTAGACAACTGGCAAAGAAGCAACCGGACGGTTGTGATGGATGTCGGCGGAGCTGAAAATATGACTGATGCCATGCGCGATTCGCTTGTTCGGGCGGCAGAGATGAAAGATTCTCTAGCGCAGATAGCCGACAGTGCCCACAATGATCCTCATCGCCGGGAGTATTATCTGGCGCAGATTCCGTTCACTCCCGAACAGATGGAAGCCAGCAATAAGATTCTCGAAGACGGGCTCTACAATTCAGGCGTCATATTCAAAGACCAGCTCGACAAGCTCCGGTTGAGCGAGAAAGCACTGCGCCGGTTGGTAGACAACTATCCCGACTTTGAGCATTTAGACGATGCTTATTATCATCTCTTCCTGCTCTATTCACGCATGGGCATGCCTACAGTGGCTGAAAGCTATATCAACAAACTGAAAAGAGGTTATCCCAAGAGCCGATGGACAGCCTTGCTTACCGACCCCTACTTTAAAGAGAATGCCCGATTCGGCGTTCATATAGAAGACTCGCTCTATGCAGCCACCTACGCGGCATTCAAGGCCGATAGATACCATGAGGTGAAAAGCAACATGCGCCTCTCCGAAGAACGCTTTCCCATGGGTGCCAACAGGGACAAATTCCTGTTCATCGGCGGTCTAAGCAAGCTCAATAATGGAGATGCTACGGGCTGCGTGGATAATATGAAACGGGTGGTTGAATCGTATCCTAATAGCCGCATCAGCGAGATGGCCGGCATGATCGTTAATGGAGTGAATGCCGGACGCCATTTGCGTGGGGGAAAATTTGATTTGGGTGACGTGTGGAACAGAAGAAGCATTGTGCTCAACGACAGCGACTCCATTGCCAAACAGTTTTTTTCGACCGACCGGAATGCCGACTTCGTTTTTATGGTGGTTTACACCCCCGACTCCCTCAACGAAAACCGGCTGCTCTTTGAATTGGCTAAATTCAACTTCACAACTTATCTGGTGCGCAATTTCGATATTGATATCGAAGATGTCGACGGTCTCCATCGCATGGCGGTCAGCGGCTTCCGCAACTATGACGAGGCCTTGCAATACGCTCATCAGCTCTATCAACAATCCGGCATTGCCAAACTATTGGGCAACAGTCGCTCCATCATCATCAGCCGGCCCAACATAGACTTACTCGGGACGCGTTTCTCTTACGACGACTATGCCAAGTTCTATTCCAAACATTTTACACCTCTGAAGGTTTCCACTTTCCGTCTGCTCACCGAACCAGCCGAGATTGCGACAAAGAAAGAATCTGAAACGGAGCCTACTCCCGAAGAGATAGACCGCACATTGGATGAAGACGGATTCATCGATAACGGCCTTGACATACTCCCCGAACAGAACAATGTGCCCCCTACGCATACGGGGACACTAATCATCCCCGAGGAAAAGACACCAACGCCGGTGGACAAAGGCACTATCATTATTCCCGAAGCCCCGCTTGCCAAGCCAAGCCAACCGGCTACACCGGTCAAGCCAGCCACTCTCCCCGCCAAACCGACGGGTACGGGCAGCAAACAGACCACCCCGATCGGTAAACCGAACGCTACCGGCAAGACACCGGTGGTCCCTAAACCGGCTTCCACGCCCAAGCAGTCTCCGAAGCCCCAACCCAAGAAAGAGGATACAGGAGTCTATTTTGATGACGGGTTTGGCGGCACATTCACCGGTGGTAAAAACACCGGCAAATCCGGTAAGAATGACCGAAACAAACCGGAAAAGAAGAAGCAGACTTTCGATCTCGAGGATGAATATTACGAATTAGACGGATTTTAAGATATGAGCAACGGATTATTACTTTGGATTGATGACGAGATAGAACTCCTCAAGGCCCACATCATCTTTCTTGAAAAGAAAGAATATGAAGTAACGACAGTCAACAATGGCTCAGATGCCATTGACCTATGTCGCCAGCAAACATTCGACCTCATCCTACTCGATGAAATGATGCCGGGACTCAGCGGACTCGAAACACTCCACAGACTGAAAGAGATTCAGCCTTCCACACCGGTCGTGATGTGTACCAAGAGCGAGGAAGAGAACATCATGGAACAAGCCATCGGTTCGAAAATAGCCGATTACCTCATCAAGCCCGTCAATCCCAGCCAAATATTGCTCACACTAAAAAAGAATATCCACCGGAAAGAGATCGTCACCGAGGTGACGCAGAGCGGCTACCAGCAAAGCTACCAAGAGATTGCCATGCAGATAGCCGACTGCCGCAGCCACACCGACTGGATGAATGTCTACAAACGTTTGGTGCATTGGGAATTGGAGCTGAGCAGCACGGAAAGTGCCATGACCGAGATGTTGCAGATGCAAAAAGAAGAGGCCAACAACGGCTTTGCCAAATATGTCGCCAAAAACTATCTGGACTGGATGAACCCTTTCAACCTGACCACAACGGCAGATAAGCGTAGCAGCTCCGCCTTCCAAGGATCTTCTGTCGCAGAAAGACCCGTGTTGAGTCCGGATGTGTTCAAAACAAAAGTTTTCCCACTGCTGGATCAAGGAGAAAAGGTGTTCTTCATCGTAATAGACAATTTCCGTTTCGACCAATGGAAAATGCTTCAGACAGACTTGGGAGACATGTTCGACATCGAGGAAGACATGTATATGAGCATCCTCCCCACAGCCACCCAATATGCCCGCAATGCGATATTCAGCGGACTGATGCCCAACAAGATAGCCCAAATGTTTCCCGACTTGTGGGTGGACGAGGATGAAGAGGAAGGCAAAAACCTCAATGAGGGTCCACTCATCCGGACACAGCTCGACCGTTATCGGCGTCACAACACGTTTAGTTATCACAAAGTGAACGATTCCGGTGGTGCCGACCGGTTTCTGGAAAAGTTTAACGAACTCAAGAACAACGATCTCAACGTGCTTGTCATCAACTTCATTGACATGCTTTCCCACGCCCGCACCGAATCCAAGATGGTGCGCGAGTTGGCTAACAACGAGTCGGCCTATCGTAGCATCACACTCAGCTGGCTACGCCATTCCGTCATGTCAGAGGTGTTTAAAAGGTTATCTCAAGAACATTTCAAAGTCATCGTCACCACCGACCACGGCAGCATCCGTGCTTCCACCCCTGTTAAAATCATCGGTGACAGGAACACCAACACCAATTTGCGCTACAAATTGGGCAAAAATTTGGCCTACAATCCAAAAGAGGTGTTTGCCATCAAGAATCCCTCGCAGGCACATCTGCCGGCCCCAAATCTGAGCACCTCCTATGTGTTTGCCACGGGCGACGACTTCTTTGCCTATCCCAACAACTACAATTACTACGTGTCCTACTACAAAGATACGTTCCAGCACGGAGGCATTTCCATGGAAGAAATGCTCGTTCCGCTCATCACACTGAATCCAAGAAAAAGATAAGAATATGAAAATCAAGATCGATTCATTAGACAACATCCATGCTGCCGCCAAGCAGTTTGTCGACAACATGGGCACCAGCAAGGTGTTCGCTTTCTACGGAAAGATGGGGGCCGGCAAAACAACATTTATCAAAGCCATTTGCGAAGTGTTTGGAGTGGACGATGTCATCACCTCCCCCACGTTCGCCATCGTCAACGAATACACGGCCGCTTCGGGAACCCCCATCTATCATTTCGACTTCTATCGAATCAAAAAAATAGAGGAAGTCTACGACATGGGCTATGAAGATTATTTCTACAGCAACAACCTGTGCTTCCTTGAATGGCCCGAGTTGATAGAAAACCTCCTGCCCGGGGATGCCGTGCGAGTGACTATTCGTGAGGAGGAAGACGGAACAAGAACTGTGGAGACAGTCTGAGGCAGCCCTCCCGACACGGCTGACACGCGCTATACCAACCAACAAAAATCCCGCAAGGCGATGTGTCCTTGCGGGATTTCTTATTGTAACGGCAAATCAATTTTATTCATTTGCCCTCGCTGTTTTCTACTTACAGAAGCTGTTTGAACTTCTCGTCAAGTGTCTCTTTATTGGCGGCACCGACATACTTGTCTACCAACTGCCCTCCCTTAAAAAAGAGAATCGTAGGGATGTTGCGCACACCAAACTGCATGGCTACATCATCGTTCTCCTCCACATCACACTTGCCTACAACAATCTTACCGTCGTAGTCATTGGCCAGTTCGGAGATGACGGGACCCACCATCCGGCAGGGGCCGCACCACGTTGCCCACAAGTCAACCACCAATGGCAGTTCGCCATTCTTATAAGTCTCGAAATTCTCGGTTGTGATCTTTACTTCCATTTCTTTATTCCTTTTTATTAACTGTTGTTTAATTTATTCAATCGAGTGAGCAGCGCTCTCCATGTGTTCTGCAAACACCATGCCAACCGTCAGTTGATGTGAAATTGCATCTGGGGATGCGACTCAATGTAGTTAACCAGTGCCTTGCTCACATCCACGGTCTTGTCTTTCGAACGCAGCGACACAAAGCTGTTAGTCTCCAAGTCACGTATTTGGAAAAACACCTGAGTGGGGCCCGGGTTGTCGCTGATGATAGTCGAGAGGTCGTTGACCAGCGTCTCGTCCACCGCATCGCTGTCCATCGAGATAGTCAAGCGTTCTATACGTGTGTTCTTCACATCGTTGAGAAACTGCACGTTCTGCACCTTCAACTCCAGCAGATCGGGATTGTAGGAGAAACGCTGCACGCACTTAGCCGTGACAAAGACGGTGCAACCCACCGTGAGCCGTCCCTTCCAGTTGCTCCAATCATCGCCGAAGAGTGCCAATTCGCCCGGTACATCGAAATCTTCTATGGTGACAAAACCAAACGGCTTGTTGGTTTTGGCGGAAAAACGCTCGCTCACATTGGTCACAATGCCACCGAATGTCAGTTCTTCACGCTCTGCCAGTGCCTTTTTGTCACTGTCACGTCCCACCTCCATACATTTGGTGTTGCATATACTTTTCAGTATCACCGTATATTCGTCAAGCGGATGAGCCGAGAGATAGATGCCCACGAGGTCGCGCTCTTTGTTAAGTTTCTCTATCGTGCTCCACACCTCCCCCTTCGGCACCGGAGGTGTAGCTATCTCCACCATGTCCATACCCCCAAACAGGCTGTTTGTTGCCTGCTGCTGGTCGAGCTGATAACGCTGCCCGTAGCGCACCAACGAGTCGAGGAAGACTTCTCCCTTCGAATTGACACCCATATACTGTTCGCGTTGCAGTCCGAAACCGTCGAACCCGCCACTGAGTGCCAGGCTCTCGAAAGCCTTGCGATTCACGCAGCTGTAGTCCACCCGTTGGGCGAAGTCGAAAATGTCTTTGTAGGGCCCGTTTTTCTCGCGCTCACTGACAATGGCCTCCGCAGCCGCAGTGCCCATGCCCTTGATAGCAGAGAGTCCGAAACGGATTTCTCCTTTTCTGTTTACACCGAAGCCGCTGTAACTCTCGTTCACATCGGGCCCCAGCGTGGAGATATTCATCGACTTGCACTCCTCCATGAGCTTAGTGATTTCCGTAATCTGACTGAATCGGCGGGTCATCAGTGCGGCCATAAACTCGGCCGGATAGTGAGCCTTAAGGTAGGCCGTCTGATAGGCCACCCACGAATAGCACGTGGCATGCGACTTGTTGAAAGCATACGAGGCAAACTTCTCCCAGTCGCTCCATATTTTCTCGAGCACTTGCGGATCGTGGCCGTTCTCCTGTCCCTGCTTGATAAATTTCGGCTTCATCGCATCTACGATGGCCTTTTTCTTCTTTCCCATGGCCTTTCGCAGCGCGTCGCTCTCGCCTCGGGTGAAGTTGGCCAACTGTCGCGAAAGCAACATTACCTGCTCCTGATACACCGTGATGCCGTAGGTGTCTTTCAGATATTTCTCCATGCAGGGAATGTCATATTTCACGAGCGAAGGATCGTTCTTTCGTTTGATGAAATCGGGAATGTAGTCCATGGGCCCCGGCCTGTAAAGAGCATTCATGGCGATGAGGTCTTCAAACACCGTGGGGTGCAGTTCGCGCAGATACTTCTGCATACCTGCCGACTCAAACTGGAATGTGCCGATGGTGCGGCCCTCCTGATAGAGCTTATAAGTGAGTTCGTCGTCAATGGGAATGTTGTCCAAGTCTACCACGTCGCCGGTCGTCTGTTTCACCACCTTGCAGGCCTCCTTCAACTCTGAGAGGGTCTTGAGCCCCAAGAAGTCCATCTTGATGAGTCCGGTGGACTCGATGACATGGCCGTCATACTGGGTCACTGCCGTCTTTTTGTCAGGGAAATCAGGGTCATCGGCCGTGGAGATGGGCACCCAGTCACTGATGGGATTGCGGCAGATGATGAAGCCACAGGCGTGAATGCCCGTTCCGCGCACCGTCCCTTCAAGCATCTTGGCATATTTGATGGTGTTCCGCTCGCGCTCGTCTATCGACACGGCGGCCTCCTGCAATTCGGGCGTATACTTGATGGCGTTGGTCAGATTCATCTTGGCCCCATCGGGCAGACGGTCGGGGATAGCCTTGCAGAGGGCATTGGAACGTTCGAGCGGCAGTTTCTCCACACGCGCCACATCTTTGATGGAGTTTTTGGTGGCCATGCTGGCGTATGTGATGATGTGCGCACAGTTTTCGTGTCCGTACTTGTCCATCACCCATTGCAGCACCCGCCCACGCCCGTCATCATCGAAGTCGGTATCAATATCGGGGAGATTCACACGGTCGGGGTTCAGGAAACGCTCAAACAGCAAATCATATTTCAGCGGGTCTATCTTCGTGATGCCCAGACAGTAGGCCACCACTGATCCGGCAGCCGAGCCACGCCCCGGGCCCACCATCACGCCCAATTTCTCTCGGGCCGCATTGATGAAGTCTTGCACGATGAGAAAGTAGCCCGGAAAGCCCATTGTCTTCATCACATGGAGCTCGAAGTCAATATGTTCTTTCACCTCTTCGGAGAGCGGGTCTCCGTAAAGTTTTTTAGCCCCGTCGTAAGCAAGCTTGCCCAAATAGTCGGCTTCAAACTTGATACGATAAATCTTGTCATAGCCCCCCAGACGGTCGATGACGGCCTGTCCGTCTTCTGGCGAGAGCTGATTTTCGCCTTTCTCGTCGCACGTAAATTCCTTATACAGCTCCTCTTTCGAGAATTTCTGCCGCCACTGCTCCTCCGTTCCGAAGTCTTCCGGAATGGGGAAAAACGGCATGATGGGCCCATGTTCGATACTGTAAAACTCCACCTTGTCCAAAATCTCAAGCGTGTTGGTGAGCGCATCGGGGATATCGGAGAAGATGTCGTTCATCTCCTGCTTGCTCTTAAACCACTCCTGCTTAGAATATCTCATGCGGTTGGGGTCGTTGAGGTCGGCCTGAGTGGAAAGACAAAGCAGGTGGTCATGGGCCTCGGCTGTCTCTTTGTCCTCAAAATGGCAGTCGTTGGTGCAGATGAGTTTGATACCGTATTCTTTGGCAAACTCTATCAGCACCTTGTTGGCCCGCTGCTGCAAGGGATAGGTTTCGCGATTGGCGAGAACCGTGGGGTCAGTCACTTCGTGGCGCTGCAGCTCGAGATAGTAGTCGTCGCCGAACACCCGATGATACCACTCGCAGGCTTCGCGCGCACCGGCGATGTCGCCTTTCAGTATTTTGGCGGGCACTTCGCCGGCTATACAGGCCGAGCAGACGATCAGGTCTTCATGATATTTCTCCAGATCTTCGCGGTCGGTACGCGGCCGATAGTAGTAACCGTCCACCCACGAACGCGAGACGAGCTTGATGAGATTCTTGTACCCGTTGTAGTTTTTGGCCAACACGATGAGGTGGTAGCCCGAGTTGTCGCCGTGCTCCTTCACCTTGTCTTCCTTACGGTGGCGGGCCACATACATCTCGCAGCCGAAGATGGGCTTGAAAGGCTCCTTCCCCTCTTTCTTGCGCTCTTTGTTCAGTCCGGCACAGATGTCGGCAAACTCCTTGATGCCGAACATCACGCCGTGGTCGGTAAGTGCCATGCCGCGCATACCGTCGTCCACGGCCTTTTTCACAAGATTGGCTATCTTCGACTGGCCGTCGAGGATAGAATAATAGGTGTGTACGTGTAAGTGTACAAAATCTTCCATCGGCTGTCAATATTGTTTTAAAATCGGAGTGTAAAGTTACGGCTAAAACCTGACACAGCCAAAAGAATGAGTTGAAAAATTTGCGGCAGTCATAAAAAAAAACTATCTTTGCAAACAAATTGAAAACCTGAACCTTCAATGGGAAAAAGAATAAAGAAACTCAAGAAAATCAGAATACATCGCGAAGGGACGGACACGCTCGTCTTCAGTGCCGTGGCCATTGTGGCCATTGCGCTGCTGCTGTGGTATGCCGTGCCCACAAAAGTTCCTTTCTGGGGCTTCGTGGCCGTGTTTGCCATCATCTACGGCGTTGTGCTCAACTTCTACCGGTGTCCCAAACGTTTCATCAATCTGGAAGATACCGACAAGATAGTCGTGGCCCCGGCCGACGGCAAGGTGGTGGTCATCGAGGAGGTGGAAGAGACGGAATATTTCCACGACAAGCGACTGATGATTTCCATTTTCATGAGTCTTTTCAATGTACATGCCAACTGGTTTCCCGTTGACGGAAAGGTGAAATTCGTGAAGCACGAAGACGGCAACTACCACAAGGCATGGCTGCCCAAAGCCAGTGAGGAAAACGAACATGCCGACGTGATGATCACCACGCCCGATGGGGTGGACATCCTTTGCCGTCAGATAGCCGGCGCCATGGCGCGCCGCATCGTCACCTACGCCAAGGAAGGTGAGGAATGCTACATCGACGAGCATTTGGGATTCATCAAACTGGGGTCACGTGTCGATGTGTTCCTGCCGCTGGGCACGGAGGTCTGCGTGAAGATGGGACAACCCACCACGGGCGACCAAACCATTATAGCAAAACTGAAATAACAGAACAACCGTTCGCCCAAGCCTACGGCCTACTTGGCAGAGAGCTTGGGCGTTTTTATATTTTATCAAGGATGGCAAACTCAATCACGAAACACATTCCCAACACCCTCACCTGCAGCAACCTCGTTTCGGGCTGCATAGCCACCGCCTGCGCCTTCGGCGGCTCTCCCCGCTGGGCACTCACATGGATCATCATCGGTGCCGTGTTCGACTTTTTCGATGGCATGAGCGCACGCTTGCTGGGTGTTTCCTCGCCCATCGGCAAGGAGTTGGACTCGCTGGCCGACGACATCACTTTCGGTGTGGCGCCGTCCACCATCATCTTCTCCCAACTCTGGGTGATGGAATATCCTGCCTTTCTGGAGCCTTATCGCGAATTTCTCCCCTACTTTGCTTTCGTCATGGCGGCTTTCTCAGCTCTCCGACTGGCCAAATTCAATCTTGATGAGCGGCAGACAACCTCTTTTATCGGCTTACCGACTCCTGCCAATGCTCTATTCTGGGGCTCGCTCATCACGGCCAATCCCGGATGGATGCAGCATGGTTGGTCATTGTTGGTAGTGCTCCTCATGGTGTGTCTCAGTAGTTGGCTACTCGTTTGCGAACTGCCCATGTTTGCCTTGAAATTCAAACACTGGGGATGGAAAGGCAACGAAGTGAAATACGTATTTGCCGCCCTCTCCGCTCTCGTGCTGATTGTGTTTGGCTTGCTCAACGGCTTCTGGATGGTCATTTCACTCTATTTCCTTGCCTCGTTGGCTTTGTATCTCTCAGGCAGCAATCCTGACTCTACTTCCCAACCACGTCAAGACGCGTCATTATGACAGCCATATTCCAATTTTTACTGTTCATCTTCGTTGCCATCACCGTCTTTGTCGGCTTGGCACTCTACCGCATCTACCGGCAACTGCACGATGCCACCCACCGCTTCCGCGAACGGCCCCAACAACGCGAGGCCAAAGTGGGCGACAATGTCATCATCGACCGGCGCACTCCCGAAGAGACCAACAAGAAGATTATTCCTGAAAACGAGGGGGAATATGTAGACTTCAAGGAAGAATAACGGTCAAGAATTATCCGCCCTCATTTGCATTCCCGCCTTTTCCGGTGTATCTTATTTTATTCGTCGTTACCAACATCTCCGTCGGCAAATGAAGCGAATTTATTCACGCAGCATTCGTATAATTTGCACAATTCGCCGTCAACCACTTCTTTGTCGGCGAATGAAGCGAATTAAACGAATTTATCTCACACCGGCATTCGCGTCATTCGGATAATTCGCCGTTAACCATACATTCGTCAGCGAAAAAAGCGAATGAGGCGAATTTATCTCACGCCTACATTCGCATAATCCGCATCATTCGCCGTAACCCATTATACATTCGCCGACGGAGACATGATTCTATTCATGCACGAGGGTGCCTATCTCCTCGCCATCCATCACCTTTTTGAGATTGCCCACGATATCCATGTTGAACACATAGATGGGCAGACGATTCTCCTTACACATGGTGGTGGCCGTGAGGTCCATCACCCGAAGATTGCGATTATAGATTTCATCGAAAGTGATGTCCTTAAACTTCGTGGCAGTGGGGTCCTTCTCTGGGTCGGCCGTATAGATGCCGTCCACGCGCGTGCCTTTAAGCATCACATCGGCCTCAATCTCGATGCCGCGAAGCGAACTGCCCGTATCGGTGGTGAAATAAGGGCTGCCCGTGCCGGCCGAGAAGATGCACACATAACCTGCCTCCATAGCCTCGATGGCTTTCCACTTGCTGTAAAATTCGCCTATAGGCTCCATGCGGATGGCTGTGAGAACTTTCGTTTTGACACCTATCGCACCGAGAGCGGAACTCAAGGCTAGCGAATTGATTACCGTGGCACACATACCCATCTGGTCGCCTTTCACACGGTCGAAACCTTTCTGACTGCCGCTCAACCCGCGGAAGATGTTGCCCCCGCCAATCACAATGCCTATTTGCACCCCCATCTCGTGCACTTCCTTAATCTGCCGGGCATAATCGTCCAGACGCTCTGCGTCGATGCCGTAGTTCTGCTTGCCCATCAGGCTCTCTCCACTCAATTTGAGCAGAATGCGTTTAAATCTTGCCATAATTATCTATTTTATAATGTGAATTTCTAACTTTCAGCTCCCACTCTTAACTCCTCACAAATTCCACTTCCTTGAAAGCATAGCTGCGTATGCTCCCCTCGCGGTCGCGAAGGATGAGGTGTCCGTCGTCTTCCACTTCGACAATCGCCCCCTCAAACTCACCGTCTTTGTCGCGATAGCGATAGAAGCCCGAACGGCGGTAGAGAGCTTCATGATAACGTTGCGACACCTCGCCGTAACGCCCTTGCCGCAGCAATTCGTAGTAGTGCTCGAAGGCATGGAGAATTTCATGGAGCAGGTGTTCGCGATCTATTTCGCGGCCTAAAAGCTGATAGAGAGAAACGGGATTGGGGGCGTCACTGCGGAACTCGCGCTGATTCACATTCAGTCCGATGCCGAAGATGCAACGGCCGATGCCCCGGCTGTTCACGGTGGTCTCTATGAGCGTGCCGCTAAGTTTGCTGTCACGCCAATACACATCGTTGGGCCACTTCAGCGTAACGAAGTCGTTGTAGGTATCGAGCGTCTCTTTCAGAGCCAAGGCCCCGGCCATGGAAAGCAGAAACTGACGGCCCACAGGCATCCAACAAGGATGCACCATGAGCGAAAAGAGCAGATTGGCCCCGGCTTCGCTCTCCCACGTGTTAGTGCCCTGCCCCCGCCCGGCTGTCTGATAGTCGGCTACGGCCACGGTCATTTCCTCCTCACCGACCGGTGGACAATCGTGCAGATAGCGATTGGTAGAGTCAACGGTTTGCAGTCTGATGATGTTTGTCTTCATCCGTATTTTCTTTTTATCACACAATGACCATAGGATTGAAAGCATCCACGATGTGTTCTATCGTCTGTGCCTCCTTTTGGTCGCCGATGATGGACACAATGTCGAAACGCAACGGAGCCGACACGCCCAGCGACTTCACATAAGAATCGGCTGCACGGGCTAGCCGTTTGATTTTCTTGGCATCCACAGCCTGCTCCGGCTGTCCGAAAGCATTGGTCTTCCGCGCTTTCACCTCCACGAACACCACCGTCTCTCCATCATCAGCCACGGCCACAATATCGAGATCGAGCTTTCCCTGCCGCCAGTCGCGGTCGCGAATCACATATCCTTTCTGCTCAAGATATTTGGCGGCCAGCTCTTCGCCCCATTTTCCCAATTCGTTATGTTCGGCCATGTTTTTAAACAGTTAATCATGCAAAAATAGCAATTTTATCTAACATGGTCAAACTATTTTTCGTATTTTTGTACCCGCCAAACAGTTGTTTACAGAGAATGAGCCGCCCTAAATAAGGTGGATCAACAACATGCACTCTTATGGAAATACAGAATCTGACATTCTACTATCCCCGACGCAAAAGACCGGTGTTCGACAAATTCAGTCTGACACTGAATCCGGGGCATATCTACGGACTTCTCGGCCCTAACGGCGCCGGCAAGTCCACCTTATTATATTTAATGTCCGGACTGCTCACTCCCACGGTCGGCGGTGTGCGACTGAACGGGAATGATGTACGGAAGCGTCGCCCGACGACCACAAGCGAGATATTCCTCGTGCCCGACGAGTTTGAACTGCCGGCTGTGACCCTCCGGAAATACATTTCCACCAACAGTTGTTTCTATCCCCGGTTTTCGATGGACGACATGGAGTGCTACCTGAAGACTTTCGGCATGACGGCAGATGCGCATCTCGGCGACCTCTCGCTCGGACAGCGCAAGAAGATATTCATGAGTTTTGCCATGGCGACCCACACTCGTGTGCTGCTGATGGACGAACCCACCAACGGGCTCGACATCCCCGGTAAGCGCCAGTTCCGCGAATTCATCACGCAGGGACTTACTCCCGACCGTCTGTTTGTGGTGTCCACCCATCAGGTGAAAGACGTTGAGAGCATACTCGACCAAATACTTCTCATCGACCGTAGCGAAATTATCCGCAATGTGAAAGCGGAGGAAATAGTCGAAGAGCAGACTGCCGACGGCACGATAACGAATGGAGAGATAGATCTTGAGACTTATTTTGAGAAGGCAATGGCAGGAAAGGAGGTACACAATGACTAACGATTTTTTCACACCCCGGCGGTTTCGGGCTTATTTTCGCAAGCTGCTGACCGAGCATTGGCGCACCATCTGCGTGGCAACGGCCATTCTTTTGGGCATCATGCTTGTCGCAGAGATATGGACGGCTTTATCCTCCTACTCCTATTACTTTTCTCTGGAAAATCCTGAATCGAACTATGACCCGGCACGAGAGACGCTTTTCTTCACCGGTGCTCTGATATTCCTTGTTGGCGGCTGCATCTCCTCCTCCCGATTGTTCACCGACGGGCAGCGGAAAGCCGGGCGCATCCACGTGCTCACAACGCCCGTCAGCCCATTTGAGAGTTGGCTGGCGCGATGGCTCCTTTACGTGGTGGGCTATATCGTCGTATTCTTCGCCTGTTTCTATCTGGCCGACTTGGTGCGCGTGGCCATTTTTGCACCGCTGTTGCCGAAGGTCTCGGTCTCCTTTGTCAGCATCATCCCGAAAAGTATTTCCGACCGGGAGACCTATCCTACCATGTGGTTCTTCTATTTCTTCTTCACCTCATGGTTCGTGCTGGGCAGTTTCTTTTTCCCCAAACGACCGTTGTTGGCCACAAGTATCTGTATATTTATTATCGGCATGCTTTTCTTTTTCGTATTATTGGGAGTGATGGATCCGTTCATCAATCTATCCGACAGGCAATCGGCCCTTCTGAAAACCATCGCCAATCTGTGGCTCATCCTGCACGGACTGTTGAACTGGTGGCTGTCTTATCAGCGATATAAGGAAATGGAAATCATCGACCATCACTAAACAAGAGGAGGAAAAAGCATGAAAAGGACAACCATCATCACTATATCCGCGATAGTCTTCGGTTTCGTTTTTTGGAGCACCCTGCCCGGTCTGCTTTCTTCCGT
Source organism: Segatella buccae ATCC 33574 (assembly GCF_000184945.1). Lineage (GTDB taxonomy): Bacteria > Bacteroidota > Bacteroidia > Bacteroidales > Bacteroidaceae > Prevotella > Prevotella buccae. Next base: position 120,941 of record NZ_GL586311.1, read on the forward strand.
GAAGACCAAGACCTTGAGCATAGACGACACGGAAACCATCAATTTGAAGGACTTGACAAGTCTGACCTTTCTCATGAAACCGGGAGCCGAGGATGACTACGAGGAAGAAGGACTCTTCGGCGACTACACTTTTGACATTACGATTCGGGTGGACGATCATGCCAAAGGGGTCCGCATCACATATCCTAAAGACCTTATCACCGCCCAAACAGAGGGAGTCACAGGAAAGAGAAACAGAAGTGACATCTCCTTGCGATTCGCCCGAAAGTTCAAGGACTTTGTGACAGAGGGGGGCAGACAAATCATCTCCCAAAACAAAAAATATGGAGGGTTTCAGGAAAAAGACGAGATGTTGAACGCATACACCATCAGTGACATTCCCGTCACAATCGTGATGCCGACGGAGAAGCTCATGACGCTACTCAGCGACAACGACTCTCCGAAAGGCAAAAGGCTCAGGCTTCACACAGCATATACATTGACCATAGAGAATCTGAATAGCGAAAACTTCAATTTTGCAGACAGTCTGTCTTTGTCTTTGGTCAACTGCAACATCCGGAAGGCCCATATCGCGGTTATGGAGCGCTGCCTGACACTGGATAACACGCGCATCGGCGACTTGACGTTCGAAGTATATACAGAGGAAGAACAATACACTTCGTCCACACTTTCCACCACGGGGAAATCGAGTGTGGAGCATGTAACAGTGAATGGAACCGGAGATCTCAGCCTTGACCACCAGACATTCAAGAGTATAACGGCCATCCCGTCTTCCGGAACGTTGCTCAACATCACGCTGGAAGGAATCTCGGAAGAAACAAATATTAAAGGAACAGCGCAAAACAAATGGAACAACTCGAAATCGACGAACAATACATGCGAAAGGCCTTACAAGAAGCCGAAGCAGCCTGCCAAAAAGGTGAAATCCCCATTGGGGCGGTAGTGGTGTGCAAAGGGCGCATCATATCGCGGGCACACAATCTGACAGAGACACTGCACGACGTGACAGCCCATGCCGAGATGCAGGCCATCACAGCGGCAGCCGATCTGCTCGGAGGGAAATACCTGACCGACTGCACCCTCTATGTCACGGTAGAGCCCTGCACGATGTGTGCCGGAGCCATCGGTTGGGCACAAGTGCCCCGCATCGTCTATGGCGCCCCTGACGAGAAGCGTGGCTACCGGCACTACGCCCCTCACGCCATGCACCCGAGAGCAGATATTGTGGGAGGCATTCTTGAGGATGAATGCCGGGAACTGATGCAAAAGTTTTTCAGAGACAAACGATAACACTTTCGCCCTCAAAAGATCGGGCCCGTCAGAGCGAAAGCACTTATAATCATTATCGGATAGGCCTGGGAATAATCCAACCCATGGGTGACGACAGAGAGAATGTTGGCCAATCATGATAAGTGGCTATCGACACGGGTAAGAACAAGCTTTACAAAAACAGAGTTGCGAAAATTCTCCAACCAGAGAGGAAAACCGACTTTAAACCACCTAAAAACCCCACCGTTTTTCAGGTTCGGGCCCTTCGAGTTTGCAAAAGAGCCACAGTTGGGAACCGAAAGGGCCACAGTTGCGTCGCAACTGTGGCCCTTTTGCAGGTTCATTCGGCCTCTTTCAGACCTGTTTTCAGACTCAAAAATATGTTGATAAAATTCAACTTGCTGATTATCAACAGGCAAGAAGCGTCTCCAGAATTCGCATATTTTCGTCCAGCCGGTCTCTCGGCGAGAATATCGCACATACAGAAGCCGAAAAACTGCAAATCGTTTTACAAAAACTACCGGCTGCTACTTCACAAGCACCACGAGGTATTTGCTTGTTGACCAGAAAATCTGCGGATTGGTGATGCGCAGCACATACTGGTTGTTGGCATCGCGCTGCAGCGTGTAGCTGGTTGCCGGATGAGCCGTAAGAAGCTTGGCCGACTTGGAGTAGAGCTTGATCTCTTTGTCCACACGGATGTCAATCTTGGTGAAATAGTTCTTGTTGAAATTAGAGCGAAGCACCTTTCCGTCTTCGATGATACGCTGGTTCTTCAACTCCTTCTTCGTGCCGAAGACAAACCATGCCGTATTGAGCTGCTTGTCCTGCTCGTTGATGACTTCAGATTTCTTTGTGCTCTCGGCATTCAGATTGTTCACATCGGTGTTCAGGTTGTTGATGGTCTCATCGAGTTCGGAGATGTGAATGTCTTTAGAGTCGAGCTCCACACGCAACTGCTGTAGCTGGCGATCCTTTTCGCTAAGCTGCTTCATCAGGCTTTCGATGGTCTTCTTGAACTGTTCGCCCTTCATCGAACTTTCCCGCATCTGCTGACGGAGCTTTTCGATAAGTTCGCGGTTCTCCTTCATACGCCCGGAAATGAACTTGATGTTCTCACGCAACTGTTGGGCGCGGTTGGCCCCTTCACCATCTTTCATCAGACTGACACGGTTTTCAGCCTCACTGATCTGTCTGAAACCCTCCTGAATCTCATTCAGCGTGCCCATCATATCGTTGATTTCATTGTCTTTTTGCTCAATGATCTTATTCAACGAGTCGTTCTGTGTCATACCGGCCAACTGGTTGGCATTCTTGTTTTCGGTGCAGCTTGCCATGACTAATGCGCCCATGCAAGCAATGAACAACAACTTTTTCATCATAATCTTTCGTTTAAGTTATTTTCTTTTTGGTATTCTTTCCTGCAAGTACAATGACAATTTCTCCCCGAGGTTCGGTCTCCTGAAAATGGGTAATGACCTCTGTCAAAGAGCCGCGCACGCTCTCTTCATGCAATTTCGAGATTTCACGGGCCACACTCACCTGGCGGTCTTGCCCAAAGATTTCGGCAAATTGCCCCAACGTCTTGAGCAAGCGATAAGGCGATTCATAGAAAATCATCGTACGCGTTTCATCTACAAGCGACTGTAAATGGGTCTGCCGTCCCTTCTTCTGCGGCAGAAAACCTTCAAAGCAAAAGCGGTCGCAAGGCAGTCCCGACGAAACAATGGCAGGTATGCACGCCGTAGCCCCGGGAAGGGTTTGCACAGTGATGCCTGCGCGGGCAGCCTCACGGGCAAGGAAAAAGCCGGGGTCACTGATGCCCGGAGTGCCCGCATCGCTAATAAGGGCCACTGTCTGCCCCGCTTTGAGACGCTCTACAATGCCTGAGGCTGTGCCATGCTCGTTGAATTTATGGTGTGACATCAAGTGGTTTTGGATATCAAAGTGTTTCAACAGAATACCCGATGTACGAGTATCCTCTGCCAACACGAGATCGGCCTCCTTCAGTATCCGGATAGCCCGAAGCGTCATGTCTTCCATGTTTCCTACAGGAGTAGGCACTATATACAATGTACCCATAGATGTTACAAATGTAGCTAAATAATCCATGAATACAAAAAAGGGACTTAATTCTTTGCATTTTTTAAAACGTCTTTGTAATTTTGCAGGCATTATGATGGAAAACTTAACGGGAGAAGCTCACCGCCCGGGAAGAATAGAAGTGGTGTGCGGCTCCATGTTCTCCGGCAAGACCGAAGAACTTATCAGGAGGATGAAACGGGCCAAGTTTGCCAGGCAAAAGGTCGAGATTTTCAAGCCGTCTATCGATACAAGATATTCGGACGAAGATATCGTCAGCCACGACCGCACCTCTATCCGTTCCACCCCCATCGACTCTTCCGGTTCGCTGTTGCTGTTAGCGTCGGATATCGATGTGGTGGGCATTGACGAGGCTCAATTCTTTGACGACGGTTTGGTAAGTGTGTGCAACCAGCTCGCCAATCGGGGTGTGCGCGTCATCATAGCAGGTCTCGACATGGACTTCCAGGGATTACCGTTTGGCCCAATTCCCGCACTTTGCGCCATTGCCGATGACGTGACCAAAGTGCATGCCATCTGTGTGAAATGCGGAGCACTGGCCTATGTCAGCCACCGTTTGGTGCATAACGACCGCCGGGTGCTGCTCGGTGAGAAAATGGAGTATGAACCGCTTTGCAGGGATTGTTACCAAAAGGTATTGAAGGAGGAAAAAGAACATGAACGAACAAAAGATTACGTTTGACAAACTTGTGAGATGGGTGGGGATCGGAGCACTCATCCTTGCCGTTCTCTATCTTGTAAACTATTTGAGCGGTGCACTGTTGCCTTTCTTCATCGCTTGGCTTTTTGCTTATCTGCTCTATCCCATCGTGAAATTTATCCAATACCGGTTGCATGTCAAAGTGCGTGCATTGGCCATCATCGTCACCATGATACTCGTCATATCAGTTATCGCCGGAGTAATCTATCTCATCATTCCCCCTATGATAGAACAGTTTGAGAAACTCGGCGAAGTGACCACCAAATGGCTTCATACAACCACACACACCAACAACCTCACCACCTACATACAAGAATGGTTGCAGGCTAACCAATCGGAAATAGAAAAGTTTTTTAAAAGCCGCGATTTCAGTGATGCCATCAAGACAGCCATGCCACGGCTCTTTTCGTTTGTGGGACAAACGGCCAGCGTGGTCATGAGCATCATCGCCTCCATGATCACCTTATTATATATGTTCTTTATCCTTCTCGACTACGAACACCTCACGCAAAACTGGATAAGAATATTCCCACAAAAGAATCGTCCATTTTGGCACGAACTGATGCAGGATGTAGAACGCGAACTCAACAACTACATTCGCGGACAAGGATTGGTAGCCCTCTGCATGGGCATCATGTTCTGTATCGGTTTCACCATCATCGGCTTCCCGATGGCCATCGGCCTGGGTATCCTCATTGGCATCCTTGACTTGGTACCCTACCTTCACACCTTTGCACTGATTCCCACAGCCTTTTTGGCCATGCTCAAAGCTGCCGATACAGGACAAAACTTTTGGTGGGTATTCGGACTTGCAGTCATTGTATTCATTGTGGTTCAGATTATCACCGACTTCATCACAACACCCAAGATTATGGGTAAGGCTATGGGGCTCAATCCGGCCATTCTCCTGCTCAGTCTTTCGGTGTGGGGAACTCTCCTCGGCTTTATCGGACTCATCATAGCCCTGCCTCTCACCACACTCATCATAGCCTATTGGCAACGCTATGTGACCAAAGAACATGCTCCAAAGAGATCCAGTATCTCCAATGAGCATTCCGCAAGCGATTCCGATTCTCCAGACTTCCAAATACATTCAGAACCTCAAAAACCTCAAAAATGAATTCGTATTTAACAAAAAAGGCAGAATAATTTGTTCAATTCAAAAAAACATCGTACCTTTGCACTCGCTTTTACAGATGCACAAAGCCGAAACCTTTGCCTCATTGGTAAAGATTAGATAATAGATCCGCTAGCTCAGTTGGTAGAGCACAACACTTTTAATGTTGGGGTCATGGGTTCGAGCCCCATGCGGATCACTTGGTGATAAATAGCGTAAATATCATAGATACAGCGGTTTAACACCTCAAGCAAGCAAATATATCAGTTAAAAAAAAGAGATTATTTTCTCAAATTTGACGCAAAACGCGTTACTTTTGAGTATCCTTTAATGGCTCAAATGATATTGTTGTGTGTTTAATAACTCAATAATATTGCGGCTCAGTCGAATTTCAAATCAAAAAAAGGACACCTTTTTCGGTGTCCCTTCCCGTGATTCCGTTGGGATTCGAACCCAAGACCCACAGCTTAGAAGGCTGTTGCTCTATCCAGCTGAGCTACGGAACCAATATTGCCAAATTAATATAAGCGAATGCAAAAGTACTGCTTTTTTGCCGTTTAACCAAACATTTCCACAATTATTTATGGAAAGGCAGGGTGAAGAGAATGCAACTAAAGAGTCTGAGAGATAATAAACCAAAACAAGGAAAAAAGCAAGGGAAAACTTACTTGTATTTATCTATCAGCCCTTGTGCTCGGCTGTCACCAAGCGATTTGGCTTTTTCGAGGTTTGCCAACCCTTCAGCTTTGAGTTTCTTCTGTATCTGTGCCAGCCCGAGGAAGATGTATCCATCGGGATATTGTGGTGCCAGTTCGACGCAACGGGTGGCAGCGAATACAGCTTCATCAAGTTTATTCACGCGCAGATTCATCGAGGCCAATTCCACCCAATAAGTAGGTTCCTTGGGGGCAAGAACACAAGCGTGGGCAATATCGTTGAGAGCTTGCTGGTACATACGTATCTTGCTCTCACACTGATAGCGGGTATAGTAAAATTCAGCAGGCGCTGTACCGTAGAACACGGTCATAATCGTATCGTAGAGATTGTAGTCGCGCATAGCATCACGGTATTTACCATCGGCATCGAGAGCTTTGCCGCGGGCGAGAATATAGGGTGCTCCCATCTGTGTCTTTCCACTTACATTGACAGCACTGTCGAGCAGGGCAATGATTTCTGACGTGCCGGCTTTCAAATTGGCCTTGGCTTGCGCAGCCTCGAAAAAGACTTCACCATTGCGAAGACCCGACTTGGCGAGTGCCATAAACTGGTCGTAAGCTGATTGATAGTCGCCTTTCATGAAAGTGATTTGGGCCTGAAGATGCCGATAGATGGGCAGTGGATTGGCAGCATAGGCAGCTTGAGCCTCAGCCATAGCCTTATCCAGAGTCCACGCTTCAAAGGTCTTTCCGCTCTGACTGTAAGCCAAATAGCGATAGATGAGGTCAGCATAGTTGTAGTGGGCTTCATCTTTGAGAGCCGCTTTGGCGATACCGAGTTCCATATAGTGGGCTGCTTCGGCAAAGTCACCTGCGCGGAAAGCAATGTCAGCACGTTCTTTGTAACCATCAGCAGCCGCAGGAAACTTGACCATAAATTCATCAGCGTATTTACGGATCACATCATCCCCAAACTTGCTCTTAGCCAACACCAATGTCATGCGGGCATCTTCTTCTTTGGAAGGCAAAGCCGTGCGAATGGCCGTCTGTTTCAGGGCCGGGTCGAGATTTGACATTCCATTCACTTTCAAGTCGTTGATAAAGAGAATATCGGCAGCCGATACATCGCTGTTAGCCGCCAAATGGCGCAGCAACCCCATTACCTCACCTTTGGCATTGACAAAAGGGCAACCGATAGCATTGTCAGGAGCATTGTAATTGAACACATAATAGGCATACTTGTCTATAAATTTCTCCACCTTAGCCACTTTGATCGATTGGGCATCGGTTTTGCCTTTGGCATAATTCACCAACCACACCTGAGCCCCCTGCATCACAGTGGTGCGGGCTATTGGGGCAGCCGGTGTAGTACCCGTCACGCGAAATTTAGCCACATCATAGAGTTCGTTGCCTCCAAGAAGACAGTCCACATCATAGCTCTTGCCCGCAGCATCTATCACCGTAGCCTTAGCCGCTCCCACGAAAGGAGCGAAAGTACTTACAGCCGTACCATCGGTGGCGATAAACACACCGTGGGTGGAAGACAGCAGAGATCCATCGGCCTTGAAAGTGGTGAGTGTAAATACAGCTTTGGAAGCCTTCTGCACGGCTGCCGGTTGGGCTTTAACCATGCCCGGTAACAGTGCCAAGCAAAACAACCACAACATTATCAAAAAGGGTGTATGGAAAATCTGTTTGAAAGTTTTCATCTGTTCGTCTTACATAAAATCATATTTCTTATTTAAATCCACAGCACAAGTGCCATATCAAAATCATTCTACTTATCAAGTTTGAGCAACTGCCGGGCATTTTCCATAGCAGCCACCGTCACATCAGAACCGCTCAACATCTGAGCTATCTCCGTGACGCGCTCTTCCGTAGTAAGCATACACATGTGGCTCAAGGTGCCTTGCGCTGTTTCTTCTTTCGATACCTTGTAGTGGGTAGAACCAAGAGCGGCAATTTGCGGCAAGTGGGTGATGGAAAGCACCTGACGATGACTATCCCCCATCTCCTGCATGATTTGCGCCATCTTTTCGGCCACACGTCCACTCACCCCAGTGTCTATTTCATCGAATATGATGGTCGGGAGTTTCACCGTCCCACTGACCATGGCTTTCAATGAAAGCATTACACGGGCAATCTCACCTCCCGAAGCCACCTGTTGCACCGGCTGTAATGCCGTACTCTTGTTGGCACTGAAAAGAAAAGCCACCTTATCGCCCCCCGTCGGGGAGAGCTCCCGCCTTTCTATCTGCACCTCAAAACGCACATTAGGGATGCCTAACGGCACCAACCGACGCAGCATCTCAGCCTCCACCTTGCGAGCTGCCGTGGTACGCAAAGCCGTGAGTCGGGCAGCACGCTCCTCACAAACTCCTCTGTCAGTCGCCAAACGTGCCTCAAGTTCGTCGATACGCTCACTGCCCAATTCTACATTATCAAGTTCGTTTTTCAATTCTCCCTGCATTGCGAGCAATTCTGCTACAGTGCTCACATGGAATTTCTGCTGAAGCGAATAGATAGCATCGAGACGCGAGTTGATGGCATCAAGACGGGTCGGGTCGAAATCAACAGCCTCTGTAGCACTGCTTACCTCCGCAGAAATATCTTTCAGTTCGATGAGAGACGAGTCGAGTCTCTCGGCCAACTCACGCACTTTAGGGTACACTTCCTCTATGTCGTGCAAACTTCTGACTGCCTGCTTGATGCTACCCACGACACTACCATCATCACCATTGAGGCGACTGTCAGCCTCAAACAATGCAGTCTTGATCTCCTCGGCATGGGCCAATGTCTCTCCCTCCTGTTCGAGCTCTTCCTGCTCCCCTTCTTCAAGAGCGGCCTTGGCCAACTCATTGTATTGGAAACGGAGGAATTCCTCGTTGGTTCGTGCCTCTTCTATCTGCCGTTTGAGAGCATCCAGCTCCGTTTCAGTCTTGCGATAGCGAGCATAGGCCGTATGGTAATCATCCAACGCCTTGCCGTCGGCAGCAATGATGTCGACCACATTGAGTTGGAAATCTTCTTTTTGCAAGAGCAGATTCTGGTGCTGTGAGTGTATATCTACAAGCTGTTCGCCCAGTTCGCGCATAAGGGAAAGTGACACCGGCGTGTCGTTGATGAACGCACGACTCCTACCGGCGGCAGACAGTTCGCGTCGGATGATGGTATCGGCTAAGTCCTCATCAATGTCATTACAGGAGAAAAAATCCCCCATGGCATAGTTGGTAAGGTCAAAGTGAGCCTCAATGACACAACGGTCGGCCCCTGCCCTCACAGCCTTAGAGCCGGCCCTATTGCCCAGCAACAAACCGATGGCTCCAAGGATAATGCTCTTTCCCGCCCCCGTCTCGCCCGTGATAACCGAAAAGCCCGGCCCGAAATCGATGCGTTCTTCGTCAATGAGCGTAAAATTTTTGATGTATAGTTGTTTCAGCATCTTCTATTGTTTGATTTTATCCCAAGCTGCGTTTTGGCTTGCATTGATGGAAAAAAGAATCTCATAGACATTCTCCTTCTCCTTTTGCGTGCCCTTACCTTGATAGATATTGGCCAATTCGTCTTTTTTATAGTCTGTCCATATCTGTGGCAACAGACTCAGCGGCTTGTCCTCATGTGATTTCTTGAGATGGCTCTCTATGGCCGTGGTAATTTCCGTGCGTCCCCGCTCGGCATTGTTAGCCATCTCGTCAAGCCCCTTCCGATAATAGTCATATTGCAGTTGGCGGAAAGGGGCCATCGCCCCATCAAGGTAATCACTGATAATGGCATAGCGATTGCGATCATTTTCAAAAGCCTTCCACCCCGGATAGCCCAAGTCTTGGGCATTGTTAGTAAGGTTAAGGCAACGCCGGAGCACATCTTCACCGCCCCGTGGAGCAAATGAATCAAGGTCAAGACCAATGATGAGATAAGCGTAGTAAGCGAAAAGTGCCGTAAGTTGGTTGTCGATCACCTCCTCATTGAAATTGAGCTGGTCGAACTGTGTAAAGGCGAAGTCGAAATTGTCATCCGTATTATTATATAAGGTGGAAGTGTAGGCAGAGTTGTAGACCGGACGGTTGGCTTGGACGAGTGCCTTGCAGGAAAATTTATTGGAGCTCTTGTCATATTTGGTCACCGTGATGTTGAAGTTACACACGATGCGCTCATTCTTCCTGAATTGCAAGTGAGTCCACTGCCGTTCGTTAACAAACTGCTCAAGTGTATGTTGCAGATTGTCGAACACCGAGGCGTCCGTACCCTCTATCTGGGCATGGTTGACTGTGATTTTAGCCTGCAACTCTTGGGCATCAGCCGTTGCAGGAGCCACAAAACTCATAGCTATCCATAGCAAAACGATGCAAGATTTCAGTTTATTCATACCCTATTCTTTATCCTACAAACAAGCATATCCGACTTTTGCACCCTGGTTCAGAAGATAGCAGCCAACTCATCTACAATGTCACGGGCCACCTCTCGTTTCGGTTTCTTGTCGTATTCCTTCTGCCCCCCGGCCGAAACGATCGTGATTCGGTTGTCATCGGTACGAAAAGTCGTACCCGCATTGCGCGTTGAGTTGAGTACGACGAAATCGGCATTTTTGCTTTTCAGTTTCCGTCGGGCATTAGCTTCTTCGTCATTCGTTTCAAGCGCAAAAGCCACGAGACGCTGTGCGGGGGTCTTCATGCGCCCCAAAGCAGCCGCAATGTCATGGGTGGGCACCAACCGAAGCATCATGTCTTCCCCGCCACGCTTTATCTTATGCATAGCCACGGCTGTCGGTCTGAAGTCGGCCACAGCAGCACAAAGTATGGCTGCATCGGCCTCGGGAAAAACCTTGACAGCCGCGCCATACATCTCTTCGCAACTCTCCACGTCGATACGCCGGATGCCTTCGCTACATGTGAGAGCCACCGGGCCGGCTATGAGTGTCACCCTTGCACCACGCCGCAAGCACTCTTCGGCCAAGGCAAAGCCCATTTTCCCCGACGAATAGTTGCCGATGAAGCGCACAGGATCGATCTTCTCGTAAGTAGGTCCGGCCGTGATGAGTACACGGCGGCCTTTAAGGCTGAGCTCACAGCCCTCTGTCTCATTCTCCGTGACAGCAGGACTTACGATCTCCATTCCACCGCCACCATCACGGTCGCCACTCTCGAAAAAGCCGTCAAGCACTTCCACGATGCGTTCTGGCTCTTCCATGCGGCCTTTGCCTTCGAGCCCGCTGGCCAAAAAGCCCTCGGAAGGTTCTATAAAATGGTTTCCAAACGACCGTAGTCTGGCAATATTGGCTTGTGTAGAAGGGTGGCGATACATGTCGAGATCCATAGCCGGAGCGATGAACACAGGAGCCTTCATAGAGAGATAGGTGGTGACAAGCATATTGTCGGCCACCCCGCCGGCCATCTTTCCAAGTGTTGCAGCCGTACAGGGTGCGATGATCATGGCATCGGCCCACAACCCGAGTTCCACATGAGAGTGCCATGTGCCGTCGCGCTGCGAAAAAAACTCGCTTATCACCGGCTTACGCGTCAAGGCCGAGAGGGTGATAGGGGTAACAAACTCCTTGCCTGCAGGAGTGATAACCACCTGCACTTCCGCCCCCCGGCGTATAAGGCTGCGAATGAGAAGACAGGCTTTATAGGCAGCGATAGAACCGGTGATGCCGAGAACAATTTTCTTTCCTTCAAGCATTTATTTGTTATTGAATTCGCGCAAACGGATACGGGTGAGCACCTGCTTGGTGTTGAACGTGAAGTCGGAACTCAGCATCCAAGAGAAATATCCCGGGTCACGACGCAGCACTTCAGCCACATCCCATCCCTTATATTTGCCGAAGTTGAACACCTCATGCCGACGCGGGTTTCCGTCCTTGTCAGTCAGCGTGTTTCCCTGCGCATCGGTAAGGTCTTTCCAGATGATACGACCCGCGAAATCTACATTGTCATTGTTTTTGGAAAACTCGGCCAACTCGTCCATATCGTTATGGAGCACACGGTCGGGTTCTTCCTGCACACCGGGTGCATATTTGTCCAATTCGCCCATGAGTACACGATAGGTGGCCTCGGTGTCCTGATCGGCCCGATGGGCCTCAAAGTCTTCCTCCATCTTGCGCCCCGTGTAAAACTTGTAGGCAGCAGCCAGGTTGCGGCGTTCCATCTTGTGAAAAATGGCCTGTGCGTCAATGAGTCGACACTTACCGAAATCGAAATCGATGCCTGCCCGCAAAAACTCCTCAGCCAACATAGGAATATCGAAGTGGTTGGAGTTGAAGCCGGCAAAATCGCAGCCCTTGAACTCCTCAGCCAACCGCGGAGCCAGTTCTTTGAAAGCAGGACGGTCTTTCACGTCATCATCGGAAATTCCCGTGAGAGCCGTTATCTCCGGCGCGATGGGTTTACCGGGATTGATGATTTCGTTGCCACGCAATTCCGTCCCGTCAGGGCACACTTTAATATACGACAACTGTATGACCCTGTCGTTGACCAAATCAAGACCGGTAGTCTCAAGGTCAAACACGACAAGGGGTTTGGTGAGATTAAGTTTCATTCTTTCGTTTTAGTCATTACGCGATTGTCTCTCCCACCCCTCCGATCCGGACAGAGAAGGAGAGACAATCGTTTTTCTTGTTTAGTCATTCAAGAGCATAGGCATGAGCAGCATGAGCACATCCTCGTTTTCGGGTTGCTGCGAGGGCATCACGGTGCCGGCCCGACTGGGATCAGCCAACTCTATCACCACCTCGTCGCTCTCAAGACTGCTCAGTATCTCTTGCATGGAGCCTCCCTTAAAACCAATACTCATCGGCTGCCCACTGTACTCGCAGGTCACCTGCTCCTTGGCCGATGTAGCGAAGTCGATATCCTCTCCGGAGAGTTCCATCCGTCCACTTTCCACATGGAAGCGCACCAACTGACTGCTCTCGCTGGCAAATGGCAACACACGGCGCAGAGCTCCCAACAGGGCACGACGGTCAATGGTCACACGATTGGGATTGTCTTGCGGAATCACAGAGTTGTAGTTGGGATAGCGTCCTTCTATCAACCGACAGTAGAGAACACCGTCGGAGAAACGCATCTCCGCACTACGGTCATTGAACTTGACGATTACCTCCCCACCGTCCTTGCTCAGCACGTTCTTCAACAGCGATGCCGGCTTCTTGGGAAGAATGAACGCAGCGGGAGTTTCACTCTTGATATTGAAATTCTTGTTGCGCACGAGCTTATGCCCGTCGCTGGCCACAATGGCCAGAGCATCGGGTGTAAGATCGAAATAAATGCCGTTCATCACAGGGCGCAACTCATCCTGCGCCGTGGCAAAAAGCGAACGCGAGATATTGTCCACCAGCACAGCAGCGTCCATTGTCATAGTCGTGGCTCCGTCTTCCACCGGTTGCATACGGGGATACTCCTCGGCATTCTGGGCCGTGAAGTTGTAGAGACCGTTCTGATAAACTATTTTGATAGCAAAGCTCTGCGTGTCGATGTCGAAATTGAGGGGCTGCTCCGGCAGTTCCTTCACGGCATCGAGAATAGTGCGGTTGGGCACGGCAAATTCGCCCTCACCCTCGCAGCTGTCAAGTTCCAGTGCGCTCTGCATCACGTTTTCACCGTCACCGGCTGTGATGAGGAGGCGGTTGTTCTCCACCTGAAACAGGAAGCAGTCCAAAATGGGCAGCGCATTTTTGCTGTTGATGACACGAGCAAGCGTGTTAAGACGGCTGCTCAGAGCTGTGCTTGATAATGTAAATCTCATTAGTATTTATTTTAAATGTTTTGTTTCTTTACTTTTCCAATCGTTCTTTCCCCATAGGAAATATAGGCTACAAAAATACGAAAATAGTCTCGGAATACAAAAAAAAGTGCGGGAAAGTTTTTCTTTTTAGAAGTATTTTAGTAATTTCGCAAATTGAAAGAAATATTTATAATACGGAAACGAATAATATGGAATTACAAGGAAAAGTTATCGCAGTATTGCCCGAGCGCAGCGGCACATCAGCGCGTGGCGAGTGGAAGTCGCAGTCGTTTGTCATTGAGACCCACGAGCAGTATCCGCGCAAGATGGTGTTCGATGTATTCGGCGCCGACCGTCTGGCTCAGTTCAATATCAAAAGTGGCGAGGAAATCACGGTGTCGTTTGACATTGACGCCCATGAGTATAATGGCCGCTGGTTCAACAACATTCGTGCATGGAATGTACAGCACATCGATCCGGCAGCTGCCCAAGCCGGTGCCACAGGGCCTCAGCCCATGGCCGGTGGTGCTCCGTTCGGTGCCCCTGCCGAAGGCGCACAGGCTCCGTTCCCACCCGCTCCCGCAGCCGGAGATGGCGACAGTGCCGACGACCTGCCTTTCTAAGCGGCATTTTTCCCTTACACACATACAAGACAGCAACACCGGCATACCGCCTCATGACGAGGTGGTATGTCGGTGTTGTTGTTTGAAAAACCTCCCCAAGCCTCTCCTTAAGAGGAAAGTGTCTCGCGAGACAAAGGTAGCTAAGTAGAGAGGCTGAACAAAGGAACAATCCCATATATAGCGAAACTTACCAAGATTGAGAAAAAGAATTACACAGGAGTTTTCCACGCCCTTCGATCCAGCCCATCCCATCTACCTCATTCGCCCCATCTGTCCCATCAATTTCCTCACTAAGTCCAAACGATATTGCAAAAGAGCCACACTTGAAAGCTCATCCGGCCCAACAGAGAAGCTCGAAGAGCCCCTTTCGCAAAACCATTCGGGCCTATTTGCCCCCACAATAAGAAGGAAAGTCCCCTTCAAGAGGGGTGGAAACTAAAAAAGGGAACGCCACCGCGCTCCCTTTGCTTATGCAAAGATACTACCCAAAAAGTAAAAATGCAAATCGACAACGAAAAAACGCGACACTCGCCACAGGCTGTCTACATGGCAGTAACAAGTCGCAGGCTATCGGCTTTGGTGCGGGCCTTGAGCCATCGATGCAGCCGTATGCGTTCTGCCGGCACCAATCGCGAGCGGCTGTTTACCAGTGCAATGATATAACGGCGCGACATAGCCGTGTCAGTACGAACCTCGGTAGCGTTGGAAAGGCTCACCGCCGTCACCGAAGGAAACACGGCCTTCACCTCCGGACCTATCTCCTTACCAAGCGTCTCATAATGGGTGTATTGCGCCAAATGGTCTGCAAGTTGGTTAAGCTGTTCTGACTGTTCTATGAGTTTTTGGGTTTTGGCCTCACTCGACAGCGTGGCACTGCTGAGTTCGCGGTTGAGCAGCAACACGCTGTCAGAATGTGAACCTTGTATCACATTAAGTTTGTAATCGCCAAGTTTGTATTCTTCCAAAAGTTTTCGGGCACGGGTCACATCGGCCCGACCTATAGTCTTGCCCACGGCCACCACATTGAGCGTTTTGTTGGCGGCATCACAGCTTTGCGAAATGATTTGAGTACCCTTGAAGGCCAACTCGTTTTTGACAAACCTGCGCACATTGTTGTCAAGCACACTCTGCCTGATGATTTGCACTGTCATGTAGGTGGCAGGCAGCATCGTCACCACCACGATACCCACGATGTAGCGATTTACCGTTGTCAGGCGCGTGGCATCAACAAACGTTTTGCGATGAAAACGCAACATGCGCACACCTGCGAACGTGGCCAGAGCTATGAATACGGTGTTGATGAAAAACAGGTAGAAAGCACCGAAGAAATAGGAAAAATTGCCCACGGCCAACCCATAACCTGCCGTGCAGAGCGGTGGCATGAGAGCCGTCGCAATGGCCACACCGGGAATCACATTGCCCTTCCCCTTTGTGGAAAGGGCTAGAATGCCGGCAGCACCACCACAAAGCGCTATCAACACATCGTAAAGCGTGGGCGATGTGCGCGCCAAAAGTTCGGACTGTGCCTCAGTGAGCGGTGTGATGGTGAAATAGACGGTGGCGGTGAGCACGCTGATGACTGTAGCCACCAGATAGTTTTTGATAGATCGCTTGAGCAAGCGCAAATCACTGATACCAACAGCAAGGCCCATGCCGATAATGGGGCCCATGAGCGGCGAGATGAGCATGGCACCGATAATCACAGCCGTGGAATTGACATTCAAACCGAGCGAGGCTATGAATATGGCGAAGATGAGAATCCACAGATTGGAACCGTGAAACACGACTCCGCTGCTGATCTGGCTGATGGTCTCCTCTTCATTTTCTTTGTCGGGCAGGGCATTGAAATATCCTTTCACCACTTGCCATAGGTTTTGGTCTTGTTGTGTCATTAGTCAATGTATGAATGATCATGAAAATTACGAGACAGGCAGCTACAAAAGTTCTCGTCCGATTGCTTGATTGCCGCCTGTTTCTGTTACAAAGATAGCATTTTTTAAGAATATAACAGCGCAAAATGTGCTACAAAATACATTTCAGGCTGTAACCGACATGGAAAAACAACACCTGCTTTCTGTCTCCAATCATACTCCTTATGCAGAGAATGTGTACACTCGTAGTCGCTGAGCGTCCCTACTTCTTATGACTCGAAACTTTAGTCACAGTCTCGGAACACGCACCACGCACGTCTGGCATGAAAAGAGAACAACTGCAACGGAAATGTGTGAAAACGC
>NZ_GL586311.1:138492-317221 GCF_000184945.1 Segatella buccae ATCC 33574
GAATCAAAGTATCTGTAACGGACTGTTGCCCGTTCTCATCCCCATTATCACGTGGATAAGAGACCTGTTTCGGACACGTTTCCTCATGGACTATGTAGTGGCTGGAGCTCTCTACGACGGCTTGACCAGCAACCAGAGAATCATTGTCAAACAGGGTGGTTCGACCGTGTCTGCACTATTGGCCAGTTTCGTGGCCGACTAAACATGAACAATGGCCATTCGCCATAGTTTACTTGCAAGTTTTTTGCAAGCTTTCTTATGAAAGCTTGTTCAAAACAGTGTGAAAACATACAATATTACGTAAAAAAGAAAAGGGGCTTACAAGCGGATTTTCACTTGTAAGCCCCGTGTTTATGCGGAAAGAGGGGGATTCGAACCCCCGAAACGCTTTAGGCGTTTACACGCTTTCCAGGCGTGCCTCTTCAACCACTCGAGCACCTTTCCAAAGAGCTAAAATGCGAAGCCTTTCGGTTTGCGAGTGCAAAAGTATCTAAAAATAAGGAGAAACCGATATTTCGGAAATGTTTTTAAAATTCTTTAACCTTTGGAAATATACGGGCTGCATTCTCGTTGGTAATGCGGGCCACCTCCGCTTCGCTCATGCCATAAGCAGCAGCCAAGGTGCGGGCCACTTCTACAATGAAGGAACTCTCGTTGCGCTTGCCCCGATGGGGCACAGGGGCCATGTAGGGGCTGTCGGTTTCGAGCACGATGCGCGAAAGGGGCACCACTGCCGGCAGGTCTTCCCGCAGATGACTACTCTTAAAAGTGGAGACACCGCCGATGCCAAGCACGAAACGGGGAAGGCGGAGAAACTCAAGGGCCTCTTGCCGGTTGCCCGTGAAGCAATGGAACACACCACCGGGCAGGTCGTCGGCATACTTGCGGAGTATGTGCAATAACTCGTTTTGGGCCTTACGGCAGTGTATCATCAAGGGCAATCGAGTCTCCACCGACCACTTCACCTGTTCCTCAAAAGCCTCTAGCTGCTCTTGTTCAAACTCCCGGCTCCAATAGAAGTCAAGTCCGCATTCGCCCACAGCGATGAACCGTCGCCCCTCAGGACCCATAAGGCGGGCTTTCATCGCAGCCAGCACCTCGCGGAAATCGGCTCTCACCTCCTCGGGTTGTAACCCTATCATAGGGTAAGCATAACCGGGATAGGCCTCACAAACGGCAAGCAAGGCTTCGACCGAAGGCAGATCGACAGCCGGAACAAACACCTTCTCCACCCCGGCCTCACGGGCCCGGGCCATCACTTCGGGAAGATCGGCATGGAAATCTTCCACGTCGAGATGGGCATGTGTATCTATCATCATTTTTGCTTAATAGTCATGGGGTTCATGGCGGCGGTAATAGTAGACCACGCCAAACTTGCGGCACGCGGCAAACCTGCGCTCAGGCGGTTCGCTCTCGTAATGCTTTTCTATCTGATTCCAAAGGTCAAGCAATATCTCGTCTACCTCCGGACGAATGGCCCGCAACACTTCAATGGATTTAGCCGTGCGACTCTGCAAGTTGCGCTGCTGTTCATTGATAGTGCGGAAGATGTCATAGTGGGTACTCACCATGCCGATGGTGGGATTGTAGATGGGGCGGCCTCCCTTTCGCACACGAGCCTTCTCGCCCTCTATCGCCTTCTGCCCCCAAGCTATCAGCCCGTCGGTCGTCTTGAAGTTGGGCAACGCCGTGGTGTCGGGTGGCAGCCCATAGAGTTCGAGTTGGGCCTTTCTGATTTCCCCCCGCTCCACCGCCATGAGGAGCACCTGCATGAAATGGCTCACATACATGGTGGCA
This sequence comes from Segatella buccae ATCC 33574, assembly GCF_000184945.1. Taxonomy (GTDB): domain Bacteria; phylum Bacteroidota; class Bacteroidia; order Bacteroidales; family Bacteroidaceae; genus Prevotella; species Prevotella buccae. The sequence goes on from NZ_GL586311.1 coordinate 140,290, forward strand.
TTGCGCTGCAGGCGGTCTATCTTCTTGGCATTGCGAACCTGCGCATTGAGATTGATGCGATACTGTTCGGCCGCTGTGAGCAGTCGGTCATAGGCCGGCTGCGCCCGGTTGAGTGACTTCCAGTCGATGAAACGGTCACGCACGGTATAGACGTCGTTGTTATCGAGCAACGTCTTCAAGGCTTTCAGCCGTGCGGCATCGGTTTTAGGGAGTCTTCTGTAGGGCATCAGTACCGGCGTTTCATCATTCGTTGGGCATAGCGCATGAGTTCAGACTTGCGCTCGTCACTCACGCCCACCCGATCGAGGTAGGTCTTACTTTCATTGAAATAACCGGCGATTTTCTGCTGTGCAAGCCGGTCAATCCCCATTTCGTCATAGAGTCCGGTGACAGCCTTCACCTTTTCATGACGATCGAAATCAGTGGCCCGAATCCACCTTTCGAGTTCGGCACGTTGGGCATTATCGGCCCGGTTGAAGGCATTAATGAGCATGTAGGTCTTCTTATTGGAAACGATGTCACCACCGATAGCCTTACCAAACACAGCCGGATCACCATAGACATCAAGATAGTCGTCCTGCAACTGGAAAGCCAACCCTATCTTCTCACCGAAGCGATAGAGATTGTCGGCATCGTCGGCAGGAGCATCGGCCAACAGGGCACCAATTTTCATGGCACAAGCCAACAGTACGCTCGTCTTGAGACGAATCATCTCGATGTATTCTTCTTCGCGCACATCGTTGCGAGTTTCAAATTCCATATCCATCTGCTGCCCCTCTCCTATCTCCAGTGCCGTCTCGGTAAAGAGGCGCAACACTTCCGCCAAATGGCTGTCACACTCGGTCATGCGCTGATAGGCCAACACGAGCATGGAGTCGCCCGAGAGCACAGCCAAGTTGGCATTCCACTTCTTGTGTACGGTGGGCTGCCCCCGGCGCACGTCGGCATTGTCCATAAGGTCGTCGTGGAGGAGTGTGTAGTTGTGGTAGGTCTCCAAGGCGCAAGCACTGGAGAGAATCTTTTCGGGGTCATCCTTAAAGAGGTTGTAGGCCAAAAGCATCAGCGTGGGGCGGATGCGTTTGCCCCCCATGGAGAGCACATACTTGATGGGGGCATAGAGGGATGCAGGCTTGCGGTCGTAGGGCAAGCTGTCAAGATAGCGGTTTATCAACTGCAAGAGTTCATCAGCTGTTTTCATTTTGAGTTTTTCCTCCGTTTTGATTGTTACAGTAACATTAAAGGTTGAACACCACCGGAATGGCCATCATCGTGCGGCAGGGTTTGTCGTTGTCCACACCGGGTTTCCACTTGGGCATCATGCGCATCACCCGGAGCACTTCACTGTCGAGCACAGGAGTGGTCGGATGCGGTATTCTGATGTCGGCAACAGAGCCGTCTTTGTTGACAATGAAAGTAACGACCACCTGTCCCTGTATCCGCTGACTCTGAGCCTGCGACGGATATTTAAGATTCTTGGTGAGCCATTTCATAAACTCCACCCATCCGCCGGGAAATTCGGGCAACTGCTGCACGATGCGAAAATCCTTGGCCTTCTCGTCGTCGGCCGCCGTCTGGGGCAAAGCCTCCGTCACCTTGGCGGCATCGACAGCTCCACCACCATCGCCCACGGGTTGTGTACCGGTATTGGGATTGAGCTTTTCGGGAGACGACACAGCGGCCTCCACAGGCTTGACACGGGCGGTGACGGCATGGGAGGCTGGGGCTGAGACAGCAGAAATCATGTCTTTCCGATCGTTGGGAACCACTTCCATATCCTGCACCAAGTCTTCAAACATCTCGGAATCCATGTCCGAATCTGTCGGAGAAGAGGTGTATTCCAACCCCGCCAACAGCAACGAAAAAGCCAACACGAGCCCCAACAGCAACCGGGTGGATCGCTTGTTTTCCAAATCGGCCTGATATGATTTCTTCGTTTCCAAGGGTATAATAAATCATCGGATTCCGCGTTATCAAGGCGACAGACGCCATAGGCAAATCCACGAATATATGTGCAAATTTACCTCTTATATTTGAAAAAAGCCGTATCTTTGTGCAATAATTAGAATTTTTAAATGAAAAAAGGTGTTTTTACCCTCCTGTTTACTTTCGTCACAGCTTGGGCTTGGGCACAGGAAAGCCAGACGGAATATAATTTTCTCAGGCTTCCCGTGAGTGCCCATGCGGCTGCACTTGGAGGAGACAACATCACCATCATAGAAGACGACGAGACATTCATCTTCAACAACCCCGCCCTGTTGTCGTCGGTAAGCGACAAAACGGTCAACCTCAACTACATGAACTACATGTCGGGGGCCAACATGGCTTCGGCATCGTTCAACCGGAACATCAAAGAAAAGGCTTCGGTGGCCTTCTCGGCACAATACATTGACTATGGCAAGATGAAGCAGGTGGATGAAAACAATGTGCAGACAGGGGAGTTTTCAGCCAAGGACTTGTCATTTGCAGGCTATTTTTCGTATATGCTGACCGACCGGTTGGCAGGTGGTATCAGTGCGAAATTCATCACTTCATACCTCGGAGACTACAATTCCATTGCCTTGGGCGTGGATCTCGGCCTCAACTACTACGACTCAGACCGGGAGTGGTCGGTATCGGCCGTGGCCAAAAACCTTGGCGGACAGCTCAAGGCCTACAACGAAGAATATGAGCGTATGCCCATCGACGTGCAGCTGGGTGTGAGCAAACGGTTGCTCCACACGCCTTTCAGGGTGTCGGCTACGCTCGTCGACCTCAACCATTGGGACTATAAATTTGTCAACCATGCCGTCGTCGGACTCGACATAATCCTCAGTCCGAGCATCTGGGTGGGCGGCGGCTACAACTTCAGGCGGGCCGACGAGATGAACATCCAGACGAGTCAAGACGAGGGAAGCAGCCACGGGGCGGGCCTGAGCATAGGTGCCGGTCTCAATCTGGAACGCTTCAAGCTCAATCTGGCATACGGCAAATACCACGTGTCGAGCAGTTCCGTGGTTTTAAACCTTGCCTACACTTTATAAGATATGACCAACATAAAAAGATAACTAACGATTAAGAAATGAAGAAAATAACCATCGCCATAGACGGCTATTCATCATGCGGCAAGAGCACGATGGCCAAAGACCTTGCCCGGGAAATAGGATATGTGTATGTAGACACGGGAGCCATGTACCGCTCGGTGACGCTCTATGCCTTGCGCCACAACCTCTTCAATGCCGACGGCAGTGTCCGCGAAGATGAATTGCGACAGGAAATGGGCAACATCCACATCACATTCAAATTGAATCCCGAGACCGGCCGCCCCGACACTTATCTCAACGGCGAACTCGTGGAGAACGACATCCGGTCGCTTGAAGTGTCCAACCACGTGAGCCCCATCGCTGCCATAGCTTTCGTGCGCCATGCACTGGTGGCCCAACAACAGCAAATGGGGAAAGAAAAGGGCATTGTCATGGACGGCCGCGACATAGGGACGACCGTATTTCCCGATGCCGAACTGAAGGTCTTTGTCACCGCAAGTGCGCAGGTGCGAGCCCAACGACGCTTCGACGAACTACAGGCCAAGGGGATGCCGGCCGACTTTTCCGACATTCTCAAGAACGTGCAGGAACGTGATTACATAGACACCCATCGCGAAACGTCACCGCTGAAAAAGGCTGATGATGCCTTGGAACTGGACAACAGCCATCTGACCATCGCCGAGCAGAAAGCATGGTTGCTGGCACAATATGAGCGGACAGTGCGCTAATGGCCGGTGTTTCAAGACTCCGGTGAACAAGGCGGAGGCGCACTCCACGCATCCGAAAACGCCTCCAAACGCAAAACAAAAAGTGACAACAGACAGACTCGTTGAAGAAAAAGGCCGATTCGCTGAAAAAAGTTTCTGCAAATGGGGGAACAAAGTATCTTTGCAAATGTAAAAAGGAAGAAGCAGGACGAAGCCTGAACGAAACAAAAGGCCACTCCAAAACCACATCCCGATTCACCCACAAGCACGGATGAAATATTCGGAGAGTCTGCTTCCACCCGCAACCGACACTGCGGTGAAGGTTCAAACAAGAGGATATTAAGTTTTTGTTTATGTTAATTTTGATGCGTATAGACCTTGTTTATATGCTATTCGGAAAGGCAAAAGGGCTATATGCCGGGAGGTATGAAAAGCCCTGCGCCACCCAAACAAAACGACAGAGACAACAAACGCCCAAGATATTTGCAGAGAGATGAGCGACGAAGAAAACTTTTTGGTTTCATACGACAAAAAGGATACATGAGCAATAGATTATAAATTTTGAGTTAATTACTGTTTTTTGTTGAGGGAGAGGCTTCGCGAGAAGGTTCTCCTTTTTTTGTTTGGCAGACTGCCCCTCCCGTCTGCGGTCGCCATTGCATCAAGCTCTACAACTGTCAAACTATTTGTTTGCTTTCGGCCTCTCTGCTTGCGATATTTGCAACCGACAACCAGCTCGGCGTAAATATGCGATTTTGGCGACATTTCCAAAACGTTGATAATCAGCCGTTTGAATTTTACTGACACATATTGGAGGTCGGAAACGGGCCTGAAAGGGCCCAAACGGGCTTGCAAAAGGGCCACAGTTGCAATGCAACTGTGGCCCTTTCGGCATTCAAGTATGGCTCTTTCGCAAGTTCGAAAGACCCGAATGAGAAAATCAACGGACTTCCTCAGCGTTTTAAAACCGGTTTTCCGCTCTGGTTGAAGAAATTCCGTGAGTGCAATTTTGTTAATATTATTCACCACCATCCGACAACTTGCAGAGACTGTTTTTTAGAATGTGCGAATAATGCGTGGATTTATTTTCCCATCAAATGTCAACAGTCTCTCCGCCATGCCGGTCGGCATCAGGCCTCCACATGACGGAGAATATAGTCCCGGCACTCTTCCATGAGCCACTTGGGAGTACTCGTGGCTCCGCAAATGCCTATGGTGCTGACACCTTCCAACCACCCCAAGTCGATCTCCTTGGCACTCTCTATCTGATAGCTGTTGGGATTGACACTCTTGCACTCGTTGTAAAGCACCTTGCCATTGCTGCTCTTGCGCCCGCTCACAAAGAGGATAAGATCGTGCTTCGAGGCGAAATTGGCGATGTTGGGCATACGGTTGGCCACCTGCCGGCAAATGGTGTCAAAACTCCTGAATGTTGCCGTGGGGGCAATGTGACGCTGTATATAGTCGATAATGCGGTGAAACTCGTCAAGGCTCTTGGTGGTCTGGGAATAGAGATAGATGTCACGTTCGAAGTCAAGTCGCTTCACATCGTCAAACTTCTCTATCACAATGGCATGGCTGTTGGTTTGTCCCACCAGTCCCAGCACCTCTGCATGACCGTTTTTCCCGAATATGACAATCTGCGTTCCCTGCTTCGGTCGGGCCGGTGCAAGCATGGCAGAAAGTGCCTCGGAGACCTCCCGGTGCAGCTCCTGCTGTTCGGGGGAGGAGTTCTCGTATTGCCGTTTGATGCGCCGCTGCAATGCCAATACCACCGGGCAGGTGGCATCGATAATCTCGATGTTGTTGCGACGGGCCAGCGCGTAGGTCTCCGGCGGTTCGCCATGAGCCCTGAGCAGCACTTTCACGTCATGCAACTGTTTGAGGTCTTCGTGGTTGATGGTGACAAGTCCCTTGCTGTGCAGACGCTCCACCTCCATCCCGTTGTGCACAATGTCGCCCAAGCAATAAAGTGTCTTGCCTGCGGCCAATTCTTCTTCTGCCTTCTTGATGGCAGTGGTCACGCCAAAGCAGAAACCACTGCCACTGTCTATCTCTATCTGTATCACTACTGTCTGTCGTTTGATTCTACTGTGCCGACACATTGATGACAATCTTCGGATGTTCCGGATCGTTGGTAATCATCAGGATGCGGGGCTTGCTGCGTGCCTTCTTCAGTTCGCGGGCAATGGCCGTCACCTTTAGTTTAACCGTTTCGCCGGGGGCAATGCGTGTCTTGCCAAGCGACACCTGCAAGCCCATGGTAAACATCTGCATGGAACGAATGTCGAGCTGTGAGCGACCCGTATTTTTGATTTCGATGCTTCCTTTCAACTTGGCTTTGCCGTTGAAACTGCCTAAATTCAAATTCTCCGTGGAAAGCGAGATGTGCGGAACCTTTGCCTTCTCCACCTCTGTGAGGCGATCGAAGTCGGGCAGCAAGACTGCCGACACGCTGATTTCCTTCTCCGGAGCCACCCGGTCGCCGGGGAACATGCCCAGGTAGATGCTCGTCTGTGTCAGTCCGAAGTTGCGGATGAGGCGCGACTCGAGCGTAAGCGACACCACGGCATCGTGGTTGGGGGCCACCGTGGAGGGCGAAACATTGGCCTTCATGTAGGGCGGAAGGTGCATCACCTGGGGTTTCAGCGTCTCACCCGACACGTTCTTGATGTGTATCTTCTGCACCGGGCGGTCCCCACGGTTGACATCATCAAACTCCACATTGTTGTTGTCAACCCTCAAACTTGCTATCGTGTAAGGGTAATCGCCGGAGAAGTCGACCACTTCGCTAACCACAACACCCTTCATCGTGAGGACGAGAGGTTCTTGTTCGTTGCCGGCAAAGACGGCTATCTGTTTCTCGAAATGCCCCAACTGCGATGCGTCGTAGGTGGCCCGCAGGCCTATTTTCGACTTCGGAGCAATAGAGGTGTTGGAATAAGTGGCCGTGGCGCAACCACAAGCGGTGCGGACACTGCGTATCGTGGCTGGCCGGTAATCGTCGTTGAACACCTCAAATTCGGCCGTGGCAGGCTGCCGATAGACCACCTGCCCCAAGTCTATCACCGCTTGGGATGTAGTCAACTGCTGTGCTGAAAGTCCGAAACATCCTGCCACCAGCAGGAATAAGAGCACACACGTTCTGTTCATCTTGCTATCTTGTTTTTTATTCATTCTTCATCTGAAAGCCTTTTTTCCCTTTCATTTCTCTGCAACGGTCAGTTTCCGGCCCGCACACCGTCCGTTGAACTCGGGGGCGTATGCACACTGCACGGTCACACTGCCTCCGGTATATTCACCGGCACGGTCGATGAAATATTCCGTCTCGATGACGCGTTTGCCTTTAGGCAGACGGTCGAAATAGTAATTGGTGGCGTTGTCGCGCGGAGTCACGTAACAGCCCATGCGGTAACCGCTCAACTGCTCCACGGGTTCGAGGCAGGCGGCACGTTTGTCCACCACCTGCACGAAATCGTAGTCGCGGTCGGCTGTGATGGTGATTCTGACCTTCACGCGGTCGCCCACCCTACTGCCTCCGACGATTTCGCGCTTCACGGCGAGCCCGGCAGCACTCTCTTGCTTCCCTCCTATTCCTTCCGTCATGGCCATGAGCTGTTGCACATAGAGTGCTCCCCAGCTCGTGCCCTCGGTGGTTTTCTCCACGGTAAAGGTCTTGGCATGATCGTCCTCCACACGCATCTTCACGTAGCCAAGACCGGCAGAGCCCTCCGGCAGGGCGATGCGCTTGCCGTCGAGTTTCATCACAGCCGGCGCACCACCACTGCGGGCGATGGCCTTGTCCACTCCAAAGGCATAGACAGCATTCACCGTATTGACCGGTGTGTCCCAAGCCTGCGTGCGCTTGCACTGCAACAGCCACCGCTGCATCTCCTCGATGGTCTGCTTGGCTTCGGGCTTCAGCAGACGCAAAGCCTCAATGACAGCCACCTCGGTGGGTATCTTATAGTCGAACCATGAATAGCCGGCCTTACGGGTGTCATAATAGCGTCCCATCTCTTCTTTATATACGCTGTATTCCTCCATGCTTTGGAGGTAGTCGGCAGCCTGCCTCTTGTAGCCGTTCAGGGCCAGAATGACAGCCGAATTGGCCTTGCCATAGATGGTCAGAGCCGCCGGACGGGCTGCCAGCATCTTCAGTAAATAATCTTTGTCGGCCTCGGCAGAAACCGAGAATGCACGCCCGTCGAGTGCGCGGAGATAGAGATAGTGAAGTGCCATTTCACTCGGCAACAACTGCCTCTCGCCCTTTTTGGCTTTTCCCTTCAATTCGTCCACTTCATCGGCCACCTCCTTTTCCATGAACCGCAGGGCGCGAGCCAACATGCCGGCGGTCTCCTCCTGCGTGCCAACCATCTTGTTCAGCCGCACCAACGCCTCACTCACGGCCACCGTTATATACATGCTGCCCCTCATGCCCGGCCACCAGCTCCACGAACCGTCGGTATTCTGCAAGCGACGCAGTTTGTCAAGTTGGCCGTCAATGCGGGCTGCCGTCTTCGCTTCGTCAAAATAGTCGACGAGCAACTGCTTCTGTTCAGACTCGCCCTCTGCCTCCAACAGCCACGGCGTATCGTTGAGCACGAGGGGTTTCAGTTCTTCGTTTCGCTGCAAACTGCTCTTGAGCGACCCTCCGTCGGGTTCTTTTTGCCACTGCGTCATCACCTGTCTAATGGCCGGAACCTGCTTCAGCAGATAACGGCTGATGCTATTGGCATAATAGCCGGTGACAAGACTCACGGCATTGTCTTCCCATGGATTGCACACCGTAGGCAAAGCCTGAATCATCAACCACGAGGGATTGTTGGTATATTCGATGGTGAGCGACCTACCGGAAGCATTGCTGCCGGCCAACGAATCAAGGTCTACGGTCTTGACACCGGGCCCATGCTGGGTGAACGGGAAAGTCGTCGTGACCACTTCGCGGGTGGAAAGTACGGGCAGATAATGCTGCTCACCATCGCTGAATCCACGCCCGTCGGCTGTCATGCGGCACACGAGCACCGACGGTTGCACACCAATTGCGGCGAGATCTACACGGAAAGCCACGCTCTCCGTGCGACCGGCGGCAAGACTCACAGCCTGCTCCTTCGTATAGAGCGTGCGACCGGTGACCGCATCGAGCAATTCAAGGCGGGCCGTAGCCTTCACTGCCCGCTCGGAAGTGTTGGACACGTTGCCGCGAATCAGCGCGCAGTCACCTTCGCGCAGGAAGCGCGGGAGATAAGGCCGCACCATCACCGTCTTCTTGGCCACGGCTTCAGCCTCAATGCTGCCATAGTTCATGTCGTGGTCGTGGGCCAGACCCATAAACCGCCATGTGGTGACACTCTCAGGCAAAGTGAACTTGATGGACACATGGCCCTGCCCGTCAGCGAGCAGATTGGGATAGAAGAAAGCGGTCTCGTTGAGATTTTGCCGCAGCTGGGGATGCCGGCCGACTTCCTTTCCACCGCTGTATTCTTTCTTCTCATCGGTGGATTCCGCTCCTGACATCACGGTATTTCCGGTCATGGTGTCGGCATCTCCCACCACGTCATAGGCCATTACAGCCGACTCTTTCATCAAAGCCTCCGGCCTTGCAGTCCCCACGCCTCTCACCCGAAGCCCTCTTGCACTGCCGAATAAGGCGGAATAGACAGACAGATAGTCATAGAAATATTCTTTGCGGAAATCACTGAAAGACAGCAAATGGAGCGGAAACAGCCGCAGCGGACTCTCACAAACGACCGACATGGGGCGGGGATTGGAGAGGCTCACGGGCACCTGCCAACCGGTGGAGGGTAGATACAGCCGCCTGTTAAGACTGAAAGTCCAACTGTGCCCGGTGATTTGGTCGAGCGACTTGTCATAGAGCACGGCCAGCAGTCCGGCCTTGGCCGGTTTTCCGTCGGGCTGTGCCACAGTCAATGTCCACTCCTCTTTCTGTCCCGGGGTGAGCCGGTCGCGGAAGGTTTTCCACGAGATGTTCAGTTTCTTGTCGGGCAGTGCGCGCCGGATGGCAGCCGAACGGGTATAGCCCACTCCGTCTTTCATCCAAGCATAGGTGAGGAGTATGCCGTCACCGTATTCCGGTTTATAGGTGAAGCGACGCGTGTTGACGGCATTACTCTGGCGGATGACGCCCTGTTCCAACATCTTCTCGCCGGAGAAAACGGTGTAGACGATGTACTGGTCTTTGGCAGATGAGCCCACCTGCACACAGACCGGGCGACCGTCGCCGGCAAACTCTTTGCCGCTGACATAGAACCAGCAATCGGTGGGCTCGGCAGGCACGGTGTCATCCATCGAAAACACCACAAACGCTTGTTTGAGCGTGTCTTTGTCACAATAGGCCGTGAGCAGATGCCTGCCCGAACGGAGTGTGCCGGAGAGGGAAGCCAGTGACACAGGCTCATTGGTCTTGGCCCGCTTCATGGGACCGTTGTCAAAGAAATAATTGACCGTGGAAGCGATGTTCGCCCCGGCACCGTTCTTATATATAAAGGTGAGTGTCTTGAGACTGTCGCGTTCCACCTTAGAGGGCAATGTGGCCGAAAAAGCCGTCGGCCATGTGCTCAAGGGGAGCGTCATCTCGCCTTCGCGCGTCTCTCCACTGCGGTCGGTGACAGCCGCCGTGACCACAAAATTGTAATAGCGGGCATCGCGATGGCTGCGGGCCATGGTCACACCGGGCTCCGGCGTGAGCGGAACACTCACCGTGAAGTAGCCGTTGTCGTCGGTCATCACGCTGTCTTCCAGCACCGTTTCGCCATCGTAGTCACCATAACCGCGCCACCACCATGCCGTGCGGCGCACCACCCGATAGCCCACATTGGCACGCTGCACCGGTACACCGGCATAGCTCCGGGCCGTAGCTTTCACCATCAGCGTGTCACCAGTCTGATAGCGGTAGTTGACTTCCGGGAAGTCGACCTCGAAAGTGGGGCGCTTGTACTCTTCCACATCGAAGAAGGCACTGCCCCCATCACTACTACTGCGAATGGAGAACCGCCCTGTAAGCCCCGCGGCAGGAAGTGTGAAGTCAGCCGCAGCCATGCCAAGTTCATCGGTGGTGACGGTCTTCTTCTCCACCTCCTTGTAGTTGGCATCGCGCAAGGTGAGCACCACGGTTTGTCCGCTTCTCACGTGGGCCTGCTTGCCATCCACCAGCTGATGGGTGAGCACGGCCACATGCACGGTCTGCCCCGGACGATAGAGAGCCCGGTCGGTGAAAAGTTGGGTGCTGTTTTCATATTTCTGCGCCTCCCAATAGTGATATCCTCCCCAAGCATTTCCATCAGGACAATAGCGGTCGTCGGCCGTGGTGGCATAGACGGAGATAGGGCGGACATCGGCATAGCGGTAGACAGCCTCGCCCTTATCGTTGCAGGTGAGCGTGATTTCGGCTCCCACCCTACCGGTATATTGACCATAACCCAGATGCAGGGTGGCCCCGGGCAACGGTTGTCCCGTGGTGGCATTCACGGCGATATAGCGTATCTGATTGTCGGGCAACGCCTCCTGCATTGTGGCCACATTGGTCACATAGAGCAACAGACCGTGTTCGGCCACGTCACTACCGGGTGTGGTGGCATCGGCCAGATAGACACCGGGCTCCAATCCGTCGATGACGAGCGAGTCGGCCGACAGCTGATAGTCCGGGATGCCCACATAGCGGAAAGTCTTCGTGATTTGTCTGAACGGCTGCACCAGCTTGCGCAACGCAGCCAAATCTTTGGCCCGCCCGGGGTCGAGACGGGTCGTGGCATCGACGGTGAGCCGCGACACGGTGAGTGTGATGCTACCCACGGCCCGCACGCGCCGCAAGTTGAGCACGACACGATGGTTGGGTATCGTCACCTCATTGTCCACAGCGAGCGTGAACGAGGGCCGGGTGAGCTCTTTCAGTTCATTTCTCAACCGGTTGATCCGTGGCCACCGGCCCCACTTGCCCACGGCATAGTTGATGTAGCGCACGCGTTCTTCCACCGTGGCATCCTCCGCCTCTTTCATGAAAGTGTAACGCTCGATGGCCAGTTCACCGGCTTCGGGCAAATCCTGATACACGTGGATGAGCGAGTCGATGGTGTTCAGGTATTTCGACTTGCGCACGAGCCTCACCTCATCTTGGCGCTGTTTGCTCACCAATCGATAGGCGCAGATGCAGGCCGCAGCCCGGTTGCCATGCGCCTGATAGTAGTCGTGGAGTGCCTGATAGTCGCCAGCAGCGAAACCGATAACATGCAACAGGTCATCGCCAAAGATACGGCTGTCGGTCCCTCTGTCGAAAAGCGGTTCGAAAGCGGTGGTCTTGTATTGTGCCAACAGGTCGGGATACAGCATCGAAAGGCGGTAGTATTCCTGCGATGTGGTGGTGAAGGCCTCCGGTTCTGCACCAGACTGTAGCAACAGACGGCCCAAAGCCGATTCGTAGATGGCCGCCATCACGTGATCGCTGCTGCGCACCGACCGCTCCTTGCTTTGCAGGCGCATCAAAGCCGGCATCAGCGAATCGGGCGATATGGCCGATTCGGCCTGCACCTTACTCAACTCCGCTGCCAACAACTGGCCGTAGGCCTTTTCGGCGGATGCCTTGTCAATGATTTTCTGCAACCATTCCACCGTGGTCTTAGGCAGATCTTTCTCTCGCGCACCGGCCACTTTTTTCCACAATGTCGTGTAGCCGTCGGCCAGCATCATTGCGGGAACCAACAGCACAGCTATCGCCAAAATCAGTCTCTTACACTTCATAGCCAAATATTCTTTATCGCATTTAGGATGCCGAGCGCAGCCTACCTTATGCAAAGGTAGTGCCAGTGAGGGCAATGGGAGCTTGCTCAACCATTGCCGAGCGCAGCCTACCTTATGCAAAGGTAGTGCCAGTGAGGGCAATGGGAGCTTGCTCAACCATTGCCGAGCGCAGCCTACCTTATGCAAATATAGGCAAAAAAAATCAGAACAAAAGCACCAATAAATAAAAAATGGTGATTATCAGACTTTTTTAACGGGAAGAATCAGGATTCTGAAACCCCCTTGCCCATATATAGCGAAACTTACCAGGATTTTGAAAAAGCCTTACACGCCATTTTTCCACCCCCATCTTTCCTGCCCATCCCATCCGTCTCATTTATCCCATTCGCCCCATTAATTTTCCCACTCGACCCAAACAACATTGCAAAAGAGCCATAGTCAGAAGCTGAAAGAGGCCCTTTCACAAAGCCATTCGGGCCGGATGCCCCCCCCATTTCAAGGTGAAAAAGCCCCTTTTAGGAGGTTGGGGGGCTTGCTGTGGATTGGAAACTAAAAAAAGGGAGGCACTCCCGCACTTCCCTTGCTACTGCAAAGATACAACACAAAAGTCGAAAATACAAATCCGGCAGGAAGATATTTGACAGCAAAAGCCACCATCCCTTATCGCTGCAAAAGCAACTCCGTTTAGCATAAAGATGTTAAAAGCAGCCTCAACACTCTTAATTTTCTTAAAAAGCAGGCTCGTATCGGTACTTAAATTTGGAGATTTCAAAGCGTTATTCTTATCTTTGTAAGTGTAATTTCCATTGGAATATATTTCTAAAGACACAGCAACAAATAATAATAACGAATATAACTATTAAAAGCGTATGAAAACAATGCAACTGACCAAGAGTGACTTCCTCAAGAGAGTGGCCGACTACGAGAACAATCCCACAACGTGGAAGTTTTTAGGAAACAGGCCTACCGTAATAGACTTTTATGCCAACTGGTGTGGCCCCTGCAAGATGATGGCACCTATCATGGACGAATTGGCCGAAGAATATAGCGGAAAAGTTGACTTCTACAAAGTGGACACCGAAGCCGAACAAGAGTTGGCCGCCGTGTTTGGCATCCGGTCCATCCCCACCTTCCTGTTCATTCCTCTGAACGAAGCACCACAACTGGCTTCAGGAGCCATGGGCAAAGCTCAATTCAAACAAGCCATAGAGAGTGTTCTGCTGAAAGGGTAATGCTGTCGAACGAAATACTTTCTAAAGGCATTTATATCACACCAAAATAGAGCATCAGAGCATGACGGCACAAGATTTCAACCCGGTTGCCCTCAACCATCCGGGCACATCAAGACAAAACAAGCAATGATGAAATCGAAATATCACATTTTCCGGCATTGACCTTGCCGATATTCCTCGCGGCAGGTGGCTCCGACAAGCCTAAAGCGGAAACCTACACGCCGGCAGATGTGGAACTCACCATGCCCATGGTGCAGGGCGACAAACAAGAAACTCTGCAATAATCCACCTTCTGGCGGGATTTTCTACCGGATTATTTATATCTTTGCACCAGACGCATATCGACAACCAAACAACAAAAAATATGAAAATCCGGACACTGACCATTCTGTCCCTTGCCCTCACAACGCTCGGGGCATGGGGAAAAACCTACACGCTCACTTCGCCCGACGGGCAAACGGTCGTCACCGTCGACGACAGTCAAAACCTCACATGGGCCGTAGACAACGGCCGCACGCAGGTGTTGCTGCCATCGGCCATCGGTATGACGATGAGCGACGGCAAGCACTACGGCACCGGCGTGAAAGTGGTTGGCACCAAGACGGGGCAGGACAAGGACTGCCGCAGCATGACACTCCGGTGCACGGGCGACTACAACGTGGAGTTTCGTGCCTACAACGGGGCGGCCTGCTACCGCTTCGTGAACATCACACCTAAGCAGGTGAACGTAGTGGACGAGCGGGCGGAATTCCGCTTCGCAGCCGACTACGAGGCCTTCATACCCTACGTGAACGACAACCGGGCGGGCGAACGCTACTGCTACTCGTTTGAATCCTACTACGACGAGCAGCGGCTTTCCGAGATGTTCCCCGACTCGCTGGCCATCACGCCACTCGCAGCGACACTGCCCGAAGGCAAACGGGCCGTCATCATGGAAGCCAACCAGCTGGACTATCCCGGCATGTTTCTGAAAAAAGGCGAGGGGCACTCGCTCGTAGCCGAGTTTGCCCCCTATCCGCTCGAAGAGGCCGTGAACAAACAGGCGAGCCTGAACCTCGTGCCCACCAAGCGCGCCGACTACATCGCGAGGGTAACCGGCAGGAAGTTTTTCCCGTGGCGGGTGGTGGCCATCAGCACACACGACACCGACCTGCTCACCTGCGACATCGCCACAAAGCTCGGCCCCAAGAGCCGGCTGAAAGACACGGCGTGGATCAAGCCGGGCAAAGTGGCTTGGGACTGGTGGAACAACTGGAATCTCTCGGGGGTGGACTTCCCTGCCGGGATGAACACCGACACCTATCGATACTACATAGACTTCGCGGCGGCCAACGGTCTTGAATACATCATCATCGACGAGGGATGGAGCAATCCCGAAGACCTGCTCGACACCTCCATCGCCATCGACCTCCCGGCACTGGTGGGCTACGCGGCCGACAAGGGCGTGGGCATCATCTTGTGGTCGTCGTGGCGCAATCTCGTGCAGCGTGGGCCGGAGAAGATGGAGGAGGTCATGGCGCATTACGCCAAACTGGGCATCAAGGGATTCAAGGTAGACTTCTTCGACCGCGACGACCAACGCGTGATGGAGTCGGCCTGCGAAGTGGCCGAGTGTGCGGCCCGCCACCGGCTCGTGCTCGACTATCACGGCATGAAACCGTCGGGCTTGCAGTTGGCTTACCCCAATATTTTGAACTTCGAGGGGGTGAAAGGACTGGAAAATTCGAAGTGGGAACCGCGCTCAGACCACGGTCCCTTGCACGACCAGCCGCGCTATGACTGCACGATACCCTACCTGCGTATGCTGCCCGGCCCGCTGGACTACACGCCCGGAGCCATGAGCAACGCCACGCGCGACCAGTTTTTCGGCAACAACAACCACCCCATGAGCCAAGGCACACGAGTGCACCAGATGGCCATGTACACCATCTTCCACGCCCCGCTACAGATGCTCGCCGACTCACCCACAATGTATATGAAAAACCAACCATGCACCGACTTCATTGCCGCTGTGCCCACTGTGTGGGACGAAACGGTGGCCATCGACGGCCGCATGGGCGACTATGTGGTGATGGCCCGCCGCAAAGGCGACACGTGGTGGGTGGCGGCAATGGGCGACTGGCAGCCACGAGACATCACCATCGACCTCTCACGGCTGCACAAGGTGGGGACAAAGGCGGTCGTCTTTGAAGACGGCATCAACGCCGACCGCGAGGCGACCGACTACAAGCGCACGGAAAAGACCCTGCGCCCGGGCGAGAAACTGACCGTACACCTCGCTCCCGGAGGGGGATGGACAGCAAGAATAGTAAAATAGAACCACTGCCAACGCTGAAGGAAAACCATCGTGAGAATCATTCGCAACCGCTTGCTGCCGCCCAAGAACTATGATGCCATCAACATTCTGGGGCTGCTCTTCTGCCGCAGGGGCACCACGCTCACTGCCGCCCTCCTGCGGCATGAGCGCATCCACACGGCCCAGATGCTCGAAATGGGCATCGTGGGCTTCTATCTGTGGTATGTGGCCGAATGGCTTGTCCGGCTGCCCATGAAAGGCCGGGCATACACCAACATCTCGCTGGAGCGCGAGGCCTACGCCCACATGGGCGACGAGAGCTACCTGTGCCACCGCCCCCGATACGGGTGGTGGAAATATCTCAGAGCTCAAGACTGAAGCATGCCAGATGTCAATATCTTTCATCACGCATTTGGTTTCGGCCGGAAAAAGCTGTATCTTTGCATAAGCAAGGGAAGCGCGAGAGCGTTTCCCTTTTTTAGTCTCCAAAACTCCCAACGGCCACCCACCCATCGAAAGGGGGCTTTTCCATCCTGAAATGGGTTGTAATTCAGCCCAAACGACGTTGCGAAAGGGGCCAAGTGAGCTTCCAAGTATGGCTCTTTCGCAATGTCGTTTGGGCCGAGTTAGGAAATTGATGGGGCGGATGGGACAAATGAGACGGATGACACAGGCTGGAAAGATGGACTCAGGGAAATGGCATGTAAGGCTTTTTCGAAAGTTTTAATAGTTCGCGCTATACAAGTAAAAGGCTGTGCGCGAGAAATCGAACGGTGAGTACAAGCCGGTCTGGAAACAAGGCTGTCGCATCAATTTCTCTATGGGTGAAGCAAGGGCCGGCTTCCTCCGACTTCTTTAGCTCCTAAAAGATGAAAATTGCAATACTTGGAATAAAAATAAAAAAGCCCGGCATCACGTCGGGCTTTTTCGCTTGTTTTTGAATGTTTCAGCAGTTTGTGTCTTATGTAGTTATGATCTTTTGAAAATCAGTTTGGTCATTCTTGACGATTGCAAAGATAGATATTTAAATTGATTTAAATCAAAATTGCGATCCCTTTTGCTCGAAAATCAACGTAAACGTTTGCGAGAAAAGTACCATTTTATTTTGTGATATGCACATTTTGAAGTAAATTTGCACCTTATAATAATACATATCACTTTTAATGAAAGAATTTGTCATTTCCGAAGTCAAGGCCGAAACAGCCATTCTCGTGGGACTCATCACGCAGGAGCAGAACGAGGCCAAGACAAATGAATATCTCGACGAGCTCGAATTTCTGGCCGATACGGCAGGGGCTGTGACCGTGAAGCGATTCACCCAGCGCGTGGGAGGCCCCAACCAGACAACATACGTGGGCAAGGGAAAGCTCGAAGAAATCAAGCAATATATCCAACAAGAAGAGGACGAAGAGCGGGAAATAGGCATGGTGATATTCGATGACGAACTATCGGCCAAGCAGATGCGCAACATCGAAAACGAACTGAAGGTGAAAATCCTCGACCGCACGTCGCTCATTCTCGACATCTTTGCCATGCGGGCGCAGACGGCCAACGCCAAGACACAGGTGGAACTGGCGCAATACCGCTACATGCTGCCACGCCTGCAACGCCTGTGGACCCACTTGGAGCGTCAGGGGGGCGGTTCGGGTTCGGGCGGCGGAAAAGGCAGCGTGGGCCTGCGCGGACCGGGAGAGACCCAGCTCGAGATGGACCGCCGAATCATCTTGCAGCGCATGAGTCTGCTCAAGCAGCGGTTGGTGGAGATAGACCGGCAGAAGGTGACGCAGCGCAAAAACCGCGGACGCATGATTCGCGTGGCGCTCGTGGGCTACACCAATGTGGGAAAGTCGACCATCATGAATCTTTTGGCCAAAAGTGAGGTGTTTGCCGAGAACAAGCTTTTCGCCACGCTCGACACCACGGTGCGCAAAGTAGTGGTAGACAATCTGCCCTTTCTGCTGGCCGACACAGTGGGGTTCATACGCAAGTTGCCTACCGACCTCGTGGATTCGTTCAAGTCGACGCTCGACGAGGTGCGCGAAGCCGACCTGCTGATCCACGTGGTGGACATCTCCCATCCCGACTTTGAAGAGCAAATCAAGGTGGTCGAAAACACGCTCGGAGAACTCGGCTGCGCCGACAAGCCCTCAATGATAGTCTTCAACAAGATAGACAACTATACTTGGGTGGAGAAGGAGGAAGACGACCTCACGCCGGCCACCAAAGAAAACATCACCCTCGACGAACTGAAACGCACGTGGATGGCACGCCTCAACGAGAACTGCCTCTTCATCTCGGCGCGGGAAAAGGAGAATATCGACGAGTTCCGCAACACGCTCTACACGAAAGTGCGGGAGCTGCACGTGCAGAAATATCCCTACAACGACTTCCTCTACCCGATGGTGGAGGAATGAGAAGAGTACCATTCCACAGCCTAACAAACAGATAAAACGACGGCTACCATGCAAGAAGACTATAGAAGTTTGAGTGTAGAGGAAATCGAAATCCTTGAACAGAACGGTTGTTCGGCCGAAGACTGGACCACCATCAACGTGCCCGAAGACTTCCGGGCCGAACACATCAGAAATGTGAGCTGCTACGGCGAGATAAACCTCGGGGTGTTTGACAAAAGCATTGAGATAGAGGAAGGATTCTTCAGACACGCGGGCATCAGCAACGCCGTGCTCAAAGATGTCACCATCGGAGACAACTGCCTGATAGAAGGAGTCGGCAACTACATCAGCAACTACGACATAGGCGAGGAGTGCTACATCTCAAACATCGGCCGGTTGAGCAGCACGGCCGATGCCACCTTCGGACAGGGCAACACGATTTCCGTGCTCAACGAGGCGGGCACGGGCAATGCCGTCATTTTCAGTCGGCTCAGTGCGCAGTTGGCTGCACTCATGGTGCGCCATGCCGGCGACAGGAATTTCCAAGCGGCGCTGCGCTCCCTCATCAAGAGTCACATAGAGAGCACGAGGCCACGGCGCGGGCAGATAGGCTACCGGGTGAAGATCGTAAACACCACCGAGATGGTAAATGTCGTGGTGAGCGACGACTGCGAGATAAGCGGAGCAACCCGCCTCTCCGAGTGTTCCATCCTCGGCACGGCCGATGCCGGCACCTACGTGGGGCACAACGTGATGATAGACAACAGCGTGGTGCAGGCCGGCAGTTCCATTCTCGATGGGGCCAAGATAGACAACTGCTTCGTGGGCGAGGCCTGCCACATCGGTAAGGGGGCATCGGCCGAAGCGTCGCTCTTCTTTGCCAACAGCTATCTCGACAACGGCGAGGCTTGTGCGGCTTTCTGTGGCCCGTTCACGGTGAGCCACCACAAGAGCACACTGCTCATCGGCGGAGCATACTCTTTCTACAATGCCGGTTCCAACACCAACTTCTCCAACCATGCCTACAAGCTCGGCCCCGTGCATTGGGGCACGATGGAGCGCGGTTCCAAGACGGCCAGCGGGGCCCACCTGCTATGGCCGGCCACCATCGGGGCCTTCTCCATGTGCATGGGCAAGATACAGACCCACCCTGCGGTGAAGAACCTGCCGTTTTCCTATATCTTCGGGGCGGGCGACACCACCTATCTGGTGCCGGGACGCAACCTCACCACCGTGGGCACTTACCGCGACACGGATAAGTGGCCGCGGCGGGACCGTCGCCCCTGCATGAGTCGGGAGAGCTTGGTGTGCTTCGACTGGCTGAGTCCCTTCACGGTGCTGGAGTGCATACGAGGCAAGCGAACACTCGAGACACTGCGGGCCGAACAGGGTGAGAATATGGCTTCCTACGTGTATGGGGGCTGCATCATCAGAAACCAGTCGTTGCAGCGGGGCATCAAATATTACGACATGGCTATCCGACTTTTCCTCGGAGAAGAGATTGGGCAACATGCCATCGAACTGCCTGAGAGTAGCATCGGAACGGGCGAATGGAGCGACTTGAGCGGACTACTCATGCCTGAAAGTGAAGAACAACAAATGGTGGATGACCTCTGTTCGGGGGCTCTCAACGACCTGCAACTGGTTGAAGCCCGCTTCGCCGAGACCTTCAGGAAATATGAAGACTACAAATGGGCATGGACCTATCGTGCCGCCATCGACTACTACGGACTCGAAACCTTAACGGAGGAGGATGCCGAACGCATTGCCCGAGAATACGAACGGGCACATACAGAATGGATCAACGCCATCAAATATGACGCCGAGAGGGAGTTTGCTCTCGGTGATATGGAGGAAGAGGAACTCAACCGGTTTCTTGACAAACTCCAAGGGTGAATACCCGCAAAAGCCGGAAGAGACAAAAGGACAAAGCAAGCACCGGCTTCTTTAACTTCCCCGTCATCCTTTCAATCTCCTTAACGTGCCCCGAAAATCAAGCATACGGAATTTAAATCAAATAACGATGAGACTAAAGTTTATCTTAACTTCGCTGGCCATTGCCCTCGGCATGAGTGCGCAGACCAAGACCTACAAGTATGAAATCGTGCCCGACGACCCGATGCAGACACGCGTCTACACGCTCGCCAACGGGCTGAAGGTGTACCTCTCGGTGAACAAAGAGAAGCCGCGCATCCAGACTTACATCGCTGTGCGCACCGGCTCACGCAACGATCCGGCAGAGACCACAGGTCTGGCCCACTATCTGGAGCACCTGATGTTTAAGGGCACGCAGCAATTCGGCACCACCGACTACGCCGCCGAAAAGCCTTTCCTCGACGAAATAGAGGCGCGCTACGAGCAATATCGCAAGCTCACCGACCCGGCCAAGCGCAAACAGGCCTACCACGAGATAGACTCCGTTTCGCAGTTGGCCGCCCGCTACAACATCCCCAATGAGTATGACAAACTCATGGCCAGTATCGGAGCCGAGGGTACCAACGCCTACACTTCCAACGATGTGACATGCTACGTGGAAGACATTCCAAGCAACGAGATAGACAACTGGGCGAAGATACAGAGCGACCGGTTCAAGAACATGGTCATCCGCGGCTTCCACACCGAACTTGAAGCCGTGTACGAGGAGTACAACATCGGACTGGCCAGTGACGGTCGCAAGGAGTGGGCTGCATTCAACAAGAAGCTCTTCCCCACCCATCCATACGGCACACAGACCACCATCGGCACACAGGAGCATTTGAAAAACCCATCGATTGTCAACATCAAAAACTACTTCAAGCGCTACTACGTGCCCAACAACGTGGCCATCTGCATGGCCGGAGACTTCGATCCGGAACAGGTGGTGGACATCATTGACAAGTATTTCGGCAGCTGGAAGAAAAGCACAACGCTCTCCCGACCGGAATATGCGCCTGTGGCCGATCTCACAGCTCCGACAGACACCACTATCGTGGGACTGGAAGCGGAGAACGTGATGATGGGATGGAAGTTTGAAGGTGGCGCAAGTCTGCAGGCCGACACCATGCAGGTGGTGGCCGACATGCTCGCCAACGGCAAGGCCGGCCTCTTCGACCTCAACCTCGAGCAGCCCATGAAAGTCTTGGGAGCCGGTGCCTACGCCGAGCCTTTGGCCGATTATGGGGAGTTTATCATTGAGGGAATGCCCAAAGAGGGGCAAAGTCTTGAAGAAGTGCGCGACCTGATGTTGGGCGAAATAGGAAAGCTGAAGAGAGGTGACTTCTCCGACGAGCTTCTCCCATCGGTGGTGAACAACCTCAAGCTCAACTACTACAAGTCGCTGCTCAACAACCGTTCGCGCACGGAGCTGATGAAGGATGCCTTTATCAACGGGCAGAACTGGCTCGATGTCGTAGGCCGGTTCAAGCGCATGGCGGGTATCACCAAAGCACAAATCGTGGCCTTTGCCAACAAGCATTTGGGCAACAACTATGTGGCTGTGTACAAGCGTCAGGGTGTGGACTCGACGCAAAAGAAAATCGACAAACCGGCTATCACCGCCATCCCGGCCAACAGAGACCTTTCGAGTAAGTTCCTCAACGAGGTGGTCAGCTCCAAGGTGGATCCCATCCAACCGCGATTCCTTGATTTCAAGAAAGACCTCAACGACACCAAAACTTCCAAAGGGCTGCCCTTGCTCTACAAGCACAACACTGACGACGGGCTCTTCAATCTCACCTTCTACTACGACTTCGGCGACGAAGACAATCTGCCACTGGCTTACGCTGCACAATACCTTAATTATATAGGCACCTCAAAAAAGAGTGCGGCCGAAGTGAAACAGGCTTTCTACCGGCTGGCCTGCAACTATGGTGTGAGCGTGGGCAACAATGCCACTTACGTGACCCTCAACGGACTTTCCGAAAACATGCCGCAAGCACTCGCCTTACTTGAAGAACTGCTACAGGATGCCAAGGCCGACAAAGAGAGCTACTCCGGGTATGTGGATCTCGTCATGAAAGAACGCAACGACACGAAGAAGAATCAGACGGCAAACTTCAGGGCTCTCTGCAACTATGCCGTCTACGGTCCCTACAATCCGGCACGCAATGTGCTCAGCGAACAGCAACTACGCGAGCAGGATCCCCAGAAGCTGGTAGATGGCCTGAAGGCACTCCGCAACATGCAGCAGACGGTGCTCTACTTCGGCCCCATGAGTGAGAAAGAGCTTTCCGAACAGTTGGCCAAGCACCACAAGACTGCCAAGAAACTCACCCCCGTACCGGTGGGCAAAGAATACACCGAGCAGGCCAACCCGACGGAGAATGAGATTCTTCTTGCCCCTTACGAGGCCAAGAACATCTATATGCGCCAATATCACAACACGGATAAACAGTTCTCCACAGACGGATTGGCCGTGAAGTCGCTCTTCAACGAATACTTCGGTGGGGGCATGAACACCATCGTCTTCCAAGAATTGCGCGAAGCCCGCGGTCTGGCCTACAATGCATACGCCAACTACAATGCCTATCCGCGCGTGAAACATCCCGAGACTTACTTCACGCACATCATCTCGCAAAACGACAAGATGATGGACTGCATACGCGTTTTCAACAGCATCCTCGACACGATCCCGCAAAGTGAGGCCGCATTCAACATTGCCAAACAGAGCCTCACCAAGAGTTTGCAGAGCATGCGCACCACGCGTGAGAACGTGCTTTTCAACTATCTCAACCTTGTCAAGCAGCGCGGACTCACCGAACCGACAGGCCTCACCATCTACAAGGCACTGCCTGCCCTGCAACTCAGCGACATCGTGAAGTTTGAACAGCAGAACATGGCCAACAAGGTCTACCGCTTCGCCATCCTCGGCGACGAGAAGAATATTGACGTGAAAGGACTTGAGAAGATTGGAAAAATCAAGAAACTAAGTACGGAAGAGATATTCGGATATTGAAGAAGGGCTATAAATAAAGCCTCCCCCCGCCCCCTCTCAGAGGGGAGAGAGGAGTGATTAGCTTTGTGGCAATAGCTCTGTTACCAACTCCGGTTAAGAAGATGGAGTGGAAAGGAGATTGCCAAAGCCAACCGGATAGATTTAAAATAAAGAGAAGCAAAACAGTTAACATTATGAATAGGAGCTTCAATCTCAACAAATAGGCACTTTCTTCCCCTCCCTGAGAGGGAGGGGAGGCGAAGCGCAGAGGTGAGGCTTTTTTAATGAACACAATTATGGCAAACAATGTAGATTTCAAGTATGCCCCCATGTTTCAAGTGGGTAAGGACGACACAGAGTATCGTCTGCTCACGACAGAAGGGGTGAGCACTGCCGAATTTGAGGGCAAACAGATTGTCAAGGTGAGCAAAGAAGCCCTGACACTCTTGAGCCAGCAGGCTTTCCACGACGTGGAGTTCATGCTCCGCCGCGAACACAACAAGCAGGTGGCCGCCATCCTCACCGACCCTGAAACATCAGAAAACGACAAGTATGTAGCCCTGCAATTTCTCCGCAACGCCGAAACGGCCGTGAAAGGTGTGCTGCCATTCTGCCAAGACACCGGAACGGCCATCATCCACGGCGAGAAAGGACAGCAGGTGTGGACGGGCTTCGACGACGAGGAAGCACTCTCGCGGGGTGTCTACAACACCTTCACGGAGGACAATCTGCGCTACTCGCAGAACGCACCGCTCAACATGTACGACGAGGTGAACACCAAATGCAACCTCCCGGCCCAGATAGACATTGAGGCTACCGAGGGTGCGGAATACCGTTTCGTGATGGTGGCCAAGGGCGGAGGCTCGGCCAACAAGACCTACTTCTACCCCATGACCAAAGCCACCATCCAGAACGAAGGCACACTGCTTCCCTTCCTCGTGGAAAAGATGAAGACTCTTGGCACTGCCGCCTGCCCTCCCTATCATATCGCTTTCGTCATCGGCGGCACGTCGGCGGAGAAGAATCTGCTCACCGTGAAGCTCGCATCCATTAAATATTACGACAACCTGCCCACCACCGGCGACGAGACCGGACGCGCTTTCCGCGACATCGACCTTGAAAACAAACTGCTCGACGAGGCCCACAAGATAGGGCTCGGTGCCCAGTTTGGAGGCAAGGCCTTGGCACACGACATCCGCGTGGTACGCCTGCCGCGCCACGGAGCCAGCTGCCCCATCGGCATGGGTGTGAGCTGTTCGGCCGATCGCAATATTAAAGCCAAAATCAATGCCGACGGTATCTGGCTTGAAAAGATGGATGAGAATCCGTCCGAACTCATCCCCGAAGCATTCCGCAATCCGGGAGAAGGCTCCAAAGGCATTGAGATAGACCTCGACAAGGGCATCGATGCCGTGCGGGCCGAACTCACAAAGTATCCCGTTTCCACCCGTGTGAACCTGAAAGGAACCATCATCGTGGCCCGCGACATCGCTCATGCCAAACTCAAGGCCCGCTTGGATGCCGGCGAAGATATGCCCCAATATTTCAAGGATCACCCCATACTCTATGCCGGACCGGCCAAGACACCCAAGGGCTATGCCTGCGGATCGATGGGCCCGACCACGGCCAACCGCATGGATCCCTACGTGGACGAGTTCCAAGACCACGGGGCCAGTCTTGTGATGATAGCCAAAGGCAACCGCACACAAGCCGTCACCGATGCCTGCAAGAAGCATGGCGGCTTCTATCTGGGCACCATCGGCGGTGTGGCTGCCGTGCTGTCGCAAAGCTCCATCAAGAGTATCGAGTGCGTGGAATATCCCGAACTCGGCATGGAAGCCATCTGGAAAATAGACGTAGAAGACTTCCCGGCTTTCATCCTCGTAGACGACAAGGGCAACGATTTCTTCAAACAGCTCAAACCCTGGACACCTTGCAGCTGCGAGAAGAAGTAAGTCTCCTTCTCTCATACTCCATCTCAGAGACCTCCATGCGGGCACATCCGGCATGGAGGTCTTTCTTTTTCCCGCCTTTGACACGCGCCGCCGGGCTCGCCAATATACCACATGCAAAGCATGGAAAGAGTTGGGAAACTTGCAAAAGTCCGGCATTTTGCTCACTTTTCAGAACAAAAGCACTATATTTGCAAAGAGAAGCAGCCCTTCAACCGCCTCACGCAATCTCGACACGGAATGGACAAACTCACACCACAACAGCGCCACAAGTGCATGGCTTCCATTCACTCGAAGAATACGAAGCCCGAACTCATCGTGCGCAAATACCTTTGGCGACAAGGCTTCCGCTACCGTCTGAACAATCCCCGACTACCGGGGCATCCCGATCTTGTGCTGAGAAAATACCGCACCTGTGTCTTCGTGCATGGCTGTTTCTGGCATGGGCACGCGGATTGCAGATACTACAAGCTTCCCCAAATCCACACCGACTTTTGGGCAAACAAAATAAAGAGAAACCAAGAACGGGACATCCGGGAGCAGCGCAGGTTAGCCGACATGGGCTGGCACGTGATTGTCGTATGGGAATGTGAACTGAAACCGCAAAAGCGGGAAGCCACATTGGCCTCGCTCGCCTTCACCCTCAACCGCATATTCTTGCAAGACCACAGCATCCGCTACCCTACCATCACACCCAAAACCTGCATCGCCGCAGAGCCGGATCCCCGATAAACGGACCGGAACATCACCGTAAACGCTTCTCCCATAACCTTGCATGAGAGAAGCATCGAGCCAGCATGAGGAAATCGGCAAGTCGTTCCCGTCCCGGTGCATGGCTGTTGCACGGCCCGCGCATGGCTGCCGCACAAGTGGTGCAAAGGCTCTGCACGGAGTGTGCAACGGCCATGCACCAAACACGGGGCAGCCAACCTGCAGACTCATAAAAGGACTATCGGAAAACAAAACGGCAGTTGGCAGCAGTTGCAAAGCCGGGCAGAAGCCCCGCCATGGGCAGGAAGCGCCATCACAGCCCTTTGCAGACACAGCACCACCAACGGTCCGGGCATGAAAAAAAGGGTGGCAATGACAGCACAGCCATCATTGCCACCCAATACCTATCAATACTATTTCTTCTCAACAGAAAGCGTAGCGGGCACCATGCCCTTTGAACAGTCAATGGTCAGGACGTATGTTTCGCCATCGACAAGTTCTGCGCCATCGGCCAAATAAATGTTGCCATTGTCGTGACCGTTGCCATCGCCAATGAGGAATGTGGTGCTGGTAGTCCTGAGCCAATGACTGCCGGCCGTACCCTTGAACTCAACACCCCAACCGGCCTGACCGAAGAACTTAAAGTTGACACTCTTGCCGGCCTTGAGCTGTTTGCCCACGGTGAGCGTCACTTGATAGATCTTGTCGGCGACAGGCGCCATGCAAAGGGCGTGGTCGGTGTCCGTCCACCAGCCTTGGGCGTGGGCAAAGGTTGGTTTGCCGAAGATGGCATCACCGATAATCCAAACAGCCCCCGTCCCGTCAGCATTCAATTTGGCCGGATCCTTAGTGTCGCCGGCAAAGATGCGGAAGCCGTTTTCGGCAAACACGGCCTTGATGGTGTAAGTTCCGGTCAAGGCTTTAAATGTGAATGTGCCGTCGGCATTGCGGGTGAAGAAGTCGGTATCGTAATACCAGTCGTTGCCCTGCACAGCCTCATCGCCGATGAACTTATAGACAGTTCCCTGTGTGAGGATGCCCGTGAAGGTGTCCTGTCCCTCTATGTTGCGGAACTGCAAGGGCTGCACCGTGAGTTTCTCCTGAGGTCCGTAGGTGAAGTCACGGCTGTTGAAGGTGACCGTAACTCGCCCCACCGTATTGCTCTGAAAAGAAAGGAGCCCCGCACCGCCGATGGCAATGTCATTGTCGCCCGCACCGAAACGGTACTTGCCGTCGGCTGTCCGGAAATATCCCTTGAAGGCGTTTTCGGAGACGGTAACACTGCAAGTGTAGGTATAGTCATCACCTTCGGTCATGGGATAGGAAACATTGTCGGAAGAAACAAACTGCAAGTCAGCAAAATGCGGACGCGTCACCTCTACATCTACATTCTCAACAGTCGCCTTGGTCGTCACGTTCTGCAACGTCAAGCGAATCTGCGCCTTTCCATTGGGGATGAAGCGCAGTAAAGGAACATACAGCCGGAGTGCATATTCGCCCGGTGTCTTGGTGCGCACGGTGACGGCATTCACCGTTTCACCGCTATAACACATCTCGGCCTTGAGCGTCGAGAGGTCGTACCCCTCGGTGTCATTACAGGTGACCTTCACATCGATGCTGTCACCCATTTCGGCACTGCCCACCGTGGCAGCCTTGACCACAGGATTGCCTGCGGCCACAAGTTCCTCGTAGTCAAAGTTCTTACAGGAAGCCACTGCCAGTGCGGACAACAGTACGAGGGCTGCAGAAATATATCTTGTCTGTTTCATCATTCTTTGCGTTTTATTATTTCTTTAAGTTTCGCAAGCTCAACTTTAGGAGTTAGAGGAATTAAAGGGAGTTAGCACTCGCTTCGCTCATTAGGAGTTAAAGACAACAGCCTTATTGATTGACAACTTCATTGTATTAGGAAGAAAGACTATTGTCTTAACTCCTTTTCACTCCTTTTTTCGCTATCGCTCAAGGAACTTCTCCTTTAACTCCTTCTGAACTTGCGAAAGTTCAGTTATTTCCACGTCGTTGAGACAACCCCTTGGGCAGGAACAGTCACAGCGAAGTGGCTGTTACCGTCGCTGACGGTGACGTTGATGTCGGTGTCGCCCGCGTTGAGCGCAACCACGGCCTTGCTGCCGTCGGGATTGAGAAAAGCCGAATAAATAAGGTTGCCGGCCTGATAGCTGCGCCGGGCTGTGCCAATGCGCTTGGCACCGGGACGCACCACTGAGGCTATATGGCAGATGATGTAATAGTGGGAGTTATACTTCAATGTCTGATAGTTGTTGAAGATGTCCACCGCCCCATAGCAGGTTTGGCAACCGCCGTCGAGGTTCGGCCCCATCTTCTCGTCAAGCATGAGATTCCACACCAACACGGCCTTGCACCACTGATTGACAGTGCCCAGAGTCACATTCCTCATGTCGGCCACAAGACGCTGGCTTAAGTCGCGCCCCTTATTCCACGTTCCGATGCTGCTCTCGGAGAAAATCAACTCCTTGTCACCGACCTGATTGTGGATGTCGGTCAATTCCACATTGGTGCCGCCATAGTCATGATAGGCTGCGCCAACCACCAATTCAGACCCTTCAAAACTATTACCCAAGGCGTTATACACCTTGATGGGATAGTCTTCTTGCGTTTTGTCGTTATCGTAATTGTAGTTGTGGTCGAAGACATAGATTTTTGTCGTCAACTTGTTCTGCTTGAAAGCGGCCGCCAACTCCTTGACAAACGGTGCTTCCTCGTCCCAAGGCATGTAGAGAGAGGCACAGTTAGCCTTGTTCAGAGGTTCGTTTTGCGGACTCACGGCATAGATATCAATACCTTGGGCCTTCATGGTCTCTACAAACTTGACGAAGTATTCGGCATAGGTCTTGCGATAGTCAGGGTTCAGATGCCCGTCAGTCCACGAATCAAAGGGAGCCTTGGACTGCAGATCTTTTACCTTCATCCATTTCGGGCAAGTCCAAGGAGCGGCGATGATCTTCATCTTGGGATTGATGGCCAAAATCTCCTTGATGATGGGAATCACATAGTCGGTCTCATCCCTGTAGAGCTTGAAGTTTTCAAGTCCCTGCGTGTCGCAAAGCGAGTATTCGGTGCTCGAAAAGTCATTGCAGCCGATAGAGATGCGGGCATAGCTCACCCCGTAGCCTTCCGTCTCCGAATAAGTCTGCTTGAGAAAATGAGCACGGGCCTCCGGCGACATCTTCAGCAGATTGTAACAAGTGGAGTAAGTGAGGGCGAAGCCGAAGCCGTCCATACTCTGATACTCTTTCGCCGGATCCACCTGAATGGTGGTAGGCGCCATCGACTGCCCTGCAACCAAGGCGGCACTCCCCTGTCGGAGCATGGAGAAACCGTTGGCTGTGGACGTGAAAATACGCGCCTCACCTGAAGCAGGCACCGGATTGGGCAACACCGCATTATCTTCCTGCGGTGTCTGGGTATCGAATCCGCTGTCAACGCCGCAAGCGGTAAAGGTGGAAGACAAGCAAATGCCTAAAAGCAATGTCGTGATATACATATTATTCTTTTTCATGTAAATATTCATTAGATGATAAGTTAATAACCGGGGTTCTGCCGCAAGTTCTCATTCTCGTCAAGCGCAGTTTGCGGAATGGGCATCAAATACGAGTTAGCGTCATACGGGCGGGCCAAAGCCAACCGTCCCGAGTCACGGTTCTTCAGCGTATTCATCACCTCTTCCACCTTACCGTAGCGGCAGAGGTCGTACCAGCGCTCGCCCTCCATGGCAAGTTCCAGACGACGCTCGTGCAAGACGGCTTCCATCATCTTTTCCTTCGTGGAGGTTTGGTCGGCGGTAAGGTCATTCAGCTTGGCACGTTTGCGAATCATATTCACCAGCCGGGCACTGTTTTGCACATCTCCTTTGGAAGCATAGGCCTCGGCTTCGAGCAGCAGAATGTCACCAAGGCGCACTATGTATTCGTTATTGTAGCCGGAGCGGAGCTTATACATAAAAGCGTAGTGGGAGGCGGGATAGTAGTTGCTCCATGTGCAACTGTAGTAGACCACGGTCTGGTTCAACCGTGTGGTGTCGCCTTCGTCCTCATAGGCCTTGATAAGGTCGCGCGACGGTGTCACCCACTTGGCCCACGTAAAGCTGTTGTCGTAGTTCTCCAGACTGCGGCCATACATCCAGCTTTCCCAGTTGCCGCCACCCGGAAGCCACTGCACTTCGAGAATGCCTTCGCTGGTGTTGCGCTTCACGCAGTCTTTCTTGGTGTTGTCCCAGCCCCAAAGGGTGGAGAAGTCTTCCTCAAGAACCACTCCGGGTGTGTCGCTCACTTTCTCGGCATAAGCTATCACCTTGTCGTAGTCTTGGACGGCCTTTTCCGCATATACTTTGCAAAGCAAAGCCTGCGCCACAGTCTTTGACATGATGGTGCGGTCGGTGCCGGAGATGCCGGGAGCATTCTGCTCTGCATATTCCAGGTCGCTGATTATCTGCTTATAGCACTCCTCCGTGGTGGAACGCGGCGGGAAATAGGTGGGATAAACCTCTTTAATATTTCCGGAGGTAATGGTTTGCGCCACCTTTGTGATGACCGGCAACGAACCCCACATGCGAACCATGCGGAACATCAGCAACGCACGGAATATCTGCCCTTCGGCACGCCATTGCCGGTAGTCGCCATCGCTGATCAGCCCCTTGTCCTTCAGCTGTTCCACACCATTGATGAGCACATTGGCCTTGGCTATGTCTTCCAGATAGCGGCTCCAGTCACGGGCCAGCGTTCCGGTAGCGGCGTCAAGGGCATTGGTCTCCAACGGAATGGTTTCCTGCCCGGTAGTGCCGGCATAGGCATTGTCGGCATGCGATTCCCCCAACAGCACATAGTCGAGATGCATGTGCTCCTGTCGGTTTTTAAACAACTGATAGATAGCTGTGCGCTGGCTGACAGCCGCATCGCGATCTTTCAGTACGGCCGTCACCGTGTCGTTTTGCCTACCCTCAGTCAGCTCGGAGGGTGAGGAGATCGGGGCGGTGTCTAGGGAGCAGGCAGCCAACGACGCAGCCACAACTCCCGTCACCATGAATTTAATATATTTCGTTCTCATGTCGTAATACGTTAATTATTATAAATTAGAATTCCACTTTCAAACCTAAGACAAACGAACGGCTTAAGGGATATGTCCCCCAATCGATTCCCTGAATGCCACCACTGTTGCCATATTGGTTTACCTCCGGGTCACGCCCACTATAATTGGTGAAGGTGAGGAGATTATTGAATGAGATATAAGGCATCAAGCGCGTGAGATACATCTTCTTGAGAATGCTTCTTGGTATATCATAAGAGAGCGTGATGTCCTTCACCCGCAGATAACTGCCGTCTTCCAAATAGTAGGTAGAGTTTTGCTGGTTGAAGCCTACACGGGGCACATCGGTCTTCTGCCCGGGCACTCTCCAACGCTCCAAGACACGGGTTGTCTGGTTGCGACCGTCAAACATGCCTTCGCTGTCCATACGCGACACATTGTAGATATCATTGCCCACACTGCCCTGCAAGAGGATGCTCAGATTAAAGCCCTTATAAGAGAAGGTGTTGGTCAAACCGAAGATGAAGTCGGGATTGGGGTCACCGATGTAGGTACGGTCACTGGCCGAGACAATGCCATCTTCGTTAACGTCGCGATAAATCATGTCACCGGTCTCCGAATCGACCCCATCGGCAATGTATCCCCAGAAGGAACCCAAGGGATGGCCCACGGCATTGCGGACGACACTCTGGCCGACATTGCTGTTAGTGGAGGCTCCCCAATAGACCGGCACAAGGTCGAGACGGGTCAACTTGTTGCGGTTGAAAGAGATGTTGAAGTCGGTATTCCACTTCAAGTTGCCTACCAGATTCTTGGAACTGACAGCCAATTCGATGCCTTTATTGACGATCTCGCCTCCGTTGTAAGTCAGACTGCGTGCCGCAGCACTACCGGCCGGTAGAGTGATAGACATCAACATGTCGGAGGTTTTCTTGTAGTATATGTCGAAATAGAAGGTCAGACGGTTTCTCAACATGGTCAAATCGAAACCGATGTCGGTCTGACTGGTCGTTTCCCAAGTGAGTTCGGGATTGCTCAAAGACGACTGCGTGCGAGTGGGAACAGCGTGTTCATTGCCCGGCTGCCACCACTGAATGCGCCCGAAACTGTACATGGCGAGATAGCCATAATCTCCCAGCCCGCTCTGGTTACCGGTCTGTCCCCAGCCACCGCGGATCTTCAAGTCGTCAATCCAAGTGATGTGCTTCATGAACTTTTCGTTTGAGACGCGCCAGGCCGCCGAAAAAGACGGGAAATATCCCCAACGATGACCGGGAGCCAGACGTGAACTGCCATCGGCACGGAGGTTGGCCGTCAGCATGTAAGTATCGTTCCAGTTATACTGCAAACGCCCGAAGAAGGAGAGTATCGCCCAGTCCGCGCCCGACGATCCCGTACCATCCCAACTGATTCGGTTGGCAGCATTCAGCGTCCGGATATCATCATTGGCATAATCGGAGCCGTTGATGTAGTTCTGACTCCAATCACTCTTGGTCCAAGAAGAACCCGCCATGGCCCCGAAACCATGCCGCCCGAGTTTCTTTTCCCAGTTGACAACATTATCAAATGTCCACACCGTGCCGGTAGAACGGCTGTCATAGCCTGTTCCGTTTTGGTTGCGCCCTTCCCGGGTGAGTTTGGGATCAAGGAAGTTTGTGGTGATGGAAGACACCCGGTCGAAAGAAACCGTAGACGTCCAAGTGAGTTCGGGCAGAAGCCTTACGATGGCTTTGCCCGATGCCAGCAGTTTGTTGTATTGGTTCTTGTTGTCCTTGGTGCGGGCGATATTCTCCAAGGGGCCGTCTACATTCACGCCGTAGAAATCGGAATAATACTGCCCGGGATGTTCCGGATCCCATATAGGGCCATACGTGGGTGTGCTCAGAATGGCCGGAATCACGCCTCCACGGTCGCTACCTGTGCCGGAGATGATACCCGTGCCCTTATAGGTATAGTCTGAATAGGCAACATTGGCATTGATGGTCAGCCAGTTTGAGATGTCATTCTCTATGGAACCGCGGATGTTGTAACGCTTGAAGTTGGAACTGACAATGACGCCATTTTCACCCGTGAAGCCACCCGAGAGATAGTAGCGCAGCTTGTCGGTGCCATTGGTAACCGACAGCTGGTAATCCTGCACGTTGCCCGTGCGATAGACTTCTTTCTTCCAGTCAGTCTGATCGATGAGGTTGTCTGGCAACTTCAATGAGAGCACGCCCTTCTCATTCATGTCTTTGATGAGATCGAGATACTGCCGCGCGTTCAGCGGATTCTGATTGTCACGCACAGTGTTGAAGGCATAGTGGGCATTGAGACTGATCTTGGCCACGCCGGCCTTACCCTGCTTCGTGCCGATGATGACGACACCGTTGGCGGCCCGGCTACCATAGATGGCGGCACTGGAGGCATCTTTCAGAATCTGGATGTTGTCGATGTCGCCGGCAGCCGGAATATGCCAACATGGCCTTCTTCCGGTCGGAAATCTACAAGCATCTCGGCAACGAGACACAACAGAAATATTGGCTTGCCGTGTCGGCCTTGTGCGACATCCGCAATGCCGTCATGGACCAAGCGTCGTTGTGGAGTTTGGCCGGCCTGCTCAGCCAAGACGGCGACTTGGAACGCTCCAACCGTTATGTGGAGTATTCGTGGAACTGCACCCAACGCTTCAACACCCACTTGCGCAGTTGGCTCGTGTCACCAATACTGGGTGTCATCAGCGACACTTACAAGACCAATCTGCGAACGGCCAACACCCGGCTGCTATGGCTCACGGCCATCGTGAGCCTGCTGTCTGTCATTCTCTTGGGCTCGTTCGTCTACGTGTGGTGCAAAAAGAAACAACTGTCCCGGGCCCGAAACGATTTGCGACTAATCAACGAACAGCTCTCGGAGCTCAACCGGCAGTTGAGCAACAACAACACACAGTTGGCCAAACTGAATGTCAAGCTCAGCGAAACCAACAAAGTCAAGGACGAATATATCGGAAAATTCCTCAGCACTTGTTCGGAATACATTGACAAGATAGACAACTACCGCATCCGCGTGAACAGGAAACTGCGTGCCAACCAGCTTTCAGACCTCATGAAAATGACAAGTTCGGAACAGCTGAAACAGGACGAAATCAAAGAACTGTTCAACAATTTCGATGCCGTATTCCTAAATCTTTTCCCCAACTTCGTTGCCGACTTCAACACGCTGCTCTTGCCCGAGCACCGCATCCAGCCCGACTCCAAAACCCAACTCACCACCGACCTGCGCATCTTTGCCCTCATCAGACTGGGCATTGAGGAGAGTTCGCGCATAGCCGAATTTCTCCGTTATTCGCCCAACTCCATCTACAACTATCGGGCACGCATCAAGAACAAGGCCCTCTGCCCTCGCGAGGAGTTCGAACAGCGCGTTAAGGAAATCGGTATGTAGCCGGTGGGAAGACCACGAAAACGTTCCCGCTTTGGTGCATGGCCGTTGCACGCCCCGTGCATGGCTGCTGCACAAGTGGTGCAAAGGCTCTGCACGGGGCGTGCAACGGCCATGCACCAAAGTGGGGGCAGCCGGTCGGCAGGCCCATCCGGGAGACATGGGGCTACGGGCAAGCCCCAACCGGCCCGACAATGGCTCTCCGGGAGGATGTCACCAAATGTAAAAACGATAGGATTTCTGCAAATCCGGTACAAGCGAAAGGCCAAAAAGAAGAACCTGGGAGGACAGGCCGTTGTGTCAAAACGCCCGGTAAAAAAGTTTACAACACGCTCATTATCAAGTGAATAAATGAAAAAACGCGTGTCATTTCGACTCCACCTATTGCCCAATAGAAAAATAATTGCTACTTTTGCTACCGAACAACCAAATAACAACAGTGATTATGAAAGAGAAGATAACAGCCGTTTTAGGACTTGCGGCACTGATATTGCTCGCCATGACTTGTTTAGACAAGAGTAAGAACCCGCTGGAAAAAGCAGCCAAAGAGTTTAAAGATTCGCGCACACCCACAGCTGCCGACAGTCTCACCTTGCAAAAGACCAACAACCGATTGGCCTTCCGTATGCTGCGCCACCTCTATGTGGGGCAAAAACAAGATACCAAGTTGCTCTTTTCGCCGCTGGGCCTCAGCTACGCACTGGCCATGACCAACTATGGCGCAGAGGGGACCACAAAGCAGGAAATCAACAGTGTGCTGGGCTACAGCAACGCCGAACAGATGCGCGCACTCCACCACGAAATGATCTTGAGCGGTGCTTATAAGGGGACAGGAGGCGAAAAACAGCAGCGTTCTACGCTCGAAGCCGAACAGTCTTTGATAAGCAATGGAACGTTCGACTTCCGTAAAGACTTTGTTGACAATGCCCGGGAATATTATTTCGCCGACCTCAAGAAGAAGGAAAACGCTCCCTCGGCCTTCCCCATCACTATCAGGAGCCGCCTCAATTTCACGGGAATATGGGCCTCGCCCTTTAACCCCCAGGAGACCCAACTGCGCACATTCACAAATGGCGAGGGCGTGAAGCGACAGGTGAAGATGATGCAACAATACTATAACAAGCTGCGTTTTGCTGACTGCAAGGGCTACGGCATGGTGGAAATTCCCTATACGGGCGGTTTCAAAATGTATGTCCTGCTTCCCGGGAAGTCGCTCTCCTTGGGCGACCTTGTGCTCCGGACAGATGCCGAAAGCTGGCGCAAGGATGTGGCCAAGCTGCGCGAGCACAGCGTCAGCCTGCAACTGCCCCGCATAGATGTCTCCACCCGTTACGACTTCAATGACATGCTTGCCTCTCTCGGTATGCCTACCGCCTTCACGCCACAGGCCGATTTCAGCGGCATGACGACCGATGCACATCTCCAAATAGGGCAGGTGCTACAAGAGTCGACGCTCAAGGCTACCGAAAGCAAGACCGAAGCGCAGTCTACAACCACCGTAGGCATGGTATTGGTAGACTTGAAAGACCAGGCCCTCCCCATCGAGTTTTATTGCGACCGCCCTTTCCTCTATATCATCACGGATAAATATGGGGCTATCAACTTCGTGGGCACTTATTGCTGAAAAGTGCCACACGAATACAGATACCTCTTTACAAACACGGAAACTCCTCCCTCTTTTCTATCAAGAAGGGAGGAGTTTCCGTATTTTATTAGCATAGGGCGCAATGCTCTGCAGCAGAAAAAGAAAGGTTCCACACCCCGCCCACCGGCGAAATGTGGAACCAATCACTATCTGTCTATACTGATGATTACAGTTTCACACTGGCACCCACATACCATGTGGCACCATAAACGGGGGCATACATGAAGGCAGCATCGTCGAGATGCTTCTCATCTTGAACGTAGCTGAAGATGTTTTTGCCTCCGGCATAGACGGTGAACAAGCGTCCGAGTTGCTTGGCTACACGGCAATTAAACAGCATGAACGTGTCGGTCTTCTTGATTTTGGAAGTTTCGGGGTGGTCTTCCGAGTTGTAGTCGATATACATTTTACCCTGCAACGAACTGCTCACAGAGAATGTCCATGTGCCCGGAGTGTAATCCAAGGTCAGGTCGCCGGTCATGGCCGGGAAGCGGGAGATGTTCTTGCTGTCCTTGGCATATTTGGTTTCGGCCCAATCGCCGCGCTCATGCTTGAACTTGCCCTGATTGAAAGTCCAGTTGAGACCGGCCACGAAATCCTTGAACAGGTTGGCCTTGGCACCAAGTTCGATACCCTGCACATAGGCATCGTCCTCGTTTCTCCACTGATAGGTGTAGCCCAACTTCTTCACATTGTCGTCGGCGGGCGAGAATTCGATCTTGTTTTTCAGGTCGGTGCGGAAGATGTTGGCACTCAACTGGAAATTCTTGCCATAGTAGTCGGCTGAGAGATTGTAGCTGATGGAGCGCTCACCCTTGAGATCGGACGACTTCCACACGCGCGGTGAACCGCTGCACAGATGGAGATCTTCTGAGAAACCGTAGGGGGCACGGAAACCCGTACCGAAGTTGGCGCGCAGCACGAGGGCCTTGGTCACTTCATATTTCACAGCCAGACGAGGATTGAACGAAGTCTCGTTAAACTTCGTAGCGGGGAAAGAACTGTCGAAAACCTTCTCGCTCGACTGATATTCCTCACCCGAATTGTGGAAGTCGAGACGCACACCGGGCACCACGGAGAGGTTGGGCAGGATGTTCCACTCGTCTTGCAAGAACAGACCAAACTCGTTGGCGTGCTTCTTTCCTTTTGAAGTGTAGGCCGTGCCGAAGTAAGCGCTCGTGCTGTCGTCCACGCAATAGAGCCCCGTCTCGTTAAGTCTGGTGAAATAGGCCTGGGCACCGGCCAACAGCGTATGGTTGC
The DNA here is from genome assembly GCF_000184945.1 of Segatella buccae ATCC 33574. Classification (GTDB taxonomy): domain Bacteria; phylum Bacteroidota; class Bacteroidia; order Bacteroidales; family Bacteroidaceae; genus Prevotella; species Prevotella buccae. Next base: position 177,653 of record NZ_GL586311.1, read on the forward strand.
CCAAGGTGGAAGTGAACGTCACCGAGGGAGTGAACGTGCGCTCTTTTGCCAAATAGGGACGCATCATCTCCACATCGGGAGCAGAGTCGTTGTGCGCAGCCTTATAGCTTCCGAGGAAGGTGTCGTTGGTGGCATTGCGCTTGTGATACACGTAGGCAGCCGCGAGATTGAGCTCGGAGTGCGAGCCGATGGGGAGTGTGTAGGCCAAATCGAACGACAGACGGTTGGTCTTGATGTTCTCCGTACCTTCCGAGAAGGGGTTAAGATAGAGATCGTCGGTGAGTGTACCGCCGGCACGCTGCTCGTCGATCACCTTACCGCGCAGCACAAGTTTGTCACCGTCAGTAAACGGATTGAAGAAATAGAGACCGAAGCCCAAGTTGGTGAGTTTGGAGTCCACGCGATCGGAAACGCCGTCTTTGTGCTTCACCTCCTTACGGGTGAGCCCTTCCTTGGTGGCATCAACGGGATCCGTCTCCGTGTGCTGGGCGAAGATGTTCAACCCGATATTGTTCCTGCGCATCGAGGCCGAGGCACTGTAGTTTTTGTAACCGAAGTTGCCAAACTGCACATCGCCTTTCACCATAGGCTCATAGGTGGGCTCCTTGGTGATGATATTGATGGCTCCGGCCACGGCACTGCTCCCGTAAAGAGCCGAACCGGCACCCTTTACCACCTCCAGACGGTCGATGTCGTTGGTACCCATCTGCTGAAGACCATAGACACCGGCCAGTCCCGAATAGATGGGCTCGCCGTCGATGAGCACCTGTGTATGCTCGGCACCCAGTCCCTGCATACGCACTTCGGAGAAGTTGCAGAACTGGCACTGCTGCTCCACGCGGATGCCCGGAACGCCCTCAAGCGCCTCGTAGACATTCTGTGCATTCTTGTTGGCAATGGCTTGCGAGGTGAGCACCTCCGTGCGGATGGGCACATTCTTCACGTAGTGGGGCGTGCGCGTGCCCGTCACCACCACCTGATTGATGGACAGCTCGTCTTCCTCAAGTTGGAAGTAGGCACCCGTACCGGTGTTGCGCTTCATCTCCACCACGAGTTGCTGGTCCTTATATCCCACCACCGAAGCTATAACGGTCTGTTTGCCCAAAGGCAGATCGCCGAGTTTGAAATGGCCGGTGGCATCACACTGCGTCACCAGACGTGTGCCTTTCACCTTGATGATGGCATAGGGCAGATGATCGCCCGTCACTTTACTCTTCACATCGCCAAACAACATGGCATCGGTACCTTGCGCCATCGCGCCGATCACGCAAAGCATACCGAACATAAAAAATAAGATTCTCTTCATTATTTTAACAGTATAAAAATAAAAACGGTGCAAAGGTAGATATTATTTAACAAAAAATCAATACTTAGGTGTAGGTATTTTGCATAAAGATCCAACGGCTTACGGATTTTCAAACTTACAAATCAGAGATTCATCTATAAAGCGAGGAAAGCTGCATAGACTATGCACCTCAATCTATAGGTTCTTTCCCAACTAATACTTTACAACGACTTCAACGCATCACCATATTCATTGGAACTTCTATTTCGCCGAAATCGAGCATGGCGTTGAAGAGTCTCACGGCCTTATACCGACAGCAGTCGGTGGCCGGAATGTCACGTTCCACCACAAGCCCGCTGTCCAACAGTTCGGCCCGCTTGGTGCCCCGGAGCAGGGGCATGGCGGGAGTGAACCACCGATGGCCGTCGGTCAAGGCTATGTTGGTGAACGAAGTGTCGGTGAGCAGACCGTTTTTCACGATAATGATGTCGTCGGCTCCGTCGGCCAATGCAGCCAAGCGGTTGAGTGGCTCGCGCCCGACGCTCTTGAAGGAATAGTCGATGGCATCGTCTTCTACCAGCCGAAGCGTGCGGATGGCACGTGGATGATAGGGCGTGCAAGTCAGTTCTTCCACCCCTCGCTCACCATAGACCACCCGCGCCTTGTGGCGTTCCCGGTGGGTCAGTCCCGCAAGCACGGCCTCAAGGTCGACAGGTGACGAGCCCGGCCAGAAACGGGTGAGCGTGGAATTGAGCCGGGCATTGTGACGAGCGAGGTTGCAGGGCACTCCGCCCTCAATCCTGACAGTCTCTACAAATAGGCACATAAACTTTCTGTCTCACTTCTTCATACTCTTTTTCGCACACGCTTTTGGCGGTGATGCCGCCTCCGGCCTTATAGACGAGCGATGGGCCCTGCCGCTCGACAAACCTGATCATCACGGCACTATCCAGACAACCGTCACCGTAAATGCCCATCACCCCGGTGTAGAAACCCCGCCGATAGTCTTCGGCTTCAGCGATAATATCCATCGTCTTGGGTTTGGGTGCCCCGGTGATGGAGCCGGCGGGCAAGAGTGCATCGAGCAATCGGCCGAGTCGGCACTCATAGCCGGAGGGCAGCCGACCACTGATTTGCGAACTGGTTTGCAGGATGCTGCCCCTATGAGTGTCAAGCCGGTCCAGATAGCGGTAGCGGTCTACCCGCACATCGGTGGCCACCCGGCTGAGGTCGTTGCGGATGAGGTCGACGATGGTGGCGTGCTCGGCAGCCTCCTTGCGGTCGGCCAGCAATGTGTTTTCGGCATCGGGGACAGCCGCATCGATGGTTCCCTTCATCGGAAACGACAGAATGCGCCCCTCGCTAATCCGGACAAATGTCTCGGGAGAGAAACACACAAACCGGTCGTTCATCCACAGACGGTATTTGGCCTGTGAGGCATGGAAGATGTCTTTCAGACTCCAATTCGTCTGCACGGGCACAGCGCAAGTAAGATTGGCCAGATAGCTGTTGCCCGCCATGATATGGTGCTTCACCGTCTCAAAACTCCTGCGATAGCACTCAAATGAGGGCATCTGTATGCGCCAGTCCAACCGGCCCGGCAACGGACGTTCACGCTGCCCGACATTCCCCACCCCGTTGAAGTCGAACAGGATGTCAGAAGCCGAAACATCGGCCAAAGGTTCGACAATGGCCTCTTCTCCGAGGTAGTCGATGACAAAGAGAAAAGGCTCGCCGCTGCTTGCCAACAGGTCGATGCGCTCAATAATTTTTCGATTCATGAATGTATTGAAAATCGCGCAAAGATACACAAAACAAAGCGGTCGGTCTGGCAGTGAGCGTTTAAAAGATGTTAAACAAGTGGCATCAAGCCCCTTTTTGTGTAAAGTGTTTTCGCCTCACATTTGCATTTTCGGCCTTTGTGTTATATCTTTGCATTAGCAAGGGAAGCGCGGAAGCGTTTCCCTTTTTTTGATTGCCAATCCACCAACGGCCCCCCAACCCCCTAAAGGGGGCTTTTCCTTCCTGAAATGTGGGGGTATTCGGCCCAAATGGGTTTGTAAAAGGGCCTCTTTGAGGTTCTCGTTCGGGCCGGATGACCGTTCAAGTATGGCCGTTTCACATTGTCGTTCGGGCCGGATGAGAAAATTGGCAGGCCGGATGAGCCTAATAAGACGGATGGCACGGGCAGGAAAGACGGGCGGGGAAAAATTGCGTGTAAGGCTTTTTCGCAATCTCAGTAAGTTTCGCACTATATATGACATTGCCTCCCCTCTTGTTCAGCCCATTACCCCACTCTAAGCGGAAGACTTTACCCTCCACTCACAGCAGGAATGAATGCAGAGCGTGGGATGCTTGTTCAGCCCCCCACCCCCCTAACTTAGGGGGCTTTGTCCCGCCAGGCCCTCCCCTCCTTCGGAGGGGTCGGGGGAGGCTCTTTTCACTTTTTCTTCTTCCACAGTGCGGTCATATCCTCCAGCGTCTTGCCTTTGGTCTCGGGTACCAAGCGCCAGACAAACAGGGCTGCGAGCACACAGACAAGGCCGTAGAGCCCATAGGTGAACCAGTGGCCGAAGTCGTCGCCGGGCGTGAGGTGCATATTGAACATGGGCACGAAGCTCGAACTGACGATGAAATTGAATATCCACTGGAAAGCCACGGCGACAGCCACAGCGGCACCACGGATGGTGTTGGGGAATATCTCGGCTATGAGCACCCAACAGATGGGGCCCCAAGAGAACATGAAGCTCGCACTGTAGACCATGATGGAAGCGGCTGTGACCATCTCAAGGCCCGGAGTGCCGAACGTGACGGCCACGCCGAAGGCGCCGAGGGCCATGCCCACGGAACCGCAGATGAGGAGGGGCTTGCGTCCGAGCCGCTCGACGGTGAACACGGCCACAAGGGTGAAGAGTATGTTAATAACACCCATGAAGACGGTGAATACCATCTCGTTGTCCATGCCCATATCCTTGAAGATGCGCGGAGCGTAGTAGAGCACGGCATTGATGCCCACAGCCTGCTGGAACACGCTGAGCATGATGCCCACGAAGATGCAGAGGAATCCGTAGGAGAAGAGCCGTTCAGTCCTCACGGTGATGGTGTCCTTGATGTCCTGCAATATCTCCCGGGCCTTTTGTGTGCCGTTGATGCGGGAGAGAATGCCAAGAGCGCGGTCGTCGCGGCCCGTCATCACAAGATAGCGGGGAGTCTCGGGCACAAAGCAGATGAGCACTGTGAAGAGTCCGGCGGGCACACACTCGGACCCGAACATGTAGCGCCAGCCGGTGGTGACGGTCCATTGGGCATCGGCCATGTTGGCTATCGCTCCGGCTGCATCATAGATGGGATTGGCATGGGAGCCGAGAATGATGAAATTGACGAAATAAACCACGAGTTGGCCGAAGATGATGGCAAACTGGTTCCAGCTCACAAGCATGCCGCGGATGTTGCTCGGGGCCACCTCACCGATGTACATGGGGCAGATGGCGGAGGCCATGCCCACGCCTATGCCGCCCAACACACGATAGAGATTGAACACGACGAGCAGATCCCAAGAGGGACGGCCGGCGGGCAACAGCCAACTCTCGGGAAACATAGAGCCCCAAGCCGAAATGAAAAAACACACGCCGGCGAAAACCAACGAGCGTTTGCGGCCCAGCCTACCGGCAAAAACTCCGGAGAGCGAACTGCCAATGATACAGCCGATGAGGGCACTGGAGGAGGTGAAACCGTGGATAAAATCGGTGTACTCGAAGTCGGAAGCACCCTTGAAAAAGGCCTGCAAACCTTTTTCGGCACCCGAGATGACAGCTGTGTCGTAACCGAACAATAGGCCGCCGAGCACGGCAACCATCACAATGGAGATAAGATAGGCTCGCGAGCCCGTTTGGTTCTGGTTCATGTCAGTAGTTTTTTAGCGAAAGTCCAATGAGGTTTTTCTATTCGTATTTCTGTTAGTTTCGTCATTTAAGTGTCACATCCCCCTCCCATCGTACCCGGGAAAGTTCTGTCTCCTTATTAAATAATACGTTTCGGATGGCGGTTTCCCCTATTTTTTTAGTAAATTTGCACCGCATACCTTGCTGCTTTTCGGGTCCAGCGCATATCGGCACAGTCCGGCGGCAGCCAAACCACACTTTCGACAGATGAACGTATCGGAACTACTACATAAGAGCAAAGGCGAGAGACACTTCTCCTTTGAGGTGCTGCCACCGCTCAAAGGCAACGGGACGGAAGCACTGTTCAACACCATCGACAAGCTGAAAGACTTCGGACCGCAATACATCAACATCACCACCCACCACAGCGAGTTTGTCTATCAGGAGATGGACAACGGGCTGCTGAAACGCCTGTCCATACGCCGGCGTCCGGGCACGGTGGCCATTGCGGCTGCCTTGCAGAACCGTTACCGCATTCCGGTGATTCCGCACGTGATTTGCAGCGGCGTGTCGGCCGAAGACATTGAATATGAACTGCTCGACTTGCAGTTTCTCGGTATCTCAAACCTGCTCTTGCTGCGCGGAGACAAGGCCAAGGAAGACCGCAGTTTCGTGCCCGCCAAAGGTGGCCATACACACACTACCGACCTTATCAGGCAGGTGGTGAGATTTAACGAGGGCTTCTTCAACGACGGCACGCCTATCAAACATCCGGGCCGCCACTTCGATTTCGGCGTAGCCTGCTATCCCGAAAAACACGAAGAGGCCCCCAACTTGGAACAGGACATGCTGCACTTGAAGGAAAAACAGGAACTGGGTGCGCAGTATGCCGTGACGCAGTTGTTCTATGACAACGAGAAATTTTTCCGCTTCGTCGATCAAGCCCGCGCCATGGGCATCACCCTCCCCATCATTCCGGGTATCAAGCCGCTGGCCAAACTCTCACAACTCACGATGGTGCCCAAGACCTTCCATTGCGACATACCGCAGGAGTTGGCCGCCGAGGCTTTGAAGTGTAAGACGGACGAGGATGCCAAGGCACTGGGCGTGGAGTGGACTGTGGCACAGGTGAAAGACTTGCAGAGCCGCGGGGTGAACAATGTACACTTCTACACGGTGTCGGCAGTGGACTCGGTGAAGGAGGCGGTGAAAAAGTTATTCTGACCATCAACGAAAGAGAAAAACATGACATTTGAAGAAGTGATAGGACAAACCGATGCCGAACAGCGGCTGCTGCAACTCGAGCGGGAGCAGCGCATCCCCCACGCCATGCTCTTCTGCGGTCCGGAGGGGTGCGGCAAGATGGCGGTGGCACTGGCTTTCGCCTCGCATCTGCTGGGTGACAGTCCCATGCTGCGCAAATGGGAACATCCCGACCTTCACTTCTCCTACCCCACGGTGAAGCTGCCTTCAATGGCCGGTGACCGCCAACCCGTGAGCGACGACTTTGCCAAAGAGTGGCACCAAATGTTGCTCGAAGGCCCCTATTTCACCATGAACCGGTGGATGCAGGCTATGGGGGCGGCCAACCAACAGGCCATTATCACAGCGGCCGAGAGCGACGAGATAGCGCGCAAGCTGAGTCTCAAGTCGAATCAGGGGGGCTACAAGATCTGCATCATCTGGCTGCCCGAGCGCATGAATCCGGCTTCAGCCAACAAACTGCTCAAACTGTTGGAAGAACCGCCGCAACAGACGGTGTTTATCCTCGTGAGCGAGGCACCGGAACAGTTGCTTGAAACCATACGCAGCCGCACACAACGCATAGAGCTCAGGAAGATAGACACACCGTCGCTGGAGCAGGCGCTCGTGGAGCGGCGGGGCATCGACGGCGAGGTGGCACACCGGTTGGCACGCACAGCCAACGGCAACTGGAACAAGGCACTCGAAGAGCTCGATGCAGGCAACGAGAACGTGCAGTTTCTCGATATGTTCATCATGCTCATGCGGTTGGCTTACACCCGCAACATCCACGACCTCAAGAAGTGGAGCGAGGTGGTGGCGACATTCGGACGGGAGAAACAGAAACGTATGTTGGTCTATTTCATGCGCATGGTGAGGGAGAACTTCATGTTCAACTTCCGGCAACCGGAACTCAACTACATGACAAAGGCCGAGGAAAACTTCTCGACGAAATTCGCCCGGTTCATCAACGAGGCCAATGTCATTGACATTGCCGGACTGATGGACAGGGCTGTGCGCGACATCAGCCAAAACGCCAATGCAAAGATCGTGTTCTTCGACATGGCCTTGAAGATGATTGTGCTGCTGATAAGAAAATGAGCCTTCTTCCCGCTTTCAGAAAGAAGAAAACGGGAGTGTGGGCAAACGGAAGAAGATTTCAAGACAATATATATATTAACGAACACTAAATAAAAAGGAGCCCCCACAGTGCCCGCAAGGCGCATTCCCCCTTTTGGAGGGACGGGGAAATACGGCTATGGACTTTAAAGATATGGAATTTACCATGTACCGCGGTTGCGACAGAGGACTCAGTTGCAAGGGCTGCGGACGGCAAAATAAACAACTGAACACTTACGACTGGCTGGCTGATGTGCCCGGCAATGCCGAGAGCACCGACCTCGTGGAAGTGCAGTTCAAGAACACGCGGAAGGGATACTACCACAACGTGAACAATCTCGACCTGCAAAAAGGCGACACAGTAGCCGTGGAAGCCAGTCCGGGACATGACATCGGGGTGGTAACGCTCACCGGCCGACTCGTCACATTGCAGGTGAAGAAGGCCAACTTGAAGTCGGCCGACGACATCAAGCGTGTCTACCGCATAGCCAAACCGGTGGACATGGACAAATACAACGAGGCCAAAAGTCGCGAGCACGACACCATGATACAGAGCCGGCAGATAGCCAAAGACCTCGGACTGCAAATGAAAATAGGCGATGTGGAGTATCAGGGCGACGGCAACAAAGCCATCTTCTACTACATCGCCGACGAGCGTGTCGACTTCCGGCAGCTCATCAAGGTGCTGGCCGAGACTTTCCACGTGCGCATCGAGATGAAACAAATCGGAGCACGGCAGGAAGCCGGACGCATCGGCGGAACGGGGCCGTGTGGCAGGGAACTGTGTTGCGCCACATGGATGAAAAACTTCGTGAGCGTAAGTACCAATGCCGCACGCATTCAGGACATCTCTCTCAACCCTCAGAAATTGGCGGGTATGTGCGCCAAATTGAAGTGCTGTCTCAACTATGAGGTGGATGAATATATTGAGGCCGGCAAGAAGCTGCCAAGCAAAGAGGTGATGTTGCAGACCAAGGACAGCGATTACTATCACTTCAAGTCGGACATTCTCGCAGGCACTGTCACCTACTCCACCGACAAGAATCTTGCGGCCAATCTAGAAACCATATCGGCCGAGCGAGCGCGTGAGATTATTGAAATGAACCGAAAGGGGGAGAAACCGCTGGTGCTCAATGAAGACGACAGGAGCAAACCGGCCAGCAAACCGGTCGACTTGTTGGCCGATGCTGACTTAAGCCGATTCGACAAGGCGAAGAAACGCAAGAACAAAAAGGGGAATGGATACGGCCAGCACACCGACAACCGTAACGGAAATCGACAGGGAGAAAAGCCGACAGACGGTCGCAGCAACGGTGAACAACGTCCAAACGGACGATTCAACGACCGCCAACGCTCCAACCACCACAACGGCAATCGCTCCGGAAACGGATTCACACAGCAACGGGCAGTGGGAGAGCGGCCCAAGAATGGAGACAACCGACCGCAAGCAAACAACAGACAACCGAGGCATGACAAAGCCGGACAACCCAAACCGGGGACTCCGATGGCTGCAGCGGTGCAGAAGACCGGTAACGATGCGCCTCGAAAACCGGAACAGACGCAGCCCAATGAACGGCAAGGAGAATGAAGAAGGCAGTCTTCACCTTATTATATATACTGGCACTCGCTGTGTCGTGCAATGACAAGCGGGTGTATGACCAATTCCAACATGCTCCGGTGGCTGGGTGGGAAAAGAATGACACGCTCTTTTTCGACATCCCGAAAGTGGCCGAGAGCGGACACTACAGTGCCGACCTGGGCCTGCGTATCAATGCCACCTACCCGTTTATGGGACTCACACTCATCGTGGAACAGTTCTCCTATCCCGACAGAAAAAGACGGGTGGACACGGTGAACTGCAAGCTCATGGATAGCAACGGCAAAATGAAGGGCTATGGTATCGGAAGCTTTCAATACACTTTCCACATCACCGACCTCGACTTACAGCAAGGAGACTCGCTGCACATCGGCGTGAGACACGACATGAAGCGCGAAATACTGCCGGGTATCAGTGACATAGGAATCATCTTGAAAAAAGAATAAGAAAAAGCCTCATCCCTGTGTTTGACTTTCTTTCACACAGAGATGAGGCTTTTTCGTTTAGTTTCTCACTAAGTTTCTCCCGGCATCTATACGCAGGAAAATAAACAGCAAAATGGTAAATCCCCATAAGGAACTGCCACCGTAACTGAAGAAAGGCAACGGTATGCCAATCACGGGAGTGAGACCGAGTACCATGCCGACATTGATGAACACATGGAACAGGAAAATGCTCAACACGCAATAGCCGTAGACACGACCAAACTTAAAGGGCTGCCGCTCGGCCAAATGGATGAGCCGGAGTATCAGCAGGAGGAACAGCAACAGCACACCGGCCGAGCCGACAAAGCCTTCCTCCTCGCCCACGGTGCAGAATATGAAGTCGGTATCTTGCTCCGGCACAAACTTGAGCTTGGTCTGCGTGCCGTTCAGGAAACCTTTTCCCTGCAAACCGCCCGACCCGATAGCAATTTCACTCTGGTGGACATTGTAGCCCGCCCCGGCAAGGTCTTCATCCAATCCCAACAACACATTGATGCGCACCCGCTGATGGGGTTCCATGACATCATTGAGCACAAAGTCTGCCAAGTTGAAAAATGCAATGGAACCCACTGCAAAAAGGACTATATACAAATAGGTGCGAAGCCGGGTGCTCAACCATCCATAGATGAGATAACCTATCAGCAAGGCACTTACGGCAAGCTGCACCCACACGACATCGAACGGAATGACAAACTTGGAGAAGAACAGTGCCAAAGCCGTGGCCCCCACTGTGTAAAGCAGGATTATCCAAGTCTGCCGCCTGTCTTTGCAATAGGTGTACACCATGCCGGCAGTAAAGACATGCACAAGCAGCAGCACGACAAACTTACCCAACGAGGTGGGCATACCCCAAAGAAAGACCTCCTCATATTTGATGCCTACAACAAAGTAGATGACCATGGCCACCGCCGTGAAAAGCACGCTCCCCGGCATACCTTCCCGATAGAACATGAGAAAGAAAGCGGAATAGACCAAGGCTGATCCCGTTTCGCGCTGACCTATGATAAAGAGCATGGGCAACACCACCACAGCGCAGGCTGCAGCAAAGTGTTTCCACTGATGAATGGAAAAACCGTAGGTACTCATGAGTTTGGAAACAGCCAATGCCGTAGCAAATTTTGCGAACTCGGCCGGTTGCAGGCGCAAAGGCCCTAAGACAAGCCATGAGCGGGAGCCCTTGATTTGATGGGGATTGAATATTGTGGCAAACAGTAACAGAAGCAAAGCCGCATAGATGACGTATGAGAAAGTATCGTAGAAACGGTCGTCGAGCATGAGAATAACAAAGCCCAACACGATGGATGTGCCTATCCAGACTATCTGCATACCCGACCGTGAACCAAGACTGAATATATCCGTGTCACCGTAATTGTAGCTCGCTCCGCAGACACTGATCCAACCGAAGACGAGCAAGGCAAGGTAAATACCTATCGTCCACCAGTCGAGTGAGCGAAGCACGCTGTTCTGTCGTCTACCTGTTTCTTGAGCCATAAGCTATATGTCTGCTCTGGAAGACTGCCGCTTCTTTCTCAGATGAAGCCGAGAGCTTTCCATGTAAATACTGTTCTATCATCAAACCTCCTATCGGAACGCCGAAATCGGCACCGAAACCACCGTTCTCCACATACACGGCAATGGCAATCTTTGGTTTATCCATCGGTGCAAAACCCATGAAGACAGAGTGGTCTTGGCCACGGTTCTGTGCCGTACCTGTCTTTCCACAGATGACGATGTCGCTCCTGCCGAGGTGCTTACACGTACCGCCCAACACGGAAGCACGCATACCGGCCACCACATAATTGTAGGATCGGCGTGATGCTTTCGTGTAGTGACGGCGCGTGAAAGTGGTGTCGAGCGGCTCACCCTGCACTTTCCTCACCACATGGGGCACATAATAATAGCCTCGGTTGGCTATCGTCGCCCCCAAATTGGCTATTTGTAACGGCGTGAGGTTGACCTCTCCCTGTCCAATGGAGATGCTGATAACGGTGAGACCGTTCCAAGAACCCTTGTAGGCTTTGTCGTAAAACTCGGCATTCGGGATAAGCCCGCGCTTCTCTCCAGGCAAATCAATGCCCAGTTTATAGCCAAACCCCATGCTTTTCATGTAGTCGCGCCAAGTATTCATGGCCACTTGCACCGACGGATATTTCCTGCGGTTGGACATCATGTAGTAGAGTCCCCAACAGAAAAAGCCATTGCACGAAGTGCTGATTGCCGGCACCACACTCAAGGGCGAGGCGTGACCGTGGCATCCGACATGCAGCCCCCGATAGGAGAAACCATGATGGCAAGGAAACTGGGTGCCCGGTGTGATGATGCCTTCCGTCATATAGGTGAGGGCCTGAGAGGTTTTGAAAGTAGAACCGGGAGGATATTGCCCCATGATACTCCGGTTGAGCAGGGGTTTCCACACGTTGCGCGACAATGCCAAATGGTTCTTTCCCCGTTGCCTTCCCACCATCATACGAGGATCGTAGGTGGGCGAAGACACCATGCAAAGCACCTCACCCGTAGACGGCTCAATGGCCACGATGCTTCCTATTTTGCCTTGCATCAGACGTTCGCCCAAAGCCTGTAGATTCACATCGATGCTCAATGTGAGGTCTTTGCCAGGAACAGGACGGCGGTCAAACTTGCCCTCCTGATAGCTCCCTTGGATGCGCCCGTGAGCATCTCGAAGCAGAATCTGTACGCCTTTCTCTCCCCGAAGCTGTTTCTCATAAGACCGCTCCACACCGAGTTTACCGATATAATCGCCGGGCTGATAGTAATCGTCGTCTTCGATATCGCTTGTAGATACTTCCGCCACATCCCCCAACACGTGAGCAGCGTATGGATACTGATACTGCCGGATGCTCCGGCGCTGGATATAGAAACCGGGAAAACGGAAAATCTTCTCTTGAAAAACGCTGAACTCCTTGTCCGACAACTGGCTCATAAAAAGCTGTTGCGTGAAGCGCGAATAGCCGGGATTCTTGTTATAGTCCTTGATGTCGTTCATCCGCCGGATGAAAAACTCCTTGGTGATACCGAGCGTATTGCAAAACTCCGTGGTGTCAAGCCGCCCCTTTTCCTCATTCATCACCACCATGATATCGTAAGCCGGCTGGTTATACACCATGAGTTTACCCGTCCGGTCACTGATGATGCCCCGGGAAGGATACTCCACTTTCTTCAAAAAAGCGTTACTGTCGGCATTCTTCTTATAATCATCGCTCATCACCTGCAACGTGAACAGACGGATGATATAGATGACAACAATCGCTGTTGCCACCCCTCCAATCACATAACGACGATTATCCAGATTGAAATCCTTCATTTACCGACCTGATGAATGGCGGTTGTCAAACCGCCACGCTTACTGCTTTTGAAAGTTCTCTATGACAAGAATGAAAATGATTGTCAGCACAGCACTTGCCCCGGTGCATGCCATCCAGTGCATCCAGTTGAAGAAAGTGAAATTCTCCAAAAGGAAAAACAGCAGGCAATAGATGAACACGAGGATGACCACATAGTAGACAAACGAGGCCACACCCAGCGAACGGTAGGATGCCACAAGGTCGTCGGCACTGTCGCGTGGAGTAAACACTTCCAGCAGATAAGGTTGCAGAAGTCCCACAAAGGTCATAGACGCGGCTGCCACACCGGGCGTATTGCTAAACACATCGACCAACAATCCCATCAGGAAACACCATAAGAGAGTGGCCCAGCGAGGATGATTGCGACGAAAATGGAGCACCAGATAGACATAGAGCAACGGGGTTGCCACATCGAACAAATGAATATGGTTGAACACAATCACCTGAACGAGCAAGAGAATGACGAAAGTGAGCAGACGACGCAATGATTCTATATTCATGTATCCTTTCTCCTTATTCTATTCTGTTTTCGGCTTCAGCGAATCCTGCGCCGCCCTCATGAGTTCGATGCGTTCCTTCATGGTCGCGTCGTCAATGACGCACACATCACGCAAATTGCCAAAATCGGTAGAAAGCTTTACTTCCAGACGATAAGACAGTCCGTCACGGGAGTTGTAGACATGCAATATTTTTCCCACATGAACGCCCGGGGGAAACACCGACGAGTAGCCACTGGTGACCACATCGTCGTAAAGTTTGAAGTGGGCATGACGGGGAATGTCGTCCACGAAAGCCCGGTCGGAAGCTCCGCCCGGCCAATGCAGATAACCGAAATAGCCCCTTCCCTGAATGGCACAGCTGATATTTGACTGCGAACTGAGCACGGGAATAACCACAGAATAATGCCGGGAGACGAGATAGACTATCCCCACGACTCCTGTGCCACACACCACTCCCATGTCTTTTCGCACACCGTCGGCCTCTCCCTTGTCAATCGTCAGGAGGTTGTCGCGCCTGTCCACAGAGTTGTCGACCACCTTGGCCGGCATCAGCCGATAGTTGCTTAACATGGACAACTGCACGCGCTTCAGCGACAGACTGTCTTTCGTGGCAGCCACCAGTTCGTCGGAAAGCTGCTTCACCTGATGCTCAAGATAGACATTGCGGTGTGTGAGTTCCTGATTGACTTTCGTCAACGAGAAGAATGTCTCCACCGCCGAGTTCCATTCATAGACCTTTCCCGCCACCACATTGGCTGTGGAGAAATACACGCTGCCCTGATAGCTATTGTATTGGAACAGCAACACAAAACTCGCCACCTCCAACAGGATAAACAAGAACCAATGGTTGTATTTGGCCAAAAATTCTATCAGGTTGTGCATGCCTACTGTTTACCTCATGAGGAACGAGAAGCGGTCAACATTCTTCAAGGCGATGCCGGCCCCCTTGGCCACGCTGTGCAACGGGTCTTCGGCAATGTGGAAAGGTATGTTGATCTTATCCTGCAAGCGCTTGTCGAGTCCGCGGAGCAGAGCACCTCCGCCGCTGAGATAGATACCATTCTTCACGATGTCAGCATAAAGCTCGGGGGGCGTGTTCTCCAAGGCCGAGAGCACAGCATTTTCTATCTTTGCCACCGTCTTGTCGAGACAGTGGGCTATCTCCTGATAGCACACAGGAACTTCCATCGGGAGCGCCGTGATGCGGTTGGGGCCATGCACGATATAATCTTCGGGAGCCTCCTCACCCAAATCGGTCAAGGCACTGCCCACGTGGATTTTGATTCTCTCGGCCATGCGCTCGCTGACCTTCACATTATGTTGGCGGCTCATATACTCCTGAATGTCGGCCGTGAGATCATCGCCGGCAATGCGTATGGAGTTGTTGCTCACGATGCCGCCCAACGAGATGACGGCAATCTCGGTAGAGCCACCACCTATATCGACAATCATGTTGCCCTCAGGGGCTTCCACATCAATGCCGATACCGATAGCCGCAGCCATCGGTTCGAATATCAAGTAGACATCACGCCCATCGGCATGTTCAGCCGAGTCGCGCACGGCACGCAGTTCCACTTCCGTCGAACCGGAAGGCACGCCGATGACCATCCGCAGCGACGGAGAGAACAGGCGCGACCCGGAATGCACCATCTTGATAAGACCGCGCATCATCTGCTCGCAAGCCGTGAAGTCGGCTATGACACCATCGCGCAAAGGACGAATCGTGCGAATATTGTCATGCGTCTTCTCGTACATCATCTTGGCTTTCTCGCCTACGGCTATCATCTTGTCCGTGCGGCGGTCAAGTGCCACGACCGAAGGCTCGTCAACCACAATCTTGTCATCACTGATGATGATGGTGTTGGCGGTGCCCAGGTCCATTGCTATTTCCTGAATGAATGAAAAAAATCCCATTTCTATTGATTGATAATTGATAAATAGTTATTTGGCAAACCAGTTGTGTATGGCTGTATCATAATGACTGCTCACTCCGAATGCCCGTTCAGCCAGCATTTTCCGGTCTTCAATATCGGTCTGTGCACCTTTTTTGTTGAGAATGTCCAACAATACGCCATATTCTGCCTTACTCGGAACGATGACCACATCTTTGAAATTCTTGGCTCCGGCACGTATCAGGGAAATGCCGCCAATGTCGATCTTCTCGATAATCTCGGCTTCGCTTGCTCCGCCAGCCACAGTTTGTTCGAAAGGATAAAGGTCTACAATCACCAGATCAATGGCCGGAATCTCATATTCCCGCATCTGGCCGAGGTCGCCCTCATTGTCGCGACGGGCAAGAATCCCGCCGAATATTTTGGGATGAAGGGTTTTCACACGCCCTCCGAGGATAGACGGATAGGTGGTGACATCCTCCACTTTCTGACATTCATAACCTAAAGATTCGATGAAACTCTGCGTACCGCCCGTACTCAGAAACTTCACCCCTTCCTCATGCAGCTTGGCAAGCAACTCCTCCAAACCATCTTTGTGGAAAACCGAAATCAACGCGGTCTTCATTCGTTTTGTTCCAGCCATATATTACATATTTATATATTGAGATTGCAAAGTTACTAAAAAATTGATGAATAGCTGATGAAGATTTTACTAAAAGTTGATTTTTTAACTAATTGGTTGATAAAAATAAATAAAAGACAAAGAAGGAAGGTGTTGCGAATTATAATCACATTAAGACAAAAATAATCAATTCGCGGCAAAATGGAAGACCGGACATAACATGCCCGCCTGATACGGACACCTGCATGGCAACAGCCGGAGCCTGCCCTCCAATCGCTTTATAGCATCAGTCGGATGATTGATATAGCTCAAGAAATTGTAATTTATCCAACAAAGAGTAATCCATTAACATTTATTTTGCCTTTTCCCACACATCATATTAAACTTTTATGTAAATTTGCAACCAATAAGAAAAGCTATTTGAAGGAAAGAGAACAAGGAATATCAACTTCAAGGTTCTTCATTTCAAACTACAGTTCCTCGCGCACCCACGTGCTGCGATAATAATAACAATAAAAATAAAAACATTATGAAAAAGTATGTATGCGATGTATGCGGTTATATCTATGACCCGGAATTAGGTGACCCGGACGGTGGAATTGCTCCCGGCACAGCTTTCGAAGACATCCCCGACGACTGGGTGTGCCCCACATGCGGAGTGACCAAAGAAGACTTCAGCCTCGTAGAAGAATAACTTTCCGGGCATCTTCAATCCGCTGAAAACAACAAGCAAAACGCACTTGACTTCGCCACAGGCGGCTGTCAAGTGCGTTTTTTATGGCCTTTTCAGGCTGGCAAGCCCACCATTTGGGGAAACAAACCGGCTAAATCGCATGAACGGGAAAGTTCACGATGCCTGCCTGTCCTAATCCAAAACGGCCCTCGCGCTGTAAACTTCTTTCACTATCGATTTGCATTTTCCCTCTTTTTGATGTATCTTTGCACTTGCAAGGAGAGTCCACCAAGGCTCTCCTTTTTCTGTTTTATCCCCGATATGGGATGCGAAAGGGGCTTAACAAAGACTCAATCCGCCCCCTTTCGCGCCCTCACTCGGGCCGAATGAGCTTCTGAGTGTGGCCCTTTTGCATGGTCGCTTGGGCTTAGTGAGAAAATTGATGAGGCGGATCTGGCTCATGGGACGGCTGGAACAGGCAGGAAAGACGGGTGGGGAAAAAGGGCGTGTAAGTGTTTTTCGAAACATTTAATAGTTCGCACTATACATCGGTTTAAGGTCTTGAACAGGGCTGTCCGAACCCTTTTCGTATCATTTTTACACTCAAAAGCGTTTCCGTCTACCTTTTCTTATCAAACGTCTACTCGAAATTGAAAGAAAAGCAGTATCTTTGCGACTATCAAAAAGCAAAACCGCTTGCGGGAGACGCCTTTTGCAGGATGCCGTCCGCAAGGCCGGCAAGGCTCGCACAGACAACCGAATTTCCCGACACGGGCCACATACTTAAATGACTATCAAACAAAACCCAAACAATTTATACTTGTATGAAGAAAACAAAACTGATCATTTCGTGCATGGCAGCTTTGGCCTCTATCGGAGCCTCAGCCCAGCACCGGTTTACGGTAGATGCCCGTCCGGGCGGCCCCATACAGCCGACGATGTATGGCATATTCTTTGAAGACATCAATTTCGGGGCCGATGGCGGCCTCTACGCCGAGATGGTGGAAAACCGCTCGTTTGAGTTCCCTGACCGGCTGATGGGCTGGAATGCTTTCGGAAACGTGAGCGTGGCCGACGAGAAACCGGCCTTCGAGCGCAACCCGCACTATGTGACGCTGCGGCGTTCGGGGCACACGGAGAAGGTGACGGGTCTGGAAAACCGCGGCTTCTTCGGCATGGGCTTGAAAAAAGGTATGCACTACGACTTCTCCGTCTATGCTCGCATCACCGACTTGCAGGGGGGCACGGCCCGCTTCCGCGTGGAACTTGTCGGTTCGGACGACGTACCCATCGCCCGCGACACTATCACCGTGACCAACAACAAATGGCAGAAATACACCGCCACACTCACTTCCAACAAGACCGATGCCAAGGGGCTGATGCGCATATTCCTGATGTCCGACCAGGGCGTTGACCTTGACCACGTGTCGCTCTTCCCCGAAGACAACTGGCACGGACTGCGCACCGACCTCGTGAAAGACCTCGAAGACCTGCATCCGGGCATCTTCCGCTTCCCCGGCGGTTGCATCGTGGAGGGCACCGATCTGGCCACGCGCTATCAGTGGAAAAACTCGGTGGGCCCGGTGGAAAACCGTCCCCTCAACGAAAACCGCTGGAACTACACATTCCCCCACCGTCTCTACCCCAACTACTACCAGACCTACGGACTGGGATTCTACGAGTTTTTCCTGCTCTCGGAAAAAATCGGAGCCGAACCGTTGCCCATACTGAGTTGCGGACTGGCCTGCCAATTCCAAAACAAAGACAATGACAAGAACGCCCACGTGTGCCTTGACGACCTGCAATCTTACATAGACGATGCACTCGACTTGATAGAGTTTGCCAATGGCCCCACCACCTCCAAGTGGGGAAAACTGCGAGCCGACATGGGCCATCCGACTCCGTTCAACCTGAAGCAAATCGGCATCGGCAACGAACAGTGGGGCCCGCTCTATCCCGAGCGGCTGGAGAAATTTATGAAACAGATTCGGGCCAAATACCCCAACATCAGGATTTGCGGCAGTTCCGGACCTTCGGCCGACGGCAAGGACTTCGACTATGGCTGGAAAGAGATGCGCAAACTGAACGTTGACCTCGTAGACGAACACTACTATAAGAGTCCGCGATGGTTCTTCGACAATGCGACACGCTATGACAACTATTCGCGCAAAGGTCCCAAGGTGTTTGCCGGTGAATATGCCGCCCACGGCAAAGGCTCCCGCAACAACTGGGAGGCAGCCCTCTCGGAAGCTTGTTTCATGACAGGACTGGAACGCAATGCCGACGTGGTTTACCAAGCCACCTACGCTCCCCTCTTCGCCCATGTGGACGGCTGGCAGTGGAAGCCCGACCTCATTTGGTTTGACAACCTCACCAGTGTGCGCAGTGCCAACTGGTATGTGCAGATGCTCTACGGCACCAACCGGGGCACCAACATGCTCAAGCTCACCGAAAACGGCAAGCCGGTGACGGGGACCGACGGTCTCTATGCCAGTGCCGTCTACGACAAAGACAGCAAGAGCTACATCGTGAAGATAGGCAATGCCTCCGACAAGGAGCAGACCGTCACACTCGGCTTCAACAACCTCAAGCGGCCGGTTTCCACGGCCAAGGTGACCCTATTGCAGTCGTCCGACATACAGGCCGAAAACTCGATCGCCAACAAGACGGCCATTGTGCCGCAGACATCGGAACTGCCTGTAAACGGCACGAATGTCAAAGTTATCCTGCCCGCCAAGTCCTTCACAGTCTACCGTTTCTAAGCAAACCGGTTTTCAACACCCCCACCATAGCAAAAGGCTGCCTCCGATGGTCGTGACAGACCAAGGAGGCAGCCTTTCTTCATGGGCAACCGACCGGATGCCGGACGAGACCGACACCGCAACTATGGAACAAGCACCGGCCAGTCGGTGCCGTCGGCAAGTATCTTCCACTCCATACGGCGCTGCACTAAGACAGAGGTCCCTTGTTTTTCAACACTATAACCATGGCAGATAAAGAGGTCGCCATCGGCAAAATGATAGGCTGCGCAATGGCCGAGAGCCTCAAACGTCTTTTTGTCACCCTCGACGAGCACCGTGCCACCACCTTGGAGCATGTCTCGTCCGCTCTCATCAATATAAGGACCCTCAATCGTTTTGCTTCGCCCGACAGCCACGCGATAGCTGCTCTGCGTGCCCCGGCAGCAGTAGTCCCAACTCACAAAGAGATAATAATAGCCACCGTGACGGAAGATAAAAGGTGCTTCAATGGCATTGGGACCGGCATACTCAGAAGTGGGATTTTTCTCCTGCGCGGTGGAAGATGGAGCATAGCGACGGGCAATGGTGTGGGGATGTTCGCCCGAGGCAATATGCAGCGTGCTGTCGAGCCGCACCAACTGAATGCCATCCCAGAAAGAACCCCACACGAGCCAAGGGCGGTCGTGCTCGTCGATGATGAAGTTGGGGTCGATGGCATTCCAGTTGTCACGCCCTTCACGGGAGCAGACGAGCGGACCTTCGTCTTTCCATCCCACACTATCGGAAAGGGAGGAACGGCTCATCAGACCGATGGCCGATGTGTTTTTCCCGAAAGTGGAGCACGAATAAGCCATCCACCAACGGCCGTGCCAACGGATAATATCGGGTGCCCAGACATGGATGGCGAAGCCGGGTACGGAATCTCTTGTCCAAGCCGGTATGCTGTCAAGAGCCGGGTGGCGCGACACCGTCCACGAACGCCGGTCGGAAGAGACCATCTGCCGGATGCCGTGACCGGTGGAAAAGAGATAATACCTGCCGTTTTCGAAGGCCATTACGGGGTCGTGAACCATCGGCGTATCGGTGACAAACGTGTCGAAGCCACCATGACTGCGGCCGTCCGGCTGCGCCAAGGTAATGGCTGTAGCAGCAAAAAACAGCATGAGAAAAAGCGGTCTTTTCATTGGTCTATCATTGTTCGGTAATAAAAACAGGGGGAGTTCGCCCACACAGCGTCCCTCCCCCACTTTCATTGAGAAAAAATATCATCGGCCAGCAAGTCTCTACCGCACTTTCTTGCCCCAATAAGACTTCGTCCCGTTGAGTCCGGAATAGACAATCGTAGCGGTGCGGGGAGAGGCTTCCCAGTCCACTTCGCGCTGCACCTTCAGCTCCACGCCGTTGGCCGTGAGGGTGTTGGTGGCGGCGTTGAAAGACCAGCGCCCGCCTTTCCAGATGCCACTCGTGATGCTACCGTCGGCGGCAAAGGTCATTTGGGAAGATGCTTTCTGTTTGCCATACGAGTAGCCCAAATCGATGTGCTCCCACGTACCGGCAATTTCCGCTTCACCGATCTCTGCCTGTGGAACGGCTCCATAGCGCTCGGGCATTACGACAGGCCACCCGTTGGAAAGCCACTTGATGCTGCGCACGCCTCCCATCATGAGGGCGTTGCTGTAAGCATTGCCATTGTAGTGAGCCGGAAAGCGTTGCTGGCTGACATAGAACCAGTTGCCCTGACCATCGTCAAACACGGCACAATGGCTGATGCCCACCCATCCGTGGTCTGAACCAAACTTATAAGGATGGGTGAGAACAGCAGGATTATTGTTCGCCCCGTTAGCGGCATCGGCCACCACACCATCAAATGTAGTGTAGGGCCCGTCTACATTCTTAGAACGGAGGACACGGGTATTATAAGGAACATCCAAAGCATCGTAGGCCATGAAGAGATAATAATAGCCATCATGATAAACAATCTCCGGTGCTTCGGACCCTTGCCAGCGGTCGTTCTTTGTGCGTGTAAAAATCAACTTGCCGTAGGCGGCTTCGTTTTCCGCTCCCCATGGAACACCCTGTTCGGCAAGTGTCTTGCCCGTGTCACCATTGAGCCGGACTGCAGCAATGCCGCTATGCCAAGAACCATAGATGAGCCAGTGCTCGCCCTCGGGAGTTATGATATAGGAAGGGTCAATGGCATTAAACTTGAAATAGCAGTTTTGCCATCCCGTCACATTAAAGTTCAGTCCCTTGTCAGAATAGTTGGTAATGACATATCCCTTGTCGACCCACGAGTTAGCATTGGCCGGAGTTGCCGTTTCCATGAGCCCGATAAACGCCCGCTCGCTCCATGAGCCAGCACCATTGATGGTGCCGGGAATCGTTATCACGTAGTACATACGGTACAGGCCGTCTTTCACCTTGCGGATGCAAGGAGCCCAGAAACCGAACTGCGTTTCGTCAGCGAAATTGGCAGAGCTTTTCCCAAGTCCCATTTTGGCGCGTATGTCATTCAGTTTTGGTTCCACCCATGCGGGGACACCGGCCGGCATCGTAGGGCCAAGGAACTCCCAATCAACGAGGTTCTTGCTGCGACGGCATAGGAAATGTCCTTTACCGGCTTGGGGATTGCCATAGCCGGCATCGGTCTGAACCATATAATAATAACCGTCTTCGGCCAAACAGACAGATGGGTCGTGAATCTGTGAAAGATTCCATCGCGCACGGTCATTCCATCCCGCCGTGGACACATAATAATCTTCATAAACAGGAGCCACATAATTGGCCAAAGCCTCCGCAAGATTTGTCTCGTTCTGCTGGGCCTTTTTGGTCGTGATATAGGTTATCTTACTGATATCAAGGAGGGAAGAATATCCCGCTCCCTCTGTCCCGAGACTCCACTGATCGGCACTACCGTTGCGATTGAAATAAAGGTTGCCGATAGCTGTCTGCGTGGTAGAGGCCGAAACACGCTTGTAAATGATCTGTGCCTGCGTGCCTGCCATAACGGCAAACAACAAAAACAGCGCAAATATTTTCTTTGTCATAGTCATCAACGGAAAGGGTTATTTCTTCAGAAACTTAACGGACACGGAGCCCACCTTCAACACATACACACCGGCAGGAAGGTCTGATATGGAAAACGAAGTCTCGGATGAGGCCGTGACAACACTTTTCATTCTCTTGCCCGAAACTGCATATATCTCCACATGCGACTTCACAGGGCAACCGATAAGAGTTATCTCATCACCGGCAATACGTGTTTCAGGTGCATTGCTGCCGGAAATTCCGACAGAAGAAATCGCCGTTGGTTCCATTCGGGAGAAAGTGGCTTTGGTTATACCTTGAATGACCGTACCGTCTTTCAACACAATATTGAAGGTCTCACTGTCGGCACCGAGGTTAAGTATATAGCTCACCGCACTCACAGGCACTGCCTGCCCCGACTGTGTGACAACACACCACACAACATCTGCCGCCTGCATCATCATGCACGAAAACAAGGCGACAAAAGATAGAATAGTTCTTTTCATCATCACAATATGATTTCTATATGGAATTTATAAACGGGGACAGGCAAGAAGCCTGCCCCCGTCAAGTCTGTTTATCCAAGCTTTTGGCAACGACTACTTGTTCTTGCCTTTCTCACCGGCAGCGGAAGTGAGTTCCCATCCGCTATTCTGTCCCAGACTCGGTGCTTTCTTGAATGTTTCATCGGGAACAGGGAACAGATAGTTCTTAGGAATATTAAACGAACGGGTGGGATGGGTATTGTCGTTTTTGTATGTATAGACCGTACCCTCCTTCGGAGTCACCACCACGCTATAAATGTTGTAGACCTGCTTGTAACGGGGAAGAGAAGTCTCAGAAGAAGCCGTCTGGTCACTGAACAACATCCATCTGCGCTCATCGAAGAAACGATGATCCTCGAAGCAAAGTTCGATGCGGCGCTCATTGCGGATGCGTTCACGGAAAGCCCCCTGGGTCATTCCTGCATAGGCGGGCATACCGACACGTGCCCTCACCTGATTGACATATTGGTATGCCTGATCCGTCTTGCCGGCCTCATTAAGTGCTTCGGCCGCATTGAGAAGAATCTCTGCATAACGGAAGATGGGACAGGCATGGAGGTAGGTTGTCGGATTTTTGAAACTCATGTTGTTAAGGAATTTCTTGGTGTAGTATCCCGTTGTGGTACCGCCATGCAAGGCCTGATAGTCGATACCGTCAGGATAGGACACGTCCACAGCCCTCTGCTCATCCTGCTGGGGGTCTCCCCACACCGAACCTTGATGAAGAATGGTCTGCTCCAGCCGTGGATCACGATTCTCGTAAGGCTTTTGGTCATTGTAAGAGGGGTCTTGGTCAATGGGAAGACCGTTTATGGTCTCGTAGGAGTCGACTAGATTCTGTGTGGGATTCGTGCGTCCCGTGGAATTTACATTTCCGGAGAAGCCGCAAGGAGCGGTGAACAATTCTATTTCGCGCGTATTCCACTCGGAACGGCTTAAAATAAACTCATCATTCAAATGAGGAGTGGTAACAAAACACTGATAGTAGTTTTGCTTCACATCATTGTTGGCAGTCGTGTACAGCTTGTATGGATTGCTTGAAGAGGCATTCTTGCTGATGAAAGCAAGGGCTGCATCAGCCGCCTGCTGCCACCATTCGGTATTGTTGGCAGGATTATTGAGCTTGGAAGCCCGGTAAAGCAATGCCCTTGACTTCAGCGCATAGGCGGCTGCACCGTTGATGCGCCCCCAATTTTCATTCTCATTGGCATATCTGAAAGGCAGCACATCCTTTACGGAGTCACACTCGTCAGCAATCCATTTCAACACATCGGCAGCAGGCGTACGCTTCATGGACGAGGCCTCGGCATTGGAGAGGACATGGTCTTCCACGGGAACGGCTCCAAAATAGCCTACAAGGTCGAAATGGAGCATGGCACGTAGAAAACGGGCCTCAGCCATATATCTGTCGTAGAGATGATTGTCGTCACCGGCTTTCGATACATTACCGATCACACTTGCACGGGCGTTGGCCATAAACTGATTGGCAGCACGGATGCCCTTGAGGTCGTTGTTCCAATAAGCCGATGCGAAATAATGGTTTGTGGCATCGTAGGAGTCATTGAGCACACTATGATAATAATGCACATTCCAATAGGACAAAGCATTATCTGTCATGCAGTCACGGGAGGCTCCGAGAAACTGCCCGTTCGTGTAGCCTGCAAAGGCATCGGGAAGATAGGCATAGACATTGGCGAGAAATCCACGTGTATTTTCAAACTTGGAGAAAATCTGTTCGTTCTGAAACGTGAGGTCTACTTCCTTGTCAAGCACATCGCTGCAGGAGGTTGCACCGCCTACGGCTAAAAATGCCAACGATATGTTAATTAAAAGCTTTTTCATATAATAAAGTTCTATTATCCATAAATCAATATTCTTTCAGCACAATTTACATCAAAAACCAATGTTAACACCGAAAGTAAATGTCTTGGTCTTGGGATACCACCAAACATAGCTCATAGGCTTCTCGGGATCCACGCCGTGGGGCAGGTCACTGAAAGTTGCTATATTATAGGCACTGAAATAGAAACGGCATTTGGTCATATACAATTTGGCTATCAACTGTTTAGGCAGAGAGTATCCAACTTCAATATTACGAATCGACCAAAAATTGCCGTTGCGTACCCAGATGTTATTCTGATAGGATCCTGTGGCACGATCGGAGTCCACTGCATCGAAACCATTATACACCGGACGCGGATAAGTGGCATTCACATTGCGAGGATCCGTGGGGTCATCCGTGTAGTATCCCCATGCTTTGGTCACTTCGTGGGTGCCCATATTCGACCATCCGCTGAAACTGATGGACGGAGAAAGGAACACGGAACGGCGCAGATAGGCATTGACTATCATGCGTGCATCGAAGCCTTTCCATTCGAAACCAAAGTTTAATGTAGGAATCAATTCGGGGATAATGGTATAGGTAGACGGATACATATCGTTAGAGTCTATCTGCCGGTCACCGTTAAGATCCTGGAATACGGCCGTACCCAACTGCTGCTTACCATTGGAGAATGTGTTATAAGGATACTTCTCCGGATGGGCAATGGCATCTTGCTGTGAAGTAGCTATCAAGTTGGGGTCGTCGGCCCACTTGACAAACTGATAGATATTCCATCCACCCACGCGGTTAGTACCGGTCTGGGACTGCTCATAGAGTTCTGCGACAGAGGTGTTGTCATAGATTCTTCGACCGGTCTTTGCCAACCAAGGCTCGTTGGGGGTGGTTTCATCCATCTCTTTGACGCGGTTGGTATTATAAGAGAGCTGTCCTTCAATCCAATAGTTGAAATCGCCGATGTGGTTACGATGACCGAGCATAAGTTCATACCCGCGACTTTCTACCTTGCCGTAAGAGTCTTTGGCCATCGGCACACCAAGTACACTTTCAGGAACTGTGGAACGGGTCACAAGGATGTTGGAACGCCACTCGTGGAAGACATCAAGACTACCGTAGAGTTTCTTGTTCCAGAAGTCCCAGTCGAAACCGACATTCAACATCTTCGAGATTTCCCATTTATTATTGGGATTGCCCGCAACCTTCTCATAATATCCGCCGATATACGTACCGTTGTAACCATAAGCATAGCCCGTTCCGCCCGAATAAGTGCTCTGATAGGGATAACGGCCGGAGCCGGTATTGGACTGTCCTGCAGTGCCATAGGAAGCACGGAGTTTCATCAGATTAATAATTCCGCCTTTCTTGACCCAAGGCTCTTCGGAAATCACCCATCCGAGCGAACCACCCCAGAAGGTGTCCCAACGGTCTTCGGGGTCAAAGTTGTCACAGCCCATGTGCGACAAGTTGAAAGAAGCCACATAGCGATTGGCAAAATCGTATGTTCCCTGGAAATTGTATGAAAGATAGCGATTAGACGAAGCACTCTGCTGCGTGCTGAAATCTGAGCCCGCCTCCTCGTTGCGATAGTAGCGGACGAAAGCACGTGCGCCTACACCATGTTTGCCAAAGTGATGTGTATAAGTGAGACCACCATGCAGGTTGATATTATAGTAGTAACCACGCTGATTGGCAGTGGGGTTGGAAAGGGCCGAATAGGTGGTGTACTTCGTATAAGTGAACTGGCTGACATCTGTCACTTTCAAATTATCATAATCATAGTTCCAAGAATTGATCTGGTGTCCCTGTGTAGACTCAAATGTTTCGTAGGCATCAAAGCTGACAGTGCCATACAGTCCGAGTCCCGAGAGCACGGGACTAAGGTCGTATTTGGCATTCAGCGTCGAATAAAGATTGCGCCGACGGTTTTTCTCAACACCGGAACCACCAAGATAGCGTATCGGGTTGTTGGCCGTAGACGAAGAGTAAATACTTCCATCGGGATTGTGGGTGGGAGCCATAGGATTGGCCTCAATCACACCAAAGGTCACAAGTCCGAACACCCCTTCTGTGGGTTGGCTGATATTGTCGATGCGACCGCCAAGGTCAAGGGAAACATTGAGATATTTACTCACATCAATGTCGATGTTGGAACGAAGGTTCCAACGATTCAGCAGATGCTGAGTGGAGAAGTTGGCATTCATTTCCGTGCCCTCCTTATTCCACATACCTTCCTGGCGCAAATAGGAAAGACTCACATAGTAGCGTGCCCGATGATTGCCGCCACTGATTTGCAGATTGGTACGATATTGCGGTGCTGCATCACGATAAAGCTGATCCGCCCATGACGTATTAAAATATTGATACCTGCGAATATCGTTGTCGGCAAACCGGCCACCCTCAGAAACAAATTTATAGTTGGCTATCTGTTCGTCGGAATACATAGGAGCCATGCCACTCAGATAGCGCACTTGATTGCGCGTGAGAGCCATATTGTAGGAGTTTTGCATCTCCATCGTGTTGCTCAGCGTGTTGAAGCCCACCTCTTGGGTAAAGTCTATTTTGGTCTTTCCGGCTTCACCGCGCTTGGTTGTAACCATAATGACACCATTGGCACCACGCAATCCATAAATGGCCGTAGCTGCCGCGTCTTTCAAGACCGTGATGCTCTCAATAGGAAAAGCGTCAAGAAAAGAGAGGTCGCGCTCCACATTGTCGACAATAACCAATGGAGAACGGGCCGACATGTTCATCGTGCGAATGCCGCGGATAAAGGTAAACGACTCCGACCAACCGGGTTCGTCCGACCAATCATAGGTCTCCACCCCATTGAGTACGGAGGTAAAGGCATTCTGAAGAATCGTTACGGGATGTTTCTGCAACTCTGTTCCCGTGACGGTTGAGCGCGAATCGGTAAGCAACTTTTTCTTCTGCTGTGCAAATGGGATGGGAGCAGGATGCTCGTATTCGTCAACATCAGCCTCCAACTTGATGACAAAACTTCCGTCAAAAGTCGTGACCTTCTCCTGTGCATTCTTATATCCTAAGCTGCTGACACATATTTCATCGTCTTTCGACACCTTTTTCAGTTGGAAATATCCTTCCGCATCGGTAAGTACAATACGGTTTTCTTCAGCCACATTGACCACTGCACCGACAACGGGCTCACCTTCATTGTTGACAATACGGCCTTTCAACATCTGCTGGCTTTGGGCAAAAGCCGTTGTCGAAGCCCCAAGCAACGCGCCCAGCATCAGGGTTTTGCCTGATGCGGACACATGTTCTATGATATATTGTAGATTCATAATATGATTCATTTAAGATTTAATTCCATCCTTCGTTCTGGAAAGATTCTCCTATCTTCCAAGTCTCTGTTTCAGGAATAGGATAAACATACATTCTATTCTGCCAAACACGGCTTTGAGCTTTTTTCCGGGTAATGGTGCCATCGTTAGCTACATTCACCCCAATGATGTCACGGCCAAGAGCCTCGGCAGCCACATTCCAACGGCGCACATCCCACCAGCGATGTTCTTCGAAAGCAAGTTCGATGGTGCGCTCCTTATGAATAAAATTGCGCATGGCTGTCTGTGAAGTCAAATCCAGACGGTCGGCCACATTACCGGTGATACCTGCACGGTGGCGAATCTGGTCAAGCAGTCCGCAAACCGTTTCATAATTGGCGTCAAAGTCGGCCTCGTTCAAAGCCTCGGCATAATTGAGAAGGATTTCATTGTAGCCAAAGAGTTTCCAAAGGCGTTTGGCTGCTCCGGTGTGATTGGCACTGAGAATGGCCTCAGGGATATACTTACGCACATAATATCCCGTAGGAGTGGAGTTCTGGTTGCCAATAGGATTGTCTGCCTTTCCATAGACCACATTGATGGTGCGACCACCCCAAGCAGCTCCATTATACAAAATGGTGGAAGCAAGACGGGGATCACGGTTCTGCCACATGGTCTGGTCGGTATAATGACTGTTGGCATTCACCGTTGGATTATAGGCGGCATCATATACCGGCGAACCGGTTGCATCATACTTGGTGAACGGTGCCGACCCATCGGCCATATCATACATGTCAACAAGATTCTGACTGGGGCAAAGCCCACCGTTTCCTCCTTCACCCACCGGAGTGTCATCCACGATATTCCCCCAACTGATATTGACATCGTTGCGGAAGAATATCACTTCGGGATTTTGATCACTATAAGTGGTAAGCAGCCAAGCATTGTTATAGGCAGACACACCGCCATTCGTCCGGTTTTCAAGTTTATAGTTTGCTCCGTAAGTATCAATAAAGCCTTTGGCCGCATCGGCAGCCTGCTGCCAAGTTATGCCCGAAGCCTCACTATAATGCGGACTGGCCATATAAAGCATGATGCGGACATAGAGAGCACGTGCCGTAGGCTGATTGACAACACCTGCATAAGTGGCATCATTCGATTCGGTGTAAGTCTTGAGCCCACTCTCGCACTCTTGCAACTCTTTAAGGATAAAGTCAATATAAGTCTTTGTCGTGGGACGCTCCGTATAGCCTTTGAGCAAATCACCATTGGGATCGAGCACTTCTGTCACCAAAGGTACAGGACCATAACGCAAAAACATTTCCCAAAAGAAATAGGCTCGGAGAAAACGGGCCTCACTTTTATAGTTGGCTTTGCGCGACTTGAAGAGTTCGACCGAAAGGTCGGCAGGGCGAAGTGCCCCCGCCGTGTCTGCATCAAGTGTCGCTATCGTTATGTTACATTTGCGTATTCCGCGATAATAGTGTTCCCAAGTGTCTGCCAACTCGGCAGCTCCACCTGACCCATAATAATTGCCAATATTCAAGGTTGTGCGGGTTCCGGAGGTCTGGATACTCGATTCAGCCAAGTCGGTGGCTGCATCAAGCCATGAACGATTGATTCTCAGCGCACCATGACGCAGGAAATTGTAAGTGTCATTGTGGAACTGAACCAACAGGGCCCAGTCGCCAAGCACTTCGCCTTTAGTCAACTCGTTGCTGGGCTGCTTATTAAGAAAATCTCCAAAAGCGTCTTCACACGACGTAAACGTCATGGCTCCCAGCGCCAATGCCAAAGCATATATACTGAATTTCTTCATTTTAAATCGATTTTAAAGGTTCTGATTAGAATACAACATTGAAACCTACGTTGACTGTCTTCAAGATGGGATAACGGTTAGAGCCGTTACTCTCGGGGTCTACAAGGTCGTTAAGATGATCCCAAGTGACCAAGTTGTTGGCGTTGACATAAAGGCGCGCACTGCTCATGCCAATACGCTGTATCCACTTTGCAGGAAGCATGTAGCTTAGTTCAATATTCTTCAAACGAATGAACGAACCGTTCTTGAGGAAGAAAGAACTCAAGCGCTGATTGTGATCTCCGTTGCTTCCATAGTGCAACAACGGATAAGAGGCATTGGCCAAATTCCACTCTTCGCTCTGGGCGGGTTGCCAACGGCCCAAATGCACATCTTTCACCTTACCATTGTTTTGAAATGCAAACATGGCATCGCTGTCATAGTAGCGAGACACATGGTCCACACCCTGGAACATCACTTCAAAGCCCCAGCCCTTATAGTTGGCACCAAGGGTCAGCGCATAGGTGTTCTCGGGAATGTCACTATGGCCGATAAATGTCTCATCACGATCGTCAATGAATCCGTCGCCATTCATATCCTTATACTTAAGATCTCCCACTTTCACATTGCCCGTATAGGTAGATACCGGAAGTTTGCCACCATCAATATCGGCTTGTGTCACAAATCCTTCACAGACAAGGCCAAAATACTGATTGATGGGATGCCCCTCACGTTTGCGATAGGCTGTCTTGATGGCCGGCTCATCCATGTTGATAATCTCGTTTGCGGCATGAGAGAAGGTAAGGCCCACATTGTAAGAAAAGTCTTTGCCGATACTCTTGTGGTGATGAAGTTCGATTTCCATACCCTTATTCTTCGTCTCGCCGAGATTTCCGGCTGCCATAGCTACACCTACCCACTGCGGGCGTGTCAGATAAGCGGTGAGAATGTCATTGCGCTTCTCATAGAAGAAATCGACATTACCATTCAGCAGACCGTTCCAAAGACCAAACTCGACACCGAGGTTATACTTATGGGCGCGCTCCCACGACACCCCGTAGTTAGGATACTGACTCTCGTAAATGCCCGTCGTGCCGGTATTTCCGAAATAATAGTCGTTGTTTATCTGGCTCCACTTCTCTTCATAGAGGAAACGCTGTGCCACTCCGTTCACGGTGTACACATCATTACCCACTTCACCGTAGCTTGCACGAATCTTCAGATTGTTCAGCCACTCTTTGGTGCCTGCCATGAATTTCTCTTCCGTCACGCGCCATCCGAGGGAGAATGCGGGGAAGAATCCGAAGCGTCTGCCTTTCATGAAGTTTTCAGAACCATTGTACCCCGCATTGAATTCCACCAAATACTTATCGGCATAAGAATAGGTGACACGGCCCACAAGACCTTGATAACGTTTGGCCAATTCTGAATTTTTACGGTAATCATTCTGGTTGTAGAGAAGCATGGCCGTCACATCATGCACACCAAACTTCCGCGCGTAATTGATTTGAGCCTCCATATACAGTTTGTAAATGGTGCTTGAACTCTTGGAATAACTAAGTTCGCCGTCAGTGTTGAACTTGTTATAGGCATCGAGACTCTGATAGTTGTCACGGTCGTTGAGCTCGTATGTGGCAAAACCGGCACTGAAAAGTTTACGATAGTAGGAGTCATAGTCGAATGAAGCCATGCCACGCACAGAAAGACCGGGGGTCAGCCAATCCATCTTATAGTCGGCTATGAAATTGGTTTCGTTGATAGTGTTCGTTCCACGATAGTAACCGCCCTTTGCCAAAGCAGCCACGACATTGTCCTGATAATTCGAGCTGCCACCATAGAGCGTGGAGTACGTCTCTCCATTGGATACGCGATAGGCAACGGGGAATATCCATCCCGGCGTGTGATTCAGCCGGGCAAAGATGGCATAGTTGTCTGACCGTTCCGTTGTATTGGAACCATAACGTTCCTCGAAACGCGTACCGAAGTTGATGCTGAACGTGAGATCCTTGGTCAAGAACAAATCCATGTTGGCACGGAAAGCGTAACGGCGATAGCCGGGACTGGAAGTATTGCCGTACTGGTCTTGCGACAGATTCTTGACCAGCGAATGCTGATTATAGAACTCACCGGACGCATAGTATCGCATACGCCTCGTACCGCCACGGACACTCACATTGTATCGCTGGGCGGGAGAAGACCCCTTCAACACCTCGTCATACCAATCCACATTGGGATAGAGAAGGGCATCCACACCGGAAAGCTCGCCGTTGACACTCTTGCGGTACATCTCAATGTCCGAGGCACTGTATTGTGACGGCAGTCCGTCATTGGAAAGGGCTTCTTCCAGCAGGCTTACGCTTTCGTAAGAATTAAGATAGTTAGGTTTGCGCGTGGGCGAAGACCATTGGAAGTTGCCCGTGAGGCTCACTTCGGGCTTCTGCTCGCGACCGCGCTTCGTTGTGACAAGAATCACGCCATTGGCACCGCGCACACCATAAACAGCTGTGGCAGAGGCATCTTTCAACACGGAAATGCTCTCTATGTCATCGGGGGCCACCTGAGAGAAAGCGCGCTCCACGCCATCGACCATGACCAAAGGGGCGCCATCACCGGCAAAAGTGGCACGACCACGAATGTTAATCGTCGCGTCGTCCATGCCCGGAGCACCGGAGGTTTGTGTCGTGATCACACCGGGAATCTTACCGGCAATGGCCTGCGTCACGTTGGCAGCAGGAGTGGACAGAAGGTCCTTGCTCGACACTTGGGAGATGGCACCTATCACGCTCTCTTTCTTCTGGGCGCCATAACCCACAACCACCACTTCTTTCAACACTTGATGGTCTTCCTGAAGCGTAACTTTCAAGTCGCGACGGGGGCCGACGATGACCGTTTGGGTGTCGAAACCGACGTATGAAATGCGCAACTGCGACTTCTCGTTCTTAACTTGTATTTTGAAATTGCCGTCGAAATCGGTAACGGCACCGTTCGTCGTACCCACTTCCAGTACGCTTGCTCCGATGATGGCTTCGCCCGTAGCATCGACAACCGTACCGGTCACAGTAAGCTTCTCCTGGGCCGATGCTCCCAAAGAGAGGAGCATCAAAACCAGACAAAGGAACGACTTATGAAATATGCTGCTATTCATTGTTTTCTTTTTTTTATCAATTATACAATGGTGCCATCACGTAGCACTGTTGGGAATCCATTTCAAGGTGAGAGCCATCGACTATCAAGAAAGCATTAACTTCTTGTTTCCCATCGCCACAAGTAGCATGGAAACTCTCGACATACACCTTGCCATTGGTACAGGTGGCAACAGCCTTTACGGTCACTTCTGCACCAACGCGGCTGATGGTCATGCCCACCTTGGCACCTTCCATATCCTTACGGTATTCCGCCCATCCGGAATCGTCAGTCGGATAACCTTCCGTACTGAAATTGTCACCTTTGTAGCTTTCTCCCCATCCGTACTTATCTGAACGGATAACAAAATACTCCTTATAGTCGGCAGTGCCACGATCGGCCTTTGTACTCACGCAAAGATTCCAGTTATTCCAATTATTATTTCCGGAGGTATGGTTCGTAAAGCCCAGATGCAATGCTTTGCCTGCCGGAATTTGGAAATAATCGGAGAATTCTTTCCACCACTCGGAAGAGTTGTCTGCCGCCCCAATGGTCGTGGTTTTAAGCGTCACGGCACTTTCCACCACGCAAGCTGTCTTGTCGAAAACAAGATATGACCCGTCTACGATGAAGAATGCCCGCACCACCTGAGAGCCGTCTCCACACTTGGCGGAAAATCTCTCCGTATAGACTTTACCGCTCTTGCCTGTTGCCACGGCAGTGACATTCACCGTGGAACCGCTGCGCGCAATGGTCACATCTACCGTGGCGCCTTCCATCTCCTTGCGGAACTCCGCCCATCCGGCATCATCGGTCGGATAACCTTCGTTATTGAAGTTGTCGCCATTATAGCTTTCACCCCATCCGTATTTATCTGAACGGATAACGAAATACTCCTTATAACTGTCCCCTCCCCGGTCGGCATCAGTGCTCAGGCAAAGATTCCAGTTATTCCAATTATTGGCTCCGGAGGTATGGTTTACAAATCTAAAGCGCATGGCACTTCCCGAAGGCATTCTATAATAGTTGGAGAAGTGTTTCCACCATTCGGCCGAACAATCGGACGTACCTACTTCCAAGACTGGGTCGCCAAGCACATATTTGAAGGCTTCTGAACCTCCGCCACTGCCGGAAGCCGACTTGTTCCAGTCTTTGGCATCCATCTGGTTGCCGATGAGAGCCACGTCATCAAAATAAGCTCCTGCATGTACATCGCCAATCTTTTCAGTACCTATATATAAATAAGGTGCTGTGTTTATAAACTTCAACAAAGTCTCATACTTGAAATTGGTCGCGGCTGTGGCATCAGACTCATGACCGGAAAGGCTCTTGTTGCCATCAACATAGAGCTGATAGCCGCTCTTTGCAACTTGAAGGGCTACAAAATGCCACTTCCCGGCAGAAAGGATGCCGGTCTTGAACGCTTTAGGATTGTTTTCATCAAGATTCAAAGACTCCAGCTGTCCGGGCTTTGAATAGGTCAACTGACCGTTAACGCCGAAAGTGAACCTTGGGGCATTTTCGTCTTCAGAACCAAAGGAAAAGAGTGGACGAGTGGTATCAGTGCTGTCAAGTTTCACCCAAAAAGCTACGGCAGCACCATTTTGGAGCTTCACCGTCGTGAACGGATTGACGATTCTGACACACCCGGAGTCATTCAAATGCAAAACGTTGCTGCCGAGGGAATCATCCTTGACCACCTCAGCCAAATTGTGTGTCATGTTGAGATCTGAAAACTGTTTTTTGCCCGCATACTCGAAATTGTAGCTTGCAACAGCCTGACGGGTGGCATAAGTCTGGTTCCCCGCTTCGGGATCGGTACTTCCCCAATCAGGACTACAAGATGCAAAAGATGCCACGAGCCCAACAAGACCAACAATACTAAACAAAGATTTAACAATCTTCATGATAGGTAATGTTTATTAGGTTTTAGTTAATAGAATTGTTTAATTATGTTTGCAAAATTAAAGAAAGGCACAAGAATACGGGTAGACAAAACGATATATAAGGTGGATAAAACGCGTTATGAGTGTCTTTTTCACCCTTTAAAAGTTTGTCTTGGGCAGGAGATGGAAAGTCGGAAAGCAAGAAAGGGGCACCTCAAGTGGACAGAAAGCCGGAACGGGAATGGGAAAGGAGGGAGGAAAAGAGGGAAAAGGGCAAAAGATTAAAAATGGGACGTGGTGTCAACATCTTTCTTTCCGCATTTGCATTCGGCCGTAAAAAGTTGTATCTTTGCATCAGCAAAGGAAGCACGCGGGTGTTTCCTTTTTTTCGTTTTAGGCCTGCCGGGGGGCTCATTCGGCCCAAACGGGCTTTCGAAAGGGCTGTTCCTGACTTGCAAAAGAGGCTGTTTGAGCTTCTCACTACGGTCCTTTGACCTTGTGACTACGGCCAAATCGCATCCCGTTTTCAACTTTTCAGGAAAAAAGAATCGGTATTCCCGGTTTTACAACACATAAGGGGAAAAGGGCGGGTAAAACTTTTTCGAAATATCACTATAGTTTTGAATGAATCAGGACAAAGACCGGTCAACAGGCCGGAAAAACAGGCCGAATGACGCGGGAATCAGGAAACTCATCCGACATAGGCACTCGGGCTCACTCCATACATCTTGGTGAAGCAGCGGGTGAAATATTTCGGGTCGTTGAAGCCCACACTGTAGGCTATTTCGGTGATGTTGCGGTTGGCCTTGTTGTTGGCCAACAGTTCGCGGGCCATGCTCAGACGATAGTTGCGAATAAACTGCCCGAGGGGCACACCGGCCTCTGCATTAAGGTGCTTGTTGACCAGCGAACGGCTCATCCCGATGAGCTTGCAAAACTCTTCAATACCGAAATCGGAGTTCATGTAGTTTTGTTCCAGTATCTCCACCGCACGGTCGATAAAGGGTTTGCCCAACTTGCGGGCCACCTTCTCTTTGTCAGCCTCCACACTCTTGGAATAGCTGTCCTTGTATTTCACTTCATTATAGAGTATGTTGTGTATGCGCCGGCGAAACTGTTCGGGGTCTTCAGACTCCTCAAGTATCTTGCGAATGGGGCCCAGCAGTCTTTCCGCCTCCAATCGTCGCAGCTGATTTGCGCGACGGTTGTAGAAACTGACGGTGACAACTATGGCCAGACAGAGCAGAAGAAGCACAAACCACCAACTCTTGTAGAAATAAGGTTTCACGGTCACATTGATGGCGACGGTCTGGTTTTCGGCCCGCTCAAGGGCCGATGTATATCTCACCTCGAAACGATAATTGCCGGGGGGCAATGTGGAATATCTCACAGCGTGTTCTCCGGGCTTCAGATACACCCAGTTTTTCTCCCACCCCACCATGCGGTAGCAATAGGTGCCTTGGTCTTCACTGCCGAAGTTGAGGGCCGAAAAATCTATCGAAAACGACTTGTCACTTTCGTGCAGACGGATTTCCCGGGCCACGGAGATGTCCTCATCCAGATAACGGGTGCCGGCCAAGATGGCTTGATTGTCCACTACAAGTCCGGTAAACCGCAGCCGCCCTTTATAGACAGCAGTCCGGTTTTCACCTTCCATCACGGTGAGTCCGTTGATGCTGCCGAGGTAGAGCTTGCCGCCCGTGCCCACGATCGAGTTCCAGTAGAAAGCCGAACTACGCAGGCCATCGGCCTCGGTATAGGTGGTGAAAGTCTTGCTTTTGTGCGAATAGACCACCAGTCCGTTGTCGGTCGTGAACCACAATCGGCCGGCTCCGTCTTCGGCTATGCCTTTCACGGCATTGTTGGGTAACCCGTCGGCTGTGGAAAGCACCTCAAAGCGTTCGTGGCCGGCCTTGTCGGTGACTCGGCGATAGAGTCCGTAACTGTTGCTGCCCAGCCAGATGGTGCCGTCGGAGGCTTCAAAGATGGAGGTGATGTGGTCAATGACTTTCGACGAAGGGGCATCAAGCCGGTAGACCAACGACCGTGCCCGGAAGTGGTCGTGCCGGTCACGCGTCTTCAGGTCTATCACCCTCACGCCATAGATGCACCCCATCCACAACCGCCCCCGGCTGTCGATGAGCGAACCGATGCACCCGCGCACGTTGCGGCATCCGTCAAAAGGCTCTATGAGGCGGCCCGCCTTGCAGTCGTAGAAGAACAAGCCGTCGTTGCTGCCTATCCACAGTCCGTCGTTACGGGCATCGTAAGCGAGTGCCCCGATGTAGTTGAGCAGTGGGCGGTGGGCGGCATCCACGGCGAGCGGCACAATGCGGTCGGGCCGGGCCATGTCCATATAGGCCACTCCGCCACCCCACGTGCCTATCCACAGACGGCCGGCACGACCGGAAGCCAATGTGGAGACGGTGTTATGAGGAAGGCCGGAATTGTGCGTGTTGTAGTGTATGAAAGCATTGCTTCCGCGGTCGAGGCGGTTCAGCCCGCCCTCCACCGTGCCCACCCAAAGGCGGCCGGCCGGCTCCACATACATGGCATTGACAAGGTTGGACGAGAGCGAACCGGGGGCAGGAGTATGATAAAAGTTGTTGAGAAGCAACCGGCGGGGAGTCAGTTTCACGATGCCTCCATTTTCTGTTCCCACCCACAACTGGTGGTGGAAGGTGAAAATGCAGTTCACAAAGTTGCTACTTAGCGGATTGACGGGGGAAGAAGCATTCCACAATTCGAAATCACGGGTGCAGTCGCGGTAGATATTCACACCACCGAGGGTGCCCACAAGCAGGGTTCCCCCATCGCCGATGGCCAGACTGCTCACGAAGTCATGGGAGAGCGAACCGGCAACTACAGAGTTTTTGAAGGCTTCGAGCGTCTTCCGGCGGCAGTCGTACCGATAAAGACCGGCATTGGTGGCTATCCACACATCGGCATTGCGGCGCAGCATATCGGTCACGAACAAACCGCCGAGTATGCGCATGGCAGGAGCTATCTCTTTGCGCACCAACCTGTTGCCTCGTTTTTCAAGCCGATAGAGACCACCGTTGATATTGGCCCACATCTGCCCGTTGCCCTCCACATCTCTCAACACCACATCGGGCGTATTCGAACTGTAACGGCACGAGGCCACATCCACCACATTGCCCCCGCCGCCGAAAGTGAGCAGGAAGATGCTGTCGCGCGTGACGAGCCATATCCGGCGGAGCGCATCGGCATAGACTCCTGCGGCCGGTCGGCCAATGAGTTTGCTTATATCTCCGTGGCTGCAAACGGGGACAACGGGCATCAACGTCTTGAGGTCGGTCACACCGACTCCTTCATCGTAAGCCGTCCAAAGACGCTTGAAAGCATCTTCACAGACACTCCGGCAGGCATTACTGTTGACGGATATGCCACTGATTCGCTCAAACCGGTAGCCGTCATAGCGCACGAGTCCGCCCCCATAGGTGGAAATCCAGATGAATCCGAAACTGTCGGCAAAGATATCATTGACATGATTTTTGGGCAGGCCGGCTTTGATGTCGAGGTAGGCCACATTGTATTGGCGGCCCACGCTCTCAGCCATTCCTTGAGCACAGGCAACCGCAACAGACAATACCGACAACAGCAAAACGACAAAATGCTTCATTCGACCTCCACCTTAATTATATAATGCCTGCCGGGCACACACAACGCAGCTTCACCGGAAGCACCGGCAAAAGAACAAAGAGTGCCGCCGGGACGCCCATCGGGATAAAATGATACCTGATTCTCATGAGCTTGGTTGCGTTGCCTGATCAAAGGATTATCAAAACAATAGAGTTGGTTTCTGCTGCAAATATACGAAAATATTACAGAACCGACAACTTTTCGGTGTTTTTTGAACACCTAAACAAAAATCCCTTACCACACAGTTAAACCAAGCCCGCATCCTTTCATCTACCGATGAAAAGAAACGTTCACGCATAACCTGTCCGACGGCGTTTGCCAACAAAACGGCTGACAAATGCGAAAAATGCCATCAAATGTTTTGTCATATCGGCGATTTGGACTACCTTTGTCGCATGATTGTACGCTCATCAACGACGCAACGACTCTTGATCAAGTTCACACTCTTGCTGCTTTTGGCACTTGGCCTCCCAAGCAAGAGCGCGGCGATGGACTCCGTACCCACGAGAGACCGCTTGTGTACTGTTGACAGCAACGACCGCCAAGGCCACGAGGCTGTGCTCAATGATGTGCAGCATCTTTACCGCATCTGCAGCTCGCGCCCCGAGCGGGTCGTTCCTTCTGCCAACCCACTCCCCCCACACGCATCGGGCAGGGTTGGTCTACATCACTTTTATCCACACGCGGGCAATGCCCATACAGGCTTTGGAGTACGCCGCGAGGCGGCTCCTTTCTGTTCGCCACACTCGTGCGACTACTATGTATTCGCACTGAAACGTATGCGCTGTTAGCCGTATCTTGTAGGTTCAAACGCCCCTTTTTTCTTATTTAAAACATCAGATGCACGGACTTCCTGCCACAGGAAAGTCTTATGCTCTTTTCATTCATCCTAACAAGATACAACAATGTCGAATATTAACAACATGGTGATGACACCTGCGCTCATCGCCGACGCCCGTGTTACCGTCAAAAGTTCATTCTTCGGTCTCTCCAAGAAGGCCGTATTCACCCCCACACAGAGTCCACTGCGACTCTATCGCTTCGAATACAATGCCGACATGGGAGCCAAAATAGAGCACATGCTCAACAGCAAGGCAGAAGACCTGGAGGCGGAAGTGAAGAAGACAGGCAGCTTGAAGACAGACTCCATCGGCAATATGCGACTGGAAGCCTTTGTCTCTGCCGACGGTGAATTTGCCGCCTTACAGCTCTTCCGCTACAATAATTTTCAAGCCACACCGGTCACCCAACCGCGCTTTTTCGAGGGTGAAGAAGCCAAACTTGTGGCCTCGCTTTTCTAAGAAACAGACGACAATGCTGCCGGAAGGCCAATAAAAAAGGTCTGCAACAACCCGTCAAGGGAAGTTGCAGACCTTCTTATATGGTTGAATGAACTGTCTGGATTTACTTCACCAGCACCTTTTTCACTTTCACCGAACCGTCGGAATAGCGTGTGCGCACCACGTTGACACCTTTCTGAAAGGCGGGAATCTCCGTGCCCGAAAGCGTATAGACAGTCGTAGCCACCACTTCGGCCTCAACATTCTCACCAACCGCGGCGACACTCGTGGCCTCCTTATCGCCGGCAAAGGCACTCACTTTGTTTACCCCACTACCCACAGTAACATTCAAGGTGGCACCGGCGTGGGCCGACACCTCCCCTTGCACCTTGGCAACGTCCATAGCCGAGTAGCTGTAAACACCATAGGGATTGAAGAAAGCAGCGCTTCCGCTGCGCTTCTGCTCATTTGCTGCACCGATGTTTCCGGTCATGGTGATATTGTAATCGGTGCGCCCCTTCTTGACGGCATAGCATTTCCAAGGATTGGACACACCGCTGAA
Source organism: Segatella buccae ATCC 33574 (assembly GCF_000184945.1). GTDB lineage: Bacteria > Bacteroidota > Bacteroidia > Bacteroidales > Bacteroidaceae > Prevotella > Prevotella buccae. Next base: position 218,057 of record NZ_GL586311.1, read on the forward strand.
CACGTTTTTCTCGGCATAGATGTTGCTTGCGTAGGCGGCACCGATGCAATAGTTATTGCCTTTACAAGAGAAAAGGCAGTTCACAATGTGTACCTGTCCGAAGCGCACACGGGGCATACGCTCGTGGCAACCTTGATCCCACCAGCAGTTGGCAAAGGTGGTGCGCAGATGTCCGCGGTCTTTGGCATTGTTATCGCTGCCGCCCCAAAGGCAGCAGTTGCGATGGTCGGCAGAACCGCCCGAACCACCGGCGTATGGCTTGATGAGATAGCGAAAACGGCACCAAGTGACGGCTATATGGTCGGTGCCGTTGTTGCAGTCGAAATTGCCGTCTACACCATCTTGGAAGTCACAGTGGTCTACCCAGATATAGTCGGAATTTTGGAACTGCAGGTTATCGTTACCATCAATGTCATAAGCTCCCGCACTCTTGAAAGTGAGATTGCGCAGGATGATGTTCCTGCAACGGCTGAACGACAGAATGCCCGATTGGCTTACCACTGCGCTGTGGATGGGATTGCTCAACACAGCCCCCGGCAAGCCATAAACTGTCTTGTTGGCAGCATCTTTCACCGTCTCCATACCACTGAAAGTGATCGTGCCTTTCACGTAAATGGTCTTCTGACCGGTGCCCGAGAGAGCAGCCAGCAGGTCGGCCTTAGTGGTCACGACCACACTGTTTTTGTTATTGCTGCCCGTAACCGTGCCGCCAACAGTGGCCCATCCAACGGGCGCATTCTTGTCGTAGGCAGACAGGGTGGCAGCAGAAAGGCTAAAGGCTTGACTTGCGAGAGAGACACACACCCCCGCCATGAAAGTGCGTAAAGATAATAAATTCATAAAAGTTGCTTTAAGATTTTTATTGTTAGACTATTTTTCATGTAGTTTCGAAACGACGCTGCAAAGTTAATATGTAATGTTGTTTCTCCGTCAATGAATGACAAAGAAACTTACGTAAACGTTTTCACGGCGTATCTGAAGACACCCGCCAACACACTGCAGCTCCCGACAACGCACATAATATAGCTATTGGGGAAGCCTTTCGTTTCGGGCACATTTGTTACCTGCCGGTCCGTTGGCACGTCTTTTGCCCCTCTCTTGACAGAGACAATTCTCGAAATATACATCAACAACAAATTAAAAACAGGAGATTAAGACAATGGCAATATTGGAAAAAGGCAAGGTATTTGTAGCCAACAAGATGATTGATTATGCTGATGGTGGCGTGGTTTCCAAGGAACTCATCCACAGCAATTCCGGCAGTGTGACACTCTTCAGCTTTGATGAGGGACAGGGACTGTCGGAACACTTTGCCCCCTTCGATGCACTGCTTCAAGTGACCGATGGGGAAATGGAACTCACCGTTGAAGACACCGTGTTCACCATCAAGGCCGGCGAGAGCTTTGTCATACCCAGCGGAGCACGCCACTCGGTGAAGGCAGCCCGGCGTTTCAAGATGATTATCACCATGATTCGCGAACAGACTTCTTCGGTCGGGCACCATTAAAAACGGAAGCGAAGGCTTCTTGCGCACGTCCGCCATCACCGGATGAGGAATCAGGGACTAACGCTTTTTGATAGAGGAAAGGGGAAATCATGAGGGCAAACATCAAACGCAACAATCAGAAAAGGGTGGCCATCGTGGGCGGTGGTCTGGCGGGCCTGCAACTGGCTCTGAGACTGCGGCACACTGACTTTCAGGTGGTGCTCGTCGACAAGAACAACTACAACCAGTTTCCGCCACTCATCTATCAAGTAGCATCGGCGGGACTCGAACCGAGCAGCATCTCCTTCCCATTTCGCCGATTGTTCCAGAACCAGCGCAACTTCTATTTCCGCATGGGTGAGGCTCTGTCGGTGGACAATGACGAGAGGGTGCTACACACTTCGTTCGGCACACTTCATTACGACTATCTGGTGCTGGCAGCCGGAGCCACGACCAATTTCTTCGGCAACGTCAACATCGAGCGGGAGGCTCTCCCGATGAAAACGGTCACAGAGGCCATGAAACTCCGCAACACCGTTTTGCAAAACCTTGAAAAGGCCGAAACCGAAGATGACGAACACCACCGCCAATCGCTGCTGAACATTGTCATCGTGGGCGGTGGACCATCGGGGGTGGAGATTGCCGGAGCTTTGGCCGAAATGAAACGGACGGTGGTGCCACGCGACTATCCCGACCTCGATGCCAACCGCATGAATATCTATCTCGTTAATGCCGACCGGCGGTTGCTGAAAAGTATGGACAGTGCCTCGTCGGCACGGGCCGAGAAAGACTTGCGGGAGATGGGCGTGAACGTGATGCCCGGCTACACGGTTGTGGACTGCCGGAGCGGACAGGTGATGCTCAGCGATGGTAGCAGTATAGACGCTAGGACTGTCATCTGGGTGAGTGGCATCCGGGCAAGCACCATCGGCGGAATCCCACAGACGAGCATTGGCCATGCCGGCCGGGTGCTCACCGACCGCTTCAACAACGTGAAGGGCATGGCGGGCGTGTATGCCATCGGTGACCAAAGTTTGGTAGAGGGCGACGCCGACTATCCGTTGGGACATCCGCAGTTGGCGCAAGTGGCCATACAACAGGCCACCAATGTGGCCGAAAACCTTATGCGGATAAACCGAAACGAACAGCCGAGACCGTTCACCTATCGGAATCTCGGCACCATGGCCACCATCGGGCGTAAGAGAGCCGTAGCAGAGATAGGCCGATTCAAGTTTGGCGGTCTGTCGGCCTGGCTGCTTTGGCTGGTCGTTCACCTGCGTTCCATCTTGGGCGTGAAGAACAAGACCGTGATATTCCTCAACTGGATGTGGAACTACTTCAACTATAAACAGAGCTTGCGGCTGATTTTGAAGTCCGAGTGCAAAACAATAGAAACCAACAAAAAATAAAAAGTATGGAGACAAAACTGACTATCAAGACCAACGCCGACAACTTTCAGGCGTTTGAAAACGAAACACAAGTGGGCCAACTCGACTTCGAAATCGATGGCCGCACAATGGTCATCCCCCACACCGTCGTATTCGACGGCAACGAGGGAAAGGGCATCGGCAAGGCACTCGTAAAAGCGGCCGTAGCCTACGCCGAAGCGCATCAGCTCACCGTCAATCCAGTCTGCTCCTTTGCCAAAGCCGTTATCGACCGACAAAACGGTAAGGAAGTGCCCCCACCCTCTTGCGGACTGAGAAGAAAATAAATATTTTTTCGCTACCAACTTATAAACTCGACGCTCCAAACACAGGATAAACCATAATTATTCGAGAATTTTATTTGTTTTCCGTACCTTTGTCCTGCAAACCCAAACTATCCACTCAGGATGAAAAAGATCGCGACACTACTCTTTTCGGCATGCGTGGCCATGAGCGCCACCGCACAGTCTAAAGCCCGAACAGCAAATTACTTTCCGCAAGGTAACGCTTTTGTTTGTGTCAACGGCAACAACCGCTATTCGCGCGCACTTTACGGAAGCAACCGAAGCGAATGGCGCCTCGAGACCAGCGATGTCCCCATTTTTGCTACCTACAAGAAGGACGTTTGCCGAAACATCCGCTTCCAGGTGTTGGCAAGCGATGGAATCTTTGCCCTTGACTCAGCCAGCTATTGCATGGCGGGCTACGTTGGTGGACGGCGTGATTACACCATTCGCGATCCACGCTTGGGGAATGGAACACTACGGATGGCCGTTGTAGCTTTCCCCGACCGGGAAGGTGCCATTTGGCGCCTCGTTGGCGACAGCCTTGATGGCATACACGTAGGATGCTTGGTGGGTAACGTTACCGGAAAGAAATTCCACCGATGCGGCGATCTCGGCACCATCGACCAGCCGGAAACAAGTTTCGCCCAACGGCAGGGCGAGAAGCCTTTGGCCACGACATCAGGACTACTGCCAACTGAAGGCCGCGAACTATATTTCGTCTTCGAAAGCGACACTCTTTTTTGCGGTACGGGCAATGAACTGGCAGCCCTATTTGTCTCTTCTGACAGCTACCGTGAACATCTTGCAGGTTCAATCGTCTTTACGACTCCCGACCCATACATCAATCCCATAGGCAGTGCATTGACCATCGCCGCCGATGGGGCATGGGACGGAAAAGTGTGGCTGCACGGTGCGGTAGGATGGCGGATGCCGCTGCCCGGATGGCGCGCAGCTTATATGGGTGACTTTCTTGGAATGCCACAACGGCAGCGCACCCACTTCGACGCATATGCCAAGAGTCAGGTGACCGGCGTGCCCGTTACGTTACCCCATCTCATGGACTCTGCCAACAACCTTGCCCGCGGCACATACCGATGGGGGACACCGATGTATAGCAACGGTTACATCTGTCGCAGCCGGGAGAACAGTCGCCAGTTCCACCACTACGACATGAACCTCAACTACATTGACGAGCTTCTGTGGCATTTCCAGTTCGATGCCGACACTGCCTACATGAGGCAGATGTGGCCTGTGATTCGGCGACACTTAGCGTGGGAGAAGAACACATGGGATCCCGACAACGATGCCCTCTACGATGCCTACTGCTGCATTTGGGCCAGCGACGCACTGCAATACAACAGCGGAGCAGTCACGCACGCTTCGGCCTACAACTACCGCGGAAATCTTCTTGCCGCACGCATTGCAGAGATCATAGGTGAGGATCCACAGCCCTACAGTGTCGAAGCCTCACACATTCTCAACGCCATGAACGCCCGATTGTGGCTAAGCGACGAAGGCCATTGGGCCGAATTTCAAGACTTCATGGGGCTGAAACGCATTCATAATGATGCCGCCTTGTGGTCAATATACACACCCATAGATTGCGGGGCTTGCAGCCCGGAGCAGGCGTATGAGGCTACAAAATATGTCGATACACGGATACCGCATATCCGTTTCTCACTCGGCAACGAGCAATTTTCCACAATCTCCACCTCCGACTGGACACCTTACGAGTGGAGCATCAACAACGTGGCCATGGCCGAAGTGAGCCACATGGCACTCGCCTATTTCCATGCAGGGAGACCCGATGCCGGCTTCAAGCTGCTGAAGAGCAACTTGATCGATTTCATGTATATGGGCACCAGCCCTGCTAACTTCGGGCAGATCTCCAAGTATGACGCTAACCTCGGGGAGGCCTACCGCGACTTCTCCGATGTTACAGGCATAACATCGCGAGCACTGATAGAAGGTCTGTTCGGCATAACACCTCAGGCCCTCGACGGGCTATGCATCATACGCCCCGGATTCCCTGCCGATTGGGACAGCGCATCGGTGAAGACCCCATACATAGAATACTCTTTTCAGCGTTCCGGCGGCAAAGAGTATTATAAGGTAATACAAAATTTTACCCGCCCGCTGCAAATAGTTATACGGCAGAACACCGGTAACGGACACTATAAAGACACGGCCTTCAGTTCCGACAGCGTGCAGACCATTGTACTGGACACGGTCGGATTCCATGAGGAACCTTCACCCGAGTACGTCATGACGGAAAAAGCTGAAGGCACAGCACTTGACGAGGTGATCACAGAATACTGTAAACCCGTCAACATCTCAAAGTTCTTCAATTCCGAAGTCACCGACATCTTCAAGAACAAATACCTCTCGCCACGCTCACCATACACTACCCTCGCCCTTCCCACTCAAGGCATCGGTGATTGGTGTTCGACGAAAAAAACAGCCGACATCAATGATTGTGCCCTTCGGGCCATCGCTGCTGGCGGAACAGTTACGATAGCGGGAGTACCCTTCAGTACACCGAGCAAGGGGAAAAACATCGTCTACACCAGCATTTGGGACAACTATCCCGACAGCATTGAGATTCCGCTTTGTGGACGGGCATCGCACGTTTACCTGCTCATGGCTGGCTCGACAAACCCTATGCAAAGTCATTTCGAGAACGGAGTGGTAAGGATAACCTACAGTGACGGCAATTCAGAGACGCTCAGCCTGCGCAACCCTTCCAACTGGTGTCCCATAGAGCAGGACTACGACGACGGTTCTCCGGCATTCACGCTGCCCAAACCACGCCCTTGGCGCATAGGACTGAAAACCGGGAAGGTGAGCAGAACACTATCCGAGTCACTGGCTGTCAGGCGCGCCAGGAACATCTCAGACTCTCCAACATCGAAAGTCCCACCGCTGACAATCGACGGCGGAGCTGCCGAAGTGCTCGAGGTGAGGCTCAATCCTAGAAAGAAACTGCGTAAAATGACTCTGAGAACGACTGCCAACGATGTTGTCATAGGACTGATGGCTATAACAGTCCAGACTCCCCAATGAGTAAACTCAAGACGACATCATCCCCGATGACTTGCCGTATGCTTGGGGAATTCCATCATATAGACGGACACCAGTTTGAGAAGCAATATTAAGCGGCTAAAGGAATTGGAGCCAATTTACACATCATTTGTACCCTGCTAAAACAAAAACAGCTGATAATCAATCGATCATCAACTATTATTTGTAGCGGGAGGGGGGCACGATCCCTCGACCTCCGGATTATGAATCCGACGCTCTAACCAGCTGAGCTATCCCGCCATCATGTCTGCAAAACGGCTATTGGTGTTTGCGGATGCAAAGGTAACACAAAGTTTTGAACGGGCAAAATTTTTGAGGCGTTTTTTGTTCTTTATGTAAAAAGCATATAGGGAATGACAGAAAAACAGCAGAATGACATCAACTTTTATTCATTCTGCTGTCACGACAGTCGCCTTTTGGTAGCTCCACCTATTTCTTTCGTTGCGACTTGCGGTTGGCCCGCTGCTCACGGTATTTAGCTTTCTGTCGGGCCGAACCGCTGCCATGTGCACCGGTAATATATTTCTTTTTCTTAGCCTTTGTCTTCACTTTATCTTCCTTGCCTCCACCTTTGGGTGCAGCCTTGAAAGTGATTCCATTCTCAAGTATCTTGTCAAATTCGTCCATAGTTGTCGGTTTGTTAAAAAGCACACTGCCAATGGATTGCAGTTTATCCCTTGGGCTAATTTCTCCCTCTCCGAGGGGAGAGGGGGATAAGGCTTTTAATGATGAAACAATCTCACATGCGTAAACGCCATGGCAATGCCATACTTGTCGCAAGTGTCTATCACATGGTCGTCGCGGATGCTGCCTCCGGCCTGTGCGATATACTCCACACCGCTCTTATGAGCCCGCTCGATGTTGTCACCGAAGGGGAAAAACGCATCCGAACCAAGCGCCACCTTTGTGTTTCGAGCAATCCATGCCTTCTTTTCCTCGCGCGTGAGCGATTGGGGCTTCTCGGTGAAGAACTGTTCCCAGATGCCATCTTGCAACACATCTTCATATTCGTCGCTGATATAGACATTGATGGTATTGTCGCGGTCGGCCCGGCGAATGTCTTTCCTGAACGGCAGCGCCATCACCTTCGGACACTGGCGAAGCCACCACTCGTCGGCTTTGCTGCCCGCCAGACGGGTGCAATGGATGCGGCTCTGCTGACCGGCCCCAATGCCGATGGCCTGGCCGTCTTTCACGTAGCACACCGAGTTGCTCTGTGTGTACTTCAGCGTGATGAGCGCAATGATGAGATCGCGCATGGCCTCGGCCGGGAATGTCTTGTTACGGGTGGGAACATCCCGAAAGAGTGCCGGGTCGTCGAGTTTCACTTCGTTGCGTCCCTGTTCGAACGTGATGCCAAACACCTGCTTGCGCTCAACGGGGGCGGGCTTGAAGTCAGGATCTATCTTGATGACATTGTAAGTGCCTTTGCGCTTGGCCTTCAATATCTCTATGGCCTCTGGGGTGTAATCTGGAGCTATCACACCGTCGCTCACCTCGCGCTTGATGAGCCGGGCTGTGGCTGCATCGCAGGTGTCGCTCAGTGCCACGAAGTCACCGTATGAGCACATGCGGTCGGCCCCACGGGCACGGGCGTACGCGCAAGCCAACGGGGAGAGCTCGAAGTCAACATCGTCGACGAAGTAGATCTTCTTCAGCGTGTCGCTCAGGGGCAACCCCACAGCGGCTCCGGCCGGGCTCACGTGCTTGAACGAAGCGGCGGCAGGCAGCCCCGTGGCCTCTTTCAGCTCTTTCACCAGTTGCCAGGAATTGAAGGCGTCGAGAAAGTTGATGTAGCCGGGTCGGCCATTGATGACTTCGATGGGGAGCTCGCCTTCTTCCATATAGATTCGCGAAGGCTTCTGGTTGGGATTGCATCCGTACTTGAGTGCTAATTCTTTCATAAATGTGAGGGATAATAATTTCCTGCTGCAAAAGTACGAAAATTCTTCGATATAAGTTCGTTATATGCTGAAAATTGTTATCTTTGCAACCGGTTACAGTCGGCTATCTGCAAGTTCCTTTGCCGATGGGGCCGGCATGAACAATTAACAGTAGGTTATGAAACAGGAATTGAAACTTCTGGCGACGGAAGTGGAAAAAAAGGTGGGGAAGCCCATCAGTGTCTCTTCCGACTTTGAAAAGCTGTCTGCCCATATCTCCCGTCACCATGTGCATCTGCCCTCGGGGGCTCTGAAAAAGGTGTGGAGCTATCTCAAGGGAGCCGAACATCCGTCGCGGGAGACACTTGACAAATTGGCGCTCTTTGTGGGCTACCAGAACTGGAACGACTTTCAGGAAAACCTCCACGGCGAGGATGACGGACTGACCAGCTACGAGGGACAGCAGAGGGACAGTTGACATTTGATGGGGACGTGAATCTGCGCATGATGCACCCCCATTAAAATAGTCTCCGTAAGTTGTCGGATGATGGTAGATAATATTGACAAAAACACATCCGCCTAAATTCTCCAACTAGAGTGGAAGACCAACTTTAAAATGCCGGATGCGTCACCCGATTTTCTTGTTCCGACTTTCCGAACTTGCGAAAGAGCCACACTTGAATGCCAAAAGGGCCACAGTTGCACTTCAACTGTGGCCCTTTTGCAAGCCTATCCGGGCCTTTTCAAGCCCATTTCCGGCCTCCAATAGGTGTCAGTAAAATTCAATCGACTGATTATCAACGACTTAAAGAACACCGCCAAAATCACTTATTTGCACCGAGTGGGTTATCGGTTGCAAATATCGCAAAATGAAAGGCCGAAAACGGCCAAATAGTTTGACAGTCATCTATCCGGATATCTCCCTACTGAACATTGACGGCCCCACAGCTGAAGGGGAAATGACGCGATGCCGGGAAACTCTCCTGCAAGCGTTGGCAGGAATAGCCGGAGACCACACATCAGCAGGAATACACCTCACTTGAGAACTGTAAAAAAACAAAAAAGGTTTCAGAAGTGCGGCTTCTGAAACCTTTTTTATTTCTCTGCTGAAAAGGAAGGAGTGCAGAATCAACCCTTAGCGACGGTTCTCTTCTCCTTGATGCGGGCAGCCTTACCGGTGAGCTTGCGCAGATAATAGAGTTTGGCACGACGCACCTTACCGCGCTTGTTGACCTCGATAGAGGCAATGTTCGGGGAATCCATGGGGAAGATACGCTCCACACCAATCGTGCCCGACATCTTGCGCACCGTGAAACGCTTCTTGTCGCCGTGACCACAGATCTTGATGACTACACCGCGATAGAGCTGAACGCGCTCCTTGGTACCTTCGACGATTTTGTAACCTACTGTAATCGTGTCGCCTGCCTTAAATTCGGGAAACTGATTACCGGTTGCAAATGCTTCTTCAGCAACTTTAATTAAATCCATTGTTGTTTGATAATTAAATATTGTTTGTCGTTCCAACGCAACATAGCCCGTAACTCTTCTACGGCCAGCGGTTACGCCGAAAAGCGGATGCAAAGTTACGATTATTTTCCCGACATTCCAAATTTTGCACTCTTTTCTTTGTCTTTTGTCTCTTTTTGTCTATCTTTGCACGAATCAAATATACGAACTATGCAGAAATACAACGTGATGCTTGCAGCTGCGTCAATGCTGCTTGTGGGTGCTTCATGCGCCTCTCATTATCAACTTGCTTCAGTGGATCGCTCGCGCCTGCTTATCGACCGCCGCTACGATGCCACTCCCGATGCTGCAGCCGCTACATTCATCATGCCCTACCGGCACGAAGTGGACAGTGTGATGCGGCCCGTGGTGGGGCGGGTGGCTTGTTATATGGCGGCCAAACGGCCCGAGAGCCAACTCTCCAATCTGTTGGCCGACATCCTCTTGTGGTGCGGCCCCCGGTTTAACGAGAAGCCCGATTTTGCTGTCTACAACATGGGGGGCATACGTGCCGCTCTGGCTGAAGGCGACGTGACGCTGGGCGACATTGTGGACATGGCCCCTTTTGAGAATAAGATTTGCTTTCTCACCCTTTCAGGGACAAAAGTACTCGAACTGTTCGGCCAAATAGCACACCGCGGTGGCGAGGCCGTGAGCCACGGGGTGGAAATGGTCATCACAAAGGACGGAAAACTGGTGAGTGCGAAAATCAATGGAGAGCCGGTGGAGCCCGCGCGCAGCTACCGGGTGGCCACGCTCGACTATGTGGCGCAGGGCAACGACCAGATGGAGGCCTTCAAGACTCGCACCAATATGGTTTCACCGCAAGGTGCCGAGAACAACGTGCGTTTTCTCATCGTCGACTACTTCAAGGACCAGACTGCCCACGGCATCGTGGTAGCCCCGAAGGTGGAAGGCCGGATAGTGGTAGAATAATACAAAAAGAAGAATTAACCAAACAATCGAACGATTATGAAACTGAGACATATCCTGTTATTGACATGCTGTGTGGTGGCGTTCCCTGTCATGGCACAGAAACAGCTGGAGATACTCCACACCAACGACACCCACAGTTGTGTGATGCCCCTTGGAAGCAACTTAGCCGACACAGCTTTTGCCGACCGCGGAGGATTTCTCCGCCGCATAGCCATGCTCAAGGAGGAGCGGCGCAAGAATCCTTCCCTGCTGCTTTTCGACAGCGGCGACTTCTGTCAGGGATCGGCCTATTTCACATTATACAAGGGGGATGTAGAGGTAAACCTCATGAACATGATGCACTACGATGCCGTGACCATCGGCAACCATGAATTCGACTTCGGACTCGACAACATGGCACGCCTCTTCCGCATGGCCAACTTCCCCATCGTGTGCAGCAACTACGACTTCAAGGGCACCGTGGTCGAAGGGCTTGTCAAGCCATGGATCATCATCCACCGCAACGGAGTGAAGATAGGCGTATTCGGCCTTAGTCCGGCTCTCGACGGACTGGTGGACATCAAAAACTGCCCCGGCGTGAAATTCCTCGACCCGGTGAAGACGGCACTCAATGTGGCCACCTTCCTCAAACGTGACAAAAAATGCGACCTCGTGATATGTATTTCCCACTTGGGATGGAAACTCGACGACTACGACGACGTGCGCACAATAGAGGGTTCGCGCAACATCGACCTCGTGCTGGGTGGCCATTCACACACCTATTTCCAAAATCTCGAATACTGCCGCAACCTTGACGGCAAGTGGGTGGGAGTAGACCAGAACGGCAAACATGGCATTTGGATAGGCCGGCTGCTGCTCAACATGAAGAAGAAATAGCATTGTAGGAAATGTACCATCGATGTGCGTTTTCGATACAACGCTTTGGAGGAGGCAAGGGGTATCCCTTTGCCTCCTCTTTTTATTGTCAGCCGATGAGACTGCACCGGACATATAGCCTTTTCTATTAAATGTTTAGAAAAAGCCTTACATGATTTCTTTTCACACTCATTCGTCAGGCTAATTCCATTTACCTTATTCGCCTCATCGTCCAATCATTTTTCTCACCAAGCCCAAACGGCATTACCAAACGGCCATACTTGAAAACTCGTTCGGCCCGAACGAAAAACTCAAAAAGACCCTTTCACAACGCCATTCGGGCCCGATGACACTCCACAGCAGAATGAAAAAGCCCCTTTAGGGGGATGGAGGTTCGGTCGCATGAAAAAAGGGAAACACTTGTGTGCTTCCCTTGCTAATGCAAAGATAATACAAAAATGGGGCTGTTGCAAACAGGCAGGGAAAAAGTACGACACTTTGAGGTGGCCTTATTTCCTGTCCCAGAAGCTTTTTAAGAATGTCGATTCCGGACGGTTCACTCGAAGTAGAACGTGAGGACAATCATTTTGCTGCGCGCACTGTTCACGGAGTTGGTATAGGGCAGCATGCTTTTGTCGCGGATGTCCTTGTCGTGATTGGTGTTGAGGCAGTTTGTGAGGCCGTACATGAATTTCAGTTCGGGGCGCAATTTGAAGTAAGGCAGGTAGAAGTCGCAGCCCACCCCCACTTCAAGAAAGGCATCAAACTTTTTGAGTTTGAGATAGTCGTTGCCCTTTCCGCTGAGATTGACCATCGGATTAAGACCTGCCATCACGTAGGGGCGGTGGTTGTTGAAGCGAGGGGCGGCGGCGATGAGGTCGAAAGCCGACGACACATAGGCCGTCTTGAGATCTTGTCGCCGTTCGGTGGGAGTACCGTTTTCTTTCAGCAGGCTGTAGTTGCGAAACATAATGTGCCGCGCACCGAAATACATGGCGGGGGCCACACGCAGCTGGAAGTGGATGCTGAGACGCAATTCGGCCAGTACGCCCACATTAAAACCGGCATCCCAGCGGTCTTGGTCAGTGCTCACGATGACTTGCTGCGTGGTGCCGTCATCATTGGTGATAGTCTGTGGCCCCACGTTCACAAACTCGAGGTCTTGCAGGTGTGTGCCCACAAGCACGCCGAAATGGAGGTCGCGCAAGTCGGTATAAGGCCTGTTCTGCACCGTGCGTTCCTGAGCGAGAAGGGCTACAGGCAGCAGGGTCAGGCAGATGATGGTGGATAGTCTCTTCATGCTGATTGTATAACGGCAAACGGGGTGCGATATTGTGCTGCCGTTTATTTCGAAATTGTTTAAATTAAGAAAAAAGTAATCATCATTTGTAGGTATATTAAAAATAATTACTACCTTTGCATCACACATAAGTAGGTATTCTACTCGTTGATATTATACAAAAACATTATAAACGAATTAAAGAAACAAGATTATGGCTTACGTAATTGGTAACGACTGTATCGCTTGCGGTACATGTATTGACGAATGTCCGGTAGGAGCAATCTCCGAGGGTGACATCTACTCCATCAACCCTGATGCCTGCACTGAGTGCGGCACTTGCGCTGATGTTTGTCCCAACGAGGCTATCAGCCTTCCCTAAACCTGGGACAACACTTTTGGTTACATAAAACAACAGGGCGGCTCCGGAGGGAGCCGCTTTCATTTTATCCTATGCATTTTGCCTCTTGGTTTTAGGTAGGAAAAACAAAGAGTAAGAGAAGCTATTACAAATGGAAGAACGGAATAGTGTATCAAATGGCAACAGATAGAGTTGTTATACTTTAAAACAATAAATCCCCAATAGGATTCTTATACGGAGAACCTATTGGGGATTGGTATTAATGGGATAGTTGTTTTTTACTTGATGCCGAGAGCAGATTTGGCGTTAGCGTTGTCAGGATCTATCTCAAGGAGTTTTTTCCAATAGACATCACCCTCTTCCTTATTGCCGTTCACATAGTAGTAGGCACCCATGTAGTAGTAGGCCTGCTTGAGGTAAGCCTTGTCGTTGCTGCCTGCTGTGCTGTGTCCATTGACAATGCTAATGAGTTTCTCGTAGTAGGGCTTGGCAAGTCCCTGTTTCAGTTCAGGGTCGATATTAGCATTGACATTGGCGCGCATGTAGGTAGCATAGGCCTCGTAGTCGGGGAACTTGGTTGCAATGTCGCCATACACCTTGTCGGCCTGCTTGAAGTAACCGACCTTTTGGGCATCAGTTGCTTTGTCGGCCGCATTGGTGTAAATCTCAGCCAAAGACATATAGTCATTGGCTGTAGCATCAGACTTCTTGCTGATATAAGCATTGTAAGCGGTGAGGGCGTTGTCCACATCACCGGCCTCAGAATAGGCATCTGAGATGAGTTTGCGCACATCGTTGTTGTCCTCCATGGAGAGACTTTGCTTGAACATGTTTACGGCCTCGGTGTAGTTTTTGTCACCCATGTAAGCGTGGCCGGCCATCATGTAGTCGCGGGCGATGAGCTTGGCACTGTCGGAAGCGGTGAAGAGAGCCTTGGCAAATTGCACGGCTGTGGGATAGTCCTTTTTGGCCAGCGAGTTGTAGAACGTGAGACGGTTGAACACAGCGTCACGGGGATATTGTGCATTGCCGGCCTTAGCCACCTCAAGACTCTTGTCATTGTTACCATCAAAGTAGGCTGCAAGGGCATACTCGTGGAGCTGTTCCTTGTTGAGCTTGTTCATAGGCACACGACCGAAGAGCGTCACAGCCTGGTCGTACTTACGGGCCCCGTAGAAGAAGTGGGCACCTTCGGCATCAACAGGATAGTCGGGCATGATGGCGCGGAGTTCTTCGAGCGACTTGAAGGCCTCTTCCGGACTGCGGCCACGATACACGCTGGCATACTTGATGTAGCCACGGGGATTCTTCGGATCCATAGTCTTGGCATTCTGATACCACATGGCAGCCTGGCCACCATCGTCCTTGACAGCTTCGATGTCGCCTTGCAGGATATAGGCATCGCCGTAGTGGTTGTCTCGTTTGAGGGCTTCGTCGGCATACTTCTTGGCATTGGCAGTATCATTTACATCAAGGAAAGCGCGGCCAAGGCCTGTGAGTGCTTGGGCACTCTTTTTGTTGAGTTTATAAAAAGCCTTAACAGGCTCTTTGACAGCTTCCGCATTACCCTTGCTATCCTTGATAACTTTGGTGATGTTGGCAATCTGAGTTTTCACATCCTCTTGTGCCACGGCACCGGTGCTGAATCCTATCATCAGTCCGGCAATTGCTAAATATTTAATTGCTTTCATAATTCTTACTTTTGTTGAAAGTTAGACACACTTACAAAATATGCTTGTTATGGGAATGACGTATTACCCCATATAAAAGTTTCTATTCTTGACGAACATTAACATCCCTAACGGTCATGTCACCCCGATAAGGCAACAAGCCCGACTTGAAGATGATCATCTGCCCCTTAGGAGACTCGATGAAATGGGCAAAACCCCACGGTAACGCATTGAGCGGATCGTTGAGAAGGGCATAAATGGTGCGCACGAGTGGGTAGTTGCCATTGTAGATGTAATATTGGTAGGGTTTCCAGCTGTTCATAGGCGTGGCCTTGGCCATACTACTCACCGACACCACAGTAATGGCTTTGTTGAACGTGGTGTTGGTGGTGTCGCGCTTGTCGTTGAGCCAGTTGGAACCAATGACACCGATAGCATTGGGAGTCTTCTCCACATAGTCTATCACTTCTTTACTGGTCTTGGCAGCCATGATATTCTCACTTGTCATGGGCTTACCTTTAAGGATGGAGTCAACACACCAGTTGATGGCACTCGATTTCTGAGTATCGAACACGACTTCGATATCTCCTTTATTTGATGCCGGATTAAGCTGTTTCCAACTTTTGATTTTTCCGCTGAGTATCCCACCGATGTCGTTGACAGTCAGGCAGGTGTCAGTGTTTGTCTTATTCACGATGAGAGCCAGACCGTCGTAAGCGATTTTGATCGCACGCGGCATGAATGTACGGTCTTGGAGATTCCTGAGTTCCTTAGAAGAGAAATCTCTGGAAGTGATCACCAGACAGATGTCTCCTTTCATGAGCTTATTGACTGCATCAGTCTCATTAGTATATATCGGCTTGAGACGAGCCTTGGGATATATACTCTCGAAGACCTCTCGCTCCTCTTCGATGATAGGACTAAAACTTTCGTCAGAGGCGAAACTAATCACCCCTGACGAATAAGTATCTGTCCTGCCCCCTTTGGGCTTCCGCTCGGAGCAGGAAACCCAAAGGGTGGCAGTGAGAGTCAATCCTACGATGATGTAAGATAGATGTTTCATATCATTTCGCGGCTTTACTGCAATTTGAATGATACAGGGACATTGTATTTCACACGCACGGCAGAACCATTCTGCTTACCGGGATTCCAGTTAGGCATGCTTTTTACAACGCGTGTAGCCTCACGATCGAGAGAGGGATCGACAGAGCGAACCACTTTCACATCGGTGATAGAACCGTCGCGCTCAACAACGAAAGATACAACCACACGACCCTGAACACCATTTTCTTGAGCCACAACGGGATATTTTACATTGCTGCTAAGATAGGACATCAGTGCCGAAGGACCTCCGGGGAACGACGGCATCTCTTCTACCACGTCAAACACCTTGTTCTCCTCAACGTGCTTGGGAGGTTCAGGCTGGGCGATTTCTTGCTCGGCCTTAAGCACCTCACCCTTGTCGGTGTTACCTTTCACGTCAAAAGCACCGATGGCTGTTTTGGAAGTGTTCAGATCACTCTGGGAAACAATCTCCTTCTTCACCTCGGAGTCTTTCTTGATGACAGGAGCCGTGAACTTGATAGAGCTTTTAACTTGCTTTACCTCTTGCTTCTTTTCAATCTTGACCTCGGTCTTCTTCTCTACCTTGGCTTTCTTCTTTTGAGACAAGGTGGCGAGCTCCACACCTGTGGTCACGGCCACTTTAGGCTTGTTGGCCTCAACGATGGCTTGAATACCGATGATGGATGCAATAATGGCAGCAGCAATGAGCATGATGATAATGGCGAGGATGTTGCGCTTGGTCACATTCCTACGGAGCTTGTAGGCACCGTAGGACTGGTTGCGCCCCTCGAACACCATTTCAATCCATGAAGGATCGTAAAGATCGATTTTTGACATTGTCTTTTCCTTTCTTTAATTGGTTAATCATTGATTACTTAATGCCTTTCAACTTGATAAGTTTCTCGTCGTCAGGATTAATCTTGTCAATGACGTACTTGCCAATACTGCAAATCTGCATTTCATCGAGAGCGTCGACCAAGTTTTTGTATGAGCAAGTCTCAAGGGGCTTGATAACGATTGTAAGGGTAGGAATCTTGTTAGGTTCGCCTTCAATGTTACCTTCCTTAATCTGGTTTAGGGCCTTCTCGTAAACACTGTCAGGCCATTGAGCCGGATTCTTGAGTCTTTTCTCGTCCAACTTTTGCTTAGCCAACATGATCTTTGCGACAGGCACGGTGCCGTCTTCCGTCTGGTGCTCGAT
Source organism: Segatella buccae ATCC 33574 (assembly GCF_000184945.1). GTDB lineage: Bacteria > Bacteroidota > Bacteroidia > Bacteroidales > Bacteroidaceae > Prevotella > Prevotella buccae. The sequence goes on from NZ_GL586311.1 coordinate 235,094, forward strand.
AAGCACTTTGCGGAGACCGCTTTTGCCCCAAGTGGTTTCTTTCAACCAGTTGACGTCGTCATACTTGGGCAGTCCTTCACCATAGTATATCTTGTCGTTTGCGCCAAGATAGAGAGTAATGGTTTGGGAAGCCTTTGTTTCCGACTTGTCGGCTTCATTCACGTTTTTATCGTTACTTGGCATGGTCAATTGCATCGTCTGAGGCTTGCTCAGAGAGGTACAGAGCATAAAGAATGTGATGAGAAGCATCATCATGTCAACCATAGGCGTGAAGTCCACACGGACATTCATTTTCTTTTGCTTTCCGCCGCCTTTTCCGTTTGTTGCTAATTCTGCCATTCTTTAGTCCTCCACCTTTTTATATGATGTAATCAAGTAGTAACGGTTCTCTTCCATATCACGAAGCTCATCCATCACCTTCTTCACCACCTTGTAGGGAGTGTTCTGGTCAGACTTGATAGCGAGTTTGATGTCAGGATTGACTTCCTTTGCAGCAGAAACCCACTGCTGGAACTCGCTCTTACCCATGGTGCCATCGGACATCTTGACACTGTCTGTAGGAATGCCGAGTGTAGGCAGCACTGCTGACATGTCACTCTTGTCCTGACTCAGATAGTCGGAAAGTTTGTCGAGAGGAGCACCAAACATGGCATCATCCTTGAACTTCTTGATTTGTTCGCCGTTCAGCGAGATACCGTTTTCGGCCGTAATCGTCTGAAGCGCGGCCTCCAAATCGGTAACCTTGTCCATACTCATGAATATCCTGCCGTCTTTGTTGACAAGAATATTCAGCACGTCTTTCTCGGGCACCTTAATCTCCGACACGGATCCCGGCGTAACAACCTTCACGGGCTCGTTCTTAACGAACGTAGACGTCAGCATGAAGAATGTCAGCAGAAGAACCATCACGTCGGACATAGGGGTCATATCGATCCAGACGTCACTCTTCTTAATTTTTACTTTACCCATAGCGATAAATTTTTAAAGGGTTAGCAAAAATTAAGCCTCGTCTGCGTGGTTTGCTTCGTATGTCTGAGCGATAGAGTAACCAACCTCGTCAAGGGCGAATGTCAACTTGTCAATCTTGTTTGTGAAGTAGTTATAGGAAATAACTGCGCACCAAGATGTGGCGATACCGAATGCGGTGTTGATAAGAGCCTCAGAAATACCAGCAGAAAGAGCGAGAGAGTCGCCACCACCACCGGCTGCCAGAGCGGCGAACGAGCGAATCATACCGGTTACAGTACCGAGAAGACCGGTCAGCGTACCCAGTGTTACGATGGTAGCAATCAGCGGGAGGTTCATGGTCAAAGTAGGCATCTCAAGCTGAGTTGCTTCCTCGTGGGCCTGCTGGATCTTAGCCACCTTCTGAGACTTCTTCAAAGAAGCGTTGGCACCGTCGTTCATGGCCTTGTAGGCATTCAGAGAAGCGTAAACAACATTGGCTACAGAACCCTTTTGCTTGTCGCAGAGATCTTGAGCCTTCTTGAAGTCGTTGGCGTTCAGAGCTGCCTTGATGTTAGCAACGAACTTGGGCAGAGAGCCCTTACCGAAAGCGGTGCGGAGAGCGAGAAGACGCTCGATGGAAAGTGCGATAACAGACAACAGAAGTGTGTGGATCACCGGCACAACAACACCACCTTTGTAGATAGTACCCCAGATATTGGAGTTCAGCACGGCACCTTCGGGATCACCATTGACGAAGTGAGAAGGAGAACCGAGGAAGAACTTGAAGAAGCACACTGCGATGATGAAGCATACAACGATAACCCAGAACGCTGCGCGGATACCTGTGAAGCCCTGAGATTTCTTAGGGCTGGCTGTTTGATTTGTAGTTGCCATAAATTTAAAATTTTAATTTTTAGTTATTTATAAAATTGTAATTAAATTCGTTAGTCACTTATCCATGCCGTGGTTATTGTGCAGACGCACCTTCCCTTTTGGCTGAGATTTACTGGCAAAGATAACAATTTAAAGATAACTATCCCCCTAATTAAGAAGTTTTAACGGGTAGTTTGCGCAAAAATATGCGCTTCCCCCGCCAAATCTCTGTTGCCGCCATGCAAGGTCATTTCAATTTGGCCAGTGTTTCCTTGATGCGCTTCATGGCTTCACGGATATTTTCGTCGCTGGTGGCATAGCTCATGCGGAAGCATTCGGGGTCGCCGAAAGCATCGCCACCAACGGTGGCAACATGGCCTTTTTCAAGAAGATACATGGCCAAGTCGGTGGAATTTCCGATGGTTGTAATCCCGTCGCTCTTGCCGAAGAAACTGCTGCATTTAGGAAACAGATAAAAAGCCCCTTCAGGCACATTGACCTCGAGACCGGGAATGGCTTTGGCCAACTCTACGATAAGGTTGCGACGGTGCTCAAAAGCCTGACGCATTTCTTCCACACAGCCTTGGTCAAGCGTGTAGGCAGCCTCAGCCGCTTTCTGGCTGACAGAACACGGACCACTGGTGTACTGCCCTTGGAGTTTGTTGCAGCCTTTAACGATCCACTCTGGAGCAGCGATATAACCGATGCGCCATCCGGTCATGGCGTATGCTTTCGACACACCGTTGACGATGATGGCACGTTCCTTCATACCCTTGGCCCGGGCGATGCTGGCATGTTTGCCAATATAATTGATATGCTCATAAATTTCATCTGCGAGCACATACAAGTTTTCATGATTACAAATTATCGCAGCCAGTTTGTCAAGCTCTTCCTGTGAGTAGACGCTACCCGTGGGGTTGCTGGGAGAGCATAGTATCAGCATTTTGGTTTTTGGTGTGATGGCAGCTTCAAGTTGATCGGCCGTCATCTTGAAATTCTGGTCGAATCCCGCATTGACAAAGACAGGCACACCTCCGGCGAGTTTCACCATCTGTGGATAACTCACCCAATAAGGAGTGGGGATAATCACTTCGTCACCATCGTTGACGAGTGCCATAATAGTATTACATACACTTTGTTTGGCACCATTGCTCACAAGCACTTCAGATAGCGCATAGTCAAGGGCGTTTTCTCTTTTTAGTTTGGCGACAATGGCTTTCCGCAGGTCGGCATATCCCGGAACGGGCGAATACTTCGAATAGTTCTCATCTATAGCCCGTTTGGCAGCCCGCTTGATGTGGTCGGGAGTATTAAAGTCGGGTTCGCCGACACTCATGTTGATTACATCAATCCCTTGAGCTTTCATCTCACTGCTCTTCTGCGACATCGCCAGCGTGGCTGAAGGTGCCAATCTGTTTAGACGATCTGATAATTGTGCCATATTTTAATAATACTGAAGTTATGCTGATGCAAAAGTAAGCATTTTATTCTTTATGGAGAAGAAATGGTGGCAATATTTCAATGTTTGTTTTGAATTAATGTCATTTTTGTCATATTCCAAGTTGCAAGCCGTCGGTATGGCGACATCTGGTCGTCAGCTTCGTTTTGCCCCCATTTCCCAGCCCAACGGGGGAAAGGGACAAAAACAAAAGGAGGACAAAAACAAAGTTTCGTTCTCCTTTTTTAAATTGATGCCTGAAATGTTTTTCTCCCGTTTCTCAGACAAAGTGCAGGATATGGCCCATGCGCTCGCGCTTGGTGGCCAGATAGCGTTTGTTGTAGGGGTTGGGGGTAATCTCGATGGGCACATTCTCAACAATCTCCAGTCCGTAGGCTTCCAGCCCCACCCGCTTCACCGGATTGTTGGTGATGAGACGCATCTTGTGGATACCCAGATGGCGGAGCATCTGTGCCCCGCAGCCGTAGTCGCGCTCATCAGGCTTGAACCCGAGGTGGATATTGGCATCCACCGTGTCGTAGCCCTCTTCCTGAAGCTTGTAGGCGGCCATTTTGTTCATCAGCCCTATGCCACGGCCTTCCTGCTGCATGTAGACGACCACCCCCTTCCCTTCTTTCTCGATCATCTGCATGGCCTTATGCAGCTGTTCGCCACAATCACAACGCTTGCTGCCGAGAATGTCGCCGGTGGCACACGACGAGTGTACACGCACCAGCACGGGTTCATCCTCCTCCCACTTGCCTTTGACAAGGGCAAAATGTTCCATGCCGTTGCTGGTCTGGCGGAAGGGAATGAGATGGAAATGCCCGTATTCGGTGGGCATGTCCACATTGACGCCCACCTCGATAAGCGATTCCCTTTTCAAGCGGTAGGCTATCATGTCTTTGATAGAAATCACTTTTAAGCCATATTCCCGACCAAACTCGAGAAGTTGGGGCAAACGGGCCATGGTGCCGTCTTCATTCATGATTTCCATAAGTGCACCGGCCGGATAGAGACCAGCCATGCGGCAAAGGTCGATGGCGGCTTCGGTGTGGCCGCTGCGACGGAGCACGCCATTGTCCTGCGCATAGAGCGGATTGATATGTCCGGGCCGACCAAATGTCTGCGGGGTCGATGCCGGGTCAGCGAGCGCCCGGATGGTGGCTGCCCGGTCGTGGGCAGAGACACCGGTGGTGCAACCTTCGAGTTTGTCAACGGTCACGGTGAACGGCGTACCCAACACAGAAGTATTGTCTTGCACCTGACGAGGGAGATCCAGTTCGTCGCATCGGCTGATGGTGATAGGGGCACAAAGCACACCACGCGCATGTTTGAGCATGAAGTTCACTTTCTCATCGTCTATTTTCTCGGCGGCGATAATGAGGTCACCCTCATTTTCACGATCTTCATCATCGACTACGATAACGAATTTCCCTTCTTTAAAGTCTTTTATCGCGTCTTCTACGCTATTGAGTTTATATTCTTCCATTTGTACCTTATTATATATGTTGCTGAAATATCTGAGTGGGATGCCGGTATATGGAGGTTCATTCCGTACAAACCGGCCCCAGTTCTTTAATTCGTTCCGTGATGTTAGCACAGGTTTGGCGGATGAGCCTCAAGTCGTGCAGCAGTCGCAGGCGGAAGCGCCACATGCGCAGATAGAGGAAGAGTCCTACGGGGAGGACGAAAGCTGCCGTGACATTCATCCACTTGCGCTCGAAAGGCCGCGTGTGCGCCTTAACCGCCATCACGGGATATTGGTTGAGCTCGTGCAGAATCACCTTGTCCTTCGTGTTGGAAAGGTCTTCTATCACGGCCTCCAACTCGTCGTTGATGCGCTCTATCTCGTGGTCGGGGCGGTATCTGAAAAACACCTTGACGATGTTGGGGGCCTGCACCAACCGATGGCTTTGGCTGTAGGCGGCAACATCGTTGCCAATCCGTGTCAGCCGCTCTGCATCGCCGTTGTAGTCGGGGGGCGTGATGATCACCTCTTTTCTGAAAAGGTGACGCTTGATGCGGACGCCCATTATCTTCATGAAGAAATTGCGGTAGAGGTCCATGTTGAACACCATCGAGTCGTTGATGGCTTTGTAGGTGACAAAGGCTGCCAGCGGTATCAGCACTGCCGGGGCCAACCCCTTGCCGAACCATACGGCCCACATGCCTCCACGCGCCATTCTGTAACCGGTGTTGTCGAGAATGTAATACACGATGAACACGAGCACGGAGACGATGACCGGCACTCCCAGTCCGCCTTTCCGGATGATTGCCCCCAAGGGTGCTCCGATGAAGAAGAAGATGAGGCAGGAGAAAGCCAAGGTGAACTTGTTGATGGCCTCTATCTCGTGTTGGCGGATGATGCGGTCTCCGTCGCCTGTTATCATGCCTTTGAAGTCCATGTCGCCCATGTCGCCCTGCACTCTGCTCAAGGCACTGTTCACGGCAGCGAGCTTGCGGTCGGCCGGCAGTCGGTTGAACAGGGTATCGGGGTTCTCTGCCTTGCCGTTCTTGAGCAATCTGTCCACGCGCAACGAGTCGACCTTGCTGATGCTCGCTTTCGCGTAATATATTTGCTGTCCGTCGTTGTAATACACCCGGCCGATGCTGTCGTAGACATGGTTGAGGGAGTCGATGTCACTCTTGATTCTGCCCAGACTCTTGGCCTTGGCATTGTTGGAGAGCGAAGCGGCATCGGTCATGTTGAAGTCGGCGTCGAAGTCGAGCACGATCTTCTTCGACGAGAAAGTCTCCCGCCGATAGGGCACCGATGCACTGTTCCCCAGTTCCTGCGACTGCATGTTTTCAAACCATTCCCCACTCCACAGTGTCAGCACGAGGTGCTTCTTCTCTGCCGTCGACTGCAACATGCCCGAGTCGGCCAGAATGATGGCCGCATCCTCATAGCTGTTGGTCATCCGGTAGATCATGATTCCGTAGAGTTTGCCCGTCTTCACATTTTTCTTCTGCACATAGAGGTTGCAGTTGGGGATGCCGTCGTAGAAGATACCCTCGGGGATTTCCAGTTCCGGACTCTTCTGCTTCATCGAGATGAGCAGCTGGGTGATCTTCATGTTGGCCTGCGGACCTATGTTGTTTTGGAAATAGAACGAACAGCCCATGACCACCACCGTGATGAAAATCAGCGAGCGGAAGGTCTGCATCAACGAAATGCCTGCGGCCTTGATGGCCGTGAGTTCAGAGCTTTCACCCAGATTTCCGAATGTGATGAGAGAGGAGAGGAGGATGGCCAAGGGCAAGGCCTGCGGCACGAGCATCAGACTCATGTACCAAAAAAACTGGGCCAGCACCTCCATAGAAAGGCCCTTGCCGATGAGCTCGTCGATATACCTCCACAGAAACTGCATCATCAGCACAAACTGGCAGATGAAAAAGGTACCCACAAAGAGCAAGCCAAACTGTTTGGCTATGAAGATATCTAATTTTTTGATGCGGAGCATTCTTGCCTTGTCTCTATCATCTTAACTGTATCAAAGTGCAAAAGTAGCACAAAAAATTCAGATTCTATCCATTATTACAGTTTTTTATCATAAAAGCCACGACTGCCCGATTCTTTGTTTACTCTCCGCTTGGTTAAGTTGAGATGGCCCGACAATGCTCCACCAAACTGCCTCCATACACCCTTCATTTACCATTCTATGGCATAAAGGCTATGCAATCAAATGCTTTTTAGGATCAACGAATGTTGCATAGTGAAACACCTCCGGACAGAATAAATGTCAAACTAATTATTCGTTTTCGACCTCTCTGCTTGCAATATTCGCAACCAACAACCCACGGGATGCAAATACGCGATTTTTGGCGATGTTTCCAAGACGCTGACAATCAGTCGTTTGAATTTTACTGACACGATTTCGGGACCAAAAACAGGCCTAAAAGGGTCCAAACGGGCTTGCAAAAGGGCCACAGTTGTCGTATAACTGTGGCCCTTTCGACGAGAAAGTGTGGCCCTTTCAGAAGTTCGATGGGCACGAATGAGCAAATCGGTGGGCTTTTCCGGTGTTCTGAAGCTGGTTTCTCATTCTGGTTGGAGAATTTTGACGGATATGATTTTGTTCATATTATTCGCCGCCATCCGGTATCTTCTGGAGGTACCTTTCACCGATTTTTGCCGGTGTGTGGCCAATACATATATTCATTTCCGCAACCAGCCATCAACCATCCCGGTTTTTGCCAATCTGTTTACCCGGTTCGACGGGAGTCGCCCCTTTCCTATTTAATTGTAATTTTCAAGACTTTATTGACAGAAGGAACGGGGAAAGTGTTTCCGACTTTACTGATGGGCTTGCTTTCTGCCTGCGGTGTTCCGCCGAAAAGCGCCTGTCTGTTACCGGCTCCGGGATATTGGTCAACGCCTGTTCCGGAATCAAGGAGGGTTGTCTTACCAGTAATGTCACCGTTCGAACCGGCCGGAATGGCCTGCTCATTGGCATAGAACCAGTCGTTGGAGAAGCCAAACATGGTAGCGTATGCGAGCTTGTCTCCAGCCTCAACCTTGTACTGTGCCATGACCTTTTGACCGGGACCCACAGGGGCCGTGCCGGCAACGACAACACTTTTCACACCTTTCATCTTTTTCAGACTCTCCTGCAACTTGCTTGCATTGCCCATTTGTGCCAAATCTTTCAGTCCCATGCCGCTATCTTTCTTGCCGAGTTCGTAGATGGGATTTTTCTCACCTTGATACACAACCACAAGCACCGGGGAGATGCCGGTGATGATGCCGGTGTTGGCTTCCACCTTCATTTTCAGCTTGTCGATATTCCCCATTTGGGCAATGTCTGTCATCTCCGGATTAGACTTTTCTCCCGGTGTGAAGAAGGGCTTCTCTGCAAGCAGTTTGCTGCCGTCAAAGGTAGACACGGCCCACACGCCGGGTGAGAACGGAGTCTCGTTGTCCGTGCCGGCAGAAGTGTTTTTGAGGGTGAGCGTGAACTCGGAGGTCGGTTCGTCATAAGCCAGCATCACTTTCATGAGTTTGGCAACATCCACTCCCTTCACCTCCATGATGGGGTTCGACTCTTTTGCGTCTGTCATACCGACTTTCGTCCCGTTATCCCAAAGTTTCACTTGTGCAGACACATCTCCTGTCATTGCCTTCCCCTGTGCGTCAAACAGTTTGATGCCGGGCTGACGGGAAGCGAAGAACCAGTCTTTGGACTTCCCGTACATCATGGTAAACATCAGTGCCTGCCCTTTGCCAGCCTTAAACTTGAAGCTGACGCTCTCTCCGGGTTGAATGACGGGAGATTTTCCCGTGTTTTTGAACGCCCCGCTCTCCACAAAGAGTTTCGGTGCGACGATGTTTTCAACTGTCAGGGTGCGCATACTGCCCGTAGAAGGCTTCATGTCATCATCCTTACTGCAAGAAGCAAACACCATACTTGCTAACACTACTGCCGACAAAGCGGCGCCAAATTGAATCTTTTTCATTGCTTTTAGTTGTTTTATACGATTATATTATTTAATAAGAGGATGTCATTTCCGCATCATGTTTTTCCTTGTCGTTGGACATTGACCGACCGAGCAGCATCAACCCGAACCCCAAATAGGCCAAATCCTTGACGATGAAAAAGTCGGCTATGGGCACGCCGTCCCTGATTCTCCACACTCCGGGGGCGAAGAATAGAAAACTGAGCGTGACAAGGAAGGTACAAACAATTCCCACCCCTGCATACAGGCTCAAAGAATGAAATTTGATGGATAAAAGGAGTACGACTGCAAGTGATATTTCCACGATACCGACAAAGTTGGAAACGCTTTGCTGGCCGAACATGTCGTATGCCCAAAAACTGAAAGGATGGTATTCGATTAAAGGTCTGATGGCTGCCGCCTCTGTCGGTGTGAACTTAAAGATACCGATCCACAAAAGAATGGCAGCGGTGCCGAACAGGGTAACATTGTACCCGATTTGATAGAGTCTGTTGCCCGAAAGCAACTGTTTCTTTATCTTCATCCTGTCAGATTCTTGAAATTTATGACTATGTTTAGTGAATGCCCTTGAAGGGCTTTTCCACCTGTATAGTCGTCAACTTCTTCTAATCCTGACAGAAAAATGACGCTAAGAAGACATTTTTTTTCTTAGTTTATCCTTAAACTGCTGTATCTCAAGGTTTTCAAAGTGCATATTTTTTTTGTCTTCCGATGCTTTTTTAGTGAGAAGACCGTCTATCATCTCCACTTTCTTGGCATAGGCAGCACACCATTTACACACAGCCAAGTGAGCGCGAAGCCTCATCCGCTTCACGAACGGGAGCTCGCCGGCCCTTTGCTGCTCTATCTGCAACGGCACATGGCTGCAAGGCATAATGATGATATGAATCAATCTGCTGATCAATGCTTTCATAACTTCTCAAACCAGTTTACTTCTATACATTTTCTTAGTTGCATACGGCTGCGCTGAAGAATCTTCCAAAGATTAGTCGTGGCAATGTTCAACTCCTGACAAACTTCATTGGCTTTTTTCTCTTCTATATAGTAGAGTTTCACCGTGACTTTCCATTGGGAGGGAAGATGGTCTATACAATTATCCAAGGTGTTCATCAGTGCATGCCGATCTTCCCCCTCTTCGATACCCCTCGACCATTCGTGAAGGACGGAATCATCTGTCCATGCCCCCGTCCGGTCAAAGAACTCCGGCATATTGACAACTTCCGGCTTGCGGTATTTATCCCGATAAAAATCTGCGGTTTTGTTTTTCAAGATATGCAGCAACCATGTCAGCGGCGTGCTCTTTCCCTCGAAAGTGTGATAGGCTGCAGCCGCGGCAATAAAGACTTCCTGAACCACATCCATAGCGTCTTCCTTGTTTCTCATGGTCGACAAAGCTCTGTTCAGAAGGGGTTCCGAATAGCGTTCAATCCAAGTATTGATTTCTTCGTGCTCTTGCGTCATATTTCTGTCAACTCTTTTGGGTCGTCATGCACCCGTTTTTCAAAACGAGGGTCGAAGCTTGGAGTTTCTTGCTGCTGTGGTTGAAGATGACGGCCGGATCGATGCGACGCCCCTTGAAGTGGACTTCAAAGTGCAGATGCTCGGTGGTGGCACGGCCCGTGCGGCCCGTGAGTCCTATCACTTGCCCGGCTTTCACCTTCTGCCCCACTTTCACAAAGTTTCTCGACTGATGGCTGTAAAGGGTCTCAAAGCCGTAGGCATGCTTGATGGTGATGCAGTTGCCATAGCCGTAGTGGGCACAAGAGAGGGTGACAACTCCGTCGAAAGCGGCCAAGACTTTGTCGTTGGGACAGGTCTTGATGTCTACGCCGGAATGCTTGCGTTTGCCACCGTATGGACTTATCACATGACTGCCCGGCAACGGATAGGCCCAATGCTCACGGGCTATCTTCTCCAAATCGATTTTAAATTCTTTCGACTGTTCGTAGGTCAGTTCGTCGGACGGGTCGAGACTGGTGGGTGTCTCACACTTACGCTCGGCTGAAGCCTCTTTCTCCCCCACCATGGAAACGGCCACCCGAGAGCCGTTTTTCTTGCAAAGCAGTGTCTGCTTGCGCAACCGATGGCTCTTAATGTCTATCACTGTAGAGGGATTGATGCGCGCGCCATTCACCATGATGGCAACATCGCAATACGCCCGTCCGCCTTTGCCGCCTACGATGGCTATGGTCTGTCCGGCTTTGACGCTTTGCCCCACTTTGACCAGATTCTGAGCATTGTTAGCATACACCGTTTCCAACCCATTGTCGTGACGCACCACAACGACATTGCCATAGTCGGAATGATGTCTGGAGAGACGCACCACGCCATCGAACATGGCTTTTACGGCATCTCCCTCCTTGGTTTCAATGGAGAGGAAGAAGTTGGTTTTCTGTTCAGCCTTGCCCACAGGCAACGGAAAAGAGTAGTCACCGGCACCGACTGTGCCAAATTCAACAGTGAAGGCATCGCTCTTGTCAAACAGTCCGGGAGTGGCAATGCTTATCTGCTGTTGCTCGGCCGCCGTAAACTGGTTGCGGGCCGGTGCAAAAGCCGTTATCGCTGCAAAGAGCGCAATGCCTATAAGAAAAAAATGTAGTCGTGGATTTCTCTTCATTATTCAGGGAGATTTAGGGGCATTATCTAAGCACAATGCCGGTATAGATGCGGCCCGACTCGATGCCGAGCCTGCGGGCGGAGAAAAACTCGTCGCAATGGTCGTAAGTGCAAATGCCCGCAGAAAGGATTTGGCGTTCGGGCACTCCTGCCTCCACAAGTTGCAACCGGTTGCATTCCGGCAGATCGATGTGCCACTTGTCATACATCTTGGCAATGCGCTCCATGTCGTTGCCCAACTGTGCAAATTGCTCATAGACCTCTTGCCCCACCTCAAAGTTGGCAAGCGATATGCCCGGGCCAATCACGGCCACAACATCTTGGGGCACCGTCTTGAAACAATGATGCATCTCCACCACCGCCTTGTGGGCTATCTTGTTGAGCGTGCCACGCCAACCGGCATGTACGGCAGCGGCGGCATGGTGGGCCCGATCGTAGAACAAAAGGGGAATGCAGTCGGCCGTGGAGACTCCGATGCAGACTCCCGGCACATCGGTCATCACACAGTCGATGCCTTCGAGCAGCATCTGCCGCACCCTTCCGGGCAAGCCGAAAAACTCCTCGGCTATCATCCGGCTCTCGATGCCGTGGGTCTGGTGAGGGATGATGAGCCGGTCTTCGGCCACGCCAAGCTCCTTGGCAAGCAGTCGGCGATTGGCAGTTACATGTGTTTCGTCATCGCCACAAAAAGCATTGACATTGAATCCGCCATAGCACCCACAACTCACACCACCTTTACGGGTGGTGGAAAAGGCCGACACGCGGTCGGCCACTTCGTAGTATTTCAGGACAGGGGGATTCATCTGCAACTATTCTTCCTCCTCATATTCAAAATCGTCGAGCTCTTCAATGTCTTCCACCTCATCGCTGTCGACAAACAGGATTTCATCTTCTCCTTCGTCTTTCAGCTCGGAAGAAAAACGGCTCATGTCCTTATCGCGATGCACCAATGTGTCTTCAGCCGTTATGTCCTGCAACTTGTTGCTCTCCGAATTGAGTTCGCGCCAAAGCACATCTTTCAGTTCGCTGAGTCCCAAACCGGTAACCGACGAGATGAAAACCACGGGCAGGTCGGTAGGCAAAGTCTCCCGGAGCATCTCGATGAGTTCTTCGTCAAGCAAATCGCACTTGGTCACGGCCAGCACCCGATGCTTGTCGAGCATCTCGGGATTGAACTGCCGAAGCTCGTTGAGCAGCACTTCATATTCACGCTTGATGTCGTCCGTGTCACCGGGCACCATGAAGAGCAGCAGCGAGTTGCGCTCAATGTGCCGAAGGAAACGGAGCCCGAGTCCTTTCCCTTCGCTCGCCCCTTCGATGATGCCGGGAATGTCGGCCATCACAAACGACTTTTGGTCGTGATAGCTTACAATGCCCAGACTTGGTTCAAGGGTGGTGAAAGGATAGTTGGCTATCTTTGGCCGGGCACTCGACAAAGCTGAGAGCAAGGTCGACTTGCCGGCATTGGGGAAGCCCACAAGTCCCACATCGGCCAAGAGCTTCAGTTCGAGGATAACGGTCATCTCCTGCATCGGTTCACCGGGCTGCGCATAGCGCGGAGCCTGATTGGTGGAAGTGCGGAACTGGAAATTGCCCAATCCGCCACGACCGCCCTTGAGCAGCATCACCTCCTGTCCGTCGTAGGTGACATCGCACACATACTTACCCGTCTCGGCATTATAGACCACCGTCCCGCACGGCACATCGATGTACATGTCTTTGCCATCGGTGCCGTGGCACTTGTCTCGCCCGCCATTGCCTCCATGCTCGGCATAGACATGCCGCTGGTATTTCAGATGCAGGAGCGTCCAATAGTTATGGTTGCCGCGCAAGATGACGCTTCCGCCCTTGCCGCCATCGCCACCGTCGGGACCACCGTTGGGATTGTATTTCACATGACGAAGGTGCATAGAGCCTTTACCGCCCTTGCCCGAGCGACAATAAATCTTAACGTAGTCTACAAAGTTACTTTCCATTAGTGAGGTGATGGGTGTTAGGTGTTAGGTGATAGGTGATAGGTGATAGGTGATGGGTGTTAGGTGATGGGTGTTAGGTGATGGGTGTTAGGTGATAGGTGTTAGGTGTTAATGATTAGTCCTATCAAAAACGAGGAGGAAAGAGATGAGCGACAGCAGCCAAATAACAATCGCTGCATATCATTAACACCTATCACCTAACACCCATCACCTACCACCTCATAAGCCATCTACCACATCGGCTATGCGGCTGAAGATTTCTTCAACAGTGCCCAAGCCTTCCACATGGTGGTGGATGCCTTCTTTCGCATACCAGTCGATGAGCGGGGAGGTCTGTGTATGATAAACATTGAGACGCTTCTTGATGGTCTCCTCGTTGTCATCGGAGCGGCCGCTCTCCTTACCGCGATTGATGAGTCGGGCCATCAGTTCGTCTTCGGGGACAGAAAGCTCTATCATGGCTGCCACTTTGTGTCCGCGCTCGGCAAGCATCTTCTTCAGGGCCTCAGCTTGGGGAGTGGTGCGGGGAAAACCATCGAATATCACGCCGGCATGTTCTTTGCCAAAACCGTCGTAGACACTGGCCAGAATGTCAACCATCAATTCGTCGGGAATCAGCTGCCCGTTGTCAATATAACCTTTGGCCGTCTTGCCAAGTTCCGTTCCGTTCTTGATTTCGTTGCGAAGCACGTCGCCCGTAGAGATGTGACCGAGACCGTATTTCTCAATCAGCTTGTCGCTCTGAGTGCCTTTGCCTGCACCCGGAGCACCGAAAATTACAATATTCTTCATCTTTTACCTTATATATAAAGTATGTGTTTGGATTATGCGTTGCCAACGGGACTGCCCCCTTCCCCTCTTGCGCCCTATTCGCTCACGAGCGTGTAGATGTCACGCAAGCCACGCCCCTGCTGGTCGTAGTCAAGGCCGTAGCCGAGGATAAAGTCATTAGGAATATTCATCACCGTGTACTCGATGTCCAAAGGCACCAACAGCTTCTCCGGCTTCACCAGCAATGAGCATATATGGATAGACTCCGGCCTGCAGGCCCGCAGGCTCTCCAGCATGTGCGCCATTGTGAGTCCCGACTCGATAATATCTTCCACGATGATGACCGTCCGCCCGGTGAGGTCGGCATTGATGCCCACCAACTCTTTCACCTTGCCCGTAGAGGCCGTACCCTCGTATGAAGACAACTTCACAAACGAAATTTCACACGGAATGGTGAGCATCCTCATCAAGTCGGCCGCAAAAATAAAAGAACCGTTTAACACAGCCAACAAGAGCGGATTCTTGCCCTCCATGTCCTTGTTGATACGGTCGGCAACCACTTTTATTTTCTCCATGATTTCGGCTTCGGGGATAGAAGTCTTGAAGGTCTTGTCCTTTATTCTAATGGTACCCATTGTCCCTCTGATTATTATTTTGGTGGCAAAATTACGAAAAATATGCGTAACTTCAGCCATCGTGGGACAATTTTTCACTTTTAATTATATGTTACTGACATCGGGAAATCAGCGAAAGAGAATGCGTCCACCCACAGTCAATGGAGCTGTTTTTGATTTAGCCTCTATGCAAAAATGCGCTTTAAACTTCACAAAATGTTCCTACGATTTATAACTTAAACAGCAAGAAACAAGTTTTTCTGTACGCAAGGGGATGCAAATTCCAAGATTATTTGTAATTTTGCCCTTGATATGAAGATTTTCACAAGTGCTCAGATACATGAGCTTGATAAATATACGATCGAACACGAGCCGGTGAGTTCCATCAACCTGATGGAGCGGGCGGCCAAGGCACTCACCCACGCCATCACCGAGGACTATTCGACCCGCACACCCGTGGTGGTGTTTGCCGGTCCGGGCAACAACGGGGGCGATGCACTGGCTGTGGCACGCCTGTTGGTGGAAGAGGGATACGATGTGAGCGTGTACCTCTTCAATGTACACAACCATTTATCCGAAGACTGTGCCGCCAACAAGCAGCGGCTCACGGAGATGAAAGGGTTGAAGAAATTCACGGAAGTGACGCTCAATTTTGATCCACCTGAATTGGGGGCCGACACGCTGGTGGTGGACGGACTGTTCGGCAGCGGACTCAACAAACCGCTCGCCGGCGGGTTTGCAGCCATGGTGAAATACATCAACCAGTCACCGGCCCGGGTGGTGAGCATCGACATGCCGTCGGGACTGATGTGTGAGGACAACACGTACAACATACGCCAGAACATTGTCCGGGCCGACCTTACCCTGACACTTCAACAGAAGAAGCTCGCCATGCTGTTGGCCGACAATCAGCCTTACATCGGTCGGCTACGGGTGCTTGACATCCGGCTCTCGCCGGAATATATCAACAAGACCGAAAGTCAGTACACCCTGCTCGAAGAGAGCGACTTGCGGCCCCGGCTGCTCCATCGCAGCGACTTCGCCCACAAGGGCAACATGGGCAATGCGCTGCTTGTGGCGGGTAGCTACGGCATGGCAGGGGCAGCAGTGCTCGCAGCCCGGGCCTGTCTGCGGGCAGGAGTGGGCAAAGTGACGGTTCACACACCCAAGCGCAACTACGACATCATGCAGATGGCTGTGCCCGAGGCAGTGATGCAGATGGATCATGAAGAGACCTACTTCTCCGAGGCAGTGGACACGGAGGATTTCGACGCACTGGGCATCGGACCGGGACTGGGCCAACTCGAGAATACGGCCATCGCCCTCATCGCACAGATTCGTCGGGCCACCTGCCCGCTCGTCATCGATGCCGATGCCATCAACATCCTTGCTAACCACCGCGCCTGGATGCAACAGCTGCCGAGGGACATCATCCTCACACCTCACCCGAAAGAGTTTGACCGCCTCTCGGGAGGGACAAGCAATGGAGACTACGACCGGTTGCATAAAACCCAGCAGATGGCGGAGCATCTACATGCTTACATCATACTAAAGGGACACTATTCGGCACTTTGCCTGCCCAACGGACAGGTGGAATTCAACCCCACGGGCAACAGCGGCATGGCAACAGCAGGCAGCGGCGATGTGCTCACGGGCATCATCACAGGGCTGTTGGCACGGGGATACCAGCAGGCGGATGCCTGCCGACTGGGCATGTATCTGCATGGGCTGGCTGGTGACATCGCTGCCCGGGAAAAGGGGAAAGAAAGCCTCATCGCCGGGGATATCATCGACTACCTGCCACAGGCTTTCCACAGGTTGGAGGATTAAAGGGAAAGCAAGGGCCGGAGACAGGGAGAGAGAGAAAGTCGAAACAGGCGTTCCGACTTTCCCAACCCGGAAAACGGGTGGACACACCCCTACTATCAACCTGCCAAGGGCGGGACAGAATGGAGAAAAAACCGGGGAAATGGGTGAATGGAAACGTAGAAGGCCGACTTGTCTTGCAAGAGAAAAGCCAATGAGGATGAATCGCCCTATACACAACCACACCCCAAAAGCGGGAACCCACAATGATGGATTCCCGCTTTTTATAACGATTATCTTGCTAATGAAAACAATATTCAAATCATACCATACCCTTCTCGCACGGTGGCGAGGAAGGCAGAAATATTAGTCGAGCTGTGCGAGCTTGTTGTCGGAGCCCAAAACCTCCTTAATCTTGTGCTCGTAGAGTTCTGTCATGAGGTCGCGAGCAGGGCCGCAATACTTGCGCGGATCAAACTCTCCGGGCTTCTCGGCAAGCACCTTGCGCACGGCAGCGGTGAAGGCAAGACGAGAGTCGGAGTCGATATTGATTTTGCAAACGGCACTCTTGGCAGCCTTGCGGAGCTGCTCCTCGGGGATACCGACAGCATCGGGGAGCTTGCCACCGTACTTGTTGATCATATCAACATACTCCTGAGGCACGGAAGAAGAACCGTGGAGCACGATGGGGAAGCCGGGCAACTGCACCATGATGGCATCGAGCACATCGAAAGCCAAGGGAGGAGGAACGAGACGGCCGGTCTTCGGGTCGCGCGTACACTGCTCGGGAGTGAACTTATAGGCACCGTGGGAAGTACCAATAGAGATGGCCAGAGAGTCAACACCCGTGCGGCTCACAAAATCGATAACCTCCTCGGGCTTGGTGTAGTGGGACTCTGCTGCTACAACATCATCCTCCACACCGGCCAAAACGCCGAGTTCACCCTCAACGGTCACATCGAACTGATGAGCATAGTCAACCACCTTCTTGGTCAGGGCGATATTCTCTTCATAAGGCAGGGAAGAACCGTCGATCATCACGGACGAGAAGCCCATGTCCACACAGCTCTTGCAGGTCTCGAAGCTGTCGCCGTGGTCGAGATGGACAACGATCTCGGGATGCTTGCAACCCAATTCTTTAGCATACTCCACAGCACCCTGCGACATGTAGCGCAACAGTGTGGCATTGGCATAGTTGCGGGCCCCCTTCGACACCTGAAGGATCACAGGAGACTTGAGATCGGAAGAGGCCTTGATGATGGCCTGCAACTGCTCCATATTGTTGAAGTTGAATGCCGGAATGGCGTAACCGCCGTTGATGGCTCTCTTGAACATCTCGCGTGTGTTCACGAGACCTAAATCTTTGTAATTAACTGCCATAATTCTATGATTTATTAAAAAATGAATAATTCTCAAACTGCTTAAACTGATTGCAAATTTAACATTTTCTTTTGTCAATGCAAAAAGATAGAATGTTTTTTAATGTTGCAATGAAGTTAAAAAGTTTAATAATCAGCGTTTAACAGTCGGAAGCGGAGGTTTTGCAAACTGCATTTTGCAAAACCTTTGACAAAGACAAAGAGCCCCCACATTACATTCCCATAAGGGATCGCAGGCATAAAAGCAAACAGGGAGCACACACATGTACTCCCCGAACTGACAGCCTTTTGCTGTAAAAAGATTATTTTTCCGTATCGATCATTTTCCAAATGCCTGCAGCCAAAGCACCACCGGCAAACGGACCAACGATGAAAATCCACAGGTTGACCAATGCCGTGCCGCCTTGGAAGAGGGCCGGACCGATGGAACGTGCCGGATTGACGGATGTACCGGTATAGCGGATGCAAGCCAAATGAATGAGCACCAATGCAAGACCGATGGCCAAACCGGCAAAGTTGTTGGTAGCTCCATTGGTCTTGGCAGTTGCACCAAGCACCACGAGTACAAACACGCAGGTAAAGAAAATCTCAGCCAAAAGACCTCCCAAGACGGGAATTGTGCCGGCACCGTTGGCCTGCAGGTCGTTGGCTCCCGTACCACTAAGCCCGGCAGCTGAGGTCAGCACAAAGAGGATGAACGAACCAATGACGGCTCCGATGACCTGAAACACCATGTACATACCTGCCTCCTTGGCCTGCATACGACCGCTGAGAAGACAACCGAGCGTGATGGCGGGATTGATGTGGCAACCGGAGATGCCACCGATCGTATAGGCCATAGCCACCACAGAGAGGCCGAAG
Source organism: Segatella buccae ATCC 33574 (assembly GCF_000184945.1). Lineage (GTDB taxonomy): Bacteria > Bacteroidota > Bacteroidia > Bacteroidales > Bacteroidaceae > Prevotella > Prevotella buccae. The sequence continues at coordinate 253,836 of NZ_GL586311.1, forward strand.
GCCATGGCTGTACCTATCACCGTCTCGGGATCACCATTGTTGCAACCCAGGCTCACGGCCACGCCGCAGCCCATTAACACCAGCACCATCGTGCCGATCATTTCTGCTAAATACTTTTTCATAACTTTCTTATTGTTTTAAATATGTGTGTCAACCTGTTTGTTCCATCAAAGAAGCTCTCATAGAAGATAACGTAAAGACTGATAATTTATTTTAAATTGACAAAGAAAAAACATCGAAAGGCTCTCCAGAAGGTCATTTTCCAAGATATTTGAAATCTTCAAAGAGAGCACTTCCGCTGCCGGAGGCATACAAGCCCAACAGTACACCGGTGAATCCGCCGGCCACTTCCGAGCTTAGCAGACTACAATTAAGTTCACCTAAAGCATCGTAGTTCACGCCGTCTTCACTATAAAAGAATCTGTACATCAGTCCATCGGAAGTCACCTTCAGCCACACTTTGTCGGAAGTGACCGTGGCTTCTTGCACCACATAGTCGATCGCCTTCAGTTTACACCGCAACTCCACCCGATAACCGGACACAGGATTGGGGGAGATGTACAAATCGTAATGGCCGTCGTTGATCTGATAGACCGTCAGTCCGGCCTCAGCTCCGCGAGTCCGCACCACAGCTTCGGCCTCCACCACAGCATGTTCCTGCCTTCGCCCGACAAACGACGGTTGGTTGTTTCCCGTGAGTGTGCCATGCGCCTTCATGGTCAACGAACCGTCTTTTCCGTACAAATAGTTCCCGGCTATCGGGTTTTGGATATGCACCCATTCCACCCCCGACATCCGTTTTTCTTCCCTCGGCGATGCAACTTCCACCTCGCCCGGGCGCAACAGAGCCGGCACCGACATAAGCGTGTCGATAGGCTGTCCGCCGTTCACAACGGGCCATTCGCCCACTTCCCATTCCACCGGTGCCAAGAAAGTCTCCCGCCCTAAATGATGGTAAGCCCCTCCAAAGTTGCGATAGGCCAGAAACACCAGCCACCAACTACCGTCTGCGGCCTGCACGAAGTCGCCATGTCCCGTACCCTGCACCTGCATGTTCTGTCCCCGGCGTGAACAGTTGGTGAGAATGGGGTTGGCCGGATTGCTCTCGTAGGGTCCATAGATGTTGCAGCTGCGGGCAATGGTAAGGCGGTGGGCCAATTCAGTACCACCCTCCGAGATGAGCAGATAGTAGTAGCCGTCTTTTTTATAGATGTGGGGGCCTTCGGGATAACGCCCCCCATCGCCCTGCCACAGCCGCCGACTCTCGGAGAGCTGGCGACCCGTGGCAGGATCTATCTCACACAACCAAATGGCATCTCCCGGGTTGGAACACATGTAGCACTTGTCATCCTCGAAGAACAACGAAGGGTCGATGCCTTGTTGCTTCAGCCACACGGGCTCGCTCCATGTGCGGGCATCGGTCGACGTGACTAAAAAGTTGCCACCGTTTCCGACATTGGTCGTGATCATATAGAACCTACCTTGATGATAGCGGATGGTAGGTGCGTAGATGCCAGTCCACGAGTTGCCCCCCTTGAGCGGCAACTGAGAGGGGCGCGTCAACACGTTGCCGGTCTGCCGCCAATGGACGAGGTCCCGGCTCTCGAACAAAGGCACGCCGGGGAAAGAGCAGAATGAGGAGTTGACAAGATAGAACGTGTCCCCCACCCTGCACACACTGGGGTCGGGATGATAGCCGGGGATGACGGGATTGCGCAGCATTTGCGGTTCTTGCGAACGGCCTGCCACGGGCGCTATCAGCGTTGCGAAGGCAAGCAAAAGAATGAGTTTGCAATTCATGACCAATGAATGGGTTATAGTAATGTGCCGAGACGCCAAGAGACAAAAGGCGATTTGCATCAAAGCATCACCACGCCCTCCTGTTTCTTGCCGTCCATCATGATTTTCAGCGGATGGTCGAAGCGCACATGCCGCACATATTCGGTCTCTTCCACGGCGGGCATACTGTCGAGCAAATCCTTGCGAATGAGCCCGCCATCGGGCGCATTGGTATCTATCGTGAAATAGCCCACGCCAAACGAGGTGAGGTTTTGGAAGAAGTGCGTGCCTTGACTCGGATCCACCCGATAGTTTTTCAACGCCACTTCGACTATCACTCTGGCTGCACTGATGTGGGGCCACTTCACAGGCACACCGAGATAGTGGTCACTGGAGCCCCACCGGCCGGGCCCCACAAGCACGTAGCTGCGGCCCTCGGCAAGGAACTTGCGGTTGATGCGCTCGATGTCGTCGGCCACATAAAAATTGTTCATGGCCGAGAAACTGTCGTCGTATTTCACATACAACACATCGCAAACCTCCTCGCTGATGCCGTGCCCCAACGAGGTGTGGGAGCGCAACAGACAATGCTCGTCGGGCACGGAAGCCACATCTTCGTCGAGCATCTGCTTGGAGTCGACAATGGGACGGATCTGCAACAGATACAGTTCGGCCGTCCTGTCGTCATGGATGTTGCACGCCAGTTCTATCTCCACCGGGCGGCGCATGGCCTCGGCCCCCAGTTTCATCGACATGCGCAGCACCTCGGGCAGGGGAATGATGCCCTGCTGAAGCACTCCTGCAAAGGAGATAATCTTGCGCCCGCCGTCGTAGAGGCCGTCGCGAATCACCTGATCGTAGGGATCAAACGTGGAAGCGATGTACCGCAGCGACCCGTCTTTGTCGGCCTCCTTCACCTTGAGCTTGAGGATGTTGAAACCGTCGTCCACCGAGAAGTCCTCGTCCACATGCTTCAGGTCGAGGGCATAAAACTGCGTCTGGGTCTCGCGCAGGGCTATCTCCATCTCACTCATCTGCAACACCTGGTCGGGATGATAGGGCGAAACGCGGAGCGTCTGCCCGCCGTCGACGATGTACTTACCGAGTCCGAGGGCCAGCGAGGCAATGCCTTCCTCGGCCGTCTCGTCACCGATGGGATAGTAGTTGAGCGAGCGCAGCACACCGCTCATGTTGGGATAGTAGTGGTCGCCATACTCCTTGCCCACCACCTCTTGCAATATCACAGCCATCTTTTCCTGGTCGATGACATTGCTCGTGGCCGTCATGTAAGCCTTGGAGTCACGATAGTAGACCGAGGCATAGACACCCTTGATGGCACTGGCCAACATGCGCAACATGGCGTAGCGGTCGTTGAGGTAGGGTATCATGTAGGTGCTGTAGATGCCGGCAAACGGCTGATAGTGACTGTCTTCGAGCAACGAACTCGACCGGATGGCTATCGGACTGCGCGTGGCTTCGAAAAACGTGAAGAAGTCGGCAATGAGTGAGTCGGGCAACTGCGCCCGGAGAAAGTGGCGCAATATCTCGTCGTCGCTCGCATCGCTCAGGGCGATGGAATAGAGGTTGTTCTTCTCCATGAACTCATCGAAGAGGTCGGTACAGAGCACGAGTGTCTTGGGGATCTGCACTTTCACGTTTTCATAGCGGTTGAACTCGGGGTGCAGCTTGATCACATTGTCGAGAAAGGCCAGTCCGCGCCCCTTGCCGCCCAACGAGCCTTCGCCGATGCGGGCAAAATGGGCGTAGCGGTCGAACTTCATGCGGTCGAACACGGCCACCACACCGATGTTTTTCATGTGTCGGTATTGCACGATAGCGTCGAAGATGATCTGCCTGTGGGCATCGACATCCTGCAACTTGTGCCATGTCACGTTTTTCAAGAAAGCCGACACGGGGAAAATGGCCCGCGCACAGAGCCAACGGCTCATGTGATTGCGGCTCACGTGGTAGAGCATCGAGTCGTTGGGTATCTTGAAGATGTTGTCCTGCAACTCTTTGAGCGTGCCCACCCTCGCCACTTCCTCGTGGGTCTTGGGGTCGCGGAAGATAAAGTCGCCGAATCCCATGTGTTCTTCCATGAGACGGCGCAGGTCGCGGTTCATCGTCTTTGAGTTCTTGTCCACGTAGCGGAATCCCTCTGCCTCGGCTTTGGTACGGTTTTCCGTCTCGGCACTTTCGAGGATGAGCGGCACATACTCGTCTTGTGCGCGGATGGTGCGCAGCAGCTTGAGACCGGCCTCAGGGTCTTTGTCTTCGGCCTTAGGCGAGGGAGTGGCGACGGGAGTCAACGGGAAGCGAGCATCGCTGATCACGCCCAGCGTGTTGTCCTTATACCTATTATATAAGGTGATGGCTTCCTCATAGGTACGAGCCAGCACCACCTTGGGCCGTCCGCGCATACGCATAGTTGCCGAATGGCGGTTGAGGGCTTCCTTGGAGAAACTTTTGCTCTGCACGAGCAGGAAGTTGTAGAGGTTGGGCAGAATGGAACTGTAGAAGCGTATGGAGTCTTCCACAAGCAGAATCATCTGCACCCCACCCTCCCTGATGTCGTGCTCAAGATTCATCTTGTCTTCGATGAGCTTGATGATGGAGAGAATGAGGTTGGTATTGCCCAACCAACAGAACACGTAGTCGAAGATGGAGAGGTCTTCATCTTGCATACGGCGGGTGATGCCGTGGGAAAACGGCGTGAGCACCACGCAGTGAATGTCGGGGAAGTCGGCCTTAATGGAGCGGGCCACGGAGAACGCATCGTTGTCGGCATTGCCGGGCATACAGATCACCAAGTCCACATTGGTGGTTTCAAGCACCTTGGCCGCCTCCTCGGTTGTCGACACTTGGGTGAACGTGGGAGGATAGCGCAGGCCGAGTTCGGTGTATTCGTTGTATATTTTTTCCTCCACGCGTCCGTCGTCTTCGAGCATGAAAGCGTCGTAGGGATTGGCCACGATGAGCACATTGTAGATGCGGCGTCTCATCAAGTTGATGAATGTCACGTCTTTCAGATAAAACTTGTTCCACTCCTGTGGTATTTTCGTTTCCATGGGCTGTAATTTCATTTGTCATTGAGCCTGCGCGCGTGGGAGAGCGTGCAGTATTCTTCGCAAAGATAGTGCAAATGAGTGAAAATACAAAATGAACCCCATTCATTTTTATTTTCCGAATGCAGCCTTATCTTATGAAAAGATAGTACAAATGAGTGAAAATACAAAATGAACCCCATTCATTTTTATTTTCCGAATGCAAGGCCCCGTATATGAATCTCACAAAGAGAGGTGTAGGGGCAATTATCAATAACAGACAATTCATTACCACCAAACATCTATCACCTACCACCTATTTCAAAAAGTCAACACTTTTCACACCCCATTTGCATTTGGGCCACATTTTTATTATCTTTGCACCGGCAAAGGAAGGGCGCACACCCTTCCTTTTTTTATTCCATCGCTCGAAAGGCCTCTAACTACGGCCCTTCAATGCTCCAAAAGAGGCTCTTTGAACTTCTGACTACGGCCCTTTCGGCTTTTCACGGTGGCTCTTTCGCAACTTCAAAGGGCTGTAGTGGGCAAACATTTCCGTTTTTTCAAGCATTTCACGACAGCAGTCGCACATTCCCACCCATTCCCGTCCATTCGACGTTTCAAATATTTTCATTTTCTTGCTTGGTTTTTCACTATACACTTTCCGGACGGCTTCAGCCGCCCTAAATTCCTGCCGAGCACGGTTTTCAAAGCCCCACCGACATCGCAGTTGCAATAGCAGCCACCCCATCTGCGGCATACGAAAAAAATGCAAAAGGAAAGCAGGGAATGGATTTTTAACAGTTATTACTTGGAACTTTCATCTAAAAAGAATATATTTGCGCTATCAAAATATACATTTTGACACACTTTACCTAAACATAAAAATATTACTACTATGGAAGTTTCAAGAATCATGCAGGATTTGGAGCGCAAGCATCCGGGAGAATCAGAGTATCTACAGGCCGTCAAGGAAGTACTGATTTCAGTTCAAGACATATACAACCGACATCCCGAATTTGAGAAAGCCAAACTCATTGAGCGTCTTGTGGAACCGGAACGGGTGATCACATTTCGCGTGCCGTGGACAGACGACAAGGGAGAGGTGCATGTAAACATCGGCTACCGGGTGCAGTTCAACAGTGCCATTGGCCCTTACAAGGGCGGACTGCGCTTCCATCCCTCGGTGAACCTGAGCATCTTGAAATTCTTGGGCTTCGAACAAACTTTCAAAAACGCACTCACCACACTGCCTATGGGTGGCGGCAAGGGAGGAAGCGACTTCTCTATACGCGGACGGTCGGATGCAGAGGTGATGCGCTTCTGTCAGGCATTCATGACCGAACTCTATCGCCACATCGGCCCCGACGAGGATGTGCCGGCCGGCGATATCGGCGTGGGTGGCCGGGAAATAGGCTACTTGTTTGGCATGTACAAGAAACTCACCCACCGTTTCGAGGGAGTGCTTACGGGCAAGGGCATGGAGTATGGAGGCTCACGCATCCGTCCGGAGGCCACAGGCTATGGGGCACTCTACTTCGTCAACCAGATGTTGCAGACACGTGACATCGCCATCAAGGGCAAGACCATCGCCATCAGCGGATTCGGAAATGTGGCTTGGGGAGCTGCCAAGAAGGCGACGGAACTGGGCGGCAAGGTGATCACAATTTCGGGCCCCGACGGATATATCTACGACCCGGCCGGACTCGACGACGAGAAGATAGCCTACATGCTGGAGTTGCGCGCCAGTGGCAACGACATTTGCCAACCCTACGAAGAGGAATTCGGTGGCTCGAAATTCTTTGCCAACCGCAAACCGTGGGAACAGAAAGCTGACATCTATCTCACCTGCGCCACTCAAAACGAACTCAACGGAGAAGATGCCGACAAGATATTGGCCCATCAACCTTGCTGTGTGGCTGAGGTGAGCAACATGGGATGCACGGCCGAAGCGGTGGAGAAGTTTGTCGCCTCAAAGACGCTCTTTGCTCCGGGCAAGGCAGTGAATGCCGGAGGAGTGGCTACATCGGGACTGGAAATGACGCAAAACTCCATCCGACTGTCGTGGAGCGAAAAGGAGGTGGACGAAAATCTGCATAAAATCATGCACTCCATCCATGAACAGTGCGTGAAATATGGCACCGAGGCCGACGGCTACATAGACTATGTAAAGGGGGCCAACGTGGCAGGATTCATGAAAGTGGCCAATGCCATGATGGCACAGGGCATCGTGTAACACACGCCCTCGCCCCCACTCCGCTTTCCTCTCCGGGACGGGAGAGAAAGCGGAGTCGTAACTGAATAAACCAATATTAACGGATAGTGAATATAAGAAACAGCATTTTAGCGATCATAACCCTTTTGAACTTTACCGTTCTGCATGCCCAGCAGCAGAGCGGTAGAGCTTCGTATTATTCCAAACGGGCCACAGGCTCACGCACGGCGAGCGGTGAACGGCTGCACCACGACAGCCTGACCTGTGCTCATCGTTCCTACCCGTTCGGTACAATGCTCAAAGTAACCAACCTGCTCAACGACAAGTCGGTGGTGGTAAGGGTCACCGACCGGGGGCCTTTCGGCCGGGGACGAGTCATCGACCTCTCGTGGGCGGCCGCACAGGAAATAGGAATGCTTGCGCAGGGGATCGCATCGGTGAAAGTGGAAGTGGTGGGAGAAGGGGGAGTTCCATTCAAACCAAAAGAGGAGTTTGATTTTCCGGAGATAAACTTTGAGGTGGCCGATGTCGGTTATAGCTTCATCGACGCATGGAAAAAAAAGGATGTGGAACCGGCTAAAATTCCGGAGACTCGGGCACCACACCCGAATGGGACGGCCAAGGCGCACAAGCCGGAGCAACAGCCCAACAGGGAAACGGCTGCCAAAAGGCCGGCCGGAACAGCTGCCAAACCACCTCAGCCTGCAAACACTAAGCCTTCACAATCAACAAATGCCAAGTCTCCACAGTCGGTGAATACCAAGAAAAAGGAGCCGGCCGTCAAAGAGAAGAAAGGCAACTCGTGGAGTGATATATTCGACAAATTAAAAGACTGGTAAACACTCGCATTCACCGACACGTGTTTGCTTCTTTTCGGCGAATTGTCGGATTATACGAATTTATCCTTACCATCTCATTCGCACAATTCGTTCAATTCGCCGAAAAATATATGGCAACAACCAAGTCGTCTAACACGTTCAGTCGCACAGATTGATTTGCCACAAGCAGCTTACCTGCGGGTTGGGATATTAAACTCGCTGACTTTGGAGATGGCCTTATTGCCCAATATGACGGAAGCACAGAATTTGGCACTTCCGTCTTTCAATTTGCCGTCAGACTTGATAAGGGCCGTGTAACGAATGCCTTTACCGGGCTCAATCTTCTCCACATGAATGCTTGGGGAGATATAGATATGGCGGTTACCCGTGGCCTCAATCACTGTGGGCACGACATCATAGACCGTCTTGTCGCCCCGATTCATAATCTCGAATATCAGTTTGCAAACCTCATTGCGATTGAGTTCGCCGTTCTGGTTGTCATCAACAAAACGGGCGTTGATGATTTCTATGGTAGGCGTGTAAGTATAGCCGCCCGTTATTTTCTCTGCATTCGACGCATCGGGATAGGTGGTGACAGGCTGCCCGGCACTGTAATTGCCCGTATAGTCGGATCCGTTGAAGTCGTAAATACGGTCATCGCCGCTATTGGTGGCGTCAAAACCGCTGTCGGTGGTATCGTAACTGCTACCGGAGTTGGCACTTTGCCCATAGCCGTAACTTTCATATTGATCACCTTCCACAGCAGAAGACTGCCGGCGTTCTTGCCGCTGGCGTTCACGCTCCGCCCTGTCGCGCCTGTATTGCTCCAAATCCTCTTGACGCTTCTGATCGGCTGCAGTGCCGATGGCACCGCCAATGACGGCTCCTCCGGCCATGCCGACAATCGTTCCGACATCAGACCCTCGTGGCCCACCGGCAATGCCACCGATGGCCGATCCAAGCACAGATCCGAGCGAACCGCCGGCCCACGCTCCTGTCCCTGCGTATGTTCCGCAACCGCTCAGCATCATAGCTGCACAAACTGTCACTATCACAACCTTTTTCATATCGTGTTCGTCTTACTTGTCCCAATACTTCACAGAGCAAAAATAACTATTTCCGGGCACTCCTCCTGCATCTTTTCCCTAAATAGAGATAGGGATTTCCCTAAATTTGCCTAACTTTGCATAGGATGTCGGCATGTTGCCTGACACTCTAAAACGATAAGGAACACCGGACAATGCACATTCAAAAACATAAGATTGCAGTAGTGGGCACAGCGATTGCAGCAATCGCCATCCTTACCGGCCTTTTCTCTTACCGAAATCCCACAAGGGGAAATACGTATAAAACAATCAAACGGACAATGGACAGAAAACTATTTCTATGCTCATCGTTTGCCGATGTAGCCACACTCTTTCCCACTTTCGCCGGGGAAGATATGAAAGGAAAATCTGTGGCATTTATCCCCACAGCAAGCATTCACGAAGAATACAGGCAATACGTGGAAGACGGGCGGAGAACACTGAGCGGATACGGTCTGAAAATAGTGGATTTAGAGATAAGCCAAATGCCTGAAAAGGAGATTGCCCATGCGTTGGAAGCATGCGACTATATCTACGTTTCCGGAGGAAACACATTTTTTCTCCTTCAGGAACTCCGAAAGAAAAAAGCAGACCAGCTCATAATCCGAGAGATTGAAAAAGGAAAAACATATATCGGAGAATCGGCAGGCACCATGATTATGGCACCGGATATAAAGTATGCCAAAGAGATGGATAACCACTTGAGTTTAACTCCCGGTTTCTGTGACTTTACAGCTTTGGGGCTTATCAACTTTTACCCGGTTGTACACTACAATAGTTTCCCATTTGAAAGGGAAACGAAAAATATTATACGAAAATACACCGATTTGGAGTTAGTGCCCATCAGCAATGAACAGGCAATAGAGGTTATCGGAGAAAGCATAAAGGTGGAAACGAAGTAGGTTCCTTGATGGACCCTTCAACAGGAGACAACAAGTTTCCTGTCATGCTGTCATTTTCGGAAGCTGCATAAACTTCTGAATAACAAACTAATACAAACCAATGATAGCATGACAGGAAAAACAGCAAACTGAATTTTGTATGTATTTGTCATCCCCACTACCACGGATGCGCAGAAAACGATTCTATCCGTTAGGGGAATTTCTGACATCCCGAAAGGGGAATACATTTGACATCATTGTACGGTCGGCAAAGATTTGACAGAAGCACCCAAAACAGCACGCCACCGAGAAAGCCTTAAAGGAGCCCGAACAAAAAAGCGCCTCCATCCTTGCGGATGAAAGCGCCTATGTAGGAATAAAAATAATCTCTCGATTATTCGGCCTTTGCTTCTTCAGCAGCAGGTGCCTCCGTTGCGGGAGCCTCTGCTACAGGAGCTTCTGCTGCTTCAACAGCATCTGCTTTAGGAGCGGCCTTGCGGCTACGACGTGTCTTCTTAGCTGCGGTCTTGGTCTTGGCCATGTTCTCATCGAAGTCTACAAGCTCGATAAAAGCAATGGGAGCAGCGTCACCTTTACGGATGCCAAGTTTGATCACACGTGTGTAACCACCTGGACGATCAGCCACCTTCTCGGCAACAACCTTGAACAGCTCTGTAACAGCATACTTGTTCTGAAGATAACGGAAAACCACACGACGAGAGGTGGTGGTATCACTCTTGGAACGAGTAATCAGCGGTTCTACATACTTTTTCAAGGCCTTGGCCTTTGCGAGAGTCGTAGTGATTCTTTTGTGCATGATCAAGCTGATAGCCATGTTGGCAAGCATGGCATCACGATGAGATGCAGTACGGCTCAGATGGTTGAATTTCTTATTATGTCTCATTATTGTTTTTTACTTTTGTGGACGAGTCTACAGATATTATTCTCTGTCCAGTTTATACTTTGATATATCGGTTCCAAACGAAAGATTCAGACCCTCAAGCAAATCATCAAGCTCTGAGAGCGATTTCTTACCAAAGTTGCGGAACTTCAAGAGATCAGTCTTGTTATACTGCACCAAGTCTCCAAGTGTCTCTACATCAGCTGCCTTCAAGCAGTTGAGGGCGCGAACACTAAGATTCATGTCAACGAGACGGGTCTTAAGCAGTTGGCGCATGTGCAACACCTCTTCATCAAATTCCTGATTGTTGTCCTGATCGGGATTCTCAAGGGTGATCTTCTCGTCGGAGAACAACATGAAGTGATAAATGAGAGTTTTGGCTGCCTCTTTCAGTGCATCCTTCGGGTGAATGGAACCATCCGTCGTTACTTCGATGACCAACTTGTCATAGTCGGTCTTCTGCTCTACGCGGTAGGGTTCTACGGCATATTTCACGTTACGGATAGGGGTGTAGATGGAATCGATTGGGAGTACATTAACATCTGTGCAGAACTCACGATTCTCTTCAGCAGGCACATAGCCGCGCCCTTTGTTGATATTCAGATCAATCTGCATAGAAGCCTTCGTATCTAAATGACAAATCACCAAATCAGGGTTTAACACTTCAAATCCAGTCAGATACTTACCTATATCACCTGCTTTGAATTCGGTGGAATTCTCTACGGTGATACTAACTTTCTCATTCTCGAATTCTTCTACTACTTGCTTGAATCGAACTTGCTTGAGATTCAAGATAATGTTGGTCACATCTTCTTTCACGCCGGGTACGGAAGAGAATTCATGCTCAACACCGGCAATCTTGATGGTGTTGATGGCATAACCTTCCAGCGATGAAAGGAGAATGCGGCGGAGAGCGTTACCGATGGTAACACCGAAGCCGGGCTCCAAAGGACGAAATTCGAACTTACCGAACTTGTCATTTGCCTCCAACATTACTACCTTATCAGGTTTTTGAAATGCTAATATCGCCATTAATTTAATGATTATTTAGAGTACAACTCAACGATTAACTGCTCCTTGATGTTTTCGGGGATGTCGGCGCGCTCGGGCTTGTGCAAGAATTTACCGCTCTTGGTATTCTGATCCCATTCGAGCCAAGGATACTTGCTGTGGTTGAAACCAGCCAGTGCAGCCTCAATAACTTCAAGAGACTTGGCCTTCTCACGAACACCAACAACCTGACCAGCCTTAACGGAATAGGAAGGAATGCTCACAACCTTACCGTCAACGACAATGTGCTTGTGACCCACCAACTGACGGGCAGCTGCACGTGTCGGAGCAATGCCAAGACGGAACACTACGTTGTCAAGACGGCACTCAAGATTCTGAAGCAGAACCTCACCGGTGATGCCATCGGCCTTGGCGGCTTTATCAAACATATTACGGAACTGGCGCTCAAGCACACCGTAGGTGTACTTGGCCTTTTGCTTCTCTGCCAACATGACACCGTACTCAGACACCTTTCTGCGACGGTTATTGCCATGCTGTCCAGGAGGGAAGTTTCTCTTGGACAAAACTTTGTCTGCGCCGAAGATGGGTTCACCAAAACGGCGTGCAATTTTAGATTTCGGACCTATATACTTAGCCATAATATAAAAAATGTTCTTTGTTTTTGATTCAACCTATAAAATCCTATATGAACTTTATAAGATTCTATAAATTAAACTCTACGACGCTTGGGGGGACGACAACCATTGTGTGGAAGCGGAGTAACATCAATGATTTCCGTCACTTCAATACCTGCTGTATGCACGGCACGAATGGCAGACTCACGACCATTACCCGGCCCCTTAACGTATGCTTTAACCTTGCGGAGACCGAGATCGAAAGCTACTTTAGCACAATCCTCTGCGGCCATCTGAGCTGCATAGGGAGTATTCTTCTTGGAACCACGGAATCCCATCTTGCCGGCAGATGACCAGGAAATAACCTGACCTTCGTTATTAGCAAGAGAAACGATAATATTATTGAAAGAACTGTGAACATGGAGCTGACCAAGAGCCTCTACACGCACATTTCTCTTCTTAGATGTTGCTTTTGTCTTTGCCATAATTAATTTCCTCCTTCAAAATTACTTAGTAGCCTTCTTCTTATTAGCAACAGTCTTCTTCCTACCCTTACGGGTACGAGCATTATTCTTAGTACTCTGACCACGAACAGGAAGACCATTACGATGTCTAACTCCACGATAGCAACCAATATCCATCAGTCGCTTGATGTTCATTTGGATCTCAGAACGAAGATCACCTTCCACTTTGAACTCAGCGCCGATAATTTCACGGATTTTGGCAGCCTGATCGTCAGTCCATTCGCTGACCTTCAAGTCGCGGCTCACGCCGGCCTTATCCAATATCTTTGCTGAACTACTTCGACCGATACCATAGATATAGGTCAATGCGATTTCGCCACGCTTGTTTTGGGGCAAATCTACTCCAACAATTCTTATTGCCATTTGTTGATTGAATTAAATAAATTAAGTTACTTTCTCGTTAAAGAACGTGCAAAATTACGAATAATCTTTGAGCTATCCGCTGATTTACATATCTTTAACATTAACCCTGACGCAGTTTGAATTTAGGGTTTTTCTTGTTGATAACGAACAAGCGGCCTTTACGACGAACGATCTGGCAGTCGGGTGTACGTTTCTTTAATGATGCTCTTGTCTTCATTTTCTTTATATGGATTTGAAAAATGCTCTACGCAAATACGTTTTACTTGTATCTGAAAACTATTCTGCCCTTGGTCAAGTCGTATGGACTCATCTCTACCTTCACTTTGTCACCGGGAAGTATCTTGATATAGTGCATTCTCATCTTACCGGAAATGTGGGCGATGATCTGCACACCGTTTTCAAGTTCCACCCGGAACATGGCGTTAGAGAGTGATTCTACGATCGTACCGTCTTGCTCGATAGCGGATTGTTTTGCCATAATTAATATATTTGTCCTTCTAAATGTTCTATTTCTTCAAATGTCGATAAAATCTCAGCCTCTCCTCTACGGATAGCAATGGTATGCTCGAAATGGGCAGCAGGTTTACGATCTCTCGTAACAATACTCCATTTATCGGGAAGCATCCATATCTGCCGATCGCCCAATGTGACCATTGGCTCAATGGCGATACACATACCGGCTTTCAACATTACACCGTTTCCACGACGCCCGTAATTGGGAATCTGGGGTGGTTCGTGCATCTCACGTCCTATACCATGACCGGTCAGTTCGCGTACGATTCCGTAACCTTGCGTCTCACAATGCTGTTGTACTACAGCCCCAATATCACCAATATGTTTTCCTGCAACAGCCTGCTCAATACCGATATAAAGAGACTCTTTGGTCGTCTTGAGCAGTTGCTTCACTTCCGGACTGACCTCGCCCACACAAAACGTATAGGCACTGTCACCATTGAATCCGTCAAGAAGTGTACCGCAGTCAATGGATATAATATCACCATCTTTCAGTACAACTTCATCACTAGGAACTCCATGAACCACCACGTCATTGACCGATGTGCAGATAGAGGCGGGAAAAGGCTCTCCGTATGGATTGGGGAAATTCTTGAACGTCGGGATTGCTCCGTGGTCAAGAATGAACTCTTCTGCAATCTTATCCAACTGCAAAGTCGTAACCCCAGGTCTGATATGCTTGCCTAATTCCGCAAGGGTCGAACCAACGAGTTGGTTCGCCTTGCGCATTAGTTCTATTTCATCTTCAGTTTTGAGAAATATCTTCATTCCAAAGATTAATATGCAGAAACACCACCTTGACGAGTATGACCTGAATTGAGCAGACCGTCATAGTGACGCATCAGCAAATGGCTTTCTATCTGTTGTAGCGTATCAATGACGACACCTACAAGGATCAGAAGCGAGGTGCCTCCGAAGAACTGGGAGAAAGCCTGCTGTACATTGAGCAAACCTGCGAGTGCAGGCATAATGGCGATAAACGCAATAAACAGAGAACCTGGAAAAGTTATACGAGACATCACGGTGTCAATATACTCAGCTGTATCCTTTCCCGGCTTAACGCCCGGAATGAAACCGTTGTTACGCTTCATATCTTCAGCCATCTGAGTGGGATTGAGCGTGATTGCCGTATAGAAATATGTGAAGGCTATCACCAAGAGCACATAAATCGAATTGTACAACAAACTGCGGTTATCCATCAGATCCTGCACCCACCAAGAAGCATGCTCCGGATTATACCTTACGATAGCCAAAGGGATGAACATCAAGGCCTGGGCGAAAATGATAGGCATCACATTGGCTGCGAAGAGCTTCAAGGGGATATACTGGCGAGCACCACCATACTGCTTGTTGCCAACCAGACGCTTTGCATACTGAACGGGAACCTTGCGAGTACCTTGCACCAACAAAATTGATGCACATACA
Source organism: Segatella buccae ATCC 33574 (assembly GCF_000184945.1). Taxonomy (GTDB): domain Bacteria; phylum Bacteroidota; class Bacteroidia; order Bacteroidales; family Bacteroidaceae; genus Prevotella; species Prevotella buccae. The sequence continues at coordinate 269,009 of NZ_GL586311.1, forward strand.
ACCAAGTAGAGGATAAGGAGTTCTACAATGAACATGATCATACCACCACCGGAAATAGCCTGCAAACGCGATGTGGCTTCTTGAATGAAAGCCTGTGGCAGACGTGCGATGATACCAATCATAATGATCAAAGAGATACCATTACCCACCCCCTTATCAGTAATGCGCTCACCTAACCAAAGGATGAACATACTTCCTGCGGCAAGAATGATTGTGGCGGGAATCATAAACTGCGACCAAGATATGCCCGAAGCAAGGGCATTACTGGCCTGCATCTTAAGATTCAGCAAATAAGAAGGAGCCTGGAACAACAAGATAGCTACCGTGAGCCAACGGGTGTACCAGTTGATCTTCTTACGTCCACTCTCACCGTCACGCTGCATCTTTTGAAAATAAGGCACAGCAATGGCAAGAAGCTGCATAACGATAGAAGCTGAGATGTAAGGCATGATTCCCAATGCGAATATAGACGCATTGGAAAATGCTCCACCGGAGAACATGTCCAAAAGCGACATGAGGCCGCCTGAGGTTTGCGACTGCAACTTTTCCAACATGCTCGGATTAATACCCGGAAGTACTATAAACGAGCCAAAACGGTAAATAGCCGTAAAGAGGATGGTGATGAGGAGTCGCTGACGCAAATCCTCAACCTTCCAACAGTTCTTCAGTGTCTCAAAAAACTTTTTCATTTCTTAGATTATTGTTGCGTTACCACCTACTGCCTTGATTGCTTCTTCGGCAGTCTTAGAGAAAGCGTTAGCTTCAACTTCAAGTTTTACCTTCAGTTGTCCCATACCGAGAATCTTCACAAGTTCCTTGCCGTTAGTCAATCCGGCTTCTTTGAGTTCTGCTATGCCAATCTTTGTGAGATTCTGCTGCTCGGCAAGTTTCTGAAGAGTGGAAAGGTTTACTACGAAATATTCCTTGTGGTTGATATTCTTGAAACCGAACTTCGGAACACGACGCTGGAGCGGCATCTGACCACCTTCGAAACCAATCTTTCTCTTATAACCAGAACGAGCCTTGGCACCTTTGTGTCCACGGGTAGAGGTACCACCGAGTCCGGAACCCGGACCACGGCCGATACGACGACGTGAATGTGTTGAGCCCGCAGCTGGTTTCAAATTACTTAATTTCATAATTGCGACTAATTTACTAATTAATTATTCAACTACCTTTACCAGATGATGAACCTTACGGATCATACCACGGTTGCTTGGAGTATCTTCAACTTCAACAACCTGAGAGATCTTGTGGAGACCCAATGACTGAAGCGTGCGCTTCTGATCAATGGGAGCACCAATCTTACTCTTAATCTGCTTGACTTTAATTGTTGCCATTGCTGTTTTCTCCTTAATTAACCGTTAAATACTTTATCCATGCTGATACCGCGCTCGCCGGCAACAGTGTAGGCATCACGCATCTCAGCCAAAGCTGCGATAGTCGCCTTTACCAAGTTGTGAGCATTGGAAGAGCCCTTGGATTTTGCAATCACGTCTTTGACACCCACACTCTCCAAAACGGCACGCATAGCACCACCGGCCTTCAGACCAGTACCGGCAGCAGCCGGCTTCAGGAGAACCTGGGCACCACCGAAACTCACCTCAACCTCGTGGGGGATAGTACCTTTCAGTACGGGAACCTTCACGAGATTCTTCTTGGCGGCCTCAGTACCCTTGGTGATGGCTGCTGTCACCTCACCGGCCTTTCCAAGACCGTATCCAATAACGCCATTACCGTCACCAACAACGACGATAGCAGCAAATGTGAAAGTACGACCACCCTTTGTAACCTTGGTCACGCGGTTGATAGCAACCAGATGGTCTTTCAGTTCAACGTCACTATTTACTTTTACTTTATTCATTGCCATAATCGTTTAAAATTTAAGACCACCTTCACGGGCTGCATCGGCCAAAGCCTGGACGCGACCATGATAAAGATAACCGTTACGGTCGAAAACCACAGCCTCAATACCGGCAGCCTTGGCTTTCTCCGCAACAAGTGCTCCCACTTTCTTAGCCTGCTCAATCTTAGCCATCTTTTCGAGACCGAGAGAAGAAGCTGAAGCAAGAGTCCTACCTGTCAAATCGTTTATCACCTGAGCGTAAATCTGCTTGTTAGAGCGGAACACGCTAAGACGCGGGCGCTCGGCAGTCCCGTTTACATGCTTGCGAATACGGAACTTTATCTTAATTCGTCTTTCTACTTTCTTTGTTGTCATAATCGTAAATTCAATTAAAATTACTTAGCTGCGGCAGTCTTACCAGACTTCCTGCGAATAACTTCACCCTTGAACAGGATACCCTTACCCTTGTAAGGTTCAGGCATACGGAAAGAACGAATTTTTGCACAGATAAGGCCCAACAACTGCTTGTCGCAAGACTCTAAGGTGAGAACCGGATTCTGGTTTCTTTCAGACTTGGTCTCTACCTTAACCTCCTTCGGAAGCTGGAGGAAGATGGGGTGAGTATAACCAAGCGAGAACTCAATCAAGTTGCCCTGATTGGAAACGCGATAACCGACACCTACCAATTCCATGATTTTTGTGTAACCCTCGCTCACGCCAACAACCATATTGTTGACCAGCGAACGATACAAACCGTGGAAAGCCTGCTTCTGCTTATAGTTTACAGGGCTGTTCTCGTCAATCTCGAAAGTAATCTGACCGTCCTCATTCTTAAACTTGATAGAAGCATCAATCTTTTGAGAGAGTTCACCCTTGGGACCCTTAACGTTGACAACACCCGACTTTGCGTCGAAATTGACTGTCACACCGGAAGGAATACTAATTGGCAATTTTCCTATTCTTGACATATTCAATCCTCCAATTAATAAATGTAACAAAGAACTTCACCACCAATCTTGAGATTGGCAGCCTCCTTGTTAGTCATTACACCTTGAGACGTGGATAAGATAGCAATACCCAGTCCGTTGATAACTCTCGGCATATCCTTATAACCGGTGTACTTACGCAAACCGGGCTTGGACACACGCTTCAAACTCTTGATAGCGTTTTGCTTTGTAACAGGGTTATACTTCAAAGCAACTTTAATGGAACCCTGAGGCCCATCTTCAATGAACTTGTAGTTCAGAATGTAACCCTTCTCGAAGAGGATCTTAGTAATCTCTTTCTTCAAGTTAGACGCAGGAACCTCAACAACACGGTGATGAGCCATGATTGCGTTTCTGAGTCGTGTCAGATAATCTGCTATTGGATCTGTCATAAAATATAAATGTTTAATTAATCGGGACTACCCCGACAATATTAAAAATGTCCTGATGAACATACGCGGAGCCACAAAGAAAAGCCCGGACACACCGGGCTCTTTTGTGCCCCATCGCTTGCCTGCCGGATTTACCAGCTAGCTTTCTTCACTCCGGGAATCAAACCTGCCGAAGCCATCTCACGGAACTGGATACGAGACAAGCCGAACTGACGGATATATCCTTTGGGACGGCCTGTAATCTTGCAGCGATTGTGAAGACGGATAGGGTTGGCGTTCTTGGGAATAGCCTGAAGCTTACGAGCTGCCTCGTATGCCTCTGCGGGATTCTCAGAAGTAGCGATGATCTTTTTCAGAGCTGCGCGCTTCTCAGCGTAACGAGCAACAAGCTTTGCACGCTTCACCTCGCGAGCTTTCATTGATTCTTTTGCCATAATCTCTTAATCGTTTTTAGCGTTCTTGAATGGGAGGCCAAAAGCCTTGAGCAGTGCGAAACCCTCCTCATCAGTCTGAGCAGAAGTAACGAAAGTGATGTTCATACCCTGGATGCGATCGATAGAGTCAATATTGATTTCAGGGAAGATAATCTGCTCCTGAATACCCAAAGTATAGTTACCACGACCATCAAACTTACTCTCAATACCTTTGAAGTCACGGATACGAGGCAAAGCAACACGTACGAGCTTCTCAAGGAACTCATACATCCGCTCCCGACGGAGAGTAACCATCACACCGATAGGCATCTTCTTACGAAGTTTGAAATTGGCAATATCCTTCTTGGAATATGTTGCAACTGCCTTCTGACCGGTGATGGCAGAGATCTCATTGATGGCAACATCAATAATTTTCTTATCCTGCGTTGCATCGCCCAAACCCTGATTGATAACGATCTTCTTCAGTACAGGAATCTGCATTGCTGAAGAATAGTTGAACTGCTTCTGCAGTTCGGGAGCAATCTGCTCCTTATACTGTTTCTTTAACTGTGCTGTATTCATTACTTGATTTCCTTTCCTGACTTTTTAGAAATACGAATCACGTTCTTTCCCTCGTGCTTGATAGAAACACGTGTGGGTTTACCGCTCTCCGGATCAATCAGACTCAAATTGGAGATATGAATAGGAGCCTCCTTCTTGATGATGCCTCCCTGAGGATTCTTTGCCGAAGGCTTGGTGCTTCTTGAGACCATACGACGGCCTTCAACGATAGCACGGTTCTTGTCAACCAAGACTTTAAGAACCTTTCCGGTTTTACCTTTGTCCTTGACATCACCTGTAAGAACAACTACGGTATCACCTTTTCTAATATGTAACTTACTCATTACCTTTTCTTTTTATTAAATTAAAGAACCTCAGGTGCCAAAGAGACAACCTTCATGTTGACCGCACGAAGTTCACGGGCAACGGGGCCGAAGATACGGCTACCACGGAGTTCCCCCGCATTATTGAGCAACACGCAAGCATTATCGTCGAAACGGATGTAAGAACCATCTTGACGGCGAATTTCCTTCTTCGTGCGAACGATCAAAGCCTTAGATACTGCACCTTTCTTCAAATCACTTGATGGGATAACGTTCTTGACAGCAACGACAATCACGTCACCAACACTTGCATAACGCCGGCGGGTTCCCCCGAGAACACGGATGCAAAGAGCCTCACGTGCGCCGCTGTTATCACATACTGTAAGTCTTGATTCTGCTTGTATCATAATTACTTAGCTTTTTCTACAATTTGTACTAATCTCCACCGCTTCGTGCGAGACAAAGGGCGAGTCTCCATAATGAGCACTGTATCACCTACATTGGCCTCATTCTTCTCATCATGCACATGGTACTTCTTTGTCTTCTGGACAAACTTACCATAAATAGGGTGCTTCTCCTTGAACTTAGCTGCAATAACAATGGTTTTATCCATCTTGTTGCTGATAACGACACCCTGTCTTGTCTTTCTTAATTTTCTTGTTTCCATCTGGACCATTATTATTTGTTAAGTTCCCTCATGCGAAGTTCGGTCTTCATACGCGCGATGTCACGACGAGCAGCCTTAATTTCTGATGGATTCTCAAGAGGAGTAATCTGGTGGTTGAGCTTCTTGACATTATAAGCGGCAACAGCAGCCTCCAATTTCTCTACCAAATCTTTGGTTTCGAGTTCCTTCAATTCTTTGATTTTCATAATTAAGCGTTTTTATCGAAATCACGTCTTACAACAAACTTAGTCTTAACAGGCAGCTTCTGCGCAGCGAGACGGAGAGCCTCTTTGGCGATATCGAAACTTACGCCCTCTACTTCGAAGAGAATGCGTCCGGGAGTCACCGGTGCAACCCATCCTGCGGGATCACCTTTACCTTTACCCATGCGGACATCGGCAGGCTTGCGTGTGATGGGTTTGTCAGGGAATATACGGATCCAGACCTGCCCCTCACGGTTCATGTAGCGGTTTACTGCTACACGAGCGGCCTCAATCTGACGGCTGTCAATCCACTTGGCTTCAAGGGTCTTGATGCCGAATGAACCGAAAGCCAGCTGTGTACCACGGTGAGCGTTGCCCTTATTGCCACGTCCATCCTGCGGTCTTCTATATTTTACTCTTTTTGGCTGTAACATGATAGCTTCTTACTTTTAACGGTTATTGTTTCTCTTGCGATTACCACGACCACCGCGACCGTTGTTGCGGCTATTGCCACCCTTGTTGTCCTGAGTAAAGTTAGGTGTCAGGTCACGCTTTCCGTAAACCTCACCACGGCAAATCCATACCTTGATACCCAGCAAGCCAACCTTGGTAAGGGCTTCAGCTTGACAGTAATCGATGTCTGCGCGGAAAGTGTGCAGAGGGGTACGCCCTTCCTTCAACATTTCCTTACGGGCTATTTCGGCACCGTTCAGACGGCCACTAATTTGAACTTTAATACCTTCGGCACCTGCACGCATCGTGTTGGCAATGGCCATTTTGATGGCGCGACGGTAAGCGATCTTACCTTCTACCTGACGAGCGATATTGTTAGCTACGATGGTAGCATCAAGTTCAGGTTTCTTCACTTCAAAGATGTTGATCTGAATCTCCTTGTCGAAAATGTTCTTCAACTCTTCCTTCAGTTTGTCAACATCCTGACCACCTTTACCAATGACGATACCCGGACGGGCCGTGCAAATAGTGATGGTAACGAGCTTCAAAGTGCGCTCAATGACAATTCTCGAAACGCTTGCCTTGGCAAGACGCTCGTTCAGATATTTGCGAATTTTCTGATCTTCTACGATATTGTCACCGAAGTTCTTACCACCGAACCAATTAGAATCCCAACCACGGATAATACCAAGACGGTTGCTTATCGGATTAACTTTCTGTCCCATTTTGATAATTATTTTTCGTCGTTAGTTTTGGAATCTACAAAGAGGGTCACATGGTTAGAACGCTTACGGATTCTGTATCCACGCCCCTGCGGTGCCGGTCTCATACGCTTCATTGTAACACCTTCATCAACGAAGATCCTACTGATATAGAGTTCGCCATCTTCAGCCTTGCGGTTGTTTTTCTGTTCCCAGTTGGCTACAGCTGAGCGCAACAGTTTCTCCACGTCGGCAGCAGCTTTCTTATTAGAGAAACGAAGTACTCCGAACGCACGGTCAACCTCCATACCACGAACCATGTCTACCACGTAGCGCATTTTCCGCGGAGAGGAAGGAACTCCCTTGAGCTTTGCGAAGTATAAATGTTTGCGGGCTTCCTTGAGTTTTTCTGCCGCATTATGTTTTCTTGCTCCCATTATTATTCTTAAATTTTAAAATGGTTTAAACCCGCTTACCGTTTATTATTGCCAGAGTGGCCGCCGAAACGACGCGTTGGCGAAAACTCTCCGAGCTTGTGGCCAACCATATTCTCTGTGATGTAAACAGGGATAAATTTGTTTCCGTTATGAACTGCAACAGTATGTCCCACAAAGTCGGGAGATATCATTGAAGCTCTGGCCCATGTCTTAACGACAGTCTTCTTACCACTCTCATTCATTGCAAGAATCTTCTTCTCGAGCGATACGTTGATATATGGACCTTTTTTAAGTGAACGACTCATAATTTACTCTTTATTTTTTGTTAGCTCTTTCGATAATATACTTGTTGGAAAGCTTCTTCGGTGCGCGTGTCTTGAGACCCTTAGCATACAAGCCCTTACGGGAACGTGGGTGACCACCGGACTGACGGCCTTCACCACCACCCATCGGGTGATCAACAGGGTTCATGACAACGCCACGGTTGTGAGGACGACGGCCCAACCAACGAGAACGACCGGCCTTACCGGAACACTCAAGAGCGTGGTCGGAGTTGCCTACACTACCAACAGTAGCTTTACAAGCACTCAAAATCTGGCGAGTTTCACCAGAAGGGAGCTTAATCACACAATAACTACCCTCACGAGAAGTCAACTGAGCAAAATTACCAGCCGAACGGACAAGCAAGGCTCCCTGCCCGGGACGCAATTCAATGTTGTGAATCACTGTACCGACAGGAATGTTAGCCAGCGGAAGTGCATTACCCACCTCAGGTGCAGCCTCTGCACCCGACATCAGTTTTGCACCCACCTGCAGTCCATTAGGAGCAATAATGTAACGTTTTTCACCATCAGCGTAGAACAACAGAGCAATTCGAGCAGATCTGTTAGGATCATACTCGATTGTCTTTACTACAGCTGGAACACCATCTTTCTCCCGCTTGAAGTCGATCATACGATACTTCCGCTTATGACCGCCACCTCTGTAGCGAACAGTCATTTTACCGGTGTTGTTTCGACCACCGGTTGCACGCTTACCGTAAACGAGAGACTTTTCTGGCACGGATGCAGTAATTTCCTCGAACGTGCCAATAACCTTGTGTCTTTGTCCCGGAGTTACCGGTTTTAATTTACGTACTGCCATTTCTTATTTAAATATTGCTGTAAAAATCAATTCTATCGCCCTCTTTCAGAGTAACGATTGCCTTCTTGAATGCGCTCTTCTGTCCCTTCACGAGACCGGCCTTGGTGTAGCGTGCAGAACGCTTACCGGCATAGCGAGCGGTATTAACGGCTTCTACTGTAACATTATACAGACTCTCAACCTCTTTCTTGATTTCGAGTTTGTTAGCCTCGGGCTTAACGATGAAACCATACTTGGCGCGAGCGGGCTTGGTGTAGGTGTAAATGGTCTTCTCCTTATCGGCAACCTTCTCCACCTTGCCTTGCTTCTTTTTATAGACAGCGTAGCTCACCTTCTCCTCTGTTGCGCCTTTAGCCTCGGCAGCTTTCTTGTTAGAAGCTCTGAGCTTTTTGTCTTCAGAAGACTTGTCTGTAATCTTGGTCATCTTCTCAGTGACCAAAGGTTTGATGATAAATGCCATAATCTAAATGTCTCCTTTTTACTTTATTAAGATTTCATCGATCACCTTCAGGGCACTCTCGGCAATCACCAGCACATCAGCATTCAAAACTTTATACGAATTGAGCATTGCTGCGGGCATCACCTCTGTACGCTGCAAGTTACGAGCGGACAAATATACGTTTTTATTTGCTGTTGGCAAAAGAAGAAGAGTCTTCCGACCATCGACTTTAAGATTTTTAGCGATATTTATAAAATCTTTAGTCTTCGGAGTCTCGATGTCGAAATCTTCTACGACAACAATGGCGTTCTCCTGTGCCTTGTCAGACAAAGCCAATTTACGAGCAAGAACCTTTACTTTTTTATTCAGCTTGAAACTATAGTCACGGGGCTTGGGACCGAACACCCGGCCACCGCCAACAAGTACAGGCGACTTGATGTCACCACGACGGGCTCCGCCACCGCCTTTCTGGCGACCCAGCTTGCGAGTAGAACCGTTGATTTCGCTTCTCTCCTTCGACTTAGCGGTACCCTGACGCTGGTTAGCGAGATACTGCTTGACATCGAGATAGAGTACGTGCTCGTTAGGCTCAAGTCCGTAGATAGACTCATTAAGAGTCACCTTGCGACCGGTCTCCTGACCTTTGATATCTAATACACTAACTTCCATCATTTCTCAATTAAAACAGTTGAACCTTTGCATCCGGCAATCGACCCCTTAACGATAAGGAGATTCTGCTCTGGAATTACCTTTAACACCTGAAGGTTCTGGGTAGTCACCCGGTCACCTCCCATTTGGCCTGCCATACGCATTCCCTTGAACACCTTTGCGGGATAGGAGCAAGCACCGATGGAACCCGGCTTGCGGGCACGGTCGTCCTGACCGTGTGTAGACTGGCCTACACCACCGAATCCGTGACGCTTCATTACGCCTTGGAAACCTTTACCTTTCGATATGCCTACCACGTCAACGAACTTTGTGTCGTTGAACAGTTCCACGTTGATGGTGTCACCAAGGTTGTATTCCTCGTCAAACTTGAACTCGGCCAAGTGCTTCTTAGGCGTTGTGCCTGCTTTCTTGAAGTGTCCCAGCTGCGGCTTGGAGGTTCTCTTCTCCTTGGCCTCGCCGAAACCCAACTGAACAGCCTTGTAACCATCTTTCTCTACGGTCTTAACCTGGGTTACAACACAAGGACCAGCTTCGATAACAGTGCACGGTACATTCTTACCGTCGGCACTGAAAACGGATGTCATTCCGATTTTTCTTCCAATTAATCCTGGCATTTCAATAAAATTAGAAATTTAACTTTGAATGATTGATTTTGATTGTGGTTAGACTTTGATCTCCACTTCAACGCCTGAAGGCAATTCGAGCTTCATGAGCGCATCAACGGTCTTGGCTGTAGAGCTGTAGATGTCGATAAGACGCTTGAAGTCGGAGAGCTGGAACTGCTCACGAGCCTTCTTGTTAACGAATGTACTGCGGTTTACAGTATAAATACGCTTGCGTGTAGGCAATGGAATCGGACCGCTGACGATAGCGCCGGTGGCCTTGACAGCCTTCACAATCTTCTCTGCTGACTTGTCAACCAACATGTGGTCGTAAGACTTCAGCTTAATTCTGATTTTCTGACTCATTGTCAATTAAGTTGTTTTAATTATTAAACTTCAGAAAGGAGGTACGCCGCTTAAGAGTCATTCGCTAAGCGGCGCCTCCATTCTTTTATTTTCTGATTCTGCGTTACAGGAGGTTTGCATTGCCCTTCACCTCTTCGAGTACAGCCTTGGCTATCGAAGTGGAGAGTGGTGCATGATGGTCGTACTCCATGGAGCTGGTGGCACGACCTGAAGTGATGGTACGCAGGGCGGTCACATAGCCGAACATCTCAGCCAGCGGAACCATAGCTTTCACGATGCGGGCACCGCTGCGAGCCTCTTCCATTCCCTGAACCATACCACGACGCTTGTTCAAATCACCGATCACGTCACCCATGTTCTCCTCGGGAGTAACAACCTCCACTTTCATGATAGGCTCCATGAGCACGGGACCTGCCTTCGGACAAGCATTCTTGAACGCATTGTGAGCGGCAAGTTCGAATGACAACTGGTCGGAGTCAACGGGGTGGAAGCTACCATCGGTGAGTGTCACCTTCATACCGGTCAACGGGAAGCCACCGAGCACACCGCTCTTGAGGCAATCCTGAAAACCTTTCTGCACGGCAGGGATAAACTCCTTGGGCACATTACCGCCCTTCACCTCATTGATGAACTGCAAATCACCCTCGGTATAGTCTTCATCTTTCGGGCCAACGGTCACAATGATGTCGGCAAACTTACCGCGACCACCACTCTGCTTCTTGTACACCTCGCGCAGTGTAACGTCCTTGGTGATAGCCTCCTTGTAGTTCACCTGCGGCTTACCTTGGTTACATTCCACCTTGAACTCACGCTTCAGACGGTCGATGATGATATCAAGGTGGAGCTCGCCCATACCCGAGATGATGGTCTGACCACTCTGCTCATCGGTACGAACGGTGAAAGTCGGGTCTTCTTCGGCGAGTTTGGCAAGTCCGTTGTCGAGTTTGGCAATGTCGGCCTGGCTCTTGGGCTCTACGGCAATGGAAATCACCGTGTCGGGGAAAGTCATGGACTCAAGCACGATAGGAGCATTCTCATCGCAGAGGGTGTCACCCGTACGGATATCCTTGAAACCTACACCTGCACCGATGTCACCGGCATCAATCGACTCCATGGGAATTTCCTGTTTGGAGTTCATCTGGAACAGACGACTGATGCGCTCACGCTTGCGGGAACGGGGATTGTAAACATACGAGCCTGCAACCACCTTACCCGAATAAACGCGGAAGAACACCAGACGACCCATGAACGGATCGGTGGCAATCTTAAAAGCGAGTGCCGAAGTAGGAGCATCTTCGGAAGGCTTGCGGTCTTCCTCTTCATCGGTATCGGGGTTGGTACCCACAATGTTTTCCGTATCCAGCGGTGAAGGCAGGAAAGCGCAAACATAGTCAAGCAGCGGCTGCACACCCTTGTTCTTGTAAGAGGAACCAAGCGTCATAGGAGTCAGCTCCATGGCGATGGTACCCTTGCGGATGGCTGCGAGCAACTTCTCTTCAGGCACATCCTTGCCTTCAAGGTAAAGTTCCATGAGTTCGTCGTCGAAGTTGGCAGCGTTCTCAAGCAGCTTGTCGCGCCACTCGTTGGCCTCGTCTACGAGGTCGGCGGGAATCTCTTCCACATCATATTCGGCACCCATCGTCTCGTCGTGCCAGAGGATAGCCTTCATCTTCACGAGGTCTACCACGCCCTTGAAGTTTTCTTCAGCACCGATAGGAATCTGCACGGGGCAGGGATTGGCACCGAGAATATCCCTCATCTGCTGCACGGTCTCGAAGAAGTCGGCACCCGAACGGTCCATCTTGTTGACATAACCGATGCGGGGAACATTGTACTTGTCGGCCTGACGCCACACCGTCTCAGACTGCGGCTGCACACCGTCAGCTGCCGAATAGGTGGCTACGGCACCGTCGAGCACGCGGAGCGAACGCTCCACCTCGGCCGTGAAGTCAACGTGTCCCGGAGTGTCGATCAAGTTGATCTTATATGATTTATCCTTATAGTTCCAGTTGCAGGTAGTGGCAGCAGAAGTGATGGTGATACCACGCTCCTGTTCTTGAGCCATCCAGTCCATTGTGGCTGCTCCATCATGCACCTCACCAATCTTGTGAGTCTTACCCGTATAAAACAGGATGCGCTCGGAAGTCGTTGTCTTACCGGCATCGATGTGGGCCATAATACCGATATTACGTGTCAAATGTAAATCGCGATTTGCCATTGTCTTTTTACCTATTTAATATTGATTAGAATCTGAAATGAGCAAATGCACGGTTAGCCTCGGCCATGCGATGCATGTCTTCCTTACGCTTGTATGCGCCACCCTGATTGTTGTAGGCATCCATGATTTCGGCTGCCAGCTTATCGGCCATGGATTTGCCACCACGCTTGCGGGCGAAAGCTATCATATTCTTCATCGAAATGCTCTCCTTGCGCTCGGGACGCACCTCCGTAGGCACCTGGAATGTGGCACCACCGATACGGCGGCTCTTCACCTCCACTTGCGGAGTGATGTTGTCAAGGGCAGTCTTCCAAATTTCAAGGGCCGACTTCTCCTCGTTGGCCATCTTGGCCTTCACGTTGTCGAGAGCGTTGTAGAAGATTTCGTATGAAATGGACTTCTTGCCATCATACATCAAATGGTTTACGAACTTTGAGACCTTCTGGTCGTTGAACACGGGATCGGGAAGGATCACGCGCTTCTTGGGTTTTGCTTTTCTCATTTTGTTATGAAAATTTATTCTGCTTGGGGCTGCTCTTTTGTTCTTCAACGCCCTCACCCGGACATTTACTCAACCTAATTACAATTCTCCAGCAAAACGATTATAATAAAATAATGTAAAGCCTCAAGCTCTCAGTCTTCTCCGACCGTGAGCCATCGGCATTGTTTCAGCTTGATTACTTTTTGGCTGCTTTAGGACGCTTAGCACCGTACTTGGAACGACGCTGTGTGCGATTGGCCACACCGGCTGTATCGAGCGTACCGCGAACGATGTGATAACGCACACCGGGAAGGTCTTTCACACGACCACCACGCACCAGCACAATGGAGTGCTCCTGCAAGTTGTGGCCCTCTCCGGGGATGTAGGAGTTGACCTCCTTCTGGTTTGTCAAACGAACACGGGCAACCTTACGCATTGCCGAGTTAGGCTTCTTAGGAGTGGTGGTGTAAACACGCACGCAAACGCCACGACGCTGAGGACAGTTGTCCAAAGCCGGTGATTTACTGGTGCTTACAGCTTCCTTTCTGCCTTTTCTTACTAATTGCGAAATCGTAGGCATAATTTTACTTTTTTAATTTATATATTTAATTATTATAATCAAGTTGTAGAGAAACGGCTTTTACGAAGCTATTTCGGGCTGCAAAGGTACAAACTTTCCCCGAAACTACCTAATTAAATAATTTGCAATCTCCACGCCCCTACCGCAAATTAACAAAATATAACTCTTATTAGGTCAGTTTAAGAATGCAAAAGCGGGAATTTCTGAAGAGAATAGCACCCAAGCACCTTGAAAAGTCCGGGAGTTCACCCTCCTTATTTGTATTGTTCTCCATAAAACAAGTATGCCGCTACGGCGTGCACCCTTCACCCCCGACACACCGACATCGCTAAAAACAAATGCAGAGAGACCATTCCACCCACATCTCATTTCCCTTCCAGACAACCAAAAAGTAGGACAAAAAGTAAAAAGAAAGGACTTTTAAAATTCGCCAAACAGATGATAGCGGGAGCCGAAAGATGCCTTAAAAAGGCCTGATAAGTCGACCGATTTTCTCATCAAAGTCGAATGATATTACAAAACGGCCATACTTAGAAGCTCAAAGGGCCTCGGCGAGCGTGTAAAAGAAGCTCTTCCACACGCTCGCCGAGGCCCTTTGAGCTTCTAACAGTGTCCGAAACGAGTGTCAAGAAATATCAAACCACTGATTGACAGCCATTTACAGACACCTCCGAAAATCGCGTATGGTAGACCGAAAGGAAAGAAATTTGAAACAGAGCGCAAAACAAGAAGGATTTGGAATCAATTAATTTGACGATTCCACCCTCCCCGACCGCATGCCTCTGCAGCCGGTCTCCTATCCTTCCGTCAACCGCCTGTGCCCATGCGCAAAGCGCATCAGGCCTGTCCCATCCCGTCACCGAACGGTGCGATGGTGCGCGGTTGCTGGTTGGGAATCTCTATTTTTCCGAACTCGCGTTCATAGTTCACGATGTTTTCCTGCAAGGCAGCCAACAGCCTCTTGGCATGTTCCGGGGCCATAATCACCCGACTGCCCACCTGCACCTTGGGAAGCCCGGGGAGCATACTGGCAAAGTCGAGGACAAACTCGGTGTTGGAATGTGCGATAAGCGCAAAGTTGGAATAGATGCCTGCGGCTATCTCCGGGCGCAGTTCAATCTGCAACTGCTGTCCCTGTTGGTTGTCCGGTTGTTCTGTCATAATCTCATTTATCAATTAAGGTAATACGTTGTTTATCTGATTCGCAAAGTTAACAAAAACCGACGAAATATGCAAGTTTTGGAAAGACTTTTAAAACATAGAGCATTCCTCTCTACAGAACGAAAAGAAATAAACACTTGAAGTACCCGAAATGCACCATACCGCCACATTGGAAAACATTAAAAGGAACGAAAGTAAAAAGCCTTTGGTGAGAAAATTGAAGGAATGTATGCATTTTCCACCCCACAACAAAGCTTTTTTAAAAAGATTTCCTAAATTTGCAATGGCCTGCCGAACTTGCCAAACAATATCTCGACAAAAGGCAAGTGTCCGATTTCGAGACCGGTGTGTTACCGGCCCGTTCAGTGGCGGCCATCGTCTACAAGCCTGAAAAATAATTATATATAAACCTAATTTGAACACTTCTATGACATTCAAACACTTTATCGCTACCGTAGCCCTGTTGGTCACGGCCATGCTTCCCCCCGTATCAGCGGCTCGGAAGGGTGGTACGTTTACCGTGGGCGACAAAACTTTCCTACTCAACGGCAAACCATTTGTGGTGAAAGCTGCCGAACTCCACTATCCGCGCATCCCCCGCCCCTACTGGGAACATCGCATCAAGATGTGCAAGGCACTGGGCATGAACACCGTTTGCCTCTATGTGTTCTGGAATATCCACGAACAACAGGAAGGCAGATTCGACTTCACGGGCAACAACGATGTGGCCGAATTTTGCCGGTTGGCGCAGCGCAACGGGCTGTATGTCATCGTGAGGCCGGGCCCATACGTGTGTGCCGAGTGGGAAATGGGCGGACTGCCGTGGTGGCTGTTGAAGAAGAAAGACATCCGGCTGCGCGAGCCCGACCCGTATTTCATGGAACGGGTGAAGTTGTTTGAACGGAAAGTGGGCGAACAACTGGCATCGCTGACCATCCAAAACGGTGGACCCATTATCATGGTGCAAGTGGAAAACGAATACGGTTCATACGGTGAGAACAAAGCCTACGTGTCGGCCATCCGCGACATCGTGCGGCAATCGGGATTCGACAAGGTGACGCTCTTTCAGTGCGACTGGGCGAGCAACTTCGAGAAAAACGGACTGGACGACCTTGTGTGGACGATGAACTTCGGCACCGGAGCCGACATTGACCAGCAGTTCCGGCGGTTGGGTGAACTCCGCCCCAATGCACCCCAAATGTGCTCGGAGTTTTGGAGCGGATGGTTTGACAAATGGGGGGCACGCCACGAGACACGACCGGCCAAGGCTATGGTCGAGGGCATCGACGAGATGCTGTCTAAAGGCATCAGCTTCTCACTCTATATGACCCACGGAGGCACATCGTTCGGCCATTGGGCGGGGGCCAACAGCCCGGGGTTCGCACCCGATGTGACCTCGTATGACTACGACGCCCCCATCAATGAATACGGCCAAGCCACGCCTAAATACTGGGAACTGCGCCACACGATGGAGAAATATAACGATGGCGGCAAACTGCCTGCTCCCCCGAAAGCTCCCATGCCGGTCATCACCATTCCCAAGTTTGTGCTCACGGAATATGCCCCCTTGGGGAATGGAATGGGCAGCAGTGTGCAAAGCCGGGACATTCGCAGTTTTGAAGACATGGACATGGGATGGGGTATAGCCGACTATTCCACCGCGCTACCCAAGATACCCGTGGGAAGTATGCTCACCCTCAACGAGCCTCACGACTTCGCACAGGTGTTCGTCGACGGGAAATATATCGGGAAAATAGACCGCGTGAAGAATGAGAAAACGCTCATGCTACCACCCGTGGAGAAGGGAACCGAACTGTGCATCCGCATCGAGGCAATGGGGCGCATCAACTTCGGGCGCGCCATCAAGGACTACAAGGGCATCACTAAAGAGGTGACCATCTCGGCAGAAATGGACGGGCACGAGGCGTCGTGGAACTTGAAAAACTGGACTATAGTCCCCATTCCTGACAACTATGAGACGGCTGTCAAAGCTCTGTCCGTAGGAACAGAGACGAGCAAACGCACACGCCAACACGCCAAATTGTTAACAAAGGCAGGCTACTATCGGGGCCATTTCATGCTCCGCAAGCCGGGTGACACGTTCCTCAACATGGAAGCATTCGGCAAAGGACAGGTTTATGTCAACGGCCATGCCATTGGGCGGTTTTGGAACATCGGCCCACAGCAGACGCTCTATCTGCCGGGATGCTGGCTGAAACAGGGGCGCAACGAAGTGATTGTGCTCGACGTGGTGGGGCCGAAAGGCGAACCAACTTCTTTCGGACAGGACAAACCCGAACTCGACAAGCTGAATCTCGAAAGAACCAACAAGCACAACAATCCCGGTGACCGACCTGATCTCAACTCGCTGACACCCGTGGCGCAAGGGACATTGGATTCGGGAAACGGCTGGCAGACCGTTAAATTCGCCCGTCCCACGACGGGCAGATACCTCGCCATTGAGGCTCTGAGCGCACAAGACGGCCAAGAATTCGCACAGATAGCCGAATTGTATGCACTCGACAACAAGGGCCAACGGTTGTCGCGCGAACCGTGGACAGCCAAATATGCCGACAGCGAAAATGCCGAACAGGAAAACCGGACAGCTGACAAGACTTTTGACTTGCAGGAGAGCACCTATTGGAGCACGATGAAAGGGAGCCCCTACCCTCATCTGCTGGTAATAGACCTCGGTTCGGAGCAAACCTTAACGGGCATTGACTATCTGCCACGTGCCGAGCAAGGGGCTCCGGGAGGCGTGAAAGACTACAAAATCTTCCTGTTGCCCTAATCCCTCCAAAGCCTACAAGCGGCAATATCTAACCCCACAAGCGACACTCCAAAGCCCGCCATGCGGCAGCTCAGACAGAGTTTGACTCGCTGACAAACGATTGCTCCACGAGGTATAACAAAAAATGTCGCAGGCCTTTTCATCGGCTTGCGACATTTTTATATTGCTTATCAATGTAGTGGAAACGATTATTCGTTTACCACTTCATCGGCGAAGTCAAGAACATTTTTCTTATTGGCTTCCATGCGTTCGTATTCTTCCTTGGAGCCTACAATGAGCTTCTCCCACTGGCGGAGACCGGTACCGGCAGGAATCAGGTGACCGCAAATCACGTTCTCCTTCATACCTTCGAGACGGTCGGACTTGCCGCGGATGGCAGCCTCGTTGAGCACCTTGGTGGTTTCCTGGAAGGATGCAGCACTCATGAAGCTCTTCGTTCCGAGAGCGGCACGGGTGATACCCTGCAACACCTGCGTGGAGGTGGCGGCAACGGCGTCGCGCACCTGAACGGGACGGAGGTCACGCCGCTTCAGGCTGGAATTCTCATCACGCAACTTGCGGGCGGTGACAATCTGACCGGCCTTGAGCACATCGGAGTCACCGGCATCGGTGACCACCTTCTTGCCCCAAATGCGGTCGTTCTCTTCCGAGAAGTCGAGCTTGTCAACGAGTTCCTGCTCAAGGAATGTCGTGTCACCCGGATCATTGATCTGCACCTTGCGCATCATCTGACGAACAATGATTTCGAAGTGCTTGTCATTGATCTTCACACCTTGCAGACGATAAACATCCTGCACCTCGTTCACGATATATTCCTGAACGGCTGTCGGGCCCTTGATGGCGAGGATGTCACCGGGAGTGGTGACACCGTCGGACAACGGTGTGCCGGCACGCACAGCATCGTGTTCCTGCACAAGAATCTGCTTGGACAGAGACACAAGATACTTTTTCTGGTCACCGGTTTTGGAAGTAACGATAATCTCACGGTTGCCGCGCTTCACCTTACCCATTGTCACTTCACCGTCGATTTCGGAAACAACAGCGGGGTTGGAAGGATTGCGAGCCTCGAAGAGTTCCGTCACACGAGGCAGACCACCGGTGATATCACCGGCACCACCCACGGCACGAGGAATCTTGACCAGCGTCTCACCAGACTTGATAGTCTGGCCGTCTTCCACAACCACGTGACCGCCCACGGGGAAGTTGTAAGTACCCACAACTTCACCATCGGCATCAATGACATTGCAGGTAGGCACGAGCGAACGGTCTTTGGAGTCGGTGATGATTTTCTCGGTCAAACCGGTCGTTTCGTCAGTCTCGGCATGGTAGGTCTTGTCACGAATGACATCGTTGAACTTCAGCTTACCTGCATACTCTGAGACGATAACGGCATTGAACGGGTCCCAACGGGCAATCAAATCACCTTTCTTGACCACATCATTCTGAGTCTTGTAGAGTGTAGAACCGTATGGCACATTGAGTGTACTGAGCACGATGTTGGTGTTAGGATCAACGAAACGAATCTCGGCCAAACGACTCACCACCATCTGGCAGTTGACATCGCCATTTTCACCTTCCTCAATGAAAGGCACTGTGCGGAGCTCATCAAACTCAATCTTGGAGTTGTTCTTGGCCACGATGCTGGCATTGGCTGCGGCATTACCGGCGACACCACCGGCGTGGAAAGTACGCAGGGTGAGCTGTGTGCCCGGTTCACCGATAGCTTGCGCCGCAATGACACCGACAGCTTCGCCGAGCTGCACCATGCGGGCTGTAGCAAGGTTACGGCCGTAGCACTTCATGCAAACGCCTTTCTTACTTTCACACGTGAGCACAGAACGAATCTCGACCATTTCAAGAGGTGAATCCTCAATGATGCGTGCCTTGTCCTCGGTGATCTCCTCACCTGCAGAAACAATCAGTTCACCGGTAGTAGGATGAATAATGTCGTGTACGGAAACACGACCGAGAATACGCTCATAAAGGGTGGAAATCACCTCATCGCCATTCTTCAATGCACGGCACTCAAGACCGCGAAGCGTACCGCAATCCTCTTCGGTAATGATCACATCGTGAGACACATCGACCAAACGACGCGTCAGATAACCGGCATCGGCAGTCTTCATGGCCGTATCGGCAAGACCCTTACGGGCACCGTGGGAAGAGATGAAGTATTCAAGCACCGACATGCCTTCCTTAAAGTTGGAGAGAATCGGGTTCTCAATCGTCACACGGCCTTCGGCACCGGCCTTCTGTGGTTTAGCCATCAGACCACGCATACCGGAAAGCTGCTTGATCTGATCCTTAGAACCACGGGCACCGGAATCAAGCATCATGTAAACGGCATTGAATCCTTGGTCGGCTTCGGTCATTTCCTTCATCAGGATGTCGCCAAGCTCATTGTTGACATGAGTCCATGTATCGATAACCTGGTTGTAACGTTCGTTATCGGTGATGAAACCCATATTATAGTTATTGGTGATTTCTTCTACCTCTTTGTTACCCTTGGCGACGATGGCCTCTTTCTCGGGCGGAACGATGATATCGTCGAGGTTGAAGGAAAGACCAGCCACATAGGACATACGGTAACCAAGGTTCTTGATGCCGTCGAGGAACTCGCAGGCACGGGCCATTCCCACAGCCTTGATCACATCGGCAATGATACCACGCAGGGTCTTCTTGGAAATGATGTCATTGAAGAACCCCACTTCTTCGGGAATGATGCCGTTGACAATGACACGGCCGACAGAGGTTTCAACCATACGCTTCTGGAGCCGGCCGTCGACAAGGTCATCGACAACGACTTTCACCAGTGCATGAAGGTCGCAACGCCCTTCGTTGTAAGCGATGATAGCTTCCTCAGGGCCATAGAAAGAGAGGCCTTCACCTTTAGCTCCCGGACGGATTTTAGTGATATAATAGAGACCAAGCACCATGTCCTGTGAAGGAACGGTGATAGGCGCGCCATTGGCCGGATTAAGGATGTTGTGGCTCTGGAGCATCAATATCTGGGCTTCAAGCACAGCTTCATTGCTCAAGGGGAGATGGACAGCCATCTGGTCACCGTCGAAGTCGGCATTGAACGCCGTACAAGCAAGTGGGTGCAACTGAATAGCCTTACCCTCGATCAGCTTGGGTTGGAATGCCTGAATACCCAAACGGTGAAGTGTGGGGGCACGGTTCAAGAGAACGGGATGACCTTTCATCACATTCTCAAGAATATCCCAGATGACCGGCTCGCGACGATCAACAATCTTCTTGGCACTCTTGACGGTCTTCACGATTCCGCGCTCAATGAGTTTGCGGATAATGAACGGCTTGTAGAGTTCGGCTGCCATCAGTTTCGGCAGTCCGCATTCGCCCATCTTCAACTCCGGACCTACAACGATAACCGAACGGGCGGAATAGTCGACACGCTTACCCAAGAGGTTCTGGCGGAAACGACCGGCCTTTCCTTTCAAAGAATCGGAAAGCGACTTCAACGGGCGGTTGCTCTCACTCTTCACGGCAGAAGACTTACGGGAGTTATCGAACAGGCTGTCGACTGCTTCCTGTAACATACGCTTCTCGTTGCGGAGAATCACTTCAGGAGCCTTGATTTCAACCAGACGCTTCAAACGGTTGTTACGGATAATCACCCGACGATAGAGATCGTTGAGGTCGGAGGTTGCAAAACGACCACCATCCAACGGCACCAACGGGCGCAACTCGGGGGGAATGACCGGAATGATTTTCATAATCATCCATTCCGGACGGTTCACTTCCTTGCTGGCACGGAAGGCCTCTACCACTTGCAGACGCTTCAGAGCCTCGGTCTTGCGCTGCTGTGCAGAATCATTGCTGGCACGGTCTCGCAGTTCGTAAGAGAGTGAATCGAGGTCAAGATCCATCAATAAATCATAGATTGCCTCGGCACCCATCTTGGCAACAAACTTGTTGGGGTCCGAATCGTCGAGACGGTCGTTGTTGGGATCAACCAAATTGTCGATGATGTTGAAATATTCGTCTTCAGAGAGAAGGTCAAACTTGTGAGAACCGTTCATCTCCATTCCTTCAGCATCCTTACGGTCGGCCATTGCACCAGGCTTGATGACTACATATCTTTCATAGTAGACAACTGCATCGAGCTTTTTGGTGGGCATGCCCAAAAGATAACCAATCTTATTGGGCAACGAACGGAAATACCAAATATGTGCAACGGGAACGACCAGTTCAATATGGCCGGAACGCTCACGACGCACCTTCTTCTCGGTTACTTCCACACCACAACGATCGCAGACAATGCCCTTATAACGGATGCGCTTATATTTGCCGCAAGCACATTCGTAGTCTTTGGTGGGACCAAAGATGCGCTCGCAGAACAGACCGTCGCGCTCAGGCTTATATGTACGATAATTGATGGTTTCAGGCTTGGTTACCTCACCAAACGAATTTTCCAGAATCTCTTCGGGAGAAGCAAGACCGATGGTAATCTTCGTGAAATTATTCTTAACCTTTGTATCTTTCTTAAAAGCCATTTTTACTTTTTTGTTTTAGGGAGTTCTGAATTAATCGAGTTTGATGCTCAAGCCGAGACCGCGAAGTTCGTGAAGCAACACATTGAGAGACTCAGGAATGCCCGGAGTAGGCATGGTGTCGCCCTTGACGATAGCTTCGTAAGCCTTGCTGCGGCCGACCACATCGTCACTCTTGATGGTAAGGATTTCCTGAAGTACATGGCTGGCGCCAAAGGCCTCAAGAGCCCAAACCTCCATCTCACCGAAACGCTGACCACCAAACTGGGCTTTACCACCGAGGGGCTGTTGAGTGATCAAGCTGTACGGGCCAATGGAACGGGCGTGCATCTTGTCTTCCACCATGTGGCCAAGCTTCAAGAAGTAAGTGATACCCACCGTTGCAGGCTGGTCGAACTGCTCACCGGTCTCACCATCATAAAGATGGGTGGAGCACAGGCGGGGAAGTCCGGCCTTGTCTGTCCACTCCTGAAGGTCGGCAAGTTTGGCACCGTCGAAAATTGGTGTGGCAAACTTCACTCCCAATTTCTTTCCGGCAGCACCAAGAATAGCCTCAAATATCTGACCAAGGTTCATACGAGAAGGCACACCCATCGGGTTCAACACCAAGTCAACGGGACGACCGTCCTCAAGGAACGGCATGTCTTCCATGCGCACCACCTTCGACACGATACCCTTGTTACCGTGACGACCGGCAAGTTTATCACCCACCTGAATCTTACGCTTTTTGGCTATATAGACCTTAGCCATCTGAAGAATACCGGAAGGCAGCTCGTCGCCAATGGTAATGGCGAACTTGCGACGCTTCATTTCAGCATCAAGCTGCTTGTACTTGCGGATATAATTCATGATGAGCTTCTGAATCAGGCCATTGGCATGAGCATCCTTCGTCCAATCATTAGACTGAATGCCATCATATTCAAGATTCTTCAACGCAGCAGTCGTAAACTTGGAACCCTTAGTGATGATTTCTGCACCGGTATAGTCTTTCACACCTTCAGAAACCATCCCCTCTGTCAGGGTCAACAGCTTGTCAACGAGAATATCCTTCAGGTCGTTGTTCTTGGCCTCATACTCCTCATCAATCTTGGCAAGGATAATCTTATCCTGTTTTTTGGACTCCCGGTTTTTGATGGCGCGGGAGAAAAGCTTCTTGTCTATTACGACACCGCTCAACGACGGGTTGGCTTTCAGTGAAGAATCCTTCACATCACCGGCCTTGTCACCGAAGATGGCACGAAGCAGTTTTTCTTCCGGAGAAGGATCGCTCTCACCCTTCGGCGAAATCTTACCGATCATAATGTCTCCGGGCTCGACACGGGCACCGACACGGATAATACCATTGTCGTCCAAATCCTTTGTAGCTTCCTCGCTGACATTAGGAATGTCGCTTGTGAATTCTTCCACACCGCGTTTTGTCTCACGGACATCAAGAGAATATTCGTCTACATGGACAGAAGTCAACACATCATCGCGTACGATGCGTTCAGAAATGACAACGGCATCCTCATAGTTATATCCTTTCCAAGGAATATAAGCAACCAGAAGATTCCGACCCAAAGCAATCTCTCCATTCTCCGTGGCATAACCTTCGGTAAGGATATCACCAGCCTTCACCCGTTCTCCCTTGCTACAGATAGGTCGGAGGTCGATGGTCATATTTTGGTTGGTGCGCCGGAACTTCGGAATACGATATTCTTTCAATGCCGGTTCAAAACTAACAAACTCCTCATCTTCAGAACGGTCATAAAGAATGCGGATAGTAGTGGCATCAACATACTCGATAACGCCATCGCCTTCAGCCGTAATCATCGTACGAGAGTCCTCACATACCTGCTTCTCCAAACCGGTGCCTACGATGGGGGCGTCGTTGTGAAGCAAAGGAACGGCCTGGCGCATCATGTTACATCCCATCAGTGCGCGGTGACCATCGTCATGCTCCAAGAAAGGAATCAGACCGGCAGAGACTGAAGCAATCTGCTGGGGGGCAACATCCATCATGTCCACTTCGGCAGGCGGAACCACTGGGAAATCAGCATCTTGACGACACTTAACGACATCACGGATAAACGAGCCGTCTTCGTTCAAAGGAGCATTACCCTGACCGATAATGTGATTTTCTTCTTCCTCGGCTGTAATATAAACAACATGATCGTTGTCAAGATCCACCTTGCCGTCCACGACCTTGCGGTAAGGAGTCTCAATGAAGCCAAGTTCGTTAATGGTCGCATACACGCAAAGCGAGGAAATCAGACCGATGTTAGGGCCTTCCGGACTCTCGATAGGACACAAACGACCATAGTGGGTGTAATGTACGTCACGCACCTCAAAACCGGCACGCTCACGTGAAAGACCACCGGGGCCAAGAGCTGAGAGGCGACGCTTGTGGGTGACCTCTGCAAGCGGATTGGTCTGATCCATGAACTGGCTCAACGGGTTGGTACCAAAGAACGAATTGATTACACTCGAAATGGTCTTGGCATTGATCAGATCAGTTGGTGTAAACACCTCGTTGTCACGAACGTTCATACGTTCACGAATAGTACGACTCATACGGGCCAGACCGATGGAGAACTGATTGGCCAGCTGTTCGCCTACCGTGCGGACACGACGATTACTCAAATGGTCGATATCATCTACAGTAGCATTGGAGTTAATCAGCTGAATCAGATATTTGATAATCTCAATAATGTCATCTTTGGTCAAGACACGAACATCCATATCGGTATCGAGTCCCAATTTCTTGTTGATGCGATAGCGTCCCACTTCTCCCAAGTCATAACGCTTGTCCGAGAAAAACAGATTTTGGAACACCTCGCGTGCACTGGCATCATCAGCAGGATCAGCATTACGCAACTGGCGATAAATATAGTTCACAGCTTCCTTTTCGGAGTTACTGGGATCTTTTGCCAATGTATTGAAAATGATGGAGAAGCGGTTGGCTCCCTCCTCATCCTTATGAATAAGAACTGTGGACGTTCCGCTCTCAAGGATTTCTTCGATATTATCCTCCGTGAGCTCGGTCTCACGCTCCATAATCACCTCGTTACGCTCAATGGAAACAACCTCGCCGGTATCTTCATCCACAAAATCCTCATTCCAGCTCTTCAACACACGGGCTGCCAACTTGCGCCCGATGGCAGCTTTCATGTTCTTTTTGTTGACCTTCACTTCCTCCGCAAGGTCAAAAATTTGAAGAATGTCCTTATCGTTCTCATACCCGATGGCACGAAGCAATGTGGTCACGGGCAATTTCTTCTTACGATCGATGTAGGCGTACATCACGTTGTTGATGTCAGTAGCAAACTCTATCCAACTTCCCTTAAACGGGATGATGCGTGCAGAATAGAGAACAGTACCGTTGGCATGGACACCCTGACCGAAGAATACACCCGGCGAACGGTGCAACTGGGCTACGACAACGCGCTCGGCTCCATTGATAACGAATGTGCCGTTCGAAGTCATGTAAGGTATCGTGCCCAAGAACACATCTTGAATGAATGTGCCAAAATCCTCATGATCCGGATCCGTACAATACAGCTTCATCTTAGCCTTCAAGGGTACGCTATACGTCAGCCCGCGCTCAAGACACTCATCAATGGTATAACGCGGTGGATCGATATAGTAATCCAGGAACTCAAGAACGAAATTATTACGCGTATCGGTGATAGGGAAGTTCTCTGCGAACACCTTATACAATCCGTCATTCTTGCGTTCTTCAGGTGGAGTATCCAACTGCAAGAAGTCTTTAAAGGACTTTAACTGCACATCGAGAAAATCCGGATACGGATACGGATTATGCACGCTGGCAAAATTTACTCTGTTATCTACAACTTTTGACATTAGAAGAAATTAAACGGTGTTGTTGTTCTAATTGATATGAAAGACACAAAAAGGTTAGGACTCACCGACTGGGCAAATCCTAACCATATTCTTCAAGAGCAGCGAAAAAGATCGCTGAAGAGTGAATAGTTCACCCGCTCACCAATCTTTTTCACTAATGAATCAGCTTACTTCAGCTCTACCTTGGCACCGGCTTCTTCGATCACCTTCTTCAGGTTTTCAGCCTCGTCCTTGGCAACGCCTTCCTTAATGGTAGAAGGAGCACCGTCTACGAGATCCTTAGCTTCCTTCAAGCCGAGACCGCAAGCTTCCTTAACAGCCTTCACAACCTGAAGCTTTGTTGCACCAACCTCAGCGAGAACAACGTCGAAAGAAGACTTCTCCTCAGCAGCGGCTGCACCGCCAGCAGCAGGACCGGCAGCTACAGCAACAGCTGCAGCAGCAGGCTCAATACCATACTCGTCCTTCAGGACTGTTGCCAACTCATTAACTTCCTTAACAGTAAGATTTACTAATTCTTCTGCAATAGCTTTTACGTCTGCCATTTTTATTCTAAATTTAATTTTATTTATACTTTTGTTTGATGTGACATTATAGGTTTATTCAGCACGCTCGCCTAATGTCTTCAGCACACCATGGATAGTGTTCGCGCCTGACTGGAGAGCAGAAACAACGTTCTTGGTCGGAGACTGCAGCAAAGCAACAATCTCTGCAATAACTTCGTTCTTGCTCTTGAGTGCTGCAAGCTCATCGAGTTTGTCGGCTCCCACATAGAAGCTTTCCTCAGCGTATGCAGCCTTGAGTGAAGGAATACCTTCCTTTTTGTATTCATTCAGCAACTTTGCAGGGTCGTTGGCAATGTTGGAAAACATCACTGCCGTACTCCCCACCAGACAATCGTACAAAGGTTCGAAATCTACGTCAGAAGCCTCGAAAGCCTTGTGAAGAAGCGTATTCTTCACAACAACCATCTTGATTTCCTTCTTGAAGCACTTGCGACGAAGATTACTCGTAGCCTCCGCATTCAATCCGGTAATGTCAACCAGATAGAAATGAGGATATTCGGATATCTTCCGGCCAAGTTCTGAAATGATCGTATCTTTTACTTCTTTTTTCATTTTACAAAACTTTTAGAGTTATTCAACTGATTTCGGATCAATCTTGATACCCTTACTCATAGTGCTTGAAATAAAGATACTCTTCAGATATGTACCTTTAGCAGCAGCAGGCTTCAGCTTAATGACAGTTGCAATGAATTCCTTTGCATTACCATAAATTTGATCGGCAGACATATTGATCTTACCGATTGATGTATGGATAATACCTGCCTTGTCAACCTTAAAGTCAATCTTACCCTGCTTTACCTCCTGAACAGCCTTAGCAACGTCCATGGTAACCGTACCACTCTTGGGGTTAGGCATCAAGCCACGGGGGCCGAGAACACGGCCGAGGGGGCCCACCTTACCCATACAAGAAGGCATGGTGATGATAACATCAATATCAGTCCATCCACCCTTGATCTTCTCAATATACTCATCAAGACCAACATAATCAGCACCGGCTGCCTTGGCAGCTTCTTCCTGATCGGGTGTACAGAGAGCGAGCACGCGTGTCACCTTACCGGTTCCGTTAGGAAGTGATACAACACCACGCACCATCTGATTAGCTTTACGCGGGTCAACACCGAGACGTACATCGATATCTACCGAAGCATCGAACTTAGTAGTCGTAATCTCCTTTACCAGCTCTGCGGCTTCTTTCAATGTATAGGCCTTCCCTGCTTCAACCTTCTCAGCTACTGATTTTTGATTTTTTGTCAGTTTACTCATTTTTTAAATTGAAGTTTATTGTTTATTTATCAGGGAAGTCCCCCTTTACAGTGATACCCATGCTTCGAGCTGTACCGGCAACAAGTCTCATGGCTGATTCCACAGTAAAGCAGTTGAGGTCGTTCATCTTGTCTTCAGCTATGGCGCGAACCTGTTCCCAAGTTACGCTACCCACTTTCTGACGATTAGGCTGACCTGAACCACTCTTTACCTTGGCTGCCTCTTTCAACTGTACTGCTGCAGGAGGAGTCTTGATAACGAAATCGAATGACTTGTCGGTGTAGTATGTGATAACGACCGGTAAAACTTTACCTGCCTTATCCTGGGTGCGGGCATTGAATTCCTTGCAGAATCCCATGATATTGATACCCTTAGAACCAAGTGCAGGTCCTACTGGAGGAGAAGGATTCGCAGCGCCACCTTTAATCTGTAATTTGATTAATCCAGCAACTTCTTTAGCCATTTCTTTGTTAATAATTTATTGATTTAATATATCAGCTTGAAGAATGGAAGCTTCTCCAAAGCCATCGGATAAGCCCACCGTAACAATATGAACTTATCCTTCTTTTTCCACTTGCATATAGCCAAGTTCCAAAGGCGTCTTACGCCCGAATATCTTGACCATCACTTTCAATTTATGCTTTTCTGCATTGACCTCTTCAATCACGCCACTGAAGCCACTAAACGGACCATCGGTCACTTTTACTGTCTCATCCACAACAAATGGAATATCCAGATTTTCCTCAAGCTCCGTATCTTCGGCTGTCCCAAGCATACGGTTGATTTCCGACTGGGGGACGGGCGACGGATTGTCCAAACCGCCAAGAAACCCCAACACATTGGGTACGAATCTCAGCATAGAGGCAATATCACCTCCCTTAAGATTTGCTTCCACAAAAAGATAGCCAGGAAGGGAAACTTTCTCCTTGATAACACGCTTACCATTACGCAAAGACGCATGCTTCTCCATAGGAATCAATATCTGGGAAACATGTGATGCAAGTAATTCATTGTGCTTCATCTCAGCCTCGATGTATTCTTTCACCTTAGCTTCTTTTCCGCTAACGGCCTTCAGCACATACCATTGATTTGTAGTTTCTGCCATTTCCGTATTACGAATTAACCTGGATAAACATTACCCATTATCCAGCCAAACACAGAATCCATCAAGAACACCACAACGGCAATGATCAGGGAAGCAGATAATACAACCACTGCACTGTGAGTAAGTTCGGGTAGTGTCGGCCAAGTAGTCTTATGAGCAAGCTCGTCATAACAAGCCTTGCAATAATTTACTATCTTATTCATACTATCTTTATTTTGCACGGGTTGGAGGGCTCGAACCCCCGACACCTGGTTTTGGAGACCAGTGCTCTACCGACTGAGCTAAACCCGTAGGAAAGTTCCCGCAACCGCAGTAGCGGGAACTTCTATGTATTTTCTTAAGGTTTATCGGATAACCGACACCTTTGAATTAATCGTCAAGAATCTCAGTGATCTGACCAGAACCCACCGTACGGCCACCTTCGCGGATAGCGAAACGCAGACCAACGTTCAGAGCTACAGCGTAGATCAAATCTACAGTGATCTCTACGTTATCACCAGGCATCACCATCTCAACACCTTCGGGAAGAGTGATTTCACCGGTGCAGTCCATAGTGCGGAGATAGAACTGAGGACGATACTTGTTACCGAACGGAGTATGACGACCGCCCTCCTCTTTCTTCAGTACATAGATAGAAGCCTTGAACTTCTTGTGAGGCTTAACCTGGCCCGGATGGCAGAGCACCATACCACGCTTAATCTCATTCTTGTCAATACCACGGAGGAGCAGACCTACGTTATCGCCAGCCTCACCTTCGTCAAGAATCTTACGGAACATCTCAACACCGGTAACAACCGACTTCTTGTCTTCACCAAGACCGAGGAGTTCAACTTCATCGCCTACCTTAACACGACCAGTCTCAATACGACCGGTAGCAACAGTACCACGACCAGTGATAGAGAACACATCCTCAACAGGCATCAAGAAAGGCTTGTCGATTTCACGCTCAGGCTCCTGAATCCAGTTGTCAACCGTATCCATCAGCTCAACAACTTTCTCCACCCACTTATCAACGCCATTCAAAGCACCAAGGGCAGAACCACGGATGATAGGAGTATCTTCTTCAAAGTCGTACTGTTCGAGGATTTCACGAACTTCCATTTCAACGAGTTCGAGCATTTCTTCATCCTCAACCATATCGCACTTGTTCAAGAACACCACCAAGCGAGGAACATTCACCTGACGAGCGAGCAAAACGTGCTCACGTGTCTGAGGCATCGGACCATCGGTAGCAGCTACAACGAGAATAGCACCGTCCATCTGAGCAGCACCGGTAACCATGTTCTTCACATAGTCAGCGTGTCCCGGGCAGTCTACGTGAGCGTAGTGACGGTTGGCAGTTTCATATTCAATGTGAGCGGAGTTGATGGTAATACCACGCTCTTTCTCCTCAGGAGCGTTGTCGATCTGATCGAAAGACTTGATTTCCTGATTACCATAACCCTTCTCAGAGAGAACCTTAGAAATGGCAGCAGTCAAAGTTGTCTTACCGTGGTCTACGTGACCAATAGTACCAATGTTAACATGCGGCTTGGTACGCTGGAATGTCTCTTTAGCCATAGCTTTACTTTGTTTATTTATATAAATGAATTTCTAATTAAATCTTGTTTTTCCTATCAGTCCATCTTAACAAAACCGGACGACGGCAGAGCTGTAACTGAGAGTTGAACTCAGGACCTCTTCCTTACCAAGGAAGTGCTCTACCACTGAGCTATTACAGCAAAACTTAGAGCGGAAAACGGGGCTCAAACCCGCGACCCCCAGCTTGGAAGGCTAGTGCTCTATCAACTGAGCTATTTCCGCGTTGAACTATTAGAGGTGGGTGGTGATGGATTCGAACCACCGAAGTCGAAAGACAGCAGATTTACAGTCTGCCCCATTTGGCCGCTCTGGAAACCACCCCTGAACCAACATCATCCTTACTTTGTAGAAAGTCCCAAGGTCTAAAAAAATCCTTGAGCCTCTTGTCGGATTCGAACCAACGACCCCGAGATTACAAATCACGTGCTCTGGCCAACTGAGCTAAAGAGGCAAATCCTTGCAGCCGTTAGGCATCGCATTCCGGACGTGTTGTAAAACGGCTGCAAAGATACGACTATTTTCCGAATCGCCAAAACTTTTCCTTAGTTTTTTTTAGCGGTTTCTTATTTTTTCCTTGAACTTGGTCAGCTGCACCTTCATCGAGTCCACACACTGGTCAACCCCTTCTTCAAACGTGTCGCAAGTCTTCTCCACGAACAGGGTATTCCCCGGGGCTGTAACCGTGATACTGGTCTCTTTATTTAATGCGGTGGCAGGCTTGACAACCTTTAATTGCACCTCTACTTTCTGAATATCTTCGTAAGACTTCTCCAACTTGGCAACCTTCTTTTCGATGAATGCCAACAACTTTTCGGTAGCGTCGAAATGAATCGACTGAATTTTAACTTCCATAGTAACCTCCTGTTTTTAAGGGTTAAGCCCTTGGATGGGCATTGGTATATACTCGCTTCAGCTGTTCGAAAGTGGTGTGCGTGTAAATCTCCGTTGTAGAGAGCCGCGCATGCCCCAACAGCCGTTTCAAACTTTCCAATCCAGCCTCATGGTTGAGCATTGCTGTGGCAAAGGTATGTCTCAGTACATGCGGCGTACGCTTTTTGAGCGTGCAAACCCTTGACAGATGTTTCTTCACGATTTCCCTTACCTGTGCATTTTGCATGGCCAAGCCTTTATCTGTCAGAAAAAACTTCCCGCAGTTTCCCCTCTCCGTAGCGTCACGAAGACTCTTATAGTCGGCGAGAGTCTGTGCCAATTCTGCACCAAAAGGAATAATCCGCTGTTTGTTTCTCTTTCCCGTAACCTTCAGTTCGTGATTCACGAAATCGACATCTGCGTCTCGCAGGCCGGTCAATTCCGATAACCGCATTCCCGTCTCATAGAAAGTCATTACAATGGTACGCGCACGCATATCATCATAGGTGTCTTCCCACATATCGGAATCAAGAAGCGCATTGATTTCATTTTCCTTCAAGAATTGCGGCAACGGCTTCTTTTTCTTCGGGCCGACCACATCATGGGCCGGATCCTTCACGACCAGTTCTCTGGCAAGGGCAAAACGATAAAAGGAACGCAACGCGCTCAATCTCCTATTGATTGATGTAGCATTGTTTCCTTTATCCATCATACTCTCCATCCAGTCACGGATAATATCAGAGTCTACCGACTCCCAAGAGGGATGACCGTCCAAATTTTTGAAAAACTCTTCGAAGGCTCTCAAGTCTTCTCCATAGCTTTTTACTGTCCGTTCAGAGCGATTGAGCTCAAACTTCAAGTAGTTCAAAAACTTCTCTATCATCATAAACACTGCCAACAATTGTGTATCTTATCGGCAACGAATATACGGAATTTAATTCAAACTACCAAATTTTCAAAGACTTTTTTACTCCTCGCTTGCACGGAGTTTCTGTACGTAAACGGCGTGTTCCATCTTGAGTCTTTTCAAAACAGAAGGCTTGTCATACTGCTGACGGGCACGAAGCTCCTTAACAACACCTGTCTTTTCGAATTTTCTCTTGAACTTTTTGAGAGCTCTCTCGATGTTCTCACCGTCCTTAACTGGTACAATAATCATGCTTTTTGATTTTAAATATTAAATGTTACACATAGCGTTCGCGGTATGACACCACAATTTGCGGCTGCAAAGTTACATTTTATTTGGCAAACGGCCAAGATTTCCACCATCTTTTTTATTCCGCCAGAGCCTTTCAGGATGATTTTAGGATGATTTCCGCCCAACAAACTTCCACTTCCTTCACACCGCTGCCGTCGCATCTGCCAGCCATTGCCGCTCGTTCTCATCAAGAAGGGGGGACAGACGGTCGTACACCATGCGATGATAGTCATTCAGCCAGTCCAACTCCTCCTGCGTCATCATGGAAAGCACGATCGGTGTCGTGGCAATGGGACAAAGTGTAAGGGGGGCCAACTGCAAGAAATCTCCAAATTCGCCTTTCGTGTAGTGTGTGACAAGCATGGTATTTTCTATGCGCACACCAAACTTTCCTTGCAGATAGAGACCCGGTTCGTCGGTGACTGTCATACCGGCTCTGAGCGGGGCGGGCATATACTCCATACGTATTTGATGGGGGCCTTCATGCACATTGAGATAAGAGCCTACACCGTGTCCTGTACCGTGAAGATAGTTCAGCCCCTCACGCCACATCGGCTCGCGAGCCAGTGCGTCGAGCTGTGTACCACAAGCCCCGTCGGGGAACTTAGCCATAGCCAGTCTGATATGCCCTTTCAGTACGAGGGTGTAGATACGACACTGTTCATCTGTGAGCGGACCAAGCGGGATGGTGCGTGTGATGTCGGTCGTGCCATCTTGGTACTGCGCTCCCGAGTCAAGCAACAAAAAGCCTTCCGGCCGGAGCTCCACATCGGTCTCGGGCGAAGCCTCATAGTGGACGATGGCCCCATGCGGCCCATAGCCGGCTATAGTATCAAAGGAAATGTCGCGAAAACGTTTCTGTTCAGCCCGCAATTCCGTCAACTTGCGGTCCACGCTCATCTCCGTTTGTCCGCCGGCCTCAACGGCAGGCTGCAACCAACGCAGAAATTTCACCATAGCCACTCCGTCGCGCAACATGGCAGCCTTGAAACCTTTTATCTCTGCATCGGTTTTGACAGCCTTCATGGCCGGAACGGGCGAGTCGGCATAAACCACTTTCACGTGCTTGTCAACATATCCGGGCATCACCTCTCCCGTCTCCTTGGGATCCATGAGGATATTATAGGAGAAATAATCTTTCAACCCCTTGCCCACAGCGGCATATTCTTCCACTCCAACTCCCACCGACGAGAGATAACGCTCTACTTCCGGGGTAAGTTTACGTCGGTCTATGAAAAGCGTAGCCCGTTCGGGAGCTATGAGCAGATAACTCAGAAAAACGGGATTGCAATGCACATCCCTTCCACGCAGGTTGAGTGTCCATGCGACATCATCAAGTGCCGACATGAGCATACCGTCGGTATGGAGACCGCGCAAAGCCTTGCGGATGAGCGCGAGTTTCTTTTCGGCAGACTCACCGGCCAATTCTACGGGCTGTATCTCCACCTTATTATTATAGGGAAGTGACGGCCGGTCCGTCCACACCGCAGCCAACGGATCGAAATTGGTACGGAGCGTAAGTCCCCCCTCTCCCCGCAATTCATCAACAAGCTGTCGCGCATAAGCCACCGAGACCACTTTGCCATCGATGCCCACTTCCTTTGAGTCGGAGTCGGCCAGCTGTCCGCCCAACCACTGTGCAATGGTCGGTGTCCCGGCCACGCGCAACTTCATCAGTTGGAACTCTGTCCCTTCCAACTGCTTTTCGGCAGCCAGAAAGTAGCGCGAATCCGTCCACAGTGCGGCAGCCTCCATCGTCACCACAGCCGTACCGGCCGAGCCGTTGAAACCCGATATCCACTCGCGCCCTTTCCAATGGTCGGGCACATATTCGCTTTGGTGCGCATCCGTGCTCGGAAAGATAAAAGCGGCCAGCCGTTCACGGCGCATCACGTCGCGCAACGAAGTCAATCTTTTTTCAATATCCTCTTTCATAAACCGTTTTGTAAAATCGACATTACAAAGATAATTGTTTTAAGATTTAATCACAAATTAAAAACGAATAAAATGCAAGACTTACATGCTTTTTTATTAAATTTGCAAGCGCGAGGGGAAGGAAGTCTCCCCCCGCTCACCCCGAAATGGAAAGACAATAGTTTCTTCCTCATAACCAATAAGTAAAGGGACTTTTTAGAACATTTAAACAGATATTGTAGTTATGGAATTTTTAACTAATGAAAAACTGGTCATCGTCGGTGCCGGCGGTATGATTGGTTCCAACATGGTGCAGAGCGCCCTCATGCTCGGTCTCACTCCCAACATTTGCCTTTACGACATTTTCGAGCCGGGAGTACACGGTGTCTTCGACGAGATTCAGCAGTGCGCCTTCCCCGGTGCCAATGTCACCTACACCGTTGATGCCAAAGAGGCTTTCACCGGTGCCAAGTATATCATTTCTTCCGGTGGCGCTCCCCGCAAGGAAGGCATGACCCGTGAAGACCTGCTGAAAGGCAACTGTAAGATTGCCGCCGAGTTTGGTGACAACATCAAGAAGTACTGCCCCGAAGTGGAGCATGTGGTGGTGATCTTCAATCCCGCCGATGTGACGGCCCTCACAGCCCTCATCCACTCCGGCCTGAAGCCCAATCAGCTGACTTCTCTTGCCGCTCTCGACTCCACCCGCCTGCAGCAGGCACTCGCACTCGAGTTCGGCGTGCAGCAAGACAAGGTGACCGGTGCCCACACCTACGGTGGACATGGTGAGCAGATGGCCGTATTCGCTTCTCAGGTGAAAGTCGACGGCAAGCCCCTCTCCGAGATGGGGCTCTCCAACGAGCGTTGGGAAGAAATCAAGCACCACACCGTGCAGGGCGGCTCCAACATCATCAAGCTCCGTGGCCGCAGCTCTTTCCAGAGCCCTGCCTACAATGCCGTGAAGATGATCGAGGCCGCTATGGGCGGTGAGAAGTTCACCCTTCCCGCAGGCTGCTATGTCAACGATGACAAACTCGGCTTCAAGAACGTGATGATGGCCATGCCTACCACCATTGATGCCACCGGTGTTCATTTCGTTGAACCGAAGGGCACAGCCGACGAACTCGCTTCCCTGAAGGCCTCCTACGAGCACCTCTGCAAAATGCGCGACGAGATTGTCGGTCTCGGCATTGTTCCTCCCGTGAACCAGTGGAAGGAAATGAATCCCAACTTGTAATCCACTGATTACCCAAATAACATTTGGGGGCAGGCTTTTCTCGCCTGCCCCCTTTTTCTTTCAATCCTCAAACGATGCTCAACATCGATTTGCTTTTCAAAGGTTTTTACCGTCCCTTGTGCCTCTATGCCGTCCACTATCTGCAAGACATCGACGCGGCTGAAGACATCGTGGGCGACTGTTTTGTCGGTCTGTTGGAACACACGAAGGCCGGAAAGCAACTCGACAACCCGAAATCCTATCTTTACACCATGGTGCGTAACGCCTGTCTGGACCGCCTGCGCAAGGAGAATCCTTTCATTACCGACCTCTCTCCCACCGACCTTGAAGGGCACATCAGCGACGAGGAGGCCGCCGACCGTTCGTTCCACGAGGCCAAGCTCTGGGCTGCCATCGACAGCCTGCCCGACAAATGCCGGCAAGTCTTTCTCATGAGCAAGCGCGACAACATGAAGTATCAGGAGATAGCTCAGGGCCTCGGCATTTCCGAAAAGACCGTGGAACATCATATCTCAAAGGCTTTGAAAACCCTTCGGGGAAAGGAAAAAGACATCTTCTACTGCCTGTCGTGGATGGCGTGAAGGGAATAAACGAATGCTGCAAGAATAAGCTTTACAGCATTCGCCCATTATAACATTGTCACTTTGGCCTATCTGGAAATCTCGTCCACAGGTAAATAATACGTAGTTGTGGTAGGAGAATAGATACCGAAAGTTATGGCTTCAAGAAGTCCATCCACAAAAGTCGTACTTTTCTTCACCTTATAATTTTTGTGTTCTCCAATGTACTTGGTGTCTTCAATCTTTGTATTTCCAGCATTGACAAGGCCATAAATAAAATGATGATTCTTTACCGAATTCACCTTTACAGCAGGAGCATCAGCTCTCATTGTCCCCACACAAGTTGTCGCACTGTAGCAAGAAGAAAGCATTGCAGCTACCAAGCCAGCAAACATAAATGTCTTAAATTCTCTTATCTTCATAATTTTATCCATTTGCCTATCCAATTCCTCTCGGCTTTAAAAAAGTTTATTATACGGAAGCGTGGAACTGACTATGTCCACTTCTGAATTAAAGGATCAAAAAACTATTTAGCACCAATACTGCAATGGCTCTCTATGCGTGAGCTATCCAATCGATCTTTGTGCTATTTTAAAAGCTTCTCGGGTTCTCAAACACACAAATAAACATAACGCTTCTTCTGTTCTCCATACAGTTTTGTGTTCCTCAAGAAAAACAATGCAAAGATAGTTAAAATATATAAGACGGCAAAGATTATCCCCTATCTTTTTTAAGACAGGAATACTTGTTTTTAAAAATTCGACTACACCATTTATAGAGATGTTCATGACTACTTTTTGTTTTTGCCTCTTTGGCTACCACCATCCTGTAGAAGGGTCAGAAAAAGACTATAGCACGAACTATTAAAACTTTAGAAAAAGGCTTACATGGATCTTTCTCGCGCCTATCATGTCGGCCGATTTCACTTGTCTTATTTGCCTCTTTCGACCCATCAATATTCTCACTAAGCCCAAACGACGATGCAAAAGAAGCACAGTTGGAAGCTCGTTCGGGCTCTTTTGCAAAGCCATTTGGGCCGAATGACCTCGCCATAGCAAGGGTGAAAAGCCATTGGTGGACTGGTAATCAAAAAAAGGGAACGCGATGGCGTTCCCTTTGCTGGTGCAAAGATACTACGGAAAAGGGGGAAATGCAAATGGGATGTGAAAAGTGTTGACTTTTTGAGGAGGGGCGGGGGAATGGGTGTTAGGTGATAGGTGTTAGGTGTTAATGGATTGCCTGTCGTGGCATGGGCGCACTTGTTCTGCTTGTAGGGGCAGCGCTTTATGCTTGCTTGTGAGTATATGCCC
This sequence comes from Segatella buccae ATCC 33574, assembly GCF_000184945.1. Taxonomy (GTDB): domain Bacteria; phylum Bacteroidota; class Bacteroidia; order Bacteroidales; family Bacteroidaceae; genus Prevotella; species Prevotella buccae. Next base: position 306,402 of record NZ_GL586311.1, read on the forward strand.
TCCGCGTCTTTGGTCACGCTGATTTGGAGAGTATCTGTAAACCTCCCCACCTCTACGCCTCTGCGTGAAAGAGCACACGGTGGGAGGCTCTTTCACCTTAATTATATAGGGGCATGGCTATGGAGTTTTCGCCCCTATTTTGATTGCCAATGAAAAAACATCTGCATCGGAATAGGGGGATTTTGCTTTTTCCCGTCATAGAGATAAATACCAAAATAAAAAGAGTAAACAATGAGAAAACATCTTCTATGGCTTTTGCTGGCAGGACTGCCGGCTTTTCAGAGTCTACAAGCACAGGAACAGACGGGCGGACAGGAACGCCGAAACAGTGTCTACCTCGAAATAGGAGGGGCCTCGAACGGTGTGGGCATGAGCTACGACCTGAAGCTGAAAGACCTGCCCATCGCCTTCCGTGCCGGACTCGGTTTCGGCTATCAGCGGGCATCGGACATCTACTCCGGTTCGTCGACACGCTTTTACGGCATCCCGCTCGAAGCCAAATATCTCGTGGGGCGCAACCGCTCCAAACTGGAACTGGGCTTGGGCGTGAACATCTTTTGGGTCAACATGCACGAACCGCAGTATGCCTTCCACTACACCGAACTATCCACCGAGAGCGGGTACAACCTCAACGGATACACCATAGACTATCTGGGGCAGAAGACCATCAACAAAGTGGGCAACTTCGTGTTTGCCAACATCGGCTACCGTCACATCTCCAAACGAGGATTCATGTTCAGAGCAGGCCTCACGCCCGGCTTCAACATCACGCAAAGGTACTATGTAGACGCTGCCGCCCCGTCGTGGAAAAACAACGACAGCAAGAAAGTCAACTGGTGGGTGGCTCCCTATGTCAGCTTCGGTTGGGCCTTCTAATCGCATCGAGACATGAAAGCCGCACTGCGATATATCCTCCTTGCGCTCCTCATGCTGCTCCCGGCACTGTGGGCCACGGCGGCAACGGGCAAGTCGGCCCCCACGGTGAAGCAGCAAATGGAGTGGCTGCACCGGGAACGGGGGCTGAACTTCGTCTACGATGCCCGGCTCAACGTGAACCGCCCCTACCGTGGGCCACGCATCGACCGGATGACGGTGGAGCAGGCCTTGCAGACCCTTTTTGACGGCACCGGCATCGAATACAGGCGCGAGGGAAACTACGTGATGCTGAAAGAGAAAGCCGCCCCTCCCGAACCGAAAGCCGTCACAAGACGGCGACACACGGTGAGCGGCTACGTGAGAGACAGCGCAGGCGAAACGCTCATCAACGCCACTGTCTACGACCGCACCGACGGCGCAGGCACCACGACCAACGAATATGGCTTCTTCTCGCTCACCCTGCCTGAAGGTCCCCACCGTCTGCGCTTCTCCTACATCGGTTTTGAAGACCACGAGGAGGAACTCACGCTGGAGGGCAACATCCACCGCGACGTGAGACTCACGCCCAACGCCCGGCTGGCGGAGGTGGTGGTGACGGGCGACCTCAACTCGCCCCTGCTCACCACACAGACGGGCAAGCACTCGCTCACGGCCCGGGAGCTTAACACGGGCTATGCCCTGCTCTCGTCGCCCGACGTGGTGAAGACGCTGCAACGCACATCGGGCGTATGCGAGGGCATGGAACTGATGAGCGGCATGTATGTACACGGAGGCGACAACGATGAAAACCTCTTTCTCATGGACGGCAGTCCGCTCTATCAGATCAACCACACGATGGGACTGTTCTCGGCGTTCAACACCGACATGGTGAAGAACATCGACTTCTACAAGAGCGGTTTTCCCGCCCGCTACAGCGGCCGGCTGTCGAGTGTGGTGGACGTGCGAACCAACGACGGTGACATGCAACGCTCGCATGGCAGCTACCGCATCGGGCTGCTCGACGGCAGCCTGCATCTCGAAGGCCCCATCAAGCGGGGCACCACCAGCTACAACATCGGACTGCGGCGGTCGTGGATAGACCTGCTCACCCGCCCTATCTTTGCGCTCGTCAACCACGGCAAGGATGACGAGCGATACACGCTGAACTACTTCTTCCACGACCTCAACGCCAAGGTGACGCACATTTTCAATGACCGTTCGCGCATCTACCTGAGTCTCTATTCGGGAGAAGACAAGCTGAAGGTGACCGAGAACTTCAAGTGGAGCAACGAGACTGCCGGCATCTCCACCGAGGACAACGATCTCACACGCTTCAAATGGGGCAACTTCAATGCCGCCCTCAACTGGAACTACCTCTTTTCGCCACGGTTGTTTGCCAACTTTACAGCTGTCTACACCCACAACCGCGCCCGCTATGAGTCACAGGAAGAGTCGGCTTACCACCACAACGACGGCAACAAAGGCTACTCCCACCATCTGCAACACAGCTACCGGTCGACCATCAGCGATGTGGGCTATCGGGCCACTTTCGACTTCCGTCCCACCCCCCGCCACCATATCAGCTTCGGACACGACTATACGCTGCACCGCTTTCGCCCACAGACTTCGAGCATGTTCAACTCCTTCGGGGTGGGCTCGTCGCTCGACACCCTCTCCTCGAAAGGCAGCAACCGCCACACCTCGCACGAAATCAACCTCTACGTGGAAGACGAAATGACCGCGACCGACCGCCTGTCGGTGAACATCGGGGTCAACGCCAATCTCTTCGGCATCGGGCGCAAGGCCTTCCGGAGTGCAGATCCGCGCATGGCTGTGAAGTATCAGGTCGGGCGGCAATGGTCGGTGAAAGGGTCGTTCACGATGATGACGCAAAACGTACACAAGATAAGCAATTCGATACTCGACTTGCCCACCGACTACTGGGTGCCCACCACGGAGCGGCTCAGGCCCATGCGCTCGTGGCAGTTGGCTGCCGGCATCTATGCGCAACCGGTCCGCCGCTGGACGTTCTCGCTGGAAGGTTACTACAAGGAGTCGCGGCATTTGCTGCAATACAGCAGTTGGACGGGCATCGAACCACCGGCCGAAGAGTGGGACCGACATGTGATGGACGGTCGGGGACGCTTCTACGGGACCGAGTTCGACGCCCACTACCGGGGGGCTCGTCTCACAATGGATTTCGCCTACACGCTCTCGTGGAACAAACGATACTACGGCCAACTGCTCGACCGCTGGTTTTACGACAAGTTCGACAACCGCCACAAACTCAGCATCAATGCCCAATACCGAATGGGCAAAGGCATCTATGCATACGCCGGATGGACCTGCCACAGTGGCAACCGCATGACTCTGCCCACCCACTACACGGCTCTGCCTTCACTGGGAGAGGCAATGGCAGGAGAAGCCCTACTGTACACGGAGCCCAACAACTTTCGGTTGCCGGCCTACCATCGGCTTGACATAGGTTGCGACTTCCACCACACCACACGCCGCGGGCACGAACGGATATGGAACGTGAGCCTCTACAATGCCTATTGCCACCTCAATTCACTTTGGGTGACAGCCAACTATGACACCGAACAGAAGTGCATACGACTTAAAAACCATGCCTACATTCCCATCGTGCCGTCGTTCAGTTACACGTTTAAATTCTGAAACATGAGACATCCATACCTTTTATTCCTCCTCCCCATCCTGCTGCTCACAGCCTGTAAGGACAATCTCAACATCGCCGACACGCTCGAACCCGCCCGGCTCACGGTGTACTGTCTGCCGGCTCCGGGCGACTCCACCCGGATTGCAGTCTACCGCAGTCTGCCCGTACCGTCAAGAGGCAATGTCAAGGCAATCACCGATGCCCGCATCAGCTATCGGGTGAACGGGCACGAATATCCCGCCCGCCACACTGCCTACGGCCAATACATGGTCTATGCACCACAAAAGGCGGGCGACTGTATCATGCTCGAAGTGGCTGCCGACGGTCTGGAGAACACACACGCCGAAGCCGTCATTCCACCGACGGTCGTCATCGACAGCATGAGGATGACCGACATACGGCTCTATGACGATGACTATCAAAGCGTGCGCAACTTCCACCGCTTTGCCGTCACCTTCACCGACGACGGCCGGAGCAACGACTTCTACGGCGTATGTATCACCAAAACCACGGTAAGGGATTATCCCGGATATGGCGACAGCTTCACGGCAACCGACAATATGGGCATCAATCGTAAGTCGGAACCGTTGCTGCGGGGGCTCAGCGAGGTGGACAAAGACTTCGGTTTCGAGGACGAGACCTACAACAACTTCTACGTTTTCGACGATGCCACCATCAATGGCAAAACCTACACCCTGCACCTTGACACGCCCACGGACTACAGCCACTATGGCAAACAAAGCTATCAGGTGCGGCTCTACCGCCTCACACCCGAATTCTACCGGTTCGTCACCAACATAAACGATGTGGCCAACAATGAGCTGGCCAAGGCCGGACTCTCCTACATCAAGCCTACACCCACCAATATCAGAGGCGGACTGGGACTGCTCGGGGCCTGCACCGTGGCCAAGAGCGACTCGGTGAATATCTCTCAAAACAACGACAACAACAACCCGATCTATCATGAAACGAAGAAAAGATAAAAGCCTCGATTTTGTGTTACGCCATTATCAAAGCGGGCGACTCGACACTCGAAAAGCCCTTGCTGCCTTCCACCGGCGAACGGGCCATGGCCCCCAACGCCGGTTTCTGCCTCAGCGGACAGTACTCTTCCGCGTAGCTGTGGCAGCAGCCATCATCATTCCGCTCGTCGTGGTGTTGCTCACAGAAGGCAGACTGTTTGCCGGCCGCACCGTCTATCGCGCTGATGCACAGACGGCAGTCTACACTCTTGCCGACGGAACACGCGTCACCCTCTCGCCGGGCTCTACCCTTAGTTACGCCCCCGACAACAGCCGGGAAGTGGAGATGAGCGGTAAAATCTATTTCGAGGTGCACCATAACCAAGCACACCCTTTCAACGTGAGAAGCCGAATGGGCCACGTGCGGGTGTTGGGCACGAAGTTTCAAGTGGCCGAAAGCGATATGCTCACCGAGGTGTATGTGACCGGCGGGCGGGTGCTTTTCGCCGCCCGGGGGAGTGGCGAGGGGGTATACCTGACCCCGGGCATGGGAGCCGTGCTCACCAAGAACAGCCATATACCTGTCATCAACCGCCAGTCGCCCAATGGGGTGAGCTGGGCTACCCACCGCTTCCATTTCGACAACACACCCATCGATGAAGTGCTCGCCGACCTCACCCGCCACTATGACATACCGCTCTCGTGCACCAACCACACCAAACGGCTGTCGGGCGACTTTGACGCCGAAGAACTTGACCACGTGCTGAACATCATTGAACAGACGCTGAACATCAAGATAAGAAAAGAGGCGAAGACTCCTGACGCACACCATCCGTAAAAACTATTATCATTTCCGTAATTCAGGTAGACCGCGTTTGGCATGGTTTTTGTACCTTTGCAACCACAAAGGAAGCTAAGTCAGCCGGCTTCCGACGGTGAAGATTGTCCAACCCGAAACTAATAAAATAGGTATTATCAAAGATTATGGAAGTAATTAAGAATAAGGAATATGGAGGCGAGCGTCCTCTGTTTGGCGCCCACGATGTGCGCCTCGAAGCCATCACCATTGTGGATGGCGAATCCGGCATCAAATGTTGCCGGAATTTGGAATGCGACAATTCCAAATTCTACGGCAAATATCCTTGGTGGCACGTTGACAAAAGCCTCATCACCAACTGCTATTTCGCCCCCGAGTCGCGCTCGGCCATCTGGTACAGCAACGACATGGTGATGAAAGACTGCGTGATCGACGGCCCGAAATTCTTCCGGGAGATGAAGAATCTGGAACTCGAAAACGTGAAAATCAACGATGCCGACGAAACGTTCTGGAAAGTGGACGGTCTCAAACTGAAAAACGTGGAGCTGCACGAAGGCACCTATCCTTTCATGTTCTCGCGGAACATCTACGTGGACGGACTGGTGAGCGATGCCAAATACGTGTTCCAATATTGCCGGAACGTGGAGGTACACAACGCCAAAATCACCACCAAAGACAGTTTTTGGGAGTGTGAGAATGTGACAGTCTACGACTCGGAACTCGATGGCGAATACCTCGCATGGCACAGCAAGAATGTGAAATTGGTGCGCTGCCATATCAGCGGCGAACAACCGTTGTGCTATCTTGACGGCATCACCCTCGAAGACTGCACGTTCGATGCTGCCTCCGACCGCGCTTTCGAGGACAGCCGTAACATCAATGCCACCATCAAGGGCAGCATCACCGAAATCAAGAATCCCATCGGTGGCCGTATCGTGGCCGATAAAGTGGAGCGTATCACCTACGATAAGTTTGCCAAAGGTCACGACTGCGTGATTGAAAGCAAGACAAAGTAAGCGTATTTTTTTAAGACAGAGTAACAAAGGGAACAGAGAAAATTTGTTATTTTTGTTACTATGTCTAAATAAAATAAAAGAGACAGCGTAACAAAGAAAACAGAAAAAACGTGTCATTCTGTTACTCTGTCGAAAATAAAAAGCAACGGAGATAGTATGTCTACATTCGATTTTGATACCGTCATCAACCGCCGCGGCACAAATTCCTATAAGTGGGACATTGTGAAAGAGGAGGATGTGATACCTCTGTGGGTGGCCGACATGGACTTCAAGGCAGCCCCCGCCATTCTTGAGGCGCTGAAAAAGCGGGTGGAGCATGGCGTGTTCGGCTACACACTGGTGCCCGACAGCTACTATGAGGCTATCATCAACTGGTTTGCCCGCCGCCACAACTGGCAGATAGACCGCTCGTGGATCATCTACACCACAGGCGTGGTGCCGGCCGTGTCGTGTGCCATCAAGGCCCTCACGCTGCCGGGAGAGAAAGTGCTCATACAGACACCCGACTACAACTGCTTCTTCTCAAGCATCAAAAACAATGGTTGCGAGGTGGCCGAAAACGAACTCGTGCGTCGTGGCGACAGCTACGAGGTGGACTTCGAGGACTTCGAACGCCAATGCGCTGACGAGAAAACGACGGTGTTCTTGCTCTGCAACCCTCACAATCCGGCCGGGCGCGTATGGACTAAAGAGGAACTGGAGCGCATGAACGACATCTGCCTGATGCATGGCGTGAGGGTCATCAGCGACGAAATACACTGCGAACTGGTGATGCCGGGCCACCGCTTCACGCCCTTTGCAGCCATCAGCGATGCCTGCCGGGACAACAGCGTGGTGCTCAACTCACCCACCAAGGCCTTCAACATTGCCGGACTACAGATAGCCAACATCATCTGTGCCGACCCGGCCATGCGCCGGCGCATAGACCGGGCGGTGAACATCAACGAGGTGTGCGACGTGAATCCTTTCGGCGTGGTAGCCCTACAAGCCGCCTACAACGAAAGTGAGGAGTGGCTCGACAGCCTCAACCACTACATTTGGGGCAACTATTTGGCCCTTAAAGAGTTTATTGCCAAAGAGCTGCCCCGTTTGGAGGTCACCAGGCTGGAAGGCACTTACCTTGCCTGGGTGGACATCAAGGCCACCGGACTCACCAGCGATGAAGCCTACGGAAAGCTGATGAAAGAAGGGCGGGTATATGTGAACAGCGGCACGATGTATGGCCGCCGGGCCGGAGAGGGATATTTACGCATCAACCTTGCCTGCCCGCGGGCCACGCTGCTGGAGGGAATGAAGCGCATGGGAGGTGTACTGAGACAGTATCTCTCCTGACAAACGACTTTCAGGAATGACACATCACGCGGCAGGCTAATCCACGAGTGCCTTCATGCGCTCGGCATAGAGCGCGAGCGAGGAGAGCCCCATCTGGCGGCGCCACGTGTCAACCAACGACTTATCGAGCAACTTGTAGATGTGCGCTTTGCCGTCTGCACGTTGCTCGATTTGCGTTCCATAGCGTTGAGGCCGGCCTTCAAACATATCAATGCGGTCTTGCATCAATGCCAGATGCTCCAACTCGAGATCGCCACCGGCTGCAGCCACGGCAAAGAGCGGGAAATATTTCTTCATATTCTCCACCGACGAATGCTGAATGACAGTCCACAACACGCGGCAGGCATCGCCCACCCGGCCTCTGCCCACCCATCCACAAGAGTCCAAGATGGCACAGACCTCACGCTCGTTTTGTGCATCGGCAACGGCCATTTGGTGGAGCAGGCGGGAGATGCGGGCCGTGTCGGCAGGCGCAGAGGCCACGGCTTGCCGCCACTCTGCACGCGGCTCTTGGTCGGCCCGGCCTATACGCAACAAGCGATTGCGCAGCGGGATGTCGAAAAACCGCTCGGCAGCGGCCTTGCGCTTATTCACCTCGGTGGCAAACGCCGCCCAACGAGCATCGGAATGGAGCGAAACAAAGTCTTTATCCTCCAATCCACCCTGCCACACCGGGTTCTTCTCCAACACACGGTGGAGCCGGGCAAAAGCGGCATTGCCATCACCGGCCTTTGCCGCCACGCAGGCCCCGTTGTACCATTCCCCTTGGTTCAACTGCCGCCGGACACCGGCCGGGAGATTTGCAAAGGCTTTGTTGGCCTCGGCATAACGCCCGATGAGGTAGAGGGAATCCATTGCGTGGATGACCGCGTCCTTATACTTCGTGTCCCGCTTGTCCATTTCGGCAAGCAACAGCCGGATATTGCGCACCACAGCACTGTCGGGCTTCAACAGATTTTCGGCCTTGACAAGATAGTCGTAGGCCTCCTCATAGCGTTTGAGCGCATGACAAGTGGAACCGAGATGATAGAGCATGGTGGGCTGCTTGAAGTCTGCAAGGCGGGCGGAAGCAAGAAAAAGCGTGCGAGCTTGCGGATAGTCTTCGAGTTGTTCATGGCACATACCGCCTAAATAGAGCGTGTTGGCGGCAGAGTCGCCCAAGGAGAGGAGACGATCGTAAAGCCGGGCCGCCTCGAGATAGTTGCGGTTGTAGAAATGGGCATAGGCCAACTGGCGATTGACGAGATAGTTGGCGGAGTCACGCCGGTAGTAGGGCATGGCATACCGGATGGCCAAATCGGGCTGGTCTTCCATGTTGCAGGCAGCCGCCAGTTCGGCCACCATCTGTCCATCGAGCGGAAAGCGCCCCACCAGCTGACTGCCCCAAAACGTCGCCGAAGCATAGTCTTTCCTGAAATAATAGCAGTAGAACAGCTCTCGGAAGGCATCGTGGGTGAGCGAATCCTCACCCACCACCTTCAGCAGGTCGGCGCATCGCCGGTAGTCGGCCCGCTGATAGTAGCAGTCGGCCAACCGCATTTTCACGGCGTTATCGTCATTCAACTGCCGGGCCTGCCCGTAGAAACGCATGGCCTCGAACACGTTAAAGACCTCCATGCAACTGTCGCCCGCAGCTATGAGTTCACGATAATCGGGCGCAGAAGCCCCGACGACAGAACTACCGACAAGGCAACACACAGCCAAAGCCATGCACCTCAGTACATGCAAGCCTGCCATCATCCACCTTCTTACATCATAAAAAAACTCTGTCTGTCCCACAGACTTTCCCATTTTTGTCTTTTTCATCTCTATTAAAGCTACGTTGCAAAGCTACTAAAAAAATCAATAAAAGTCACTGCATGGGTCTACAAAAACGGCCAGCACCTTATACATTTAACATATCGCCCGCGCTTCGTGATAACAAGAGTATATAGATGACGGAAGAAGATAGAGCCACCTGTTTTGTCAAACCATTTGTCACTTTTCAGGCTCTCAGTTTGCCGTATTTTCGCAGAGCGGATGATTGGACGAATATACGCGAATTTGAGCGATACTTTTAAACCGCTGATTATCAATCTTTTGAATTTTCCGAACACTTATTCCGGCCCGAAAATGCACTTAAAAGAGGTCGAATCAGTATGCCAAAGGGCCACAGTTGCAACCTAACTGTGGCCCTTTTGGCTTCCAACTGTGGCCCTTTCGCATGAACAAAGAGCCCAAATGGGAAAATTGAGGTGGCATTTCGGTGCTCAAAGACGGATTTTCCAATCTATTTCAAGCATTTTCATGGAAGTATTTTTGTAAAGGTTATTAAAGTTTTCACCGACCTCACTCCCTTCAAGTTACAGATGTCTCTCGTACAAAATCCGGTTCCGGCACGATAGACTTTCCACCTTACTCCCTGCACTCCACAATCTTTTCAGGTCCGAAAAACAGCTACATCACAAAAAAAATCGTAACTTTGCAGAATTATTATAAGGCAAAACAACTGTAGATATGAGAGCACTGATAGAACGCATCAAGCGCGAAGGGAAATGCTTTGAGGGAGGTATCCTCAAGGTGGACAAGTTTATCAACCATCAAATGGATCCCAATCTGATGAAGCAGATTTCCGTGGAACTGATACGCCGATACGCTTCGACGGAAATCAATAAGATAATCACCGTGGAGGCTTCGGGCATTGCACCGGCCATCATGATGGGGTTCCTGCTCGACCTGCCGGTGGTGTTTGCCAAAAAGAAAAAGCCGTCGACGATGGAGAACATGCTCTCTACGACCGTTTTCTCTTTCACCAAGCAGCGTGAATATCATGTGGTGATCAGCAAGGAATACCTGACCAAGGACGACAAGGTGCTGTTTGTAGACGACTTCCTTGCCTACGGCAATGCCGCCAAAGGCATCATCGACCTCTGCCGGCAGGCCGGATGCGAACTGGTGGGCATGGGATTCATCATCGAAAAAGCCTTCCAGCACGGCAGGGAGGCAATAGAAAAGGAGGGTGTGCGCTGCGAGTCACTGGCCATCATCGAGTCACTCGACAACTGCGAAATCAAGATCAGGGAGTAAAAGACGCCCATATACCAACAAAAGTGCGACCCTATAAGCGGCATATCCAACCGTCTTATAGGGTCGCACTTGGCATTTAAGCCAGTCTACGTGTC
>NZ_GL586311.1:318299-326826 GCF_000184945.1 Segatella buccae ATCC 33574
TCAACTGCTCCAACCGATCGAGATCTTCAGGAGTGGTGGCCCAAGAAGTGACAAAACGGCACACCATCTGGGTGTCGCCACGCGGTTCCCAATGGGTGAATATCACATTGCGCTCAAGTTCTTTCACTTTCTCGTTGTCGATGACTACAAACTGCTGGTTGGTGGGCGAATCGATGAAGAGTTCATACCCCTTGTCCTTGAACATCTGCTTCATGCGCTCTGCCATGTCGATGGCATGACGGGAGATGCGCAGGTACAGCCCGTCGGTGAAAAGGGCGTCAAACTGCACTCCCATAAGACGGCCTTTGGCACTGAGTGCGCCATGCTGCTTGATGATGGAGAAGAAGTCGCGCGGAGCGTTGCCATGAGGGAAGACAACCGCCTCGCCACACAGGGCTCCCACCTTGGTACCGCCGATATAGAACACATCACAGTGGGAGGCGATAAACGGAAGGTCGACATCGCTCTCGTGGGACATCACGCCATAGCCCATGCGGGCACCGTCGATGAAGAGGGGCAACTCGTATTTGCGGCAGGCGGCATAGAGGTCTTCCAGTTCGGCTGCACTGTAAATCGTGCCAAACTCGGTGGGGAAGGTGATATAGACCATGCCGGGCTGTGCCATGTGGATGCGGTTTCCGTTGTTGAGAAACCACTCCATGTAGCAGTCCAACTCGTTGACGGTGATCTTTCCATTGATGCCGGGGATGGCCTCCACCCTGTGTCCGGTATGCTCGATGGCCGCACACTCAAGCACGTTGATGTGCCCCGTATCGGCCGAGACGACCGACTTGTAACTCGGGATGTAGCCGTTGATGACCGTCAGATTGGTCTGCGTGCCGCCATAGAGGAAAAAGATGTCGGCATCGGGAGCACAGCAAGCCTCACGAATTTTCTCTTTGGCAGACAGCGTCCATTCATCAAAACCATAGGTGAGACTCTGCTCTCTGTTGGTCTCAGCCAAATGCTGAAGCACCAACGGATGGGCACCATTGTTGTAATCGCACTCGAAAGAAATCATAGTTATAAGTTTTAAAGTTGGTAATGAGATTGTTCAAGATATGAAGAATGCGGAAGCCAACCGATCGGTCAAGACGCAGAAGACCTACAATGATATGCCGGAAAGGATGATGTCGGAAGCGCCGGAGCGACTCTTGACAAACCTGCCGGCTTCTTCGCCCGCCCGGCGAAGCGCCTCACGGTCGGCACAAAAGCGGTCTATAAGAGCGGCAAAGTCCTCATCGCCGATGATTTCAAAGCCTCCCTTTACTGCCAACAGCCCTTGGGCCTCCTGAAAATGCTTGTTGTTGGGACCGAACACCACAGGTATGTCCCACACGGCAGCTTCAAGCACATTGTGAATGCCCACGCCGAAGCCGCCACCCACGTATGCCACGCAGCCATAGCGATAGATGGATGACAGCAGACCAAAGCAGTCGATGATGAGCACATCGGCCGTGGCGGCTTCCTCCTCGGTGGTGCGGGTGTAGCGCACCACTTTGCGTCCTTCGCCGATGAGTGCCACAATCTGTCTGAGATGCTCCTCCCCGATGACGTGGGGCGCGATGATGAGTTTCCACTCGGGATGCAGGTTGAAATACTTCAAAATGATTTCTTCATCGGGAAGCCAAGAAGAGCCGGCGACAAAAACAGGTGATGGGTGATGGGTGGTGGGTGTTAAGTTCTCCGGGGCAGATAATTGGGAGGAAGCTGCGACAGGGGGCGTATCAGACAAGCCGCCCTGTACAAAACGCTCCACAATGGGGAGCTGCTTGCTGGCTTCCTTGATTTGCAGCACCCGGTCGAAGCGCGTGTCACCGCTCACGACAACATTGTCTATACCGATAGAGGACAGCAGACGGCGACTCTCCTCGTTCTGCACAAAAAAACGGGTGAAGCAACGCAACACAGCGGCATATTGGCGGCCATACCATTTGAAGAACACTTGGTCGGGACGGAAGATGCTCGACACGCTGTAGGCCGGCACTTGACGGTGCTTCAAGATGTGGAGATAATTGTACCAAAACTCATATTTGATAAAAAACGCCATCACCGGACGAACCAAGCGCAGGAAACGGATGGCGTTGAGGGGCGTGTCGAGGGGCAGATAGCAGATGATGTCGGCCCCGGAATAGCCCTTACGCACTTCATAGCCCGACGGAGAAAAAAAGGTGAGGAGTATCTTGTATTCGGGATGTTCCCTGCGAATGCGCTCCATCAACGGACGCCCTTGTTCAAACTCACCGAGCGAGGCGGCATGAAACCATACATAACGGGCTTCCGGCTCCACCTTGCTTCTCAATACATCGAAGGCCCGGCGCTCCCCACACCACATCTTGCGGACCTTCTTACTGAACAGGCTGGCAACGGCCACGCCCAACAGATAAATGTAAATGATGAGATTGTACATAAGTTTTAGTTTAGAACTTCGATAGCCCTGCGCAGCCGACGGAGCGTCTCTTCCTTGCCCAAGAAAGCCGAAATATCGAACATGCCGGGGCCTTTGCCCTCACCGACGAGTGCCAAGCGGAAGGCATTCATGATGTCGCCGAGCTTGTAGTCCTTGCTTTCCACCCACTGCTTGACTACGGGTTCCTGTCCTTCGATAGAGAAGTCGTCGATGCCTTCGAGCACTTCTGCCAGTTCGGTCATCTGCCGGACCGAGTAGTCTTTCCATCGCTTCTTGCGCGTTTTCTCGTCATACTCGGTCGGAGCGATGAAGAAGAAAGAACAAAGGGGCCACAGCTCCTTCACAAAATCCACGCGGTCTTTCATCATGGCCACCACTTCCGTAATGCGCTCCATGCTCTCGTCCACCCCATTATTGGCCACAATGGGGGCAAAGAGGCCTGCTATCTCCTCGTTGCTCTTGCGGAGGATGTATTCGTGATTGAACCAGATGCCTTTCTTGAAGTCGAACTTGGCACCGGCCTTGGAGCATTTCGTGATGTCGAATGCCTCGACCAGTTCGTCGAGCGAGAAGAGTTCCTGCTCTGTTCCGGGATTCCAGCCGAGCATGGCGAGGAAGTTCACCACCGCCTCGGGAAAGTATCCGCTCTCACGATAGCCCGAACTCACCTCTCCGGTCTTGGGGTCGTGCCACTCCAGCGGGAAGACCGGAAATCCGAGACGGTCGCCGTCGCGCTTGCTGAGCTTGCCCTTGCCCTCAGGTTTGAGCAGCAGGGGAAGATGGGCGAAACGGGGCATCGTGTCTTCCCAGCCGAAAGCCCGGTAGAGAAGCACATGGAGCGGCGCACTGGGAAGCCACTCTTCGCCGCGAATCACATGGGTAATCTCCATCAGGTGGTCGTCGACGATGTTGGCCAGATGATAGGTAGGCAGTTCGTCAGCACTCTTGTAGAGCACCTTATCGTCCAATATGTCGCTCTTGACGCGCACGTCGCCACGAATCATGTCGTCCACATGCACCTCCTGTCCCGGCTCTATCTTGAAGCGCACGGTAAACTGCTCACCATCGGCCATGAGCCGGTCGACCTCCTCTTTGGGCAGCGTGAGCGAATTGCGCATCTGCATACGGGTACGGGCATCATACTGAAAGTTCTCTATCTCGTTGCGTTTGGCCTCCAGTTCTTCCGGAGTGTCAAAGGCTATGTAGGCTTTTCCACTATCAAGCAACTGCCTGACATATTGCTTATAGATTTCCCGGCGCTCGCTCTGGCGGTAAGGCCCGTGGTCGCCTCCGAAGGAAACACCTTCGTCGAACGGTATGCCGAGCCAGCGAAACGACTCAATGATATATTCTTCAGCGCCGGGCACAAAGCGGTGGGAGTCGGTGTCTTCTATTCTGAATACAAATTCGCCGCCGTGCTGACGGGCGAAAAGATAATTGTAAAGGGCGGTACGCACGCCGCCGATATGCAATGCGCCGGTGGGGCTGGGCGCAAAACGCACTCTTACTTTTCTTTCTGCCATGCTCAAGATAATATAGCTATGAAAACATTTTTGTGCAAATTTACATATTTTTTTTGTAGGTTAGGGTATTTTTTTCGTAAATTCGCAGAGTAAACCACATAAAACAGGCATTCATGAACATATTCAAGACATATCCCGAACACTACTGGCGAGATTTCTTCACACGCACGGCACTCATCCTTGTCACCGTAACCATCATCGTGTGGTTCCTGCCCCGCAACGAGGGTCAACAGTTCCGCTACGATGTAGGGAAACCGTGGATGTACGGCTCGTTCATCGCCAAGTTCGACTTTCCCATCTACAAGACCGACGCTGCCATCCGCAACGAGCGCGACTCGCTCATGCGCACCTTCCAACCTTATTATAATTACAACCCTAAGGTGGAGAAAGAGCAGATAGCACGGTTCAAGAACGACTTCAAAGAGGGCATCCCCGGACTGCCCCACACCTATCTGAGCACGGTCGTCGACCGCCTGCACCGACTCTATCAGGCGGGCATCATGAGTACGCCCGAATACAACCGCATCTACAACGACACAACCAACATGCTGCGTGTGGTGAGCGGTAAGACAGCCCAGAGCTTCCCCATCAACTGTATCTACTCCACCATCGGAGCTTACGAACAGTTGTTTCTCGATGAAAAACTGGCACCGCAACGGCAGATACTGCAACGCTGCGACCTCAACAACTACATAGAGCCCAACCTCACCTACGACAAAGAGAAAAGTCAGACCGAACAGAACGACTTGCTGGGCAGCATTCCACTGGCCAGCGGAATGGTGATGAGCGGACAGAAGGTGATAGACCGGGGAGAGATCGTCGACGACTACACTTACAGGGTGCTTAATTCTTTCGAGAAAGAAATGAAGCGGCGCAGTGCCACGGAGGAAGAAATCACCACCACCATCATCGGCCAGACCATCTTCGTCTTCATCCTCGTGATGCTCTTCACCCTCTACCTGGGTCTTTTCCGCAAGGACTATTTCGAGAAGCCCCGTAGCATCACAATGCTCTACTCCATGATTACACTCTTCCCGATACTGGTATCACTGATGATGAAACACAACCTCTTCAGTGTCTACATCATCCCGTTTACGATGGTGCCCATCTTCATCCGCGTGTTCATGGACACTCGCACGGCCTTCATCTCCCATGCCACGATGGTGCTGATATGCGCGGCGGCGGTGAAATACCAGTATGAGTTCATCATCGTGCAGCTCGTGGCGGGCCTCGTGGCCATCTACTCATTGCGCGAACTGTCGCAGCGGGCGCAACTCTTCAAGACCGCCTTGCTGGTCACGCTGGCCAGCATAGTTGTCTACTATGCACTCCAGCTCATGCAGGAAAACGATTTCTTTGGCTTCGACCGCAGCATGAACATCCACTTCATCGTCAACGGCATCTTCCTGCTGCTGGCCTACCCACTGATGTACCTCATCGAAAAGATGTTCGGTTTCATTTCCAATGTGACGCTCTTCGAACTTTCCAACACCAATAAGGGACTGCTGCGCAATCTGAGTGAGATAGCCCCGGGAACATTCCAACACTCCATCACCGTGGGCAATCTGGCTGCCGAGATAGCCAACAAGATTGGGGCCAACAGTCTGCTGGTGCGCACAGGGGCACTCTACCACGACATCGGAAAGATGACCAACCCCGTCTTCTTCACCGAAAACCAAGTGGGAGTCAATCCGCACGAGCGGATGTCGTGCAAGGAGAGTGCGCAAATCATCATCAGCCACGTGAACGAAGGACTGCGACTGGCCGAAAAGGCGAACCTGCCCAATATCATCAAAGACTTTATCAAGACTCACCACGGCACGGGGTTGGCCAAATTCTTCTATGTGAAATACCAGAACGAGCACCCCAACGAGATCGTCAACAAGGAAGATTTCCAGTATCCCGGTCCCAATCCGTTCACCCGCGAGCAGGCCATTCTCATGATGAGCGACGGTGTGGAGGCGGCTTCGCGCTCGCTTGGCGAGTACACCGAGGAGAGCATCAGCAATCTTGTCAACAAGATGATCGACGGCGAAGTGGCCGACGGAATGTTCACCGAGTGCCCCATCACCTTCCGCGACATATCACAGGCCAAGCAGGTGCTCATCGACAGATTGAAATCTATCTATCACACGCGTGTCCAATATCCCGAACTGAAAAAGGAGGTGAAGCCGGAGGCGCAGGCCGCCGAACAGGAAGAACTGGTGGAAAATTAAACGTGAGGATAGACAACCGGCAGTCTCATCGCCCCCATCATGGCATGGCCGAAAGAATACATCAACGGGGTGGGCTTCGAAAACACAGTTTCTTCGTCTGCCCGTCACCTCCCAACAACGCCTCCGGGCTGCACACACACGTCGATTTGTGCATCAAAATACGCCCAAGAAGTTAACATAACTTAAATACCGATGGTTACTTTTAGACAAAAAGAACAATATGTGTAACTTTGCGAACAATTTATTATAGGTATTTAAGATGAATAAATTAAAATTTGTTTTGTCAGGCACATTGCTTTCCACCGCAATGGCCGTTAACGCCGGAGGCATCCTTACCAACACCAACCAAAGCGTGTCTTTCCTCCGCAATCCGGCCCGCGACGGCGTGATAGCCATCGACGGTGTATACAGCAACCCGGCCGGTGTAGCCTTTCTGCCCAAGGGCATACACCTTTCTTTCAACAACCAGTCGGCTTTCCAGACCCGCACCATCCGTAGCGGCATCACCATACCGGCACTCCAAGGCACTCCTTTCCACCAACCGTTCAAACTGAATGGGGGCGACGAATATGGCATCAAGGAATTTAAAGGTGAGGCTTCAGCCCCCATCCTGCCCTCCATCCATGCTGCCATCAACTATGACAAATGGGGCTTTCAGGCCGGTTTCGGTCTTGTAGGCGGTGGCGGAAAATGCACCTTCAACCACGGACTGGGTTCTTTCGAGCGACAAATATCGCTCCTGCCTGCCCTCTTGGCGCAAACCAATGCCGGCTATCAAAAGAAATACGGCATCGACTTGGGCCTTGGCTCCAACAAACCGGGCTACAGTGTGGAGAGCTATATCCACGGACAGCAGTATGTGTTCGGCTTACAGTTGGGCACCACCTACAAGTTCAACGAGCATCTTTCCGTCTACGGCGGTTTCAGGTTCAACTTCGTTTACAACAAATATGAAGGAAACATCAAGAACATCAGCGTGAACATCGGTGAAACCAACCAAAACCTCTTCGACTATCTCGGCACAAAAGCCAAAGCCCTGAGCGAGCAGGCCGATCTTTACAAGCAGCAGGCCGAAAACTATCAGATGCTGGCCGACCAGGCCAAGGCAGCCGGCAACACAGCTGCAGCAGCCCAATATCAAGCCGGGGCCGACAAGCTGAAGCAGGGCGCAGCCTTGAGTGCAGGCGGCGCACAGACGATGGAGAGCGTGAGAAATCAGGTGGCCGACAAGTATCTCGACTGCACACAGAAAGGCTGGGCCATCGCTCCCATCATCGGTGTGGACTACCGTTGGAACAAGCTCAACATCGGTGCGCGTCTTGAGTTCACCACCCACTTCAACATACAAAATGACACCAAGCGAGACGACACCGGTCTGTTTGCCGACGGTGTGAACACTCCGGGCGACATGCCGGGCATCTTCACCATCGGCGCACAGTATGACATCCTGCCCCGGCTGCGCGTGATGGCGGGCTACCACTACTTCTTCGACAAGGACGCGCGCATGGACAAGGAGAAGCAGAAACTTCTCGCAGGCAACACGCAGGAGTTCAATGCCGGTGCCGAATACGACATCACCAAACGCATACAGGTGAGTGCGGGTATGCAACGCACGAAATACGGGCTCGGCAACGGTGCCTTCCTGAACGACATGAGTTTCGTGGTGAGCAGCTATTCCGTGGGCTTGGGCGTAGGCGCACAGATTTCAAAGAAAGTGAAAGTCAACATCGCCTACTTCTGGACCAACTACGAGACATTCCACAAAAGCTACTCGCAGGACTATACAGCCGCCGGGAAGACCATCAAGGCCGAAAATACCGACGACTTCACCCGAACCAACAAGGTGTTCGGCGTGGGACTGGATGTCAACATCTAATAGTAGGAAAAAAATGGCTCGGGGCGTTCTGCCCATAACATTTACAGGGGAAAACGAAGGAGTGCCGGAAGCAGGCACTCTTTCCTCCTGCCAAAAACCGGTATCTAAATCAATGAATGGTTTTGTCAAACAAATTATGCTTTTTCACCCTTCATACGTGCGATATTCTCACCGAACAACTCGTCGGGTTTCAAATACGCGATTTTGAGCAAAGTTTTTAAAGTACAGACTATCAGTACTTTGAATCTTATTGACACGATTTGGGGGCTGAAAACAGGCCTGAAATAGGCCAAACAAGCTTGCAAAAGGGCCACAGTTGCGATGCGACTGTGGCCCTTTTGGCTTCCAACTGTGGCCCTTCTGTCGGGCGAAACGGCCCAAATGGAAAATCAAGGTGACTTGAATGCCCCCTTCAGAAGCCCCAACACAGTGTTTCAACACCATTTTTTCAACCTATCCGGAGCATTTTCACAAAAGGGTTTTTGTAAACAAAATCACCTGC
>NZ_GL586311.1:327854-338329 GCF_000184945.1 Segatella buccae ATCC 33574
TGATGCGATTGTTATTGCTTCCAATATCGGATGCCATGACACACCTCTCGCCTTCGTCTGACGCCTCGGTGTATCTATCCGTCTAAAAAGGGTCTACATCATAATAGATTTGCAAAGCACCATATCGCGAGTCTTTCAACATCTGACTTTGGGCAAGTTTGAGGTAGTCACGGACTTTTTTCAGGTCAATTCCGGCCTCTAATTTAATGACTATCTTGCGGATGTGCATCGTCTTGACACGGGCAATGACGGGCTTGTCCGGTCCCAACACCCGAGTGCCGAACCACTGGCGCAGCCGACTTCCGAGTTCTGTAGCGGCCGTCTCCACCACACCGTCGTGACGATGCTTCAGAAAGACATTGACGAGATGGTAGAAAGGGGGGTAGCGGAACATCCTGCGCTCCTCCAACAGGTCAGCGAAGAAGCCCTCATAGTCGTTATGCACCACCTGCCGGATGACCGGCAACTGCGGGCTTCCCGTCTGCAAAATCACCAGTCCGCGCTGCCCTTTGCGTCCTGCCCTGCCACTCACCTGCGCCATCATCATGAAGGCGTGCTCGTATGCACGGAAGTCAGGATAGTTCAACATGGAGTCGGCATTGAGAATGCCCACGACACTCACCTTGTCAAAATCCAGCCCTTTGGAAATCATCTGCGTGCCGATGAGCAGATTGGTGCGGCCGGCCGAGAAGTCGTCGATGATGCGCTCGTAGGCATTCCGTGTGCGGGTGGTGTCGAGATCCATACGGGCCACACGCGCTTCGGGAAAGAGGTAGCGTATCCGGTCTTCTATCTTTTCGGTGCCGTATCCCCGGCCATGGAGCTCGGTCGAACCGCAGTTGGGACACTCCGTGGGCACCGGGTAGGAATAACCGCAATAGTGGCAGGTGAGCAGGTTAAGATTTTTGTGCAGCGTGAGCGACACGTCACAGTTCTTACACTTCGGCACCCAACCACACACACGGCACTCTATCATCGGCGCGAAGCCACGGCGGTTTTGGAAAAGGATGGCCTGCCGACCGCTTTCAAGGGCCGAGCGCACAGCCGTTAGCAAACGGGGGGAAAACGGCCCGGTCATCATCTTGCGCCTCTTCAGGTCTTTGGTGTCTACCACTTCTATTTCGGGCAACTCTATCCCCTTGAAACGAGTGGTGAGTTCCACCAGTCCGTATTTCCCCCTACGGGCATTGTAGTAGCTTTCCATAGAGGGAGTGGCCGTACCGAGGAGCGTCTTGGCCCCATACATCTGCGCCAGCATGATGGCTGCCGAACGGGCATGATAGCGCGGAGCAGGTTCCTGCTGCTTGAAAGAGGTCTCGTGCTCCTCGTCGATGATGACAAGTCCGAGCCGCTTGAACGGCAGAAACACAGCACTGCGGGCACCAAGCACCACATCGTAGGGATTGGCCGAAAGCTGTTTCTGCCATATCTCCACCCGCTCGGCATCACTGTATTTGGAGTGGTAGATGCCCAGCCGGTTGCCGAACACGCGTCGCAGGCGATTCATGATTTGCACCGTGAGGGCTATCTCGGGCAGAAGATAGAGCACCTGCCGGCCATCGGCAAGGGCTTGTTGGATGAGGTGGATGTAGATCTCGGTCTTTCCGCCCGAGGTGACTCCATGCAAGAGCACCACCGGCTTGGCCATCATCTTCAGCAAAATGAGATTGTAAGCTTCCTGCTGTGCCTCATTGAGCGGATGAACATGGTCGAGATGCGGTTCTCCTCCATTGTTCAGCCGCCCCACTTCCAACTCGTAGGTGAAGAGGATGCCACGGTCTATGAGTGCCTTGATGTTGGCCAGCGTACAGTGGGAGGCATTGAGAAGCTCGTCGCGCGTGATGTTGACAATGCCCTCGCGGGGCACGTTGCCTTCCAGACTGTCCCAATGGGAAAGGGCCAGATAGCCTGTGAGCACTTTCTGCTGCCG
This sequence comes from Segatella buccae ATCC 33574, assembly GCF_000184945.1. Lineage (GTDB taxonomy): Bacteria > Bacteroidota > Bacteroidia > Bacteroidales > Bacteroidaceae > Prevotella > Prevotella buccae. Next base: position 329,785 of record NZ_GL586311.1, read on the forward strand.
GGCCGAACGGGCCAACAGCCCCAAGGCGACATGTAGGGCCTGCTCGCTGCGATAGTTCTGTGACAAGCCGACATAGAGCTCCATCTTGGGCTTGTACTTGTCTTGCGACTTCAAACCGGCCGGCATGGCAGCATTGTAGACTTCACCGAGGGGCGACATGTAATAGTCGGCTATCCAGTGCCAAAGCCGAAGTTGCTGGGGAAAAAGCACCGGGGCTTTATCGAGTATCTCTATAACCGGTTTGCTGGCAAACTCCGGTCGGCGGTCGTGCACTGCATCGACTATGCCGATATAACGCTTGCTCTTGCCCAAGGGCACGAGCACCCGCACACCCACAGCCACCCGCCGCTCCATGTCGGGGGGCAGGGAGTAAGTGAAAGTGCCTTCTAAAGGCAGCGGCAATATGACATCGACAAAGTTCATGAGGTACAAAGATAATCAAAAAAAAGCAGACATCGGCAAGCGACTGTCTGCTTTTAATGTATTTTGTCGGTAGGCATTCAAGATAGAAGCGCAATTTCCATCATAGATATTTAGCCCGGTACTTTCATATCCGGTTTTCAAAGCAAAACCTAAAACAAAAAAAGGCAGATACACCATGAAGGAGCATCTGCCCGATATGTCTCACTTTGCGCCTGCCTCATGGCCGGCAGAGGAAAATCAGAAGTAATAGGCTAAACCTATCTGCCAGGAGTTGGACTTGCCTTTAATGCCGGTCTTCACCTTGTCGAAGGTGGCTTCAGCAGTTTTTCCGCAGGCGATGTTGTAGTTGGCATTAAGCTGCAAATGGTTAAGAAGCATCAGACCTGCACCAAGATTGACACTGAAATTGGACTCCTTCCATTTCCAGTTGATAGGCTTCTCCGTGTCGTTTCCCACATTGAAACCAAACTGGGGACCGGCAAAGAAATAGAGTTCGGCCGTTTGTCCCAAGCCGAAGCCATAACGGAGATTGACGGGAACGGCAATTTGCTCCTGCTTGACGGTTTCATCAGACACCACATTCTTGTCATCGGCAAAGGCTGACACCTTGGCAGAACGATAGTCGTAGAGAGCAGAAGCATCGACACCCAGCCCGATGACGGGGAGCGTGAACTTCATCGTAGGGCCGATATAAAATCCGGTACGGTTGGATGCACTCAAAACCTTGCTGTTGAAACTCATATCGGTCACGTTCAAACCACCTTTCACACCAAACTTAATCTGTGCGCCGGCCTCAGTCGCAAACAGCATCGCTGAGACAACCAAGACTAAAGAAAATAACTTTTTCATAATCTGTTCTCCTTAAATTAAACCTTTACTATTGGAAACAGACATTCCGTGGGCCGGCACGCAACCCTCAGTCAGTCTGCGTAAAATTGGCTAATGACGCTCACGACGCACGGTGACACGGGCCGAAGAACTGCCCGAAGAGGAGCCGCTCCGGGCACGCCGGTTCTTCACCGTAACCGTGCCGCCGCTCCGGCGGTTGCGCTTCACGGCCTTGGCGCCTTTTTCCGTGACACCGGCTTTGGCGATAGAATCGAGAGAATCCTTGCGAGCTTGATTGCCCCAAATGTTCTTTTCAAACTCGGCGAGTTCGCGTTCAATGCGCTTCTGTTCCTTGTTCATGGCACTGTCGCTGGAACAATATTGCGCCAATGTGCGGCCGAGCATATTCGTTGTCTTGTAAATCTTACCCTTATACAGATTGCGAGTGAAATAGTCGTCAATGCTCATCATGGCCGCATTGTTGAGATTGCTCGTCATAATTTGCTGTTTGGCGAGATAAGGGGCGAGGTCGTCATACTTGACCCAGAACAGTGGATACTTCGTGGCACCGTCTCCGAAATCGTCTTCACGCTCCATTATGGGGCAAAGAGCAATCACTTTGGTGTGGAAAGTGGCCGTAGCCTGATCGTAGTAAGAACTTTCCTTGATGTAATAGGACTTCACCTCGCGAGATGGAATATCGCTGTTGTCAAGATGCACACGCCCATTCTCGCGCTCATAGAAGATGTGATAGTTATCAAGAAACTGCAAAGGCTTGATGCGAGCAGAGTCGTTAAAGATTTCATTGCCGTCGAGCCGATACTCGTAGGCATTGATGCCGCCGCGTGAGGGGCCCACCATCATCAACTTGAAGAGGTAGGTGAAAAGGTTCATCTGATTGCCCAACGGCTCTACAGGATAGTAAAGGCCGGCGTTGGCATCCTCGGTGAGGTCGAGCACTCGGTAGATGTCGCGACGCCACACCACATCTTCGGGCATAGGAGCCATCGTGGGAAACTCTATCTGAGCACGGGGAGTGAGGGTGTTTGCATTAGAACGCTGCGCTGCCTGCTGCTCGGCACGGCGCTTCGGAGCCTGGGCAGAAACAGCCTGAACCATACAGGCAGCCATCAATATGAATAGGATTCGTTTCATTATCTGTTCTGATTTAATTTGCTTATCAATGTCTCGCAATAGGCAAAGACCGAAAGAGAATATCCATCTGTCATTATTTGACCACCACCTCCATGGCTTGCGGCAATTTTCTGGTGATGCCGTCAGGTCCTATGGCCGTCACCTTGGAAATGTAGAAACGGCGGTTGTGCGACAGTTTTCTGAAAGCCTCACGCTGGCTTTGTGAGAATTGTGAACCGTTGCCGGCCATAGGCACAGCATTGCCCATGTTGTCGAAGAACACAGCTTCAAAGCCCACCACCCGGAACTCGATGTCAAGCAATCCATCGTCGATGGCGGCATGGATGCCTCCGACACCCATCAGGGAGGCCTTGGCCAAGAAACCGCCTTTGAAACGGTCGGTGCCAAGAGCGATATAAGCTGTCGGATCGGGCAGTTTGCGCACCTTAAAGGTATAGCTGCCCATCGTGCGGGACTTTCCCTTGTCGGTGGCCGAGACGGTGAAAGTGACATCGTGACCCACGGCGGCGGGAACTGCCACGTAATGACCGTTGCCGGTAGAGGTGAGCGAACCACCACTCATTGAAACCCGCACGGCATTCTGAGGAATACCCGGCACACTGATACTCATAGGATTCTGATAACCGGCATAGAGCACATTCATCAAGTCGGCAGCTATGGTAGCACCACTCGGGGGCGTGATCACTTCGTATTTCTGTAGGAAGTTGCGACGCAGGATATCTCCGTTGCCATTGCGCATGAGCATATATCCACTGAACGAATGTTCGCCCACACCACCGGCTGTAAAGGCGTAACGCCCGCCACGGGTGTTCACCCTGCTGCCGTTGATATAGATTTCTGGTTGCTGTGTGGTGTCCACAGCGGCCATCACTATGTTGGCGGCAAACTGTTCACCGGGATAGAGTGTCGTTTTTTCAGGAATAACAAAAGCATCCAGCTTGTTGACACGAATATCTTTGAGGTCAATATTCGACACCAGCGTGTGCAGCACCTCCCCTTCGGCCTGCCGCACATCACTCTGCAACTTGGAGAGGAGGGTGACTGCCGCAGCCACGGGCATATTTTCAAACATGTATTCCTGCCAATTCTTGCCCAATGTATTGCTGTTCCGGGGCACCGTTGTCGACAGGTTACTCTTGATGGTTTGCTGATGACGAGGGTCGGTCACCATTTTCAGGATGCGTTCACGATAGGAGTTGATGGCGTTGAAAAGCCGCTTGCCCTTACCACTTCCGGGAGCCAACATCACGATTGCCGCCGCTTCCAAATCGTCCTTGTTATCTATGTTGCGCACATCACCGTCGTTTCCGTCCGCCTCCTTGACTATCGCCTCTTTCAATTCTTGTGCGAAATTATAGAGCGAGTCACTCATATTCTTCACCTGCGTAGCCTTTTCAAACCACATTTTCACCTTCTGCGGATTGGTTTTCATCTGGTCGGCAAAGTTTCCATATAGCATCTTGTTCTCCGCGGATGAGTTGGCAGTGGTCCGATTCAGACTTTCTTCCACAATGGAGAAGCCGTTGAGCACCTCTGTAGAGATGTTCAACGCCAGCATAGCCATCAAGACGACATACATCAGATTGATCATCTTCTGGCGCGGAGAAACGGGTCTTTTCTTGATTGCCATTATTCTTCTGCGTTAGAGGCGACACCCGGGGCGGCCACTTTCATGTTGACGGTCATAGCCTCTATCATACGGGTGTATATTTTATTAAGTTGCTCTATTTGTCGGGCCATCTTCCGACTCTGTTCGTTTATCTGATCAATGGTTCCGATTTGCTGACTGGCTCCCTTGAGTTGCATCTCATAAACCTTGCTGATGCCTGTAAGGGTACGGTTGAGATTTTCCATTTCCTCGCTGTCACGAGTGAGGCGGCTGCTCTGCTCATTCACTTTCTCAAGTGTTTCTACAAGCTTTTTCAATTCTTCCACATAACTGTTTTGGGCCGTGGCCATATCGGGGGAAATCTCCTGTCGGGAGGCAAGCCACGCCCCTTGGTTAGATGCAGCTACGGCAACACTTTCCACAGAGTTTGCTCCTTCTGCTCCACTAAAGGCGACAGGTCGGCCGGGAGCGGATGCCAAAACAGCATTGGATTCCGAAACATTGTCTCCATGTCCATACGTCACCTTGCCGGTCTCCAAATACTCTTCAGTGACATGGGTGGGAATATCACGGCCATCGGCGGTCTTATCGAAAGGCCGGTCAAAGGCCGAGAGAAAAAACACAAGCACTTCGGTGCCCATTCCGAGGAACAGCCAAAAGTTGGCACCGGGAATGTGGGTCAGTTTACACAGCGTACCGAAGATAACGATAGAGGCTCCCCAGCTATAGGCGTAGTTGAGGAATGTCTGACCGGGAACGCTATCCATCCACTTTTGCAGACGATAGACTATATTGAATTTACTGTACTCTCCCATGATATTTATCTTCTTTTCTTTATCTTTGTTGCTTTTTGCTTAGTGCTCGAAGTGGTTGCCAGACTGCGCACGCAGCGGAATCCCACATACGATCGGGGTTGGTTCTGATATTCCCATGAGCGCCAGGCCGAACGGATATACGACTCAGGATCTTTCCACGAACCGCCACGCACACTCTTTTTCTTCAGACGGTAGGGATCCTCTTTGGCAGCGTTGTATTGCAACTGCGGATTGAGGTCGTTCATCGCATCTACACCGGCTTCAGTAAAAATGGTACTTGTCCACTCCGCTACGTTACCGGCCATATCATACAGCCCGTTGCTATTGGCAGAGAAGATACCTACCTTACTCGTTATCAGATTTCCGTCTTTAGTATAGTTTCCGCGATCAGGCTTGAAGTTGGCATAGAAACAGCCGTCACCATTTTTCACATCTTGATTCTCCCATGGGAACTCAGTACCGTTCTTTCCTCGGGCAGCATACTCCCATTCAGCCTCCGTCGGCAAACGGTAGCGCTGCACAAAACGGGCTTCAGGCCCCAATCCTTTCAACAAATAGTCGGTGCGCCAAGCACAGAAAGCGTTGGCCTGCTCCCATGTAACCCCGACCACAGGATAATCGTTATAAGCAGGATTACTGAAATAGCTGCGCAGATAGACCTCATTATCCGAGTTCTGGAAATCATTCACCCAACATGTGGTATCGGGATAAACGTTAACGATGTAGGTGTTGAGGAAATCCCACGGGCCGGAAAGCGGGCGGTTGATGGTTTCGGTTATGATACGCCCTTCATCATCGATATAGGCCGTATCTTTGGAAATCATCACCACCTCATTGGGATCAACCGTGAGGTCGGTATTCAGATTACGCTCCTCGGGGCGAATCCGATTGCGTCTCAAGGCAGCTTTCGCGTAATCATATATCTCATAGCGGTAGTTCATCTGCCGCCAGTCGATAAGTTTCTCTCCGGTCACAGGATTGGTGGTGTACAAGCTCTCAAATGCACGCAACTCGTCTTCATTAGGCTTGCGTGGCAAAGCCTTTTTCCAGTTGAGATGGGGAGTCACAGGATCACCATTCTTGTCTTCCGTAATCATATAGGTTTCATCACCTCCATAGGCCGGATCGGCCAATCGGGTGCGGATGATGGAATCTTTCACATAGTTGAGAAACTGCTTGTATTTGGAATTTGTCACCTCTGTTTCATCCATCCAAAAACCGTCTACGGATATATCTTTTACCGGTGTATCCTTGCCCCAAAGCGAGTCTTGGTTGGCAAGTCCCATCTTGAGATAGCCTCTGTTGATTCTTACCATACCATAAGGGGCCGGTTCGTTGAAACTCCTGCCACTGATCCCCACAACCTCTCCGCCCCGTCCGGAGACAGAAGCTGACTTAGCACTGAAACATCCGGAAAGGGTCAAAGCGATAAGGCCAAGGCCCAATATCATGATACCTTTTTTCATATTTGGTTTTAATTCCTTTTCATTTATCTATTTTAATATACTGTGCTCATCAATGCACATTCTTTACATTTCCATCTACACACCAAGTTATTCATTCCATCTGAAAGACAGCACACATCCCTAAAGGATTCTGACACTCTTATGCTTGTTCCGTCCTTTCTTCACAAGGTTGATATCATGCTGATAACCAACGAAAAGTTCGTGGCTGCCATTACCGGGGTTGATGGATGAGGTGTACATTTCATAACTATATCCCACAACAAATCCGTGGAAAGTGCCCCCGACCAAAAATGTGACCGAGGTGGAAGGGCTGTAACCGGCACCGATATACATTATTTTCTTATCATTGGTGTAGACCAACCGGGTGGTTATATCCTCTCGCCACGATGTGCCGCCAGTGCGCACGAGTACCGATGGCTTTATTGTTAGAAACGGATTTCTTAATTTTATATTGTATCCGCCTGTCAAATAATAGGTTCGGTCTATTTGCAATTCGTTGGTAGTACCGAGTTCTATCAAAGGAGCATTGAGATGCTGTCCGGCCACTCCCACATACCATGCTCCATGTATATAATGGAGTCCGAAAGCCAGATCGAGCCCGTTGCCCTTTAGTGTTGCCCCGCTCAAAGCCGGATCGTTGCTGTCTCCCACATCCAATTTACTGCCGTCAAAATTTTCGCTTAACAGTCCGACCTGAACACCGGCACTCAAGGTGCCACCAAAGAGGCCATGCTTATAAGCATACTGCAAACTGACACGGGTATGCTTGAAAAGACCTATCTGATCGTTCAAAAATTGAAGCCCCACACCGTGGTATGATTTTAGGAAGTAAAAGGGTCGGTCTACTGCAAAATACATACTCCTGGGATTATGTTCAAAACCAGCCAAATCAAGTGCGTATGCAGCGGTAAAATTAAGTTTGGGCTCCTTGCCGGCTGCAGCAGGATTGTAGGCCGTCTCCATGTCAAAATAGTGACTGAACGACGGATCATATTGGGCTTCCACCTCAATAGAGATGATGCCGGACAAGAACAATATGGTGATAAAGCGTTTAAACACGTTGATATAACGGCCGCTTTAAGAAATTATTGCATAAACGACAAGGCCGCTTCCTTAAGAGAAACGACCTTGTGCGTATTCGAATGAATATCAATATTCGTCTTCGTTGAAGAGGAAATCCTCTTTGGTTGGATAGTCAGGCCAAATGTCTTCGATACTCTCATAGACATCACCTTCATCTTCTATCTCCTGCAAATTCTCCAGAACTTCCAGAGGTGCACCCGAACGAGTAGCATAGTCTATCAACTCGTCTTTAGTTGCAGGCCATGGTGCATCTTCCAGCTTTGAAGCCAATTCCAGTGTCCAATACATAGTCTTAAAGTTTACTCATTTTAGTGGGCGCAAAGGTAATAAAATAAATCCTATCTGCAAGTTTTTTGATGATTATTTTAAATATTGTAACATCAATAAAACTTAAAAATGACAGCTATATTAAAAATTTACAAGATAATGCTGCTTAAACCGTGTATGGTCAAAGAAGACAATACCACAATAATAGAGATCGAAAGTTATCCCAGTGCGCATATCCCGCTTCACCTTCTTCCAAAAATTCCGCGCCATTCTGCTCTTCATAATCCCTTCTATGATCAAAACCGTGTCTTCATTCGCAGCACTCGCCACCTCTTCAAAAAGTGCATCGCTATGGTTTGAATAAGCCATCCTCACTAACGGCAAACCGGTATATGCACCGAGAATATCTTTTGCGTCTGAGACATCGGCATCGGAAGTGGAAGCCAAAGAAATGATTTCTGTATTTCGACAACCTCTCTTTAAATATTTCTCGTAGATCCCCGAAAATTCTCGAGTTCCATCCTCCTTGATTTTCTTATCAACAATCAAAATCTCTCTTTCCCCACAAAATATCCTATTACTATAAAAGGAGAAAACAACTCTCGGCTGGAGATAATTAGCTAACCGAAAATAAAGGCGTCCCATCTTATTGGCCAATTTGCCGGCATATCCCATTTCCTGCTCTAACTCCGCAAAAGCATAATATGGATAATGCTCATTGACAACGTAGCGGATAAAACGATACGCCCACGGCGATTGGACTCCAAAGCCACGGGAGTGTCTTATGCGCCGCATCCAAACAACAACTGTCTTAATGTGATATTTCATATTGCATTTGCAAAGGTACAAAAAGAAGCGGAAAATCAGACAGCCATCTGATGAAAGTCAACACACAAATA
>NZ_GL586311.1:341523-399151 GCF_000184945.1 Segatella buccae ATCC 33574
TGGAAGAAAATGCAAACCAATGGCGAATTTCCTTGACAGCTCCGGCAAGCACAACACAAGACCGGAAAACGGAAAGACTATCAATACCCGACAAAAGCCAAGAACAGTACAGACACTCACACGGAAGCAGATAAAACGTTAAAAAAACAAAGACAAACGAAAAAGGCCCGATAAAAAACACAGAAAGAGAACTTGAAAGACCGACATTTTTGTAACTTTGCGGACAAATATGAGGGCCAAATCCCTACAACAGAGCGTTATAAAAAGATGAGCATAAAAAGCATGATAGTGGCAATCGGGGTACTGGCCGGTCTTCCGGCACAGGCCCAAATGCACCGCTACGACACCAGCTTCACGGTTTCGCAACACCACTTTGTCGACACCATCCCTCTGGAACTCGACGATGACCAACTCTATGTGCCCATACGGATCGGCGAGAAGACCTACCGGTTTAATCTCGATACGGGGTCGAGCCAAGGTATGCTATATTATGGCACGCGCGTGCCGGTGGTCAAGGAACTCGGCCATGTGGTTTCATACGATGCCAATGGCGTGGCCGACACCACTCTCGTGGTGCAACTGCCTGAAATGCAGTTGGGCAGACTGACCATAGCAGGCTACGTGGCCGCCGTGAAATCACGCAAAGTCTATCGTAACAACTTCGACGGCATCATCGGATTCGATCTTTTCAATAAAGGCATTGCGGGCAAGATAGACCCCAAGAGAAAATGCCTGATACTCACAGATATCAAAGGTTACTTCGACAACGAACCGGGACACACGCTGAAATATAAATTGGTCAGATTTGTGCCCTACGTGCTCGTAAGTCCGTTCATGCGCCACACCGACCTCGCCCTGTTTGACACCGGTGCCCGCCAACTCTACCAGATGAACCGCGAACACTTCTTCGACCACCGATACAAAAGCAAGCAAGTGAATGCACAGGTGGAGGGAGAGGCCCGCGGCAACTTCGCCATAGGCACGAACAGCACGGAAAAACAAGACATCGTGTATTTTCTAAACCTTGACCGGTTGAAATGGGACGACTTTTCCTTCGCCCGGGTGCGCGCCATCACCACCCAAGGCGACTCGCGCATCGGCGCCCAGTTGTTCAATTACGGCAGGGTGGTGGTGAATCCGTGGAAGAAGCAGCTCACATTCTCCCCCTACAACGGGGCTGACAGCGTGAGTGTGAGCAACAGACAGTTCGGAGTGGCCTTTATCGATAAGGACGACCAAGCCGCCATCGGCCTCATCTGGCACAAGAGCGATGCCTACAAGAACGGCATGAGACAGGGAGACATTGTGCTGAAAATCAACGATGAGCCCATCGACTCCTACCGCAAATTTACAGCCTACCGGTTTGCCGACGGGCACACCTACAAGTTTGTGCTGCGCGACAGGCGCGGTTTCGACAAAGAAGTGAGCGTGACCCGTTAGCCACCAAATCATCCCATCAATCATCAACAAACATGGAATCATTGAAGAGAATCTTCCGCATCGGCAAAGGCCCGTCGAGCAGCCACACGATGGGCCCACAACAGGCCGCCCAAATCTTTGCCAACAGCCATCCCAAAGCCAAGGCTTTTGAGGTGACCCTATACGGCAGCCTCGCCGCCACAGGCAAGGGGCACATGACCGACGTGACCATCAAGGCTGTGCTCGAACCGATAGCCCCCGTGGAAATCGTGTGGAAAGCCGACATCGTACTCCCTTTCCACACCAACGGCATGGTGTTCAAATCTTTTAACGGGGCCCACCACGTGACCGACGAATGGACGGTCTACAGCATCGGTGGAGGTGCCCTCTCGGAGGGCAAAGGCAAAGACGACCTGTTCTATTCGCCCTCGGTGTACCAGCTGCACACGCTCAAGGAAATACAGCAATGGTGTGAAGACAGCGGTAAAAGCTACTGGCAATATGTGGACGAATGCGAGGGAGCAGAGATTTGGGACTATCTGCGCACTGTGTGGCAAACCATGCAGGAAGCCATTGAGCGCGGACTCGACCACGAGGGACGACTGCCCGGGCCACTCAACTTGGCACGCAAAGCCCCCAACTACTACATCAAGGCGCGCGGTTACAAGCACTCGTTGCAAAGCCGCGGACTGGTCTACGCCTACGCACTGGCCGTGAGCGAAGAGAATGCCTCGGGGGGCACCATCGTCACCGCCCCCACCTGCGGAGCCTGCGGTGTGGTGCCGGCCGTGCTCTACCAACTGGCCAAAGGCCACGAGTTCAGCGAGTCGAAGATGCTCCATGCTTTGGCCACTGCCGGACTGTTTGGCAATATCGTCAAGTTCAACGCCTCCATATCAGGGGCCGAAGTAGGTTGCCAAGGCGAGGTGGGCGTGGCCTGCGCCATGGCCTCGGCAGCAGCGTGCCAACTCTTCGGCGGGAGTCCGTCGCAAATAGAATATGCTGCAGAAATGGGCCTGGAACACCACCTCGGCATGACCTGCGACCCCGTGTGCGGACTGGTGCAGATACCCTGCATCGAGCGCAATGCCTTTGCCGCCTGCCGAGCCCTCGATGCCCAACTCTACGCCTCGTTCAGCGACGGCCGCCACCGCGTGTCGTTCGACCATGTGGTGGAAGTAATGAAACAAACCGGGCACGACCTGCCCTCACTCTACAAAGAAACGGGCATCGGAGGACTGGCCAAAGACTACGACCTGTTGAGAAAGGCAGGATGTTCCTGAATCACAAACACCATACGAAGATGGCTATTAAAGCACTGTTTTTCGACATCGACGGCACACTGGTGAGCTTCAAGACCCACCGCATACCGTCCTCCACGGTGGACGCCCTGCACCGGGCCAAAGCCAATGGCGTGAAAATATACATCTCCACGGGCCGCCCCGTGGGATTCATCACCAATCTGGGACAGATAGCCGGGCTCATCGACGGCTACATCACCACTAACGGAGCTCTCTGTTTCATCGGCCACAACACCGTCTGCCGGCACGAGATAGCCCACTCTGACGTGGACACCATCTTGCAAGCCTGCGCCCACAGCCGGAGACCGGCCATCGTGGTAGGCGAGCGCGACATTGCCGTGTACCAACACCAACCCATTGTGGACAAGGTGTTTCGTGACGGGTTGGGACTCCATGACTTCCGCTTTGCCGACCTCGACATCGTGATGCGGCAACCCATCTTGCAGGTGACACCCTTCATCACGGCAGAAAAGGAAGCGGAACTGATGGCTACCATCAGCGACTGCACAAGCGGCCGATGGTCTCCCAAGTTCACCGACATCACCCAACGAGAAGCCGACAAAGGCAAAGGACTACTTGCCATGACGGCCCACTTGGGACTGCACACAGACGAGACAATGGCTTTCGGTGACGGCGGCAATGACATCAGCATCATCCGCCGGGCAGGCATCGGAGTGGCTATGGGCAATGGCGGAGAGCGGGTGAAAGCCGAAGCCGATTTCGTGACCACCTCCGTGGACGATGAAGGCGTCAGACACGCACTCTGCCACTACGGTGTGATTTAGCCCCGGAAGGCTTTCACTGACTTCCCAGACTGTCCATTGACAAATCTTCGACAAAGCAGATAAAACTACACTTATACCATTTAGAAAATACCATCAAGATTATGAAAAAAGTTATACTTCGAAAACTCTTGGTGCTGCTGGCGGCAATAACCATACCAGCCCATGCAGCGGGAACTTTGATTGTCGTATCCAACAACAGCGATGTCCAGCGACACGAACTGATAGAACTTAACTTGGATGCGCTCCGGAAACATGCCGGGCTGGCTGAATCGGAAACTTTTCTGATCAAGAACACGCTCGGGCAGGAACTTCCCTACCAGCTTTCACACGACGGACAGCTACTGATGGAAGTAAGCGTGCAACCTCATGCCAAGGCGACCTATCAAGTGATGAAAGGTACTCCGCAGCCCATGAGAACCTATGTCTGCGGAAAGATGTACCCCCTGCGCAAAGATGACATTGCATGGGAAAACGATCGTTGCGCCTATCGCGTTTATGGGCCGGCCTTGCAACGGACGGGAGAGAAATCATACGGCATTGATGTGTGGGTGAAGAACGTACCCTACCCTGTCGTGGAAAAACGCTACGAGATAGACCACAAGGGGAATCTCTTGGCTGACTCCCTCAAGAGCGTGGGTCTGGAAATGCTGAATGACTCCGTGGACAAAGCCACCTCGTTTCACCTCGATCATGGAGAGGGAATGGACGCATACGCAGTCGGTCCGACCCTCGGGTGCGGTACACCGGCCTTGATGAATGGCCGGACGATGATTTTCCCCTACTGCTATGAGCGTTACCGCATCTTGGACAACGGTCCCCTGAGGTTTACGGTAGAACTGGACTATGCGCCCAACAAGGACGGAGTAGTGGAACACCGGCGGATAAGCTTGGACAAAGGTGCGCATTTCAACCGCATGACAGTGTGGTATGAACACATTCGGCAACCCTTAACACTGGCTACAGGAGTGGTGCTCCACAAGACCGGCGACCTGAAAGTCGGCAGCGACTACATTTGCTATGCAGACCCGACCGACAGACCGGATGTCCACAACTCGCAGATCTATGTGGGGGTGCTGTTTCCCGAAGGAGCAAACAAAACCTTTGTCACCGAAGACAAGAGCCACGCTATAGGCATGATAGACAACTACAAAGGGAAAGAATATACCTATTATTTCGGGGCAGCATGGAGCAATTACGACATCCGCAACTTTGCCCAGTGGACACTTGAGACCGAGTCGTTTCTCCAAGCCTTGAGCCAGCCCCTCACCGTCACCCTCCGTTGAAGGAATGGAGAGGTTGTCAAATCCCCCCTCCCTTGACACGCCCACGATGTTCTTTCGACATCAATCTGAATATCAGCACCTCCAAATCAGATACATTTTAGGCGCAAATTCTTCTATGAGGATTTGCGCCCAAAGCTTTCAACTGTCAGGGAATCTACAAGCTATCTGAAATTAAGAATGTTTTCATTTATCTACGATCGGTTTCTGAAACAGTTTTTTATATCGAACTAATGCTTCTACATAATAGTAGTCGGCATAAGTAAGGGGAACGTCCACTTCCGTTCCTTTTGGATAGTTACCGACAGAATGTTTGAGAATAAATCCCCCATTAGTCCCTTTCTTCGCCAGATACTCATCAGATGTGAGTGACCGCAACTGCATACCTGCCATATTCAAACACTGCTTGGAAAAGTCAGGAGACTCTTTTGTCAAACAACTTAATTCTATGAAAGCTGCAGCCATAATGGCAGCTGCGGAAGCATCGCGCTTGGCATGAGGTATGTCGGGAGCATTGAAATCCCAATAAGGGATCTTGTCTTTAGGCATATTAGGATGCGACATAATGAAACGGGCAATACCTTTGGCATGGTTCAAATAAACGGAATCTCCCGTTTCGCGAAACATCATTGTATAACCATAGAGTCCCCAAGCCTGCCCACGTGCCCAAGCCGACTCATGTGCATATCCTTGATGGGTATTTTTCTTTTCCACCAGGCCTGTACGAGGATCGTAGGACACGACATGATAGGAACTAAAGTCGTGCCGGAAATGATTTTTCATCGTTAGCCGGGCATGGCTGGAAGCTATTTTAGCAAACTTGGCACTATCGGAATGCCGGGCAGCCCACTCCAATAATTCCAAGTTCATCATATTATCAATGATGACAGGATACTGCCACTTATCTGTCTTAGTGTCCCAAGAACGAATAAGCCCCACTACCGGATTAAAGCGAGTGGACAGAGACTGTGCTCCATTAAGCAAGACCGGAACATAGTTTGCTGAGTGAGTCAAACGATAGGCATTCCCAAAACTGCACATCAAAATAAAACCTATATCGTGATTATCGGTCGTGTATTGTTGTTCTGCAACACGTTGGGTATAAATCTCCGCATATCTTTTTAGTTTTGGACTGCCTGTTGCCTCATAGAGATACCACAGCTCTCCCGGAAAAAATCCGCTGCACCACCAATGCGAATCGGATTTGACAAGCCCGGTTTGTTTAGTGTAACTCCTTGGCAGACTGTCATGGTCGGCCTCCATAGCCTTGGCAAGAAATTCCGTCTGCTCGACCGAACGTTTGATGCCTTTGTTGATGACAGCCTGCATCCCATCATATTGTTTGCAGCCGGAAAGAAACACTGCCAAGCACGCTATAAATAATATTTTCTTCATGAGCATATCTAATGAATTATTATTCTGGCATTAACTTAACTCGAAACGTATATTGGCTGTTGGCCGGTAGCACAGATTCAAATCCAACAAGCACTGTACCGGGATTTGGGGCATCGTAAGAAGTTGTGGGAGCAGTGCTCCATGTCCGTAAGCGTACTTTAACGGGCGCACTTATTTCCATGACCAAACGCTTTCCATTACGGTTGAGTACAATTTTATTCTTCCCTTTCAATTCTGCATTGGCAGGGGTCAACATCGTCCAACGCATTGTAGTGGGCTTTTCATTGGTACGAATATCATCGTTCACCAATACATATTGTTCTTCCACTATTTCGACCCGACGCTTGGCTGACTTTACCTGTCCCGCATAAACAGGGGTCAAATCTGCTGATGCTGAAAGATGATCGAATGACGAGGAAGTGCCATCCAGACATACGTAGCCTTCCACCCGTTGTAGACGATTGTCAAAGGTAAGTGTATTGTGGGCCAAGTTATTATAGCGGAAAACTTTCCAACGGTCTGAATTCTGTGCCTTATTCCATATATCCAGCCCCAATGATTCCAACGAATTGTAATCCTGCCGCCCAAAATCCATCGCCCAACGCTCTCCATTGGCCACCATCACGAAAGAGCCAGCATCCAAATGAGCATGACTCGAAGTGGCAGTTCCACCCTTGAAAGCAAGGTAAATGGCCTTCTTATCATTCCAAGAAGTACGCATAAGAGCAACAGGTGTCATGGCAGCAGGTGAAATCCAAGTCTTTTGCAGCGGTTCAGGCAGATTGTGCATGTCCACACCGCCCCCCCATAACAAGGCGAGTGTGAAGAAACGATAATCCATCAACTTCTTTTTACTGCCATTCTTGAAAAGACTGCGCTCATTCCACAGCAATGAGAGATCTTTATTCCGCTTAGCCAGCCAAAACATAGCAGGACTCATCCTACCAGAATCTTTGTTGTCGCCATAGTTGAACGAGTCATGATCAGGAGCCACCATGTGAAGGATGAACCCCGCTGTCGCCAAGAATCCCTTCTGTTTAAGCAGGTTAAAATCGGTACCAAAACATTTCTCCAAAGCATCAATGAGCATAACATTATAGGTAGTTCCAAATCCCCAATAAGAATATCCCTCCGGATAGGCTCCGTCAGGGCCGTAATTTTTCATCGGCCTATGTATGGAAGAAATGGAACGCTGAATAACACTATCAGCTAAAGATGGAACATCCTCGTAAATGGCAAGTGCTCCATAAGCCATAGCCGTATTGCAAACTTGGTTCCAATTATTCTCCCTTTCTAGCCAGTCATTATATCGAGCATCAAAAGAAGGTTTCAGGCCTTTGGTAAGAATAGCCTGCCGAATAGTGGCTTTTGTAGCATTACTCATCATGCCAAACAGCCAGTCATAACCAATGGCGACAGCCGTTGTCATCTCCGCGACATCCAAATAGTGACTTGGATTCCAGTCGGAAAAGGCCGAAACTGCAAGCAACTCCAGCTCTGCCCGTTGACCATAGCAGCTATCTCCCGTCATACGATAGGCATAACCAAGCAGCAGAATACGGCGTAATGTCTCCCTGGAAACATCCAACAAACGCCGTCCTGTCACAATACGTTGAGGTGCAGGCAACGACAACGCTTCATTTGCAGCTTCCATAAGCAGGCTGTCTATCTGTTTCCAAAAGCGATCTTTTCTTATAGCTGCCCTTACAGATGTTTCATCGGTCTTGCCCATCAGCAAACGAGGATGAGAGGCTTTCATCTGAACATCTTTTAAAATCTCTTGAGCTTGTATTTCAGAAGACAAACCCAAAAACAGGGCAACCAAGAAAACCTCCAAACGTAAATATTTATACAATAGATTCGTCATGGACTTATTGTTCAATTAGTGAATATTTAGCATACTATTTTTCTATTGATTCCATACGGGAGCACCTAAAGGACCTTGCGTAGTAGAAGCCGTGGCAGAGGTGGACGAAGGAGAATACCTGAACGTGAATGTCTCACCATTAGTAAACCCATCCATTCCATTCTCGTCTACATAAAAAGGCAAATCTGCCCAAGGAGACATACCTGTATTCAACACCTCAAAGAATTTTTCTATATAAGTCATTGGAAGCGGAGATGCACCATCAAATGTCAAGACCTCAGAGATATTGTTCTCGTAGACCAGACGGCCATCGGCAATCATAGCCTGAGCAACAGAATTGAGAGGGACGCGCTCTATATTACCGGGATACTTGACATAGAGTGCCTTGATTTTCGGATCTGTATATACATTATTGTTACGGATACAAATGCGAATATCCATAGGATGATAGGCACCACCGTTTGCCAACTCTCTCAATTCCCAAAAAGCACCGGGGGAGTCTGCTTTATAACCGGCCTTCCACCCTACATTGGCAAAAATATTGTTTTCTATGTAAGCCTTCATGGCATAGTCAATACGGAAATGGTAGCCTACATTATAAATCGTATTGTTCTTCAGTTCTACATAATTGGCTACAGCACCATCGAAACGAATGAGATGACCTGTAAGGTTATAAATGGTGCTGTTGATGATAGAGAGTGTATCAGGAGCATTTCCCCGAGAATCGAACAAACGCCCGTTGGCCGGATCTGAGGTCAGTGCAAAATTGCGAAAAGTCGAGTTGTCTATATACACCTTGCTGCCACTATTGTCTGTGCGTATACAGAAATTACGACAGTTTTCAACAAAACATCCTTCGAAACGCAATCTCAAATTTTTCTTGTCCAAACGGAAGAGACGCTGCATGATGTTGTTGGAAGCAGCATCTTTTCCGTTAAAATATACATTCTTAAAAGTAACATTACCTTCAAAACGCAACATGTCGGAATTGAGAGCACCCTGTGCATCTGATACAGGTTGAATTGTTGGAAGTGCTCCAGACCCGTATGTAGCTCTAATGGTAACATGATTTGAAATGACATTCTTACCCTCCAGATAATAAACTCCACCGCGCTCCAACTCATAAATGGCATCGCCGTTTTCTTTTATGGCTTTCGGGAGAGAATTTACTCTCGTCACTCCATCGTCCGGTTCAACCCGCACAACCTTTTGTCCCGTTTGTGGAATGGTAATATGCTCCTCCTCAAAAGTATCTTTTGGTTCACATCCGGACAACAACAATACAGCCATTATTCCAAGAAACAACTTGACGGAAGTCTTATCAAGTTTCCAATATCTGATTTCTGCTGTCTTATGAGACAATCCTGATTTCGTCTTCATTTTAGAATTCCTTTCTCTTATTTTAATATAATGTCAATACCGGATCCCACTATTTAAATATATCATACTTCACGCCTATATAGAAAGAAGAGCCATATATCTCAACACTGGAAGGATAACCCGTGACATTTCTCTCCTTACTGTCAGACCAATTAAAAATGTTGGATGCACTTGCATAGACGTAAAGCTGCCTGTTGATACGCTGTTTCAGTTGGAGATCCCATTTGGAGAATGCCCTTGTTGATTCGACATCAGCTCCGTCCGCCCGATGCTGTTCAGCCACAAGGATATTGCCTTGATAAGTGTAAGACAAACGACCTGAGAAACCTTTATAATCATATCCTAACGAGAAATTGGCCAAGAAAGATGGTTGTTTGAGCAGACGGTCATAATAAACTGTATCTCTGTTTACGGGCAAGAAAGGCTTACTGCCATCACCCACTATATAATCGGGATTCTTCACACGAGACTTGGTCGTCTCAAAATAGCCCATTTTAGAATCCATCAATGTAATGTTGGCACCTAAGACAACACCTTTAAGCAAGCCCGGAAGCTGACGCAGCTGTGTCTGGATGTCAACTTCGATACCCTTAATTGTCGCATCATAAGGACTATTGAGCGAATAAGTAATACCGGAACCGACCAAGCTCGAAGCCAATCCGAAGTTGGCCGGATCTGTGGCAGTCCCTTCAAGCAAATAAGCCGAACGTGTATATATGAAATTTTTGATCTTTTTATAGAATCCGCCCACAGTGAACAACCCTATTTTAGGATTGTAGAACGAAATGATGGCATCAAAGTTCTTGGACAAAGCCGGTCTCAGATTGGTTCGGTTATACACCACTTCTCCAATGGTAGACTTGATGATGGTACGTGGAGCCAACAAGTCATAATCCGGACGCGATAGGGTTTCCGTATAAGCCAACCTGACATCAAGGTTGTCTAAGGGCTTTATCTTCAAATGGATTTGTGGCAACCAATACCCAAAAGAGTTTTTGTCGGTGGTCTTGGTATAGTCAAATGCCAATTCCTGTGTCTCATCGTCAGGCACATTGACACCACTATATGCTCCATAACGCATATTGGTATGATCATAGCGAATTCCGGGAATAAAAGTAATATACTTGCCAAAGTTGAACTCACCCATGACATATGCTGCCGTGAGCCGTTCATGCCCGTCGTAATCCTTCTGAATTTTGGTGGTGAGAATCGGCCGATAAATTTCAGAATTGACATGATAGAAATCCTTCATAACATCTTGATTGAGCGCAAAGGAGAAGTCAAGATTGTCATAACGGTTGCTCAGAAAGTCATGATGTTTGAATTTGCCATCCAAAAAGTCCGAGATACCAACATAACGGCGATCATAGCCCGAACGTGTAATATCAGGCATATTAACATAAACGAGTTCTGCGTTTTGATCAAGCCGCCGATAGTTCCGATTTGTGAGCCGCTCACGATCTTTTTGACGATACTTGCCTCCTATTTTGATATACCCATTAAAATATTTTCCAAAATCAAATGACTTCTTCCAATCCAGCCATGCACTATATTCCTTTTCCGTAGTACGTTCGGTATTGAATGTCCCGTCATAGAGATAATACTGTGTGATATCAGACTCGTTCACATTGCCCGGTGCCGACACCAAATGTGGCGGAAGAGTGCCCAATGCGTTGATGTCAACCGTGAATGGAGTGTTCATCCTATACTCCAAACGATGCTCATAAGGGGTCTTTTGCCTTGCCTCACTGCGGCCTACCCCCCAACTTAACGTTGAATTCCAAAAATCATGGTCACCTTGGAGCATGTTTGTCAACACGCTACTACGTATGTCGCCATCCGTCTGTGCATAACGCAAGCGCCCACCCTCAAGATCGTAGCGTTTCTCCCGGATATCCCTGTCACGGCTGAGCGCACTAAACAGATTATACATCTTTATTTTGGAACCACGCCCTATATTAAAATCAAGATTCAGATTGACATTATATCGATTTCGCTTTTCAAGATTAGATTGCAAGCGTGTACTTGTAATCCATGGCTTGGTATAAGGCAAGCCTTCGGTCGGCGTATTGCCATTAACCTTATAAGCAGCGATAAAACGGTCGTTACTTCGATCGGTCTGTTCTGCACTGGCTGTAAAAATAAGCCCCAAGCGGTCGTTAAAGAGACGATTGCTCGCCAAGATATTTCCCTTGACATTGCCAACACCATTGATTTGAGAGTGATAACCGGTCTGTCCGGTTACATTCAATTTAAGCCCCTTGGGAGCATCTTTCATGATAAGATTTACCGTGCCACCCAATCCGTCAGCATCCTTGTCGGCCGTATTGGCTTTCAGCACCTCAGCTCCACCAACAATCTCGGGGGAAATCATATTCAAATCCGAACTGCGGTCACAGGAACTGGTGGAGGGAGAATTCATGCCATTGATAGCGACTGAATTGTATTTGGGATCCAGACCGCGAATAATAATTTTCTGTCCTTCCCCTCCATCGCGCTCAACCATCAGCCCCGGTAAACGACCAATAGCGTCAGCAACATTTACATCGGGCAATTCGCTAAGTTTCTCACCGGATACAGCACTGATAATTCCTGAGGCATTGAGTTGTCTGTTGATGGCTGCCGTCTGCCCCTTGGCTTGGGCACTGACGACCACCTCGGCCCCTAATATACTCGCAGGCTGCATATTGACGTTCATGGTGCGCGTTTCATTATCTCTCACGACAACTTCCATCGTCTTACTTTCGTAGCCCACGAAAGAAAATTGCACTTCGTTCTTTCCCCTCGGTACAGACAACAACGTATATCTTCCGTTGATGTCTGTGATGGTTTTGTTGTTTGTACCTTTCAACCAAACAGTGGTACCCGGCAGGAAAGCTTTATCTTCGTCTACCACAACACCTGTGATAATAGCATTCTGTGCCATTGCATGAAAGCAAACTGCTAACATATACAGGATAACAAATAGTCGCTTTTTGGTTTTCATATCAGGTTTTTTTAATGTTTTTAGATTATTGTGTTTAATATCAATCGGAATCGCCACGGAGCTCGGACAATACCACTTTGCCCTCTTTCATCAGATGCTTAAATTCTTTCTTCGCCTTCGCCAACTGTCTGACAAAACCTTTGTCGGCATGTAGCCGTGCCACGACAGCACTTGCTACCAAGCGGGCCGCATCCACATCACTCTGAAAATGATAGCCGCAAATAACCCTGCTCTCCCCCATTTCGTATCCTCGCTTTAAGATTTCATTTTGTCTATCGACATTTATCTCGGCCAGCACCAAAGCTGTGGCCCAACCTATGGCTGTGTGTCCGGATGGATAGGAACCATTAGAAGCCAGCTCTTGTTGCTGGGCAGGATTACAGGTCGGTTCATTGTAATATGCAAACGGTCGTACCCGCATATAATGTTTTTTTGCCAATCTGGTGGACAAATCTCCGGCATCCTCACGCATTTTAAGAACCAACCGGTATATTTCCGGAGTCTGATCTTTCGATATCCGAATGCCAAATGACTCTGAAAAAGCCTGCGGCACTCCTTCACCTTCAACATTGGCATCTGCTGCTGCCTGCTCTCCTCGGAGAGTTTCACGTTGGCTCTTTCCCCACAGATAACGTTCTTCGTCATACTTGAAGAGCGCACTGCCTTGCTCGGGTGGAGCAGGAAGCAGCTCCAGACTGTTGACCACATCTTCTGCTTTCAGGAAATAACTTTCAGGGTGTGTCCTGACATCTTTACTTTCTGTTTGTGCGTAGGTGCCAACAACACAGTTGAGGAATAAAAAGACGATTATCCTCCTCAACCGAAAACGGTTACCGATCTTATCAGTCTGTGTTTTCTGCTTTTCGTTTGATATTGACCCTTTCATTTTTATTCAAGGTAAATTAAATGGTTATAGTAATCAATTATTCGGTAATAATGCTTTAGGCATGTCACAAAGATAGATAAAAAGAGACACAAAAAAAAGTTGCATTCCATTATTTCGTACAAAATAAACAATGCAACCTTTTGCAACTTTCTATTCTAAAGTACATGTAAAGAGGCTGTTACAAAGGTCTATTCGGTCAGTCTCAGGATATAGGCAACAATACCGGCCGGATGTTTCTCAACATAAGCTTGCAACCATCCCTCATTGGGTTTAATCTTATTATTTACCAAACGGCTGATAACCGGATTCAGGTTTCCATACATACCAAGCATTCCCGGCAGCAAAACCCTTTTTACTTTCGGATTGGCTATCAGCAGAGCCAATACACGAGCCTGCTGATTGGTAAAGTTTGTGAAATTCAACACATGCTCAAACACCTCTTTGTCCGTAAAGAGAAAATCGTCGTATAATCGTATGATCAATTTGTCTATCCTACTGATTACATCCTGTGTGTAGTCTGAAATTTTCACCTCCAACCTTACATCCATTCGTCTATGCCCCCCTTCGCCGTATTCCTGAACAACTTCTTCTCTCATACGGCGATAGCACTCCATCTCTTCCATGAGCTGTTGGCGTATTTCCAGCTGTGACAATTCGGCCTCTACACGCTTCATCACATGCAACATTTCGAGACGGGGAAATGTTGCTGCCACAGTTTCCAACTTAGTTATACTTTCCAACAGGGCTGTACTCACCCCGTCTACTGGCAATTTTGACACCCGCTCTCGGAAATGACGGAGTGCATCGGTAAGTCTCAAGAGGGTTTCATCAGTGAAAATATGGTTATAATCAGCCTCTGCCTTCTCCATGTCCTCTTTCATCTCCACCATAGGGCGATGGCGAAGGGCATTGCACAGCACCTCAACATGCCGTTCCATCATGCCATTGACATATCGTATTATTAAACAATCATCCACTACAGACCTATACTTCCTCACATTATCTATAAACTTCCGATATTGTTCCAACCATAAACCATTCTTCATGACTCTTTCGCCTATCTCCGAAACCTTATCTTGTGCCAATGCCGTCTCAGATTTTTCAAGCATCTTGATGCAGTCGTAAGCCTCAATATGCTGTAACTCTCCTATTTGTTTCTTCAACATTTTAGACAACAAGAGTGCCATATCACGGTTTTTATACATGATGCGCTCGGAAAGCATGCTAATCTGCCTACTTGTCTGCCCGGTTCCTGCTTCCAACATATAAATATCTTCCATGAGTTGTCTGATCTGCTCTTGCTCGTCTTCACTCAGCAGTGCGGCCATCGTTTCCATTCCCAAAGTACGTTCTTTTAAATCGCTTATGCGCAATCGTATCTGTCGCTTCTGTTCTTGTCTTCTGCGAGTATGCATCCAAAAAGATATGCCCGTCAAAGCCAATACGACCAAACATACAAACAACACCATACGAATGGAGCCCACATTGGTATCGAAGGCCACGTATTCGGGTGCTTTTTTTTCTTCTGTCTTTAGCTTCAGTACACCGATTTCCGATACCAGATATAACGTGCGGCCTATGCAGAAAGAGGCTTTCGCATTGAACCGGATATCTTTAAAGTAATATCCTATATATTTCATTTTCCCATTCATTATGGCATATTTCTGCACGCCAAACTCAGGAAAAGCATAAAAAAGCGAATCGTCAACAGGAATGAGACGATTATACCCGTTCAGGCTGAGCGTATCTTGTCGGCTCGGTCTCACCAATGTGTGATTGGTGAGTACTGTCAAGGCCGGCTGATAGCCACCCGAGACAAACAGATCCCGAATAAAGGTCAAGCGTTTCGACCCGGGGATAGTAAAATACCGTCCTTTATCGGCATATAGTATGCCGTCGTCCATCGTTCCCATATAAATCCCATCCATGCCGGAGGACGAGAAAAAAGACGTGATATATTTGTCTTCCATCCCCTTGACAGAGCCGGCCACACCATTCCTGTCAATGACCACCAAACCATCCTGTACACCCAGATAAATTCTATCTTCCCGACCCTTTTCTTCAAGATGGAGGGCTGTCACTTTCTTGTCAGAATGGTAAAGCGTCCTGATATTAGACAACACCTCATTCCGCAAATTGTTGCCACTAATATCCACGGCCCGCAAGTCTGAACGATCATTTACATAAATCAATCGTCTACTGTCGGTAACAACCATTTCCGTCACCTGTTCCTCCTTGGGGAGCGAATACACTTTCACCGCCACACTGTCGCCAGCAGGCTGTCTAAACACTTCATTCTGACTATTCAGATAGTAAGCTTCACGACTATTAGCGCAGGCAGAGACCACAATCCCATTGTTATTGAAATAGCCGGAGTGGAATGGGATTCGCCAGAATGCATTGTCGGTGACAAAAATAGAGGTCTCCGAACGGTAATCGGGGAGCAACACATTGTGGCATCCCTTTGGAAAATCTCTCCTAAGTGGGATGGTAATAAAATGGCGCAAATCTTCGCTGATGACCATGGAATGGCTGCGCAGGATATAATGCACATTCCCCACCCGGTAGTAGAAACGGGGAACGAAAGACAGGTCGACCGTTCTGACAGACTTTCCCCATACGTCTTCAATATAGATTCTCTTTCCCGAAAGAGCGCACACCTCATTTCCAAACACCGTCACATACTGTATGTTTTCGCCTTTATGTAACAGGGAGATACTGCCACTTTGCAAATTTATCCGCAGCAGTCCGTTGATGGAGGCGGCAAAAAGATAGTCCCTGCCGTAAGGACACAGGTTGTAGATGATATAGGGCATGCCTGCCTTAGCCGTCGGACTGTCAAGGGCAGGATACAATAACGAAAAGCTCTTGTCGCTCCGCAATAAATAGAGGCCTTGGCTGGTAGCCGTAAAAATACCCTTTGCTGTAATGATAAAATCGTAGGCTGAGTATTCTTTATTTTTAAAAAGTATGTCATAAGTCCGTTCGTGACTCATCTTACCGCGGTACAACCGCCACTCTTGAAGACCGGAATTACGTCCTCCCAGCCAACAGATTGTGTCACCGTCGGCATTGGGCCGTGTAGCAATTTTATAGATTCTGTCTGTGCCGGTAATATAAGCCGACACCTTGTCTCCGTCTACATGCCACACCTTTCCCGACTCTCCCCCTATCCAAAAAGTAGAATCTTCATCAGCAGAGATTGAGGCCAGCCTTTCACCTATGTAATATTCGTTCTCTCCGAGTGTCTTCGTCCGCTTGGAGTCAAGGCATCCGTAGAATAGTATAGAGATAATAACAATGATTGTATAGGCTTTTTTTTGCATCGGTACAGAATTGGAATCCTTATGCAAAGATAAACAAAAGTTCTTAAAAGCATGGAGACAGGCAGGAAAAATGCTGAAATGAGGTGGTTAACGGGAGTGGCTAATGGGGGAATCAAATGCAGCGAATGACGATTGTAGCGGGCAGCAGGCCCCATCTAAGGAAAGAAAGTTTTCCAGCCTTGCATTTTCTTAGACGGCAACATCTCTACCTCTCCACCTCCGTACCGGCAAGGTGATCTCTATGCTTATACATGGAGACTTATCCGGCTCAACCGGCTTCTGACGGAAAAAGGACTAAACAAAAATTGTCAAGCTATTTGTCCGTTTTCGGCCTCTGATATTGCGATATTCTTGGCGGGCAACCCGCTCGGTGCAAATGCGCGAATTTGGCGACTTTTTCAAGCCGTTGATAATCAGCCGTTTGAATTTCATTGACAGATATTAAGGGCCGGAAAAAGGACTGAAAGGGCCCAAACGGGCTTGCAAAAGGGCCACAGTTGCGCTGCAACTGTGGCCCTTTCAGCTTTCAAGTGTGGCTCTTTTGCAAGTTCGGAGAGCCCGGAAGAGAAATTCGGTGGGCTTTTCCGGCTATTTAAAGCCGATAGGCTGATCTGGTTGGAGAATTTTGGCAGAGGTGTTTTTGTTCATATTATTCATCACCATCCGGCATCTTTCAGAGCCTGCCTTCATCGGGGTTGCCGGTGCATGCCCCATACATATATTCATGTTCCCATCCGAATATCCATCGGTCCGTTTACTCCTTGGTCAAGAAGAAACGCACCAGCAGGAAGTTTACCGGCACACAAAAACAAAACATGGGAATGGGAGCCCACCGCTCCGGTATGCCCACAGCTATAAAGAGATGGAGCGTCAACATCTGGAGCAGATAGTTAATGACATGGCTCAAGGCAAAGCCGGCCCCTCGACGGGCATTGGCTTTCACCCTGAAGGTGTAACGGGTGCTGGCAAAAAAATTGAAGACGAAGCTGACGGCATAGCCCACCGTATTGGCGATGGCGGCCCCGGCGAAGCGAAGCATGGCCAGATAGACGGCATATTGCAGCAATGTGGCCAGCACGCCGACGATGCCGAAACGGAGCAGTTCGCCGAGTTTCCGACGCTTACGGTCGTCTAAACGGTTTGTAAAATCCTTCATCTGCATAGGCCAACATCTCTTTGTCGCCCCGGCTGTCGCCGTAGGCTATAATATAATAATGTGTGCGCGGCTCCGTGAGCACCTTTTGCAGGCGGGTCACTTTCTCCTGCCCGTAGCAGTTGGCGGTGAGAAAACGCCCGGTCAGCCGACCGTCGATGACTTCCACCTGTGTCCCAATCACCGTCGCCGAATGGAAAAAGGGCCTCACCCAATTATCGATACTGGCACTCACCACATACACCTCGGCACCTTCCGCTTCGGCTCTCTCCATCTCGGCGACAGCCCCCGGGCGCAGTAAATTCTGACCGGCATCGGCAAAATCACGGCAAACGGCATCGAACTCCGACACGGGTATGCCCGCAAAGAAATGGGAGAAAACCTTCTGTTTGGCTTTCCAGTTGGGATAAAGGTGCAGCTTCATCAGCACCAGCAACGGACTATAACGCAGAAAGCCTGCAAGAAAAGCCCGGTCGCCCACGGCAAAACGAATAAACTGCAATAGCGTGTCTTTCGTTGTCAGCGTGCCATCGAAATCAAAACAATAAACCTTCCGTTTCATTTAAATACGTAGATGATCAACAGAAAACTGACACCCCATGCCAAGACGACAAGCTGGGTGAAGTGGTCTTTGAGTATCACCTTGGTGGGATCGCCGCTTTTTTTGTCTACCACGGCTATCTGGATGTAGCGCAGCAGTCCCAAGAGCACAAACACGGTGGTGAGGTAAAGGTAATCGGCATGGTAGCGTGAGGTGACCTCGGGACTCACGGTGTACATGATGTAGCACACAAGCGTCACGGAAGCCGCAATGGTAATAGCCTGGTTGATGAACGTGAGATTGTAGCGACTGGTGTTTTTGCGGGGGGCCTCACCGGTCTCATTCATGCGCAGCACATCGTCGCGCCGCTTGGCAAAGGAGAGAAAGAGCGTGAGCAGAAAGGTCATCAGCACGATCCACCGGCTCAAAGCCGTCTCTGTGGCCAGTCCGCCGGCCAGCAGCCGAAGTACGAAGCCAAAGGCCACCACACACACGTCGACAATGGCATACTGTTTCAAACGGGCACAATAACAGAGGTTGAGCAGCCAATAGAACAGGATAACGCCACCGACTTCTATCCGGTTGACGGGCAATAGGAGAAGCACTATGCCCGACAACACGAACATCAGCGCCATGAGCCCGTATGCCTGTACCACACTGATGGCCCCCGAGGCGACAGGCCGTTTGCACTTCACGGGATGCCGGCGGTCGGCCTCCACATCGTGGATGTCATTGAAACAGTAGATGGACGAAGCGGCAAAGCTGTAGGCAAAAAACGTGATGACGGATGCCACCACGTCGGTGGCGTCGAGCAGGGTGCCTCCGAAGAACATCGGGAGCAGCACGAAGCCGTTTTTGATCCATTGCTTGGGACGTATGAGTTTCAACAGATGTTTCATTGTGATAGCGGTTTTAAGAACATACGGGCAAACAGCCGGCCTATACCGTCGGCCACTTTGGCCAACAACCATGCAAGAGGCAGGGTGACTGCCACACAGAGCAGGAACGTAGGCCAGTAGCTCCATGCTGCCGGAATGTAGTGCAGCACAAAATGGATGTGGAGGAGGTAGGCTTCCAGACTCAATGCCCCGACAAAACGGAAGGAGGCATTGAACCATACCGGTGTGCGGCGGAAAACACGGTTGAGCAGCAATATGGTGGTTATCGTGAGGGGAATATAGAGCATGCGTTCGATGAAAAGGGGAAATTCCCCATGCCGCACTTGCTCGAGAAAAATGCTTGAGGCCAACGTCATGACAAACATCAGGACGATCATCCAAATGCCCGTGCCGTCTATGGTCTGCTTCCGCCGCACCATCTCTCCCATGTTGATGCCGATGAAGAATATGGGGACACGGCTCCAGAATATCTCTAAATGGCCCACAAGATGGTTGATGGGTGTCACCCACTGCACGAGAATGCACCACATAATCATCACCACGGGAAGCCATCTGTAGATAGGATGCCTCCGGATAAGTTCCATGTAGCCCGGTGCAAAGAGATATAGCATCATCGTGGCGGGAATATACCAGAAGTTGAGTTCGTCGTGCAACCAGAAGTCCCAATTAATGGTGATGTCGCCGATGAGGTCTATCCATGCCATCAGGTCGCCGCCGTGAAAACGGGAGATATAAAACAGGCAAGCCACGATGAGCCACGCGGGATAGATGCGAAGATAGCGACGCAGAAAGAAGACTTTAGTTGCCGCCTGCATTCCGGCTCCTTTCTCACGCAACTTGCTCCACGAGAACCAAAGTCCTATGCCGCTCAAGAAGAGAAACATGTCTACCCCGACATTTCCCATGCGCCGAAGTCCGAAAAACAAGTCGTTGCGCGGCAGACCCACATGGAAAAGAATGATGAACAGCATGGCAGCTCCCATCAGTTCTCCACGGTAGCGGGAGATGTTGGCCAACTCTATGTCGTTTATCTTTCGGTTCATGACTGCTGCGGATTAGGTATCTTCTTCATCAGTTCCCGGAACAGCCAAGCCAGACAAACAGCCGACACGATGTAAAGCAACAGACCGGCATACATGTCGCCGTGGCGCGAAACAGGAATGAATATCTTCCGGGCAATGGGATGGCAGACGAAAAGGGCTGCCGAAATGCTCCCCATCCAATCGAACATGGCAAACAAACCGGCAAGCTGACTCGTCGCACCCAATGCTTTCACAAAGCACACACCAAACAGGCAAACGGCTGCCGGCACGAGCAGCCACATGAAGAAACCGAGACTCAACACATAGACCAAAGCAGCTACTATTACGGCTGCGGTGCCATAAAACACCTTCGTGTCTTTCACCAATCCATGCCATCTCGTCCCGAAACGGGCATAGAGCAGCCCCATGCCAAACGGCAACATACCTCCCATGAAGTTGTAGCGATAGCGGTTGAGGGCTTCACCTTCGGGGGCAAAAAACAGTTGGGCCAACGTGCAAACCACCATCAGAGCCACCGTCACGCCCCAATGGCGGCGGTGGAGAACCAACCTGTAGACCACATACAACTGCAACATGAGTCCGAAAAACCAATAGGGACCGGGCCAGATGACAGCATCGGGATGGGGCAGCAGATTGTTGAACATGCCGAGTTGCGCCACGATGTCGATCACCTGATAGTGATGCGGGCCGGGCGTGACATAATCGACCAGCGTGAAGGCCACATAGCCCACCACCATCATCTTGAAAAGCTTGAGGAAATGATAGCGGATGAAAGGCCAAACGCCCACCTTGGGCAGCCGGCCACCGCTCCCCACAGGCCCCTGCCCTGTCATGGCAACGGACCGGGCTGCATATTTCCGTTCAAGGCCATAGGCACTAAGGAAGAGGAACAGGGGCACGCCGTAGTGCCCGAAAAACGAAAGCAGATGCAGTGGCAAGTTCCAGTCGGCATGTACCAACGCACGGTTCAGCCCTTCCACATTGGCTGCAAAAAACTGATATTCGTTCTCCTTGACTATCGGCCCCAGCCAATGGCAATAATTGTGCAGGAAGATGCCGATGATGGCCAGCCCGCGCAGGGCATTGCACTCCGTCCGAGTGAGCAGTTCGTTATTTTCCATTTTCCATTTCTTTCAAGTGCTTTTCGCGCAACACGTCATAGTCTGTGGTGCCTTTGAGTATGCGGGGGCGCATCTCGTTGTAGTCGGGACTGAGCACATTGTATTCGGCATGATAGTCCTTCGAGGATATACCGGCCAGATAGAGCAACAGATGCGGCAGGGCATCGGTCATGAACCGGCGCTTGCGAGCTTCCACAATCTGCTTGAATATCTCGGGATGGCGCACGGCATATCTGTGCGAACAATAAATCCAGAAGGGGATTTCAAACTCGTAGTGAGCCAGTGGCCAGTCAATGGCTGCACTATGATTGCGGCAGATGAAACCGCGATCGTCTTCATAACATTCCTCGCCGTGGTCGGGCATGTAGATGATGATGGCATCTTCTTTCTCGTAGCGACGGATGATCTGGTCCACGATAGAGTCGTTGTAGAGCACGGCATTGTCGTATTGACTCAACACTTTACGCTCCCTGTCGGTGAGCTCAGGCCGACGCTCCTCATAGTCGCCGGCCCAGAAATGCTCCTGTTTGCGTGGGTAGCGGGTCTTGTAGTTCACGTGCTGCCCGATGAGATGGAAAATCGTGAGACTCCCGCGAGGAGCGGTTTTTCCGGCATCCGTCGTTTTCGTTCCAATAGGATTGCTGCCCGAACGCCGTCTGCGTGGGTAGGCAATGACGGGAATCGTGCCCTCCTTCTTCATCGTGTCGAAATCTTCCAGAAGTCCTTCGTCAAGCGTGTGGAGCTCGGTGTTGCGCGTGTCAAACTGCGCCCGGCTGAGCACGGGGTTGTTGAGGAAGAACCCGCCGCTGAAGTCATAGACTGCCTCTTTGGCCTGCGGCAGGAACTGATTGGTGAGGAATGTCACGTGATAGCCGGCTTTGCGGAACACCTCGGGGAAGAGGGGATAGTCACACCACTCCCCCTTCTCGCCCACCACATGGAGGGAGAACACGTTCTTGAACACAAAACTGGTCAGATTCCAACAGGAGATGACATCGGTAAATTTCACCAACAGTCCGCTGTTCTCGCGCGCTACTTGTCGCGGGGTGGTCTTCATGAAATAACCGTACTGCTGGGAATGGTGGCGCCCATAGCTTTCGCCGATGATGAGCACGATGTTGGGCGAACGGAAAGTGCAACTGTCCACCGTCACCTTGTCGGCCGCAGCCACGAGCTGATCCACCTGCCGGGCGGCGAGCGAGTTGGCATAGATGCTGAACACCAGCCGATAGACAGGCTCATAGAGCACGGCATGATTCTTCTCGGTGAGCGTGTGCTCCACCTCGCCAATGGTGCTGCCGGTCATCAGTTTGTGAATGGCCATCTTGTTTTGGGCACTCGTGAGCACACTCACCACCAGCAATCCCAGACACACGATGCCTGCCACCAGCGACGGATGCCACCGGCGGAAGCGTGCGGGAATCATACCCGAGAGCGACAACTTGCGCCCCAGTCCGGCCACAGCCACATGGATGAGGATGAGCAACACTATCCACCCCACCCTGCTGAACAGCACATCGACCGACAGGCTCGACGAGAGGAAGTCGCCCACCTCGCGGCTATCGGTTTCTCCCACGAGCATGAGCATCGATGGGGTGAGCGTGGAGTCGTAATTGACAAAGCAGTAGACATCGGCCAGAGCTGTGACGTAGAAGACCACATAGAACAGCATTTTCACCCATGCCCTCACCTTGCGTGGTACGAAAGTGAGCAGGGCAGAGAGCAGGTAGAGGTCGAGGA
Source organism: Segatella buccae ATCC 33574 (assembly GCF_000184945.1). GTDB lineage: Bacteria > Bacteroidota > Bacteroidia > Bacteroidales > Bacteroidaceae > Prevotella > Prevotella buccae. The sequence goes on from NZ_GL586311.1 coordinate 364,646, forward strand.
AGAGTTCGAGAAAGAGGTTGCCGTAGAGGCCTGTGCCTTGTCCGCGTGGCAGCGTACAGAGGGTGCAGAGCACGCCCAGCGCGTACATGAACACGAAAAACCACGGATTCATGCGTATGGGCTTGGCCACATAAACAAAAAAACGCTCTGTCAACTTCAGATATTTCATCACTTAAAGGTTAGTTGCTATTGCTTTGGGTGAGGAGATATAGCGGTCTTCCCAATTCTTTTCCCCTATCACCGCCTGTCTCCCTTCACTTCCTCAAATCCACCACTGCCCTACCTGGCATAATATTTCAACACATCTGCCTCAATGGCTTCGGGCACCATGCCCCGTATGCTCTCCCCGGCGGCCACACGTCGGCGTATCTCCGTGCTGCTCACATCGACGAGCGGCGTGTCTACAAGCTGTACGTGGGGTGGCAGCATGGCAGCATCCACCTCTGCCCCACGACGGGGATAGACCACCACGCGATAGCGGTCTACGATGTCTTCTCCGCGAAACCAGCGGTCGAACGCCTGCCAGTTGTCACCTCCTATGAGTAGTGTAAACTCGCAATCGGGACAATCGCGCCCCAAAGCCTGCAACGTGTTCCAAGTGTAGGAGGGTTTAGGCAAGTGGAACTCATAGTCGCAGGCCACGATATGGGTCTCCCCTTCAAGAGCCTTACGAGTCATGGCCAGCCGCAGGTCATCGGCAAGCAACGTGTCGTTCGCCTTAAACGGATTTTGCGGTGAGACCATCATCCACACTTCGTCAAGCCCTGCCACCTCTATAAGTCGCTTGGCTAAAGTAATATGCCCCACATGTATGGGGTTGAAAGAACCGCCATAAAGGCCTATTTTCCGCTTGCCGGTAGTGTACATGCCGCCTTGTTGAAACCTGTATTATGTTTGCAAATATACAACTAAATTTCGAAATAGCGGTTGACTGCACCTATATTATTTAAGGCTCCGGAGACTCCACCGACCGGAGTTGCTCCAAAAGCAGGTGCATCCATACCGACAGAATGTCCTGCCTACCTCCAAATGTGTAGCTGCCAGAGACAAAATGTCATCACAAGGCACAAGCGTCCTTTAACCTTATTCCACTTTTATTATAGATAATTTTATTGCCATATTTTCCAAATTATGCTATCTTTACGCTCGATAGAAAAAACTAATATTAACTAAAAGCAAAGTTATGAGACAAAAAACTACCCTTTTATTCACATTGTTATTCACTCTCTTACCGTCTTCGTCCCTATTGGCACAACTGTCAGACGCGGTTGTCTGCCGGCCGAAAGCGGAATTGAAAACGCTTCAGGTGGGCAACAGTCATAATGCGAGTTACGCTTTGCCTGTCCCTTTGAGGAATATCGCCACCATCAAGAAGACCGATAATGCCGTGTGCAACTTGCTCTTCCGCCACAAAGCCATCAACGGAGGGGCCTATCTGTTGGCCTCCAAAGAGAAAGAAGTGGTGTTCAAAGACAAGTCGGGCAACAATCCCACGAACTGGAACTGGACGGTTCCCGGGGGTGAAACCCCGACTGTGCAGACACAAAATGCCCGTGTCAAATATGCCACAGAAGGCGTGTTTGACTTTCCGACACTCGAGGTCACAACGGCCACCAGCAAAAGTTCGTACCATCCCGACCTGAAAATTAAAGCCGGGGGAACCTCGGAAATCACGACGATGGACACGAGGGAGTGGGGAAGCACCTACAGCCTGACCGGTCTCCCGTTTACGGAAGGCGCAGATGTCAGCGGCTATTTGGGCGGAACCAACAACAAAAACATCGTCGGAGTGGGCAACCTTTTCATGCTGGGCAGCGATGAAGCCTACATGGATGGGGTGAATGTCTATCTGCTCCACAAGCCTACCAAATACAAAGCTAACGCCACACTCGTATTGAAAGTATGGATGGTGCAGATTTCGGAAGGCAGTGGCATTAAGTTTACACACCTGCCTGTGGAAGTACAGACCTTGAAGATGGCAGACGTCAAGGCTGACGGCGAAGACGGAGCGTGGGCTCCCATTATCGGGGGAGCTGTCGCACACTTCAAATTCTCCACTCCATTGGACCTTTTCGGAAAAGGCATTTTCTTCATATCGGTAGAGGGATTCAGCAACGATCCTACAACCGAAGACTTCTGCGTATTGCTCGATCAGATTGGCACTAACCTCTCCCAGGCCGATTCCAACAACCGGCTCGCTCACAATTCTTTCATCAGACTGCAAGGAGAAACCGACTATCTGCGCCCAATCAGTATGTTTGGAGCCGGCACGGGAAGTTTTGCCATCTGCCCTCTCATCAGAATTCCACTGGCTTCCACGGGGCTGTCGGCAGTCGGAAGTAACGAGTCTAAAGACTTTAAAGCGAGCCATGCCAACGGCATACTGTCCTTGACTTCCGGACAGGGTGGAAACGTAGGCATCTTCGACACCACGGGCAAACTTGTCAAGAAGTTCAATATACCGACGGGCACCACAAGTGTCACCATGAGCGACATGGCCCGAGGCCTATACATCGTGCGCGGCCCCAACGGCGAAAGCATAAAAATAACACACTAAAATATCAAACAACGACTAAAAACATCAGGCATGAAAGCATTTATCAAAACATTATTCGGCCTTGCATGTGGCCTGTTGGCAATAGGTAACGCCAACGCACAGAGTCATCAATGGAAGTTTGTCACCACCGGCGAAGGCAGTACCTATGCCATCGAAAAAGACGGTTCACTGTGGGCATGGGGATGGAACGAAAGCGGACAGTTGGGCATCGGCGGAGGCGACACAAAGATTTCCGTACCAACCAAAGTGGGAACAGATAACAACTGGAAAAGTGCCGTCGCCGGCCAGTCCTATGCTTTCTTCATCAAAGAGGACGGAACACTTTGGGCTGCAGGCGACAACACCAAAGGTGTGCAAGGTGTCGGCGACGGCATGGGGCACAAGATACCGACGCAAATAGGCACAGACAACAACTGGAAAAGCGTATCCGTGTCGCGGTTTTTCGGACACACGGCCATCGGACTGAAGACCGACGGGACTCTCTGGGCGTGGGGAGAAGGCGAAACAGGAGCCTTAGGCTTGGGCAACTATGCCAACCAAACAGTTCCGAAACAGATAGGAACAGACAAGAACTGGGCCTCTGTGACGATTGGTGACCACTCCACCCTTGCCCTCAAGACCGACGGAACACTGTGGGGATGGGGATGGAACAACAACGGAACACTCTGCAATCTTCCGTCTCACGTAAAAACTCCCACACAGATCGGTACAGACCATGACTGGGTGGAAGTTTTCGCCGTATCGACAAGTGCTTATGGAATCAAGGCCGACGGCTCTTTATGGGTGTGGGGGGCAGCCGACAACAATGTACTGGGGCTCAACGACGAAGAAATCACCAAACAGAAGACACCTGCCAAGATAACCACCATCAGCGAGAAAGTGGTGTTTATTTCCGGCTATCGGAACGGCAGAGTGGTCGGCGTGGGGGCTAACGGCGTGGCCACAAAGGTTTATGTGTGGGGCACCAACGAAGACGGGGCACTTGGCAATGGCACCGGTGTGGCTGCCGACAACCCGGGCGGAGGCATCACATTTACGGGAGTTCCCGTACAGACCAAACTGCCGGAAGGCACCAAGATCACCCAACTCTCATCAGGCGAGGCCTACACCATTGTCCTGACTGATGACGGGAAACTGTACGGATGGGGCAAAAACCGCGGCGGACAACTTGGCGACCACTCCTCGGAAGCCCAAATGCTGTTCAGCACATTGCCCATTCCGGCCGGCGAAAAGGCGAAGGAGGAACAAGATGTCTTCACTTTCGACGCCAAGAACATCCCCTCCTCTCTGAAAAGTGCCAAACAACTCATCCTCACGGGTGAATGGGGCACCGCCGACTTTGCCGCTCTGACTGCCGCGATCGGCAACAATTCCGGTTTTCCGCCGGCAGGAAACAACACCATTGAGAAAGTAGACATGAGTCAGGCAACCATTAAGTCGGGCACCTCGCTGCATGTTGCCTACGGCATTGGCAGCGTGGGTACATTCCAAGGCTGCAAGGCCCTGAAAGAGTTTGTCATGCCGACAAAGTCGGAAGCGGCCCATTTCACCAGCTTCCGCGCTGCCTTTCAAAACTGCAACAAGCTGGAAGCCATCGACATGACGGGCTGCACCAACCTCACCAACCTCACAGATGCCTTCTTCGGATGCACCACCTTGAAAATCTGCGACCTGTCTTCATGCAGCAAGATCACTTCCTCGGAAAGCCTGTTCGACCACTGCGAAGCTATGGAAGAGGTGAAACTGCCCTCCAAAATCGTATTGCAAAAATACGCTTTCGGCAGTTGTCTGAAGCTAAAACAAATCGACTGGGAAGCATACGAGGGTACACAAGCCCCCGATTTTGCCAAAGACTTGTTCCAATATGTCACTGACTTTAAGGCCATACGCCTCATCGTGCCCGATGCTGCATACGATTCGTTCGCCGCTCATGCCGATTGGAGCAAGTTCACACTCGTCAAAGCTTCAACGGCCGGCATAGGAAACACACCGGCAAATCAAACTTTTGCGCCCGGCAAAGTCTACAACCTGAGCGGCCAATATGTCACGACCGTCAACAGCGAAAAGGATTTGCACAATCTGCCGCAAGGCGTTTACATTCTTCATGGCCGGAAAGTGATCGTCAGATAAGGCCATCAATAGCCGGCAGTGCGGCTAAAAAGGGAGCAAAGAATGATGTAAAGGGTTTTCACCATTCATTTGTATTTGGAGACAAAAATCCGTACCTTTGCATTGCAAGGAGAGCATATTGGTGCTCTCCTTTTTTCATCTCTTAAAGTTCACACCCCCGTCATGAGGTGTCGTCCGGCCCAAATGACCGTGTAAAAGAGGCCATTTGAGGTTCCGGGGAGGGCCGAATGGCCTTCTGACTGTGGCTCTTTCGCAAGTTCGTTTGGGCCGAGCGACAGATATTTTTTGTTTTTCTTGGTTTTTCAGGAAAGCAGAACAGTCACATCAGAACAATGCAGAGAGCATCGATGTAAGGCTTTTTCTAAACTTTTAATAGTTCATACTATATAGGTAACGGCCCAAAACGCCGCCACCCGACAAGCAAAAGCTCGTCGGGTGGCGGCAATGATGGGGATGCGAGTTCAGAGACCGAGGAATGTGCGGACAAGGCGCAGGGTTTCGGCCTTGGCCTCATCCAGATTGTCGTTGACCACCACATGGTCGAACTGTGGGGCGAAAGTGAGTTCGTAGCCGGCTTTGGCCAACCGCTGTTCGATGACCTCGGGGGCATCGGTGGCACGGCCTTCAAGACGCCGACGCAGTTCGTCGATGGACGGCGGTTGCACAAACAGGCTCAAGGCGCAGTCGCCATAAAACTTCTTGATGTTCACACCGCCTTTCACATCTACATCGAACACGACATTCTGTCCGGCCTCGGTCTGGGTGTCTACTTGCGATTTCAGGGTGCCATAGAATCGGTTTTCGTAGACCTCTTCATACTCCAAAAACTCGTTGGCGGCAATGCGGGCCTTGAATTCTTCGGGGGTGAGGAAGAAGTATTCGATGCCATCGCGCTCCGTGCCGCGCGGGGCACGGCTGGTACAGCTTATCGAAAAGGCGAGATTGAGCTCGGGATGGGCCTGCATGAGCCATTGCACAATGGTGCTCTTGCCGCTGCCGGAAGGGGCGGAGAAGATGATGAGCCTCCCCCGGCCCCTCCGAAGGAGGGGAGTGCCTGGCGGAAGAGAGGTGGATGACGGGGAGGGGATGGATTCTTTTTTGAGAGCTGCCACTTCTCCTGATGGTGTGGCGGAGGTGGGCTGAAGGATATTACTTTGTTTATTTAGTTCCATTTTGATGGTTTTAATGACTTGTTCTATGTTGCCAATGACTTCATCATTGGTGAATCGGATGACGCGAAAGCCGTGGGAAGCCAAATAGGCGGTGCGGTCGGAGTCGGATTGGAGTTGTTCTTCGGTGAGGTGGTAACGCCCATCTACCTCTACAATCAGACGCTTGGGAAGACAAACGAAATCGGGGATGCAACCTTCTACCGGATGCTGACGACGAAAACGGAAGCCTAACTGCTTTCCGCGCAGGACATCCCAAAGCACGGCCTCGGCTGCCGTAGGGTAGCGACGATGCTGCCGGGCCGAACGCTCCAGCAGACTGTAATCGGCAGAATGGGCTGTCTCATAGCCATGCAACTTGTTTGTCATGCACGAGAATGATTTGAAGAGTTATACGAAAGATGCTCGGGGATATGCAAAACCGTTTGAGAGCCATACAAAAGCTATCTGGAGTATAAGTCAACCGGCAAACCGCAATCTCTATTTTCCACCTCTCCCCGGCATGTAGGGGCAGTGCTCCCATTGCAGAAAGCCCCCTTCAACAGCCTTTCAGCTGCCGACACTCCGCGAGGCCCTCCCCTCCTTCGGAGGGGTCGGGGGAGGCTTCCCTCCCCTAAAGCGCATTCAGCACCTGCTCTTTGATCTGCTCCAACTCATCCTTCATCTTCACCACAATGTTCTGCATCTCGGCCTGATTACTCTTGGAACCGGTGGTATTGATTTCGCGTCCCATCTCCTGAGCGATGAAACCGAGCTTCTTGCCCACGCCATGCCCCTCTTCGGCCATGGTCTCGCGGAAGTATTTCAGATGGTTGGCCAACCGCTGTTTCTCCTCGCTGATGTCGAGTTTTTCGATATAATAGATGAGTTCCTGCTCCAACCGGTTCTTGTCGTAGTCCACTTCCGGAATCTGTTCCAGCCCCTTCACGATGTTGGCCCGAATCTTCTCCACCCGCGATTTCTCGTAAGGTTCGATGCCGGCCAACAGCGCAGCGATGTTGTCTATCTTCTCGGTGAACTTCCGCTGCAAAGCCTCCCCCTCCTGACGGCGGAAAGCCAAAAGCGCGTCGATGGCCTGCCGGATGGCCCCGAGAGCAGCCTCCCACTCCGCGTCGGAGAGTTCTTCCACCTCGGTCTTGGTCGTCACGTCGGGCATACGGAGCAGTGTGTAAAACCAGTCCGTGGGCTCGGGGATGCCCGTCTTGGCGGCAATGTCCTTGATTTGGCGATAGTAGTTTTCCACAAGTGCCACATTCACCGGTGTGGCATCGGCCGAAGCGTCTTTTTCCACCCAAATGGAGAAATCCACTTTACCACGTTCCAACTGCTTGGATATCAGCTGTCTGATTTCCATTTCCTTCTCCCTGTAGAGCGGAGCGATGCGCGCGGAGAGATCGAGCGTCTTGCTGTTGAGCGACTTGATTTCTACGTTAATCTTCTTTTCCTTGTGGGTCACGACAGCCTTGCCGTAACCTGTCATCGATTGTATCATGGTTACTTTCGCGTTAAATTTTTGCAAAAGTACAAAAAAATCGGAGAAAAAGCGTAAATTTGCACCTTATTTAGAATTATATTCTTGTTATATGTCGTGTATTCTAAACATTGAGACAAGCACCGATGTGTGTTCCGTGGCCGTGAGCAACGATGCCGAGTGCATCTTCAACCTCGAAGATCACAACGGCCCCAACCATGCCGTGAAATTGGGTGTGTTCGTAGAGCAAGCACTGGCTTTCATCGACAACCACGCCATGACGCTCGATGCCGTGGCCGTGAGTTGCGGGCCGGGGTCTTATACCGGTTTGCGCATCGGCGTGAGCATGGCCAAAGGTATTTGCTACGGGCGTGGCGTGAAACTCATTGCCGTGCCCACACTGGAGCTGCTCGCCGTGCCGGTGCTGCTCGCCGAGCGCGTCACGGAGCCGGAAGCACGCCTGTGCCCGATGCTCGACGCACGCCGCATGGAGGTCTATGCACAAGTGTTCGACCGCGCACTGCATGAGGTGCGCCCCATCAGTGCCGACATCGTGGATGCCGACACCTACAGGGAACTGCTCGACCAAGGCCCCGTCTACTTCTTCGGCAACGGTGCCGCCAAGTGCATGGAGGCCATCACCCATCCCAACGCGCATTTCATCGAGGGCATAGAGCCACTGGCCAAAAACATGTTCCCGCTGGCCGAGAAGCGCATTGCGCAGCAACAGTTTGAAGACGTGGCCTATTTCGTGCCTTTCTACCTGAAAGATTTTGTGGCCAAAGAAGCAAAGAAATTATTATAACATAATGAAAATAGAAGGATTGGACTACAACACGCAACGCGAGAGACTGGTGCTCCCGGAATACGGAAGAGAGATTCAGAGCATGGTGGACTATGCCGTAGGCCTCGAAGACCGGGCCGAACGGCAGAAATGCGCCGAGGGAATCATCACCATCATGAAGCGCATGTTCCCCAACGATGCAGGCTCGGAAGAGGGCGACCGCAAACTCTGGGACCACTTGGCACTGATGAGCAACTTCCGGCTCGACATCGACTATCCCTACGATGTGACACAGGCGGCGAAGATAGCAGCCAAACCCGAGCCCATGCCCTATCCCATGCAACAGATTCCCGTGCGCCACTACGGCAAGATGTTGTTTGACATCTTCGACCGGCTCAAGACGATGGAGCCCGGCGAAGAGCGTGATGCACTTGCCCGTCTGGCTGCCAACCAGATGAAGCGCAGCCTCATGCAGTGGGGACACGGGTCACACGACGACGAGAAAGTGGCCTCCGACCTGGCCCGATACACCGACGGGGCGATACAGCTCGACCTCGATTCATTCAAATTCGAGAAGATTTCAGAAAAAGACCTTGCCACCGACAACGGCAAGAAAAAGAGGAAATAACCGCACGCCCATGGAGTCTTTCATCATCGAAGGCGGACATCCGCTCCAAGGAACCATCACACCGCAAGGTGCCAAAAACGAGGCACTGGAGGTGATTTGCGCCACGCTGCTCTCAGAAGAGCCTGTGCGCATCAAGAACATTCCCGACATTCTCGACGTGAACAACCTCATCCTGCTGCTTAAAGACATCGGGGTGAAAGTGACGCGCAACAGCCGCAACGACTACACTTTCGTGAGCGACCGCCTCAATCTCGACTACTTGGAGAGCGAGGAGTTTGTGAGAAAATGCGCCTCGCTGCGCGGGTCGGTACTCCTGATAGGGCCGCTGCTGGGCCGCTTCGGCAAGGCTATCATCGCCAAACCGGGCGGTGACAAGATTGGACGGCGCCGGTTGGACACCCACTTCCTCGGGTTCAAGCATCTCGGAGCGAAGTTCGTGCATGACGACGGGTGCAACGTGTTTCGCATTGAGGCCCGCAAGCTGAAGGGATGCTACATGCTCCTTGATGAAGCTTCGGTCACAGGAACGGCCAACATTATCATGACAGCCGTGCTGGCCGAAGGCACCACCACCATTTACAACGCTGCTTGCGAACCTTACATACAGCAACTCTGCCACCTGCTCAATGCTATGGGTGCCCGCATCAGCGGCATAGCCAGCAACCTGCTCACCATCGTAGGCGTGAAAACACTGCATGGTGCCGAGCACACCATCCTGCCCGACATGATAGAGGTGGGTTCGTTCATAGGCATGGCAGCCATGGTGGGCGAAGGCATACGCATCAAAAACGTGTCTTTGCGCAACTTAGGCATCATCCCCGATGCCTTCCGCCGGTTGGGAGTGAAGGTGAAAGAGGAGGGCGACGACCTTGTGATACCCCACCAGAGCCACTATGTGATAGACTCATTTATCGACGGTACCATCATGACTTTGAGTGACGCACCGTGGCCGGGGCTCACTCCCGACCTGCTGTCGGTGCTGCTTGTGGTGGCCACGCAGGCTCGTGGCTCGGTGCTCTTCCACCAAAAAATGTTCGAGAGCCGCCTGTTCTTCGTTGACAAACTCATCGACATGGGTGCCCAAATCATCCTCTGCGACCCCCACCGGGCCGTGGTGGTGGGCCACGACCACAAGCTCCAGCTGCGTGCCGGACGCATGACGAGCCCCGATATCCGTGCAGGTATTGCATTGCTCATAGCCGCTCTCAGTGCCAACGGCACCAGCCGCATCGCCAACATTGCACAGATAGACCGTGGTTATGAGGACATCGAGAAGCGTCTCAACAATCTGGGGGCAAGAATCAAACGCGTGGACGACTGACCCGTCAAACCACCAACAAGAAACTGATGATAAGAAAAGAAGAGGTCTACAAGATAGGAAGACTGGGCAAACCCCACGGCGTGAAAGGCGAAATAGCCTTCCATTTCGACGACGATGTGTTCGACCGCACCGACGCCGACTACCTTGTGCTCGAACTGGACGAGATACTCGTGCCGTTTTTCATTGACGAATACCGGTTCAAGAACGGCTCCACCGCACTTATGCTTTTCGACGGCATTACTACGCAGGAGCAGGCACGGGAACTTACGGGCACCGAAGTCTACTTCCCCCGCCGTCTCTCCGACAGCAGCGATGAGGACATGACATGGGCCGAAATCATCGGCTTCACGCTCACCGACAAGGCCACCGGCAAGGCCATAGGAACACTCAGGGCTGTGGATGAGACTACCATCAACACGCTCTTTGAGGTGGAGACGGCTGACGGGAAAAACCTCCTCATTCCTGCGTCGGAAGAAATCATCAACAGCGTGGATGCTGAAAGGAAAGAAATCGCAGTGACATTGCCCGACGGACTGCTTGACCTCTGACCACCCTTCCGCCCGGCCGCTGACGCACAAAAGGATCACGGCCAAAGCTGCGGCACACAAACGTGCCTTCAAACATACTCTCAAGACAAGTTATGAAACAACAAATATGCATTCTGGGCTCTACCGGCTCTATCGGCACACAGGCACTTGACGTTATCGAACAGCACAGCGACCTCTACGAAGTGTATGCCCTGACAGCCAACAACCGGGTGGAAGAACTCGCCCGACAGGCCCGCAAGTTCAATCCGGCGGCCGTGGTCATTGCCAACGAGGCCCATTACGCCACGCTTTGTAAGTTGCTGACCGACCGACCCGACATCAAAGTCTACGCCGGAAAGGAAGCCCTCAAGCAGATTGTGGAGGCCGAACCCATCAACATGGTGCTCGCCGCAATGGTGGGTTTTGCAGGCCTGGAGCCCACCATCGCAGCCATCAAGGCCCGCAAGAAGATTTGCCTGGCCAACAAGGAGACGCTTGTGGTGGCCGGCGAACTCATCTGCAAGCTCGCCCAAGAGCATCACGCGTCCATCCTTCCCGTCGACTCGGAACACTCGGCCATATTCCAAAGTCTCGTGGGTGAAGACGACAACGAGATAGACAAGATACTCCTCACCTGTTCGGGAGGACCTTTCCGCTTGTTCGACCGCGACCGATTGCAGACCGTCACAGCCGCCGACGCCCTCCGACACCCCACATGGGACATGGGCGCCAAAATCACCATCGACTCGGCTTCGCTCATGAACAAAGGCTTTGAGGTGATGGAAGCCAAGTGGCTCTTCGGCGTTCCGGCAGACAAAATACAAGTACTCATCCACCCACAGAGCATCGTCCACAGTGCCGTGCAGTTTGCCGATGGGGCCGTGAAGGCCCAACTGGGCGTGCCCGACATGCGCTTGCCCATCCAGTATGCCTTCTCTTTCCCCAAACGGCTGCCGCTCAAGGGCGACCGGCTCGACCTCTTCACGGCCCACTGTCTGGAGTTTTTCGAGCCCGACACAGAGAAATTCCGCTGTCTGGCCCTTGCCTACGAAGCCATCAACCGCGGCGGCAACATGCCTTGCATACTCAATGCGGCCAACGAAGTGGCCAACGAGGCTTTCCGCCACAATAAATGTTCGTTCCTCGGCATGGCCGACATCATCGACCGCACGATGCAGCGCGCCACATTCGACGCCTCGCCCGACCTTGAAGTCTATCTGCAAACCGATGCCGAGGCCCGCCGGATAGCCACCGAGTTTGTGGCTGAAAAGGCCGCTGCAAAGGGCTGACGGAAAAAAACGACAGCACTCCATTCATATTCATATAATCAAAAAGACCGTCCCCTTCCTCCGCTAACAGGCCGGTCTTCCTCCCCTCGGGAGGTCAGGAGGAGACAAAACTAAATGGAAGTATTCTTAATCAGAGCATTACAATTCATCATGGCCATCTCGCTGCTGGTGCTCCTGCACGAGGGCGGCCACTTCTTCTTCGCAAAGCTGTTCGGCATCCGCGTGGATAAATTCTATCTCTTCTTCGACCCCGGTGTGGGCAAGTGGAACGGCAGCCTGTTCCGCTTTAAGCCCAAGAAGAGCCACACCACCTACGGCGTAGGATGGCTCCCGTTGGGCGGCTACTGCAAGATAGCAGGCATGATAGATGAAAGCATGGACAAGGAACAGATGAAGCAACCGCCGCAGCCATGGGAGTTTCGCACCAAACCGGCCTGGCAGCGTCTCTTTGTCATGATTGGCGGCGTGCTGGTCAACTTCCTTCTGGCATTCTTCATCTATTCGATGATCATGTTTGCATGGGGCGAGAAATTCATCGCCACCAAAGACATGACCTACGGCATGAAATTCAACCAAGAGGCCAAGGCACTCGGTTTCCAAGACCATGACATCCTGCTGGGCACGGAGGAAGGCGAATTCAAGACTTTCGATGCCGACCTCTACCGCCGCATTTCAGAGGCCCGGAGAGTAGATGTGCTGCGGGGCGGCAAGAAGGTGAGCATCGCACTCAACGGCAACCTCAACATGCTGGGCATGATCAAGACGGAGCCTCCATTCGTGCGCCCGTTCACACCGGCTGTCGTCGACAGCGTTTTGCCCGGCACACCGGCCTCCAAACTGCATCTGGAGAAAGGCGACAAGATACTCGCACTCAACGGTCGGGCCGTGGACTCCTACAACGAGTTCACCGATGCCATAGGCCGGTTGCAAGACCAGATGACCGACGCCCGGACCCGCCGGGACAGCCTGCGCCTGCGCACAGCCTCGATCGTGGTGACCCACAAGGCTACAGGGGTCACCGACACGCTCACCACCACGCTCACTCCCGACCTGATGCTGGGCTTCGCGCCCTACAACACGCTCGCCGGCTACAAGCAGACCCACCTCACCTACGGCTTCTTCGAGAGCTTCCCCGCCGGCATCCGATACGGCTGGAACGTGCTTTCGGGCTACGTGGGAAACCTGAAATATATCTTCACTGCAGACGGAGTCAAGAGCCTCGGCGGCTTCGGGGCCATCGGCAGCATGTTCCCCTCCACGTGGAACTGGTACCTCTTCTGGAAGATGACGGCCTTCCTGAGCATCATACTCGCCTTCATGAACATCCTGCCCATCCCCGCCCTCGATGGCGGCTACGTGCTCTTCCTCCTGCTGGAGATGATAACCGGCTGGAAACCCAGCGAACAACTCATGGAGAAAGCTATTTATGTGGGCTTCAGTCTCTTGATATTGCTCATGGTGGTAGCCAATCTCAACGATGTATTGAGGGCATTCGGAGTGATGTAGACGCCCACGACAAAGGCAAAGACAATACGGAAAATCCCGCTACCGAAGCTGTTTCGGTAGCGGGATTTTCATTTGCAGGCCCCGGGTGTCGGGCCGAAGAGACAGTCAGGGCTTCCGCCTGCTCCCCTTCATCCAAAGGTAGATGCCCAATGCGATGAACACTATCAGGATGGCCCCCATCTGCATGGCATACTTCTCAGGCTCCACCCAGAATTCGCGGAAGAAGTTGATGCGGCCGAGTATCTCCACCGGTGTCCAAAAGATGATGACCGTAGCGATGGCCATGCGGATGTTGGCCCCCCACGCGGCAATCGTCAGCTGCTTCTTCAGCATGAACACCGAGCCCACCAGACAGCCCAGCCCCACGAGGAAGGTGACGGGATGGTGGTCGCCGAGGAAATTCTTGTCGTAGCAGAACATCAGCAACAGATAGAGTGCCCACAACATCATGTTGAGTTCCATGAAGGTGACGATGCTCGTGTGGCGGGTCATAGGCTGCACGACTATCGCCTTGCGCTTGTCGCGGAAGCACACTTTCTGTATCCACGTGATGAAGTCACAGCCGTTCTTGGTGCTGAAGATATACATCACCATCGTCATCATCCACATGCCGAACGAGGCCGGCAGAATGAGGTATTCGGGTTTGGTGACCACCACGCCGTTTTCCATCTCGGGCTGCACACCGTAGCGGCGGGCGTAGTAGAGGAAGAGAAACTCCACCCATCCCGTCCAGAAGAGCAGGCCGCCGAACAGTCCCCAGAGGGTCTGGCGGGTGTCGCCTTTCACGAACACGCCCACAATGACCATCACCAGCCCCACCAGCCCCATCAGAAATCCGGCCACGTGCATGGCTCCTTCGCTCATCAACTTCTCCATCAATATCATCAGCGCATGGCCCAAAGGCATGGCAAAGAGCACGAGCAGGAAAGAGGCCACCGTGCGCCATACATAGATATTCTTTTTCGTTTCCATTGTTCTTTTGTATTTTTTGATTGTTTACTTTCGATTGTTAGGCCGGCACGAATGCGCTTCCCCCGGACGACGCCTCCCGACGACAGAAGCTCCGAGCGGGACGGAAAGCCTCAACGGCCATGCCATGCCGCCCAAGTGCAGCCACCGGCCGGCAGCCATGGATGTGGTGCAAGGCCGCTGCACGCTTCGTTCGAGGCCGGTGCACCATCCGTGCAAAGGCTCTGCACGGGTGGTGCAAGACCCTTGTACCAATCCCGAAGCAGCCCGATGGCCTCATTTCAGTTCGTCGCAATAATAGCTCATTTGGCCTCCCGTGTCGCCAATTTCAACATCGGCCTTATACCAACTGATAATCTGGAGCTTGAAATACCGCTTGCCGTCGGCCGTGCGCACCACGTAGGTGTGGAACGACGGAGAGTAGACGGGCGGCGGCCCCGTGAAGGTCATGGCCTGCGCCAGCACCGGATTGGCATCAGTCTTGGTCGTCGCCGGCCCGCGGTTGGGGTCAAACCACGGATTCTGGTTGAAGTCGAGCTTGTTGGCTATGAGATATTTGTTCCAGTCGTTGCGCGACATGGTGATGCTCACCGAGTGGTCGTCCACCGCCCACGTGAGGTCGGCAGGCAACTGCGAGGCCGTCTGCCACTCATCGTAGCGACCGTATCCCAAGTCGGCCGCACCGCCCCGGCCGTCGCCCGAGGTTCCGCTGTTGGTGCGCATACGGTAGCCGCAGAAGGCCAAGTCCCAATCCAAGCGGCCTTTCTGCTCACCCTCCTTGATGTCGGCGCCCACTTGGTATTGATTGAACACCTGTCCTGTCCGCAGATTGATATACAGCCAGTCGTTGGTCACGCCCGTGGTGTAGCCCGTGGTGCGCGGCAACACTTTGCCCGTGAAAGGTTCCGCATCGTAACTGACGCAGGAAGTCAGCATCGCCGCGGCCCACAACACGGCTAAGAGATAGTGTTTCATTTCTTTCGTTTTAAAGATTTCACAATGTCATCCACCAAAAACTCCACCTGCACATACCCCTTGGCCCCACAGGTGGCGGGCACGTTGAACATCGTGATGCCCGAACCCAGCGTGTGGGGCACGTAGTTGAAGAGGTTGTCCACACCCAGTGTCACTTTCACCTTATTATAAAAGGTCTGCACCACGGCCAGATTGCACAGCACATAGGTGGGCAGCGTGCAGCGGAAGTAGGCATCGTAGCTCTTCTTGTGCTCCTCCACCCACACGCGGTCTTGCACGTCGAAGTTCTTCTCGCCCATCAGCGACGCGCTGAGGATGGTCTTCAGCCGATAGTTCTTGCGGTTGAGCGTGTAGTCGGCACTGCCCGTTGCGGCATGGGGCGAGGTGGTGTTCACCTGCACGCCGTTCTGCTTGCTCACGTTCACGTAGCTGTAGGTGCCGTTGAGCGTGAGGCAGTCAAGCAGGTGCCACTTCACGATGGCCTCCATGCCGAGCATGCGCTGACTGCTCAGGTTGGTGTACTCGAAGTTGTACTGCATGTCGTAGATGTGCCACACACCCTCGATTTTCTTTCTGAAGAAGTTGCCGTAGGCGTTGACATTCACGAAAAAGCGGTCGGTGCCGTATTCCGCCCCCACGGAGAAGTAGTTGTTCTTCTCCGGTTTCAGTTCCTCGTTGCCCCTGATTTGGAACATGCCCAAGTGGTCCCAGTTGAAGAACAGCTCCTTGATGCTCGGCGCGCGGTAGCCCATGGAGTAGTTGGCGCGGACGGCCCATCGGTTGTCCGGTGAATATTTCACGGCCAGCTTGGGCATCCACATGAAGCCGAAAGCCTTGGAGAAGTTGGTGCGCACACCGGCAGAGAGCATCCAGTGGTCGTTGGCCGTCCATTCGTCTTGCGCGAAAAACTCCGTCTCGTGCAGCGACCGGGTGGTCATCTTGCGGTTCACGAAGCGGTCGCTCGTGAGGTCGTCGGTGGTGTGCTCCACGCCCACTATCATGCTGTGCCCCTTGAAGTAATCGCTCGTCAGCGACAGCCGGGGCTCAAGGATGCGGCTCTTGTAGACCTTCTTGCGCTCGTCGATGCGCTCATGGCGCTTGAAGCGGTCATAGAAGTCGCTGTGCATGCTCAGGTTGACGGTGAACCAATCCTTCACACTGTATTTGGCCTTCAGGCCCGCCATGAAGTCACGGCTCTGCGAGAAGGTCATGTCCTGTATCAGGTCGTAGGAGTTCATGAAAAACATCGAACCGTAGACCTGCACCGAAAGCCGGTCGGTGGGCTCGTAGTAGAACTTCTGCGCCGCGGATATGTGCTCCGTGCCCTCGATGCCCATCGGCGAACGGGCGGCCACGCTCGTGAGCGTGATGTCGTGGGGCAGGAAGGGGTTGGCCTCCTTAGTGTAGACCTTCTTGTCGTGGTCGGCCTGATACATGTAGAAGGCATCGCTCTCGCTGTACCACACATCCGTCTGCGAAGTGAAGGCCTTCTGCTTGACACCGGCCGACACCCAGGCTTGCAGGTTGGGGCGGTCGCTGTTTTTCTCGAACATGTAGAGAAAGTCTTTCGGCGAGGCGTGCTTGTAGTTGCGCTCGTTCATCTGCGCCCAGCGCATACCGGCCTGAATATCGAGCGGCTTCGTGGTCTTCTTCGAGATGAGGTTGATGACCGCCCCCGAGGCCCGGCTGCCATAAAGCGTACTGCTGGCTCCCTTCACGATTTCCACCCGGTCGATGGCGTGCAGATTGAAACGCTCATAGTCCAAGTTGCCGGCCATGTCGCCCGTCATACGCTCACCGTCTTGCAGGAAGAGCACGTGGCGCGCATCGAGTCCCTGCATGGAGATTTCGTTTCCGAAGCCCACCTTCTGTATGTTCATTCCCGGCGTCTCCTGTTGCAGGGCGTGTTGCAGGTCGCTGTAGCCGGCATCGACCAACGCCTTGCCCCCCAACACCTGCGTGGTGATGGGCGACAACTTGATGGGGCGCTCCGTGCGCGAGCCCGTCACCACGACATCGTTAAGGTGCATCACGTCTTCGCGCAACACCACTTTCATCTCGCTGACCGACGGGGCCACGCTGCCCGTCACCGGGGCATAGCCTGTCGACTCCACCCGATAGTAGATATTCTTGCCTTGCTCCGCCTCGATGACGGCCTGCCCGTCTATGTCGGTGATGGCATTCAAGGCCCCCGCCATCTCCTTGTTGGGGGCAAAACTGACGGTCGCTCCGGCCAGAGGCTGTTGCGTACCCTTTTCTTGTACGGTGATTCTTATCCTGTGCTGCTGCGCCCGGATGCCCACAGACAACAGCAGGCCCAGCAGAACAAGGACGATATGTCTCTTTTGTATATGCATGATCTTCGTATGAAAAGAGGAAGCAAAAGGAAACCGAGCCTTCCACTCCCTCTCTGATGTTAATGCTTCGGCCATGGCCTACAGTCCATGTTCTTTCTTGTAGGCAGCCAAGTCTTTTTCATATTGTGCAAACTCCGCCTCAAAGTTGTTGATGCGGCTCTTGTCAATGGTCTGCAAGAAGCATTCGGAGCGCACATTCATCATGTTGTAGTTGACAATGAAGATTATCTGATTGGTCTTCACGTTCAGGTAACCGTCCACACCGGCTCCGCTACCTTTCTGCACCCCGGAATCATCTTTCGGGTCGCCCGTCACGTTACCGTCCTTTCCTTTGAACTTCACCCAGCCTTCGCCTCTGTACTCATCTTTCTCCCAAGAGTTGAGCTGCATGAACTTGCATTTGCAGGAGAAATAGATCACCAGCGGCATGTTGCCCACGGTGAATCCATTAAGCGACAGCTGCATGCTGTCTTTCTCCCACTTAAAATTAAACTTCGTCGGGCAGCCATTGGGCAGCAGCGTCTTGTCAACTTCGGCCATCGTCGCTTTTGTGGAAAGCACGATATCGCCATTCAGAATCTTCTTTGCCTCATCCACGTATTCCGCATTAGGATCCTTTTGCTCCAGATTGTCATCACTACTACAAGCAGACAATCCCAACACGGTGACGGTCAAGAGACAAAGAAGACTTTTAGATAGATGTATTCCCATCTATAATGAAATCACTCTATGTGGCTATTGCTTCGTTCCATCAAAGGTGACGGAAGCAGGGAATACGGGAAGTGTCCCCCATCCAGCATACGTGTCTAAGACAAAATGAAGAGTATTGTCCGTAACTGTACCCGTAAAGCTCTTAACATTAAGATTCACTGGAATACCTGCAACGGTCAATGTTGTTTTTGACTCCCCTGTTGGGTCAAAGACCATAACACCATTATTGATGATAACATCAACATTCACGCTGATAGTCCCGGGCATTTTTCCAATCTTATCTACGGTGCCTGAAAGGACATATTCATTCCCCTCACCCTGAGTCAGGGTAAAAACCTTTTCTCCTACATTATTAAAGTGCTTACCATTCATGGTAATGTTTGACAATGTTCCCTTGTAGGAAGTTTGGGCACTTGCATTCGATACGAGGCCAAAAAGGCCAATTACTGCCAATACGGCACTAAACATTAACTTTTTCATAAATTTAATGATTTAAAATATTTATAATTATTGAGCAATTAGTGTCCACCAACGGACACCAGATACACCTGTTATGTCTTTGCCTACAGCCCTGTTTGGTTTTAACGTGGGCGGATTGGCATCGACATAGTACTTCTTAATGAAATCTTTTGTAGCCTGCTTATCAAATATAGATTGGGTACAAGCAAACTCCGTTAATCCTGTCACTGTATGATATTCTGTCAAGTTGGGATAGGCAAGGGAGGCATTCTCTGCCATATCACCTAATCGTAACTCCTGTATCATTTTGAATTTGGATAAATCCAACTGTTTCAATTTAGCGTTTCCTGCAACAAACACCTGATATGCACGTAGCCCTGTTTTTTCGGGAAGCAAGATACTCTCTATGTCTGGACAACCTATAACGTAAATTGTCGTCCCATCAGGACCATTTTGCTCTATATCGATATTGCGTTGTCCGAAAAGAGTACTATGGCTGTAATCCAGCAATTTCAACCCTGTCACTTTTGACAAAAGTACCGTTGTCAGACTCTTTGCATTTGTATATCCTAAACCGGCAGAAGCATCTAAATTATATAAAGCCATAGTCATCATTTTTGGACTTAGCTCCATATATGGTAATTTATCAGCTCCATCCAAATGAATAGACAATGCATTTCCTTCCCAATAAGGATTTTCCACGATGTATTGAATACCTTCCAATGTAGTAGCACTGGATACCCCATTCCAACTACCCAAGCTACAATTATTCTGCTTATCCGTGTTGCTCATCCTCTTGTTGATGTCAATGTGAATGCTGTCGGCATCGAAGATGCTTGAGAAGAATTTCTTGAAGTTCTTGCGGATGTTGTCGTCGGGAATGGTGCGTAGCGTGTTATACTTCTGGAGCGCGCCCTTGTCGTCGGCCATCTGCATGTCTATCTTGCCCGACTCGATGTCGGCCTTGTTCTTACGATAGAAGCGCACGAGGTCTTTGATGTTGAATTTTGCCTCTGCGGGCAGATAGAGTTTGGTGATGTTGTGCAGATTGGTGACGGTCTCGTCGTCGTTTTCTTCCACCTTGACGCTCACGAGATTGTCGTAGTTGTGGATATCGTTGCCCGTAAGGTCGATGCCGGTGATCTGCGCGGGCAGCTTGGCAAAGTCGAACGAGGGGCCGTAGCCGTTGTTGGCGAGTTTCACCTCCTTGAGGTTGGGCAGGATGTCGAGCCCTGTGAAGTCGGTGAGCTTGGTGCCGCTGAGGTCGAGCGACGTGGTGTTGTTGGCCAAGTCGTTGAGTTCGAGCTTACCCTCTTGGTCGAAGGTGTAGCCTTTCGACTTCAAAATGGTCATCAACTCGGTATTTTTCAGGGCCGAAGCACTGTAGCCGGGGCCGTTGTCGTCACTGCAAGACGTGAAGCCCAACACACAAAATGCCATCAAAGGCAATACTAAACTTTTGATTTTCATTGCTATAAAAAATAATAACTGTGATATTGCCGACAAAGTTAGCAATGATTAAAGAAACGCACAATACCTTAAAATGATGATTCTACCACCCGTCGGCATCCTCATTTATGGGGATAACAATTACTGTTTTCGAGTGATATTAAACCGATATTTGAGCGAAAAAAGCACATAACTCCGTATCTGCGGACGGTAGATTTCGTGATAGCTGTAGGCCGAAACCGAGCGGTTGATGTCGTTGCGACGGCTGAGAATGTCGTTCCAAGTGCAAGAGAGCGTGGCCTGCCGCTGCCTGAGGAAGCTCCACGCCACCGTCATGTTCCACAGCCACTGGTCGTCGGTCGCCGTGGCGTAGGTGCCCCGGCGCAGCCGGCAACTCGCGTCGGTGCGCACTTCGAGCCCCCATGGCAGCTCCACATCGCCGCTGATGCCTGCACCGTAGTCAATGGAGTTGACCCGCGTGTCGGTCAACCGATTGTGCGAACGGCTCAGCCGCCAGTCGGCAGTCAGCCCCACATAGCCCCACTTGGGCTGGTAGCTGCACCACAGGTTGGCACTGCCGTCCACCGTGCGGGTCTCGCTCCGGGCCGCAACAGACAGCGAAGACTCATTGGAGAGAGCGACATCGTGGCGCAGGGAGGTGCGCCCGGCGCCCGAAAGCAGGAAGGCGCCCAACTGCTTCTGCCACCGGAGCGAGCCTTCCACGGTCCGGTTGCCGTTGATGTTGACCGTGCGGTAGGTGCGCGCACCGGTAGCATTGTCATAAGACACTTCTTCGGCAAAGTCGTTGAACGTGTTGCTGTAATTGCCCGAGAGGGTGAGCCCATACTTCTCATGCTCCACCCTGACATCCAGCCGCTGCCGGTAGGAGGGTTTCAGACCGGGATTAGCCACCCGCACGGACAGCGGATTGCTCACGTCGACCGGCGTGAGCAGGGCCGAGAGGGAGGGTTGCGTGGTGTAGCCGTCGTAGCGCATCTCCACACTCACCTTGCCCTTCCGCCATTTGGCCGTGGCCGTGGGCTTGTATTCCACAGCCCGGAGCGTGGAGTCGACTGACCGGAAGCCCTGCCGCTGACCGATGCTGCGGCGCTGCCACTCCACCACGATTCCGCCGTTCACCGTCCAGCGCCGCCCCTTATAATCCATCCGCAGCGTGAGCTCCTGCCCCCGGGTGGCGAGCCGGCTCTCGCCGGCCAGACTATCGACGCGGGGCCGCATGGGGGCTCCGTAGTCGTAGCTGTCGCGGGCGTTGGCGGTCTTTCGGTAGACCAATCCATAGCCCGCTTGCAGGCGGAGGAGCTTGCCGAGAGGCTGCGTGAAGCGCAGGGAGACGAGGCTGTTGCGCTGGTGGGAGGGTGTGAGCTGGTAGAGATGGCGCAGAAGCAGCGAGTCTCCGCCCGCCGCGCCTGCCAACCGATGGTAGCGCGTCTGCGAGAGGCTGAGATTATCGGAGTTGTCGGAGTTGCCATTGGCATCGGCTTTCAGACTTATAGAAGTCCCGGCCTTGTTCAGTCGGCGGGTGAAATCGGCCGAGAGATAGTAGCTCGTTGCCCGCCCTCCGGTGGAGGTCTGCAACGTGGAGGAGGTCAGGGAGTCGATGGCGGAGCCTTTCTCGTAAAGCTCGGTCGTTGTGGCAGACGAGCCGGTGGTGCGCGCCCGACTACCGTTGGCACTGATGTTGAGAAGCGTGCGGTCGTCAATCTTGTATTTCAGAGAGAAGTTGGCAAAGTCGCTGCGGTTTTTCCCCGCCGTGAGTGCCGACGACCCCTGATACTTCGTGCCCGAGGCGAGATACTGCTCGTCGTAGCTTCTGCTTTCGGTCTCGTTGTGGAACGTGCTTGTGGAGATGCTGCCGGTGAGCGTGAGCCGCTTGCCCAGTTTCTTGACAACGTTGCCCATGAGCATGTTCTGGAAATTGCCGCGCCCCACATCCATGCTGCTGAGATTGTCACTGCGCCCCACGAGCGAAAGGTTCTCGCCCCCGGCATTGAACACATTGGCCTGCGCCTCGTCGAGACGCTTGCCCCGGCTGCCGTGGTCGGCGGCCAACGACCCCACGAGACTGCCGTTGTAAGAGTCCTTGGTCTTGATGTCGAGCACGAAGTCTTCCGCTCCGTCGTCCACGCCGGTCATCTTCTCCAGCTCCGAAAGCATGTTGTAGAGTTTCAGCAGCTCCACAGCATCGGCGGGCAGATTTTCCAAAGCACTCGCGATGTCATTGCCCATGAAGGTCTCGCCGTTGATGTTCACGCCGTTGAGCACCTTGCCGTTGAACGACAGCTGCTTGCTCTCCCGGTCGTATGACATGCCGGGAATCTTCTTGATCAAGGCCTCCAGATTCGCCCCACGGTGTATCTGCAAGCCGCTTGTGTTGATGAGAGTGGTGTCGTTGCTCAGTTCGATGAGCTTGCGCCGGCCCACAACGACCACCTCGCCCAGCGTGATGTTGCGGTCTATCAGGGCCGTGTCGGCAGGCACACCGCCCGACACGCTACGCCTCCACCCTTCCCGAAAAGCGGAAAGGGCTGCCAACTGCCACCCTATCAGTATCACGAATAAAAAAAGAAGCCTTCTATACATTGGCGCTGCAAAGGTAGAGGAAATCACTTGATTGTGCAATACCTTGAAATGATTATTCTGTGAGGAGCATGGAATGCCGGCAGGAAGAGGAGGGCAAAAGCAAGCAATAGCAGACGGCAATCTTATACTTCCAACGGACTTTCGGACGTTTTGTCATGTCAACATCTTTCGTCATACATTTTGTTTTCGCCTCAAAAGGTTGTATCTTTGCATCAGCAAGGGAAGCGCAGGAGTGCTTCCCTTTTTTGTTTTCTTCCCGTTACAGATGACAATTCGGCCCAAACAGTCTTGCCGAACGGCCTCTTTCACTTTGCCACTCGGCCCGAGCGAGCTTCCAAGTGTGGCCCTTTTGGATTGTCGTTTGGGCTTAATGAGAATTTTGATGGGGCGGATGAGGCAAATGAGACGGATGGGAATAGCCAACAGGATGGGCGTAAGAAAAAGCCATGTAAGGTTTTTTCGAAAGATTTAATAGTTCGTGCTATAGGGAGAGCCTCCCCCGACCCCTCCGAAGGAGGGGAGGGCCTCGCGGGACAAAGGCTGTCTAGAGCCCCCTAAGTTAGGGGGTTGGGGGTCTGAACAAAGGAACACCTCGGGACAGAGGCCGTATCCTACTTGTAGGGGCAGTGCTTTATGCCTGCCCCTACAGCAAGACATGCACTGCCCCTACAGCAGGACACAGGCCCTTTCTGTATTTGATTTTTCCACCTTTTGCATTTTTGAATCTTTGAATTTTACCTCCCCTCCTCACTGTCCGCCGAGCCGCTCGAAAAACACGATGACCTCTTCCCAAGTCTTGAAATCGTCGCTACCGAAAGCGAGAGTCGTACCCATAAAGTCTTTGCAGGGCTCGGAGTCGATGAAATAGTCGCCATAGAGGAGTGCCTTTTGGTTGGCAAAGACCACGCGGTCGTGGGCCGGCGTGGAGAGATACCGCTCTATCCACTCCTGCGCAGCGGTGAGCGAAGCGTGGTCGTTGGTGGGGGCAGGCACCACGACATACACCTCATAGCGTTCGACGAGCAGGTCGTAGGCCTTGTTCAGACTCGACTTGGGGTTACCATAGCTGTCGGCGAGCGTGTTCCAATGGAGATAGACGATGGGGCGCTCACGGCTCTCTTGGCGGTCGTCCACCCAACGGATGACGGGCAGCACACCGTGGAGGAAACTCTTGTCGGTCATGCGGTGCTCTCCGTGGAAATGCACAGCCTGCGGATAGTGGCTGCGGAAGAGCTCGAAGGTGTGTACCACCGGGTCTTCGTCGCCGAAGAGTCCCCACACGCGACGGCACTCGTCATCGGTGATGCCGGCAAAACATCGGGCGGTGATGTCTCGGTATTCCTTCACCAGAGCCTTGGTGACGATAAACTCCTGCACACCGTCTTGCCGGGGATTCTGAAACACCTGCTTGCCCATCATGCCATGCTCGTGCATGGTGTCGCCCATCTCGAAGGCGGGGTTCACCAATATGCGGTCGTAGCCGCGCAGCATCTCGGCATACATGCCCCCCATCGACGTGCCGATGATGAGAGCGGGCCGCTCCTCCGCACACTTCTCTTGCAGCAACGCCATTGCCTCCTCGGGATGGAGGGGGAGGTCGTAGGCCACAACGCGGGCCGAGGGAAGCGTCTCCCGGATGCGCTTCACCGTGCCCGAAGCGGCCGACGATCCGAAGCCGTGGACATACATAATGGTCTTCCCCGACATCAGGTCGGGAAACTGTTTGATATAAGGATTCTCCATTGCTGATTGCTTTTTGACGATTGCAAAAATAACAAAAAAAGTACTACAAACTTCCACCTCCCCGTGAAAAATCTTCTAAAAAAGTTGGAAACTCCGAGAAATAACACTATCTTTGCATTGGAAAACAAGAAAACTTGCGGACTAACATCCGGAAAAACAATAACAGAACCCGTCGGCATCCCGTAGATCTGCCGGCGGGTCACTTTTTTAATACGTGAGAAAATATGAGCAATCAGAAGCCACGGTCGATAGAAGAACAAATCCGCCTGCTCCGCTCAAGGGGCATGACATTTGGCAATGAGGAGCATGCAAAGATGTGTTTATCCCACATCAGTTACTTCCGGCTAAAATACTATTGGACAGATATGCGCGACGAAGAGACGGAACATAACTTCCGGGAGGGTGCATCCTTCAACGATGTGATTGCCCGATACGACTTTGATCGCCGTCTGCGCCTGATACTTTTCGATGCCATCGAGATTGTCGAAGTGGCCTTGCGTGCCAAAATTATCAACCATCTGTCAAAGGCTAAGGGTAGCGGACTCTGGTACTTGGATGCTTCTCTCTTTGAAAATACAACATATTATGAGGATTTTGTGCTTGATCTGAAATATGAGTTCGAACGCAGCACGGAGCCGTTTGCCAAGGAGTATATCTCCAAGCATCCGGAATGGGAGGTCGACTCAATGGAGGGTGACAACCCTGATGCTTGGATGATTATGGAAGTGGCAACCTTCGGCACACTATCGAAGATGTACAAGAACCTGAAAAGCCAACTCCCCCAGCGTGCATTGATAGCTAATGAGTTCGGGCTCTATTCCGCCAAAGAACTATCCGGTTGGCTGGAAGCTGTCTCTGTGCTCCGAAACATCATCGCCCATCACTCACGACTATGGAACAGAAATCTTGCCAAGCAGCCTATGAATATCAAAGGACATCGCGACAAGTGGCTGAACAATCCTTTGACAGACAACCAAAAGAAGAAACCCTACGGGGTCATCACCGCTATGCTCTACCTCTGCAATGCCGTATATCCGGAGAATCGCATCAAGACAAAGCTCCTCTCCTTATTGGAAGAAAGCAAGGATATACCCTACGGGAAATTGGGCTTTACGGGTGATTGGCATCATGAACCAATATGGAAATAGTTTCTCCTTTGAAACTCATTCTCAAGTAAATTCATATTTTTAGGGCTGTTTCGAGATTGATAAATAGTGACCTGAAAAGCCTCCATCTTTCAGACTTTCTTGATATTAAGAATGGCTGAACTTTCCGTTCCATGTAACAAAAGAAATGAAACGGACCTATACAAAAAGCGGAGAAATGCAGGGTGTGCACTTCTCCGCCGGAATTTACCAACTGGCTACTGCCCCACCGGGCAGCTATGGTGTGTCTTTATGCATCTTCGTCACTTCGCGCCCGTGCGCCACTTCGGGGCACCAATGCCAAGCTTGAAGATGTTGCTGCCGCGCACTTTGTCGGTCTGCCGGTAGTAGAGACCGTTGAGATTGTCGGTCTCGTGAATGTCCTTACCCGAGAGGTGGGGCGGGTTGGGAGCCGTCATCAGTTCTTCGGGCGAGATGTCATCGACATGCACTTCGAGTTCGCCGCGCCCGCTGAGCAGGGCATCGTCGCCGAAGGCACCTGCACTGTTCTTCTTGGCACTGAAGGCTGAGCCCGAGAATATCTGCCCGTTGGTGAGGTGGGTGTTGGTCGACCAGTTGTTGGCAATGTCGAAGAACACGAGGCCCGAACCGTTGATGGTACGTATATCCATACCCGAGAAGTACATGTTGCGCGAGTCGCCGGCCTGCTTGGTGAGGATGAAGAGGTTGTTACGCACCGTGATCTTGGAACCACCGGGCAGATAGCGCAGGTTGAAGATGGGGCATCCCGTGCTTCGCGTGTTGAAGTTGACGAATGTGTTGTTCTCCAGCGTGATGTCGTAAGACACCGAAGCGGGCCAGCCAAGATTCTTGTTGGCATCGTTGAACAGGCTGGGGAACGGCGAGTCGTAGAACGTGTTGTTGCGCAACACCATGTGCTTGAACACGTTACTCTTCGGCTGCTTGCCGTCGCCGGCTATCCACGGGTAGCCACCCCCTTTGTTGTTGTAGTAGCCGTCGTTGTAGAAGTCGCAGTTTTCGATGATGAAGTTCTCAAACACCTTAACAGCAGATCCCTGCACGCGCACAAAGCCACGCACGAGGCCTTGGAACGAGCAGTTCTTCACCAGGAAGCGCTGCACCTGAATGCCCATGCCATTGGAATACATGTTGGCGAAATAGTTGCCTGTGGCGTTGCCTGCACCGGCCTCCTGATCACCGTAGTTGCGGGCCAACGGACAGTTGAAATCGATGTCTTCAAACTCGAGGGCCTTGATGTTGATGCGCACGTTGGGATTCTCTCCGCTCTGCGGTTGGCGGCCAAACATGAAGTTGCAGGAGTTCACGTTGCCGCCGGTGGTGTACATTCCGTTCAGAAGCACGGTGGCACGACCTTTCCCGGCAGCAAGGTCGGCGGGATTGGTCTTGAGGGTGAAGCCCTTGTAGAGACTCACATTGGTGGCAAAGTAATAGGTCTTGCCGCCCTCAAGATAGAATATCTGCCCTTCGGCAAGTGCAGAGTTGACATTGTACTTGTTGATGATGGAGTCCAGACGACAGGCCTGATACTGAGTGGCAGCGGCCGCCTCTTCGGGCGTGATGGTGCTGCCGGCCGGGTCGTTCACCACGTGCTTGATCACTATCGGAGCCCCCGACTCACCGTCCATGCGTATGGCCAACGTGTTGTAGCAGGCGTCCACAGCCACGGGAATGTCGTCATCGACGGCATTGATGAGATAGACGCTGTTCTGCGTGAGTCCGTCAATGTCCACATAGCCGCGCTCGAAGTCTTCTGCCGTGAGCCGGTATTTCCGCCACTTCTCCGGTACTTGTGCATCGGGACTGGAGGGAGAAGCCTCCACGGTGAGGGTCTCCATCTTCCAACTTTCCGTGCCGTTGAAGTCGACGGTGGAGAAGTGCGTCTTGAATTCGGCCACCTCGGCAGCCGTTCCCGACTCGCCCGCCTTGCGCTCAATGTTCACGCGGAGTGTCGTCTTGGTCACGTCACTGGCGATGATGACCTCGGGCACCTCATAGCGGTTGCCCGTGGTGAGCCCTAAGTATTCGGCCCATTGGCGGCCATTGCCGTAGCCATACCAGTTGGAATGGTAGCCCTCGCCACGCTTGGAGAGCGTGCGGATGGCGAAACGGTAGTCAGTGGAGTATTGCAAGTCTTTGATCACCATATCCAACACATCGGGGCCGACAATGGTGTCCAGTAGAATATGCTTGGGATTTTCCCAGTCTTCAGCCAGTCCGGAAGACACATTGGGCTGCAGGGCCATCTTGATTTCATAGCCCGCACAGTCGTTCACGCCATACCAATAGAGGTGTATGTCGTTGATGTCCTGCACGTGGCAGGCGTAAGGATCAGTGGGATAGTCGCCCTTTCCCGTGTTGTTGTCGCATCGGAACATGGTCATGAACTCCCGCCCGGAGGCCGTTCCGGCATCGTCTTTGTCAGAACAAGCTGCGAGGGCACAGCCGCCAAGCAGCAGCAGTGTATATAAAAGTGATTTCTTCATAAGGGTTTTCATTTAGGCGTTAGTTGAGATAACCGTAATAGTTCTTGTAGGCTCCGGCGCTCCGCTGGATGGCTTCGCGCGGATAGGGCAATATGTAGCGCACCACAGGCAGCTGCGAGGGCTGCATGTCTGCCGAGGGAGCGGGCATGGAAACGGGCTGTCCGTCGGCATTGACCACAACGGGATTGCCCAACAGATCGGTGCGGATGTAGCCGTAGAGCGAATAGCGACACTCGTTTTTCACACCTTGGCTCTCGTCCCACCAGCCGTAGACATCGGCCTGACTCCACGGATTGGCCGGGTCGGCGGCGGGGCGCACGTCTTTGAAAGAGTCGCTGAGCTCCAGTATGTCTAGTGTCGTATTGGGATAGGTGTCGGTGTTCTTGGGATTGGCGGCCTTGCGATAGTACACCGAGTAGGGCCACGTGGCGATGTAGTCGCGCCCGTCATGCTCGGCCAGCACGTCTTCATACTCCGACGAACCACCTGCATTCTCGGCCACAGCCATAAAGCGCAGGAACTCATAATAGAGTGCCACGCCATAGAGATTGTTGCGCACAAGGTCTTTCCAGCGCATGTTTTCGCCGGCAAACTCCCACTTGCGCTCATCAAGCACGGCCTTGAGAAAACGCTCCTTGCTGCCACTCACGGCATTGACATAGGCCGTCACCTTCTCCGCTTGGTCGGCACTTTGGAAGGCCCGGCGGCGCACTTGGGCCAAGTCTTCCTTGGCTTGGTCGGTCGGACCGCCATTAAGTTCGTTCAACGCCTCGGCATCCATCAGCAGCACATCGGCATAACGCATGTAGGGATAGTTGATGCCCGTGTTGCCTTCGCTCGTGGGGCCGAGCGGAGCTCCCTTGCTCCAGAACTTCGACCACTTGTTGTTGTACATGGTGTAGGAGAAGTTCACCTGCGGCGTACCGTCGTAGAGGTAGTACCAAGTGTTATCAACATACTTCAACCGTTCGTCAGTCGGGTCAAAAGAATAGCGGTAGAAAGTGCTCACGCGGGCTGCACCGGAGGCCTTGCCCCAAACGTTCTGCCCCGTGGTGGAGCCTTCGTTGAAGTCGCAGCGCGGCCCCTGGAGATAGCCGATGCTGCCGGTGGAGTTCTGCGCAAAGGGTATTTCGAAGATCGGATCATCGGAGTTGTCCACCTGATAGTTGCACTCGTCGATGAACACATTGCGATAACTCTTGGTGAGACGGTGCGTGCCCGAGCTGATGATGGAGTCGCAATAAAGGTGTACCAAGGCATAGTAGTCCCGGTAGTTGTCGGGGCGTAGCATGATGCCATAGCTGTTGTGCTCCTTGTCTGGGCGCAGAGAGTAGCCTCCCTCGGTAAGGGCAAGGCGGGCTATCATGGCCCAGCACATCTCTTTGGAAATGCGCTCGATGCCGTTGTCGAGCCGATTGGCAAACTTCATCTTAGAAGCTATCGCCCTCAAGTCGGCTATCAGCCTGTCATTGATGGTGTCGCGACAGGCTACGGGCATCACCTTGTCGGCCATCTGCGAGGTGGGAAGCAGCGAGAACGGGACATCTCCCCAAAGCCACATCAGGTCGTGATAGAACATGGCGCGCATCACCTTGGCCTCACCCATCTGCTGTTGCAGGGTTTCGAAGTCTTTGTTGGAGGGCGTGTAGAGCGGACTGTGCTCCAGTTGCCAGATGAAGTTGTTGGCATATTCGATGCCCTGATAGGCGGCATTCCATGTTTTCTTGAGATCACCGGCCTCACTGGTTCCGTCGAAACGGCGGAAGTTGTTGGTGCCGGGCTGCTCGTTGCTGTTGGTGGCGAAGTCGACATCACTGTTCAGGCAGAACGTCGAGAGGTAGGCACTGCCGTAGGTGTCACCGCTGAGCAGCTGGGCATAAACACCGTTGAGGGCGGTATTGATTTCGTTCACGCCCCCGAACACATAGCCGTTGTCATATTTCGACGGCGCGTCCACATCGAGATAGTCGTTGCAGGCCGTAAGGGTGGTGAGGGCAGCACCTATCCATAAGATATTCTTGAGTTTCATATAAAGGCTCCTTTCGTTAGAAATTAAGATTGACACCGAGCGAGAAAGCGCGGTTGCGCGGGTAGCGGTTGTAGTCCATACCGGGCGTGAGGCCGGTCTGGATGTCCACCTCGGGGTCGTAACCCGAGTAGCCGGTGATGATAAAGAGGTTGGAGGCACTGGCATAGAAGCGCAACTTGGAGATGCCCCAGTGCCGGGTGAGCTTCGCGGGCAGCGTGTAGCCGATGGTCACATCTTGCAGGCGGAGGAACGAACCGTCTTCTATGAAATAGGATTGGGTGAGATTGTTCACCACATCGGCGGGATTCCAAAGACTCTTGCCGGCATTCATGCCGATATAACTCTCCACAGAATTGTCAAGATAGTAGTTCTTGTACATGCACTCTCCCGTAGCCGGATCGACATATTGCCAATGGTCGGTGAACTTGCCCAGCACGTTGGTAAATTCATTCCGGTTTTTCGTTGACGAAGAGAGGGCATAGGCCGTGGCGTTGTTGACATCGAAGTCGAGCATGTAGTAGAAGTTGGCGGTGAAGTCGAAGCTCTTCCACTGCCCGCTCACTCCGAAACCTCCCTGCACCTTGGGGTTGGTGTTGCCGATGACGGTGCGGTCTTTCTCGGTGATGTATCCGTCGCCGTCGAGATCCTTAAACTTGATTTTGCCGGGCAACGTGGCTTCGCCGGAATTACTGCTGGCCGACACCTGATTGATCACCGTGCCGGAAACGCGCCTGCCGTCTTTATCGAACGTGAGAGGCTTGGGCACGGCCAGAAAATTCCGGTTGGGATCGAAGTCGAACTCCTCGGGGCTGTAAAGACCGTCGTACACAAAACCGTAGATGAGTCCGAGCTCGTCGCCCACGCGCAGGCAATAGTCATTGTAGCTCGATTTCCAACGGTTGTTCTGATCCCAAAGCACGTCATCGGTATCGTTGAGCCTGTCGATGACACGCTTGTTGAAGCCCATGCTGAGATTGGCACTCAGCACGTAGTCCTTGCCACGCAGCAGGTCGGCGTTGATACTGAGTTCCACCCCGCGGTTGGACACCTGCCCGATGTTCTGCACTTGGGTGGAATAGCCCGTGGTGGTGGGAATGTCCGACTTGTAGAGCAGGTCTTTGGTGGTCTTCCAGTAGAATTCGGGCGTGAGTTGCAGGCGGCCGCCGAAGAGGCTGATATCCATAGCCAAGTTGCGCGAGACGGTGGTCTCCCACTTGATGCGCGGGTTGGCCAGCTTGTCACCGCTACCGAAACCGTAGTATTTTTCTCCCTGCTCCACGGTTTCTCCGAAGCCCGGACCGCCGGTGGAGTTGATGGCATAGAGATAGCGCCAGAGGTCGCTGTCGATGCGGTTGTTGCCCGACAGGCCCCACGAGGCGCGGAGTTTCCAGTTGTCGAGCCACTTGACACGCTTCATGAACTTCTCCTTCGAGATGACCCATGCGCCCGAAACGGAGGGGAAATAGCCCCAACGCTCGCCGGCACCGAACTTGGACGAGCCGTCGGCACGAAACGTGGCGGCAAGGAAATAGCGATGGGCAAGGTTCCAACCGGCCTGTCCGAAAAACGAGGCTGTGCGGTCGGGGGTGCTCAAAGAGGAATTGGACTCGTAGGGAGTGCCCAGATTGAGATTGTCGATGGCCTTCTGGGCCGAGATGTCGCGGGGGAAGTAGCGGTTCATCTGATAGTTGACACGCTCCTCGCTGCTGTAGATTTCCTGTCCGAGGAGGAACGACCAGTTGTGCCTGTCGGCCACGGTCATGTTATAGGTAGCGGTATTAGTCCATGTGTAGGACATGCGGCGCCTGTTGGTCACCTGCGCCACGGGTTGGCTGTTGTGCCCCTTTCCCACGCGCGTCAGTGGTCCGTAGAAGCGGTTGACATCGCTGAACGTGATGTTGTAGGCCGCTTCCGTGCGCAGCATCAGGCCCTTGATGGGCGTCCACGCCAAGCTCGCCTGATTCACGATGTTGTAGGAATGCTTCTTCTGCGTGTTGGTCTGGATGTCACTCTTGGGGTTGGTGTAGGAGAAAGCCGCCTCCTCATCGGGGTCTACCGTGCGCGGATCCCAGAAGGCAAACTCCCGCAGACCGTTGGTGGGACGATAGCGCAGCACATCAATGATGCCGCCCGAGCCAATGTTGTCGCCTCCGGCACCAATGTCACGACGATAGGTCATACGCGGATTGAGCGTCAGTTCCAAGTTGTTGGAGAGCTTGGCAAGCAGCTTGATGTTCAGATTGGTGCGCCGCACACCCGAGCCCATGATGATGCCCTTGTCGTCGCTCTGGGTCAGGGAGGTGTTAAACTTCACTTTGTCGGAACCGCCACCGACGGTCACATTGGCCGAGTAGTTGAGAGGCGTCTCCCCCATCACCTCGTCCTGCCAGTCGTGGGTCGCGGCCCGGCGGTAGATATCAGCAAGGTCGGCGGGGTTGCCGAAATTGCCACGGAAGGGCTTTGCCCAACTCGAACGGGTGCCGTTGGCAGCCGCACGGTCGTACTGATAGCCCACAAACTGCGGAGTGTCCATCAGGTCGAGCTTCTTCGAGAGATGGGCCACGGTGGTGCGACCGTTGAAACCCACGGTGATTTTGCCCTCTTTGGCCGACTTGGTGGTGACCACCACCACGCCGTTGCCACCCTTGGCCCCGTAGATGGCCGTGAGGGAAGCGTCTTTGAGCACGTCGATGGAGGCGATGTCGGTGGGCGGAATGTCATTGATATTGCCCACTTGGAAACCGTCGACGATGTAGAGCGGTTCGTTGCTCTGGGTCACCGACGTATTGCCGCGGATGCGGATATTGACATCGGCCCCCGGCGCACCGTCGACCGTGGTCACCTGCACGCCGGCAATCTTGCCCTGCAAGGCTTCGGCGGCCGAGGCCACAGGCACAGCAGCCAACTTGGCACCGCCCACGGAGCCCACCGAACCTGTGAGGTCTTTGCGGGCGCGGCTGGTGTAACCCAGCACCACCACTTCGTCCAACTGCCCTTGTTCGTCTTTCATGACCACCTTCCGGGCGGCATCCGCAACCGTGATTTCCTGTGAAACCATACCGATGTAGGTCACAACGGCCGTCTTCGACTTGACCAGTTTCAACGTGAAGTTACCGTCAAGATCGGTCACCGTGCCGTTGCGCGCATTGCCCTTTTCGACAACCGATGCGCCGATAATGGGCTCGTCATTGGAGTCAACGACCGTTCCCCTGACGGTGCCTTGCGCCAACGCCGCAAGCGGCATCAGCAAAAGCCCCGTCAGCAGACAGAACTTACACATCAGATTCATTGCATTCTTCATGTGTCTTGTTTTTAGTAACTATTAGTATAAGTGATTGAGAATTATCGTTTCATGACGCTATGCCTGCAAAAGGTTTCATCTTTGTCTAAGCAGTTTGTTAGGGCATTAGATTATATAGCATCGGCAAAAATAAGCATTTAAACAACACGAAGCAACACTTCAGATGGAAAAAATGGCCGGAAAGGACAAAAATACACCCTTTCCGACATTTTTTTACCCCCATTCCCATCCATTGTCAGCTTATCGGCAGCTTGATGCTGTGCAGTTGTCAGGCTCCCCCACCCATCAGCAAGAGTCTACGACGGCATGTTGACGGAAGGCCGGCAAGTGGCATGGAGGGTGCAAGCCGTGTACGGCCTTTTCATCGTCGATTGGCATTAGCTCCTTGTCTATGTACTTTCTTTGCGGTAACCTGCTTTTTCCTGTTTCCCTCTTTTCCCCTTTTTCCTTCTCGGTTTTCCTCTTTTCATCCTCTCTCTGTATATAGCACAAACTATTAAACCTTTCGAAAAAGCCTTACATGACCTTTTCTCACGCCCATCCTGTTGGCTATTCCCATCCGTCTTATTTGCCTCATCCGCCCCATCAAAATTCTCACTAAGCCCAAACGACGATGCAAAAGAGCCACACTTGAAAGCTCACTCGGGCCGAGTGAGAATGTGGAAGAGGCCGTTCGGCAAGACTGTTTGGGCCGAATTGTCACCTGTAACGGGAAGAAGACAAAAAAGGGGAGCGTACATGCGCTCCCCTTGCTATTGCAAAGATACGATATAAACGGCGGAAATGCAAATCAGAGTAGAAAAAACTTTACGCCTATCGGAGCACTTCCGCCCCGTTGTCAGAGTCTTTTTATCCTTTTATCGAATAATCCACCGCTTTGCCCATCAATATCAATAAGT
>NZ_GL586311.1:400198-505891 GCF_000184945.1 Segatella buccae ATCC 33574
TAATAAGTGGAAAAATCAGTTGATGGGCGCATCACTCCCCCTCTCCCCTCGGAGAGAGGGTGGGGATGAGGTTCAAACTCACCCCCTTCTCCCCGCGATGCACGCGATAGGGCTCCAATGGCCAGGCACCCCACGAGTTGATGCCGCCCACGCCGTAGTGCTCCGCATCGATGAAGAGATTGGTGAACTTCGACTTCTTCAACTGCTCCGGATGCCGCTGTTTCTTCTCCGTCCCCTCGTCAAGCTCGTCGATGTCGTAGTGCAAGGCCGAGGCATAGAATGGCTGATCAGCCTCTATGCGGAGTCCGAAACCACTTGCGTCGGTCTGTTGCCACCAGCGCATGTCGCTCTTGGTGCCCGTCTCCTGCGGACGGATGTAGGGGAAGAACTGCTCGTCGGCCGTCTGACTGTAGATGCCTACGGGCATGCACTCCTTGCGGTCGGAATAGTTCTCGATGGGGCCTCGGCCGAAGTAGTGGCTGTGCTCCATGTCGTAGGGCAGCTGCATGGCGAGCCCGTAGCGGAAGAAGTCGGGTGCTTTGGCCGTTGTGTCGGCCGTCATGTTCATGGTGACGAGCATCTTGCCCATGGAGCCGATGGCGTAGCGCAGGGTGAGCCCGGCCTTCACCTGCGGCAAGTCGTAGACGGCTGTGACGAGTGCCAGGTCTTTCCGGCCCTTGTCGCGCACGGCCGTGAGAGCCGTCAGCTTCATCTCCGGATGGTGCCAGACAGCGAATTTCTTGTGCATATTTGCCCCCATGTCGTTGTCGGTCACGGCGCGCCAGAAGTTGGGTTTCAGCGTGCCGCCCTCCCCGAGGAGGCTCTTTCCGCCTACTGTGTATTCGGCGAGAAGTCCGGTCTGCCGGTCAAAACGGACGGTCATGCCGTCTGCTCCCGTGAGCACGATGTCGGGCCTACCTTTCTTGTCGATAATCTTGATGGCCCCATGGCGAGGTTCTGCAGGCGAGATGGCATAGCCGTGATAGGGCATTGCAAGCTGCCGGTAGGCGATGGTTTGACCTGCCTTCATGAGTGGTTCGGCCTCCTTGAGACGGAACCGGATGTTGAGAAAGCAGTCGCCCGGCAGACTGTCGTCTACGGGCAGAGTGTATTCGTGTGTCCCGCCGGGAGCGATGTCGAGCCGGTCGAGGATGCCGCTCTTCACGGTCTTGCCCTCTTGTGTGAGCTCCCATTCGAGCCGCACGTTGCTCAGGTCGCGGAAGAAGAACTCGTTGCGAACGCTGATTTTACCCTTTTCGAGGTCGACGGGTTCGGCCCAGATATCCTGATACTGGTAGGCCAGTTCGTAGGCGTGGGGATTGAGTTGCCGGTCGGGGCCCACGATGCCGTTGCAGTTGAAGTTGTTGTCGCTCGGGTCGTAGTCGTTGTAGTCGCCGCCGTACTTGTAGATGGTGCGCCCCTCGGCGTCACGGCCACGCAGGGCCTGGTCGGCGAAGTCCCAGTCGAAGCCGCCCTGAAACTTCGGATACTTGCGCACGAGCTGCCAGTATTCGGCAAGGTTGCCGCCCGAGTTACCCATCGTGTGGTTGTACTCACACTGTATGAGCGGTTTGGTGGATGCCGGGGTGGCGGCATAGCGCTCGCAACCCTCCGGACTCATGTACATCGGGCAGAAGATGTCGGTGTTGCCACCCGTCCCGGCGCGCTCAAACTGCACCGGCCGGCTTGTGTCTTGCCGCTTGATCCAGTCGTAGGCAGCCGTGAAGTTGGGGCTGTCCTCGGTCTCGTTGCCCAAGCTCCAGACGATGATGCTCGGATGGTTGAAGTGGGCGGCCACGTTGTGTTGGTTGCGCTCGAGTATCTGGCGGCCGAAAAGCGGCGACTTGATGACCTCGGTCTTGTCCAGTCCGTGGCTCTCCTGATTGGCTTCGGCCACCACGTAGAGCCCGTACCGGTCGCAAAGGTCATACCAGCGCGGGTCATCGGGGTAGTGGCAGGTGCGCACGGCATTGATGTTCAGCCGTTTCATGAGCTTGATATCCTCTATCATCCGAGCCTCGGACACGACATAGCCTCCGTCGGGATCCATCTCGTGGCGGTCGGCCCCTTTGATGAGGATGGGCTTGCCGTTGACAAGCAGTTGGCCGTCTTTGATTTCCACTTTGCGGAAGCCCACACGCTGGGTGACGGTTTCGATCACTTTATCCCCCTCCTTGAGGCTTACGCGCAGCGTATATAAATAAGGTGTCTCAGCCGTCCATTGGTTCACATTGGGAATGTCGAACACGTATGTGTCTTCCTTGATGGGATGGAAGTGGCCCTTGCCCTTGGGCCCCTTGAGCGGGTTGCCGCTCACTTTGGGAAGCGAGGTGACGCTTTTCACCATCTTGTCATCGGCATCCGAGAGCGCATATTCCACCGCCACGTTGCCCTGATAGGTTGTTTTGACCGTCAGTCGTCCATTGGTGTAGTTGGCATCCAAGTCGGGGGTGACGCGCAGGTCGTTGACGTGCGTTTGGCGGTCGCGGGCATAGAGATAGCTCTCCCGGGCCACACCCGAAAGCCTCCAGAAGTCCTGATCTTCGTCCCACGAACCGTCGCACCAGCGGAAGGTTTGAAAGGCGATGAGGTTTTCACCTTTCTTTATATAGGGAGTGATGTCAAACTCGGCCGCCACCTTGGAGTCTTCGGCATAGCCTGCAAAGCGTCCGTTGACGTAGAGGTAGATGTTGGAAGTGACGCTCCCGAAGTGGGCAATCACCTGTTTGCCGCGCGTCCAGTCGTCGGGCACGATGATGGTGCGGCGGTAGGACCCCACGTGGTTGTCGCGCACAGGCACCTCGGGCGGCACTCCGTTGAAGTGTCCGCGCCATGCGAAGCCGATGTTCACATAGAGCGGGTCGCCATAGCCGTTGAGTTCCCAGTTGCCCGGCACAGGCATCGTGGCCCACGAAGAGTCATCAAGCGAAGGCAGATAGAAGTCGGTGGGCCGCTGGCCGGCATGCTCCACCCACTTGAATTTCCACAGACCGTCGAGGCTCAGGAAGTTTTTCGACTGCTTTTTGTCGTCAACCGAAAGGTTTTGCTCGGTGCCGTTGAAAGCGAAAAACTCGGTGTGGAGTGGCAGCCGGTTGACCTCGTTGATCTCAAGATCGTGCCATTCGGTCCATGTCGGGGCCGCAGCGGGCCGGCCGGTCTGGGCAGTCGCCATGGTGGCCGCTGTCAGGAGCGAAAGGAACAGTAAGCGTTTTTGTTTCATAGAATGAGTGTTTTTGTTGATGATATTGCAAGCCCGCCGCCGGCAGCGGGCCATGATGCCGAAACGGCATGGCTCCCGACAGGAACTGACTGTTGCAAAGATAATGAATTTTCGCCATACCCTCGTATTCTCTCAAGATATTAATGCTCCTGCAGGCGGATAAGGCTTCAGATGGTGTGTGAATAGTTAAAATTCCCATTGTGGGCGCAAATAAGGTGCTTTTTGATGCCCAAATCACCACAAATGGCACCGGAACGACAGGCGAATGGAGGAAAAATCCTCGTTTTTTTACGAAAAATAGCGATTTAACATATTTATTTTTGTTCGCAAACATAAAATGACTATATTTGCAACTCCAGAAACAAACGAACAGGATAGAAAAAGAACTTGATAACAATATATTAGAATTTACCAAT
Organism: Segatella buccae ATCC 33574; assembly: GCF_000184945.1. Classification (GTDB taxonomy): domain Bacteria; phylum Bacteroidota; class Bacteroidia; order Bacteroidales; family Bacteroidaceae; genus Prevotella; species Prevotella buccae. The sequence continues at coordinate 403,835 of NZ_GL586311.1, forward strand.
CTATTAAACAGCAAACTATGTCTGGATTTTTTAAATTATGCCGTCTGGTGTTGGTATGTGCCCTTGTATTCGTAACGGGCAATATTTCTGCACAGACAGTGAAGGGAACTATCGTTGACCAAAGCGGTGAGCCTGTCATCGGTGCGACTGTCCTCGAGAAGGGAGCCGGCACCAACGGTACGGTAACTGACATCGACGGTAATTTCAGCCTTACTCTTAAAGGAAGCAGCAAGAAGGTGACCGTTTCGTATGTCGGAATGAAAACCGTGACCGTGGATGTGGACGGCAAGAGCAGTGTAAACGTGAAGCTCGAAGACGAAGCGTCGACGCTGAACGATGTGGTCGTGATCGGCTATGGCACCGTGCGCAAGAAAGATCTCACAGGATCGGTGGCCTCCATCAGCAGCGATGACATTGCCGGTGTGCCCGTGTCGAGTGTGAGCGAGGCCATGACCGGTAAGTTGGCCGGTGTGAAAATCACCACCACCGAGGGTTCGCCCGATGCCGAAGTGAAGATTCGTGTGCGTGGCGGCGGTTCGCTCTCGCAGGACAATTCACCTCTTTATATTGTCGATGGCTTCCCCGTGTCGAGCATCAGCGACATCGCTCCGTCCGACATTGAGAGCATTGATGTGCTGAAGGATGCCTCTTCCACGGCCATCTATGGTGCCCGTGGTGCCAATGGTGTCATCATCGTGACCACCAAGAGCGGCAAGGAAGGGAAGGTGGCCGTCAACTTCGGTGCCTCTCTCGGCATACGCAAGGTGGCTAAAAACATCAAGGTGCTGGATTCCTATAACTATGCGAAGTATCAGTATGAAACCCAGACCACGAGCGAGTATGGCGACTGGAACGACTTGGATATTTGGAAATCCAAGGCCGGCAACGACTGGCAGGACGAGCTTTTTGGACGCACGGGATTGCAGCAGATGTACAATCTCTCTGTCAATGGCGGCAGCAAGGAATTGAAATACAACATCAGCTATTCCCGTACGGATGATAAGAGCATCATGCTGGGCTCCGACTTTAAGAAGAACAATATCAATGCGAAGTTGAACTCGGAAGTCAGCAAGTGGCTGAGTCTCGACTTCAATGCCCGCTTGAGCTACCAGACTGTCAACGGCTTGAGTGGCGGTGCAGATACCAACGACGGCAATGCGTCCAACTCTATCATCAATTCTGCCATCATCTTCCGTCCGGTGGATCCACTGTCGACGAATGACGATGACGATACCGACGAGACTTCAAAGTCGGACATCTCGCCATTGGAGCGTATCATGGGTACGTACAAGCAGCAGCGCCGTTTCCGTCAGGACTACAATTTCGGAGTGAACTGGAAGCCTTTCAAGCACGTTACGTTCCGTTCCGAGTTCGGTTACACGTGGAGGTATGATAACACCGAACAGGCTTGGGATGCCAAGGCCACCCGCAACTTCAACTTGGGTAAGGGTTTCCCGCAGTCGCGTTTCACCCGCGAAGACACCCGAGGCTGGCGCAATGCCAACACGCTGACTTACGATGCCAAGAATGCGTTTGCCAAAGACGACCGTCTGAATGTGCTCGTAGGCCAGGAATGGTCAAGTTCGCAGGAAAGAGACTACTACTCTTCGACCATCAACTTCCCCTCAGACTTCACGATCGGCGAAGTGCTTGCCCATCAGGGAGCCGGCACGGCCAATCCGCAATCCAACTATATCGGCCAAAAGGACAATCTCTTGTCGTTCTTCGGTCGTGTCAACTACTCGCTTGCTGACAAGTATCTGTTGACCCTGACGCTTCGTGCCGACGGCAGTTCGAAGTTTGCCGATGGCCATCGTTGGGGCTATTTCCCCGCCGCCGCCTTCGCATGGCGTTTGAGCGACGAGAGTTTCATGCGCTCCACGGCCTCTTGGTTGTCCAATCTGAAACTGCGTTTAAGCTACGGTACAGCGGGTAACAACCGCATTCCATCGGGCAGCATCTCCCCGTCGTATGCTTTCCCCACCGACTATTCCAAGGTGAAGGCACCCTACTTTGACGAGACGCTCACCACGATGTTGCAGAAAGGTGATGTGCTTTCAAACTCCAAATTGAAGTGGGAAACCACCGTGACCCGTAATGTCGGTATCGACTACGGTTTCTTCAAGGGACGCATCAACGGTACGTTGGATTTCTATTGGAACACGACGAAAGACCTGTTGATGAAGACCGCTGTCTCCACCAGCTCCGGTTACAGCTATCAATACCGCAATTTCGGCCAGACATCCAACAAAGGTGTAGAGTTGGCCGTGAACGCTTCCATCCTGTCGAAGAAGAATGCCACGCTCGATTTCACCGGTAATATCTCCTACAACCGCAATAAGATAGACAAGTTGGACACCGGCTCGGAGTGGGATGCCAACAAGTGGGCAGGTACCAATCTGAGCTCTTATGAGAACTTCCGCATTGTGGAAGGCGGCCGGTTGGGCGAAATCTGGGGCTATCGCATGAACGGCTACTACACGCCCTACGACGCTACGCTCAATCCGACGGGCGAGTTGATTCTCGATGGCACCACTTGGAAACTGCGCGATGGGGTCAACGACAAGAGCTACACGGCCATCGGTCAACTCAAGCCCGGTTCGCCCAAGCTCGAGGTCGACGAAAACGGCAATCCCGTGAAGCAGCGTTTGGGCAATACGATTGCCCCTTGGGCCGGTGGTTTCGGTCTCAACGCCACTTTCCACGGCTTCGACGCTTCCGTGTTCTTTAGCTATCAGTTCGGCGGAAAGCTCATCAACGGCACGAAGATGCTGTCTTCTTTCTTCAATAACTCCACCAAGCAGCGCAACCTCAATGCCGATTTCTACACCCGCTACACAGGTGTCGATCCCGTCAACGGAGCCAAGCTGACTTCACCGACTGCCACCGTTATCGATCAGTATGGAGGCAGCGACAAAGTCGTTGCACGCCTGTTGGAAATCAACGAGGGTGCCACCATCTACAACCCGGCGGTGATGACCAAGACTTTCTTGACCGATTATGCAGTGGAGAGTTCTTCCTTCCTGCGTTTGCAGAACCTCACGATAGGTTATACACTCCCCACCAGCTTGATTAAGAGAGTGTTCCTGACCAATGTCCGCTTCTATTTTACGGGCTACAATCTCCTCACCATCACCGGTTACAGCGGCAACGACCCTGAAGTGGACAGCTTCGGCAAGAAGTATCCCATGTGCCCCGGCATCGACTACGCTTCCTATCCGAAGAGCCGTCTGTATGTATTCGGTGTTAATGTCTCATTCTAATCAACTGAATCAAGCGTATTTGAAAATGAAAAATATTATCAAGACAATCATCATTGGCGCCACTGCCCTGGGCTTTGCTTCCTGTAGTGACTTCCTTGATCAGACTTCGCCGTCTGACCTGTCGAAGGAAAATGTCTATTCTTCCGCCTATTATACCCGCAATGCCTTGAACAAAGTCTACGGTCTGTTGGTGGAAGATGCCACCTACTCGCAGGTGTTGGCCTTCTCGTTTATGGTGAATTCAGACTGCGAACTGGTCAATGCCCTTGGCGAATCAAAAGCCACGGAAGACGCAAAAGGGCACAGCCTGAACAACTATTATACCTCCAAAGCCGGTACGTTCGACAAGGTGCAGCGTGCTTGGGACAAGATGTATGAGGCCATTGAAGACTGTAACGACCTCATAGCCAATGTCAGTGACAAATCAAGCAAGGAACTTCTTTACTACAAAGGGGAAGCACTCACGTTGCGCGCCATGCTCTATTTCGACCTCGTGCGTAACTGGGGAGATGTGCCTTTGAAGATGGACCCCACCCGCGAAGACCTCTCCAACATCAATCATGGCAAGACCGACCGCGACGTGATCATGGACACGCTCATCGTGGATTTAACCAAAGCCATTGATCTGCTGCCTTGGGCAGGCCAGAGTGGCTACACCACCGAGCATGTCACCAAGGGCTATGCCCATGCGCTTCTGGCCCAGATAGCCATGCAGCGTGCAGGCTGGGCCATCCGCGAACAGGCCAAGACGGGTTACGAGACGGCAAGCAAAAACAGCGACCCCGTTTATCCCACGCAGCGTCCGTCGGCCGATGTGCGTACCAAATACTACCGGCTCGCACTGGAACACCTCAACGCCGTCATCGGCAGCGGGGTGCATGCGCTGAACCCGAGCTTTGCCAACGAATGGTATCTCATCAACCAACGCCGGCTCGACACGCAGTATCGCGAAAACATCTTCGAGATTCCGATGGGGCTCGGTTCATCGGGCGAGTTGGGCTACTCAGTGGGTGTGCGCGTGAGCGGAGCCACGGCCAAGTTTGGCCCCAAGGGCAACTCTTCTGCCAACGTGCAGTTGACGGCTCCCCTCTTCTGGTCGTTCGACCAGAGCGGCAAAGATACGCGCCGCGATGTGACCTGTGCCACCTACACCATCTCCACCGATGCCGGCACCGGACTGATGACGGAGAAGATGGACGGCAACAAGCCTTTCGCCATCTACTGCGCCAAGTGGGATTTCCGCAAGATGAATGAAGAGTGGCGGCAGCTGGCAGTCAACTCCGATGCCAGTTCGAAAGTGATGACCGGTATCAACACCGTTAAGCTGCGCTACTCGCAGGTGCTCCTCCTCTACGCAGAAGTGTTGAACGAACTCAACGGCGGTCCCGACAACAGCACCGGCGGTGCAGGCATGACGGCCCGCGAGGCTCTGGCCGCCGTCCATGGACGGGCATACGCTTCGGCAGACAAGAGCGTGGCCGAAAACTATGTGAATGGCATTTCTGCCGACAAAGATGCGTTCTTCAATGCCCTTGTAGACGAAAACGCATGGGAGTTTGCCGGTGAGGGCGTGCGCAAGTATGAGCTTGAGCGCTGGAATCTGCTGAGCGATAAAATCGACCAAATGAAGGCCGACTACACGGCGCAGTTGAATCAATATCCGGCCAAACTCTACTACAAGACCTATCAGGATGCCGACGGAGTGAAGATAGACATGAGCAGCGTGTGCTGGTATGAAGAGCCTGCCAACACCGACGGCTACACCTCCGTGACCTTCTGGGGAGCGGAACTCACCGACAGCAAGCAGCAGAACCTCAAGTCGTTCCTGCCCTATATCAGCGGAGGACTGAACGCAACGGTGAAAAACCGCTACCTATTGCCCATCTACTCCACCACCATCTCGGATGCAGCCGGAACGCTGCAAAACTCTTATGGTTTTGACAATAAATAAAAACAGCAAGCAATGATTCTCAAGCATATCAACCAAACAGTCTGCGCAGGAGCCTTTGTGCTCCTGGGTGCAGTCTCTGTAGCTTCTTGCACCGACAAGAACGACTGGGGAGTAGACGCAAGTCACGACCGTTTGTTCCACCCCACCACGCTCACGGTCACTCCTCAGGACGACCGTGCAACCGTCACTTTCTCCAAGATGCCGGATACCGACTACTACGTGGTGGAATACAGCACCGATTCCCTCTATGACGCAATTCCCATGGGCGGCACAGCCCATAGCGTGGTAGATTCTTCCTTCACGTCTTCTCCCGACACCATTTACAATCTTGAAGGCACCACCAAGTATTTCCTCCGCATCATGAGCCGCAACAAGACCGGGAAGGCCTCTACGTGGAAATATCTCGACGATTACAGTTTCAAGACCAAGTCGGAGCAGATATTCAAGACACTCGATGCCGCCGATGTAGATGAGAACAGCATCCGTGTGAGTTGGAAGTCGGGTGCCAAGGTGACCAACATCGTTGTGCTTCAGAATGGTGAGGAGCAGCAGAATATCGCCTTGACCGACGAACAGAAGGCTGCAGCTTCCTACACCGTCACCGGTCTGAAGCCCACCACCACCTACACCATCAACATCTTGAACGGCGAGAACAAGCGCGGTTCGCTCACCGCCACCACCGCAGCAGCCATGCCTGCTGCCGACTATAAGGTGACGCTCTCGCCCGATGTGAAGGAACTCTCGCAGACACTCATCGATGAGATTGCCGCCAAGGCCAAAGAGAAAGCAGGCAGCACGACCAACTACAGTGCCACTATCGCGATTCCGGCCGGTGTGACACTTGATGTGCATGGCATCGGTGACGACGGCAATCCCGCCAGTCTGACCATCCCTGATGGTATGTCGGTGACTTTCTTCGGACTGTCCGGAGGTGAAGTTCCCACACTCAGCCTCACCAAAAACTTCGATCTCGCCGGCAGTCATGCCTACGTGAGATTCCAAAACTTAAAGCTGAAAGAGAATGGCGCAAGCTATTTTGTCAACCAGAGTGCCAGCGCCACGGTAGGCGATTTCGCGCTCACCGATTGCGAAGTGGCCAACATCAAGAATGCCTTCTTCCGTTTGCAAGGCAGCAACGGCATCACCATCAACAACCTGACGCTCACCAACTGCCTTTTCCACGATATGTGTGCAGGCTATTCGTTCATCCATGTGGACGCCGGTTCGGGCAAGGGCGTGGTGAAAAATGTCAGGATGACCGATTGCACGCTCTACAATGTGGCCGAGACGGGCAAGATGTTCATTTACAGTAAGAACACCGACATGGAATCTGTCGTACTCGACCACATCACGATGTACAACTCTATCGGCGGTGACAACTTCCTGATAGATTTTGGCAAGAACACCTTCGGAGCTGCCACGTTTACCATCAGCAATTCTATCTTTGCGAAGACTCCTATGGCAGAATCGAAGAAGAATATCCGTGCCCGGGCTCTGCCTGTGTACACCAACACCTACACAACCAACGACTTCGCCATCAAATTGAAAGGAAGTTCTGCGCTTGATGCAGCTGCAACCGATGTGTTTGCAAATCCCTCCAAGGGCGACTTCACGCTCAAGGCGGCTTATAGCCGTCTCGGTGCCGGCGATTCCCGCTGGATTCCTGCTTCCGAATAGATAAGTCCATTCGTAATATCATTTGAGGCGGCTGCTTCAAAAGCTTCACCCGTTGCGTGAAACCTTTTGAAGCTGCCGCCTCTTTTTCATCTTTTCTCATGAGGGTGGAGAAAAACTACGGTAGGGTATACAGAGTCCCCCTCCCACTCTAATCACATATATTTATCCTCTTCCGACTGATTTTAACAAGATCCGGAATATCATAGTAGCGCAGTACCCCCACAAGAGTATTAGACATCATATTCTGTTGTAGTGGATACTCAATATATGTTCTCCATGTTTTCAGTGTCTTGGTCAATATGGCTGCATGGATGCGCTCGTCCAAAATTGTAGCATGCATAACGGCAACGGCACTAATTCCATCTGCCTCAATACAGATAGGATGCCCTGACAAAATCGGCTGTTGACCACAAAAGTTGAGTAAGGTGCGAATATCCATTACCCGTTGTCCCAAAAGAGGCCTACCGACATGTAAGGCAACAACCGCAGTACGATACTGGCTATTCCAATATTTTGATAGATTATACTGATACAAATCTGCTGTCTCACCAAATCCTCTTAGGTCTGCTGCTATTGTAATGCTACCATTGGACCAAGCATCCATACGGTCGTTTTCTGCCAACCAAGCTGCTTTTCCACGATCGGTAAGATGGATAACTATTGGTGAATCTGCTCTTATATCAGAGGGAATTCTAACAATGACCGGTAACGGATATTCCCCCTTACAATTTACCTGATAACGATATTCTGTAGCAGTACGCAACATTCTGCATCCCGTTTGCACCGTCTCTATCCGGTCATTGAATGTGTCCGGCAATCCAAGAATTATCTTCATCCTCCTCTGAATGGTTTGCAAATCTTGCCGACAGAATTCCTCCCTGGCATCAGCTAAAGAATTCATTTCATCCATACATGCTTGCATAGAACTTTGGGCATTGCGATACTCCAAATTTACCTGACCACTCTTAGTGCAGAGCATATTGTCATCTTGCCAATATTCCAATGGCTTCAGTGGAGACATATCATCCAGCAGCCACCGACGAAACCATGTCACCATCTTTTCTTGGGCATCTGTTGGCACCGCATGGCCATCTTCAAAATAATACTGTTCGACCTTTTCAGAATGGCCCAAAACAGTATAGCACTGTTTCACCTCATCAAATCCCTGTAGAGCCCCCCAATGATCGACAAAATCATATAAACCATCCATCACGAGAAAAGGTTTGGGAGCCATCATCATTCCCATGTCTGCAATCTCTATATGTTCCTTCCCCTCACACGGCATCCATTGACAACCATCGCTGGGCCCCTGACTTTCCAAAGTACGTTCACGTGACGAAAAAAAGAGTCCGACACATCCCACTTGAATCCGCTTATCCAATCCAATGAGATAGGCTGTCTGTGTCCCGCCTCCAGAAAATCCATAACAACCAATCTTGCTTCCATCAATATCCTTACGGGTAAGAAGATAATCGATAGCCCTGCTGTTGTCAAAATATTCCTGAGCAGCCAAACTGGAGCCAAGAAGCAAATACATGGGGGCAAGAAGTGTATGTTCAGTCGTGACGCCTCTCGTTAGATTTTTGCCATATACATCAATAAGCTGCTGGCGCTCTCCTTGCCCCAATGGGTCTACAACCATCACAGCAATACCGTTGGCAGCCATACGCTCCGCAATCATTGATCCACATCCTTTACCATTTTGCCCGTGCCCACACATTTCAATGCAAGCAGGTACTCTGCCACGATGTTCTTCCGGCAGATAAAGATGCGCCGTGACATATCTGCCGGGAGCACTACAGAAGATGATTTTCTCAACATAGAAGCCACGCCCTTTCTTGGTGTCCACCACGCTACTTTTCATCTTGCCTCGCACAGGCAAAGCACCAAGAAGTCTTCTGAATCTTGCTCGCAACCCACTGATATAAGTCTCCATCTCTTCTTTTGTTGCAACGGCTCTATTGAATGTCTCAGCTCTGGCCCGATTATGTTGATGCACCTCCATCATCTCATAATTGAAAAACGATGCAGCCGACCGGAAACGCAAAGCTTGATAGTCTTGAGCAGACACCCAAACAGATAGTAGTGTCAATATGATGGCAGTCATTATCCTTTTCATCTTATTTTACCCTTATTGTAATACCCTCCTGATTATTCTTACCGGTATAGAAACTAACCCGTTTGAGCGTGTCATCATATTGCCAATCACTGATGGTATGCCCATCCACCTCTACAGAGGAAGGTCTGTCGTCTAAGTAGGCTATAACATGGAACTGATGGGAGGTTGGTTTAAATTTACCTTCTGTTTTATGTATCTTAAGTTGCCAAGTTTTATTCTTCATACAACTTTCAATCTTAGTCAAGGCATAGATACCCTTTTGGTAATCCATCGATTTACCGTCATCCTCATAAAGATTATACGAAGAATACTGAGAAGGATAGACAAGAAGGGTAATATCTTTAACAGGTCGCTCGCCGATATACTGCATGGCTTCCTGCTGTGGAATGATAGCACCTCTCCTTATAAAAATAGGCATCACATCAATAGGAGTAAGAAACGATTTATGCTGGCGCCCCAGAATCCGCTCGCCGGACCAGAAATCCACCCAGTCTCCACCAGGAAAATAAACCGGGCGTGAGAGGGCATTTTTGACAGTCACCGGACAAATCATCATATCACGGCCAAACATAAACTGATTGGAAATATTGTACGTGATAACATCCTGTGTGTAATCATAGAGCAACGGAGCCATGATTGGCCTTCCGGTTTGATACATATCCCACGCACTTGTGTAAAGATAAGGCTGTAAGGCATAGCGCAGGGAGTCATACTTAATAAATATTCTCTGCGCCTCTTCCCCATAAGTCCAGGGGGCATGGTAACGAGGATGATCCATTCCGAAGAGAATGGAAACCGGTGAAAACATCCCAAACTGGCACCAACGCAGATATAGATCGGTGTCATAGGCAGAATATTGTTCAAAACCTCCCATGCAATGGCTCCAATACCCGACACCCGAAAGGCCTATATTCAGGCCTCCACGGATAACTGGCTCGAACCATTGCCATTCCGAGCCCCAGTCTCCGGCCCAGATGAAAGGATAGCGCTGTATGCCGGCATACCCCTCACGTGTATGGTTGAATCCACGCTGCCCGTTGAGTTGGGCAAACAGTTCGTATGGTGCTTTGGCATAGGCAATAGGAAAAAGATTGTGCATCTGTTGTTGTCGTAAGCTCGCATTTTTGAAATGAAGTGCGCTTCCCACATCAGTCTTAAGGAATTTGACGCCCAAGTCCGTAACTCTCTTGGCCGCATTCTTCCACCACCAATCAACGGCTTCGGGAGAGAAAAAGTCAACAATGGCGTTGGTGTTCCCATCAGTAATTGTATATCCGGACTTTCGGGCATCATCGAGCAGAGTATTGCGTTTGCCATTATCTAGGAGCGAACGAACATGCAATCCTAACATTGCCACATGATTCTTGGTCGCATATTCTATCATATTCTTAGGATTCTTGAATGTCTCCCGGAACTCGAAAGAACATCCTCCATTACCCAAACTCATAAAATTTCGCCACGTAGAATCCAGCCAAAGCAGATCAAAAGGTACGCCTTCCCTGCGCAACCGGGATATCAGTTCGATCACATAAGTATCAGAGGTCTCCTTCTCATGTTTCCAAGTTCCGCCACTATAAGAGCCGACATGCAGACCATAAGCTTCGCGGGGCATCAGTGGGGCTGCCCCCGTCAACTGTTGATAACTATGTATCATGCTCTCCATACTCGGCCCAAAGATAAAAAAATAGTCATTGTCACCACCAGATGCACTGAAACTATAACAGTCGTATTGACTCCATCCCATATCCCAGTTGGTGGGCATAGCTGTATGAAAAAAAATGGCATACCCCAGATTGCTCAACATCAGTGGTATGGGACAATAGTTGGCACGTAGGATATCCTTACCTCCCACAGCCGGTTTAGGGCCGGAACCTAATTCCACATTCAAGCGAATACGTTGGCCCCGTTGGTCAAGATTGTCCATGCGTTCTCCAAAGCCAAAAAAATGCTCGTTGGCATTCATCGTGACCACATTGCAAACGGAGTCCTTACAAAAAGAGTCGACTTCCTTATAAAGTATTCTTCCCCGATTGTCAGTTACGGTGATGCGCCAAGGATCTTTATCCACGTGTATCTTCAGACTTCGGGTCGTGACATTCGACTCATTGACCACGAAATCTATATGCCCAAAATCATACTTCGTAACCATCCATTTCTCATTTTCCGGCATCCTGCCATCAGTACTTTTCGTCACACGAAACATATTGTCCGTGCATATAGAGAGCCGGAGGACACTCTTCCCCGATGAGTACATAACATCGTTGCCTGTTACCAAGGGAGAACCTATGGCGGTGACTGTGGTTACAAGCATTGTCAATAGTAGAATAGTCTGTTTGTTTATCATTTGTCTCTTGCTGTTTTTACAATTTGTTCTGTTCATCTATCTAATGCCATAAAATCTTTTTAACATTGGAGGCTCTGCTACCTGCACACCTCCACAGATGGTATGGTACAATTAAAATATGGCACATAGGTCATCTATATCCATAATTATTGATCAATGATCCATTAGAAGCATCAATATCCGTTTGGAATATGGGCCAATACTGCCTCGAATTCGGATCGTTGACATAAAAATTGTTCAGATCGTTCTCTTTCACGGCAACTGTAATGAAGTCATAGTCAAGCTTTCTCCAACCTTCTCCTTTTGGCACAGCATTCTCTCCACGAGCTAAACCGTAATATTCAAATTTACCATCTACAGTACGGTAGTAAACATCATGAGGAACCATACTGTAAGCACCGGTACGTGCTTTCAGTTGTTTCATTTTTATGGCTGTTGCCTTTACCTCCCTGCCAAGGATATTCCACCGGATAAGGTCTTGCTTACGCAACATTTCTCCGGGAAATTCCAACAGTCGTTCTTTCTGTATGGCCCGGAGCATGGCATCTTTACCATTAATGGAATTGATATAAGCTGTAACATGCTCGGCACAATCAGCCTGACTAAAGGCCCGCTGACGCACCATCGTAAGATATTTTTTGGCAAAAGCGAGGTCGCCAAGTTCATTGGCTATTTCTGCAGCCATCAAGAGAATATCTGCATAACGGATAACAGGCAAGTTCACACCATCGTCATTACTATTCACGACACGATTCATACGCTCATAATCATACTTCCCAAAATTGAATCCGGGATGCGCCTGGCCTGTTCCCAAGTTGTCGAGAGTGTAACCATCTCCATTCCATTTATAAGGCACACAATTGATATCACGACGCTCGTCACCTTGGTCATATTCATAATAGAGCGTGGGAACCGGACAATTCTGTCCACCTTTGTTCGCAACACTCAGATGGCTGCTCTTTGTCTTATGGTATACGCCAAAATGATAGAAGAAACGCCCACGACCAGAAGCAAATGGAATTTCAAAGATAGACTCCCGATTGGATGTAATGACATCTTGACAGAGTTCATTCCAAATTGATTCATAGGTGGCATTCAGCTTCAAATTGGCATTATCGATGATATTCTTCAAATCATCATAAGCCTCCTGCAGCAGTGGTAGACCTGTCAATTCTGTATCGTTACTCCTTCTGACACAGTAACCAACCGGATCATCAAGAGAGTTTGGACGCTCTGCATAACCTTCAGCCATGAGAATGAGACGGGCCCGTAAACCAAGGGCGTAAGCCTTGTTCACACGTTCAGTCGTTGAAGTTCTTTTTGATGCGCCCGGCCAAGGGAGATAGTTAGCAGCTTCTTTCAAATCGGCTATAATCTGCTTATAAATCACATCACGATCAGCCTTAGCCTGATACAAGGTCTTACCGGTGACAGGCGCAAAGCGTGCAGGAACATCTCCCCATGCCCGAATCAAGTCATAGTAGTATTGAGCACGTAAGGCTAAAGCTTCTCCCAACAGATAGGCCATATCGGCGTTCTTATCAGGATTACCATAATTTCGGATACCATCGATGCAACAGTTCGCCACCTCTATACCATTAAAGAAACAGGTGTACGAGTTGACACTGCTACCAGACCCCATCCAACCATTGGCTTGAAAAGCACCATAAGAGCATAGTGAAGCCTTTTCATCGGAATTTGGACTGGCCAGATCGTAATATACCTCTGCATCAGTATTCATACCATAATAAGGCATATAACGCGCACGATGAGAATTTGTCTGTGCAAAATAACTGTATATGTTGATGACTGCATCTTCCGCAAGCGATACATTCGAATAAACAGTTTTATCATCATACTCGGATGGACTTTGCACTTCCAGATAATCATTACAGGAGGTTACAATCAAGCCAAGCAACAGGGCAAAAATAATAGATTTATCTTTCATATTGTCAAGATATTGTAGTGTTAATTAAAAGGTTAGATTAAAACCAAAAATAAATTGGCGGCTTTTCGGGTAAGCAGAATAATCCACTCCGGGACAAATGAGAAAGTTACGACAACAATCCACTTCCGGATCCATACCACTATAATTGGTAAAACAGAACAAATTGGATGCTGTTATATATAATCGTAGATTCTGAATAAACACCTTACTCAGAATATGCTTTGGCAAGGTATATCCCAATGTTAAAGTCGACAGACGAAGGAACGAACCATCCTCAATCGCCCAATTGGTACAAACAGCCTTACTGGTATAGGGCGACCACATGACGGTATTGGCATTCATAGAAGCCAAGATTACCGGATCATTGACAAGATTGCCATTAGCATCTATGTTGGTCCAACGTTTGCCTTCTGCCATAGTTGTGCTTAGATTACGCCAAAGTCCACCACGCGTGGATGTCTGATCTATCTTGTCAGCATTATAGATGTCATTGCCCAAACTGTATGTAAAATCTGCATTGAGATCAAAACCACAAAAATGAGTCCCAATTGTAAAACCACCTGTCGCCCAGGCATTGGCATCACCTATCTGAACCTTATCGTCATCGTTGATAGTTCCATTACCATCCATATCTTTCAGTTTCAAGGCTCCCGGCCGTACAGTACCCACGACACCACCACTATTTGCCACACCATCCTTAAGTATCCACCTACCATTCTGACACCCAACAAAATCTTCTATACCATAACGGCCGGTTCCCTCCAATTCATAGCCAATAATGGTTCCTACGGGGAGGCCCGGTTTGATTATATAGTCAGCCCCACATTCGGTACTGGCCCAATAGGAAGCCTTGGTATAAAAACCCATCTTTCCCAAACTGACAACTTTATTAACATTATGTCCAATGGTGAATGAGAAGTCCAATCCGAATTTCTTGGTATTTACTGCATTGTAGTTTAGAGTCAATTCAAATCCTTTATTATTGGTCTCTCCCACATTCTGAAATTGCGTGTTGTATCCATTACCGGTAATCTGCATTTCCATTAACAGGTCTTTCACATTATTTTGATAAAGTTCGAAGGAACCATTAAGTTTATTGTCAAAAAAGCCAAAATCGACGCCCATATTAACAGAACGGGTCGTTTCCCACTTCAAATCCGGATTGCTCATTGTCAGTCCAGCTGTCAGCCACGAACTAGCTAAATTCAACCAAGACTGTTGCGTAATAGCATATGAGCGGATAGTCTGACCGGATGGTATATTATTATTACCACTGACACCATAGCTTAGACGAAGCTTGAGATTACTCAACCAGTTTTTGGTATCTTTCAGCCATGGTTCTTCCGAAACTCTCCACCCTCCGGCTACAGAAGGAAAATACCCCCACCTGTTGCCTTTGGTAAATTTACTAGAACCATCTGCCCGAACAGAGACTGTCAACAAGTATCGTTCCAAATAACTGTAGTTCACGCGTCCAAAAAAAGAGAGCATCTTATTCTTGGGATAGAAATATTCATTCCCTTTAGTCGGTTTGCCTTGTGAGGAAAAACGAAATGCCATGTCAGCATTATAGAATTTCGGAAAACCTTCAATGCGCGTTGTTGTCAAGGTTTCATCAACGATAATATTTTCCTCTCCCAACAACATATTTAATGAATGCTCCTTGGGTAAAATTCTTGAGAAATCGTATTGCAGAGTATTCGTATTACGAAAAGTGCGGCGACTCACTTGCGTACGATTGGTCAATGGCAATGTCTGATAGGCCGACTGCGCATTGTTTTGTGATTCATAAGTCGTTGTGCCAAAAAAATATTTCAGGTCGTTGGAATAGGTGTCTAAACCAACATCAGTTTTAAGTATCAACTCGGGAAGAATATTCCATGTCCAAGCCCCATTCATATTAAAGTTCTGCCGGGCACGTCTCTTAAAGTTATCGGCAAGGGCCGTTAGCGGATCCTCCAATCCATCATCGACATCATCTTCACTGATTGTACCTCCGAGTTGTTCGGCATCAATATGAAATGGCATTGAGACAATAGCATGACGGATTCGGCCAAACGAATTAGAAGAAACAGAGTTTTGATCGCCAGAAGAATCTCCTTGTCCATCGCCATAGATCTTTGTCCGAGAGTATCGAGCAGAAAATTCCAACTTATTCTTCTTGTTTGGCTCATAATTCAGCTTAAGACTCAGATTATTACGGTTATAATCAGACGTCAACAGGATCTCTTTCTCATTTATGTAGTTGTATCCAACTGTAAAGCGGAGTTTTTCTGATCCGCCAGAGATATTGAGATTGTGACTAAACACATTCCCAGTACGCCCATAGACTTCATGCTGCCAGTCCTTTTTCTCTAAAGTACCGGACAATTTAGATATATCATCCCATCCTCCAAACACTTTCTGATACTTATCATGGTTCGACCCTGATGCAAGAAGTGACAACTCGTATTGCCATTTTAGGTAATCCTCCAAATCTAAGACATCAACTTTATCAGCCGCCTTCTTAAAACCTATGTAAGCATTATAATTGACCACTACTTTTCCAGCCTTTCCACTTTTAGTTGTGACAAGAATAATACCGTTAGATCCACGACTACCATAAATTGCTGTAGAAGAAGCATCTTTCAGTACATCGATAGTCTCAATGTCGGAAGCCGGAATGTCCGAAATGGAACTAACAGGAAAACCATCGACAATATAAAGAGGTGTATTGTCACGGGTAATGGAACCACCTCCACGAACACGAACTATAATTTCTGCATCAGGATTACCTTCCGGCAAAGTGACACGTACCCCGGCTAACTTACCCTGCATGGCTTCCACGGGTGATGCTACCGGCACTGCAACGAGGTCAGCATTACCAACAGAGGACACAGAACCCGTCACGTCTTTACGTTTCACAGAACCATATCCAATGGCAACAACTTCATTTAACAAATTGGCATCTTCAATCAAAGATATTACCAGATTACTACTCGACGCTGTCACAATTCTATTCTTATACCCCACGTAAGATACCTCCAATTTAGTATCTTTCGGAACAGATATAGTGAAGTTCCCATCCATATCGGTTATTGTACCAACAGAGGAACCTGGCACCTTGACACTTGCACCGATAACAGGTTGTCCGGTGTCATCAGTCACCGTACCAGAAACGCTAAGATTCTGCGCTTTCGTACATAAAGTAGAAGATAGCAGGAATACAAGTGTGCCTAAAACGCACCTTTTTAAGTAGTTCATTTTTCCATTTCTCATAATAAAGGTCTTTAACTTAGTTATTTTTAGGTATATCATCAATTATGGCAAAAAGTAGCTATTAGATAAAATCTGCCACAAAAGTCGCTAAAAACCGATATCATGATTGGTAAAATCAAACCAAATCTTCGGTATTTTTGTTCCAAATACTGACTTTACAGTCCATTTTACCTTATTTTTTATACTTTTGCCGATATTCAGATGGACTCATTCCATAGGTTGCACGAAAACTTTTGCCAAAATAATTTTGATCAGCAAAGCCACAGGCATATGCTATTTCCTTTACAGCAGAATGGGTTGAAACCAACAGATTGCATGCTTTATGCATCCGAGCTCTATTGATAAACTCCTTTGGAGTAATACCAATGATATTCTTCATCTTCCGATTTAGCCCCGACCGACTTACTCCAACAACTGTAGCCAAGTCAGTGACATTGATGTCTGATTCTGCCAAGTTTTGGTCTATATAATCCATAATACGATTCATCAAGGCTTCTTCCTCTTTTGAAAGGCTATCATTTAAAAGATGTATTCCCTGAAAGGATGTACTTTCATTACCATTAGAAACTACATTTCTTTCTTCTAACAGCCTTAAATAGGCTTTTAAGGTCTCATTTTGCTTTCTCTGCATCTCGCGGATATAAAAATAAATGTAAAAAGCAGAGAATATCAAAATAAGAGCAAGTAAGATATACATAGCCTTGGCAACCTCTGTCTGCCAAATTGTGGGAATTACAATTAGAGTGAACGTGCGAATGTTGCCAGCCCATTCTCCATTCAGCAATTTTGATTCTATATAGAGCCGATAAGTTCCCGGAGAAAGGTTGAGTAAAGTCACAGAACGCTCTCTATGCAAACTATTCCATTGCTGTTTTTCCCCTAACCTGAAACGATATTCCAGATTTTCACAATTTTTATAATTCAGTGCAACAAATGTGAGTTTGATATTTCTTTGATACTGATCCAAGACAATGGTGTCACTCTTGCTGACTGCATAATTTAAAACCTTGTTTTCTATAAGGGTGCTGGTCAATACTATTTTGGGAATATGTCCCTTTTGGCGAAGCAAATTAGTATTGAAAATAGCAGCTCCGTCCATAAGCCCGACTATATATCTGCCATTCCCAAGTGAAAGAGGAGGGGCGTCGGAGAATAACAACCTGTCATCCCACACATCGTTATTATAAGTGACGAAGGTGTTTTTATGTATATCAAGGGCCGTCAATCCTTTCGTTCCGATTAACCATAATACCCCATGGGCATCAATGGCAGAAGAAACGTAGCTTTCATCATAATGCAAGAACTCAAACCGATTAGCTAACAGATTCTTAGTAAGTATTCGGTTAATCCCCCCACCTTCTGTACATACAAACATGTGATGACAAGGGGTTTCCGTAATATACATAGTGGCAGAGTTGTTGAGACTACTAAATCGTCCCGACTCACATTGATGGATCTTAAACCTCAAACGATAGGGAGAAGTTTTTGTCAGTTTACTCACGAGAAGCCCTCTCGTGGTACATACAAACATGATATCCTTAGCTGTGATATAGGTGTATCGAACCGATCTACATATTTGGGGAAGATTGGTGAATTCTCTGAATTGATTGAGGATAATTCGTCTCTCATTGTCAGGATTCAGAATGCAACAAAGTGTTTTATCCATTGTTGACAGCCAAAGCCGTCCCCATTGATCTTGACAAATACTGTAGATTTCATCTGCCATTTTATGCCCATAGACATCTTGAGCGATATGTTCGACTACAAAGTCACCACCCTGATTCTCTTGAAGTCTAAAAAGACCTCTGGGTTTACTTCCTAACCAAAAGATTCCTTTGGCATCCTGATAGATACAATAGATGGCAGCACCAAAACATGTATATCTATGATGAAGACTCCCATCTCTCCCCAAATAACCTTTTAAATTCAAATGCTCATCAAAGATACGTATGGTGGAGTCTTCCCTATTGGTAATCCATATTCGCCGCTTTTTATCCTTATATATACATCTCACCTGACTATTTGTTTTCTGGGGAATTCGAGTAAAGTAGCTCAATTTCTGATATTCTTGCTTTACACCCTTAGAATCCACTGTCCACCTAATGCCATGCCTATCCACAATACTTTTGACAGGAACTTCAGAAAAGCGGTATTTCCTCAAGGTTTGATTCCATGTCATCTTAGTATCACTGAACTTACCTGTCTTGATGTTGAAAAGAAAACATTCATCCTCTACTTTACAAAGAATGCTACTGCCTATGATATGAATATCGGTTATTCTATCATACCCTAAACTGCTCCCATCGCCGGCATGAGACTTGAAGGTTACAAAATCATATCCATCAAATCGATCTAACCCATTCCATGTACCTATCCAAATCATCCCATCCCCGTCTTGTGCTATACTCGTACAATGGTGATGGGACAGACCATCAAATTCGCCAAATCGGCGTACATTGAGACTTGCCTGCCCTCGGATTTCTAATATGGCCAAGAACAGACAAAATACACACATGGCGTTCTTTAGTAAAAACATTTAGACAAGCCCTAAAATTTGCAACATAAACTTACTTGTATATGACATAGAGTCAACCAGCAAATGCAAAATTATTAAATTCTTTTGTAGAACTCGCATTTTGGTGTTTGAAAATTGAGTTTTTGTCTTGGCCTCCTGTTTATTTTCTTCTGTATCATCGCTGTCTTTTTGTCTGTGAATTCATCGAAGTTTGCTTGCTTTGGGATATACTGCCTAATGAGCTTGTTTGTGTTTTCAATCGCTCCTTTCTGCCATGAGGCATAAGGGCCGGCAAAGTAAACGACAACTTCTAAACACTTAGTAATCAGATTATGCGCCGCAAATCCAGGGCCATTATCTGTGGCAATGGTCTTGATGTGTTTTTGGTTGGAACCAACAGCTTGCAATGATGTTTGGACAACTCTCCAATCGTGAAAGTCTGAGAGACATTGTGGTGGCATTGGAAGCTCACCATTCAAAGTGTAAGTTTCTTGACATAGAAAGTAAGCCTATTGCCAAAAACACATTTGCATCTGCCAATCAGAATCGTAACTATAGGCTCTTCGAGGATTTTGCTTTCTACATGATGAAGGAGGCTTGTGAAAAACGTGCGACCTATGAAGTCTTACAAATCCTAAACATATCACTGACGGACAAAACTCACCTAACTGACCTGTTTGATAAGACTAAATTCAACAATGTCAAAGAACTCGATAGTTCCCTCCATCCCGGGGCTATTCGATTAACATTTAACTCGTCTCAATTTTAATGGGACACTAGTGAGATAATATATTAAATGGCAAAAGTAAACACCTTGGCATTCATCTCAAAATGGAAGACGATAGAAAACAAAAAGTATTGGAAAAGCATGAGAATGGTAATAAGTTTAATGCCACGAACATGAACACGTCCACTTTTTCTCCCCTAGATTTTCTATCCATGACTTTATATATCAATCATTTACAAACATGCTTCTTCCTGTTTTATCCACATTTTCACTCTAAAGAGTCATTTTTATATCTATATTTTAGTAATTTTGCAGAGACGAAATATTCCTGCCTAAACCTGAAAGGACAATCTATATAACTCAATGATATAAAACCTACAGGATGAAACATTTGATACTATCATGTGTGCTGTCACTATCCACGACGATGGCGGCACAGGCGCAGCAGTCGCTGCCGCTCTATCTGGACGAGACAAAACCGATGGAGCAGCGCATTGACGATGCCATCGGCAGAATGACGCTTCAGGAGAAGATTCGCATCATCCATGCCCAGAGCAAGTTTTCGGCGGCAGGCGTTCCCCGCTTGGGTTTCCCCGACTTCTGGACTGACGACGGCCCCCACGGTGTGCGCCCCGACGTGTTGTGGGACGAATGGGAACAGGCAGGACAGACCAACGACTCCTGCGTGGCCTTTCCGGCACTCACCTGTCTTGCTGCATCGTGGAATCCCCGGATGAGTCGCCTCTATGGCGAGAGTCTGGGCGAGGAGGCACGCTACCGAAACAAGAACATGATTCTCGGCCCGGGTGTCAACATCTATCGCACACCACTCAACGGACGCAACTTCGAGTATATGGGAGAAGACCCTTACTTGGCTTCCACGATGGTGGTGCCCTACATCCAAGGGCTGCAATCGAAGGGCGTGGCGGCCTGTGTGAAGCACTACTGTCTCAACAACGACGAGGAATACCGCCATCAGGTGAATGTCATCATCAGCGACCGTGCCCTGCATGAAATCTATCTTCCGGCCTTCAAGGCGGCTGTGGAACAAGGCAAGGCATGGGCCATCATGGGGGCCTACAACCTCTACAAGGACGAGCACAACTGCCATAACCAATGGACACTCAACAAGATACTGAAAGGTGACTGGAAGTTTGACGGCGTGGTGGTGAGCGACTGGGGAGGAGCCCACGACACGGAGCAGGCCGTAAGGAACGGACTCGACATGGAGTTCGGGTCTTGGACCAATGGGCTGACGATGGGGGCCAGCAATGCCTACGACAACTACTACCTTGCCAACCCCTATCTGAAAGGCATCAAAGAGGGCAAATACACCACGAAAGAACTTGACGACAAGGTGCGGCGCGTGCTCCGACTCTACTATCGCACGACGATGAATCCCAACCGTCCGCATGGTTTCCTCTGTTCCGACGACCATTATCAGGCTGCCCGGCAGATTGCGGAAGAAGGCATCGTGCTGCTCCAAAACAAGCGCGGGGTGTTGCCCATCAACACGGCAAAGGCCAAACGTGTGCTTGTGGTGGGCGAGAATGCCATCAAGATGATGACTGTCGGGGGCGGCAGTTCGTCGCTGAAAGTGCAGCGGGAGATTTCTCCCTTTGAGGGTCTGAAGGCACGGTTGGGAGACGGCATCGCGGTAGACTATGCCCGTGGGTATGTGGGCGATGTCACCGGCGATTACAATGGTGTGAGCACCGGACAACAGCTCGAAGACAACCGGTCGGCCGACGAGCTGATAGCCGAGGCCGTAAGGAAGGCCCGGGGAGCCGACTATGTGGTGATGTTCGGGGGATTGAACAAAAGCGACTATCAGGATTGTGAGGGGCACGACCGCAAGGCTTACGAACTGCCCTACGCACAAGACCGCCTCATCGAGGCGTTGGCCAAGGCCAACAAGAACTTCGTCTATGTCAATATCTCGGGCAATGCCGTGGCCATGCCGTGGAAAGAGCAGGTGCCGGCCATTGTGCAAGGCTGGTTCATCGGTTCGGAAGCCGGTGAAGCACTTGCGGCCATCCTCACGGGAGACGCCAATCCGAGCGGGAAAATGCCGTTCACTTGGCCCTCCTCGCTCAAGGAAGTGGGTGCCCACGCACTTGACACCTATCCGGGCACATGGCGGAATGCGGCCAAAGGGCCGTCCGACCCTCACAACATCATCGATGAGGAGTACAAAGAGGGCGTCTACGTGGGCTATCGCTGGGCCGACAAGGAACACACACGTCCGCTCTTTGCCTTCGGTCACGGGTTGAGTTACACCTCGTTTGAACTGTCCAACCTGCGTGCCGACAAAGCCGCCTTGACCGCAACTGACAGCATCACCTTCACCGTCAATGTGAAAAATACGGGCAAGCGCGCCGGGGCCGAAACCATCCAACTCTACATTCACGACGTAAAGGCTTCGGTAGACCGTCCCTACAAAGAACTGAAAGGATTCAAGAAAGTGTTCTGTCAGCCGGGCGAAAGCAAGGAGGTGAGCATCACCATCGGCAACGACGCACTGAGTTTCTACGACGAGGCAACGGGGGCATGGAAATCGGAGCCCGGAATGTTCGAGGCCCTGATAGGCAACTCTTCCGACAACTTGCGGTTGAAAAAAGCATTCGAGTTGAAGTAGCCTTCCCCGAAAGAGCATTATCCAACTCGCAAAAAGGAGGCAGTAACATAGAGTGAGCCTCGATAGGCGCTTGTCCGCTTATCGGGGCTCACTTCATAAAGATAGACTACAGATTGACTTAAAATGTCTTTTTATCAAGGCTCCTTCTTCCTATAAATTTCAAAGAATTTTTAAGAAAGGACAGAAACACATATTAGTCACCACCTGCGAAGAAACGTCCGATAGGCAAGAAAGTGAAGCAGGTGGATATTACGTAGGAAGCATTTGCACATGTAAGAATATATGTACTTAATTGTCAATGCGAGTCTCTCTGTATTCCTTTTTTCCTAACACTCTCAACATAATCGGTTTTTGTTCATGGAAATATACAGCTATTGTTTTGCCAAAATAACCGCTATCATTTGTAACATCAATAGAAATAAATATTTTTCCCTTTTCACCTACCCGTATTGGCTTGTGTGGATATCTAACTTTTGTACACCCACAACTAGTCTTTATTGTATCTATTAGCTGTACTTTGTCCGTATAATTATAATAATCAAAAAATGTAGTTATGGTATCTTTATATTGGTGAAGAAGAATCTTCTTCTTTTCTTTAAATATAAATTTCCATTCCCAATTTTCATCTTTTATCATGCTATAAAGAGGAGTATTACCTGTATCTTTACCCTTACCATAATATAATATAATAGAATAGAAATAAAAGTAGACTCAATATACCAATAAGAATAAATACAATCTTAATCTTTTGCATACATCCTCACTACCAATTGAACAAAAAAACGGTGCAGGAGGAGGGCGGTTACCCCCAAACATGAAAGGACTATTACAGCAATATGAATATTCCATTTGCCAGACCATTCATCAACAACCCAATATACTCCGATGGCTAATAGCAGCACAATATAAGAAATCACTTGCTTGAAAAGTGAAAAATTGACCATTTCGAAGTCACTAAGACGCTCTTTTTCCCGACATACCACAATGGGAAACGTACAGACGTTAACAACCCCTATACAATACAGATAGGTTGCCAACAGCTGAATCAGGGAAAAACCATAGTACATCATGATAGGAAATAGTAATATGGCAATGAGAGTACAATAAGCAAAGATGAAGTAAAATTTGTCAAGAATAAGATGCCTTGCAGGTATCTTCCCTTCATCTTGACATTCATATCCACGACCCTTTCGTATGCAGATCCTGCGTCCGGCAAGACACACCGTAATTAAAGAAAAAACGAGAAAGAGTTGGGTGTTGGACGTGATTGTCTCAAACCACCATTGTCCACCATGTTGGCTATATCTTATAGCCTGACCGACACAAAGCCCTATCCCCAAAAAAGTCAATAAACTTATAATCGTGAACAACACCTTGTCTTGTAACAAAGAGAGGAACAGTAAGTTTTTCTTTAAAGAAATCATTTTATTAAGCATAAAATCAAATCATAACTTTATTTCATATTGCAAGAGTTCCATCACTTTTTAATGGAACTCTTGCCTTAAATGTTTATTTTATACAAAAATTATCTTATCCTTCTCATACATCTGCTATATGATTTTCTTGCAGAATATAGACAATAGCCATAAGCTGCATATCCCATAGCTATAGTCCCCCCACCTGTAAAAAAGCCAACGACCGTGCCTGCTATTGGGTAGAAACTGCAATCCCTAACATCTATCATATAATCATCTTCACACATAGCCTTCTGAACGGCTAAATCACGGCTATCCCTCATTCTAAAATCAGCATTAATCTCGCCTGTTTTATCATCCGTGACATCAACATCTTCCACTAAATCTCTAAAATCAGAATAAGTTTTTTATGAGATTATCGGCACGAGCCAAGACCGCCTGTGTGTGAGATTCATCCCGCCCCCCTACAAAGAGACAGAGCAGCCCGGCAAAGAGCCAAACAGCTTTCACAAAAGTGTATAAATGTAAACGATGTAGCCGCACAGAATGGAAAAGTTATATACTGTTATCACCTGATGAACAGCAGTTCGCGGTATTTCGGGAGCGTCCAGAGTTCGTCGGCCACCATGAGTTCGAGCTTGTCTATCTGGTAGCGAATCTCCTCCATCTTCGGGGCCACGATGTCGTGGTAGGCCACTGCCTTTTCGCGCTCGCTCTCTATGCGGTTGGCCTTTTTGCGGGCATTGACGAGTTCTTCCACGCCCGTCTCTATCTTCTCGGTGCGCTCGGCTATCTCGCGAATGATTTTCACGTTGCGTGCCGTGAGCCGGGCACCCTCCTCACGGCCGAAGATGTTGAACATGCCCTCTACATTCTTGGCCAATCTGCTCTGGTAGTGAGTGGCCACGGGAATGACATGATTCATCGTGAGGTCGCCCATCACGCGCGCCTCTATCTGTATCTTCTTGGTGTAGGTTTCCCATTTCACCTCGTTGCGGGCGCGGAGTTCGTTCTCTTTCATCACGCCCGTAGACTCGAACATGCGGATGCTCTCAGCATCGAGATAGCGATCGAAGCACACGGGACAGCTGGCCTCGCAGTCGAGTCCCCGCTCACGGGCTTCGGCCTTCCACTCGTCGCTGTAGCCGTTGCCGTCGAAGCGGATGGGACGACAGGTCTTGATGTCTTCCCGGATGATGTCGATGATGGCACTCGTCCGGTCTTCACCGCCGGCGATGAGCGCATCCACGCGCCGCTTGAAGTCGGTGAGAGCTTCGGCCATAGCCGAGTTGAGCACGATGAGCGCACTGGCACAGTTAGCCTCAGAGCCCACGGCACGAAACTCGAAGCGGTTGCCCGTGAAGGCGAAAGGCGACGTGCGGTTGCGGTCGGTGTTGTCAATCATCAGTTCGGGAATCTCAGGAATGTCGAGTTCCATACCTTTCTTTCCGGCCACGGTGAAGAGTTCGTCCTTGTCAGCCTTCTCGATGTGGTTGAGCAGGTCGGTGAGCTGCTTGCCCAAGAAGCTGGAGATGATGGCCGGCGGAGCCTCGTTGGCCCCGAGCCGATGGTCGTTGGTGGCACTCATCACCGAGGCCTTGAGCAGTCCGTTGTGGCGATAGACGGCCATCAGTGTCTCCACGATGAACACCACGAAGCGCAGATTGGCCTCGGGGGTCTTTCCTGCGGCATGGAGCAGCACGCCCGTGTCAGTGGTCAGCGACCAGTTGTTGTGCTTGCCCGACCCGTTGACACCATCAAACGGCTTCTCGTGCAGCAACACGCGGAAGCTGTGCCGGTGGGCCACTTTCTTCATCAGACTCATGAGCAACATGTTGTGGTCGACGGCCAGATTGCACTCCTCGTAGATCGGGGCCAGTTCAAACTGGTTGGGGGCCACCTCGTTGTGGCGCGTCTTACAAGGGATACCCAGTTCGAGGGCTTGTATTTCGAGATCTTTCATGAACGCCTGCACACGCTCGGGAATGGTGCCAAAGTAGTGGTCGTCCATCTGTTGGTTCTTGGCTGAGTCGTGCCCCATGAGCGTGCGGCCGGTGAGCATGAGGTCGGGGCGAGCCGAATAGAGGCTCTCGTCAACGAGGAAATATTCCTGTTCCCACCCCAAGTTGGTCTGCACCTTCTTCACATTCTTGTCGAAATAGTGACACACCTCGGTGGCGGCCACGTTCACGGCGTGGAGCGAGCGCAGCAGCGGAGCCTTGTAGTCGAGTGCCTCACCGGTATAGGAGATGAAGATGGTGGGGATGCAGAGTGTGTCGTCGATGATGAACACGGGCGATGTCGGATCCCAGGCCGAGTAGCCCCGCGCCTCGAAAGTGTTGCGTATGCCGCCGTTGGGAAACGAACTGGCATCGGGCTCCTGTTGCACAAGCAGTTTGCCGGAGAAGTCTTCGATCATTCCTCCCTTGCCGTCGTGCTCCACAAAGGCATCGTGCTTCTCGGCCGTGCCCTCGGTCAATGGTTGAAACCAGTGGGTGTAGTGGGTCACGCCGTTTTCCTCGGCCCATTGCTTCATGCCGGCCGCCACGGCATCGGCTATCGAACGGTCGAGGCGGGTGCCATTGTCCATCACGTCTACCAGCTTCTCATACACGTCGGCAGGCAGATACTTGTACATCTTGGAGCGGTTGAACACATATTTCCCGAAAAACTCTGAAGGACGCTCCTTGGGGACTTCCACCTCCAACGGGCGTTTTCTGAACGCTTCGGCCACAACCTCAAATCTTAAATTCGCCATTGTCTACACTTTTACTTGTTATAACGTTTCCGATACTTAAAGATGGTCTCCCCCGCCATTTCCTGAGGCCGGGGGCCGAAAATAGAGAAAGAGCGTCTCGCCGATGGCATGGCGGGACGCTCTTTCGGGTTGGTCTTACCAGAATTTATTGTTCTTTTCGCTGTATTCGAAACCGACGGCCGCCAGCTTCGTTTCCAGTGCATTGCGATCTACATTCATATCGTCGCAGAGATCGTCGAGCGAGCGATAGTCATCACGGAGCAGCATATTCACCGTGCTGAAAAGAATCATCGGGTCTTTGGGCAGTCTATCCATCTTTTTGTTCTACCTATAAAGTCGGCTACAAAATTACGAATTTCTTCCGAATAATTTATCATCATTCCTGCTTTTTTGCTATCCGGCATCACCATGCCCCGGAATCCCCCTTCCGCAAACATAAATAGCAGGGCTTTCGGGGCCCTGCTATCACAACTGTTTTTCTCGTACATAAAATGCTTAATACTCCGTCTTCTCGGTGCTCTCGTCCCACATCCGGAAGGCCTTGAGTGCCTCGTCGCGCAAAAGGATCTCCATCGGCTTGTGCCTGTCGGCGGGCTTGAGACCTATCTCCTGATAGATAAAGTCGTCGTCGAAACCGATTTTGGCAGCATCCTTACGGTCGTTGGCATAATAGATTTTGTCGAGATGTGCCCAATAAATGGCTCCGAGACACATCGGGCACGGTTCGCAGGAGGTGTAGATTTCGCACCCTTCAAGGTCGAAGTTCTGCAATTTGGAAGTAGCCTTGCGTATGGCGTTGACCTCGGCATGGGCCGTGGGGTCGTGGTCGATGGTCACGCTGTTGGATGCCTCGGCGACAATTTCGCCGTTTCTTGCAATGACGGCACCAAACGGGCCGCCCCCGTGTTTCACACTTTCTTCGCTCAGGACGATGGCCCTGCGCATGAGTTCTTTTTTGTCCATGATACCTTATTATAATTATTAGTCACTCTTTTTCCATCGCAACCGATGGACACGCCACATACTCCGCGACTGAAAGCGCAGACCATATAACGCCCGAAAGACCTCCCTCCCGGAAGGTGAAAGCGCACAAAGGTAAGAAAAAATATTGAGATTCTATGCAAAAAGGCGTTGAAAGTGAGGAGTGAGGATAAGAAGTACAGGAATTTAGGACACCGCTCATGGTTTATACGCCCCTGTCTCCCCACACCACTTCAAAGCAAAGAATGAGAAATATAAGGCCTTTCCTCCATCTTAGCAGTCTTCGGGTTATATGTTTTTTAGTCGGCGAATGATGCGGATCAAACGAATTTATCCGCCCATATCCTTCATTCGCTCAATTCGTTAAATTCGCCGACACATTTTTATCTTTGTCAGCGAATGATGAGGATTAGGCGAATTTATCTGTCCAACAACTCATTCAGAGATAAACGCAGTTTGCCGCTGAACGATAAGCTTCTTTCTTTTCGCAACGGTCGTTAGTTTTGCGGCATGGATTTTTTTCGTAACTTTGCAACGTTATGGCACAGAATATCACTGCAGACGAACTATTCGGGCGCATCAGGGAACTGCTGACCGCCACAGACCTACAGCCGGCCACGCGCAACAGCATGATGCACGAGGTGCTGGTGCTGTGCTGTCACGAGGGCGTGAGAGACACAGAGCAGTCGTTCGGAAACCTCTTTTCGCAGGTGGACTTTCTTTGCAAACGACACCGTGTGGGGGTAAGTGACAAGGCCGACATACAAACCATGCGCCGCCATAGCAACGGCAGCGAGCCCTTGGCGCGCGAAGAACTGCTCTACGACGGGCGCGCACTGAGCATCTTCGTGAGTGCCGTGATGGGCAAGGACATTCCCTCGGGGCTTACCGAAATCATCCCTCACACTCATCGCCCGCACCAAACGGGGCAGGAAATCAACAGCCGGCAGGTGCGCTGCGTGGTGGACGGTTGGGACGACAACTGCCTCTACGCCACCCCGGATGGGGAGACGGGCGGTGAACAATATGCCGTAAGACTGCGCAACGAGACCGACGGCACTGACCACAGCTACCTCACCGGCATCATCCGCAAGGGCACACAGCTCAATCTGCTCGACTGCCATATCGAGACAGAGACAAGGGCCGACAGCGGGGGGCGGGCTTCCGGGGAAGGCCGGGGGCAACGAATGCTCACGGCACGCATCATCGTGGTGGAACCCGACTTCCTCATCGACATCAGCAGCATAGCGGCCTGCTTCGCCGAGTATGGTCACCACCCGATGCTCTACCTGCTCAACCAGATGAAACCGCGGGTCAACACGCAGGCTACACTGCTCGGAAACTTTGCCGGAGCGGCCCTCGACGACATCGTGAACAGCCGTGGAGACTACAACATGAACGACACCGTGCGGAGCAACTTCCGCGAGAAGGCCCTCGAATTTACCACCTGCCGCGACTTCAACGCCCAAAAGTTCTACGCCGATGCCCTTGTGCAAGCGGGCAATCTGCAACGGGTGGTGGACATACTCTTCGGCCACGGCAACGGGAGCACGGACAATCTTGCCCCCACCGGGGAGGAACGGGGCATGGCCCTGCTCGAACCTTCGTTCGTGTGTGAGGCCTTGGGCATACAGGGGCGGGTGGACTTGATGACGACTGACATGCGCCTGCTGGCGGAACAGAAGTCGGGCCGCAACATGAACATCGAGCGGGGGCGGCCCAACATCGCCTATCACAGCTACCAACTCGAACCGCACTACGTGCAGTTGCTACTCTACTACGGGGTGCTGCGCTACAACTTCCGACTCGGCACAAACACGGTGGACATACGCTTGCTCTACTCCAAATATCCGCCTAAAGACGGGCTGATGGTGGTGGCCTACTACCACCGGCTCTTCCTTGAAGCCATCGCCTACCGCAACCGGCTGGTGGCCATGCACTTCGACATAGCCCGCAAGGGCTTCGGAAGATATGTCGGAGAACTGACTCCCGAGACGCTCAACGTGAATGGGGCGACCGACTTCTTCTACAACACCTACCTGCGCCCGCCGCTCGAAGAGCTGACGGCACCACTCCACCGGCTCACGCCACTACAACGCGACTACTTCAACCGCATGATGACCTTTGTGGTGCGCGAACAACTAATAGGCAAGGTGGGCAGCCAAGAGGGCACCAACACGAGCAGCAGCGACTTGTGGGGAATGCCCTTGGCCGAAAAGCGGGACACGGGAAACATCTACACCGGCCTGCGCATCATGCGCAAAGAGCGCAGCAGCGACTACAACGGGTATGACACCGTAACCCTGAGCGTGCCCGAACAGGAGGAAGACTTCCTGCCCAACTTCCGCGTGGGAGACATGGTCTACCTCTATGCCTACGCTCCTGGTGAGTCAGCGGACCACCCCCGGCAGCCGGAACGGGAACCGGACGTGAGGCACGCCATATTATATAAAGGTGTGTTGGAGGAGATACGCACCGACCGGATCGTAGTACACCTGAACGACGGACAGCAACGCGAGGAAGCCATCGACGCACTGCCGGGACTGCCGGCGGAGCACACGGGAGCTCCGCTCTTCGCTATAGAGCATGGCACCAGCGACATCGGAGCGGCTTCACAAATCAAAGCCCTACACCGATTTGCAGCCGCAGGTGAGGCATTCAAAGACCTGCTACTGGGCCGGCGCGCACCGGAGAGCGACCCGAGCCGGCAACTCACACGCCCTTACGACGCCACACTCGACGACATTTTGCTGCGTGCCAAACAGGCAAGCGACTACTTTCTGCTCGTGGGCCCGCCGGGGACAGGCAAGACCAGCCGTGCGCTGCGCTTCATGGTGGAGGAGGCACTGGCCTCCCATCGGGCCGGCGACGGGACAAGCAACACCTCGCTGCTACTCTTGTCGTACACCAACCGCGCCGTTGACGAGATTTGCGACATGCTCATCGGGGCCGGCATCGACTTCCTGCGCATAGGCAATGAGTTCTCGTGCGACACCCGTTTCCGCCCTCATCTCATCGGCAAAGCCATAGCCGAGCACCCGCGGCTCGACGACATGCGTCACCGGCTGACTGCCACCAACGTCATCGTGGGCACCACATCAATGATAGCCTCGCGGCCCTACATCTTCGACTTGAAACGCTTCGACCTTGCCATCATCGACGAAGCAGGCCAGATATTGGAACCCAACATCATTGGTCTGCTGGCCATGTTGGCCGACAGACCGGCGGAAGATGGCGGACAGGCGACAGACGGCAGCCGACTTCGCCGCCCGAAATTCATCCTCATAGGCGACCACAAGCAGCTGCCGGCCGTGGTGCAACAGTCGGAGAAAGAGTCGGCCGTAGCCGAACAGTCGCTCCGAGACATCTGTTTGGACAACTGCCGCAACTCGCTTTTTGAGCGTCTGCTGCGCTGGGAACGCCACGAGGGGCGCGAAGCATTCGTCGGCATCTTGCGCCGACAGGGACGCATGCACCCGGACGTGGCCGAATTTCCCAACCGCATGTTCTATCACGACGAGCATCTGGAGCCCGTACCCTGCCCCCATCAGAAAGAGACGGCCCTCTATCCGCCTGCTGTCGTCGCCCGCTATGCCGGCCGCTCGGACCTTGACGACCTGCTGCTTTCCCACCGCATGGTGTTCATCCCTTCAGAATTTTGCAGGCAACCCAACGTGTCGGAAAAGGTGAATATACGCGAGGCCGACACCGTGTGCGAAGTGCTGCAGCGTGTCTATGCCTACTACGGCGACCGGTTCGACCCGGACAAGACGGTGGGTGTCATCGTGCCCTATCGCAACCAGATAGCCATGATACGCAAACGCATGGAGCGACTCGGCCTACCGGGACTGGAACGCGTGAGCATCGACACCGTGGAGCGCTATCAGGGAAGCCAGCGCGATGTCATCATCTACTCGTTCACCATACAGAATCGCTGGCAAATGGAGTTCCTCACAGCCAGCAGTTTCGTGGAAAACGGGCACATCATCGACCGCAAACTCAATGTGGCCATCACCCGGGCACGCAGGCAAATGGTGATGACAGGCAATCCGAACGTACTCCACAACAACTTGGTTTTCAGACAGTTAATAAACTTTTGCAGAGAAAAAGGAGGCTTTCCGGACATGAAAAAGAACAAAAGAGACTAAAAATAACTGTTAAATTATTTCCCCAAAACAAAAAAACAACATAACTTTGCAGCGGATTCAGGAATATCAGTCCGTAAAAGGACTGAATAATTAAGAACTATTTTAAAAAGGAATTTATGAAAAAGTTTTTGATGACTGTAGTTGCAACTGCTTTAGTTGCTGTAAGTGCTAACGCACAAGTTTATGTAGGTGGCAACTTCGGTGTTGCAAGTTCTAAGGTTAAAGGTGGCGAAAGTGTTACCACCTATGCCGTTCTCCCCGAGATTGGCTACAACCTCAACAAGGATTGGGCGCTTGGCACAACCGTAGGTTTCGGTAAGGGCACTCCCGTCGAGATTGAAGGCGAAAGCTCCAACTATCTCACCGTGGCTCCCTATGCCCGCTACACTTTCGTTCACTCCAAGTTCGTCAACGTGTTTATGGACGGTGGTTTCGGTTACACACACTACAACCACGCAGGCGACCCCCTCTCTACTTCTGTTGACGTATGGAACGTAGGTTTGAAGCCCGGTGTGGCCGTTAACCTCAGCAGCAAGTTCAGCTTCGTTGCCCATGTAGGCTTCCTCGGTTGGAAAACCAGCAAGCCCGACTACGATGGTGCCAAGAGCAGCAATGCTTGGGGCGTGGATCTCGATGGCAACAACGTGACCTTCGGTTTCTACTACAACTTCTAATCTGGCGTGGCTCCGTGCCGGAGCCTACACCGGAAGAGAAATACAAAACCGCCGCTTGAATGAAATCGTTCAAGCGGCGGTTTTCTTTGTTGATGCCGCTGTTGCCGGCGTGCATCTATACTAAGGTGAAAATTATGGGCATAAAAAATGGGGCTCCGCCGAGTCCCAACCTTTTGTTAACCTTAAATCTAATACTATGAAAAACACAATGCAAAGATAAGCGTTTTCTCTTAAACCGCAATGAATATTGCAAAAAATCACACATACAGCACTTATTTCTTGATTTAAATCAATCAAAAGGCACTTATTGGTACAAAATATTTGGCTATATAAAAAAGAATACCTATCTTTGCAAAAGTAGAACAAGGAAATACTGAGATAATCGAGGATATGGATTCCGACATGAACTGATGTCGGAATTCTTTATTTTATTGTCTCCGGGAAAAGCTATTATTAACTAATAAAAATATTGAATTATGGCTTACATGTCACAAGAGGGCTACGACAAGCTCGTAGCCGAACTGAAGCGCTTGGAGTCTATCGAACGCCCGAAGGCTTCAGCAGCAATCGCAGAGGCCCGCGACAAGGGCGACTTGAGTGAAAATTCGGAATATGATGCGGCCAAGGAAGCACAGGCTCACCTTGAAGATAAGATCAATCGCATGAAAACAACCATTGCCGAAGCAAAGATTGTGGACACCTCGCGCCTGAGTGCCGATGCCGTGCAGATACTCTCAACAGTGGAAATGACCAACATGGGCAACAAGGCCAAGATGACCTATACCATCGTGAGCGAGAGCGAAGCCAACTTGAAAGAGGGCAAAATATCCATCAAGACCCCTATCGCCCAAGGCCTGCTGAACAAGAAGGTGGGCGATGTGGCTGAGATCAAAATTCCCAGCGGAACCATCAAACTGCGCATTGACAAAATCACCATCGAATAAGAAAGGGGCAACATGAGCATCTTCTCAAAGATAGCTGCGGGGGAAATCCCGAGCTACAAATGCGCCGAGAACGATAAGTTCTACGCATTTCTCGACATCAGTCCACTGGCCAAAGGGCACACGCTTGTGATTCCACGCCGGGAGACGGACTACATCTTCGACATGGAAGACGGCGAACTGGCCGACTTTCAGGTGTTCGCCAAAAAGGTGGCTACGGCACTCAGGGCGGCTTTCCCTTGCAAGAAGGTGGCACAGGTGGTGCTCGGACTCGAAGTGCCCCATGCCCATATCCACCTCATTCCGATCAACAGTGAGGCTGATGTGGATTTCCGCAAGGAGCATCTCAAACTCTCGGAAGCCGAATTCAAGGAAATCTCAGAGAAGATTTACGCCGAATTCAAGAAACTCTGACAGCCTGCCTGACTCTGTCCAAAGGCAGGGGTAAAAAGAAAAAAGGCGAAGAAGTAAAAGGGTAAAGGATGAGATGAGTACACGCATTGGTCACACACACATCATGATTTGGTGAAAGGTGTCTCCGCAAAATGCCGCGCGATGGCGAATAATATTAACAAAAACACTTCCGCCAAAACGATCCATCCAGAACCGAAAGCCGGCTTTAGAACACCCGAAAAGCCGATCCATATTCCCATTTGGGCTCTTCGAATTTGCAAAAGAGCCACACTTGAAAGCTGAAAGGGCCACAGTTCCGCTGCAACTGTGGCCCTTTTGCAAGCCCGTTTTGGCCCTTTCAGCCCCGTTTTCGGGTCAAATTTTGTGTTCACAAAATTCAAACGACTGATTATCAGTGTTTTAAAAACGTCGCCAAATTTGCGCATTTGCGTCGGGCAGGGCGTTTGTCGAGAATATCGCAAGCAGAGAGGCCGAAAACGAACAAATAATTTAACAATCGTCATCCGGCAGTTTCCCAGCCGGACAGCGACCGGTCCGTTCAGACAAACTCCTCCCCTTTCTTCATCCGCACCTCGTTGACATACTTGCGTATCAACGACGAAGAGTCTTCCTTCTTGCAAATGAGAAGCACATTGTCCTTCTCGGCGACGATGTAACCGTCGAGCCCATTGATGACCCCCAGCCGTCCGTGTGAGAGTTTGATCACGTTGTTGCGGCAGTCTTCAAGCAGCACATCGCTGTCCACCACCACGTTGTCTCCTTCCCCCTTGCTCATGGCCTCATAGATGGTGTGCCACGTTCCGAGGTCGGCCCAGCCGAAATCACATTTCATCACATACACGTTTTCCGACTTCTCGAGTATCGCAAAGTCTATCGAGAGATTGGGATAGGAGGGGAAGTTCTCCTTCATGTAAGCATCTTCATCAGCCGGTGAGACTGCTCGGTCTTCCCCATTGAACAAACGGAGCACCGGAGGCAACACCCTTGAGAAGCATTCCTGAAGGTTGGCCACATTGGAAATGTAGATGCCGGTGTTCCAGTAAAACTCCCCACTGTCTACAAACATGCGGGCAAATTCGCGGTCGGGCTTCTCCGTGAACGCCTTCACCCGATAGAGGTCGTGCCCCTCCTGCTCCCCCAACTGAATGTAGCCATAGCCCGGTTCGGGCCGCGTGGGCTTGATACCCAAGGCAAGGAAACAATCGCGGGAAGCTACAAACTCGAGTCCCTCTTGCACATTCTGGCTGAAAGCCTCCTCGTTGAACACCGTCTGGTCGGAAGGAATCGTGATGATGCAGGCCTCCGGATTGAGACGCGCTATGCGGTAAGTGGCCCAGGCTATGCTTGGGGCAGTGTTGCGATGAATGGGTTCCACCAGCAAATTGTCGGCCGGCAGCTCAGGCAACTGGCTGCGCACAAGGTCGGCATACTGCATATTGGTATTGATGAAAATATGACCCGGTGGAATAATTTTCGCCATCCTGTCGTAGGTATTCTGCAACTGCGTGCGCCCGGTTCCGAAAAAATCAACAAACTGCTTGGGATATTGTTCACGGCTGCATGGCCATAATCTCCTGCCTTTGCCGCCGGCCAGTATCACACAAAAGTTATTATCCGTATTGGTCATATACTATTAGGTTTTGTTTTCCATTGCGAATATACAAATTAAAAACGGACAAGCCAACTAATTGCCCACACATTTAATAATGTTCCACAAATCCAAACACTATTTAGAGTATCCCTCTTCCCCCTCCATCCCCTGTCCAATTATTAGGCAGCGGTGTCCAACATTTAGACACACACACCTTTAATGGTTTTCACCTAACATGCTAACCACCAACACTTTGCCTGTTTTGGCATGGCTATTGTTCGAAAAACGTAAAGGAAACGTGCCCATCAAGGCACCATCAACCAATCTTCCTCCCGTTCGCCCATGTCGGATGCGGAAAGACAACAAAGAAGAAAAGTCATGATCAAGAATCTGAAATCAGCCATTCTCAACCTCCCCCGCAGAGGCCGGCACAACGTTGCCAAAATACTTTGTCTGGGGTTCGGCCTTGCCATCGGTGCCGTCCTCATTGCACAAGTGTATTTTCAGGAAAGCTACGACACCTTCTTTCCCGAGGCGGACCGCACCTATCAAATATATGAAGAGTACACCATCGACGGCGAACACGATGAGGGAGAGAAGACCAGTGGCGGTGTGGCGCAGGGCGTGAAGAGCTACTGTCCGCAGGTGGAAGCCGCCACACGCTCCACTCAGTTGCTGGGTGATGCGTTGTTTGCAGTGGACAACGACCGGAAAATCTCGCTCAACGCCTATCTGGCCGACAGTTGTTTCTTCGATGTTTTCCCGCAAAAGATAGGACAGGGGAAAGCCAAGGAAACCCTGTCGCGCCCATTCTACTGCCTTGTCAGCCACGAAGTGGCCGGCCGCATCGGCGGCAATGTCGTAGGCCGGCATCTCACTTGCAAGGAATACCCGGGACTCACGTTCACCATCGGCGGTGTCTTCGACGACTTTCCCTACAACTCCTCCCTCCACGGCACCGACCTCGTGATAGCCTTGGGCAGCATCGGAAAGATGATGTACGACGGATCCGAGCGATGGGTGGGCAATGACCGCTACCGCTCCTACGTGAGGTTGGCGCAGGGCAAGACACCGGCAGACCTCCGTTCCAACATAGAAAAGATGCTGCGGGAGAAGATTCCGCAAAAAGAGTTGAAGAAAGCGGGTGTCACGATGGACTATGACTTGAAGCTCCTCAACGACATCTACACGGGCGATCCGTATGTCAAAACCATGAGCCGGATACTCCTGCTGCTGGCCTTTGTGCTGCTGTTCTCGTCGGTAATGAACTATCTGCTCATCGTGATAGGCAACATGGTGGGCCGCACACGGGAGATGGCGGTGCGCAAATGCTTCGGTGCCGACCGCACAGACATCGGCAGCATCGTGTTCTGCGAGGCTGTGGTGCACATCGCGTGTGCCGTGGTGCTGGCGGGATTGCTCATCTTTGTGTGCAAGGGCACCATTGAACAGCTCACCGCCACGCCGGCATGCGCGCTCCTCCTCAACCGGGGCGGTCTGTTCCTTCTCTTGGTGTTGGCTGCCATGTTGCTCCTCGGCGGCGTGTTGCCCGGCTTTCTCTACTCGGCCGTCCCTGTGGCAACGGCCTTTCACGGCTATGCCGAGAGCCGCCGAAAGTGGAAACTTGCCTTGCTCGCCTTCCAGTTTGCAGCAGCCTCTTTGCTCCTTTGCCTACTCCTCACCATCGCCCGGCAGTATGCTTTCATGGTGGGATTCAATCCGGGCTATGACTATGATAACTTAGCAGTGCTCACTATCGACGGGGCCACTGTCCAACAAAAGGAGAAGTGCATCGCCGACCTGCGGAAGAAAGCCTACGTGGCTGCCATCTCCTCGGCCGACGCACTGTTCATCAACGGGCAACCGGGCAACAATGTGACGCTTCCGACCGACGACCGGGAGCTCTTCAACGCAGCCGACCTCAACAACGTGTCCGACGGCTTTACCGATCTCATGGGACTGAAAGTCGTGCAAGGACGCAAGTTCACGGAGCAGACAGACAGCCTGCGGGAAGTGATGGTGAGCCGCAGTTTTGTGGAAGCCATGAAGAAAACAGCTCATTGGAATGACAATGTGGTAGGCAAGCGCGTGTGCATCTCAGGGCACAGTGGCGACGCCAATGTACCTTTCACCATCTGCGGCGTGTATGCCGACGTGCGGCTTCATTCGTTCAGCAATCCCGACGAGCGGCCAAGCGTGATGTTCTACAACCGCCGGCCGGCGGCCCATCTCCTCATCAAGTTGAACGACATGAAGGAGGCTGACATGACCGACATCATGAACAAAGCCACCATGATGTTTCCCGATAACAAGGTGTCGCTGCACAGCTATGCTTCCATGCTCGCCAACCTCTATCATGCACAGCAGTCTTTCCGCACAGCCGTACTGGTGGGTGGAATGGTGACACTCATCATCGCACTGCTCGGACTCATCGGTTATACCACCGACGAGGTGAACCGCCGGCGCAAGGAGATAGCCGTGCGCAAAGTCAATGGCGCCCGCTTGCAAGACATCCTCCGACTCTTCGTGGGCAACATTTCGTGGGTAGCCGTCCCGTCGCTTGTTGTCGGCGGCATAGGCGCCTACATCGTTTCGGCCGGCTGGATAGAGCAGTTCAGCGAGCGCGTCACGCTCAATCCGCTGCTGTTCGTGTGGTGCATCGCCCTCATTTGGGCAACCATCATTTCGGTAGTCGTCTTCAACAGCCTCAAAGTGGCACAAGGCAACCCTGTAGACTATCTGAAAGACGAGTGAAATGGTTCGCCAACTTAAAAGGCAAGCAACTCGTCAACTCACCCACTTGTCAACTGTCAGACAATTCGTTAATTCCAATAAAGACATGAAAGAATTATTCAACCTGAAATCTTACTTCACGTTCCTCTCACGGAACAAGATCTACACGGCCATCAACGTGTTCGGGCTGTCGGTGGCTTTGATGTTTGTCATGCTCATCGGGCTCTACGTGTGGCAGGAGACCAACGTCGACCGACAGCACTCCAAGGCCCACCGCATCTACTTGGTGGGCACAAATTTTGACGCCCAAGGGTCTGATGGCACCGACGGCACACACCAC
Organism: Segatella buccae ATCC 33574; assembly: GCF_000184945.1. Lineage (GTDB taxonomy): Bacteria > Bacteroidota > Bacteroidia > Bacteroidales > Bacteroidaceae > Prevotella > Prevotella buccae. The sequence goes on from NZ_GL586311.1 coordinate 442,270, forward strand.
GCCGTGGCCAGACATCTGCGCAAGCACTATCCCGAGATAGAGCGCACGTGCGGTTTCACCTTGAACAGGATAGACATAGCCCACGACGATGAGTTCGTCACAGCCCAAGCGCTGATGACCGACTCCACCTTTTTCGACTTCTTCGACTTCCCCCTCCTACAAGGAGACCGGCAGACTTGCCTGAAAGACAGACAAGGAACGGTGATTACGCAGCGGTTTGCCCGCAAGCTCTTCGGCACCGACAATGCGCTCGGGCGCACCATCGTGTGGAACGACAGCATACGCTTCCGGGTGACAGGAGTGGTGGCCGATTTCGACAACACCATCATCAACCAAGACGTGGACATGCTCGTCGACTTCTACTACGAGAAGTATTTCAATCGGGCAAGCATTGATGAGACCTTCCCGGGCATGGTGAATTTCACCGGCTCGTGCGTGCTGGTGATGGCCCGCGAGGGCACCGACTTCATGGCGCGGGAGAAAGGGCTCACGGCATTCTTCACGTCGTTCTGGCCCAGCTTCAATAACGGTGCCTTCAAATGCAGGGCCACGCTCACACCCCTCGACCGACTCTATCTCACTAAATACAATTCTGACTACGATATCCTGCGCCACGGCAACAGCCGGCTGGTGACCATCCTGCTCGTGGTGGGGCTGGTGATACTGCTCTTCTCGGTGATGAACTACATCAACCTCACCGTGGCCCAGTCGGGCTACCGGGCCCGCGAACTGGCCACGCGCCGCCTTTTCGGTGCACAGAAGCGCGAAGTGGGGCTGCGCTTGGTGCTGGAGAGCGTCGTGCTCTGTCTGCTCTCCTTAGTGATAGCCATAGCCTTTGCATGGGCACTCACGCCCCGGTTTGCCGAACTGCTCAATGCCCGTATCGATTTCGGCACCATGCTCCACCTTGCCGTCTTGGCAGCGATGTTCGGTTCGGCCGTGCTGCTGGGTGTCGTGGCCGGTGCTTTTCCGGCGGCAGTCATGTCGAGGGTGCGGCCCATTGAGGTGGTACGGGGCGCATTCCGACAGCAAACCAAGATGGTCTTCTCGCGCGTGTTCATCACCTTGCAGAATGTCATCACCATCGTCATGCTCTCCTGCGCGCTCATCATGTCGGCCCAGATGCAACACCTGGTCAAGGCACCGCTCGGTTTCCATACCGACAACCTGATGTGCATTTACGGGGGTGGAGCTTTCGACAACAAAGACTTCCCCACATTCGTCAACCGCCTGCGGCAGCTGCCTTTCGTCACCGGTGTGGCCCCCGCCATGGGAACACCCGCCGACGGCGGCAACAACAATACTGTCATCGATGAAAAAATGTCGAAGAGTTTTCAGATGTTCATCGCCACGCCCGAGTGGATGAAGCTCTACGGCATCACGCTCAAGGACGACCACCACGTAGCTGCCCGCCCCGTAATCTACCTCAACACGCAGGCTCTGCACGACCTCGGGATGAAGCCCACCGACACACACATGAGCGAATACTACAAGAAGACGGGATTTTACGGGTTTCCGAAAGATGCTGCTTTCGGCGGTGTGATGAACGACTTCCACATCCGCAACATTCTGGAAGACAACAGCCACCCCATGCTGCTGCTCATACAAGACAAGGTGGAGGAACCGTGGAGCGTCACCATAGGCTGTTCCGGAGGCAGTCCGGCCGAAAACTTCCGCGAAGTGCAGCGAGTGTTCAAGGAAGTGTTCCACCGCGACCTCTATGACCAAGGCCGCCCTTACGTGAACCAACAGATAGAAGCAGCCTTCGAACACGAACTGCGCACCTCGCATATCGTCTCCATGTTTGCCTTCATTGCCATCATCATCTCTCTGCTAGGGCTCGTGGCCATGTCCACCTACTTCATTCAGCAGCGCCGCAAGGAGATAGCCGTGCGCAAGGTGTTCGGCTCCACGAGCAACCAGATGCGCCTGCGCCTCGTCCGCACCTTCCTGCTCTACGTGCTCGTGGCCTTCGTCGTGGCCGTGCCCATCGTGTGGTATTTCATGGCTGGGTGGATCTCGCAATACGCCTACCGCATCGTCTGGTGGCCCTGGCTGCTCGCTGCGGGTGTCATCGTGCTGCTCATCTCCTTTGCTGCCGTGGCCGTGCAGAGCTATGTGGCCGGCAACGAAAACCCCGTGAAACATATCAACGAGAATCAATGACCGGAGCCTGAGAGGTCGGAGAGTCCCCTCCCCGGCCTTCCTTGGTCCTTTCAGTTGCCCATTCTCCATCAACATCTTTAATTCCCGATAATTCTTAAAACAAAAATACAATGATTAAAGTAGAAAAACTCAGCAAGTCGTTTCGCACGGAAGAAGTCGAGACGATAGCACTCAACAACGTATCATTTGAAGTGGCCGACGGTGAATTTGTGGCCATCATGGGCCCCTCAGGTTGCGGCAAGTCCACACTACTCAACATCCTCGGACTGCTTGACAATCCCACGGGCGGACAATACTTCTTGGACGGTCGTGAGGTGTCGGGGCTGCAAGAGAAAGACCGCACCGACGTGCGCAAGGGCGAAATCGGCTTTGTCTTCCAAAGTTTCAACCTCATCGACGAACTCAACGTCGAGGAAAACATCGAATTGCCCCTCACCTATCTCACCATCCCCAAGGCCGAACGCCGGCAAAAGGTGCAGGCCATCATGCGGCGCATGGCCATCAGCCACCGCGCCAAGCACTTCCCCCACCAGCTCTCGGGCGGTCAGCAGCAGCGCGTGGCCATCGCCCGTGCGGTGGTGTTCGGTCCCAAAATGATTTTGGCCGACGAGCCCACCGGTAATCTCGACTCCAAGAACGGTGCCGAAGTGATGCACCTGCTCACCGAACTCAACCAAGAGGGCACCACCATCGTCATGGTGACCCACAGCGAGCATGACGCCTCCATCGCCCACCGCACCATCCGCCTCTTCGACGGACAAATCGTGGAATAAAAGGTAAAAGGGTAAAGAGGTGGAAAAGTAAAAGTCGGCATCCCACACTTCGTGCCGGCTGTGATATGGTAGATCGCTTTCCGTATCCTACAGTAGGGGCAGTGTTTTATGCCTGCCCGCACGCCCGGAGGGCGTATGCAACATTCAAAAATTTAAAGATACAAAAGGTCAAATATTAAGATATCCCTGCTTCCCTTTGCCTATTTACAGCCCGGCCGATGCTTGACAGGGAGACCACCGGGATAGAATAATTTGTCAAACTAATTATTCGTTTTCAGCCTCTCTGCTTGCGATATTTGCAACCGACAACCACTTGGGCGCAAATAAGCGAATTTTGGCAACACTTCCAAACCGTTGACAATCAGCTGTTTGAATTTTACTGACATGAATTTAGGTCTAAAAAGGGGCCTAAAAAGGCCCAACCGGGCTTGTAAAAGGGCCACAGTTGCAGCGCAACTGTGGCCCTTTCAACTTTCAACTGTGGCTCTTTCGCAGGTCTGGAGTGGCCGAATGGGAAAATCGGCGGGCTTTTCCGGTGGTCTAAGGCCGGCTTTCCATTCTGGCCGGAGAGTTTTTGCGGAAGCACTTTTGTTAATATTATTCACTGCGTTCCGGCATAGCATGGAGACAGTGTTCACCGATTTCTCATTGGTAACACCTAACACCTGCCACCTAACACCCACCCCCCGCCCCACCGATGGACAAAAATGATAAAAAAATAGAAACGGCACCATTATTTTAAAGAAATATTATTATATTTGCAACACATTTTTATTACAAACTTAAAAAACAGATACTATGTTTGCTAATCCGTTTACGCTTTATGCCATCATTGCCGCAGCCGCCGTGCTGCTGCTTTTCTTCGTGTTCACATCCTATGTCAAGGCACCACCTTCCTACGCGTTCATCATCTCCGGTCTCAGCCGCGAACCGCGCGTACTCATCGGTTCCGGCGGTTTCCGCATCCCGTTTCTGGAGCGTCTCGACCGCGTTTACTTAGGACAAATCACGGTAGACATCAAAACCGAGGAGAGCGTCCCCACCAACGACTTCATCAATGTTGATGTGGATGCCGTGGCCAAGATACGCGTCACTCCGAACGCCGAAGGCACCCGGTTGGCCGCCAAGAACTTCCTCAACATGACCCCTGTCATGATTGCCGAACAGTTGCAGGATTCGTTGCAGGGCAACATGCGTGAAATCATCGGTACGCTCGACCTCCGTTCGCTCAACACCGACCGCGACGGTTTCTCGGATCAGGTGATGCAGAAGGCGCAGCACGACATGGCCAAACTGGGCATCGAGATCATCTCGTGTAACATTCAGAACGTGACCGACAAGGAAGGGCTCATCCACGACCTCGGTGCCGACAATACGGCCAAAATCAAGAAAGACGCTTCCATCAACCGGGCCAACGCTGAACGCGACGTGAAGATACAGGTGGCTCACGCCGACAAGGATGCCAACGACGCCCGGGTGGATGCCGACACGGCCATCGCCATGAAGAACAACGACCTGGCCTTGAAACGCGCCGACCTCAAGAAGCAGGCCGACACGGCGCAAGCCGATGCCGATGCCGCCTACGCCATCCAGCAGCAGGAGCAGCAGAAGACCATCAACATCAAGACCGTCGAGGCTGAAATTGAAAAGACCAAACGGCAGCAGATCCTCTCGCAGGAGCAAATCATCATCAAGCAAAACGAGTTGGCAGCCGAGGTGGAGAAGAAAGCCGATGCCGACAAATATCAGGTGCAGAAGAACGCTGAAGCCGATCTCGAACAGCGCAAGCGCATAGCCGAGGCCCAGCGCTACGAGGCCGAGCAGAAGGCACAGGCACAAAATGCGGCATCCGATGCCACCCGCTACCAGTTGGAGCAAGAGGCACAGGGTATCAAGGCCAAAGGAGAGGCTGAGGCCTACGCCATCTTGAAGCGAGGGGAAGCCGAAGCACAGGCAATGGACAAAAAGGCTGAAGCCTACAAGAAGTATAACAACGCGGCCGTGGCGCAAATGATGATAGAGGTGCTGCCGCAAATCGTCGAAAACGTAGCCAAGCCTATCAGTGCCATCAAGGATGTCAACATCTACAGCGGCGACGGTCAGGGCATCAGTGCGATGAGCGGCAACGTGCCTGTGGCCATCAAGCAGGCCTTTGACGTGCTCAAATCGGCCACGGGTGTGGACATGGCCGACATCATGAAGGCCGGCTCCATACAGGCCAAGACCACCCGCAACATCAACCTCAATCCCGAAGCACAGGAGATTGCCGATGGCCTTAAAGACGAATAATCAGCAAAAAGAAATACTGAAAACGGCCGCTTGGTCCAGATTCCAAGCGGCCGTTTTACCGTATAAAGCATCAAGTGCAGAATGGAGATGCCGCACTCCGGGCGGCTTTCCATCAGTTTATATCAATTTGGAGTTTTGCAGTTTGGTGAGATAGTTCTGCCAATAAGTGATTTTCTCCTGCACCTTCTGCTTGTCAACAAATCTGTTCAGGCGCGAATCGCTGAGCTGGGTGTTGAGCAAGAAGACATAGTGCTCCACCAGTTTGGCCTTTTCGCGGGCCGTCTTCTTTTTCGGATAGCCTCGCTTGGCGGTCTCACGTGCCCACTGGTCGGAGTTGGCGTTGATTTTCCGGGCCGTGGCCTGCAGGTCGGCGACAAAGTTCTCTCGGTAGGCCTTCTCCTCGGCAGTCTCCTTGCCGGCCGCCAACAGTTCGTCTACACTGATGCCGGCCTTCTGCTCCGCCTGACTGCCTGTGCCCCCGATGGGCTCGTAGGTGGACTGGGCGAATGCTGCCACCGGCAGCATGGCCAATGCCATAACGGCAAAACGTAATGTCCTATTCATTTCTTCTCTTTATAAATTATGTTGTTGGCACCGCTTGTCAGCTTCAGTGCCTCGGGATGCTCCTCAATGAAACTGTTGATGTGCCGCACGCGCTTTTCCTCCAATATCTCGTCGACGGCTATCAGAATGCCCGTCTCCTCCACCTCGCCGAAACCATAGTTGATGGCCGTCCCGAAGAGTTTCATCGTGGGACTGAGGTTCATGTAGGCATTGACGAGCGGCGGAATGTTGTATCCCAGCTTGCGTATCTCACGATTGAGGATGCGATAGTCCTCCTTGAAGTCTGTCGCCGTGAAAAGCCGTTCCAGTTCCGTCTCCGGAGTCTCTATGACAAGCGGTTTCATCGGAATGACGAGATTCTCCTTGTCATCGAAATGTTTCTTGAGGAAATAGAGTATCATGTCACGCCCGCGGCGGATGTAAGAAGGATACATGGTCATCTTACCGAAGAAGTATTTCAAGTCGGGATTGATGACCGTAAGGGCTCCCAGACCGTCCCAAAGGTTGTCGAGGGCGAAAATGCTCTTGCTGTTGACCCGCACGTTCTGATACTCCAGCGACACGAAAGAGCGTCCCAACTCCACGGTGTAGGGCATGTAGTCGGTCAAGAACTTCTCGGAGAAATGGAACATGTGACTGGTAGCGAGCAGTGGTTGGCCATTGCCCCCCATCTTCCAATCCTTGCCCGAGAGATAGCGATAGCCACCGATGATCTCGTCGGCCTCGGGATTCCATACAATGAGCTGCTTGTAGCATCCCTCGCCGGCATCAAATTCATCAATATCTACGGGCTTTCCCGTGCCGCCACCGGCCGTCCGGAAAGCTATCTCGCGCAGTCGCCCGATCTCCATCATGACATTCGGCGAGTCGTTGCCCGTGATGATGTAGATTTCGTTGTGGCTCTTGTTGGTCAAACGAAGCTGTTTGTCGGGTGTCAACTCGCTTTTCAGCAGTTCCTTACTGACCGGCCGGATGATCTCTTGTTCCATTTACATTTCTATACTGGTGAGACAGAAGCACTGCAAGGGTCTGCCCCTACAGGTTGCACCTCATCCTCTATTTCTTTTATTGTTGATTCTCTGTTGCTGCCTTCCCTTCCCGGGACACTGCTGCCGGACTACAGGTCATAAACCCTGTCTTCCACAAATTTAGCCCATTCCACCGCGCTTTTGCTCTTGTCGAACGTCTGCCACGGAATGGGTTTGCCAATAGCCACACGAAAGGTCTTATGGACATTCTTGTACATCTCGTCGACCAGAAAGAGCATGGCGATGTTGAACTTGATGTGGAGTGCCTTGCAAACATTGGCCAGCAGATAGAAGAAGTCGCTGTTGCGGCCGCCGAAATGGATGGGAACGACATCGCGGTGACACTCCACACTCTTGGTGATGAAGGTCTTTTTCCAGTCCACATCGTGTATCTGTCCACCAATCTTGCGCGAGCAAAGCCCTGCGGGGAACATCAGCATGTGGTTGTCACTTTGGAAACCGGCCTCGACCATCGCCGGAAAGTTGCGCGTATGGGCCCCGGTCTTGTTGATGCCGATGCTTACGGGCTTCAATCCCGGGAGGTTGAGCAACAAGTCGTTGACCAGATAGCGGAACTTCCCGTCGTAGTGACGGCCGATGAGAGCCCCGAGTGCCACGCCGTCGGCCCCACCGAGCGGATGGTTGGAGACAAAGGTATAGAGCTTGCCATCGTCCTTAGCAGGCAGGTTTTCCTCGCCCACGATGTCCAACGTCATGTCAAGATAGCGGACACACGCTTCGAGCCATTCCGTACCCACTGTGTGGCGACTCTCCCATAGAAAGCGATTCACCTCATCTTCATGCACAATATGCTTGAGCCATGACACAAGAAATCCCGGGACAAAACGGGCTTTGTCACCCATTTTCCCCTTCAGAATCCGGTCAATGTCAATCGTTTTCTCTAAGTCCCCATTCATGTTGTCCCAAAGCTAACACCATGCAAAAATAACGCAAAGTTTTTAAATACGTTACCTTTTTCCGTAAAAACTTCAAAAAAAACATACTTTTGATAGATTTACCGGCATAAAAAACATACCATTGACGCGACAAAACCGACAACTTCGCACAACGGCCCACGCCCCCCAACCAAGACGAATGAGGCAAAAGGATGCCTTTTTACGGAAGTTTTATAAAATTTGTGGGGGAAAGTGGAGGATTATGGGGAATTTTATGTAACTTTGACCCCAAATTCTCTATATAAGATGTACGTATGAGATTTCTGGGAAACATCGAAGCCAAGACCGATGCCAAAGGGCGCGCCTTTTTGCCGGCCGTGTTCCGCAAGGTGCTGCAAGCATCGGGCGAGGAGCGGCTTGTGATGAGAAAAGACGTGTTTCAGACCTGTCTGGTGCTCTATCCGGAATCGGTGTGGAACGTGCAGATGGACGAGTTGCGCAACAAGCTGTCGCGCTGGAACAAGCGCGAACAGCAGATATTCCGCATGTTTGTGTCGGATGTGGAAATCCTCTCCCTCGACGGCAACGGGCGCTTTCTCATCCCCAAACGCTACATGAAAATGGCGAACATCGACCAGAACATCAAGTTTGTGGGTGTAGACAACACCATCGAGATTTGGAGCAACGACCGTTCGGAACCTTTCATGGAGCCGGAGGAGTTCAGCAGTGCTCTGGAAGAAATCATGAACAACGACTATCAACAGGCAGAACGTGATTAAGACCGCAGAAACATATCATGTGCCCGTTCTCCTCAAAGAGAGTGTGGACGGACTGAACATCCGCCCCGGAGGCATCTACGTGGATGTCACTTTCGGGGGTGGCGGGCATTCCCGTGAGATTCTGTCACGCCTGACGGGCGGGGCACACCTCTACAGTTTCGACCAAGATGCTGATGCGGAGGGGAATGTGATAGGTGATAGGTGGTGGGTGTTAGGTGATAATGAAAAGCCTAAAGGAGAAAAGGAAGAACGACCCGGCACTTCATCAGGTCCCAACACCTATCATCTATCGCCAGAAGAAGGAGACGAGGAAGAACAACACGACATTTCATCAGGTCCCAACACCTATCATCTATCGCCAGAAGAAGGAGACGAGGAAGAACAACACGACATTTCATTAACACCTAACACCCAACACCTATCACCCCAGCCCTTCACCTTCGTCCGCAGCAACTTCCGTTATTTGAAAAACTGGATGCGCTACTACGGAGTAGACCACATTGACGGACTATTGGCCGACCTGGGGGTCTCAAGCCACCATTTCGATGACGAGACAAGGGGATTTTCGTTCCGCTTCGACGCTCCGCTCGACATGCGCATGAACAAACGGGGAGGACGGACAGCTGCCGACATCGTGAACGAATATGACGAAAACAGATTGGCCGATGTGTTCTACCTCTACGGCGAACTAAAAAACTCACGCCGCATAGCCGCAGCACTTGTCAAAGCCAGAGCACAGGGACGCATAGAGACAACCCAAGACTTTGTGCAGGCCGTGGAACCGCTCTTCCGCCGCGAACGGGAGAAGAAAGACATGGCCAAGTTGTTTCAGGCCTTGCGCATAGAGGTGAACAACGAAATGACGGCACTCAAAGAAATGCTGCTGGCGGCCACGGAACTGCTCAAACCGGGAGGACGGCTGTCGGTGATAACCTATCATTCGCTCGAAGACCGCATCGTGAAGAACGTGATGAAGGCCGGCAACCCAGAAGGAAAAGTGGCACAAGACTTCTTCGGACGAATAGAGACACCATTCAGACCGGTCAACAACAAAGTGATTGTGCCCGAAGACGACGAACAACAGCGCAACCCGAGAAGCAGGAGCGCCAAACTAAGAATTGCAGAAAAGAAATGAAAGAAGACGAGATGCCGGAACAAGCGGCCGACGAAACGCTGAAACAGGTCATAGCCAAGCAGGCCACCGAAGACGAGGCACCGCTATCGAAGACGTTCACACTGAGGAAAATCCTCGGTGGTGACATTCTCTCGGCACAGGTCATCAGAAGACAGATATGGCTGGTGCTGCTCGTCGTGGCCTTTATCATCGCCTACATCTCCAACAGATACAACATACAGAAAGACCTGATAGAGATAGACCACCTGCAAGACGAATTGCAGGATGCCAAATACAAGGCACTCTCGAGCAGCAGTCAAATAACGGAAAAAAGCCGGGAGAGCCGGGTGCTGGAACTGTTGAAAAACAACAAAGACAGTGTGATACACATCGCCGACCAGCCACCTTACATTATTAACGTGCCGGAAGAATAACAGGACATGAGCAAATTTGACACCAACAAAGTGATGCCCCGCTACATCGCCATCTCTCTCGTGATGGTGCTGATAGCCCTGGCTGTCCTGGGAAAGACGGTCTACACCATGACGGCCAAGCGCAGCTTCTGGATGGCAGTGGCCGACAGGGTGAAGAAAGACTCGGTGAGCGTGAAGCCCAACCGGGGCAACATCCTTAGTTGCGACGGCCAACTCATGGCCAGTTCACTGCCGGAATTCAGAATTTACATGGACTTCAAGGCTCTCAGAGAGGCTGGAAACGACTCGCTCTGGGACGCCAAGGAAGACTCGATATGCCACGGACTGAGCCAGATATTCCCCGAAAAAACAGCCAAAGACTTCAAGCAGCAACTGGAAGAGGGACGCAAGAAGCAGAGCCGGCACTGGGCCATCTGGAGCCGGCGCATCGACTACAACACGTTCACGGAGGTGAAGCAGTTGCCCGTGTTCAACCTCACGGCCTACCAGAGCGGATTCCACTGGGAGGAGAACAATGCCCGCAAGCGGTCGTACGGGTCGCTCGCGGGCCGCACCATCGGGGCCATGTTCGGAGCCAAAGACACGGCCCGCTTCGGTCTCGAACTCTCCTACGACTCCATCCTGCGCGGAAAGAACGGCATCGTGCATCGGCGCAAGGTGCGCAACAAGTTTCTTGACATCACCGACACGCCCCCCATCGACGGTGCCGACATCGTGACGACCATCGACGTGGGTATGCAAGACTTGGCCGAACGGGCCGTGATAGACGAGTTGAAGGAAATCAACGGCAACGTGGGTGTGGCCATCGTCATGGAGGTGAAGACGGGCGACATCAAGGCCATCGTGAACATGGAGAAGTGTTTCGACGGCGAATACCGCGAAATCCACAACCATGCCGTCAGCGACCTGCTCGAACCGGGTTCCGTATTCAAGACAGCCAGCATACTGGTGGCCCTCGACGACGGTGTGGTGGACACCACCTACATGGTGGAGACGGCCGGCGGTGTGTGGCCGATGTATGGCCGCGACATGAAAGACCATAACTGGAGGCGCGGCGGCTACGGACGCATCTCGCTGCCACGTTCGCTGGAGGTGAGCTCCAACATCGGCGTGAGCCGCATCATCGACGACCACTACCGCAACAATCCGGAGAAATACGTGCGCGGCATCTACCGCACCGGATTGGCCGACAATCTGCGCATACCGCTCGTGGGGGCCACGCCGGCACGGATCAGAATGCCGCACAAGAACTCACATGGCCAATACGACAACTGGAGCCACACGGCCCTGCCGTGGATGAGCATAGGCTACGAGACGCAGATACCGCCCATCTCGACACTGACTTTCTATAACACCATCGCCAACAACGGCAAGATGATGCGCCCTCGCTTCGTGCAGAGGGTGGTCAAAAACGGGGAGACCATCATGGAGTTTCCACCGGAAGTGATGCGGGAACAGATTGCCAAAGAGTCGACCATCAAGACCATGCAGACCATCCTGGAACATGTCGTGAGCCAGGGACTGGGCAAGAAGGCCGGTTCGACCTCCTTTAAGGTGGCCGGAAAGACGGGAACGGCACAGATTTCGCAGGGTGTGGGCGGTTATAAAATAGGGGTCACCAACTATCTGCTGAGCTTCGCGGGCTTCTTCCCTGCCGACGACCCGCGCTACAGCTGCATCGTCTGCATACAGAAATCGGGGCTTCCGGCATCGGGCGGCGGCATGAGTGGCGTGGTGTTCCACCACATAGCCGAGGGCATCATGGCACAAAATCTGAAGTTGGATGTCAAGGATGCACGCGACGCGAGTTCGGTATTCCTCCCCGACGTGAAGAATGGCAACATCCTTGCAGCCGACTACGTGCTCTCGCAACTCGGTTTCAACACCATTGCCGACTGGAACGGGAGTTATGCCAACGGCAACCCCATTTGGGGACGGGCCGAGCGGAAAGGCGCTCACAAGATGGAACTCATACGGCAGAAGACATACGGCCACTCCATGATGCCCGACGTGACGGGCATGGGGGCGCGCGACGCGGTGTTTCTCATCGAGAGCCGGGGCGTGAGGGTGAAAATCACCGGCCGCGGAAAAGTGGTAAAACAGAGTCTGGAACCGGGACATCAGATCAAAAAAGGCGAAGTGTGTACCCTCACAATGGGATGACGGCCAAGAAAAGAACAATAAAGAAAGGAAATATATGGAACTGAGCAAACTGCTGAAGAATATCAAGCCGACGGCCATTGTCGGCGATGCCGAAGTGGAAATCACCGGCATAAACATCGACTCGCGCAAAATAGGACCGGGCCAACTGTTCGTGGCCATGAAGGGGACACAGGTAGACGGCCACCGCTTTATTTCCAAGGCCATCGAACTGGGGGCCAAAGCGGTGCTCTGCGAGGACATGCCCGAGAATACGGTTGAGGGGGTGACCTACGTGCAGGTGGCATCGACGGAAGATGCCGTAGGCCCCGTGGCCACGCTCTTTCACGGCGACCCGTCGAGCAAGCTGAAACTGGTGGGGGTGACAGGAACCAACGGAAAGACCACTGTCGCCACCTTATTATATAATATGTTCCGCAAAATGGGACACAAGGTGGGGTTGCTATCAACTGTGTGCAACTACATCGAAGACGAAGCCATACCTGCCGACCACACCACTCCCGACCCCATAGAGCTCAACGAACTGCTGGACCGCATGGTCAAGGCGGGCTGTGAATATGTCTTTATGGAATGCTCATCGCATGCCATTGCGCAGAAGCGCATCGGTGGGCTGAAATTCACGGGCGGACTGTTCACCAATCTCACCCGTGATCATCTGGACTATCACAAGACTTTCGAAAACTACCGCAATGCCAAAAAGGCCTTCTTTGACGGTCTGTCGAAGGACGCTTTCGCCATCACCAATGCAGACGACAAAAACGGGATGGTGATGGTGCAGAACTGCAAGGCTACCATCAAGACCTACTCCACCCGCACGATGGCCGACTTCCGGGCACGCATCATCGAATGCCACTTCGAGGGCATGTATCTGGAAGTGGACGGCCACGAAGTGGGAGTGCAGTTCATCGGCAAGTTTAACGTGAGCAATCTGCTGGCCGTGTATGGTGCAGCAATCATGTTGGGCAAGAAACCGGAAGACGTGCTGGTGGTGATGAGTACGCTGAAGAGCGTGAGCGGAAGGCTTGAGCCCATCCGCTCGGCTGAAGGCGTGACAGCTATCATCGACTATGCCCACACCCCTGACGCACTGGAAAACGTGCTCAGTGCCATCCACGAGGTGCTCAACGGCAAGGGACGGGTGATCACCGTGTGCGGGGCCGGCGGCAACCGGGACAAGGGCAAGCGTCCGCTGATGGCCGTGGAAGCCGTGAAGCAGAGCGACAAGGTGATTATCACAAGTGACAACCCGCGGTTTGAAGAACCGCAAGACATCATCAACGACATGCTGGCCGGCCTCAACGCCCAACAGATGAAAAAGGTGGTGAGCATCGTAGACCGCAAGGAAGCCATACGCACGGCCTGCATGATGGCACAAAAGGGTGATGTGGTGCTCATCGCCGGCAAGGGCCACGAAGACTATCAGGAGATAAAAGGCGTGAAGCACCACTTCGACGACAAAGAGGTGGTGCGCGAAATCTTCGCCAACTGACAAGTCAGCCGACGGGCAGGCATAGTCTGCACGCCGACGGACTAAAGGCCACTTACAATCAACATTCATCATTCAATCATAGAATATGTTATATTATCTGTTCAGATTTTTAGATCAGTTCGACATACCCGGGTCACACCTCTGGCAGTATATCTCGTTCAGGTCGTTGCTCACACTGATTCTTTCGCTCATCATTTCGGCATGGTTCGGCGAGCGTTTCATCAAATTCATGAAACGCCGGAACATTTCGGAGACCCAACGTGATGCTTCCATCGACCCCTTCGGCACACAGAAGAAAGGCGTGCCCACGATGGGTGGCATCATCATCATCGTGTCCATCCTCGTGCCGGTGATACTGCTGGGGCGCATGAGAAACATCTATCTCATCCTGATGATTGTCACCACCGTGTGGCTCGGATTTCTCGGATTTCTCGATGACTACATCAAGATATTCAGGAAAAACAAGGAGGGACTGAAAGGAAAATACAAAATCGTGGGACAAGTGAGCATCGGTCTCATCGTGGGTCTGACACTCTGGAGCAGTCCCGACGCCACCATCAACGAGAATGTAGAGATACAACGGCAGGGGCAAGAAGTGGTAGTGACCCATAAATCGGAGTCGACGAAGTCGCTGAAGACAACGATTCCGTTTGTCAAAAACCACAATCTGGACTACTCGGAGCTCATGTCGTTTTGCGGAAAATACAAGACGGCAGCAGGTTGGATGCTCTTCGTTATCATGACTATCGTTGTGGTAACGGCCGTCTCCAACGGTGCCAACCTCAACGACGGCATGGACGGCATGTGCGCCGGCAACTCGGCCATCATCGGCGTGGCCCTCGGCATCTTCGCCTACGTGTCGAGTCACATCGAATATTCGGCCTATCTGAATATTATGTATATACCCGGTTCGCAGGAACTGGTGGTGTTCATCTGTGCCTTTGTGGGAGCCATGATAGGCTTTTTGTGGTACAATGCCTACCCCGCCCAGATATTCATGGGCGACACCGGGTCGCTCACCATTGGCGGTATCATCGGGGTGTGCGCCATCATCATTCACAAGGAACTGATGCTGCCCATCCTTTGCGGTATTTTCTTCGTAGAGAGCCTGAGCGTCATCATCCAGTCCACCTACTTCAAATACCGCAAGCGGAAAGGAGAACGCGTGCGGGTGTTCCGCGCAACGCCCATACACGACAACTTCCGCAAATTGGACTCGCAGCTCGATGCCACCAGCAAATATCTGCTGAGAGGGTGGCCGCACCGGCAATTTCACGAGTCGAAGATAACCATCCGCTTTTGGATTACGACCATCATTCTTGCGGCCATCACCATCATCACGCTGAAAATCCGATGAAGGAAAGACGGGAACGTATCAGAAAACAAGTGTTTAACAGACTTAAAGAAACAGGAAAGATATGAGTAGAATCGTAGTATTAGGTGCCGGAGAGAGCGGTGCGGGCGCAGCAGTCCTGGCCAAGAAAGAAGGGTTTGACGTGTTTGTAAGCGACATGTCGCTGATAAAGGACAAATACAAGAAGCTGTTGGACGATCACCACATTGAGTGGGAAGAAGGGCACCACACGGAAGAAAAGATTCTCAACGCCGATGAAGTCATCAAGAGTCCGGGCATCCCAAAGGAGGCCCCAATGGTGGAAAAACTCATCAAACAAGGAACCCATATCATCAGCGAAATAGAATTTGCCGCCCGTTACACCCACTCCAAGATGGTGTGCATCACGGGGAGCAACGGAAAGACGACGACGACATCGCTCATCTACCATATCTTCAAGGCCGCAGGCTACGATGCCGGACTGGCCGGCAACATCGGCAAGAGTCTGGCCTTGCAGGTGGCCGAAGACCCGCACGAATACTACATCATCGAGTTGAGCAGTTTTCAGCTCGACAACATGTATGATTTCCGGGCCAACATCGCCATCCTGCTCAACATCACCCCCGACCACTTGGATCGTTACGACAACTGCATGCAGAACTATGTGGATGCCAAGATGCGCATCTTGCAGAACCAGACAGCCGACGACAGTTTCATCTTTTGGAACGACGATCCCATCATCAAACGGGAGTTGGAAAAATATGACATCAAAGCCGTGAAGTGCCCGTTCTCCGAACTGAAAGAAAAGGGTTCCATCGGTTACATTGAGGAGGGCGAGTACAAGATAGAAAAGCCCACACCGTTCAATATGGAGCAAGAGGAACTGAGCCTGACAGGCAAGCATAACATCTACAACAGTCTGGCGGCCGGTATCGCCACTAACATTGCAGGCATCAAGAAAGAGGTGATCCGCAAGAGTCTGGGCGACTTCCCCGGGGTGGAACACCGTTTGGAAAAGGTGTGCAAAGTGGGCGGAGTGCAATACATTAACGATTCCAAAGCCACCAATGTAGATGCCTGTTGGTATGCTTTGGAGAGCATGAAGAACCCGACAATCCTCATTCTTGGCGGTAAGGACAAAGGCAACGATTACAACCAAATCAAAGAACTGGTTAAGAAAAAGTGCGTTGGCCTTGTATACCTCGGGGCCGACAACAAGAAGCTGCACGACAACTTTGACGCCTTGGGTATTCCGGTGCGCGACACACACTCCATGAAAGATTGTGTGGCAGCCTGCTACGAGATGGCCCGACCGGGCGATACGGTGCTGCTGAGCCCATGCTGTGCCAGCTTTGACCTGTTCAAGAATATGGAAGACCGCGGCAACCAGTTTAAGACACTCGTAAGAAATCTGTAATCCGGCCCGGCTGTCGCCGGCCCCATAGCTGGATATGCCCCCCCACCACAGGTCACACACGGGCCATCAAGATGCTTAGACTCAAAGAACAGAAACAAAAAACAAATAGAGATGATAAACAAGACTTTAGGCAATATATTCAAGGGTGACAAGGTGATTTGGATGGTCTTCTTCTTCCTCTGCATCATCAGCATTGTAGAAGTGTATTCGGCCTCAAGCTCTATGACCTACAAGAGCGGAGCCTACTGGGCTCCGATGATCAAGCATACCGGTTTGATACTCTTGGGCATAGGCGTGATGCTCGTCACACTCAACATTCAGTGTAAATACTTCAAAGTGATCACCCCCATTCTGCTTGTCATCTCTTTCATCACCCTGATATGGGTATGGTTTGCCGGTGAATCTACCAACGGGGCCCAACGCTGGATAAGCCTATTGGGCATTCAGTTTCAGCCCTCGGAGATAGCCAAAGGCACCGTAGTGCTGGCCACGGCACAAATATTGAGTGCCATGCAGACAGATAAAGGAGCCGACAAGAAAGCACTGAAGTTCATCCTCACTGTAGCCGGGCTCTTTACGGTCCTCATTGCCATCGAGAACCTGTCTACCGCCATGCTGCTCTGCGTCACTATCTTTTGTATGATGGTGATAGGCAGAGTGCCCACCAAGCAACTGGGCCGGTTGGCCGGCATCGCAACCCTTTGTGTGGTCATCCTCCTCTCTCTGATATGGATGGTGGGCACCGACCGTCCCGAGCCCGATGCCAACCGGAATCTCACCGAACTTGCCGGAAAGGGCAAACAAGAGCAGAATGCGCAGAATGTCGGCATGATAGGTAAAATATTTCACCGGGCCGACACATGGAAGTCGCGCATGAAAGGCTTCATGAACGACAAAGACCTCAAACCCGGCGACATCGATCTTGACAAGGATGCCCAGAAAGCACATGCCAATATAGCCATTGCCACTTCCAACGTTGTGGGTAAAGGACCGGGCAATTCCGTTGAGCGCGATTTCCTGTCACAAGCCTTCTCCGACTTCATCTATGCCATCATCATCGAAGAAATGGGCATCGAAGGAGCCTTCTTCGTGGCTATGCTCTACATCATCCTCCTGTTCAGAACGGGAAAAATAGCCAATCGCTGCGAAAATAACTTCCCGGCATTCCTTGCCATGGGACTGGCTATCATGCTTGTCATACAAGCCCTGTTCAACATGCTTGTGGCCGTAGGTCTCGCCCCTGTGACCGGACAGCCGTTGCCGCTCATCAGTAAAGGTGGGACCTCCACGGTCATCAACTGTGTTTATATCGGCGTGATTCTGAGTATCAGCCGGTCGGCCAAACGGAAAGCCATCCCACAAGAGGCTACCGGCGGAAATATCCTTGGAACTGCCTAATATGGAAAAAGGGGCACATTTCATACGTCAAATAGTGCTGATAATAAAAAAAATGATTACTTTTGCAACTAAAGAATAAAAGCTATTATGGATAAGGAATTGAGAATCATCATCAGTGGTGGCGGCACGGGAGGCCACATCTTCCCGGCCATCTCCATTGCCAATGCTGTCAAGGCCAAGCGCCCCGATGCCCGCATTCTTTTCGTAGGGGCTGAGGGACGCATGGAAATGCAGCGCGTGCCGGCTGCCGGATATGAGATCAAAGGACTTCCCATCTGCGGATTCGACCGCAAGCACTTGCTTAAAAACATCGCTGTGCTGTTCAAAATCTGGAAAAGCCAGCGCATGGCCAAGGCCATCATCCGCGACTTCAAGCCCATGGCTGCCGTCGGAGTGGGAGGCTACGCCAGCGGTCCCACGCTCAACGTATGCGCTGATAAAGGAATTCCCTGCCTCATCCAAGAACAGAACTCATACGCCGGAGTCACCAACAAGTTGCTGGCCAAGAAGGCCGATAAGATTTGTGTGGCCTACGAAGGAATGGAACGGTTCTTCCCGGCCGACAAAATCATCATGACAGGCAACCCGGTACGGCAAAACGTCTTGGAGACGAGCATCAGCAAAGAGGATGCCCGGAAAGGGTTCGGACTGGATCCCGACAAAAAAACCATCTTGTTAGTGGGCGGCAGCCTTGGAGCCCGCACCATCAACGATAGTGTGAAGAATGCCTACACTGAACTGATCGGGCAGAATCCCGACATACAATTCATTTGGCAGACGGGCAAATACTATTATCCTGAAATTCAACGGGAGTTTGGACAAAAGACATGTCCCAACCTGAAATTCATGGATTTCATCAGCGACATGGGAGCAGCCTACAAGGCCGCTGATCTCGTCATCAGCCGCGCCGGGGCCAGTTCCATATCCGAATTTTGCATCATTGGTAAACCGGTGATCCTCGTTCCAAGCCCCAACGTGGCCGAAGACCACCAAACGAAGAATGCCATGGCACTGGTGAATAAGGATGCTGCGCTTTACGTGAAAGATGCCGAGGCCCCGGGGAGACTCATCCAACTGGCCATGGCCACCGTCAAAGACGATGCCAAACTCGCTTCTCTCAGCGAAAACATCAAAAAATTAGGATTGAAAGACTCTGCCGACATCATTGCCGACGAAGTCATCAAACTTGCAACAAGATAGTTTGTCATGGAATTAAAGGACATCAAAGCGGTTTATTTTATAGGTGCCGGCGGTATCGGCATGAGTGCCATCGCGCGCTATTTCATCCACAAAGGAATGGTCGTGGCCGGCTACGACAAGACTCCTTCCGAGCTTACCCGACGCCTGGAGAAAGAAGGGATGCTCATACATTATGAAGAGAGTGTCGATGAGATACCCCATGCTTGCAAAAAGCCTGCTTCTACCCTCGTCGTCTATACACCTGCCATTCCCGCAGACCACAAGGAGTTGACTTTCTTCCGTGAAGGGGGATTCGAAATAGAGAAACGCGCTCAAGTGCTCGGCACACTGACCCGCACGCATAAAGGACTCTGTGTGGCAGGAACGCATGGCAAGACTACTACATCGACCATGTGCGCTCACATCATGCACCAAAGCCAGCAAGACTGCAATGCCTTTCTCGGAGGCATCTCCAAGAACTACGGCACCAACTACATCTTGTCCGACAAGAGCGATTTCGTGGTCATCGAGGCCGACGAATTCGACCGCTCGTTCCATTGGCTGCACCCGTGGATGAGCGTCATTACCTCCACCGACCCCGATCACCTCGACATCTATGGTACCAAGGAGGCCTATCTTGAGAGTTTCCGCCACTACACCGAACTCATCCAACCCGGCGGTGCACTCATCCTCCACAAAAATCTCGAAATGCAGCAACATGTGCAGGAAGGGGTACGCGTCTACGAATACAGTCTCGACGAAGGCGACTTCCATGCCGAGAACATTAAGATAGAGAATGGTGAAATCACCTTCGACTTCATCTCTCCCGTGGAATGTGTAAGGAATGTCATGCTCGGTCAACCCGTTCCCATCAACATCGAAAACGGCGTGGCAGCCATGGCCATGGCTCAGCTCAACGGCTGCACGGCCGAGGAATTGCGCTACGGCATGAAGACCTACGCGGGCGTGGACCGCCGCTTCGACTTCAAAATCAAGAACGACCGCCATGTCTTCCTCTCCGACTATGCCCACCACCCGAAGGAAATCTACCAGAGTGCCAAAAGCATACGCGAACTCTACAAGGATCGGAAGATTACGGCCATTTTCCAACCGCATCTTTACACAAGAACACGGGATTTCTATCAAGACTTTGCCAACAGCCTCAGCCTACTCGACGAAGTGATACTCTGCGACATCTATCCGGCACGGGAGAAACCCATTGAAGGCGTGACCTCTAAGCTCATCTACGACAACCTGAAGCCGGGTGTGGAAAAGAGTATGATACATAAGGAAGATGTACTCGACCTCGTGAAGTCGCGCGACTTTGACGTGCTGCTCGTCCTCGGGGCCGGCGATCTTGACAACTACGTGCCGCAAATAGCCAAACTGCTCGAATCCAAATAATGCACATCAACTGGAAGAAAACGACCATTGTAGTGCTTGATGCCGTTCTGGCTGCCTATCTTGTACTGGCATTCACCTCGTTCAACAAACCGGATGAATCAAACGCCTTGTGCATCAAGGTGAATATCAACATCCAAGACGAGATGACAAACGGTTTTCTCAACGTAAAGGAGATTAAAAACCGACTTGTGGCCCAACAACTCTATCCACTGGAGAAGCCCATGCGTTATGTCAATGGGCGCAAGATCGAAGAAATGCTCAGAGCCACCCCGTTTGTCAAGACGGCCGAATGCTACAAAACGCAGGACGGGCAGGTGTGCATCTCGCTCACCCAGCGCATGCCCATTGTGCGCATCAAAAGCATCAACGGCGACGACTATTACATCGACGACCACAACAGCATCATGCCCGGCACCAAGTACACCAGCGATCTCATCATTGCCACGGGCTACATCAACCGCCCCTTTGCCCGCCAATATGTCTCCGTGCTGAGCAAGGCACTCATGGAGAAAGACCTCTGGAAAAACCAGATAGAGCAGATCAATGTGCTTCCCGACCGGGGCATCGAACTCATTCCCCGTGTGGGCAACCACATCATCTTCATAGGCCATCTGCCCGAAAGCAACCGGCAGTCGGTACGCGATGGAGAGATAAAAGCCTACGTGGAGAAAAAGATGGCGCGGCTGGAGAAGTTCTACAAATACGGTCTTTCGCAGGCCGGGTGGAACAAATACTCATACATCAGTCTGGAGTTTGACAACCAAATCATCTGCAAGAAACATGCAGCCGACACCACGCCCACTCCGGCAACATCATCACAAACGAATTGATAATCACATAAACCTATGCCAAAAGAATTTATCGTAGCTATAGAACTCGGTTCATCCAAGATGACCGGCATTGCGGGACAGAAGAATCTCGATGGCAGCATCACTGTGTTGGCCGTCGTCACCGAAGATTCCACGTCATGCATTCGGAAAGGTGTAGTATATAACATCGACAAGACCGGCCAGTGCCTCACCAACATCATCAACAGGCTCAAGACCATCCTCAAGCAGGAGATTGTCCACGTGTATGTCGGTGTGGGCGGACAGTCTATCCGCAGTGTGAAAAATGTCATTGTCAAAGAACTGCCTAACGAGACGGTAGTCACCCAAGACATGATCAACGCCCTCATGGACGGAAACCGCAACATGAGCTACACCGACCAGGAAATCCTCGATGCGGCCACGCAGGAATACAAGATAGACAACCAGTATCAGCTTGACCCCGTAGGCATACAGTGCTCACGACTGGAAGGCAATTTCCTCAACATTCTCTGGCGCAAGACTTTCTACCGCAATCTCAACAAGTGTTTCGACAATGCCGGCATAGCCATTGCCGAGATGTATCTCGCCCCCTTGGCCATGGCCGACAGCGTACTCACCGAGGCCGAGAAGCGGTCGGGATGTGCCCTTGTAGACATCGGTGCCGACACCACCACCGTCTCCGTCTATCACAAGAATATCCTCCGCCATCTGGCCGTAATTCCACTCGGTTCCAACAACATCACCAAGGACATCGCCTCCCTGCAAATGGAAGAGCGCGATGCCGAGAAGATGAAACTCAAATATGCCAAGGCTTTCACCGATAACAACGACATCGACAGCACCCTCACCTACCCCATCGATCAAGACCGGCAGGTGGAGAGCCGCAAATTCATCGACATTGTGGAGGGGCGGTTGGAAGAAATCATCGAGAACGCGTGGTTTCAGGTGCCCAGTGAGTATGCCGACAAACTCTTGGGCGGCATCATACTCACCGGCGGCGGTTCCAATATCCCCAATCTGGAACGGGCCGTGCGCAACCACACACATATTGAGAAGATACGCATAGCCAAGTTTGTCACACAGACCATCAACTCCAACGACCCGAAGATTACTGATCACAACGGGATGATGAACACCGTGCTCAGTCTGCTTGCCAAAGGCGACATGAACTGTGCGGGCAGCGAAATCAAAGCCGACCTTTTCGGCACCGGTGAGCCACGCCCCACAACCACAACCGGCACACTGCACACCACCCCGCGCACTCCCAACGAGACCAGCGGCACAGGCGTGGTGCTCACGGCGGCCGAAAAGCAGAAAGCCGAAGAGGAGGCCCGCCGCAAGAGGGAGGCTGAGGAGGAGGCTGCACGCAAAGCCGCTGCCGAAGAGGCCGCCCGTAAAGAGCGGGAGCGCAAGGAGAACAGCCCGTTGCACAAGATGTCTACCGGCTTGAAGAAGTTCATCAAACAGATGGTGTCGGAGGAGGAGTGACCACACACACGAGACAGACAGCACATTACTAATCCTTTAAAGTACAGATAAGAACATGCCAGACATATTAGATTTCGGTGAACCCGAGAAAGAGAACAGCATCATCAAAGTGATTGGTGTGGGTGGAGGCGGCGGCAACGCTGTCAACCACATGTATCGTGAAGGCATCCACGACGTGAGTTTCGTGCTTTGCAACACGGACAATCAGGCACTCAACGACTCTCCCGTGCCCGTGCATCTGCAACTGGGCAAGGAGGGACTCGGTGCCGGCAACAAACCCGAACGTGCCCGTCAGGCGGCCGAGGAGACCATCGACGACATCAAGAACATGCTCAACGACGGCACCAAGATGGCTTTCATCACGGCCGGTATGGGTGGCGGCACAGGCACGGGGGCCGCTCCCGTGATAGCCCGTGTGAGCAAGGAGCTGGACATCCTCACCGTGGGCATCGTCACGATTCCTTTCCGCTTCGAGGGCGACAAGAAGATCGATCAGGCCCTCGACGGCGTGGAGGAGATGTCGAAACACGTAGATGCCCTGCTCGTCATCAACAATGAGCGCTTGCGCGAAATCTATCCTGAACTCTCCCTGCTCAACGCCTTTGCCAAGGCCGACGACACACTGAGCGTGGCAGCCAAGAGCATTGCCGAGATTATCACCACCCACGGACTCATCAACCTCGACTTCAACGATGTAAAAACCGTGCTCAAAGACGGCGGTGTGGCCATCATGAGCACCGGCTACGGTGAGGGCGAGGGGCGCGTGAAGCAGGCCATCGACGATGCACTCAACTCGCCGTTGCTCAACGACAACGACATTTACAACTCCAAGAAGATATTGCTCAGCATTGCTTACGCCAGCGACAAGAGCGGTGACAGCGGACTGATGATGGACGAGATGAACGACGTGAACGACTTCATGGCGCGTTTCGACAGCAACTTCGAAATCAAATGGGGCGTAGCCATCGATCCCGAACTGGAGAAAAAAGTGAAAGTGACCATTCTTGCCACGGGCTTCGGCATCGAAGATGTGGACGGCATGAACGGCCACTTGAAGAAGCACACGCAGGAAGAGGCCGACCGCATAGCCCAAGAGGAGGAGCGCAGGGCCGAGAACGAGGAGCGCCGTGGACGCTACTATGGCTCCATCGGCAAAAACAACCAGTATAAGCGCCGCCCCCACATCTTCCTTTTCCGCCCCGAAGATCTCGACAACGAAGATGTCATCATGGCCGTGGAGAGTACGCCCACCTACAAGCGCACGCGCCAGATGCTCGACGACATACGCAGTCAGGCTACCGGCATCAGCAACAAGGAGAGCGACAAGGAGGCCGGCGAACCCATTCAGGGAACCATCAGCTTTGCCTGAACCAACTCCTTTGACAGTTTATGAATGATCAATAACCACGGGCCGGCTATTCACTTAGTCGGCCCTTTTTTAAAATCTATAAGAAAGGAAAACAACTATGACACTATTCGACAAAATCAGTGAAGACATCAAGGCTGCCATGAAAGCCCGTGACAAAGTGCGCTTGGAGACGCTGCGCAACATCAAGAAAGTGTTTATCGAGGCCAAGACCGCTCCCGGTGCCAACGACGAACTCGACGATGCGGCCGCATTGAAAATCATTCAGAAGTTGGCCAAGCAGGGCCGCGAGACCGCCCGGACTTATACTGACAACAGCCGGCAAGACCTCGCCGACGAGGAACTGGCCCAAGTGGCTGTCATGGAAGAGTATCTGCCCAAGCAGCTCTCACCCGAGGAGATAGAAAAGGCCGTGAAAGACATCATCGCCCAGACCGGAGCCACCTCGATGAAGGACATGGGCAAGGTGATGGGCATGGCCGGCAAACTGCTGGCGGGCAAGGCCGACGGCAAAGCCATCTCTACCATCGTGAAACAATTACTCGGGGCCTGAAGACTATCCGGCAGTAAGTTTATGGCAAAGCCACACGCACTACCGGCGTGTGGCTTTGCCCCCACTTTCCACTTTAAAATCCAACAAACATGAAAAAGCTCTTTTTAGCCTTGGCGTTATCCATTGCCACAAGTCCGATCGGCAGCAAGGCAGAAACCATCCACCTCGACAGCCCCACCGGGCATCAACGTTCCGCGCAACACACCATCTCGTTCAACTACGGCCTCTCATGGATCGTCTCCAAAGTCTACGACTATCGGGCGTACAAAAACTACCGTTGGCGAGAGGGACAGGAGTTGCAAACCGAGTACACCTGCGTGTTTGCCCAAGGTCTGGGCTTCGGGCTCGTCGGTTCTTTCAACTGGACCGAGTATCCCGCAGCACAAATCACTCAGCTGCACATAGCCCCCGAGTTTGTCTTTGCCCACGATTTGGGCGACCATTGGCGGGTGAAAGCCTCTGCCGGCCTCGGTTTGGCTTACTACAACGATGAGGCTGCCAGCCACTACGGCTTGGGATCCAATCTCTCCGGAGGCATCGAATACAAGTTCACCCGCCACTTCGGCATTGGTGCCGAACTCAACTCCATGTCGGGCAATTACGGCAAATCCGACTACAATGATAACGAAATCGACGGCTTCGTCAGGCTCAACGCCTTGGTCGGCGTGAGGTTCCATTTTTAGTCGCACTACCTTACCGGGCGAGCCGTCAGGTACCATGACTCGTCCGGCAATATCATCAGGATAATCGACTACGCTTAGACTATAACTTATGAGTTAACTGTTTTCCCATCTACATTTTTGTATTTTCTTTACTCACTTCAATTCTTTTTCTGACAACAGTAAGAAGTGTCATATATTCCTGCACTGCCTATGTAATTCTTCACACAGAAGATTTCTGGAAAATTTTTAAGCTACAAAACAAAATATTTATTTATTTTTCTTTGAACTTTTAATAATTAATACTATATTTGCGCTATCTACAGAACAAATCGACACATAACAAAAGCTTTCTTTTTCTTTCACAATCTACTGACCGAATAACTTAAACAATATGGTTAACTAAAATTACGGTTATGAAACATGAAATCAAACACAAAACATGTCTGCCTATATACATGGCAGCATTGAGTTCTTTTATTACAATAGGAACTCTCACAAGTATTCCAATTACCACTTTGGCTATGGGCAATGCCTTAACACACACCTTGCCAGACAAAGCACCCTCTTTTCCCACTTTCGAAAATACAGTACTCAATATGAGTACTCAACAAAACAACACAACAAAAGGTCACATTGTAGACGAAAACGGTGAACCATTGATAGGAGTCACGGTGAGAGAAGTTGGCGGCCAGTCCGCAACCATCACCGACCTTGATGGAAACTATGCCCTGAGCGTCCCCAAGGGAACAACTCTCAAGCTTTCATATACCGGTTATAAAGACATGCAGATACGAGCCGGAGAAAATGCAACTATGCAACCTGATATCCAAGGACTTGACGATGTTGTAGTCATCGGCTATGGTACTGTAAAAAAACGTGATCTCACGGGAGCAGTAGCAGCCGTTGGAGCCGATAAACTTAAAAATCGGCCCTATGGAAATGCCCTACAATCGATGGCAGGGCAAGTATCAGGAGTCAACATCACGCAAACACAGGGAGCACCCGGAATGGCACCTACTATCAAAGTGCGCGGTATGTCATCCATCAACTCGGGGACATCTCCTTTATATGTTATTGACGGCATACCCCTAGAAGACAATACAAGTTCTACAGGCACCAATGGAGGAAACGTGTTGACTGCTAATCGTAACCCAATGAACAACATCAACCCCAATGATATAGAAAGTATTGAGGTACTAAAAGACGCCTCATCAGCTGCAATCTACGGATCTAGAGGAGCCAATGGTGTAGTTCTTATTACAACAAAGACGGGTAAGGCCGGAAGGACTAAAATAGATATAAGCTACGAAACAGGCATATCAAAAGTTATCCGTAAAATAGATCTGATGGATGCTCGGCAATGGATTGACTTCGAGACAGCAGCACGTACCAATAGTTTCAATACGGCAAAATTGAACAACCCAAATCTTAAGCCTTCATCAAGTATGACTAATTATTACGTGCCCGATGAATTTTCAGATCCCGAATGGTTAACCCGTATTGGAAATGGTACTAATTGGCAAGATATAATGCTCCGCACCGCACAATCTCACAATGTTCAAGCCAGCGTTATGGGAGGTAGTGAAAATACACAATTCATGGTCTCCGGAAATTTTCTTGATCAAAATGGTGTCGTAGACCGTACATTTTATCAGAGGTACAGCGTGCGCAGCAATTTAAACCATCGATTCAATAATCGCTTTTCCCTCTCTATCAAACTCGCCTTAACCCGTAGTAAGGATTTCCCAAACGGGTTAAACGGAAAATCTGATGTTGTATCTTTAGCTTGCCAAAGTGATCCAATATTTCCATTACACGTGGAAACAGGAAGTCTCGGTTTCAAAGATCCAAAATCTATTTGGAATACTTTTGTCAAATATGGTTTTCAACTTTGGCATCCTTATTCCCTCACCCGAGAGATGACGAAAAAACGCATAACCAACACACAACTACTTAACACCTACCTTGACTGGAAAATCATTGATGGACTCACTTTCCGCACAGCGCTGAATGCCGACAATGAAGACATGCACTTCAACTCTTATTGGAACGAAGGACAAAATTGGGGCTACTCAGGTTGGGTGCATGCAACGGGATCCAATCAGACTTTGCACCAATTTAACTGGGCATGGGAAAACACACTCAATTATATCCACACCTTCGGTGAGCATTCCGTCACGGGATTGCTCGGCTACACCATGCAAAAACAGACACTCGAAGTAAGCAATATGTCGGCTACCGATTTTCCCAATGACATGGTGCATACGCTAAATGCCGGCAAAGTGAACAACGGCAGTACCTCTGAAACCCAATGGAGCTTAATTTCCTATCTGTCTCGTATAACCTATGCCTACCAAGGCAAATACTTGGCTTCGGCCGCTCTTCGTGCTGATGGTTGTTCACGTTTTGGAGCCAACAGTCGTTGGGGCTACTTCCCCTCAGCATCGCTTGCATGGAGACTATCAGAAGAATCTTTGCTGAAAAACAACCTCAAATGGCTTGACAACCTCAAGATTCGCCTTAGTTATGGAGAAACAGGCAATAATCAGATTGACAACTATGGCTCCATAGGTCTGCTCAGTTATTCATCCTATGTCGTAAATGGAGCCATCGCTCAAGGTCTGTACACCTCTACCAATCCGTCACCCGATTTAAAATGGGAAAAAACATGGCAAGTTAACCTCGGACTGGATGCAACAATACTCAACAACAGACTGAATGTCGCTCTCGACCTTTATTATTCGAAAACCAACAATTTGCTTCTAAATGTTCCCATCCCCGTTATTACCGGTTTTGAGACATCACTCAACAATATCGGCTCACTTCGCAACCAAGGTGTAGAGTTCAATCTCACTTCCCATAACTTCGTAGGTAAATTTACATGGACAACAGATTTCAATATCTCTGCCAATCGCAACAAAGTTTTGAAACTGGGCAACAATAACGAGCCCATTCTCGTCAACACCAATTCGGCACTATCCATCACCCAAGTGGGACACCCCATCGGTTGCTACTACGGTTACAAGATAGATGGCGTGTTAAGCAGCCAAGATATTGCCAACGGCGTACCAGCTCCGGCAGGAAGTGAAGCCGGTGATCCATTGGTGCGCGATGTGGACGGCAACAAGAAAATAGATGCCAATGATCGAACTATTCTTGGCAACTACCAGCCTAACTTCACTTGGGGACTTACAAACACTTTTTCTTACCGGGGCTTCGATTTCTCTTTCATGCTCACAGGCGCGCAAGGTGGGGAGATAATGAACCAGAATGCGCGTTTTCTCGGTGAATTCAACGGAAACCGCAATGTCTACGCTTCAGTGGCCAATTACTGGAGGTCTGATGCAGAACCCGGAGACGGCATGACTCCCAAGCCCAGAACAGTATCTACCGGTGTGCGTGGGCAAAGCACAAGCTATTGGGTAGAAGATGCCTCTTTTGTCCGTATCAAGAATATACGTTTGGGATACACCTTTCCTGTAAAACTCATACAACAAATAGGATTAAGTGGACTCCGTGCCTATGTCAATTTGGAAAACGTGCATGTATTTTCCAACTATCGCAACTACGACCCTGAAAACTCCACCTTCCAAAGTGGCTACCGAGTCGGCTATGACTATGGTGCCTACCCTACCCCGTTCAGCGCTACGTTCGGATTGAATGTCTCTTTCTAACACAACACTTTCTTTCAAACAATTATTAAGCCGTGAAATCATGAATAAATTAAAATACATCATAGCATCCCTTCTCGCTCTCATGCTCTCCGGATGCAACAGTTTCCTTGAATTATCCCCCAAATCTCAGGTCAATGAAAACGGGTACTACAAGACGGAAGAGGACTTCACAACATCTATGCATGCCGTCTATGCTACCCTACATACCATTTACGGCCCCCAGTCGCTACCTTCCTATTTCGGGGAGTGTGCATCGGACAATGCTTACTGCAATGAAACGGCAGGTGACTACAATGACAAATATGCACTGACCAAACATCAGAATTTGACAACGGCTAATGCTATCGTTCTCGATTTCTGGAATACTTATTACAAAGCCATGTTTAAAATCAACAATGTGCTGAATAAGATGGAAGGCTCGGACTTTTCCACTAAGAAACAGATACAAGGCGAATGCAGATTCATCCGTGCACTCTACTATTTCGATATGGTACGCGCTTGGGGCGATATACCTTTGGTGCTGGTACCCGTGACAGTGGCACAGTCATACGGTATGGCCCGCACCTCTACCGCCGATATCTACAAGGCCATTATTGACGATTTAGAATTTGCAGCTTCCAACCTCCCCCCAAAAACCAGCGAACGTTTCGCAGGTGCTGCAACATCAGACGCAGCTAACGTGCTACTCGGAAAGGTTTATCTCACAATGGGTAACAAAGAGGCTGCCAAAACGGTACTGATGAAAGAATATGGAAAATTTTCGCTTGAAACTGAGTATGCCAAGTTATGGAATCCAAAAAATAAAAACTGTCGGGAGTCTATATTTGAGGTTCAATATCTCGGTGGAAAATCAAATCCTTATAGCAAGTATTGGGCTGTTTTCGCCCCACTTGACAATCGATGTGTCACAGCTTGGGGAATGGGGGCCAATCAAGTGACTGAAGATCTATACCAAGCATTTGAAAAGGGAGATCCACGACGAGAAGCCACTGTGCAAAACGGATATACAAACACCAATGGAAATTTTATTGCTGACAAATTTTTCGTTAAATGGAGAGATAATGGGGCCGAACTCGACAAACTGACAGAGGCAGCAAACAATAATTTCATAATCTTGCGTTATGCTGATGTATTGCTCATGCTGACTGAGGCTACAGGCGAGGCCAAATATATGAACGAAGTGCGCACAAGGGCAGGACTTCCCGGATATGGAGACCCCAACTATCCCACAGCTTACAATACACTTGAAGCAGCCTTGCAGCATGAGGAGCAAGTGGAATTTGGAGGTGAGTTCCATCGCATGTTTGATTTGCTGCGCCATGGTACAGCCATGACCGTTATCAATCAATGCTCTAAAGAGCATGGCAAAATTACCAATGCCAACCAATTCTTACTACCAATTCCCCAATATGTGGTAGACCAGAATCCCACCGTCATCAGACAGAACAATGCCTATAAATAAACCAATCCCTTTATTTTATAGTGTTAAAATAAAGAGTCCGTGACGAGGATTGCAAATCCAATAAACACCTTCTTACTGCCTCATTCATACCATTCGCCGACCAAAAACTATCGGCGAATGATACGAATGAGGCGAATTTATTTTAGTCGTCTGATTCGCTTAATTCGCAAAATTCGCCGGCGATAATCATGTTATTCGACGAATGGAGCGGAGGAAGCGAATGGTTGCTTATGCCTTTCCGCTCATGCAGTGCGGCACGGGGAATTAGTCAAGGTAATTCAGCGAAAAACGCGGTTGTGCTTGGCGAATTTACAACCAATGTGCCGGTGGATGGGAAAAACGCAAAATGAAGGGATTCATAAAAGGATGGCAATCAGAGGTTTGTATTTTCTTGACACGATTCAACGACGGAAAAGGATCCTAAAACGGGCCGAATGGGGATGCAAAAGAGGCTGTTTTGGATGACGAAACGGCCCGAACGAACTTCTCATTCGGGCCGTTTCACAAAAGCAAAGGGCAAAAAGGCAAAATGGAGGGGATGTTAGCAGGATGCAGGAGGAGTTTTACGCGCTATTTGACCGATAAAAGCGGACAAGAATTTGTCGTATATTTTCCCTGCCATCAGTATGAGGAAAGGGCGAGAGGGCGGATGCCCGGAGGATGTGCCACGGCGGAAAAGCGAGGCACTTATTTTGTGATGGTGACCACACCATTGCGTTGCTCGGCCCTGACATGATAGGAATGCCTGATGATTTCGAGCCCTTCGCCGAGGTTGTTGCTCGGCAGGGTGCCCGTGAAAATATCATCCATGTTGAGACGGCCGGAGAAGCGGAACTTCACGCCGTAGGTGGTTTCCATGACAGCTATGACATGACGGAGCGTCGCATTGCGGAACACAAGTTCGTTGCGCTGCCATGCCGTGGCGTCGTTCACCTCCTCGGGCTTCTGCTCCACCGAGATGCGGCCCGTCTGCTTGTCGAGCACGGCCACCTGACCGGGCCAAACGGCAGTCTGACGGTGGGAGGCAAGCGAGGTGAACAGCACCTTGCCCTCCTCCAACGACAATCGCGAAAGGGCGACACCCTTGCGGGCAAAGAGATTGAACTTCGTGCCCACGACGCGCACATCGAGCCCCTCGGCACGGATGGAGAAGGGATGCAGACTGTCTTTGGCCACGCTAAAGAAGGCTTCGCCCTCAAAGCTCACCCGGCGCGAAGTGCCGTTGAAATCGGCCGGGGAATAGGAAAGCCTCGACCGCTCGTTGAGCACCACACTCGTACCATCGGGCAAGACGAGAGTGGCTCTGCCTCCGGCATCGGTGCGGAAAATGGCCACACCGGTCGGTGACACCGCCTCTTGCCGGTAGAACCAATAGGTGGAGAAAAACAAAACGGGTACAAGAAACACAGCTGCCGCTTGCATCCACTTCCACGCACGGCGGCGCCAGTCGTGCCCGGCAGTCCGGGTCGCTGTCTCTATGCGCTGCCATATCGGGCGGGTGGCAACCGTGTAGTCATCTTCGGAGAGGTCGCCGTCCATCCACCGGTGGCGCATGGCTTCGCCCAGCGCGTCGTCGTCGGTGGCATTGACCTGCCGGCGCAGTTCCCGCAACTCCTCCACGGTGAGGTCGCCTTTGAAATATTTATCTTCCAGTTCGGCCATTTCTCTTTGCTTTTGTTTGTTATTTAAGTTTCGCAAGCTCAATTTTAGGGGTTAAAGGAGTTAAAGGGAGTTAGCACTCACTTCGCTCGTTAGGAGAAGTTCCTTGAGCGATAGCGAAAAAAGACAACAGCCTTATTGCTTGATTCCCTTGGAGAATAGGAGGAGTAGAGCTGTCGTCTTTTTCGCTATCGCTCAAGGCACTCCTCCCTGTCACTCCTTTTCTCGCTATCGCTCAAGGAACTTCTCCTTTAACTCCTGCCGGACTTGCCAAAGTTCTGTTTGTTAGTTATAACAACGGAAAGGACGAAAAGTACCTTCAATTAACAAAATATAAGAATCCCAACGACACGTAAAGAGTCCCCAACGACAGGCGCAACGCCTTAACGCCCAGCGACAGTTGGTTTTTCACCGTCTGCTCTTTCAGGTTGAGCTGCAACGCAATCTCCTTATTGGTCTTCCCCTCCAACCGCGACAGCCTCACCACTCGGCGCTGCGTTTCGGGCAACCGGCTAAACGCCGCAAAGAACATTCGCCGGAAGTCATCATACTCCACCCTGTCGGACGAGGACTCGGAGAGATGGCCCAGATAGTCGGTATAACTCTCAAAGGCGGGCGCATTGACCGTGGCCCGGTAGGCATTGACCAGATAGTGGCGCATACGGATGAAGAGCAGCGACTTGAGCGTCTCGGTCTGCCGTATGCTGCGACGGTTGGTCCACAGCCAGATGAACGTGTCTTCCACCAATTCTTCCGTACTTTCCCGCGAGTGGGTGTACTGCATGCCGAAGGCATAGAGGCGGGCGGCATATTTGTCATACAACCGCCGGAAAGCCTGCTGTGAGTCTTTCTTCAACTGTTGGATGAGCAATGCCTCGTTTGTTTCCGTCATGTTATTTCAGCTATCTTTATCGTCGGCTGCCGCCCTTCGCAGCGTATGCGGGCAGGCGGATTCTTCTGCACACGCAGCCCCGACAGCGACAAAGATATAAAGAATTGGTCAATAAAACAAGCGAAACCGCATATCATTTCTTCCCGTAACGCTCATAGAGCAGCAACAGGTGGGCTGCACTCCAGCTGAAGTGGGACGCCTGAAGCGGGCGGCCCGTGAAAGTATCGTAGTTTTCGTAGATGGGGGCATCGCCCGAGAGTCCTTGCAGCCTGTCGAACACACGGCGCGTGTAGCCATCGGCCTTGCGGGGTTCGCCATAGTTGCGGAAAGCCTCGATGGCATAGTAGGTCTGATCGAGCCAGATGGGGCCGCGCCAATAGCCGTTGGCATCGTATTTGGGGTTGTCGGCGGCGATGGTGGGAAAGGGGATGTAGGTGGCAAACTTGCGCGGATCTTCCAGCAACCGGCGGGCCTTGAGCCACTGGGCGCGGGTGGCTATGCGCGTCCAGAAAGGCAGGTAGCCCTCACAACCGGGCTCGCGCACGAAACGGCCGTCGGCCAGTCGGCGGTCGAAGAAATAACCCTCCGCATCGTCGAAGAAGTAGTCGGCGACCTTCCCGCGCAGGTCGGGCTCGTCGAAAGCCATGCCGAGCAGTGCGGCAAACTTCCCAAGCAGGGTGTACTCGTAGGCCAGATAGGCATTCAGGTCGACACTCTCCTGATCAATGCTCCATGCCGCCCCGCCATTGTGCAGCATCTTGGCCCCGTCGAAGCGGATGGCATTGTCCATCCCGCTCTCCCATGCAGCCGCCTCAAGCGTGCCGTCGGCGGAACCGAACTCGCAGATGCCGTTGGCATTGTGGTCGCGATGGCGATACCACCAGCGGTAGTAGTGCAGCAGTTTGGGATACATCTCGCGTACGAAAGCCGTGTCGCCGGTGGCCTCAAACACCCTGTCTACAGCCCAACAGGCCAAAGGAGGCTTGCTGTCGCGGGCATTGTTTTCGCGCGGATCGACATAGATGCAGTCTATCACCATACCGTCGGACTGCTGATAATCGAACATCACGCGTATGTTATCCTTGGCCAATTCGGGGAAAAACGATGCCATGGCAGCCGAAAAACGCCAGCAGTCCCACGCCCAACAGCCCACGAAATAGCCCACGGCATGACTGGGCATAATGCCGTCGTGGAGCAGTCCGCCGCGCAGGCAGCGCCAGTTGGAAACAAGCGTGGTGACGGCTTTCACGGCCACGCGGTTGTAGTCGGTCGGCATGTCTGGGCGCAACACCTTGTTGAGATAGCCGTTCCAGCGTGCGAGATTGTCGTTTTCGCACGCACGGTAGTTACCCAAGAGCGAGTTGGCATAACACCTCTGCGCCTCCTGCCGGTCGCCCGGCAGCAGCATGGAGACCACAATATCGGCCTCCCCGAGACCCGGGGGCAGCGTAGCCGTGTAGTTGTTGCCCGCCACGCGCAATTCGGCAGAGGGCGGAAAGGTCAACATCAGTGTCTCACCCGGCAGCCCACCCAGCACCAGATGGTTGCCCTCCTTCCTCACTGTGAGTGCCCGGTGGGGCTCCAGTGCCGAGAAAGTGAGTTGCCGTCGACCGGTGTTCGTGACATGGAGTAAGGCCGTGCGCGAATCGGCAAACAGCAACTGTTCCTCCACGCAGCCGTCATCCGCCTTCAGACACAGGCCTATCTTGCCCGGCACATAGTCGGCACGCTCGTGTGGCAAGGGCTTTCCGCCCGCCATCAGACTCAAGGCCGACTTGGCAAACCACCACCGCCCATTGATGCTGAAAGGGCCGCAAAAGCCTCCCGCGGGCTTGTCGCGGCCGGGAAGCGTGAAGCCCATCCACGCCCCTTGGTCGGTAAAACATCCGATTTGCTTCTCCTGTCCCGTGGGCGTGAGGCTTATATCAATGATGCCGGCGTAGTCGTCGCGGGTGAATCCGCCGCCAGCCGATTTGCTTTCCGCCCGCCCGCCGAGCATCGTCAGCAGGCAGGCACATACTATCAGAAAGGTCTTTTTCATCTCTTCAGTCGGTTATTTCAAAGGACTTATGGTGTAAGAATATCTCCACTCCCGTGGCGTAATGGTGTATTCGGGATGCACCTCGGCCCCCCAAGTGTTGTCACCGCCCACGCCCATGAGCCTGTGGTCGATGTTCAGCCACACCAGTGGCTTGCGATTCACGCTTCCCCCATGCCGGTGGGTCTTCTTGGCGGGAATGTAGTCGATGTCGTCTTGGAGAAAATTCCATGCACTCACGTTGAGCACCTCGTCGCCTGCGACTCTGATGCCCTGCCCTTGCCGGTCGGTCATCTCCACCCACCTCACATCACACTTGTTGCCCGTCTCCTGCGCTCTCACGTAGGGATGATACTGCTCCCACACGTTTTGGGCATACACATCCACCAGTGCCGACTCCTTACGGTCGGCATAGTTCTCCTGTGGCCCGCGCCCGTACCACCTCATTTGGTCGAAAGCAGCAGGCAACAGCATTGCTGTGCCCAAACGGGGCATCTCGGGCAGTGGTTTGTTTCCCGGAACAAAGTGCATCGTGACACGCACATTGCCACCTGCATCAACCGTATATTCCATGTCGGTGCGTGCCTCCTGCCGGGGCATGTCGTAGGAGACTTTGATGCTGGCCGATGATTTGCCGGCCGTTGCCTCCATACTTTTCAGCCGCATTTCCTCACCTGCCTGCCTCCACGTGCCACAACGCACAGATGTGCCGTTGGCCACATCGTTGTCGGTCAAGGGTCGCCAGAAATTGGGCTTGGGTCCTTGCATCAGCATCTCCCGTCCGGCGTAACGGAGCGAGACGAGTTGGCCGCTTTGACGGGAGAAAGCGGCGGAGAATCCGTCCCCGGCCACGGTGACGGCATCGCCCTTGATTGTCAGCTTCAAGGGGCCGCCTTCCGGGACTGTCGGGGGCAAACCCGGGGCCTCCGTGGGAAGCGCAAACTGCGCATTGGCTACTTCATATCCCTTGGGCAGCAGACCTGAGGCGTGTTTAGTGACAGCCCGTAAAGTGAGGAAATGTTCACCGGGCAAGGTCGTGTCACAGGCAAAAGGTATCGGCAACGTGGCCTCCCCGTGTGGCTTGACCAACGGGAAATCGCACACGCCTTGACTCACAATGCGCCCCTCGCGCTTCACCTCCCAGTGCAGTTCGTAGCCGGCAAGCGAGGTGAAGTCAAACGCATTGCGCACCCTGACCCGATTGGGCGTGAAAGGCTCCGGGGCAAAATGAATGTTCTGATACACCCGTTTCACCTCGCTGATGTGCGGATGCGGGGTGCGGTCGGCAGCCACCAAACCGTTGGCACAGAAGTTGGAGTCGTTCTCGACCCCTACAAAACCCAAGTCACCCCCGTATGCCCAAATGTGGTTGCCGGCACTGTCGCGCCGCTCGAATGTCTGGTCCACCCAGTCCCAGATGAAGCCCCCTTGCAACTGGTCGTAGCGGTTGATGAGATCCCAATAGTCTTGCAGATTGCCCACACTGTTACCCATGGCGTGCGCATATTCACACAGGATGAGCGGACGGGCATCCCGCCGGTTCACATGTCGGCGCAAAGCCCAAATCCGAGCGTACATGGGACAGTAGATGTCTGATTTGCCTTCATATCCTCCCCCTTCATACTGAACGGGCCGGGTGGGGTCGAGCCGTTTGGCCATTGCGTAGTTGCGCTCGAAGAGCGGGCCATAGCCCGACTCGTTACCCAGACTCCAAATAATGACGGAGGTGGCGTTCCGGTCGCGCATCATCATGCGGTACATGCGCTGGTGGAAAGCATCAGTCCAGTCTTCGTTGTCAGCCAAGGTGGGATGAGGGGAGTTTTCCATGCCATGACTTTCCAAATTGGCCTCATCGACGAGGTAAAGTCCGTATTTCGTACAGAGGTCATACCATTCCGGGCGGTTCGGATAGTGCGACGTGCGCACGGCATTGATGTTAGTCTGCTTCATCAGACGAATATCTTCGAGCATACTCTCCACGGTGATAGTGCGCCCCGTGAGCGGATCGTGTTCGTGCCGGTTCACTCCTTTTATCTTGACGGCCACCCCGTTGACGAGCAGTTGACCGTTGGTGATTTCCACCGTCCGGAAGCCGAAGGTGTGTACGGTCGCCTCCGTGACTTTGCCTTTGCCGTCACGCGTCGTGATAAGCAGCCGATAGGTGTGGGGCGTTTCGGCATTCCAAAGCTTGATATCCCGCAGGGTCGGTCGGATGGAAAACACGGAATCGGCCGGTCCTTTGGCTCTATGGGAAAACCGAAGCAAAGCACGATTGTCCCCATCGAGCACACTCACCTCCACCGAGCACCCGCGCCGCTGGCCCTTGGTAAACACGTCAAGTGACAGTTCGCCGTCCTTATATCCGTTTGTCAAACCGGCCACAAGGCGGAAATCGTGTAGCCGATAGGCCGGGCGCGCCTGCAAGAAGACACTCCGCTCAATGCCACTGTATTTCCAGTAGTCCTGATCTTCGAGGTAAGAACCGTCGCTATATCTGTACACCTTCATGGCCAACCGGTTGGAACCGGACTTCAGGTAGGGCGTGATGTTAAAATGGGCAGGCAAACGGCTGTCTTCGCTATAACCCACCAAGTGCCCGTTTATCCAACAATAGAAAGCCGACTCCACGCCTTCAAAGTCGATGAAAATGTCCATCCCATGCCACTCCTCAGGCACTTCAAACTCGCGCACGTATGCTCCCACGGGGTTATAGTCGGCCGGCACGAAAGGCGGATTCACCGGGAAGGGATAGCTTACATCGGTATAGATGGGGGCATCGAAGCCCTGCAACTCCCAACTGCCGGGCACTTGGATGTTGCTCCACGAGTGCACATCGAAACCGGGGCGGAAGAAACCGTCGGGCACGAGCCGCTCATTGCGCGAGTAAAGAAACTTCCAAGTGCCGTCAAGCGATATGCGCCGTTCGGCCCGAGGGTCGCATTTCAGACGCTCTGCATCGCCCATCGCGAGGCGCGACAGAGCCAAAACATCATTTTTATAAGGTATAAAATGGGCCGTCATGGGCTCTCGGTTGAGGGCCGAAACATGCGGATTCTGCCACGGTCGGGCATCGGCCATGCTGCACAAAGGAAACAGGAGCACGGCCAAAAAAAAGGTCAAACGTTCAGTCATTATAGAAACAGATGAATGGATGGAACTATAAAGTGCAGAAAAATGTAACGAGAAACGGGACGCTGAAATCCACCGCCACACCATGAAAGACAGCCACCACGGAGTATTCTTCCCCCGCAGCACGGGTGATGATGGGCAGTGTGGTATCCATAGAGGTTGCCCCGCCCACCGAGATGGGGGCCAACGGTCCGAACCAACGGGCCAGCAAAGGGGCACAGAGCAGCGTGATGATTTCGCGCATGATATTGGCCAAGAGCGCGATGGTGCCCAATTCGGCCCCTTTCATCTCGGTGATGAAAATACTTGAGAGTGAATAATAGCCGAAGCCGGAACCGATGGCAAGACAACCGGCAAGGTGTCTTTCGGGCAGCAGCCATGCCACCGCCGCACAGCCGGCAAGCGTTCCGAGCACCGTCAGTAAAGGCAACAGCATGATTTTGGGATCAAGTTGGCGGAACTTTCCAAGCACTTGACTGTCGCAGCCTATCGTGATACCCACACAGAACATCAACAGACAGAGCGCATAATAGCTCACGTCGCTCTCAACTACCCACCGGGGAGCGATGCCGGCAAGGGCCACCGCAATGCCGAGGATGAAAAACAGAATAATGGTCAGACTACCTTTCATGGGCCTGCCCTTTCCGCATGACGATGCCCCAAAGCCCCCAAGCCAGCGACGTGCTGCCGACAACACCCCCTAAAGTGAGCAACAAAGCCTCGGCACCGAGCGTGCTAATTCCACGAATGAGCCTTTGGTTACCGCCCACCTCCATGCCGAGGAAGAACAGCAGCAGCCATATTAAAAAGGTTACAAGACGGGGAATGATTTTCAAGGAGTGCCGGCGGAGCACATAGCCCACGCCGACACCGCCAAGCATCACGCAAATTATTTGAAGCATTGTGTTGGTTCTTATAGTCAGTTGACGAGTCCGTTGGAGTTGATCTCGGTCTGCGGAACGGGATAGAACGAATTCGTGGCCTCATCAAAATTGGTGCGCCCGTCGGCTTTGAGTACCGCTCCGAGCTTGCCCCAACGCCGCAGGTCATAGAAGCGGAGATTCTCCAAAGGGAATTCTATGGCCCGTTCGTGCTCTATCTGGGCCTGCACCTCACTCTGTCCGGTGCCCTGCATGGGCGGCATGTTGCCATGCACCTTCCTCACTTCGTTGATGAGTGTGATGGCCTTGGCCGTCTCACCGAGATTGTTCAGTGCTTCCGCCTTCATCAACAGCACGTTGGCATAGCGCATCAGCGGGATGTTGATGGCCGTATTGTCCTGCTCCAGCCCCTCTATCGTGGCCGGCATAAACTTGCGGAAGGCCGGCCGGTTGTAGGCCCCACCGTCGTTGCGGAACCAGTCGTCATATTTCTTGCCATACACACGGCCCGAGGCATCGTTCCAATAGTCGCACTGATAGAAGACTGTGTTATAGAGCCGGTTGTCATAAAGGCCGTTGAGAGCCGTCTGACCTTCCTTCATATACTCATCCATCAACGCTTTCGAGGGCAGAATCTCGTCCCATCCCTTCAGCTCACTGCACCCTATCCAGCGGTGCATTTGGGTGCGGTAGTTGGCCCCGTTGGCATCATTGAGGGTGAACTGTACCTCGAATATCGATTCGCGGGAGTTCTTGTCCTGTCCGTTGAACATGCTTGCGAAGTCGCCCACCAGTTCATAGCCCGTCACCTTGTCAAAGGCCTCCACCGCCTTGGTGAGATATTCGGTCTTCTTTTCCTCGGCCGCACGGGTGAGCCATGCCCAGCCCAAATAGGCATAAGCGGCGCCACTGGTGGCCCGTCCCACATCATCGGGTCCGTAGGCCTTGGGAAGTGCCGTAGCCGCTTGGAGTTCGCCGATGACAAAGTCCCAACAGTCGGGACGCGCGGAGAGTGCCTTGTCGAGGGCTGCACGGTCGCCCGAAGTGATGTATTTGTCGCGAATGATGATCTGTTCCCAGTTGAGCAGCAGCCGCATGTGGTAGTACCCACGCAGGAAGTGGGCCTCGGCCTGCAACCGGGTGCGCTCGTCTTCGGAGAGTTTGTCGGTCGGAACCTTGGCCATCTTTTCCAATATCTGACTGGCGAAGTTGGCCCCACGATAGAGATGTCGCCAATAGTTGGAGAACTGGGAATTGCCGTTGGTATAGGTGAAATTGTAGAGTTCCACCCAGTTTTGGTAGTTCATGGCATCGTTGCCCGGTTTCACGAGGTCTTCCCGGTAGGCTTCCACGGGCCACAACACTTCACACATGGTCCATTTGTCCTTGCTGCTGTCCATGAAATAGAGTTGCGAGTAGGCCGCCGAGATTGCCGCCTCCACATCGGTTTTGTCTCTCCAGAAAGATTCGGAGGTGAGATTGTCGGGTGAACTCACCGTCAGGTAATCATCGCAGGCCGTCAGGGTTAAAGCCATGCAGGCGGCCGTTATACATACTATCTTTTTCATAATGGATTCGTTGTTTTAAATGATGGTATTGTCTGCCTCCCACGGTCAGAATGTAATCTGGGCTCCGAGGGTGAACGAGCGGGTGAAGGGATAGACGAACTTGTCAATGCCCGTGTTGAGCACACTGGCCCGCGAGAATTCGGGGTCGATTCCGTCGTATCCGGTGATGGTAAAGAGATTCTCGGCACTGACGTAAAGGCGCACCTTGTCCATGTATATCTTGCGTGTGAGCACGGTGGGGAAGGTGTAGCCCAACTGCACTTGGCGCAGTCTCACGAAGTCGCCCTTTTCGAGGAAACGGGTAGACTCGCGGCTGTTGCCCGACGGGTCTTGATACACGGCCCGGGGCACATCGGTATTCATGTTGGCCGGTGTCCATGCCCGAAGGGTAGACTTGAGCATGTTGGAACCGGAGTTCATGGCCTCATAGAAATACTTGTTGCCGTTGTAGAGTTTGTGTCCCCAGCCGCTGCCCAGCACAAAAGAGAAGTCCACGCCTTTGTAGGCGGCATCGAAGTTGATGTTGGCTTCCACCTTGGGAATACCCGAACCGGAATACACCTTGTCGTTTTCATCGAGCACACCGTCGCCATTGGCATCGGCAAAGCGCATGTCGCCGGGCCGGGCGTCGGGTTGGAGGAGTTTGCCCTCGCTGTTCACATGAGCCTTCACCTCATCCTCCGAGTTGAAGATGCCCTGTGCCTGATAGAGATAGAAAGCACCGATGGGCTTGCCCACCCGGGTCTGTGTGGGGAAATGTTCATCCCCAAATTTGAGTCCTTCGCCATAGAGCACCTGCGAGGCGTCGGCCAGTTCGATCACCTTATTGTTTACCGTAGAGAGGTTGAAACCCAGATTGTACTGCAAACCGCCGACGCTGTGTGTCCAGTTCAGTTCCAATTCAACGCCTGTGTTGCGCATCTTGCCCACATTGAGCACCGGACTGTCGAGCCCCGTACTGGGTGCAAGCCGCTTGGTGATGAGCAGGTCGCTGGTTTCATTATAATAGTAGTTGAGGCTTCCCGAGAGCCGGTTGTCGAAGAAACCAAAGTCGACTCCGAGGTTTTTGGTGTCGGTTGTCTCCCACTTGAGGTCACGGTTTTCCAGTTCGGAGGCTATGCTTCCGGGCCGTGCCGTGCCTCCCGTGCCGCGCACGGAGCCTTGATACATCGTGTTGTTGTTATAGATCAGGGCCAAGAAGTCGTAGTAGCCCAGTGCATTCTCAT
Source organism: Segatella buccae ATCC 33574 (assembly GCF_000184945.1). Lineage (GTDB taxonomy): Bacteria > Bacteroidota > Bacteroidia > Bacteroidales > Bacteroidaceae > Prevotella > Prevotella buccae. The sequence goes on from NZ_GL586311.1 coordinate 484,100, forward strand.
TGCCCAAACGTCCCCAGCTGCCACGGAGCTTCAGGTTGCTCACGGCTGTGTGCTTGGGGAAGAAAGGCTCTTCGGAGACTCTCCAGCCCACGGCCATGGAGGGGAAGGTGCCCCAACGGCTGCCACTGCCAAACTTGGACGAACCGTCGGTGCGCATGGTGAACTGCATGAGATAGCGGTCGGCATAGTTGTAGTTGAGTCGACCGAAGAACGACACCCGGTTGTATTTCCAGTTGGAACCGCTGCCGCTGAAGGTGCCGCCCTTGCCGGCGTTGATGGTCTCGAAGTCGGGCGAGAGAAAACCTGCAGGTTTCTCCATGGTCACGAGCTTGCCTTTTTCCACTTTATAGACGATGGTCTTGCCCTCGACCGACACGTTGTCCCAAGTGTATTTGCGGCCGGTGACCGACGAACCCACCATGGCATCCACCTTATGGTGGCCAAACACCTTGTTCATGCTCAGCACATTGTCCCACAGCTGCTCCTCCCAATAGGACGAACCGGAGGAGTTGAGGGGATATTCGTTCTTGCCTTTGATGTCGGCGATATAGTCGGGGGCATGGTAGGAGGAGCGTCCGTGCTCGCCACGATAGGAGTAGCTCGTCTTAAACGAGAGCCAGGGGGCAATGTCAAACGTGACAGCGATGTTGGCATCCGTGTGATAGGCCCGGTCGTCGGCCTTCCGATAGTGGAGATCGGCCATGATGTTGCGGTTGTTGGGCAGTCCGTCGAAGTTGGTCAGTCCGAAACCGTAGCGTTCTTCCTTATTATAAATAGGCAAGAGGGGAGAAAGCATATACATCTCTTTGAGCGAATACTGGGGCTGGTGGCTGTCGGTGTATTTGAAGTTGAGATTGGCATCGAAGGTCATAAAGGCTTTCTTCATCTGCAGCTTCATGCGCACGTTGTCCTGCCGGTAGTCGTTGCCCCTGAAGATGCCCTTGTCGTAGGCATGGTTGTAGGACACGGAGTAGAGTGCCTTGTCCGACCCTCCCCGCAGGCTCACCATATAGCTCTGCGAGAGTCCGTTGCGCTCCACAGCATCCTGCCAGTCGGTGTCCACCCCCGTGTCCTTGCTCAGATAGAGGGGCAATGTCACGGGGTTGGCAGGATTTTGGGCATTGTAGTTGTCATACATGGCTTTGTGCACCTGCTTGTATTCGGCAGCATTGAGCATCTCCAGTTTTTTGGAGATGGAGGTGAGGCTCATGTAGGAGTGGAAATCCACCTTGAGGTCGCCACGCTTGCCGTTCTTGGTGGTGATGAGCACCACGCCATTAGCGGCCACCGAACCGTAGATGGCAGCCGCAGCACCGTCTTTCAGCACCTGCATAGACTCGATGTCCTGCGGGTTCACGTTCTCGATGTCGCCCGGAAAACCGTCTATGATGTAGAGCGGTGCATTGTCCCCGAAGGTCTTCACACCGCGTATTTTCACCCTCATGCCGGCTCCGGCATTGCCGCCGCTCTTCATGATGCTCACGCCTGCAATCTTTCCTTGCAGGGCCTCGGCGGGATTGGTGGTGGTGCGCTTGGCCAGTTCGCTGGTGTTGACCGAGGAGATGGCTCCCGTCATGTCGGCCCGGCGCATGGTGCCGTAGCCCACAACCACCACTTCGTCGAGTGCCTTGGTATCTTCCGTGATCGTGATGTCCATGTTGCGGGAGGCGCGCAGTTCGCGGTCGGAGAAGCCCACGTATGACACCACAATGGTGCTGCCCTGCGGCGCCTCAACGGTAAACTGTCCGTCGATATCGGTGATGGCTCCGTTATTGGTGCCTTTCACCTTCACCGTGGCACCCACAATGGGGTCGCCGGCATCATCTTTCACCACTCCGCTGATGGTGTTGCCCGGACCCGAGGGTTGGGAAACGGCAGCGTCTTTGCGGTCGGAAATGACGATGGAGTGGGACGAAACCACCACAAAACTCAACTTGCGGCCTTTCAAGGCATCGTTGAGCACGCGCTCCACGGGGGCGTTGGTGCATTGGATGGTAACATCGGAACGGTTGTCTATCAACTCGTTGCGATAGGAGATGCGATAGGTGGTCTGGGCCTCTATCGCCTTGAACACTTGCCTGAGCGAGGCTTTCTTCACATTGATGGTCACCGTCTGTGTCTGTGCATGGGCACACAGCACGAACAGGCACGACAGCAAAACTGTCAAAAGATACTTAAGGTTTAGATGTACTGTCATAACAGCGATTGATTAGGTTAGTTATTGATTGCATTTCTTCACAGCTTTATATGCCGGCGGTTACGTGTTTATCGGCTTTGTCGGTGTATGGAAACCACGGCTGCATCCGCACAATCCGCGAAATTTGCCGACGCTAACATCGCGTTCTGCGACATTCTTATTTATCCGCCGTTCAGCTATTTTTCAAGGTTCGCCGCCCCCAAGGGGGCACTTTCGGAAGGTTAGACAAGAAAGAATCGGAAAAGTACCGAGAAAAACGGAAGTTTTTTTCATGCACGTGTTCAGGCACATCCATTTATTAAAAATATTTCATCGAAAACCGCCCTCAGGTTTGGCGAATTTGCAACGAAACACCCTGCAGATGGAAATAACGCAAAAATGAGACCACCTCTAAAATGCAGGCACTCAACAACTTGTATTTTCTTGACACCTCCAAACAACGAAAAAGACCTCTCGATCGGCCCGAATGAGGACACAGCGGAGCCTGTTTCGCACGGTGAAATGGCCCGTGCGAGCTTCCCGTTCGGGCCGAACGAGCAGGCCCGAAGGATGAAAAGAATAAAAAGAAGGGATTTCAAGAGGAGACGGAAGCACTTTTCCGAGCTATTTGCCCTATAAAAACGAGCTATGATTTGTCATATATTCTTCTTGTTGGAAATCCACCGTCACGACAACGAAAAAACAAAATCACACGAAAAGTTCTTTCACCACCTGAAAACTTTTGAGCTCCGGAAAACCTGGAATGTGGAGCCGGTAATAGGTCATCACCACCTCAGCGCAGCGGTTGCGCTCGTCGCGAGAGAGACGGAAGAAACGCATCGTCTCGTAGTTCATGCGCATGAACTGTCTGAGCGTGGCCGATTCTGCAGGCTGGAGAAAGTCGGTATGGAGGGGCGGTTGGACGGAGAAGAACCCTTCGCGAAGGTCGAAATAGTCGCCGGGGCGGTAGTCGTCAAGATTGGGAAAGAAGCCGATGAAGCGCGAGAGGCGCATCATGAACACGAGATGGAAGTTGGCGTAGGCCCGTTCGGCCCCGTCGAGCCACAAGATGCTGTTTTCCACGTAGGCGAAGAGTGGCTCATTTTCCTGTTCTTCGCGCGTACTATAATATAAGAACTCAGCCAGAAAGAGTGCTATCGAGAGCTTGAAAGCATCGAAAGGCAGCGTGCGGAAAGGCGTGAGAATGCGGATGTCGCCGATGTGGCGGAGCGTCCGGCCGGGCCGCGAGTCATACTCCAGTTCGAGCAGCGTGAGAGGCTGGAAAAACTGTTTCTTGATTTTGGCCTTGCCCGACGAGGCTATCCGGCAGACAAACGACACGCGTCCCTGCCGCTCGGTGAGCATATCGACGATGGTCTTCGACTCACCTAATTTGATGGAATGAAGCACTATGGCCTTCGTTTTAACCAACATAGAGGGGCAAAATTACAAAAAATCAACCGTTTAGAGAAAAATCATGCAGGAAAATTTGGCAGGATGAATTAAAAGTCTTAACTTTGCACCCGCAAAATGAGAAGCTTGGTCCCTTCGTCTATCGGTTAGGACGAGAGATTTTCATTCTCTAAAGAGCAGTTCGACTCTGCTAGGGACTACCAAGAAAATAAAAGAAGCAAATAAAGATGGCAAATCACAAATCATCACTCAAGAGAATCCGCCAGGACAAGAAAAAGGCTTTGCACAATAAATATTATGCAAAGACGATGCGTAATGCTGTACGCAAACTCCGCGGTTTAACTGACAAGGAAGAGGCTGCTAAGCTTTATCCTGCTGTACAAAAACTTCTGGACAAGTTGGCCAAAACCAACATCATCCACAAGAACAAGGCCGCCAACATCAAGTCCAGCCTCTGCCTGCACATCAACAAGCTGGGTTAACTGCGCCGGCTTGTACGATTCATAGCTTTAAGGCTGCAATTCTCCGCGAATTGCAGCCTTGTCATTTTGTGATTTTTTAGCAACAATATGTTTTCCCGTCTGCCATTTTTTTAGTACCTTTGCAAGGTAATAACACTTATCTGAAAATGGCAGAAAATCTTAACACCGAGAATAACTATTCGGCCAGTAACATTCAGGTCCTTGAAGGACTTGAAGCAGTGCGCAAGCGCCCTGCAATGTACATTGGCGACATCTCCGAAAAAGGTCTGCACCATCTGGTCAACGAGACCGTTGACAACTCTATCGACGAGGCGATGGCCGGATACTGCAAGAACATTGAGGTCACCATCAACGAGGACAACTCCATCACCGTGCAAGACGATGGCCGAGGCATCCCCGTGGACGAACACAAGAAGCTCCACAAGAGCGCACTGGAGGTGGTGATGACCGTCCTCCACGCCGGCGGCAAGTTCGACAAAGGCTCCTACAAGGTGAGCGGTGGCCTTCACGGTGTGGGTGTGAGTTGTGTCAACGCCCTGTCTTCGCACATGCTCTCCCAAGTTTTCCGCGACGGCAAGATCTACCAGCAGGAGTACGAAAAGGGTAAGCCCCTCTATCCCGTGAAGGTGGTGGGCGAGACCGACCGCCAGGGCACCCGCCAGCAGTTCTGGCCCGACCCCACGGTGTTCACCACCACGGTCTACAAGTGGGACATCATAGCCAGCCGTATGCGCGAGCTCGCCTTTCTCAACGCCGGCATCCGCATCACGCTGCGCGACCTGCGCCCCGACGAGGAGGGCAAGACACGTGAAGAGGTGTTCCACGCCGAACAGGGACTCAAGGAGTTTGTACGCTATGTGGACCGCCATCGCACACACTTGTTCGATGATGTGATCTATCTCAAGACCGAGAAGCAGGGTGTGCCCATCGAAGTGGCCATCATGTACAACACCGACTACAGCGAGAACATCCACTCCTACGTCAACAACATCAACACCATCGAGGGCGGCACCCATCTCACGGGCTTCCGCGCTGCCCTGACGCGCGTGCTGAAGGCCTACGCCGACAACGATGCACAGATATCCAAGCAGATAGAAAAAGCCAAGATAGAAATAGCCGGTGAGGACTTCCGGGAGGGGCTCACGGCTGTCATCTCCATCAAGGTGGCCGAACCACAGTTTGAGGGACAGACCAAAACCAAGCTGGGCAACAGCGAGGTGGCAGGTGCCGTGCAGCAGGCTGTGGGCGAGGCACTGAACAACTATTTGGAGGAACACCCCGTTGAGGCCAAGAAGATTTGCGAGAAAGTGGTGCTGGCCGCCACAGCCCGCATCGCGGCCCGAAAAGCCCGCGAGAGCGTGCAGCGCAAGAGTGTGATGAGTGGTGGCGGCCTGCCGGGAAAGCTCGCCGACTGCTCCAACAAAGACCCGAAAGACTGCGAGATATTCCTCGTGGAGGGTGACTCGGCCGGCGGTTCGGCCAAGCAGGGCCGCGACCGCTACACGCAGGCCATCCTGCCGCTGCGGGGAAAGATTCTCAACGTGGAGAAAGTGCAGTGGCACCGGGTCTTCGAGGCCGAATCGGTGATGAACATCATCCAGAGCATTGGCGTGCGCTTCGGCGTGGAAGGCGAAGACGACCGAGAAGCCAACATCGACAAACTGCGCTATGACAAGATCATCATCATGACCGATGCCGATGTCGATGGCTCTCACATCGACACGCTCATCATGACGCTGTTCTATCGGTTTATGCCTAAAGTCATTGAGGAGGGACACCTCTACATCGCCACGCCGCCACTCTACAAGTGTACCTACAAGAAGGCGAGCGAATATTGCTACACCGAGCAGCAGCGACAGGCGTTCATCGACAAGTATGTGGAAGGGCGCGAAGACGACAAGGCACTCCACACGCAGCGCTACAAAGGTCTCGGCGAAATGAATCCTGAGCAGCTTTGGGAGACAACAATGGATCCGGCAACGCGTCTGCTCAAACAGGTGAACATACAAAATGCCGCTGAGGCAGACGAGATATTCTCCATGCTCATGGGCGACGACGTGGAACCGCGCCGCGAGTTCATCGAGAAGAACGCCACCTACGCCAACATCGACGCATAACATAACGGCAATCCCCTCTCCTACCGGAATCGGCAAGGGCATGGCAATCGGCACGTGTGCCGGCCGCTGCCCGACCGCTACCCGGCATGAGAGGGGATTTTTCTTTCTACATCAACGACATGAAAGCATTCAGATTTCTACTGACCGTCTTGCTGTCGGCATCGACCTCGTGCCTGTATGCCGGCAACGACATTCCGCTGAAACTTTGGTACAACCGGCCGGCCACCGCCTTTGAAGAGGCCCTGCCCATCGGCAACGGAAGACTTGGGGCCCTCGTCTACGGAGGTGCCGACACCGACTCCATCTACATCAACGACCTCACGCTATGGACCGGAAAGCCTGTCGAGCTCAACGAGGGGGGCGATGCACACCGCTGGATACCGGTCATCAGAAAAGAACTCTTTGCAGGCAACTACAAGAATGCCGACATTCTGCAACATCTTGTGCAGGGGCACAACTCCGAATACTACCAGTCGTTGGCTCTACTCACCCTCACCGACCTCAACGCATCGCCGGCAGAAGGGCGTTCCGGAGAGGATTTCGGAGAACTCAAGCGCAGCCTCGACATTGACAGTGCCGTCTGCAGCGACACTTACCACAGAGGGGGCGTCACCTACATCCGCGAATATTTCGCTTCGGCTCCCGACAGTCTCATTGCCATACGCTTCAGGGCCAATCGGTCGGGGGCCATCAACTGTCGTCTGGCCCTAACCTCAGTAGTCCCGCATCAGGTGAAAGCGACAGGCCGGCAACTCACCATGACGGGGCACGCCATAGGCGACCCGCTTCAAAGCATACACTTCTGCGCCATCCTAAAGGTCAAGACCGACGATGGGCAGGTGGCCGCCTCCGACTCGTCACTGACCGTCAACGGAGCTTCCGAAGTGACCGTCTATTTCGTCAACCGGACGAGTTTCAACGGGTTTGACAAGCATCCCGTGACCGCCGGAGCACCCTATTTGGCCAAAGCCACGGACGATATTTGGCACACGGAGAACATCACCTATAATGAGTGCAGGCAACGCCACGTGGCCGATTACAAAAGGCTGTTCGATCGATTCAAGTTCACCCTCAGCGGGGCAAAGCCCAACTACAGCCGCACCACCGAAGAACAGCTCATGGCTTACAGTGACCAAGGAGAGCGGAATCCCTATCTCGAAATGCTTTACATGCAATACGGACGGTATCTGCTCATCTCCTGCTCACGCACACCGGGGGTACCTGCCAACTTGCAAGGGCTGTGGGCACCGCAGAAATACTCCCCGTGGCGGGGCAATTACACCATCAACATCAATCTTGAAGAGAACTACTGGCCGGCCGAAATGACCGACCTCGGCGAATTGGTGATGCCCGTAGACGGACTTGTGAGGGCAATGGCTGCTACCGGACGGCACACGGCGGCACACTACTACGGCATCGACGAAGGGTGGTGTGCAGGCCATAACAGCGACATCTGGGCCATGACCAACCCCGTGGGTACGGGTAAGGAAAGTCCCAAGTGGAGCAACTGGAACATGGGGGGAGCATGGCTCGTGCAGACACTGTGGGATCACTACGACTTCACACGCGACACACACTATCTCCGCAACACGGCTTATCCGCTGATGAAAGGGGCGGCCGACTTCATGCTCCGATGGCTCGTGGAAAGTCCGGTGAAGCGGGGCGAACTCATCACCGCTCCCTGCACGTCGCCCGAAGCGGAATACATCAACGACAAAGGATATCAGGGATGCACGTTTTACGGAGGGACAAGCGACCTCGCCATCGTCAGGGAACTCTTCACCAACACCCTCCGGGCGGCCGAAATTCTCAATATAGATGCCGGTTACCGGCAACAGCTGCGGTCGTCACTCGACCACCTCGCTCCTTATAAAATAGGCAAACGGGGCAATCTACAAGAGTGGTACTACGACTGGGACGACCAAGATTGGCATCATCGCCACCAAAGTCACTTGCTCGGCGTGTATCCTTTTAAGCAGATTTCGGTGTACCACACACCGCAGTTGGCCAATGCCGCCATCAAGACATTGGAGATAAAGGGCGACAACTCCACCGGATGGAGCACCGGATGGCGCATCAGTCTGTGGGCACGACTGCACCGCAGGGACAAGGCTTACCAAATGCTGCGCAAACTGCTCACATACGTCAGGCCGGCCAACTACAACGATCCCAAACACCGGCCGGCCGGAGGCACCTATCCCAACTTGTTTGACGCCCATCCGCCTTTCCAGATAGACGGCAACTTCGGAGGTACAGCCGGAGTGTGCGAGATGCTCGTGCAGAGTGACGGCACGCTGATGGAGCTGCTTCCGGCACTGCCCGAGGCGTGGCCGGCAGGCTCGGTGAGCGGTTTGAAGGCCCGTGGCAACTACCGGGTGGACATGACTTGGAAAAACGGAAAAGTGACCCTGGCCACGATAACAGCACTTAAAGGTGGCAAGCTGACCGTAAAATACAACGGGCGGGAGCGTGTGCTCAGCTTCAAGACCGGCGAAAGAAAGAACCTCTAAACATATCTGCCATGCGTGCCTCAACCCTTCTCGCCATGCTGTTATGGATGTGCCATGCCTCCGCACAGGAGTTCGGCACGCAGTGGGTGTGCCATCCTGCCGCAGATGACACGTCGCAGATATGGTTTCGCAAGACCTTCGTAACCCTTCAAAGGCCTGCCCGCACCGCTGTCACTATAGCCAGCACAGGCCGCTTTCAGCTGTTTGTCAATGAGCGTAATGTGTCGGGGGATGTGCTGCTTCCCACTACCGAACGCATACCACAGACGCTCCACGAAAAAGCGGGCGGTGCAAGGGGAATCTCCAACAGGCCGCCACACAATGGCAACAAGCCGACTGACGACATCAACAGACCTACAGCAGGCCAACTGACCATAGATGTAACCCGCTATCTGAGGCCTGACTCCAACGTGATTGCTGTATGGTATGCTCCCGTTGCAGGCTTCCATTCAGACAAACAACTGTCACTCACCTACTATGGAACCATGCCCCGGGGGGCAAGTTTCTGCCATCAGGCCGACGTGAGTTGGGATTGCAAGAAAGCCGGAGCCGCTTCCACGCCTGCCGGAGGGGAACAAATCTCCGCTGCAGACTACGACAAGAGGTGGAAGGCTGCCACGCTCTCATTGCGCGGATGGGTGCGGCCCACTCCTTCATCCGACCACACGCGCCTTGCACTCACCGACCTGACAACCGCTGCCTACACCTACCGCATCGTCAGCCTGCTCTCTCCCGTGCGCATCACTTCCACCGAACAAGGTCTGCAATACGATTTCGGACGCGCTTTCGACGGTTGGGTGCGCCTCACCATCCGCGATGCGCGAAAGGGTCAGTGCCTGCAAATGGGAGGCCTGACCTATATATGCAGCGGGGAAATGGACGAGCAAATGTGTCGCAAATTCACCATCGCCCGACAGAAAGAAGTCACTGTGACGGGCGACAAATACTTCAAACCTGAACAGATACAAGCCGTGGAAGGACTCGAGATAGCCCCACAACGCGCCTTTGGATTCTCCTTTTAGACACTTTACACCCTGTAAAACTATCCTATTTCCCCCCACTTTATTTTGTCAAAGAAGGAAATAATGCTATCTTTGCATCCAAACTCTCACACACATGGACAAGGGAACGGACATCATCAACATCACCAACACGAAGAAACTCTATAGGAAAGGCAGCTACATGGACAACGACCTGCTGCTGTTTGACGAGGTGGCAGAATTGCCTTTGCCCACTGACCCGCGCAAAATGGACTGCATACTCATGGCTCTGTGTCTGCGTGGAAAGGTGCAATACACGATAGACACCGTGGAACACACTGTGAATGCGGGCGACATGATCATCATCAGCGAAGGGCAAGTGATAGCCGACTACCTCATGAGTCGCGACTGCAGCGGCATAGCCGTGATGATCAGCGGCGATTTCTTCCGTGGAGTGATAGCCGGTGTGCATGAGATGTCGTCGTTGTTCATTTTTTCCAGAAGCCATCCCGTGTGCAGCCTGCACAACGATGAAGCCAAAAACATCATCAGCTACTATCATCTGCTCAAAGAGAAAGTAAATGACAAGCATCATCACTTCCGCCGCGACATGGTGCGTATGCTCATGGGGATGGTGGTCTACGACCTATCCAACGTGATCTACCGCATACAGAACACCCCCGAACGCAAACTGACCCGGGCAGAGAGTATCTTCTCGAAATTTATCCAACTGCTGGAAGCCAACTTCAAAAGTGAGCGCAGGGTGAGCTGGTATGGGCGGCAACTGTGCATCACACCGAAGTATCTCTCGGAGACGGTGAAAGGGGTCAGCCACCGCACACCAAACGAATGGATAGACTACTACATCACGCTGGAACTGCGGGTGCAACTGAAAAACACGACCAAAAGCATTAAGGAAATAGCGCAGGAACTGCAATTCGCCAACCAGAGTTTCCTTGGCAAATACTTCAAGGAACATGTAGGCATGAGCCCCTCTGCCTATCGCCGGTCATAAGTCCGACCGGCCGGACACAGGTTATCGCCCCAACTCACGGGCGAAAGCCTCCAATTCGGCATACCACTCTTCGCCAAAGCGGCGAACAAGCGGACCTTTCAAAAACTTATAAATGGGCAAGTCGAGTTGCTTGCCCTTGGCCACGGCTGCCTTGCAAATATCCCACCGGTTGTAGTTGAGTCCGATAAAGCCGCCCGACAATCGCTTCTCACGGATGGGATAGAGCGCACAGGAGATAGGTTTCACAAACTTTGTACACCCCCGACGATAGGCCCTTTCGAGCGCACAAAGACACGTACCGCCTTCATAACAGGTGAAAACACAATCCTTGCCGCCGACAATGCTCGTCACGAGGTCGCCGTCACGGTCGGTGTAAGCCACCCCCTGCCTGTCAACCACCGACTGGGCCGAGGCACTCATGTCGCCCCACACTTCATCGAGGGCGTCTTCCATACCTCCTATTTCATCAAGGGTGACAGGCGCTCCGGCATCGCCTTCCACACAGCACTGTCCCTTGCAAGCCTCCAAATCACAACAAAATCTCTCCGTCACGATGTCGGGAGAGACCAGCACATTGCCCACTTGCAGAATGGGCATCATCGGTTTGTCTGTCATTGATGCATCGTTTTACTTCTTCTTGTTAAACTTCTTGCCAAACCGCGTCACCACAAAGTCGACCACCGCCAGCGTAAGAAACACCCGGAAAGCCTCTTCATAGTCATACCAACCAAGCCACACGGGCACCGACGAGAGCACCGCATAGATGGTATAGGTGATGAGGTAAGACAAGAGCGTCTGCCTAATCAACTTTTCTTTTTCTTCCATTGTCTCTTCCTTCCCGTTCACCTACCAATCTATAGGTTCTATATCCTGCTCTGCCAAATAGGCATTGCAGCGCGAAAACTGGTGCTGGCCGAACCATCCGCCACGGTTGGCCGACAGCGGAGAGGGATGCACCGACTCGAGGATGCAATGGCGGGACTGGTCGATGAGATATTTTTTTGAACGCGCAAAACCTCCCCACAGCATGAACACCAAGTGCTCGCGACCCTCGCTGAGTGCCTTGATGGCGGCATCGGTAAATGTAGCCCAGCCCAGCCTCTGGTGGCTGTTGGCCTCATGGGCACGCACGGTGAGAGTGGCGTTGAGCAGCAGCACACCCTGCTCCGCCCAACGGGTGAGGTCGCCCGAGTGCGGCATCGGCTTGCCCAAGTCCTGCTCTATTTCCTTATAGATATTGATGAGGGAGGGGGGCATGGCGATGCTTTCCGGCACAGAGAAGCTAAGTCCCATGGCCTGCCCCGGCTCGTGATAGGGGTCTTGACCGATGATGACCACTTTCACCTTGTCGAACGGACAAAGGTTGAAGGCATTGAAAATCAGCCGGCCCGGCGGATAGCACGCATAGCGGCCATACTCCTCGCGCACCAGATGGGTGAGACGGGCGAAATAGTCTTTCTCAAACTCCGCCCCAAGCTGCCGTTGCCATGAAGGTTCTATCTGTACATTCATACTCTAAAAAATCTGCCCAAGTCTTTACCATGGGCGCAATCGGTTTCCCGCGTTGCGTTCCGGTCAAGGCTTGGGCAACTCCATTTCATTGTTTACTTGTCTTCTATCAGGCACTCACCCGTCATGTCGGCAGGCTGTTCGAGGCCCATGATGTGGAGAATGGAAGGAGCCACATCGGCCAACCGTCCGTCTTTCACCTTGGCCGAGTTGTTATCGGTCACATAAATGAACGGCACCGGATTGAGTGAGTGGGCCGTGTTTGGCGTACCGTCTTCATTGATGGCATTGTCGGCATTGCCGTGGTCGGCAATGATGATAGCCTCGTAGCCGGTCTCTCTGGCGGCATCGATCACTTCATGCACACATTGGTCGACCGCCCAAACGGCCTTGGCGATGGCATTGTAGATGCCCGTGTGGCCCACCATGTCACCGTTGGCGAAGTTCACCACGATGAAGTCGTACTTGTCTTCGCGGATAGCTGCCACGAGCTTGTCCTTCACCTCGTAGGCACTCATCTCCGGTTTGAGGTCGTAGGTGGCCACCTTGGGTGACGGCACCAAGATGCGGTCTTCCCCCTCGTAGGGTTCCTCGCGTCCGCCGTTGAAGAAGAATGTCACGTGTGCATACTTCTCCGTCTCGGCTGTGTGGAGCTGTTTCTTGCCCAGCCGCGACAGATATTCGCCGAGCGTGTCCATCACATTCTCTTTCGGGAAAAGCACATGCACACCCTTGAAACCGGCATCGTAGGGAGTCATCGTGTAGTATTGCAGGTCCTTGATGGTTGTCATCCCCTCCTCGGGCATGTCCTGCTGCGTGAGCACCTGTGTGAGCTCCTTGGCACGGTCGTTGCGGAAATTGATGAAAATCACCACATCCCCCTCCTCTATCCTGCCGTCCACGCCGGCATTGTTGATGGCTTTCACAAACTCGTCGGTCACATCCTCGTCGTAGCTTTCCTGCATAGCCTTCACCATGTCGGTAGCCTGCTTGCCCTCGTTCTTCACGAGCAGGTCGTAGGCCTCTTTCACCCGATTCCACCGCTTGTCACGGTCCATGGCATAGAAGCGGCCGATGATGTGGGCAATGTGGGCATCGTTTTGCTCACAGCACTGCTGCACTTGTTCGATGAAACCCTTGCCACTCTTCGGGTCGGTGTCGCGACCGTCCATGAAACAATGCACGAACACTTGGTCTTTGAGGCCGTATTCCTTGCCTATCTCGATGAGTTTGAAGAGATGGTCGAGCGAAGAATGCACGCCACCCGTCGAGGTGAGTCCCATCAGGTGGAGTTTCTTGCCTTTCTCCTTGGTATAGCTGTAGGCTGCCACCACCTCTTTGTTCTGCAGAATGGAACCGTCTTTGCAGGCGCGGTTGATCTTCACGAGATCCTGATACACCACTCTGCCGGCACCGATATTGAGGTGGCCCACCTCAGAGTTGCCCATCTGGCCGTCTGGCAGGCCGACATCTTCGCCCGAAGCGCGCAACTGCGAATGAGCTGAAACTGCTGTCAAATAATCCAGAAAAGGTGTCGGCGTGCGGTATATCACGTCACCCTTGCCATGCTTGCCGATTCCCCATCCGTCGAGAATCATCAAAAGAGCTTTTTTTGCCATAATTAGATAAATACCTTAAAAATCAAAATTCGCATACAAAGTTACGCTAAATCGTGCGAAAAACAAAGGAATAACGCTCTTTTTTGCGTTGCGAGTCAAAGCGAATACTGCGGAGACGATAACGCGTGTCATTCGGAGACAAAGCCATTTGCCGGCGAATTGTGCGAATAAAGCGAATACGGACTGTGAGGATGAATTCGTATAATCTGCACAATTCACCGGCAAAAGGCATATAGCACAAAACTTACCAAGATTGCGAAAAAGCCTAAGCCCCCTAAGTTAGGGGGTTGGGGGTCTGAACAAGGGGAACAATACCATAATATAGCGCGAAACTTACTAAGATTGAGAAAAAGCCTTACACACGATTTTTCCACGCCCATTCGGCCGCCTGTTTTTATCCGCCTTGTTTTCCTCATCCGGCCCATCAAAATTCTCATCCGGCCCAAACGATCATCCAAAAGGGCCACACTTGGAAGCTCGTTTGGGCCGAACGACAATCCAAAAGAGGCCGTTTCATCGGCTCATTCAGCCCGGAAGGTACGCCATTTCCGGGTTTTGGGGGCAGTGATGGGCTGGAGAAATGAAAAAAGGAAACACACGCGTGCTTCCTTTGCCTGTGCAAAGATACAACAAAACGGGGCGAAATGCAAATCGAGAAAGAAAAATAAGGACAAAAGGAAGGGAATGGAGCGTATGCCCTACGGTAGGGGCCAAGTCTCTCCCATCCCGTCTCCCAAATACAAAGCGGCACACTCGAGGGCACAAAAAACGCGACCCTGCCCGGAAGTCCCATGCCACTGGCCTCTCCGCAGGGTCGCGAGTTGCAGATTTGAGTATTGGTAATACGTCGATGCAAAGATACGCTACCGGCGGAAAAGGTGCAATACCCCCTCCGCCATTGACATACGGAAGATGGCTCAACCAACAGACATACAAGTATTTACAATTCATCAACGGCATCCCTTTGACACAAGTGCTCTTGTCGGCAGAACGCTCTCTCCCACCCCACGGAGAAATGCGCACCCGCGCAGGACACCCTCCAAGCACACATTATCTCTCTAAAAAAACTTAACAGAGCGAGCACCTTTCATGCTTTTTCATTATCTTTGCCGACACAGAGATAAAAAACCGTAACCTCAGAACTCTGAAAACCGATTATCCGAAACAGTTATGATGAAGATACTCTTGCGGCTCTGGTG
The DNA here is from genome assembly GCF_000184945.1 of Segatella buccae ATCC 33574. Lineage (GTDB taxonomy): Bacteria > Bacteroidota > Bacteroidia > Bacteroidales > Bacteroidaceae > Prevotella > Prevotella buccae. The sequence goes on from NZ_GL586311.1 coordinate 499,120, forward strand.
GCTGCAACAACGCCGAAGTTTTTCGTGGAAAAACGTATTCGTGGCCTGCTACTTCGTGTTCCTCTATGCCGTGATACTCACAATAACCTACATGCAGTCAGGCGATGCGCTGTCGAAGATGCAGGGAGCGAGCGATGTGGGCAGCATGGGGCTGATGCTGTGTGTGGGCATGATGCTGCCCGACATCATCCAAAAACTGCTCATGAAGCACGATGTCACCGTTCCGGATGACTATCTCAAGTCGCGCCCCATGCCCGGGAAGGTGTGGAACCGCTTCCTGCTGCTCACCAACCTTGGGAGCTTTTGGAATCTCGTGGTGCCGGTCATGCTCATCCCCATCGTGTTTTTCCTCATGCCCACGGGGCCCGGTGTGGCAACGCTGGCACTGCTCCTTCTCACTTCGCTGGTCAACGGGCTGTTCATCACCTGCCTGCGCAAGGCCGACGAGTGGATGTTCCGATGGCCGCTGGTGCTGGGCTGGTGGGGCTATTTCATGTTTGTGGGGGCCTACATCATGCTCTTTGCAGGACTCAACGTGTGGATCCACACACTCGGCTATGTGGTCATAGCTTTGGGCACACTGGCCGGACTGATGGCCTACCTTTTCCGGCTGAAACGCTATGACGAACGTAGGGGCAACGCCGGACACGTGCGGAGTCTCGGGCACGGTTCGCTTTTCAGCACCGAATATATCAGCCTGCTGCGGGCCAAACGCCTGCGGCAGATGTTTATAACCATCGTGGCGGTATTCCTGTTTCAGTGCTACATGTTTTTCATGGATGGCGAATTGCAACACGAAGTCGCCAGTTTGGTCTTTCTGGAATTTGCCGTGTGCGGCCCCTCTTTGGTGCTGGGACAGTGGACATTCGGCGTGGAGGGCAACTATTTCCACGGTCTGTGGAGCAAACCCGTGAGCATAGAGCGCATGTTGCGCAACAAGTTCTACTTCTTCGCCATGCTCAATGCCGGCATGGCGATGCTCTTCCTGCCACTCGTGTTCCTGTATTCCCTGTCGCCGCTCACGCTTTTCGCCACATTTGCCTTCGCCGCCGGCGTGCTCAATCTCATGATGCTGCCCACGTGCCTCTTCTCCTCGCGGCTCAATCTCTTTTCCTCGGCGTTCTTCAACTATCAGGGGGCCAACTTCCGCATCAATGTCTACGGCATCGCCTTCTTAGTGCCCATCGGACTGTCAGCCGTGTGTTTCGCACTGCTCAGCGAGTGGCAGGCCGATCTTGTCCTTCTCGGCGCGAGCCTCTTGGGCTTTGCCCTCCACCGGCCGGTCATCGCCAAACTGGCTTCCATGTTCATAGCCAAGCGATATGAACGGATGGAGACTTTTATGGAATGACGCTTCCGCACACAACCAACTATAAAATACACGCAAACCAACAGCCATAACAATGGAAATAAAAATAGAAAACTTGAAAAAGGTGTACGGTGGCATCACCGTGCTCGACATACCCGAACTCACACTGCACTCGGGCGAACTGATAGGCCTCGTGGGCAACAACGGGGCGGGAAAGACCACGCTGATGCGTCTCATCGTCGACCTCATTAAGGCCGACGAGGGGCGGGTGACGAGCAACGGCCAGCCGGTCAGCGAGACCGAGGAGTGGAAAAACTACACAGGGTCGTTCATTGACGGACGTTTCCTCATCGACTATCTCACACCCGAGGAGTATTTCTCGTTCATCGCCGATGTCTACCACATTTCCAAGGAGACGCTCGAACAGCGGCTGCAAACTTTCGAAGGGCTCATGCACGGCGAGATACTCGGCACGCGAAAATACCTGCGCGACTTCTCCGAGGGCAACCGCCAGAAGGTGGGTATCATCGGGGCCATGCTCATCCGGCCTCAAGTGCTCATCCTTGACGAGCCGTTCAACTATCTCGACCCGTCGTCGCAAATCACCATCGCCCGCCTCATCGAACACACCTGCAAGGACTTCGGCACTACCGTCATCCTCTCCAGCCACAACCTCAGCTTCGTAGCCGACATCTCCACACGCATCCTGCTGCTCGAAAAAGGGCTCATCGTGAAAGACCTGCCCAACGCAGACGGTGCAGCCAAGGCCGAACTCAACGAGTATTTCGGCATGGAAAACGAGGAGAAGCCGGCCGACACGGCCTGATATAGGCTCAGTCGATGTTGAGTGGGGGAGACTTCCCCAAGGGCGTAGGCGGCAGACAGGGAGATGGCGAATGTGTTGGGGGAATTCATGTTTCGCGGCAGAATGGTTGTCAAACTATTTATTCATTTTCAGCCTCTCTGCTTGCGATATTCGCAACGAACAGCCGCCCGGCCGCAAATAGGCGATTTTGGCGACACTTTTAAGACATTGACAATCAGCCAGTTGAATTTTATTGACACATGCTTTATCCCCAAAATGGGTCTGAAAGATCCCGAACGGACTTGCAAAAGGGCCACAGTTGAAGCGCAACTGTGCCCCTTTCGGCGTGCAAGTGTAGCCCTTTCGCAAACCCGAAGGACCCAAACGGGAAGTCGGAGCGACTTTTTCGGCCTTTCAAGACCGTTTTCCCTATCTGTTTGGAGATTTCTCGCGCGTGTGTTTTTGTTGAGATTATTCGTCGTTGTCCGGCATTTTGCAGAGACATCTTTCACCAATACGCCAGTCCGGGATAAGAAAGTTGTTTAAAAAGTTGGTAATCTCGCTTGTTTTTGTAACTTTATAGTAATCAATTACAGACATTATAAGCAATGATTACCGAAAACAAAATTGCAGAGATTTTTTGTATTATACGCCAGTTCGGTATAAGAGTTCACTTAAAATATCTCCAACAGTCTGGACTTCTCCACATGTACCGGCAGTGCCTCCGGTTTGTTGTCGAAGAAACAATAAGCAGCAAGTGCTGCACACAGATTCATGATGAAGTTGTGTTCTGCCCTTACAGCATACTGCTTCTTTGAGAACAAGCCGGAGGCACTGCCGGTGTATGTGGAAAAATCAAGGCAGTTGGAACTTTTTTCATGCTAAACTTATCCCGAACTCAAGTATAAGTAGTATCAGTTAGTAATAGATTAAAGCGAAAGGTCTAAGCTGCTGCGTGTCAGGAACATATTTTTCCCTCATAAAAAAGGTCTAATAGTCACTAAGATTCCATATATTTGCAAATAAAATCGTCCGTTTGTAAATGGCGTGAGCCGTAGGGGTGTGATTTATCACGTTTCGTTTTTGCATTTGGCTCTTGCCACATCCATTTCTGTATTTGCTTCCTGTCATAGCGTGGAATTTATTCGTCAGAGTATCGGGTTGTTTTGATGGTTAATAATTGATAAGGTCTGTTTGCCAATTCTGAACGTAATAAATCATGCCCATCGGCGCATCAAGTTTTCGATTTTCGGGGAGCGCGTCCCTCGTTGCTGGACGCGCTCCCGATGAAAATAAGAGAGCCTTAATCCTCCCACAGCGAGGACGAGGAACGGTCGCTGTTGCCACCCTCTTCTTTGTCGTCGGAGAAGAAAGACCCTTTCGACAAGGCCGGTCCTGTGGCGGGATCGTCGTCGATGCCCACGCCGATGGAGCCGGCGAGGATACTGTTTCCCAATTCAATACGCTTGACCTTGATGCCCGGTTTGATGTACTTTTTCATTTTTCTTGTTTTTATCTCTTGGTTATTCATTTGGTTTATTTCACGATTACCTTGCGGTCGCCGGCGATGTAAACGCCCGCGGGCAGTTGGCGACGCATGAGGCGGTCAGCCACACACCGACCCTGAAGGTCATACACCGGACCGCCGTTCAGGCCTGCCGCGTCGTCCGTCACGCCATGGATGCCGGTGGTCTCGCCGTCGAGGATGATGGAGAGTTCCTTGGCCTCTTGGCTGTTGCGGCGGGTGATAAAAGCACGATAGGGAGGAATCACGGCGGCGGGATTACCTGTTACCTTATGGAACTTGCCGTCGTTCTGCAGGATGTAGGCAGGCTTGTCAACTTCCCAGAAATAGAAGTTGTGTATTGTGCCATTGAAGGTATAATTGCCGGTAGACATATGTATGAATTCGGGGGTAAAGGCTTTCACCTGTATGTTCTCGCCGTCAAGCTGTACCACGCCGTCGGCCACGAGCAGATAAGGAAAGTAGGCTTCAAGCATGTCTACTTCCTCGAAGTAGACTTTACTGTCGTTGCCGCCCGAGAGGAAGTAGGCCTTGAAACCCCGGATGGGAAGCTCGTAGGGCAGGCACACCGTGGCCTTCCCCACGGAGAGCGTGCGGTCGTAGGTTACCCTGGCTGCGGTGAAGTTGAGGCCGATGGGCAGTAGCGTGCCGTCGGTGAGTCGGAAGTCGTCGCACGCCCACTGCTCATTCGCCACGTCGTAATACACGTAGTTGGTCTTGCTTTTGTCGGCTTCGCGGTAGAGAATCGGCATTTTGCCCACACCTGTGCCCAATAGCACCGGTCGGTGCGGTAGTCCTGCAGGTACCACGCCAGAATGCCGGTGAACAGCTCATCCTCTTCTATATATATGCCATCTGGCTCGCCGCAGGCGTTGAGGTAGAAGCAGCAGCTCTCAAAGGTGGGGTTGGGGGCGAAGGTGAAGCCGCCGCCGTCGGCGTTGTTCGTGCCGAGGTAGAGGCAGTGGGTCAGGGTGCAGGTGGCATTGTCATCTTGATAACATACAAAGCCCGCCATTCCTCTCTTGCTGTTGGCGGTCGTGCCGGTGATGTCGCCCATCACGAGGCAGTCGTTAAAGGTAAGCCGGGCGTCACGGCCTGCAGTGATAACCATTCCTGCGGCGCAGCTGTTGTCCTTCGTGTTGCCGCTCGTGATATTCACCTCGCTGATGCAGCCCGAGAAAGTGGTCGTGCCACTCGCCTCATAAGAGAATACGCTCAAAGGAACATCGTCAGACGTCATTTGCCCTTTGATGTGCAGGTTTTGGATGGTGGCGTCTGTTACAAACGGGAATAGCGCCATGCAGCCACCGGCTGTGTCGCTCCAGTTGATCGTAATCGTATGCCCCTGTCCGTCGAACGTGCCTGAATAGCCGGTGCCCTCGCTGCCTATCTTCCAAATATCCGTGCCGAGGTTGATGTCGGCCGTCAACTTGGCATTGAGGTCTCTTTCCCCGCTCCTCACGCGGTCACCGAACGCTTTCCAGTCTTCCTTTGTGGCGATGTTAAGGTAATCCTCGTTGCCCGAGGCGTTTTGTGCCCATGCCGACATGGTCAGTGCCATGGCAAAGATAAAAAGGCTGAGTCTCGGAATGAGTTTTTCTGTTTTCATTTTGCTGAATATTTGAAGTTAAAATGAGCGTTTGTCAGAAGTGTAGGGGAAAGGGAAGGACACACAGCCGCGCCATCCTCGCCGTGCCTCTGTCGTGCATTCCACATTCCTGTCTCTTGAATTTCGCATGCCGGATGCTTCTCTTCCGGGCTGTTCCTCAAGAAACATTTGTGCAAAAACAGCAAAAGGCTATATAAAGATAACAAAAAAGAGAGTTGTGAATTTGTTTTTTTTAATAGAAAGACAATTTTAATGTGTCATTGCACCTTAAAAAACTTAACATCCCCCTTAAAAACACTTAACGAAAAGATTGACAAAGAGAAAATAAAAACGTATCTTTGCTGTCGTTATAAAAAGTAAAGACGACAACCATGATCACTCATTATCTCACCGAAAAGGTTTCGGCATTTCTGCGGTCGCGCGCCGCGAGCACCTTCAAGCGGCACCAGATTATCGTTTATCTGCTCCATTCCGCCATCGTCGTCATTGTCATTATGATGCAGCTCATAGGATTGGGAGGCTCTCAGGAAGCGGTGCCACAGACGATGAGTGTCGTCCATCTGGCGACGTGCCTCACGACCCTGCCGCTCTATCTCTTCCGAAGGTTGTCCGTACCTGCGGCTCTCTCGCTCGTATCCCTTGTGGCACAGGCCACCATTATGTGCCGCTTCGCCTATTTTGCCTACGTGCGCCCTGAGCATTTCCTTCAACTCATCATCCTCAACCAGATGGTGTCGGTGCTGGCGGTGGTATTCCTCGTGCTGTGTTTTGTGAAGTATACGCCGTTCGCGATTGCCGCCATCAGTCTGGTCGCGTACGGAAGCGTCGCCGCCTACCTGAAAGAGCCGTCCCTATGGAAAATTTTCGGTTTCTTCTTGGGCATAGAGTTCTTTCTCTGCGTGCTGGGCGAACTGCTGCGATACAACGTGATGAGCGTATCGAAGGAGAATACCGACCTGCACCACCGTGAGACGGCACTGATGCACGCCGTCAGGCTTAATGAACGGGAAATAGAGGCCTATCTGCGCATGAGCAGCAACGACCACCCGTCGCCCAAGGATATCGACCGCCTGTTTTCCATGATTAAGCCGAAATCACAGCGCAACCTCGTCAACGCCGTGCGTCTGCATTTGAAGAACCACTTGACGGACGACTGCGCTCTTGCTCGCCTCTTCCCCAGTCTCACTAAATCAGAAACGGACGTGTGTCGTCTCATCCTCGCGGGGAAAAAACGGAGCGAAATCGCCCTGCTGCTCGACAAGACAGAGAACAACGTCGACGTGACGCGCAACCACATCCGCAAAAAGCTCAACGTACCCTCAAACCGTGATCTGAAAGAGTTTCTGGAAGAGCGGGTGTTGGATATTTAAGTGATGGGGAGCAGCTGATAAGTTGGAAGAACACACGAGGCATCAGTTCCACAAAGCGGTTGTAGGATGCGGGATTGGAGAACATCGCTTATATTATTTGTAATTAATTGATTTTCAACTATAAAATTACAAAGAAATAAGCGAGATTACCAAC
>NZ_GL586311.1:507366-597659 GCF_000184945.1 Segatella buccae ATCC 33574
ATCATCCTTTTCTTATCCTGAACTGACATATCAATCTTGTCGGCAAGTGGCCCGAATATATTCCCCCATTCATATCGGCTGAATCATGAGATAAGAGCCGGAAGATTGCCGCACATTCGTCCAATGGGCTCCCCAGTCACTCTCCAATACGCCATCAAGCCCCCGGGAACAGTTGCTCTCGGGGGCTGACGGCGCAAAAGGACACAAGGTTGTCCGTCGGTCTACATATCGTCGAGCGACAAACCGCCCAACGTGAATTGATATTTCCCAAAAGTGGCCTGGGGCAATGCTTCCACCTTTTTTGCCAAGGCGGGAAGGCTTATTTTTCGCGGATTGCGCTTCACCTCGGCGATGAATCCCGTATGGTTTTGCTCATTCACTGCCACAAGGTCTACCTCGTTTTCGCCGCTCCGATCCCACCAGTTGCCCACTTCCGTGTATTTTCCGCTCTCCATGGCCTTGCTTTGAAAGTAGGTTTCAAGCACCCGACCCGAAAATTGGCTATAGCCTTCTTCCATCCCTTCACGCACCAAATGTAATTGATTGCGTTCTATCGCATTCTGATAGGGATAGACGAAGCGGAACCAAAAATTCAGGAAATTGTCTCTGATAGCGTATTTGCTGACCTTCGACCCCACCTTGGAAAAGAGTGGGCGCACCTTTGAAATCATCTCGTAATTGTTCTCCAAGTTGGCCAGATAAACACCGGACGACTTCCCAAGCACACCGTCTATCTCCGAAATGCGCGTCATACCCGATGCAAGAAGCTGGAGGATAGAGAAGTAAGTATTGTAATCATTGGAAAATTCATTGCTCACAAGGTCACGCCCCTCGGTCAGGAAATAGGAATCTTGCCGGCACACATAATCCAGCATTTCCTGCCGGCTGAAACATCCGGCATCCATGAGCAGCTCCACATACTTGGCCACCCCACCGGTTATCATGTAAAGGGTCAACAGGTCGTCGGGCTGATAAGCCGGAGCGTGATCGCCCAATATCTCTTTGAGCACGCTGGTATCAAACGGGCGAAGGGTGAATTTGGAAGTGGCGCGACCATAAAGCGGTTCGGCACGGTTTTCAAAAATGCGCTTCATCAGCGTGTGAATCGACCCACAAGCAATAAGATTGATATGTGACGAGCGGTGATAACGGTCCCATATCTCCTGCATTTCGCTGAAAAGAGCCGCATTGATGCGGTAAAGATTCTGTATCTCATCAAATACTACCGTGAAGTGCCGGGTCTGTGAAGCCTGCATGATCACCTCAAACAGTTCGCGAAACCGCGAAATCCGCCCGAAGACATTGATGCCCAAAGAGTTTTGGAGTTCTCTTTGCATCTTGTCGCACAGCATGGCCTCATTGTCACGCGACACAAACAGATAGGCAAAAGGTTTCCCTTCAAGCGCTTTGAGTATAAGCGAGGTCTTGCCTATACGGCGCCTGCCCATAAGCACTGTGAATGAAGCGGCCTTTTCGGCCTGTGCTTCGCTGTTGCGCAGCAGTTCCAATTCTTTTTCTCTATCGTAGAACTTCATAATATAAACGGTGATTTATATAAATGGCGGTTTATATAATGCAAAGATAGGCGTTATCTCCGAGAAAACAAAAATATGGGGGATAAAAAACAAGAATTTGCCCACGGAATTGTCTGATAGGACAAATATCGCTCTTGGAATGACCAAGGGGAAGGACCGACAAAAGAAAGGGGACTTATGGGCAGCATTCTTTTTGCTTGTCCATAAGTCCCCTTTAATTATATGGTGGTTACTGCTTCAACAGATTGAGCGGCTGTTGGGAAGCCAAAACGTTGTTCACTTTCTCCGTGTAGCCGTCGAGTTTGAGCGACGAGGTGGCACGAATGTCCTCCACGCTGGCACCGAACTTGAAGACATAAGTGCCGGCATCGGCCTTCCATTGGCTTCCGGCCTCGTCAAAACTGGCGAGGTCGCGCTTCTCAATGACCATCTTCAAGGTTTCGCTCTCGCCCGGTTTCAACTCACGGGTCTTGGCAAAGGCCTTCAGTTCCTTGGCCGGTTTCTCGTAGGCCCCTTTCGGAGCCTGCACGTAGACCTGTGCCACCTCCTTGCCGGCCACGCTGCCCGTGTTTTTCACCGTGATGCTCACTTCAACGTTGTTGCCCTTAACCCTCACCGAAGGATTGGCAAACGCAAAGGTTGTGTAGCTCAAACCGTAGCCGAAAGGATAGGCCACCTGACGGCGGAAAGTGTCGAAATAGCGGTAGCCCACATAGATGTCTTCCTCATGGTTGCAGAAGTCTACACCGGGAATGTTGCCCGCTCCCCAATCCTCCATCGTGCGATAGGTGTACATGTCGTATTGCGGAGCAAAGTTTTTAGTCGAAGGATGGTCGGTGGCGGCAATGGGCCAAGTCATTGTGAGATGTCCCGAAGGATTGGCCTTGCCCGTGAGCACATCGGCCACGGAGTTGCCTCCCTCCTCTCCCGGTTGCCAAGCCACAAGGATGGCATCGGCACGGTCGCGCCACGAAGCGGTCTCCATCACGCTGCCCGAGTTGATAATCACGATGACGGGTTTGCCGGCTGCGCGGAAGATGTCGCTCACGCGGAAGATCATCTTCTTCTCGTTGTCCGTGAGGTTGAACTCGCCTTCTATCTGCCTGTCCATACCCTCGCCGGCCTGCCGACCTATGGTGATGATGGCCGCATCGGCCAGTTTGGCTTCGGTGGCGGCGCAACGCTCGGATATTTCTATCTCATCAAGCTTGGGCTGTCCCTGATCGAGAAACCACATCATGGGATTCTTGTCGGCCTTGAGTTTGGCTTTGGCATACTTCACGTAGTTCTGGTAAATCTCGGTGAGCTGCGGTGTGGTGCTCACTCCGACATTCTTGAGCCCTGTCACCATATCCACCACGTAGGGCACGTTGACACATCCCGAGCCCAGACCACCCGAAAGGAAGTCGTAGCTGTTCACTCCGAAGAGGGCCACGGTCTTGAGATGGCGTATGGGTAGCGTGCCTCCGGTATTCTTCAGGAGCACCATACCCTCGGTGGAACTCTGACGCGTGATTTCTGCATGGGCCTTGAGATCGGGCTTGTTGGAGAACTTGTAACCCTTGAAGCGTGGTGTGCGGACGATGTATTCGAGCATATTGCGCACATTGCGGTCCACATCCTTGATGTCAACGCGCCCGGCTTTCACGTCGTCGATGATTTCCTGCGCCTGTGCGGGATATCCCGGCATCATCAAGTCGTTGCCCGCAGTCACTTCCTGTGCCACGGGCAGGTCTTTGCGCTTACCTATCCAGTCGGTCATCACGATGCCCTTGAAGCCCCACTCATCGCGCAGAACGGTGGTGAGCAGATCCTTACTACCCTGTGCGTAAGTGCCGTTAATCTTGTTGTAGGCCGACATAAGTGTCCACGGCTGACTCCGGCGCGTCATCATCTCAAAGCCTTTGAGATAGAGTTCGCGCAAGGCGCGTTGGCTCACGCGCTCATCGACCCGTGTACGGTCGCTCTCCTGCGAGTTGACGGCATAATGTTTGGCACTCACACCCACGCCCTGACTCTGTATGCCCTGCACCATGGCCGTGCCGATGAGGCCCGTCACCACCGGATCTTCACTGTAATACTCGAAGTTGCGACCACAAAGCGGATTGCGGTGGAGATTCATTCCGGGGCCGAGAATCACGTCAACGCCATACTCCAACGTCTCGTTGCCAATGGCCCGGCCCACTTGTTCGACGAGTGCCGTGTTCCATGTGGAAGCCAGACAGGTGCCCACGGGAAAACCGGTGGCAAAGAATGTCTGGTCGGTGCCGTCACGGTGGGCATCGATATGCACGCCTGCCGGACCGTCGGCCACCACCGTTGCGGGGATGCCCAACCGGGGTATGGCTACTGTCGTGCCGGCAGCACCGGCCACGATCTTCTTCTGGTGGCCCAGCATAGCGCCGGAGCCCACGAAGCCGGGATTACCACCGCCTACGAGAAGTTGTGCTTTCTCCTCGATGGTCATGGCTGCCAGCACTTCATCGATGTTGTTTGCTGTGAGTTGTGGAATCTGTTGTGCCATCATTGTTGTGGATAAGAGGCCTGCCGCGAGGGCCAAGCCGAGTTTCTTGTGCTTCATTGTCTTATTGGGTTTTGTTATTAGTTAAGAGTTGAAAAGTGAGGGGTGGGAAGTTGGAAGTGAGGAATGGGGAGTCAGGGGGATGGGGAAAGATGGACAATCTGTGCCAAGTCGAGTTTCTTGCCCAACCGGCTTTTGGTGGAACGCACGGCCTGTTCGGAACAGCAAAACGACCGGGCTTTCTCGGCATCAGACATCCCGTTGCGCTCCATGATACAGAAGAACGTCTCTTTCGGGGTCAGGGCATTGTCGGGATTGTCAATGATGGCGGCGAGCCGGCGGTCAATATTCCACATCACACCCGCCACGGCCTTCTGCTCGCGACGGCCCATCTGACTGATATTGCTGTGGCAGAGAATGGCATGGAGCGTGTCGATGCCAAGTTTGGTTTGGGCGATGGAGTCATAGTTTTGGTCGCCGGCCAAGCGGGCGGGCAACTTCTCCTTGAGCGCATCGAGCCGCCCCACCTTTTCGTCTACCGACCGTTTGAGTTCCTCTATCGTGGCATCACGCCGCCCAAGCATCAGTGCCAAGTCTTGCCGCACTTCACTTATGCGGTCGCGGAAACGTTTGTAGAGGGCCTGTGTGCGACGGTAATACCACACCGTGAGTCCGAATATCACCAGCAGAAGGACAATGATGGCCAACGAAAACCACAGCCGCTGTTCGAGCTTCTCACGTTGCTGTATCTCCTGATCCATCCTACTCTGCACCCGGAGAATGTCAAGATTGCGGCCCGACGACTTCAACGAGTCGCTCATCTCCTTGAGTTGCTTGTAGGCATCCAGTGACCCACGATAGTCACCATGCTTCTCCAGATAGTCGCTCTTGACGAGCAGCCGGTTGTATTGCAGCGTGGCATCGCCCTTAGGGAGAATGCTCATAAGCATCTGGGCACGCTCATCCTTGTTTTGTTTCAAGTAAATGTAGCACAACAGCGACACGGCATTGCCGGCAGCCGAAGAGTCTTCGGCCAGCAGGGCAGCCTTGTAGGCATGTTCTTCCGCTGTAACCAGTTCGCCGGCAAGCATTTCGCGATAGGCGATGTTCTTCATTATTTGCGACTGCTGGCTGCGGTCGGCATGTGGATAGAGCCTCTTGGCTTCGAGGGTGATGTGCCAGGCACTGTCCGGACGGTTCATATTGTAGAGCACGTTGGCCTGATTGATGAGCACATCCACCATCAGATCTTTCCGTGCCATGGCGCGGGCAGCGGTCATGGCCTTGTCGAAATATTGCAAGGCGCGTTCGTCGGCTCCCAGCGTCTCGTTAATCCACCCGATGTGATGGTAGACCCGATAAAGCGCCAGCGTGTCGCCGGTGTCGCCGGCAAACTTCTCGGCATGTTTCAGTTGCATCATAGCTGCACTGAAATCCTGCCTGTCAATGTACAGTTCGGCACTGTCTGCACAGACTGCCAACACCGACCGCTCCCCTCCGAGAGCACCCGAAGCCGCCCGACGGCACGAAACCGCCGACAAAGCCAATGCCGCCAGCAACAAAAACACCTTATACATAACGCTCACAAAGATAGTGATTTTTTCTTACTTCTTATCGCTTTGCATAAGGAAAAACGCTTCCGCCGGCAACATCAGGCTCTAAAAGAAAGCATTACCGAACTGCGGCAACAATTTGCCCACAGTCCGGTAATGCACACGTTCACTCGCTCTTCATTGTCAGAATGCGCCCTTCCTCGTCGTATGAGAGCGGCATCACCTTGACGGAACGCAACCAAGTGGTGTCGTTGCTGGGCACGCAATCATGGTGGAAGAGATACCACCGGCCTTTGTATTCAACGATGCTGTGGTGGGTGGTCCACCCGACAACGGGCTCAAGTATCACACCTCCGTAGGTGAAAGGCCCGTAGGGATTGTCGCCCACGGCATAGCACAAATAGTGGGTGTCGCCGGTGGAGTAACTGAAATAGTATTTGCCCTTGTACTTGTGCATCCAGCTGGCCTCGAAGAAACGGTGGGGGTCGTCGGCCGGCAGGGGCTTCCCGTTGCCGTCAACAATGAGCACGGGCCGCGGCATCTCGGCAAACTGCATCACGTCGTCGGTCATGCGGGCCACACGCGAGGGCAGCGGGTCTTCCTTACCCTCAGGCAGATGCTCGCACTTCAGAGCCTTGTTGTCCTTATACCATTGCAGTTGCCCGCCCCAGATGCCACCGAAGTAGCAATATATCTGTCCGTCATCGTCTTTGAACACACAGGGGTCGATGCTGTAAGAACCGCGTATAGGGTCGCCCTGCGGCTTGAAAGGCCCTTCGGGACGGTCGGCTACGGCCACCCCTAAACGAAACACGCCATTATAGTCTTTGGCGGAAAACACGAGATAATACTTGCCGTCTTTCTCCACCACATCGTTGTCCCACATCTGTTTCTCGGCCCAGGGTACGTCGGCCACATCAAGGATCACCCCATGGTCGGTCACCTCGCCGTCCATCACGTCATCGAGCGAGAGCACATGATAGTCCTTCATTTGAAAATGCCCGCCATCATCGTCGAAGCATTCTCCACTGTCCCAGTCGTGAGAGGGATAGATATACACACGGTCGTTGAAGACATTAGCCGACGGATCGGCCATATAATCCTTAGGAAAAAGATACCTTGGTTTCATAAGTTTGCAGTTGGTTATTGATTGATTAGGAGGAGTTAAAGGGAGTTAAGACAACAGCTTTTATTGCCACTCATATCATTATGCTTTAACTACGCAAGGAGCTTTCAAACAATCCGGCTATTGTCTTAACTCCTTTTCCTTAACTCCCTTTAACTCCATATATATTCCTCTAATAATACTCTCCCTACTCCCGGTACATCTTGATAATCTCCTTCACCACCGGTTTGGGCCGATATTCGCGGTCGAAGAGCAACGGATAGTTGGTGCGCCCTTTAACCGGCCAGTCGTTAAGCCACGAAGAGCCGTCGTCCACGCCCCACAATGTGACACGCTCAATATTGGCGGTGTGCTTCTTGTAGAGCCGGAAAAAAGCCAGATAACGCTCGTTGAAAATCTTTTGGGCCTGCTTGTCGAGTCCTTTCACGTAGGGGTTGAGCTGCTTGTCGTAGGTGAAATTCTGACTGATTTCAGCTCCACCAAACTGCTTCGGGTTGGGTAACATATTGAGATCGAGTTCCGTCATCTGAATCTTCACGCCACAAGCCACCAGCGAGTCCATCGTGGCCTCATAGTCGGCAAGATTGGGATAATCCACGCCATTGTGGCTCTGCATCCCCACAGCGTCTATGCGGCATCCCTTGCTTTTGAGGTGGCGCACCAACCGGCACACAGCATCACGCTTCGCAGGCTTCGACATGGAGTAGTCGTTGTAGTAGAGTTCGGCATCGGGATCGGCTGCATGGGCAAACCGGAAAGCCAGTTCGAAGTATTCCGGCCCTATTATATTATAATAAGGTGTCTTGCGGTAGCTTCCATCATCCTCAAAGGCTTCGTTGATCACATCCCATCCCTTGATGCGGCCTTTGTAGCGGGAGACAACATCGGTGATGTGATGGTACATGCGGTCGATGAGCACCTCGCGGCCCACGGGCTTGCCCTCCTTGTCGGTAAACATCCAACGGGGTGGCTGGGAATGCCACACAAGGCAATGGCCAATGACGGTCAGGCCGTTGTCTTCGCCAAACTTCACCGTCCGGTCGGCATCATCCCAGAAGTAGGTGTGCTCCTCGGGATGAATACTCTCACCCTTCATGCAGTTCTCAGCCACAATGGAGTTGAAATTGTCCTTCACCACTTCGGCCCCTTTCGCATCGCGTCCCCACACCACATCAGTGTTCACGGCGGCGCCGATGAGGAAGTGTTTGCCAACCACTTCCTTTAGAGTGGGCAGTGAAGGCTTCTGTGCCACGGCCGGAGAGACGAGCAGCGCGGCAGTAAGTGTTGCTAACAGTTTGTTCATTTTCATTTGTGAGATTATAGGTTATGATTCTTTGGAGCGGTTTTCTATCTCTGTGTTGATACGGTCTATCACATCGTCGGTAAGTTCATACTTGGAGATGATGAAGATGGCGAGGAGCAACAGCAGTGCCGGAATGACACACACCAACCACAAGATGCCCTGCTGCGCCAAGGCCGACTGGGTGGTGGCATTGGTCTGGTCGAAGCCCACGACACTCAAGATGAGGCCGGGCACCACACCGCCGAGGGCCATACCGGCCTTGTAGAAGATGCCGGTGAGGGCGTTCACGATGCCTGAAATGCGGCGGCCGGTGGTGTACTCGCCGTAGGAGATGACCTCGGGCACGAGTGCCCACATGTAGCCCGTGGCCACAATGACACCCGTGGACTTGACAAACTGGGCCACATAGACGAGCCACACCAGATGGCGCAACGCCGGCACCACGGATATGACATAAAGCAAAGCCATGCCGAAGATGGCAATGCCGAGGAAAGCATAGAACATCTGCTTCTTGCCGATGGCGCGCTTGATGGCGGGTATCATGGGCATGAAGATGAAAGCCGGCACGGAGCCGAGCCCCATGAAGACGGACATCTGCGAGGGAGTGCCGTTCACATTGTATATCATGTAATAGCTGCCGGCAGAGTTACCGATGGCCATCATGGCAAAAGCCGTGATGAAGAAGAAGGCCAACACGCGCAACGGACGGTTGCGCACAAATTCCACCCACAGGTCGCTCACCTTGACATTGGCTGTCTCCTCGCGGTCCATCACCACACGCTCCTTGCATTGGGTGAAGCAAAACACGAGCAGGACCATGCCCACCAAGGCGTAGAGAGTCATGGTGACAAACCACGCTCCGGCGTCTTCAACAGTGTTCATCTTGCCGTCGGGCGACATGGCAGCCACCAGAATGGGGATGCCGAGGCTCACGGCCAGTCCGCCGAGGTTGGCCATGAACATGCGCACGGAGGTGAGAATGGTGATCTCGTTGGTGTCGCGCGTCAGACTGGCATTGAGTGCTCCGTAGGGTACATTGACCAGTGTGTAGCACATCGACATACCCACATAGGTGACGTAGGCATAGAGCAGCGAACCCGAAAAGCCGTTCCAGAAACAGAGGATGGCAAAGCCCGAAAGGGGAATGCCGCCCAACACGAGATAGGCGCGGTATTTGCCGAGCCGCGGACTGTGCTTGTCGACGTATGTTCCCACGAGCGGATCCCACAACACATCGACCAGCCGGACGATGAGGAACATCACGGCCACGGCGGCGGGGTCGATGCCATAGACATTGGTATAGAACAGCAGCAGATACATACCTATCGTCTGATAGATGAGGTTCTGGGCCAAGTCGCCCGAACCGAAGCCTATACGCTGCAACCAATTCAACTTGTAGAATCCTTTGGATTCCTGAATCACTTCATTCATCTCCATACTATTTGGTTTTAAGTTTTATCACAAGATATTGCCGTTCGCCCCTTCCCCGGCACGCAAGCGGCGCGAAGCCAATTCGGCCTGCATGTTTTCATTATACCGCATGGTGATGGGATAGAATGCAAGGGCGGCAAGCCCGATGCAGAAGAGGGCGGCCGGAACAATACTCGCCACGAGTCTGATGCCCTGCACGGCGGTCTCTCCCTGCACCGCCACACCCCCGGGAACATAGCCGAAGAACGAAAGCAGCAGTCCGGCCAAAGCTCCGCCAAACCCGAGCCCCAGCTTCAAGGCGAACATCACGCCCGAGAAACAAAAGCCCGTGGCGCGCCGATGGTTGAGATACTCAATGTGGTCGGCCACATCGGCCACCATGGCCCACATCAGCGGGATGGTGGGGGCATAGGCCAGACTCTTCAGGAAGCAGAGCAGATAGACGGACTTCACGTCGGTGGCACCGGGCAGAAAAAACAGTCCCTGCAAAAGAACGGTGAGGGAAAGGCAGGCAATGTAGACGGTCTTCTTGCCATATCTGTCGGCCAGACGGCCCGAAAGGAACATCACACCGAAGAACTGCACCACGGCGTTGACGATGTTGAAGAGGGAGAAGCCCACAGAGTAGGCCTGCCCTTCGTGGGAGGCGAGGTGGAGCGAGCGCAGAAACTCAAAGAGCGAATGGCGGTCGAGATAACTCTGAAAGTAAAAGTTCATCGCCGAACCGCATACGGCCAGGGCGATGTAAAGCGAGAAACAGAGGAAAAACATCGCCCGCCACGACACGCTGCCAAAGGTTTCACGGATATCTCTCCTGACGCTCTTCTGCTGCCGGGGAGGTGGGGCGATGCGCTCGCGGGTGGAAAGGAAGCAGACAACAAGCAGCACAAAAGCCAGCAAGGCAAAGAACAGAATGGTGCGTGACCACCCCATGGACGCATTGCTGCCGCCCAACCGGGCCACAAGGGGAAGCGTGAAGCCCTGCACGACAAACTGCGCCACGGTGCTGGCTATAAAGCGGATGCTGTTGATGCTCGTGCGTTCCCTGATGTCGGAGGTCATCACACCGCCCAAAGAGGCGTAGGGCGTATTGTTGAACGAATACATGGCGAGCAGCAACACGTAGGAGACGGTGGCGTAGACGGCCAGCAACCCCTTGTCTTCGATGCCGGGATTGTTGAAGGCCAGTACATAGAAAGTGCAGAAAGGCACAGCCGTCCAAAGCAGCCAAGGGCGGTATTTGCCCCAGCGGGTGGAAGTGCGGTCGGTGATGAGGCCCACAAGCGGGTCGGCAAAGGCACTGGCCATCGGGGCCACGAGCAGCACACCGCCGGCGACGGCACCGCTCAGGCCGAAGACATCGGTGTAGAACTTCAGCTGATAGATCATCATCATCTGAAACACCAAGTTGGCCGCCACGTCGCCGAGCGAATAGCCCACCTTCTCGCCAAACGTTATTTTCTGTCTATTTTGCATGTGCGTCGATAGTTATGGACGGTCGATGACGGTCGCCGCATAGCGGCCCATCGCCTCATAGCCACGTGGATTGAGGTGCAACCAGTCGTCGGAATAGTCGGCCTTGAGCCTTTGCGAGTCGGCGGCATCGCGGGTGAGTTTGTCGAAATCGATCACACCGGCTATCTCTTTGTTGGTCCTTATCCACTCGTTCACGGTCTGCCGCATCGCTTCACGGAAGAAAGAATACCAGCCGTGGCCCCTAGTGGGCGTGATGGTGCCCATATACACCTTCATGCCGGCAACCTGCGCCTTGGCTATCAGTACCCCGTAGGCCTCGATGAGCCGCCGGGCCTTCTGCTCATAGTCGGCGTTGCAGGTGCCTATGTCGTTGGTTCCCTCGAAGATGATGAGCCGGTCCACACCCTTCTGGCCGAGGATGTCACGGTCGAACCGCATCAGAGCAGGCTCGCTCAGTCCGCCTTCCACCACGCAGTTGCCGCCAATGCCGAGATTGAGCACTCCCACCTGTCCGCCCAAGGCCTCGGCCATGCGGTCGGGCCAGCGGTTTTGCAGGTCGGTGGTGCTGCCCCGTCCGTCGGTGATGGAGTTGCCGAGCACGGCCACGGCCCTGCCCGCAGACCACACGTTGATTTTGGAAATGTTATACCAGTGCACCGGTTTCTCTATCGCGTGGAATCGCGCCCCGGGCTTCACCGTGCCCCGGGCTATATAGGAATGCGTGCGCGAACCGCGGTGGGAGGTGGCATTCACAGGCACCCGGCTGCCGTAGCAGATGGTCACGGCCAACCGCTGCAGGGGTTTGAGGGCATAGTTGAGGGCATCGCTATAGACGGCCTCGCCGGGCTCAATGGTCACCGAGCGGCGGCCACCAAACGACAAATAGGTGGCTGTGCGGGCATCGATGTCGCTCGAGTCCCGTGCATCGGCGATGTAGACCGACTTGATTTCCACCGCCTCCCGGCTGAATTCGTTGGACAGTTGCACCTGCAACCGACTGCCACCGAGCGACACCTTCACGACTTGCCGCAAGGTGGTGTTGGCCAGCGTGGTGGTTTGGGGCATATCGCCCTTGCCGGTAAACTCCGGTGCCGTAGCAAACGTGCCCACCCACTGTTGGGCGTCGGCTGTGGCCAGCGACAGAAAGAGAGCCAAGAGGAGGTAGAGTTTCTTCATGTTTAAAGCAATTATGTTGCTGCAAAAATACGCAAAACTTTCTGTTTGCTCTTTCTCATTCGTAACCTATACATTTCTATTTGTTTCATAACGGGGATTATCTGTCTTTTTCCGGAGTGAAACATTTCAACATCACTCAAGTTTTGCTATCTTTGCAACAGATAGACATCACATGGTCGTCCGGGAACAAACGCATGGCGAGGACAACGGCCCGGTTGTGGTGCAAAGGCTCTGCACCATCCGCGCAAGGCTGTCGAACGCTCTGTGCAGAGGCTCTGCACGGACGGTGCAAGGGCTTCGCACCAAACCGAAACGAAATGACCGGTGGAATCAATTCCGTCACCCGAATGATCCAAACAATCTTTCAACCACACATGAACGCATGAACATGAAACGTACACCTTATTATATAATGGCCGTCCTCTGCCTTGCCGTGACGCTGCTGGCTTGGGGCGACCGGGGCCAGTTCTACACAGCCGACCGGCTGCCGAGCAGCCTCATCAAGTGTCTGGCGCAAGACCGCTACGGCTACATTTGGATAGGGACGGAGTATGGCTTGAGCCGATTCGACGGCTACAAGTTCACCAACTTCCTGCACGACAACAAGGACACTACGTCTATTGTGGACAACACCATCACCGACTTTCTGATAGACAAGGCCGGCAGCCTGTGGATAGGCAGTGCCAAAGGGCTCATGCGCTACGACTACCGGCACAACAACTTCGTGCGCTATCCCCTGCCCGACGGCCGACGGCCACGCATCTACTCGCTGATAGAGAGCCGGCGGGGGGACGTGCTCATCGGCACGGCAGGTTTCGGACTCTACTCCATCAAGAAGGGGCACGGACAGGTGATACATGAGAAAGACTATTCGCCGCGCGACTCGGACATGTTCTACACCCACATCTACGAAGACAGCGAGGGCAACCTGTGGCAGAGCAGCCACCAACCGGTGTTCAACCGATTCTGCAAGCGGGGCGGCAAGGTGCGCATGACAAGCTACAACTCGCCGGCGGGAGCCCCCGTGGCCTTTTTCCAGCCACGGCGCAACGCCCTGCTCATCGTTTGCATGTTCGGCATCATCGGCTACGACTACACCACCGGCCAACTGACCGAGGCAGGCTACGACTTCGGTTCCTACACGGGAAACATCACCATCAACAGCGCCACGCTCGACCATCAGGGCAACCTCTATGTGGGCACCTCGGAGAGCGGGGTGCTGATGTGTCCGCGGGGGGCACGCACCTTCGCTCCCTACACGAATGAAAACAAGAGCCGGTTTGACCTCGGCACCTCGTTTGTGAACGACATCATGGAAGACAAGGACGAAAACCTATGGGTGGGCTGCTACAAGAAAGGGCTCTATCTGGTGAACAACCGGCAGGTGGCCTTCAATAGCTGGAGTTTCTCCAACCAGAACTTCGTAACGGGCAGCTGCGTGTCTTCACTGGCTGCCGGCGACGGGGGCATGACATGGTGTACGGTGCAGAACAGCGGTGTCTTCGGTTTCGACACCGGGGGCCGCATCGTCAGCCATCCGGCTTCGCCGGCAGGCACTTGCATCATCTACCGCGACAGGCACAGCCGCTACTGGGTGGCCACGCCCAATGCGCTCTACGAGTACCGCCCCGAGACGGGCACCTATACGGCCAAGATGAGATTTGCCAGTGCCGGAGTGCCCTGCATCGCCGACGACGGACGGGGGCGGCTCTTCGTCTCTGTCTACAGCAACGGTCTCTACATCTACGACACCGGCACAGCCGAAGTGAAGGTGGTCAACATGAGCCAGCGCGGCCGGCACGGACACCTTTGCAACGACTGGATAAGGGGCATGGCCTTCGACCGGCAGGGGATGCTTTGGATGGGCACCTCCAACGGTGTGTGCTGCATGGATCCCAACACCTATACGTTTGACAACTACGGTTGGACAACCATCCTGAAAAACATTCAGGCCAACTATCTCTGCGAGGACGAAAACGGCAACATCATCATCGGTACCGACAACGGGCTCTACCGGTACGACAGCAAAGCCAACCGGGTGGGGATGTTTCCGGGGGCCGAACGGCTGCGCGACAAGCAGATATGCGGCATCGTGAGGGATGCCCAAAACGACATTTGGGTGAGCACGACAAAGGGGATATGGCAATACGACCACCGGGAACGGCTGTTCATCGGCCACATCAACGGCAACGGACTGCAAAGCCATGAATACATGCAGGGGGCTGTGATGCACACCGACAGAGACTTCATCGGCTTCGGCACACCCGACGGCATCGTGACATTCTATCCCGAAAACGTGAGAAACAGGAGTACGGTGCCGGGCAATGTGCTGCTCACCAACTTCCTCGTCGATGGCAAAAGCATCGACTGCATGAGTGATCACTTCGAACTGCCCTACAGCCAAAACTCGTTCACGCTCGAGTTTTCAACCCTCAACTACAAGAACGCCGACAATATCAGCTTCGATTACCGCATCAACGGGGGCGAGTGGCAGACAACAGCTGAGGGCACCAACGCCATCCCGTTTACCAAACTCGAACCGGGCCGGTATGTCATCGAGGTGAGGGCTGTCAACAACGGCACGTTCTCCAAAGAGACCAAGCAGCTGACCGTTATCGTGAAATCGCCGTGGTATGCCTCCCCACTGGCCTATCTTGTCTATCTCACCGTGGGCGGTGCGCTGCTGCTTTTCCTGCTCCGCAACTACGAACGACGGCGCAAGGCCGACCTCGACGAGCAGAAAATGAAGTTTCTCATCGATGCCACCCACGACATACGGTCGCCGTTGACACTGATCATGGGGCCGCTCAAAAAACTCAAGGAACGGCTCACCGACAGCGATAACCTGCAGGACATCGACACCATCGACCGCAACGCGCAACGACTGCTGCTGCTCGTGAACCAGATATTGGACGAGCGGAAAATCGACAAAGACCAAATGCACCTGCATTGTCAGGAGACAGATCTCATTGACTTCATCGTACACATCATGCACCTGTTCGACTATCATGCCCGGGAACGCAACATCACGCTGCAATGCACCGACCGGCAGGGCAACGACTTGACCGACAGCGGCGCGGCACACGGATCCATTGGGCCCATCAAGGTGTGGATAGACCGCATCAACTTCGACAAGGTGATTTCCAACCTGCTCTCCAACGCAATGAAATATACGTTCGACGGCGGCTCCGTGACCATCGTCATCGACAGCGACGACAAGCAGGCCAATATCAAAATCATCGACAGCGGCATCGGATTCAAGAACGAAAAGACCGACCGGCTCTTCGAACGCTTCTATCAAGGCAGCAACTCCGGCGGCCTGCATCTGGAAGGGACGGGCATCGGCCTTAACCTCAGTCGGTCGCTGGTCAACATGCACGGGGGCAAGATAAAGGCCTACAACCGCACCGACGGAAAGCAGGGGGCTTGCCTCGATGTGACCCTGCCGCTGGGCAACAGCCACCTGAAAGAGGAGGAAATCATGAAGAAAGAAGAGACCAACGACCAACCGGGCACGGCCAAAAAGCGGCAGGCGAGCAAGAACTTCCGCATACTGCTCGTGGACGATGACCCGGAGATAGCCCGATACATTGCCGGCGAACTGGGCGACTGGTATCGATTCGACTCGGCTCCCAACGGAAAAGAGGCATTGAAGAAACTGCTCGGCGACACGGGCTACGATCTCGTGATAAGCGACGTGATGATGCCGGAGATGGATGGTGTCACACTGGTGAAGAAAATCAAGACCAATTCCAACATCAGCGACATCCCCGTGATTCTGCTCACATCGAAGAGCGAGGTGGAAAACCGATTGGAGGGACTGAAGAAAGGGGCTGACGCTTTTCTGGCCAAACCCTTCAACATGGAGGAACTGCACATCCTCATCGACAATCTGGTGGACAATATCCGCCGCCTGCGCGGTAAGTTCTCGGGGGCATTGGGGCAAACGGAGAAGGTGGAAGACGTGGAACTCAAAAGCAACAACGACCAGCTCATGGATCGCATCATGAAGTGCGTGAACGAAAACTTGGGAGACCCGGACTTCAATGTGGAGAAACTCACCGAGGACGTAGGCATCAGCCGGGCACAGCTCCACCGCAAAATGAAAGAGATAACCGGGGTCTCCACAGGAGGATTCATACGCAACCTGCGGCTCGAACAGGCTGCCCGGCTCATCAAGGCGGGCAACGTGAATGTTACGCAAGTGGCATACGCCGTGGGCTTCAATAACCAGACACACTTCTCCACCGTGTTCAAAAAGCATTTTGGAATGACACCTACCGAATATTATGAGACAAATAAAAACGAATAGGGAACAATAGACAGACGCACAAAGGGTATTTTTTCATATATTTGCAACAGAAACATCAAACGCTCTTGCAAACATGAAAAAATACCTTTTGTGCGTCTTGTTATCTCTATGTAGTGTCTCTTTGCAGGCCAACGATGGTGCCGGCTTGTGGCTCGGCAACGAAGCCAACGACGCAAAGATGCGGGCGAAAGTCATCGCTCCGGCAGGGGGCGCAACGCTCTCCTTGGCCCGTGAAGAGATTGCGGCCCACTGGCAGTTGGGTGGCCCCGTGACACTGGTGCTCGACAAGGGACTCAACCTCGGCGACGGCTACCGCGTACAGGCTGCCTGCAACAGCATCGGCTGCACCGGCAGCTACTCGGCCACCGTGAGCGCATCGACCGAGGCAGGACTGCTCTACGGTGCTTTTGAACTGCTCCGGTTGCAGAACACGAGAGCAATCGATACCGGTGGCATTGCCCCGATAGCCGGATACGACGGTCGCAACATCGACAAGACAGAACAGCCGGCCTTTTCCCTGCGCCTGCTCAACCACTGGGACAACCTCGACGGAAGCATCGAACGCGGCTATGCCGGCAAGAGCATCTTTTGGAATTGCCACCTGCGCCCACAGACTTTCGGCAGCCGGCAACCCTCGCCCGGCGTGCAGCGTCTCATCGACTATGCCCGCGCCAATGCCTCTGTGGGCATCAACGGGGCTGTGCTCAACAATGTGAATGCCTCACCCAAGATGCTCACCCGCCCTTATCTCGACTCTGTAAGGATGATAGCCGACATTCTGAGGCCGTGGGGCATTAAGGTTTACCTCTCTGTCAACTTCGGTTCGCCCAAGGCTTTGGGGGCCACAAAGACGGCCGACCCGCTCGACAAACGTGTCGTCAAGTGGTGGCAAGACAAGGCCAAAGAACTGTACAGGCTCATTCCCGACTTCGGAGGCTTCCTTGTGAAGGCCAATTCCGAGGGCCAGCCCGGTCCGTTCGACTACGGTCGCACACATGCCGACGGAGCCAACATGCTGGCCGATGCCCTGCGACCCTATGGGGGCATCGTGATGTGGCGTTCGTTTGTCTATGGTGCCCGTCACAAAGGGGAAGACCGTGTTAAGCAGGCAGTCTCTGAGTTTAAGGAACTTGACGGGCTGTTTCGCCCCAACGTGATGCTGCAAAGCAAGAACGGACCGCTCGACTTCCAGCCCCGGGAACCCTACGCCCCCATCTTCGACAACATGAAGCAGACTCCCCAGATGGTGGAATTCCAAATCACGCAGGAGTATCTCGGCCAGTCGAAGCATCTGACCTATCTGGCCACGATGTGGAAAGAGTTCTTCTCGTTTGTCAGTCCTTCCCGTCTGAAGGGCATTGCCGGCGTGAGCAACATCGGGCAAGACAAGACATGGTGCGGCCACGACTTCTCACAAGCCAACTGGTATGCCTTCGGTCGGTTGGCGTGGAATCCCGAGTTGTCGTCGGAAGATATTGCCCGCGAATGGCTGCAACAGACTTTCACAA
Source organism: Segatella buccae ATCC 33574 (assembly GCF_000184945.1). Lineage (GTDB taxonomy): Bacteria > Bacteroidota > Bacteroidia > Bacteroidales > Bacteroidaceae > Prevotella > Prevotella buccae. The sequence goes on from NZ_GL586311.1 coordinate 525,308, forward strand.
CCTCCACCGACTTCGTTGACCCCATGACGGAGGTGATGATGACGAGTCGCGAGGCCTGCGTGGACTACATGATGCCGCTCGGTCTGCACCACATCTTCAAGTTTGACCATCACTACGGGCCCGAACCCGATGGCTTCAAGGCCGAATATCCCATCGAGTGGTGTCCCGTCTACTATCACAAGGCCGACACGGCCGGCATCGGTTTCGACCGTTCTTCCCATGGCACCGATGCCGTTGGCCAATACGCCGAACCCTACCGGTCACTCTACAACGACCTGCGCACTTGTCCCGAAACGTATCTGCTGTGGTTCCACCACTTGCCGTGGAACTACCCGATGCGCGACGGACGAACCCTTTGGGAAAGTCTCAACGCCCACTACAACCGTGGAGTGGAAGCCACGGAAGACTATCTCGACACTTGGCAACGGATGCGACCGTATGTAGAAGAAACCGACCACGACAGCAGGCAGGCTTCCGGCAGCCGATGGAGCCGCGTAAACGAACTGCTGAAAACACAGGTCGAAAATGCCCGCGAATGGCGGGACGTATGCCTGAAATACTTTCATTCCTTCACTCGCCGGCCTATCCGATAATGGTCGGAGACTTCTTCCAACTCATGATTTCCCCTCTCAAAAGATACTAAACAACCATGCTCATGAAAAGACTATTCTTGATTTTCCTGACTCTCATGGGGCTATCCGGACAACTTCTTGCCGACGTGAAACTGCAACAACAGGGCACAGCCACCCAACTTGTGGTGAACGGCCAGCCCATGCTCATTCTCGGCGGAGAGCTAAGCAACTCGGCCGCCACCTCCATTGCCGACATTGACAGCGTGCTTCCGCGTATGGCCCGACTGGGACTCAACACGGTATTCGTGCCTGCCTGTTGGGACTTGCTGGAACCCGAAGAGGGTAAGTTCGACTTTTCGCTCATCGACGAGACCATCAAGGTGGCTCGGGAAAACCGCCTGAAAATCGTATTGCTGTGGTTCGGAGCATGGAAAAACTCCATGAGTTGCTATGCCCCGCTATGGTTTAAGTGCGACAGCAAGCGGTTTCCCCGCGCTACCACAGCCAACGGCAAGCCGCTTGAGATTGCTTCAGCCTTCTCTGAAGATGTTTTCCAAGCCGACAACAAGGCTTTTGGAAGGCTGATGCAACACATTGCCGAGATCGACCGAAAAGAAAATACCGTCATTATGATGCAGATAGAAAACGAGATCGGTATGCTCGAAGCGGCCCGCGACCATTCTCCGTTGGCAGAGAAAGCATGGCGACAGCCCGTTCCGCAAAAGCTGTTGACGGCCTTGAAAATCAACAAGAAAGGCACTTGGCCTGAGGTCTTCGGCACCGACTTCTATGCCGAAGAGAAGTTTCAAGCCTATCACTACGCCCGCTATGTGGAGCGGTTGGCCCGCACGGCCCGCAGCATCCACGACATCCCACTCTACGTCAACGCCGCCATGAACAGCCGCGGACGCAAGCCGGGTGAATATCCCTCGGCCGGACCGCTTGCCCACCTTATTACTATATGGAAGTGTGCGGCCCCAAGTATTGACATTTATGCGCCCGACATCTACGACAAGGGCTACAAAAACTGGGTGGCCCAATATAAGCGGCCGGACAATCCTTTCTTCACTCCCGAGGTGAGACTCGACCGCAACAGTGGGGTGAGGGCTCTCTACACCTTCGGCGAGGCGGATGCCATTGCCTACAGTCCTTTTGCCATTGATCAGGCACCGGAGGAAGTGTCCGGAGAAATAACTCGCACTTACGACCTGCTGCGCCGGCTCACTCCCACGCTGCTGTCGCATCAAGGCGGCAAGCGGGCGGCCCCAAACAACTGGGGACTGCTCTTCGACCGTCAGGACAAAGAGCGGGTGATAGAAGACGGAGAGGTCACGCTCACCTGCCGCCACTACTTCACCTTGCCGTGGGACGCACGGGCCACAGACGGTAGCGAATGGCCCGAAGGCGGTGGTCTCATCGTGAAGCTGGCCAAAAACGAATATCTCATTGCCGGTAACGGACTCGTGGTGGTATTTCAGTCCAAGACAGAGAAGCTGCAGGAGACGAAGGTGGTGCGCGGCGAAGACGGATTCGTGGACAACGGCAACAGCCGCAACGGTGTGCCCATACAGCAAAAACCGTTTACGGGGAAACGAGTGGGCATAGGCCATGTAGACCAAGTGACATTCGACGAGGCGGGGCACATGAAGTTTCTGCGCCGTGACAATGGCGACCAAGACCATCAGGGGCGGCACGCCCGCATCTCATGTGGAGAGTACAAGATGCTGCACGTGAAGCTCTATGAATACTGATCAGGGAGTCACTTTTCCGTTCGCCTTTCCTCATCCTTTCTGTTAAAAAGAGCCCTCCCGCCCCCCCTTCCACCGGAATGATACAAAAAGAAATATCACTGAAACGTATATTCGGCCGTTTAAAGACTATTTGGCTATCTTTGCAGGCAGAGTTTTCACCTAAATCGTATAAAGACAAAACTAAAACCTAATAAAGACAAAAAAGGAACAAAGCTCATGGAACAATCAACAAAAACAATCTCTGCGCCCCCACGTTTGCCGCGCATGACATTAACTCTCTTGAAAAGTAAAACCAACTACCAACAACTATGAACCTGAAAATCAGAAGAACAACCATCGCAGTGGGAATATGTTCCGCAGTGGGACTTATGTATTCACCACACGCCAATGCTGCACAGGCAGCAAACACGGTCGCCGCCGTTCAGCAGTCGAAGAAAGTGACCGGCAAAGTGAGCGACTCGATGGGGCCGCTCATCGGCGCCACCGTCATGGAAAAGGGCACCACCAACGGTGCCGTGACCGACATGGACGGCAACTTCACACTGAATGTGAAACCGGGAGCCACACTCGTCATATCCTATGTGGGCTATGACACACGGGAAGTGCCGGTGGGCGACAAGACCTCCATCAACATCTCTCTCGAAGAAACGGGCCAAAGCCTCAACGATGTGGTCGTGATAGGCTACGGCACACAGCGCAAGGAGGCCGTCACGGGCTCCGTGGCCAACATCAAGGGCGACATCGTGAGGGAAGTGCCGGGGGCCGACATCACCCACTCGCTGCAAGGTCGCATTGCCGGTGTAGAGATGGCACAGACCTCATCGAAGCCGGGTGCATCGATGCAGATACGCATCCGCGGCACCCGTTCGCTCACGGCCAGCAACGACCCGCTTATCGTGCTCGACGGCATTCCCTTTGCCGGAAGCCTCAACGACATCGACCCCAACAACATCAAGTCGATGGACATTCTCAAGGACGCCTCCGCAACGGCCATCTACGGCTCGCGCGGTGCCAACGGCGTGATATTGATCACCACCTACAAAGGCTATCAGGAGCAGCGGCCCACCGTTACCTACAATGGCTACATCGGGGCCAAGACACTCTTCCACCGCTACCCCATGATGAATGCCGAGGAGTTTACCCGACTGCGCAAATATGCCAACAAATTCCAGAACGGCACCGACGAGACCTATTGGGGCGAGGAAGGGGCCGTGGACACTGACTGGCAGGACATGCTCTTCAAGACCGGCATCACGACCAATCAAGATGTGGGCGTATCAGGCGGTTCGGCCCACGGCAGCTACAATTTCGGCATAGCCTACTATCGTGACGAAGCCGTCATCCCCACGCAAAACTTCAACCGCTACTCCATGCACGCCGCCATCGATCAGGAATTGGGCAAGTGGTTCAAGGTGGGATTCAGCACCAACGCCAACTACAGCATCACCAACGGGGCGAGTCTGGGGCTTTACAACACCCTCAGTGCCACACCCATAGCCAACCCCTACAACAAGGACGGAAGCCTGAAACAGCGCATCAACATGTCGAACGACACGCAGTGGGTCTACTCCAAGTCGACCATTGAGAGTCTCGGTGACGGCTTCAAAGACCAGACCAAGGCCTACGGTGCCTACAACAACTTCTACGGTGAAGTGAAAATACCTTGGGTGGATGGGTTGAAATACCGCATGAACATCGGTCTCAACTACCGTCACAGCGACTATGGCAACTATGTGGGACAAGGTGTGTTCTCTGACAATGCCAACGCCAAGTCGCACGCCACGGTGATGGACCGCACCATGACCAACTGGGCCGTTGAGAATCTGCTCACCTACGACAAGACCTGGGGCAAACACACCATCAATGCCGTGGGACTCTATTCGGCCGAACAGACCACCTTCCGGCAGAAACATCTCTACGGACTTGACGTACCGGCCGATGCCTTCCAGTTCTACAACATCGGGCAGGCCACCGAAATCACGGTCGATCCGGCCAACCAGCGCTACTACAAGAGCGGACTGGAGTCGCTCATGGGGCGCGTGATGTACAACTACGACAACAAGTATATGGCCAGCGTGGCTGTGCGTGCCGACGGGTCTTCGCGTCTGGCCAAGGGGCACCAGTGGCACACCTACCCCGCCGTGTCGCTCGGTTGGAACATGGCCCGCGAAAACTTCATGAAAGAAATCAAGTGGCTCGAAAGCCTGAAGCTGCGTGTGGGCTACGGCGAGACCTCCAACCAGTCGGTTGAACCCTACAAGACACTCGGCCGGTTGTCCACCCGCCCCTACAACTTCGGCAGCACTTTTGTCACGGGTTATTACATGTCCGAACTCCCCAATGCCGAACTCGGTTGGGAATATTCCAAGACATGGAACTTCGGTCTCGACTATTCGCTTTTCAACGGCCGGCTGAGCGGCACGATGGAATACTACGTGCAGAACACCGAAGACCTGCTCATGAGCGTCAACCTGCCTGCCTCGGCGGGTGTGACGAGCTACATGGCCAACGTGGGAAAGACCCGCAACAAGGGCTTCGAGTTCTCCATCAACGGCACCATCCTTGACAACCATCACGGATGGACATGGGAAGCGGGCCTGAACTTCTATACCAACAAGAACGAACTCGTGGAACTGGCTTCCGGAGCCGAACAAGACGAGAGCAACTGGTGGTTTGTGGGCCAGCCTATCAATGTGATCTACGACTACCAGAAGATCGGTATCTGGCAGACCAATGAGGAAGAGGCCCGCAAAATTGCCGAGCCCGGAGGCAACGCCGGTATGATTAAGATCAAATACAACGGCGAATATGACACCAACGGGCTGCCCAAACGGGCCTACGGCTCTGCCGACCGCCAAATCATGAAAGTGGATCCCGACTGGGAAGGCGGCTTCAACACCCGCGTGGCCTACAAGAACTGGGACCTTGCCCTCGTCGCCTCCTTCCGCCACGGCGGCACACTCATCAGCACCATCTACGGTGCGCAGGGCTATCTGAACATGCTCAGCGGCCGAAGGAACAACATCAGTGTGAACTACTGGACAGAGGACAACCCCACCAACGACTATCCCAAACCGGGCGGCATCGAGAGCAGCAACAATCCCAAATACGGCAACTCACTGGCCTACTTCAGTGGTTCCTACCTCAAGATGCGCACCATCACGCTGGGCTACAACTTCAACCAGTCTTGGCTCAAGCGCTGCGGCATCACCAAGGCCCGCATCTATGCCACGGTGCAAAACCCGTTCGTGTTCTTCTCGCCCTACCACAGCGAGTCGGGCATGGATCCGGAGACCAACTCCTACGGCAACGAAAATCAGGCTGTCAACACTTTCTACAAGTCGCGTCTGCTCGTAGCGGGCTACAACACCCCGTCTACCCGCAACTGGCTTCTCGGCCTCAACATCACATTCTAAAAGGCAAGCGGAGGAGTTAAGGAGCCAAAGGGAGCAGAAGGGAGCCAAGACAACAGTTTGACTCTTCCAATGCTCCAAGACGGTCAGCCAACAAAGCTGTTGTCTTAACTCCCTCTAACTCCTTAACTCCCTTTAACTCCTTAAAACATCCATTCCAAAATTTCACGACAATGAAACATTACAATATCAAAATAGCTACCGGACTTTTAGCCGCAGGCATGGCCCTCGCAGGTTGTTCCGGTATCTTGGATGAGACTCCGCGCGAGACCTACACCCCGGAGTTTTCCACCAAACAGCGCGGTATCGAGGGCGGCATCACGGCACTCTATGCCAATCTGCGCAACCTGTGGGGCAACGGCTATTGGCTGATTGCCAACGAGACGGGTACCGACGAATACACCTTCGGGCACGGCGGCAACGAGAACGACAAGCCCATCGACATGTCGAACAACGGCGAACTCAACGCCACCAACTGCCGGGCCGACAATCTGTGGAACACAGCCTTCTCGGACATCAACACCGCCAACAGCGTGTTGGAAAACGGCACGGCCATCGGCATGAGCGAATCCTTACTCTCCGAGGCCCGCTTCTTCCGCGCTTTCGACTATTTCTGGCTGGTGCAGACATTCGGTGGAGTGCCTCTGGACTTGGGAGCCGGCGAACTGAAATTCAACGCCACGGCCACCCGCCTTTCCAAACGCAACACCGTGCCTGAGGTCTATACCAAGGCCATCTTCCCCGACCTGCTCACGGCTGTCAGCAATCTGCCGGAGGTGGGCCGCGTCACCGGCGGACTCACCAAGACGGCAGCCCGGCTGGTGCTGGCCAAGGTCTATCTCACCTACGGCTGGTGGCTGGAAAATCCCAACAACATACCCACCTATCCCGAGGCGGCACGCACCGATCCCGACGGCCACGATGCCAACTGGTATTACCGGCAGGCCTACGAGATGGCCACGACAGCCATTGCCAATCCGGGCAAGTTTGCCCTGCAAAAGTCATTCTACCTCGTCAACGTGGGCACCAACGACCGCAACAGCGAAATCGTGCTCTATGCCGACCACACCGAAAGCAGCAACTACTACGACGGCGGCACCAACTTCGACTGGGCCAACGGCAACGCTCCCGGCAACTTTGCCCGTTGGATGTGCCGTTGGGATTACACCTTCCTCGAGTCATCCAAGAGTTCTGCCCAGTGGACTAAGTTCCGCTCCGTGGCCCGCGAGGCCGTGCAGGGAAAAGACCGCCCATGGAAGCAGATGGCCACTCCACAGGAAGTGACCAAGGTCACGTTTAAGGAGAAGCACTACGACTCGCGCTACGACGGCACCTTCGCCTACCAGTTCCGCGGCAACTGGGATCGCTCCGGCAACGCCTCGGGGATGGCCTACAATGCCAACATGCTGCCCGTGAATCCGGGCGACTCCATCCTCACCTTCCTCGACGAGGACGACGCTTCCATCCAATGGCCGGCGGCTTCTGACAACGGTGGGGCCGGACAGAGCAATGTGGGGGCCGGTTGGCTCCCCGGACGGGCCGACTGGGTGGTGGGCCCGAGCCAAATAAGCCGCTACAAGTATCTCAATTTGTGGAAAAACGGCATCTACCGCACCGACAACGGAACGGGTCTGGGCCGCCCCAACGGCGACAGCCCGCGCCCCTACCCCGTGTTGAAATTCTCCGAGCTCTACCTCATCGCTGCCGAGGCGGCCGTGAAGTTGGGCATGAACAGCGAGGCCCGCAATCTGGTCAATGTGATTCGCGCCCGGGCCGGCGTGTGGACCTACGACAACAACCGCCAGCGCGAGAAGTCGGCTGATTACAGTGCCGAGATGACTGCTGCCACTCCAGCCACCATCACCATCGACTACATCCTCGATGAGCGCAGCCGCGAGTTTTTCGGCGAGTGCTACCGCTGGACCGACCTCGTGCGCACCCAGACATGGGCCGACCGAGCCAAGACCTACACCATCTGCGGCCTCCACGCTGCCGACCGCACCCCGCAGACCGTGACGCGCACCATCACACCGCAAAAATACCTGCGCCCGATTCCGCAAGGACAACTCGACGCACTCGACATGACGGCTGCTGAAAAGGCTGCCTACCAAAATCCGAGCTACACCAACTGACAACCGACCCGACTCTTTAAGTTAACAAAACAGTTCATACCGAAGGATGCTCCCCGCTGTGGGGGCATCCTTTTTCCGTTTCCGGGAAAGCGTCCTCTCCATTTCTCCTTGTAGGGGCAGTGCTTCTTTCTCTTTTCTTTGTTCGTATTTTTCCTTCCCGATTTGCATTTCACCCCGTTTTGTTGTATCTTTGCACCGGCAAGGGAAGCACGCGCGTGCTTCTCTTTTTTATTCTCCCACCCCAAAAGTCATGTCATCCGGGCCGAATGGCCTTGCAAAAAGGCCCGAGCCGGCTTCTCGGTCGGCCCAAACAAGCTTCCAAGTGTGGCCCTTTCGCATGGTCGTTCGGCCCGAACGGCATTTCACCTCCACTTTTCTTGACGGAAACAGCGGGCATCTTTAAATCGGCAAAAAGACGGAAAAATATGCCGTGTAAGCCTTTTTCTCAACCTTAGTAAGTTTTTCGCTATATACATTTTGTCGGCGAATGGTGCGAATTAAACGAATTCAGTCTCACAACCTATATTCGCTTCATTCGTAAAATTCACCGACAAACACACCTGTATCGGCTAATTTTACGAATAAAACGCATGTATCTCTCCCCACACATTCGCCTTATTCTCACCATTCGCCGCCCCCGACACATTCCCCGACAAAGCCGACACAACTCGCCGGCACACCGCATATAACATGCAAAAATATTAACCGAAGAAACGTTAACGAATGTAACAAGCCAAAAACGAGATAACACATTTTATCCAAAAACCGCATAAAAAGCGGAAATTATAACCAAAATACCGTCACAAAAATAGCATTTTTCACATTTTTATCGCCAAAAATCACAAAAAAGATGATTTTCTTTTGGTCATTAACTAAATATTAACTATTTTTGCAAGCGAGATGAGAGATATTTTTCGATTATTTTATCAAAAAGACAGCAGAAACCCGCTGTCCGGTTACAAAACTCACTTATCGCGAACAAACGCCGACAAGAGACATTAACATTATACACATTATATTTATTCATTATTAAACGAGAGAGATTTATGGAAAAAAGACTAATGATGTTTTTGGCCGGCCTTTTCTTCAGCGTAGGAATGGCTTTGGCCCAAACAGAGGTCCGTGGCACCGTAACTTCTTCGGAAGACGGGCAACCCATCATCGGTGCGTCCATTCTGGTTGAAGGCACAAAGACCGGCACCGTGACCGATGTCGACGGCAATTTCAGCCTGTCTGTTCCCGCCAATGCAAAATTGGTGGTGAGCTACATCGGTATGCAAGGCAAGACCGTGAGGGCAAGCCGCAATATGAAGATTGAATTGGTGCCCGACAACAATGTGCTGGACGATGTGCTGGTGATTGCCTACGGTAAGACCAAGAAGTCGGCTTTCACCGGTTCGGCCGTAGAAATCAAGGCCGACGAGATCACCGCCCATGTGGCCTCCAATGCGACCAGTGCCCTCGTGGGTAAGGTGGCCGGCATACAGGCCACAAGCTCTTCGGGCGAGCCCGGTTCGGCTCCCACGCTGCGTGTGCGCGGTATCGGCTCGGTCAACGCAAGCTCCTCGCCACTCTACATCGTAGACGGCGCACCCTACAACGCTGCCGACATCGCCAACATCAACCCCAACGACATTGAGAGCATCTCCGTGCAGAAAGACGCTTCGGCCTCTGCCATCTACGGTGCTCGCGGTGCCAACGGCGTGGTCATCATCACGACGAAAAGGGCGCGTGACGGACAGGATGCACGCGTGACGTTCGAAGCCAAGTTCGGTTCCAACTCGCGTCTGGTTCCGCAGTATGATGTCATCAGCGATCCCGGCCAGTATTACGAGACTCACTACCGTGCCATGTTCAACTCCAAATATTATCATGGCTCCACAGCGGCCGAGGCCTACGCCTTTGCCGACAAAAACCTGTTCAACGGCACCAACGGCGGTCTGGGCTATCAGGTGTACACCGTGCCTGCAGGCGAAAACCTTATAGGCCGCAACTTCAAGCTCAACCCCAATGCCAAATTGGGCTATAGCGACGGCAAATACTACTACACGCCCGACGACTGGTATAACGAGACTTTCCACAACTCTTTCCGTCAGGAATACAACGCTACGGTGACCGGTTCCAACGGCAAACTCAACTACTTTGCCGGGGTGGGCTATCTCAATGACGGTGGAGTCGTCAACAAGTCTGAATACAAACGCTATACCGGCCGCACGACCGTCGACTATCAGGCAAAGGATTGGCTGAAGCTCACCACCGGGCTGAGTTTCACCCATGTCGACAGCCGGTCGCCGGCATTCGACGACACTGTATGGGCCTCTTCCGGCAACCTGTTTTATATAACCAACAACATAGGCCCGATCTATCCGCTCTACGTTCGCAACGCCGACGGTTCCATCATGAAGCAGAACGGGCGCACCGTCTACGACTCCAACCAGACTAATTTCACCCGTCCGAGCATCGTGGGCAACGCCGTGCGCGACAATGAATACAACGGCAATCAGGACTTCCGCGACGTTTTCCAAGGCCAGTGGGACGCTCTGCTCACCCCCATCGACGGCTTGTCTCTCGATGCCAATCTGGCCGTGTCTTCCTCCAACACCCGCCACAACTATCTTGGCAGCACATTTGCAAGCTTCTCTTCGGTCGATGGTGGCGCCGAAGTCTACCATCTGCGCGACTTCAATACCAACCAGCGCTACACGGCCAACTACGACCGCACGCTTGCCGACGTCCATCATTTCAACATCTTGCTGGGCTACGAGCAGTATAAAGAGAAGTACCAATACTTCTACGGCTACAACGACCACCTCTATGCCCCCGGCATCGGCGAGCTCTACAATGCCCTCGGCTCGAGCAAGAAGGTGGCCACTTCGTTCACCAACAACTACATGACGGAAGGCTTCTTCGGCCGCGTGATGTATGACTATGCCGAACGCTACTTTGCCAATGCCTCCTTGCGTCGCGATGCCTCTTCGGCCTTTGCTCCCGGCCACCGTTGGGGCACGTTCGGCTCGTTTGGCGTGGCTTGGCAGATGAACAAGGAGAAGTTCTTGGAGAATGTCAAGTGGGTGGACCTCCTGAAGCTGAAGCTGAGCTACGGCGTTGTGGGCAACGACAATCTGGGCGACACCTACGAGCAGCTGAGCGGCTGGTACTACTGGGCAGACCGTTACAGCACCACCTATAATGAGGACACCAAGTCTTATTCCATCAGCATGGTGCAGAAGGGGAACGAGGACCTCACATGGGAAACCCACCACGACTGGAACCTCGGTGTAGACTTCGGACTTTTCAAGAATCGTCTTAACGGCTCCATCGAGTGGTATCACAACACGACCAAAGACCTGCTTTGGGCAAAGCGGCTTCCCGCCTCTTCGGGCATAGCCGTTTCCAGCTACTATGCCAATGTGGGCGAAGTGCTGAACACCGGTATGGAAATCAGTCTTGACGGCACACCTGTCAAAACCAAAAACTTCACTTGGGGACTGAGTCTCAACGCCACTTTCAACCACAATGAAGTCACAGCACTCGACCCAGCGATCCCGGCTGGAGGCTTGAAACACCCCACACGCATTTTCAAGGTGGGGGGCTCCGTCTATGAAACTTATCTGTACAAATATGCCGGAACCGACAAGGCCGATGGTCGCGCCTTGTGGTATAAAGACGAAACCAAGACCGATGCCAACGGCAAACAAGTCACAACCACCACGACAACTGCCGACATTTCAGAGGCCACCAAGTATGATTGCGGCACCACGCTGCCCGATGTGTTCGGCGGCTTCGGCACCACTTTCGCAGCCTACGGTTTCGACCTGAGCGCACAATTCTCTTATCAGCTCGGCGGCAAAATCTACGACGGCCAGTACCAGGCCCTCATGCACAATGGCATCAGTGCCGGCAATGCCATGCACAAAGACCTGCTCAAAGCGTGGAGCAGCGAGAACACCTCTTCGGACATTCCCCGCCTGAGCACGGCAGCCTCCGACGATGCTGGCATCTCCTCGCAGAGTCCACAGGACCGTTTCCTCATCAGTTCCAACTATCTGTGCCTGAACAATCTCACCATCGGCTACACGCTGCCCAAGGAGCTGATCCGCCCGCTCGCGCTGAACAACGTGCGTGTCTACTTCTCGGGAGAAAACCTGTTTCTGCTCACCAAGCGCAAGGGACTCGACCCCCGGTTCAACTACGGCATTGGCGGCCTGACCTCCGGCTCGGGTATGGCCAGCAGCAGCTATTCGGGCATGCGCTCTGTGACGGCAGGCATTTCCGTGACATTCTAAATGTATTTCAATTAACAAGCAAGCTATTATGAAGATATATCGTTTTTCAGCGCTGATGCTGACGGGCCTGTTGACCGTCGCATCCTGTTCCGACATCAACGACCAGGAACCGCAGTCGGGCTATCTGACACAGGATCAGGTCAAAGAGACCAACTCCCAAATCCCCAACCGCATCGATGCCACCATTGCCGGCATGTACACCATGATGGGAAAACCCAAGGCTACATGGCCTGACCGCGAGCGTGCCGATGACTTCGGCTTCATCGCCGCTGCCCTCTCACAGGACTGTGAGGGTGCCGATTTGGTCATGGCTGACAATGTTTACAACTGGTTTAGCACAGCATTGTCATTGCAGACACGTAATGCCGACTACGCCAACCCCTACATGCGCTACAAGATGCCCTACAACCAGATAGGCGTTTGTCAGGAGATCATCAAAGCCTATCCGGCCGAAACGACCGACCAGTCGGCCATCCATGCCATCGCACAGGCTCGTGCCATGAGGGCTTTCGACTATATGGCGCTGGCCCCTTACTTCCAGTTCAGCTACACCACAAGCAAGGATGAGCTTTGCGTGCCCATACTGGCCGACGGAGTGGACTACACCAACAACCCGCGTGCAACGGTGGCCGAGGTCTATAAGGTGATACTCGAAGACTTGGACTATGCCATAGAGCATCTTGCCGACTTCGACCGTGGCTCTGACAAGAGCCGCATCGACCAGAAGGTGGCCTACGGACTGCGTGCCCGCGCCAATCTCGCCATGGGCAACTGGGCCGCTGCCGCCGCCGACGCAGAGAAGGCTATGGAAGGTTATACGCCCGCTTCGGTCAGCGAAGTAAGCGTGCCCGGCTTCAACGACATCACGGCACACAACTGGATGTGGGGCATCGACATCACCGATGCTATGGTTACGGCGGATGGTGCCCCCACGGCATCTTCTTGGTTCAGTCCCTTCAGTGGCAATGGCTATGCGGCTGGCGGCCAGAATACGCCGGCTATCAACACCCTGCTCTACCGCCTGATACCCTCCACTGACGTGCGCAAGGGCTGGTGGCTGGATGCCAAACTCCACTCCGACCATATTGCCAACCTCACATGGACGGGCGTTTCGGGGGGTAAACAAGTGACCGTGAAAGGCGATGCCATTGCCACTTTCGTCACCGACGACGGTAACAAGGTTGCCATGCTGCCCTATTCCAACGTGAAGTTCGGACAAAAATCGGGCGTGGGCAATTCTCTCAACAGCAATGACTTCCCGCTCATGCGTGTAGAGGAAATGATTCTGATTGAGGCCGAAGGACTCGCCAAGAGCGGCAATGAAGCCAAGGCACGGGAGGTGCTGACCAAGTTTGTCACCACCTACCGCGACCCGCAATACACCATCTCTACTTCCCGCTCGCTGGCCGACGAGATCTGGTTTCAGCGTCGCGTGGAACTTTGGGGAGAGGGCTTCTTCACAAGCGATGCCAAACGTCTGGGCAAAAACATCGTGCGTTTCAATGCAAATATAGAGTCTAATTTCCCCGATGCCTTCAAGTTCAACATCTCAGCTACCGACGGTTGGCTCAACATGCGCTTCCCACAGACAGAAAAAGACAATAATCTCGGTATCAAGGACAATACGGGCGGAAGCGAGCCGGTGGCCGGACAGAACCCGGGCCTGCGCGACGGCGTGACAGACTAAATCTCTAATCACAACTTTTAATCATTGTAAGATATGAAACTGAATAAGATATTTTTAATGGCTGCGGCTCTGCTGGCCGCCGTGTTTGCATCGTGCAGCGACGACGACAGCTACTCTCCCGGAGCACAGGCCGGTAGCTATGACGTGAGTTTCGCCTCCCAAGCTAATCAAGTGTTGGGCAAAACCGCGACGGAATTCACCATAACATTGCATCGCAGCAATGGCAGCGGGGAACTCACCGTGCCCATCGAGAAGGTCACCGTCCCCGAATACTGCACTGTCCCTGAAAAGGTGACGTTTGCCAATGGTGATACGCTGGCAACGCTCAAGGTGGCCATTGCTTCCACCATACCTTTTAACACAGAGTATGATTTTGAAATCCGCATACCCGAAACCTACACCCATCCTTACAAGGCGCAAACGATGTATCCGATTTACAGAATCAAGCTGACCAAGGAAGACTATACGGAGGTTGGCACGGCTGTACTCAATGATGTTTTCTATGCAGAGGCAAAGTCGAACATCAAGATAGAGTATTCTCCCTCTTTTGAGCTTTATCGCATTCCCAATATGTTTGCAAAAGGCTATCCGTTCTTCTTCAAGTGGGACAAGCAATCGGGCTCCAAGCAGACTTTCTACTTCACCGATGCTACCGGTGAGAAAGGCACGAAGTTTGAGACCGGTCTCAAGTATAAGACGCATGGCATGGTTTCCGTGACGGCTTACAGCACTCCGGCAGGTACCGGTGACGACTTCATGGGCTACAATGCCGATGAGAACAAGTTCTATCTTCCGTTCGAATGGACGGTGAGCGCAGGTTCGTTCGGTAATGGCACCATTTATATCGAAGACATCAAATTCACTCATTGATAAAACAACAGAAGCCCCCACTCTGCGTGGGGGCTTCTCACAACGGTATATAATTAACCGCAAGGTTAATTTTATTTCTCTCTCGTCTTGGGCTAACTGCGGTTAGCCCTTTTGCGTCTCACACTTCACGGCACAGCCATTTCCATATTCCATAGTAACTATTGTTCACAAATGGCTTCGGCAATGGAATTAAGACTGCAACATCGGTCGCGTGTTATCGTCTGTCGCTCGTTATGATGGGCCCACGGTGAAAGCAACAGCAATTTGCCGGCCGCACAAAGGTCGAAACTGCGCCCACCGGGTTTGGCGAGGACAGCAAAACCATTCTCCCGAAGCACGATAACCGGACAATGGGCAGCACAAGCGGTGCGCATGATGGTCTTTTCTCCCAGACTGATGCAGGGTGAAACGAGAATGGCACCCTTCACGGCCCGGGCAAGCATTTCTTCCTTCTTTCTCTCTATTTCTGCCTCCGTCAGGTGTCTGGAACATTGTATTTGTATCTTCTCCGGAGCGTCAAGGAGTAGCAGATTGCCGATGGCGGAAAAAGAATAGCCGGCATAAGAGATGTTGCGTTTCACTCGGAGAAGGTCAGGATAAGCCTGCTTCATCATCAGCCGACGGGGATTATCCTCCAGATAGCGCCGCCACCTGAGCAGTTGTTCTTCACCTTTGAGCAGTTTGTCGTTATAGCCCCGGGCGAAGAGCAGACCTCGGGAGGGTGCGTGTGAGACCGAAGGGGCTGAAGATGGGGCTGATTGCGGGAAGATTTCGCGAAAATGGCAGTTACAAGCTGACTTGAATGCACTGACAATCTTGCCTAAATGGTGGCTCATCTTGGTCTCCACAAAGAGTATTCCATGGAGATGGTCGGGCATGACGCAAAGGGATATCAGGCTTATCTCGGGATGGAAACGGGGGATAGTATGCCATTCGGCCTCTACGGCTTGGCCTAAAGGGGACAGGAGAATGCGAGGATTGGTGGGGAGATGGCCGAGGATGTCATAATGGAGGCGGCCGAAAAGGGGACGGCGACCTTCAGTGACGAGGGTGAGAAGGTAGATTTGGCGGTCGGTGTAGTCGTGGTTTTCACAGTGGCGCAACATACTGGGCTTTTTGCCGGTGGCGTAGAGTTTGTGGAGGTTTTCAGGTTTTTGATGCATGGTAGCTGTCTTAATCATGCGAAAATAGAAAATAATCAGGAGAAAAGCAAGAAAAAAGGAGGGTTTCTTTGAGGGAGGGGCCAAAACGCTGTTTTGGCCTACCCTACGGAGTGAAAAGAGGGATGGAAAAGAGGATAAGAAGAGGAAAAGGAGGGAAAGAAGAGAAAATGAAAGCCGAGAAGGAACAAGGAGGAAAGGAAAAAGAGAATGAGGAGCAAAGGACAAGGGAGGGTTGAGTAAGCTGCAACGCCGTTGCAGCCTTTATCTCTCTCTTCTATGCTCCCCCATCACCAGCTCCCCACCTTCCCCTCAATATACCCTTTCAGCCCCTCGTCTCCGAGTATCTCGATATCATCATAGAGGCCGAGTATGAAACGACCGATGCCGAGGTAGCTCACCACCTCGGTGGCAAAGACCCAATGGTGGGGACCGTCGGGCGTAAGACAGGGAGCCGACTGCGGATATTCCTCCAACATGAGATTGCGGGAAAGCTGCCCGAGGCGGAGTTTGACGGGATATTTCTCCTCACCGCTGAACATAAACAAGTCGGTGAAGACTTGCTTATGCGCACCTTCGTTCTCCCACTCGCGGTCAAGAACCACCACTTCGCCCATACGCGAAACCTTGAATGTCTTACCCATGCGGCTGGCCGGTTCGTAGCAGCGCACGTCATTGTTGTTGTTCATGAAGAGGAACGGTTCCACGATGCGGTCGGTGACCGTTTGGCTGTGAGGCGAAGAGTAGTTGTGTATCTTGACCATGCGCTTGTATTTGATGGCTTCATAGAGCAAACTGACATTGTGGGCAACATGTTCGCGCAACTCCGAATTGGCAAGGATGTTAAAGTCGTAGAATTGGTCGAGCTTGCGCTTAATACGCTCCACCACAGCGTTACGGTCGCCCACCTTACTCAATATGTTCATCATGGTGAGCACCTCATCTTCGGTGAAGTTGATAGTCTCAAAGAGATGCTTAAAATAAGGAGAACGACGATCGATGCTGTAGTAATGTCCGCGTTTCTCCACAATGAATCCCCAGTCGCGGAAGCTCTCCAGATAATAATAGAGCATACGGCGGGAAAGGGAGAGTTTC
Source organism: Segatella buccae ATCC 33574 (assembly GCF_000184945.1). Lineage (GTDB taxonomy): Bacteria > Bacteroidota > Bacteroidia > Bacteroidales > Bacteroidaceae > Prevotella > Prevotella buccae. Next base: position 542,274 of record NZ_GL586311.1, read on the forward strand.
TCGCAAAGTTCGTTGATGGTGTAGTTGTGATTCTCCGTGAGGCAGAGCAGAAGCGACAGCTCCTTTTCAAGTTTATCGTGACGCATGGGAGGATAAGGTGGTAGGTGGTAGGTGATAATGGAGTGTCCAAAGCCCCTAAGTTAGGGGATTGGGGGACTGAACAAGTGGAAGATGATAGATGATGGATGGTAGGTTGAAATGTGGAGTGGGGAAGAAAAGGTCTCAGATGTAGGAGAATGCATTAACACCTACCACCTAACACCCAACACCTCTCCCCATCACCTGAACTCAAGAGCCAGTTCACCGGTTCCCAACAAGTTGTAGCTTTTGCGATGATAGGGGCAGATACCATGCAGGCGGATCCCCTCACGATGCTTCTTTGTGGGGTAGCCCATGTTATGTTCCCAGTCATAGTAGGGATACCGACGAGCCAAGTCGCACATATAATCATCACGGAAAGTCTTGGCGAGAATACTTGCAGCAGCTATGGACTGGTATTTTCCGTCACCTTTGACGATGGCGGTGTATGGAAGGTCACCGTAGGGCACGAAACGATTACCGTCGACGATGACTGCCTCAGGGCGTACATTGAGGGCATCGAGGGCACGGTGCATGGCAAGAAAACTGGCCTTGAGAATATTGATACGATCTATCTCTTCGGGAGTAACGACACCCACAGCCCACGCCACGGCATCGTGCATGATTTGCTCTCGCAATTCGTTGCGCCGCTTGTGCGAAAGCTGTTTGCTGTCGTTAAGCGCGGGATTATTGTAATCGCGAGGCAGAATGACAGCCGCTGCATAGACACTTCCGGCCAGACAGCCACGTCCGGCTTCATCGCATCCGGCCTCTACAAGGTTGGTATAAAAATGTGGTTGAAGCATATCGAATTTGTGAACGAGTCTTAAAATTAACAATACTTTAACACATTAACTCAAAAAGTGAACATATATTGCACCAACAGGCAATAATTTTGTGCATAGAAACAAGATTACCTATTACAGACAATTAAACAACAGAAAATATGGAAAAGAACATGATGCTGAATGTGGAGAGTGCCAACGGGATGGATATGCCCAATGTGAAAGAAGTGTGCGGCAGTCTCTCCGCATATATAATAAACAAGGTGAAAAAGCCGGTAGATATGCTACAGGGATACTACTCCTACGTGTTGGAGAAACCGGTCAGCCTGAAACAAACCCTACTGCTGTTAGAGGCACAAGGGGCTTTCATTTTGACGACTTTCACAGACTGCTCCCTCCCCATGCGTGCAGTGTTTGCCGGCTGGTTTGCATGGAGCGTGTGGAGAAACGGAAAAGAGATGAAAAGTTAAGAGTGAGGAGTGAGGAGAGAAGGATTAGGAGTTTAAGAAAGGGAAGGGGAGCAAGCCACAACTCCGTTACGGACTCATCTCCACGACTCCTAATCCTCATTTTAACCAAACATTTTTGCAACCCGCTCAATGCCGGCCACAAGAATGTCTATTTCTTCTTTCGTATTATAAAGAGCGAAACTGGCACGGGCTGTACCCAAGATGCCGAGACTGTCCATAAGCGGTTGCGCGCAATGATGCCCCGTGCGGATGGCAATACCAAGCCGGTCGAGGAGTGTACCGAGATCCATGTGATGGATGTCACCCACTTGGAATGAGACGACTGCATCGTGCGAATGTCCTGAAGGACCATAAATCTTCATCCCCTCGATTTGAGCCAACCGCTCCAAAGCGTAATTTGTGAGCATCTGCTCATGAGCCTCAACATTGTCCATACCTATGGCCGACAAGTAGTCGAGGGCCGTGGCAAGACCATGAGTGGCCACATAATCGGGAGTTCCGGCTTCAAACTTGAGCGGAGGCCGCTCGAAAGTGGAATGGGAAAAACTCACATGCTCTATCATCTCTCCCCCACCCTGATAAGGTGGCAACTTGTCAAGCCATGATTCCTTGCCATAGAGCACACCTATGCCGGTAGGCCCATAAGTCTTGTGACCGCTGAAAACAAAAAAGTCGCAATCAATGGCCTGCATATCAACCATGAAATGAGGGGCACTCTGAGCACCATCTATCACGATGGGGACATTATGCTCATGGGCTATACGCACCAATTCTCTCACGGGATTCACCGTGCCAAGAACATTGCTTACATGCGTCACACTCACGATGCGAGTCTTGTCGGTGAAGAGCCGGGCGTAGGCTTCCATGTCCAACTCCCCCGATTCAGTGAGCGGAATCACTTTCAGCACAATACCCTTGCGGTGCGCTTGGAGCTGCCACGGCACAATGTTGGAGTGATGCTCCATCGTCGAGATGATAACTTCGTCACCCTCCCCCATAAACTCATCGCTGAAACAGGAAGCTATAAGATTGAGGCCTTCGGTGGTGCCGCGGGTGAAAACAATTTCGTTGGTGGAGCGGGCGTTGATGAACCGACGCACAGTTTCGCGGGCAGCCTCATGCAATTCTGTAGCTTGTTGGGACAGCCAATGGACACCCCGATGCACATTGGCATTTACGTTGAGATATTCCTCACGCATGGCATCAAGCACACAGAGAGGTTTCTGTGTGGTGGCCGCATTATCGAAATAGACCAATGGCTTATCGTAAACAGTGCGAGAGAGGATAGGAAAATCTGCCCGCACAGCCTCACCGACAGCTCCGGCAGCAGGCAAAAGAATGCCACCTTTCTCCTTATTATATATGTCGTTGTTTTCTTTCATTGCTTTATAGTCTCACGGTTACTTCCTCTTTGAAAGCCCAAACGCTTTCCCTTAGCCCTGCAATGGGGCTGCCTTCTTATCCGCTGAGGAAAGACAAGGGGGATACTCATTTGCAGAGCCGGCATCCCTCACACCTGTTCAGCTCACCGCGGAAACGTTTTTCCACAAGTATATGGAGGCGTTCGCGCAACGGCGCAAGTTCCATCTTATCGATCACCTCATTGACGAAAGCAAACTCAAGCAGCAATTTGGCTTCTTTCTCACTGATGCCACGCTGCCGCATGTAAAACATAGCCGCATCGTTGAGCTGCCCTACCGTGCAGCCATGGGCACACTTCACATCGTCGGCATAGATTTCCAACTCCGGCTGGGTGTACATACGGGCGGTCTTGGCAGCTACAAGATTGTTGTTCGTCTCTTGCGAGTTGGTCTTTTGGGCATCGTGGCGCACAAGCACACGACCGGCAAAGGCCCCCACGGCATCATCATCAAGCACATACTTGTATAGTTCGTTGCTCGTGCAATGCGGCACCTGATGGTCAATCAGCGTATTGTTGTCCACACGCTGGGTCTTGTCGGCAATCACGCAACCGTTGGCAAAACACTCCGCACCTTCCCCTTTGAACACCAGATCGAGCTTGTTGCGGGTGACACCATTATGCAACGTAATCACATTGTGGTTGACACGGCTGTAAGCCTGCTGCTCAATATAGACATTACTTACACGCGTATTCTTGACATGCGTTTCCTCCAGACAGTAGAGGTCAAGGGAAGCATTTTCGCCCACATAGGCTTCAATCACCTGCGTAGTGAGAAAATGGCGGTCGTCGGCTGAGTCGTCGCAGAAAAGAAACTTAGCCTCTGCCCCCTGCTCTAAGATGATGAGCACACGACGATTGACCATCAAATCGACATCCGAACGGAGGATATTGATTACCTGCACGGCCCTGTCAAGTTTCACATTCTTGGGGACATAAACCAACAGTCCGTCTTGCGCCAACATCGTGTTGAGTGCCGTGATGGAATCATCTTCGGTCTTGGCCATGCGGGCATAGTATCGCTCAATAAGCCCCGGATTCTCCGTTGCCACACGACAGAGGGAATCCACAATGACCCCATCGGGCAATTCAGTCTTGGGCAACTGTTTGGTGTAGAACGCATCGTTGACCACAAAATAGAGCGAAGTGCTCAAGTTGGGCACATCACACTTAAAAGCCTCGTAGGGATTGATAGGTATCTCGAGCCGGTTTAGATTGAGACCATAATCGGGTTCGAAGAGTTTCGACATGTCGGTGTACCGGTAACGCTCCACTTTACGCGAAGGGAAACCTTGCCGACAGAAATCTTCAAACGCCTTGTCACGCACGCCATTCAAGACACCGGCCGAATGGCTTTTTATCATTCCGGCCGTCTCGCGGTATAAATCAATATATTGCTTCTCGCTCCCCATCATCTTACTCCTCTCCGGCTTCCGCCTTTATCCAGTCGTACCCGCGTTGTTCTATTTCCCGAGCCAACTCCGGACCGGCTGTTTTCACGATGCGGCCCTTGTAGAGCACATGTACTACGGTAGGCTTAATCATATCAAGCAGCCGTTCATAGTGCGTGATGACAATAGTAGAAGTCTCCGGTGTGTGCATCTTGTTCACGCCGTCGGCCACCACACGCATGGCATCTACATCAAGTCCCGAATCTGTTTCATCGAGAATAGACAACTTCGGTTCAAGCATGGCCATTTGGAAAATCTCGTTGCGTTTCTTCTCTCCGCCTGAGAATCCCTCGTTCACGGAGCGGTGGGAGAGTTTGCTGTCAAGGTCGACGAGCTTACGCTTCTCCCGCATGAGTTTCATGAAATCGGCCGCATTAAGCGGTTCAAGACCTTGATACTCACGCTTGGCGTTGATCGCTGCCCGCATGAAATTGGTCATCGACACCCCGGGAATCTCCACGGGATACTGAAACGAGAGGAAGAGTCCTTCCCGGGCCCGGTCTTCAGGCTTCATCTCCAGCAGATCTTTACCGTTGAAGATGGCCTGTCCTTCGGTCACTTCATAAAGCGGATTGCCCGTGAGCACAGCACTCAACGTAGACTTTCCCGAACCGTTCGGGCCCATGATAGCGTGGATTTCTCCATCTTTGATACTGAGGTTGATACCTCGCAATATTTCTTTGCCGGCAATCGTGGCATGCAGATTTTTTACTTCAAGCATGGTTGTAAAAGTTAGGAGTGAGGGGTGAGCAGTAAGAAGTTGTGGACACTTCTCTTCTGCCACCCCTTCACCCTTTATTCATATTTTATGTTTCGTGATTGTATTTCTTCCTTGAGACACTATTGATTGTCTTTTACCCTCATTATCCAACTGTTCCTTCAAGTGAAACGCTAAGCAGTTTTTGGGCTTCGACGGCAAACTCCATCGGAAGTTTGTTGAGCACTTCCTTGGCATAACCGTTCACGATGAGTCCCACGGCCTGCTCGGTGGGAATACCGCGTTGATTGCAATAGAACAGTTGGTCTTCGCTGATCTTCGAAGTCGTGGCCTCATGTTCAAACACTGCCGTTTCGTTGTGGGCATCCATGTAGGGGAAAGTGTGTGCTCCGCACTGGCTACCGAGCAAAAGAGAGTCGCACGAACTGTAGTTGCGGGCATTTTCGGCATTGGGAGTGGCGCGCACAAGACCGCGATAGGAGTTTTGGCTGTGCCCGGCAGAAATGCCTTTAGAGATGATGGTAGACTTCGTGTTCTTGCCCATATGTATCATCTTCGTACCCGTGTCAGCCTCTTGATAGTTGTTGGTGACGGCCACGCTGTAGAACTCAGCTACCGAATTGTCGCCCCGGAGGATGCAGGAAGGATACTTCCACGTGATGGCCGATCCCGTCTCCACCTGCGTCCATGAGAGTTTGGAATTGACTCCACGCAACTCTCCCCGCTTGGTCACGAGGTTCAGCACACCGCCTTTACCGTTTTCATCACCGGGATACCAGTTCTGCACTGTGGAGTATTTCACCTCGGCATTGTCTTTGACGATGATTTCCACGACAGCGGCATGCAACTGATTTTCGTCGCGCATGGGTGCCGTGCAGCCTTCAAGATAGCTCACGTAGGCATCGTCGTCGGCAATGATAAGCGTGCGTTCAAACTGTCCGGTGTTGCGGGCATTGATGCGGAAATAACTGCTCAACTCCATCGGGCAACGCACGCCTTTGGGAATGTAGACGAATGATCCGTCACTGAACACGGCGCTGTTGAGCGAAGCGAAGAAGTTGTCACGATAGGGCACCACCGAACCTAAATACTCCTGCACCAGTTCGGGATGTTCCTTGACGGCCTCACCGATGCTGCAAAAAATGACACCTTTGGCACGGAGCTGTTCTTTGAAGGTGGTCTTCACCGAAACGGAGTCCATGATGGCATCCACAGCCGTACCGCTCAACGCAAGCCGCTCTTCCAAGGGTATGCCGAGTTTGTCGAAAGTTTTCTCCAATTCGGGATCTATTTCCTTGTTCGCCGGTTTCTTGGCCAGCGGATCGGCATAGTAGGAAATGGCCTGATAGTCAATCTCCGGAATGTGGAGATGTGCCCAGTCGGGCTGCCGGAGCGTCTTCCAATGATTGAAAGCCTTCAAGCGGAAGTCGAGCATCCATTGGGGCTCGCCTTTCTTCTGCGAGATAAGCCGCACGACCTCTTCGTTGAGTCCTTTCTCTATGATCTCCGTATCCACGTCGGTCGTGAAGCCGAATGCATATTTCTGTTCGGCCACCTGCTTGACAAACGCGTTTTTTTCTTTGTTCTCTTCCATTGACTTTATCCTTTGTCTGGGATATAACAAATATCATACCAACATCATTACCGGTAACTTATGTGACCGTTTCCGGAGCCACTCTGCAGCCCGACAATGCCGGTATCACTAACCACCAACGGTAGAAGTGCATTTTGTCAGCACCCCTACCGTGGTCATGATAGTATCTTTCGCCCGTCGGTTTTCCTCCCCTTTGCGCAAGGGAAGGAATGCCGACGGGTTATTTTTTGTCCATTACAGTTTCTGTTCCACCTCGATCTCCGTGAAGGTCTCAATGATATCGCCTTCAAGAATGTCATTGCAGTTGACAAGGCTGATACCGCACTCCATGCCGGCAGGCACTTCCTTCACGTCGTCTTTGTAACGCTTGAGTGCATCGATGGGGGCCGTGTGCACCACAATACCGTCGCGCACCACGCGGCCCTTGTCCTTGTTGTGTACCTTGCCTTCGATGACCAGACCGCCGGCAACCGTGCCAACCTTGGAAATCTTGAACACCTGCTTCACCTCTATCTCGCCGGTGACGATTTCTTTCTTCACCTTGTCGAGCATACCAATCATGGCCGACTTCACATCGTCGATGGCATCGTAGATAATAGAATAGGTGTTGATTTCCACGCCTTCACGGTCGGCCAACTTGCGGGCATCGGCTGACGGGCGCACCTGGAAGCCCACGATGATGGCATCGGAGGCACTCGCGAGCATCACGTCATTTTCGCTGATCTGGCCCACGGCCTTGCTGATGACATTCACCTGCACCTTCTCCGTGGACAACTTAATGAACGAATCGCTGAGTGCCTCGATGGAACCGTCGGTATCGCCCTTGACGATGATGTTGAGCTCCTTGAACGAACCGAGGGCGATGCGGTGGGAAATGTCGTCAAGCGACAGACGCTTCTGGGTGCGCAGCCCCTGCTCGCGCTGCAACTGTTCGCGCTTGTTGGCTATCTCGCGGGCCTCCTGTTCGTTCTCCAGCACATGGAAAGTGTCACCGGCCGTGGGCGCACCGTTCAATCCGAGGATAATACACGGCTCAGACGGGCCGGCCTCCTGAATGCGTTGGTTGCGCTCGTTGAACATGGCCTTGATACGTCCCCAGCTCGTTCCTGCAATCACCACATCGCCCTGACGGAGCGTGCCGTTGCTCACGAGCACCGTGCTCACATAGCCGCGCCCCTTGTCGAGCGACGACTCGATGATGGATCCCGTGGCCTTGCGGTTGGGGTTGGCCTTGAGGTCGAGCATGTCGGCCTCAAGAAGCACCTTCTCCAGCAGCTCGTCCACACCGATGCCTTTCTTGGCACTGATCTCCTGACACTGATACTTACCGCCCCACTCCTCTACGAGCAAGTTCATCTGCGACAGGTCTTCGCGTATCTTGTCGGGATTGGCTCCCGGCTTGTCTATCTTGTTGATGGCAAACACCATTGGCACACCGGCTGCCTGGGCATGGGAGATGGCCTCCTTGGTGGTAGGCATCACAGAGTCGTCGGCGGCAATGATGATGATGGCAATATCGGTGACCTGCGTACCGCGGGCACGCATGGCCGTGAACGCCTCATGACCGGGCGTGTCAAGGAACGTGATGCGGCGGCCGTTCTCCAACTTCACGTTGTAGGCACCGATGTGCTGAGTGATGCCTCCGGCCTCACCGGCAATGACATTGGTATTGCGGATATGGTCGAGCAGCGATGTCTTACCGTGGTCCACATGGCCCATCACGGTCACGATCGGCGCACGGGGCACCAAATCGTTCTCATCGTCTTCCTCCTCGCTCACGGCTTCGCTCACCTCGGCACTCACATATTCGGTCTTGAAGCCGAACTCATCGGCCACGAGATTGATGGTCTCGGCATCCAGACGCTGGTTGATGGACACCATGATACCGATGCCCATGAGCGTGCCAATAACCTGATTGACACCTACGCCCATCATTGTGGCAAGTTCGCTCACGGTTACAAACTCGGTCAGTTTCAGCGTCTTGCTCTGCTTGCGCTCTGCATTGGCCTCCTCTGCCAGTTTCTCCTGCACGGCCTCGCGCTTCTCCTTGCGATATTTAGCACCTTTCCTGTTTTGGTTTTGCTTGTTGGTGAGGCGTGCGAGCGTCTCTTTCACCTGACGTGCCACATCTTCCTCATTCACCTCCAACGGTTTCTGGTTGCGCTTCTTGCCCTTGTTCTTCTTGCCCGAGTTTTTGCCTCCGCCACCGGTCTGCTGCTGGTTGGCAGCGGCGTTGATGTCCACACGCTCCTTGTTGATGCGCTGACGCTTCTTGCGCTCGCCTCCCGCTGCGTTTCCGCCACGCCCCTGCTGGGCCTTCTCTTCACGCTCCTTGCGACGCTCCTCTTTCGATTTCTTCTTGGGGCGCGTGCTCTGGTTGAGCGTGGCCAGGTCTATCTTGCCCAGCACCTTGGGTTCGTTGGCCGACAGTTTTCGCTCGCTCTTGAGCGTGAACAGCTCAGGCTTCTCCGAAGCTGCCGAGGTCTCAGGCTCAGCCACAGTTCCGGCAGTGTCCTCGGTCTGTTGTCGGGACACCTCCTCTTGTGGGTGTACAGGCTCCGGACGGTCTTTTTCCTCCTTGTCGATTGGAGCTTCCGGTTGGGCCACTTCGGTCTTTTTATCGGCAACGGCAGTTTCCACCTTCACCTCTTCAAGCCCAACGGCGACCGTTTCCGGCTTCGTCTCCACCGGCTTAGCCTCAGCCTTCGGGGCCTCCTTCGTCTCGGCAGGGCTCTCGGCAGCAGCCTCCACCTTTGTTTCGGGTTGTGCTACGGGAGCAGCAGACTTCTCGGCAGGCTTCTTGCCGATGTTGTCGAGATCCATCTTGCCCAACGGCTTGTACTGCTGCTGGGTGGACGATTTCAGAAGTCCATCGGCACGAGTCTCTTTCCGGGAGGGCTCACGCTTCTTGTCTTTTGTTTTTTTCTGGAACAGTTTTTCAGCCTGGCTGCGCACTTCGGCATCCTGCTTGAACTCGTTGACCAGCGCATTATACTGCTCATCGTTGAGTTTGAAGCTCGGTTCGGCCTTCACCTCTCCCAGGTGGTTCTTCTTTTCAAGGAATTCAACTGCCGTTTGAAGTCCTATGTTCAGTTCACGTAATGCTTTGTTTAATCTGATGCTCATGTATTTCCTTTGATGTTGCGGGTGCTCGTTGTTGATTGTGGTTGTCGGATTATGGTCTATGGCGTTGGGAGTCCGAACATGGCACTACCGGTAGTCACACCCTTTTAGCTACCGGCCAACTGCCATCACCCAACAACCGTCAACTGCGTTTCGTTACTGTTCAAACTCGGCCCTGAGTACGTTGAGCACGTTGTCTACGGTTTCCTCCTCAAGGTCGGCCTTTTCGATCAGCATCTCGCGTGGTGCGTTGAGCACCTGCTTGGCCGTGTCGAGACCGATGCTCTTGATGGCATCGATCACCCACTGGTCTATCTCGTCGGAGAACTCTTCCAGATAGATGTCCTCATCAGCGGCATTCTCGTCGATTTCGCGGAACACATCGATGGTATATTCCGTGAGCATGGAGGCCAACTTGATGTTCATGCCGCCGCGCCCGATGGCCAGACTCACTTCCTCGGGTTGCAGGTAGACCTCGGCTTTGTGGTTTTCCTCATCGATGTTGATGGAAGACACCTTGGCCGGACTCAGTGCGCGCTGGATAAACAGTTTCACGTTGGAAGTGTAGTTGATGACATCGATGTTCTCGTTGCAGAGTTCGCGCACGATGCCGTGTACACGGCTACCTTTCACACCCACACAGGCACCCACCGGATCGATGCGCTCGTCGAAGCTCTCCACGGCCACCTTGGCGCGGTCGCCCGGCATACGGGCTATCTTGCGGATGGCGATGAGTCCGTCGCTGATTTCGGGCACTTCGGCTTCGAGCAACCGCTCAAGGAACATCGGGCTCGTGCGGCTCAAGATGATCTTGGGGTTGTTGTTCTCGTTGTCCACGCGCAGAATCACGGCCCTCACGGTCTCGCCTTTACGGTATTGGTCGGCGGGTATCTGTTCAGCCTTGGGCAGTATCAGTTCGTTGTTCTCGTCGTCAACGATGAGCACCTCGCGCTTCCACATCTGGTACACCTCGCCGCTGATCACCTGTCCCACGCGGTCTTTATATTTATTGTAAAGAGAGTCGTGCTCCAGTTCCAGAATCTTTGAAGCCAGCGTCTGGCGGAGCGTCAGGATGGCCCGGCGGCCGAACTTGTTGAAGTCCACCTTCTCACTCACATCCTCGCCCACCTCGTAGTCGGGTTCTATTTTCTGTGCCTCGGTCAGACTGATCTCCTTGTTCTCGTCTTCCACCTCGCCATCGGCCACCACCACGCGGTTGCGGTAGATCTCGAAGTCGCCCTTGTCGGGGTTCACGATCACGTCGAAGTTCTCGTCGCTGCCGAATATTTTAGCAAGCACATTGCGGAAGCTTTCTTCCAGCACGCTTACCAGTGTCGTACGGTCGATGTTCTTGGTTTCCTTAAACTCGCGGAACGTATCGATCATACTGATCGTCTCTTCACCTTGTTTTTTTGCTGCCATAGCTTTACTTGAAACTTATTATATATTTTGTATATTTCACTTCATCCATCCGGTAGGTGTGGTCCACCGCCTGCACCACAGGGCGTTTCTTGCCTTCCACCTTCACCTTTTCGTTCACGCTCACCACGAAGTCGTTTCCGTCTACCGATTTCAGCAGTCCCTTGACCTTCTTTCCGTCGCCGTCGAGCACTTCCACTTCCTTGCCTATGAAGTTGATGTATTGCTGCGCCACCTTGAACGGCTGGCCCAGTCCGGCCGAGCCCACCTCCAGTTCGTAGTCTTCCTCGTCGCGGCTCAGCCGGTCTTCGATATACTTGCTGAGCTCCACGCAGTCTTCAATCCACACGCCATCCGCATGGTCTATCTCCACGACTATCTTGTCGTCCTGCCCGATTTGGATGTCCACAAGGAAGTATTCCTTGTCTTGGAGCCATTCTTCAACTAATGTTTTTACGACGTTTTTGTCTATCATATAAGTCTGATTAAAATAAAATGAGGAGCTCTCCCGGAGCCCCTCATTCCACTGAACGCTGCAAAAGTACGAATAATTTCGCTACCCTGCAAAGATTTCATTGTTTTTCTTCATGCCACGCGCGATTTTTATAGTATCCGCATGTGTTTTCTTTACTTTCTTGGAAGGGCCGCATGGTGTATGTTAATAAAATCAGAATAGGTCATTTTACCATAAGCCTTAATTATGTTCCCAATAGGAGAAAAACATTTTACCCAACACAGAGATGCGGAAGCAAAGCCTTCAACACTCCTCGCTCATTTCACTTTTTCCGCAGCATATTCGCCCATCAGCCTATAACCTTCGGGATTGGGGTGCAGCCAGTCGCTTTGCAGTTCCTTACGCATCTGCTCGGGGGCAGCCGGGTCGCGCAGCAGTTCGTCGAAGTCGAGAATGCCGTCGACCTTGCCTTTCTGCGCCCTTATCCAGTCGTTCACGGAGAGCCGCGCCGCCTCGTGGAACCGGGAGTAATAGCCGGCCCCCTTAAACGGCGTGATGGTGCCCAGAAACACCTTCAGCCGATGGGCCCGGGCCTTCCTGATCATCTCCTCGTAGGCCTCTATCAACTGGCGGGCCACGGTCTCGCTGTTGCCTCGCGCACCGCCTATATCGTTCACCCCTTCAAAGATGACCACCGCCGACACCCCGCTTTGGGCCAGAATGTCGCGGTCGAAACGTTCGCGGGCCATCGTGCCGAAGCCGCCCGGCGTGGCCACACGGTTGTTGCCGATGCCCAGATTGAGCACTCCCATGCCGGTCACACCGAGTTTCGTTTGCAGGTATTCCGACATCATGTCAGGCCACCGGTTGTGCCGGTTGTCGGTGCTGTTCTTGCCGTCGGTGATGGAGTTGCCGATGATAGCCACAGCCGAAGCCGTGAGGTCGAACACGTCGATGGCCGCGATGTTGAACCAGTGGTTTTCGCGGAAAGCCGTACTGAAATCGGTGTGGGCGGTTGTCACCCCACGCATGACATAGGAGGTGGTGCGCGAACCCATGTGTACCGTGGGGAGGGCCGGGGCCGACACATAGTTGATCGTGACGGCCAGTCGTTCCAACGGCCGGAGGTCGAACACCAGCGCGTCGCTCGTTGCGGTCTTGCCGGGGGCAATGGTCACACCGAGGTTCTTGCCGAAACGCAGATATTTGGCACTGCGGGCATCGATGGCAAACGAGTCTTTGGAGTGGGCGATGTACACCGACTTGATGACCACGGGCTCTGCACTCAGTTCGTTGCTCAACTGCAGGCGCAGCATGGTGCCCCCGATAGACACCTTCACGATCTGCCTCACCGAGCGGTTGCTCATATTGTTGTTGTAAGGCATAAACGACTTCACCACCGGCTGTTGCGCCGTGGCCCATGTGCCCACCCAGTGGGTGTAGGCACTTTCCTTCAACTCGGGCAGTTTTTTGGCCACTCCCTGCGCTCCGGCGGTCATTGCCACCAAGCCCATCAGCCATGCCCATAGCATAATCCGTCTCATTCTTTTTCGCTTTTTTATCCTGTCAGGGTGCAAAGTTACGCAAAGTGGAAGTCAACACCAAATAATCGGTCTCCGTTTTTGCCGGTGGCGGAAAAACAGCGGGCACACCGCCCAACAAGTCTGCCGACCCCGCTTTCCTTAAATAACGTTTAAAATTCCACCACTCCCATACGCTCTTCACGGGAAATATGTATATTTGTATCTATTACAAAACAACAAATACGACTGACAAATGGAAATAGGACAAAGACTGCCGGAACTGCTCGGCACCGACCAAGACGGCAAAGAAATCAAACTCAGTGACTTCCAAGGCAAGAAACTCGTGCTCTACATCTATCCCCGCGACGCCACACCGGGATGCACCAGCGAGGCTTGCAGCCTGCGCGACAACTACGAGCGTTTCCTCTCCCGGGGCTATGCCGTGGTGGGGGTGAGCCCGCAAAGTGCGGAGTCGCACAAAAAGTTCATCGCCAAGTACAACCTCCCCTTCCCCCTCATCGCCGACACGGAGAAAAGACTCGTCAACGAGTTGGGGGTGTATGGAGAGAAAAAGATGTATGGCAAGGTGTCGATGGGCATCTTCCGCACCACTTTCATCACCGATGAGAACGGAGTCGTGGAACAGATTTTCACACCCCGGCAAATCAAGGTGAAGGAGCACGCCGAACAGATATTGGCGTAAAACTTTTTCCCTTCCGATTTGGATTTCCCCCGATTTCATCGTATCTTTGCATCAGCAAGGAGAGCGTGCAGACGCTCTCCTTTTTTGTTGTTTGCCGCATTCTCCGAGGTCAAAGGGCCTCTTTAGCCTTTCCATCCGGCCTCTTCGGGCTTCTCGCCCGGCCCAAACGGGCTTCCAAGTGTGGCCCTTTCGCATGGTCGTTTGGCCCGAACGACCATGCGTTTCGGCTTTTTCCAACTTCCGAAAGCCATTTTCCGCCTCGCTGCAACACCCAGGGGGAGACACACTGTAAAGCCTTTTCCAATTCTTTAATACTTCGCACTATACGCCCCTCCGGCACCATGCAAGGCCCCCGGCGGTACGACGTTTAAAGACACGGCAACAGAACAACGGCAAAACAACTGCCCCCTCGCCGCTCAAAGACAAACAGGCACGCAGCGCTCCGCCACGTTGGCTTCAAACGCTTCGGCCCGACCCGGCAATCTTAATTTTAACATTTAAATCACAACTTTTCTTATCAAAAACTCACATTTTTGTGGTAGATTTAACCGTTTCAGTCAATTTTTGCATAAAAAAATTTGGATCTATTCTAAATATTATTTAAATTTGTAGCCCGCTTCTACATTTGTTTTATATATTTTTTCCTAAAAAGACGAGACAGAGATTTAATATATTTCCGGCATTCCACGCCCACCCACATTTGCGGAAGCCAGCCATGCCATGTTGATATGGCACGCATCAGCGACATAAATTTTAAAGCTATTATATTCAATTAAATTAAGGGAAATCTATGGAAAAAAGATTCACTTTGTTTTTGGTCGGCCTGTTCCTGTCCGCAGGAATGGCATTCGCTCAAACCAAAATCTCAGGTACCGTGGTTTCTCAAGAGGATGGCGAGCCCATCATCGGTGCTTCCGTACTTGTGCAAGGCAGCAAGGTCGGAGCTGTGACCGATGTGGACGGCCACTTCACTCTTGACGTGCCGGCAGGCAAGAAACTCGTAATCAGCTACATCGGTATGCAAACGCAGACGATCAATGCCAGTGCCAACATGAAAGTGGCACTCATTCAGGATAACAAAACGCTGCAAGAAGTCGTTGTCACGGGTCTGACCACCATGGACAAGCGGCTGTTTTCCGGAGCGACAACCAAGCTCGATGCCAGCACCACCAAACTCGACGGTATGGCCGACATCAGCCGTTCGCTCGAAGGCCGCGCTGCCGGTGTGAGCGTGCAGAACGTGTCCGGAACATTCGGTACGGCCCCAAAAATCCGCGTGCGTGGCGCCACCTCCATCTTCGGTAGCTCCAAACCGCTGTGGGTGGTAGACGGCGTGATCATGGAAGACGTGGTAGACGTGGATGCCGACGACCTCTCTTCGGGTGATGCCAACACGCTGATTTCGTCCGCCATAGCCGGCCTCAACTCCGACGACATCGAGAGCTTCCAGATTCTGAAAGACGGTTCGGCCACCTCTATCTATGGTGCCCGCGCCATGGCCGGCGTGATTGTCGTGACCACCAAGAAAGGACGGGCCGGACAGGCACACGTGAGCTACACGGGTGAATACACCATGCGACTGAAGCCCTCTTACAGCAACTTCAACATCATGAACTCGCAAGACCAGATGGAAGTGTATCAGGAGCTCCAGCAGAAAGGATTCCTCAACTATGCCGAGACAGCCACGGCCATGAACAGCGGCGTCTATGGCAAGCTCTACCAGCTGCTCTCCCAATATGATGCCACCACGGGGCAGTTTGCCGTAGCCAACACGGAAGAAGCCAAACTGGCCTACCTCCGGGCTGCCGAGTACAGAAACACCAACTGGTTTGACCAGCTCTTCTCCAACGCCGTGATGCACAACCACTCCGTGAGTGTCTCCGGCGGTACGGACAAGTCGCAGTATTACGCATCGCTGTCGGCCATGTTCGACCCGGGATGGACCAAAGCGAGCAAAGTGCAACGCTACACGGCCAACCTCAACACGACTTACAATGTGAGCAAATACATTGACATAAACCTCATCGGAAACGCTTCCTATCGTAAGCAGAAAGCTCCCGGAACGCTCAATTCCGAGGTGGATCCCGTAAACGGCGAGGTGAAGCGTGACTTCGACATCAACCCCTACTCCTACGCCATCAACACCTCGCGCACGCTCGACCCCAACGAGTTCTACACGCGCAACTATGCACCGTTCAACATTCTCCATGAGTTGGACAACAACTATCTGGACCTGAACGTGAATGATTTCCGCGTCTCGGCCAGCATCGACTATAAACCTATCAGGAAGTTGAAGTTGACCTTGCTCGGAGCCATGAAAGGTGCTTCCACCTCACAGGAGCACTACATCAGGGACGAATCCAATCAGGCACAGGCCTACCGGGCCATGCCCACTGCCGCCATCCGCGACCGCAACCCGTTCCTTTACAAGGATCCCGACAATGTCTATGCGCTGCCCATCTCCGTGTTGCCCTACGGTGGTATCTACGAGCGCACCGACAACCGCTCTTTCGGCTGGGACACGCGTATCTCGGCCAGCTACAACGATGTGATTGCCGACAAGCACATCATCAACTTCTATGCCGGTATGGAGACCAACTACACCGACCGCCACACCACATGGTTCCGCGGCTGGGGCCTTCAATACACCAAAGGTGAGGTGCCCTTGTATGCCTACCAGGTGTTCAAGAGAGGTCTGGAAGAGGGTTCCGACTACTTCAACATGAAGAATACCCACTATCGCAGTGCGGCCTTCTTCGGCACCGCCACCTATTCTTATCAGGGACGCTATCAGGTGACCGGCACCATGCGCTATGAAGGCACCAACTATCTGGGCAAGGCCACATCGGCCCGTTGGTTGCCCACATGGAACGTTTCCAGTGCTTGGAACGCCCATGAAGAGAAGTGGTTTGCCAACACCTTTAAAGATGTGCTCACTCACGGGACATTCCGTTTGAGCTATTCGCTGACCGGTGACCGCCCCCCGGTGACCAACGCCCTGCCTATCTACAAGAGCGAGAATCCCTGGCGCCCGTTCACCAGCGTGCAGGAGTCCGGTTTGACACAGACACTGGGCAACCCCGAACTCACCTACGAGAAGAAGCATGAGTTCAATGTCGGCCTCGACCTCGGATTCCTCAAAAACCGCATCAATTTCAGCATCGATGCCTACTGGCGTAACAACTACGACCTCATTGGCTATGCCAACACCCAGCTCTATGGCGAGGGACAAGTGGCCAACGTGGCTTCAATGAAATCGAATGGTGTAGAGTTCAGCCTGTCCACCCAAAACATCAAGACGACCGATTTCTCTTGGAACACCAATCTGATCTTCTCGTATGCCCACAATGAGATCACCGATCTCTATTCGCCCGCCCGCATCATCGACCTCGTGAAGGGCACGGGCTATCCCCTCGTGGGCTATCCGGTGCGTTCCATCTTCTCCATTCCCTTCAAAGGACTGAACAGAGACGGACTGCCCACCTTCCTCGATCAGGACGGAAACATCACCACGACCGGCATTTACTTCCAGACTCGCGACCAGTCGAAAACCAAGTTCTTGAAATATGAAGGTCCGGTGGATCCTACGGTGACAGGCTCGTTGGGCAATGTGTTCAAATATAAGAACTGGACACTCAACGTGTTCCTCACCTACTCGTTTGGCAATGTGGTGCGACTGGATGATGTCTTCAAGAGCAAATATGACGACCTCAGCTCCATGACCAAGGAGTTCCGCAACCGCTGGACTCACGCCGGAGACGAAAAGCGTACTGATGTGCCCGTGATTGCCTCAAGATGGCAGAACACCCAAGATGAGAATCTGAAATACGCCTACAATGCTTACAACTACTCGGATGTGCGTGTGGCCAAGGGAGACTTCATCCGCATGAAGGAAATCGCCCTGACCTACGACTTCCCCAAGCCTTGGCTCAATCCCATGGGCGTCAACAATCTTTCATTGAAGCTGCAGGCCACCAACCTCTTCCTCATCTATGCCGACAAGAAGCTCAACGGACAGGATCCGGAATTCTTCAACACCGGCGGTGTGGCAGTTCCGGTGCCCAAACAGTTTACGCTTACAGTAAGATTAGGTCTTTAATTTAGAAAAAGAACAACAATGAAAACGAAGAATATCATCTATCCGGTATTGCTCGGTATCGTCTCGGCACTTACGCTGACATCGTGCAACGATTTTCTCGACACCATGCCCGACAACCGCACCACGCTGGACTCACAGGAAAAGATATCCGACCTGCTGGTCACAGCCTATCCTTCCAACCAGTATGCCGTGATCAACGAGCTGATTTCCGACAACACCGATTACTACGGAGCCACCAATCCCAACGGCGACCGCTTCGGCGACCAGCTGTTTTTCTGGAAAGACATCACCGAAGCGAGCAACGAAGCACCTTACAACCTGTGGCTCAGCTGCTACAAGGCCGCAGCCGCGGCCAACCAGGCTTTGGCCTCGCTCGACGAGTTGAAGCAAGACAACGAGCAGGCGCGCACCTCCCGTGCCGAAGCTCTGCTTTGCCGGGCATACGCCCATTTCGTACTCGTGAACGAGTTCTCACTCAACTACAACTCCAAGACTTCCGCTACCGACCCGGGCATTCCCGTGACCACCTCTGTGGAAGCCATCAATGTCAAGAAAGACCGGGGCAACGTGGCACAGGTCTACGAACAGATAGACCGTGACATTCAAGCTGCTCTGCCACTGATGAGCGACAACTACACTGTGCCCAAATACCATTTCAACAAGCGTGCCGCCTATGCTTTTGCCACTCGTTTCTATCTTTTCTATGAAAAGTGGGACAAGGCTGTGGAATATGCCAACCTGTGTCTGGGAACCAACCCGGGAGCCAACCTCCGCGACTGGAAGGTGTTGGGCGGCATGGCACAGAAGCAGGAGGCACTTGCCAACCACTACATTGACGCTTCGCTGAACTGCAACCTGCTGCTTTCGACATTCCATACGTCTGCCGGATTATATCTTGGAGCATACACCTATTACAAGAGATACTCCCACGGTCGTTATCTTGGAGACAACGAGGACATGAATGCCGTCAATGTATGGGGAACGGCCGACTATTACGAGAAGCCACTTTCCATGGCCGGCAGTAATTTCGATGTTTGTCTGATGATGAAAATACCCGACCTGTTCGAATATAAAGATCCCGTTGCCCGGACCGGTTACAACCGCACGGTGCTGGCTCTCTTCACCATGGACGAAACGTTGCTCAACCGCGCCGAGGCCTACATCATGCTCAAGCAGTATGACAAGGCGGCTGCTGACATGAACGTATGGATGCACAACATCACCAACACCTCCGTACAGCTGACCCCGAAAGTCATTCAGAAGTTCTACGAGAGTGTCGCTTATTCCTACTCCGACCAAGCCGGCATCATGTCTACCGTGAAGAAGCACCTGCACCCGGCCTTCAGCATCGACGAGGAAGGATCTGTACAAGAGACCATGTTGCAGTGCGTGCTCGGCTTCCGCCGCATCGAGACAATGCACTACGGCAACCGTTGGTGGGATGTGAAACGCTACGGCATTGAAATCGTACGCCGCGAGATGGGAGCTGACGGAAAGCCTTCCAAACTGCTCGACGTGATGAAAAAAGACGATCCGCGTCGTGCCATCCAGATTCCGATGCAAGTACGTGAAGCCGGTATGGCAGCCAATCCACGCAACCAATAAGACAATAACTTTCTAACAAAGAATTTCTTATGAAAAAGCATTTTATATATACACTACTGCTGCTGACTTCGGTTGGGTTGGGTCTGGCTTCCTGCTCGGAAGACGACCTGAACTCCGTCAGCGTCATCAAAAAGTCGAATGTCGAGCTCAACGACTTCGACAAGTGGCTCCAGAACAACTATGTGGAACCCTACAACATCCAGTTCCTCTATCGCTACAACCACAACGAGACCGACATGAACTACTACAACGTGCCGGCCGACTATGACAAAGCCATCATGCTGGCAAAGGTTGTGAAATACACTTGTGTGGAAGCCTACGACCAAGTGGCCGGCATCACTTTCACCCGTTCCTATTTCCCCAAGATGCTCTATGCCACAGGAGACTTCCAGTATCGCAACAACGGCACGATGATTCTTGGTACGGCTGAAGGAGGAAAGAAGATATTCCTGGCCGGCACCAACTACCTCACACGCTACATTAAAGATCGTGACGCGTTGAATGAGTTGTATCTGAAGACTATTCATCATGAGTTCACCCACATTCTCAACCAGACAAAAAACTACTCGGCAGACTTCCAGCTCATTACCGGTACCGGCTATGTGAGCGACTCTTGGAGCACCGAGAAGTACGGAAAGGAATCCTATTATCTGCCTCATGGCTTCATCTCGGCCTATTCGCAGCACTCCCATCAGGAGGACTTTGCCGAGATGCTGTCCATCTATGTCACCAACACATCCGCACAATGGGACAAATGGATCAAAGAAGCCGGAACCACAGGCGGCCCGCTCATCACCTCTAAACTCGACATCGTGCGCGAGTATATGAAGAACCAGTGGAATATTGACATCGACAGACTCCGTGACGCCGTCTTGCAGCGCGAAGACGACGTGGTGTCGGGCAAAGTGGATGTATCGTCGAATTTGACTGTCAAATAATTAAAGTAAACGGTTATGAAGAACTATAAAACATTAACATATCTGCTGTTAACACTTCCACTTGTGTTTCTCCAGTCCTGCTTGAAAGATCAGGAAGACAAGTTTTCCGAGCCCGCTTCCGAACGCATGGAGAAGTTTTTGAGCAATGCCCAATCCACTTTGACAGCCTCGGAAGAAGGTTGGGTGCTGGATTATTTTCCCGACGACAATCAACTCTACGGAGGTTTTGTCTACACTGTGAAGTTCACAAAAGACAAGGCCACTGTCGGTTGCGAACTGGCCAACGATGCCACTGCCGAACTGACATCGCTCTATCGCATGACGGCAGACAACGGTCCTGTACTTTCGTTTGATTCGGGGAACGACTTTATCCATTATTTCGCCACTCCCAACGGTGAGCACACCAAGGCATACGGAGGCGATTTCGAGTTTGTCATCGACAGCGTTGGCACCGACATCGTGAAGATACACGGCAAACGCTCACTCAACACCATGTATCTGCGCAAGCTCGCCAAGCCTGCCTCCCTGTATCTGGCAGAAGTGAAAGGCGTTCAAAATTCGTTTGACTTGACCGAGGCCGACGGCACTGTCAACGACCAGAAGGTTTCGCTGACCTTCGAAGGACGCAGAGTCACTTTCACAGCCGGTGAGACATCCGTTACAGAAGCTTACATTTTCTATAATGAGGGCATCCGTCTCTACCAGCCTGTCACCATCGCCGGCAAGACCTTCTCGGAACTGAAGTTCGACGCGGCAAAACTTTCGCTGACCGCCACTGATGCAGACGGCGTAGTATTCTATAATCTGCCAACCAACCTCGTCGTCAATGATGAAGCTTTCTCCCGCAATTTCTTTGCAAAGGACTTGACCGCAGTAGAAGTCAAGACCGGTGGAAGTTGGCTCAAAGCAACCAAGACCGAAAACGGTATCACACTGGCAGCCGATGCCAACACAACCGGCCATCCACGTGCAGGAAGAGTCAAGCTGACCAAGAACGGTGGCGATTCGGTTATCATCAGGGTGACACAGGTGGAATTTGACAAAGACATTGCCGGCACCTACACGCTCGCCTATGTGGATGGCGACAATGTGAAGTCAACAGCTTCGGCCACATTGGACCGCCATGAGGGGAATGTGCGTTTCCGCTGGGTTTATCAAAAGGCTGCCATGTTCACCGTTCCCGTAACGTGGGATGAGAAGACTGCCACCCTCTCTGTAGAAAGTGGACAGTACTGGGGTTCGATTTCCACAACAGATGGAAGCACCTATTACGTCTACGACATACTCCTCGACAAGACTCAGAGACTATGGACCTCATACAACAAAGGGGTATTCGTGAACGCGCGTTTCAACTATGACGAAAAGAACAATGCCACAGTAGCCCGGTTCACAGGACAAGTCGGCAAGGGAGAGTTCGGCAGTTTCCTGCTCCGCATCTTCACGGCAAAATCGCCCACCAAGGCTAATGACAAAGGAACTTTGGATCTCATCACCTCCCCAATACTTGTCAGACAATATGGAGCTGCACCTGCCAAGGCGGGGATAGCATTCTCCTATCTGAAAGCTCCGGAGGTCCAATCGTCCACCTCTCTTTCAGCAGTTGCTCCACTTTTTAACTCCAAGCAATAAACATCAGACAAAGATGAAAAAGATATATTATCTCATGCTGCTCCTTGTAGCAGCAGTCTCCTTCACCTCGTGCAACGACGACACCGACAATCCATACGAAAGAACGTCACAACTGAAGGTTTTGCGCTCGAGCGTGTTGTTTGATTCCAAAGGAGGTACAGGTTTCGTCAAGTTCGAAGCACCGTCGGCCATCACGGCTACGCTCAACAGTTCATGGGCCACAGCCACCGTCCAAGGCGACAGTGTGCGTGTCGTGGCTACAGCCAACGAAGCCTATGAGGGGCGTGCCTCAGTGCTCACCGTCCGGTGCGGAGAAGACTCCGTGCAGCTCACGGTCCAGCAGCTGGGCATGGTGGTCTCCATAAATGTCGACAGTTCCATTGTTGTGGGCGATGAAGCCTCAAAAGTGGGCTACCGCATTTCCACTTCCAACAAGGTCACCTTCACCTCTTCCGCCGACTGGCTCACAGGAACCGCCACCAACGACAGCCTGTTCGTCAACTATGGCAAGAACGCAACGGGCAGCATCCGCACCGGAGTGCTCCACTACCAATGCGGCAATTTGAAAGACTCTATCGTGGTGACCCAGGGAGCATTGGCAGACATTACCAACAAGCAATATCTGCTCGGTGGCAAGAACTATTTCAAGGAGGGGACCCCCTTGATAGCCTATGTCGCTAAAATCGTTGACAAGAAAGGCAAACTCTTCCTCGAAATACCGTCGTTCAACTGGAGTATTCCCGTCACTTTCAATGCCTCCACACTAAGCATCAGCCTCACTTCGGGCAATTTGATCGGCAGGCTGAAGATCAAGGAGACCGACGCCTATGTCTTCATGCTCATGTTCAACCATCAGGATCTCAAGAGCACCATCGTGTTGGATAACAGTGCCACCATGACAGGTGCATTCAATGTGATTCCCGAGGTAGGCACAATGTGTCTCTTCGAAGGCAGCAAGGGCAGCACCGGTGCTACGTTCGACACCATGCTATTCTCCGGTTTCAAGACCGACAAGCTGTCGACTGAAGACTACATCGGCAACATTATCGGCCTCATCGACCCACTGTTGCAGGAATACACTCCGACAGCAGCCAAAGCAAGTCAGGCTCCCAAACACATTCTTCGTGCTTCGGAAGCTAACGGCAACGATTGGAAGATCATTCGATAAGCATTCGTAGGAGCGACAAGCCGCTTACAGGCGGTACACCTCCAACGCGTCAAAAGTATAAAGTCCCCGGTGCATGACACATCGGGGACTTTTCATTTCCGGGTTTGGCTTGACACGACAAATATGGAGGAATAAGCCCCTTCCATTTGGAACTTATCAAAAAACAGACTATCTTTGTGACGCAAACACTGCACGTGCTTGCAGAAAGTGCATTTCAAATGCCGCAGACAGCTTGAAGACAATGGGTAAGGCGGCTTTCCAGAAACAACCAATATGAAAAGATTTTATGGCCTCATGGCATTGCTGATGGCTGCAACCAGCCTATGTGCCGTACCCGCCAAGCGCGGTGTGTGGCGAACGATCGCTCTTGAGAATGGGCAAGAGGTGCGCGTGTGTCTGGTGGGCGACGAGCATCTGCACTATTGGCAGGCGGCCGACGGGACACGCTATGTGCCATCGGCCGGCGGAAAGTTTGCCAAGGCAGACATGCAACAGTTGGAGCGGCACGCTGCCATCAGGCGGTCCGGGGCCAACAGCCGGCGGCATGGAGCCATGACGCGTGCCGGCCGTGCCACCCGACAGTTCTATACGGGCACCAAGAAGGGCATTGTGATTCTGGCAGAATTTACCGACAAGAAATTTGAAAATGAGCACAACCAAGCCCTTTTCCATCAGGTGGCCAACACCCGAGGGTATACCGAGAACGGTTTCCGGGGAAGCGTGAAAGACTACTTCCTTGCGCAGAGCAACGGCAAGTTCGAACTCGACTTCGATGTGGTGGGCCCCGTCCAACTTTCAAAGGCATACGCCTACTATGGCCGAAACGACTGGCAAGGCAATGACTTGCACGCCGGCGAAATGGTGGCCGAGGCCTGCAAGGCGGTGGAAGGCCAAGTGGATTTCCGCAGCTACGACTGGGATGGCGACGGCTATGTAGACCAGGTGTATGTCATCTACGCCGGGCATGGGGAGAACGACTACCCTGACGACAATGTGATATGGCCGCACGAGTTCAGTCTCAGTGCGTCCGACTATGGCCAAACACTGACCATTGACGGCGTGAAAGTGGACACCTACGCCTGCTCCTGCGAGATAGACGGCGACGGCTGTCTGGCAGGCATCGGCACATGGTGCCACGAATTCTCACACTGTTTAGGCTTCCCCGACTTCTACGACACCGAATACCAAGGACACTTCGGCATGGGCGATTGGGACTTGATGAGTTCCGGATCCTACAACGGCACTTCTTCCACAGGACAGGGGTCGGGCTATCTGCCGGCAGGATACAGCAGCTACGAGAAGTGGACGGCCGGATGGATGGAGCCGACCGAACTGGCAGACGAGGACCAAGAAGTGGACCGACTGGAGCCGCAGAGCGAGGGTGGAGGAGCCTACGTGATATACAACCGGGGCAACCGCAACGAATACTACCTGCTGGAAAACCGGCAGAAGACAAACTGGGATGCCGAACTGCCGGGCAAGGGACTGCTTGTGCTGCATGTGGATTACGACCAAGACATTTGGAATGCCAACATCGTAAACACGTTGGGAAAAACCATCAGGACAAGCTACACAAAGTATGTTTCCAACGACCACGAGAGACTCACCCCCATCCACGCCGACAACGATGACGACAGCAACTACTGGAACAGCAACTCCACCTCTTACACCCGCCAGACACAAGAGGGCGACCCCTATCCATACATGGCCAACGACAGCCTCACCAACAACTCGGTGCCGGCGGCCAAGGTGTATCACAAAAACGCCGACGGCTCCTACTATCTGAACCGTGGCGTGAAAAATATCCGGCAAAACGACGACGGCACCATCTCGTTCAGCTACCTGTCGGCCCCGGCTGCTCCCAACGGAGACAACCCGCCCACCGGCATCAACGGCATAAGCGAAAAGCCAACCGCCACGCCGGAAGCCATCTACAGCATGAGCGGTGTGTATGTGGGGCGCGATGCAAAGGCACTGAAAAAGGGCATCTACATCAGAGCCGGCAAGAAATTCGTTGTGAAATAAAGCACATCATAACCGACACCGATGAGAGGAAGCTCTGCAAGATGCCCGGATGACAGCGAATAATATCAACAAAAACACATCCGTCAAAACTCCCCAACCAGAACGGGAGACGGGCTTCAGACCACCCGAAAAGCCCACCGACTGTCTCATTCGGCCCTTTCGAGTTTGCGAAAGAGCCACAGTTGGAAGCTGAAAGGGCCACAGTTGCGATGCAACTGTGGCCCTTTTGCAAGCCCGTTCGGGCCTTTCCGGCCCCATTTTCAGCCCCTAATTCGTGTCATTAAAATTCAAGTCATTGATTGTCAACGTTTTAAAGGCACCGCCAAAATTCGCTCATTTGCAACGAACAGGTCGCCCGGTGCAAATATCGCAAGCAGAGAGGCCGAAAACGAACAAATCGTTTGACAATCCATCTTATCCGGAGAGCCTCCTATGCAATGCGGGACTTACCGCCCTGCGCAGACGGCCCGCTACTTCTTTCCGCTTAAAATCTTCCGATAGTCTTCGGGCGTTTCTATCAGGCGCACGGCCTCTTTCATCTGCTTGTCGTAGCGCAAGCCGTTTTGTATGGCTCCACCCTGATAGTAGTAGGCAGCCACGAGGTCGCTCTCGATGATATGCCTGATGGCTTCCTTATTGTAGTCGAGGTCTTTGGCCACATTGTGCTGCAACTTCTTCTCCAGTGCCTCAAACTCCGGTTTGGCATCCTCGTAGTAGCCCTCAAACTTGGCCAGCTTCACAAGGTCTTTGAGATATTTTTCCGTTTCGCGGTCATACTTGAAGTTGCTCTTCAGCACGCGCCGCTTGAACTCCTCGTAGTCGGCATCGCTCAAGGCAAATGTCTTGGCAGGAGCTATCGTGGGATGGGCGGCAAGATAGTCTATCTCGTAGTTGAGCAACACCTCGTTGGAGTCGCGTGCCCCCGCCAGATAGTAGGCTATGTTGGGCAGCGAGTCGGGCTTCAGTTCCACATCGGGCTTGATGCCCCCGCCGTCGCGCACCTCGCGTCCGCCGACAGTGTGAAACACTTTCGTCAGCGAGTCGGGCACGTGCTCCGTATATCCCCCACGCGCATGTCTGTAGTTGATGGCCTGTATGCACCGTCCGCTGGGAATGTAGTATTTGCTTGTGGTGAGCTTCATCTGCCCGTTGTAGGGCAAGTCCATCGGCATCTGCACGAGTCCCTTGCCGTAGGTGCGCGTGCCGAGAACCACGGCACGGTCGAGGTCTTGCAGCGAGCCGGCCGTGATTTCACTCGAACTGGCCGTGTTGCCGTTCACCAGCACCACGATGGGCATCAGTGTGTCGATGGGTTCCACGGTGGTTTTATAGTCCTTGTTCACCCGCGTCATCTTCCCTCTCGTCTGCACGAGCACGATACCCTTGGGCACAAACATGTTCACAATGTCCACAGCCTCCTGCAACGAGCCTCCACCGTTGTTGCGCAAGTCGAGCACAAGGCCTTTCATGCCCTGCCGCCGCATGTCGAGAAAGGCCCGGCGCACATCGCGGGCACTGTTCACCGTAAACGCATTGAGGTTGATGTAGCCCACTCCGTTCTCCTGCAATCCGTAGTAGGGCAAGTAGGGCAACTGTATCGAGCGGCGGGTCACCTTCATCCTCATCGTCTTGCCTGTGCTCGGACGCTTCACTTTCAGGATGAAGCTCGTGCCCGGTTCGCCCCGCAGGCGGCTGCTCACGTAGGCCACATCCTTGTCCGCCATTGTCGAGTCGTCGATGCTCAGGATGATGTCCCCCTTCTTCAGCCCGGCCTCGGCAGCCGGCATGTTTTCGTAGGGTTCGTCGACCACCACCCGTTTCAGTTGCTGGTTGTAGCGTATCAGTGCCCCCACGCCGGCATACTTCCCCGTGAGCATACGGTCGAGTTCCTTTACCTTGTTCTCGGGATAATACTCCGTGTAGGGATCCAGACTGCGCAACATGGCATTGATGCCATTGCCGATCACCTCACCGGCATTGAGCGTATCAACATACATCATGTCCAGATTCTTGTAGATGGCGGTAAACACCTCCATATTTTTGGCCACTTCGAAGTTGTGGTCTTTGTCTTTCTGCGCCATGGCCGGCATCAGCCCTATGGCAAGCAGCACGCATATCAGTTGTTTTCTCATAATCTTCTTTTTCCTTTATCCGCCGGCCCCGCTCTTCCTCTCCCCGGGCAATGCTCCGCAGACGGTCTTTCGCCGGCCAAGCGACAATATTGCAAAAATACGATTTTATGCGCATATAGCCCCTACCCGACTTTGTTTTTTATTGAATTTTAGTGTAAAATCGATTTTTTCTCCCCAAAAATTTGGTAGAACCAAAAAGAAGCCTTAACTTTGCACACGCAAATCAGCAATGATAATGCACTTGCTTCAATAGCTCAGTTGGTTAGAGCACCTGACTGTTAATCAGGGGGTCGTTGGTTCAAGCCCATCTTGAAGCGCAAAAAAGGATGACTCAGGTCATCCTTTTTTTTATTCCTCTTAAAGTGGTTTGATTTAGAAAAAGTTATGATAACCATACACTCCAACCCAAAACAAACGGCACTTACGGGGAGGAGTATTCCACGCAAGTGCCGTTCATTCCTTCTGTCAGGATTCGGCTTTCCGCCAATCTGAATCGGGGTTACAGCCATGCAGCCGACAGACTGCCAACCTAATTGACCGGTAAAATCATGGGGGACTTCAAGGTGACGCTTGTCTTTTTGTCCAAGGTAAGGGCTATCCGGCCATCATACGCAAGGGAGGAGGCGTCATATTTCTTGGCCGGATTGGCATAGTAGATCTTCAGTTTGTAAGTGCCGGCGGGCAATTTGCTTATTTTGAAGTTGACATCATAGTTGCAGATGCAGTCGGGCAACGCTCCGAATCCTCCCTCGTGGTAGACGATGAGAGTTATTTGCTCATCGCGGTTGGCGACATCCACAAAGATATGTTTTACCCCGCAGATGGCCTTTACGTCTTCAAGCACACACCGGGCGACCCCATCTTTTCCCAATTCCACATTGAGTGTTGCCGCCTTGTCGTAGTTGGCCGTGTAGAAATCGCTACGGGTTTCGGTCTTCGACAATGCGCTCTTGCAGGCAGAGTTGGCCACATCATAAACACTCAAGGAGTCGAGCACCATGTTTTCCGACGAACAAGCTGACAGCCCTAAAAGACATATCAGACAATAAAATACATTTCTCATGATTGGTATGGATTTAATTTGTGAATACTGTCTATCATATAAACGCGGCTGCAAGTCATATCTTGCTTCTCTCCACCTTGCTTTTGAGACCACCTTTTTCCCTGATTTCATCTATCAGCACATAGGTGCTTCTCAGACTCTCCAAGCCAAACGCGTTGGTATCTGCACACCTGTCCTCCACCATATCGGCAAAGGTCTCTATCTCGGAGAAGAAGCCTTGCGAAACGATCTGGTTGTTGCCGACTGTCGGGATAAAACCGTTTCTGCCGTATAGACAGGCAACCGACGCATTGCCCCCAACCACTTTCTCCAACGGGATGCCCAGCAATGCCGGGCGGCGAGGGGTGAAATGAAGGCTCTCCATGCCGTCCATCACATAAAATCCTTTATCCGTGCTGACGGTCAACTGCTCTTGCGCATACTGCCAAGAGTAGTCGGTGGAAAGTTCCAGCATTCCGGTCACCTCCCGATGCTCCAAAACAAGCAAGAGGGTTTGTCCTCCTTCCCGGCTTCTTGTCACCTCAACCGACTTCACCTTTGCCTCCCCAAAAAGGAAAGTCACATAGTCGAGCGGATGGATAAACAAGTCGAGCAGGGCCTCGCCTTCGGGATACAGCCCCGTCAGATAGCGATAATGGTAATGGTGCTTGCCCTCCTTCCGCAACCGCTTTTGCAAGATTTGGGTAGCCGGGGCAAAGCGTCTCTGCATCCCTACCACGATATGGCCGGAGCCGTAGAGCCTGACGGTATCTATCAACGCGCCCAGTTCGGCACTGTCCCTGCATGGGGGCTTCTCGATGAACAGGGACTTTCCGGCCTTGATGACTTCGCCCGCAATGCGGAAATGGGCATGGGGATGCGTTGCTACAAATACCCCGGAGACAGCCTCATCGGCCAGAATCTCTTGCAAGGAGGTCGTGCCTCTGACACCTTGATACTTCCGCGGTATCAATGCAGCCTTTCTCTCGGATGCGCAACAGATATACTTCAAGGGCAACTGAAGATATTGCACGACCGGCAACAGGTTGCCCGTGCAGTGGTTTCCCATGCCAACCAACGCATATTGGTGCCCGTAAACCTGCTCCAAGGCACGCATACTGCGCATACGCTTGTATCTGCTGATGATGTTGTCCAAATGTGCCATATTTCCTTGTTGGGTTTATGTCGTAATCGTTTTGAAATGTTTTCTATATGTGGTGCGCCTGTTGCCTGTCCATTGGTACTTTCCGTAGAACAGTTCTATCACCCGCTTGGGAAGTATTCTCTCCAACCCTCGCAGGAGGATAATGTCGTATTTACGGTGGTAGTTGATCCAACACCGGTTGCACTCCTTGGAATACCGGCATTGGATTTTGGCAGTCCGACGCGAATTGAAGATTTCGTCGAGCGTGTTTTCGTGTATGTTTCCCAACACCACATCCAAATTCTGGCACAGCGGCACGTCGCCGTTGGAGTGGATCACCAGCTCACTGAAGATGCTGTGACAGCGGAGCCGCAGCCTGTTGTTTTTCCATTCGTCATACAGAGCCACGAAATCGTAGTTCTCGTCCGTTTGGTGTATGGATGCCGGTATTCGGCTGATGAAGTCAGCATCGTCGGCTTCCATCAGCCCCTTTGTCGTATCGAAGAAAGACATCGTGCTGTAAATGCCTATGCGCACATCGATGCCATGCTTTTGGGCCACTCCAATGACATGGCTCATGTCCTCGAATGTGTTCCATGGGGAGAGACAGAACATCAGAGATATCGGCACCATGCCCTTACAGGCTTCCACCACTTCCATCACCTTGTCATACCCGTCCCGCCCCCGCATATACCGATAGGTCTCCTTGTTGCCGTCGAGCGAAATGTACAGATGCTTGGGACGATGGTCTTTCACGGCTGCAATCACCTTTTTGGAGGCAAGGCAGTTGGACAGCAGGGTGTAGTTGGGATGATGCACATCAAACCATCCCAATATCTTGTCAGCCTCGGGATGCAGGATAAACTCTCCTCCCTCCAGCCCCACCACTGTGCGTTTGGTCACGCATTTGCTGTCCATGATCTTGATGATATCGTCCAGACTCAGATATTCTATGGGCTTCTTCCAAATGGAGCAATGCTTGCAACGGGATTGGCAGCCGGTAGTGGAATAAATCATCAAAGACGTAAGCTCCTTGTGCTGTTTGCGCACCACGTTGTTTACAAATGCCACCCCATTGTGGATGTAGTCATAAATACTGTACATTGTTTCTTTATTCGGTTCTGTCTCTTTATGATAAAGAGCAGATACCGGCGGAAAGACTGCACGCGATGTATGACTTTTTCCTAAACTTCCCGTCCCCGACCTACCAAGTGAGCCTTAACCCGAACGGCACCGTAAACGTAAACGGATGCTCGGTGCGGTAGGTTTCAAGGTCGCTGCCATTGTTGAAGTAGTAGAACATGTTGGGCTCCAGATACAGACTGAACGGCTTGAAGAGACGATACTGAACGCCTACTCCCAAGTTCACTGACCACTGGTTGCGGGGATGGATGTCCCTCTGCAACGTATAGGAAGAATCCGGCGTGACGATGTATTTCTTCTTAAAAGAACTATGCACCGGCAACTCAAAGGTCACACCACCCGTCGCATAGGCATTGAAACGCCCCTTGCCCCAGATGCGATAGGTCAGCCGCAACGGAATACCGATATAACTTATCTTCTGTGTCTTCTTGAGTGTCGCCCCGTTAAATTCACTCGTAAAGTCAGACTTCAGCCCGGTGTAGTTCAGTCCGGTGCCGAATATCCAATGTGGACTCAGCTGCTTATTGAGCGAAAAACCGAAGGTGACGGGCCGGTGATGGTGTGCTTTCTCACCCAAAACATGGTCGTCACTTTGGAAGTTTTTCTCCGCTATCAATTTCAAGTTGGCTCTCTCTGCAGAGTCCATCAGTGCACTGTTCCGTTGCAGATAGTCCATATAGTCGTTCCAAGTGTACAACTTGGCCGCTGCACCGCCGTTGGCATAGTCCGTCACTGTGAGATAATTGAGAGTCGACAGTCCACTGCCCGTCGCTGCATTGGAAGAATGGCCAAGACTGAAAGTCCACGGATATTTCTGCTTCCGCTTGGTTATAATTTGCTCATTCGACGCTATTAACTTGCCGGACGGGATTGTCGGCAAACGGAACAGAGAGTCTCCCACACCGACATTTGCCATCCAATGTCTTTGCAGAGAGTCGATTCCGGTGGACATTGAACTCCGGGGGACGGTGCTATCCGCCCAATCCATCCCTTCGGTAGCAGCGTTGTCCTCCCCGGTTCTTCCCCAACCCCCACTGTTTCTGTTGCGTATGACCGACCTGCCAGCGTGTTCCACATCGTGAGCCCGACTCCCCGCACCATCATCCTTCATCACTCCACCCTCTTTCTTGGGCGAATCGACCTTCATCTGTTGGTTTTCTGAAATCTTTTCCACCCCGTGCCTTGTTATCAAATAGAGGTACACAGGTATGAACACCGGCAACAGGAGCCACAGCCAATAGTCGGTCAGCATCGTCCGCAACAGTTTCTTGGCCCTCGACAACTGCGAGGAGGAACTGTGGGGTGCTATGCCAAGCAGTTCGCCTATCTCCTTATGGGACAGCCCGTCCAGCACAGCCAGCTTGAACACCTCGCGATGTCCGTTAGGCAGAGACTCTATCGCATCCAGCAAAGTCGCCAGATCCATACTCCCATTTGTGCCATGACTCTCATCCGGAAGGGCATCAGCATTGACCAATGGCAGAAGATTCTCCCTGCCCTCGGCACGTTGAAGATACTTCAGACACAGGTTTCTCACAATCGTGATCATCCAGCCTTCCAACTTGGCCTCATCTTTCAGGGTGCTGATAGAGGAAAAAATGATGATAAAGGCATCATGAAGAATGTCTTCCACAACGCTTTCGTCTTTTACATAGTATCGGCATATCCCCAGCAACTTGCGGGAATATGCCGCATATAGTTCTCCCAGAGCCCGTCTGTCTCCCTGCTTACATGCGTCTATCCGTATCATATAGTTTCCGACAAGAGGATACCTCCCCCTTTTTATATAAAGGAGTCGGCTATCCCCAAAAGACTGCACGCAAGTCCGGATTTTTTCAAATTTATTTTGCCTTAACATGTCATGGCCCGCCAAATCTGCCTTGAAAACGTGTCACGTGGCCGCATCAAATATATACGCAAAAGACATACATATAGGCAGATGGGCTCTAAAAACATTGTAAAAGCCATATCCGACTTCGATGAAGAAGTATGGATATGGCTTTTCCTTCTTTACTTGATTTTATCAAACCATTCTATTTGGGCAGTGTAAAGACTTTCTTGATCGCTCAAAAAAGAAATTATTCTGCCACAACGGAGATTTTTTTACTGCCCACGAGGGTCTTCACAAGTTTTTCTTCATCCCCTGCATCCACACGAATCCGTTTCAGTGCCGTGTTTCCTTCAATGATAAGGTATTCGCTTTCATCGTTGAATTCGGCCCCATTTCGCAGGTTGATTTCTTCCAACTTCGGCATATAGGTGGCTTCGACATTCCGGATGATAGGATTGTGGGAAAAGTCGAGCGTAGTGAGGTTGGTGTTGGATACCGATATTTGGAGCAGCATGGGTAACTTGCTCATGTCGAGCGACTTCAAAGGATTTTCGTGCAGGAAGAGGAACAGCAACCGGGGCAGATCGAGATTGATCGTCTCCAACTTGTTGGCATAGAGGTTCAAGCGATTCAACATCGGCAAATTCTCCAACTTCACACTCGTCAGCTTGTTGTTGTCGGCATGGAGTTGTGTGAGCTTAGGCAGGTTGGTCACTTCGAGTGTAGTGAGCTGATTCTTCACAGCATCAATGCGGTCGAGTTCCGGCAGGTCGTTGGCCTTGAGCGAGGTGAGCCGGGCACCGTTGGCAAGGAGCAGTGTCAGCTTCTTCAACATAGAAATGTCAAGCGACGAAATGCCTGTGCGCTGAATATAAAGTTCCTCAAGTTGGGTGTTTTTCGACAGGTCGAGCGTCGTCAGCCTGGCATTGTCGTAAAGGCGGAGGTCTTTCAGTGCAGTCATGGCCGAAAGGTCAAGCGTCTTGATGTTATTGCCGCCGAGGACAAGTTGCTCCAACTTAGCGAGTTTGAAGACGGGAGAGGCATCCGTGACAGACTGGTTTTTGAGATTCAACGAACGCAGGTTGGTGAAATACTCCAGTCCTCCGAGACTTCTGATCACCTTTGCTCCTTCGGCATCTTCCTTGGTTTCGAAATGAATATCAATGGAAGTCACGGCTTGTGCCTCCGACACGGAGATCTCATCATCGTTGTTGACATCGATAGACGGTTTGAGAGCCAGCAGCTGCTTTTTAAGGTTGGCATCGGCAAACTTCACGATCAGTTTGCCGGGAGCTGTCTTTACAGTCACGGCACACTTGGCCCGGGCCGTCTCGCCATTGACCTGCGCCGTGGCCACAATGTTGGTTGTTCCTGCAACGACAGCTTCCACCTTACCGTCGGACACCTTGGCAATATTGGCATTTTCGGATGCCCAAGTGATAGTTGCACCATCGGGAGCACCACTCACAGCAACATTGCCTGACTCCCCTTCTGTCAACGTGAGCGTTGTGGGAGCAAGCTGAATGGTGAATTGCGGCTGCGGATCATCGCTGTCACTGCAAGCCGACAGCAGCAGACACAACAATGCAGGAATCAGCGATAGCGTGATTTTCTTTTTCATAAGTCGTTTTGTTTTTGTCATTTATAATATTAGTTTTGAAAAATCCTAACTGTCAGGGCCATGAATCCGGGAAAAACGATATTTCACGCCGCCGGGCAATAGTTTCATTTCCCCTTTTCCGGCATTCCTCCGATACAAGCCGATTAATATTCGCAAAGATAAATAAAAAGCTGCAAACAGCAAAACTTTCTATCATTTTCCGATACAAATATCCGTAGCCGACCACTACAGACAAGGCCATTCAGCGTCATTTCACTTTCATCCTATTTACATTCCGGTTTCACCATTTACTTAAAATGCAGACGAAACAAGGCTGTCCTCCCCGGAAAGGAGGGCTATGCAGTGTATAGCACGAACTATTAAAGATTTCGAAAAAGCCTTACACGCGATTTTTCCATTTCCACCTTTCCACTCAATCCCATCCCCCTCATTCGCCCTATCCGCCCCATCGATTTTCCCACTAAGCCCAAACGACCTTGCAAAAGGGCCACACTTGGAAGCTCATTCGGGCCGAATGGCAATCCAAAAAAGGCCGTTTCATCGGCTTATTTTGGCCGGGCGACATTCCACGTCAGGGTAAAAAAGGCTCTTTGGGAGTTTTGCTGAAAAAAAGGGAAGCGTGTGTGCGCTTCCCTTGCTCATGCAAAGATACGGCATTTAAAGCCCATTTGCAAATGACGAATGAAAGATTTTGACATACTCCGGGGCTTTCAAACCGAATGGAGAGATATGCCCCCAAGAGGATAGGGGATAGCCCGCATGGGGAGAAACTCACACCACACGCTTGCCGAAAGGCCAAAGGGCGAGGCGGGCCAAGCGGAAATTCATCTGCCCCCAGGGGATGCCGACAATGGTGATGTAGAGCAGACACCCAAAGAAGACATGGGTGAGGAAGATGTAAAAACCACCGATGAAAAACCAGATGACATTCATCAAGGTGTCGAGACAGCCGCCACTTCCGGGGACTTCTTCCACGTGAGACCCGAAAGGCCAGAGAGCCAACACGCCCAACTTGAAGGCCTGCAGCCCCCAAGGAATGCCGACAACGGTGAGGCAGAGCACCAGTCCGGCTGTGAAATACTCGAAGGCGGTGGCCAGTCCGCCAAAAAGAAGCCAAAGAAGGTTTCCTAAACAACCCATAGTTTATCGTCTTTTGATATTACAGATGATGTGTATTTGCGGAGCGACAGGGCGGCATGGAGACCAAGTTCCCCACAACTGCCCTTTCGACCCTGCATCGGCACGGGTTTAATGCTTCGATGCTTTCGCAGGCTCTATGAGCTTGATGTATTCGCCGTAGCCCTCTTTCTCCATGTCGGCCTTGGGCACAAAACGCAGGGAGGCACTGTTGATGCAATAGCGCAGACCGCCGCTCTCGCGCGGCCCATCGTTGAAGACATGGCCCAGATGGGCATTGCCCTTGGCACTGCGCACCTCGGTGCGGTCCATACCGTGGGAAGTGTCGTGCAGGTTTTGCAGCAAATGGTTGTCGATGGGCTTGGAGAAAGCCGGCCATCCACACCCCGATTCGAACTTGTCGGTGGACAGGAAGAGCGGTTCGCCCGTGGTCACATCGACATAGATGCCCTCGCGAAACTCGTCATAGTAGGCGTTTTGGAAAGGCCGTTCGGTGGCGGCATGCTGCGTCACTTCGTATTGTTCGGGCGTGAGCCGCTTCTTCAGTTCGTCGGCAGCGGGCTTGGTGTAGGCCACAGGCCGCCCTTCAGCCTTGTTGGCTTCACGCGCCATGTCGAAAAGAGCTTGCGGAATATGACAGTAGCCGCCGGGATTTTTCGCGAGATAGTCCTGATGATAGTCCTCGGCCTTGTAGAAGTTTTTGAGCGGCAACACCTCTATGGCAAGGCGACGACCATAGGCTTTCGACAGTTTGGCGAGTTCGGCAGCAATCAACGGCTCGTCGGCCGGGGCGGTGTAGTAGATGCCCGTGCGATACTGCGTGCCCACATCGTTGCCTTGTCGGTTGAGCGATGTGGGGTCTATCGACTTGAAATAGAGTTGCACGAGGAGCGACAAGGGCAGCCGCGAGGGGTCGTAGACCACATGTACGGCCTCGGCAAACCCCGTGCGGTCGGTACACACCTCTTTATATGTAGGCCTGTCGGTGTTGCCATTGGCATAGCCCACCTCGGTGTCCACCACTCCGTTTATTTGTTTGAGATACTGTTCCGTCCCCCAGAAACATCCTCCGGCGAGATAGATTTCGGCTTGTTCTTTGTTCATGTTGTTCTCCTTTGTGTTGGTGCGGCTGTTGCCGGTGCAGCTCATCGAGAGCAGGACGACAAGCAGAGTCACCATTTTGATGGTTGTTTTCTTCATAATCTCTCTTTTTGTGTTGTCCTGCAAATCTACATAAAATTCGGAAACGGCCTACCTCTCTATTTGTTTTTTTGTTGATAATTAACACGTGTTGGCACGACGGCAACGCCCGAAAGATAGCACCATGCAACCACCGGGCCACACAACCGTCTCCACACAGACAAGAAAAATTGCACACACCAAAAGGCTGTGCGCATTTTTTAGTGAAACAATTTTAATATAGCTTAAATCGCATACTTATTCAGTCCGTTTCCATTCAGATTTTCTTAATTTAGCAATCAGAAAGAAAACGCAATATGACTTCTGAGGATTACTACTTAAAAGGAAACGAGTTTCGCAGACGGGGAGATTTCCGACAGGCCATGGAGTGCTATCTGGAGGCCATCGCACTCGACCCGGAAAGCCCGGCCGTGCAGGCCAAGGAGATGCTCGACAGCATCTTCGCCTTCTACTGCAAAGACTTGTACAACCCTTAGCCGTCGATTTTTGAAAACACGAACAAGATATGAGCAAGATTCAAGGGGCCATCGTGGTAAATACGGAACGCTGCAAGGGGTGCAACCTGTGTGTTGCGGCCTGCAAGTTTGGTGTGATCCGCCTGGCTGCAAAAAAAGTGAACGTACACGGCTATCCCTACGTGGAGACCATCAATGCAGAGGCCTGCGTGGGCTGCGCAGCATGTGGCATTGTGTGTCCCGATGGTTGCATCACCGTGTATCGGAAGAAACTCTAAACAGAACTTAACGACAAAACGAGTATGGCAGAACAAGAAATAACACTGATGAAGGGTAACGAAGCCATCGCCCACGCCGCCATCCGGTGCGGGGCCGACGGCTATTTCGGTTACCCGATAACCCCACAAAGCGAAATCATCGAGACACTCGCCCTGCTGAAACCGTGGGAGACCACGGGCATGGTGGTGCTACAGGCGGAGAGCGAAGTGGCTTCCATCAATATGGTCTACGGCGGAGCCGGAGCCGGAAAGCGTGTGATGACGACCAGTTCCAGCCCCGGCATAGCCCTCATGCAGGAGGGAATATCCTACATGGCGGGGGCCGAACTGCCGGGCGTGTTCGTCAACGTGCAGCGTGGCGGACCGGGATTGGGGACCATACAGCCCAGCCAGAGTGACTATTTCCAAGCCACGCGCGGAGGAGGCAATGGCGACTACAACGTGATTGTGCTGGCACCGGCCTCAGTGCAGGAGATGGCCGACTTCGTGGATTTGGCTTTCGAACTGGCTTTCAAATACCGCAATCCGGCCATGATCCTGAGCGACGGGGTCATCGGACAGATGATGGAGAAGGTGGTGCTGCCACCGATGAAACCACGGAGAACGGAAGAACAAATCAAGAAAGAATGCCCGTGGGCCAGTATCGGGCGCACCCGTGACCGAGAACCCAACATCATCACTTCGCTCGAACTGAAACCCGAGGTGATGGAGGTGCGCAACCTGCATCTGCAAGAGAAATACCGGCGCCTCAAAGAAACGGAAGTGAGATATGAAACAACGCTCTGCGACGATGCCGACTACTTGATTGTAGCCTTCGGCAGTGCCTCGCGCATAGCTGAAAAGAGTGTGGAGACAGCCCGCGCAAAGGGCATTAAGGTGGGACTCTTCCGTCCCATCACGCTTTGGCCGTTCCCGTCGAAGGAAATCATGGAAGCCTCGAAAGGCAAGAAGGGCATACTCGTGGCCGAGATAAACGCCGGCCAGATGGTGGAAGATGTGCGGTTGGCAGTCAACGGCACCATCCCCGTGGATCACTTCGGACGCTTGGGTGGTATCGTGCCCGACCCCGAAGAAATCGTGAAAGCACTCAAGAGCCTACCGGAATAAGGCAGACTGCAACAACATAAAGACATTTGACTATGGATACAGAAAAAGACATCATATCCCCTGAAAACATCGTCTATCAAAAGCCGACGCTGATGAACGACACCTCCATGCACTACTGTCCGGGATGCAGCCACGGAGTGGTACACAAGCTCGTGGCCGAGGTGATAGAAGACATGGGCATGAGCGAAAAGACCGTTGGGGTGAGTCCGGTAGGCTGCGCGGTGTTTGCCTACCGCTATCTCGACATCGACTGGCAGGAGGCCCCGCACGGCAGGGCTCCGGCACTGGCTACCGCCATCAAACGGTTGTGGCCCGACCGATTGGTATTCACCTATCAGGGCGACGGCGACTTGGCCTGCATCGGTACGGCGGAGACCATCCACGCCCTCAACAGAGGGGAAAACATCACCATCGTGTTCATCAACAACGCCATCTACGGCATGACGGGCGGACAGATGGCTCCGACAACTCTGCTCGGACAGAAGACCGCCACGTGCCCCTTTGGACGCGAACCCGACTTGCACGGTTACCCACTCAACATCACCGAACTGGCCGCCCATCTTGAAGGGACATGCTACGTGAGCCGGCAAAGTGTGGAAACAGTGGCAGCCATACGCAAGGCCAAAGCGGCCATACGCAAGGCTTTCGAGGCGTCGATGCAGGGTAAAGGCTCTTCGCTGGTGGAGATTGTATCCACCTGTAACAGCGGCTGGAAACTCAGTCCGCAGGAGGCCAACGAGTGGATGACCGAGAACATGTTCAAAAAATATCCCAAAGGGGACTTAAAAGACACTACTGCACAATGAAAACGGAAATCATCATAGCGGGCTTCGGAGGCCAGGGGGTGCTCTCGATGGGCAAAATACTGGCTTATTCGGGGCTGATGGAAAACAAGGAAGTGACGTGGATGCCGGCCTACGGGCCCGAACAGCGAGGCGGTACGGCCAACGTGACGGTCATCGTGAGCGACGAGCGCATCTCTTCGCCCATACTCAGCAAATACGATGTGGCCATCGTGCTCAACCAGCCGTCGCTCGACAAATTCGAGCCTAAGCTCAAACTGGGTGGCATCCTCATCTACGACGGTTTCGGGGTGTTCAATCCACCCACGCGGGAAGACATCTCTGTGTACCGCATCAATGCCATGGACAAGGCCACGGAGATGAAAAATTCCAAGGTGTTCAACATGATTGTGCTCGGCGGACTGCTGAAAGTGTGTGCCGTGGTGAGCACTGACGGACTGAAGAAGGCACTCAAAAAGAGTCTGCCCGAGCGCCACCACAACCTCATCCCGCTCAACATGCAGGCGGTGGAAGAGGGCATGAGCATCATCACGAAAGAGAGATAGGCTCTCTATTTGAAGGCTAAGGGGCACTTTGACTTTTCAAGACACATCATAACCTTTTGCTGCCCGGGCATCGGCTTCAGGGTATTAAAACCAACAGAAAATCCCCGCATTCGCGATGAATGCGGGGATTTTGATTGATGGGCTAATCCGTGGATTAGTCAATATCGTTGTGATCGAGCGAGTCGTTGAACTCCTTCGGCTGATAGCCGTCGTTGTCACGATGCTCGAAACGGCGCGGCTGACGGTCGCCACCAAAGCGGCGGTCATCACCGAAACCACGACGCTCGCCTCCGTCACGGCGCGGGCGACGGTCACCGCGGTCACCTCCTTCGCGACGCGGACGGCGCTCGCGCTCTACATAGCCTTCGGGCTTTTCGAGCAGCACACGGCGGGAAAGCTTGTACTTACCGGTCTTGGGATCGATTTCCATGAGCTTCACCTTGAGCTTGTCACCCTCCTTGATGCCGGCTTCCTCAACGGTTTCGAGGCGCTTCCAGTCGATTTCAGAGATGTGAAGCAGGCCATCCTTACCCGGCAGAATCTCCACGAAGCAGCCATAAGGCATGATGGAACGCACAGTGCCTTCGTACACCTCGCCCACTTCCGGGATGGCCACGATGCTCCTGATCTTGGCTATGGCGGCGTCGATAGCATCCTTGTTGGGGGCACTTACCTGCACCTTGCCCACACCGTCGGTCTCGTCAATGGTGATGGTCGCACCGGTATCTTCCTGCATCTGCTGGATAATCTTACCGCCCGGGCCTATCACAGCACCGATAAACTCCTTGGGTATCTCAAATGCCTCGATGCGGGGAACCTGCGGCTTCATCTCGGCGCGCGGCTCGGAGATGGTCTCCATCATCTTGTTGAGGATGTGCTCGCGGCCGGCTTTGGCCTGCATGAGAGCCTTTTCGAGTATTTCAAACGACAGTCCGTCGCACTTGATGTCCATCTGCGTGGCCGTCAGACCGTCCTTGGTGCCTGTGGTCTTGAAGTCCATGTCGCCCAAGTGATCCTCATCACCGAGAATATCACTGAGGATGGCATACTTGTCTTCGCCCGGATTCTTGATGAGGCCCATGGCTATGCCCGACACCGGTTTCTTCATCGGAACACCGGCATCCATCAAAGCGAGCGTACCGGCACATACCGTGGCCATAGAAGAGGAACCGTTAGACTCCAGAATCTGACTCACAAGGCGCACGGTGTAGGGGAAGTCGGCGGGGATCTGATCCTTCAATCCGCGCCAAGCCAAATGACCGTGACCCACTTCGCGACGGCCTACACCACGCTGGGCCTTGGCTTCGCCGGTAGAGAACGGGGGGAAGTTGTAATGGAGCAGGAAACGTTGATAGCCCTTCATGAGCACGTCGTCCACCAGTTTCTCGTCCAATTTGGTGCCGAGCGTACAGGTAGAGAGCGACATCGTTTCGCCACGCTGGAAGAGTGCGCTTCCATGAGGCATGGGCAGCGGAGACACTTCGCTCCAGATGGGGCGTATCTCGGTGGTGGCACGACCATCGAGGCGCAGTCCTTCATCGAGAATGCAGCGACGCATGGCATCGCGCATCACATCATCGTAGTAGCGATGGGCCTCGGCGTGCTTCTCGTCGAGTTCGTCCTCAGAGAGTTCGGTGTGTGCAGCGTCATATTTCTCAAGGAAGTCTTCCAATATCTTGTCGAAAGCATCCTGGCGTGCATGTTTCTCAAGTGCCTGCTTGTTGACATCGTAAACGGGCTGGTAGAGCTCGCTCTTGATTTGCTCGCGCAACTCTTCGTCGTTCACCTCGTGGTCATATTCGCGCTTCACATCGGTGCCCAACTCCTTGGAGAGCTCCTCTTGAAGTTCGCACATGGGCTTGATAGCCTCGGCAGCAACCTTCAGCGCACCGATAAGATCCTGCTCCGAAACCTCTTTCATCTCGCCTTCCACCATCATGATATTGTCTTTGGTGGCACCGACCATCAAGTCCATGTCGGCATCGGCCATCTGCTGGAAGGTGGGGTTGATGACATACTCGCCACCAACACGGGCCACACGAACCTCGGAGATGGGATAATCGAAAGGAATATCTGAGCAAGCCATGGCTGCGGATGCAGCAAAACCAGCAAGCGCATCGGGCTGATCAACGCCATCGGCTGAAAGAAGCATCACCTGTACATAAACTTCTGCATGGTAGTTAGAAGGGAAAAGCGGACGCAGTGCACGGTCCACAAGACGAGAAGTGAGTATTTCGTCGTCGTTGGCTTTGCCTTCGCGCTTGGTAAATCCGCCGGGGAAACGGCCGGCAGCACTGTACTGCTCACGATAATCTACTTGCAAAGGCATGAAATCTGTACCCGGAACGGCGTCCTTTGCTGCACAAACAGTTGCGAGGAGTACTGTGTTGCCCATGCGGAGAACCGCAGCACCATCAGCTTGTTTTGCAACTTTTCCGGTCTCAATCGTGATGGTTCTTCCATCAGGCAATTGAACTGTTTTCGTAATTACGTTCATCTAAAAAAATTAAAACTTTATTGTTTCGACTAACATCTTATGTAATAATCGGGGCAAAGATACCTATTTTATAATTAAAAAAAGAAGAAAGGCCTGATTATTTTGCTTTTCCGGCAAAATATCAACCGCCGTTTTCCTGTTTTCAATTTAAAATATTAACTTTGCATGCAAAACAAAACGAAAGTCATACGAACATGAAAATAACCGGACTGCTGTCGGTTTCGGCCCTCGCGCTGGCCGTGCTGACCATCACCTCTTGCTCCAAAGGAAAGTTCCACATCAACGGCAACATTGCCGAGGCCGAAGACTCCATGCTCTATTTGGAGAACATCGGACTTGACGGCCCGGTGAAAATCGACTCTGTGAAACTTGAAAAGGACGGCTCGTTTGCTTTCAGCGAGGAGCGCAACGATGCTCCCGAATTCTACCGCCTGCGCATCGGCAACCAGTCCATCAACCTTTCCATCGACTCCACCGAAACTGTCAGTGTGAAGGCAGCAGCCCCCACCATGTGGTATCAATATGAGGTGAATGGTTCGGAAAATTGCCGGAAGATCAAAGAATTGGCCTTGATGCAGATAGACTTGCAGGCGCGTGTGAACGCGCTCGCCGCCGCACCGGGCATGGGAGCCGACAGCACGACGCTCGCCATACAGGCTGCCATCGACGCTTACAAGGACAACGTGAAGCGCAACTACATCTTCAAGGCCCCCATGAAAGCATACGCCTACTACGCCCTTTTCCAGACCATCAATCTCGGTTCGACCACCACGCTCATTTTCAATCCCCGTTCGGAGAAAGATGATGTGAAAGTCTTTGCCGCCGTAGCCACCAGTTGGGACACCTACTACCCCGATGCCGAACGCGGGAAAAACCTTCATAACATCGCCATAGAAGGCTTAAAGAACATCCGTATTGCGGAAAACAACAGGCGTGCCGCCGCCATCGACGCTTCCAAAGTACAGGTAACAGGTCTCATAGACCTG
Source organism: Segatella buccae ATCC 33574 (assembly GCF_000184945.1). Taxonomy (GTDB): domain Bacteria; phylum Bacteroidota; class Bacteroidia; order Bacteroidales; family Bacteroidaceae; genus Prevotella; species Prevotella buccae. The sequence continues at coordinate 585,397 of NZ_GL586311.1, forward strand.
CCACTCACCGACAACAAGGGCCGTGAACGCCACCTGACCGATCTCAAGGGACAAGTGGTTCTGCTTGATTTCCACGTGTTCGCATCCGACCAGTCGCCCAAGCGCATCATGGCTTTGCGCGACCTCTACAACAAATATCATGCTCAAGGGTTTGAGATATACCAGGTTTCGCTCGATGAAAACGAGCATTTTTGGAAAACCCAAACCGCGGCACTGCCTTGGATAAGCGTGCGCGACGACCGGGGCATCAGTAATGTCTATCTGCAAGCCACTCCCGGACTACCTGCCTACTTCCTCATTGGGCGCGACAATAGCGTGGCCAAGGGCCCCAGCCAAATCAAGAACCTTGATGCCGACATCCAAGCCCTGCTCTAAAAGAGACGGTTTCATCGCCAAAAGATAACGAAAAAAATCCCCGCACTGTGAACACTTCCACAATGCGGGGACTCTTCATTTACCACCCATCATGCCACTTGAAAACCGACAACAAGAACACCGGCCCTCACTACTTGACAAGCAAAATGGCAAAACCCGCTACTCTCGGCCAGACAGATTTGGAATCAGAGGCATCAACAGATGACCATCCTGTAATGGACAGCATGGATGAAGAAGTTGAACCTCGTTATCCACGACTTGCGGAAAACAAAGGGAAAATCTTGGCGCAAAGGATTTTTTTTCGTAATATTGCAAATGAATTATCTACCTAATTTCACATGAGAAAGCAAATCATCATAGCTGCACTCTTGGCGACAAGCTTGAGCGCACAGGCAAAAGTGAAGTTGCCGCACATCCTCGGAGACGGCATGATTTTACAACAAAATGCGGAGGCTCGTCTGTGGGGATGGGACCGACCGGGACAGAAAGTGGATGTCACGGTATCGTGGTCGGAAGAGAAATATTCGGCCAAAACCGACAAAGACGGTCAATGGATCGTGAAAGTAAAGACACCCGCTGCCGGCTACACGCCACAATCTATCACGTTTAATGACGGCGAACAGACCACGCTGCGAAACGTACTTGTAGGCGAGGTGTGGGTGTGCGCAGGACAGTCGAACATGGAAATGCCGATGAAAGGTTTTGACAACTGTCCTGTGGAGGGCTACAACCGGGCGGTGATAGAAGCTCCTCAATACAAGGGCATACACTTTGTGAAGATACCGAGCGTGATGAGCGAACGTCCACTCGAAGATGCCAACTGCGAATGGCAGACCATCTCGCCACAGACTGTGGGCGATGCCTCGGCCACAGGATATGCCTTCGCGCAGGTGGTGAATAAGGCGCTTGATATCCCCGTGGGCCTCATCATGGCCAACAAGGGCGGCACACGCGTAGAGAGTTGGCTTGACGAGGCCTACCTGAAAACCCATACGGCAGAATCACTCGACCCGGCCGTGTACAAGAAAAAGTATCAGTGGGATTTCCATTATCCGCTCGTATGGGGCAACGGCACGTTCTCCCCTATTCTCAACTACACGGTAAAAGGCATCCTGTTCTACCAAGGATGTTCTAATGTGGGCGACCCTGCCGGGCAATACACACGCCGGTTGGCCGATCTCGTAAGCCAGTGGCGGCGCGATTTCAAACTTGGCAACATACCTTTTTATTTCGTCCAGATAGCTCCTTATTACAATGGCGACGCGAATGGAGACTGGGGAGCACGACTGCGTGAGCAGCAATTCAAGGCCTCAAAAGTCATTCCTAACAGCGGCATCGTGTGTACCGACGACCTCGTTTATCCCTACCAGAGTCAACAGATACACCCTGCGCAGAAGCAGCAAGTGGGCGAACGACTGGCTTATCAGGCACTCAACAAAACCTACGGCATGAAAAGTATTTGGTGCGACAGTCCGGAGTTCAAAGACATGACCGTGAGCAATGACACCTGCTACGTGCATCTGAAAAACGACTATGGTGCCATCAGCCGCTATGAAGACCTCCAAGGCTTTGAAGTGGCGGGTGAAGACCGTGTGTTTCACAAGGCCAGCGCCTCCTACTACTGGACAAAAGGCATCATCATCACCAGTCCGGAAGTGAAGAAACCGGTGGCCGTGCGCTACGCCTTCCGCAACTGGGGTTATGGCAATGTGAAAAACGGTGCGCTGCTGCCACTATTCCCCTTCCGCACAGACGATTGGTAAACCGTCCCTTCTGTCATGAAACATCCTTTGGAACTGTTCCGTTTCTGCCCACGATGCGGGGCTGACAGGTTCGACATACAAGACGAAAAAAGCAAGCGTTGTGCCGCATGCGGATTTGAGTATTACCTCAACCCGAGTGCGGCCACCGTGGCCCTGATTGTCAATGAACAGGACGAACTTCTCGTGGTAAAACGCGCAAAAGCTCCCGCCAAAGGCACACTTGACCTCCCCGGAGGCTTTGCCGACATCGGAGAGACAAGCGAGGAAGGGATAGTAAGGGAAGTTTTGGAAGAAACGGGGCTACATGTGACAAGTGTACGGTATCTGTTTAGCGAATCCAACACCTACCTTTATTCCGGTCTCTTGATTCCCACACTCGACCAATTTTTCTTTTGCGAGGTAGATAGCACGACCAATCTACATGCTCACGACGATGCTGCTGAATGCCTGTGGATCCCCTTCCACAAACTTCATCCAGACCAATTCGGACTCGACTCCATCAGTCGGGGCATCAAAGTCTTTCTGTCAAAACATACAAGAAACACGCGCCACAATCATTAAAAAAACAAAAAAACTTTTATATAATAAGGTATAAGCCAAACTTTTGCGTACTTTTGCCGCCTAAATAACAGATACAGACGAATTATGCAAGACAATCTGGTAATAGTCGAGAGCCCCGCAAAGGCCAAGACCATTGAAAAGTTTTTAGGAAAAGACTTCAAAGTGATGTCAAGCTACGGCCACATCCGCGACTTGAAGAAAAAAGAGCTCAGCATTGATGAAGACACGCTTGAGCCCACTTATGAAATTCCCGACGAGAAACAAAAGCTCGTCAACGAACTGAAGAAAAACGCCAAAGAGGCCAAGAAGATTTGGCTCGCGTCCGATGAAGACCGCGAAGGAGAAGCCATCTCGTGGCACCTTTGCGAGGTGTTGGGACTGGACGAGGCGAAAACCAGCCGCATCGTCTTTCACGAAATCACCAAACCGGCCATCCTCAAAGCCATTGAGACCCCGAGACATTTGGACATGAACCTTGTGAACGCACAGCAGGCACGCCGCGTGCTCGACCGTCTGGTGGGCTTCAAGCTCTCTCCGGTGTTGTGGCGCAAGGTGAAACCGGCTCTCTCAGCCGGCCGTGTGCAGAGCGTGGCCGTGAGACTCATCGTGGAGCGGGAACGCGAAATACAATCATTCAAGACCGAACCCTATTACCGGGTGACCGCCATCTTTGCCCTGATTGCCGAAGACGGCAGCGCAACCGAGGTAAAAGCCGAGCTCGACCGACGCTTCAAGACCCACGAAGAGGTGGAAACGTTTCTCGAAAAGTGCAAGTCGGCTACCTACACGGTGGACAGCGTGGCCAAAAAACCGCTCAAACGCACACCGGCTCCACCCTTCACCACCTCCACCCTGCAACAGGAAGCAGCCCGCAAACTGGGTTTCACCGTGAGCCAGACCATGATGGTGGCCCAAAGGCTCTACGAGAACGGACGCATCACCTATATGCGTACCGACTCGGTGAATCTCTCCGGACTGTGCATCAACGCCAGCAAGGAAGAAGTCATCAAACTCTGGGGCGAGGAATACAGCAAGCCACGCAACTACCACACGCACTCGAAAGGGGCACAGGAGGCCCACGAAGCCATTCGACCTACCTACATGAACGAGGTGCAAATAGAAGGGACGGCGCAGGAAAAGAAGCTCTACGAACTGATATGGAAGCGAACGGCGGCCTCGCAGATGGCCGATGCGCAGATAGAGAAGACTACTGTGAACATCGACATCAGCAACACGGAGGAGAAGTTCGTGGCCAGCGGTGAGGTCGTCGTGTTCGACGGATTCCTCAAGGTGTACCGCGAATCGACCGACGATGACGACAACGGCACGGAAGACTCATTGCACACGCTCCCTGCCATGAGAAAGGGCGACGAACTGCAACGGCGCGAGGTGACTGCCACGGAACGCTTCTCGCAAGGTCCCAACAGATATACCGAAGCCAGTCTGGTACACAAACTCGAAGAGTTGGGTATCGGCCGGCCGTCAACCTACGCCCCCACCATCTCCACCATACAGCAGCGCGAATACGTGCAGAAGGGGGACAAGAAGGGGGAAGAACGAACCTACACCATCGACACGCTGAAAGGCATCAAGGTGACGCAGAAGACCAAAAAGGAAATGGCGGGCTCGGAGAAAGGCAAACTGCTGCCTACAGACATTGGCATCGTGGTCAACGACTTCCTCATGGAGAACTTCCCCGAAATCATGGACTATAACTTCACGGCCAACGTGGAGCAGAAGTTCGATGATGTGGCCGAGGGAAAGACGGAATGGACAAAGATGATGAAGCAGTTTGACAAGTCGTTTGAACCCACCGTAGAAAAGGTGATGAACGCCCGGAGCGAGCATAAGGCCGGCGAACGGGAACTGGGCACCGACCCGGCAAGCGGCAAACCGGTATTTGTGAAGATAGGACGCTTCGGTCCGGTGGTACAGATAGGTTCGGCCGATGACAAGGAGAAACCCCGCTTCTCTCAGCTCCCGGCTGACAAGAGCATCGAGACCATCACGCTCGAAGAGGCACTCGAACTGTTCAAGCTGCCCCGCACACTGGGCAAGTTTGAGGGTCTGACAGTCACAGTCGGTGCCGGCCGCTTCGGCCCTTACGTGCTCCACAACAAGAAATATGTGTCGCTGCCCAAGGAGGAAGACCCGATGACCATCTCGCTGGAAACGGCCATCGAACTCATCATCAAAAAACGTGAACAGGAGAAGGAACGCCACATCAAGACTTTTGCCGAAGACGCAAAGCTCGAGGTGCTCAACGGACGATACGGCCCCTACATAGCCTACGACGGGAAGAACTACCGTATGCCCAAGGACAAGCACGAGCACGCAGCCGAACTCACCTTCGAGGAGTGTATGGACATCGTGAACAACGCCCCCGAACCCAAGCCGGCGAGAAGAAAGAGAAAATGAAAAGAATCATCATCATAGGGTACATGGGGGCCGGCAAGACCACCGTGGGCAAGGCGTTGGCCAAAGACCTCGGCATGGATTTCTACGACCTTGACTGGTATATCGAAAACCGGATGCGCAAAACGGTGAAGCAGCTGTTTGACGAGGGCGGAGAAGAGGGTTTCAGAAAGATAGAGCGTAACCTGCTCCACGAGGTGGCCGAGTTTGAAAACATCGTGCTCAGCTGTGGCGGGGGGACTCCCTGCTTCGGTGACAACATTGACTACATGAACAATCAGGGCACAACACTCTATCTGAAAGCCTCTCCGCAGGTGCTCTATGGGCATCTGAAAATGGGTAAGACAGTGCGCCCGCTGCTGCTCGGCAAGACACCCGAGGAGGTGGAACGCTTCATCGGTGAGCATCTGAAGGCCCGCGAACCGTTCTACGAGAAAGCCCAATACACCCTTGATGTGAACTTAATGGACAATTACGACAAAATAAAAATATCGGTAGCTAAAGCCAAAAAGCTTTTAGGATTATGAAGAAATGGACCACAGAAGACTCTAAGGAACTCTACAACATCAACGGATGGGGCACTTCCTATTTCGGCGTCAACGACAAAGGCGACGTCTATGTCACACCCTGCAAGGACAACACACAGATAGACTTGCGTGACGTGATGGACGAGCTGGCACTGCGCGACGTCACGCCACCGGTGCTTCTGCGCTTCCCCGACATCCTTGACAACCGCATCGAGAAGACGGCAAGCTGCTTCCAAAAGGCCAAGGAAGAATATAACTATAAGGGGGAAAACTTCATCATCTACCCCATCAAGGTGAACCAGATGCAGCCGGTGGTGGAAGAGATCATCTCACATGGCCGCAAGTTCAATCTGGGGCTGGAGGCCGGCAGCAAACCCGAACTGCATGCTGTGATCGCCGTGCAGTGCCAGAGCGACTCGCTCATCATCTGCAACGGCTACAAGGATCAAAGCTACATCGAACTGGCACTGCTTGCCCAAAAGATGGGGAAGCGCATCTTCATCGTGGTGGAAAAGCTCAACGAACTGGAAATCATTGCCAAAGCTGCCAAAAAACTCAACGTGAAACCCAACTTAGGCATCCGCATCAAGCTCGCGTCGAGCGGTTCGGGCAAGTGGGAAGACAGCGGGGGCGACGCCAGCAAATTCGGCCTCAACTCCTCCGAACTGCTTGAAGCCCTGCACATGCTCGATGAGAAGGGGCTACACGACAGCCTGCGCCTCATCCACTTCCACATAGGAAGCCAGATAACGAAAATCCGGCGCATACAAACGGCGCTCCGCGAAGCGGCACAGTTCTACATCAACCTGCACAAGATGGGCTATAACGTAGACTTCGTGGACTGTGGGGGCGGCCTCGGGGTGGACTACGACGGAACACGCTCGTCGTCGAGTGAGAGTTCGGTGAACTACTCCATTCAGGAATACGTGAACGACTGCATCTACACCTTTGTCGATGCAGCCGACAAGAACGACATCTCCCATCCCAACATCATCACCGAGAGCGGACGCTCGCTGGCGGCCCACCACTCCGTGCTCGTCATCGACGTGCTCGAGACGGCTTCGCTGCCGGAGATGCCAGAGGAGTTTGAGGCTAAGGAGACCGACCACCAGTTGGTGAAAGACCTCTACGACATCTGGGACAATCTCAATCCCCGATCCATGCTCGAAGACTGGCACGATGCCGAGCAGATACGCGAGGAGGCACTCGACCTCTTCAGCCACGGCATCGTAGACCTGCGCACAAGGGCCGAGATAGAGAGCATGTACTGGAGTGTGTGCCGGGAAATCAACGTGTTGGCTAAGTCGCTCAAGCATACACCGGAGGAGTTGAGGAAGCTCGACAAACTGCTGGCCGACAAGTATTTCTGCAACTTCTCGCTCTTTCAGTCGCTCCCCGACAGTTGGGCCATCGACCAACTTTTCCCCATCATGCCTATCCAGCGGCTCAACGAGCGACCCAACCGCAACGCTACCTTGCAGGATATCACCTGCGACAGCGACGGCAAGATAGCCAACTTCGTCACCGACGGGCATGTGGGCCACGTGCTGCCCGTGCATCCGCTCAAGCGCAACGAGCCTTACTATCTCGGTGTGTTCCTCGTGGGGGCCTATCAGGAGATTCTCGGTGATATGCACAACCTCTTTGGCGACACCAATGCCGTGCACATCTCAGTGAAAGACGGGCAATACCACATCGACCAAATCATCGATGGCGAAACAGTGGAAGAAGTGCTCGACTACGTACAGTACAATCCGAAGAAACTCGTTCGCCAGCTCGAAATCTGGGTCACCAAGAGCGTGAAGCAAGGCAAAATCAGCCTTGAAGAGGGCAAAGAATTCCTGAGCAACTACCGTTCGGGGCTCTACGGATACACCTATTTGGAATAACGACAAAGTCTCCTCTCCTTGCCCCACAGACGGGGGAGAGGAAAAGGGACGATAGAGAAACCAACCAATGGAAACGAAGGAAAAAGAGAAGCTCTTTATTATAAAGGTGGGCGGCGCTGTCGTGGAGGCTCCCGACAGTCTCGACCGGTTGCTCAAGGACTTTGCCGCCCTCCCGGGCCGCAAAGTCCTTGTGCATGGTGGCGGTCGCCGGGCAACCAAGGTGGCCGCCGCACTGGGCATCGAAAGCAAAATGGTGGGCGGCCGACGCATCACCGATGCCGGTATGCTGGAGGTGGTAACAATGGTTTATGGCGGACTGGTCAACAAAAATCTCGTGGCCAAGCTCCAAGCCAACGGAGTGAACGCGCTGGGGCTGACCGGTGCCGACATGGACATCATCCGCAGCAGAAAGCGTCCGCCGGTATTACTCCCCGCCTCATCTCAACCCTCCCTTAACACCCAACATCCAACACCCAACACCTCCCCCATCGACTTTGGTTTCGTAGGCGACGTGGAACATGCCGATGGAGACAGACTCGCAGCACTGATCGAAAAAGGCATCACCCCCGTATTGGCACCGCTCACCCACGACGGCCGGGGCAACATCCTCAACACCAATGCCGACACCATAGCCGGCGAGACGGCCAAAGCCCTCGCCCCTTTCTACGATGTGACGCTCGTCTACTCGTTTGAGAAAAAAGGCGTACTTGCCCGACCCGACGACGATGACAGCGTGATTCCCGTCATCACCCGCTCCGACTTCAATCGGCTCGTGGCCGAAGGGACCATAGCCGGCGGCATGATTCCCAAACTCGAAAACGCCCTCGCCGCCGTCGATGCCGGCGTGAAAGAAGTCATCATCACCCTCGCTACAGCCATCGACGGACACCACGGCACTGTCATCAAAAGGTGATAAAGCTGTATCTCGGTTTTGTAAGAGAAGCCCTCGGAACGGTGCAAACCGTTTGCACCATCCGTGCACGGTTCATGCACCACCCGTGCACGGCCTATGAACGGAGCGTGCAGCATCTCTGCACCACCTCCACAGCAACCCTCCGGAGTACCCGCTTTCATAAAACCGCTTTTCAACCAAGTAGCACCAAACCCTCAACCAAGGCAGCCCTCCTCCCCGGGTTGGGTAAGATTCGACGCTGTCGAATCCTTCCCACCAACCCGTTAATAAATATTAAAACAAACAAAACACCCTCCCCCTTCTGTAACTTTCCCCTCCCCCAATCGTCATTATATCAGAGAGAAGATGAAAACGATCAGTTTCCGAAATGATATCCTGCCGCTGAAGAACGAACTTTACCGGCTTGCTCTCCGTATCACGCTCAACAACGCGGAAGCCGAAGACATCGTGCAGGACACGCTGATCAAAGTCTGGAACGCCCGCGAGCGCTGGAACGAGATAGACTCCATCGAGGCCTACAGTCTCACCATAGCCCGCAACCTCTCACTCGACCGCATCAGAAAGCAAGACAACCAAAACGATTCGCTTGACGATGCCAACACCGAAAGGGCCGACCACTCATCCAATCCCTACGAGCAAATGCTGCAAAAAGACCGCATGGCCATCGTGAAGCGACTCGTGGACGAACTGCCCGAAAAGCAACGCAGCTGTATGCAGCTCAGAGACTTTGAAGGAAAGCCCTATAAGGAAATAGCCGATGTGCTGGGCATCACGGAAGAACAAGTGAAAGTGAACATCTTCAGAGCCCGGCAAAACATCAAACAACGTTATCAAGAATTCGACAAATATGGATTATAAGTATATCAACCAGCTTTTGGAGCGCTACTGGAATGGCGAGACTACTCTTGAGGAAGAGGAGATTCTTCGCGCTTTCTTCAGCCAGAAAGACATTCCGGCCGAACTGCTGCCCTATCAGGCTCTGTTTGCCTACGGGCAGACCGAAAAGAAGGCCAACGTGCTGGGAGACGACTTCGACGAACGAATCCTGTCGATGATCGAGCGGAAATCTGTCAAGGCACGCATCATCCCTTTGGGACAGCGACTGAAACCCCTCTTCAAGGCTGCCGCCGTGGTGGCCATCTTCCTCACTTTGGGCAATGCGATGCAGGTTCCATTCAACGACAATGAAGGCTATAGCGTTCCGGAAAGCATCCATCCGCATCCCGGGGCATCGGTTGCCATGGGCGACTCGGCTGTCATTGACAGCCTGCAACAAAGCAATCTTGAGCCGGCAACACCACCAACAGCCGGTTCCATCATCAAATAAGATAATTTTCTATGCTTTCTCTATAAATCATGTTTAGTAAAACAAAACAACTTTGAAGCTGTGAAGTTTCAATTCTCTCAAATTTTTCATAACATACTAACGTAGAAAAAGGGCTGTCGGTCGCAAGACCGGCAGCCCTGATTCTTTTGGCAGTTTGCCATCCTTTCAGTCTAAAAACACAATGGCAGGTCACGCCCAAAATGCTCAAAGTGGCTCATTCTGCAGCAGCCTTCTTCATCCTGCGCGTCAGCTGGAAGACACTCGGAAGCAGAATGCAAAGCGAGAAGAGAAGAGCCATATAGAGCGTGTGGCGGTTGCCTTGGAAAAGGTCTATCAGTTCGCCGCTACCCGCTTGGGGCATCAGGTTGTAGACAATGTAGGCCACAGAGTTGTTCACCCCATGAAGCACAAGTCCGGGCACGATGCTCTCCGTGCGGTAATACATCCAACCGATGAGCAGCCCCATGAGAAAAGCATGAAGCCCCTGTGCCATATTCCAATGCACAAGAGCGAAAAGAAGTGCCGAGATGGCGATGGGCAACCAATGCCGGCGACGGTCGAAAAGGCCAAGCAGCGTGCGCAACACAGCTCCACGGAACACCATTTCTTCGGCCAACGGAGCTAAAAGCCCGATGGCGGCATATCCCCAAGGCTCCTTGAGGATGCCCTCAAAGAGCCGTTGATAGTCTTCCGACATGCTCACCTGTAGCTGTTCGTAGAGCCACTGCGAGGGCAACAGGAGCCCCAAAGTGAGCAAAGCCACCCACACGAGGGCCGTCCATGGTTTCGAAGCCAGATAGTCACGAGAAACGGGAGCCCATCTCAAACGTAGAAAAAGCCATATCGCCAATCCGCTGCTGACGACCATTTCCACAGCCAACAGCCAACCGTATTCACCGACGGCCATCCCGGCGAGGACGGTTTGAGCGTCTACACCCTCCACGGCTGCATAGATACTTGCGCCTACAAGATGCACGACAAACTGCAACAGCAGGTAGACTACCACATACAACACTACATCGAGCGAAGTTCTCAATTTCTTATTCACGTTCCAAATCTTTTTCAAATTGTTCTTCCACCATTTTCTCGTCTCTCTCCAACTGCTCCCTGAGCGCCTCTGCCGACGGAAACCGCTGTTCTTCCCTGATGCGATGGGCAAAACTGACGAGCATCATCTTGCCGTAAATGTCCTCCCCGAAGTTGAGTATATAAGTCTCAAGTGTAGTCTCTGTTCCTCCGAATGTGGGCCTTACACCGATGTTCATCATGGCCCGCTTCATCTCCATGCTGTTCTCCAACCGCGCCTTCACGGCATACACACCCGGTGCAGGAATCAGTTTGTCGAAACCGGTCGTGTCAAGATTGGCCGTGGGAAAACCCATCTTACGTCCTTCCTGATACCCTTTGACCACCTTCCCCACGATGGTATAAGGATAGCCGAGGCACATCTCGGCCATTTCCACCTCACCGGCTTCCAGAAACGAGCGTACCACTGACGACGACACATTGACACCGTTCAATTCGAACGCCTGCGACAAAACCACCTCCATGCCCAATTCCCGGCCATAGCGCACGTAGTCATCGAAGCCCTCCTTGCGGTCGTGTCCGAACCGGTGATCGTACCCGATGTACAATTTCCGCACATTGAGTTTGTCTCTGAGTATTTGTTCCATAAACTCACGGGCCGTCATACGGGCCATTTCCTCGTCGAAGTGCAGCAGCGCCGTGTTGTCCACCGACGTTTTGGAGAGCAAAAGCAGTTTCTCGCTGAGCGTGGAAAGCATACGCGGCTGGTAGTCGCTTTGCAGCACCTTGCGCGGATGCAAGTCGAAAGTGATCACCGTCGACTCCATTCCCTCCGCCCGGGCATCGGCAATAAGTTTGCGTATGAGATACTGATGCCCGCGATGCACACCGTCAAAAAAGCCGATGGTGGCCACACACGGATTCATCGGCTCCATATCTTTCGTTATCTGTATAGTCTTCATAAGCTGTTATTCTTTTCCTGCAAGGCTTGTTTTCCTCCTTGTTTTTTTTGCAACTGCCCCCTCACGGCCAGCATCACCTCTCTATTTCTTCTCGGTCAAGGTTTCCCTCTCCCCGATTCTACCGGATAGAACCCACTCCACATTAGTTTTACACCTATGTAAAGAAATGATTTTCCCTATCAGGATAATTGGCGGTAAAGTTAGCCATTTTTAGTCAGTTTTGCAAAAAATATTTGGATAATTGGCAAAAAGGCATTACCTTTGCATCCGAATCAACAGAATTCAGGACTTGTAGCTCAGTTGGTTAGAGCAACAGACTCATAATCTGGAGGTCCCTGGTTCAAGCCCAGGCTGGTCCACGCTGAAAATCAGTAACTTAGAAGAAATTCAAGTTGCTGATTTTTCTTTTCGGGAAAACAATGGGAAAACACAGCCATTTTGATAACTCCATGATTTTTTGTTAAACTTGGCATCATATCAGCACAAGTAAAATATGTAAACGAGG
>NZ_GL586311.1:599425-764367 GCF_000184945.1 Segatella buccae ATCC 33574
ACCTTTCCAGTTAAGAAGCTACCATCCTTATGATATGTAAATTCAATATATGAATGAATTGTTGACTTTTCTATCTCTTCTTCCGTTAGATAGCCTTTATCATCTTCTTTGTTATTATCCGTTTTATGGTTTATATATAAATTCGAGAAACCTGAGAATTTAAAGTCAGGAATGTTTTTTGTTCCAATATTTACTACTTGAAACAACATATAGAAGTTTCCTTCCATCTCAAAATATACATTCAGCCGTTCTCTATTATCCATAATTATTATTTTAGTGCGTACGGATATCTTAAACTATGAATATCGACAATATCTATACACAAACAATCCAATGATGGCATTATGAAGGACCGAGTTATTCCAATCTTTTCAAGTTTGTTTAGAATATTCCGTTTGCATTTTGCGGGGATTACATATTTGGCAGAAATATGCTCAAAATCCTCTTTCCATGGTTCTGGATACAAAATAAATAAACCATTTTGATTCTTGTATCTTACATCTGTCATATTAGGATATAACAATGTGATATAAGGAAAAGCAAATATATCACTCCCTTCGTTATAGATTTCACGTGAAAACTCATAACTTTGAAACACCACACCATCTTTGTCAAAGTTTGAACAACATGCAAAGTACAAAGCTATTAATGGATTGTACGTCCAATCAAGTAATCTTGTGGGAAGTCCATAATGCTGTGCAAGGAACAAGAATTCTTTATCATTTTTTGGTCGAGCGTCCGTATACATAGAATACTTACGCTTAAAGTCATCAAAGATTTCGCGTTCATACTGTTTCAACACACTCTCCTGTCCTTCTTTGAACAACCTGCCAATAGATGGAATCAGTTTATAGTCCAAAGAAGATTGTCCTCTAAAGAAGTCCGTCTCAGGAAATCCATATTGACAGGACATAAATTCTTCTAAACTATCAATAACAACCTCTTTCATTGCTTCTCAAATGCCCATTTATACTCATTTCTCTGCGGTATACGCATTAAACAATTTTTATATAGTGCTGCATCTCCACCATAGAAATAGATATCGCTACAAAATTCTTCCCACCATCCATCTTTTATTGATTGATAGTATTTATCAAGTAATTCTGGCGTAAACGATGGATGATAAGAATCGTCAATTGTAATATTTCTGTCTTTCAATTTCTGGCATATACTATCAAATGTCTCTCCCGGATTTCTCGAAACATTCAGTCTTACTGTATCTGCAGAAACGATGCCATTCTCTAACCTTTGTTTGTATTCTGTTTTCCATATTTCCTCCAGTATATCCATTGTAAAATACTTCTTTCCATCGTCCGATTGTTTGAATATTGCATCTGAAATAGTAGGACAATGGCGAAAGTAGAACTTCTTGACTTGAGGCATAGTTTTCAAGTCCACTCCCTTGTTCATTCCCAAAAGGAATCCATGTTGTGCCCCACTACGCATAAACACTTGCTTTCCTATTACAGATAATTCATAACCTTTCTTGGGGGCAAATGCAAATGGCATCTGCAGTTCATAGCAATATATCATGCCTAACTTATCTGTATCATGTACAGGTTTATATTCATCAGTCTTTCCATCATAATTGGTCGTTGCAAAGAATTTCGCAGCATCTACATCAGATGTCAAGTCTAAGAAACGTGTCTTATGATAATAGTGCTGGGCTAAACCTGCAAGATTCATTAGGATACTGAAATGGTCATGCATGATTTCTACACCATTTTCCAGTAGTTTCACCAAAGGATGAGTTTTCAATAGCAGTTCCATTTCTTGCGACCAAATCAAATCATCTAGGAAATATGTTTTTTTTGCATCGCGGAACAAATTTGGGGCACAAGGTTGGGGGTAATCCTTACTCTGTCCACGATACAGGAACTTCTTGCCGTATAAGTTAGGCTTTAACGTAAAATGAAACTTACCATCCGAATGGATTTGGTTCTGATTGACAATAAATCCATCTGCAGGAATGCTTGCATTATGATAAAAGGAGACGTAAGCGCTGGCCCATGGTACACGGAATTGTCGAAAGTTTAGATCATAAAAATACTGCTGTGAAGCAATATCTTTCAGCAATGTATCATTTGCGTATGCCTCATCTTCAAGTTTCCGAATATAATCAAAAGCCTCATTTACATCATCGAACGGATTTTCCTCAGTACCTTTCTCCGATTGGTCAATAACCCTTATTGTCGTTTTGTGTGGTTTCGTATAATATCGGTCTGCATATTGCCTTTCATCGTTCTGAGTTAGTCTGAATTTCCACACATTGTCAGCTTTCACAAATTCTTTAGACATCAAGTAGTACTCAGTATTCATCCCCAATTCATCTTTCAGCAATTTCTGAGTACGTATGAGCATCGGTTTCACCATTTGGGGGAATGGAGGCATGGGAAGAGTTAGTCCTTTTAGAGTTTGTAGAGCGTAATTAAATGCTAAAGCGTCATGTATTGTCTCACCAGCATATTGATTGAATCCATTGGGATTTTTAGCCTGCTGATACAGCATCCTCACCTTGCAATATACTTCGCAACGTGTTCTCGTTGGAGTCTCGTTCTTTATTTCCAGATTAACCCAAGACTCATCAAGAACCAGACATCCGTCGGGTGTAATCTCTGTATGTTGTGGGATGCCTGCATTGGCCGTAATTTGAGGAACGTAAAGAATTCGTACATTCGACATATCAAAGTCAAGGATGTCACATGCCTCTTTGACATATCCTCGGACTACCTTATCTGCTATTGTCGTGATCATGCTTTGCAATAATTCTTTTTAAGGTTTATTCCACTTTATACAAATCCTCATCCCCTTGCTTCTGCAATTATTCACGCCTATCTGTTGGAGAGCACTTGAAGTCGCGCTTGTAGGCGAAATAGAGATTGGTGCGCGAGCCGAGGCCACTGCGGTGGGCGACATCGGCGACGGGCAAGGAGATGTAGCGCAACAGGTCATCGACCATGCGCATCTGATAGGCCTGTCGGAAATCGACGCCACGCATATCTGTGAGCAGGAATATGAGCGAATCAATGTCACCGACGCGGGTACCGTTGCGCTTACAGAAGGCTGCAATGTCAGACTGGCCCTGAGACAGGTAGCGCAGAAACTCATCCATGACGTTGATGCCCATCGGTTGCAGGTTTCGCTCCAATGGCACATACGTCATGTGGCCGTCCTCGCTATAGCGACGGCGGTGGATGAACGGAGATATATAGAGGTCGTTGATAGTGAACTGCGGCTTGCCTACTAACACACACGGCTTCAAATCAAGTCCGTGCCTGTACTTGTGGTCGCCATACCAGCGGTCTTTAACCTTCGAAGCCTTTCCTTGCTTGTCGTATGCCATGCCTCTTCTCGTTTTAATCCTAACTTATGCATAGTTTGTTAACCAGCTCGCGACATGGTAAACGTCGTATGGGTGCGAGGTTATCCATGTAGCAATATGGTTAACGTCGTTTATACACAAGGTTAACCGTATTGCGGATTGATTAACGACCACGCCTCTCATTACCATGTCTCTATGCTCGTTAGTCATATTTCTTCCTATTTATTGCTGTCCTTTGCGGATTTTGAGCCTTTTGTCGAATAGCTTTGCTTGCTTGGAATCACGCCGCGGACACCTCCCTTGGGGGTGGGCACGTCGCCTTTGTATCTTGGAATGACGTGCATGTGGCAGTGGAAAACCGACTGGCCCGCCGCCTCGCCAATGTTGATGCCGACGTTGTAGCCGTCGGGGTGAAAACGCTCGTCAACCTTTTGCTTCACATATTGCAGCACGACGTTCATTGCTTCTCGCTCGTGATTAGTAAGGTCGAAGAAGTTAGCAACATGGCGTTTGGGAATAATCAGAGCGTGCCCAGGTGAGACAGGATAACCATCATAGAATGCGACACAGGTAGCCGTCTCGCAAATTATCTCAACGCGTCGAGACAAACGGCAGAAGGGGCAAATCTCACCTTCCTTACGAGGCAGTTTATTGAAGTGCTGATACTGATAAAGTTCATAACTCTTGTTGGCTACCAGACTCTTATAGGGCAACTTCACATTGCACTGATAGGTGTATTGCTTGTGAATGACATGCAACCGGAAACCTTCTTCCGCCAGGTCTCTACGCACAGCAAAGTAAGCAACGCCCTTTGGTGACAGCAGATTTGTAACATTCATCAGTACCTCAGTCTGAGCGTATGGCTCCAGCACATTCAGCACATAGTTGCAGATAATAGTATCAAACTTACCTTCGGGATAGTCGGGGCGATAATAATAGTCATAGCCCGTGATGTTATATCCTTGACGCTTCAACTCATCCGTATCGAAACCAAAGCCGAAATCCAGTATTTTTCCTTTTAGCAAATTGTGCTGCAAAAGATTGCGTGTCGGTATGGATAATTCCGTTCGCTTAATAGCCGTCAGATACGGATGATTGATTTTCTCTGGTTCCATTGTCTTTAGTATTTCCACGTCTCAAAGCCCATGTTGAGGGCAATTTGATTGATGGGGTTAAACGTCCTTTCGTAGATTTTACGAAACTTTTCTTCACTCATTGCAGCCAAATCTTTTGCCGAATAGCCAAGAGATAAAAAGTCCTCCATCACTTTCGGCTCCTTATCGGCATTTATTAAGACCTGCAAGGAATGATGCTGCAATGCTGCGAGTTTTGGCAGATAATAGTCCAAGTCTGGCAACTTATCACTCTTCGATGAATTGATGCTGCCGTTCGACGGTATCAAGTTCCACAGCAGATCATAACACACAAAACTCCACGGAATGAAGTGGTCAAGGTCATAATCTTTTGGATGCAGAAGTTTGTCTGTATAGATACAATGGATAGGGCCGCCAATCGTCATCACCATATCCCAATAGTTGTGCTGCTTGGTCAGTGAGTTTCTGGCCTCAGGGCGAATCAATTTATTGGGGATGGCTGGCACATTGGGATTTCTCGTTTGCAGAAACAAAGTCAGGTTCCAGTAAGCAAAATCCACTAGAATGTTATAGTGCGTATGCAGATATGCGTCCCACGCCTGATTCAGAACGATATAGAAATCCGAGCTATCTTTGTATAGAGCGTATAGGCTTCCATTTTCTAATGTCTGGGAACGTCTAACCATTTCTTTGTCATCGGATGAGTCTATCCAAGGCCGCAGAAAACGATAGGGAACATTCAACGTAAGCGTGTTTAATAGTCGTTTTATCTGCTTGTCTTCCAATCTGCTTTGCAAACCGTCAATAATCGTCTGAGAACTGGTATCAATGGGAATCTGAGTGATGTGCTGTAGTTCCATCACAATATCAAACAGCGAATCACTCTTGCCAAAAGACAAACGGAAATAGTGAATAGGATACCATGCATTTGCCACCATTCTGATAACAATATCCCACACACTGATTTGTGGATTATCCGTCTTGGCATGTATCTGCATAATTGATACAAACCAAAAGAATTTGTACGTCGCTACCGTGTTTGAGAAAACCTTCCCTAGGCAGTTAGTGGTCAATATATCTGATTTTGGTATCTGCATTATCATGTTTTTTGTTTTGCCCAACCCCATTTTTCGCAATTCCGCATCATAGTATCAATAGCATTAAAAAACTCACTGGTGTCAAGGAAATAACTAGGGTAAGCTTCTTGCAATTGTTGCATTTGGGGCACAGAAACAAGTACAACAGCATTTCTTCTTTCATCTGCAGTTCTTTCTAATCTATAATATAAAGCAGAAACTTGTTCTTCGTTTTCTTTTGGGAATGCTTTAATGTTCACTCTTTGGGTGGAAAAGTTGATGTTTAAGATATAATAGCCATCCTTGTAGTTTTTTTGTTTGGCTATCGTATTTGATACTCTCAAAGCTTTTAGTGTATCATTAAAATGGTTATTTGCATTCAATGAATATAATTTCACCATTAACTCTTTCATGTTATAGTTTAGATTCTTATGCTCATCGAGAATTGGTGAACTCTCCTTAATAGCAAAGAGTGAGCTAACAATTTTAAAAAAAGTAATCCAACTTTCATCGCCTAAACTCGATTTCAATGCCGTGCCAGTTACAAGTTCTGCTGTTTCTACAGCCATTGCCCATGAATGTTGTAATTTTGTTCTTAATTGTAATTCTATCCTCATTCCATCAACATCACTATTTGTAGAATGGAATTTATATATAAAATGAATACTCCGATAACCACTTATGTTTTTCGGTTTTTCAATATAGTTCATCGGAGCTTTAGTGAACTCAAAATATTCAGGCACATTATTTGTTATAATTGAATATGCTTTATTAAGATTTCCCATAGTTGGTACAATGATTCGTAATCCTCCTATATCTTGCATTGTGCCAAGTCCAGACTGAGGGTTTCTGTCTAACTTGTTCAAAATTGATGAAATACGTTTTAATCTGCGTGAAGCCGCAAATATGCGAATATTATTCTTTTTTAAAAGCGGGACAATACTATTTTGCAACTCATCAAGAGCAATAAGATGCAACGTCCTCCAATCATCGATGATATTGATTGCACGCTCAACTTCATTTTCATCTGTTGATGTAAGTGCGATATTCCCAGCTTTACTAATTTGTTTACTTCCGTATTTCACAATCGTATAAAATTTCTTAAAAGTAAATGTACTTCTTGTTTATTAAATCATACAATTCCACTTTCAGTAACTTTGTTATCCGCAAATGCATCTCCAACGGAGGCTGTGATGAGTTGGTACACCACTTTGATACAGTCGTTGGCGCACATCCTAACTGTTTGGATAGCCAGAGATTGGACTTCTTCTCTGCCAGGATTACCTTCAAGCGATTGAGGTCTTTGTTATTTGACATTATGATACAATGTGCTATTCAGTGTAAAATTACACATTTTATCTCAGACTAGAGTCTGATTAGCCTTGAAAGTTATCAAAAAGAGTAAATTTAATGAATTTCGTTCACTTTAAGGGGCGATAATCATGGTAAAACCACTCATAAATTGCGCATTATAAACTCAGTTAAGGACAATAACTATGGTATAGCATCAAATATCTTTGTCAGATAAGAAACTATTCTTCTTCCACGTTGCCACTTTGAACTCTTGGAGGCTTCAAATTTCTTCTTCTCATACAAAATGAAAGAGTCGACCCTTTGGGCTGGGTCGTACTTGTATTCCTTGTTAGCGAATTTACAGATAGCACGGAGAAAGACAGCAACTGGTATGTCTGGGTCAAGGTGATTAGAGCGAATGAGTGCCGTCTTGATGTAGGCGATTTCGTAATCATGTTCCATGTCGTTGAGAGCAGTTTGGATAGCGTCTTTCAGCGCCCATTTGTCATCGGCAATGAGAGTGTCAGCAAGGCTCCGTTCTTCTTGCAGGATGGTTCTGCGGCCATGCTTGCCTTATGTAGTGGCAAGGGCGGTCTTTATGGTCTGGCGCAGTTCTGTATCGACGACATCCTTGGTCTGCTTCGTCCACTCTGCTTTCTTGTCGAGTCCCTTCGTAACACTTGTCTCCACAAACTTTTCGACTACTGCCCTTGACACTTTTACGTATGTAGGATACCTGTTTGACCTCCAGACTTATCTTGCTCAATGCCGTTGAATTCTTTGGAAGTCCGTGAACAAAGCAAACGTAATACAATGTGCACATCAGCAAGGAATTGCTGCCAGCAAAGATCTGATTACAAAGTTTAAAGAATATCTCAGGCAATGCTTGCATGGAAGATAGCATTATTCTCTTTGGCAGAGTTGTAAGTTCGTCAATGGAATGACCTTCTCCAAAAATGAATTCTGCCATCTGAATGAAGGCAATGACTCCCCAAACTCCTGAGCGGTCACGGAAGGAATTTGGGGAGAAACATCTATTGCCATAGCTCCATGTTCTCCTATCCACGAGAGAGGGGCATTGCTGCAGTATCAATATAGAAATAGAGATAATATGTGCTAAGAATTTAAACACCAAGAAACTCCAACATCGTTTCTTTATGGTTCAAAACCGCATCCTTGAATCCGTTAATACACATCATCAATTTCCCATTTGTTGAAACCACAGGTACACCAAATTCTCCAACAATAAGCGGAAACTCCTTCTGTCCAATTTCAATAAACAACCTATCCTTTGTGATTTTTGATACAAAAGTGTATTTTTGCGGATTGCATTCATGAGTTAAATGCTGAAACCACGAGGTGTATGAGTTTATATATGAAGGGAACTTGTCGATAATCACCACTCTGAAATCATCTCCATGTGCATCCATACCCAATCCCAAAATCTCATTCAGATATAAGTCCCCAAATGAATAACCTATAATCATCAATCGGTTGTTCTCAATAACCTTTCTTGCCAAATCCGACAGATAGACGTTATTGGGAGCGAATGTCATCTTCTCTGTTTTCCTCGAACCTGATACAATGACTGGCTGTAAATTCTCTTCTTTCGCCTGATTAGAAGGGGAAGCTGTCCTCCAATCCTGTTTTTGCATGCAGTCTGATAATCTCTGTTCTTTACCATATCCCGAATGCTATAATCAAACGGGGATTCCCTTGCCTCGCTGAACAATATTTGACCATGAAGATGTGCTATTGTTGAAACTCCTCTTCTGTTCTCATAATAGCGCTTTGCCGAAAAGCGGCTATAATCCTCTCCATCTTTGATTGAAGGAAATCCATCCTCATATTCGTCAAGGCTATTCTCTATTGTATTGTCATAATTCAGATTGAATATGTTCGATCTTCCTGACATGGATTTCCAAAAGTCTCGATACCATTGTTCCGCTAATTTATCCTCATTGAAAGCTGTATCGTATTGGTCAACAATATCCATTACTGTCTTTTGCAACTCATCTGCCGCCCTGATATAATCATACGTCTGAAGATCTTTTAGGAAATCGTTAGGTTGAATTAAGGTTCCGAACTCTGGAAGCGCAAGCCATGATATATATTCCTTATGCCAGCAGCTACTATATGAAATGCACATCTCTATGACATGCAATAAGTTCTCAAAATTTAATTGTGGTGGAATAAAGCGATTAACTTCTGGTCGTCCTACTTGATTCTGTTTCCCAACAATATAATCATTAATTTCATGCAGAAGCGGTCTTTCACCTCCATCCACTTTCTGGATGCTCAGTTTAAGCACCTCATCCGTGATATTCTTTACAGAAGGAAAAATGCCCTTGTGGTCAAAGTCCAAAACAGCACCGGCCCCCACAATAATTGTTACTGCATCATTCATAACTACCAATTCTCCTCTTCATCTGGAAATTTCAAACTCGTTTCAAAACGAATCAAGTCCGCCCTTCCTAATGTAGAGTACATTAAATAATGCGGGATTATATTTTGATAGTCTGCTCCTAATCCCTTTGTAAATGCGTTTGTATTAAGGTTTTTGTATATCTCTCTACGTTTGCGGAAGAACATGCTCTCCGTCGTAAGACGGATAAGGGTATCAATATCTATTTTAACGTCCCTATTTACAGTTCTGTATATCGGTGCTTGTATATAGGATGTCCTCATCAAGTGAGACATAAAAGCGAGCCAATTATGATGAACATTTTGAGATGCAGCAATGTTCAGGTTGTTCAGCAAACGGGTGTACAAGGTGGTTGCGGGCTCTATCAGAACCGGCATATAAGATGTAGTTACTGCGGCAGCCCCTAATTGAAAGAAAGCATTGGCTATTGTCGATACAGTATTATAAGTTGTAAAAGTATTACAGGCAGAAAGAAAAACGAGTCTTGGATGAATATCACTCTTTACAACATCGTCTCCAGAAATCACCTCGCCGCCCATTTTAAGATATGACTGATGGTTATCTTCATCCACGCCTCCATGAGTATCAACAATCAGCAGTAAAGGATCTATTTCCTTAATAGTATTAAAGAACGCCTCTTTAGTTAGGCATTTGCATATTTGGAATCCTAACACTTTTGACAGAGCGACTACAGGTTCCTGAGCTTTTACAAAAGAATCCTCTTCATTGCCAAATATTACAAGCGTATGTTTTAAAATATCCTTTGGTATGTTGAATGGAATAAACTTACACTCCACATATTGGCTTAGCATACCAGCCGCAGGAGTTTCAGGTATTCGGCACACATCATGAGAAAAGCCCAGAGGTATACCGTCTATCATCATCCATTCTATAGGAAGATCTGTCATTGCCACTATTTGCGTTACACTCTTTTTCAGCAATTCAACTGTACTAGGAACTAAAGACTCTGAAGTTATCTTTTTCCCTATTGTTTCCATCGCTTTGCGTATCGATTTATTTTTGCTCGGTGCTGAAGCTAACTTCTCAATATTCTTGATACCGACAAAAGATAATTCCGAATTGATATTCTTCCCCATAATTGGTAACCTCAAATAGGGCGAGAATCGCATTGAGCAATGCAATAATCCGGCAAGGTCAAATAGACGCATCCGTGGTTCTAGAAAAGCACTCTGAAGACTCTGGAAAAGTAAAAATTCTTCTGGGGTTTTAACAAAACGTTTACTATTCCATACCGTATAATTTTTGGTATAATAATAACCTAGGATTGTCTCGGCGAAGTCTGCCATCCTACTCTCCTCTTGTGTCATCTCAGATGATCTTTCCACTTTGCGCATATCTATGCTAGTGTATGGCATAGCCAGCACAAGTGGAGCACGAGACTGGTCTTCAATGGTTTTCTTGTCAGGATCATTATACGCAACCATTGTTTCAATAGCTCGTATACGTTTTATTTGTTCAATGAGCAAATCTTGCCGGGCTGTCCCATCTTTATCAGCTAAAGCATTTTTCGAAGCTTCCACCTTTACCTTTATTGATTCCTCGTCGGACAATTCTTTTGAGTACCCCCAATTCCCTAAAATAGAATTAAGTATCTGTGTATTTACTCTGCTTGGTGAGAATACATACCCTTTGTCATGCACTTCTTTCTGTAAAATAGGAACAGAGAAAGGTAGACGTTCTTTATCTATTTCGTAATGATTAATAGCAAACTCATAAAACCATTTCCACACCTTCTCTTTATTAAATGCCTTTGCACATTGAACTGTCCAAAGGGTCTCTACTTCTTCATATAAGATGCAAAGTGTGTCAATGTCTATTTTACCAGCAAAAAGAGCATTATATGTTTGTATCGATTGTTCATTATCCGTACAAAGTAATATAACTCGAGGTTGGTCTTTAGTTAGTTCCAACAGTCTTTCTATGGAAAATTGAGGTGTATCTGGATAAATCATTTGCAGGTCATAGCCTAGTTGCAGTCCATAGTGTTTCATTTTTTCATAGTACTCAACTCCATAAACAAACTGAAACATACTTTGTGGCAAATTTCCAAGATAAAAAAGCATAGAGTTCACCACAGACATAGGAGGGACATTCGTGAACATAGTATTGTCACGTGGGTCCAGCAAAGCTATATAGCATATCTGTGGATAAGTTTTCTGTTTCATCATGTAGCGTAACAATAATCAACAAGGTTCGAACATAACTCTCGATTTTACGACAAATAATCTATCGCTTTCTTAACCAATTCTTCAATGGTGGTTTTACAGGAAACAGTCGCACCCCATGTTAACGCCTTGAATGATTTCTTCAAGAAAGAACTATTAGGCTGAGGTTTTGATAGTTCCATCCGAATATCGATCAGCTCTCTAGCAATGTCGTTAAATTCGTCATCTGCATCCTTAGCCATCCTTTCTATTTCATCAGCTAACGAATTCAGTTTTGCAATCACATCAGCTGAAGGTGACTGTTCAATTTTGGCCGCAATTGTAGCATTGTTTGCCTCAATTGTGCCAGGTCCCGTCTGGACAATGCCTGCTGTGATGTTATTGGTTATTACCTGATGTATTTCTTTTTTTGCAGAATTTGACTTCAAATCCAACTCTCCATTGAAGACCCGCTCATTCAAATCCATAAACATGTCTATGATACGGCCTTGTACATTATCAATGATAGTTTGGAATGTTGAAGGCGAAAGTACTTTATGGACATTTTGGATATGGGCCTCGCCTAATACTTTCTGAACAAGCACCTGCTCATAAGGGGTTAATGACATGGCCACATCTTTAGGATGCTTTGAGTACTCTATGATGGCTGAAATAGTATCGCAAAAACGGACAGTCATTATTTCCTTATACTTTTCAAGCCCCAAGTTAGCTACTGGCACGCTCTGACCACTCAACTTCCATGCACCAAACCCTCGTGATACTATATAGTTTGCCTTTATTTCTACGGCATGCGTTATACGATACTCTGGAAGTTCTTGATCCTTATAACCAGTTACGAACTCACAGGTATACCAAGATTTCAACTTCTCATCTCCTAATAACCTAACAATAATCTGTATTTTACTGGAAACATCCGTCAGGCTCTTGTTATTGCCAAGGTCTAATAGTACCTCTTCAATGAGTTTCTTTGTATCCATATCTTAAATGTATTTGTGTCCATTAAAAAGATTCATGCTCTCTATAGTCTACATCAGCCACTTCCACACCGGCACCACAGATATTTCCTTTTCTGTGTCCTCCTCATCATACGTAATCAGCAGGCATTTCCAGTCTTCGTGCGCTTTGGCATACTTGACCAGTGGTGGTACCTCCCTGTTGTAAGTGGTCTCATCCTTGATGCTGTAGGACACTTGTATAGCAAGCTTCTCGTCAGGCACAATGAAGTCTATCTCCTTCTCCGCATTTAGGAAAAACACATTCTTTTTGCCACACCGCCTGCACAGTTCTACCGCCACCATGTTCTCCAGTAGCGATGTCTCTGAGTTCATCAGGAACAGGTTCAGTAAACCGTTATCAACGAAGTAGTATTTCTTCTGCATTTCTTTTTCTGTCAGCTTCCCAATCTCATTCTCCATGGGCAATATTAGCCAACTGTCAGCGGCATAATCCGCATAGTCTATCGTAGTAGGCACACTGATGGGCGACCCCGTTGCCATTATCACGTTCTTCAGTCTGTTATACGACAGCGGTTGCTTCACGCTTTCTGCCATCTTCTTGATCAGGATGTTCAGCACCCTGTCGTTCTTAATGTTGTTTCGGGCACAAATGTCACCCAGGTAGATCTTCTGGTACAAGCTCGAAAGCATAGCCCGCTTGTTCTTAAACGAAAGGATCTCTGGCAGACCGCCGTAATAGAAATACTCATTCAGATGTCGCTTCACTTCGCTTCTCTGAATCGTGTCATACTCCCAATGCTCCCTCAGTTCCACCTGCTGCGCTGCTAGATACTCTTTGAATGAATATGGGTACGCATCGTAGATAAAGAACCGTCCGCCCAACGTAGTTGCCACCTCCTTGCTCAGCATCTTCGCATTGCTACCTGTCACATACACCCTGTATTTCGCATCAGTCAACCTACGCACGAACTTATCCCAATGCGGAATGTTCTGCACCTCGTCCAAAAACACCACCGGCTTCTTACCATACAGTTCCAGATGGGCTTCCAGCAGACTGTTAAAGTCTTCCGTCTGGAATTCCGCCAAACGCTCATCCTCAAAGTCCACAAACAGAATCTCGTCCCATCCCTTTCCTTCCGCCTGCAGCTGACGCACGCGCTGATACAGCAGATACGACTTACCCGCATGTCTCACGCCAACTATCACATAATTGCCATTCTCTTCAAAGTCTATGGGACGGTTCACAATCACCGCCTCATCCACTTCGCGCTGCTTACTAATCAGGCACTGTTTGATGACATCTTTACTAATACTCATATAAATTATATTTAATAAGAATTGCGCAATCTTATAAAGTTTGGTTTACAAAATTAGGTATTTCCTATAAAACAAAATTAATAACCTCTGTTTTTTATGATATTTTTACACTTTTTTTATCACGAATCATTATTTTCCATAACCTATACTTGTGCTAGGGTTTGTCTATTGTATTTGGCATTGCCCTAAACACTTCTGTCAAATACGATACAATCCTTCTTCCACGTTGCCACTTTGAACTCTTGGAAGCCTCAAAATTCTTCTTCTCATACAAAATGAAAGAGTCAACCCTTTGGGCTGAATCGTACTTGTATTCCTTGTCAGCGAAAGAACAAATGGCACGTAGGAATACCGCAAAGGATATGTCAGAACTAAGATGATTGGAGCGGATGAGTGCCGCCTTGATGTAGGCTGTTTCATATTCGTGTTCCATATCATTTAGTGCAGCCATTATAGCCTCCTTCAATGCATGTTTGTCATCGGCAATGAGAATGTCATCAAGGCTCCGTTCTTCTTGCAGGATAGTTCTGCGGCCATGCTTGCCTTGCGTATTGGCAAGGGTGGTCTTTATCGCTTGGCGCAACTCTGAATCTTCAACACCCTTGGACTGCCTGGTCCACTCTGTTTTTTTGTCGAGTCCCTTCGTGATACTGGTCTCAACAAGGCTTTCAACGATGGCTTTGACGCTTTCACGAATATACGAAATCTGTTTGGTGCCAAGGCTAACCTTGCTAAGTGCCATCGCACTTTTGGACAGTCCGTGGTCATAGCAGACATAGTACAACGTACACATCAATAGGGAATTGCTACCTGCCATTATCTGATTGCGAACTTTAATGAACATCTCTGGCAACGCTTGGATGGCAGAGAGCATGATTCTCTTTGATAGAGTAGCCATTTCATCGGCAGAATGTCCTTTGCCTAGAGTGAATACCGCCATCTGAATAAAGGAAGGCGATGAATCCCAAAACTCCTGAGCGGTCACGAAGGGGATGTAAATATGCTCGTCGTCTTTCTCGCTCTGGTCTTCGTCTGCTAGACTGAATTCCCTAATTAAGAACTGCTCTCCTCGCTCTGTAGTTTGCGCAAGGTTGGCATCACTCTTTTTACCTATGGTTTCCGTATATACCCCGAAGCGCAAATAGCCTTTCAGCTCCATCAGTTCATCGACAACACGAGTGGCGGCAGCTGCTTTTTCGTCGGCAGACAAGACAACTTCCGAATTGGAAGCGAACAACTTCTGGCATTCGATAAGCACGGAGGCTGGCACAAAGCCAACAGCCATCTTGAAAATACGTTCAAGACAACTGAAGTCGTTGCGCTCCACCTTCATCATATCCGGGGAGAAGCGCGAGTATTCTTCTGTATGCTCCTGCTTCCACGAAAACACACGTTCCATGGCTTCTCTCATGGCATTCTTCTGGGAATCCTCAAAAGGTCTCATATCCGTTCTCCTTTGCTATGTTCTACTTCTTTTCCAAGAGTTTAAGAAGCATCTCTGTTTTCTGCTCCTCCGTCATGTTCTTGATGTCCTCCACTGTTACTTTTGGCTCCATATCCAACAATTTGCTATTAAACTCGAACATTGTTTCCAACGGATATTGAGCAATGTATCTTTCTGTAATGGTCTTGTCTGTCGAATGTCCCATACTCTGTGAAATATACCTGTCCTCTACTTGGGCATGGGTTAGATTTGTTCCGTAAGAATGCCTGCACCATGTTCCCGATGGGCGAACCTCCCAATTTAATACATCCTGAGAGATTTTGATGACGCGGTCTTGCACATTTGAGTTCTCCTGAGAGATTCGCTTGCGCTTAATAGCCTTATGCGTAGCACCCTGAAGAATGTCAGGGAATACGAAGCCATTTAGAACTGGTTCTGCGGCAATCTCATCAAGAATTTTCTATAATGGTTCTATGATGGGGATTATTATTTCACCGCCCCCTTCTGTGCGATTTCTGGTCTTCACCCGTTTGAACTTGAATGCTTTCCTGCCCGAGTCGAAATAGAATTGCGAATACTTAAGTTCGGCTGCATCGGCCATATTGAAACCGTTACACAGGTATTGGGCAAGGAACAATCCCAATGAATAATGGGCATTTTCAACATAACCTTTCTTCCATGTGTCAGGATAGCGTTTATCTATAAACACCCGATACAGTTCTGTCATCTGCTGGACATTTAGGTAGTGGTTCTTCCTTGTGTCGCCGACAGGTATCGCTACGAGCTTCTTTTTCTTGACATTAGAAAATGGATATTCTTGATTGGTAAGATAGCCCAGCGATACGCATTCATTCCAGACGGCACGACAGTTTCGGAGATAAAGGCCTCTTGTTGCCTCGCGTATTTGACCTATTAACTCACCATTCTCGTTCAGCACACCATTTTGCATTCCGTTACTCCAGTATTCAATATCTTCTTTTCCTACCTTAAAACCAGTAATCGGTCTGTCCCAGAGAATCTTTTGAAATGACTTCATGGCACACTCGTATGACTCAGCAGTGGTGTATTGCTCCCCATTGTTGTTGGTCCTAAAGAAATTAATCCTATCCTGCCATACGCTAAAGAAGGAAGCTTCCTTGGATGTGTCTACACCCGTTATGGCAGTCTTAATTCTATCGAGCGTCAGACTATTTCCCAGACGCTCATTAAGCTCTACTTGCCTCTCAAAGATGGCATCAAATTCCACCTTCTTGTCATAGAGTTCTGAACGAACCGCCTTGGCACTGAGCGTACATATCTTTGAAAAATCCTCTTTCGTAAACTCGCCAGCCACAAAGTTGTACCATGACTTTCTGTCTATGGTGTAGCGCATTGCGACAGGAAACGTGTTTCTGTCTTTCTTCGGATGACGCTTGTCAAGGATGAGCGCATAGGTGCAAATTCCGAATCTTGCGCTCTTATAAGTTGTTTCTAATTTCTTTGCCATTTCTGCCAATAGTCTGGAGGTTTCAACTTCACATTTTTCTCTATTTTGGGAAAACAATGGGAAAACAAGTACCCTCATTTTCTTCCAAAATCCCATATTTTCCGATGATTATCGGGAAAACAATGGGAAAACAGAGACGTTTTGATACGGAGTTTTACAGAGTATCATAAACTGGCACAAGATAGTAACTATTTGCGAATCAGCAATAAAGTATATATTAAAAAATCACAAAACATCAATCTGTTTTACTCATAATCTGGAGGTCCCTGGTTCAAGCCCAGGCTGGTCCACAAATAGGTTTCAAAAGGATGTCAAACAACACGTCATTTTAGCCTTCAAAACAAGGATAATCGCTATAAAATCAAGGTTTTACAGCGATTTTTCGTTTTTTATCCATATCCGTTTGACTGCCTAAAGAGTCAACCAGCAAGTGCAATATTACGCATAATATTGCACTTGCTGGTTGACTCTTTAAAAACAGAAAAAGCCGCTCAATAGGGCGGCTTTTTTGTTGATATCTTTTGAGATAAACGGAAAAAAGAGTATTTTTGCATCTTGATATGGTATTGAACTACATTTGGATAGCGTTTTTCGTGATAGCGTTCCTGTTCGGACTGGTGCAGCTGGGCATGGGAGACACCACCGTGTTTCAGAAGATGGTAGACTCCACCTTCGACTCTTCCAAGAATGCCTTTGAGGTTTCATTGGGCTTGACGGGCGTGCTGGCCTTGTGGCTGGGCATCATGAAGATTGGCGAGCGGGCCGGTGTGGTGAATGTGCTGGCCCGGGCGTTGAGTCCGCTGTTCACCAAACTGTTTCCCGACATTCCCCGCAACCATCCTGTGATGGGGTCCATCTTCATGAACATCGCCTCCAACATGCTCGGACTTGACAATGCTGCCACACCCACAGGACTGAAGGCCATGCAGCAGATGCAAGAGCTGAACACGAGGAAAGAGACAGCCACCAACCCGATGATCATGTTTCTAGTGCTCAACACAAGCGGCCTGACCATCATTCCGACAACGATTCTGGCATTTCGGGCTGCCAACGGAGCCGCTGCACCTACCGATGTATTTATCCCCATCCTCCTTGCCACCACCGTGGCCACGCTAGCCGGCATTATCATCACGTCGGTTTGGCAGCGCATCAACCTGTTGCAGCCGGTGTTGATGGCTGTACTTGGGGGGCTGATGGCTTTCGTGGGACTGATCATCTGGGGCTTCGGGCAAATGGACAAAGACACGATGGCGACAGTGACCGGTGTTGCTTCCAATCTGATATTGCTTTCTATCATTCTCATCTTCATTGTTTCCGGGTTTTGGAAACGCATCAATGTCTACGACGCTTTCATCGAAGGGGCCAAAGAGGGCTTCACCACCGCCGTGCGCATCATTCCCTACCTGGTGGCCATCTTGGTGGCTGTGGGTGTATTCCGGGCTTCAGGGGCGATGGATATGCTTATCAACGGCATTGCATGGGGAGTGGAAAAATGCGGACTAAACACCGATTTTGTGGGTGCATTGCCCACGGCCCTGATGAAGCCCTTGAGCGGGAGCGGAGCCCGAGGCCTCATGCTGGAGGCGATGAAGAACTATGGTGCCGATTCGTTTGTGGGTCGTTTGAGTTGCATTTTCCAAGGCAGCACCGACACTACTTTCTACATTCTCGCCGTCTATTTTGGCAGTGTGGGCATCAGGAATACCCGGCACGCTGTGGCAGCCGGCTTGTTGGCAGACTTGGCCGGAGTCATCGCTGCCATATTGGTTGCGTATGTCTTCTTTGGGTGGAGGTAAAGAGGCAAAAAAGTAAAGAGATATGAGAGCGGAGAAATATCACTCTATCAAACAAGATATAAACATCATAATAGGGACATTAGGCAACATTATTAAGAAAATAAAAGATAAGAATGAGTAGACAAGGTCACCCAAAGCCTGTCAAAGTAGGAAGTTTACCTTTTTACTCCTTTATCTTTCTACCTTTATAAGTTATGGCAAACTTAAAATCACTCGTCAAAGACACTGCTATCTACGGCATCAGCAGCATTGCCGGCAGGTTTATCAACTATCTGCTGGTTCCCATCCAGACTGCAGCTTTTGCAGCCTCAGGGGGAGAATACGGGGTGGTGACCAACATCTATGCCTATACGGCGCTGCTGTTGGTGCTCCTCACCTACGGCATGGAAACCACGTTTTTCCGTTATGTCAACAAGACCGGGGAAGACGCGGGGAAAGTCTACCCCACCACGCTCATCACCGTGGGCACCACGTCGCTGCTTTTCATCGTCGTTGTGTTGGCCTTCCTGCCGCAGATAGCGACTTTCATGAAATATCCCGACCACCCGTCGTGGGTAGCGGTGATGTTTGTCTGTGTGGCCATCGACGCCTTCAAGTGCATTCCCTTTGCCTACCTGCGCTATCAGAAACGCCCGTTGAAGTTTGCCGCCTTGCAGCTGCTCAACATCGTGTTGAACATCATTCTCAATGTGCTTTATCTCATCGTGCTACCCTATTTCCACCTCAATCCCTTCGGCCTCTACGATGCCGACTTCACCCTTGACGTGGGTATGGTGTTCTATATCAATCTGGTATGCACGGCAGTGGTGCTCCTCTGCTTCAAGACCGAACTCACAGGCTTCAGCTACCGATTTGACCGGGCGTTGCTCAAACGGATGCTCCACTATGCCTGGCCGCTTCTCATTCTCGGCATTGCAGGCATTCTCAACCAGACATTTGACAAGATCACCTTTCCTTATCTCTATGAAGGGAGCGATGAAAAGGCGCAGTTGGGCATCTATGGGGCCGCCGCCAAGGTGGCCATGATCATGGCTATGATCACCCAAGCCTTCCGCTATGCTTACGAACCATTCGTATTCGGCAAAGCCAAGGAGAAGGACAACCGTGCCACCTATGCCAAGGCCATGAAATATTTCATCATCTTCACCCTCTTGGCCTACCTCGCCGTGATAGCCTATCTCGACATTCTGCGCTACATCATCGCGCCAAGCTACTGGCCAGGCCTGCGCATCGTACCCATCGTGATGGCCGCAGAAATCATGATGGGCGTCTACTTCAACCTCTCATTCTGGTACAAGCTCATCGACAAGACCATCTACGGGGCCTGGTTTTCCGGTATCGGGTGTTTTGTCCTTGTAGCCGTCAATGTCATATTCGTGCCCCGCTACAGCTATGTGGCCTGCGCCTGGGGCGGTTTCGCAGGCTACGGCACGGCCATGCTCCTGAGCTATTTCGTGGGGCAGAAGAAATACCCCATCGACTATCCCATGAAGGAAATCATGATCTATGTAGTGCTGGCGGCGGTGCTCTGTGGCGGTATGACGCTGGCCAACGACTCCCTGCCAATGTGGGGTTCGGTAGCTGTTAACACCTTGTTGATAGGCGTTTTCATCGCCTATTTGGTAAAGAAAGACTTTCCGTTGGCCTCACTTCCGGTCGTGGGAAAATATTTCAGCAAAACAACATAACAATAAACATTTATAGCAACACACACAAATGAAAATCAAGAGCCTTATCACCTTTCTGCTTTTCCATCTCCTCGCCTTCCTGCCTTCCAAGGCCGACGAGGGCATGTGGACCATCTACAACCTGCCGCAGGCAGCCTTTGAGCAGATGCAGGCAGAGGGATTCCAACTCACCTACGACCAACTCTACAACGGCGAAAACGCTTTGAAGAACACCGTGGTCAACTTCTCCGGGCACTGCTCGGGCGTGGTGGTTTCACCCGACGGGCTCGTGTTCACCAACCACCATTGCGGGTTTGAAGCCATACGCAGCCATTCCACCGTGGAACATGACTATATGCTCAACGGCTTTTACGCCAAGAGCTACGCCGAAGAGCTGCCCAACAAGGATATGTTCGTTGGTTTCATGGTGGAGCAGAAAGACATCACCGACAGCGTGATGGCGCTTGGCTACGACTACATGACCAGCGACCGTCGCGAGGCTGTCATCGACTCGCTCCAGACGGCCATGACCCGTGAGGTGAAAAAGCAGGACTCCACGCTCCATGTAGAGATAGACGCTTTCTATGAAGGCAACAAATGGTATGCCACCACCTATCAGAATTTCCCCGACTTGCGTCTGGTGTTCACCGTTCCCAAGTCGATGGGGAAGTATGGCGGCGAGACCGACAACTGGATGTGGCCCCGGCAGACCTGTGACTTCTCCGTGTTCCGCGTGTATGCCGACCCCAAGACCAATCGTCCCGCACCCTACTCCAAAGACAACGTGCCCTACAAGCCCAAGCGTTGGGCCCGGGTGAGCCTGCAAGGCTACAAGGACGGCGACTACGCCATGACAATGGGCTATCCCGGCAGCACCTCCCGCTACCTCTCGAGCTACGGCATCAAGGAGATGCGCGATGCCGAGAATGCCGTCAGGGCACAGGTGCGGGGCGTGAAGCAGGAGGTGATGATACGCCACATGAGGGCCGACGAGGCTGTGCGCATCAAGTATGACTCCAAGTATGCACAGAGCTCCAACTACTGGAAAAACTCCATCGGCATGAACAAATGCATCGATTCCATCGGCATCATAGCTCAGAAGCAACGCTACGAAGACCGCATACAAGCCTATCAGGACTCCACAGGCTATCTGAAAGACAAGCTCGACTTCGCCTTATTGAAGCACCTCTACGGCAAACGCTTCAAAAGCCGCTACACCTTCATGAACCTTTGGGAGGCCTTCGGGCGGACGAGCGAGTTTGCCACACGCGCCCGCAAACTCAATGAGGGCATGGAGATACACGGCCCGGAGAACAACGAGAAGAAACAATACGTGATGTTCAAGGACAACAGCGACACTTGGGATGAGGCTCTTGACAAAGAGGTGCTGGCCGCCATGCTCAAGAACTATCGCGAGCATGTGGATGCCAAGTATCTGCCGGCTTTCTACACCCAAACGATCGACAAGCGGTTTGGCGGCGACTATACGCGCTACGTGGACTATCTCTACAAAGAGTCGGCCATCATGAAGAGCGGTCGGAAGCTCTTCATCAACAGCAAGGCCTACCGGAAAGATCCGGGCGTGAACTTCGGACTCGACCTGCTCGAAGTGACGGGTGACCTGCGTGCGGCCATGAGCGAAGTGAAAGACAGCATCGATGAGCAGGAGCGTTATCTCTGTGCGGCCAAACTGCGCATGGAGGAAGACATGCCCCACTACTCTGATGCCAACTTCACCATGCGTCTCTCTTATGGGCAGGTGGGCGGTTTTGAACTCGACGGGAAGCCATCGGGCTACTACACCACAGCCGAGAGCCTTGTGGAGAAAATGAAACGGGGCGACAAGGTGGTCGACTATTTTGCCGAACCTGTCATGCATCGGTTGATGGGCGAGAGTGATTTCGGCCGCTATGCCGACAAGACCACCGGCAAGATGCAGCTCTGCTTCCTCACCAACAACGACATCACGGGCGGCAATTCCGGTTCGCCGATGTTCAATGGCAAGGGGGAACTCATTGGTCTGGCTTTCGACGGCAACTGGGACAGCCTCTCAAGCGACATCAACTTCGACAAGCGGCTGGCCCGCTGCATCGGCGTGGACATACGCTATGTGCTCTACATGATGGACAAGTGGGGACATGCCGACCGCCTTTTACAGGAAATCAACGCACAATAAACCAAACGAATCCGGAAAGTATGCCGCACTTTCCGGATTCATTCGTTTTCCCTCCCGGGAGATGAAGGATCAAATTATCTCACCGATAGATTTGTTCCTTTCGCTATTTTCATTATTTGCCACTTGTCTTATTTCTTCCTCGGGCGGCGTCTTGCCCAGCCTTCCTCACTGAAATCGGGCTCCTCATCATTGAACTTGTCACGGCCCCGGCGGCCGAAGTCCCGACCAAAGTCGCGCCCCATGCGCTCCCGGCGGTCTCCTCCGCTGCGGCCACGGCGGTCGTTGCCACCACGGGCCCCGCGTCCGTGTCCACCCTCATCGGCTTCGTTGCAGCGCACTTCACGGCCCTTATACTGCGAACCGTTGATGGCTTTCATCACGCGGCCTGCATCTTCCTCGGGCACCTCGATATAGGAAAACTTGGACATGAGGTCGATGTGGCCCACCTCCTGCCGTCCGCGCACGTTCTTGTTGAGGAACTGCATCACCTCGCCGGGATAGAAACCATCGGCCTTACCCAAGTTGATGAACAAGCGGGTGAAGCCGTCTTCTGCCTTGCGGGGACCGCGCTGACGGTCGCCGCGACCGCCACGGGCACCACCGCCACGCATCTCGCCGCGCTCCTTCTTGCCCTTCGATGAAGAGGGTTTCTCTATCTCGGGCGCATTCTTATAGTAGTTGAGGAACCGGCCGAAGGTGATGGTCACCATCTTCTTGATGATGTCCTCCTTGTCGATATACTCAAACTGGCGGATGATTTCGGGCATGTATTGCTCAATCTGCTCCTCGTCCACATCGGTTTTCATGATGTCGTTCATCACCTTGTAGAGCTGCTTCTTGCATATCTCCTCGGGCGAAGGCAGCGTGCCGTCGACAAATTCCTTACCAATCTGCTTCTCAATCTGGCGCACCTTGAACTTCTCGCGCGTGTGGATGATGGAGATGCTCGTTCCCTTCTTGCCTGCACGGCCCGTTCGGCCGGAGCGGTGGGTGTAGCTCTCGATGTCGTCGGGCAGTCCGTAGTTGATCACATGGGTGAGGTCGTCCACGTCGAGTCCGCGGGCAGCCACATCGGTTGCCACGAGAAACTGCACCGTGTGCCGGCGGAATTTCTGCATCGTCAGGTCGCGCTGCTGCTGGCTCAAGTCGCCGTGCAGGGCCTCTGCGTTGTAGCCGTCTTTGATGAGCTTGTCGGCTATCTCCTGCGTTTCTATCTTCGTGCGGCAGAAGATGATGGCGAAGATGTGCGGGTAGAAATCCACGACACGCTTCAAGGCCAGATACTTGTCTTTGGCGTTGACGAGATAGTAGATATGATTCACGTGCTCGGCCCCTTCGTTGCGCGAACCCACCACGATTTCCTTGTGGTCGTGCAGATAGTTCTTGGCGATGCGCTCCACCTCCCGGCTCATCGTGGCCGAGAAGAGCAGCGTGTTGTGGTCGTCGGGCAGCGTCTCGAAGATGGCGTTGATACTCTCCGAGAAGCCCATGTTGAGCATTTCGTCGGCCTCGTCGAGCACGATGTTGTTCACCTGGTCGAGCTTGGCCACCCCACGGTTGATGAGGTCGATGAGTCGTCCCGGTGTGGCCACGATGATCTGCGCACCGTGTTTCAGCGTGCGTATCTGCGGGCCGATGTCGGCTCCGCCATACACGGCAGCCACATGCAGGCCGTCGATGTATTTGGAAAACGCGTTGAGGTCGTCGGCTATCTGTAAGCACAGTTCGCGCGTGGGACTCAATATCACGGCCTGCGTGGTCTTGTCCGTCGCATCGGTCTTCTGCACCACGGGCAGTCCGTAGGCGGCCGTTTTTCCCGTACCGGTCTGTGCCAGTGCGATGACGTCGTTTTTGTTACCGAGCAAGTAAGGGATTACTTCTTCCTGTACGGGCATGGGATTTTCAAACCCCAGCTCTTCAATGGCGCGACGAATGTCCTCGCTCACGCCCAATTCTTCAAATGTCTTCAATTTATAACTTTTTTAGTTTCGCAAGCTCAACTTTAGGAGTTAAAGGAGTGAAAGGGAGTTAGCACTCACTTCGTTCGTTAGGAGTTAAGACATCAGTCCATAGCTTGATGGCCCGAGCGTGCAGGAAGAGGAAAACTATTGTCTTAACTCCCTTTCACTCCTTAACTCCTTTAACTCCTATCTGAACTTGCAAAAGTTCAGTAATATCACTAAATTGGAAAGACGCTACGCCCTTCCAGCCATAAATTGGGCGCAAATACTTTCCGAAGTGAATAGAATGGCCGTCCCTATCCTGAATGGAGGCGACCGTAATCGGGGTGCAAAGGTACGACAAAGTTTCGACATTCGGCAAGCAATGTGCATTTATTTTCAAAAAGATTGCATTTCCCGTAGTTGAAAAAGGCGTGCGCGGGCCTTGTGGCAGTCAAAAGAAATGACTAACTTTGCACCCGGCTTCGCCCATCCCGGCAAACGGGCATGATCGTTCCACCATTACCATACGGGGGAACCGGACTTGGAAAAGTCCACTCAGAAGCCGGAAGGAAAGAACATTTCTAAAACCCACACCAATGAAAATAGGAATCTTCTGCTCCGCCAACAGCGCCATCGCTCCGGAGTATTTTGAAAAGACCGAGGCCCTCGGCACATGGATAGCCGGCGAAGGGCACGCGATAGTCTTCGGCGGTTGCAACCTCGGACTCATGGAATGCATCGCCCGTGCCGTGCATCAGGGGGGAGGCACGACCATAGGCGTGGTGCCCACCATCATCGAGAAGTCAGGCCGGGTGAGCGACTATGTGGATGTACACATCGCCTGCGACAACCTCAGCGACCGCAAAGACCTGATCCTGCTCCACAGCGACGTGCTCATCGCCCTGCCGGGCGGCATCGGCACACTCGACGAGGTGTTCACCGTGGCCGCCGCCCACACCATCGGCTACCACTCCAAGCCCGTCGTGCTCTACAACATCGGCGGCTTCTTCAACTCACTCATAGCCATGCTCGACGACCTGCAAGGCCGCGGCATGATGCGCGGCAGCTGGCGGGAACACATCGCGGTGGCCGACACGCTCGACGACGTGAAGAAAATCATTTCCAACCATTGATTCTGTCAAACTATTTATGTCATTTCGCCCGCTGAGTTTGCGATATTTTCGTCGGACGGATGATTGGGCGAAAATACGCGAGTTTTGACGATATCTCCAAACCACTGACTACCAACCGCTTGAATTTTATTGACATGTCACCAAGCCCAAAAACGGCCCTAAAAGAGGCCGGTAAGGCTTGCCAAAAGGCCACAATCGCATCGTGATTGTGGCCTTTTGGCATTCTGACTGTGGCCCTTCTGCAAGCTCAAAGGGCCAAAACGAGAAAGTCGAGTGCCTTTTTCGACATCCCGACACCGCCCACGCCACCTATTTGAAGCGTTTCCGCAGCAGCGTTTTTGTCAACATTGTTCCGCCCCATGCCGGCCATACCATGCCTCCACTTGGCAGTGACAGACGGAGCATGAATACCCTCCCATGCCACTTAAACTCTTTCAAAGCGTTATCATGACAGCCTACACCGTCTGCTCCGATTGCCACTATTACACTCTTTCACGGCTTCACGGGCAAATAGTGGCTGAGAGGAATATGAAGCGCATATTCACTTTTTCACC
This sequence comes from Segatella buccae ATCC 33574, assembly GCF_000184945.1. Taxonomy (GTDB): domain Bacteria; phylum Bacteroidota; class Bacteroidia; order Bacteroidales; family Bacteroidaceae; genus Prevotella; species Prevotella buccae. The sequence goes on from NZ_GL586311.1 coordinate 625,294, forward strand.
TTATTTAAGTGGCCGATGGGGGCGAATGTGGATAAAAATGCTTACTTTTGCCCCCGAGATTTTTAATTCGAATTAGGAAAAATGAAGATTGCATTGATCGGCTACGGAAAAATGGGCAAGATGATAGAGCAGATTGCCAAAGACCGCGGCCACGAGATTGTGAGTATTATCGACATCAATAATCAGCAGGATTTCGACAGTCCGGCTTTCGCCTCGGCCGATGTGGCCATCGAATTTACGGCTCCGCAGGCGGCTTACGGCAACTACCTCAAGGCCTGGGAACACGGCGTGAAGGTGGTAAGTGGTTCCACGGGCTGGATGAAGGAGCATGGTGACGAGGTGAAAGCCCGTTGTACCGAGGGCGGACAGACACTCTTCTGGGCCAGCAACTTCTCGGTGGGGGTGGCCATTTTTCAGGCAGTAAACCGCTATCTGGCGAAAATCATGAACGGTTTTCCGCAGTATGACGTGTGCATGCAGGAAACGCATCACATCCACAAACTCGACGCGCCGTCGGGCACGGCTATCACACTGGCTGAAGAAATCGTGGACAACATCGACCGCAAGAAAGACTGGAAGCGCGGCGTGACCGTGTGGACCAACGACGGACACGAGGACGAGGGAGACCCCACCACGGCCGACGATCTGATCATCAACTCCGTGAGAGACGGAGAGGTGCCGGGCATACACACCGTGATGTATGACTCGGAGGCCGACATGATCACCATCGAACACGATGCCCACTCGCGCAAAGGGTTTGCATTGGGGGCCGTGCTGGCTGCCGAATACACCCAAAAACACAATGGACTGCTGACTACTTCCGACCTCTTTAAATTCTAACGAGCCATGATAGACAAATCAAGAAAAAACCTCAATATGAAGGTGCAGTGGGCCAAATTTTCTGTTGCCACTATTCTTTATCTCCTCTTCCTCTACTGGGTGGAAAGCTGGTGGGGACTGCTGGTGCTGCCTTTCATCTATGATGTGTATATCACCAAGAAAATACGCTGGCAATGGTGGCGCGACTCGGAAGGGCCCGTGCGCTTCATCATGTCGTGGGTGGACGCCCTCGTATTTGCCCTTGTGGCGGTCTACTTCATCAACCAGTTCTTTTTCCAGAACTATGTGATACCCTCCTCGTCGCTTGAGAAGTCTCTGCTCACGGGCGACTATCTCTGCGTGTCAAAACTGAGCTATGGCCCGCGCATACCGCAGACACCGCTCACCATGCCGCTCACGCAGCACACCATGCCACTGGTCAACGTGAAGTCTTACCTCGACTGGCCCCACTGGGACTATCGCCGGGTGAAGGGCTTGGGACACGTGAAGCTCAACGACATCGTAGTGTTCAACTTCCCGGCCGGTGACACGCTGGTCAACGAACCGCAATACCAGTCGGCCGACTACTACCATGACCTCGTGTATCCGCTCGGACAACAGGTGTTCGAGAAACAGAACGGCGGGCCTGTGGATTTGTCCACGCTCAATCCGCAGCAGCAATACGACTATTTCCAGACGATATACAACCTCGGGCGCAGATACATTCTGGCCAATCCCAATGAGTTTGGCGACATCATCTACCGCCCCACCGACCGCCGCGAAAACTATGTGAAACGCTGCGTGGGACTGCCGGGACAGACGCTGCAGATCAAAAACCGCATCGTCTACCTTGACGGCAAACCCAACAAGGAGCCCGACAACGTGCAGTACACCTACTACGTGAAGCTGAAAGGGCAGCTCGACAGTGAACTGCTGAAGGATTTGGGCATCACCAACGAAGACTTGACAACCCTCAACCAGCGGGGCTACATGCCCCTCACGGCCCGTGCAGCCAAAGCCCTCAGAGCCCGCAAAGACTTGGTGGAAAGCGTGACACTCAACACCGACGCCACGGTGGGAGACCTCTACCCTGTCAATGCAGTGACGGGCTGGACACGCGACAACTACGGCCCCATCTGGATTCCGAAGAAGGGGGCCACCATCGCACTCAACATGCAAAACATAGCCGTCTACGAGCGACCCATCAAGGTGTATGAAGGCAACGATCTGGAAGTGAAAAACGGACAAATCTACATCAACGGCAAACTGGCCAAGAGCTATACTTTCAAGATGGACTACTACTGGATGATGGGCGACAACCGCCACAACTCGGCCGACTCCCGCTATTGGGGATTCGTGCCCGAAGACCACATCGTGGGCAAACCTATCTTCATCTGGTGGAGCCACGACCCCGACCATCCCGGCTTCTCCGGCATTCGCTGGCACCGGCTCTTCACAATGGTAGACGATATCAAGTAAAAACAAGCGGCCCCTCCCCGAGTGGAAGGGGCCATGCACAGACATGTATATCAAAGATGGCGTCAAGTTTACATTGGCGCTATTGGTCGCAACATTAACGATGTTGGCAATACGCGCCTACGCATTCACTATCTTCACCGTGCCCGACGACGGCCTTCGGCCATTGTTCGACAAGGGAGACCGACTGATAGTGAACCGTTTGTCACGTGAACACTTCGTGCCGGGCGATGTTGTCGTCTATGGAGAAAACGACAAACTGGCCGGCGAAATCGTGGCATTACCGGGCGACACTGTCGTCATCGGAACCACACACTATCTCGTGCCCACACAGTGCTGCCGGCGTTGCCGGTGCAAGGACTGCCAAACCTATATCATCAAGGTGGGCACGCAGCGGCAAACCATCCGCCAACACGACATCGTGGGCCGGGCCCATAAACTCTTCCACCTGCCATGGTAGCATTGCTTTCCTCTACTTATTTCGGTCCCATACAGTGGTATCAGAAACTCCATCGCTACGATGAGTGCGTGGTGGAGCGTTATGACAGCTTCATCAAACAGACCTACCGCAACCGCTGCATCATAGCCGCCACACAAGGCAGGCAGATACTCACTGTGCCCACAGAGCGCACCACGGGCCCGTCTGCACTGATGAAGGACATCCGCATCAGCGACCACGGCAACTGGCGGCATCTCCACTGGAATGCCCTTTGTTCGGCATACGGCGAAAGTCCGTTTTTCGACTACTACCAAGATGATATCCGACCTTTTTTCGAGAAGCGATGGGAATATCTTCTTGACTTTAATATGGAAATCACCCGGAAAGTGTGCGAGTTGCTTGATGTGCGTCCCAACATCCGTTTATCTGACGAATTTACGCCCGTTTCGGCAGTTACCTCCCCTCTAACATTCCCTCATCAGGGCAAGACAACAGACGATATTGAGGACTTCCGTGAGGTCATCCGGCCCAAACATCCCGGCACTGATGACGGTTTTGAGCCTCCTGTCTATTATCAGGTCTATCGGGAGAAAAATGGTTTTCTGCCCAATCTCAGTATCCTTGATCTGCTTTTCAACGAGGGAAACGAGGCCATTTGTTATCTTTAATCTGCCCCTTTGCAAAGGACAGACTCTTCATCGACAAGCGGACAAGAGAGGCTTGTGTTGGCATCTGAATATACCTTTTCAAAGACTGCCAAGCAACGCGACTGTCTTCCTCTTCTTCGGACAAAATATCTGATAACAAATTTATCCCAATAAATGAGGATTTTTTTTCATTTTATTTACACGAGTATATTAAAAAAAGGTTATATTTGCGACATAAATACAAAAATAGCCTATGAATTTACGTAAGCTGATATCATGGAAAGACGCACTCACCTACCGGCAAAAGGTTGTAGGACTTGTGCTATGCGGTCTTATCGTAGGCCTTGGCTTGCTGTTTGCCTATCTCCTGCGCCTGCATACTTATATAATAGGTGACGACCCCGGAGCTTGCGTCAACTGCCACATCATGGCCCCCTACTATGCCACTTGGTCTCACTCCTCGCATGGCCGCGACGCGACATGCAACGATTGCCATGTGCCCCACCAGAACATTGCCATGAAGTATCTCTTCAAGGGGATGGACGGCATGAAGCACGTGGCCTACTTCGTGACCCATTCCGAGCGGCAAGCTATCATGGCCGAAGATGCTTCGGCAGGTGTCATCATGGACAACTGCATCCGCTGCCACGCCCAGCTCAACCAAGAGTTTGTCAAGACCGGACGCATCAACTACATGATGGCCAAGCGTGGCGAGGGACTGGCTTGCTGGGACTGCCACCGCAATGTGCCCCATGGAGGCATGAACGGACTGGCCAAGACACCCAATGCCGAGAGTCAGGTGCCCATCCCGCCAAGCCCTGTGCCCGAGTGGCTGCAAAAGGCCTTGGGCAGGTAACCGGCCATGCGGTCTTCATCGACGAGAGACCGCAACCTAAGGGGCATTGCATTTTCCTCACAACAAACAAGAAAAAGAGAATCTATAACTATTAAATCGTCTGAAAATTAAAAATCTAAAAATATGGCAAAACAATTAAAGAAATGGCAAGGATGGCTGCTCTTCGGCGGCTCCATGCTGATTGTGTTTGTGTTGGGACTCATCTGTTCTTCGCTTCTTGAGCGCAGGGCCGAAGTGGCCAGCGTGTTCAACAACCGCCGCACACCTATGACCGACTCCATTGTGTCACAGAATGAGAAGTTTAAAGAAGACTTCCCCCGCGAATACGAAACGTGGGCAATGACCGAGGACACCACATTCAAGAGCATGTACAACGGCTCTCAAGAAAGGGACATTCTCGAGTCTTTCCCCGATATTGTGATCATTTGGGCAGGCTATGCCTTCTCCAAAAACTATAATACGCCCCGAGGGCACCGTCATGCCATTGAAGACATGCGCAAGATTCTGCGCACGGGCAACCCCGGCATCGGCGGTGATGGCGACATACAGCCGGGCACCTGCTGGACCTGTAAGGGACCGGACGTTCCCCGGTTGATGCGCGAGAAGGGCATCGGAGCCTTCTACGGAGCCAAATGGAGCCAATGGGGTTCGGAAGTGATGAACACCGTGGGCTGCTCCGACTGCCACGATGCCCGGACGATGGATCTCAAGCCCGCCCGTCCGGCACTCTACGAGGCATGGCACCGTGCCGGCAAGGATGTCAAGAAGGCCAGCCATCAGGAAATGCGCTCGCTCGTTTGCGCTCAATGCCACACGGAATATTACTTCGAGAAAGACAACAATCAGTATCTCAAGTTCCCGCAAGACAGAGGTCTCACATGCGAGGACGCTGAAGCCTATTACGACAGTCTCGGCTTCTACGACTACATTCACCCGCTTTCCAAGGCCAAGATTCTCAAGGCCCAGCATCCCGGTTACGAAATGTTCAAACAGGGTATCCACGGACAGCGTGGGTTAAGTTGCGCCGACTGCCACATGCCTTACATGCAAGAGGGTGGCATCAAGTACACCGACCACCATGTGCAAAGTCCGTTGGCCAAGATCGATCGCACCTGCCAGACCTGCCACCGGCAGGACGCAGAGACACTCCGCCAGAACGTGTATGAGAGACAAAAGAAAGTGTACGACTTCGCGGTCAAGGTGAACCATGAATTGGCTTTAGCCCACCTCGAAGCAGAGTTTGCATGGAAGAAGGGGGCCACGGAGGCAGAAATGACCAAGGCACTTGACGACATCCGCAAGAGCCAATGGCGCTGGGACTACTCACTGGCTAGCCACGGAGCTGCATTCCACGCTCCCCAAGAGGTGATGCGACTGCTTGCCAATGCCATGACCTATGCCAAGGATGCCCGTCTGGAGATATCCCACGTGGTGGCCAAGCATGGCTTCGTGGGTACTATCCCCATTCCCGATGTTTCTACCAAAGCCAAGGCGCAGGCCTATATCGGTCTTGACATGAAGGCACTGAACCAAAAGAAGCAGCAGTTCCTTGACACCATCGTACCGGAATGGGTGAAAGTGGCCAAACAGAAAAAGAGATTCATCACCCAACCCATGTAATGAACGCTTGGAAAGAGGACTATGACGGCTGATAGCCTGACATTTCAAGACGGAGTGACAATAATCAAGTGATTGCTCCGTTCTTGAAATGGCAGGCTGTCAGCCGTTTATTTGCATACACAGCAACAGTGGCGACAACACTCTGCGCGACTGTCAACACCTATTTACATTTACCCGAACATTTAACAACAATCCAACTACTATGTGGCATAAGCCATGGAAATTACGCGAGGGGCTGGCCATCGGGGCCGGCCTTCTCATCACCGGAGAAATGCTCCAACTCTCTATGGGCAGCATCGACTGGCAGCTCTTTGCCTTTCCGGTCAATGTTGTGGCTTTGGCTCTTTACTTGACGCTGATAGCCGCGGCCTTCCTCCTACGCCGAAAGATCTATGTCGTCAGCTATTTCACAACGCCCAAAGCTGCCACGGCATCCATCCTTTTTGCTACGGTGCTGACAGCCCTCATGGGCATCACCCGCCAAGTGGCAGGGACACAACCTGCCGCCGACCCGATAGGCATCACCAAAATGCTGTCCTATTGGCCTTTCGTACTTGTCTATCTGTGGCTGACCACTACCATCGCCCTCACCACCCTGCAACAGTTTGCCACCTTCCGGCTGCGCAAGATTCCGGCCATCGTATGCCACATAGGACTCTTTCTCATCGTGGTTTGCGGCACATTGGGGTCCGCCGACATGCAACGGTTGAAAATGTACTGTATCTCCGGACAACCGGAATGGCGCGCCCTTGACGACGAGGGGGCCGTAACGGAACTGCCATTGGCCATTCAACTCAATCGGTTTATCTTGGAAGAATATCCCGCAGAGGTGCAGAAAGTGAGAGGAGCCGATGGGAAACCTACGATCATGAAAATGCCTACGCCCAAAAGGTATGCCAGCGAAGTGGATATCTTCACCAAGCGGGGTGACAACATACAGGCTACCATCGAGGTGAACAAGCCCATCAGCGTGGAGGGATGGAAAATCTATCAGTACAGCTACGACGAGAGTATGGGGGCCAAAAGCACTTTAAGCATCTTCGAACTGGTCACCGACCCGTGGCTGCCTGTTGTCTATATCGGCATCGGACTGCTACTTCTCGGGGCCGTATTGATGTTTTTCACACTTGGAAAAGGAAAAGACGTACATAGAAAAGAGGAGGAGAACTCATGATTTGGGATTATTTCATCTATTTTGCCATTGCATCCGTCGTACTTTGGTTAGCCGGAGCACTGGCCGCTTGGAAAAGCCGCATGGTTCCGGCCCTCGCTGCCACGAGCATAGGTCTGTGTGTCTTCTTGGCTTACATCCTTGTGATGTGGGTCACATTAGAACGCCCTCCCATGCGCACCATGGGTGAAACGCGCCTTTGGTATTCGTTCTTCCTGCCGTTGGCCGGCATCATCGTCTATGCTCGTTGGCGTTATCAGTGGATTCTCTCATTCTCCACCATTCTTGCTACGGTCTTTATAGGCATCAATGTCTTCAAGCCTGAGATTCACACCAAGGCCATGATGCCGGCCCTGCAAAGTCCGTGGTTTGCCCCACATGTCATCGTCTACATGTTTGCATACGCTCTTTTTGGTGCCGCTGCACTCATGGCTGCCTATCTGCTGGTCAAGGCTCATAGGGCAACCACGGCATTGCTTGCAAATGGTGAAGACGATAAAGAAAGTGTGTCTCCTTCTTCTGAAGTCACCCTTTCTCCCACCGCGCCCCCAATCTCCAAATCCAAAGAGTTCGATATCATCGACAATATGGTCTATGTAGGCTGGGCTTTTCTCACTATCGGTATGCTTTTCGGAGCATTGTGGGCCAAAGATGCCTGGGGACATTATTGGGCTTGGGATCCTAAAGAGACTTGGGCAGCCGTCACGTGGTTTGCCTATTTGGTCTATATGCACTATCGCCTCTCGCCGGGCCACAGTCGCAAGTTGTCGCTCTGGATACTTATCGGTTCTTTCCTTCTCTTGCAGATGTGCTGGTGGGGCATCAACTATCTGCCTTCGGCACAAGGAACCAGCATCCACACCTACAACAGTTAGCGACCGTCAGCAGTAGCAGATATGGGCATCATGCGTACAAATACATCTGCCCCTGCTATACAGCAGTTCTTTTTCACAGCTTTCATTCATTCCATTCGCCGATAACTTCTTTTTCGGCGAATGTTTTTTATGCCCAGAGCCGATTTCTCTCCGCAATGCCACATATTTCTTTTGAGGAAACAAAAGAAAATCCTTTTGAAACAAAAATTTGAGTTGTAGGTTGGTAAAATCGTATATTTGCAGCACTGTTATTACCAACTTCGAGCAACATTATCAATCAATCGGATTTTCACATGAAACACTTTAAATCTATCGAAAGGCCGTTAGTATTGCTATTCCTGTTCTGTTTAATCCCACTTGGGATAACGGCGCAGAACCTTGTAAAAGGATTAGTGAATGACGAATCGGGCGAACCTATTATCGGGGCTACCATCCGGGTGGTCGGTTCGCAGGAAGGCTGCATCACCGATTTGGACGGAAAGTTCAACGTGAATGCCGCCCCCAATGCCAAACTTTCCATCACCTACGTAGGCTACGAACCGCAAACCGTGAATGTGGGTGGCCGGCAAAACCTCATTATCACGCTCAAAACAGACGACCGCACCCTGAGCGATGTAGTGGTCATCGGCTACGGTACGGCCAAGCGGAGCGACATCTCCGGTTCCGTGACTTCCGTCAACACCTCCGAGATGATGAAGCGTGCGCCCGTCAATCTGGCTCAGGGGCTGCAAGGTTCGGCTCCCGGCGTACTCGTGACGGCGCAAGACGGCGCACCCAATGCCATGGCACAAGTACGCATCCGTGGTGTAGGCACCATCAACGGCAACTCCGAACCGCTCTATGTGGTAGACGGTGTGCAGGTGGGAACCAATGCCAACTTCCTGAATCCTCAGGACATCGATGCCATTGAGATATTGAAAGATGCCTCCGCCACAGCCATCTACGGGTCGCGTGGTGCCAACGGTGTGGTACTCATCACCACCAAACACGGTTCCAAAGGCAATGTGCATGTAGACGTGAGTGCCGGTTGGGGCCTCCAAACCGTGGCCCACACGCTTCGCACACTTGATGTAGACACCTACGCCAAGGCCATCCGTCAGGCTCGGGCCAACGACGGACAAAACGTGGGTATGCCCATTTTCAGCGAACAATATGACGGCAAGCGACACTACATAGACTGGCAAAAGGAAATGACACGCACCGCCCTGCGCCAGAACTACACCGTCAGTCTCAGCGGTGGAACGGAGAAGTTTCAAGGCACTTTCTCTGCCGGCTACATGGACAACGAGGGTGTCGTGGTCAATACCAACTACCGCCGCATGAATCTCCGCGGCAACATGAAAGCGCAGGTAAACCAATATCTCGAAATTGGGGGAGACCTCAACTTCACCCATGACGTGAACCGAGGAAGCAATACCGGCTTCGGCAACAACGGAAACCTTTCTTCCATCCGCGACTACGCCACCCTCATGCCCACCATGGACTATACGGATGCGGGCGGCAACATCGTGTCTCCCAACATCGTGAACCCCGACGGTACTTACGGCACTTTCTGGCAGACGGCCTCAAAGGGCTACGAACTGACCTCGACTGACAGCTATTACGCCAAACAAATGGAACTCGACAACCCCACACGGGGCAACCGTTTCCTTGCCAACATGCACATCGACCTGAGTCTGGTCAAAGGCATGCACCTGAAATCTATCTTCTCTTATAATCACACATCGACCGACAGCTACAACTGGGGCACTCCCGTGCGCCGCTACAACGACGGCAAGGAAGTGCACATGCAGGGCGTAGACATCCGTCGCACGTTCGGGCTCACCCAAAGCAGCAGTTATGACAGAAGTCTTGAAACCTATCTCACCTATCACTGGACCAACGACACGCACGACATCACAGGCATGGTGGGCAACTCCGTGAGCCAGAACAAAGGCTATTGGGTGAATGCCAGTGCCAAAGACTTCCCGGCAGAGAACATCCGTTCTATAGCCCAAACCCTTGACAGTTCGACCAAGGACGGTGGCGGTGGTTTCAATCTCGAGACCCGTTTCATCTCCTATTACGGCCGGTTGATGTACAGCCTGCTGAACCGTTACAACCTTACGGCAACTCTCCGCCGCGACGGCAGCTCCAACTTCGGGTCAGGCAACCGTTGGGGCACCTTTCCGTCGGCAGCCGCCTCGTGGCGCATTTCCGAAGAACCCTTCATGAAAGCCGTCGACTTCGTCAGCAACATAAAACTCCGTCTGGGCTGGGGCCGCACGGGCAATGCGGGCATTGCCACCAGCAGCGCCGTCGAACAGTTGGGCTCCACCAACACCCAATATCATTTCTACAGCTTGGGAGCCTCTTCCCAAGACTTCATCAAAGCCAACGGTGTGGCCAAACTCATCATCGCCAACCCAAATCTGAAGTGGGAGACCAACGAGCAGACTAATGTAGGTCTCGACTTCTCTCTGCTCAAAGGCGACCTGAACGTGTCGCTCGACTACTTCGTGCGCAACTCCAAAGACCTGCTCCTTGACGTGTCCGTGAGACCCTCTTCCGGCTACAAGACCTATTACACCAACTACGGGAAAATCCGCAACCGCGGTTTTGAGTTCAGCGTGGGCTACAACCACCGCTTCAATAAGGACTGGGCTTTCGGTGCCACGCTCACCGGCTCTACGCTGAAAAACAAGATCATCTCAAGCGGACTCGACATCATGAACACCTGTTCCGGCGGCAACGACGGTACCAATATCGACGGTTCCAACGTGCAGGGCATCGCCTCCGAGTGGCTCGGTTGGAAAAACCATTCCATCTGCCGCGAAGGCTATGCCGTAGGCTCCTTCTACGGCTACAGGGCACTTGGCATCGTACGTTCGGAAGAGCAGCTGGCTGAAATCAAGTCCAAGGTGAACCAGCCCGGCCTCAAGGTGGGCGACATCTACTATGCCGACCTTGACCACAACGGCACCATCGATGCCAACGACATGACCGTGATTGGCAACGGCTTTCCCAAACTCAACTACGGTCTGACCTTGAATGCCTCCTATAAGAACTGGGACTTCTCGCTCTACACCTACGGTGTGATGGGGCAGGACATTCTCTCCTATTCGGCCATGCGGCTCTCTGTGATGAAGCAGGGCGACGACCCGAGTGTCGCCAACATTCTGCGGGAAGCTTACAACGAGTCGTTCACCAACAATCCCAATGGCAGCCTGCCACGCCTGAGCCTTCTCGACAGCGAGAACAACAACAGCCGCGTGTCTGACTTCTGGATCAAGAGCGGCGACTTCCTCAAAATCAGCAACATCCAAGTGGGCTACACCTTCCCCAAGACTTGGCTTGCCCCACTGAAACTGACCAATGCCCGCGCCTATCTGGCCGTCAGCAATCTCGCTTGCATTTCGGGCTACAACAAATACGGCGACCCCGAGTGCGGACAGGGCAGTGTGATCTATACCGGTCTCGACTCCGGCCGCTATCCCACGCCCCGCACCTTTTCGTTCGGCCTGAACGTACAATTCTAACGGTTCAATCTTAATACAGAAAACAATGAAAAAGCTACATCAATCATTCCTTATAGCCGCAACAGGAATAGCCGCACTGTGCTTCACAGCCTGCGACAACGACAAGTTCCTTTCGGTGGAACACTACGACATACTCCCGGCCGACCAGATGTTCAAAACGCAGAATGATGCCTTGAGCGGCCTCAACGGCATCTACGACTGCCTGTTTGCCGACAACACCTACGCCGACGGATGGAACTACAAACCGCAACTCTTCTTCGGCTGCCATCCCACACTGGACACCCAAGCCACAGGCTGGGACGTGCAGTGGGGCCAGCAGTCGTGGACCGCCGACGACTCCGACCTCGGACGGGGATACAACTATTCCTATCGGGCCATCGGCCGGGCCAACGACTTCCTCAGCGGACTGGAAGACGAACACAACACCGAGGTGAAAAAGTTTCCGGCCTATAACACGATGGATGGAGAAGCCCATGCGCTGCGGGCCTACTTCTATATGTTCTTGGCCCAAAACTGGGGCCGGGTGCCGATGCTCGCCACAGGAGAGTCGTTCCTCAACACGCCCAACAAGGCGGCTGCCGAAACCGACGACGAGATGTGGGACTTCATCATCGACGACCTCAAAACGGCCGTCCGGCAGCTCGACTGGAAACCTTACAACGGGGAATATGGCCGTTGCACCAAAGGCATGGCACTCTCCTATCTTGGGGAGGCCTATCTGTGGAAGGCCTACAAGGCCCGCCTCAACAGCAAGGACGAGGCCAAGAGCACCGAAAATGTGAAGTTGGCCAAGGAATCCCTTGAGCAGGTAGTCAACAGTGGAACCTACGACTTGGCTCCCTCCTTTTCCACCCTGTGGGATGTAGGCGAAGCCTGGCCCAAAGAGGCCGTGTGGCAGGTGGTCAACGACATGGGAGCCGGCAACTACGGCAAGTGGGACTCCGACGCCCACATCTTCAACAACTTCTTCGCCGGCTCCACCAACGGCGGAGGCGGCTGGGGCTCCGAATATCTCTCGTGGGAACTCTACTTTGCCTACGAGAACGGCGACAAGCGGCGCGACGCCTCCATGTGTACCAGTCCCGTGGCCGAGCTGCCGGAGGCGCAACGCTCCAGGTACACCTACGGGCGCAATCCCTTCACACAGGAAATGCTGGGCGTGGACGAAGAACGGTCCAAGAAAGAGGGCCGGGTGGTGCTGTCCGACAACAACGGCTACATGTTCAATAACGGCGGCGACTTCGCCCCGGCCATTTGGACGCTCAAGCTCTGGCGCTCGCAACGCTGCCAGTGGTCTAATCCTCATTCGCCCTGTCATTTCTACTACAAGAGATATGCCGGCGTGCTTCTCGACTATGCCGAATGCCTCTTCCGCCTCAACGGTGATGACGATGCCACGGCATGGAGCATCATCGACCGCATCCGCAACCGTGCTTTCGGCAATCTGGAAGTGGGCAAGGCCGACGCGCTGAACAAGCAGTTTGTAGCCTATTACAATTCGCTCGTCGGGCAAGGGGGCTATGGCAACGACCCCAACAAGCCTTGGAACGACTACAAGGCTCTCAAGGAATATCCCATTCCCTTCAACACCAAGACTGTCGAAGTGCCCGATGCCAAGACCTACTACACGCGCTATGCTTCCGAAAGCAACGATATTCACCGGTCGTTCACGGCTCATAAATGCAAGGTTTGGGAGGTGGCTCTCGGACAGGAACGCCGCAAGGAATTCAGTTCGGAGTGGAACCTGAAGGCCGATCTCCAGCGTTCCGACTTCCTGATACCGTCCATCGAGTGCAACTACCCCAAGGGGGTGGGCCTGCCCAACACTGACTCGGGGAAGAAAGGCAACTGGCACTACTACCGCACATGGGATTTCGACACCCAACGGCTCATCATGCCGATACCTACCGACGAACTGTTGCGCAACAAACTCATCAAGCAAAATCCGGGCTACTGATTTAGGTTCATATAAAGCTGTGTTTTCTATTAGAAAACCATTTTGTACATCAGTTTCGGGGAATTGGGTCGTGAGACTCGATTCCCCTTTTTCTTCAGCGAATAGAACGGGAATGAAACGATTCTCTCTTCACGCCCTCATTCGCTCGATTCGCTGAATTCGCCGACAAAGAAGGGTCGGCGAATGAGACAAATTAAACGAATTTTCTCCTCATGCCCTCATTCGCCCAATTCGCTGAATTCGCCGACACTCACTCTTCGGCGAATTCAGCGAATGGGGCGAAGGATGCTTTGGTAGTATAGCACGAACTATTAAAAGTTTCGAAAAAGCCTTACACATATTTTCCCCACACCCATTTCTCCCTCCAATCCCATCCGCCTTATCCACCCTATCTGCCCCATCGATTTTCTCATTCGGCCAAAACGATATTGCAAAAGGGCCACACTTGGAAGCTCACTCGGGCCGAACGACAATCTCAAAGAGCCCGTTTTGCAAAGCCAATTTGAGCCGAAAAGCCTCTTTTAGGGGGGTGGGGGTTCGTAGGTGGATTAGAAATCAAAAAAAGGGAAACACTTGCGTGCTTCCCTTGCTTATGCAAAGATACTACATAAACGGGCGAAAACCAAACATACAACGAAATATACTGACAAACAGAACAGGGGACGGTAAGAAAAAGCTTGATAGCATACACTTCCTCTGAAAAACGATCCGGAGATAGAAAATGAAATGTATTTGAAACGTTTTTTTGCCGAATGAATAGGGTAAATGCTATCTTTGTGCCATCAGTCAAAACCATACGAACACAATAAAAGTCATGAACAAAACACTCAACTTCCTTTTCCTTGGCCTTGCATGGCTCTCCATGCAGCCGCTCCCGGCCCAGTCGCTCAAGCTCAACGAAAGCGGATATTTCGACGGTGGGGGCGTAAATGTCATGGTCTTCAACAATCCCTACCACTCTTTCTTCTATGACGAGAAGCGGTCGGGCATCGACATCATCCACCGGGGAGTGCTGACGGCGAGCAACGGATGCGTGCGCCTGCAAAACACACCGGAACAATGGGATCTCGTGCCCGAAACCGTGAGCCATAAAGTGGATGTCGACCGGCAGACGGTCAGTGTGGTGGTAGACTATCCCGACTATGGTTTCCAACCCGAAATGAGGGTGTCGCCACGCGGCAAAGGATTCGCCGTAGAGGTGTGGCTCTCCCAACCTGTACCCAAATTTCTGGAAGGCAAAGCGGGATTCAACCTTGAATTTCTACCCTCGGCCTACTGGCAACGCTCTTTTCTCATTGATGGCCGACCCGACTACTTCCCCCGCTATCCGGGCGGCAACATGGTGATGCGCCCCACGAGTGAAAAGGTGAAACAGGTGCTGGGCTATACCACCTACGACGACCGGGGGCATGGGGAGTTTCCCGTGCCCCGCCCTTTTGCCCAAGGTCACCGGCTCGTTCTGGCCCCCGAGGATGCCGACCGCTGTGTGAAAATCGAGTCAGACAGCACATTGCTGCTCTTCGACGGCCGACAAGTGGCCCAGAACGGCTGGTATGTGGTGCGCAGTCTGCTCCCGGCAGGAGCCACGGGCAAGGTGCTCGAATGGTATGTAGAACCCAAAGTGGCGGAGGGCTGGACGCGCAAGCCCAACATCGGTTTCTCACAAGTGGGCTACGAACCCTCGCAAAACAAACAGACCATCATCGAACTCGACAAGGCTGACACACCGTTGCCCACCGTCACACTGCTGCGAATCGACGCTGAAGGGCATTCCACAGCCGTGGCCGAACTGCCCGCCAAACCGTGGGGACGATTCCGCCGCTACCAATATGTCACGGCCGACTTCTCCTCCGCACGGGAGGAAGGCATCTACTGCCTGCGCTATGGCGACCAGACCACCAACACGTTCCCCATCAGGCGAGGTGTCTATCGCGACGTGTGGCATCCCTCGATGGATGTATGGTTTCCCGTACAGATGGATCACACAACCGTGCGCGAAGCCTACCGCATTTGGCATGGCGAGCCTTTCAAAGACGACTGCGTGCAGGCTCCCGTCAACACCGTCCACTTCGACAACTACCGCCAAGGCCCCACCACCGAGTCGCCTTACCGGTCGCTCGAGCACATACCGGGCTTCACGGCCGGTGGATGGTTTGATGCCGGCGACTTCGACATCGAGACCCCATCCCACGATGCCACCCTGCTAAGCATGGTTGGCACTTGGGAGGAGTTCCGCCCGGATCGCGACCAAACCTTCATCGACCCTGAGAAGCATTATGCCGAGATACATCGCCCCGACGGCAAGGCCGACTTGCTGCAACAGATAGCGCATGGCGTGCTGCCCATCGTCGCTCAGGTGGAGCAGATCGGGCACCCCTGCAGGGGCATCACGCTCCCCACACTCTACTCCTACCACCATCTCGGCGACGCCTCTACGGAGACCGACAATCTCGTGGGCACGGGCGATGAGCGTTGGTGCTTCACGTCCCACGATTCGTTTATCGACTATTACACCGCTGCCGCCCTTGCCGCCGTCTACCGTCCGCTCAAAGATTTCAATACGCCGTTGGCCGACCGTTGTCTCCGTGCAGCCCGAAAGGTCTGGGAAGACAGCAAGGCCACGCCCGCCGCAGCAGCCGTCACGGCTCCCGCGGCACTCGAACTCTACAAGAGTACGGGCGAAAGAGGTTATTTGAAGGCCTTCAATGATTCCATTTTCAAGGCTCTCCGATTGGGCGGAAAAGAGCGGATAGGCGGGCTTCTCACCACAGCCTTGCAGGCTTGCAATGTCATGGACAAAGGCTACATGAAGAAGTTGCGCCCATACGTGGAAACCTTCAAGAAGACACTCGATGACAAAGGCAAGGAAAATCCATACGGCGTAGATCCTGTAGGAGAAAACTGGGGCGGCAACGGGGCCGTCGTCTCGCAAGGCGTCACGGCCTACTATGCTCACAAATATTTCCCCGACATCATTGATCGGGAAGCCGTCTTGCGACCGGCCCACTTCCTTTTCGGTTGTCATCCCGACCACAACAAGTCGTTTGTGGCGGGCGTGGGGGTGCGCACCAAAGCCATGACCTACGGCAACACCCGTGCCGACTTCACCTTCATTGCAGGCGGCGTGGCCCCGGGATTGCTTGCACTCAAGCCCGACTATTTCGAAAACAAGGACGACTGGCCCTTCTATTGGGGACAAAACGAATGCACCATCGGACTGACTTCGCAGTATGTCTTTCTCGGAAACGCGCTGGGCAAACTGTTTGAGGAAGTGCAATAACGCATCAGGAGACAAAAGGGACAAAAGGCAAAAGGGAATCAAGACAACAGCTTGTTCTGAAAACCCGTTCACAGAACATGTGTCTTGACTCCCTTTCGCCCCCTGAATCCTTTGGCCCCTGAAAAGATATTCTTCTCCCTCCTTTATTCATTTGATAATCAGTGTGGTCAACGCTTCTTCGGTAAAGAGATCGTTGGCCACGTTTTGTATCTGTCCGGCGGTGACGGCATCGATGCGGCGGTAGAGCGAGGCGATGTCTTTCTCCCAACCATAGTGGAGGAAACTCTTGCCGAAATCGATGGCAAAGTTCTCACGATTGTCGCATGCCACGCCTATCTGGCCCTTGAGTTGCTTCTTGGCCGCACGCAGTTGAGCCTCGGAGAGCGGGGCGGCCATCACGCGATCGAGTTCGCGGCGCACAAGCCTACGGCAGCGCCCCACATCATGAGGGTCGCAACCGAAATAGACGACCCAAAGGCCTGTGTCGCCATAGTTTACCATCGAACTCTCCACCGTGTAGACCAGTCCGTGGCGTTCGCGCAGCGAAAGATTGAAGCGTGCGTTCATGCCCGGCCCACCGAGCATGTTGTTGAGCAGATAGAGTGCCATGCGCCGATCATCGTGCGCACTGTATCCCCGGCTGCCCATCATCACGTGAGCCTGATGGGTGTGCTTGTCGCTTACCACCATCCGGGGGGCGTAAGGCGGCAAGGGCTGTCCGAGAGCGGGTGACAACAGTGGCCGGCAAGGCGGGAAATCGGCTGTGGCTTTGCGCAACAGGCGCACCACACGGTTGAAATCCACATCACCATAGATGAAGAACACGCTGTTTTCGGGTCGGTAGTAACGCTGCGTGAAGCGCAGGGCATCGGCCGTGGTGAACGAGCGGACACGTTCGGCAGAGCCCAAGATGCTGTGCCCCAGGGCATGGTTGGCGAAGATGAGATTGTCAAACTCGTCGTAGATGAGTTCTGCAGGCGAGTCGTTGTAGCTCTCTATCTCGTCGCAAATCACCTCCACTTCCTTGTCTATCTCGGTTTGCGGATAGGTGCTGTGGAACACGATGTCGGTGAGCAAGTCTACGGCCCGCGCCAGATGGTCTTTCAGAATGGCGGTGTAGTAGACGGTGTCTTCCTTGTTGGTGAAGGCATTCAGGTCGCCCCCCACGCTCTCCAGACAGTTGAGCACGTGCCAGGCCCGCCGCCGGGAGGTGCCTTTGAAAGTGACATGCTCGCAAAAGTGGGCCAGTCCCTCCTCACCCGGAAGTTCGTTGCGCGTGCCCGCATTGATTTCATAGCCGCAGTAGACCACTTGCGAATCGCCTTGCAAGTGAATGACTCGCAGGCCGTTATCTAAAGTAAGTGTGTTGTAATCCATCCATTTCTCTTTGGCGCGAAGTTACTGCTTTTCCGTGAAAAAACGGCATCTTTTTGCTCGTTTCAACCGAAAAGCCCTATCTTTGCATAAGATAGGCTGCACTCGGCCATTTGAGAGCAAGCCTTTACAAACAGAAATGAAACAACAGAAAACATCAAACGAATATGCGAAAAGTAATAGGAATAGGCGAAACGGTGCTCGACATCATCTTCAAAGACGGCAAACCCATCGAGGCTGTGCCGGGAGGTTCGGCTTTCAATGCCCTGATTTCGCTCGGCAGGTCGGGCATTGACAGCACCTTCATTTCCGAGGCAGGCAACGACCGGGTGGGCGAATACATCATCGACTTCTTGCGCGAAAACGGAGTGAATGCCGACAATGTGAACGTTTTTTCCAATTCCCACTCTCCCATTTCGCTGGCCTTCCTCGACGACAGGAACAATGCCGAATATATCTTTTATAAAGACCACGAGCACGACCGACTTGAATTTGTGAATCCCGACATCCATGCCGGCGATGTGGTGGTGTTCGGTTCCTTCTTCAGCATCAATCCGGTGGTTCGCCCGCAGGTGGCCGGCTTCTTGGAATATGCCCGCGACCACGGGGCCATTCTCTACTACGACGTGAACTACCGCGCCTCCCATCGCGACGAAATCATGAAAATTACACCCAACCTGTTGGAAAATCTGGAGTTTGCCGACTTCGTGCGCGGTTCGCATGAAGACTTCGATGTGCTCTACAAGATGCCCGACCCCGACCGCGTCTATCAGGCCGAAATCTCCTTCTACTGCAAGAAGTTTATCTGCACACAGGGAGCCGGCCCCATCATCGTGCGGTCTGACGGCGGTTTCCGCAAAGAGTATGCTACCCGACCGATAGACTGTGTGAGCACCATCGGGGCCGGCGACACCTTCAACGCCGGATTCATCTATGGCCTCATCCGGGAAAACATCACCCGTGAAGACATCGACCGGGGACTGGAAGAGACGCAGTGGGACAAGCTCATCGGCTACGGACAGCTTTTCTCGGGCGAATGCTGTAAAGACATCTATAACTATGTGAGCAAGGAGTTTGGGACGAAAATGAGCAAATAAAAGGGTGAGGAGGGGTTCATTTCTTCCTCCTCATGCTGATTTTCCAACCGCTCCAAAGGCACCAGAGGATGGCCAGACCGATGACGAAAATATAGAACACCGTGCCCATACCTAAGAAGGTGTAGATGCGGCCGGTGTGTATTTCGAGGCACAAGGCACGCAGCGACATGGGCAGCGAGGCCATCCATTCGGGCATCTTGACGGCATCAGTGCCTGCGTAGTAGTCTACCACAAAGCCGGGAACGGCAAAATCGGCACTGTAGCCCGACACGGCATGTGCGCCGATAGGTATTCCGCGCGTCTGCACAGGCGGCAGAGAGGTGAAATAGTCAGCCACCATGCCCGTCTGCCTATTCCATACATACATACCACTGAACGAGCCCAACAGCCAGTTTCCAGACAAATCTTTTTCCTCTACATTGAGTCCCATCACACTCACGGGCGGTTGCACCGACACCTTTCGGGGGCGGCTGTCGAGCCGATGGAGCGAGTAGAAGCCCTCTGAGGTGTAGAGCAGCCAGTCTTGGCAGGCCTCATCGTAGCGCAAGGTGCGCAGTTTGTCGTTCCAAGGATTGGGACTGTCCATCGCGCTGAAGGGCAATGGCGGCACCTTGGCGCGGGCAATGGCAATGAGAGCCGGCGGACGGAGGAACCAACCCGTGATGCAGACAAAGAGTGTGAACAGGATGGTGATCCGCCCCACGGAATTATGCCATGCAAAGAGCTTGCGCATCAGCAGGGTGTGGACCTGCTTGCTCGCGCGGGGCATAAACCAATAGAGCAGTCCCGAAAGACAAAGGAAAATAAGCACCAAGGCTATGCCATCGACGATGAGTTGGCCCACCAATCCGAAGAGTTCGCCGCTATGCAGCAGCCAGACCGTGCGAAAGAGCGACACCTTGCCGTCGAAATCATCGGGACTCTGTAGTTCCAAGGCTGTGAAACGGTCGTATGGCGGCTGCGAGAGATAGACGCGAGAGCGGCCTGTGACCACGAGTGTGTCACCTTGTGAAGCCATGTCGCTGAGCCGTTCACCACCGGCGCGTTCCAACGGCAGTTCTTCCCAGCCCGTCCCCATGCGGAACCGGTAGACCCCGTAGGGCCCCAGGGCAAAGAGAAGGCCCGACGGCATCACCACCATGCGCCGGATGTTGCGGGCATCGTTGCCCTCGGGCAATCCCGTGTTGAAGTCGGCAAAGGCGGCCCCGGTGTCGTCGGTGATCCACACACCGCCATTGCCGTACATCAGCACCTGTCCCTGCCATTTCACCGTGCCACGCATCAAACCGTTGTTCCACTGCCGGTATTCATAGCTTCCGGGCAGCATCCCTCTGCTGACATTGACAGACGAAAACAGTGCCGGGTGATTAAGCACCAGCCCGGACACACAGAACATGAGCAGGAAAAAAGTCAATACCAGTCCCCACCACTTGTGTTGTTTTTTCCAAGTAGATTTCTTCATTCCTTCTTTTTAAGTAATCTTTTTCTATCGTATCTTCCCTCTTTGGGATGTTCCACGCTCCATCAGCTAATTGAAGAGCCCCACAGCAATGCCCACCGTGGAGGCATGGAGATGGTTGTTGGCATGGGCATAGTCACCGTATGCCTTGACATACCAAAGACTCCGCACTTTCTTGACGGTGAGGGGAAATTGATACATCACCTGCGCATGGCCCTTAAAGTAGTTGGCGGCATAGTATCTCCGATCGGGCAACAGCACCTGCTGCGCGTAGTCTCCACTCTCGTCGGCTAAAATCAGGTCGTGTTTCAAACTGTTGTGCAAGCCGGCCGAGACATCAATCCACAACCGACCGCCCATCAAAGCTTTTCCACCTTCAAGGGCATAGTCGACAAAACTGTATTTCATCTCCGATGTATTGAGCAGATACTTATTGCGAACAGTCTTCATATTAGCCTTTACCCCCACGTAGCCGGTGACGGTACGGGCCTCGTGAAAGTTCAGACGATAAACGAAATCGAGGTTGAAAAGATTCACCTGAAAACGTTTCTTGAAAGTCATCAGGCTGATATACTGATAGGAGTTGATTCCCGTTGCCGAATCGGAAGTGATTTTCAGTTGTTGGCGATACTCGTCGGCATAACTCTGCTCGTAGGTAGCTGCGAGGTCGATACGGTGGATGAGCCTGTCAGTGATGATGCTGTTCTGCGTCCGGAATCCATAACGGTATTGATAATAGTGTCCGGGCTGATACTTATACTGCCCGTAGACACCCTCACTCCCCCGCTCTATCGTAAGTCCCGTGAGGCTCTCCACGCCACCTGTCCGATAGCCGTAAGAGAGTTCGGCACCTAAGTTGTGGTTCACCCATTCACGCTGAAAGCCGCCTGCACCGCCTGCCGTACCGTCGGCATGTTCCATGCCGCTCATCAGGTAATATTTCACCGTGGCATCGGTCTGCACGGTGGTGATGTTGGGTATCTTCTCCTTGTAGCGGCGGTAGTGGCCGGCCAGTCCCACGGTGTGGCGGCCCATGGTGAAGGCTACCGACGGAGTGAGCCTGTAGTCGAGCAGCTCTGAGCGCGAACGGGGGTCGCGCAGCCTGCTCAGGTCGCCCACCCGATAGTCCAGTTTCAGACCTCCGCGCCAGTGGCCGAAAGCCTTCGTGCCAACGGCTGCCGTGAGGTCGATGTCCTGCCGGTCGTATCTGCCAGCGATGCTGCTGCCGGAGAAGTAAGGATTGCTGTTGTATGTGCGCATCACGTCGCTCCATGCACGGTCTTTGGTGCGCCCCATGCCGAAGCTGAAACGCCCATAACCGTAGAGCCACGTGCCCAACTGCTGGTAACGCTCCGTGCTGAAAGCGAATCCGTTTGCCTCCACACCTTCCTGCATCCGGTGCAGATTGCCCGCCCCGTGACGGTAGTCGAAGGCGGCGTAACCGCGGTTGCGGGTAGAGTCGATGGTGAGTCCGGCCATGTTGGCGGTGTTACGCCACAACTGCGTGGCATCGTCATAGCGGTATTCTCCCTCTCCTCCGGATGCATTCTGAGCACCGGCCGGCGTGGCAAGCAACAACAAGGCGAATGCCAGATATGTCATTATCGTCTTCTTTCTACTCATCATATTCGCGTATTCCTATGGTTGTTGATACTTGGAAGTCGTTGCTGCTGTTGTTGGTATCAAGCAAGATACGGTGGCCGTCCTTGCCCTTTCGAGAGGAGGTCTTGCGATAGACCACCTCTCCCGTGTAGCCGCCTGCCGACCGGATGGTGATATATCCTGCGTCGAGATCGTCATAGAAGCGCTTGGTGGCTATGTCGGTGCCGGTGGCCTTATACTTCAATATCTCCACGGCATCAAGCATGTAGCGTTTCGGAGCCACCAGCCACTGGTTGCCTTTGGTTTTGCCGTAGTCGTAGGCCAGCGGCCACGAAGTCACATCGGCATCGGTGCGGAAAATCACCACGGCCCCCGGACCACCCTGACTGAGATTCATATTGGTGATGGCTGCATAGGTGGTGTATTTCAGTTCGAGTGCCCTCACAGTCGGATTATTGACTGTGCGTCCCCGCTCGTCCTTGGCCTCGAAGTCGGCCGTGAGCAGATTGGGGTCGGTAGAGGCGTTGACGGTGTGATCGATGGCACTGTTGGTGATGACCACCGTACCGCCGGGAACCACCTCAACCGGCTTGTCGACCGGTATGCGGAACACCTGTTTGAGCATCACCACCGAGTCGGCATACTCGCTCTTGAGCTGGGCAAGCGTGTATGCCGGACTGGAATTGGTCTCCACCAGTCCGACATAGAGCCCGGCAACATCCACGCTGTGGTCGCTCTGGTTGTAGAGTTCGATGTAGCGGCCGGCCAGATAGTTCTTCTTGTTGTTGTCTTTCGTACCGGCATAGTACACCTTGCCTATCACGATGGAGCGGTTGATGGACAGCTGGGTAGCGAGTTGCAGGGGTGCAGTAACCCGGTCTTCAGCCAGCAACTGCGAATTGATGTTGCCCGACACCACTGCTCCCTCGTTCACCACGTTGTCACCCGTGAGTCCGGCATATTCTCCCGCGGTCAGATCCCACGACGTGGAGACGGCATAGACATCGGGCACGATGCCTGCAAAATGAGCCTGTCCGGAGGCATCGGTGGTGGCTGCGAGGCGCGTGCCGTCTTGCTTGGTGATGACCACCGTGCGGCCTTCAAGACCGGCATTGGCAGCCGTGAACTCCTCGGGGGCCACAAGCTGCACATCGACCGACACGGCCCGTGTCGCATCGTCATAGTCCACGCAGCCCACCGTCAGCACCGAGGCGAACAGGAAGGCAGCCAAAAGGCTTATCGTCTGATTCATTGTCATTTGTTCTGAAATGGGGTTTTACAAGTTGAAGTAAAGTTCCACGCCGTAGCTGAAGTTACCTGTGTTGCGCTGGGTGAGCGTTGTGGTATTGTTGTTGGCACGCAGATAAGGTTCATAGAAGAGCATGTTGTTCACATAGAGCGACAAACCGCCCACCTTGCCCAACTCTTTGGTGAGTCGTCCGGAAAGGTTCCATGTGGGCTTCTGCCTTTCCGGAACGGCATCACTGGCTTTGATGGCCAGTTCCTTGATGGGGATGCTGTGTATGCCCGTCGGCTTTTGGGCATAGTAGTTGCCGTTGAGATCGAGATAACCGTTGAGCATATTGTCGGTGATGGACTTATAGTTTATGTTGGTATCAATGAAACCGACGGGGGGCACATTGGCGATATAATTGAACCGATAGTCCTGCCAAATCACCTGCCCCGTGAAAGATGCCACCATGCGCAGACTCGGAATATTGGTCACCAAGCGCAAGGTGTTGACAAAACGGCGGTATTTGTCGTAGTCGTAGTTGTTGTAAACCAACTTGAAAGGCGTCACGTTGTTGGCCGAATAGTCGGCAGGCAGATAGGCAGATGGCACACTCTTCGACTTGTAGAGGGTGTTCCATGTCTTGGTTTCGGAATAGGCACCGCTGAAATAAACCGACGTGCGGAGGGGCCTGATTTCCCCAAGGTCGAAGTCAAACTCTACGCCTCGGTTCACCGTTGTGTTGGTGTTGCCTATTTTTCCGGTAGTCATAAACACAAGGTCGCTGCGGGCCGGGTTGTCATAGTCAATGACTGTCGCTCCACCGGGGGTGGCAATGAGGCCCGATGCGGTGGTGTAGACATTGCTCTGATAGGTGAAATACTCCGTGTCGGCACCGAATCCATTGGGCGTGCGGTCGCGGTAGGCGAGGATGCTGAGCCGGCGGTTGCCGGGCAGTTTGACATCGATGCCCAGTTCCACCTTCGTGGTGGTGGCGTTGCGGAGGTCTTTGTTCTTCTCCACTTCATACACCTGCGTGTGGTAGACGAGCAACCGGCCGGCAGGATTGTCCTGCGGCATGTAGTTGGCGGCCACCCGATCGTCATATTTCTTGTCGGGATAGAGGTAGTCCAGTCCCGGTGTCTTGCTGTTCAGACCGATGCCGCCGCGAAGGTCGAGCCACTTGGTGACGGCGAAGGAGAGGTTCAGTCGCGGACTGAGGGCGTAGGTGGCCAAGTCGCCGAAAGGCTGAAGGGTGGTGAAACGCATACCCAACTGGCTGCGCAGCACATTGACTTCGTTGAGATGCCAGGTGAAATTATCCTCCGCGTAGGCTGCAAACTGGTGGATGCCCGGCACGTCGGAGAAAGCGCGCGGACGACCGTTGTTGTTGGCCCGGTAGGGACGGGTGTCGTCGGCATTGTAGAATCCACGGCCGCTGTTCCAAGTATACTGGTAGTCCATACCCACCTTGAACTGCTGACGCGTATTGCCAGCCTTGAGGAAGAAGGCATCGGTCGCCTTGGCGAAGAAGTGACCCGGCCGACTCTCGGTGATGCCTGTGGCCAGATAAGATTGGGTGGCCCAGTTCACGGAGTAGTAGCCCGTCTTGAGGGCGGTGATGATGGGCAACAGTCCACTGCTCACCGACACGTAGGAAGAGTTGTGGCTGTCGGCCTGCGAGAGTGTCAGGCCGAGCGTGTAGGAGAGTGTCCGCATGAGCGGCTTGCCCACACTCACCCGCCCGTTGTGTGTCAGACTGAAACTGAGGTTCTTGTTCTTCCAGTAGCTTCCGTCGTCCACAGCGTCGGGGTCGTTGCCGCTCCAGTCGCGGGCATAGAGCATACGCAGTTTGGTCTCGGCGTGCCAGTGTCGGGTAAAATCATATCCCCACCCCAGACTCATGTTGTAGCGGCCATAGCTGCGAGTCTTCTGGCGTGGGTCGCCCCATGCCTTAGCATAGTCGAAGTTGAAGTTGAACACCCCCGCCCGGGGCAGTCTGAATCCCTTGCCGAGCGAATAGTTCTGCAATTCGGGATTGATTTTCCCTTTCACCTGCCACGGGGTGATACCGGCCTTGGAGTGTACCACCACGAGTCCGCTCGTCAAGTCGCCGTATTCAGCCGACGGAATGCCGCGCACCACCTCCACGTTGTCAATGTCGTCGGCCCCTATCTGCCGCAGGTCGGTGCCCGTAAAGGCAGTTGGCGAGAACTGGCCTGCCGAGAGCACGCCGTTGTTGGACATGGGCACACCATCCACCACGATGCTCGAACCGAATGCACTCGTCACATTGTTGGTGAGCGAGCGCAGTTGCAGGTTCCGTTGTGCGGTGAGGTCGGTGTTCTGTATCACCTGTCCGGGGATGAGCTGCATGATGTCGGCCAAGCTTGCAGCCTGCAAGTGGTCGATGGCCTGCCGGCCTATCTTTGAACTGGTCGATGTGCCCGAAGCGTTCTGCCGGGCCGTCACCACTACTTCCTGCAAAGCCAGTGAAGTGGGTGTGAGTTGCACGGCGAGGGCGAGATCGCTCCCCACCTTCACGTTGGAGACATACTCCTCGTAGCCCACATAGCTCACCTTGAGCCGGTAAACACCGGCCGGCACATTGCCAACCGAGGCCTTGCCATCGGCATCGGTCACGGTGACTGCACCCAACGGGTCAAGACTGCACGTGGCCATAACCACCGGTTCGTGCGTTCCTTTCTCCGTGACAGTGAGCCTCACGGCATACTTGCCTGCCTTCGTCTGTGCCGGAGCCGTGATGGCATCAGCAAGCACCAAGAACAACGTAAGGACTATGAGTCTGATGACTTTTTCCATGCTTGTTGTATTCTGATTTCTTTCGTATAAATGTTACCTGAATCGGAAGCCGTCTAAAAAACAAGTTGCGACAACACTTAACCTATTAGAGCGCAAAGATATGAAGTTTTCCCGATTAAAACAATACCAACATTTAGTGATTTTTTTGTTTTTTCAGATAAGAAATCTTTAAAATAAGTTCAAATCACTCCATTATCGACCTGAATAGCTAACAAAAGAAAAATATAAAAAAAGGAAAAAACAGCAGCATTGATTGTTTTTTTATTACTTTTGCAATACCACTGATGCGTTTTTTATCGCATCAGTGGTATATTGGAATATAACTTTTTCAAATCAAACAAAATGATTAACAAGAAAAATCTCTCTGACAAATCGGTCGCTTTTCTTCCGAAACTAATCTTATTATTAGGGGCTGTTATGCCCGTTGCAGAAAGTAAAGACGAGTTATATTACACCTGTGCCATCTCTAGCATAGTTGCTTTCTTGCTGTACGTAGCTATAATCGTTACCATGTTAAGCCACAGTAAAGATAGAAAAAAGACCTTTGTACATATTTGGAATTACCCGGATGCGAGAGTGGACTTCGCACTCATATCGATAGCCGGACTGCTGGTTGATTATTCATTAGACCTATTTAAGCCGGCCATTTTTTGGTGGTTCGTGCTCCTTAGTTCTTTCATCCCATTTCCCAAAGAATTAACATCTGTCGACAAAGACTGATTGTTTCTGTAAAAAAAGAAGAGGGTATGTTTGTTTTGACACACCCTCTTCTTTTTACCTTAGAATTTAAAATACACGCTTCGGACAGGCATAAAGTCCTGCCCCCACCTTTCACTTTTCACTCTTTCACCTTCAAAACAGCACTAAGTTTTCATTAACACCCACCATCTGACACCTATCACCTGCCACTTGTTCAGCCCCCCAACCCCCTAACTTAGGGGGCTTAGGAGGCTGGGCGTAGATTACTTGCCCCCTTTCACCGTCACTCTCTCTTCCTTGATGAGTTTGATTTGGCGCAGCAGGTCGGCATAGTGCAACTTGTCGATGCCGGAAGCTGTGGCAGCCTGCGCCTTGCAGAAGCGTTCCACACGGTCGAGGTGTTGCTCCACATAGAGTTGTACGTCGGAATTGTTGGCCCGGGCGTTGATGCCGGCCTTGTCTTTCTCGGTGGGATTGAGCAGACTATTGATGTTTTCAAGATAGGCACGTTCGAGTGTGCGGCGGGTCTTGTCTTTGACGGGCGAGGCTCCCGTGAGAGGCCGCCAAACGGTGGCGAACACATCAGCGAGGTAGTCGGGCAACCGGTAAGCCTGTTGCGACGAGAACGAGTCGTCATAGATAGTGCCCAGCATGGCCGGTGTCATCATCACTTTCAGCACTCTCGTCTGCTGGGAAGAGATGTCCCCGGCCACATCGGTGCCCGTGATGTCAACGATGTTTTGCGGGTAGAGCCAGAGTGGAGCGTCGAACAGCTGACGACCGAAATAGGCCACGGCCTCACGCTGACGAGAGGCCGGTGCCACCTCGTAGGGCTTGCGCCCGGGCATGTTGTTGAGGTAGCGGCCACCAATATTCTTCATCACGTGGTTGTTGTAGCGGTTGAACTGGCCTTTTGCACTCTTCCACATCTCCTGAAGGTCATCGTGGCGGTCGTTGGTCTGGCGTGTCCACTTGGGCAGACCGGCCACCACACGCTTCAGGTTTTTGATGCCATAGTCGCTTGCCTTCACATTGTCGTCTCCCAAGTCTTCAGTCTGGGCGCGCGGGTCTTCATTCCTGCCCTCGCCTCCAAACCACAGGCGGGGATTGGCGGCAAGCACCTTGGTGGTTTCGGTCATGAGCTGCTCCTTCTCCTCAAACTCGTCCTTGAACTCCGGACGGTATTGGTAGCCCCACTTGATGGCCCACTTGTCGTAGTCGCCGATGCGGGGGAAAAGGCCCCGTTCGCCGATACCATCTTCGGGCTGGGCCACATAGTTGAACCGGGCATAGTCCATGATAGAGGCCGTGTGGCCGTGGGCTTCCACCCAAGCCTTGTCACGCAACTTCTCCACGGGCGTGGCGTGGCTGGCCCCCATGTTGTGGCGCAAGCCGAGCGTGTGTCCCACCTCGTGGGAAGAGACGAAGCGGATGAGCTGTCCCATGAGTTCGTCATCGAACTTCATGGTGCGGGCGCGCTTGTCGAGAGGCCCGCACTGGGTCATATACCACTTGGTGAGCAGGTTCATCACATTATGATACCAGCAGATGTGGCTCTCGATGATTTCACCGCTACGCGGATCCACGACACGCGGGCCGTAGGCATTTTCGGTCTCGGATGGCAGATAGCGCAGCACACAGTAGCGCGCGTCGTCCACACTCATGTCGGGGTCGTCGGGCCACTCCTTGGCAATGATGGCATTTTTGAACCCCGCAGCCTCGAAAGCCACGTTCCAGTCGTTGATGCCGGCCATGAGGTATTTCACCCATTTTCGCGGTGTGGCAGGGTCGATGTAGTAGACGATGGGCTTCACCGGCTCCACAAGTTCACCGCGCCGATACCTCTTGAGGTCTTTAGGCACAAGACGGTAGCGGGAGACAAACTGCTCGCGGTCGGTCTTATGCTGGTCGTCGCTGAAGAGCGTAAAGCGGTTGGTGAAGTAGCCTATGCGCTCGTCCCAAAGGCGTTTTCGCATGGGCTCCTTGGGCAGAAGCACGATGGAGGTGTTCAGCCCCAGCGTCACCTGCCCCGTCATCGACGCACGGGTCTTAGATGTGGAGGTGGCGTAGGTGCGGGTAGTGGCTATCTCGATATTGAGAGGATAGACCTTCATCGTGTCGATGAAGGTGCGGTCGGCCTGCAGTCCGCCAAGTTTGAGGTTTTTCTGTTGCGAGGAACCAATGCTCGTCACATTGTTGTCTTTGATGAAGAGGGGTGTCACTTCGATGAGCCGGGCATCTTTCTTCTTATTGCGGCCTATCACCTTGAATGCGGCCACAATGGGGTCGGTGGTCGAAGCTTTCAGTGTTTGGGCTATCCGGTCTTTGTCGGAGGCTGTCTGTGTGAGCACGTATGCACGCAGCAGCAGGGTTTTCTCATCGCGCAGTTCCCAGTAGAGTGCTTCCTCGTTGACCTCTTCGCCGGCAAACTTACCGAAGTCTTGGGGCACGGAATTGAAGCGCGTCACGGCCAGCATCATACGGTCGAGCAACGTATCGGGCACTTCAAAATACCATTTGTCCTCGATGTGGCGCACGGTGAACAGACCTTTCTGCACCGAACCGCCCTTCTTGATGAGCTCTTCGTAGGCCGGCAATTTCTTTTTCTTCTCGTCTTTCAGGCTGCCTTTTTTGTCTTTGGGGCCGTGCGGGTGGTCTTTTTGCTCCTGCCGTGTGGTGTCGTTGTCTTGTGGAAGATAGCCGACAGCCCCGGCCGTGCTTGCACTCAATGCCAGCATCAAGATGCCGGCGGTCAGTTTTCTGTTGATTATCATTGTGTTGTATTCGCTGATTAAAAATGCAAAGATAGGAAAAAAGGATGTAATCTGTGCAGGAAACTGATTTATTAATGGGAATAATTAGGAGTTAAAGGGAGATGTTTTAGGAGTTAAAGGGAGATGTTTTAGGAGTTAAAGGGAGTTAAGGAGTCAAAGGGAGTTAAGACAACAGTGAAAAGGAGAAAGGAGGAGTCAAAGGGAAATCAGGAGGCTGCTTCCTCTTATCCATCAACAGACTCAAGGAATAAGGCTGTTGTCTTAACTCCCTTTAACTCCTTAACTCCCTTTAACTCCTAAAACATCTCCCTTTAACTCCTAATTATTCCCTCACAACTTCACAGCGAGTCCTGCCACAATCCACGTACCGGGCTGTGGCACATTGCCCACATCTACATAGTTGCGGTGGAACAGGTTGTTGCCCTCCACGTAGGCTGTCCATGCAGCTTGCGTCCAAGTGAGCTTGGCATCAAGCACGCCGTAGGATCCGTAGCGGTGGACAGCTCCGGAAAGGTCGGTGTAACTGCCCATGCGATGCTGAAAACGATAGTTGGCAGCGAGGTCTAAATGGCTCCACAAATGGAAGCGCGCATCGGCCACAAACTTGTTTTTGAGGTATTCCAGCGCGTAGAGACTGCGGATGCCGGCATGTTCCTCCTCGCTCTGGTTGATGTAGCAATAGCTCATGCCGAGACTCTTCAGCACCCGCTGGGCCGGCAACAGTCTGTCGAAATCAAGACGGAGAGCGGCCTCGAAGCCCGTGGCGTTGATGGCTCCGAAGTTGACCGACTTCCACAGCAGACTGCCGTCGGCATCGGTGGTGCCGTCACTGATCCAGTCGATGAGATTCTTGTGGTGGTTGTGAAACACGCTCGCACTGCCGCTGATGCCCCGCCCGGCGTTGTATTTCAATCCGCCTTCCACGGCCGAAAGTTCTTCGGGCTTGAGGTTGGGGTCGGCCTTGTGACCGCCCTTGCTGTAATACAACTCCGTGACCGAAGGCATACGGAGCGACGAGTTGTAGGAGGCATAGACCTTCCAACCGCCTCCGAGAAGATAGCTCGCATCGATGCCGGGATAGACGCGCATGTTCATCGCCGCCCAACTGTTCTTCACGGCCACGATGCCGGCCGAGAGGGTGAAGCGCCGGAGCAGAATGTTGTGCTCGGCGACAAACTGCACATTGGTGCGGTTGACACCCTTCTTGTAATACAGGTCGGTGCCGCTGATGTGCCGCGGTGTGGGGAGCGTTTCGCCGAGATTGGTGCTCACGAGGTCTTCGTTGCGCAGTTCGGCCCCGAAGGCTGTGCGCCCGAGAGCCCAGTCGAAGTAGGCGTTGAGGTTCACGCCGAAGACATCGGTGCGGTGATAGTTGAAGGGATACTTGTCGGGCCGGTCGCGGAAGAGTTCGAAGCGGTCGTAGTTGTGGTTCCAGTAGATGGCGGGGCGGAAGTGGACGGCCCCTTTCCGGGTCTCTGCCTGCAAGGCCGTGTAGGTCTTGAAGGTGTGTTCGAACTGGTCGTCCCACTTGGGACCGTAGAATGTGCTCGACCCGAAGTCTTTCACCGAGAGCCCGGCATGCCAGCGCAGGGCGACGGCCTCGTCGGCGTAGCGGCCTTCATAGAAGGCCTTGCCGCCGCTGTAGTCGGTGTTCAGCCGGCCGGCCTTGTTGCGCGTGTAGCCGTCGCTGCGGGTATAGCTGCCCGAGAGCCTGCTGCTCCACGGGCCGCAGACATAGCTGCTGCCTGCCCCGACCGAAAGATAGCCGAAGCTGCCGCCCTCGACATGGGCATTCAAGCCCGTGCGCTGTGGTGTTTTGGTGACAATGTTGATAGCTCCGAGGAGAGATGAAGTTCCATATACACGCGCGGCAGGCCCTTCCAGAACTTCGATGCGTTCGATGTCGCTGATGTCTACAGGATAATCGAAAGCGTTGTGGCCTGTCTGCGGATCACAAAGGTTGATGCCGTTGAGCAGCACGGTGATTTGTTCATGGTTGCCTCCGCGTACGCTTACGTCGGTCTGCGCGCCTATCGGCCCTCGCTGGCGCACATCGACGCCCACGGCATACTTCAACAAATCGTTTACACTTTGCACCGATGCCGCCTGAATGTCTTCCCGGCTCAGTACAGTTACCATTCTCGCTTGCTGACTGCGTGTCAGCGGCGCCCTCGTCCCGGTCACGCTGACCTCGTCGAGTGTCTCCCTGTAGCTGATGGCGGAGTCGGCGGTCACCTTGTCCACGTCGACGCTCACGCCTTCGGCCTTGGCATAGGTCAGCGTGGCAATGCTCAACGTACCGATGATCACCTCCCTGCCCAAGCATGAGAAGAGAGCGTAGCCCTTGTTCGAGAAGTGTTTGAACTTGAAGCTACTGCGCTTGTTGAAAATTGTTTTGTACATAAAGTTGTTTAAAAATCGCGCTTTGCACTATCGCAAAACGCCTGCAAAGGTACGATATTTTTCGGAACCGTCTATATTTGACAAGAAAAACAAATATATGTAAACGGAAGTTAAGGAGGATGTGCCCTCGCAAGAGATGGGACAGCGGCAAATAATATCAACAAAAACACCTCCGCAAAAATTCTCCAACCAGAACGGCAAGCCGGCTTCAATCCACCGGAAAAGCCCCCTGCTCTTCTCATCCGGACTCTTCAAGCTTGCAAAAGAGCCACATTTGAGAGCCGGAAAAGCCACAGTTGGCGTGCAACTGTGACCCTTTTGCAAGCCCGGTTGGGCCTTTTCAAACCAGTTTTCGGGCCCAATTACGCGTCAATAAAATTCAAACCACTGATAGTCAACACTTTAAAAGCATCGCCAAAAATCGCGCATTTGCGACAAACGGGGCGTTCGTCGCGAATATCGCAATATGAGAGACCGAAAATGAATAAATAGTTTAACAATTATACTCCGGGCCGTCCCTGCCAAACATCGGCTCATGCCATTTTTACAAAAGGAAAAAAATAGGGACGAAAGGCAGCACACAACGGTTTTTGCCTTTCGCCCTCATCATCATTTCTGTTATCCCATTCAGTTATCATCTGTTTATACGGTCTTTCATGTTCTTTCGTTTCTTCTGATGTCTTTAGCTCTTTTTCCTACTTCCGGACACGCCCGGCAATCACTGCCGGAAAACGAATCGGGATTTCTAAAGCCGGAGAAAAGGCCTGTGGGGGCAACGATGATAGAAAACTTTTTCACAACCATTTCGCATGAGGTGACTGTTTTCTACATTTCGTCATTATGACAAACGGCATCGTACGACTACAAATGCACATTACCTAACAGTATGCCCCTTTGGCCTTCCGCTTCTTCCTGCTTTACAACTTCGAGTCTGTTATTTTCGTCTTGAACATATCTTGTAATATCGTTTTCGTTTCTGTTCGGTGCAAAGTTACGGAACAAATCGGAGTTCTCACTTATCAATATTCTTCAAAATGCTATTAATTTTTCGTCAAAGCGACTTTCGATATCAGTCATTTTTCATCACAAGAAACATATAAAACACTGATAAAAAGAAAGTTACAGCTTATCAAAACACACAAAACGGCATTGCAAAATTTCACATACACCCACTCCCGACACCACCTTTTTAAGAACATTTCACATCGATTTATAGAAAAAATACAGCCGTTTGTTTGGAAAATTACACACAGTTTATTACCTTTGCATGAGATAGACTGGGTCCGACATGTTGTGAACGAGCTCTAATTGTCCCCGTTTGCACGACCTTACATTAACATATAACGAAGACCGACTCCATAAGAAAAAAGCGATTCGTCGCTTAAAAACTCAAAGCAAAGGACACCCCCGGAATCTATAAACCAAACAATTTCAGATGACCGTTCTGACGACGACTTTTAAAAAACTCATAGCCCGACCAACGACAGAGTTGGGACTGTTGCTCTTGACGCTGACCGCTTTCTTTGCCTGCGGGAAGAGGGACACCCGTTTCAGTCCGGAAAAACGCAGAATCACCGACAGCATCATTTCTTCCATTGGCACAGAGGACTCCTTGGCGCAGATCCAAAAGACAATGGAACAGCGAGGCGACAGGCTGGGGAGCATCGTTGCCCTGCGCGAACTGGGGAGGCGGATGCGCAACCAGAGTCGGTTTGACAAAGCACTGAAATATCATTTCAACGGGCTGAAACAGGCTGAAAACGTGCATGACACGCTCGAAATCGTGAAGGCACTGAACAACATAGGCACTGACTACCGCCGGTTGGGCGTGCTCGATGTGGCGACCGACTACCATTACCGGGCACTGACGATGAGCCAAGAGCACAACGACACATCCTCGCAGGCCCAGAGAAACCGAGTGGTCTCGCTCAACGGACTGGGTAACATCTACCTGACGATGGGCAATCTTGAACGGGCCGACAGTGTGCTGCGCATCGCACTGGCAGGAGAGAAAAAACAGCACAGTGACTTGGGACAGGCCATCAACTATGCCAACTTGGGCAGCATATTCCGCCAAAAGGGGAAAACGGACTCGGCATGGGTCTACTACCGGCGGGCGATGGTGTTTAACCAAAAAGCCCATTCCGAACTGGGGATGGCTCTCTGCCACACTTACCTCGGCTCACTGTATGAAGATGAACAAGAGTATGAAAATGCCATCGTGGAATACAACATCGCCTACGAATCGATGAAGCAACAGAAAGACGAATGGCACGAACTCGTCACGATGCTTGCCATGGCACGCATACAGGAGAAAATGGGCAATACGGAAATGGCACTATCCATACTCGAAGAGGCCTTGTCCAAAGCCCGGGACATCAAATCG
The DNA here is from genome assembly GCF_000184945.1 of Segatella buccae ATCC 33574. GTDB lineage: Bacteria > Bacteroidota > Bacteroidia > Bacteroidales > Bacteroidaceae > Prevotella > Prevotella buccae. The sequence continues at coordinate 659,800 of NZ_GL586311.1, forward strand.
GTGGAATATCAGGCCGAGATATTCGAACTCTATTACTTCATTTACAAAAGAAAAGGCGACTTCAGGCTGGCCTTGTTCTACCACGAGAAGGCCGCAGTGCTGCAAGACAGCGTGATGGACATCAAGAAGGTAAACCAGATTCAAAATATCAGTCTGGGCATTGAGCGCAACAGACAAATGAAGAAGGTGAACGAAGCCAAACAGAAATATGAGGCCGAGCGTGCCAGCAAGCGGGTGTTCTTCCTCGTATTTGCACTCATCATCGTGATATTCGTGGTGGGACTGGCACAGATGTACTACATGATGCGTATAAAGACTCGCAACCAACGGGCCATGCAACGGTTGAGCAGTATGCGTGAAACGTTTTTCACCAACATCACCCATGAGTTTCGCACACCCCTCACCGTGATACTCGGACTGTGCAGAAACCTCCAACAGACGGCTCCGGATGATCAAACACGCGGCATAGGAAAAACGATCGAGCACCACGGCAACAACTTGCTTACACTCATCAACCAACTGCTGGAAATATCGAAAGTGAAGTCGGTCGTGGGCGAACCCGACTGGCGACACGGCAACCTGACAGCTCATATCGCAACGATCGTAGATGGCTACAGACAATTTGCACACGAAAAACTCATCGAACTGAATTTCATCGCACAAGGACCGATGGAGATGGATTTCGTGCCCGACTATATCAATAAGGTGGTGGGCAACCTGCTATCCAACGCTCTCAAATTCACTCCCGAGCATGGGCGTATAGAAGTGACAGCTAAAGTAGAGAAAGGCCAAGCCGTGATGAGTGTGAGCGACACGGGACCGGGGATGGACGAAGAGAACACACGACGGCTTTTCGAACCTTTCTTCCAAGTGAATAACGACAGCAAACACCTCGGAACAGGAGTAGGACTGGCACTTGTAAGACAACTCGTGGACTCCATCAACGGCAACATCAGTGTGGAAAGCGTACCGGGAAAAGGTTCGCGCTTTATCGTCACCATGCCGATGAAACATGGCGACGGCAAGTGGAAAACCACCGGAGATGTCTGTCCGCAGAAGGTTGCCGAACCGTATAAAAGTTCTGAACTGAAAGACAGTGACAATACAGATGAAGGGCGCACACGCATACTCATCGTTGAAGACAACCGGGATGTGGCTGCCTATACGGGCAGCCTGCTATCCGACCGTTATGACCTTTTCTATGCCGCCAACGGCAAACTGGGAGTAAAGAAGGCAGAAAGCATCGTGCCGGACCTTATCATCACCGACCTGATGATGCCCGAGATGGACGGTCTGGAACTCTGCCGGCACGTGCGCAAAACGGAACTTATCAGCCACGTGCCTATCATCGTGATCACCGCCAAGACTTCTGAAGCCGACCGCATCAAGGGACTCGAAGCCGGTGCCGATGCCTACCTCGACAAGCCCTTCAACAGCGATGAACTGTGCGTGAGGGTGGAAAAGCTGCTCGAACAGCGCCAACTGTTGCGCGAAAAGTTCCAAAAGACTCTTATAGAAGGAAAGGAGGAGGATGTTCAGTGCAGCGATGCCGACCAACGGTTTTTGAGCAAAGTGGTGGACAGCGTGTTCACTCTGATGGACCGCAAACAGGTAGACGTACACAACGTGGCATCACAACTCTGCATGAGTCACCAACAACTGTATCGCAAAATCGTATCGCTCACAGGGGTAACACCCGCCACCTACATCATGCAGCTGCGCATGAAACGCGCCCGTCTGCTTCTGGAAAACCATCCCGAGATGAATATCTTTGAGGTGGCCACGAGCTGCGGATTTGACGAGCCCAGCAATTTCACCCGTAATTTCAGAAAGATATATGGTGTGCCGCCCACCCAATATGTGAAACGGGGAGCCCCCGATTGCAGTGCGGAAGAAAACAACGGAAAAGAATAGCCATATAAAAAGATATCACAGGAATATACTAATGGGAAAAAATCGACCGAAAGATGCTGTCTTTCGGCTTTTTCTTTGTAATTTTGTCTGCCGATACTAAGACAAGAAAACGCATGGAACTATTGCTGCACTACTGCTGGAAACACAAGATATTCCCACTATCACCCCTCACCACCACCGACGGACACGCTGTGGAAGTGCTCGATCCGGGGCTGCACAACACCAATGCCGGCCCCGACTTTTTCAATGCAAAAGTCAAAATCAACGACACCGTGTGGGTGGGAAACGTGGAGATTCACGACCGTGCAAGCGACTGGTTTGCCCACGGACACGACCACGACGGGCATTACGACAACGTGGTGCTACATGTGGCGGGAGAGATTGATGCCGATGTGCGCACGAGCAAGGGAGATTTTGTGCCGCAGATGCGCCTCGAAGTTCCGCCACACGTGAAGGCCCACTACAGCGAACTGCTTGCTGCCGACGCCTACCCGCCTTGTCACGCGGTGATACCTTCGCTCACACGACTGATGATGCACTCGTGGATGAGTGCCCTACAGACGGAGCGACTGGAGCTGAAGACCGAGGCCATAAACCGGCGCGTGTCGCAATGTGACGGCGACTGGGAGGCGGCTTACTTCGTGACTATGGCCCGTAACTATGGGTTCGGTATCAACGGAGACGCTTTTGAGCAGTGGGCTCTCAGCATTCCGCTGCACGCTGCCGACCACCATCGGGATGATCTTTTCCAGACGGAAGCCATCTTCATGGGCCAAGCGGGACTGCTCGATCCCGAGACCATTCCTGCCCACTGCCGGCAAGACGCGCTGGAGGAAGGCTATTTTAACCGTCTTCGCAGCGAATATGAGTATCTGGCCCACAAGTTTTCGCTTCGCCCCATCGACCCGTCATTGTGGCGATTCCTGCGACTGCGGCCACAAAACTTTCCGCATGTGCGCATATCGCAGTTGGCCAACCTCTACTACAAGCACCGCACAAGGCTCAGACTGTTGCTCGAAGCCGACACGGTGAAGGCTGCCGAGGAAGTGCTCCGCACATCCGTCACACCTTATTGGGAGACGCACTACACCTTCGGTTCGACCAGCACCCACAATGAGAAGAATCTCTCACGGCAATCGCTCAACCTGCTGCTCATCAACACGGCCATACCCATGCTGTTTGCTTACGGCCGCTATAAATCGGACGAAAGACTTTGCAACCGTGCATTCGACTTTCTCGAACAGCTCAAGGCTGAAAACAACCACATCGTCAGAATGTGGCAGCAGTGCGGACTTGTCGTGGAAACGGCCGGCGACTCGCAGGCACTCATACAACTGAAAAAGGAATACTGCGACCGCCGTGAGTGCCTGCGATGCCGGATAGGCTACGAATATATGCGCGCTACGCCATAAACAGGGCGCACAACTGACACAACACATACACCAAACAATAACTAAACACATTTTTAATTAGAACAATTATGAGTAAGTACATCTTTGAAACCCGCATGGAAGTGCGTGACTACGAGTGTGACATCCAAGGCATCGTGAACAATGCCAACTATCTGCACTACACGGAACATACGCGCCATCTCTTTCTACAAAGCACGGGACTGAGTTTCGCCGAGATGCATCAGCGCGGCGTTGATGCCGTGGTAGCCCGTATGAGCCTGCAATACAAGACACCGCTACGTTGTGATGACGAGTTTATCTCGCGCCTGTGGATGGAGAAACAGGGACTGCGCTACGTTTTCCATCAAGACATCTTCCGGGCTTCCGATGAGAAAATCTCGTTCCGGGCCACCGTAGAATTGGTGTGTCTCATCAATGGCCGATTGGCCAACAGTGACGAATACGACCGCGCTTTTGCTCCCTACATCGGGGAAAAGTAAAAGCAGGAAAAGGCAGAAATGTAAAAGAACAAAGGGAAGAATATTTCTCATTCTCTTCCCATCCTTTACCTTTCTGCCTTCTCGTGCAACGTTTCCACCACGCTCCTATATTCCCGATTCTCCACCTTTCAATCACAACATAGCCCTTGGATCAACAGGAAATCATCAACACCATCGCCCTGACGCGCATCAACTACTTCACGCTTGCCGGGCTGCTCGAACTCTACCGTTTGCTCGGGTCGGCCACGGAAGTGATAACCCACCGCCACAACATTCGTGACATACTGCCCGATGCCGGCGACCGGCTCATCGACTCGCTGGCCCGTCTCGACGAACCGCTGAAACGGGCTGAGGCGGAACTGGCCTACGACCTTGAGCACCACATCCAGCCGCTGACGCTCAACGACCCACGTTATCCGCAACGCCTGAAGGAGTGTCCCGATGCACCGCTCATACTTTTCTACCTCGGCAACACCGACCTCAACCCTAAGCGGGTGATCAACATCGTGGGAACACGCCACTGCACGACCTACGGACAAGACCTCATACGCCGTTTCGTGACCGACCTGCGGGCACTTTGCCCCGAGGTGCTCATCATAAGCGGGTTGGCCTACGGCGTAGACATCAACGCACACAGGCAGGCTCTGACCAATGGATTTCCTACTGTGGGGGTACTGGCCCACGGCCTTGATGACCTCTATCCACCACGCCATCGGCAGACGGCCATAGAGATGGTGAGTCACGGAGGTCTTGTTACCGAGTTTCTCACCCAGACCAACGCCGACAAAGTGAACTTCGTGCGGCGCAACCGTATCGTAGCAGGTATGTCAGATGCCTGCATTCTCGTGGAAAGTGCCGCCCGTGGCGGCGGCCTCATCACCACCGGCATCTCACAAAGCTACGGCCGCGATGTGTTTGCCTTTCCCGGAGCGGTGGGTGCCCCCTACTCTGCAGGCTGCAACAACCTCATCCGCGACAATGGTGCAGCCCTCATCACATCGGCCGAAGACTTCGTTAAGGCGATGGGATGGCAGACTGATGCCGCCATTCAAAAGGCCCATCGCAAAGGCATCGAACGCCAGCTATTCCCCTCTCTCTCGCCAGAGGAACAAGCGGTGGTAGATGTATTGCAACGCAATAACGACCTGCAAATCAACATGCTCAGTGTACAGTCGGGGCTAACTATCAGTCGACTGACCGCCCTTCTCTTCCAATTAGAAATGAAAGGCGTGATAAAGCCTTTGGCCGGCGGAATGTATCATCTGCTGATGTAAGGAATCGGGTAGGTATAAAACACTCTTCAAAACACAAACATTCTTTTTCCAACCCAAGCCCGTTTACTCCCTTCGGTCTTTCACAGAAGGGTCGGGGGTGAGATTTTTCAATATCCCCATCAACTCCTCCACCGTCGTAGCCCGTAGCATGGCAATACGCGTCTGTCGGAAATTGGGAATACCCTTGAATATCGGACTGGCCGCCAAGTGGCGGCGTGTGTGCAGAATGCCCCGATATTCGCCAATGCGCTCCACATTGATGCGCAGTTGCTCCTCAAGCACTCCTATTTTTTCTTCATACGTCAGCGGCTGCTCCGAGAACAGCCACGGCTGTCCGAATGTCGCCCGTCCGATCATCACGGCATCCACTCCATAGCGGTCGAACGCCTCGTGGGCCTCGGCAATGGAGCCAATATCACCATTGCCGATGATCGGAATATGGATGCGCGGATTGTTTTTCACCTCGCCTATGAGCGACCAGTCGGCTTCTCCCGTGTACATCTGACTGCGTGTGCGCCCATGAATGGTGAGTGCTTGGATGCCGCAGTCTTGCAGTTGTTCAGCCAGTTCGGAGATGATGAGATTGTTGCTGTCCCAACCCAGCCGGGTCTTCACCGTCACGGGCACCTTCACCGCCTTTACCACTTCGCGCGTAATGTCAAGCATCAGCGGAACGTTTTTCAGCATTCCGGCTCCGGCCCCTTTCCCGGCCACTTTCTTCACCGGGCAACCGAAATTGATATCTATGACATCCGGACGCGCCTGTTCCACAATACGGGCAGCCTCTACCATATCTTCCACCGTGCGCCCGTATATCTGTATGCCCACGGGCCGCTCCTCATCGCTGATGGTGAGCTTCGACACCGTCGACTTGATGGAACGCACGAGTGCCTCTGCCGACACAAATTCCGTGTACACCATTGCCGCCCCGAAACGCTTGCAAAGCATCCGGAAACCGATATCCGTCACATCTTCCATCGGAGCGAGGAACAACGGACGGGAGCCAAATTCTATATTGCCTATCTTCATTTGGCTGCAAAATTACAAAGAAAAAAGGAATTTTTAAAGATTCAAAAGGGAATCTAAAAGTTTAAAAGGAAAAAATATCTGATAGCTGTATCGGTCAAGAAAAGGTTTATGCTCTATGTATATTCCTTTCTTTGACCGATACAGCTATTCTTGTTTTTAAGAGCCTTTAGCCGTAGCGTATAATCCGATGCAGGCTCCGATGAATCCGCCGCTCCTGTGAGTACTCAGATTGACGGCATCGACACCGCGGGCGAGCAACTGCCACGGACCGTCGGCCACGGCATAATAGAAGTCGTAGTAGCGACCGTGACCGTCTATTTTCAGTCGCAAGGGCTTGTCGGCGTCGGCCTCGTCGAGAAAAGCTGAAGCGATGATGGCATTCACACGCTCGGAACGTGTGAGCACCACAGCGAGACGCCCGTTGAGTCGAGTCTTGCCCATCACAAAATTATATTCCTCGTTCTGCAAGAGCGCGAGTCCGGCCAACTGCTTGTCGCTGGCAGGGTGAAAAGCTACACGGGTCTCGGCCGAAAACACGGTGTGCTGCTGGCGACAGAACACGGCTGAGAGAGGCTCACGCTGCGAGATGTCTGCGGGCAGGGCATTGATAGTCAACCCATCGGCTCCGAGACTGTAAAACTGCGACGGATTGCGGAGAAACATCCAACGCCCGTCCAGTCTGTCTCCGGCAAAACGGTCGGTATAGGCAAAATTACCCGTGGTTGCGACCGCTCCGACCGGCACGGCCTTTTGCATTTTCTGCTGCCACGGCTTCATCGCGAGCACCGTGGGCACAGCTTTCTCCTTATCCAAAATCACGGGCCACCCATTCTTCCACGCCACGGGCAGCAGATAGGTGTCGCGCCCGGTGTTGTAGTAGTCAGCTTCGTAGGGTCGGCAACCGAGGAACACGGCCCACCAGTCACCCTCTTTCGACTGCACGAGGTCGGCATGTCCCGTGCTCGTCACAATGTCGGGCCGGTTGGGGTCAAGTCCTGTGCGCTGCGTGAGTATCGGGTTGTCAGGGTTCTCCTCCCACGGCCCCATGGGGCTCTTGCTCCGGAAAATCACTTCACTGTGCCAATCGCCCGTACCACCTTCGGCACACATGAGATAATAGTATTTGCCGATGCGGTAGAGATGAGGGCCTTCAATCCAGATGGGGCGTTTCTCCACATGCGTGCCTCCACGCACAATCTGCTTGTAGTCGCCGACGATGCTGTCGCCCTCGGTGTCAAAACGGAAAATGCGGATGGCCCGCTGGCCCTCATAGTCGGCCCCACCGTCAACGGGCGCATTGTGCACGATGTATCCCGCGCCGTCCTTGTCGAAGAAAAACGACGGGTCGATGCCGTCTATCTTGCGCAGGTATATCGGTTCGCTCCAACCCTTGGCAGGGTCTTTCGACTTCACATAGAAGTTGCCTGCCCCCACGTTGGTGGTAATCATGTAGAACGTCTTGTTCTTGGGGTTGTAGCTGATGGCCGGGGCGAAGATGCCCCCACTCACTTTCTGCCGGGCCAAGGGCACTTGCGAGGGACGGTCAAGCACATGACCTGCGGGTGTCCAGTGTACAAGGTCTTTGCTCGTGGAGAGCGGCACACCGGGGAAAAAGGAAAACGAGGAGTTGACCATATAATAGGTATCCCCCACCCTGCATATCGACGGGTCGGGATAAAAACCGGCCAGAATGGGGTTGAAAAATTCGCGTCCGGCATCTATCTGTTTCCGGAAACGCGGTTCGTCGCCTTGATAGCTGAAATAACTGAAAGTGGCCTGCTGTGCCCGCGGAGCGAGCGAAACCAACAGCAGCGCAGCACCTAAGAGAGTCTTCTTGTTCATGATATATCGTTATTTTTCCATTGATATTTCCGTGGACAAAGGTAGAACAAATCCCCTCAAAACTCCCTCTCATTTGTTTCATAAAACTTCGTGTATCTATCATTTTGGGCAGCCTTGGCAAAAAGCTGTCTTAAAAATGCAGCAATCGGCTCATTTCCGAACAAAACAAGCACAAAATCGGCTCAAGACGAACAGATATCCAAGAATAATATCGTATCTTTGAGCCGATAAACAGGATTAAACCCATCGGTAGAATTAAGCACGCACTAAACTAATTCCACCAACGGGTAAATTTCATAATACATCTATGATACGACTTTATTTACCCAGACTATCAACTCTCATAGTGGCCATTTGTGTCTCTTCCTGCCTATCTGCTTTTGGCAGAGCTAAAGAATTGGATCTGTTTACGGTTGAGAAAAGCAATTTCGTCGATACCATCCCTATTGAATATAGAAAAGGTCAAATACTTGTGCCTGTAAGCATTGACGGCAAGAAGTTTCGCTTTTGCTTGGATACGGGTACCAACTGCTTTGTTTTCAATGCAGACAGGGACATCCCGCATCGGCCTGCCGGAATCAAAGAAGTGGTCAGTGATGTTTCCAACCTATCCAAAGAACATGACCTCGCCAGAGTAGACAGCCTATATATGGGGAATATACTTATAAAAAACACAACCGGGCTGCTCTCCCAACAACCAATCTTCAGTTGCTACAATGACGGCCTGATTGGGTTCAACCTTATAGATAAAGGCTATACCATAAAGATTGACTTACAGACAAACTTACTGATAGTTACAGACAAAAGAAACTTTTTCAACCACGAAAAGGGTATTTGCTTCAAATATATAACCAAATCCGGGCAGCCATATTTTAAAACCAACATATCCGGAGGGGGTACGGTATATTCTTTATTTGACACCGGCAGGCCCACATTATTTGAAATGAACAAGAAAGAAGTATATGATTTTTTTGCCAAACGAAACAATTCCAAGGGCGATTCTGACTTTTTGAGCCAAGTGGTCTGGAGCGGTTATGGTGTATCTAAAATAGGCGCGAACGGCGTTACTCCCGCAGAAGAACATGTGTTTATGAATCTTAGGAACTTGAGCATAGGGAAACTGACACTATCCAATGTCAACATAGAAGTAAGAAACGGATTTTGTGCCTACGGCAGCAAAATCCTTGAATACGGCAGTTTGATTATCAACCCATACAATCACACGTTCACCTTCCAACCTTACAATAAATCAGACAGGATAAGCATAGACGGAAAAACCACGAATCTGTTGTTTGTGGTTGAAAACAACAAAACTGTTGTGGGATTGGTCAATCCACAAAGCGAAGCCTACATGAAAGGGGCAAGAGTCGGGGACGAATTGATTGAAATGGACAGTATGTCCATATCCGACTTTTGCACCTTCAGCGACATGGTGTGGAAAAACAAAGACAATCCATATTATTCGCTCAAACTACTTGACAAGTCAGGCCATATAAAGGAAATGACGATAAAGAGATAGGGGCCATAGATGAGCAAAAGAGAGTGGGCACATGATATAGCACGAACTATTAAAGATTGAGAAAAAGCCTTACATGGAGTTTTTTTTACGCCCATTTTTCCATCTCGTCCCATTCGTTTTATCTGCCAAATCCGCCCTATCAATTTTCTCACTTGGCCCAAACGACCTTGCAAAACAGCCACACTTGGAAGCTCACTCAGGCCGAATGACAATCCAAAAGAGGCCGTTTCATCGGATCAGTCAGGCCGAATCGCATTTCAAAACAGGCATGGGAAGCCCCCTTCAGGGGGTTGGGAGTCCTTAGATGGATTGGAAACTAAAAAAGGGAAACACTTGCGTGCTTCCCTTGCCAATGCAAAGATACGATGAAAACGGGGAAAATGCAAATCGGCGGCGAATAATATTGACAACACAAAAGACATCACCCCCACTCTCCCCAAAGGGCAAAAAGAAAGCCGCATCGTCGCGACGCAGCTTTCAAAGAAACCAAATGCTCATGAAATACTATTCATGATTATCGATAATTACGCTCTATTTTCCTGCCAAGCCATCGGCAAATCCTGCATAGGCCGGCTTACGATTGTAGTTGACATCCCACAGACCGATGGGCTCATCAGCCCGCCAGAAACTGCCGGCCGGACTGTCGGTCACGCCCCAGTTGGTGATGCCATACTGCTGGGCAGGAGGGATAATCTCAAGGTATTTCTCCACGATGAACTTATAGTAACCTGCCATCAACCGGTGTTGCTCGGCCGTCACATCGGCTGTGTGGACGGTATTCCCCTTGGCATCGGCAAGCCCCATGTCGAGTTCTGACAGGCGGATGAGCTTGCCCGTGGCTGCGAGCAACTTCAGATGGTTCACGTAGGCCTCCTCGTTGCGCTTCTGCGTCTCGGGATTCATGGAGTAGGTGACGTGCATCTGACTGCCTATACCGTCGATCTTGGTCACGCCGTCGCTCTCCCAATACTTCACCATATCGATGAGACCTTGACATTTGGCATTGCGGTTGTAGGCCGCTTCAAGGTTGTAGTCGTTGATAAAGAGCTTCAGGTCGTCACCGCCGTATTGGCGTGCCAACTTGATGACCACCCGGGCATAATCCTTGCCCAAGTAGTCTTGCCAATAGAAGTTTTTCTTGGGGTCGCCGTCACGCCCGGCCGTCTTGAGCTCTGAGGGCTTGCCGTCGCTCATAGGCTCGTTGACAACATCCCATGCCTTCACCCTGCCGTTGCAGGCCTCCATCATACTTTTTATCCAGTTGCCCATCGCGTAGGTGAGCGTGTCTTTGACCGTCTGCTCGGTAAACGATCCGCCGCCGGCCTGGTCGGCATCCTTTTCCCGCTTGTAGACGAAGTTCAGCCAACTTGCTTTCGTCCATGAGGAGATGTCCTCTTCGTCGAAACCACCGTTGGCCACGAGATTGGCAGTCGTCCCCTTGGCCGTGAGCGACACATCATCGATGTAAAGGTCGCCGCCAAACTTGCCGAAACAGAAGCGCAGACGGGTGATGGGAATGTTGGCCGTGAAGGTGAGCGAAGTCTCCGCCCACTCCTTGCCCGCCTTCAACGAAGGCAGATATTGGGTGTTGGTGCCGTCGCCCGGCCAGAAAGCCATCTCGCAGTCGCCACTGGCCTTGGCCCTCATCTTGATGGTATATTCGACGCCCTTCACCAACGGTGTCTTCAGGTCGTAATAGAGTTCCCAGTCCCAAGGATTGGCCTTAGGCTCCGAGGTTGTGGCATGGAGCAGATAGTTGGCCGCATTGGGGTCGGTGATGATGTTCTTGAGATAGACCATGTTTTGCTGCGAGTGCCAGCAGAGCGTGTGGCCATAGACCGACAGACCGGCCTCAGCGGCATTGTCGAGGAAGTCGGTGATGGTGGAGAAATCCATCGAGCCGTCGTTTTTCACCACGGAAGAATACTTGAAGGCATTGCCCGTCACCAGTTCCTCAAAGTTCTCCTTGTCGAGCACATAGCGCACGCCTTTCTTGTTGAATTCACCGGCCGAGGTGGCCCCTCCCATCTTAAAGACGGGATATTTGGCACGATCGACATAGCTTTTCAGCACACCGTAGGCGTTGAGCGAGTCGGTGAGATGCATCCCGGCCGGTTTTTCCACCTCGAATGCGGGTATATCGGTATCAGCGCAGGCAGCCAGCATCAGGGCTGTGGCGGCCATAAAAATGGTTTTGACTGTTTTCATGATTCAGTTCGGTTATTTGAGTTTATATGCAAAGTCCTCCCGACGGTTCTCGCGAGTCTTCATCACGAGGATATCCTTGCTCTTGAAAGTCTTGTAGCGCGGACGTCCATCGTCCGTGTAATGGTATGTCACGGTGTAGTCGAGCGAGATTTGGTCGTGATCGGCATTGTTCCATGCCTTCTTGGCTCCTTCAAACTCCCACTTGCCCGTGCCACTGCCCTCGCAACCGGGCGTAGCGACCCGCACGGTGCAGTTGTCTGAAGCATCAAAGGTAAGTTCAAGAGTGCATTTGAGCGTCTTCTTCTCCCTGACGGTCACCATCTTCTTCGCCTTGTCGTCATACTTCGTCGTGTCGACATCCACCTGTGTGGACAACTCGTAGGTAGACTTGTCCAGACCGACGGTGCGCAGATAGCGAGTCTCGTCTTTCTCGCGATATTGGTTGCCGCGAACCACGGTGGTCACCACCCCGTTAAGGTCTATCTCGTCGGTGCCGTGGCTGAGCCATGCTCCATGATACTTGTTCTTGTATTTCAACGCATAGAGCACATAGTCGTGGGGCACGACATCCCAGTCGGCGGCATTCAGCCGGTAGGGATTGGGCGAGGTGGGCTTGGCCTTGCCCACAAGGATGGAGTCCTGACTGCCCACTATGCGCATGGGTAGCACATAATGCACCCCGGTAGCTTTAGGATCGGCAAAGAAGGCGTCGGTGAGCTGCACCTCCACGCCACCCATCAACTGGCCGGCGGGAATGGTGATGGTGTGGGAGGCCAGCGTGTAATACTCCTGCGGCAGCGGAACAACGGGACTTCCGTCCTCAAACGTGATGCCGTCGCAGAGCGAGTTGTCCACGGCTATCTCCAACTTGCGGTCTTGCTTATTGGTCCACACACCGCCACAGGTGGCAAAGAGCTTGAACTTGTGCTGGTTGTCAAGTTCGTTAGGGTGCTCGTCTGTACCAAGCGTGATGGTGCGTATCGGGGTTTGATTGGCAAAGTACACCGTCTGGTATTTATAGTCGGCAAATTCTATATCGCCGTTTTCGCACGAGGTGGCTGCCAGAAGAAGCGTCGTGGCGAAAAGTGCGAGCACGGATTTCATCATATTCTGTTTCATGATCATTTGAAATGGTTGTTCAATCGTTTGTATTTTTTTAAGTTTCGCAAGCTCAACTTTAGAGTTAAAGGAGTTAAAGGGAGTTAGCACTCGCTTCGCTCGTTAGGAGTTAAGACAACAGCTTTATTGATTGACTGCTTCATTGTGTTAGGAAGAAAAGCCATTGCCTTTTTTCGCTTACGTTCAAGGCACTTCCCCCTTTTGCTCCTTTTTTCTACTATTGCTCAAGGACCTTCTCCTCTAACTCCTGCCGAACTTGCAGAAATTCAGAAACTACCAGCCCTTGTTCTGCTTGAGTTCGGAGAACTTAAGCGTCTCGGAATAAGGTATAGGACCGTAGAGCATATAGTCTTTGAAGCTGCGGGGCTCCACCTCGATGGGCGTGTAGACATAGGTGGTACCCGTTCCGGCCGTGATCTTCATGCCCGTGGCAGGCGAAGTGATATCGGCCTTCCAACGGCGGAGATCCCAGAAACGGAAGCCCTCGAAGCAGAGTTCGATGCGCCGCTCGTTGCGGATGAGCTCACGCATCTTCTCCTTGCTCTGCGCACACTCCTCCAAGTAGCCGTCGTCCGTGCCGCCGACGCCCGCACGATGACGAATGGCCTTGATTACATCGTAGGCACTGTAGGCATGAGAGCCCTTGCCCTTGGGACCGAAAGCCTCGTTGGCGGCCTCGGCATAGTTGAGGAATATCTCGGTGAAGCGTATGCGTGGGGTGTAGTGGTACTGCTGGCTCTTGTTGGCAGGATCGAGGTTGATGTCTTGCCGGAGGAGCTTGCGCAGGTAGTAGCCCGTACGGGTGGAAGAGCCGGTCTCCTTGTCGAGCGCGTCTTTCGTGGTGCCGTCGGCTGCTGTGTTGATCACGGAGTTGTTCACACCCACCTTCGAACCGTTGACCACCACATAGGCTGCCAATCTCGGGTCGCGCCCTTCATAGGGTGTAGCGGCATTGAACTTGCTCTTGTCATCGGTGATGGGATAGCCGTTGGCGGCCGGGAAAGCATCCACGAAGTTCTGCGTAGGATTGATGCGCCCTTTGCCATAGAGCGAAGGAGGATAGTTGTCGGACTCAAGCGTGTTGCTCTGGCTTTTCTCTCCGCGCCACAACACCTCTTTCGGGTTTGAACCGTTCTGCAATCCCTCTATCTCGTTCTTGTTGCAATACCATGTCCAGCCTGTGGGATCCATTCCGGAAACGCCCCCGATGCGGTCGAGCACCTGCGCTGCGTAGTCGGCTGCCTGTTGGTAGTCGGTGCCCGACTGGTCGCTGTAAGCCGGGCTGGCGGCCAAGAGGGCAGCCTTGCTGCGGAAAGCCTCAACGATGGAGCCGTCCATGCGGCCGTTGAACTTGACACCGAACACGCGGTTGTACCGGCTGACATCGGCCCCCAACGACTTGCAGGCCTCGGGGATTTGCGCCTCAGAAGTAATGTCTGTATATTTGGCGGGCAACAGTTCGAGAGCCTTCGCACAGTCGTCATAAATGGCTTTCATGCAGTCAGCGAACGTGTTGCGGGGCACGTTGAAATTGGAGGCGGAATTTTCCGGCTCAGTCACAATGGGCACACCAAGCAGATTGCCCTGCTCGTCGTAGCCGCCGTGGGCCTGCAACAGATAGTACATATACATGGCCCGCAGTCCGTAGGCCTCCCCTTTCTCACGGTTGCAATACATCTGCGAGGCTATCTTGTCGTCGGCCCAATGCACTTGGTCGGCCTTGCTCAAAAAGAGGTTGAGATACATGATGGCCGAACGGCAGTCACGCCAACGCTCGGCGGGATTGTTGTCGGAAGTCCATGCACCGGCCGTCAGGCGGCGGTAGCTGTTGCCGGCATCGTTGCTCACGGCATCGTCGGTAGCCACCTCGCTGAAAGGGAAGTCCCTGCAGGGGATGCGCGTATAGCCGTTCCCCAATACGCCTTCGGCATAGGAAGCGTCCTTGGTCATGTAGTCGATGCCGAGATTGTTCTCCAAAGCAGGCTCAAACATCTCGTCACACGAACTGAACGATGCGAGCGCCACTGCCGAAACCAGAAGGATTTTGATATTCTTTGTTTTCATGTCGATCGATTTTAGAAGTTGACTTTTACACCCAGATTGTAGGCACGGGTCTGCGGCGCACTGCCGACAGCCGTCTCCATATACTTGCGTTCCTTGGCGATGGTGAGCAGATTGCCGCCGCTCACATACACCGTGGCACCTTTGACAAACTTGCCTGAGAACAGACTGCCGGGCAAGTCGTAAGTGAGCTGAACCTTGTTCAGCCGCACGGCATCGGTGCTATAGGTCCAGAAGTCGGAGGTCACGAAATTGAGTTCTCCCCCTTCGGTGGTCAGACGGGGATAGGTGGCCGTGGCAGCTGTGGCCGGTGTCCAACGGCCCAGCACCATGTCAGAGTATTTACGGTCGCCATAAGCCCATGCGTAGGCATTGTTCTTAATGGCTGTTGCACCGAAGTTGCCGGTCATGTTGAGGAAGAGCGTGAAGCCTTTATACTTGGCCGTGAAGTGGAAACCGAGGTTGAAGTCGGGAGTCCAATGCCCCAAAACCACTGCATCCTTGCTGTCTATCTTGCCGTCGCCGTTCTGGTCTTTATACTTCAAATCACCGGGCTTGGTGTTGTTGTTCACCACGGCTACACCGTCGGCATAGCCGGTCACCTTGCCGTCGGCACCCCTTACGACATCTTCCTCACCGATGAAGCCGAGGCACTGATAGCCGCGAAGCGCGTCAATGCGGCCACCCTCGGCCTTCAACCAGTCATACTCTACGTTTTCGCTGACGCGGGTGTTCTTGGAGGAATAAAGCATTCCGGTAAACCCGGCCTGCAAGTCCACTTCGCCCACGCGTTTGTGGACATTCACGGTGAAGTCAAAACCGGTGCGCCGCTGATTGTTGTAGTTGATGTAGGGCAGGAATGTCGACTTGGGCCAGTAGGTCATGAAGTAACTCGGATAGGAAGTCGAGGGAGTGGTGAGCAGACCGTTGGTGGCTACACTGAAGTAGTTGGCCTCCAAGGTTATCAGCCCATCCCAAAGATTGGCATTGAGCCCCAGACGGAACTCTTTACGCTTAACGAAGGTCAAATCGTTGTTAGCCCCGCGCTGAGAGTCGGAGGTCTGCATGGAGTTGGCACTCTCGCTCCATCCCCACCATGTTCCGGTGGCAGTGAATATCTGGTCGTACATGTAGTAATTCTCAATATCGAGATCTTCGTTTACGATGCCGTAAGAAGCCGTGAGCTTCAGGTCTTTTATCCATTCCGCATCCTTCATGAAACGCTCCTTACCCAACCTCCAGGCCACGGAGAGTACGGGCGACACAGCTTCGCGATGGCCGGGGGCCAACTTCGGCGAATGGATAGCGGCCATGGAGAGGTCGGCGTAGTATTTATGCAGGTAGTTATAATTCATCTGCAAACCGAGATTGGCGTTGGTCACCTTGTGGTATTCGGTCGAGACGGTGCGTTGATAGCCGTGAGCCAGAAGCGAGGCAGCCACACCGTGATCACCGAATTGGCGGTCGTAGTCGAACTGGGCCGAATAGAGAATCGTCTGCCGGCTGGTAGAACCCTCGATGTTCTGAATGCCCGTGCGCTTGTCGGTGCCGTACTTCTTGAGGTCGATGATTTCGTCCTTACCGTTGACATTGCTCCACACCGGCTCGAAACAGGCATACTCATTCTTCAGATTGGTGGTGTAGGATGTGGCGTAGTCTACGGCAAACTGGGTCTTGAAACTCAAGCCTTTAAGCACGCTTGCCAAGTCCATCTTCACTCCGGCATCGAACTGTAGTTGGCGACTCGTGTAGGTGTGATAGCCTGCGGCATACATCGACGCGAAAGGATTGGTCTGCAAACTCTGCGTACCACCGATGAGATACTTGCCGTCGATGACATAGTTGCTGTTCTCTATCATGGTTTTCATCGAAGGCACAGACTTGTTGATATATTCAAGCGGGATCAGCGGTGTGAGCGGATACTGGCTGGTGGGGCGCAAAGTGGCAGACTGGCTCCAGAAGTCGGAGTTGTCGTTGCGCGCATCATAGAATGTGGCATTGGCATCCACCCATCCCGTGATCCAGTCGTTGAGCCGCAAATCCACATTGCCGCGAATGTTCAACCGCGTGGTGTGATTGTCCTTTCCCTCTCCAAACTTCATCAGGTCGTTCACGTTGTAGAGGCCTATGTTGGCATAGAAGTGCGCAAAACGGCCTCCGCCCTGAAACTCGGCGATGCCCTCATAACGTTGAAAACCCTTCTTCACATAGTCGGAAGAGAAGAAGTCGATGTTCGGATAGCGATAGGGATTCACACCTGAGGCATAGTTGTAGATGTCTTCGTCACTGTAGACAGGCGACTTGCCGTCGTTGGCCAGCGCTTCATTGTAGAGCGTCATATACTGGGGAGCACCCAGATATTTCGGATAGCGCTTCGGAGTGAAGAGCGTGGCATTGCCCCGCACGCTCACCTGAAGGCCGTCCACACGGCTGCGCTTGGTGGTGATGAGTACGGCCCCCTTGGCTGCACGGCTGCCATAAAGCACCACGGCACTGGCCGACTTGAGGAATGTGATCTGCTCTATCTCCGTGGGCAGCACGTTGTTGGCGTCGCGGGGCACACCGTCTACGACGACCAGCGCCTCGCCCATGTTCCACAGTTGACCGTTGTAACCGCCCACATAGGCCTGCATGTTGTCCAGACTGTAGGTGGAATAGTTCTTCCTCGTGAGGTCGGTCATGTCCACGGCAGACACTCCGCCCATCAAGTCGTCCTTGTCGACAGAGCGGAAAGCCACGTTCACCTTGGCCGAATCGGAGGCAAGTGCCTGTGCCTGCGTGGCTGTCGCAGAGCCCAACAAGCCGGCGACAAGCATGGTGTTTATATAAGTTTTCTTTATCTTCATGGTTTGAAATGTTATTCCATAATCTGATGTTTCTTTCTTTTGCTTCTTCCCTCCCGTCTGTCACCGTAAGTGGCAGAACGGAGAGGGACATTCATTCCCGACGTTTATTCCCAACCGGGATTCTGTTTGAACTCGATATAAAGCTGCGTGTCGCTCTTCTTCAAAGGCAGCCAATAGTGGCGGGCCGCAAAGTTGCGCTTGAGTATCAGCTTCTCCCTGAATCCGCTGACAGTGCTGTTCTTCGGGTCTTTCTCATCAAGCTGCACCCGGGTGAACTCCTGCGAGGTTTTTATATTATAAGGTGACTTGTCCAACAACAAC
The DNA here is from genome assembly GCF_000184945.1 of Segatella buccae ATCC 33574. Lineage (GTDB taxonomy): Bacteria > Bacteroidota > Bacteroidia > Bacteroidales > Bacteroidaceae > Prevotella > Prevotella buccae. Next base: position 677,824 of record NZ_GL586311.1, read on the forward strand.
CATCTGCGGAGGTCGTTGAAGCGGTGTCCCTCGTAGGAAAGTTCAACGGCGCGCTCGCGGCGAAGCTCGCCCATGAAGCCTTCCAGACTCCCGGCATACTTGGTGGCCACATCGGCCACTCCTGCACGCTTGCGTATCTTGTTCACGGCATCAAGGGCTGTAAGCGGACAGTTGGCTGCCTTGCCGGTCGCACTGCCGAAAGCCTCGGCGGCCGCCTCGGCATACATCAAATAGACATCGGCCAAGCGCATCCAGGGAAGGTGGATGTTGAAATGGTGGGAATAGCCATAACCCTGGTCTATCTTGTTGCAAGTCACGTCGATGAACTTATAGAGCAGATAGCCCGTGCGGCTGCCTTTATCCTCCGAACGGTAGGCCCCGCCGGTCTGCAAGTCGGCCGTCTTCAAAGAGGCGGGCTGCTTGCCAAGGTCGCCCTTGATGAGCCGGCAACCATCAAACTTGATGTCGTTGTAGAAACGGGGATCCCGGTCTTTCCACGGATGCGTGTTGTCAAAACCCGATTCGGCATCGGTGAGGGGCAGACCGTTGGCCATGCCGTAGTAATTCACGTAGTTGGCCGTGGGCAAAGTGAGCACACCGCCGTCGTTGAGGTCGGCGTTGCAGGCAAAGAACTGCTTACTCAACCCCCAGTTGGTATTGTTCCAGCCGTAGTCGGGGCCACGGAAGATGGCCTCTGTGATGGAGTTGTCTTTCGTCTGTCCGGCAATCTTGCCATTCTGGTCGATGGTGTAGAAGTTCTGCGAATACTCCTCGAAAGGCAGCAAGCCAAACTGTGTCTGTCCGCCTTCCACGGCGGCAAGCAGTTCGCCGAACGCTTCGGCAGCACGTTTACACAGTTCCTTGTTATAGTCGGCAGTGCCCCCGCTGTCGCGATTCATCAACGGACTGGCTGCAAAGAGCAGGTCTTTGCCCAGATAGCCCAGGGCGGCAGCCTTGGTCACACGCAGCTGGTTCTTGCCCAATGTGTTACGTCCGGCCACCGTCTGGTCCCAGTCCATGGGGAGCAGGTCGGCCGCCTTGCGGAAGTCTTCGGCCGCCTTTTCCGCACATTCCTGATAGGTGGGGCGCGGCAGGTTCAGCTTGTCGTCGGCCGAGAAGGCCTTGTCAATATAAGGCAGACCGCCGAAAAACTGCATCAGTTCGAAGTGGAACCATCCGCGGAAGAAGTAGAGCTGCCCGGCCAAGAGGTCTTTCTCCTCTTTCGTACCGGTAAACCTGTCAAGGTTGGCTATGCCCATGTTGGCCTTGCGGATGCCATACCAGCAGGCCGGCCACAAGCTGTGGCGGAAGCGGTCGCCCCCGGGCTGGAAGTCGTTGCGGTCCATCCAACCGCTCTGCCAGCCGTCGAAGCTGCTCTGCCAGCCCCAGAAATCGCCGTTGTCTATCTTGTAGACCATGTGATAGTTGATGCCCACGTTCTGTATTTCGTCTTCTCCCCAGTTCCACGAGTTGGTCCAATAACCCTTGTAGAATTCGGGAATGCAGTTGTAAAGCTCTTCGGTGAATCCCTGAAAGTTCTTGAAGTCTTTGTAGGCATCCACATCCGAGATGTCCGAGTCAGGCGACTTGTCGAGATAATCGGTGCAAGCTGTCAGACCAAAGCCCACCGCCAGCACACTGCAAGCCGCTACGATATATTTATTGAAATGCTGTTTCATTGTCCTTACTGTTACAAGTTGATTTTAAGACCCAAGTTAAAACGCTTCACCGTGGGGTAAGCCCCTTGCGAAGCCAGTCCCGTGCCGGCATAGTTGCTCTCGCGGTCGTCGGGCATACGGCTCCACACCCAGAGGTTGTTGCCATTGAGATAGAGCTTCACGCTCTGCAGCCCCATCTTGCTCACCCAGCCTTTAGTGAACGTATAGGCTACTTCCATGTTCTTCAGACGGATGAAACTGCCGTCGTAGTGGAAGCGCGAACCACTGTAATAGCTCGGCGTGGAGTTGATGCGTGGCATGGGAGCATCGGCGTTGGTATTGTCTTTTGTCCAGAACGAGCCTTCATCAAACACCGTGTCGAGATTCTTTCCCAGTGAGTTGAATCCCACATAGCGGTTCACGTTGCTCACGCCATACCACTGCATGAAGAAGCTCCAGCCCTTCCAGTCCCATCCGATGGTGGCATTGTAGGTGTTCTGCGGCGTGCCCGTGTAGCCATAAGGCACATTGTCGTTGGAGTCGATCACGCCGTCGCCGTTGTAGTCGGTGATGACATACTGGCCGGGAAGTTTCTGGTCGTCGTTGGTGTCGTGGCGGGTCATGCCGATAACCTCGTCCCAGGTGTTGGCGAAACCGGCCGACATATAGGAGTGGTCCTGCCCGATGGCAAATCCCTGCTGCTTCTGATAGTCGGGCTTCAACTGTGGGTCGTCGTAGGAGAGAATCTTGTTTTCGGCATGGGTCATGTTGAAGTTGCCCCAGAAGTGCATGCCGTTGGCAATGGTCTTGTTGACCCGGAGTTCCAGTTCATAGCCCGCCGTGCGCACCCGTCCGTAGTTCATCACTGGTGCCTTGGCTCCGAAATAGGAGGGAACGGCACGCCTGTCGCCGGGTATGAGAATGTCGGAACGCTTCTCATGGAAGAACTCAAGGCTTCCGGCCAGCAATCCGCCGAGGAACGAATAGTCCACGCCGAAATTCTGCTTCACGGCCTTCTCCCAATGCACATCGGAGTTGCCGATGCGTGCTTCTTTATACCATGTGTAAGGGCTGTTGTCTTCGTAAAGGCCGTTGTGGGCATTGCCTCCGTAGGCCCACTGGGTGGCATAGAGCCAACGCTCCCAGATATTGTCGTCGCCCACCTCACCGTAGGAGTATCGCAGCTTCAGCATATCCATAACCTTTTTTACCGGTGTGAACCACTTCTCCTCGCTCACAAGCCAACCGAGGGCTCCAGAATTAAAGAAAGCGAAGCGGTTGTCCTTGCTGAACTTCTCCGAACCGTTATAGGCACCGTTGTACTCGGCGAAGTATCGGCCGGCATAGTTGTAAGTGGCACGGAAAGCCCAGTCTTCGCGATAGTGGGTGAATTCGCTGCCCCGGGCGTTCTCCTGACGGTTGAACACGCCCATCGCCGTGATGTCGTGGTCGCCGAACTTGTTGCCCCAGAAGAGCTGCGCCTGATAGAACAGATTGCGCTGGGTGAGCCCGTTGTTCACATTGCCGCCCGCTGTCGTCCACTTGATGCCTTCCTGAAAGTCGAAGTTGGTGTTGCTTTCCTGCGGCTCCTTCCACACGGTGGCTCCCGTGTCGGGATTGATCCACTTGAACTGTGCCTTGTGATAGAGGTCGTTGATGCCTCGTCCGGCCTCCACAAACGTGTTGTCCCACGACACCAGCGCACTGGCCTTCAAGCCTTTCAGGAGGAAACCCAAGTCCTGCTCCAGCGTGAAGTCGGTATTGATGCGGGTGGTGGTGGTCTTCTCCACGCCCGAGATGGCCAGGTTCACAATGGAGTTGGGAGCGCCCTGCGAGTCGGCGGGGTAGTAACCCCACGTGCCATCGGAGTAACGGGGCACGAAAGCGTTGTGGGGCGCACTGTAAGCGGCCTGCCACAGCTGCGACTCGCCAAACGACCCCGTGGGCACGCCCCAAGGGCCCTGTTTCACGCCGTGGGAACCGAAGATGTTGGCCTTCAGCGTGGTGGTGTTGGTGAGCCGGAAGTCAAGGTTGGAGCGCACGTTGATGCGGTCGAACCCATAACCGGCCTTATAGCCGCGGTTGTTGTCCCACCGGCGGAACATGTCACCCTCGTGCAGAAAGTCGATCGAGGCGAAATATTTCACAAACTTCGTACCGCCGGAGATGTTCACATTGGGGTTGTAGGCCATGGCCGTCTTTCTGAACACCACATCCTGCCAGTCTACATCAGGATAGCGCTCGGCCTCTTCCAGATTGGCCGGGTTGCGGTATTTACCGATAATGTCCATCGGAGTCATCTTGAGCCACGACTCGGGCTTGAGGCCCAGTTCGTGAGCTGCGGCCTGGTTGCGGATGGTGAGGGCATCGGCACTGCTCATCGAACCGGGGAGCTTCGACACCGTTTTAAGCGTCATGTTCACTCCTATTTCTATCTTGGCCTTGCCTTCCTGTCCGCGTTTGGTGGTGATGAGAATCACGCCGTTGGCACCCTTCACACCATAGACGGCCGTGGCCGACGCGTCTTTCAGTACCGAGACGCTCTGCACCGAGGCTATGTCGATACTGCCCATGGGGCGTTCGATGCCGTCGACGAGCACGAGTGGGTCGCTACCGTTCCAGCTGCTCACACCGCGGATGATGATTTTCGGGTCTTCCTCGCCCGGCATACCGGTGGAAGACATGGTGACCACGCCCGGCAAGTTGCCCGTCAGAGCCGCACCGATGTTGTTCACACCGCCGGCTCGCTCGAGCGTCTTGCCCGTGGTCTGGGTGATGGAGCCCACTACACTGGCTTTCTTCTGCTGACCGTAGCCCACGACCACAGTTTCTTCGAGCATCTGGGCATCGCTCTTCATCGTGATGTTGAGATTAGTTCCGGCCGTGGCCTTCACCTCCTGCTGCAACATGCCCACGTAGGTCACGACAATCGTAATGTGGCGCTGGGGCGCCTGAAGCGTGAAGTTGCCGTCAAAATCGGTCACGGCAGCGACATGGGCATTGCCCTTCATGACGACCGTCGCACCGATGAGCGGCTCGCCACTTTCGTCGGTCACGTTTCCCTTGATCGCGAACGACTGCGCCCAGGCTGCCATCGATGACAGCACCAACAGCATCGCTGTCAGAGAAACGACTTGAAAAAGTCTGTTTGCTTGTTTCATTTTTACGTTATTAGGTTAAGATTGGTTTTTGCCATTTGATTTCCGTGCAAAGATATTTAATACTTTTTAAATTCAGATTGCAGTTTGTTTCATAGACTTTGCCATTTGTTACATTTTCACCTTTTTACCGTTCTTGATATAGATTCCGTGGGGCAAAAGGCCGCTGCGCCCGTCGGTGCGCACCTCCCGACCGTCGAGCGAGTAGATGCGGCCACCCGTCAGCTGCACGGCCTTGCCCACACTCCCGATGCCGGTGGGAGAGAGTCCGTCGTTGCTCAAATACACATCCTTGATGCTGACAGCCGCACTGCCGGTGGTCCAGAAGCCTGCTATATAAATATGTGAGGGGTCGCACTTCTGCGAGGTGCCGTCTTTCACCATCTTGTGCAGGTCTATCACCAAGCGCGTCTTGTCGCCGAAATCGTATTTGGCGGGCTTGCTCCAGTAGCTGCTCTCGTCAAACAGGCGGAACGAAGCACTGCACGCCTGCGCACGGTTGAGTTCCACCACAAGATATTTATAACCGGAAAGGTCGATTCCATCGCTATACTTCCATCCGCCGAAGCCCCACCGGCCCGTCTGCAAAGTGCCCGTGGCCTCATCGAAGGAGCCCTTCTCCCAAATGTCGGGATTGAACACGCCCGCCTTCAGGGGAAAAGTCTTCACGCTGACGGGGAAGGAGGTGGTGAGCCTGCGGCCGTCGGGAGTGGTATAAGCGGCCTCCACCGTGGCCTGTCCTTCGCTCACGCCGGCCATACTCCAGCGGTTCACCGCCACAGCCGGTGACGATGAGACAAATGTGGCATTGCCCGAAACATTCTCCACCATGCCGTTCTCGTAGGTGGCCAGCAGGTTGACGGGACAGCGCGACGAGGGCATGAGCGTGTAGCCGGCCCGTTCGGGAGCGATGCTCACCACCCTGCCCTGCTCCAGTGTGCGCCCGTAGGGCTGCGTGGAGGGATATTCCGTCTTGACATAGTCCTGATACCAATGGTAGGCGGGCCACACACAGGCCTCGGGGTCGTTGACCACCGTCTTGTCGGCCTCGCCCGTGGCCGGCACACCATCGTAGCGGGCCAAGATGTCAGGCCCGGTGAAGATGAGCCAACTGATGTTGCCGTCTCGGTCTACGATGTCCTTGAAGTTGGCTCCGAAGCCGGTGCCGCCCACCGTGCCCGTGGTCGACTTGCCCCAAGAAGCATCATACTTCACCGGAGCCCAGTCCATCTCGGTCACGATGACCGGAGCAATGGCCGAGATGGGGCCTATCTGTCTCTGCCATCCGGCCTTGAACTTCTCGTAGTCCACCTTCACTTCCTTGCTGCCGTCGTGCGCACCGTTGTACCATCCGGGATAGCAGTGCACGGCATAGCCCACGTTGTCTCCCCTTACGGGATAGTCGGCAAAACCGGCATAGTGCGACTGGTAGCCCAAGCCGGGTATGAGCACGATGTTGCCGCAGTGGGCCCGCACGGCATCCACCACAGGCTGGATATACTCCGTCATCTCCCGGTCGCCGGCCACCCTGCCGTCGGCATGGACAATGCGCACCGGTTCGTTGGCCAGTTCGAACATCACACAGGGGTTGTCTTTCAGGGCGGGATGCCCGGCCACATAACTCCACACCTTGATGAGATACTGCTGGTAGGCATCGCCCACCCTTATCTCTTGGGGGCACACGCCCGGCGGGCGCATCACTACATACATGCCCTTGCCCACGATATACTGCGTCATGGGCACAAACACCTCGTCGAGATATTTCTTGAAGCGTTCGAAACTGAAAGCCGAAATGTCGCTCTCGCCCTGATGGGGCACACCGGGCGTGTTGCTCCAATAGGGGTCCAAATGCAGGCGCACGAAATCCATCTTCCATCCGGCGGCGATGATTTTGTCTATCAGCCCTTTGTTGTAGGCCAGACAAGCCTGCACGTCGTAGTTGTCCCATTTCGTGCCCCGCTCGTTAAACCACGGACTGTAGGTTTGTGCAAATCCGTGCAGGTTGACGATGTTGCCAGAGGGGTCTTTAAAGTAACGCCCGTCCACATGCAGACGGGGCGGAGCTCCACCCTCCCACGCCATCATCAGAGAGGTGGAGAGCATCAGGAGCAAAGAAGTAAACATTCGTTTCATGGTCACTGTTGGTTGATTGAATTACAAAGATACTACAATCAGGCTACATTTCCTTTGCCCTGCGTCTCATATACTTTGCGGAGAGTTGCAAAATATCGTCCTGCAGTAGGGGCAGGAAGGTGGTAGGTGATGGGTGGTAGGTGTTAATGGAGTGTCTAAAGCCCCCTAATTTAGGGGGCTGAACAAGGGATAAAGCCATATATAGCATCAACTATTAAAGATTTCGAAAAAGCCTTACACGCGATTTTCCCACGCCCATTTCTCCCTTCAATCTCATCCGCCTTATCCGCCCAATCCGTCCCATCAATTTTCCCGCCAAGCCCAAACGACCTTGCAAAACGGCCACACTTGGAAGCTCACTCGGGCCGGATGACAACCTCAAAGAGGCCCTTTTGCAAAGCCATTCGGGCCGAACGATCTTCCATAGCAGGGATGAAAAGCCCCCTTCAGGGGGTTGGGGGGCTGTTGGTGGATTGGAAACTAAAAAAGGGAAGCACCGGCGTGCTTCCCTTGCTCATGCAAAGATAATACATTTAATGCCTTTTTGCAAACACAAAGTCAATAGTTTTGACATATCAAACCTCTCATTCAACCACACTCACCGTCAGCGTTTGCAGGTCTTTGGGGCGCGAACTGTTGCCATACATCAGTTCGTAGTCGCCGGGAAGGGTGCGCATGGTGTTGGTGCTTTCGTCGAAACATTCAAAACTCTTGCGACTGAGCGGAATTTCGACAGTGGTGCTCTCGCCGGCCTTCAAGGCCACCCGACGGAAGGCGCGGAGCGACTTCAGCGGGCCGTTGGTATCGGCCACCCGGCGGATGTAGACCTGCACCACTTCCTCGCCGGGACGAGTGCCGGTGTTGGTGAGCGGAACGGAGAGCCGATAACCGCCTTCGGCTGCCTCGGCACGGGCCCGCCCGAAGCGGAAAGTGGTGTAGCTCAAGCCGTAACCGAAGGCAAAGAGCGGGTCGGAGAAGTAGCGGTAGGTGCGGCCACGCATGGAGTAATCCTCATAATCGGGCAACTGGTCGGTGCGCTTGTAGAATGTCACGGGGAGCTTGCCCGAAGGGTTGACAGTTCCGAAGAGCACGTCGGACACAGCCGTGCCCCCCTCCTGTCCGGCATACCAGGCCTGCAAAATGGCATCGCAAGTCTCCATTTCGGGCTCGAGGGCAATGGCCGAGCCCGAACAGTTGACGAAGACAACCGTCTTGCCGGCCTCGTGGAGGGCACGCAGGAAGTCGCGCTGCACCTTGGGCAATTCGATGTTGGTGCGGTCTCCACCCTTGAAGCCGTCGATGTCGACAGGCATCTCCTCGCCCTCAAGAGCGGCGGAGATACCGCCCACGAACACCACCTTGCGGATGCCTTGAAGCTTGCGGATGATGGCCTGATAGTCGATGGGATGCTCGGTGCCGATGTTGATCTTGAGATTGGCACCCCACGTCTTGACAAAAGCAAATCGCACCTCGATGCGATACTCCTCACCGGCCTTCACCTGAAGGGGCGTGCGGGTGGGCGTGGTGCGCCATGTGTGGTGCTTCACCTGCTCCTTGCCGTTCACGTAGAGGCTGAAGTCACCGCATCCCTCCACGTTGACCACCACCTCGCCCGAGGTCTTCGGCGTGTACACGGTCTCGTATTTGGCCGAGAAGTCTTCCACGTTCACACCCGGAGCGAAGTTGTGCATACCGGCTGTGGTGACAGCCACGGGAGCCGTGTAGAACTGTGTGGCGACGGGGCGGCCCTGCATCCCGGTATTGTTCCAGAACGTACCGCGCAGGCCCTTCCGCCCGTCGATGGCGCATTGGGGCAGCAGCGAGTTGACGGTCTTGGTGTCGGTGAGGTCGCACCCTTTGAGATAGGTCACGCGCGTGTGGCGGGCCTTGATGCCGTCGAGGATGGTGACGGTGCGGTTGGGCGTACCGTTGTAGTTGCCCCACATCATGGGTCCGTCGTCGGCATTGGGCCCGATGACGGTGATGGGATCCCCACCGGCCTTGAGGGGGAGCACCCCTCCCTTGTTCTGGAGGAGCACCAGACTCTGCCGGGCCATGTCGAGTGCCAGTTGGCGGTGGGCCTTGGAATCCATCACCGAGGCAGGTATCTTCGACCACTCCACCAGCTTCGGGTCGTCCATCTCGCCGAGGTCGAAGCGTCCTTCAAGCAGCCGGAGCACATGCTTGTCCACTTCGGCCTCGGTGATGAGTCCGCGGCGCACGGCTTCGGGAATCGTCTTGTAGGCATAGCCAAAGCCGCACTCCACATCGGTGCCGGCCACAGCGGCCTTGGCGGCGGCATGCACGGCATCGGAAGAGGTCTTGTGGTTGGCATAGATATCGGTCACGGCACCGCAGTCGCTCACCACCAGATAGTTGAAGCCCCACTCGTCGCGCAAGATTTGCTGCAACAAGCGGTTGTTGCTGCAACAAGGGTCGTCGTCGAGCCGCTGGTAGGCACACATCACTTCGCGCACCTTGGCCTCCGTGACCAGCGTCTTGAAAGCCGGCAGATAGGTTTCCCACAGGTCGCGGGGTGACACATCGGCGACATTGGCCGTGTGGCGGGTGTACTCCGGCCCGCTGTGTACGGCATAGTGTTTGGCGCAGGCCCATAGTTTACGATACTTCGCCGTCTCGGGGCCTTGCAGACCGCGCACCACGGCCGTGCCCATCACGGAGGTGAGATAGGGGTCTTCACCGTAGGTCTCCTGCCCGCGCCCCCACCGCGGGTCGCGGAAGATGTTGACATTGGGCGTCCATACCGAGAGGCTGTGAAACTTCTCGTCTTCACCGCCATTGAGCATACGGCGGTTGTACTGGGCGCGCATCTCGTCGCTGGCGGCATCGAACACGCGGCGGAGCAGGCCGTCGTTGAACGAGGCGGCCATGCCCACGGGCTCTGGAAACACCGTCACGCCGCCCATGTTGGCCGCTCCGTGGAGCGCTTCGCTCCACCAGAAAAACTTCTTGATGCCCAACCGGGGGATGGCGGGCGACTCGTCGAGCATGAGCCGGGCTTTCTCTTCGAGGGTGAGCCGGGACAAAAGGTCTCGGGCACGTTCACGGGCCGAGAGGGCGGGATTGCAATAGGGCAACAACTGGGCGGTCGCAGAGAGCGACAGGCCCAGAGAAAAGAGGATGGATAGGAGTTTTTTCATGTTGTTGTGATTGATGAGTTAGTATCTGAAGGCCACCTGTACACACGGTCGGTTCCGCATTCCTGACGGCCGGTTTTTCCTGCACTTTATTCCTCGCAAAAATAAGAAAAAAACGGCAATTCCACCTTGCGATATGTCTCACAAACTTCTCGTTTGGTTTCATGTTTCCACTATTTCGAGGCTATAACTTCCGACTACAACTTTAAGGGGAGACCGTAAGGTGAAAGATTATGACCCCAACTGCTTATTATTCTTAAATTTTTCATGCTGTTTTAAGCTTTTACCACATTTCTTTTCTATCTTTGTGTCGGCAACAGCTGTAAGCATCTACGCCTACGACCTGGCTACATAAAAGTCAACTCTCTGAAAATTTAACGACTATGAACAAAAGAATGATTACCTCAGTGCTCTGCTGCCTGCTCATGGCAACGGGGGCATCGGCACAGGAAAAACTCTTCAATGGTGTGAATGTACAGTCGCCCGTGAAGAACGGCGACGGCACCGTGACGCTCAATCTCTTTGCCCCCGAGGCACGGAAAGTGACGGTGAGCGGCGACTTTCTGCCCGTGCAGAAGGTACAAACGCCTATGGGCGAAGTGGAACAGGCGGGTGTGGCCGAGCTCACTAAAGACGACAAGGGTGTCTGGAGCATCACTTCGGGCAAACTGGCACCGGAACTTTACTCCTACACATTCAATGTGGACGGCATCAACATGACCGACCCGGGCAACGTATATCAGAACCGTGACATCGCCACCTACTCGAGCATCTTCATCGTGAGCAACGGGAAAGGCGACCGGGGCGACCTCTACAGTGTGAACGAAGTGCCGCACGGAAACGTTGCCAAGGTGTGGTATCCGAGCCCGAAACTCAAGATGAACCGCCGCATGACGGTCTACACGCCGGCCGGATATGACGAGGGCAAGGCCTATCCCGTGATGTATCTGCTGCACGGGGCAGGCGGTGACGAAAACGCGTGGAGCGAACTGGGACGCGCGGCACAAATCATGGACAACCTCATAGCCACCGGTAAGGCCCGGCCCATGATCGTGGTGATGCCCAATGGCAACCCCAACTGCCAGGCGGCCCCGGGCGAATGGTCGTTTGGCATGTACACGCCTTCATTCATGGGCGACACCGGCCCCAAGCAGCCGGCAGTGGCTTCGATGGAAGAGAGTTTCATGGATGTGGTCAAATTCGTGGACAGCCACTACAAAACTATCCCCCGGCGTGAGGGTCGTGCCGTGTGCGGACTCTCGATGGGGGGCGGCCACACGTTCGGCATCGGACGCCTCTATCCCACCGTTTTCGACTACTACGGTCTTTTCTCTGCAGGTCTGCAATTCAACGGTCTCCGCGACATTCAGTCCAACGTGTCTTTCTATGACCGTCTCAAAGCCAATGCCCAAGCCCGGCAACAGCTCAAGACGCTCTTTGACAGCAAGCCCAAACTCTACTGGATAGCCATCGGAAAAACCGATTTCTTATACCAAAACAATGCCGACCTGCGCCGCTATCTCGACGAGCAGGGCTACAAATACGAATATGTGGAGACAGACGGTGGACACATCTGGCGCAACTGGCGCATCTATCTCACCGACTTTGCTCAAAAACTGTTCAGGTAATGACCGCCGAGACGGGAAGAGGAAGTGCATTTCCAAGGCTGTCATGACAGACAACGGCTATATGACAAAGCACCGATATAAACGTAGAGATGACATGAGGCGGGATTGTTTTACGACAATTCCGCCTCTTTTTTCTCAAAAACTATTCTTTTTTGAATGATTCCGGGCCGTATGGTTTACGGATTATTGCGTAACTTTGCACCACAAACAATCTAAAAACCAACCGATGAAAATGAAGAAGTCGTTACTCTCCGTCGTGCTTATGACAGTGCCATTGTTTTCCCATGCCAAAGGAGAAATAAGGTCGGGACAGCTGTGGCCCGACAATCATGGCGTGCATGTGAATGCTCACGGCGGCGGAATACTTTACCACCGGGGCACCTACTACTGGTTTGGCGAACACAAGGCCGAAAACACCAGCAATGCGATGGTGGGCGTGACGTGCTACTCGTCGAAGAACCTGACCGACTGGAAAAACGAGGGAGTGGCACTGGCCGTGAGCGACGAACAGGGCAGCGACATTGAAAAAGGATGCATTCTGGAGCGTCCCAAAGTGATATACAATGCCAAGACACGCAAGTTTGTGATGTGGTTTCACCTGGAACTCAAGGGTCTCGGCTATCGGGCTGCACGGGCCGGCGTGGCCGTGGCCGACAAAGTGACGGGGCCCTATCACTTTCTGCGATCCCAACGGGTGAACGCCTACCGCTATCCACTAAACGTCACAGAGAGCGAGAAGGCTGCCATGGCCAAGCTGCAGCCCAAAGACTATGCCGAATGGTGGACTCCGAAGTGGCGCAGGGCGATAGAGAAAGGCCTCTTCCTGCAACGCGACCTGTCCACGGGACAGATGGCACGCGACCAGACGGTGTATGTGGATGACGACGGAAAGGCCTATCACATCTTCTCGTCGGAGGACAATCTGACACTGCAAATAGCCGAACTGTCGGAAGACTACACCTTCCACACGGGGCGGTTTGTGCGTGTGGCGGCCGGCGGACAGAACGAAGCGCCTGCCATTTTCAAGAAAGACGGAACCTACTGGATGATAACCAGCGGATGCACGGGATGGGAACCGAACAAGGCCCGCATGTTTTCGGCCCGCGACATCATGGGGCCTTGGAAACAGCATGAGAGTCCGTGCGTGGGGCCCAAAGCCGACCTCACCTTCGGAGGACAAAGCACCTACGTGCTGAAAGTGGAGGGCAGACGAGACGCTTTCATCTTCATGGCAGACATCTGGCGGCCCAAACACCCGAGCGATGCACGGTATATCTGGTTGCCCATCGACTTCAAGAACGGGCTTCCGGTCGTGGAATGGCGGGACGAATGGACATTGGAGTATTTTAAAGTAGACAAGTAAACGAGTGGACGAGTAGACGAGTGGACTGTTTTAACGGCAAAAGAGTATGAACAAATGCTCATGCAAGCAACTTGTCTACTCGTTCACTCGTCAACTTGTTAACTCAAAAGACATAAGGAAAAATGAAAAAACAGCTATTTATCTTACTGCTCGCAGCGTTGCTGCCCTGCGGCATCTCGGCCAAGAAGAAGGCTAAAGTGCAGCAGACCGACCGCGAGTATTGGACGGCACTGGCCTACCACATGGCCCGGCCGGTGCTCGAAAACATGGCCAAGGGCGAACTCCAGAAGAACATGCTCACGGAGTTCAGCCCCAGTTTTGACAACCGCAACCGGAAGGTTGTCTACATGGAGTGCTTCGGAAGACTGATGGCCGGCATCGCTCCCTGGCTGTCTCTGCCCGACGACGACACACCCGAAGGCCGGCAGCGCAGACAACTGCGTGAGTGGGCACTGGCAAGCTACCGCAATGCCGTAGACCCCTCCAGCCCCGACTATCTATGTTGGGGAGTCTCGGGGCAGAATCTTGTCGACGCGGCCTATATCGCCGAGAGTTTTCTCCGGGCCTACGACAGTCTGTGGATGCCGCTCGACGAGACCACCAAACAGCGCTACATCAAGGAGTTCACGGCCCTGCGCAAGATAGATCCGCCCTACACCAACTGGCTTCTTTTCTCTTCCACCATCGAGAGTTTCATGGCCAAAGCCGGCGCGCCTTACGATGAATTCAGGGTGAATACGGCCTGCCGCAAGGTGGAGGAATGGTATGTGGGCGACGGCTGGTATGCCGACGGGCCTACTTTCGCTTTCGACTACTATTCGAGCTACGTCTTCCATGCCATGTATCTTGAGACCCTTCAGGCCATGACCGATGCCAAGGCCAACACCCGCATCGACTACCCGAAGTATTGGGACCGGGCCTTGAAGCGGGCACAGAAATACGCCATTGTCCTCGAACGCTTCATTTCGCCCGAGGGCACCTTCCCCGTCATCGGTCGCAGCACGCCCTACCGCATGGCTGCCATGCAGCCGCTGGCCCTCATGGCTTGGTATGAGAAGCTGCCCAAAGACTTGAACAACGGACAGGTGCGTGCCGCCCTGACGCAGGTGATGCACCGCATGTTCGACACGCAAAACAACTACAATGAGAAAGGGTATCTCACCATCGGCTTCTGCGGACACCAGCCCGAGACGGCCGACTGGTACACCAACAACGGTTCGCTCTACATGACCTCCCTTGCCTTCATGCCGCTCGGACTGCCTGCCACGGCTCCTTTCTGGACCGATGCGCCCCAACCATGGACACAGGTGAAGGCTTGGGGCGGTATGCCCTTCCCGAAAGACCACCACTGGAGCGACGACATCAAGACAAAAGACAAATGGTAAAACAACCCTATCCACAACAAAAGACATGACCACAGACACAAAACCATCTTCCGGCCTGCTTTCCCGGGCCGCCTCTTTCCTGCCAAAAGGCATTGCCGAGTGCCCGCTGCTTCTATTCCTGTTCTTGCTTCCGATGGTCTTGCAGGCTCAAAACCGGAAGGTGGAAGCGGTCACAGCCATTATAAATAAGGTGAACAACTATTGGCAGACCCACAACAAGCCTGAGGTGCGCGCCTTCTGGGACAATGCCGCCTATCACACGGGCAACATGGAGGCCTACCGCCTCACGGGCAACCGCGAGTTTCTGCAATACTCCCTGCGATGGGCGGAGCACAACCGCTGGCAGGGGGCCACGGAGACAGATCCGGCCAAGTGGCGATACAAGAACTATGGCGAGGGACAAGACTATGTGCTTTTCGGCGACTGGCAAATTTGTTTCCAGACCTACATCGACCTCTACAACATCGCCCGGGGCTGCGGCAACGGTGAGGCCTATCGCTACCGCATAGCCCGCGCCTTGGAGGTGATGGGCTACGAGGCCCGCTCCCGGGCCAACGACTATTGGTGGTGGGCCGACGCGCTCTACATGGTGATGCCGGTGATGACCAAACTCTACCGCCTCACGGGCGACGAGATCTACCTTGACAAACTCTACGAGAACATCCTCTATTCCGACAGCATCATGCTCGACCAAGAGACCGGACTCTACTACCGCGACGGCCGATACGTCTATCCCCGCCACCAGACCAACAGCGGCAAGAAAGACTTCTGGGCGCGTGGCGACGGTTGGGTGCTTGCCGGATTGGCCAAGGTGCTGCAAGACATGCCCCACAGCTACCGCCACCACCGATTTTTCGCCGATAAGTTTGTGCGCCTGTCACGCGCCGTGGCAGCCCTCCAGCAGAAAGAGGGCTACTGGACTCGCAGCATGATGGATCCCGCTCAAGCCGAAGGGCCCGAAACAAGCGGCACGGCCTTCTTCACCTACGGCCTCCTTTGGGGTATGAACAACGGCTATCTGTCGGCTAAAGAGTTTGCCCCCGTCGTCAAGCGTTCGTGGAAATATCTCACCGGCACGGCTCTGCAAAGCGACGGCAAGGTGGGCTACGTGCAGCCCATCGGCGACAAAGCCATCCCCGGCCAACAGCTCGATGCCAACTCGCAGGCCAACTTCGGCGTAGGCGCTTTCCTGCTCGCCGCCTGCGAGTATGCCCGCTACCAAGGCTTCGGCAAGGCCAAAAAGCCCCGCAAGCGCACCGCCGGCAACGGCTGGTTTGTGTCTGCCGGGGCCGGCATCGGAGGATGAGAAAGGACAAAAGCCAACAACCGGGAGGCCGACAACGGTATAAGACTATCTCTTCTTAAACAACCGTTCAAACTCCGCTTCCGGCATGAAGTGCGACAGATACTGCCCCACGTATTGAGAAGTCACATCGTATGCCACCTTATCTTCACCGTAGGCACAATTCCAAGCACCTATCGGTTCTTGGTTATTGTGCAGGCGGGTGATTCTGAAGACGAATATCGGCATGGGACATTCCTTCGTGCCATACCGCACATCGTTCCACTGGGTGGTGTTGGCATAGGCCAGAATCGTGGGCTGCGCCCTGTAGATACCCTCCCGCGAGAACTCCCGGTCGAACGGCTTCCGGGAGAAATCGAAGTCGAAATTCTTCACCTCATCCACCCCACTGAACGACACGACGGCCATATATTTGCGGTATTTGGGAGCATAAAAGACAAGTTGCCGGTACTCCCTCCGTGTAGCAAACCTCAAAGCCCAGTCCACCTGATAATACACCGACTTCTCTTCATACCACTCTGGAATGGTCACTCTGACCACCTTCGACCGCCGCAAGTAAGTCTCCGCATAGTCATAGCCGTCACCATTGATGTGGCTTGAGAACGAAAAATAATCCCACGCCACAACCACCGCCACGACGATCGGCATCGCGATTTCAGCCATTCCATAGAGCCGGTGTCTATCTATCTTCATTTTCTTTGCTTACACGTTTCCGATTGACATTGTTACTTCTTCCCCGCGACAGACCGATAGCATCCCTGTCGCCCGTTTCCATTCCTCTTGCAGGAATGCCGCCGGGCCTCTCTCGTTTTGGTGCAAGGCCCATGCACCATCTGTGCGGAGGCCTTGCACCACTTGTTCGGCAGCCATGCACGGGCGGTGCAAAGCCCTCGCACCGATGTCTGCAAATTTAAATGATTCTACCGATATATCCAAACAACTTTCCGCCAAAAGCCATATTGCAGAGTCTTTGCACCATGCCTACGCCGTCGCCCCTTTGCCGACAAATTCCGGTCACAGCCCTTGTCCTATCGGCTAATTCATATAAAAAGGGGTGTTTTTCATCATGGCGAAAAATACCTTCCGAATCATTTTGATAGTATTTAACCTTTTTATACTTTTGCATCACCTAATCAACAACTATATATGAAACCGAAATAAGGAATCTTCCTGAAAAACGTGAGAAGCAACCAATACCATCTGTCCTGACTGACCGGAAACGTCGGTTTGCAGCTACCGAGACGATACTCACGTGTAGGAACGGACATCACTCTCCTGTAAATACCAGAAAAGAGAAAAAGAATAACCATAACTAAAAACTTGAATTGTTTATGAAACATGTTTGTATGACAAATGTCACTGTCTGCATCGGCAAGTGGTTGTTGTGCATAGGCCTGGGGCTCACGCTTCCATTGGCAGTGAGTGCAGCAGCCTCATCGAATGCCAACATCGCCCAGCAGCGTGAAGTGACGATCACGGGAACCGTGTTGGACTCCAATGGTGAGACCGTCATTGGAGCAACCATCCGTGTGGTGGGCACGAAGATTGCCACCGTGTCTGACATGGATGGCCATTTCCGTTTGAATGCGCCCGCAGGAGCCACCCTGCAAATATCGTCTGTGGGCTATGACCCGCAGACTGTCAAGGTGGGCGACCACCCCTTGCGCATAGTACTGGTAGACAATGCCACCATGCTGAAAGACGTGCAAGTCGTAGCTTTCGGCACGCAGAAGAAAGTGACCGTGACGGGAGCCATCTCGGGCATACAGGGGGCGGAACTGCTGAAGACGCCCACCGGCTCGGTGACCAACATGCTGTCGGGTGCCGTGCCGGGTCTGTCGTCGATACAATATTCCGGCGAACCGGGCTCCGATGCTGCCACCGTGCTTGTGCGCGGAAAGGCTACATGGCGCAACTCCGCGCCGCTGATACAAGTGGACGGTGTGGAGCGCGACTTCAACGAGATAGACCCGAATGAGATCGAGAACATCACCGTGCTGAAGGATGCCAGTGCTACAGCCGTATTCGGCGTGAGAGGTGCCAACGGCGTGATCCTTATCACGACCAAGAGAGGCCGGGAGGGCAAGGCCAAGATTTCGGTCACCACCTCGGCCAGCGTGGTGCTGCCTACCAACATGCTGAAACTTGCCAACGCCTACGAGTATGCCACCTATTATAATCAGATGCTCAAGAACGACGCATCAGACACGAAGGTGCCTTTCTCCGCCGAGATACTCCAGAAATTCAAAGATCACAGCGACCCCATCCGATTTCCCGATACCGATTGGATAAACTATTGTTTCAAGAACGTGGCCTTCCAGAGCCAACACAACGTGAACATCTCGGGCGGGACAGAGCGTGTGCGCTACTTCATTTCGGCCGGTGCGTTCACACAGGACGGTCTTTTCAAGCAGATGGCCCTTCCCTACGACTTCAATTTCAAGTACCGACGGTTCAACTATCGCGCCAATCTCGACTTCGACATGACACCCACCACCACGCTCTCGGTAAACATCGGTGGTCGCGTGGACACTAAGAACATGCCGTTCTCGGGCGAAGACAACAACCAGCTCTTCCGCCACTTGTATTGGTCCACCCCATTCTCAAGTCCGGGTATCGTAAACGGGAAGTTCGTCACCACAGCCACCAACTACGACGACTATCAGCTGCCTTTCACCGGGGCCAGCGGACTGGGTGCCTATTACGGCATGGGCTACCGCTCCACCAGCACCAACACACTGAATGCCGACTTCATTCTCAACCAAAAGCTCGACTTCCTTACCAAAGGACTTTCTTTCAGGCTGAAAGGTTCCTACAATAGCGACTACAACATGCGCAAAGACCGCGGTGCCTCCGTGGCCACCTACACACCTGTATTGCAACCCGACAGCAAGATGGAATACCGCAAAAACGGTAACGACTCACAGTTGGGTTACAAAGAGGAGTTTGGCAAGGGGCGCAACTGGTATGTGGAAGCCAGCTTGAACTACACTCGCACTTTCGACAAGCACCACGTGGGAGGACTGCTGCTCTACAACCAAAGCAAGCATTACTATCCCGGCAAGCCCTTCGACGACATACCTTCGGGCTATGTAGGAGTGGTTGGACGCGTCACCTACGACTGGAGCAATCGCTACATGGTGGAGTTCAACGCCGGTTATAACGGCTCTGAAAACTTTGCCCCCAACAAGCGTTACGGCTTCTTCCCCGCCGGCTCGGCAGGTTGGCTTGTGAGCGAAGAGCCGTTCTTCAAACCGCTGAACAAGATTGTGTCCCACCTCAAGCTGCGCGGCTCATGGGGATTGGTGGGTAACGACAAGATAGGCAGCGAATACCGCTTCTACTACACATCCGATGCCTACACACTCGGCGGAGGATATAATTTTGGCATCGACGAGGCTGCTTTCAAAGCGGGAGCCTACGAGGGCGTGAAACACAATCCCGAAGTGACTTGGGAAACGGCCTTCAAACAAGACTACGGCATCGACATCAACTTCCTGAACGACCGCCTGTCAGCCGTCTTCGACTATTATCGCGAGAATCGTAAGAACATTCTGTTGCAGAACCTAACGGCCCCTTCGGTGCTGGGATTCACACTACCTTTCGCCAATCTCGGAAAGGTGGAAAGCTGGGGTTACGAAATATCACTGAAATGGCAAGACAGAGTCAATGCCGACTTCAACTACTGGGTGGGTACAAACCTATCTTACAACCAGAACAAAATCATCGAGATGTACGAGATGCCTCAAAACTACGATTACATGTATCAGAAAGGGCACCGCATCGGTTCACGCTCCATCCGACAGTTCTGGGGCTTCTACAGCGACGATGCCGACAGCCGGTATTTCGCCCAGTATGGCAAGCATATTGCCATGCCGTCGGGAGGATTGCTTCCCGGTGACTGCGTGTATGTAGACCTCAACGGCGACGGTGTGATGGACAATGACGACCAGTCGTATGAACTCGGCCACACCGACGACCCGGAATACACCGTGGGTGTCAACCTCGGTTTCCAATGGAAAAAACTGGAATTGAGCATGCAGTGGACCGGAGCGTGGAACGTGAGTCGCATGCTCGACGAGACATTCCGCCAGCCTTTGGGCGACACGGCCAACAAAGGACTGCTCAAATACCAATATGACAACACTTGGACCCCAGAACATCCATACGGTAAATATCCACGTGCAACGCAAGCCCACGCCCGCAACAACTATTACGGTTCCACGCTCTATGAAGTGGATGCCAGTTACCTGCGTTTGAAGAGCATGCAGTTGGCCTACCATTTCGACTTCCCGTTCATGAAGAAGATAGGTATGGATCAGTGTACACTGGCCTTGAGTGGCTACAACCTGCTCACATTCACCGGCTTCGAGTGGGGCGATCCCGAGTCGCGCACCAGCGACCGGCCTTCCTATCCGCTGACACGTTCATTTTCAGTGAGCCTCAAGCTCGGATTTTGACAATCAACAAAAAACGTGTGATTTTATAAGGAAACACAATATGAAACTGAAAAATATAATATACGGCTTTGCCACCATGCTGGCATTGGCCACCACATCGACAAGCTGCGTGGACGGAGTGCAATTCGGCGACAGCTTCCTGGACAAGGCTCCGGGTAGCGATGTGACACAGGACACGGTATTCAACAACGCCGAATACACGCGCCGCTTCCTTTGGAACACTTACAGCAAGCTGTATTACGGACTGCCCTATTACTGGGATGGCGGCGTAGCTGTGAAGATGAATACGGGCGTATTCGAAGCCCTGTCCGACTGCTGGCACAGCCACAACTCGTGGGATGAAGTCAACCGGCAGTTCTACTCGGGAGGCTACGTGCCGGGCAACAACGGCAAGTTCAACTTCCGTGGTGAGAATGTATGGCAGGCCGTGCGCGCCGCCTACATCTTCATCGAAAACGTGGATAGGGTTCCGGGCATGGAAACTTCGGAGAAAGAACGCCTGAAAGCTGAAGCCGAGTGCATCATCGCCTCACGCTATTTCGACATGTTCCGCCACTATGGCGGACTGCCCATCGTCCGCAAGGCCTACGCCGGCACGGAGGGCATATACGAATTGCCTCGCGCCACCGTGAGAGAGACGGTACACTTCATGGACAGTCTGCTGGACGATGCCGCCCCGAAACTGCCTTGGGTGCTCGACGAAGCCGACCGCTCCAACTGGGACGGGCGCTTTACGCGTGCAGCCGCCATGGCACTCAAGTGCAAGATATTGCTCTTCGAGGCCTCACCTCTGTTCAACTCAGACACTCCATACTGCACAACCGGAAGCCAAGAGGCCAATGAGAAGCACCACGCATGGATAGGCCGGTATGACCAAGAACTGTGGACGGAGTGCCTGAAAGCCTGCCAAGACTTTTTCGATGCTGTGCAAAGCAATGGTTTCTATGCACTCGTGCAGGCCGAAGGGAAGACACCGGGCCAATACCGGGCGGCATTTCGCAAGGCTTACGACGAGCGCGGAACGACAGAAATGCTGATCTCTACACGTGTCAGATACAAGGAGACGTTTGAGTGGAACTACAAGTTTGTGAGCGAATGGAACAACTTCGGCGGCTACACGCCTACGGAAGAGTTTGTGGAAAAATTCGCTTGGAAAGACGGACGGCCCTTCGACTACGACCAACTGGCCAAACAGGGCAATCAGGACACCATGTTCGTGAACCCGGATAAGGATTGGGAACTCACCCGCGACCCGCGCCTCTATGAAACCATCATCGTGAATAACGTGCCCGTACACCTTGCCGACAATGGCAACATGAGCGGACGACGCACCGAGACGTGGATAAACGGACGCGACGCCGGAAACGGTCCCGACACCGAAGCTGGACAATATGCCACGGGATTTGCCAACAACAAGTTCTATATGAATAGAGACGATGCCCGTGGCCGCACCACGTTGTGGCCCTATCTGCGACTGTCGGAGCTCTACCTGATTTATGCTGAGGCACTGGCACAGAACGGACACTTCGACGAGGCTGTGGAGCAGGTGAACAAGGTGCGTGCAAGAGTGGGCATGGGAGGACTCAGGGAATGCCAGCCCAACCGGAATTTTAATGACAAGAACACGCTCATTGAGGCCATTATGGACGAGAGAGCCTGCGAACTCGGATTTGAGGAAACACGCTTCTTCGACATGATACGCTATCGGCGTGCCGACCTCTTCGGACAACAGCTGCATGGTCTCAAGATACACCGGCAAAAGGATGGAATCAACTACGACTTTTCCTATTCCGACAAGCAGCCCGGACAAGACGGGTATGAGGCCACGCAGCCGAGACATTTCACTTACACGAAATTCCCGCTCAACAACATTGCACGCGTTTGGTGGAAGGAATTTGACCCGAAATGGTATCTGTCTGCATTCCCGCCTACGGAAATCAACAAAGGCTATGGACTGACACAAAATCC
Source organism: Segatella buccae ATCC 33574 (assembly GCF_000184945.1). GTDB lineage: Bacteria > Bacteroidota > Bacteroidia > Bacteroidales > Bacteroidaceae > Prevotella > Prevotella buccae. The sequence continues at coordinate 700,038 of NZ_GL586311.1, forward strand.
CGGATGGTAAATGGGGAATGACAAGAATAATCAACTATAAAGGAAAAAGAACATGAAACGACATATTTTATTGACCATCGCCCTGATGACGGGCCTCGCCGCTTCGTCGCAAAACAACGTGACCGGAGTGGTGGTGGACAAAGCCGGTAATCCCGTATCAGGGGCAAAGGTGGAAGCAAAGGGAGGTCTCATCAAAGCATACACCGACCGACAAGGCTCTTTCACCATAAGCACCGGCACCGATCAGCTGACCGTGGACGCGCCCGACCTGTCGAGGAAAATCGTCAGCATAGAAGGAACCGGACCTTTGAGAATAGTCATGGACTATGCCTCACAGCCCATCAACATCGGCTTCGGCATCCGGCAGACCGTAGGAGAGTCCACCATGTCGGTGGCAGGAGCAGCCAACCGCGACTTCAATAACCGTTCGGCCAAGAACATCGGCAACTCACTCTTCGGACATGTGCTGGGTCTGACAACCTTACAGGGAACCGGCGATTACTCCTCCTACGAGCCGACATTCTATATAAGAGGATTACAGTCAATGTCCGGCAACTCCCCCATTGTATTGGTAGACGGTATAGAGCGCAACATCTCCTACATCACACCCGAAGAAGTGGAAAATGTTATCGTGCTGAAAGATGCTCCCGCCGTGGCTCTCTACGGATATAAGGGCATCAATGGCATCGTGAACATCATTACCAAACGCGGCAAGTATAAATCGAACGAAATAAACTTCTCCTTCGACCACGCCATCACATGGGAGGCCCGCCGTCCGAAATTTGTCGATGCCTACACCTATGCCAATGCCATGAACGAGGCCTTTGCCAACGACGGCAAGGCTCCGCGCTATTCGGCTCTTGAACTCGATGCCTTTAAGTCGGGCAAATATCCTTATAGCTATCCCAATGTGGATTGGATCAAGGAGACTTTCCGCGACAATGGTGCCAACAGCATTCTCAACCTCAGTTTCCGTGGGGGCGGAGAGCGCATGCGCTACTATACGCTCATCAACTACACCGATGACCGTGGTTTCATCGCGCACCCCAACAAGAATGATGGCTATTCGACTCAGAACAAATACTCGAAAGCCAACCTGCGTTCCAACTTGGACATCGACCTGACCGCCACTACCAAAGTGCAGGTGAACATCGACGGAGTGCTCTTGGAATCGCTGCGACCGGGCCTCTCCAGCGACAATCTGTGGGGGAAGATATACACCGTGCCTGCTACTGCTTTCCCCATCAAGACCCAAAACGGGCTCTGGGGTGGCAACGCCACGTGGGACGGATATTACAACCCCGTGGCTCTCACCGAGGGCCGGGCCTACAGCAAGGCTCACACACGGGCTCTCTTTGCCGACATGACACTCACACAAGACCTCTCCTCACTGACTGACGGACTCAGCGCATGGACACGGTTGGCCTATGACAACATTTCTGCCTATTGGGAAAACCACACCCGAGAATACCGGTATGGAATGGATGTCGTTTCGGAATGGGCCAATGGCGAACCGTCTGCCTACGACCATTTCACAGGCGGAAAGGACGGGGCACTCAGTAAGGACAGTAAGCTGGACTGGCAGAACAAGAACTTCAATTTCGGGATAGGGGCCAACTACGACCGCAGATTCGGCCTGCACAGCATCTCATCGCTGCTGATGTGGAACTATGAATACCGAAACTGGAATGGCATCAACAACACTTGGTACCGCACGGCCGCTTCACTCTACAACCACTATGGGTATAAAGATCGTTATTTTGCCGACCTTTCTCTGACGCTGGCAGGTTCCAACAAGCTGGCCCCTTCACACAAATGGTCATTCTCGCCCACACTATCTGCGGCATGGGTCATCTCGAAAGAAAACTTCATGCGCAGCCTTTCATTTGTGAATTTCCTCAAGCTGCGCGCTTCTTGGGGCATCATCAACACCGACAATATCCCGACAGAAGGTTATTGGGAACAGGCGTTCGTGAGTGAAGGAGGGTACAGCCTTGGCGGCAACTATCAATGGTCGGGAGGCTGGAGAGAGGGAAGGCTGGCCTCAACAAATGTCACTCATGAGCGTGACAACAAATATAACGTGGGCTTTGACGCAACGATTTTCAACAGTCTGAACCTCACGATGGATGGATATTACCGACGGCGTTCCGATATTTGGGTAAATGCCAGTGGACGTAATTCCGCTGTGCTTGGTATTGAGAATCCTTATGTCAATGGAGGTATCGTAGACAGTTGGGGATTGGAAGCCGGTGCCGACTACACCAAAAAAGTAGGCGACGACCTGCTATTGAATGCCGGTGCCAAATTCACCCTCGCCAAGAACAAGATCGTGGAAGAATATGAAACACCGAGAGCATACAAGTATCAGGAACGAACGGGGCTACCTCTTGGACAGATTTTCGGTCTGCAAGCCATCGGCTATTTCACCGATCAGGCAGATATCGACCATAATCCGACCCAACAGTTCTCTGAAGTAAGACCCGGCGATATCAAGTATAAAGACCAGAACGGTGACAATGTAATCAATGCCGACGACGAGGTGAAGATGGGATATAACTCTTACTGCCCGGAAATATACTACTCCTTCCATATTGGAGCAGAATATAAAGGGATAGGCTTCAACGCGATGTTCCAAGGAGCTGGCAACTATACAGCCATTCTCAACGCGCAATCGATGTTCTGGCCGACACTCGGCACCACCAACATCAGCCAATACTACTATGATAACCGTTGGACACCCGAGACTCCCAACGCCAAGTTTCCAAGGCTCACATCAGAGGGCAACCAAAACAATTTCCGCACCAATTCCGTGTGGCTTGCCAACCGCTCTTTCCTGAAGTTACGCAATGTGGAACTCTACTACAAGCTGCCTAAAGGTCTGCTCAGGGCGACAAAATATATCAACGGGGCCAAATTCTATGTGCGTGGCATCGACCTGCTCTGTTTCGACCATATTAAAGAAGTCGATCCCGAGCAATACGGAACCACCTATCCACTCACACGCTCGGTAGTGATAGGGCTGGCACTGAACTTTTAACCGTCTCCTTTCCGACAAAAGAGACCAGAGAGTCAAGAAGTAACAACAAAAATAAGAAACACAATGAAAATACATCATATCATCGGTGGAACACTCTGCCTGTTGGCGTTCACGGCATGCAGTGACGAACTCAACTACAAAGAGTTCAACAACTACGGCAAAAGCTACGTGTTCACCAATTTCGACAACACGGTGGGTTTTGTATCCTACATTTACGGTATGCTCGATTATGATTTCGGCACCTATGGCAACGGCATGTTGGCATCGGCCTGCGATGAAGCCGAATATGCCTGGCGGTCGGGCAGTATAAACGATTTCATCAACGGTGCATGGGGGCCATCAAATGCCAAGGCTAACATCTGGAACGAGAGTTACAATGCCATACGAGAGGCCAACTATTATCTTTCTGTCTGCGACCAATGCGACTTCTCGGAGCTGAAGTTCAATCAGGATTATCTGGCCCAGATGGCCCGTTTTCGCCGGTTGAAGTTTGAGGTGCGCTTCCTGCGAGCCTACTATTATTTCAATTTGGTGAGGCAGTATGGCGCTGTGCCTTTCACCACTACGGTGCTATCGGAAGCAGAGGCGAACCGACTGGAACGCACACCTGCCAATGAGGTTTTCGACTTTATCGTGAAAGAATGTGACGACATTTGTGACAGTCTGCCTGCCGACTATTCCCGCTTAGGCAACGATGCCGCAGCCAATGAGACTGGACGAGCCAGCAAACTGGCCGTACTGGCACTCAAAGCCCGCACGCTGCTCTATCGGGCAAGTCCGCTCTTTGCCGGCACCGACAATCAAGAACTCTGGCACAGGGCAGCCCTTGCCGGTAAAGCCGTCATCGACTCTTGCGGAAAGTACGGAGTAAAATTAGGCAAGTATTCCGCCCTTTGGGGAGTGGACAACTGGAAGCAATCGGAAATGATCTTCGTGCGCAGGGTCGGCGACTTAAACTACTTGGAAAGCAGCAACTTCCCCATCGGCGTGGAAGGCGGATACTCCGGCAACTGCCCCACGCAGAATCTCGTGGATGCCTACGAGATGAAGACGACAGGCAAACACTGGAATGAAAGCGGGAGCGGCTACAACCCCGAAAAGCCCTACGAAGGACGCGACCCACGCTTGAAGATGACCGTCGCACTCAATGGGGACAAAGGATGGCCCGCCTACAACACGAAACCACTGGAGACCTATTATGGCGGAGCGAACGGTCTGCCCATATCCGGAGCCACCCCTACGGGATATTACCTGAAGAAATATCTTGATGTATCGGTCAACGTATCGGCCACAAACTCCAATAATAAGCGACACTCGTGGATCACTTACAGACTGGGAGAATTCTACCTTGACTATGCTGAGGCCGTTTTTAAATATCTTGGCAATGCCGATGCCACAACGGCTGAGTTCCCTTTATCGGCTCGGGAAGCTGTCAATACGATTCGGGCGCGTGAAGACGTGAAGATGCCCGCTCTGGCCACCGGGCTTTCCAACGATGAATTCTGGCAGAAATATCAGAACGAGCGTATGGTGGAACTGGCGTTCGAAGGACATCGCTTTTGGGATCTTCGTCGATGGAAAGAAGGTTCCAAGCTGGCTTCCATCGTGGAGATGCACATCACCAAAAACGCTGATGGCAGTTTCACTTACACTCGCCGCCCGGTGCAACGGGTGTGGAGCGACAAGATGTATTTCTTCCCCATACCGCAGTCTGAAATCCTGAAACACAGACAAGTGAATTTCCCACAGAATCCTAACTGGGAATAGATGGCATAACAATCAAAACAAAGCAGACTATGAAACAGATAAAATTTTTCACTTTGGCGTTCGCATCAATGGCGTTCATGGCTTCCTGTGGTGACGAGTTCACCAATATGGAGGTAAGCGGATATGAAGGTACTCCCGTCACCATCTCCTCCTCTGCCGTGACAAGCGACTCACTTCCGGGCAGCATCAAGCTGAAATGGACAAAGCCGGCCGACTCCAACTTCGAGTACATGAAGATATGGTACACCAATCCTGCCGATGGCAAAAGGGTGACCACGCTCGTTTCCCGTTACACAGACTCGCTGATAGTCAGCGGTACGTTGCGGAAATACGGCCCTTACACCTTCTCTTTCCAAGCTTTCAACGCTCACCACCAAGGAGGTTCGGTAGCAGAGGTGCAAGCCGTGTCGGGCCGTGCCATAGCCACTCGCACGGTGAGAAAAAACAAAGTGACACTCACAGCCTCACAGCTATCCACCGACGATCAGGAGCCGAGCGAAGGCCCGATAAAGAATCTTATCGATGGCGATGTCGGTTCTTTCTTCCACACCCGTTGGAGCAGTCCGCAAAAGCCACTTCCACAGTATATTCAAATAGACTTCAACGAAGACCACCGTGACTTTGCTTTCTGGTATAAGAACCGGGCTTGGTCACAGGTGGGGCCGCAAGGACTTGAACTGCAAATCTCTACAGATGGTATCAACTGGGAGAAAGTGGCGACCATCGATGCCGGCCTGCCTTCCGGTGGCGGTGCAGAATATACTTCCGAGGCCTTCACACCCGGCAAATCTTTCAAACATTTGCGCTTTGTGGTCACAAAGACCTATGGTAACAAGAAGTATTTCAACATGGCCGAATTGCAGTTTTTTGATGCCGAAATCATCATCGACGATCCGGAGACATGACGCTTTTCTGTCTCCCGATCGGATTCCGACCGCTCCCATTCATCCCGGCTACGACGGCTATGATCCGTCCGTCCCCGTATGGACGGACTGGAAAAATGCAGTGGCCGATGAGGAGAAGACCAACTGAACAAGAAGAGGAAAGAAGGCACTTTCGAGGAACAAGCAGGAAGTGCCTTCTTCCGATTTGACTGACCTATATTTCTAATTTTAATCTTAACTTTTTGACAATCATGAGAAAAGCAATACCCTTACTATTGCTCTGGGGATGCCTTGTTGCCAACAAAACCTTTGCACAACAGCAACCGGCCTTCCCCAAGAAAAACGAGTTGCCCGTGACGCTGCTTCAAAACGGACGATACAACGGCCGGGAAGTCAGTATCACGAAACTGACCTCGCCCAAACCGGGCAGTACATACACCTTAGAGGTAAAGGGGAAGATCAATTCCGGCACGGGCCGGGGATTGGATATCTCTGCCAACGACGCGTCGGGCATGGGCTTCCGCGTGGCCATGGATGCCGCCTCGCTCAACTGGAACAATCCGCTGGCTACACTCTCATCGCTATCTTCCACCGACAACACGAAACTGCGCACACTCCGCTTCGCCGTGGCCGACAAGAAAGTGACTGTCTATGAAGACGGTTATTTCGTGGCCACCCGCCCGTTGGAGACCATCAAAGAAGCGATGAATCCCGATGGTCCCAACATCAATCCCGAAGTGATACCGGTAGGTGATTGGGGCCAGAACAAACCCACCCCTACATCCAAAGGCTGGTATTTGGTCAATGAGAATAAGGTCATGAACGAATGGCCTGCAAACGTACGCTTCGAATCTTCACCTAAAAACACACTCTACAACAGCGACGGAACCCAATATCACGGTAATTGTCTCTTCATCAGATGGGATGCCAATTCCTACAAGACTTACAACTATGCCTACGAAGTGGAGTTGGCGGCCAACACCACTTACAGGTTTTCCATGGACTGTGCCTATTGGGCAAACGGGCACGCATCGACCATCACAGCCAAGGTCTCGGACAGCCAAACGCTCAACACCACACTGGCAAGCCATGTTTTCAAGACCGCAAAGGAAAGAGTGCTCGTGCCCGGAGAGTTCACTTTCACGACCCCCCATGCCGGCAAGTACTACATCTCCTTTTCCAGTACATGGGCCTTGTTTGCCATAGCCAATCTCCAACTGGTCGAGGCCGGCCTTTCTGCCGAGCCGATGATCATCATCGGCAAGAACTATGAAGGGGAAGCCGACATGGAAGTGGCCGCCGTCACTTACGACGAATCGGGGGGCTACGCTCCCGAGACGACTTCCGGCGAGCCCACCGTGGTCAACCTGGACAATGCAGGCGATGTCAGCAAAGGCTATCTGTTCAATTCCGACCTGCACGTGAGCGGCACCACTAACCTGCATTTCACGGGCCGGCCCGCGCCTTTCTCCAACACAACAATCGACCTGAAAGGGGAAGATGCATGGCTTTATCTCGACTACGTGAAGCCAAGCAAGACCATCAAGGAGTGTCTTCCATCGGTGAAAATCAACGGGGCGGCAGCCGAGAACGGGAAAAACTGCCGCGTCTCGGTGTGGGCCAACGGCACCGTGGTGATACCCAACGGACAGGTCTACGACCATAAGGCACTCGTGGCCTACGACGGAGAGAACTTCACCGGCAAGTCGAAAACGTTTGAAATCAACATCTATCACAACAACTTGGGCGAGTGGGACAACAAGATACGCTCCTTCAAGCTCAAGAAAGGCTACATGGCCACATTGGCCAACAATGCCAACGGTACGGGTTACAGCCGTGTGTTCATCGCCGACGATGCCGACCTCGAAGTACCGGTGCTGCCCGAAGGTATGGAGCAGTTTGTCTCGTTCGTGCGGGTGTTCCGCTGGAACTGGGTCTCCAAGAAAGGCAAGGCCAACGGTTACGGAGAGAAAAACCAACTCAACATCACCTGCAATTACGACTGGAATGTGGGCGGCATGAGCACCGATCCCGACATAGAGTATTCGCCCATCCGCCAAAACTTGTACTGGCCGGGCTGGAACGACATCAACAACAAGCCGGGAGTGACCCACCTTCTGGGCTGCAACGAGCCCGACCGGCCCGACCAGTCGAACGCCACGGTGGATCAGATAGTGGAAATGTGGCCCGAGATGATGAAGGGCGGCTACCGTGTGGGTTCTCCGGCCCCCTCTTCCGTGTGGGCATGGAACGGTGCTTTCTTCAACACCATCGACTCGCTCAACTACCGGGTTGACTTTGCCGTGGCCCACATCTATGAGAGCACGGATGCCAACACGCTCGTGAGCCGCATTAAGACGCTTTCTGACAAAGGCAAGGGGCGGCCCGTATGGATCACTGAGTGGAACAACGGTGCCAACTGGACCAACGAATACTGGCCCACGGCCTCAGGCCCACGACGCGACGCCGACATGAATATCATCTATGGTGAAGACGGTTCCACAAAGACGGTCAACCGCCCGCTTTCACCAGAGAATGCTGAGAAACAGCGGGCCTACATGGCTGCTGCCCTGCCCGCCCTCGACCAATGCAACCTCATCGAACGCTATTTCGAATACGACTGGGTGCAAGACTGCCGTGCACTCATGCTCGGTGGCAAACCGACTCCCGCCGGCAAACTGTATGGCGAGCACAAGGCGGCACTGGCCTACCGCAAGGCCAATGCCTACAACCATGTGTGGAAGATAGCGCCGCCCTTCCCCTTGATGACCATTGACGGGGAGTTCAGAAACATCACTCTCAAATGGTATGACCACAACGGAGAGACGGGAAAGAAGTATATCCTTGAACGCAAGATGGACGGCGAGGCCGATTTCGCGCCCTACAAGGAATTTGTGTTCGGCCAAGACTACCGGGCCGGCGAGACGGTGACATTCACCGAAGCCATTCCCTGCCTGTCCAAAGTGGAATATCGCATCAAGGCGTTGAGCTATAAGGACAAGGAGTCCATCTACTCGCGCGTGAAAGCCTTCACCCGCGACGCTGCCGTGCCGGCCCCCACGCTGCGGGGCGAGGCCCTCTCCACCTCCATCATCAAGCTCTCTTGGGATGCGGTGAAAGGGGCCAAAGCCTACCGCATAGAGCGTGCCGAGACGGAGACGGGTGACTATCGGACTGTCGCCGACAATCTCACCGCCACGACCTATCAAGACGAGAAACTGCAACCGGCCACCAACTACTACTATCGTGCCTATTCGCTCAACACTGCCGCCGAGCACCCGGCATCGACCGTGCTTGCCGTCTCCACCAAAGCACTCACCATTCCGGAGCCCGTAACGGGTCTGCACATCTCGGGCGGAACCGGCAGCGTGTCGCTGAGATGGGCCTTCGCCTACGATGCGCAGTACAGAGTGGCCCGGGCGACAAGAGCCGATGGTGAATACACCGTCGTGGCCGACAAGGTGGAAGCGACAAGCTACGTGGACACCGGTCTGACAAACGGACTCACCTATTATTATAAGGTTCAGCCCTACAACGGGGCGGGCTTTGGAGAGGAGTCTCCGGTGCTCTCGGCCACGCCGGCGGCCGGGCGACATCTGCATCTTGCCTTCGACGAACAGGAGGGCCACACGGCCTACGACGAATGGGGCGGCTACGATGCCGAACTGCACAACGGAGCTTCGTTTGTCGAAGGGCGCAACGGCGGAAGGGCCGTGAAGCTGGCGAAAGGCAGCCGGTCATACATGGAACTGCCTGCCGGAGCCGTGAGCCGGCTGGCCGACTTCACCATTGCCACATGGCTCAAACTGCCGGGAGGCAAGGGCCGTGTCTTCGATTTCGGCAACGGCACGGGCACCTTCATGATTGGCGCAGCCAACAATGAAGGGCTGAGATATAAAATCACTTGCGCCAAAGGGGCTTTCGACATCACCGTGCCCATGAAGTGGTCGGCCGATGAGTGGAACCATCTGGCCATCACCCAAAACGGCACCGACGTGCGTTTCTACCTCAACGGCGAGGAAGTGGGCAAGGGCACTAACGCCTCCGGAATCCAACCCAAAGACATGGGCCTTACCCGACAAAACTGGCTCGGCCGCTCACAGTGGGCCAACGATGCCTATTGCGACCACATCTACGACGACTTCCGCATCTACGATTGCGCTCTCAGCGAGACCGATGTACAGGCTCTCTATGTTGATAGGGAGCCGGCCATCGACCCGCAATATGCAAGAACCGTCAGGCCCGGCAGCTGGAACACCATCTGTCTGCCCCATGCAGCGATGCCCGCGGAGGGTGTGACGGCCTACAGCATCAGCGGCATCAACGAGGCTCGGAGCGTGCTCTACCTCTCACCCGTGGCCACAATGACGGCCGGTGTGCCCTACATCTTCAGGGCGGAAGGCGACTTGGCTGTGTTCCGCGAGAGCGGACTGCCGGCGGAAGCCCCCGCAGACGGAGCCAACGGACTGCGAGGTGTGTTTGAAAGCAAGGCGGGCGATGTGGCCGACGGGGCTTATATCCTGCGGAACGACGTGTGGTACAGGGTGGACAACCAAGCTCAGTTCAATCTCGGCAACAACCGGGCCTACCTCCCGAGTCTGGATGCCGTCACACAGACCTTGCCTACAGGTGCCAAGAAAATGAGTATCGACCACACCGGCACGACGGGCATCGACACACCGAGAAGTTCCGCCGAAGCCACCAAGGCCTACACCATCGACGGCATCAAAGTGCAAAAGCCCCACAAGGGAGTATATATCATCAACGGTAAAAAACAAGTGAAAGGAAAATAATCATGGAAAAGAAGTATATCAGTCCCTGCATGAAAATGAAGTGTATGGAGCCGGAAACAGTCTTGGCGGCAAGTCCGTCGACTCCCATTTCTGGCGGTTCCACTTCCGCCCCCGGCAACGGTGAAGCCCCCATAACCTCGGGCGATGCCAAGCAGAGTCGCAGCATTTGGGAGGGAGAGTGGCAAGATTGAGGCAAGAGGCTGAACACCTGCCGGGGCTCCGGCCCCTCTCTCCAACCATCAATTCCCAAGTTATAACTCCTAACTCCCAACTCTCAAGCGTGTATTGGCCTTCCAGAAAGGGGCAATGCACGCTTATTGATTCTCCGGCAGGCCACGCCTGCTTTCGTGCAAGGCCTTTGCACGCTCCGTGCGGAGGCTTTGCACCATCCGTTCGGCAGTCATGCGCGGAGTGTGCAAAGGCCTTGCACCAAACCACGGGCATCCTTCCTGTAAAACCCAAGGGGCCGGACAACAACCTGACAGGGCCGTAAAGAGGGGAAAATACGGAAAAAGTCGGTCGGAGAGCTGGCAATATCGAATATTTTAGCTACCTTTACAGCGAAATTGAAACCGACTGAATCAACAAACTAACATACATGTAACCTTATGAGAAAAATCATTTCTACAGTGGTCGTGGCTGCCGTCATGACCTTGCCTGCCATGGCGCAAAAGACATCAGACTACGGCTATCCCTTCACCCAAGTGCCTTTCACGAGTGTGAGGATTGCACCCAACACCTTTTGGGGCGACCGGTTGAAGGCTGCCCGCGAAGTGACGGTGCCTTTGGCTTTCAGCAAGTGCAAGAGCGAAGGGAGATACGACAACTTTGTCAAGGCGGCCCGGCCCGACGAGAAATATGACGTGAGCAAATTCATGGGCTTCTCCTTCGACGACACCGATGTCTACAAGACCATCGAGGGGGCAAGCTATATTCTCCAGACCTATCCGGACAAACGGCTGAAGGCTTATATCGACAGCGTACTCGATGTGGTGGGGGCAGCCCAAGAGCCCGACGGCTATCTCTACACCGCCCGCACCATCAATCCCAAGAAACCGCACAAGTGGTCGGGCTCCAAGAGATGGGAGAAAGTGGAAGTGCTGAGTCATGAGCTCTACAACCTCGGCCACATGGTGGACGCGGCCTGCGCCCACTATCAGGCCACGGGCAGCACCAAGTTTCTCGACATAGCCAAACGGTATGCCGACTGTGTCATCCGCGAGGTGGGCCCCGGACAGGGACAAGCCACCGTGGTGCCAGGACACCAGATAGCGGAGATGGCTTTGGCCCGCCTCTACACCGTCACGGGCGACAAACGCTATCTTGACGAGGCCAAATATTTTCTGGACTACCGAGGCAAGACACACATACGCGACCTCTACAGCCAGAGCGACAAGCCCGTGACCGAGCAACGGGAGGCTTGGGGACACGCCGTGAGGGCGGGCTACATGTATGCCGGCATGGCCGATGTGGCGGCTCTGACCAAGGACTCGGCCTATATCAAGGCCATCGACCGGATATGGAACAACATCGTGGGCAGGAAGTATTACCTCACGGGCGGTGTGGGGGCACGCCACTCGGGAGAGGCTTTCGGGGCCGACTATGAACTGCCCAACATGACGGCCTACAACGAAACTTGCGCTGCCATCGCACAGGTCTATCTCAACGAGCGCATGTTCCTCCTCCACGGTGAGAGCAAATACATCGACTGTCTGGAGCGCACACTCTACAACGGGGTCATCTCGGGCATGAGCATGGACGGCGGCCGCTTCTTCTACCCCAACCCCTTGTCGAGCGACGGCAAGTACAAGTTCAACGCTGACGGCACCACCACGCGCCAGCCGTGGTTCGGTTGCGCCTGCTGCCCGAGCAACCTGAGCCGCTTCATACCGTCGCTGCCGGGTTATCTCTACGGCGTGAAGGGCAACGACATCTATGTCAATCTCTTTGCAGGCAACACATCCACCATCAGTGTGAACGGCAAGGAAGTGGTGCTGGAGGAGACCACCCAATATCCCTGGGAGGGCGACATCAGCATCAAGGTGGCCAAAAGCAGCGCCAAGGTGGCCAATCTGCTGATCCGCATTCCGGGATGGGTGCGCAACCGGGTGGTGCCAAGCGACCTCTATCGGTATAGCGACGATGAGAAGCCGGCCTACAGTGTCACTGTCAACGGCAAGCGTGTGGAGGGCGATCCCGATGCCAACAAGGGGTATCTGCCCGTGAGGGGCATCCGCAAGGGAGACGTGATACGCATACATTTCGACATGCCGGTGCGCACGGTGGTGGCCAGCGACCGGGTGGCCGACGACCGGGGCAAGGTGGCTGTGGAGCGCGGTCCGCTGGTCTACTGTGCCGAGGCGGCCGACAACGGGGGAGCAGCTGTGCTCCACGCCGTAGTCAACAAAAAGCCCGCTTTTGCCGTGGTCAACGACTACAGCATCGACAACACCGAGGCTCATGCCGCCCCATTCACCGTGAAGGCCATCAAGACGCCGGCCCAGATACTCCGGGAGTCTGCCGACGGTGGCATGGAGGTGGAGAAGCTCGACCTCACGCTGATTCCTTACTACGCGTGGAACCATCGCGGTGCCAACCAGATGAACGTGTGGTTTGTACAGAACTTGTCGTTGCTGGATAAGTAAGGGAGTGGACGAGTAAACAAGTGGACGAGTAGACAAGTTAATAGCAAGGCCCTTTTCATGCAAACCTCAAGAATGCAGGCAAACAACTTGTCTACTCGTCCACTTGTTTACTCGTCCACTTTTTTTGCCCCAATGCTTGTGCGATTGGAATTTTCTGCGTAAGTTTGTAGGGAAATACCAATGTAGCATGAAACCTTTTGACACACAACTATTCATTAAGACCGTCTGCGCCGTGCTGTTGTCATGGCTTCTGTCGGCGACCCCCGGAGTCGCGGAGAAGTTCAGAGTAGTGGACAACAGCATGGGACTGTGCAACAACTCCGTGAACGCGATATGCCAAGACGGCAAGGGCTTCGTGTGGATGGGCACAGCCGGCGGTCTCTGTCGCTACGACGGCCTTTCGTTTTCCACCTTCCTTCACCGCTCTTCCGACTCCACATCGCTGGCCGACAACAACATACACTGCCTACTGCCTATGAAAGACGGTCTGTGGGTGGCCTCCAACAGTGCCTTGCAGTTTTATTCCTTCAACAGCGGACGATTCTACCGTGCCCGGGCATGGGTCGACGGCAGGCTCGACGACATGACCGAGCAACAGAACGCAATGGTGGAGGCGGGCGGCCACATACTGACAGCCGACCACAAGGGCAGGTGTTTCGTGAAGAAAGACGGCGACACCTATTTCACCGCCCTGCCCCACCGGCTCTACACGCTCTGCAAGATCAGTGAACAGGCAGTGGTGGGAATAGGGCGCGGAGAAGCCCTGATGCTCTCGGCAGACGGGCGGCGGGTGATGAGCCGCTGCCGCATAGACTTCACGCCCACACTCAGATGCTCGGCGTCGTACAGCAAGATGACAAGATTGGTGTATGTGGGCAACGGCATAGGGCACAAAAGTCTGGCACTGGCCATAGACAAAGGGAGGCTGAGACTTGCCGACGCGCCGGTGCCCGACAACCTGATGGCGACAACCGACAGCCGTGGGGCCGTGGTCTTCGGCATAGACGGCGGGGGCATCATAATGCAGCGAGGTGGCGACATGCAGCAGTTTTCACCGGCCAACTCCAATCTGAGCAACGATGCCGTCTACGCGCTGATGAGCGACAGCAACGGCAATCTGTGGGTGGGAACCTATCGCGGAGGCGTGAACTTCCTGCCCGTCCACAACGAGCGGTTTGAGTTGCTTGCACGCAAGAACGGTGCCATACCCTACGACATCGTAACAGCCGTGGTGCGTGATGGAGACCGGCTCTACATGGGGCTTGATGGCGGTGGGCTGTGCTTCTACAACCTCTCAAGCCGCTCCTCCTACACGCTGAACACGGCCAACAGCAACCTTCCGGGCAACAATGTCATCTCGATCGTGAACGACGGACGGTCGCTCTGGATGGCCATCTACACCAAAGGGCTGGTGGAATACTCCCCGTCCACCGGTGCATTCACGCAATATCCCATGCCGACAAAGGAAACCACGGGCAACAACGTGTGGGTGGTGTGCGACGACGGGCGCGGAAGGATATGGGTGGGCGGGCCCAATCTGGCGGTTTTCGACAAACAGTCACGGCGTTTTCTCGCCACACCCGAAACATTCCGCAAGATGGAATGCTCGGCCCTGCAAGACGACGGGCGGCATATATGGGTGGGGACTAACCACCGGGGCATCTACAAAATAGACAAGCGCACACTGCGCGTGGCTGCCCATTACACTGCCGACTTCGGACAGGTGCGCCTGCCGGGCAATGAGGTGAGATACCTCCGGCTCGACTCCCACGGGCGGGTGTGGTTTGCTGTGACGCAAAACGGCACCTACTGTCTGGACGAGAAGGCGCACAAGACCATCCACTACGGTGAAAAACAAGGACTGACCAACGGTGACCTCATGACACTCGTGGAAGACGTACAGGGCATCTTGTGGATGGGGACAGCGAACGGACTGTTCAAGTTTGATCCACGCAAGCAGACTTTTGTGCGCTTCGGGAGCGACGAGGATATACCCAACACCTTCACCTACGGCACAGGACTGCTCGCCGACGGCACCATCTACATGGGCAGCACGAAAGGCCTGCTGATGTTCAAGCCCTCAAAAGTGTTTTACCAACAGCCCTATCGGGGTGCAAGTCTGCTGTCACTCGACCTGCTTAACGGCAGTGGCGAACATTTCAACCTCTACGGCGACTCCATCCGAAGCGTGGAATTGAAGCACCACCAGAACTTTTTCACCATCCATTTTGCCGTGCCCGACTACGAGTCGCCCCATCGGGTGCAGTTCTCCTGTCGCCTCGAAGGGCTCGAAAACCGCTGGCGCGAACTGGGCGACAAGCGCGAAGCGGCCTACACAAACGTGCCGCCGGGACACTATACCTTCCATGTGCGCTGCACCGATGTAAACGGCCAGTGGGGTCGGGCCACGGAATTGGATGTCGTCATCACCCCGCCTTGGTATGCCACGTGGTGGGCCTATCTGCTCTGGGCCTTGCTGTTGGCAGGTGTGGTATACGCCGCCCTCTGGCTCTATCTGCACGAACTGGACGTCAAGCACCGCATACAGATAGTGGATGTACAGCGCAGCACCATGCAGAAACTCAACGAGGCAAAGATGAACTTCTACACCCGTATCACGCACGAACTGCGCACACCGGTGTTTCTCATAGGGGCCCAGATAGAGGAACTCAAGGAGCAGAAGCAGTCGCCCGTGACGGTGCCGGGCTCGTTTCTTGATTCCATGTACCGCAACTCGCAGAAACTGAACAATCTCATCAGCCGTATTATTGACATCCGGAAACTGGAGGCGAACGAAACGAAGCTGAACTTGCAGCATAAAGATGTGGTGGAATTTTGCCGAAACCTCACCGAAGACTATCATAACCTCTGCGCACAGAAGCGCATCAGCTATGCGTTCCGCACGACAAACGCTCCCATAGAGTTGGAATTCGACCTTGACAAGCTGGAGACAATCCTCACCAATCTGGTCTCCAATGCCTTCAAATATACCCGCGAAGGGGGCAACGTGGAACTGGCCATAGCCGACGAGCCCGACAGGGTGGTCTTCAGCGTGACGGACAACGGTATCGGCATATTGGAGAAAATGCACGAAACCATCTTTCAGAACTTCTTCCGCACGGAGCGGGGCGAGAGACAAAACCGGGGCGACGGCATCGGACTCTCTACCGTGAAAGAACTGGTGGAACTCCACGGGGGCAGCATCCGTGTGGAGAGTGAGATGGAGAAAGGGGCGCGCTTCGTCTTCCACATACCCAAAGGGCTATCGGGCGAGGCACAGACGGCAGTGGACGAGACGGGCGAAACAGGCCGACAGACACTGCGGATAGCCAATCCGACGGCTCCACACACCATCCTCGTCATCGACGACGAACACGACACGGTGGAGTTGCTGGAGCGCAATCTGGCAGCCGACTTTAAGGTGATCAAGGCCTACGATGGCCGACAAGGACTCGAAGAGGCTGCCCGCACGCTGCCCGACATCATCGTCTGCGACCTGATGATGCCCAACATGGACGGCATGGAGTTTCTCCACATGCTGAAAAGCGACAAGAAACTGGCCCACATCAAGGTCATCATCTTCACCGCCAAAACCTCGGAGGAAGACATGATAGAGGCCTTCGACCAAGGTGCCGACGCCTATCTCACCAAGCCCATATCGCTGCGGCTGCTGCGGAAACGCATCGACCGGCTCGTGGCGCAGAGCAACACGGCCGAGCTGACGGCTTCCATCGCACAGACAAAGAACACCTACACGAAGGAGGAACAGATATTCCTGTTGCGCTGCAGGGAAGTGATCGACGACAATCTGCGCAACGAGAACTTCAACATAGACTACATTGCCGACAGTCTGGCCATGAGCCACTCATCACTCTACAAGAAGATCAAAGCCATGACGGGCATGTCGCTCATCGAATTTATCAACGACTATAAAATCTACAAGGCCGTGGAACTGTTCAACCGGGGAGCCACCAACATCGACACCGTGCGCGAACAGTGCGGTTTCAAGGATGCCAAAAACTTCCGGGAGATGTTCAAGCGCAAGATGAACGTGACTCCCAAGCAGTATGTCCAGAACCTGTAGACACGGGCTCCGGCCCGTTTGCGGCCAATCGTCACAAGACACCGGCCACCCATTATCCAAACTTTTCAACATTCATTAAAACCAACCATCATGAGAAAAAATCTTGGAGCAAAGCCTTTGAGCTATCCGCAACCGGTATTTATCATTGCCGCTTACGGAGCAGACGGTGTGCCCTCAGCCATGAATGCAGCCTGGGCGGGCATCACTAACCATACGGAAATTACAATGTGCCTCGACAGACGGCACAAGACTGTGGAAGATCTGCGCAGTCGCGGAGCTTTCACAGTGAGCATGGGCACAGCCCCGCAAGTAGTGGCCTGCGACTATGTGGGCATCGTCTCGGGCCACAAGGTGCCCGACAAATTCGCCCGTGCGGGCTTCCACGCTACTCCCTCCGAGTTTGTCGATGCCCCTCTCATCGACGAACTGCCGCTGGCCTTGGAGTGCCGCCTCATCTCCTACGATGAGGAACGCGAACTGCTCACGGGCGAAATCGTAAACGTGAGTGCCGACGAGTGCATCCTCGACGAGCGCGGCAAGGTGAATCCCCATGCCCTCCGTCCCATCGTCTTCGACCCATTCAACAACACCTATCTGGAGATAGAGCACGAAGTGGGCAAAGCATTCAAGGATGGCACGCAGCTAAAATAGGACCGAAGCAAGACAACATCAGGACAAACAGGACATCATCCAAAAGACCGCCAAACCTCTTGAGACAGTTTGGCGGTCTTCTCTTTTGCATCCCTCCGGGTCAGTTTCTCTTATAATCGAAGGCATCAATATCCACATATCCGCCTGTCTGGCGGGTGGCATAGCAGAACAAAGCCAGTCGGGTGCCCATGAAGAAGCGCCGATAGTCGAAACGCATCTGGTAGTCGCGGCCTATCCGGTGCCAAGTGCGGTTGTCAAGAGAATAGTAGAACATGGCCATATCACGACCCGGACGGAAGTCAGCATCTATGCGCAGATACACCTTGTTCCGTCTGACAGGCACACGCTCCACTTCCTTTTCCTGCACATCGGTGACAGCTTTCTCACGATCGGAGAGCGACACAGAGGCCTCACTCATGACGAACACAGTCTTCTTTCCACTGCGCAAGAGAGTGAGCACACCCGAGTCGCCGTTGAAGGCAGCCAGTCCGGCCCGGTCGCCATCTTTAAGATGGGTGATGTCGAGGGCCACCGTTGCCGAACAAAGCGGCCCCTCCATGCGCTGCGAAAGAGTGTTGGGAGCCTCAAAGAGGTTTCCGGCCGGGCGCGAGGTTTTCAACCGAAGCCATCCCTTGCGCTCGGTGAGACTCCATGCCTCGTCCACCGGATTATGATTCCATTGCCACACACGCTTCAGATGAGGCCCCTCGAAGTCATCACTCTGCACGATGCCATGCTTTCCGCCACCCATCACAGGTCTGTCCATCAGTGTGGGGATATGCCCGAAACGGTCGCCGAGAATGGGCCACCCGTCTTCCCATCGGCACGGCATGAGCGTGAGCACACGCCCCACTCCGCCACGGTCTTGGAATATGACCCCATACCAACGCCCATCGGGGGCGTCGACGATAGTGCCCTGCCCCACGTAGGAGAAACCGCCAAACTCGGTTTCAAGGATTGTGCGCTTCTCGTAAGGCCCATTGATGCTGTCGGCGCGATAGCACACCTGCCGCCGGGGCCTGCCCAGCGGCCATGAAACCATGAGCAGATAATACTTCCCGTCGCGTTTCACCATGCGGCTGCCTTCGAGCAGCCCCGTCTCGTCGGGCTCCCGCCGGAAAAGCGTGCAATCGCTCCCCGGCTTCATAAGGCACAGATCGGGAGTCAGTTCGCACATCTGTCCGGTGCCATAGACCACATAGGCACGGTCGTCGTCATCGAAGAAGAGGGATGCATCGTGGAAATGACGGAGGCGCGAGACGAGGGTCCACCGGCCCGTGGGGTCTTCAGTGGTATAGATATAGGTGTCGCCGCCGGGATTGTCGTTGGGGGCAAAGAGGGCATAAAAACGCCCCTTGTGATATTTCAGGGATGTGGCCCATTGGCCTCTTCCATAAACCGTTCCACCCTGCATGTCATATTTAGGCGAGTCGGTGAGCCGGTCGAAGACATAGCTCACGGTTTCCCAGTCCACCAAGTCGCGTGAGCGCATCACCGGTGCACCGGGCATGAGGTGCATCGTCGTACTCACCATGTAGAACCACTCGCCCACTCTGATGACATCAGGGTCGGGCACATCGGCCCACAACATGGGGTTGGGAAAACGACGGGCGGTTTGTTCGGAAATATAGATCAGGGCATTGACGAGCGACGGCCCCCAATAGTCCCAGTTGTGGCCGCCTGCTTTCACACGCGTCTCACAACCGATGTGCCGGGCTCTGAGTGCCTTCACAAAGTCCATGTTGTCTTCGAGAGTGAAGTCTTGGTCGCCGCAGTCGACATACCATTTCACGCTACGCCAACGCTCCACATCTTTTCCGTCGCCCCCATCGACCATCCTGATGGGATTGTGACGCTCCACATTGTGCTGCCGCCATTCGCCCAACGGGTCGTTTTTCAGAAAATCCAACGGCTGCCGGCGCAGGTAGGCACTCATGGCATAGACCACATTGAACATCTCCGGATGGCACAGCCCATAGCCCACAGCTCCGCCACCTCCCATCGAAAATCCGGCCACGGAGCGTTTGCCGGCTTCCCGGGCCACCCGGTATCGGTTTTCGATATATGGTATCAATTCGTTGAACATATAATCTTCGAAAGGCCATTCCGGTTCGTCAAACCATATCATTTTGTCTTTATTGGCCTCCGGACACACAATGATCGTCTTCTGCATCCGGCACGCAGCCACCAGACTGTCTACCACCGTCTGCAAACGGCCATACACGGCCCAATCGGTATTGGAGCAACCGCCCCCATGAAGCAGATAGAGTATGGGGTAGCTATCGGTCGACCGGTCGTAGCCATCGGGCAGACATACGGTATATTCACGTTCGGCGATACCGGGCAACAACTTACAGGGCATCACCTCATGCACAATCCGACAGCCGGCCTGTCCTGCCAGCGGAAACATGGCGCAGAGCAGCAAGGCCATAAAAATCTTGATTTCTCTTTTCATACCATTTATTCTTTATTCCCTGATTGGGATTTCTTCAACTCGTCTTTTGGTTATTTCATAGAGTGGCAGGGAGCTGGAAATATGTCATAACAATTTATCAGACATTTGCAAACGGACAGAAAAAGTCGTACCTTTGCATGAGCAAGGGAAGCACGCAAGTGTTTCCCTTTTTTAGTTTCCAATCCACCAACAGACCCCCAACCCCCTGAAGGGGGCTTTTCATTCCTGCTATGGGAGATTGTTCGGCCCGAATGGCTTTGCAAAAGGGCCTCTTTGAGGTTGTCATCCGGCCCGAGTGAGCTTCCAAGTGTGGCCGTTTTGCAAGGTCGTTTGGGCTTGGCGGGAAAATTGATGGGACGGATTGGGTGGATAAGGCGGATGAGATTGATTGGGAAGATAGGTGTGGAAAAATCGCGTGTAAGGCTTTTTCGAAACCTTTAATAGTTTGTGCTATATATCCGACACGGGGCTTTATCCTGCCCCCTTGACTTGGGGGGCTTTAGACACTCCATTCACACCTACCACCCATCACCCACCACCTGTCCTTACAGCAGGACAAAGACATCATCAACATCCAACACCTAACACCTATCACCTCCTGCACGGCGACTCCTCCATCATGAGATAACCGGGCTTATAGCCTCCGGCATCGACCAAAACTTTCTCAAACACGATGGCAGGATCGAGCGGACGGATGGTGAGTGTGTGACAGCCGTCGGGAGAGGGGGGCACGGGGAGTGTGACCACCGACTCCACCACACGGCGGGCCACCGTGGGATAGTAGACCGTGTAGATATTCTCCTTGCGCTCGTTGAGCCGGGCGTTGAAGTTCACTTCGCGTTCCTGACCGCCGTCGAGCGACACCGTATAGCGCAATCCGCCACGGTTGAGGAAGTCGAGCGTGGATTTCACCATCACACGCACGTTCACTTCCGAGGGCCGGAGCGCGCCCAACGAGAAACGGTAAGAGAGCGAAGCACCGGCCACAGGGGCAGTGTTGGGCATCAGCGTGAGTCCGCTGCGGGTGCGCCCCATGTAGGGTATCACCGTCCATCGGGCCCCGGAAGACGGCAGGCAGGCAAATAAGTGCTCGGCCTCCATCGCCACCACGCTGTCGCGGGCCTCGAAGACAAATCCGCCGGGCCGTCCATCGGTCTCCACGCGATGCACCTCGGGCATCTTGTCACGCGGAAAATCGTCGTTCCATGAAGTATAACCGATGTGCTTCTGGGTCATCATACCGTTCCATTTTCCACCCGCTATGTCGTGGTTGTAGGCCGCGCAGAGCAGCGAGTCGCGACGGAAAGCCTCGCCCACACGGTCGGCCCAGAGGTTGGCATCGGGGTCGTTGCGCTCATACAGGAAGTGGTTCATGGCTTGGGCATAGTACATCTGATAGACATTCGACATGGCCTGCAAAGGGAAGAGCACCAACTCCCGGTAGGCATCGCGCAGCTCGGGACGCAGCGAGAGATACTGCCGCAGGGCCTCGGCCTCAAGGCGCATGTAGTCGTCGGCCACCCGCCGCCATTCGCCCGTGGCCACATTGTAGGTCGAAGCGTCGAGCATCTCGGCCGTGATGCGCCCGTTGTACTTGCCCACAAGATTGAGGATGCGGGCCGCCTCGGGAGCCTGCTCCTCGCCAAACTGCTCACGGCAGAAGCCGAGCGTGTGGTCGGTGAGCGTGGCTGCATCGTAGCGACGGGGATTCCACGCCATGTCCATGAAGAGGGAGATGGGATATTCCATCGGTTTGAGATCGCCCACGTTGAGTATCCACAGGCGGTCGATGCCGTAGTTGTAGGCCAACTGCAACTGTTCCCACATATTCTGCGTGGGTGTAACGTTGAGCCACTTGCTGTTGCGGGGCGCACCCACATAGTCCACATGGTAGTACAGTCCCCAGCCTCCGGCCCGGTTGCGCTCTTTGGCGGCAGGCACACGGCGCACGTTGCCCCAGTTGTCGTCGCAGAGGAGCATCGTCACGTCGTCGGGCACGCGCATCCCCTTGTCGTAGTAATCCAACACCTCTTTATACAACGCCCACACCTGCGGTGTCTCCTTGGCCGGCCGGCGGGTCACGTCGGCGATGATTCGCCGCTGATTCTCCACGATGCGTTGCATGAGCCGGGTGTCGGCCTCCTCGCTCATGGCCTCGTCACCGTCGCCGCGCATACCGATGGTCACGATATCTTCCGTCCCCTTCATGCGCTCGATGCCCTCCCGGAAGAAGCGATCAAGCACGGTCTGGTTGGTCTGATAGTTCCACGCCCCGTAGTCTTTGCGCCGGCGCGCCCACTCCTGATGGTTGCGTGCCATGGGTTCGTGGTGGGAAGTGCCCATGATGACGCCCATCTCGTCGGCTGTGTGACTGTTTTCCGGGTCGTCGGCATAGAAGGCCCAGCCCCACATGGCAGGCCACAGCATGTTGCCCTTGAGGCGCAGGATGAGTTCAAACACGCGGGCATAGAATCGGTGGTCGCCATAATCGGTGCCGTAGGTGTGCTTCACCCACGAAGTGAGACAGGGAGCCTCGTCATTGAGAAAGAGCCCACGATAGCGCACAGCCGGTTCGCCGTCGGTGTAGATGCCACGGGAGATGTAGATGCGGTCGTGGCGGGCCACGGGCACATCGGCCCAGTCATACCACGGCGAGACACCCATCTGGCGGGAGAGTTCGTAGATGCCGTAGATGGTGCCCCGCCGGTCGCTGCCCGCAATGACGAGCTGCCGGCCCACAAGGGTGATGATGTATTTCTCGCGCCTGCCACGAAGCAGACCGCCGTCGAGCAACCTGCGCTTCACCAGTCGGTCGATGGCTGTCGAGTGGCCGAGTGTCCCGATGAGGATGCCGGCACGCTCGTCAGTGCCCACAACAGCCTCTGCACCACACACTTTACGGATATCGGCGGCAAGATTGCGGGCGGCTATGGCCACGCCTTTCAGGTCGCGGGCATCCAGACAGATGCTCACGCCACCCCCGTCGTTGAGCAGCACGTCACCGGAGTCAAAGTTCACAAAACGGTCGGCAGCCGACAGCTGCAGGGAAAACAACAGAAGCAGGAGAAGATAAATGCTTGTTTTCATGTAGATAAATATGGGGGATGAATCTTTTAAAAACAGCCGGCGGACCATCGGGGCAGGCTTTTGACACCGCACCCAAGGTCCACCGACAGGACTTTATTTGAACAAAAGGGGCACAAACTCCCGGAGACAGCGCCGCCAAGTGAGCCACTCGTGATGGGTGCCGGGCGACACATAGCCCGTCACCTTGATGCCGGCGCGGGTCAAGTCATCGATGAGTCGGGCCGTGCCCATGTTCTCCTCACTGCCCGAACCGAGGAAGAGACAGTGCAACCGCCCGTTCACCTCGGCCGGACGGGAGAAGATGCCGTTATAGGTCTTGGCGATGTCAAGGCCGAAGATGGCACCGCTGAAAGCACCGGCATAAGAAAACTTGTCAAGATGATTGAACACCACATCGAATGTCTGGTGCCCTCCCCATGAGAGTCCGGCCATGGCCCGGTGGTCACGATCGGTCTTGGTGCGGAAGGTTTTGTCCACCGCGGGTATGAGATCCTCCAGCAGCACCTTGTAGAACGAAGCTCCGTAGGCACTCCGGCCCGCCTCATTGGGGCCGCCTTTGAATGGTGCTTTCACGTCGCCGCTCTCCATCACGACAATCATCGGCACGGCTTCACCCCGGGCAATGAGATTGTCCATGATATTCTGCATGAGCCCCTGCCGGCTCCAACCCGTCTCGTCCTCACCCATGCCATGTTGCAAATAGAGCACGGGGTAGCGCTTCCCTCCCCGTTCATAGGCTGCGGGGGTGTAGACCATCGCACGCCGCCACTCGCCTGTAGAGGCGGCATAATACTGCATGGAGCGCACCTGCCCTTTGGCTACGCCCTGCTGCGGACGGTAGTAGTCGCCCTCGGGGCCTTCGGGTATCTCTATGCCGCCAGACTGTCGGCAGCAACCGAAGAAGGTGTCGCTGGCCGGATCGACCACCTGCACGCCATCTACGAGGAAGAAATAGTAGTGGAAGCCCACCACGAGCGGGTCGCTGGCTACGGTCCACACGCCTTGTTCGTCGCGCTGCATGTCACACTTCTTGCCACAGATATCAAGCTGCACGCGGTTGGCTTGCGGTGCACGGAGCCGGAAATAGGCCCGGTGCTGCGCATCGACCTTGGGGAAATCGTTACCGGGAATGGCCGTAGAGGCCGTCACGGCATCGGCAGGCACCACGACGGGAGTGAACACGGGATGCCCCAGAAGCGACAGCATCTTGTAGGCATAGCGCCGGCCAAGTTCGCGATAGCCCCCGGCATCGAAGTGCAAGTCGTCGGGGCCGGAGGTGCATCCTTCGGAGGAAATGACGTGGGCCGTGTGTATCGTTTCGGGCAAAGCGTCGATGATGGGATTCATGGCGATGCAGCGGCCACGCCCGCCGGCCCTCACCACTTCGCCGGCCAAGAGCGGCACGTCTTCCGACTTGAGCCCAAGGTCGGCAATGAGCTGGTGGTAGACGAAGGCCACCTTGTCGGGCCAACGGCGGTCGCCGGTGTTGGACTCGCCCTGATGGAGCAGTATACCCTTGATGACACCCTCCTTCTGGGCCTTGCGGCCCAGTTCCACGAGCCGCTTGTAGGGATTGTCTCCATAGGCTTTGAGCATCCCCTTCATCCACTGCGGGGCTCGGGTCTTGACATAATTGTCCACGGAGTCGCGCATGAATGTCTCGATGTGGCATCCGCCCACAGCCACATTGATGACACCCACTCGCACATTGGAGGGCAGATGCTCCACCATCGTGCGGCCGAAATAGTCGGCGGGCGTGAGTCCGGTGTTCTCCCTGCAGAGTGGCGGCAGGGCCGTGTACCACTGCCCCTGCTTGCGCCCGAGACGGACATCATCGACGGCTGCCATCATCCGGAAGCGCGGATCAATGCCCGTGAGGTCTTCGGGCTCAATCTTGGCATTGCCTTCCATGTTGGACTGGCCAAAGCAGAGGAAGATGTAAAAGTCGGGATCGGGGGCGGCAGCCGCCTCGCCTGCCAACACCGACACACACAGCAGGGCACCCGCTACGAGCCACCTGCGGAATCGATTGTTCTGTATCATGATTTAGCGATGGTTAAACTTCGATTGCAAAGATAATCATTTTGCGCTTTCCGTGTTGTTTCTCATGTTTCAAATAGTTGTCCTTTCGTAACATCCTTGTCTCCCGTTTGTCTCACAATGCTTGCCGGTTGTCTCATTATTCCTATTTTTATGGCCTGAAAACGGGATGGAACGGGATTTTATTGGTATCTTTGCAGGCAGTCCGAACAAATGCAACCGAAACAATCATGAAATACTATCTACTGATACTTACGTTTCTTTCATCGCTCCATGCCCGGCCACAGACCGGCAAACTCTATACGGCCGACCACCAGCTGTCTAACAGTTTCGTGAGCCAGGTGTTCCAAGACCGCGACGGCTTCATCTGGATAACCACCCGCAACGGCCTCAACCGCTACGACGGCTACCGATTCAAGACCTATAAGAAGGAAGACCGGAGGAGCGGACTCACGAGCAACTACTTGAACTGTATGTTCCAAGACCGCGACGGCAACTTCTTCATCGGGAGCAATCTCACCGTGCAGCGATACAACGGCGAGGGCTTCGACAGCCTTCGGCTCATCGGCCCGAAGGGCACAAGCATCCACACCTATATCAACGACATACAGCAGCGGCGCAATGGCGAAGTGCTGATATGCACCTCGGGCTACGGACTGATGAGACTGGGAGCCGACAACACGGCCCGCACCATCAGCCGACTGCCGGCGGATCTGCTCTATCTGCGGCGCATCATGGAAGACCGCCAACAGCGGCTATGGGCTGTCACCAGCCACGGCGGCCTCTACTGTCTGAACGGTGGTAAGGTGACAGGCCACTATTTTTCCGACCAAACCATGCGCCATTCGCTGCGCGACATCTGCACCGACAGGCAGGGCAACATTTGGGTGGGGACCTTCGGACAAGGACTGTGGAGGCTGAATGCCCACACAGGACAGTTTGAACGCGCTGCCACAGCCGGCCGGTTGCCCATCGCCAAGCTCTATGCCGACAGAACCAACCGGCTGATGCTGGGATGCGACGGAACCGGAGTCTATATCTACGAACCACACAACGGCCGGCTCACCGCCAACCCCTATTACAGCCGGGACACCCAACTGGATCACGCCAAGGTCTATTCCATCACCGAAGACCGCAACGGCAACACGTGGCTGGGCATGCTTCAGAAGGGTGTGTTCATGCAACCGGCTGCCAAATCGGGCTTCGGCTACATGGGACCCCGGCTGGGCCCAGCCAACGTAATAGGCAACAACTGCGTGACGAGCGTGTTCACTGACAGCCGGAGACACCTCTGGGTGGGCACCGACAAAGACGGCCTCTACCTGCTTGACGCGCAGCACCGCCTCGTGCGCCACTACACCACCGTGCCGGGTACCATCCTCTCCATCGCCGAAGACCATTTGGGGCGCATCTGGTTAGGCTCCTACGAAGAGGGATGTGGATGGGTAACGGCCGACAACGATGCCTACCACGCCTGCAAACTGGGAGTGAACGGGCCGCTAAGTGTGTTCTCCATCGCCGCAGACCGGCGGGGCCGCCTATGGATGGGGACCATGGGACAGGGGCTCATGTGTCTTGACCCAGTAACGCAGAAACGGGTGGACTATCGCATGAAAGCCGGGGCCGAGACCGACCGGCGCATGAACAGTCTCGTAAACGACTACGTAGGCAAAATAGCCGTGTCGCGCGACGGTCACCGCATCTATGTGGCCACCTCCGTGGGGATCGGCTGTCTCGACCTCGAAAAAGGCAGCTGGCTGTCGGTCTTCGGTTCCAACTGCCCCAACTACGGCACTTTTTCGCGTGTGGTGAGGGAAGGCCGCGACGGCAAAGTATATCTGGGTACCAACGACGGTCTGTTCGTTTACGACACGAGACGGCACACCTGCCGCGTCTTTACCACGGCCGACGGACTGCCCGACAATGGTGTGGCAGGTGTGGAGACCGACAGCCGGGGCAACGTGTGGATAGCCACCGACCACGGACTGGGGTGCCTCAATCTCGCAACGGGACGCGTGGCCTGTTTCTATGTGGACAAGGGACTACAGAGCAATGAGTTTGCCGACGGTGCATCCTGCCTCTCGTCCGACGGACGGCAGCTTCTCTTCGGAGGCACGGGTGGTCTCACGTGGTTTGACCCTGCACACATCCGGCCGCAGAAATGGAAAGCCACGGTGAAGATCACAGGCCTCACCGTGGGCAGCAACGAGGTGAGCGTAAGGCCCGACTCCGACCGTTTCGACATGGACTATGAGGACAACTCCTTCAGCATACACCTCTCCACGCTCACCTACGATGACCCCGACAACATCGTGTACCTCTACAGCATCAACGGCGACAAGTGGACACGGCTCAGCCCGGGAAGCAACGAGATAGCCTTCTCTCATCTCTCGCCGGGCACCTACCGGTTTCGCGTGAAGGCCATTCTCAACAATGCGCCCTCCGAGGAGAAGACATTTACCGTGGTGGTGGCAGCCCCGTGGTATCGCTCCACACCCGCCTATTGCGTCTATCTGCTCCTCTTGGCCGTTCTCGTATGGCTCTATTTGCAATACCGCCGCCGCAAGGAGGAAGACCGCCTGCGCCTTCAGGAACACATCCATGCCGAAGAACTGGGCGAGGCCAAGCTGCGCTTCTTCATGAACATCAGCCACGAGATACGCACGCCCATGACGCTCATCGTCTCGCCCCTGCAACAACTCATCAAGGAAGACACCGATGCACACCGTCGAAGCGTCTACGAGACCATACGGCGCAATGCCGAGCGCATTCTCTCACTCATCAACCAGATGATGGACTTGCGCAAGATAGACAAAGGGCAGATGGGCTTGCAGATGCGGGAGACCGACCTTGTGGCCTTCATCAGAGACATCTACACGCTCTTTCTCCACCAGACGAAGACCCGCAACATCAATCTCCGGTTCAGTCACGATGCCGAGACGCTACCCGTATGGATAGACCGCGGCAACTTCGACAAGGTGCTGATGAACCTGCTCTCCAATGCCTTCAAATTCTGCAATGCCGGCGGCAACATCGACATACGGCTCTCCCACGACGACACGCAGGCCCGGATAGCCGTGAGCGATGACGGGGCCACCATCCCCGAAGACAAGCTCGAACGCATCTTCGAACGCTTCTACCAGATGCCGTCGGAGACCAACGACCGTAACATCGGCACGGGCATAGGGCTCGACCTCACCCGTTCGCTCGTGGAACTGCACTACGGAAGCATCGAAGCCCGCAACCTGCCCGACGGCCGTGGCTGCGAGTTCGTCGTGACCATACCGCTGGGCAATGCCCACCTCAAGCCCGAGGAGATGGTGGAGCAGGCTGTCGAGGCGATGGACAATGAAGCAGAACAGCCGCTTCCCGGATCACCGGGACCGGAGGAGACTCCCAACCCGAACGCTCTCAACGACCGGCTCTCCAACCGCAAGCGACAACACATCATCGTCGCTGAAGACGATGACGAGATAGCCCAATACCTGAAGGCGGAACTGGAAAAGGACTTCCGCGTGACGCTCTGCCCCAACGGCCAAGAGGCTCTCAACACGGTATTCAAGGAAATGCCGTCACTCGTAGTGAGCGACATCATGATGCCGGTGATGGACGGCAACACGCTCTGCGCACGTCTCAAGTCGAACGTCAACACCAATCACATTCCCGTGATTCTGCTCACGGCCAAGAGCCGTGACGAAGACCGCCTTGAAGGACTCGAAACCGGGGCAGATGCCTACATCGTCAAACCTTTCAACATGGACATCCTGCACCGCACCATCACCAATCTGCTGCACCAACGCGAACTGTTGCGCAACAAGTTCAACGGCAGCGAGACGCAAGAGGGGAAAGTGTTGCACGTGAAAGTGGAGTCGCCCGATGACAAACTCATGGAACGCATCATGGCCGTCATCAACAAAAACCTCAGCAATCCCGACCTCAGCATAGACATGATTTCCACCGAAGCCGGCATCAGCCGTGTGCATCTGCACCGCAAGATGAAAGAGCTGACCAACCAGACCCCCCACGCTTTCATCCGCAACATCAGGCTCCGACAGGCTGCCCGCCTGCTGCAAACACCCAACCAGAACATCACGGAAGTGCTGGTGGCCTGCGGATTCCCCAACGCCACGTCATTCTCCACCATCTTCAAGAACTTCTACGGCATGTCACCGCGAGACTACATGAAGCGGGGAGGACAGCAGCAGAAGGAGGAGTAAGGAAACATACCGGCAGCCGGACAAGGATGGAAAAACAAAAAGGGGGTGTCAATCCTTTTCATGCAGGATTTGCATTCGGCCCGAAGATTTTGTATCTTTGCATGAGCAAGGGAAGCGCGAGAGCGTTTCCCTTTTTTAGTCCCCACTCCCCCTAAAGGGGGCTTTCTCCTGCTATGGAATGCCATTCGGCCCAAACGGTGTTGCAAAAGGGCCTTTCCAAGGTTGTCATCCGGCCCGAATGAGCTTCCAAGTGTGGCCCTTTTGCAAGATGAAAGGGCTGCGGCGGGAGAGAGTTTTCACTTTTCTTGCCGTTTCAAGGCAGCTCACAGTTTCCGCCATTCGGCTGCCCGCACATTCCATGTTGTGTATTTTCATTTCTTTTAATGTTTCGCACTATATGCCCCGGCGGGGATCCGGAGAACATTCGGGCAACCTTCTGCAGCTATCCGTTCCACAAAGTCGTGGGGGCAAAGGGGTGCATACCCCCGGCCACGGAAGGGCCGCACGACTGTGCAAGAGAAAGAAAAAACGGGCTTTTGCTTTGATAATCCGAGAGTTTGGCTTAACTTTGTAGGCCTAAAGAATAAGAGGAAAAAGCATGAACGATGATTTCGACATAAGGCAGGAGACGCTGTCGTCGGCCGAAAAGGAGTTTGAAAATGCACTGCGACCGGTGCATTTTCAGGATTTCAACGGTCAGCAGAAGGTGGTGGAAAACCTTGAGATATTCGTCGAGGCGGCCAAGTTTCGCGGCGAACCGCTCGACCACACCCTGCTCTACGGACCGCCGGGACTGGGCAAGACGACGCTGAGCAACATCATCGCCAACGAACTGGGCGTGGGATTCAAGATCACTTCGGGCCCTGTGCTCGACAAACCGGGCGACCTGGCGGGCATACTGACCTCGCTGGAACCCAACGACGTGCTGTTCATTGACGAGATTCACCGCCTCTCGCCCGTGGTGGAAGAATATCTCTACTCGGCAATGGAGGACTACCGGATAGACATCATGATCGACAAGGGGCCCTCGGCAAGGAGCATACAGATAGACCTCAACCCCTTCACGCTGGTGGGGGCGACCACCCGCAGCGGCATGCTCACGGCTCCGCTACGCGCCCGTTTCGGCATCAACATGCACTTGGAATACTATGCGCCCGAAACCCTCATGCGCATCATCAAGCGATCGGCCTACCTGCTGCGGGTGCCCATCGACGATGAAGCGGCCATCGAAATCTCACGACGCTCGCGGGGAACACCCCGCATAGCCAATTCGCTGTTGCGGAGGGTGCGCGACTTCGCACAGGTGAAGGGCAACGGCACCATTGACACCGTGATAGCGAAAATGGCGCTGCAAGCACTCAACATCGACCAATACGGGCTCGACGAAATCGACAACAAGATACTGCTCACCATCATCGACAAGTTTCGTGGCGGCCCGGTGGGGGTATCCACCATCGCCACGGCCATCGGGGAAGACAGCGGCACGGTGGAAGAAGTCTACGAACCGTTTCTCATCATGGAGGGATTCATCAAACGCACGCCCCGCGGCCGAATGGCTACACGGCTGGCCTACGAACACTTGGGGCGCAATTCCTACGCCGGCAACATCATGGAACCGGACCTGTTTGGAAACTAAAAGAGCGAACTCACTCTTCACTCACCGTTTCCCTCCACGCTCCCGGCGTCTGTCCGGTTTTGCGCTTGAAGAGCGTGATGAAATAGGGAGTGTCTTCGATGCCGCAATGATAGGCCACCTCGGAGATGCTCATCTCGGGATGTTCTTTGAGCAACAGCTTGGCCTTGTTGACACGCAGGTCGGCGATGTAGCCCGTGGTGGTCTGCCCCGTAATGGCACGAATCTTGCGATTGAGTTGCGCCCGGCTCACAAACATAGCCTCGGCCAACCGGCTTACATCCACTTTTCCGCCTTTGAGCTGGGTTTCCACCTCGCGGGTGAAACGCTCAAGATATTGTTTGTTGACCGCACTCAGCGCCTCGCCTTTCCGCTCTTCGGCCTGTTGTTCTTCCTGTCCCTCTTGCTCCATTTTCTCCACCGGTGAGTTTTCCAATTCCGCAAGCAGTTTCTTGCGCATGAGTTGCTGCTGTTCGAGCAACCGTTCCACACGCCGGTTCAGTTCGTCTCCGTGGAAAGGCTTCTCCAGATAAGCGTCGGCTCCGGCCTCAAGTCCCTGCATCTTGTCTTCGTGGGTCACCTTGGCTGTGACCATCACCACGGGCACATGACCGAGCAAGTCTGACCGGCGGATGCGCCGACAGAGCGAACAGCCGTCCAAACGGGGCATCATCACATCGGTGATAATGATGTCGGGCACCAGTTGCAGGGCCTTCTCCCATCCCGATTCGCCGTCGGCGGCATAGAACAGACGGTATTCGCCGCCCAGCTGTTGCCCGATGTATTCGGCCACCGCAGCCGAGTCTTCCACGATAAGCACACGCGTAGCCGAGTCGTCGTCAAGGCTGTCGTCTTGCGGTGGTTGCTCTTCCTCCGCGCCTGCGGAGCCGAGGAAGTACCCATAACCGTCATATCCCATAGGCTCCCACTCACCACCGGCATGACGCAAAGGCATCTTCACCTCAAAAGTGGTGCCCCTGCCGGGTTCGCTCTCCACGTTCACCGTGCCGTCCATCGCCGTGACGGCCAGCCTCAAGAGCGATAGTCCCACACCCGTACCGATGTTGCGGCTCTCGGTATCGGCTTGGTAGAAAGGTTCGAAGACCCGGGCTTTCTGCTCCTCGGTCATACCGATGCCCTCATCGCTGATCCGCAGCACAAGCCGCTCGTCGGCAACATCCGTGGTGAGGATGATGCGGCTGTCGTTGAAAGAAAACTTGATGGCGTTGGAGAGCAGGTTGCCCACCACCTTGTGCAGATAGTCGGGAATGATGTCCATGGGCAAGGAGGGCTGCGCAGGGCGGTAGTCGATGGTGATGCCTTTGCGCGAAGCCAGTTCCTGAAAACTCTCACAAGCCATGCCGATGAAGCCCACGATGTCGCCGTGCCGCCATTGGGGGGCCGTGGAGACGGCCGTTTGGAGCTTGGCTATGTCGAGTATCTGGTTGATGAGCAACAGCAGACTGTTACCTTGTCTGACGATGATAGAAGCCTTGTGATGGATGGCTTTCTCCAACTCGCCGGTGGATTCAGAGCCGGAGAAGTCGGTCTCGGCCAGTTCTTCCCCGATGCCTTGGATGATGGTGAGGGGCGTGCGGAACTCGTGGGTGATGTTGGTGAAGAAGTGGTCACGCGCCACACTCAACTTCCGTAGCGTCTCGGCCGTCCGTCGCCGTGCCCCTGCGATATACCAATAGGTGGCCAGCAGGCTGCCCGTGACAGCGAGAGCCAGAAAGAGGATGGTGATGATGAGCCCCTTCGACTGGCGTTCCGATTGCAAGTCTACGTGCATCTGAAGCATTTCCATGTCCTTTTGCTTGCGGGCATAATTGATGCGCTGGTTTTGCAGTTGGAACAGTTTTTTCATGTCCACCAGACTGTCTTCATAGTTCGTTGAGAGCGTGAAGTTGTCCAGCGCCTTCTCATAGTCTCCGCGTTTCTGGTAGAGTTCCGAGTAAAGCCCGTATATCTCGACCAGATATTCCGTAGAGTTGATGCTTTTGGCCACCCTCAGCGCATCGCTCAGATAACCTTCCGAGGTGGTCAGGTCGCCTGTAAGCATGTGTATGCGTGCCAAGGCTATGCAAGGCTGCAACCACAACCAGAGATCTTTCTTGCCGTCGATGAGTCCGAAGGCGAGGTTGAACTCTTTGATGGCTTTCGCATATTGGTGCCGCTTCTCGTAGACACGGCCGAAGTTGACATGGCTGTAGGCCAGGCTCAACGCCGAACCGTAGCGCTTGCTGTGATAGAAAGCGCGGTTGTAGTAGTTCCATGCCGAGTCGAGCTGGCCGCGCAATTCGAATACGCGTCCAAGGTTGGCGTTGTCCACATTCATCCCGTTCTCGCTGCCCAGTTCCGTCTCAATGGCGAGCGCTATGCGCAACACACTGTCGGCATCGGCATAGTTGCCCATCATGGTGTAGACATTACCCAACCCGTTGTAGGCCACTGCCTGACACTTGCGGTAGCGTGAATCGCCCTTCGAACGCGCCCCTTGAATCATCACCAGCACCTGCCCGTAATAGTCGAGTGCCTCGTTGAAGATGCCCATACGACGATAATTGGCCCCCAAAGAGTTGAGCGAGTTGAGCACCATCAGCGTGTCGTCAAGTTGCTGGGCCAAAGAGAGCTCACGCTGGTGCATCTCCGAAGCTGCAAGATACTGGCTTGAGTCGCGCAGTGCATATCCCATCAGCGAATAGCGGCTCATCTCCTTGCGCAGCGAGTCGCGCTCCCCGCGGGCGAGTTGTTCCTTTCCACCCTGCCCGCATGACCCCAACAGCAGGGAGAACAGCAATAAAAGAAGATAATATTTTGAGCTTGGCCGCTTGTCGAAGTCGTCGTCTTGCATAGGCATAAAGATATAAACCGGTGCTAAGATACGAAAAAAGCGTGAACCGGCAAACTTTAACACGCCTTTTATTTGTATAGAATTCATTTTCCGTGTCTGCCAACTTTTCAGTTTAAACCCTTGGAGGTTTCAATTTAAATCTCTACTTTTGCCGAGTCAAAGCATTACTTCAATGATGAAAACAGGCCTTTTCACGGGTACATTCGACCCGTTTACCATCGGTCACCGGTCCATCGTAGACCGCGCCCTGCCGCTTTTCGACCGGCTGGTCATCGGCGTGGCCGTGAGCAAGCTCAAACACACGGAGAGCGATGTGGACCAACGGGTGCGGGCTATTGCCAATCTCTATGCCGGTGACGGGCGAGTGAAGGTCGTGGCCTACAGCGACCTGACCATCGATTTGGCCCGCCGCGAGGAGGCAACGTTCATCGTGCGTGGCGTGCGTTCGGCCAAAGACTTCGAATATGAGCGCGACCAGGCCGATATCAACCGGCGTCTGGGCGGGGTGGAAACGCTCCTGCTGTTCAGCGAACCTCATCTGGCTTGTGTCAGCAGCAGCTTGGTGCGCGAACTGGAGTTCTTCGGCCACGATGTCTCCGAGTTTCTGCCCGAAGCCGGAAATAATAAAGAAATAGGTAACAAGGAATAACAGATAACGTTTTTATGATTACATACAATGCAGACGGCGTGAAGATGCCGAACATCAGAAAGCGCACCGTCAGTGCCTGGATCAAGGCCGTGGCGGCCACCTTCGGGCGTAAAGTGGGCGAAATAGGCTATATGTTCGTCGACGACGAGAAGATGCTCGAGGTGAACAACGAATATCTCGGCCACGACTACTACACCGACATCATCACCTTCGACTACGACGAGGGCGACACCATCAGCGGTGACCTCGTGATCTCGCTCGACACCGTGCGCACCAACGCCGAGAAGTTTGGAAAAGACTACAACGAAGAACTGCACCGCGTGATCATCCACGGCATCCTCCACCTGTGCGGCATCAATGACAAAGGGCCGGGCGAACGCGAAATCATGGAAGCCCACGAAAACAAGGCACTTGCGCTGTTGGAAAGATTTTAGGAGTTAAGGGGAGTTAAGGAGTTAAAGGGAGTTAAGACAATAGTTTTGCACCTCAAAGATATGAAAATTGAGGGATAAAGCCGCTGTCTTAACTCCCTTTA
This sequence comes from Segatella buccae ATCC 33574, assembly GCF_000184945.1. GTDB lineage: Bacteria > Bacteroidota > Bacteroidia > Bacteroidales > Bacteroidaceae > Prevotella > Prevotella buccae. The sequence continues at coordinate 735,372 of NZ_GL586311.1, forward strand.
ACTCCTTAACTCCCTCTAACTCCTAAAACATCCCCCCTTAACTCCTAAGCAATCCCCCCTCACGACCGCGGCAGTCCCAATTCTTTGACATGCCGCTCGAAGTGTTCGCGGTCGGCAATGGCCCCATTTTTCGTGCGGGCCCGATAGTTATAAATGGTGTTGACCGAATAATGGAGAAACTCGGCTATCTTGCCGCTGTCGTCAATGCCCAGCCGAATGAGAGCGAAGATGCGTAGCGTGGTGGTCATGCGCCCCTTCTCGGGCACTTCTATCTGCTCTTCGGGCCTCAACAGCGAGTTAAAATCGCCCACGAAGTTGGGGAACAGATGAAGAAAGGCCTTGTCGAAATCCTCGTAGAACGCATCAAGTTCCATCTCCTGACTTTTCCTGCTGCGCGTCACTTGATACAGATTTTCATAGTCGCGATTCTTCACCATCCGGTTCACCTGCTTGCGGAAGGCATCCATCTTGTCGATGTTGAGCGAGCACAATCGCATGAACCGCCCCACGTATTCTTCTTTCACGCTATTGCTCTCCGACAGTTGCAAGTTGAGCATACTCAGCTGTTCGTTGGCTGCCGACAGCTTCCCGTTGCTCACGGAGAGCTGCCTGTTCTTGCGGCTCAGGTGCTTCCGCGCCACGGCAAGCTTCTTGCGCTGCCTGTTCACATAGAAGAGGATAAACAAGATGACCACCGCCAGCACGCTGATGACCACGAGCATGAGCGTCAGCTGATGGTTTTTCGACTCGCTGGCCCGCTTGTAATTGTCGGCAATGGCCGACATCAGGGGCGAAATCTGCCAACTGCGCTGCCGCGACCCGTAACGGTTGGCGCAGCCGCTGGTAAACGAGATGTAGCGATAGCTCCTGTCCACGTCGCCCTGCAACATCAGCTGGTTAGCCATTTCCCACATCGAACCTTGATCCATCACACCGTTGCGCACATCGGCCAAGGCCGACTCCGCCAACCAATACATCATGTGTGTGGTGTCCTCGGCTGCCTTATACTCCAGATAGCGGTAGAGCGCCACGAGGGCATAGCGGTGAGAGCCCTTCTCCACCAGCTTCAGCCACTTCGTGTTGAGTGCCATCGCCTCTCTCCGCCTGCCCTCCGACATGAGCCGCAATTCGCGCACCAACAGCGCCACATCCTCGTTTTCCGACACGCAGGAGAGCAGCCGTTTCTCATATCGGGCCGTCTCGGCCTGATAGACCTTTTTCATCGGACGGATGGAAGAATAGTAGGCCAACTCGTTGTTCAGGTTATAGCAGGCGTGATAGTAGGCCGCCAGCCCCCTCCGGTTGAGGACGGCCGTGTCCACCCGCGCCAGAAACGAGCGGGATTCATCGTAGAGTCCTGTGGAAGAACAGCACAAGGACAAGAGCGACAGGCACTCCCCCACCCGTTCCTGCCGCCCCGCTTTCCGGGCCAAAGCCACACATTCGTTGAGGAAGTAAATGGCCGAATCGCTGACAAATGGCTTGTACTCCTCATAAAGCCTGTGCGAAATGCGGTAGCGCGCCTCCACGTTCCGGGCCGCCTTCAGCTTGGAGCGCAACGCCGCTATGCGCAGCTCCTTGCGGGCAAAATACACATCGGCATGAGCAATGGCATCGTCCAGACAGTTGTACATGGAGTCGAGATTGGGGGGCTGCACCTCCGCCCGGGCCGCCAACTGACAGAGAAGCAAGAGTGTGGTCGCGATATAGAGTTTCATGGTCACTGCTTTTTCCGACAAAGATACTGAAAATCAGATAAAACGCAAAAAGAAAGCATCGCTTTTTTAAGTCTGCGCCACCCAAGGCGGACACTCCGAAAAACTGTCCGCCTTTTTCATGCGGCATTTGCATTCGGGCCAAGATTTGTGTATCTTTGCATGAGCAAGGGAAGCGCGAGAGCGTTTCCTTTTTTTTATAAAAAGCTCTCAACAAGCCCCCCAACCTCCTAAAGGGGGGCTTTTCCGGCCTGAATGACCTCTCAAAAGGGCCCTTCTGAGGTTGTCATTCGGGCCGGACGAGCCTCCAAGTGTGGCCGTTTCGCAATGTCGTTTGGGCCGAGTGAGAAAATAGATGGGGCAAATTTGACGAATAAGCCGAATGAGAAGAGATGGGAAAATGGACTTGGAGAAATGTCGTGTAAGCCTTTTTCCAAAGATTTAATAGTTCGTGCTATATACGTGAAAGGGCCACAGTTGGAAACTCAAACAGCCACAGTTGCGATGCAACTGTGGCTGTTCTGTTAGCTCATTCGGCCTCTTTCAGACCCCTTTTCGGACTCTTGAATGCGTCAAAAATATTCAAACAGCTGACTCTCAACGATTTAAAAGTACCGCCAAAATTCGCGTATTTTCACCCGGAGGCATGTTCGATGAGTATAGCTCAAGCACAGGGTCCGAAAAGCAGTAGTTTATTTGACAAAATCGGAGACTCCCGTCAAGGTCGGACAAAAGGTCGGACCGGCTCCACTTTTCACTATTCCACTTTCAGGACGGCGGCCTTCACATCGCGGCTGTTGGGCCCGATCATCACATCGAAATCGCCGGGGTCGAGCACCTCGCGCAGATCGTTGTTGTAGAAAGTGAGCAGCGAGGGAGTGATGGTGAAATTCACCCGGCGGCTCTCGCCGGCCTTGAGACGGATGCGACGGAAGCCTTTGAGCTCTTTTACCGGACGGGAGAGCGAGGCCACACGGTCGTGGATGTATAGTTGCACGATTTCGTCGGCATCGCAGCCACCGATGTTCGTCACCGTCACCGAGGCCTCCACGCTGCCTGTCGGGCCCATCGTGGTACTGCTCAACGCCACGTCGCTGTAACGGAAAGTGGTGTAACTCAACCCGAACCCGAAAGGATAGAGCGGATCGTTGCGCACGTCGAGATAGTTACTTCTGTATTTCCGAAACGCCTGCTCGCCCTCTCGCACGGGCCGCCCCGTGGGCAGATGGTTGTAGTAGAGGGGCACCTGACCGAGCGACCGCGGCATGGTGACGGTGAGTTTGCCCGAAGGCACCTTGTCGCCGAACAGCACATCGGGGATGGCATCGGCCAACTCCGAACCACCAAACCACACATTCATGATGGCAGGCACGTGCTCGTTTTCCCACGCAAGCACCGTGGGACGGCCCGAGAAGTGGAGCAACACGAGCGGTTTGCCAAGTGCCACGAGGCGGCGCAGCAGGTCGGCTTGCGCGTCGGGCAGCGAAAGATCGGAGCGGGAAGCGCACTCGCCGCTCATCTCGGCCAGTTCGCCCATGGCACAAACGATGACATCGGCCTCACCGGCCAGGCGCAATGCCTCTGCCCGCGCTGCCTGCTTGTCTACCCGGGGAATGGGCCGGCCAAACGTACCGGCCTCCTGCACAGCCTCATCATCGTAGATGTTGCACCCCTGTGCATAGACGATGCGGGCCTTGTCGGCCACGGCACGCTCCATGCCCTCGCGCAAAGTGCTGTAACGGTCGGGGGTGTCGCCCGTAGACCAACAGCCCACCACATTGCTGCGCGTGTCGCCCAACGGCCCGATGAGGGCTATCGTGCCCTCTTTCTTCAAAGGCAGCAGTCGGCTGTCCTCTCCGTTGGAGGCTGCACCGGGCATCCGGTCGTTTTTCAGGAGCACGAAAGTCTCGGCCGCCATCTGTCGGGCGGCGGCACGGTGCTCGGCCGTGTAGAGCTCGGTCTTGGCCCGCCGGGCATCGCAAAAACGGTAGGGATCGGTGAAAAGTCCGAGCTTGTATTTCGCCTCAAGCACCCTCCGACAGGCCCTGTCTATCTCTTCCACGCCCACCTTGCCGGCTTTCACGGCCTCGGCAAGAGTCTTGGCGAAAGCATCAGAACACATATCCATATCCGTGCCTGCATGGAGTGCCTGCACGGAAGCCGCCTTCAGGTCGCCCACACCGTGGGCCACCATTTCGCCGATGGCCCCATAGTCGGTCACGAGAAAGCCGTCGTAGTGCCACCGGTCGCGCAGCACATCGGTCAGCAGCCAGCGGTTGCCCGTGGCGGGAATGCCGTCTACCACGTTGAAGGAAGACATGAACGAACCCGCTCCGGCCTCGGCAGCTGCCTTGAAAGGCGGAAAATATTGGTTGAACATGCGCTGGCGGCTCATGTCCACCGTGTTGTAGTCGCGCCCGGCTTCGGCTGCCCCGTAGAGGGCATAATGCTTCACGCAGGCCATCACATTCTCCCGGCCGTAGTTGCCTTGAAAACCGCGAATCATGGCTTCTCCGATGCGGCTGCCGAGAAACGGGTCTTCGCCGTTGCCCTCGGCTATGCGGCCCCACCGGGGGTCGAGGGCGATGTCTACCATGGGGCTGTACACCCAGTTGATGCCCTGTGCCGATGCCTCCCGGGCGGCTATCCGGGCCCCTTGTTCGATGGCTTCGAGATCCCAGCTGCACGACTGGGCGAGCGGAATGGGGAACACCGTCTGATAGCCGTGTATGACATCCTGCCCGAAGAGCAGTGGTATGCCCAATCGGCTTTTCTTGACAGCCACTTCCTGAAGGGCCCTGATCTTGTCCACGCCCTTCACGTTGAGCACGGCTCCGAGCCGGCCATTAGCCGCCAAGTCGGCCAGCGGACTCTTCATCACCGCCCCCGTGGTGATGTCGCCGCCGGGCAGTAGGTTGAGCTGTCCTATCTTCTCCTCCAGCGTCATCTTCGAGAGGAGATTGTCTACAAATGTATTCATGGGTTCCGTCCGGGCCGTGGCCAACAGCGACAGACAGGCCAAAGAGAGGGAAAGCACTGATTTTTTCATGTCAATTTCGGTTTAATGGTTGATGATATAAGGATTCCTGGCCACCTTATTTCTGATAGACACGCACGTAGTCGACGGCCATTGTGGCCGGCAGAGCCGTCTCGTCGACTCCCTGCTGACCGCCCCAGTCACCACCCCAGGCCAGATTGAAGATGATGTAGAAGGCCTTGTCGAAGGGCCAGGCATCGCGGCCCGTACCGTCGTTGCGGTAGGTGAGCAGTGTCTCCCCATCCACAAAAAACGTTATATGGTCGGCCGTCCACTCCATGGCATAGATGTGGAAGCCCGTCGTGGCACCGGCCACCATGCGCCGTGCGCTCTCGATGGCTGTGCCGGTGTTGTTGTACTTGGTGCAATGGATGGTGCTGTGAACCACATTCTCATTGAATCCCACATGCTCCATGATATCTATCTCGCCGTCGGCGGGCCACGACTTGAAGTCTACAGGCATCATCCAGAAGGCCGGCCACGTGCCTTTGCCCTTGGGCAGTCGCATTTTTGCCTCCATGTAGCCATACTTCCAACCCTTGGCGGGCAGGGCATAGAGTCGGCCGGAGTAGATCTTCCCGCCTATCTTGCGAGCCGTGACAGAGAGCACACCATTGTCTACGGCGATGAGCTTCTGCCCGTCTATCTCTGCCGTCCCGGGATAAATTTGCAGTTCGTTGTTGACTTTTCCGGCCGGCCAGTTTTCTATCTTCCAGTCGGCAGAGAGGCTCGGAGCGTCAAACTCGTCGTGCCACACAAGCCGATAGCCCTCTGGGCCCTTGAGCGAGTCGGGCGTTTCTGAAGCCTCAGCAGCCGCTTGGGTCACGGGGATGGACACCCGCGAAGAGCCCGACATCACCACCACATGCCCCGAACGGGCTTCGCAGGAGGTATTGGCAGTTATCTTCAAGGCTATCGTGCCCGTAGTTTTGGCGGTGCCGGAGGTGGTGACAGTCACCCAACTGCTGCAAGCCTCATCGGCATAGGCGTTCCAGTCCTTGGGTGCGGTGATGCTGATGCGCTGCTCGGTTTCCTTGTCGGTCACGCTCACGGAGGCCGGACTGACCGTTATGCCCTCTGCAGAGGGCGCCGCTCCACCATCGTTGTCACTGCCGCCGCAAGCGGAGAAAGACAGCAGTGCGGAAAGAAACAGACTTAATAACATGTACTTTTTCATTTTTTCAATATCTATATACCTTAGCGTTTAAAAAGTTCAGAGGGAGTCAGGGCGTTGCACCAACGTCTTTAGGTCAACTCCCTCTGTTCAAGCCATCATCCCGTCATTTGGCCGTCTTCTGCAAAATGATTTTGCCGACGGAGACATGCGTGTCGGCCTCGTTGCCGCCAAAGTCCAACACCAGTTCGAGGGCGGGCGCAGCACCATTAGGCAGCACCACGGCCGGCACTTTGAGCACGCACTCCTCGTAGGCCTTCACAGTCACCTCTTTGGCAAACAGGAAGTTGGCATCGGAAGCCGTGTCGGTGAGTTTCACCATGAAGGTGCCTGACTTGTCGGTGTTGATGGTGCAACTGAAGTCGTAGGATGTCTCGGCCTCGGCGGGGATGGTCGTTGTGATGAAGCACTGCGCCTGCCAACGATCCGTGGTGGCTTCGGGCAATGTGTAGGAGAATTTGCCATTGTCGAACACCAGTTCGGGGTCGGCTATCTGCTTCCAGCCGGGGGCATAGAAGTAACGGGTGGTGAAGCCGGCCGTGCCCTTGTCGTCTACGCCGGCCTTCCAGAGATTGGACGGCGCGTCGTAGGTGTAGACCGTCTTGTCGTCTTCCGCAGGAGCCTCGATGCCGTCACAGCCATGCTCTTGCAAGTCGATGCGGCTCACGGTGACCTCCGTGTTCTCGGCATTGCCGCCGAAATCGAGTACCAGTGTCACCTTGTCTATGTCGATTCCCTTCATGTTGCTCTTATAGAACACGTAGGGCTCGTAGGCTTTCAGCTTGATGGTCTCGGTGAAGAAGAACGTGTTGTCGTCGCCCTCCTTGAACAGTTTCACGGTCACGTTATCGTGATTGGTGTTGGAGATGAACTTGGCCGAGAAGTCATAGCTGTTGGCACTGTTGGTGGCCATGTCGGTGTGGAAGAACACTTGGGCCTGCCATTGCTGCGTGGTGGCTGTGGGCAAGCTGATAGTGTAGCTGTTGCCGTCGGCCTTCACGGTGGGGTCGGCTATCTGCGACCATCCGGGAGCGTAATAGAAGGTATGGGTGAACTTGCTGTTTTTCCACAGATTGCAGTCGCTGTCGGCATTGAAGCCTTGGAAGCCTTCGCTGCCGGCGGTCAGGATGAAGTGCCACGAGATGTTGGCGGCTTCGTTGTCATAGACGAGATCGAGCTGCGTGGCAGTGATGTTCTCAATGCGGAAGCGCGGACGGTCATACTGCGCGTCGGCCGAGAGATAGGGAAAGAGCGTCTTGGCCGGCAACACCAAGTAGAGTGCGGTGCCTTCCACCTCGAAGTGATAGTCGGCCGTTTGCTGCTCCACATTGGCCGTGTAGTCGTTGCCGTTGCCGGGATTGGTGCCGAAGGTGGCCCCTTTGTTCACATACACTGTGCCCCCCTTGCCGGGATCGTAGGTGTAGCCACTCTCCGTGGTGAAGGTCAGGCGGTCGTCGTAGAGCCCCATGGCGGCCTTCTCGTTGGGCTGCGCACTATACCAGCCGGTGCCCGTAGTGCCCAGCGGTCCGCAACCGAGATGCCCGGCGAGCGTGTTGGCGATGCGCCACTCCTTGCTCTTGCCCGACTTCTCCGACCCTCCGGCCAAGAGATTGTAGTACTGGTCGAAGTTGACTATCGAGTTGTCAATGTGGAACGACAGTGTGTCGGTACCTGCACTGATGCCGTTGCGGTTGCCTATGCGGTAGGGAATCTTATAGTCACCGGCCACGGAGAAAATCACCGTCTGACCGTTGACGGTGGAATAGGTGGTCTTCTTGCCGCTCGGAAGCAGCCACACGGGATAGCTCGCGGCATTGTCGAGCGTGAAGGTCACGGCATTGGTGGTCTGGTCGACGGCAGCTGTGGCCTTGGCATCCATGATGGAGGGCACCCCGCTCTGGTCGGGACCGGCAAACTCTTCGGGCGAGCAGGCGGCAAAGGCCAATGCTGCCAACAGTGCGCCACAGGTGTTTTTGAATATCTTGTTCATCATACTTATCTTGATTGAAAGGGTTAATAATTGTGCTGAACGAGTCCACCACCGGCAGCATCGATTTCGGCCTGCGGGATGGGTACATACTTGCGAGCCTCGCTCCAAGTATTCTTGCGGTAGCCGTCGGCATCGGGGACGAGCACGGAAGCAGCCTTGCCCGTGCGCACGAGATCCCAATAGCGCTTACCCTCGCCCATAAACTCAAGGTCGCGCTCGGCAATGATGTTGTCGATGGTGGCCGCCTTGTTGTCGGTGAGGCCCGAACGGTGATGCACGAGGTTGAGATATTGCTGTGCATCGGCAGCCGACCCGTTGGTGCGGACAAGCAGTTCGGCAGCATTGAGCAAGGTCTCGGCATAGCGGTAGATGCGCAGATTGTTGGCATAGTTGCCGTCGGTGGCACCGGCTATGTTCTGCAAGTTGGCACTGCGGGCAATGTACTTGCTGAGCCAGATGCCCGTATCCTCATAGCGGGGTTTGTAGGAACCCGAAGCAGGACGATAGCAGGTGGCATCGCGACGGGCATCGCCGGAAGCAAACTTGTCGTAGGCATCCGTTCTGACCGGTGCGGCTCCCCACCCGTTATCTACACCGTCGGCAGCCACACCGCCCTCGGGACTGATGAGCCGGGGCAGCCATGTGCCTCCCACATTGCCCACTCCGCCGCCGTAGGCACGCTTGCCATTGGGGCCGTCGGTGTAGTTGATTTCGAAAATACTTTCCTTCGTCCATTCCCCTTCTTTCGTCCAAAGGGCGGCATAGTCGTCATGAAGGGCAAACTGCCCGCTGCTGATGATCTGCCGCATGTATTCCAGCGCCTTGGAATAGCGGCTTTCGTCGTTCTGATACATCACCATTTCGGCATAGAGCATGTAGGCCGTGGCGCGGTTCACCCGCCCGAGATTGGCATCGTCCCACTGCATGGGCAGCGCACCAATGGCGATGGCTTCTTCCAGAGAGGTGATGATGGCATCGTAGGCCGCATCGGGAGCTGATTGCTCGCAGGTGTAGGGAGAGGTCAGATTCTTCATGTAGACGGGGATGTAGCCGTAGAACTTCCACAGCTGGCAGTAATAGAACGCCCGCAACACCATCGCCTCCTCGGTGTAGAGCTTCTGGTGTTCGGCAGTGATTTTGTCCTTTCCGGTCTCTACATACGATAGCACGTCGTTGGCGTTCTTCACCCCCAGATAGCACTGTTTCCATATTCCTTCGAGCGTGTGGAGCGGGTCGGCCTTGAAATCTTCCATGTAGTGCCAATAGGTGTAGTCGTTGAGGTCGGCTCCGCCGGCCCAGAAGTTGTCGGTCATCACCTCGCTACAAATGTTGATGGGGTTATAGGTGGCACCGTTCCAGTCGAAAAGGCGCATGGGATGATAGGTTGCCGCCACGGCTTCGTAGATGTGTTCGTCGGTGGAGAAATACTCTGTCAGTGTCATCTTCTTGCCGGGTTCCACCTCCAAAAAGGAATCTTTGCAGCCTGTCAGCACAAGGAGAGCAGCGAGCAAAGCTGCAATACCTAACTTATATAATATGTTCGTTTTCATAATCAATCTTCTTTTGGGTTATATTCCTAATGATGGTTGCACTTGGGTCAGAAACCGACATTCACTCCGACTGTCCACACACGGGCTTGGGGATAGACACCGTAGTCTACACCGAGTGAGGTGCCGGTGGGAGTTCCCGTAGTCGATGAGGGAGAAACTGACGGCGATATTTCAGGATCGAAACCGTGATACTTGGTCCATGTGATCAGATTTTCAGCCGAAAGGAAGACGCGCAGGCGGTCGACAAAAAGCTTGTGGGTGAGCGTGCGCGGCAGTGTGTAGCCCAACTGCAGGTTTTTCAGGCGCAGATAGGAGGCGTCGTGCACATAGAGGTCGGACGACAGCCAGTTATTGTGCGTGTCCACGGTGCAGTAGCGGGGATAGTGGTTGGAAGTGCCCTCACCCGTCCAGCGGCCGAGCATCCACGAGGGCAGGTTGGACACGGAGATGTCAGTGCGCGTGGTGGCGTCGAAGACATCACATCCCGTCACGCCCTGCCACATCATCGAGAAATCGAAACCGCGCCAGTCGGCCGACAACGTGAGTCCGAAGGTCCAGTCGGGCATACCTTTTCCAATCTTGGTCATGTCGCCTTCCTGACTGATTTTACCGTCGCCATTTACATCAACAAAGCGCACGTCGCCGGGCACGGCGTTGGGCTGAATCATCGTTCCTTCGGCATTGACGTATGCCTTCACTTCGGCCATGTTCTGGAACACGCCGTTGGTCTTGTAGCCATAGAAGAAGGGGAAGGGCTGTCCGTTCTGTGCGCGGGTGATGGTTCCCACGCCTTGCAAGTGGTCATAGTTCTGATAGCCCGTGTCGTTGCCCAAATTGACGAGCTTGTTGCGCAGATAGGCGGCGTTGCCTTTCACGTGGAAGCGGGCATCGGCCACGCGGAACTTATAGCCGGCCTCGAGTTCCACACCGGTGTTTTCCATCTTTCCCACATTGCCGATGGGGCGGGCGGAGCCCACATATTGCGGCACGGGCACTTCCATCAACATGCCGTTGGTCACTTTCTTATACCAGTCGACGGTGAAGGTAAGAGCGTTTTGGAAAAATCCGAAGTCCAGTCCGAAGTCGGTCTGCACGCTCTCCTCCCACTTCAGGTCGGGATTGGCAAGGCCGCCGGCCTGCGTACCGATAATCTCGGTGTTGTTGCGACCGAACAACACGTTGTGGTTGCCCTCGGTGTAGACGGCATAGCGGAAGTTACCGATGTTTTCGTTACCGTTCTTTCCCCAAGAGAAGCGCACCTTCAAGTTGGTGAGCCAGTCGGGCCGGACATTCCTGAGATAAGGCTCGTTGGTCACATTCCATCCCAGCGAGAACGAGGGGAAGGTGGCATAGTGGTTGTTGGCACCGAAGCGGCTCGACCCGTCGCGGCGCACGGTAAACTGGGCCATGTAGCGCTCATCGTAGTTGTAGCTTGCCCGGGCAAAGAGCGAGGCGAGCGTGGCTTCATCGTTGGGGCCTCCCCACACATTCATGTCGTTGTCGACTGCAAGCCCCGTGGCAAAGTCGATGTAGGGCTTTCGGGCACTGACGGGATAGCTGCGGCTGCCGCCGAGATACCAGCCGGTAGACTGCTTGGCTGTCTGGCCGAGCACCACGTTGATGTCATGCTTGCCAAACAGCCTCGTCCACGTGAGCACATTCTCCACCTGCCAGATGGAAGCGCGGTTGCTTTGGGCCGTAACCGACGATTTGGTGGCCAGATTATTGCCCGACAGATAGTAGTAGGGGGTGTAGCCGGTGTCTATGCCGTTGAAGTTGATGTCGCCACCATAGGAAAGCCGGTAGCTGAGCCCCCAGCCGATGTTGAGCGTGGCGGCGAAGTTGGCCACAAACTTGTGTACCCACGTGGGGGCACTGGGCAGGTTGAGCATGGCCACCGGATTGTTCATCTCGTGATAGTCGGCTCCCGGTGTGTAGAAGAGTTCGCCGTTGGGCCCATAGACAGGCTTGTAGTTGTAGCCCGTCACCTCGTTGGTCTTCGGGTCGGTCACCTTTGTCGCCTCCTGCATACGGGCTATCTCGGCAGCCTGCGCAGCTGCATCGGAAGCGGGAATGGAGACGGGCAACAGTGGTGAGAGCATCAGCGCACTGCCCAGCACGGAGCCCCACTGCGAATTGGCCTCAATGGAGGTGCTCTTAATGCGGGCGTAAGAGAGATTCACCTGCACGTCGAGCTTGTTGAGCCACGCACGCTCCTTGGAGTCGTCGAAGATGGTGTAATTGGTGTTGCTCCGCAGCGTGAGACGGCGATAGTTGGACTTGTTGTAGTTGCCGCCCACGATTCCCTCCTGGTTGTTATAACCGAAAGCGAGATAGTAGTTGAGTTTTTCAGTGGCTCCGCTGACATTCACTTCATGGTTTGCCACTGGGGCATTGTCGTTGAACACGGCATTCTGCCAGTCCGTCCCCTTGCCGTAGGAATAGGGGTCGGCATAGACAGGGGCCATGCCCGAGTTCACGGCTCCTTCGTTCATCATCAGTGCATAGGCCGTGGCATCGAGCACATCGCGGCGCTTCCACGCCTTCTGCCAACCGTAGGAGAAGTTGTAGTTCACCGAAACCTTGCCCAACCGCCCGCGCTTGGTGGTGACGATGATCACACCATTGGCCGCCCGTGCACCGTAGATGGCACCCGAGGCGGCGTCTTTGAGCACTTCCATGCTCTCGATGTCGCTGGGGTTGATGTAGTCAATGTTGCCTTCCACGGGCATTCCGTCGACGATGAAGAGCGGATCGGAGTTGTTGATGGTGCCCACACCGCGCACTCTGACCCGGGCAGCGGCTCCGGGCTGGCCGGAGGCCGAGGTGACGGTGACGCCGGCGGCGAGTCCCTTCAGGGCGTTATCCATGCGCGTGGGGGCTGTGAGTTGCAGATCGTCCGCGCCCACCTTGGCAATGGAGGCTGTGACGACGCTCTTTTTCTGCACGCCATAGCCCACAATCACCACCTCGTCGATGAGTTTGGAGTCTTCCTGTAGTACAATGTGTAGATTTGGAGCAGCTTTCATCTCCCGGGTGGCATAGCCCACGTAAGAGACGACGAGCGTGGCACCGGGAGTCACTGATACGGAGAATTTGCCGTCGAGGTCGGTAACAGCCCCGTTGCTCGTGCCTTTCTCCACAATGGAGGCACCGATAACGGGCTCACCGGCTGCATCGACCACATCGCCCGAACAGTTGGTCTTTTGGGCGAAAGAAGTCATTGAAACCAATAAGGTCAGTAACAAGACGATTAACTTGTCTTTTTTCATAAGAATGATATTTAAGTTGTTAGTTGGCGGTATTAGACGCGCGGCCTGCCAATAGATTGTTGATTGTGATGCAAATATAGAAAAAATGCCGACTAAAAGAAAGGGGGAGAAGCGGAAAAGTGGATGTCTTTTCCGCACGAAAAATCATAAACAACTGTATAACAACACTTTATACGTTTAACAAAAATTAAAAAGAGTGGATGGTGTGTAGCAGGAAAAGAAGTGCCAAATGGGCTGAAAAAGGAAGAAAACACATCATTTTCAAGAAAAAGAAAGGCATCTCTCGCATACTCTCAAGTATGCGAGAGATGCCAAACGGTAGGCTGACGGCCCTTCCGGTGACTTACCCGGAGAGCCACGCCATGCGTTGCCAACTATGTCGGGTGGTCAGTCTTCCCAGCCCTTCCAAGAGTTAGAGGCCTTGGCATCGCCATTGATAGGACCTTCATCTTCATCTCCAGAATCGATGGATTGGTTTTCACCTCCGGTCCCTCCCCATAAAACCATCATATAGCACAAACTATTAAATCTTTAGAAAAAGGCTTACACGCATTTTTTCCACCCCCATCTCCCATCCTAATCCAATCCGCCTCATCAGCCCTATCTGCCCCATCAAATTTCCCGCCAAGCCCAAACGAATTTGCAAAACGGCCACACTTGGAAGCTCATTCGGGCTGAACGAGAAGCTCAAAGAGGCCGTTTTACAAGGTCGTTTGGGCTGAAAAAGCACTCTTTAGGGGGTGGAGGGTTCGTTGGTGGATTGGAGAACTAAAAAAGGGAAACACCGAAGTGCTTCCCTTGCTCATGCAAAGATACGAGATTTTCGGGCCGAATGCAAATGCGATAGGAAAAAAGCGGACATCCGGCACAGCCCCCTTACGCCCCGGACTGCCTGTCCCCTTCCGGCCCTGTCCCCCTTGGGGGGAATCATACGCCCGGCCTTCATTTGACTATTTTTGGCCGACAAACTCTTAATAATTCTTAAACAGAGTGTCACGCATGGATATTTTTACTATATTTGCGAATAAGATGACATAACCGACTCAAAGTATATCAGGCCCTTGGAGGGCACCGACTTAAACCTCAACAAGTCTGGCAGGAGCTAAAAGCACAGAACGACAGAACGCTTCGGACGCATGGAAACCATGACGGCCGCTTTGCCCCTACCACTCTCGGGACACCGAATGCCGGCTCTCTTCATAGCTGCCCCCTCTGCACGTTGGGGCTGTAAAAGAAATAACCAATAGCCACGAAAGCGCCCTGCGGGGTATGACACTCTTTCTATCTCTCGATTACAACTCAAAGTTTGGGACAATTATCACGTAAAATTTAACATTATGAAAAATTTTATTTCTAATAGACGCGGAGTGCTCGCGACATTGGCACTCCTCTTGTTAGGGCTGTTCCCGATGCCTGCCACGGCGCAAAACGTGACCATCGGACCCAGAACGGGCAAGCTGATTGCTGCCCTGACCGACGGGGCCGAATGGGGATTCGAAAGCGGATTCAACTCCCTCTGGCGACACGACCAGCTGCCGCTGAGCCTCATCACCTCCGACGACGGGGCCCTCACGGCTGCCGGCATTCCCAAGACACACGCCTGCAACCTCAAGTACTACAACGGCAAGATGATCAACGTGTGCATGAAGCGGTCCAGCTTCAATGTCATCACGCTGCCCAAGGGCTTCCGGTTTACGGGCTACAAGATAGTGATGAAAAACAATTTGGAGGGTGTCACGCTGGGGAGCTACACCATCAAACACGCCGGGCCCGAATGGAAGATGAGCGAAATGGGGTCTGATTTCACCACCGTGAAGAAGCAGGTCAACTTCGGGACGGGAGACACGGGCGACCGCGAGTTTGTACTCGAACGCCGGGCCGACGACATGGGCAACCTGCTCTACTTCCGGCTCGACGGCAACTTCACCAGCACCGACTTTGCAGGCATCTCCTTTGAGTCTATCGAAATCACGTTCACATCCGAGGGAGCGTTCACAGTGCCCGTGATGCCTTCGGCTGCTTCCACGGAGGGTGTGAGCTGGGTGGAGGTTCCCTTCAAGACGAGCAAGTTCGACCTCGGCACCATCAAGCCCCGTTCCAAAGGTTCCACCACCTATTACAGTTATGACTATGAGAGCGTGAAAGACCTTGAGGCCTACGTGGCACTCTATGAGGAGGCCTGTGTGGCCGACGGCAACTACGGCAAGGCCGTGGGCAACAAGGGCATCACTGCCGTCGTCACCCCCGCCGATGCCTACTATCGGCTGAAGCCCGGCACCTACTACGTGGAGTCGCCCACTTCGGTCAAAGACGGCCATGCCGTAGAACTGCCTTTGGGCTACCGCATCACCAAGGCCGTGATACACTACCGGGCCGCCGATGCCAACGGCTACACGCTGAAAGTGTATGGCCGCGACGGTAAGACCGTGGAACACGCAGTCAACGTGGCAAGCGGTGGGGCGGAAGGAACCGTTGAACTCACCGACCTCAACAACGATGCCGTGAAGTTTGCCATCAAGGCTCCTCCGAGTGCCTCCGTCAATGCAGGTATCCGGCTGGAACTCACCATGGAGCATCTCAACCCCTACGTGGAGAGCATGGATGTCGTGTGCAACGGGCCCGACGGAGCGTCACTCCGCAGGCAGTCTACCACCGATGACTTCATGATAGGCGGCGGAAAATTCAGCTTCTTCGTCCCCGATGCTTTTGCCCACTTCAACTGCCTGCTCACTTTCGAGAATCTGCGCAGCAAGTATGCCGACAACACCTATTATGGCAATGCCGGCTCGCAGAGTCTTTCGCGCTACAGCTTCGTGCGCTCGGTCTACTATGACAAGACCGTCACCGGAGGTCTCGATGACCTTTACGGCAAGAAAGACATCGTGGAAAACAATCCCTACGAGGAGAAAGTGCGTGTGGAGGTATCGGGCACGGGAGCCTTCCGATTCAACAATGCCGACGAACTGGCCAACACCAATATTTCCGCCGGAGACAACTCGCTCAAGGAGTTTCCTTTCTCGCTCAATGCCTATGCGGCTGCCGGCGCCACTTTCGCGCCCGTGAGCATCAATCCGTCGGGAGCCGACCACGAGCGCACTTGCTATGTGTTCACGGCCGACGAGACACGCTATAACATCGCACCCACCACCGCTACGCAGCACCGCTACTATGCTTTCTACACAATGACGGTAGACTTGGTGCAGAAAGAATACACGCCTGTGGTAGGACTCAGGAAAATCTACGACCACACGCTCTTCCACGACTTGGCCACAGGGACGGAAGATGTGGACAAGCCGATGTATGGCGTAGACCTCTCTACAAGCGATGGCGGAGTGGCAACAGAAGGCTATCTCACAGCCCGGCAAATCCGCGACGCACTGTCGGCTCTCACCGATGGCGGTACGGCTGTGGCTCCGTCGCAGCTGCTCTATGTCAATGCAGGGGCCCTGTCGACACTCATCTACGAGAGTGCCACAGCCACAGAGCCCGACGGACTGGGCCGACTCAAGGCCATGCTCGCTCCCAACGCGCTCGTCTATCTGCCCAAGAATGTCACTTCCGACAAGGACAACTTTGCCTACAAGCTCGGCAGCGGCACGTTCAAAGCCTGCAAGAACATCGTCATCACCGACCGCCAACCGTTCTTCGCTCCCTTCGACATACAAGTGGATCAGGCCAACTATGCCACTTATGAGCGACAGATCACCGTGGCCCCCAACGGACAGGTGACCAGTGCCACGCTCATGTTGCCCTTCACGCTCGATGTAGATAACGGGTTGCACACCAATGCCGGTGGCAAATGCGCTTTCAAACTCAATGTCATGCAGCCCGCCAACTGCCTGAGTCTGCCGCAGCCCGAGACTTCCTCGTCATCCGACTATAGGGCCAATGCCCACTTCCTGCCCGTATCCGGCACTGCTACCGAAGCCAACCGGCCTTACATGGTAGAGGTGACCCACTTTGAGGAAGAGGCTGTCACGGCCGGCAAACTGTCGTTTGTGGCCACGCAATATGGCTCCGACATCGTGGCAACTCCGGTGCTGGCCGCTCCTTATGTGCATGAAGGGGAGACCGCCACAGGCACCATTGCCGGCACAAGCTATCGTTTCTTGAACAATGCCACCTACTCGGGCATAAAGCTCGACAAGACTGCCAACATCTTCTATTTTGCCCGCAACATGTATCTCAGCACCAAAAATTTGTGGTCGGAACATCTCTACAGCTATCCGTTCCGCAGCTATTTCACCTACAAGGTGGCCGGTTCAGGTGCCAAGGCGTTGCAGGCGCTGGATGTGGTCTATGGTGAAAACACCGGCGGCATCACCGGCATTGCCGACACGGAACTCACCCCCGACATGGCTGTCACGGCCGGCAAGGGATTTATCACGGTGACTGTGACGACCGACACCGAGGTCAAGGTGGCCAACGCCGCAGGCATGTCTGTGGGCACGCTGCGCCTCAAGGCCGGTGAGAGTCGCACACTCTATGTGTCTGCGGGGATCTACCTAGTGAATCATGTTAAGATCATTGTAAAATAAAGGAGGATTTGCCATGAAAAAAGAATATTTAAGGCCCTGCTCCGATACAGTCGCCCTGTCTGGCGTAGGGGGTATAATGGAGGTTTTGCACCTTGGGAGTTCGTTGAATCACAACGACGCCAAGGCGATTGAATGCTACACCGAAGACGAAAACGACCGCAACGAGGTGGAGAATCTCTGGACCGTCATCCGCAAATACAGCAGCGTGTGGGACGACGAATAGTTTCCCGTTCTCACCCTGCCATTCAACCAAAAGCCGCACTCCTCTCCCAAGGGGTGCGGCTTTCTGTTACCCCTGCTTTCTATTTTCTGTCGCAAACGGCTGAGAGAGTCGCATTGACAGATAGTCTGGAAGAAAGCATTCAGGGTGATTTTTGAACACATATTGAAGTGTGAAAATGCAAACGATTGCATCACGAAAAGTGCCATAAAGCAAACAAATTGAGTTGTTTGCATGAAAAACAGTAGTATATTTGCAATTATATTAAACAGCAGGAAAAGCGGTTACCGATAGAAAAATCCATCGCAAACACGCTTGATATAAATGGCGCAGCCTGAATAAACGAACAAGAACTGACAGAAAAGAATGTCTGTCGCAAGGGCCTGCACAACGGCAGGCTGGTATTCTGAAATAACATTGATGTTCAAATGAACAGTTAACATCCCCTTTCCAATACTTTCAACCAAGGCATTGAAAAAACGTTGCGGGGCTTTTGCCCCGGATTGGAACAGACCTTTTTAGCAGCGGAAAGAAACTCAAGGAAACCTAAATAGACAGTTAAAACAATAATTTAAACGACATGAAGCAATTTTTATCAACTTTGTTATTGGCGTTGGCGTCATTCCTGATGCCAACCGTGATGATGGCCACCGACTATTATGTGGTGGGGAATTGGAACGAACCCGAGACTCTTTATAAGCTCATCATAAGCGGGAAGTCGGCCAAAGTTTCCATTCCGGCAGCCGTCTTCGGCAAGAACAAGCCGGCCACATTCCATGTACTGGCCATCGAGAGCGGCACTAACAGGTGGAACATAAAGCCCGCAGCCGTCACAGCCGTTACCCTCGGAACAGCCTATGACTGCTCCTCTTACTATAATACGCACGCCACCCATTTCACGTTGGCCGATGTGAAATCCACCGGTTCCTACACCGTGACTTTGGATTTCTCCGCTTCCAACGACATCAACAATAGCAAGCTGACGCTGACCTACGCCGAGGGCGGTGGCGGAACGCCTACCACACCTGCCGACTCTAAAGCTTACTACCTTGTAGGCAAATGGAACAACTGGGCATTGAAGAACACCACCTACAAGCTGCAACCCGTTTTCGAGAAGGAAAACGTGTATTCCATCTATATCAATGCCCCACTGAATGTCTATGGAGACTACGCCGTGAACTTTGTCATCAATCCCGGCGGCAACACAGATTGGGAGAAATGCCTCCGCCCCACGCAAGGTTCCGGCGACTTTGTGGTAGACAATCAGGACTTCACTGACCAACCCGTCTATTGGGGAGGAAACAAGTCGTGGCTGCTGAAGGAGAACAAGTCGCCGAGAGGAAACACACAGAACGGCGGCTCCTACCTCTTCACGCTCGACATGAGCGACCCTTCCCATCCCAAATGGAGCATCAAGAACACCCCCGATGTGCGTGTACTGTACATTCTCTCAAGCGAAAACGGCTGGCAGTTTTCGGGCGACTATTTGGTGGATACGAACATCGAGCCCAACAACTACAACAATAACTTCACCGGTCTGGCAACACTCAAGAGCGGCATGAAGTACAAACTCTCGGCCGGTTTCAAGTGGTTTGGCAGCACAACTGAAAACGTAGCCTATAACGCTCTGCCCACAACCACCACGCAGAAGGTGGAAGCCGGTGGCACAGCCAATGTGCCTTACAACGGGACAAGCGGCACCTACTCCTTAGAGGCCAATGTGCTGGGGCTGAACGAGCAGGGACAAGTCGTCTACGAAGGTGCTCCGCGCAAGGAGGTAATCATCCGTTCTGCGAAGAGCCAGCAAGCCACCCATGTCTATTTCAAGGGTGGAAGCATTACCGACTACACCGAGATGACCTACGATGCGGCGCGCAAGATATGGTACACGTCAGGCATTGCGCTGGACAACAATGCGCCGGCCGATTTTCAGGAGAAGTTCTACAACGGCAACGGAACAGACATCACCAACTCTTCCACCGCCAACGACCCGTTGGGCAAGAGTACCTATAAGGCCATCTACGTGTCTACCTACGAGTCGGGAACGGGTAGTCCCGTCTACAAACTCCTCCAAACGCAAAAGACCTCCTGCGTGGACGGCCATTTCATCCGCACCTACAGCGACTACTATCCACGCATCATTCCAGAGGGGCTCAAGGCCTATTATGCCGAAAGCTATGATGCGACGAGCAAGACGGTCAGCCTGAAGTCTATCGCCGATGGTGTGATTCCGGCCGGAACAGGGGTGCTCCTGATGTACGACGGAACCACCGAGGGCATTAACTTCGATGCCATCAACAATGCCGACGGCGTGACTACGGCTGCCAACCTCTCACTCGAAAAGAGCGAACAGGCGGGCACGGCTCCTGCCAACAACTATCTCATGCACGAGGAGACCGACATCACGCTCGGCCCCGTGACGAGAGACGGCAGTGGCACAGTGACCCACCGGAACTACTTCTTTGCCTACTTGAAGCCTGCGGGCAGCGAAACCAAGAAGCTCGGTTTCTACCGCACTAAGCAGTCTGACGGCACGGGCCGCCTCATCCGCAAGGCTTATCTGGCTCTTCCTGCATCCGTTCAGCCCGATGCCAGCCTCGACGGATTGGGCTACAACACGGCCGCCAAAGTCCACTTATCCGCTGTTGCATCCACCACCATGACCGCCGCTCAGGGTGTGAAACTGCTCTTCGACGGTGAAGACCTGCTCGGGTGGTTCGGTGGCACTACCGGCCTTTCCACACTCAACGCCGAGAACACCTCCGCCCCCTCCGACAGCGGCTTCTACAATTTGCAAGGCATACGCATCTGCAGGCCGACCAAAGGCATCTATATCCACAACGGCAAGAAGTATGTAATCAAGTAATAACCCTATCAAACAAGAAGTTATCATGAAAATAAAATATATAAAACCGGAAACGCAGCAACTGAAGATAAAAATCGAAAACCACTTGCTCAACGACTCTTCCGGGGAGGCAGGCCACTCCACAGGTGAAGGGTCCGACTCGGAAGAGGACGACCAGCTGTCCAAACAATCAGTCCACCCCTCCTTCAGCGCTTGGGAAGACTAAGAGACCCCAAAACTCTCTAAGAGACCCCTCAACCCCCTGAAGGGGGCTTTGCCACCCCACCTGCTCGCAGGAAAGCAAGCCTCCTTTAGGGGAAACTCTTTGGTAGTCTGAAAAAGGGAGCCGTGCCGGGGTATAGCACGAACTATTAAATCTTTCGAAAAAGCCTTACACGCATTTTCTCCACGCCCATTTCCCATCCTAATTCCATCCACCTCATTCGCCCCATCCGCCCCATCAATTTTCTCATTCGGCCCAAACGACTTTGCAAAACGGCCACAGTCAGAAGGTCATTCGGGCCGAACGAGAAGCTCAAAGAGCCCCTTTTGCAAAGCCGTTTGGGCCGAATTGACCTCCCACAGCAAGGATGAAAAGCCCCCTTTTGGGGGTTGGGGGCCGTGAGTGGATGGAAACTAAAAAAGGGAAACGCTCTCGCGCTTCCCTTGCTTATGCAAAAATACAAAATTTTCGGCCCGAATGCAAATGCCGCATGAAATAAACTGACAAGCAAGAGGGCTCAAAGCGATTCGCCATAGGAGCGGTGGGAGAATTGCGCCTATGCTTCGCCGGTCGGGCGCATATCTATCGCGGCATAGGGGCCTAAAGCAACTCCAAGGCCCGGCGCACGATGTCGTTGTGCTCGTTCCAGATGCGGAAATACCCGTTCATGCCCCACAGGTCGCGCGCCACAAAAGCCTTGAGCTGATAGCGCAGGTAAGTGAGGGTGCGGGTGCGCTCGGCCTCATCGGCCGGCTTCACGCCCAGCCTCTCGCCCTCGGCCAAGATGCTGTCGAGCAGAAAGGCGGGCACATCATAGGTCTTGTCGAAAACCTCAAACGAGGCATACTTGCCGTGAAGCTCCTTACGATGGCTGTCGATATAATTTAGGGCTGTAGAAAGGATGATGTTGCGTGCCACCAACGCCCGATGAAGCCGGGTGAACTTCATGGTGTCGAGCGGCACGAACTCATCGGGCATGATGCCTCCGCCACCATAGACCACCCGATGACGCTTGAGCGTGTAGTATTTCAGCGAGTCGGCGAAGTGGATGCTGTCGCGGTTGGTCAGTTCGCCGTGTTTCAGCCGGTGTTCGATGTCCAAAGCATAGTCTTCACGCGCACCCTTAACGTATGGTTTCTGTATGCAACGGCCCGAAGGCGTATAGTAGTGAGCCACTGTGAGGCGCATCATACTGCCGTCGGGAAAGGGGATGGGAGCCTGCACAAGACCCTTGCCGAAGGTGCGGCGGCCCACGACGAGCGCACGGTCGTGGTCTTGCAAAGCCCCGGAGAGGATTTCGGCAGCCGAAGCGGTGTATTCGTTAACAAGCACGATGACCCGCTCGCCCTGCAAACGGCCGTGGCCGTCGGCCTTGAATTCCTGTCTCTTTTGGGCGCGTCCCTGCGTGTAGACAATCATGGCGTCGCGCCTGAGAAACTCGTTGGTGACTTGCGTGGCGGCTTGGAGAAAGCCGCCGCCATTCTCCTGAAGATCGATGACGAGTGACTTCATGCCCTGTCCGCGAAGAGAGTCGACGGCGGCCATCATCTCCTTGTAGGTGGTCATGCCGAAGCTGCCCAAGCGGATGTAGCCCACACGGGGACGAATCATGTAGGAGGCATCGACCGTGTGGAGGGGTATCTTGGCCCGGACGACGGTATATTCGGTCACGCCGGCTACGCCCCGGCGCACGATTCCCAACCTCACCCGCGTGCCTTTCCTGCCCCGCAGGCGGCGCATGATGTCGGTCTGGGCCATCTTCACGCCGGCGATGGCCGTGTCGTTGACCGAGACGATGCGGTCTCCGGCCAAGATACCCACCTTCTCGGAAGGCCCGTTGTGCACAGGCTGTATCACCACGAGCGTGTCTTCAAGCATGTTGAACTGCACACCGATGCCCTCAAAGTCGCCCAGCAACGGTTCGTTCATGGCCTTGGCCTCACGGGCCGTAGAATAGGACGAGTGCGGGTCGAGCTTTTCGAGCATCCCCCGGATGGCGTCTTCCACCAGTTGCGACTCGCTCACGGAGTCGACATAGCGGTCGGTGATCACACGTTCGGCCATGCCCAACTTGAGCATCGGACTGTTCTTGTCGAAGTTCAGGCGCAACTGGGCCCGCGACGGCAGAAAAACAAAAAGGCCAAGGAGCATCAGCCCCATGACCTTCGGAGATATATTCTTGCTGTTTGTCATTTTCTTCTATTTGTCTTCTTGATTTCTTGATGCTGTGCCCGGGCATCGGGGGCCGGGCGATTTGGCCATTCAGAACACCTCGGCGGAGTCTTCAGGAATGTCTTCCTCGATGACGAGGTTATCGATGATGAAGTTCTGCCGCTCCATGGTGTTTTTGCCCATGTAGTACTCCAGCAGCTTCTGCACTTGGTCGTTCTTGTGGAGTGTCACCTGCTCCAAGCGCATGTCGGGGCCGATGAAGTGAGCAAACTCGTCGGGGGAAATCTCGCCCAACCCTTTGAATCGGGTGATTTCCGGGTCGGGACCGAGGTCTTTGATGGCCTGTTGGCGCTCTTCGTCGCTGTAACAATAGTGGGTGATGAAATCACTCTTCTTCTCCTTCCCGTCGCGCTTGGCATCGGCTTCCTCTATCACCTTCTTGTCCTTTACCTTGGTTCGCTTGTTGCGCACGCGGAAAAGCGGAGTTTGCAACACATACACGTGACCTTTCTTGATGAGTTCGGGGAAGAACTGGAGGAAGAAAGTGATGATAAGCAGGCGGATGTGCATGCCGTCGACATCGGCATCGGTGGCCACAATCACCTTGTTGTAGCGCAGCGTGTCGAGCCCATCTTCTATGTCGAGAGCGGCCTGCAGAAGGTTGAACTCTTCATTTTCGTAAACCACTTTCTTGGTGAGTCCGAATGAATTGAGGGGTTTCCCGCGAAGCGAGAACACCGCCTGCGTGTTCACGTCGCGGCTCTTGGTGATGCTGCCGCTGGCCGAGTCGCCCTCGGTGATGAAGATGGAAGCCTCCTCCTTGCGCTCGTTCTTGACATCACTAAAATGGATGCGGCAGTCGCGGAGCTTGCGGTTGTGGAGGTTGGCCTTCTTGGCCCGTTCCCTCGCAAGTTTGGTCACACCGGCCATGGCCTTACGCTCGCGCTCGCTCTCCTTGATTTTATTTTCGATAACTTCGGCCACATCCTGATGGATATGCAGATAGTTGTCTATTTCTTTCTTGATGAAATCACCCACATATTTGTTGATGGAGTCACCGTCGGGGGCCATCTGCGTGCTGCCGAGCTTGATTTTCGTCTGACTCTCAAACACCGGTTCCTCCACGTTGAGGGCAATGGCGGCCACCAGTCCGTTGCGGATGTCGCCATACTCATACTTGCCGTAAAACTCCTTGATGGTCTTGGCGATGTGCTCCTTAAATGCACTTTGATGGGTTCCTCCTTGCGTGGTGTGCTGCCCGTTGACGAAGCTGTGATATTCTTCCCCGTACTGGTTGGTGTGGGTGAAGGCTATCTCGATGTCTTCACCTTTCACATGAACGATGTCGTAGAGCCCGTCCACGGTCATATTGTCGGTGAGCAGGTCTTTCAGTCCATGGCGGCTCAAAATACGCCGACCGTTATACATGATGGTCAGCCCCGTGTTCAGATAGGTGTAGTTGCGGAGCATGGTCTCCACGATGTCGTCGTGGAACTTATAGTTTTTGAAGAGCAAGGCATCGGGTTCGAAGAAGATGAAAGTACCGCTTTCGTCGCTCGTCTCATGGGTTTCATCGTCTTTCAGCACTCCACGTTCGAACACGAGTTCGCGCACCGTGCCGTCACGATACGATTTAGCTTCAAAGCGCGCACTCAAAGCGTTGACAGCCTTCAGACCCACGCCGTTGAGTCCCACGCTCTTCTTGAAAGCCTTGGAGTCGTATTTGCCGCCGGTGTTGAGCATACTCACGGCCTCAACGAGTTTGCCTTGCGGGATACCGCGCCCATAGTCGCGCACACTGACGCGGAGATTGTCGTCAATATCCACTTCAATGCGGTCGCCGGCATTCATTTTAAACTCGTCAATGGAGTTGTCGATGACCTCTTTCAGCAGCACGTAAATGCCGTCTTCGGGCAACGAGCCGTCGCCCAAACGGCCGATATACATGCCCGGCCGGGTGCGCACATGCTCCATATCCGACAGGTGACGGATGTTGTCGTCGGTGTATGTGGGGGTATCATGGTTGATTGAGCCCCCTAAGTTAGGGGGTTGGGGGTCTGAACCGGCAGGTTTGGATTGCTTTAGGTCCTTCGATTTATCGTTTTCGTTTATTTCGTTAGATACTGGCATAGCAAGTTGTTTTTATTTTATCAAAGACGCATTCAATATAAAAAGGCTTATTGTCAAAGCCTTAAATGATGTTTTCCGGCACATTTATCGGTCTTGAGAGATGTGTTCCATGCAGATGTATGAGTGGGAAATGTTGAGGGAGAGGATTGTCAACGACCACTTGTTCAGACCCCCAGCCCCCTAACTTAGGGGGCTTGACCACCTAACACCTACCACCTTGTATCAGCCTCTTCCTGTAACACCGGTGCTTCTTGTGCTGCACAGCCTCCAGATACTGCCATTGGCTGAGCACTCCGTGATTGGTTTCCATCTGCTGCATGGCTTCGGCCCATTTGAATCCGTAGCGTTGGAACCGGGCGATGAGGTCGTTGAAGATGAGGGCATTGGCCCCCTTGGCCCGATAGTCGGGCAGAACGCCGATGAGCAGCAGGTCTACGATGTCGGTCTTGTGCCACTTGATGACACGCAACAAGTCCCACCAGCCACGCGGAAACAGCTTTCCACCACAGCGGCGGAGGGCATGGGAGAAAGAGGGGAAGGTGATGCCGAAGCCGACGAAGCGGTGATCGGGTGTATTCCAGTCTTCAACCACGGTGACGAGATTGAGATCCGCCACCTTTATATAACTGTCCACGAGCTGGTCTATCTGCCGTTCGGACAACTCTGAGTAGCCATAAAGGTCGCTATAAGTGATGTTCACCATCTCGAACACGCGTCGCCCGCATCCCTGACGAAGCAGTTCGTCGCGGGTAAGCTTGCGCACATGCAGGTTGTAGCGGCTCTCGATGAGGGCCGAAGTCTTTGCAAACTTCTCGGGAATCACCTCGGGCACCTTCACCTTATATTCCAGATAGTCGTTGTCTTTCTCGAAACCGCCCATGCGCTCGATGTGCCGGGGATAGTAGGCATGGTTGTAGTTGGAATACATCGTGGCCAACTGGTCAAAGCCTTCAATGAGCAGTCCCTCGCGATCCATGTCGGTGAAACCCAACGGGCCCACCACTTCGGTCATGCCCTTTCGACGGCCCCACTCTTCCACAGCGGCCATCAGAGCCTGTGACACCTCCTCGTCATCGATGAAATCGAACCACCCGAAGCGCACCCACTTGCAGTTCCAACGCTCGTTGGCACGCCGGTTGATGATGCCTGCCACGCGCCCCACGGCCTTGCCGTCGCGAAAAGCCATGAAATAGGCAGCTTCGCAGCACTCGAAAGCGGCATTCTTGTCTTCACTCAACGTGGCCAGTTCCTCGGAAATCAAGTAGGGAACGGCATATTCGCAATCGCGGTAGAGCTCGTTGCGGAAACGGACAAATGCCTTCAGTTCCCTGCCACCGGCTATACGCTTGATTTCTATCTTACCCATATCACCACTTTGTGTCTCTGTCATTTCGTCTCCACTCGGTTCTTTCCTCTGTATCAGGCTATCACTTTCTTATAGCAGTGGCGGCGCTTGTGCATCTCGGTTTCAAGTGCCTCCCACTGGCCTTGCACACCGGAGTTGCCTTCCAGCTCCACTTGTGTCTCCCCCCACTTGAATCCATATTTCTGGTAGCGGGGAATGAGATCGGCGAAAAGCAGGGCATTGGCCCCCTTGGCGCGGTATTCGGGCAGGATGCCTATGAGGAGTAAATCGACGATTTCGGTCTTGTGGAACTTGATGGCACGCAGCAGATGCCACCACCCGAGGGGGAACAGTCGCCCGCGGTGGCATTTCTGCAACGCCCGTGAGAGCGACGGCATCGTGATGCCTATGCCCACCATTTTGTGGTCGGCATCCCAGTCTTCAATCACGGTGATGAGCTCCAAGTCTATCATTTTCAGGTACATGCCCACATACTGGTCTATCTGTCGCGGCGAAAGCTCCGAATAGCCGTAAAGGTCTTTATAGGTGTCGTTGATGAGTTGGAAGATGCGCTGCCCGTATTTCTCCTTAAACACTTCACGCTTGGTGAGCTTCTTCACATGGAGATTGTACCGCTTTTCTATCATCTGCGAAATCTTGGCATACTTTTCCGGCACGGTGTCGGGCACGAAAAGTTTGAATTCCACATACTTGTTATCCACCTCAAACCCCTTGAGTGCCTCAATATGCTCAGGATAGTAGGGGTAGTTGTAGATGGTGGGCATGGTGCCCAACTGGTCGAATCCCCACACAAGCATACCCTCGGGATCCATGTCGGTGAATCCCAACGGGCCCACCACTTCGGTCATCCCTCTCTTGCGGCCATACTGCTCCACGGCATCAAGCAGGGCTTCTGAAACTTCTTTGTCATCGACGAAGTCTATCCAACCGAAACGGACTGTCTTCCGGTTCCACGTGTCGTTGGCGCGATGGTTGATGATGGCTGCCACACGACCGACCACACGACCGTCACGATAAGCCAGATAGTATTCTGCCTCACAAAAATCGAAGGCGGCATTCTTGTCTTTGCTCAATGTGTTGCGGTCGTCGATATAGAGATTGGGCACGTCGTAGGCATTGCCCGCATAGAGGTCATAATGGAATTCGATGAAGGTTTTGAGATCCTTTTCGGTCACAACCTTTTTTATTTCTACAGATGACATTAATTTCGAAAATATTGCTTTAAAACATGCAAAAATAGTAAATAAAAGCGAGAATGACAAATTTAAGGCACTTTTTTGCATATTATTAAGGTGTGGTCGCGCGCTCCCAAGGTCGTGGCGAAGAGATAAATGTCGCCCCCGTCTTTCAGTTTCAGACGCTTGCGGAGGGCCTCAGCCGTCATGGGGAAGTGCCTCACGGCAACATTGGCCTGCCCGATGCCCGACAAAGCCCGCTTCACTTCAGTTTTGTTCATCGACGAGAGAGCTTCTATCCGGAACTTCCTGCCGGGAAATCTCTCATTGAGGGAGGGCGAAACGAAAAGGTGAGCATCGCGTCCCACAGGCCGCACGCCGTGGCGCACGGCCACCTCGTCAAAACAACCGGCTTTCATCAGCGAGGCGTTAGGCTCGTAGAGGAAGTTCCCGGGCTTCACATCACCGGCCCCGACGGGCAGTATCGGTTCCCGCTCGTCCCCCGGCCCGTAGGCAAACGCCTCCCCGTCATTGACACAGCACACCACCGGTCGTCTCCCTTCGGCATCGCGGCACAGCACCAACAGCAATTCCTTGCACTCGTTGGCCACACTCACGATATGCACCTCCGCCACCGAGCCGCCCCCGGTCGTCCACCCTCCCATGTCGTCCACGGCCTTATGCCAGTCGAGCATGGGCGAGAGTTTCACCACCACAAAGTCGGCTTTTTCGAGCAGCCGGGGGCGCAGCGCAGCCACATCGGGGGTGCAGTCGGCTATGGCAAAAGTGCGGCAGCCCTGCCGGTCGCGCCGGGCAGGGTCGGCGAAAATCACATTCACACGGCCCGTCCCGTCCAGATAGTCAGCCCCGTCGGCATTCACCACTTCGGCCTGCCCCACTCCCAACAATCTGAAATTGCTTTCGGCTATATCGCAAAGGTGCGCCTGCCGCTCCACATAGACGGCCTTGGCAAAAGCACGGGCCATGAACGAGAAATCCACTCCGAAACCGCCCGTGATGTCGACAAGCGTCCCGTTTCCCTCGTCCCCGATGAGCCGGGCCGCCAACTGCTGCTTATAACGGGCCGTGGCCTCGCTCGAGCACTGCTCCATAGCGAGATGGGGCGGATAGACGATGCCCTCCCGCGCCGCCCACGAGGGCAACTTGCGACGGGCCCGCTGCCATCCGCCTATCTGGTCGAGTGCCCACGGCATGTCCACCTCGGGAAACCTGTTGCCGAGAAAAGCCAACTGCCGGACATCTTCCGTGCGGTGGCTGCTCACAAAGTCAAGAGTAGCCTGATTGCGCTGCATGGATGCAAAGGTAAGACTAAAGGGGAAATGTAGCAAGGATAAAGGAGAGAAAAATAATAAGCCCGGCATCATACCGGGCTCATTATTATAAAAAGGAAGTGTTACTTTCACATTGCTATAACGTTAAATTTTGCCATTGTCCGCATGGTGTCCATGGACAAAAACAAGGCCGGAAAGTCACAGAACACGCCATCTCAAGACCCAACAACACATATAGCATGAACTATTAAAGAATTC
The DNA here is from genome assembly GCF_000184945.1 of Segatella buccae ATCC 33574. Classification (GTDB taxonomy): domain Bacteria; phylum Bacteroidota; class Bacteroidia; order Bacteroidales; family Bacteroidaceae; genus Prevotella; species Prevotella buccae. Next base: position 764,329 of record NZ_GL586311.1, read on the forward strand.
GAAAAAAGCTTACACGCAATTTTTCCACACTCACCTTCC
>NZ_GL586311.1:764631-780713 GCF_000184945.1 Segatella buccae ATCC 33574
ATTTTTTTCAGCCCGAATGCAAATGCGGTATGAAAGGATTTGACACATATAAAGACTTCCGCATCGGGTGGAGAACCATCTAGGCGGGCAAAGTTTTGCCTGCATACTTGCTGGGTGGCACACCATAATGCTTCTTAAAGGCTGTGCTAAAGTATTTGGCATCGGGAAATCCCACTTTCATTGCCACATCTTGCACCGCCTCTCCCTGCCTCAACCGGGCGGCAGCCTCCCTCATGCGGATGATGGTGATAAACTCACCGGGCGACTTGCCCGTAAGTGCCTTGAGTTTTTCATAGAGCAGCGTGCGGCTCATAGCCGTTTCCCGGCACAACGCCGTGACATTCAGGTCGCCCTCGCCGATATTCTCCATGATGTAGGTGTTGCAGCGATCCAGAAAATCTCTGTCTATTTGGGAAAGCTGCACCCCGGCAGCGGTGCCTCCGGCAGTGTCGGAAAGCGGGGCGGAAGCAGTTGGAGGTTCTTTATATTGCGCCATGATCTTTTCTCTCAACCTGTTGCGGTTGTGAATCATTGTGCGCACTTTGGCCTTGAGCACATCAGCGTCGAACGGCTTGGCGATGAAATCATCGGCCCCGCCCTCCAATCCCTTCAGCATGTGGTCGCGCCCGGCCTTGGCCGTGAGCAGAATCACGGGAATGTGCGAAGTCTCCACGTTTTGCTTGATCAGCCTGCACATCTCATCGCCCTGTATGCCCGGCATCATGATGTCGCTGACAATGAGATCCACTGTCTGGCTTTTCAGATACTCCAAGGCCGCATCTCCATCGGGTTTGTCTACCACCTCATATTCTTGTTCGAAGATGTGACGCAGATAGAAACGCAAGTCGTCATTGTCTTCAACGACCATCAGCCGGCTCTTAGGTGAAGTCACCGCCGGAGCCGAAGGCATCTCTGCTGCGGCAGGAGACAAAGGGAGTGTTCCGACCGTGGGCAGGACAGGCATCGGAGTAGAACCGACAATGGCCGACTTTCTGAAATGCCGGCATCCGCTTCTGAAGGTGACAAAGAAGGTGGTCCCCCTGCCCTCCACGCTCTCGAAAGATATTTCGCCCTTGTGCATCTTCATGATGCGACGGGCAAAGGCCAAACCTATCCCGTGCCCGCTTCGGTTGCTGTCGGCGACATTGCTTGCGCGGAAGAACATGGAGAAAAGTTTTTTCTGCGACCTGCGGGGAATGCCGATGCCCGTGTCTCTCACGGCAATGGTCACTCCACGCTTGCCTTGGGAGAGACGGACGATGATTTTGCCTTCCTCACGGTTGTATTTCACGGCATTGGACATGATATTGTACAACACATGGTCAATATTCTTCCGGTTCAGCCACACGACCGTCTCCTCTTTCGGCAAGACGAGGCGGACTGTTATCTTCTTTTCTATCAACAGCGGACGGAACGACTCCACCATTTCTTCCAGATAGGCCCTGAGGTCGCAACGGGTCACTTTCATCCGCTTGCCCCTCACCGAGTCGAGGTCGAGTTTCTGGAAATCCAACAGTTCGGTGGTGAATCCGTACAGCCTCTGCGCGCTGACGAGGGCAAGGGAGAGGAGTCTGCGGTCGTCGGAGGCCAGCAGCCTGTTCTTGTACAAGTCGTTCAACGGACTTATGATGAGGGTCACAGGTGTGCGTATGTCATGCGCGATGTTGACGAAAAATCGTAGTCGGCTCTCAAAATATCTCTTCTCTTGCAGGTCGTTGTAACTGCGCCACAACCCGTATAGCATCGCCGCGAAAAGCAACATATAGGCCAGTCGGGCCCACGGTGTGTCCCACCAGGGGGCGGCTATGTGGATGGGCAGCGAGGCCTCCCCCACCGTGTGATGGGTGTTGCGGCTGATGCTCTTCACCCGGAATGTGTAGTCGCCGGGCGGAATGTTGGTGTATCTCGCCATGATGTCGGCCGACGGCGATGACCATTCCTTGTCAAAACCTTTCAGACAATAGGTGTAGAGAATGTCATTCTGATACTGGAACGACACGGAGGAAAAAGCCAGCGTGAAGGTGTTTTCGCCGTGTCTCAGCCGCATGCGCCCGTCTTTCAGGAGCATCTCATTGATTTCCGCATCCCGCTTCGCCCATACATTGTCGGAGGAATGGGACACGTTGAGACCGTTGATAAACAGCGGAGCGCGATAGCTGTAGTTCGTAAACGAGCGGGGATTAAACTCCACCGCGCCGCTGTTGCTGCCATAGACGAAGTTGCCGTTGGCCAGACACGCAAAAGCGGCCCGCTTGTAGCAGCTCACCTGCTCGTTGAGTGTACTCAGCGTGGAGAATCTTCCGTGGCCGTCTCTGTCCAAAGACATATAGGCCAGCCCCAGATCCGTGCTCACCCATATTCTCCCCATGCTGTCGGCAGACACACTGTAAACATAGTTGGACGGCAACCCTTCGCCTGTCGTGTAGACCCTCGCCCTCCCCGTGCGCATGTCCAGCATGACGAGCCCTCCGCCATCAGTGGCCAACCACATCTTGGCCTTGCCCGCCGGCCTGATGTAATTGATGTAGCTGTTGCTTCTGACACCATAGTTCTTCGGATAGTCGAAAAACTTTCTCTTCTCCCCACTGCGTATATCCACCGTATAAAAGCCGTTGGCCGTGGCCACAGCGAGCACATTTGGCCCCATGGCGACAATGTGGTGGACAAACCCGATGCCATTGTCGGAGAAGGTGGTGGCCCGGCCCTGTCCACCGGTGGCACACCTTGTGAGCCCGCCCCGCTGGCCTCCCATCCACAGATTGCCCTCGGCATCGCGGCAGATGGAGAATATCAGATTGGTGGAGAGACCGGAGTTGTCGGTGGTGAGATGCCGCACTGTGGTGCCGTCGCATCGGAGACAATAGGCGCCATTGCCGTAGCTGCCGGCCCACACCTCGTCGTCAGCTCCAAGACAAAGAGTGAGAAACACCTTGCCGGGATGGAGATGCCGCCACTGTCCTGAAGCGTTGCATACACTGAGTCCGTTGTCCGTGGCATACCAATGATTGCCCTTGCGGTCTTCGATAACGGCATTCACGTGATTGTCGACAAGACTTTGCTGATTGTTGGGCTCATGTCTGATTACACGATAACGGAAGTTAGACAGATTGCACACGGTCACTCCCTCCGTAAAACTCCCCACCCAGATGTTTCTGCCATCGCACAACAGACTGTAAATATCGTCCGACTTCAGTCCGCTGCCATTGCCATCGGCACGCATCAGAGGCCAAGCCCCACCGCCGTCACGCTGCACCGCATAGATGCCTTCGCCGTCGATACCGACGAGCATGGTGTTTTCGTCATAAGGAGTGAGGCACCGATAGGTCTTGTGAGGCATCACCGAAGCAAGACGGGAGGAGCCGGCCGGCCGCCTGCCTTTCAAGTCATACAACATCAGCCCCCTGTCCACGGTTCCCACCCAAAGGAGATTTGTCTTTGCATCCACATAGATGGTGTGCGGTTCGCAGCCTTGCAGGATGTAACGGGCAGCACGCTTATCCCGCCCCTTGCCCATGCGGCAAACCCCTTTGACGGTGGCAAGGTAAAGACTGTGAGCGTCGGTGACAACATCGACGGTCTTCTGCCGGCAAACCAATGTTATCTTTCTCGTCGCATCTATCCTGAATGAGCCCACCGAGGTGGCCGCATAGAGCGTGCCGCCATCTATCGCCAGACTGTTCAGATAGACGGATCTGTGCAACCTGTCGGCCATGTCAACCTGCAAGACAAACTTATCGGCATAGACATCCAGACGATATATCTTTCCAGAATTGGTGTAGGCCCACAGGCACCGGGCCCCATCCTCGCAGAGCTTGATGATGCGACCCATGCTGTCTTCGGTGACACCGCGGCCGAAGAGCACGTAGTTTTTCACGCTCCTTCCGTCATAGCAGTCTACCCCCGACTTGGTGGCAATCCACATTCGGCCCCGCACATCCCGGCACAGCGAGAACACGCGCAAGTTGCTCAGTCCGTCATGGGTGGTAAGCTGATGATAATCGAACATGCCACTGTCGGGCATTCGGAGTCCATCGGTTCCGGTACGCGCATCTACCGATACACGGCAGATGAGACAAACAAGAAAAAGTATCAATGGCAGGTTTCGTTTCATGGAAGAGTAGATGGTTATAATGGTTCTTTTGCAAAAGTAAGAAAAAACACTGTAAAATGCGAATGATTTTACATAATCGTGTGTGCAGTCGGCTTTTATGCGACCGTCAGCCATCTATGGTGTAACCACGCGGACAGCACCGCCAGCCTCTCCAAATGGCAACGAAATCGGCGAAAATGACGATTTTTAAAGGTTTTCCGATAAAAAACAAACCTCTGTTTAGCCGCTAAAGCCTAATTTTGGCACAGGAAACAAGGATTCGGACAACCGAAAAACATCAAAACCATAAAACCTATTTATTACACAAATACAATGAGAAGACAAGTTATCCTATTTCTAATTTCTACGCTCCTGATGCTCTTTCCCTTATCGGGTGGCAGCGTGCTGCAACAGTCTGAGATTGCAGCGCAGACACCGAGGGCGACCGGCGTCGTTGTCGACACGGGCAACGAGCCCATCATCGGTGCAAGCGTAATGGTCAAAGGCGCCAAGACAGGCACGGTCACTGACATGGACGGCCGGTTTGGTCTTGAGGCGGCAGACAATGCCACGCTCGTTGTAAGCTACATCGGGTATGTGACGCAGGAAGTGAAAGTCGCAAAGGGCAGACCGATGCGGGTGGTACTCAAGGAAGATGTACACCAGATCAACGAAGTGGTCATCACCGCCCTTGGAATCAAGCGCGACCGCAAGGCATTGGGCTACTCGCTCGGAGAGGTAAAGGGCGAGGAGTTGCAGAAAGCCAAAGAAGTGAATGTAGTCAACTCGTTGGCCGGGAAGGTGGCCGGACTCACCGTGTCTAAGACGGCCACGGGGCCCGCAGGTTCCACCCGGGTGATACTCCGCGGAAGCACCGAACTTACAGGCAATAACCAACCACTGTATGTGGTAGACGGCGTACCGATGGACAACACCAATTTCGACAGTTCCGACCAATGGGGAGGATTCGATCTCGGCGACGGAATATCGAGCATCAATCCCGATGATATCGAGAGTCTGTCGGTACTCAAGGGACCGGCAGCATCGGCCCTGTACGGCAGCCGGGCTTCGCACGGTGTCATTCTCATCACCACGAAGAAAGCCGATGGCAAGAAAGACTTCTCGGTAGAACTGAACAGCACCACAACTTTCGAGACACAGCTCACCAAGTGGAACAATGTGCAATATGAATTCGGACAGGGCAGCGAGGGACGCATCTCCCTTTCCGACGACCGATATTCATCAAACCGCAACTGGGGGCCGCGCATAGACCCGGGACTCTATCTCACTTACTTCGACGGCAAAGCACGCCCATACGTTGTGATCAAGAACAATATCGACGGCTTTTTCCGCACGGGAATCAACACTTCCAACTCGCTCATCGTCAGCAAGAAAATGGGCAAGACCGGCATCCGGGCTACCTATACCGACATGCGCGACAAAGACCTCATCCCCAAAACACACATGGCACGCAACATCATCAACCTGCGGGCCAACACCAACATTGCCGGAACGCTGGATCTGGACTTCAAGATGACCTATACCCGCGAAAATGTGAAAAACCGGCCGGCCGTAGCCGACCATCGGGCCAACATAGCCAAAAACCTGATGACGCTTTCCACGACATTTGATCAAGCGTGGTTGCGTGACAACTATGAGGATGAAAACGGAAGATACTACAACTGGAACAATGGCGATGTGTACAACATCAATCCCTACTGGGTGTTGAACAAAATGTCGAACGACACGAAGAAGGACAACTACAAAGGGGCTGCGGTGATTCGCTACAAGGTGATGAAACAGCTCACGCTGCAAACCACACTCGGAGCTGATATCAACAATCTTGTATTCAACGACTTCGCTTACCCGTCGTCACCGGGAAGGGAGTTGGGACAACTTGTCACCAAGGATTACAAGAACCGCATGTACAATGCCGAATTTCTTGCCATATACAAAGACCGCTACCGGAAATGGGACTATGGGGCCACGCTCGGAGGCAACCTCTATAAGGTGGACAACAAGACCACCGTCGTCACGGCGCAAAACATGATAATGACCGATGCGCAAGCTCCACAGAGTTTCATGGAAAAGAAAATAAGGCTGGACACCTATCGCAAGCAAATCAACTCGGTCTACGGAAGCTTGAATCTGGCCTACGACAACTTCGCCTTCATGGACATGACGCTGCGTGGCGACTACTCGTCCACCCTCCCGAGAAACAACAACATGTACTGGTATCCTTCCGTTTCGGGAAGTCTGCTCTTCTCCGAACTGCTGAAGACCGGAAAAAGAATACTGCCATACGGAAAGGTAAGGGCCTCTTGGGCCAAGGTGGGTAATGACACAGCCCCCTACATGATGACCCTTTCATACGAGATGACACCCAACAGTTTTGGCAAATATCCGATGGCGATGATTTCAAGCGATGTCATTCCCAACCGGAATCTCAAGCCGACCATGACCGGTTCGGTGGAACTCGGATTCGAATTGCGATTCCTGAAAAACCGGATAGGACTCGACTTCACCTACTACAACCAGCACAGTAAAGACCAGATACTGCGCATGAACACATCTTACGCCTCCAGCTACAACTACCAACTCATCAATGCCGGAGACATAGAAAATAAAGGGGTGGAAATCGTGTTGAACACACGGCCCATCGAACTGAAAGACTTCAGCTGGGATCTTAATCTGAACTTTGCCAAAAACTCCAATAAAGTAAAAGAACTCGCCAACGGAATCGATGAATTCGAACTGGCATCGGCCCGATGGCTTGGCGTCAAAGTGGTGGCAAAGGTGGGAGAAAACTATGGTTGTATCATGGGAAAAGACTTCCTGCGCAACGAAAACGGCGACATCATTATCGACGGAACAAGCGGGCTGCCCAAGATGACCGACGACCTGAAAGTGCTCGGCAATGCCTCGTGGGACTGGACAGGTGGCATCACGACCAATCTGAGATACAAGAACTTTTCACTCGGAGCTATCTTCGACGTCAAAGTGGGAGCCGACTTGTATTCCATGTCGGCACGGTCGGCCTATGCCACAGGCAAGCACAAAGACACACTCGAGGGCCGCGATGCATGGTATCAGTCAGAAGAAAAACGTCTGGAGGCCGGAGTCACGCCCGCAGCTTGGAAGGCTACCGGAGGATATGTGGCCAAGGGAGTCATACAACAAGACGACGGAACTTACAAGCCCAACGACATTTATGTAGACCCACAGGTGTATTGGGCGTATGTAAGCACACAGACGGCACGCCCCTTCATTTACGACAACTCGTATGTGAAACTGCGCGAACTGACCCTTTCTTACGTCTTCCCACGCAAATTGTTGGGCAAGTCGCTGAATGCACTGACGCTCTCTTTCGTGGCACGCAATCTATTCAACATCTACAAGAATGTCCCCAACATCGACCCCGACTCCAACTACAACAACGGGACGGGCATGGGACTTGAGTTTGGCTCGCTTCCTTCAAGGAGAAGCTTCGGATTAAATGTAAACCTAAAATTCTGATAAAAACAATGAAACGGATAAGAAATCTTGCCCTCTGCGCATTCGGCTTGCTGGCTTTCGCCCTTGGCTCCTGCGATGACGATGCGTTCGAGCGACTCAACACCGACCCCACAAAGGCCACAAAAATAGATCCGAACTTACAATTCTCAACTTGCGAAGCCCAGGTATGGGGATACTGGATCTATCAGGAGACCGCCCTCAAATATATGGCTCCTTTCTGCCAATATCTGATGGGGGACTGGGGGATTACCAACTATGGCGGCCAATATCTCAAAAACACACAGTATATGGGATACATTTATGAGAAGATGTATCCGCTGACGGTGAAGGAACTTGTTGACATCATCAATAAAACAAGCAGCACAAAGCATCGCAACCTGCACTATATGGCTCGCATATTCAAGGTTTACGTCTTCGGCATCATCACCGATGTGTATGGAGACGTACCCTATTCGGAAGCAGGCAAAGGCTATATCGAAGGCATTGTACAGCCGAAGTTTGACAAGCAGGAGGATATTTACAAAGACTTCATGAACGAACTACAGGTGGCCGCAGACTCACTTGATACCAAATCCGAAGAACAAGTGAGCGGTGACATTATCTATAATGGGGATGTGAAGAAATGGAAAAAACTGGCCAATTCCCTACATCTGCGCTACGCATTGAGGATGGTGAATGCCGCTCCTGAGCTGGCCAAACAGGAAGCCATCAAGGCTACACACAACGAGGAAGGAATCATAGACACTTCTGCCGACGAGGCATTGGTCAAATATGTCAGCAACCTGTTTGACTGGACCAACGAGGAATATAGGCGAAGCGGCATCGCACAACTGATGCGTGGACGCGAGGAATATCCCACGATGTACATCTGCTCCACCTTTTTCAACCATCTTGAAGAAACCGAAGACCCAAGGCTGTTCGTCTATTGCCGCACGTATGATGAGTCATCGCCCAATGCACCGTTGGAACGACACGACATCACCGATGAGATGCGCGATCCTTCATCCAACGCTAAGTTCCAACCCGTGGAGCCGGGATTCTTCTGGTATGATAAATGGCCGAGCGGATATTGGAGCAAGATTGCCAAAAAATGGGTAATGAAGGAGTGCCGTCCGCAGGTGAACAACATCTTCCTGCAACTCACTTCTCCGGGCGTGATCATGACTTATGCCGAAACCCAACTGCTGTTGGCAGAGGCTGTGGCGCGCTGGGGAGCAGATGTCGGAGGCGAGAGTGTATCCGCTCTATACGGAAAAGGGGTGAGAGCAGCTTTTCATTTCCTTGAAAAGTTCGGTGCCGATAAATTTAATGACAGCGACATTGACGGTTACCTCTCGGCCAATGGGGTGCCCGATGACTTGGAAGGACAGCTCAAGGCTATCAACACCCAACTGTGGATACTCCATTTCAACAACCTTTGGGAGGGCTATTCCAACTGGCGCCGCAGCGGTTATCCACAGCTGAAGCCTTCCCCCGAATACGGGGCGAAATGCATTAACTCGCAAGAGACTCCACTAAGGCTCTGCTATCCCATCTTCGAGAGTTCGTACAACAAAGCCAGCTACGATGAAGCCATACAGCGGCTCGGAGGTTCCGACAACTGGAACAAGCCCGTGTGGTGGGCCAAATGAACAAACAGACTAACATGGATAAAACGCTAAAAGTTATGAGAAGGATATTATTCATCTTGATAAGTTGTCTGGCCGTATCGGTCGTATCGGTGAGTTGCGACAACGATGAAGTGGACTCCCCCGTGCTCACCGACGCTGAATATCCGCGCATATTCGGCCGCTGGCCTGAAAAAGACAAGAAAGGCAACCTGGGAGAATTCAGCACGGCCTTGGACAAAGTGCTGTATATCAACGTGCAGTACACCCCATCGCAGTATTGTGAGGGGATATGGTATATAGACAACGTAGAAGTGCATCGGGGGGTGGGCTTCCGTTTCGTACCTCCGGCCGAGGGCCGCTTCCATGTCAAGTTGGTTGTCAAGACTCCAAAATATGAAACCAGCCGCGAAGCCATCATCAAAGTGGGGAAACCGACACAAGACCCATAAACATGCAAATCACACCAAACTCAAAAGACAGAACATGAAAAATATAAGATTTTTGCTATGGATACCGATTGCCGTCATAACGATGGCGATGCTATCCTGTTCCGACAAAGCCGAGCAAATCATCATCGACCCCAATGCGGAAGAGCAGATAGAACCACTGACAGTCACTCCTTTTGACATCAAAAAAGGGGTGAACGTCTCCCATTGGCTGGCTGCCAGCTCGAAGCGGGGCGATGAGCGCCGCAACTTCTTCACGCAAAGCGAAGTGCAGAAACTGAAAGCTATGGGATTTGACCATTTAAGATTGCCGGTCGACGAGGAACAGATTTTCGACAAAAAGGGTGTCATCGACGAGGAGGCTTTAGGACTGCTGAAAGACTGTATCGGCTGGTGCCAGACTGCCGGAATGAAGATCATAGTGGATATGCACACCCTACGCTCCCACAACGACAAGGCAATCAACGCGTCGGCAACGGGCTACAAAGCTGCCCGGCGCTTGTGGCTGAAACTCGCCGAACAGGAAAAATTCCGGAAAGAGTGGAAGATTCTGGCAGAGGAACTGAGTGCCTATCCAAACGATTTGGTGGCATTTGAGTTGCTGAACGAGCCCGTGGCTCCCTACGCGACACAATGGAATGCCCTCTCGGCCAACCTTGTAAGGGATATCCGGGCCACCCAACCCGAGCGCAAGCTCATCATCGGCCCCAACGGTTGGAACAACATCAACCAACTCGGGACATTGACACTGCCGCGGAAAGATGCAAACATCATCCTGACTTTCCATTTCTACACTCCCCATCTGTTGACTCACTACCGTAGCGAATGGACCGGCTACAAGGACATAGCCTGCAACGTGAACTATCCGGGAGAGCTCATCAGTGCCGAAGACTTCAATGCGCTCACGAAAGAACAACAGAATTACATACGTGGACAAGTGGGCTCCTACGACCGAAAAACACTGGAGAAAGAAATCGAAAAAGCCGTGAAGCGGGCAAAGGAATTGGGCGGCGTTCAACTCTATTGCGGTGAATACGGCTGCTACCACTATGCGCCACGGACTGCACGCATAGCCTGGACCGCCGACGTAAGCTCCATTCTGGCAGCAGCAGGCATAGCCTATTCCTACTGGGAATATAAGGGCGGAGGCTATTCTTTCTGCAAAGAAAACGGAGAGATTGCCAATGAAGAACTTTATCATGCCATCATCCAATGAAACCACCTATGAACAGACTTCTCCTTATCGCGTTGTTGCTCTGCCTCTCTGCCGGTGCAAATGCACAGAAAGTGAGAGAGGAAATGTTGGCCCGTCCGACCATGACGGGAGGAAACCTATGCCCCTATCCCGGGCCGCAATCTCGTCTCACGGCTCCCCCTAAAGGGAAACGGCCTTTTTACATCAGCCATTACGGCCGCCACGGTTCACGATATCTGCTCTCCCGCGACGACTACGAACGGCCCGTGAGAGCACTGATGAGGGCCGACTCTGCGGGTTGCCTCACGCCCAAAGGCAAAGAAACACTGCAAAAGCTGCAACGCATAGCAACCGATGCCGAAGGGCGCTACGGAGAGTTGACACGCTTGGGGGCAGAAGAGCACAAAGGCATTGCCCGCCGCATGTTCGGCAATTATCCCGAAATCTTCACGGGCCCTGTCAAGATAGATGCCCGCAGTACGCTCGTTCCGCGCTGCATCCTGTCGATGGAATATGCCGTGCAACAACTACTTGCATTAAACCCGGAATTGAAGATAACGGTCGATGCCGCTCATCGCGACATGAGCTATATGAACCATCAGGACAAACGCCTGATAGAAATGCAGAAGTCGGCAGAGTTGGAGAAGGCCTTCAGGACATTCTACGGCACGGTCATACACCCCCAAGCGGCACTCGAACAGCTGATTTCCGACAAAGAGTTCATCCGCCGCGGAATGGGCAACCGCTATAAAATCTATTGCGACCTCTACGCCATAGCCTCCAATCTCAGGAACACGGGCCTATGCGACAGCCTTTCCTTCAACGACCTGCTGACCTTTGACGACTTTTACTCGTGCTGGCAGAAGGACAACGGATGGTGGTATGCCTACTTTGCAGGCTACCCGCTTAACGGGGGGATGCAGCCGTTTGCACAGTGCAACCTGCTGAACAATATAATAGACACTGCCGACAAGGCCTTCGGGGAGGAGCATCCCGGTGCCACGCTGCGCTTCGGCCACGACGCGGTGATTCTGACATTGGCCTGCCTGCTTGATATCAACGACATAGGACGCAGCATTCACGACCTTTCACGACTGACTGAAGAGAACTGGAACTGCTCTAAGATTTTCCCAATGGCAAGCAACATCCAATTTATATTCTATCGCAGGGATATAAAGGACAATGATGTGCTGGTCAAGATACTGCTCAACGAAAACGAGGCAACACTGCCCATCAAGGGCGATCCGGCCCCTTACTATCATTGGAAAGACTTCGTAAGATACTATCGCGACAAAATGAAGGATTACACCAAGTAGAAGAAGAACATCGTCATAACCTTTAAAACTTACAATTATGAGAAAATATCTATTCACAGCCATTGCCCTGCTCATGGGGCTGACGGTTCATGCACAGGACGGAAAGTCATTTTACGACACGTTTGAAGACGGTATGGCAAATGGGTGGAAGGCCTTTGCCTATCAGGAGGGAGGCCCGACAACCTCGCACGTTTCCGTGGTGGACAACCCACTCGTGGCAGGGGCAAACAACAGCAGCAAAGTACTCCTCATACAGGAAGACGACATGGCCAACCCTTATGGTGCTGTCAAAGAAGGTTTTGAGCTGAAGGTGAGCTCGAGCGACTTCAAGTATATTCATCTGAAAGTGCTGGCCGATGTGGCACACACGATCACGGTGGCTTGCAAAAACAGCGAAGGAAGCGGAGACAACACCACGGCGTGGTCAGGGGCTCCATACACCAAAAAGGGAGAGTGGGAGGAGGTCGTCGTGTCTATCTACCACAACTTCAAACCCGACAAAAACGGGACGGCTGTCAGCCTGCGCTTTTTCTCTAAGACGGCATCGAAGATATACATCGACGACATCTACTTCTCAAACAAGCGCACTCCCACCCCTCCTCCCACACCGGAGGAAACCAATATCAACGACACGTTTGAGGATGGCAACATCGGAACGTGGCACTCCTATAAAGACGCTTCGGGAATCACCGTGGAAGTGGTGGACAATCCTGCAAAAGACGCTGTGAACCCAAGCAACAAAGTGCTTCATGTCAAGATGGACAAGAGCAGCAACTGGAAAGGGGCTGTCAGAGAAAATATGGCCGTTCCTGTGACCAACGACGAGGGGGGACTGAAATATCTGTATTTCAAAGTCCGCAAACCTGCGACAGATGTCATCACCGTCAATTTCATCAAGGGGGATGAATCGCATTTCACAGGATACACGCCCTCAGAGGCCGACAAATGGGAAGAGGCCTATATCGATGCCGGGGTGAAAACAGACCTTGTGAACCAACTCTATCTGCGACCGGGCAACACGCCTTCCGAAATATGGATCGACGACATTCGGTTTGTGGAAAAGCGGGAACTCACCGGCATTGGAGACATCCAGGCTGCCCACGCTGCCGATGCACCTACCTACACCGTCAGCGGTGTGAGAGTGTCGGAAAACGGTCTGCCGAAGGGCATCTACATCAAGGGGGGTAAGAAATTTATCGTGAAATAGGCAACAGTGCCTCCATAAATCCCGCGGAAAGGGAAGAAAGGAGACAGGAAGGGGGAGGTGCCTCGGATGCCGGCCTGAGAAGCCGCCGGGCCTGCCCCCTATGCTTCTGAACACCCGCAACATATAGAACAAATGCTTCCGGCTTCCGACAGCTCCCTTAATTTCTAAAAAACAAAAACTTGTCCGTCTATGTTCAGATTGTTTTTAACAGGCCTGCTTTTAGGGCTTGTCTCCGGGGCGAGTCCTAAAAAGGTCATGGACTACACCAACAGTAACCTTTCCGTAGAACAGCGCGTGGCCGACTTGATGGGTCGCATGACTCTTGAGGAGAAAGTGGGGCAGATGTGCCAGTATGTGGGCATCGCCCACATGCTCAACGCACAGAAGACCCTCACCGAAGAGGAGTTGAAAAACAGCCATGCCGAGGGCTATTATCCGGGATACACGCTTGAGGATATACGGGAGATGACCCGTAAGGGGCTGATAGGGTCGTTCCTCCACGTGGTGACAACAGAGGAAGCCAATTATCTGCAAAAACTGGCCCGGCAAAGTCGGCTCAAGATACCGCTGCTCATCGGAGTGGACGCGCTCCATGGCAACGGACTCTATCACGGGGCCACGGTCTACCCCACCCCCATCGGCCAGGCTTCCACGTTCGCTCCCGAGCTCATTGAACGCATGTCGCGCGAAACGGCTTTGGAGATGAGGGCATGTGGCATGCAGTGGGCCTACGCACCCAATGTGGAGGTGGCTCGCGACACCCGGTGGGGACGCATAGGCGAAACTTTCGGCGAAGACCCTTACCTCGTGGGGCAAATGGGCATAGCCACAGTGAAAGGATTGCAGACCGACAGGCTCAGCGGACAAGACAAAGTGATGGCCTGCGTGAAGCATCTTGTGGGGGGAAGCCTCACCAGCAACGGCATAAACGGTTCGCCGGCCGACATGTCTGAACGTATGCTGCGGGAGGTGTTCCTGCCTCCTTTCAAGAAATGTGTAGACGCCGGTGTCTTCTCGCTCATGCCTTCCCACAACGACCTGAGCGGCATACCCTGCCATGGAAACCGCTGGCTACTGACAGACTTGCTGAAAAAGGAATGGGGGTTCAAGGGAATCGTGGTGAGCGACTGGATGGACATCGAGCGCATGAATGATTTCCACGGCACGGCTCCCACCGTCAAAGAGGCTTGCCTCACGGGAGTCAATGCCGGCATAGGAATGCACATGCACGGACCGGGATTTGCCGAATATGTGCTGGAGGGCATCCGGGAAAACAGAATAGATCCCGCCCTCATCAATGCTGCCGTGGGCAGGATACTCGAGGCCAAATTCCGCTTGGGACTGTTTGAGAATCCCTTTGTCGCCCCCGGGAAGGTGGGAGAGGTCGTGTTCACAGGCACCCATCAGCAAACGGCACTCGAGATAGCCCGCCGCTCAGTTGTGTTGCTGAAAAATGAGAAAGGGCTTCTCCCGCTGCAAAAGGGGCGGTATAAAAGAATATTCGTGACAGGACACAATGCCGACAACCAGTCTATCCTCGGCGACTGGAGCTTTGAACAGCCGGATAACCGTGTCACCACGGTGCTTGAAGGCATCAGACAGCAAGATTCCGATGCCGAGATAGATTATCAGGACATAGGCCGCAACGTGCAAGGGCTCACCCCACAACAGGTGGATGAGGCGACTCTCCGAGCCCGAAAAGCCGACCTTGCCATTCTCGTGGTGGGCGAAAACTCCATGAGGTATTTCTGGAAAGAAAAGACTTGCGGTGAAAACAGCGACCGCTACGAACTGTCGTTGCCGGGATTGCAGGAGCAACTCGTCGAGGCGGTCGTGGCAACGGGAGTGCCCACGGTGGTTGTTCTGGTGAACGGCCGACCGCTCACGACGGAGTGGATAGCTGAAAACGTTCCGGCCATCCTTGAAGCTTGGGAACCCGGCTCGCTCGGCGGACAGGCGGTGGCGGAAATTCTCTATGGGGCCATCTGCCCGTCGGCCAAACTGCCGATAACCATTCCACGGAGCACAGGCCAGATAGGTTGTTATTACAACCACAAGTTTTGGGCCAACCGCTTTCCATACGCCACAGGAAAGTCGGACCCGCTCTATCCATTCGGTTATGGACTGAGTTACACCACATTCAGCTATTCCCCCGTCAGACTGTCTGCGGCCAGGATGCCACCCGACGGGGCTGCGAATGCCACAGTCGATGTGACGAACACGGGCGACCGTGAAGCTGAAGAGGTGGTGCAGCTCTACATCAGAGACGATTACAGCTCTGCCACCCGACCGGTCAAGGAACTTAAAGGCTTCAGGCGCATCTCCCTGAAACCGGGGGAAACCCGTTCGATATCGTTTGATATTCTTCCGGAGACGCTGGCCTTCTACGATGCCGACATGAAATACGGTGTGGAGAAAGGCACCTTCACCATCATGATAGGCAGCTCTTCAAGAACCGATGACCTGCAATCGGTTTCCTTGTCGGTGGAATAAAGGTGATAGGTGATAGGTGGTAGGTGATAGGTGGTAATGGAGTGTCTAAGCCCCCTAAGTTAGGGGGTTGGAAGGACTGAACAAGGGGTGATAGGTGATGTCTTAATTAACCCTTTGGGGAACTGAACAAGGGCAAATCCATCATATAGCACAAACTATTAAAGAATTCGAAAAAGGCTTACACGCAATTTTTCCACACTCATCTTTCT
>NZ_GL586311.1:780977-802324 GCF_000184945.1 Segatella buccae ATCC 33574
TCAATCTTCAGCTCAAATGCAAATGCGGCATGAAAGAGTTTGACATACACCGACAGCCGGCGAGGACGGCTGTCAGTGCAGGGTGATCACCTTGTAATGCTGGCGGGCCGTGGTGCGGGAGCAGAGGTTGAAGTGCCACCATTCCGTGCGCAGGGGCATCCAACCGGCATGACGCATCACGCGCCGGAGGAGTTGGCGGTTGCTATGGGCTGTGGGAGAAAGGCGGCCGGAAGAGACGAGGGCGGCCTCACGGTCGATGTGGGAGGCGGAAGACATGTGGTCTATCTTCGTGCCCATCGGCAACGTGTCGCCACGGGCGTCGCAGAGTGTGATGTCCACGGCCATACCGTAGTTGTGCATACCTCCTCCGTGGGCGGGATTGGAGACATAGATGTCGCGCGGAGTGTCTTTCACACGGTTCCACATCTTCTGCTGTATCTCCATGGGGCGGGCGGCATCGTAGACTTTCAGGCTGAGGTCGGGACGAAGGGTCTTCAGAAAGCGCTGGGCTTCGCACAAGGCCTTCGCAGCCTTGGGGTGGAGGAAAGCCTCACGGAGGTCGTCATAGAGTGTCACACCGCAAAAATTGTCGGGCCGGGCATACATCAGACTCACTTGGATGGAGCTGTCGGCATCTTTCACGTTGACATAGCCTTGACGCTGAAGGGCGCGGGCGGTCTTGCCCAACGGATGCCGGGAGGGGCCCGAAGGTGGGGAAACTGACTTGGAACCGGCACGCACACGTGTCACAGACGGGACACCCGAGACGGCCTGCTTTCCTGTTTTGGCTTTCTGCGCCTGCAATGTGCAGGCACAAAGGCTGCACACGGCAACCATCATCAATATTTTCTTCATCATTTTACGGGATATTATAACGGTGATGCCCGACGGCTACAGCCGGACGGGAATGCCTACTACCACTTCGGAAAAGTCGGCTTTGGTGAGGTGGGCCTTGATGTTGACACCCAACCGGAGATCGTTAAACCGCCGGAAAGTGTAATGGATGCCGAGACGCTCGTAGTAGGGTTTCTCCACGAGTTTGGCTCCATGCCCCATGCGGCGATAGATGTAGGCACCGAGCGACAGACTGAGTGAAAGCTGATGGTAGTACACTTCGTGGCGAGCAGCAAGGCCCATTGACCAAGGACTGTGGCTCAACTGCCGGCCTGCAGCGGCATCGAGAGAGGCGATGTGGCCGGAATAGGTGCCATAGAACACGTCGAGTCCGGCACCGGAAGCCCAGCGGCGGGCATAGCGGCGCATCAAGGAAGCCTGAAGGGAATAGGCGGCATAGACGCGGAAACGCCCGCGACGATAGTCGGGAGAGGTGGATGGGGTGCCAAACTGGGTGAGTTGCCAGTCTTCGTCGGGCACTTTGGCACCTATGCCTACGGCAAAATCAAGATACCAATAGCGGTGGAAAGGAGCAGCGAACGGACGATGGCGGTGAGCGTAGACCTGCTCATAGCAGGGCATATACACAAGGCCGATGACGGGAGAAAAGAAGTTGGCTCCCTTGTTGGGACGATTGAGCGTGCCATTGCTGAAATGGTAGAACTCCGCACCGCCTTTCAGCCCCCAGTCGCGGGCCACGCGCCAAGTGGCGTGAAGGCCGAAATTGCAATAGAAAAGCCAACGGGAACCGATGAGTTCGTTGTCAATATTGTCGGCCTTGGAGTATTTCAGATGGCTATAAGCCACTCCGAAATTGAGGGAATAGTCGGCCATCAACCTGCGCCAACGCCACAGAGGTCGGATGAACGAACCGTAAAGGGCCCACTGGTTGCCCAAACGGGAATGATAGTCCACGGGCTCTGCCATTCCCCAGTCGGGAGCGGCCGAACGGTGCATGGTGACATCGGTACGGTTGAACTTCAGACCTACGCCAAGCGTGGGATAGTGATAGTCTTGGGCAAAGGCATCGCTGTCTTGCGGGAGAGAAGTGAAATGGAAACGGATGTCATAGGTGTCGGCATGGCGGTTTTGCAGAAACATGGAGCAATAGCGGTCGGGGGCAAGCGCACGGGAGAGACCTGCCGACACCTCCACACCCCAACGGGAAAGAGAGTCGGCCTCTGCGGCACGCATACAAAACGTTGCGGCAGTGGCTAAAAACAGCAGCATATTCCTCTTCAGCATGGGGACAAATATACATAAAATCCGGGAATATCCTATCAGGAGAGATAAGAAAAACGGTGTTGTTTGAATACAAAACAACGTTTTTCATGGGGACAATGGTTTGATTGAAAGAACAAAACGGCTGCAACCGGCTTTCTTCTTCCGATGCCGACATGAGGGCGAGGGGAACGGAAATGCTTAAAGAAACAAAAAAATCCCCACGGAAAGGACTCCGCAGGGATTGGACTTATCGTTTGACAAATAATTGTCGGGCGATGATCAGTCGGCCATCTTGGCCACGATGAACTCGCGGTTGAGACGGGCAATGTTGGCTATGCTCTCATTCTTGGGGCATACGGCTTCGCAGGCACGGGTGTTGGTACAGTTACCGAAACCGAGTTCGTCCATCCGGGCCACCATAGCCTTGGCCCGCTTGGCTGCCTCGGGACGGCCTTGGGGAAGGAGGGCCAGCTGGCTGACCTTGGAACTGACGAAGAGCATGGCCGAACCGTTTTTGCAGGCAGCCACACAGGCTCCGCAACCGATGCAGGTGGCGCAGTCCATGGCTTCATCGGCATTGTCTTTGGGAATCAGAATGGCGTTGGCATCCTGTGCCTGTCCGGTGCGCACGCTGGTGTAACCGCCGGCTTGGATGATTTTGTCGAAAGCACCACGATCCACCATACAGTCTTTGATCACGGGGAAACCGGCCGAGCGCCAAGGCTCAACGGTGATCACATCACCGTCGTTGAAACGGCGCATGTAGAGCTGGCAGGTGGTGGCTCCGCGCTCGGTCTTGCCGTGAGGCGTGCCGTTGATGTAAAGCGAACACATGCCGCAGATACCTTCGCGGCAGTCGTGGTCGAACACGAACGGCTCCTTACCTTCGTTGATGAGCTCTTCGTTGAGAATATCGAGCATCTCAAGGAACGAGGTGTCGTCGGGGATATTCTTCATCTCGCGTGTATCGAAGTGTCCCTTGTCCTTAGGGCCGTTCTGCTTCCAATACTTGATTGTGAATGATATATTCTTTGCCATAATTGTTAATTCTTATAGTTACGTGTTTGTACCTTGATTGCCTCATACTCGAGCGGCTCCTTGATGAGTTCAGGGGCTTTCGTATCGTCACCCTGATACTCCCAGCAACCCACGAAGAAGAAGTGCTCGTCGTCGCGCTTGGCCTCGCCTTCCTCCGTCTGGTGCTCCTCACGGAAGTGACCGCCGCAACTCTCCTCGCGGTGGAGGGCATCGTAGGCCACGAGTTCGCCCATGAGGATGAAGTCGCGCAGGTGGATAGCCTTATCGAGTTCTACATTGAGACCATCCTTGGTGCCGGGCACGAAGAGGTTGGTGTCGAACTCCTTGCGCAGTTCGGCCATCATCTTCAACCCTTCCTCAAGGCCTTCCTTGGTGCGGCCCATGCCCACGTGCTCCCACATGATGTGGCCCAGCTCCTTGTGGATGGAATCGACAGAGCGCTTGCCTTGAATGCCCATAAGGCGGTCGATTTCCTTGTCTACAGCCTTCTCGGCTTCTTCAAACTCGGGCAGATCGGTGGAGAGACGGGGCCAAATCTCCTGGTCGGCGAGGTAGTTCTGAATGGTGTAAGGCAACACGAAGTAACCGTCGGCAAGACCCTGCATGAGGGCGGAAGCACCCAAACGGTTGGCACCGTGGTCGGAGAAATTGCACTCGCCAATGGCAAACAGACCGGGAATGGTGGTCATCAACTCATAGTCAACCCAAATGCCGCCCATGGTGTAGTGGATGGCGGGGAAGATCATCATCGGGTTTTCGTAAGGAGAGACATCGGTAATCTCCTCATACATATCGAAAAGGTTGCCATAGCGGGCTTCGATTTCGGCCTTTCCGAGACGGTTGATGGACTCTGAGAAGTCGAGGAACACGGCCAGTCCGGTGTTGTTCACACCATAGCCCTTGTCGCAACGCTCCTTAGCGGCACGTGAAGCCACATCGCGGGGAACGAGATTGCCAAAGGCCGGATAGCGGCGCTCCAGATAGTAGTCGCGGTCTTCCTCGGGAATATCCTTGCCTTGAAGCTCTCCGGCCTGAAGCTTTTTGGCATCTTCGAGTTTTTTGGGCACCCAGATGCGGCCATCGTTACGCAAAGACTCTGACATGAGTGTCAGCTTCGACTGCTTGTCGCCATGCACGGGGATGCAGGTGGGGTGAATCTGAACGTAAGAGGGATTGGCCATGTAAGCACCCTTGCGGTAGCACTGGATGGCAGCCGTGCAGTTGCATCCCATGGCGTTGGTGGAAAGGAAATAGGTGTTGCCGTAGCCACCGGTGGCGATAACGACGGCATTGGCGCTGAAACGCTCGAGCTTGCCGGACACCAAGTTCTTGGCAATGATACCGCGGGCGCGCCCGTCTACAATGACAAGATCTTCCATCTCATAACGTGTGTAGAGCTTCACCTTACCGGCCTGAACCATGCGGCTCAATGAAGAATAGGCTCCAAGCAACAGCTGCTGGCCGGTCTGCCCCTTGGCATAGAATGTACGGCTCACCTGAGCACCACCAAACGAGCGATTGGCGAGCATGCCTCCATATTCACGGGCGAAAGGAACGCCTTGGGCCACGCACTGGTCGATAATGTTGTTGGACACCTCTGCCAAGCGATAGACATTGGCTTCGCGGGCACGATAGTCGCCGCCTTTCACCGTGTCGTAGAACAGACGATAGATGGAGTCGCCGTCGTTCTGGTAGTTCTTGGCGGCATTGATACCACCCTGCGCGGCAATGGAGTGGGCGCGGCGGGGCGAATCTTGAATGCAGAGGTTAATCACGTTGAAGCCCATCTCGCCGAGTGTGGCGGCGGCAGAAGCACCCGCAAGACCTGTACCGACAACGATTACGTCCAGTTTCAACTTATTCTTGGGGTTCACCAAACGCTGGTGAGCTTTATAGTTAGTCCATTTCTCGGCCACGGGGCCTTCGGGTATTCTGGAATTTAATGTCTTTGTCATAATATTCTAAAGTTTGATTCATTATTGATTAGACGGAATTATGCTGCACAGCAAAGGCTGGGCGCACAACCGAAGGCAAAAGCAAGCACCACGATGAGGAAGCAGAGCAGCAACAGGGTGGTGTAGACAAACCCGATGGTCTTCCAACGGTTGAACCAAATTTTACCGTTGATACCGAGTGTCTGCATGGCACTCCAGAACCCGTGGGTGAGGTGGAACCAAATGGCTACAATCCAAATAACGTAGAGAACCACGTAGACTGGATTGGCAAAGGTGTCTTTGATGAAAGCAAAACCATCGGCAGGATCGTGGGCAACGGTCATACCGGTGAGTTCGGCAAACATCATGTTGAACCAGAAATTGAAAAGGTGCAGCAGCAGACCGAGACCGATGATGATTCCAAGAACCAGCATATTCTGGCTTGCCCACTCCACTTTCTCGGGCTTGTCGGTGACAGCATAACGCTCACTGCCACGGGCACGACGATTTTGTGCGGTAAGGATAAACGCATAAACGATGTGACAAACTGCCAAAGCTGCCAAACCAATAGTTGCCGCCACAGCATACCAGTTGGCCCCGAGCAATGCACAAATCATGTTATAAGCCTTTCCTGAGAAGAGGGCTACAACGTTCATACAACCGTGGAATGTCAAAAATAGAATAAGCGCAACACCTGTTACCGACATCACGACTTTTCTACCGATAGATGAGTTGATTAACCACATAAATGATTGACTTTTAATTATTTAACTGTTAGAAACTATTCAGTATATCCTATTCATGGTAACAATTTATAAGGATGCCGCCTTCACAATACCTTGTTTTAGGTATTAAAAAGCTCTTACCGAGTGCAAAAATACTATATTTTAATGATTAAGCAAAGTATTTCTTCCAAAAATTCAATTTAATTTCTTACTTTTGCCGAGAAATCAGAAACGAGGAAAGATAAGAGATGATATACAAGTATGACGTTATCGTCATCGGGGGCGGACACGCCGGTTGCGAAGCTGCCACAGCAGCAGCACACATGGGTGCTCACACATGTCTCATCACAATGGACATGAACAAAATAGCGCAGATGAGTTGTAACCCGGCTGTGGGGGGAATCGCAAAAGGACAAATTGTCAGAGAAATCGATGCTTTGGGTGGACAGATGGGATTGGTGACCGACAATACGGCCATTCAGTTTCGTATGCTCAACATCGGCAAAGGCCCTGCCGTGTGGAGTCCGCGCGCACAATGCGACCGGGGGAAGTTCATTTGGGAATGGAGAACCATGCTTGACCGCACTGACAACCTCGACGTATGGCAGGATCAAGCTGACGAACTGATTGTAGAAAATGGCGAAGCCGTAGGCGTGACGACCATTTGGGGAGTGGCATTTCGTGCGAAAAGTGTCATCGTGACTGCCGGAACATTCCTCAATGGACTCATGCACGTTGGTCGACATAAGATAGAAGGTGGAAGATGTGCCGAACCGGCCGTGCATTATTTCACTGAAAGCATCACAAGACATGGCATCGTCTCGGCCCGCATGAAGACCGGAACACCCGTGCGCATCGACAAACGAAGCGTGCATTTCGAGGATATGGAGATACAACAAGGTGACTCCGGCTTCCATCGTTTCTCTTACATGGGACAAGAAAGAAAGCTTAAACAGCTTCCTTGTTGGACATGCTACACCAACGGAGAGGTTCATGAGGTATTGAAAGGGGGCTTGGCCGACTCTCCCCTCTTCAACGGACAAATACAAAGCACCGGTCCCCGTTATTGCCCATCAATAGAAACCAAGCTTGTCACTTTCCCCGACAAGGATCAACATCCGCTTTTTCTCGAACCCGAAGGGGAAAATACAAATGAGATGTATCTCAATGGTTTCTCGTCCAGTATGCCATTGGACATACAGCTGGAGGCCATCCACAAAATTCCGGCACTCAGAGATGCAAAGATTTACCGTCCCGGCTATGCCATCGAATATGATTATTTCGATCCTACACAACTCAAACATTCGTTGGAATCGAAGATTCTAAGCGGACTTTTCTTTGCAGGACAAGTAAACGGGACCACCGGATACGAGGAAGCAGGAGGACAAGGATTGGTAGCCGGTGTGAATGCAGCTATCCATTGTAATGGCGGAGAGCCTTTTGTGATGAATCGTGACGAAAGTTATATCGGCGTTCTCATCGATGATTTGACCACTAAAGGGGTAGATGAACCTTACCGAATGTTTACTTCCCGTGCAGAATATCGCATACTCTTGCGGCAGGACGATGCCGACTCCAGACTCACGAAAAAGGCGTATAACCTCGGTATTTCTACTCGCAAACGTTACGATTGGTGGCTTGAAAAGAAAGAAGCCATCGAAAGAATCATCCGTTTCTGCGAGGATACACCTATCAATAAGGAGCACATCAATCCACAATTAGAGGCACTTGGCACGACGCCTTTGCGTGCCGGATGTAAATTGGTAGACTTGGTGACACGCCCCAACCTCACCTTACAAAACCTTTCAGAAATCATTCCATCGCTCAAAGAAATCTTGGAATCGCCTAAAAACCGCAAGGAAGAAATAACCGAAGCCGCGGAAATCAAAATGAAGTATAAAGGTTATATTGATCGGGAAAGAATCGTTGCAGACAAAATGCACCGTTTGGAGAACATCAAAATAAAGGGAAGATTCGATTACGCCACCCTTCACGAGATTTCAACGGAAGGCCGACAAAAGCTTTCAAGCATTGAACCTGAAACCTTGGCACAGGCAAGTCGGATCCCCGGGGTTTCTCCCAGCGACATCAACGTGCTGCTGGTACTTCTTGGAAGATAGCAAAAAGGCTATGTTTCACGTGAAACCAAAGGCGACATAAACGACACAGAACCAAGCATTTAGGCCTTAAAGAAAAACGTGAATCGTTGATTACGCATCCATCAAAAAAGTGAGAGAGGACTACAGAGGCTATAAGGAACTCCACCGATAAGACATCATAAACAAAACATAATAAACACTTATCATTTAGAAAATGAACAACCCGGTATTATTAAAGAATCTGCGTTGCATTCCCGATTGGCCCATCAAAGGGGTGATGTTCCGCGATGTAACGACCCTTTTCAAGAATCCCAATTCGCTGAAAGAAATCAACAACGAACTGTTTGAGCTCTACAAAGACAAGGGAATCACCAAGATTGTAGGCATAGAATCGCGCGGATTCGTCATGTCATCCGCCTTAGCCGTGCGGCTCAACGCAGGCATCGTGCTTTGCCGTAAGCCCGGCAAACTACCATGCAGAACCGTCCAAGAAAGCTACGCCAAAGAATATGGCATGGACACCATCGAAATACACGAAGATGCTATCAATGAAAACGATGTGATTTTGCTACACGATGACCTCTTAGCCACCGGAGGAACCATGCAGGCAGCCTGCAACCTTGTGCGCAAATTCCACCCCAAAAAGATCTACTGTAACTTCCTAATCGAACTGGACAGTGAATTTCCCAACAGTCGGGACACATTCGATAAAGACATTGAAATAACCTCCCTATTGAAGTTCTAGTCCACCACTGCCATGCTCCCACAGGGGCGTGGCAGTTCTCTTATAACAGTGACAGTGTCAAATGGATCTGATTTGTCCCTTCTGGAAATCAAACGGAACCACACCGACACCACCTATCCCCTCCCATCATACACTTTTTTTTATAAATAGGACTAATAAATGATGGGAAAGAACAAGAACGCAAGGAAACGATTACGGGCAAACTGTCGTTTCACGTGAAACATCAATTCACGAAACGCCCATAAACAAAGGAGATACACGACGTGACACGAGAAGAAAACGAAAAAAGACTGGCCAATCTCAAGAACATCGTTTTGAACATGCCGGAGAAGCCCGGAAGCTACCAGTTCTATGATGAAGACCATACTATCATCTACGTTGGTAAGGCCAAGAATCTCAAACGGCGTGTATCTTCCTATTTCCATAAAGAAGTAGACCGATACAAGACCAAAGTGCTTGTCTCCAAAATCATGGACATCTCCTACACCGTGGTGAACACTGAGGAGGATGCCCTTCTGTTGGAGAACGCACTCATCAAGAAATACAATCCACGCTACAATGTGCTGCTGAAAGACGGCAAAACCTATCCCAGCATCTGCGTAACAAACGAATACTTCCCACGGATATTCAAGACCAGGCATATCAACAAGAAAGCCGGGACATACTTCGGCCCCTATCCTCACATCGGGAGCATGTATGCCGTATTGGAACTCATCAAGCGGCTTTACAAGCCCCGCACCTGCCGTTTCCCCATCACAAAAGAAGGAATAGCTGAGGGGAAATACAAGCCCTGTCTGGAATACCACATCCACAACTGTGGAGCACCGTGCATCAACAAGCAAAGCTATGAGGAATATCAGGAAAACATGCGTCAGGCAAGGGAGATCCTGAAGGGCAATACACGCCAAGTGAGCAAATGGTTATACGACCAGATGATGAAGAATGCCGAGCTCCTGCACTTCGAGATAGCCGAAGAACTGAAAAAGAAATACACACTGCTCAACGAGTTTGTGTCGAAGAGCGAGGTGGTGAGCCACACGATAGACGATGTGGATGTGTTTACCATCGTCGACGACTCCACCAACAAGAATGCCTTCATCAACTACATACACGTGAAAAACGGCACCATCAACCAAAGCTTCACCTACGAATATAAGCGCAAACTCGACGAGAGTGACCAAGAGCTCCTCATTACAGCAATCCCGGAGATACGCGAACGGTTTGGAAGCCATGCCAAAGAGGTTATCGTACCGTTCGAAATGGAATGGAAACTGAAAGATGCCGAGTTTTTCGTACCGCAGAGGGGCGACAAGAAACACCTGCTCGACCTTTCCGAAATGAATGGCAAACAGTATAAATTCGACCGCCTGAAGCAAGCCGAGAAACTCAATCCCGAGCAGAAGCAGACCCGCCTGATGAAAGAACTGCAAGAGAAACTCAAACTGCCCAAGCTGCCCTACCACATAGAATGCTTTGACAACTCCAATATCTCCGGCACCGATGCCGTGGCCGGCTGCATCGTCTATAAGGGCATGAAACCCTCGCGCAAGGACTACCGCAAATATAACATCAAGACTGTTGTGGGCCCCGACGACTACGCCTCAATGCAAGAGGTGGTGCGGCGGCGCTACAGCCGCATGACAGAAGAGCAGTCTCCCCTCCCCGACCTCATCATCACCGATGGCGGCAAGGGACAGATGGATGTGGTGAGACAGGTGGTGGAAGGAGAACTGAAACTCAATATCCCCATTGCGGGACTGGCCAAAGACGACCGCCACCGCACCAACGAACTGCTGTTCGGGTGGCCCGCACAGACAGTCGGACTCGATGTAAAAAGCGAACTCTTCAAAGTGCTCACCCAGATACAAGACGAGGTGCACCGCTATGCCATCACCTTCCACCGCGACAAGCGTTCCAAGCACGCCCTCCACAGCGAATTGGACGATATCAAGGGTATAGGCCCCAAGACTAAAGAAATGTTACTCAAGAAACTGAAAAGCGTCAAACAGATTAAAGCAACTGATAATCAACAACTTATAGAATTATTAGGGCCCAGTAAAGGTAACCTTATCTATAAACATTTCCATCCGAACGACACAATTATGGAATAATTTTCGTATATTTGCCACATGAGAATTGTGATACAGCGGGTGTCCCGTGCAGCGGTGACCATCCGCCAGAGCGTCAAGTCTTCCATCGGGCAGGGTTTCCTCATCCTCACAGGCATCGAAGAGGCCGACTCGTCGGAAGATGTCGATTGGCTTGTGAGAAAGGTCATCGGACTGCGCGTATTCGACGACGAGAACGGGGTGATGAACCGCTCCATCATGGATGTGGGCGGCGAAATACTTGTCATCTCGCAATTCACACTGTTTGCAAGCTACAAGAAGGGCAATCGCCCGTCGTGGTTGAGAGCAGCCCGGCATGAGCATTCTGTGCCGCTATACGAAGAATTTTGCCGTAAACTCTCCGATGCTTTGGGCAAAGAGGTGGGAACGGGAGAATTCGGGGCCTATAT
This sequence comes from Segatella buccae ATCC 33574, assembly GCF_000184945.1. Lineage (GTDB taxonomy): Bacteria > Bacteroidota > Bacteroidia > Bacteroidales > Bacteroidaceae > Prevotella > Prevotella buccae. The sequence goes on from NZ_GL586311.1 coordinate 792,155, forward strand.
GCAGGTGGATTTGTGCAACGACGGGCCGGTGACCATTTGCATGGATACAAAGAAGAGGGAGTAAAGGAAAAAGGCTCACCTCCGACCCCTCTCCGAGGGGGATAGGAAGTGAAATGCTCATAGCCTCAAAGGTTGCTGATTTGCAATTCATGATGCGGGAATGGACCGTGAATGAGTGCCGGGCGTGAATAAAAACGGCAAAAGTCGGAAGAAGACGATGGAAAACAAGTATGCTATAAAGACAGGAAAAACAACGATGACAATAAAAGAAGCCCAAGAAGCTGTAGACCAATGGGTTAAGACTTATGGTGTGAGATATTTCTCCGAACTCACCAACATGGCCTGTCTCACCGAGGAAGTGGGCGAGTTGGCCCGCGTGGTGGCCCGCAAATACGGCGACCAGAGCTTCAAGAAGGGCGAACAGCCCAACTTGGGTGAAGAGATGGCCGATGTGATGTGGGTACTCATTTGTCTGGCTAACCAAACGGGGGTAGACCTCACCGAGGAGTTGCAAAAAAGCTTCGAAAAGAAGACCAAGCGCGATGCCACGCGCCACCTCAACAACCCTAAATTGCTGGGATGACGAAAAGGTATGCAAAAGGCCGTACCGGACTGTAGGGGCAGGCATAAAGCATTGCCCCTACAGTTCGGCACATCCCTTGAATCTTTGCAGATTTAAATGTTTGAATCTTAAACATCATGTACGAGAAATAAACCATTTACTAACATTAAAAACTTTAAAATTATGGCTATCAATGACGTAGACAAGTATGTAGCAACATTGCAGAAGTACAACACCAACATCAAGGATGAAGAGGTGAAAGCAGCGGTGGAGAAAATCATCGCAGAGAAAGTGCCCGAAAACGACACTCCCGAAGTGAAGAAATTCCTCTTGGGCAGCGTGGAGCTCACCTCCCTCCGCACCACCGACAACGAAGAGAACATCCTCGCCATGGTGGAAAAGGTGAACCGCTTCGACAAAGAATATCCCGAATTGCCGCATGTAGCCACGATTTGCACCTACCCCAACTTCGCCAAACTCGTGAGCGAGTCGCTGGAGGTAGACGGTGTGCAAGTGGTCAACGTGAGTGGCAGTTTCCCCTCCTCTCAGACATTTATCGAGGTGAAGGTGGCCGAGGCCTCACTCGCTGTGAAAGACGGCGCCACAGAGATTGATATCGTGATGCCCGTGGGCAAATACCTCAGCGGCGACTATGAGGGTGTGGCCGACGAAATCGGCGAGCAGAAGCAGGCTTGCGGCGAATGCCCCATGAAGGTGATTCTCGAGACCGGTTGCCTGCCCTCCATGAGCGATGTGAAGAAGGCTTCCATCATCGCCATGTATGCCGGTGCCGACTACATCAAGACTTCCACGGGTAAGGAGAAAGTCAGCGCCACTCCGGAGGCTGCCTACGTGATGTGCCAGGCCATCAAGGAATACTACGACCAGACGGGCATCCAGATAGGTTTGAAGCCCGCAGGCGGCATCAACACCGTGCGCGATGCCGTGACCTACTACACCATCGTGAAAGAGGTGCTGGGCGAGAAGTGGCTCACCAACAAGTGGTTCCGCATGGGCACCAGCCGTCTCACCAACCTGCTCATCAGCGAACTCGTGGGCAAGGAAGTGAAGTTCTTTTAAGAGACCCCCAACCCCCTAAAGGGGGCTTTGCCATCCTGCAAACAGGTGGAATGGCAAAGCCCCTCTCAGGGGACTGTTTTTTTTCAGGGGCTTTAACGGATATATAGCACAAAACATTAAATCTTTCGAAAAAGCCTTACAGCCAAAAGCACTCCCGTCTTTTGGCTTTTTTAAAATATTCACTTCATCCGCCCTATCCGCCCCATCAATTTCCTCACCCGGCCCAAACGACCATCCAAAACGGCCACACCCGGAAGCTCACTCGGCCCAAACGACAACCTCAAAGAGGCCCTTTCGCAACGCCATTCTGGCCAAATCATTACCCATTTCAGGATGGAAAAGCCCCCTTTAGGGGGTTGGGGGTCTTTTAGGGAGGGTTGGGGGGCCGTGGTAATCGAAAAAAGGGAAACGCCCTCGCGCTTCCCTTGCCAATGCAAAGATACTACTTTTGCGTGCAATTTTCAAATATGATGCGAAAACTATTGACATCCTCCGCATCCCACACCGCACGGCACCGCAACAAAAGACCAGCCTCCTGTGGCCTCGTGTTCACCCGACTTCAGGGCCTTTCCTCCCCCACCCTACGACTTCCGCTCTATCACAAAGTTGAGGTAAGCTTTGAGAGCCTCTCCGATAGCCCCGTCGGTCACATGGCTGCCGATAAACTCCATACACTCGGCATGGAAGTCGCCCATGCGCCTCTCGGCATATTCTATACCACCGTTGCGCTTGGCAAAAGCCACCAGTTCATCAATTTCTCCCTTCGTCACACTCCCCTCCTTCACCTTCATGGCCAGTGCCCGCATTTCCTCGTCTCCCGTGGTGTGGAGCGCATGAATCACCGGTAAGGTGAGCTTGCCCTCGGCCATGTCGTTGCCGGTAGGCTTGCCGATGGCCTCAGAGTCGTAGTAGTCGAAGATGTCGTCGCGTATCTGGAAGATGATGCCAAGGTTTTGACCAAATTTCCGGGCCGCCTCAATGTCTTCCCGACCGGCTCCGGTCGACATCGCCCCCATGCCCGCACAAGCCTCAAAGAGAGCCGCCGTCTTCTGGCGTATCACCTGATAGTACACCTCTTCGGATATTTCCTGATTCCGGATGTTGGTGAGCTGCAATATCTCGCCATTGGAGAGCGTACGCCCCAGTTGGGCCAGATAGGTGATGATGGCCTGATCGCCCGTCAGCGACACATTGAGCAGGGCCGTGGAGAGGATATAGTCGCCCACGAGCACGGCCACTTTGTTGTTGTAGCTCGCATTCACCGAGGCCTGTCCGCGCCTCTCCCCGCTCTCGTCCACCACGTCGTCGTGTACCAGACTGGCCGTGTGGAGCAGTTCCAGACCCACGGTCGCGCGCTGCGTCACCTCCGTCACCTCACCGAAATTCTTGGCCATGAGCAGTATCAGCATCGGCCTCATGCGCTTTCCGGCCCGCTTCCTGATATGCTCAAGCACCTGCCCGAGCAGTCCGTCGGCGTGCGACAGCGAGTCGTTGAAAAGGTTGATAAAGGTATCCAGTTCTGAAGAAATCGGCTGTTTGATGAGAGTCAAATAATCCATGAGTCTGTAAATTTGTTACAAATTTAGTTATTTATTCGGTATTTGTGGCAATTTTTTAGTAATTTTACGCAGAAAATCAGCTTTTAATATGGATAAATTATTTCTCTTGGACGCCTACGCCCTCATCTACCGCTCCTACTATGCGCTGCTGCGCAGTCCCCGCATCAACTCCAAAGGACTCAACACCTCGGCTGTGCTGGGATTCATGAACACGCTCAACGAGGTGCTCACCAAGGAGCGTCCCACCCACATCGGTGTGGCCTTCGACCACGGCAAGACGTTCCGCCACGAGGCATTCCCCCAATATAAGGCCCAGCGCGAGGAGACACCGGAAGACATCAAGCTCTCCGTGCCTATCATCAAGCGCATTCTCGAAGCCTACCGCATACCCATCTTGCAGGTAGACGGCTTCGAGGCCGACGACATCATCGGCACCGTGGCCACGCGTTTCGGCCGCGAGGGCGTGGCTGCCTACATGCTCACGCCCGACAAAGACTACGGTCAGCTCGTGGCCGACAACGTGTATATCTACCGTCCGCGCCATGGCGGGGGCTACGAGGTGATGGGCCCCAAGGAGGTGCAGGCGAAGTATGGCATCGCCTCTCCGCTCCAAGTCGTCGACCTGCTGGCACTCATGGGCGACTCGGCCGACAACTTCCCGGGCTGTCCGGGCGTGGGCGAGAAGACGGCGGCGAAACTCATCGGCGAGTTTGGCAGCGTGGAAAATCTCATTGCCAACACAGCACAACTGAAGGGCAAATTGCGCGAAAAGGTGGAAGGGGCCGTGGAAGACATCAAGATGTCAAAGTTCCTCGCCACCATCCGGACGGATGTGCCGACCGACATACGGCTCGACGATCTGAAGGTGGAATCGCCCGACGAGGCAAAACTCGACCAGATCTTCACCGAACTGGAGTTCAACAGCTTCAGAAAGCGAATGCTTAACAAAGCTGAAAAGAAGCAAAAAACCGATAATCTGCAGCTCGATTTTTTTGCCGAAAATCCGACCGACGGGCCGTCTGTCGCTGAAAACGCGAATTTTGAGACTCTAAAAACGATACCTCACGAATACCAACTCATTGAAACAGAGGATGAAGCGCGCCGACTTTATGACTTTTTCAGGACAAACAAAATTCTCAGTCTGGACACAGAGACCACTTCCACCAATGCCATCGAGGCCGAATTGGTGGGATTGAGCTTTGCCGTGGAGGAGCGGAAAGCATTTTATGTGGCCATTCCGGCCAATCGTGAAGAAGCCTTAAAAATCGTTGCAATATTCAAACCGCTCTACGAAGACCCCGAAATCCTGAAAGTGGGACAAAACATCAAGTACGACATCGAGGTGCTCCGCCACTATGGCGTGGAGGTGGCCGGTCCCATGTTCGACACGATGATTGCCCACTACCTGCTCCAACCCGAACTCCGCCACAACATGGACTACATGGCCGAGGTCTACTTGGGCTACCGCACCGTACACATCGAGGAGCTCATCGGCCCCCGGGGGCGCAACCAGAAAAACATGCGCGACCTCTCCCCCACCGACATCTACGAGTATGCCTGCGAAGATGCCGACATCACGCTGCGGCTCAAAAACGTGCTCGAACCCAAACTTGACGAGGCCGGCGTGGCCCGGCTCTTCCACGACATCGAGATGCCGCTGGTGGGCGTGCTGGCCGACATGGAGCTCAACGGCGTTTGCCTCGACACCGAAGCACTGCACGAAACGTCGGAAGTTTTCAACAAGCGCATGACCACTATCGAGCAACACATCTACGAGTTGGCGGGCGAGCAGTTCAACATCTCTTCGCCCCGGCAGGTGGGCGACATCCTCTTTGGCAAGATGAAGATTGTGGACAAGCCCAAGAAGACCAAAACCGGGCAGTTTGTCACCTCCGAAGAGGTGCTCCAGCAACTGCGCTCCAAGAGTCCCATCATCGACGAGATACTGAACTACAGGGGTCTCAAGAAACTTCTCAGCACCTATGTCGATGCCCTGCCCAAACTCATCAACCCGCGCACGGGGCGCATCCACACCTCGTTCAACCAGACTGTCACGGCCACGGGCCGGCTCTCGTCGAGCGATCCCAACCTGCAAAACATTCCTGTGCGCGACGACGACGGGAAGGAGATTCGCAAGTGCTTCATTCCCGAACCGGGCTGTCTGTTTTTTTCAGCCGATTACAGTCAGATAGAACTGCGCATCATGGCTCATCTCTCGGAAGACGAAAACATGATCGAAGCCTTCCGCGAGGGCTTCGACATCCATGCCGCCACGGCTGCCCGCATCTGGCATAAGGACATCGGCGAGGTGACTCCCGCCGAGCGCAAGAAGGCCAAACAGGCTAACTTCGGCATCATCTACGGCATCACCACCTACGGACTGGCCCAGCGCATGGACATCTCCAACGGTGAGGCCCGTGACCTCATCGACGGCTACTTCCTCACCTTCCCGCGCGTGGAGGCCTACATGGAGCAGGCCAAGGAGACCGCCCGCAAGCAAGGCTACGCCGAGACGCTCTTCCACCGCCGCCGCTATCTGCCCGACATCAATTCCCACAACGCCACCGTGCGGGGCTTCGCCGAGCGCAACGCCATCAATGCGCCCATACAAGGCTCCGAGGCCGACATCATCAAGGTGGCCATGGTGCGCATCCATCGCCGCTTCAAGGCCGAGGGCATCCGCTCGAAGATGATCCTACAGGTACACGACGAACTCAACTTCTCTGTCTTCCCCGAGGAGAAAGAGCAGGTGGAACGCATCGTCGTCGAAGAGATGCAGGGAGCCTACAAGCTCCGGGTGCCCCTCGTGGCCGATGCCGGATGGGGCAAAAACTGGCTCGAAGCGCATTGATAACAAGGCGGGCAGACGGCAATCTTCTGATTGCATCTGCCCGCCTTTTTTTGACCATTTCCCACAAAGACCGTGAAAAACGCTATAACAAATGTTAAGTGCACGATTATTATGTTAACAAAATATAATAATCGGGGGGGGTAAAACAACACCCATAAATATTTGATAACTTTGCAGCGACAAATTAGCAAATATATAGAGACAACATTCCCAAGCATCGGAAGCAGACTATTCTAAGAACACGAACAAGTTCAGAGAACGGCTTGTATCGCCACACAAGAATTTTGCAACACTCCTTTGACTGCCACTCATCATCAGCACGAGAGGAGCATCGCCGCGCCCTAAAATGCGGGCAGCAGACAAGAGAAAGTATCATTCGGTGTAAAGGACAAAGAGAGTGTAAATCATATCAACAATAACAATGCGAAAAATTTTACTTTTATTTGTAGCCGCCATCGTGGCTGCAAGTGCGCACGCAAGTGTCAAAGTGACAGAAAATCCCTCGGGAACAGTTACTATCGCCGTGAATGGAGCGGCCGGACAGATTGGAGTAGAGAACATCCAATGGGGGAACAAGAGCTACGATTATGCTTCAGGAATGACCGCAGCGTATCAGGCTCTCATCAAAACTGCACAGAATGTCATCATCACCGGCAATATAAACAGTGATGACATCAAGACTTTGGTAGCGAAGAATCAAAACGGAAACACTTGGACTCTCAACACATTGGACATGAAAGGGGCTTCCATTGATAAAATTACGGTCGAGGGAAGTGAATGGTATGCCGGCTCACATACTTTCATGCCCGATGGAAATACAAGGATTTCATGCAAGAAATTCGTGTTTCCACATACCAACGACGGGATTGTCCCCGATTATTTCAGTGCTTGTTTCCAAAGAACTAATTCGCAGTTAGAGACCGTTATTATTCCCAATGGATATAAGAGCATAGGTAAAAAGGCATTCAACAACACAACCATCAAGCATATCACTCTGCCCAACTCTCTTGAGTTTATTGGCGAGGAAGCATTTGTAGAATGTCATAACCTGAAGACCATTGCTTTCCCCGCCGGCTTGAAAACAATCGGTGACAAAGCATTCAACAACACCAAGCTGATGGATGTTTATTTCCTCGGCAAGGAAGCACCAATCGTAGGCAATGACGCTTTTGATGCGGGAACATATAAGGGAAACGGCGGATTCGCCCCCACCAATTATAGCGATACTAACCCTATTGGAGATACAAAAAATGGCTATGCCGAGCGTCGTAACTACATCAATGGTGCAAACACCTTTGGATTGCTCCACCTGCGCGCCGATCTGACCAATGAACAACGTGCCAAATATACCGATATTACTCGTGACTACAGAGTAGAGAAAATAGATGAAAACAACCCAAATAGTTTTTATAAAGCTTTCTACGACCTTTACTATGGCAATATGAAGATATGGCCGGGCAGAGTCTCCTATGAAAAGACCTTTAATGATGCTGTAGCCGGAAAGCTCTGGAATGGCACCACTACTTACGACAAGGCCAAATACATGGGCCTACACAAATTCACCATCACCGTCTCCAATGTCTACAACGATGACACCGAGAAGTGGAAGTTCGGCAAAAAGGGACAGCAGTGGTGGACCATCTGCGTGCCTTTCAACATGACCAAGGCGCAAGTGACAGCCGTGTTTGGAGCCAACACCGAGGTTTGCAAGATGAACGAAGTGGTGAGGAACAAGGAGAAGCGTCGCATCACCTTGAAGTTTAAGGACGACCAATATAAGAATGCAGCCTCCGACGACGCCATTGTCATCAAGGCACACGAGGCCTATATGATTTTCCCGACAGCCTCCCCCACCCTCGACCTCACATTTGAGGGCTATCAACTGGAGGAAGGCAGCCCTATCCCCACTATCATCAGTGCCACGGAAGAGGGCAGCGTGACGGAGAATGGCGGCTACACCTACCGCTTCATCGGCAACTACCTCTCCACTTGGAACGCCAACGAGAACAACGGCGTGGGCAAGCCCATCTACATGCCGCAATACACCTACTTCCTCGGGGCAAAGGGAGGCAAGCACGTGTTCTTCTACCAGACGGGCACCACGGGTAAGTGGAATCCGTTCTCGGCTACCGTGCAGGTGTTCAAAGGACAAACCAACTTCGGCATCGACGACTCCTTTGTGACCGAAAGCGGAGCCAAGACGGCCTCTTTCTTCGGCACCGAAGACGACAGCCACACCACCGGCATTGAAGACGTCACGATAGAGGCTGGCAACAACCCTGCTACCAGCGTGGTCTACACCCTCGACGGGCGCATCGCCGGCCGCAGCCAACAGGCTCTCAACGGCCTGAAGAGCGGCATCTACATCGTGAATGGAAAGAAAATTGTTGTACGCTAAAGAATATACGAAAAATGAAAAAAACATATCAAACACCGGAAACCTCTGTTGTCAAAATAAAGATGGAAACCTTGTTGCAGGCCACCAGCCGCGTGAGTAATGTCGGAGGCAATTCCTCTTCCAACTCCGGGAAAGAGCACTATAACGACCCCACAGGACAAATTTCCGGCCAAGACGGAGGCGAGTCACTCTCCAAGCGAAACAACATGTGGGACGGTTTCGACGATTGACAACCGTCACTCCAAGAATATCTTCAAGGCAAAGGATGGCAGGAGCCCTACACAGGGCACTGCCATCCTTTGTTTGTCAGTGACATCAAATAAAACTTTTCAACTCATACATTGCAGATGATCAGAAACAATAAAAAGGAGGGAAAACTTCTATTATTCATAGAAAATGACTACATTTGCACCTGACACCGGCCGCGGCAATGCTGAGCCGGACTCATAAACGCTGCTTACAAACAACACTAAGAATATGATTAAAATAACCGACAACACTTATTACGTTGGTGTCAACGATCGCAAGAAAGCCCTTTTCGAGGGCTTGTGGCCCCTGCCCAATGGCGTGTCCTACAACTCCTATCTCATCGTAGACGACAAGGTGTGCCTCATCGATACCGTGGAGGTGGACTTCTTCACGCAGCTCATCGAGAACATACGCGAGGTGATAGGCGACCGGCCCATCGACTACATCGTGGTGAACCACATGGAGCCCGACCACAGCGGTTCGCTCTCGCTCATGCGCAAGTTCTATCCCGATGTGAAGGTCATCGGCAACAAGAAGTCGTTTGACATGCTCTGCGGCTTCTACGGCGAGCGGGGCTGCGAACATGAGGTGAAGAACGGCGACACCGTGGCACTGGGCCGGCACACCCTGCAATTCTACATGACCCCGATGGTGCACTGGCCCGAGACCATGATGACGCTCGACACCACCACCCGGGCCATCTTCACGGGCGATGCCTTCGGCTGCTTCGGTGCCCTCAACGGTGGACTGATAGACTCCGAAATCAACTGCGACCGCTTCTGGCGCGAAATGGTGCGCTACTATTCCAACATCGTTGGCAAATACGGTACGCCCGTACAGAACGCCCTGAAGAAGTTGGCCGGCGTGCAGCTCGACTACATTTGCCCCACCCACGGGCCTGTGTGGCACGAACATGCAGACAAGGTGGTGGGCATGTACGACCAAATGAGCCGCTACGACACCGAGGAAGGCATCGTGATATGCTACGGCACCATGTATGGCAACACCGAGCGCATGGCCGAAATCATCGCCCGTGAGGCCAGTCAGGCGGGCATCAAAAACGTGATGATGTACAATGTCTCGAAGACCCACCACTCCTATCTCATCCGCGACGTGTTCCGCTACAAGGGTCTCATCGTGGGTGCCCCCACCTACAACACGGGCCTCTACCACGAGATGGAAGTCTTCCTGAGCGAGATAGCCAACCGCGACATCAAGAACCACCTGCTCGGTTGGTTCGGCAGCTATGGCTGGGCAGGCAAAGCCGTGGCCAAGATAGCCGAATGGAACGAGAAGCATATACACTTCGAGGCTGTGGGCGAACCCGTAGAAATGAAGCAGGCACTCACACCTGAAGTGGTGGAGAAGTGCCGTGCACTGGGCAGGGCCATGGCCGAGAGGCTGATTAAGGAGAGGTGAAAAGCCTCCCCCGACCCCTCCGAAGGAGGGGAGGGCCTCGCGGGACAAGAGA
>NZ_GL586311.1:802730-920086 GCF_000184945.1 Segatella buccae ATCC 33574
GGCTTTACCTTCCTGCGAACAAGTGGAATGGAAAAGCCCCCTTTAGGGGGTTGGGGGTCTTTTTGGGGATCTTTTGGGGGCCTTTTTTGGCCTTTTCCATTTTCATCATTTTTGGGTATTGTCGGCCATGCCGATTATCCTTATCTTTGCATCATCGGCAGCACTTGATTTGCCGATGATGCAACTCGTTTATATACCTTATTGACAAGAATAACCGATCATGGAAAAGAAATATCAACTGACAGACATCGTGCAGGAAACACTGCTCATCCCACTCTACATGAGGGCTATGGAGAGCCGCAGGACGAAAGACAACATCCTGAAAGACGACATGGCCGAAAGGCTGACGGAACAGATAGACTATGACTACAACAAGCTCAACAAGGCCAAGATGAGCTACGTGGGCTGTGTGGTGAGGGGCCGGTATTATGACGATGCCACACGCCGCTTCATACTCACCCACCACGCCCCCGTGGTGGTGAATGTGGGCTGCGGACTCGACACGCGCCGACAGCGCATCAAAGAGAGCAGCAAGGCCACATTCTACGAGCTGGACTTACCGGAGGTGATGGAACTGCGCAGAAAACTCATCCCCGAGGAAGACGGCGACCACTATCTCACGGCATCACTGCTTGACGATGACTGGATGGACGAACTGCGCTCGCGCCATCCGTCAAGCGACTTTCTCATCATCGCCGAAGGGGTGATGATGTATTTCTACGAACAGCAGGTGAAGGAGTTTGTCACGCGCATAGCCTCGCGTTTCGGTGGTGGTGAACTCTACCTTGATGTGTGCGGGCCCATGATGTCTAAACGAGGGGTGAAACCCGACTCGCTGAGAGACTCTCAAGTGGAGATACGATCGGGCTTCGAAGACGGCCATGTCTTCGAACAATGGGCACCCAACCTCCGGCTCATCGAACAGTGCAGCTACATGAGTTTCTTCCGCCGCCGTTGGGGACTGATGGGCTACACTGTAGGCCTGTTTCCTAAACTTTGTTTCCGATTTAGTTCGCTCCTGAAATTTGAAATTATCTGATTTCTCCTCCAGCCGGAGTCCTTTACCCCTTTACTTTTTTTATCTTTTTACCTCTTAATGGCGTGCGGGCAGGCATCAAGCGCTGCCCCTACACGCAGGCGAAGTCTTTCACCTTTTGATTCCTTGAATCCTTGAATCTCTGAATTTTAATATTAGTCCCTCCACGGCCGGTGGTGATGATGGTGGCCTGGGCGGTCGAAACCGGGACGATCAAAGTCCGGTCGACGACCGAAACCCGGTCGGCGATCGCGGCAATCGGGACCGTAAGGACGGGGTGAAGGACCGTAACGGCGGGGAGGTGGAGGACACGGGACGACATAGCGGGGCGCGTGCCGACGCGGATAGCGCATATAGATGTTGTGCACGAAGGCACCGTTGCGCCACGAAAGCGGGCGGTAGAAGTAGTCGGCCCCCACATAGAGATTCCACTGACGGCCGTTGAAAAAGGCCCTGAACGCCGAGTTGCGGGCACGCCAAGACGAGGAGTAGAGGTCGTCGTAGTCGTCTACGCTCAACAAATAGTCAAGATTGATGCGATACATGCGGTCGTACTCGCGGGAAGTAAGCCCCAGTTCGTAGGCCATCTTGTCGGTCAGGTAGCGTGCTTCCGCCATCGCCTCTTCGTAACTCATGGCCCATGCCGAGGCAGAGACCGTCAGGGCTAAAGCCATCATTATCATCAAACGTTTCATAATCGTAAGGTTTTAGGTGTTAAACATTGTCCGTTGCATAAACTCTCTATGGTCAAGCAAGTTCTTGACTCTGCCGCAAAGTTAGACCAAAGGGGCTGACAAAGAAAGATGTTTCGCCTAAAAAGGCATAGGGAAATGCCTTTCGTTGTGGGGGAAATCCCCCTCCGGGCACTTCTCTTTAGCAACACAGACAATGCTCGTGGAATGCTCTTGATGTCAGAAGTTTTCGCAACGCATTTGCATTCGGGCAAATCATGTAGTATCTTTGCATTAGCAAGGGAAGCACGCAAGTGTTTCCCTTTTTTAAGTTCTAAACTCCCTAAAAGCCCCCCACCCCCCTGAAAGGGGCTTTCCATCCCTGCGATGGGGGTGTCGTTCGGCCCAAATGGCTTTGTAAAAGGGCCTCTTTGAGGTTGTCATCCGGGCCAAACGAGACTCCAAGTGTGGCCCTTTTGGATGGTCGCTTGGGCCGACTGAGAAAATTGGTGGGGCGGATCTGGGCGATGAGATGAATATTTTTAGAAAGCCAAAAGATAGGAGTGCTTTTGGCTGTAAGGCTTTTTCGAAAGATTTAATAGTTCGTGCTATATACCCGGCATGGCCCCAAGGAGACTCCAAACTTAGGGGGCTTAGGCCATGTCCTACTTGTAGGGGCGTGCGGGCAGGCATAAAGCGCCGCCTCTACTTGCAGGACAAGGTTGTCATTCACACCTACCATCCATTATCTTCCGCTTGTTTCGCCTCCCCCAAAAAATCTCCTAAAGGGAGCTTAACTTCCTACGAACAGGTGGATGGCAAAGCCCCCCTTCAGGGAGTGGGCTGTCTCTTATTGGTGAAATCAAAATACTTTTTCAGCACGAGCAAGGAGATGAGACGCTCACGGCGGCTGTCGCGGAATTGGGCCACATAGTCGTGGGCATGACGGATGATGGCTTCCGCCTCGTCGGGATGGGCGATGTAGTAGCGGATGCGCTCTTCAAGGTCGGAGAAGTCGGGTTTGATTTCGATGTAATGGTAGTCAGGTTTGAGTCGGCCCTCCATGAACCACGTTTCACAGGTGGGTCTCGGCATCACCGCCACCGAGTTTGACGACATCACCCACTTGAGGTTGCTGGCCACGTCGTTGCCCTCAAGTGCCATGATAAACTTATAGTCGAGATGCTCGCCGATGGTCATTTTCTCCGTCCTCCACTCGGGATACTGGCGGTCTATCACCCCCACATCACACATCGGATGGCCAAAATAGCGCGTCACGAAGTTGTAGCGGTTTTGCTTGAGGTCGGTGCCGCCGTCCTGCCCTATCAGTCCGCGGAAGATAACTTTGTCTTTTTTCGCGGCAAAAGGCTTGAGGTCGTTGACAAAGAGGAAGTGGCGCACACGGTCGAGCTTCATCAACACCGAGTTGGCATTGTCGCTCGTGAGCGGCCTACTCTTGGTGATGCTCGGCAAGGCGGGCACATGCACAATGTCGCCCGGCAGGAGCAGCCAGCGCAGCGAGGGATCGAAAGCCTTGGCATAGCGGTAGGAGTCAAGGTAATACACCTTCTGCCCCGTGACTTTCTGGTCGCTCAGCGCCACCGACTCGGCGGCAAACCGGTCGCTGTCGAAGGGCACGCCGGGAGCAAGCCGGCAATAATAGGAGGCCCGCTCCTCCATGTAGGCCTCGTCGGGATGGCCGGCGAGGACCCGAAGGTCGCGTCGAAGGAGAGCCCGCAAAACAAAACGGGGCGTGAAGATGGCGGCATACGACCGGATGTAGTAGGCCAGTTTGGAGTTTTTGCCGCTATGGAGCGTGTAATATATTTTACGTGGACAGTGCATGACAGGAATTGCAGAAAAGGTATGAAAAAAGGCGGTAATGCAGCCCTTGGGCACACTACCACCGATGGTCAGGCCATCACCCGCTTATAGAAGTCGAGATATTGGCGACATATAATTTTGGGCGAGAATCGCGCCGTGGCATCGCTGCGGATGGCTGCAGGGTCGTAGCGCGTCGCCATCGCCCTGCGCAGTCCGTCTTCCAAAGCCTCGGAGGTGAAGTCGGAACATCTGATGCCGTTGGCGGGCGTGATGAGTTCCTCCGTCCCGCTGCAAGGAAAGGCCACCACAGGCAGTCCGCAAGCCATAGCCTCGATGGGTGCCTGGGCAAAGTTCTCCTTCGCGCTCGGCAAACAAAAGTAGTCGGCAGCAGACAGTCTCCACGACAGTTCCTCAGGCCCCGAGGCCGGTCCGGTCTCCACAACGTTGTCCCAGTGCCGCCGAGGCCGGCTTCGATTGTTGCCTATGGCCAGCACGCGACAGTCGGGAGAGATGCGCCGGAGCGTCTGCGAGAGCACCTCAAGCCCCTTGCGTGGTTCGTTGATGTTGCAGGCACAGAGAGCAAAGACCGGAGTCTCGGGAGCCAAGCCCAGCCGGCGGCGGGCCTCACTACGGTCGTGGGGCTCGTAGAAGCGGGTGTCCACGGAGTTGTGGATGATGGTTGTAGGCCGGTCGGCCACCATCTCGTGATGGCCGTAAAGGTCGTAGGCCATACGGGAGAGAAACACGACACCCAGCCGTTTCACCTTGTGCAGGCTGTCATATTTCATGCGGTAGTATTTCTTTTCCAACGGGTTGTCGGCCAAGAGCTGCTGCTCGATGTTGGCTATGCCATAGAGCGCATTTTCATCGTGCAGGGTGAAGACAATGGGCTTGTCCTTGAAAGCCTCGAAAAACGTGGGATAGTCGAGATAGCCTCCCACCCAATGGATGTGTAGCAAGTCGGCCTCGCGCAGCAGACGCTCGTAGCTGAGGTCAATAGACGACACGGGCAGCGTGTACACCGCATGGTACTGGGCACCCAACCGGCGGCAGGTGTTCACGTCGTCTTTCAGCCTCAACAGCTTCTTCGTCTTCCGCAACACACTGTGGTAGAAATAACGCTTCTTGCCGCACTGGTGTATGAAGTCGTCGTGGTGGCGCTTGTTGAGCACCACCATCTGGCTGTCGATCCCCATCTCGCGCTGCGCCTTGCAGATGCGGTAAGCGCAGAGTCCGGCCCCGTTGAAGTCGGCCATGCTGATATGTACTATCTTCATTAAGCTTGTCGAGTGATTACTTGAAGTGTTGTAATGAATAAAAGCAGTCTACAAAAATAGGGAAAAGAAGTCATATATGCAATTATTAGCCACTGTTTTTCGCTTTTGGCAGAGCCACCGTCCCCTTTTCCGCCGGCTCCGGAAGCGTTGGGGCATGTCCGTGGCGCAACGCACCGGCCACCATCGAAACAGCATCGTGGCAGGGCTACACCCATGGTCTACGGCCGGTAGCCGTCGAGCTTGGCCAGATAGTAACGGCGGAAATCGCTCCAGCGATAGTAGGGCGCAAGGTCGGAGGGCAGCGGCAGGCGCACCTCATTCTCGTTGAGCAACACCTTCACGAGAACGTCTCCGGGCTTCTTGTTGTTGCGGTAGAACACCAGTTGCAGGTTGGCCGCCATCGGGAAGATGCGGTAGTTCACCCATCCGTGCTCCTCCAGCCTGTCAATGTCGGCTATCTGCTCACCGTAGCCATTGATGTTGAGCAGACAGGTGAGCGGCAGCACCATCGTCTCGTGGCCGAATCGGAGGGTGGCTCCGGGATGGCGCAGACGCAGGCAGGAGTCGGCCTCGTGGATGATGTTGCGCAGCAGGTTGCGCTGCGAAAAAGGCTGTATGCCGCCATTGAGGGCCGTGTTGCCGTAATGCAGGTACCACCAGATGTTGTTTTGCTGCCAGCCGGTGTAGAGTTCGTCGTCGGTGAAGATGTCGTAGAGGGTTATCTTGTGGCGCAGTTCGGAGTCTTGCAGGATGCCTGCCAGACGGAAAAGGCGGAACACGAAATCGCTTTCTGTCATCATCTTGCTATCGGCCACAAACGACCTTTGGATGAAAAGCGTCTTCATCAGGTGGTCAAAGTTCACGTGCTCTTTCGTCCACTTGTCGTAGGCAGCCTTCACGGCCGGCGTCTCTTTGTGGTGGCTGAGCGCCGTGTCGGTCTGGTTCATGTAGTACATATCATGCTCGGACGCGTCGTGGGTGATGCGCAGGCGCGGATTGAGCCGCACCAACTCTTGCAGGGCATTCTCCATGGAGAGGATGCAGCGGATGACGACGGTCGACTTCGCGTCGACGCCCACCGTATCGGCAAACACTTGCGGGAAGCGTTCATACATTCTGCGGGCTATCTCCCGATGCTGTCGGGCCCCCAGCGGAGTGAGTTCGCCCCAACGGTCTTTCGACTCTTCATACATCATGCGTATGCGGCGCAGCACATCGCGGCCCATGGCGGTGAGCACACCGGTGCTGTCGGCATGTTCAAGTAGGCGGATGGGACGCAGATACTCGCTGCCGCGAATGAGGTAGCGGGAGCCGTGGCGGCCGTAGTGGCTCAGATAGAATGGTTCATAGCCCGACGGAGCGGGGGTCAGCCGCTGCTGCACGGGGCCGGGATAGGCCACATGATTGCTGGCGGAGAGACAATGGTTGCGGCGGATTTCCTCACGCGCACTTTGGGCGCAGACGGCCAAGGACAGACCAAAGGCAACGAGAAACAAACTGATTTTCTTCATACATATTAAACTTTACCATGTTAATAGATTCTGCCGCCCTTCACCGGAAAAGCGAAAGGGTGCATAAATAAAACAAATAATCGGGCATTTTATTTTGTATTACGCACGAAAAGCACTATTTTTGCAGAAAATAGGCTGCACTCGGCAATCTGAAAGCAAGCTCTCATTGCTCTCGCTGGCACTATTTTTGCACATATTAAAGCTAAACCGAAGCATTTATGGCTAAACATCCTCTGTGGTCGGACGAGTATTGGCTGTTGCTCATGCAGCTCTATCTCAAGAAGCCTGTGGGCGTGAAACCGCTCTACTCGCGCGGCATCGTGGACTTGAGCCTCGACCTGCATATCCCGCCCGAATTTCTCCACGCGCAGATGTTCAAGCTCCGGATGATCACCCCACGCATCGGGCGGCTTTGGGAGAAATATGGCAAAAGCCCGAAAAAGCTGGCACGCGGAGTGGAATTGCTCAGGCGCATGAAGGGATATGGCAATGCCGATGCTTTCTATCAAGGGGTGGAGATGAACGAATCGTTTGAAAAAGACTGGAAGCCCATCGCTCCCGGTGCGGAGCTCACACCGGTGAAGCTCATCCTCATTCTCGACCTCTACTTCCAACTCACTCCCATCACAATGGTGCCCGAAACACCGGAAGTGAACGATCTGGCAAAGCTCATCAAGGTGAGTCCGAAACTCATTGCCGAGGTGATGGAGGTGTACCAATTCTGCGACCCCTACCTCAACCGTGCCGACTTCCTGCTCAGTCCGCTGCTCGTGCCGTGTCAGGAGGTGTGGAACCGCTTCGGCAACGACAACCCCGAAAAGCTTTACCAACTTGCTTCGCAACTGAAAGAATACTGGAAATAAATCAAGCATACCGGCACCGACCGGCAACACATCACTCGCAAACGGGCGTAAACACTCATTCACATGGCTCAGAAATTAGTTCAAACACAGGTTCAGAAACAACAACTCTTACAACGGCTCTCGGCCCAACAGATGCTGCAAGTGAAGTTGTTGGAAATGCCCCTGACCGAACTTGAACAGAACATCAATGCCGAACTCGACGACAATCCGGCACTGGAGAGTGCGTCGGCCGATGATGCGTTGGACCTTGAGGGAGCTGATGGTGGCGACACGACCGGCGACAGCAGCGAACAGGAAGACGGGGAGACATCGGAGTATGAACGTGAGGAGCGCGAAGACGCACTCGATGCCGCATTCGACAACATAGGTCGGGACGACGAAATGCCCGAGGTGGGCGGCAACCGCAACTACCAGAATGCCGACTACGAGGAGACCGTCTACGGTGACACCACCTCTTTCTATGACACGCTGAAAGAGCAGATGGACATGCAGCACCTCACCGAGAAGCAACACGACATGATGGAATACATCATCGGGTCGCTCGATGACGATGGACTGTTGCGCAAAGACCTCGACAGCATCAGCGACGAACTGGCCGTCTATCACAACATCGATGCCAGTGCGGACGAATTGGAAGAGGTGCTCCACCGCCTGCAGGAATTCGACCCCGCCGGTGTGGGAGCCCGCAACTTGCAGGAGTGTCTGTTGCTACAAATAGCCCGCAGGCCCGACGACAAGCTCCGCAGGGCCATGGAGGAGGTCATCACCAACTATTTTGACGCTTTCACCAAGAAACATTGGGACAAGATACAGGCCGGGCTGCAACTCTCAGACACACAGACGGAGACGCTGCAAAACGAATTGCGGCGACTCAACCCGAAACCCGGTGCCTCGCTCGGAGAGACCATAGGACGCAACTTGCAACAAATCACGCCCGACTTCATCGTAGACACTAACGAAGACGGTTCCGTCTCGTTCAGCCTGAACCGTGGCAATATGCCCGAACTGCACGTTTCACCCTCGTTCACCGAAATGCTCGAAAACTACAAGAACGACAAGCATCCGGCCGGCCGGCAGACCAAAGAGGCTCTCGTCTACGCCCGCGAGAAGGTGGAAAAGGCACAGAGCTACATCGAGGCCATACGGCAACGCCGGCTGACGCTCTATGCCACGATGAAGGCTATCATCGAAATACAACACAAGTTTTTTGCCGACGGCGACGAGGCCGACCTCAAACCGATGATCCTCAAAGACGTGGCCGACCGCACGGGACTTGACATCTCAACCATTTCGCGCGTGAGCAACGTGAAATATGCACAGACCAAGTGGGGCACATACCCTCTGCGATTCTTCTTCAGCGATGGCTACACCACCGAAGACGGCGAAGAAATGTCTACCCGGAAAATCAAACTGGCCCTAAAAGACCTCATCGGCAAGGAGAACAAGAAGAAGCCCATGAGCGACGACACGCTGGCCGAGGAGATGAAAAAACTGGGCTACCCCATCGCCCGACGCACCGTTGCCAAGTATCGCGAGCAGCAGGGCATTCCGGTGGCGCGGCTGCGAAAAGAGTAGAAACGAAGAATACAACAGGACAGGCAATGATAAAACAATGAAAGAAAAAAACATCATCTTGGCCGCACGGGTGCTGAGCGTCCTCTTCACACCGTTCTATCTGCCGATAGTGGGGCTCATCGTGCTTTTCATTTTTAGCTACATGCGGGTGCTGCCCATGCAATTCAAACTGCTCGTGTTGGGCATGGTGTATCTCTTCACGGTGCTTCTGCCTTCCTTCCTCATCCATCTCTACCGCCGCTATCAGGGCTGGACACCCATGGAACTGGGACACAAGGAGCGTCGCATGATACCCTATATCATCTCCATCGTGTGCTATTTCACGTGCTTCTACATCATGGATGCACGCAACATCCCACGCTTTATCAGCATCATTCTCGTGGCTGCGCTCGTCATACAGATGATGTGCGCACTCATCAACGTGTGGTGGAAAATCTCCACCCACAGTGCTGCCATCGGTGGCGTGGCCGGAGCACTGCTGGCCTTTGCCCGCATATTCACTTTCAACCCCATCTGGTGGCTCTGTCTGGTGCTCATCGTAAGTGGTATGGTGGGCACCAGCCGCATGATATTGCGCCAGCATTCGCTTGCCCAAGTGGTCACGGGATTTCTGTTGGGGAGCGTGGTGGCCTATCTCATCGTACTGCATCCGGCCATCGCATAGTGTGAGGGAGAAAGCCCCGACAGCCAAGAGCAATTTCAAAATACATTTTATATGAAACCATTAGTAAGTATTATCATGGGCTCGACAAGCGACTTGCCCATCATGGAAAAAGCCTGCAAGTGGCTCGACGACAATGAGATTCCCTTTGAGGTGAATGCACTCTCAGCCCACCGCACACCCGATGCCGTGGAAACTTTTGCCAAAGGGGCCAAGGCTCGTGGAGTCAAGGTCATCATAGCCGGAGCCGGCATGGCCGCCGCCCTACCAGGAGTGATTGCTGCCTCTACCCCACTGCCAGTCATCGGAGTGCCCATCAAGGGTATGTTGGACGGTCTTGATGCCATGCTCTCCATCATTCAGATGCCGCCGGGAATACCCGTTGCCACGGTGGGGGTGAACGGAGCACAGAATGCTGCCATCCTCGCAGCGGAGATGATGGCCCTTGGCGACGAAGAGATTGCACGCAAGGTGGATGCTTGGAAAGCCGGTCTCGGTGCCAAAATAGAAAAAGCCAATCGGGAACTTTCCGAAATCAAAGACTATAAGTTCAAGGTGGACTGACCCACAGTCCACACGCCCGACATCCCTCTAAACTATATATCATCACATGATAGACCTATTTAATTATCAAAGACGCAAATCTACAGAGATCCATATTGGGGCCATTGACATGGGGGGAGAAAACCCTATACGCATCCAGTCGATGACCACGACCGACACCAACGACACCGAGGCCTGCGTGGAACAGGCCGAACGCATCATCAAGGCCGGCGGAGAACTGGTACGGTTGACGACACAAGGCACTAAGGAAGCCGAGAATCTGAAAAACATCAACGCCTCGCTGCGTGCCAAAGGCTATCTCACTCCCCTCGTGGCCGATGTGCATTTCAATCCCAAGGTAGCCGATGTGGCGGCACGCTATGCCGAGAAAGTGCGCGTGAATCCGGGCAACTATGTAGACCCGGCGCGCAAATTCATCAAACTGGAATACACCGACGAGGAGTATGCCCTGGAATTGCAGAAGATAGAAGACCGCTTCGTGCCTTTCCTCAACATCTGTAAGGAAAACCATACGGCCATCCGCATAGGCGTGAACCACGGCTCGCTCTCCGACCGGATACGCAACCGCTACGGTGACACGCCGGAAGGAATCGTGGAGAGTTGCATGGAGTTTTTGCGCATCTGCAAGCAACAGGACTTCAAGGATGTGGTGATTTCCATCAAGTCTTCCAACACGGTGGTGATGGTGCGTTCGGTGCGTCTGCTCGTCGACACAATGGAGAAAGAAGACATGCACTACCCTCTCCACCTCGGAGTGACCGAAGCCGGCGAGGGCGAGGACGGCCGCATCAAGAGTGCTGTGGGCATCGGGGCGCTGTTGGCCGACGGCATCGGAGACACCATTCGAGTGAGTCTCAGTGAAGAACCGGAAGCGGAGGTACCCGTGGCCCGGCATCTTGTAGACTACATCGGCCGCAAAGCCGGCCAGACGATGATTCCCGGAGAAGCTGCGCCCTACTTCGACTGGCTGCATCCGGTGCGTCGCAAGACTCATGCTGTGGATATCATTGGGGGCGAACAGGTGCCGGTGGTCATTGCCTCACGGTCTGCCGACAAGGAACAGAAGTGTGCCGTTGTGGTGAGCAATGCGGACACAAGGCCGGATTACCTCTACACCGGACAGGCGTTGCCGCAAGAGTTGCAAAAACAGCAGAAATATATCATAGATTTTGATGCCTACGCTCATCTCGCTTCTGAAGGGAATATCGAGAATTTAAAAGGTCGTGTATTCCCCATTTTCCCTTACAACGCCACACCGTTCATCTCACAGGTGCAGGCCGATGCCAAATTTCTCGTACTCCCGTTCGGTGCGCCGAGTGAGGAATACATAGCCTGCCTGAAAGCCCATCCCGAAGTGGTGGTGGTCTGCATGAGCAACCATCAAAACCGACTGGGAGAACAACGGGCACTGGTACATGAACTGTCGGTTAACGGGCTGACCAATCCTGTCGTCTTCTGCCAGATGTACCGCCATTCCGAGAAGGAAAAAAGTGATTTCCAACTCGAAGCGGCAGCCGACATGGGCGCACTGATGATTGATGGACTCACCGATGGAATATGGCTCATGAACGATGGTGACATCCCTGCGGAGACGGTCGACGAGACAGCTTTCGGCATTCTTCAGGCAGCCCGTCTGCGCACCTCGAAGACCGAATATATCTCTTGCCCGGGCTGTGGACGCACTCTTTACGATCTTCGGGAAACCATTGCCAAAATACGGGAGGCCACCAAAGGCATGAAAGGTCTCAAAATAGGCATCATGGGATGTATCGTGAACGGGCCCGGAGAGATGGCCGATGCCGACTATGGCTATGTGGGGGCGGGTCCCAATCGTGTGAGCCTCTATCGCAAGCAAGTGTGCATAGAGCGCAACATCCCACAGGAAGTGGCCGTAGAACATTTGCTTGCTCTCATCAAAAACGACCGAAAATAGAATAAGCTAATGGATATTAAAGGTATTTACACACCCTCGCCGGAACGTTACGACGACTCGGAAACGTTGTACCGCCGTTGCGGACACTCGGGAGTGATGCTTCCAAAGGTCTCTCTCGGTTTCTGGCACAACTTCGGAGCTGTGGACTCCTACGAGCGCAGCCGGGCCATCACCCACTATGCCTTCGACCACGGCATCACCCATTTCGACCTTGCCAACAACTACGGCCCACCTTACGGGACGGCCGAAGAGACGATGGGCCGACTGATGGACGATGATTTACGGCCCTATCGTGACGAACTTTTCATCTCATCGAAAGCCGGCTATGACATGTGGCCGGGCCCTTACGGCAACTGGGGAAGCCGTAAGTACCTCATGGCCAGCATCGACCAGAGTCTACGACGTATGCGGTTAGATTATGTGGATCTCTTCTACAGCCACCGCTACGACCCCAACACGCCACTCGAAGAGACACTTCAGGCTCTCGTAGACATCGTTCGACAAGGCAAGGCACTCTACATCGGCATCTCCCGTTGGCCTCTTGAGGCCCTCACCGTTGCCGAACAGTATCTTCGGGAGCATGACACGCCACTGCTCATCTACCAAGACAAGCTCAACCTCATCAACCGTCAACCGCTGGAAGAAGGTCGGCTGCAATTCTGCCACGACCACGGCATCGGCTTCATCAGTTTCTCACCACTGGCTCAAGGACTGCTCACCGACCGCTATCTCAACGGTGTGCCCGACGACAGCCGCATGGCTAAAGGCCGATTTCTCAAACGTGAAACCCTTACTCCCGAACTGACGGCCCATCTTCAGGAACTGAACGCACAGGCCCATGAACGCAACGAAACGCTTGCAGAAATGGCTTTGGCATGGATTCTGCATCAGCAGGGTGTCACTTCCGTGCTTGTCGGTGCAAGCAGTGTGGCGCAATTAGAACAAAACATGAAGTGCGTGCATGCCCAACCGTTCTAAGTGTATGGCATCACGCAACAAGACACATACCTCAAAGGTTCTCCCATAAAACATCGGGAGAACCTTTTTTGTTTTTGGAAATGCAGCTATGGAATCATGTAATGGAGCTACACAAATAGAATATTTCACTCTCCAAAGGCCGGTATTTCAAAAAGAAGTCGTACCTTTGCACCCGAAGAAATCAACATGCGGGAAGCATCTTCTTACGAATCATGCTTTTTCTGTTTTCATCTTAGCCGTCCGAATGTCGCAAGTTGACCGCACGCCCGTGTTCCTTTCTCTCCCACCCCACACAAGTAGGATAACATTCCGTGCAGGCTTTCAGGGTCTTTCTTCTCCCACGGCATATCCCTTTCTTTAACAACAACATGCTGCCATGAGCGGCAGCCAAATATCAAACAAATGACATTCAACGAATTAAATATCTCCAAGCCCATACTGAAGGCGCTTGAACTCAAAGAGTATGAAACCCCTACCCCCATTCAGCAAAAAGCCATCCCTATAGGCCTTGAAGGCAGAGACCTGCTGGGTATCGCCCAGACGGGTACGGGAAAAACGGCTGCCTTTGCCATTCCCATCATCCAGCAACTTGCTAAAAGCGCAGACGACAACCGCCGGCGGGACATCAAGGCCCTCATCCTCACGCCCACACGCGAATTGGCCATACAGATAGAGGAATGCTTTAAAGATTATTCAAAGTTCACCCGGCTGCGTTGCTGCGTCATCTTCGGAGGCGTAAGCCAGAACGGACAGGTGAAGGAACTGGAACGGGGGGTGGACATCCTCATCGCCACTCCGGGCCGACTGCTCGACCTCATCTCGCAACACATCATCACGCTGGAACACATCCGCCACTTTGTACTTGACGAGGCCGACCGTATGCTCGACATGGGATTCATCCACGACATCAAGAAACTCATCCCCCTGCTGCCCAAACGCCGGCAGACGCTGCTCTTCTCGGCCACCATGCCCGAGACCATAGCCAAACTCTCCAAGTCGCTGCTCTACAAGCCTGCGAGGGTAGAGGTGGCTCCTGTGTCATCGGTGGTGGACACCATCGAACAACGGCTCTACTTCGTGGAGAAACCGCAGAAGACAGATCTTCTCGTCAGTGTGCTCAAAAACGACGGCAACCGTTCGGCACTCGTGTTTTCACGTACCAAGCATGGGGCCGACCGCATAGCCCGCAAGCTCAAGGCCCGCCACATCGAGTGTGAAGCCATCCATGGCAACAAGTCGCAGAATGCCCGCCAACGGGCTCTCACCAACTTCAAGTCGGGGAAGACGCGCGTCATCGTAGCCACCGACATCGCAGCCCGTGGCATCGACATTGCCAACCTGCAAATGGTAATCAACTACGACTTGCCTGATGTGGCCGAGACCTATGTCCACCGCATTGGCCGCACAGGTCGGGCCGGCAACAGCGGTGTGGCACTGACTTTCTGCACGCAGGAGGAGCGGCCCATGGTCAGAGATATCCAGAAACTCACGGGCAAGAAACTCCCCATTGCCCAGTCGCCACTCAAATAACAAAAATACAGAAAATAGTTTTTGCATATCTTCCCGTCATGCCGTCATACTTACGTCTAACTAAAAGATTATCAATAAATTAGAGCTGACAGCAAGTATGACGGCATGACGGGAAAGTGCTGTTATCAAGATTTCTCCCTAAGCTTCATCACTATCATATTGTAACTATAACAGCTCCATAAAGCCCATAATTCCTTTTATCGCTTATAACATCATCTATCGGCACTTCTTTACCGTCAACCTCACACCGATAGGTTCTATATTGTCCACGACCATAGATATGTATATAGAATTTTATCGTATGATTCTCATCGTTTTCAAAAAGTTTATCACTATTGAATGTCAATAGATAGGCTTCATTGCGAATATCATTCTTATCCCAAATCGACCTATCAAAAAACTGGAGTTCAAGCATTGTTCCCATTTTTCCATAATCCACATTTGGTAAATCAGAACTATTCATGGAACTCTTTGTTTTTATCCAATCTACTATTCCCAACTCCACCGGCTTACGACCGGAATTCATTCTTTCGATGCTTAAATGCAAATCTTTCACGGTGTCCGCTTTCAGTCTTGCTATATCATCATTGCCCAATACATTCGCCGAATCGGCAAGATTTCTCCCATCGGCGTTTTGAAATCTGACAAATAAATGAAAATCGGAAATTCCAAAAGGCCCTTCGGATTCTGTACAAGATATAAACGTCATTATTACGACAGATACCAATATAGGTAGCGTCTTGAAAAAGTTTCTCATATCACTTACTTTATAAATGTTGCCGTCTTTAATTTATACCTAAAATTACTACTTCTTGTAGAGACAATGCCATCATCATACGCAGGATTTTCTTCTGCATTCAAAGCTGTACTTAGAAAATAGCCATTATGTAGTCCATTCCAGCCCCAATTACAATGTATATATTTGGTCTCTTTGCGATTTTTAATTTGATCGATATATCCATCAACAACCCAAGCATGCCCATCGACATATTTCCTAAAGACTAACCCAACATGATAATAACGCCCATTACCTCGCATAATAACAATTCTATTTCCTTTCTTCAAATCATTTATTACAGCATTGACATCATATTCATCAAGGCTGGAAACATTAAATCCATAACCTCTCATTATTTTTAAGGCATCTTCTGTATTTGCCGATGTTCCTCCTGCTTTATATTTAGCTCCAAATGCACCTCCCCAAAATCTCATGAGTTTTGCTATATGATCTTCCAATTCATTAGTAATTAATTCTCCATTATTCTTACTACATTCATTATTTATTCTTAGCCAATCCAATATAGTAGCACCTGCCTCTCCATCAATATTATATTGAATGGTATTCGGTGTCTGTAAGTAAGAGCATATCTGGCTTATTGCCGTAATCACACACCCTGTATAAGGACCGGGGCAATATTTATTGTACGGGGCTCCTTGCCCCCACTTAGTAGCAAGCAATGGTGCCATCATTTCAAATTTATCATCAGGATAATCTCCACCACCGCTTGGCATATCGGGTTCTTCAAGTACATAATAAGATAATCCACTCTCTCTACAACTCGCTTTTTGTTCTATCAGCCCACTCATAAATGCTTCAAATCCCGCATTAGTAATAGTATCATTATCATAAGAATAATTCCCTTCCTCAACCAATGCGAATATAGGTACTTCCCGATCATCTGAAGAGGCTATTGCAAAGCCTTTATTGTCTTTAAAATTGATGATGTAAAACAAAGAATCAAGATTTACAGGAATACCCGATCGAGTTCCATTAGGAATTGAGACTACTTCTACCGTCCCAATATTTACACCCCAAAAAGACGAAGCACGAGTGTCCTGATTTAATTTAGACACAAAATCCATCACATTCTTCTTAGCTTCTTCTACAGTAATTTTGTGACTGGTAGTAAGTAAATTACTTTGTTTGACACTCACTTGCTCATCTTGGCTACATGACATTAAGCTTAATGTAGTCAACAGCATAAATAATGCTTTTCTTAAAAACACTTCATAATAAATTATAGATTTTTCTATTAAACATTGTGCAAATATATAAAATATCTTTGGCGTTTAATAACATTATCATTATTTTTTATTAAAAATACAAGGAAAATATCATCCGAACATGATATTGGAAAGACTAGAGGATTCATTGACAGAAACTGTATGCCTGCCTTCGACCTTGTGCGAAGTGCGTGCACCATCCGCGCATAGGCTTCACACAGAAAGTGCCGCAACTCTGAACGCATTGTGCAGAGCTGCGGCACTTTTCTTTGAAGGCTAAACTTAGCTTGAATAAAAGCTGAACTTAGCCTGCATGATGGCTAAGCATAATTTATAGGAGAGCCAAACTTAATCTATATAAGAACTAAAACTCCCTTCACATCACAACCGGTTTACTCGCCGGTATAGCTGTCTATGAGTGTCTCCAATGCGGGGATGGGAGCATCATTGGTATCTTCCACAGCGTTGTCGAACTTAAACTGCAGCGAACCGTGGTTGAGACGACCTGCACCATAGTAGCCCGTCACCCGCGAGGGCACGGCTGCTGTGGCATCGAGAGTGTAGGAATACATCAGTGAGGGGTTGGTGTCGAAATTGTTATAGGTGTTGCCACCGTTGAGAGACACAACGGAAGAGGGTACTTGCTCGTCACGCGAAGCAGCCTGATAGAAGTCGAAACTCTTGTTGTCGGCCGCGTAGGTGATGGGGGAGTAGTTGCTCCCGGAACCTTTCTCGGCGAAGATGCTGCCGTATTCCTTCACCATGCCGCCCGACTCACCGGAGAAAGTGCCGGAGCCTTTGGCATCGGTGCCTTGCAGGGAAATCAAGATGGGGTCTTTGGTGGCGCGGAAGTAGTTGTTCTCGGAGAACACGCTGGAGCCCGTGGTGGCCCCGATACCGTATTTGGCGCAGCCATCGTAGAAGTTGTTCCACAGATGCACACTCATTGTGCGGACGCGGGCGTGGCGCGAATCGCTATGGTCAAACCAGTTGTGATGATAGGTGATGTAGTTGGGCCCGGACTCACTCTTCATGCCACACATGCTCGACTTGCCCGTGTCCCAGAAGTGGCAGTGGTCTATGGTGACGAATTTAGAATTTGATTTAACATCAATGGCACCGTCGCCCTTGGCATGGTCGCCGCCGCCGGCCTTGCCGTAGAACACGTCGATGTGGTGAATCCAAATATTGGAGTTGTCAGTATCAAGCGATATTCCGTCGTCCATGGCACGCATGATGCCCAGATTGCGGAACTCAACGCTCTTAGAATTTCTCACCAAGAAGCCAAAACCGTGGATGGTGGCATCCTCACCGATGCCTTCGATGGTGATATTCAGTTCACTGTCGGCCCTCTTTCCTTTGATTTGGATGCCTTCGACACTGCTTCCGAAAGCATCGGTCTGCCCGTTTTTCACCAGTCCCAACACTCTCACAGCCAGCGGCGTGGTGACATTTCCCTTCTGATAGGCGTTCAAGATGGCCTGAAGACCGGTGAATGTGCCGCTGCTCAGCCGGGCACTGACGGTCTTAGCATTGTCCTTGTTCACGTAGATGACCACCGCTCCTGACTTCAATGTGCCATCATTGTTATAGGCCCCCACGCCCGAGAAACCCTTGTGGGCAAAGCCCTCACGGTTATAGTTCTTCACTTGGAGGCCCGTCACTTCGCCCGAAAGTCTCTCAACGCCATCTTTCACAGCCACCACTTTCAGCGCGTAGGTGCCTGCTTTGAGTCCCGGGATGTCGACTCTCAGATAGCCGGTATAGGCCCGCACCAACTCGGCATCGACCCGGGTGTAACCGGCATACTGCCCTCCCTTCACATAGACATGATAGGTTTGTGCTCCGTCTACGGGCTTCCACTTGGCATAGGCAGTCTCCAGCCAACCTTTCGACTCGGTGATGGTCACGCCATTGTCCGTGATTTCGCCGTTCTCTCCCTGTTCGGCAGCCTTGGAAAAGGCAATACCGGCAGCCAGACGGGTGTACACATCGCTGAAAGACAGGCCGTTGACGGCAACCGTCTCTTTGGCATCGTCGATGGAGATGTCGCTCAATTCGTCGGTATTATAGTATTTCGTTTCGCCATTGGTAGTAGTGACCATGGCTTGATTACGAGTTGTAGAAAAGCCCACAGAGTGGTCGGAGCTGAGTGTTCCACCGGCTCCACCGGTACCACCTCCGCCCGACAAGTCGGTCACTTTGAGCGAATAGACATTGATTCCGCCGTCGGCCGTGGTGAATGTCACGCTGCCATCGGTTGCCACCGTGCCCGTACCGGTCTGTCGGTTGGTGCCATTGGCCTTGGCGAAACCCTTGGTATCGGTGAGATTGGACAGGGCCAGCGTGCGGGCATCTTTCTTGCTCGACGATGCAAAGACGATGGTCACCTGCTGTCCGGCCTTGAGTCCGGGGACGGTCAGCACGATATTTGTCCCGTTAAACTGCAATTCCTTACCCGTATCTATCCTTATCTTGTCGGCGGCACCGGCCGTAAAATGCAGTCCCTGCGTCATGCCGAGCACCTGCTTGTTGGCCATAAGCTCGCCATCGGTGATGGCTTGGTTATAGGAATAGCGTTTCTTGCTGCTGTCATATTTCCAATTCTGCGCATCGGCTTTCAGACAGGCTTCGTCTGTAGCCGGCAGAGAAGTGAAGTTCCACGACTGTGCATGAATGCCCACACTTGTCCATGAGAGGAGCAGGGAGAGTAAAACGCTCTTGTGTAAATATCTTTTCATTTGTCTTTGTTGAATTAGTTTATTTCACGACCACCTTCCTGCCGTTCACAATGTAGATGCCTTTTGGCAAACCGCTGAGCGATGCGCCCACATACTGCCCGTTGAGGTTGTACACCCGGGAGACCATCGGTCTTGCCTCGGCAGTCGTAGACCGGCTGATGCCGGTGGTCTGCGAATAAGTGAAAGAAAGGCGCAGCAGCCCCATGTCCTCGGTCTGCTCGCTACCGTCAGCGTAGGCCAGCGTCGCATTTCCGCCCGAAAACGTGATTTTCTTCACGCTCTTTTCCACTGCCAATCCGTTGACAGTGACTGTCTGCTTGCCCTCTGCCCACACACCGAGACAACATGCAGACATGGTGACTGCAAGCATTAAACGAAGTTGTTTCATTCAAATTAGGTTTTAATAGTTAGGATAATCTTCTTATACCGGACAAAAATACAAGGAAATGTCCAATCTCCTCTATCCGCAGCCTTGCAAATCAAACGTAAACGTTTACAGAAGTGTCATCTCGACACAAAGGAATGATGGGACAGCGTGGCGGCAATACGCTTGTTACCATCGCTGAAGCTATGGTTTTTGGTGACGAGATAGAGTAGCATGGCGGCCTTTTCTTCCACGCTCGGATATAGATCTGCACCGCCAAATGTCTGATAGATCTGTCCGATGGAGCTTTTGAACGAATCGTCTTTTTCGTTGCCAAAAAGCACGGAACCGCCAAACTTCTCACGCAGCATGTCTATCTCGTGCATCGCATTCTCGTAGGTGGCATGGAAAGTCTCTTCCGTGGTGGTCTTGGCTATGCCCAACCGCTGATAGTCGTAATCGTCAAGCACATCGAGGGCATAGGTATAGTCCACCACCACATCAAAGAGTGCACTGCCCTCATCCGTAGGCGGAACAGCCTGCTGCCGGATGGTTCTGCCCACCACTTGCACCAACTGGCGAAGCTCCGCAATCTGCTGTTTACGAATTCGCTCATTCACCGCATATCCCTTGACGAGATATTGCTTGAGAATGGTATTCGCCCATTGGCGGAAACGCACACCCCTCACAGAATTGACACGATAACCAACAGAGATAATCATATCAAGATTATAATAAGGAATCGTTCGTATTACCTTTCTATTGCCTTCCGAACGAACCTGTGCATTTTTTGCACAAGTTGCCTTTTCCTCCAATTCTCCTATCTTGTAAATGTTCCGAATATGGCGCACAATTACAGTTCTGTCCGTTTGAAACAGTTCAGACATTTGCGCCTGCGTAAGCCACACGGTTTCCCCTTCCAACTTGACATCAAGCTGTGTCTTTCCATCTTCACTCTGATAAATAATGATTTTGTCGTTTAGGTTTATCATCTCGTTCATACACTCTAACATTGATTGAAAAAGGCAAAGATACAAAAAATAACTGAAACCGGTAATAATCCTATCTTTAAAACTGAAATGGGAGCATATATCACGAACTATTAAACTTTTAGAAAAAGGCTGACATGCAAATTTCTCTCGCCCATTTCCCAATCCGATTCCATCCGCTTTATTCGACCCGGCCGACCCATCAATTTTCCCACTAAGCCCAAACGACATTGCAAAACGGCCACACCCAGAAGCTCACTCGGGCCGAACGAGAATGCAAAAGAGGCCGTTTCACAATGCTGTTTGGGCTGAATTGCAACCCAAAGCAGGGTTGAAAAGCCCCCTTTAGGGAGTTGGGGGTCTGTAGGTTGAATGGAAACTAAAAAAAGGGAAACGCCAACGCGCTTCCCTTGCCAATGCAAAGATAATGAAAAACAAGCCCGAATGCAAATCGGCGAAGAAAAAACCGGACAGAACTACGAGTGTCAAGAAAATGGCAGAGACGGCAGACAAGACACGCCATGCAGACTCCGGAGGAGAGTTCCAAACGCGCTATCCCGTCGGTTTTCTATCCATGCCTATCCCGAAGGCTATCGGACCGTTTCAGCAACATGCAGATTGAAACTGCGCGTGAACGAAACGCCGTCTTGCGTGGCTGTCACCTCAAGGGTTGAAAGGCCCGATGCGCGTGGCGTG
Source organism: Segatella buccae ATCC 33574 (assembly GCF_000184945.1). GTDB lineage: Bacteria > Bacteroidota > Bacteroidia > Bacteroidales > Bacteroidaceae > Prevotella > Prevotella buccae. Next base: position 823,948 of record NZ_GL586311.1, read on the forward strand.
AAGGTGAGCAAACTCCCTTTGATGGTGACATCAACGCCGGCAGAAGGGGTCACGGCAAACCGTCCATTTGGGAAACCGGCGAAGTAAGTGGCCAAAGCTATCTGTTGCTTCTCGCCCACGTGGAGACCGATGAAGTGGGGGAGAGCCATCCAGTTGAGATAGTCCTCAAGATCGGTGTAGCTGTTGCCGTCGCTGTCGGCATTGTTGTTGGGTGTGGAAGCATCCCATCCCCGGGCCCGTTCAAACCAGTCGGGAATGCCGTCACCGTCGGTATCCCAACTCGTGGGACGGACAGCCGGCGCAATGTCCAGTCCGTCGAAGCCCTCGCACCCCTTGTCGGTCTCCGAATCGATGAGCCCGTCGGCCACGCCGTCGAAGCTGCCTGTGGTGGAGGCCGTGCCCAAGAGTGTTTCGCGTATCATCCGACGGTCGTGATTGTCAAGGCCCTGTGCATTGCATCCCACATCGGAGAGCACGCTGCGATAGGCCGTTTCGGCCGTCTCCACCCGGGCCAGCGAAGGGAAGAAAGGCTTTCGGCGGAACACCTCCCACGAGAGTTTCTGTCCATGGGAGAGCGTGTACCGATAGGTCTCACCCTCCCGGTCGCGGGTGAGCGAACCGTCGCGGTTTTCACGAAGATTGCCCGCAACGAAGTAAGACTGCGTGCCCGAACCCGTGCCTTCGAGCTGAGCCACAAGCAGGAAAGGCTGCGTGGTGGCCGGCCCCATCTTATAGTAGTTGGCCACAAACTGACCCTCGTGAGTGCCGCCGTCACAGGCCCGGTGACCCCAGTTGTAGACCACATTATTGAACATGTCGTGATGGCCGTCGTAGGCCCCGCTCCCATCGAGTCCGCCACTCATGCTCCAGTTGCGTCCCTCGTTGTGGGCGAGCAGGTTGTGATGGAACGAACTGCCCTGCGCACCACCCTCGCCACCGCCGATAGTGGCCGAATAGCCATGCTTCATGCCCTTGCCGTAGTTGGGATGGCCGGCCACATTGAGTGTCTCGGAAATGAGTGTGCGCTGCAAGGTGATGTGGCGGGCATTGCGTGAACTGAACGCCTCGTCGATGGTCCAGCTGATAGAGCAGTGGTCCATGATACTATGGTCATTGCCGGCCATACCCATGCCGTCGAGTCCGTCGCGGTCGTGCAGGGCCTCATGACCCAAACGGAGGCGCAGGAAGCGCGTGATGCCGTCGCCGGCCATGCCGAAGGGGTGGGAGCGGAGCATGATGCCGAGTCCGGGGGTCGTTTGTCCGGCAATGGTGACGAAGCGGTCGGAACAGGTGAGCCGGCTCTTGAGGGCAATCACGCCGCCTACGTCGAAGACGATGGTGCGCGGGCCGTGGAGCCGGGAGATGCCATAACGGAAAGTGCCGGGGACAGGATTGATGGGGTCGTCATCAAGCGAAGTGACATGATACACCATGCCACCTCGCCCGCCAATGGCATAACGGCCATAGCCTTCGGCCCCGGGGAAGGCATCACGACGGGGACGGAAACTCCAAACTTTGCCTTTGTAGGTCACGCCGTCGATGACTTCATCCACGCGCCAATAATATGTTTTCAACGGAGAAAGCCCCCTACGGGTGAAAGAGGCGGTACGGAGCAGTTCACCACCGGTGCCGTCGGCCACCGTCAGGGAGTCGGTTCCGAAGTGGCAGATGTGGGCTGAGGCACTCTTGGCAGCCTGCCAACGGAAGGTGATGCCACTGTCGGCAGCGGCGTGGAAGTCGCCATCGGTAGGGTAGGGGTCGTGGGCCAATCGGTCGGCGGCGGTCACGTCAAACTCCAGTGAGTTGATATAGAAACCGGTATTGGTGTAACTCTCCCCCCGCCCGGGGATGGTTGCAAACTCGATGACAACGGGACGGTCGGCCCGCTTCACGCTGAACTCCACATAGCTGCGCCCTGCCGCCGAGGCTTTCTCGGCCCGCTGCGACTGGGAGATGCCACGAAGCAGCCACCGACCATCCACTTTCACCGCAAGAAGAGGGAGCCGGGCGGAAGGTTCTCCGTCCACATAGTTGTGGTAGGCTTGCAGACTGTGCCTGCCGGGCGACAATCCGCTGACGGTGAGCCTGATGGTCTTTCCGCCGGACGAGGGCTTTCGCTGCCCGCTGTCGTCCACTGCCTGCACCGTCACACCGTCGTTGATGCAGCAGTTGTACTTGTTCACACCGTCTTTCCACCAGTTACTTTTCAATCGGCAATCGGCAGAGGTGGAGAGTGTCAGTTGTAAATTGCCGAAACGGGCCGAGGCCTCCCGGCCTTCTTTCACCACCCACGAAGAAAAGCCATCAGCCGTCTTCCGGCTGCCGTTGTCCAAATCTATGCGTTGGGCGTATGCTGTGCCCATCCCTGTCAACAATAGCAGGGAAGCGGAAAATAATGTCTTGAAATCTATCATCAGTGTATGTTTGGTTTATGAAGGTTAAGACGAAAAACCGCCGGCTGGGTCGTCAGCCGGCGGTGAAGTTAACCTAACTTTAACGTTTATTCGATGCTTCCTATCGTCACATCGTCAAACTCGTTCATGTAGTCCATCAACACGGCATTGTGGTCATCGCGCTTCATCTTGATTTCCATGTTCACCTCAAAGATTTCCCCCTTTGATGTCCGGCGGTCTTTCATCTCGTAGGAATAGATCTTCAGGCTGTGCCCTTTGATCTGGTCTACCACCCGCTTGGCACTCTCCTTGGAAGGCGAAGTGAACGAAATGCGCAAATGAGTGGTTCCGATATGGGGGATAAAGGCGTTGAGCATCTCCAGTCCTACGAGTATCAAGGCCGTGACGAAGAAGGCTACGGCATAAAGTCCCACACCGCAGGCCATGCCGATGGCTGCCGTCACCCACAGGCCGGCAGCGGTGGTGAGCCCGCGCACCATGTTCTTCTGAAAGATGATCATGCCGGCACCGAGAAAACCAATGCCCGAGACCACTTGGGCGGCCACGCGCGAGGTGTCTTTCACCCCGTCGGCAAAACCATATTGGGAGATGATGGTAAACAATGCACTGCCGAGGGCTACCAGAAAGTGGGTGCGGAAACCAGCATCCTTAGACCTGTATTCACGCTCCAGTCCTACAATGCCGCCCAAAACGAAGGCGACGATCAGCCGGAGACACAATTCGAAGACAATATCCATAAACAAGAAAAATTAAATATACAAAAACTATGGTCTACAAAAATAAACATAATAAACGAAACGGCCAAAGAATGGTTTTAACTTTTGCGCCGTGTCCGTCCACCCCGTCAAACTTACAGAAATTCAGAAAATTAACTTTTATTTTTGCGGTATCATGCGTTTTATGTACCTTTGCACATTATCAATGGGCGCACACGCGTGGCCCTCGACTTATCCGAAAAGAAAATCAATCAGACTAAAATGGAATACAACTTCAGAGAAATCGAGAAGAAATGGCAACAGAAGTGGGTGGAGAACAAGACCTACAGAGTCGTTGAAGACGAATCACGAAAAAAGTTCTATGTGCTCAACATGTTTCCCTACCCGTCGGGAGCAGGACTGCACGTGGGCCATCCGCTGGGCTACATTGCCAGCGACATATTCGCCCGTTTCAAACGGTTGCAAAGCCTTAACGTGCTCAACCCCATGGGCTACGATGCCTACGGACTGCCCGCTGAGCAGTATGCCATACAGACGGGGCAGCATCCCGAGAAGACGACAACGGAAAATATCAACCGCTATCGGGAGCAGCTGGACAAAATCGGTTTCTCTTTCGACTGGGACAGAGAGGTGCGCACCTGCGACCCTGCATACTACAAGTGGACTCAGTGGGCTTTCCGGAAGATGTTTGGTTCCTACTATTCCAATGACACGAAGCAGGCCAGGCCCATCGAAGAACTCATCTCCCACTTCGAACAACAGGGCAGCAAAGGACTGAACGCAGCCCAAAGCGAAGAGCTGGACTTCACCGCCGACAAGTGGAAAGCCATGAGCGAGAAAGAGCAACAGCAAACGCTGATGAACTACCGTATAGCCTACATGGGCGAAACGATGGTGAACTGGTGTCCGGGACTGGGCACGGTGCTGGCCAACGACGAGGTGGTGGACGGCGTGAGCGAGCGCGGAGGCTATCCTGTGGTGCAGAAGAAGATGAGACAGTGGTGCCTGCGCGTGAGTGCATACGCACAGCGGCTGCTTGACGGACTGGACACCGTGGACTGGACCGACTCCATCAAAGAGACCCAGCGCAACTGGATAGGTCGATCGGAAGGTACGGAGATGCAATTCAAGGTGGCCAATCAGGATTTCGACTTCACCATCTTCACCACCCGGGCCGACACCATCTTCGGCGTCACCTTCATGGTGCTGGCTCCCGAGAGTGAACTCGTGGAAAGGCTCACCACCGAAAGCCAAAAGAAGGAAGTGGAGGAGTATCTGGCCTACGTGAAGAAACGCACTGAACTGGATCGCATGAGCGACCGCAAAGTGACGGGTGTCTTCTCGGGCAGCTATGCCGTCAACCCGTTCACGGGCGACAAGATTCCCGTTTGGATTTCCGAATATGTGCTGGCCGGCTACGGCACGGGAGCCATCATGGCCGTGCCTGCCCATGACAGCCGCGACTATGCCTTTGCCAAGCATTTCGGTCTGCCCATCGTCCCACTCATCGAAGGGGCCGACGTGAGCGAGGAGAGTTTCGATGCCAAAGAGGGCATTGTGACCAATTCGCCGGCCGATGGCAAGACGGCACTCGACGGATTCAGCTTGAACGGAATGACCGTAAAAGAGGCCATCGAGGCCACCAAGACTTTCGTGACAGGGCACGGGCTCGGCCGAGTGAAAGTGAACTATCGTCTGCGCGATGCCATTTTCTCCCGCCAACGCTACTGGGGAGAACCGTTCCCGGTGTATTACAAGGACGAAATGCCCTACATGATACCCGAAGACAAACTGCCTTTGGAGTTGCCGGAGATTGACGAATACAAGCCCACAGAGACGGGTGAACCGCCATTGGGACGCGCCAAGAAATGGGCGTGGGACACGGTGAAGAACGAGGTGACGGACAAGAGCCGCATAGACAACCACACGGTGTTCCCACTCGAACTGTTCACCATGCCGGGATTTGCAGGCAGTTCGGCTTACTACCTGCGCTACATGGATCCGAAAAATGGCAAAGCACTCGTCAGCAAGAAAGCAGATGAATATTGGCAGAATGTGGACTTGTATGTCGGAGGCACGGAACATGCCACGGGGCATCTCATATATTCGCGCTTTTGGAACAAGTTCCTGCACGACTTAGGGGTCAGCTGCAAGGAGGAACCGTTCCAAAAACTGGTGAACCAAGGAATGATACAAGGCCGCTCCAACTTTGTCTACCGTGTGAACAGTGACGACCACGACAAGGCTCCGGTGTTCGTAAGCCTTGGCCGGAAAGACCAATACGATGTCACACCTATCCATGTTGATGTGAATATCGTGGACAACGACATTCTCGACATAGAGGCTTTCAAGGCTTGGCGACCGGAATATGCCAATGCCGAATTTATCTTTGAAGACGGCTCCGACTCCCAAAACGCCTCCCATACAAGCGATTCAACAGGCAGAATCTATAAATGCGGCTGGGCCGTGGAGAAGATGTCGAAGAGTATGTTCAATGTCGTTAACCCCGATATGATTGTCGAAAAGTACGGTGCCGACACCCTGCGGCTGTATGAAATGTTCCTCGGGCCCGTGGAACAGAGCAAACCTTGGGACACCAACGGCATCGACGGGTGTCACCGTTTCCTCAAGAAATTTTGGAATCTGTTCTATGACAACCGCACGGGAGAGTCGCTCATAACGCTGGACGCACCTACAGCGGATCAGTTGAAGTCGCTCCACAAACTCATCAAGAAAGTCACGCAGGATATCGAGAACTTCTCTTACAACACGGCCATTTCGGCTTTCATGATTTGCGTCAACGAACTGGGACAGAGCAAGTGCCACAGCAGGGAAGTGTTGAGAGAACTCATCATTCTGCTGGCTCCGTTTGCTCCGCACATCGCCGAAGAACTTTGGGAAGCACTCGGCAACGAAGGAAGCGTGTGCGATGCACAGTGGCCGGCATGGGAAGAACGCTACCTTGTTGAGAGCGAGATGCAACTCACCGTGTCGTTTAACGGAAAGGCGCGTTATCAAAAGACTTTCCCAATGGATGCACAGAATGCCGACATCGAGAAAGCCGTGCTCGAAGACGAGAGGAGCGGAAAGTATCTTGAAGGCTTACAGATGCTGAAAGTGATCATCGTTCCGAAGAAGATAGTCAACGTTGTATTGAAAAAATAAACTAACATAACCTTGTAGCTTATGCAGTGGAGCATCGGTCAGAACTTCAAAAACGAGTTCAAAGATTATTTCTACATCACGCTCGGACTCCTCCTGTACACTTTCGGGTGGACTGTATTCCTGCTTCCTTATGAGATAGTGACGGGAGGCGTGACGGGTATTGCCGCTATCATCTTCTATGGTACCGGCATCCCCATCTTTATATCCTATTTCATCATCAACTTCCTGTTGTTACTCGTGGCGTTGAAGATACTGGGATTGAAGTTCATGGTCAAGACTATCTATGCCATTCTGATGCTCTCTGTACTGTTGGCTTTCGCCCAAGACTTCATGACCGACTCCACCGGCAAACTCATTCAGGTGCTGGGGCCGGGACAGGACTTCATGTCGCTGGTCATCGGGTGTGTGTTCACAGGCTCCTCACTTGCCGTGGTGTTCCTGCACAACGGCTCCACCGGAGGCACGGATATCATTGCCGCCATCGTCAACAAATATCACAATATTTCGTTGGGGCGTGTGCTCATATTCGTCGATCTGCTCATCATCGGCAGTTCGTTTCCCGTGTTTTTGGCTAAGCCCGAGTTCGGAATCATCGATGTGTGGCGCAAAATCGTGTTCGGTTTGTGCACGATGGTCATCGAGAATTTCGTCCTCGACTATGTGATGAACGCCCGGCGGGAGAGTGTACAGTTTATGATTTTCTCCCAAAAATACCAAGAGATAGCCAATGCCATCGGCACAGAGATGGGACATGGCGTGACCATTCTCGACGGTCATGGGTGGTACACGGGGCAAGAGGTAAAGGTGCTTTGCATATTGGCCAAAAAATATGAGAGCACCAACATCTTCCGACTCATCAAAGTGATAGACCCCAACGCTTTCGTGAGCCAATCGAGTGTCATCGGCGTTTACGGTGAAGGGTTTGACGAAATGAAAGTGAAACTGCCGAAAGAGAAACAGAAGAACAGCGCAAACGACACTGCACAACAGTAATAAACAAGACAAGAGAATGAAAATTGTATTTGCAACCAACAACGCCCATAAGCTGAAAGAGATACGAGAGATACTCGGCAACGGTTTTGAGGTGGTGTCACTGGCTGAAATAGGCTGCCACGAAGACATTCCAGAGACGGGCGAAACGCTCGAAGAGAATGCCTTGCAGAAAGCGCAATACGTGTATGACCACTACCATATCAGTTGCTTTGCCGACGACACGGGACTGGAAGTGGAGGCCTTAGACGGTGCGCCGGGTGTCCACAGTGCCCGTTATGCCGAAGGCACCGACCACAATTCGGAGGCCAATATGGCCAAACTCCTGCGACAACTCGACGGCAAAGACAATCGTAAGGCACGCTTCCGCACGGTCATCGCCCTGATAGAAAAGAAGGATGTGTGTCCCTGTGGCTGCACGAGCATTCCCCAAATCCATCGTTTTGAGGGCATTGTAGAGGGTCGTATTGCCACCGAGAAGCATGGCAGCGAGGGGTTCGGCTACGATCCGTTGTTTGTCCCCGAAGGCTATGACAAGAGCTTTGCCGAACTTGGGGAGCATGTCAAAAACACGATAAGCCACCGGGCAAGGGCTGTGGCTAAGTTGGCCGAATATCTCACCGGAGACAAAACAAAGTAATAGATGGTGGTCACGCCATTCTAATAAGGTGGTTTTGAGTACAGGAAAGAGAAAGATAAGGAGGAAAATTGGAGAAAGGTATATCCATACTGTTGCCCACTCACAACTGCCGTTGCACACAACTCGTAGCCGAACTGCAACGACAGTGTCTTTTGACACACGTACCTTTCGAGATTATCGTGGCCGATGATGGCTCTACAGACAAGCAATGTATTGAAGAAAACAAAGCCATAGAGACACTTCCGGGGGTACGATACATCGTGAGGGAGCGTAATGTAGGTCGTGCCGCCATCCGCAATTTTCTGGCCTCACAAGCCCGCTACGACAGGTTGCTTTTCATCGATGGCGACCTCAAGCTCGATCATTCTTCTTTCATTGACAACTACCTCCGAACTCCGGGCGATGTGGTGGTTGGCGGTATCCGTATAGGAGGAGATCCCGTAAAGTGGAAAAACAACCTCAGATACCGCTATGAGAAAGCTTGCGAGAAGGCACATTGTGCCCACAACCGACAGAAGAACGCAAGCCGGGCATTCAGAACAACCAACTTCCTAATCCGGAAACAAGTCTTCACCGACTGCCCTTTCGATGAAAAATTCACCCGCTACGGCTACGAAGATGTACTCTTGGGAAAAGACTTACAACTAAAGAATATATCCATCGTCCACATCGACAACCCCATTACACTCGACGACTTTGAGCCCAACGATATTTTTCTAAACAAGACAGAAGAGTCGCTGTGTACTCTTCTGCACTTTAAAGACCGACTCAAAGGTTATTCTTCCTTACTCGATTTCAATGAAAAATTGAAACGGCTTCACCTCATTCCATTCATCGGCTTTCTCCATTCCATATTCCATAACAAACTGAAACAACAGCTTTTGGGCAATAATCCAAGCGTTATGGGGTTTAATATCTATAAACTGATGTATTTCATACATCTCGAAATCCGACAATACCGACATGATTAGAAAACTGATAGCATCGATGGCCATTGCGCTGCTGAGTGCCTTCCATACCTTCTCCGCAACCGCCGCCGGCATAGGAACATGGAAGGCCTACCTCTCTTACAGTCAAGTGCAGGATGTGGAAGAGGCCGGCAGACAGCTTTATGTACTGGCCTCCGGAAGTTTGTATGCCTACAACACCGGTGACAAAAGCATCACCACATTCAGCAAAATAAATGGCTTGAACGATTGCAATATCTCGAAAATCAGCTATAACAAGACGGTCAGAAAACTCATCATCGTGTATGAGAATTTCAATATCGACCTCATGGATGATAAAGGACGAGTGACCAACGTAAGCGATTATCGCAATGCCAACCTCATGGCTGACAAAAACATTAACGACATCTCTCAAGCCGGCAGTCTCGCTTACCTCTCCACAGGATTCGGCATTGTGAAAATGAATATGGACAATGCCGAAATCAGCGACACCTACAACCTCGGTTTCAAAGTAGACTACACTTACATTGACGGCAACGCTATCCATGCCATGAGTGCTGCACGTGGACATTATTCTGCTCCATTGACAGCCAATCTCCTTGACAAATCCAACTGGACTCGGAAAGGGGAATACACAGCCAAGACTGTTGAAGACAAGAAAGCATTAAAGGAAATAGCCTCTACTCTTGCTCCGGGAGGCCCGAAATACAACTATTTCGGTTTCATGAAATATCATCAGGGACGACTTTACACCTGTGGAGGGGGATGGGGTATGGACGAACTGAACCGCCCGGGAACCATCCAAGTGCTCAAAGACGGTGAGTGGCAGATCTATGAAGACGACATAGCAACAAAAACGGGCTATAGATACGTGGACACTTCCTGCCTTGACATCGACCCTAAAAATCCCGATCATGTGTTTGCAGGGGGCCGCACCGGCGTATATGAATTCAACAACGGACGATTCATGAAAGCCTACTCCAACGACAACACCAACGGATGTCTCCATACGGCCTCCACTGTGGGAAACAACAATAAAGATTATGTGATTGTCAACTCGCTGACTTTTGACAAGACAGGAAAACTTTGGATGTTCAACAGCATCAGCCCTTCCACCTCATTGGTGGAATATACCGACGGGAAATGGACGAATCTGCATCACTCCGAATTGATGTATGACGACACCCGATCGCTCGAAAACATCGTGGGCATGATGTTCGACAGCCGAGGTCTGCTATGGTTCTGCAACGACCACTACCGCACTCCCTCGCTCTTTGCCTACCAAACTTCAACGGGTGGCCTCAATCCCTACAAGTCGCTCGTCAATCAAGACGGCAACATGATCGTGGCCAATGGCGGTGTAAACTGTGTGGTGGAAGACCTGAAAGGCAACATCTGGATAGGCACAAGCGACGGCCCACTGATGCTCACCGCACAAAGTATAGCCGGCAACGGCACTACTTTTGAACAAGTGAAAGTGCCCCGCAACGACGGCACCAACCTTGCCGACTATCTGCTTTCGGGTTCCGACATCACCTGTATGGCCATTGACGGGGCGGGAAGAAAATGGTTTGGCACTTCCGCAGACGGAGTTTATCTCATCAGCGAAGACAACTTGGTCCAACTGCAACACTTCACGGCTGAAAACAGTAAATTGCTTTCCAACTCCGTCGAGTCAATAGCCATCAACCAACAAACGGGCGAAGTGTTCTTCGGCACAGGCATGGGTCTCTGCTCCTACATGAGCGATGCTACCGCCACCAACGAGACCATGACCAAAGACAACGTGTGGGCCTATCCAAATCCCGTGCGACCTGACTTCACGGGACTTATCACCGTGACGGGACTCAGCTACAATGCAGATGTCAAAATCACTACTTCCAACGGCGTGCTCGTGGCCAATGGCCGCAGCAACGGCGGCATCTTCACTTGGGACGGATGCGACCTGAAAGGCCGCAAGGTGGCCTCGGGCGTGTATATGGTGCAAACGGCCACAGCCTCGGGCGACAAGGGAGTGGTGTGTAAAATAGCCATTGTAAGATAGACTGATGAAAAGAATGTTTTTCTGATACCTTTATAGAATCAGAAAAACATTCTTCAGAAGAACTCAAGAGACCATGAACAAACCAAGCGTCGATTGCTCATCGGACACCGGACACAAGCCTCGCCAACTGTGGATAGACATGCTGCGCGGCGGCTGTATGCTGGCTATCCTTCTCGACCACACCGAAATCTACTACACCGGAACCAACATCATTCCCTACACACTCTATGTGCCCAATGCCCTGTGCGTGTTTTTCTTCCTTTCCGGCTATCTTTTCTTCAAACCGCAAGGCTTTTCCCTGTGTGCCAAATTGGTTTCGATAACTCGCGGCATCATTCTTCCCTACTTCATCTTCACTTCGCTCATAGCCGTGCCAAAAGCCTTGGTTCACGACCATTTCACCTCACTCGCTTCACTCGCCTATGACATTGTGAGTGGCCAAGCCTCTTGGTTTGTGGCTGCACTGGCCGTAGCCGAAGTGCTTTTTGCCGGATTTTTACACATCACCCGTGGAAAACTCTTCCCGCTCTTCCTACTCTCTTTCGGAGCATTCGGTTTGTCCACATGTTTTCCCACTACTTCTCAACCTTATTTCTGGCAAGCCGACAATGCCCTGCAGGCCCTTGCTTTCCTCTATGCAGGCTATCTGTATCATGCGAAAGAAATGCTTTTCAACCGTTTCAACACCCCATCATACTCCTCATTATTCTTTCTATTACTATTATTTATAAAGGTATATGAAACCTACATGGGTATCAGCTTCATGCTCTGGCCGCTGCACATCGGCAACTATCCCGTGTTTTTCATCGACATTCTGCTTACCTTCCTCCTCGTCACCAGTCTGTTCAAGCAGCTTCCTGCCTGCCGTCCGATAGCTTGGACGGGAGCCCATTCGCTGGTCTACTACTTCTTCTGCGGTGGTGTGCCCCTCGTGCTTTCGACCGTCATCAGCCGCTTTCTACCCTTTACAGGCCCGACCGATTATCCCACAGTTCTCCTCGTCTTCCTGCTGGTTTATCTGTTCACCTCCGCCATCGCTTGGATAGTCTACCGCTTTTTTCCCATCACTGTGGGCCAAATGAAGAAAAAAGGCTGATAATTTGCCACTTATCATTTCTGAAAAAAATAATCTTAGAACAATGAATAAGCGATCATAACATGGGAAACATCTGGAAAAAACATCGTCGGAAGGCAGCTGTAAAGCACTTATACATCAATTATAGCAGGAAAAATAAAGTATTAAATCTGTCAACAACTTTCACTACCAATTTGCATTCGGACAAATAATGTAGTATCTTTGCAATAGCAAGGGAAGCACGTGCGTGCTTCCCTTTTTTAGTTTCCTAAATCAACAACACCCCCCCAGCCCACTTAAAGGGAAATTTTCGGCCCAAATGGCTTTGCAAAAGGGCCCGAATGGGCTTTCAAGTGTGGCTCTTTTGAAATGTCGGTTGGGCCGAGTGAGATTTTTGATGGAGCAGATGGAGATAATAAGTTGGAAAGAATTGAGAAGAGAAATAGGCATGGAAAAATTCCGTGTAAGGCTTTTTCGAAATATTTAATAGTTAAGACTATAGGATAGTCAAAACCATAAAAAGCCATTAAATATCAAAATATACATTTATCCGGTCACATCTTTGGGAAGAAAAATAAGACGATGGAATTTTCAGGAGAGTAAAGAACAGAGTTTACGGATGCGACGACTCGGACAATGGAGAAACAGCCGCTGCTTGAGGGTGAGGGAATAGTGGCAAGCACGGATGTCGGCCATGAGCGATTGATAGAAAGCACTGCCTGCCCAATGGCTGCGCGATTGGCAAACGGCAACAGAGAAAAGATTTACCAAGCGGTCGGCTATCATGTCATGCATATATTCTCCGTGACTGTCGACCGGAATGGCCGACAGTCGCAAGCCGTGCAAACGGGCGCAATAGTCGGCTGTCCATTGAAATACATTGCTCGTATGTTCGGGGCCCTTATCATACACCCGGGCTTGCACTACGGCTACGGGGAGAGCGGTGGCAAACACCATGCGAAGCCAATAGATGTAATCTTCTCCCATATAGATGTCGCGAGGCAAGTCAAACACATAGTCAGAAAGCAACGTGCGTCGGTAGAGACTGCCCCACGGCACACCGATGGTGCCCTCACCACGCACGGCACGATGGCGAAATTCGGCCATGGGAATGAAATCTCTTGCCATACAAGGTAGTGTGTAACCATTGCCGAAAACAATGTCTACATCGGTCGTAGCACGCCCGGAAAGCAGCCGGAGGGCATCTGTGGCCAAAGCATCGTCTGAATCGACAAAAGTCACCCACTCGCCCCGGGAGAGTTTTACACCCTCATGCCGGGCCCGGGTGCGCCCTCCATTCGTCTGATGCTTCACCCGTACACGGGCATCAAACGCGGCACACTCATCACATATCCTACCGCTAAGGTCGGTGCTCCCGTCATTCACAAGTATCAGTTCGAAATCGGTAAACGACTGCGACAAGATGCTCTCCACACAAGGGCGGAGAGTGTCTTCGGAATTGTAGACAGGTACAATGACCGAGATCATAGCTTCGCTCAACTCAAACTCAACATCCGCTCGATGGGCTTCACGGCCTCTGCCGCTATTGCCGGATCGATTTCTACCGTAGGCCAATCATATTTCAGAGAGTTGTATATCTTCTCAAGAGAATTTTTCTTCATGTATTCGCACTCGTTGCAACTGCAACCAAGTCCTCCTTCGCTCACTTCGGGCGGCACGGGATAGAAAGTCTTTTCAGGGCAGGTACGCTCCATTTCGTGCAAGATGCCGGCCTCCGTGGCCACGATATATTCCTTACAATCGTGCTCCTGCGCATATTTGAGCATGGTGGCCGTACTGCCTTTTACGTCGGCAATGGCCAGAATAGAGGCCTTACACTCCAAATGGGCCATCACCACAGCCTCGGGATGAAGCTGCTTCAGTTTTACAATTTCTGCCACAGAAAACTTCTCATGCACATGGCAGCCTCCGTTCCAGAGCAGCATTTTGCGCCCCGTCACGGAGTTGATGTAGTTGCCAAGATTATAGTCGGGCCCGAAGATGATTTTCGCATCCTCGGGGAAAGAATCGATTACTTGCTTGGCATTGCCCGAAGTGACCACACAATCGGTGAGTGCCTTCACGGCAGCTGTGGTATTGACATAACTCACCACCTGATAGCCGGGATGTTCGTCCTTGAATCTTTTCAAGTCTTCAGCCCTACAACTGTCGGCCAACGAACAGCCTGCCGTGAGGTCGGGACACAGCACCACCTTGTCGGGAGAGAGCAGTTTGCAGGTTTCGGCCATGAAATGCACACCGCACATCACCATCATCCGTGCGTCGGTCTCAGCCGCCTTACGGGCCAACGCCAACGAGTCGCCCACGAAGTCGGCTATCTCTTGGATGTCACCCACAGTGTAGTAGTGGGCCAGGATAATCGCATCTTTCTCCCTACACAGCTTTCTGATCTCGGTCTTCAAATCCAAAGTCTTGTCAACGGGTTCGTCGACAAATCCCTTTTCCATCCATTCTGTTTTCACCATCTTTTTATTATTATCTTTTCTTTCACTTTAATTTTTAAAAAGATATGGGAAGTATGATATGCCGTTGATAGGTTGATAACTTTCAAGTCTTTTTCTTGCTTATTCAGTAATCAACGTGTGGTGCTTTCTTATGAACATGCCTGTATCATATCTTTCGGTTGATTCATAATGTTTTAGCAGGTTTATCCACAATATCCCCATTCGGTGCAAAGTTAATAAGTTTATATCTTTTTATGAGGGAATTTCGTGGAAAAGTTTATCAAAATGGTTTCACAACCGTGTGGATATCCACAGTTTTCATGCTTTGTCCTTTCGAGTGTGGATATCCACAGAGTTATTGGTCGGGTTATGAGTAGGGTTTTCCCGACAGTTATCCACAAATCGGTGAATAACTTGATGGGTTGTTCTTTATTTTTATACTATTGTTTGTCATCGAAAAGTATATGAACCAAACATAAATATCTTGGCCCCCAAAAAGTGATAGTGTGTCTGTTGTGAAAGAAGTTTGCTGTCATGCTGTCATTTTTTAATGGATGGTAAATAGCTAATGGATAAGCTTTTAGAAGAAAAATGACAGCATGACAGCAAATCGAATGAAAATTTTATTTCTTGTTTTGTAGTACCATTTCCACCTTTTCCACAATCTGTTCGGGAAGTATGTTGTTCATGCAGGCGAAGTCGCCGCGCATGCAGGGCTTGTTGCCATAGATGCTGCACGGGCGGCAGTCAAGGTCGGTCTGCACGGCATGTTGCGGATTTTGCCCCCAGCCCATGAAACCGGCGTAGGGGTGGGTGGCCCCCCAGACACTCACCACGGGGGTGGCGGTGAGCGAAGCCAAGTGCATGTTGGCACTGTCCATGCTGACCATCACATTGAGATGGCTCATCAGGATGAGTTCTTCTTCCAGTCCGTGAAGGGCAGCGGAAGCATTGATACAGTTGAGATAGTGGGCAGCCCATTCGTCGAGTACTTTCTTTTCCTTTTCACCGCCCCCGAAAAGGAAGATGCGACAGGAGGGATGGCGACGGATAAGCAGGCCGATGACAGCCGACATGAGCTGTGGAGGATAGATTTTACCTTCGTGGGCCGCAAAAGGGGCAATGCCTATCCATTGTTGAAACTTTTTCTTTTCACCTATTATGTGAGTGGGAAGCAACCGGATGTTGCCGCCTCCATCTGGAAATATAGACTTGAAATTCAGCTTTACCGGGTAGCCCAAACGGGCCAGTACGTCGGCATAATTTTGAAATGAAGTGGGCTGCTGTACGAGCCGTTTGCCATGGATAGCGGTGAGCCGACACTTTCCTGCGCGGTGCTTGTTGATGTGTGCCACCTTGTATTGTCCCAAATTGAATCTCATGCGCAGGTATTTGGAGCGCAACACATCGTGGAAATCGGCCACAGCAGTAAAGTTTTTGGCCATGAGCCGCCGGTAGAGGGCATTGAGTCCTTTTACCCCTTTGTATTCTTTCTTGATGTCAGCCTCCATGAACCCCACGTTGGGTGCCAGATGTTCGAAGAACGGGCGGGCAAAGGAACGGCTCAAGACAGTGACCCGAACATGCGGATACTGCTGCGCCAAGGAGTAAACCACGGGCACAGTCATGGCCACATCGCCCATGGCCGAAAAGCGGATAATGAGGATATGTTCTGTTTTCATAGTTCTATAGATTCCTCCCCCGATGTGGACGAGGAGTGTTTAAAACTATTTTTTCCGGTATAACACGGGATTGGTAGAAGGATCATTGTACATTTTCATCTGCCGGTACACTTTCATGTATTTGCGTCCGGCTTCGATGTCTTCGAGCAGTTGGTCAATAGCTGTAGAGAGATCTACCTGTTGTTCGAGCAGCACAGCGAGCTTGGCCCGGCACTTTTCGGTGTGTTCGGGGGCAGCATCTTTCCGTTCGGCTTGTTCTTTCATGTGGTAGATTTTTAGTGCGAGGATGCTGAGGCGGTCTACAGCCCATGCCGGACTCTCGGTGTTGATACGTGCATCGGGCAGTATTTCCACCTTATTATATAGTTCGCGGAAGTAGGTGTCTATCTGTTCCACAAGGTCTGTGCGGTCTTGGTTGGACTTGTCGATGCGCCGTTTGAGCACCAGTGCCTCTTTGGGATCGATATTCGGGTCACGGATGATATCCTCGAAATGCCACTGCACGGTGTCGATCCAGCATTTCAGATACAGGCGGTTTTCAATGGTGCCATCATCAAAAGGATTTTCAATAGGCGTTTCTATGTCGTCTTTGACATGATAATCTGTAATGGCCCGATTGAAAATTTTATTGGCTTGTTGTGTAAAAGACATATTGTTCTTCCGTTAATTGATTTAATGCACAAATGTAGCTAAATTCTTTTAAATGAGCAACTAATTGCTTGAAAAAGCATATTTTTATGCACACGTTGGGGGTGTTTGTGCAAGCATGAGTGCTTTTTTCTTTAAAATATTTGCTGATGTGAATAAAATTGTGTTTCTTTGCACCCGATTTTAATTAGGAAAATAATTCTTTAACATTCTAAAAATTACAATTATGTCAGAAATTGAAAGCAAAGTAAAGGCTATTATCGTGGACAAACTTGGTGTTGACGAGGCAGAAGTAAAGCCCGAAGCAAGTTTCACCAACGATCTCGGTGCTGATTCTTTGGACACAGTAGAGCTGATTATGGAATTTGAGAAGGAGTTCTCCATCTCCATTCCTGACGATAAGGCTGAGAAGATTGCTACTGTTGGCGACGCTATCGCTTATATTGAGGAGAACGCCAAATAATTGAGGCAAAGAAGATTTTTCGCGATTAGGGATTAGTGATTATGGATTAGACGGACCTCGGGCGAGGTACCTGCTAATCACTAATCTCTAATTCCTAATTTTTTTTATCAGATTTACGATGGAATTAAAAAGAGTAGTTGTAACAGGTCTTGGTGCTGTTACACCGGTGGGCAATACCCCTGAAGAAACATGGGAAAGCCTCGTGACCGGCAAGAGCGGCGCTGCACCTATTACGGAATTTGACAGTTCTTTGTTCAAGACACATTTCGCCTGCGAGGTGAAAGGCCTGAACATCAATGATTATCTCGACCGTAAAGAGGCTCGCAAGATGGATCGCTACACCCAGTTGGCCATGATTACGGCCATGCAGGCTGTGAAAGACAGCGGCATGGATCTGGAGAAAGAAGACAAAAACCGCATAGGTGTGATCTTCGGTGTCGGTATTGGCGGTATCAAGACCTTTGAAGACGAGGTGACCTATTATGGCCAGCACAAGGAAGACGGCCCTAAGTTCAACCCGTTCTTCATCCCCAAGATGATTGCCGACATCGCTTCCGGACAGATTTCCATTCAGTTCGGCTTCCACGGACCCAACTATACTACCACTTCCGCTTGTGCCTCTTCGAGCAACGCACTGGCCGATGCTTTCAATCAGATTCGTTTGGGCAAGGCCAATGCCATTGTTGCCGGCGGTGCCGAGGCTGCCATCTGCGCCTGCGGTGTGGGTGGATTCAATGCCATGCATGCTCTGTCTACACGCAATGATGATCCCGAGCACGCTTCTCGTCCCTTCAGTGCCAGTCGCGACGGCTTCGTGATGGGCGAAGGTGCAGGCTGCCTGATTCTCGAAGAACTTGAGCACGCCAAGGCCCGTGGTGCAAAGATCTATGCAGAAATGGTAGGTGAGGGTGCCAGTGCCGATGCCTACCACATCACAGCTTCCCATCCTGAGGGATTGGGTGCCAGACTCGTGATGGAGAATGCACTGAGCGATGCCGGTTTGAAGCCTGAAGACATCGATTATATCAATGTCCACGGTACATCGACTCCTGTCGGCGACATCTCTGAAGCCAAGGCCATCAAGGATGTTTTCGGTGACGCTGCCTACAAACTCAACATCAGCTCAACGAAGTCCATGACGGGCCACTTGCTCGGTGCAGCCGGTGCGGTAGAGGCTATGGTTTGTGTGCTGGCTGTGAAGAATGACATCATTCCTCCCACCATCAACCACGAAGAGGGAGACGAAGACCCCGAAATCGACTACAACCTCAACTTCACTTTCAACAAGGCGCAGAAGCGCGAGGTGCGTGCTGCCCTCAGCAACACGTTCGGCTTCGGTGGCCACAACGCATGTGTAGTATTCAAGAAGTATGTTGGATAACTTTTTAGACCGTATAAAGCTCTTTTTTCGCAAGGATAAAGAGCTTTATACGTCTTTATACGACATCATCGGCTTTTATCCCCGCGACATCCGGCTCTATGAGCAGGCTCTCATGCACAAGAGCGTGATGCGTCGCAACGCCAAGGGGCGACCCGTCAACAACGAGCGGTTGGAGTTTCTGGGCGATGCCATTCTCGATGCCATCGTGGGCGATATTGTCTTCAAGCATTTTCCGGGCAAGCGCGAAGGGTTCCTGACCAACACCCGCAGCAAGCTCGTGCAGCGTGACACACTCAACAAGCTGGCTCAGGAGATGGGCATTTCGCAGCTCATCCTTTCCAACGGACACAATTCCTCTCACAACAGCTATTTGGGAGGAAATGCGTTTGAAGCCCTCGTAGGCGCACTCTATCTCGACCGGGGATATGATGCTTGCATGAAATTCATGCAGAAGCGCATCCTCTCGCAGATGATCAACATCGACAAGGTGGCCTACAAGGAAGTGAATTTCAAGAGCAAGCTCATTGAGTGGGGACAGAAAAATCGCGTCAAACTGGATTTCAAGCTGCTTTCGCAAGGGAAAGACAAGGACGGAAATCCCATGTTTGCCTATCAAGCCGTGATAGAAGGTTGTGAAGGTGGTACGGGCAAGGGCTATTCCAAGAAAGAGAGTCAGCAGACAGCTTCGAAACTCACACTGGAGAAGTTGAAGCGTGAACCGCAATACATCGATGCCGTGTTTGCTGCCAAGGCCGACCGCACGAAGATGGAGGAAGAACCCGTCGAGAATGTTCCGGACACGGAGGAAAAGAACGATTTTATCATTTCCCAGTCTGAAGAACCGCGTCAGGAAGAGAAACACGAGAATGTGTTTCGTGAGGAAGTGTTTGAAGATCGTCCCCGCCAGCAGCGCCGTTCGCCCATGTATGCCAACAAGGCAGAAGAAGACGAGGAAGAATCAGACGAAAAATGGAAGAAAACCCCGACGGCTGATGGAAGCGGAGAAGAAGAGTTTGACTTGAGCGACATTTCGGCTAATCCTGCTGATAAATCACGAGAGGAGATCATTGCAGCCGCCGAGGCAGCCGCTTTTGGGGAAGAATAGCTCCCTGTTCAAGCTCTCCCAAAACATACTGAAAGCCATTTCCCGTCTTTGCATATAGCGGGAGAGAAGACAATAAATATCAACAGCCGGTGTTCCACAAGGAGCACCGGCTGTTGATGTTTATATAAGAGTCCGACCACACTCGCCGGCCGACACTTTTGATATGGATATTTCCGGTCGGCAAGCGATTGGCCGGCGCGTGCTATTTTGCCACGCCTTGATTGGCCACGGCAGCCATTAACTTCTTGATTTTCTCCGGGTCGCCGAGGAAGTAGTCTTTCGTCAGGCGCAGTTCGTCATCAAACTCAAACACATAAGGCACAGCCGTTGGCAGATTGAGTTCGGAAATAGCTTCATCGGAAATGTTCTTCAAGTGTTTCACGATTCCCCGCAGACTGTTTCCGTGAGCCACCACCAGCAGACTGTCTTCCTGTTTCAGTTTCGGGAATATCTCACATTCCCAGTAGGGCATTACCCGTTTGATGGCATCCTTGAGCGACTCCGTGCGTGGCAGTTCAGCGTCAGGTACACAAGCATAGCGCGGATCCCGTTTGGCACTCCGCTCGTCAGTGTCCTTTAAAGGCTCCGGTGCCACATCGTAGCTGCGCCGCCAGATGTGTATCTGCTCGTTGCCATACTTCTCGGCTGTCTCGCTTTTGTTGAGTCCCTGCAGCTGTCCGTAGTGTTTCTCGTTCAGCCGCCACGTCTTTTCTACGGGAATCCAGTCGAGGTCCATGCTGTCGAGCACGCAGTTGAGTGTCTTCACGGCCCGTTTGAGATAGGAAGTATAGGCATGTGTGAATGTGATACCGGCCTTCTTCAAGTCCTCTCCGGCCTGCAGTGCCTCTGCCATTCCCTGTTCGCTAAGGTCTACATCGGTCCATCCCGTAAACTTGTTTTCAAGATTCCACCGGCTCTGACCGTGGCGCAATAATACGATTCTTTTCATAAAAAATTCTTTTTGTTGTCCGTTTAACTATTCAAGTTGAAGTTTTTAGTCTATCGTTTTTACCAGTTTATGCTATCGTGATGTCCTTGTCAAGATACACATCCTGAATGGTGTTGAGCAGTTCCACACCCTCGTTCATGGGCTTTTGGAAAGCCTTTCGACCGCTGATGAGACCCATTCCGCCGGCTCGTTTGTTGACCACAGCCGTGATGACGGCATCCTTCAGGTCGGAAGCCCCGTGTGACTCTCCGCCTGAGTTGATGAGTCCCACGCGCCCCATGTAGCCATTGGCCACCTGATAGCGACAGAGATCTATGGGATGATCGGTGGTGAGTTCGGTATATACACGGTCGCTGGTGCGCCCGAAGCCGATGGCCTTGAATCCGCCGTTGTTCGACGGCAGTTTCTGTTTCACGATGTCGGCCTTGATGGTAGCGCCGATGTGGTTGGCCTGTCCGGTGAGGTCGGCAGCTGCATGATAGTCGGTGCCGTCTTTCTTGAAGCCGTTGTTGCGCAAGTAGCACCATAGGATGGTGGCCATTCCCAGTTCATGGGCATATTCGAATGCCTGCGCCACTTCCACAATCTGTCTGCGGCTCTCCTCCGAACCGAAATAGATGGTGGCTCCCACGGCTACGGCTCCCATGTTCCAAGCCTCCTTTACGGTGCCGAACATCACTTGGTCGTAGCTGTTGGGATAGGTGAGCAGTTCGTTATGGTTCAGTTTCACGATGAACGGAATCTTGTGGGCATAGCGACGAGCCACCGCCCCCAACACGCCAAAGGTGGAGGCCACGGCATTGCACCCGCCCTCAATGGCCAGTTTGACGATGTTCTCGGGGTCGAAATACATGGGATTGGGGGCAAACGATGCACCGGCCGAGTGCTCTATGCCTTGGTCTACGGGGAGAATGGACATATAGCCGGTGTTGGCCAGCCGACCGTGCCCGAACAGGTTTTGCAGACTGTCGAGCGTGCGTACGTTCCGGTCGCTGTTCATCCACACGCGGTCGATGATGTCTGCTCCCGGCTCATAGACCATGCTCTTGTCTATCGTCTTACACTCGTGCGACAAATAGTATTCCGCTTTGTCGCCTAACAAATTAGCAATCTTTTTGTTCATAATTCCAATCATTTTAAGTTCTACGATACGTGTAATTGCAATTATATCACAAAACTACACCAAATTTCTTGATAAAGCAATACCTAAAAGAAAGTATTTTTCGGTATTTAAGACAAAGTAACAGAGTGAACAAAAAATATTCCGTTGCTCTGTCTTTAATTCTCGGACAAAGTAGCATAGCAGACAAAAGTTCTTCTGTTACTCTGCCTTCCTTCCCGGGGCGAGAAGGCTGATTTATGGCCGTTTTCTTGGTTATTAGGCATAAAATCAGTATTTTTGTGCCGAATTTTTAAAGGATACAATATGGCATACAATTTATTGAAAGGCAAGCGTGGTATCATTTTCGGAGCGTTGAACAACATGTCCATTGCTTGGAAAGTGGCCGAACGCTGTGCCGAGGAAGGTGCTAAAATCGTGTTGAGCAACACGGAAATGGCCCTGCGTATGGGTGAACTCGACGAACTCTCGAAGAAAATCGATGCCCCCATCATCGCTGCCGATGCGACAAACTACGACGATCTGGAGAATGTTTTTGTGAAGGCACAGGAACTCCTTGGCGGTAAGGTGGACTTCGTGCTCCACTCCATCGGCATGAGCCCCAACGTGCGCAAGCACCGCACTTACGACGACCTCGACTATAACTGGCTCAACAAGACGCTGGACATCTCTGCCATCTCTTTCCACAAGATGTTGCAGGCAGCCAAGAAGGTGGATGCCATTGCCGACTACGGTTCGGTGCTGGCCCTGACCTACGTGGCTTCCCACCGCACATTCTTCGGCTACAACGACATGGCCGATGCCAAGAGTCTGCTCGAAAGCATCGCCCGTAGCTTCGGATACATCTATGGCCGCGAGAAGAACGTGCGCATCAACACCATCTCGCAGTCGCCCACGGCCACCACGGCAGGCAAAGGCATCAAGGACATTGACAACATGATGGACTTCGCCGACAAGATGTCGCCTCTGGGCAACGCCTCGGCCGACGAGTGTGCCGACTATTGCGTGGTGATGTTCAGCGACCTCACGCGCAAGGTGACCATGCAGACACTCTTCCACGACGGCGGGTTCTCCAACATGGGCATGAGCTTGCGGGCGATGAACCAGTACAGCAAGGACCTTGCTCCCTACGAGGATGAGAACGGAAAGGTGATCTACGGATAACCGCCCTCGTGCATATTCCCGGACAGGAATATGCGTGCATCATCCGATGACAACAAACTATCCGGCTGCCGATGTACTCTACATCGGCAGCTGTCGTTTCTATTGATTTACGGCGAATCGTATGGGTCAAACGGCGAAAATACATTCTCTTCATTCGACCCATTGGCCAAAACTTTTTCTTTGCCGACGAATGAAGCTGGTGAAGCGAATGTAGGTTGCGGGAATAGATTCGCATAATCCGCACTATTCGCCGACAGAAAGCATATAGCACAAAACTTACTCAGATTGAAAAAAAGCCTTACACGCCTTTTTGTTGTATTCCCTCGTTTGTCTATTTCCATCCGCCTTATCAGCCCGATTATCCCCATTAGTTTTCTCACTAAGCCCAAACGACATTGCAAAACGGCCACAGTCGGAAGCTCGTTCGGCCCATCTGAGAATGCAAAAGAGGCCGTTTCACAATGCTGTTTGGGCTACAATTCCGCCCAAACAGCATTGAAAAGCCCCCTTTAGGGGGTTGGGGGTCTGTAGGTTGAATGGAAACTAAAAAAAGGGGAACGCCATTGCGCTCCCCTTGCTTATGCAAAGATAGTCATATTTTCGCCCAAATGCAAATGTGATGCGAAATATATTGACATTGAATGGAATTGTTTTTAAAGTTGTTATTGCCGCCTATACCATTTCGGGGATAAAATATTCAAATGATTTCATTCTTATACCCGGACAGTGGTTATTTCCCGATCTACTCCTCTTCCCGCCACGATTATTAAATTTTGAAAATTGTGCCATTATCTCAAAAGATTAGATTACTTTTGCAATTTAAACGATACATTGACAGCAATGAGTTTAACAAGCATAGTAGGCAATGTCTTCAAGCCCCGCCAGAAAGAGTTGGAGAAGCATTACACGGCCGCTGCCGAGTTGCAGCATCGCGTGCTTCAGCATCTTTTGGAGAAGGGGAGCGACACTGAATACGGCATCAAGCATTTGCTAAACAACACCCATAGCTACGAAGAATTTACCGCCAACGTGCCTGTAAACACCTACGAGGAACTGAAAGGAAGCATCGACCGTATGCGCCACGGGGAGGGCGATGTGCTCTGGCCGGGCACGGTGAAGTGGTATGCCAAGTCGTCGGGCACGACCAATGACAAGTCTAAATTCATCCCCGTCTCCCATGCCGGGCTGCAACGCATCCACTATCAGGGAGGAAAGGATGTGGTGGCGATCTATCTTCGCAACCACCCCGACAGCCGGCTTTTCGACGGGCGCAGTCTCATTCTCGGCGGGAGCCACTCGCTCAACTACAATCTGCCGGGGTCGCTTGTGGGCGATTTGAGTGCCATCCTGATAGAAAACATCAATCCGCTGGCCAATCTGGTGCGCGTGCCGAAGAAGCAGACGGCCCTGTTGAGCGACTTCGAAGTGAAGCGCGACCGCATAGCCCACGAGTGCCTGCACAAGAATGTGACCAACATCTCGGGTGTGCCGTCGTGGATGCTCAGTGTGTTGGTGCGCGTGATGGAACTCTCCGGCAAGCAGCATCTGGAGGAGGTGTGGCCCAATCTGGAAGTGTTCTTCCACGGCGGCATCTCCTTCACTCCCTATCGCAAGCAGTATGAGCAGCTCATCACTGCGCCCCGCATGAGCTACATGGAGACCTACAATGCCAGCGAGGGATTCTTCGGCATTCAGGACGACCCGGCCGACAAGTCGATGCTGCTCATGCTCGACTATGACGTGTTCTATGAGTTCATCCCCATGGACGAGTTTGGCAGCGACAATCCTACGGTGGTGCCGATAGAGGGCGTGGAGACTGGCAGAAACTATGCCATGCTCATCACCACTTCCTGCGGACTTTGGCGCTATCTGATAGGCGACACGGTGGAGTTTACGAGCACCAATCCCTATAAGTTTGTCATCACCGGGCGCACCAAATATTTCATCAATGCTTTCGGCGAGGAGCTCATCATGGACAATGCCGAGAAGGGATTGGCCTACGCCTGCGAGCAGACGGGGGCACAGGTGAACGAATACACAGCCGCACCGGTCTACATGGACCGCAACGCCAAGTGCCGCCACCAGTGGCTCATCGAGTTTTCCAAAGAGCCGGAAGACCTTCAGCAATTTGCCCGACTGCTCGATGGCAAGTTGCAGGAAATCAACAGCGACTATGAGGCCAAGCGTTTTCATGATGTCACATTGCAGCACTTGGAAATTGTAAAGGCCCGACCGGGACTTTTCAACGACTGGCTCAAAGCGAAAGGCAAGTTGGGAGGGCAGCATAAGGTGCCGCGCTTGAGCAACAGCCGGAAGAACATCGACGAACTGTTGGAGATGAATCAAGCTTTAAAAAGTAAGGAGGCAGAGGGATAAAAGAAACTGCGGGATGCTGCCTCCCGGCAGTCGCGGCCTCTGCTTTCAGCAACTGTAGGGGCAGTGCTTTATGCCTGCCCGAACGCCCGACAGGGCGTATATAGATTTCAGAAGACAAAAGGTAAAATATAAAATAAAAGTCGGCAGGCGAAATAGAAGGAAAAAGGATGGAAAAAGGAGCATACAATCATCAATACAGGAAAGTAGGAGGATGGCTTTTCCCCTTCTGCCTCTCCGTTGTTTTACTTTTCTCTTCCTGCGCCCGCATGGGCCAGCCCGACGGCGGATGGTATGACGAGACACCGCCGAGGGTGGTAGGGGCCAGTCCGGCAGACGGGGGAGTGAATGTGAAATCGAAGAAGATAAGCATCTACTTCAACGAGTTTATCAAGCTCGACAACCCCACGGAGAAGGTCGTCGTTTCGCCCCCGCAACTCGAAGTGCCCGAAATCAAGGCCGGCGGAAAGCACATACAGGTGGAGTTGCTTGATTCGTTGAAACCGAACACCACCTACACCATCGATTTCTCCGATGCCATCAGCGACAACAACGAGAACAACCCGATGGGCAACTACACCTACAGCTTCTCCACGGGGGAGGCCATTG
Source organism: Segatella buccae ATCC 33574 (assembly GCF_000184945.1). Taxonomy (GTDB): domain Bacteria; phylum Bacteroidota; class Bacteroidia; order Bacteroidales; family Bacteroidaceae; genus Prevotella; species Prevotella buccae. The sequence goes on from NZ_GL586311.1 coordinate 849,898, forward strand.
ACACGATGGAAGTGTCGGGCTATGTGCTCGAAGCCCAAAATCTGGAGCCCATCAAGGGTATTCTCGTGGGGCTCTATCCTGCCATTCCGGAGAGTGAGATAGGCACTAAGAGCGACACGCTCTTCACCACAAAACCCATGATTCGCGTTTCGCGCACCGACAGCCGGGGCCGCTTCGTCATCAAGGGCATTGCCGCAGGCTCCTATCGGGTGTTTGCCTTGCAAGATGCTGACGGCAACTACTTCTTCAATCAGAAAAGCGAGAAGATAGCGTTCAACCACGACATCATCACGCCTTCGTCCTATCCCGACACCCGGCAGGACACCCTTTGGACCGATTCGCTCCACATCAAGACCATCACGCCCACGGCCTACACTCACTTCGTGCCCGACAACATCGTGCTCACGGCCTTCACTCAGACGAATACCGACCGGGTGTATATCAAGAACGAGCGCAAGGAGCCCGACCACTTCACGCTTTTCTTCAGCTATGGCAGCGACTCGCTGCCCGTGGTCAGGGGGCTTAATTTCGACGACCGCAACGCCTTTGTTGTGGAGGCCGGCGAAAAGCGTGACACGGTGACCTATTGGCTGCGCGACACGGCACTTGTCAATCAAGACACGCTCAACGTGGCCATGAGCTATCTCATGACCGACAGCCTCGGAAAACTCGTCACCCACACCGACACACTTGAGATATTGTCGAAGCAACCCTATGCCAAACGGCTCAAGCAGCGGGAGAAAGAGTATGAAAAGTGGGAGAAGCAGCAGGAGAAGCGGCGCAAGCGCGGGGAACCGTTCGACTCCGTTATGCCCGTCAGGCCACTGGAAGTGGACATCAAGTTGCAGTCGGAGCTCGATCCCGACAAGAACATCCGTTTCTCGTTCCCCACGCCACTGGCCCGAATAGACACCTCGGCCATTCACCTTTATGCCAAGCACGACACGCTCTGGTACCGCGCTCCGATGGAGTTTGACAGACTGCAGAGCCGCGAATATGAACTGAAGGGCGAGTGGCGGCCCAATATCGAATACAGTCTGGAGATAGACAGTGCTGCCTTCCAAGACATTTACGGCAAGGCGTCGGTAGCGGTGAAGAAAGGATTTAAGGTGAGGTCGCTCGATGCCTACAGTTCGTTGCTCGTCACATTGCAGGGCTTGAACGGTGAACAGGCTGTGGTGCAGTTGCTCGACAACTCCGAGAAAGTGGTCAAGGAAGTGACTACCGGCAACGGCGTGGCCGAATTTTTCTATGTCGCTCCGGGCGGTTACTACATGCGTATGTATGTAGATCTCAACCGCAACGGCCGTTGGGACACAGGCTCGTATGCCGACGACAGGCAGCCCGAGCCGGTGTATTATTATCCTGAAAAGATAGAATGCCGCGCCAAATGGGATGTCACCGAGTCGTGGAATCCCACGGCCCGGACGCTCAACTTGCAAAAACCGGGTGCCATCACCAAGCAGAAGCCCGACAAAGAGAAGAAAATCAAAAGCCAGAATGCCAAGCGGGCCAAGGAACTTGGCATCAAATATCTGCCCGATGAACTCAAGTTATGACACTAAAACTATACAGATGATGAAACGACTCCGATTTTCCCTGTTGCTATGCGTGCTTTTGGCGTTTTCGCCAAGGGCCGGTGCACAGTGTACATTCCGCAACACAGCCTTCACGAGTGGGGAATACCTGACTTATAACCTTTATTATAATTGGAAGTTTGTATGGCTGAAAGCCGGCACGGCCAGCATGTCTATCGTCAACACCACCTATAAAGGAAACAAGGCCTATCGGGCCAGTCTCACCACGCGTGGCAACAGTAGGGCCGACAAGATCTTTATCATGCGCGACACGTTGCTTTGTTATGTCTCTCAGGAAATGGCCCCTTTGTATTTCCGGAAGGGTGCCCTTGAAGGCAACCGCTACCGGGTGGACGAGGTGTTCTATTCCTATCCCGGCACCGGAGCATACGTGAAGCAGCACCGGATGGATGCCGACGGCGAGCACCACTGGCAGCAACACAACTACCAAGACTGTGTCTACGACATGTTGAGCATCTTCTTGCGGGCCCGGTCATTCAATCCAGCCAACTGGAAGGCAGGCTACGTGGTCAACTTCCCCATGGTCGACGGCAACAACCGGGAGAATGCGCAGTTGCGTTTTCATGGCCGGTCGAAGGTGAAGGCCGACAACGGGCACACCTATCACTGTCTGGAGCTGTCGTATATGGAGTTTGCCAAAGACCGGTGGAAGGAAATCGTGCGATTTTATGTCACCGATGATACCAATCACATCCCCGTGCGTCTCGACATGTTTCTGCGCTTTGGGTCGGCCAAGGCCTTCCTTGTGAGCATGAAAGGAAATAACAGTAAAGTCACTTCGTTGGTAAGATAAGAATTCCGGATGACAGCCGTGTGCTGTCATCCTTTTATTTTTTTAATACAGAACAAATGAAAATCACCAGACTTTTGCCGGCATTGCTGTTGCTGGTGGCAACCAAAGCGTGGGCCCTTGACTATCCTGCGGCCACGCGTGATTCCATTCTCCGTCACATCACCGGAGCCTCTATGCCCACCCGCGTCATCGACCTTGCACGTCTCGGAGCCAAGACCGACGGAAAGACCGATGCCCGTCCGGCCATGATAAAAGCCCTCCGGCAGGCTCGCAAGTGGGGTAGGGCTAGGATAGTACTTTCCGGTGGCGTGTTTCTGATGTGCGGTCCCATCCATCTGGTCGACGGTGTGTGCCTCGACATCCGCGAGGGGGCCACGTTGCGTTTCTCCCCTGAGCCCCGCTTCTATCTGCCTACAGTGGCAACCAGTTGGGAGGGAACGTTCCTCAACAACTACAGTCCGATGATCTATGGTCGCAACCTGCACGATGTATCTATCGTGGGCAAGGGACTGATCGACGGCAACTGTGCTGCCACTTTCGCCACTTGGCGTGCCCGGCAGAAAGAGGGGCAGACCCTTTCGCGCCGCATGAACCACGAGGAGAGGCCGTTGGCAGAGCGCAACTTCGGCGAGGGGCATTGGCTGCGCCCCCAACTCATACAACTCTTCGGATGCCGGAACGTGACCATTGAGGGTGTGAAAATCATCAACAGTCCCTTTTGGTGCATCCATCTGCTGCAAAGCGAGAATGTCATTTGCCGAGGATTGCGTTACGATGCCAAGCTCGTGAACAACGACGGCATCGATCCCGAGTCTTCGCGTAACGTTCTCATCGAAGATGTCAGTTTCGACAATGGCGACGACAACGTAGCCATCAAGAGCGGGCGCGACAACGACGGTTGGACCCATGCGCACCCGTCGGAGAACATCATCATCCGTCGCTGCCGTTTCAAGGGGCTCCACGCCGTGGTCATCGGCAGCGAGATGAGCGGCGGAGTGAGGAATGTGTTTGTGGAGGATTGCGACTTTGCGGGCTATTGCAAGCGCGGTCTTTACATCAAGACCAATCCAGACCGGGGCGGATACGTGAAAAACATCTACATGAAAGATTGTCGTTTCGATGAGGTGGAAGATCTTATATACGTCACGAGCATGTATGCCGGCGAAGGACTTGGCAGCCGTCATTTCTCAGAAGTGGAACATCTGCTCGTCGACGGGGTGAGTTGCAGAAGGGCCCGGGCAGCCGGCATTGTGCTGCAAGGCACCAAAGCCAAGCCCATTCGGGATGTCACGATTCGCCGTGTGGAGATAGGAGAGGTGAAAAATGCCGTGAGCATCGACGATGCCGTGCAGGTGACACTTGAAGATTGTCACTTGGGAGGCCGGGCCGGAGTGCCTACACAGGTGACCGATGGCGACCGGCTGTTTGAGAGATAGGGCGGTGTGGTGCTCGGTCAAGAGTGTTGGAAAGAGTCGAGTTTTGTGTTTATTTAACTACCCGAAGTAACATTTGTGACTGACAGTCAACGGATTTAGTGCGTATATTTGCATTCGGAAAGGAATCAAACAATAAAAGTCGTATGGAAAATAAAATGCAACACTATCTCCCCGAGATAGAACAGGAGAAGATGAAAAGGCTTCACGACATCGAAGACCGGTATCACGCAGGAGACCTCACGCTCGAAGAGGCCCGTCGGGAACTGGCCGAAAAGGTGGGAAAGGTGAACCCCTACCACATTGCCTATGTCGAGCAGACCATGACCGAGGAAAGTGACGACGAGTGTATCAGGGAAGACATCCACCAGACGCTCCATCTGCTCGACGGACTGATGGACACTTCGCTGCCCAACCTGCCGGAGACTCACCCCATCATGCACTATCTGCGGGAGAATGAGGAGATGCGCCGGCTGCTCTTGGCCGTGGAAGACCTGATGCAGTATCCCATGATCAAGAATCAGTGGCTGGAGCTCTACGACCGTATCAAACTTTACCCCATACACTACAAGCGCAAGCAAAACCAGCTCTATCCTGTGCTCGAGAAGAAGGGGTTTACACGGCCTACGACCACTATGTGGACTTTCGACGACCTCGTGCGCGACATCATCAGAGACTCCGAGCGCCTGCTCGGAGAGATGCGCGAGGAAGAGTTCATCGCCAAGCAGCAAGAACTGCTCGACTACTGCCGCGACCTCATGCACAAGGAGGAGGCCATTCTCTATCCCACTTCGATGGCCATGATCAGCCCTAAGGAGTTTGAGGAGATGAAGGAGGGCGACCGGGAGATAGGTTTCGCTTTCTTCGATGTGGCTCCTGAGGAGACTGCCCACACTGCCGAAAAGGCCCCGGAAGCGGTTCCCGCAGGCTTTGCGGCCGATTTGCAGGCCTTGTTGGGCAAATACGGCTACACTTCCGGAGGCAGCGACAAGCTCGATGTGACCACCGGCCGGCTCACCCTCGAACAGATCAACCTCATCTACAAGCATCTGCCCATCGATATCTCGTTTGTCGACGAAAACGAACTCGTGTGCTTCTATTCCGATACTGACCACCGCATCTTTCCGCGCAGCAAAAACGTGATAGGCCGCGAGGTGATGAACTGCCACCCCAAGAAGAGTGCCCACGTGGTGCGTGAAGTGATTGACAAGCTGCGCAGCGGCGAGCAAGACAGGGCAGAGTTTTGGATCAACAAGCCCGGCCTGTTCATCTACATTGTCTATGTGGCCGTGCGCGACAAAGACGGCAAGTTCCGCGGTGTGCTTGAGATGATGCAAGACTGCACACATATCCGCGCCCTCGAAGGTTCACAGACGCTGCTCACGTGGGCTGGCGAAAATGTCTCCGACAAGGCTTCCGCCGCCCCCGAAGCAAAGGGAAGCGGGCCCGGCAGCTCTACTCCTACCGCTCCCGAAGCCGAAGCGGAGAGTCCGTCCGACTCCTCTCCCGCGCCATCCGTCACCGCCATCACGCCCGAAACGCGCCTGAAAGACCTCCTGAAGCAATATCCCGACCTCAAAAAGCGGCTTCCGGAGATAGCCCCGGAGTTTAAGATGCTCAGTTCACCGCTCGGGAAAATCATCGCTGCCAAGGCCGATGTGCGGATGATGAGCGAGCGCTCGGGCGTGGAACTCAACTCCCTCATCGGGCAGCTCAAGCGGCTCATCGGGGGGTAAACAAGTATATTTATTCTGCATTATAACCGGAATGGCCGACCTCATTTGGGGCCGGCTATTTTTGTTTTTTCCCAACGGCCCATGCCGTTTTTTCTTCCGGCTTACCTTCGTATGTTTTCAGTCATGCACGGTTATGATGGGTGTTTTTACTGATAAACGATGGAATATTATTGGAAAATTTCGTAATTTTGTCATCAAACAACGAATTTGAATGCCACCCATGCTCCAAATACTCCAACGAAAATATCCATTTAAGCCGGGCAATTGGAAAGATAGTCTGCTGCTTTCAGCCATCGTCTTCCTGATTCTTTATTTCCTTGTTCCCTTTGGCCTCAATATCTATGAGCAGAATGGAGGAAATCTGTTGGGAGTTGTTCTTGGATATAGTCTTATCACCTATATCAGTCAGGCTGCCTATCAGAAATGTGTCAGCCGCTTGGCTGCCAGAAAAAGCATCTGGACAATAGCCGACGCAGGCCTTTCCTGCATCCTGTTTTGGCTTTTTCTGGGCCTGTGCAATGCCATCTATTCCATCGTCGTCTTTCATATCGGGGCCCAGTATTTTGCCAAAGTGATTCTCGTTTTCCTTTATTGGACATTCATTATCGGCATCATTTTGGGCATCGTGACCTTTCTCGTCAATTACAATCGTTATCTGAAGACGGAGCTGGCAGGGATGCTACAGAAAAACACGGAGGAGCAGGAAGACATCATTGTGACGATACACGACACGGCAGCGAGAGGCTCCGACCTCCGGATAGGGCTCAATGAATTTCTCTATGCCGAGTCGCAGAAAAATGATGTGACCATTTACTATAAGCAAGGCAGAGAATTGCTTCATAGGACGATGAGACTGACGATGGCAGCCCTATTGTCAGATTTGGACTATCACAACATCTTCCAATGCCACCGCTCGTTTGTCGTTAACATCAATAACATTTCCGATGCCAAGGGTAATTCGAATGGTTATCAACTGAAATTGTCCGACTGTCCGGCGGCAGTTCCAGTCTCCCGTACTTATGTCCCTAAGTTGAAATCGTATTTATAGGCATAGTCATCCGTCACAAAACTTAGTCAAATGGCCATTGCGATAGCCGTCTGTCACTTTTCTTAGTTGTATGGATTGAGTATTTGGGTGGTTTGAATTTCCTTTTTATTTTTGCATCAGAAATCAAAACATCTGAATATGGTAAAAATTATAAGAATCGCAGTTATCGTATTTATTATTCTGGCTATGCTCCCACTGCTTTACATCTGGGGTGTCTGGCTCTACTATTCGGGCAGTAAGTCGACTGAAAAAATCGAATATCTACGGAGAAACAGCACTGCCCTTAATGGCAGACTGGAGATTCCGCAGAATTTTATCGAGGCTCCCGATACATCGAAAACAACAATCTATATGTTTGGAGAGATTCACGGATATGCCAAGACCGAAGATTTTGCCATATCCATGTTGGAGTATCTGAATCGCAACTATGGCGTGAGAGACTATTTCACCGAGATATATACAGAAGAAGCCGAACTGCTTAATCGCTTCCTCGACGCTCCCAGTCAGAATAGGGGCTTGTTGGGGAAACTTTTGCAATATGAAAAAGAAAATATTCCGCAGCACCATACCGAAGATTTCATCCGTAAGTGGGAACGGCTGTATAACTTCAATAGCAGTCTCGATTCAGCCCACCGAATTATCGTACATTCCCTCCTTGGCAGACAGAAAGACTATAAAGGAATGCGCGACTCTGCAATGTTGGCCAACTTCATGGCTTGTATGAAAGGCATAAAAGGTAGGGTGGTTTACTGTTCCACAGGGGTGGGGCATATCTACCGTTCCCCTTATGTGGTCAAGGGGCATCATGTTGCGTCTTTGGGCACTTGTCTGGAGCGGAAGCCCTCCAACAAGGTGGTCAGCATAGCCCACATCACGCTCGACAGCGAGTGTTATCTCCCGAAAGAGTCTCCCTTTCCTACTCCGAGAGACGAAAAAACAAAACTGGCCAATGCCGACGGGCCATTGTTATATTTCACGAATGTGGAAAACTTGAGAGAGGCATCGCCCGAGAGGGGCGTCTGCTTATACCGGCTGAACGTAAAAGGCTCTCCCTACAAAGATGGCGATGATTTTGTGGGATATAAGTCACCTGTAGCATTTATGGTGGGAGAGATGACTGCGGAAAAGGGAAAGTCGACTATCGATTATTTTCAGTATTTGTTGCTGACCAGAGGCTATGACGCGCCCACGATACTGAAGTGGGAACCATGTTTTTGACACATAGAATTCGAGTGGCGAATAGATGTGGGCGCAGTTGCTTCTTTCTTTGTATGCGTTTTTTCCTTACTTTATTGAACGCTCTTTTTGATTTTTCGATTGTTAAAAAATACTGCATGTTTTAGGCCTCCATTTTGGCGATATTTCCGGTCGGAAGCTCTCTCGGCTTGAAATACGGAAAAAATGAGGGACTTGTAATGCGTTGACAGTTAAATACTTCTGATTTATTGACAAGCTAAAAGGGGCAAAAAGGGCTCTGAAAGAGGCCGGATGAGGGCGTAGGAGAGGCTCTTTTGGACGCTCGCGGAGGCCGAATGGCTCGCTCACTGTGGCCCTTTCGCATGGTCAAAGGGGCGTGGTGGGCGGATAAGAAGGATTTCGGAGTGTGCGGGAGGGGCTTTTCCGTGCTGGTTGGCGTGTTTTGAAGATAGTGATTTTGTAAAGGTTTTATGGGGCTTATGGCTGGGGTGCATCAGCTTTTTAGGGGATAGTTTTGCCCGTCTCGGCTAAAAACGTTATCTTTGCATGCTAAACTAAATTTAAAAAACAGATGGCTGTAAACGAAAAAGGACTTACTCCGATGATGCGCCAGTTTTTCGACATGAAGTCGAAGCACCCCGAGGCGCTGTTGCTGTTTCGCTGTGGCGACTTCTACGAGACCTACTGCGAGGATGCCGTGGAGGCGGCACGCGTGCTGGGCATCACACTCACGCGCCGCAACAACGGAGGGTCTACAGCCGTGACCGAGATGGCGGGATTTCCCCATCATGCCCTCGACACCTACCTGCCCAAGCTCATCAGAGCGGGGAAGCGTGTGGCCATCTGCGACCAGCTTGAAGACCCGAAGAAGAAGCGGGAGCAAATCAAGGGCAAGAAGGGCCTTTCGGAGATGGACAAGATGGTGAAGCGGGGCATCACCGAACTGGTGACGCCGGGCGTGGCCATGGGCGACAATGTGCTCAACTACAAGGAGAACAACTTCTTGGCGGCTGTACATTTCGGCAAGGGGGCCTGCGGCGTGAGCTTTCTGGACATCTCCACGGGCGAGTTTCTCACCGGGGAGGGCACCTACGACTATGTGGAGAAACTGCTGGGCAACTTCCAACCCAAGGAGGTGCTCTACGACCGGGCCCGCAAGCAGGACTTCGAGCGTTATTTCGGTACGCGTTTCTGCACCTTTGAGCTCGACGACTGGGTGTTCACTGACCAGAGTGCGCGGCAGAAACTCTTGAAGCATTTCGGCACGAAGTCGCTCAAGGGATTCGGTGTAGACCACCTGAAAAACGGCGTCATAGCCTCGGGAGCCATCATGCAGTATCTGGAACTCACCCAGCACACGCACATCGGCCATATCACGGCCCTTGCCCGCATAGAGGAAGACAAGTTTGTGAGGCTCGACAAGTTCACCGCCCGGTCGCTCGAACTCCTCCAACCCATGCAGGAAGACGGCCTGTCGCTGCTCGATGTCATCGACCGCACGGTCACGCCGATGGGCAGCCGGCTGCTGCGCCGCTGGATGGTGTTTCCGCTGAAAGACGTGCGCCCCATCAACGAGCGGCTCGACATTGTGGACTATTTCTTCAAGAAGCCCGACTTCCGTGCGTGTGTGGACGAGGAGTTCCACCGCATGGGTGACCTCGAGCGCATCATCTCCAAGGTGGCCGTGGGCAGGGTGAGTCCGCGCGAGGTGGTGCAGCTGAAGAACGCCCTCACAGCCATACGCCCCGTGAAGATGGCCTGTCTCTCGGCCGGCAACGAGGCCTTGAAGCGGGTGGGGGAGCAGCTGAGCCTCTGCGAGTCGTTGCGCGACCGCATTGACAAGGAGATACAGCCCGATCCGCCGCAGTTGCTGAACAAGGGAGATGTCATTGCCGACAACTACAGCCCCGAACTCGACGAGCTGCGCTCCATCAGCCGCCACGGAAAGGACTATCTGCTTGAGATACAGCAGCGCGAAATCGAGAAGACGGGCATCACGAGCTTGAAGGTGGGGTTCAACAACGTGTTCGGCTATTATCTTGAAGTGCGCAACACGTTCAAGGACAAAGTGCCCGAGGAGTGGGTGCGCAAGCAGACGCTGGCGCAGGCTGAGCGTTACATCACACAGGAACTGAAAGAATATGAGGAGAAGATACTCGGGGCCGACGAGAAAATCATCATGCTCGAGACCAAGCTTTTCAACGAACTCATACTGGCCATGCAGGAATTCATTCCGCAAATACAGATCGACGCCAACCTCGTGGCCCATCTCGACTGCCTGCTGTCGTTTGCCAAGACTTCGGAGGAGCACCGCTACGTGCGGCCCACGATTGACGAGAGCGAGGTGCTCGACATCAAGCAGGGGAGGCATGCCGTGATCGAGACGCAGTTGCCGATAGGCGAGCAATACGTGCCCAACGACGTGTATCTCGACACGGTGAAGCAGCAGGTGATGATGATCACGGGCCCCAACATGGCCGGTAAGTCGGCCCTGCTGCGGCAGACGGCCTTGATCGTGCTGCTCGCTCAAGTGGGCTGTTTCGTGCCGGCGGAGAGCGCCCGGATAGGTCTGGTGGACAAGATCTTCACCCGCGTGGGCGCATCGGACAACATCTCGCTCGGCGAGTCCACGTTCATGGTGGAGATGACGGAGGCTTCCAACATCCTCAACAACGTGTCGGGGCGGTCGTTGGTGCTCTTCGACGAACTGGGCCGGGGCACAAGCACCTACGACGGCATATCCATTGCGTGGGCCATTGTGGAGTATCTGCATGAGCATCCGAAGGCACGGGCACGCACGCTTTTCGCCACCCACTATCACGAGCTCAACGAGATGGAGAAGAACTTTCCGCGCATCAAGAACTACAACGTGAGTGTGAAAGAGCTCAACGGCAAGGTCATCTTCCTGCGCAAACTCGAACGGGGCGGTTCCGAACACTCGTTCGGTATCCACGTGGCCGAGATTGCGGGCATGCCCCGCAGCATTGTCAAGCGGGCCAATGTCATCCTGAAACAGCTCGAAGCCGACAACTCGGGCGTGGGAGCGGCCGGAAAGGCGCGCGTGAAGCATCTCGACGAGAGTCGTGAGGGAATGCAGCTATCGTTCTTCCAGCTCGATGACCCGGTGCTCGAACAGATTCGTGACGAGATACTGGGGCTCGACATCAACAACCTCACACCTATGGAGGCACTGAACAAGCTGAATGATATCAAGAAGATTGTAGGAGGAGGAAAGGAGTAAGGAAGTAATTTAGGAGTTAAGGGAGATAGGGAGAGGAGTTAAGGGAGTTAAGGAGTGAAAGGGAGTTAAGACAACGGCTTTACATCTTGATATTGTCGATGGATCAAGCAACAAAGCTATTGTCTTAACTCCCTTTCACTCCTTAACTCCCTTAACTCCTCTCCCTATCTCCCTTAACTCCTTAAAAAATCATATCTCAATGTTCCTTACGGAATACGGAGGCAGTGAAATATGGTTGTCTTTGGTGACGGAAGAAGTGACGGTTTCCGTCTTTTTATCAGCCGGTAGGCCGCTGAAACCGGTTATCCGTGAGCCTGTGGGGATGGAGAGTCCGCCTACCTCGAAGTCCACTTCCACAGGTAAGGCGTTGACGAGACGCAGGTAGGTCTTGCCCGTCTTGCTGTCGGAGACCACGCTCGAGGCCAGTCTGTTGGCCGGAACATCGGGTGCTGTGATCGTGGATGCCGTGTAGTGGTCGCCGCTGTAGGCCGAGAAAAGGCGTTGCGTCTCATAACTCGGCGTGGTGGTGACGGCAGTGTTGTCGAAATAGATCAGGTCGGGATTCCAGTTGTGGTGACCGTCTTTAGCCAAAAGCGGCGCATAGCTTGTCATGCTCACCACATCGGCGTTGCGCTCCACGTGGCAGAGAAAGAGTGCTTCGGCCAACGCCGACTCCAACGTACGTGTTCTCGAAGCGTATTCTCCGACATACACTTTCGGACCCTTGCGGTCGTAATGGTCGTAATAGTCCAAGTGGTTCATAAACCATCCTGTGCTCTCGTAGTAGTGTTCGTCCACCATGTCGATGATGTTGTGGTGCTCTTTGGCAAACTTCCAACCCTCTATGTAGTCGGCCGACGGATAGTGGAAAGGCCCTGCCGTGCCGCACACGATGATGTCGGGATACTTCTCCTTGATGGCCTTGCATATCATGAGACAACGCTCCTCAAAGGGCGTGGAGATGATGTCTTCGTTGCCCACACCGATGTATTTGAGGTGGAACGGAGCCGGATGCCCTGCGTCGGCCCTCATCTTCGCCCACTTGGAGGTTGCCGGATCTCCGTTGGCCCACTCTATCAGATTGAGAAACTCCTGACAATAGGCCGGCATGTCGGCCATGGGGATGCCCCCTTGCTGTCCGCCGTAGCCACAGGCGTTGTTGGAAGAGTTCTGGCAGGGAACGCCAGCGGCAAGCACCGGCAGGGGCTCTGCGCCGATGTCTTCGCAGAATTGGAAATACTCGTAGAAGCCCAGTCCGCGTGTTTGGTGATAGTTCCAGATGTTTCTGTCCGGCACGCGGTCTTCCGGTCGGCCTATGGTGTGGTGCCAATGGTAGATGTTGTCGAGTCCGTCTCCGTGGCTCATGCAGCCGCCCGGAAACCGCACAAACTTAGGTTTCAGGGCGGCAATCGTCTCGGCGAGGTCTTTGCGGAGCCCGTGGCCCTTGTAGGTGTCCTGCGGAAAGAGCGACACCATGTCTATCGCCGCTTCGCCTTCCCCTTTGGGAACGATCACAAGCCGGGCGTTGTGCAGGCTCTCTGTCGGAGCGTTCTTGTCCGCTTTCACGCTGAGCAAGGCTCTGTATTGTGTCCATCCTTCGCCTTGCAGCTTGAATTTTGCCTTGGCCAGTTCGCGCCCGTCGTCGCCCACCAGTGCCACCTGCAACTGCTTCTTGTCTGTTCCCAAGTTGCGTGCATAGAAAGAGAAGGCATACTGTTGGCTGCTCTTCACGGCTATGCCGTCCCAACCTTCGTTCTGCAAGGTGTCGGTCGCCAGCACTGCATAGTGGGGATTGTTCTTGCTCAGGGGATTGTCCGTGGCAATTTTGATGGGCTTCGGCGAATGCCAGGCAGTGGAGGGCGACCATCCTTTATGGTCGCGCTCATTGTATTCGAAGTCGCGGTTTTGGATGAGTTCGGCATACAGACCTCCGTCGGCGGCATAGCTTATATCCTCGAAGAACACCCCGACGAGCTTGTCACTGATGGCTTTCGTCTGTGCTTTGTCCACCGTCACCCGCGCCTTGAGGCCCGTAAGCGTCTTGAAACGCTCACTGTCTTGCGCCATACTCTCGCTGCTCATGATGCCGTCGGCACCCAGAGCGCGGAAATAGTCGTTTATATAAGAAAGGTGTAGTTTGGGAATGTCGAAGAGATTGCCCTCATAGTGCTTTCCGCCTACGGTGGCCGTGTCGCGCGTCCACACCACGTCTTCTATGGTGCTGGGTTCCTCATCCTCCTTGAAAGTGCGGAAGTCGTTGGATGCATGGACATAGCGGTTGCCCTTGTCGGAGTGGAAATAGATGTCGAAAGTCCCGTCTTCCATCTGAAACATGATGGGTTTCCGGCATCCCTGCACCGACATTTGCGGGTAGTCCTGGGGCCTCCAAGTAATCAGATCCTCGCTGTAGGCTGCGGCGATGCAGGGCGCATAGTCATTCACCGACCACACGGCGCGCCACGTTCCGTCGGAGGCGTGGAGCACGAACGGGTGGTACATCCTTTTCTCAGAGCCCCACCGGCCGTAGTCTGACGAGCACAGCTGGCCCACATCTTGCCACCGGTCGTTGTCGTCCAGATAGGCAAGATGGAGTCCGGCCCTGTCTCCGGGCGAATAGATGAATACCTGGCAGATGGTGTCTTTTCCCAAAACGGAGTATGCCGGCTTCACACTTTGGGCATTGCCGATGGCTGCCACGGCTGCGACAGCAAGGAAGGAAAGTAGTTTTTTCATTTTTAGTTGATGAGTAAACAAGTAGATGAGTTGACGGGTTATGGATTATTAGGGGATTCGAGTAGATAAGTGGACAAGTAAACGAGTGGACAAGTAAACGAGTTGTTTGCCAAACAACTTACAAGCTTCACCTGTTTGAGAAGACAAATAACTTGTCTACTTGTCCACTCGTTTACTTGTCTACTTTATTCACTCGCCTGCTTCTCCTCATCGCCCAAAGGCCGATGGCGATGAATGGGATGCTCAATATCTGTCCCATGTCGATGGGCAGGCCGGCCTCGAAGGCCTCTTGTATTTCTTTGGTGTATTCTATCAAAAAGCGGAAAGTGAAGATGAGTGTGAGACAAAGACCGAAGTAGAGGCCGCTGCCCACGGTCTCGGGGCCTTTCTTCCGGTAGACCATATAGATGATGAGGAAGAAACAGGCGTAGGCGATGGCCTCATAGAGCTGTCCCGGATGGCGTGGATATTGGTCTACGCGCTCAAAGATGAAAGCCCATGGCACGTCGGTCACCTTGCCGATGATTTCACTGTTCATCAGGTTTCCAAGTCTGATGAATGTAGCCGTGATGCCCGAACAGATGCCCATATTGTCGAGTACGACCCATCCGCCCACGCCTGTGTTGCGGCAATAGAGGTAGATGCCGATGAGCATACCGATCACGCCGCCGTGGGAGGCGAGCCCCTGATAGCCCACAAACTTCCAACTGCCGTCGGCCAAATGGCGCATGGGCACTATCATTTCCACAAAATGCTCGAACGAACTGAGGAAATATTCCGGTTCGTAGAACAGACAATGGCCGAGTCTTCCACCCAGCAGTACACCCACAAAGATGTAGATGAACAGCGGTTCAAACTTGGCATCGGCTATTTTCTGCTCCTTGTAGAGCCGCTTCATGAGCAGATAGCCCAAGGCGAGACCGATGAGCCAGCAAAGCGAATACCAGCGGATGGCCAGCGGACCGAGGTGGAAAGCTGTTTCGCTCGGGCCCCAAACGATGTATAAGAGGTGGTTCATGTTAGTTTGATTTTGTAGGAGTTAAGGGAGTTAAGGGGTGAAAGGGGGTCAAGACAACAGCTTTACTTCTAACAGTTTCATAAACTCAGGCAATAAGACTATTCTTTTAACTCCTAACGAGCGAAGCGAGTGCTAACTCCTTTTAACTCCTCTAACTCCTGAAAAAAGATTATACATTAAATCTGAAGTGCATGATGTCGCCGTCCTGCACCACATATTCCTTGCCCTCGATGCCCAGTTTCCCGGCTTCTCGAACGGCACTTTCAGAGCCATAACGGATGTAGTCGTCATACTTGATGACCTCGGCACGGATGAATCCCTTTTCGAAGTCGGTGTGTATGACGCCCGCACACTGCGGTGCTTTCCATCCCTTGTGGTAAGTCCAGGCCTTCACTTCCATCTCTCCGGCCGTGATAAACGTTTCAAGATTGAGCAGCGCGTAGGCCTTTTTGATGAGTCGGTTCACGCCGCTCTCCGTCAGTCCGAGTTCTTCGAGAAACAGCTGCTTGTCCTCGTAGGTTTCAAGCGAAGCGATGTCCTCCTCCGTCTTGGCGGCGATAACCATTGCCTCGGCCCCTTCTCGGGCAGCAATTTCTTCTATCCGGCGCGAGTAGTCATTGCCTGTTTTGGCACTCGCTTCATCCACGTTGCACACATAGAGCACGGGCTTTGTAGTGAGCAGAAACAGGTCGTGGGCCGCCTGTTGTTCCTCCTTGCTGTCGAAACTCACCTCCCGGGCGTTGCGTCCCTGCTCCAACACCTCCTTGAAAGCCTCCAGCACTGTCACCATCACCTTGGCATCCTTGTTGCCCGCAGCCGCCGTCTTCTGCTGTTTGGCCAGCTGTGCGTCGATGGTTTCGAGATCTTTAAGCTGCAATTCGGTGTCGATGATTTCCTTGTCGGCAATGGGATCTACGGCCATGCCTCCCTCGCGTACGATGTTGTCGTCGTCGAAACAGCGCACCACATGGATGATGGCGTCGCACTCGCGGATGTTGCCCAGGAACTTATTGCCCAGTCCCTCTCCTTTGGATGCGCCTTTCACGAGTCCGGCAATGTCGACTATCTCGCACGTGGCAGGCACGATGCGTCCCGGATGCACGAGCTCGGCCAACTTGTTGAGGCGCTCGTCGGGCACGGTGATAACGCCCAGATTGGGTTCTATCGTACAGAAAGGAAAGTTTGCCGACTGCGCTTTGGCACTCGACAAGCAGTTGAAAAGTGTGGACTTGCCCACGTTGGGGAGTCCCACGATGCCGCATTTTAAAGCCATTTTATCTTCTAAACGTTTTATGATGAGCCGATTGGGGTTGTCGGCCGATAATTTGATTGATAGTGCAAAAATACACAAATAAAACGACATTATTCAATTTTAATCCTTATATTTGTGACATTAAATAGATATTTCGGGAATCGTCTTGACTCCCGGCAGATAAAAAGTAGAACTCGTTTTATAGTTAAAAGACAAAATGACAAAAGAAAAATTCTTCGGTACCATGGGCTGGGTAGGCATGGCCACCTCAGTGTTGATGTATGTATTCTATTTCCCCCAGATACAAAACAATCTGGAGGGGCATAAGGGCACTTTCATTCAGCCTTTCATGGCCGGCATCAACTGCACGTTGTGGGTGGCCTACGGACTTTTCAAGGAGAAGCGCGACCTGCCTTTGGCCATAGCCAATACGCCCGGTATCATCTTCGGCTTCGTGGCCGCTTTCACGGCGTTATAGAGCAATCGGGGGGAATGAGGAGTTAAGAGTGGGGTCTCCAACGCCTTTGGCTTCCGGTAACTCCTTATAATTCCCAAACTTAAATAAACAGCAAGAGATATGAATTTACAAGAGATTCTGGAACATCGGCGGGCCGTAAGGCATTTCGACCCGGCCCGACTGATTGACGCGGAGCGGGTGAAGCAGTGTTTGGAAATGGCCACACTGGCTCCCACGAGTTCGAATATGCAGCTGTGGGAGTGCTATCATGTGACCGATGAGGCTGTGCTGAAGAAGTTGAGCCGGGCCTGCTTCAATCAGCTCACGGCCCGTTCGGCCCGGCAGATGGTGGTGTTTGTCACCCGGCAAGACCGCTATCACAGCCATGCCCGTGCCGTTATTGCCTTTGAGGAGGGTAACATACGGCGCAACAGTCCTGCCGATAAGCAGTTGAAGCGCACGGCAAAGCAGCATCTCTATTATGATCGGGTGATACCTTTCCTCTACTCGCGCTGCTTCGGACTGGCCGGATTGGCCCGCAAGATGCTTGCCCAGACGATCGGTCTGTTCCGCCCTATCGTGCATCAGGTGTCCGAGAGTGACATGCGGGTGGTGGTACACAAGAGTTGTGCGCTGGCTGTGCAAACGTTCATGCTGGCCATGAGCGAAGCCGGCTATGACACCTGTCCGCTCGAAGGATTCGATAGTCGGTTGGTAAAGAAAGCACTCGGGCTACCCTACGGGGTGGAAATTAACATGGTGGTTACCTGCGGCGTGCGCCTTCCCGACGGCGTTTGGGGCGACCGTTTCCGTCTGCCTTTTGAAGAAACCTACCACAGAGTGGGACAATAGCAGGCATTGGGACTGTCTTGGAGTGCAATAAACTTTGCTTCTGCATTTGCCTTTTGGCAGATACGTGTAGCCAAGAGAGGCCTACGGCTGATTGAGCGGCACCCCCTTATAGGCATTGCGGCTCATGAACACAGCGATGGTTTTCATTCTCACATAGTTTTCCGAAAGGTAGACGAAGCCCTCGTTGCCATAATTTTTGCCCCACGAGTTTTTGAAGACGAAATAGGTTCGTCCCCGCAGGCGGAACATCCCCACCATCTCCATGGCATGGTCGTCGGTGGTGAGCAACCGGTCGAAGTCACGTTGCCGTTCTTGTTGGGTGGCTGTGTGTCCTTCTTCTTTTTCCGTCACCAGACACCCGTTGACAGGCGAGCGGAATCCCGGTTCGCTGATGTCGCCCTCCCAGCACACAGGGTGGCCTGTGAGCAGTGCCTGCCTGATGTGGGCCATGAGTGTGTCGAGGGGCAGATTGTAGAATGTGTCGCGCAGGCGGTTGTCGGGTGTTTCGAGTTCAAATGAGCGGAAGAAGGGATGGTTGGTGAAACTTGTGAGTGAGAGATAATCTCCCGGGAGACACACGCTTTGGGCAAATTGGAGCGTGGTGTATTCAGCTCCGAGCATGTGTACGAACCGCAAGGGAGAGAAGTTTGTCTCTTCGTCGAGCAGGTTGTCGAGCCGTGCGAGGTAGTTGTCTGGTCCCGTGCGGTGGGTGATGGCCTCATTGCCCATGAGCATGGCCTTTCGGCAGAGCGTGCCATAGTCGGCCGGATGCTTCTCTTCCTCGAAAGTGTAAGGCTGCATACCGTATTTTTCCATGTAGCGCAAGGTCATGGATGCCATACCTCGCAGGCTGATGGGGTGCTTTCCGCGTGAGAAATAATAGTCTGTGGCCTGTTCGCGCATCATCATGCGGGCCACAAAAGCCGGTGACAGATTCACCGAGTCGCCCATCATCAGCCGCTCACTTTCGATGGTGGCCAGCATGGCATAGACCCAGCACAGGTCGCTGCGCCCCTGGTCTTTCGCGGGTGTACACTTCACGTACGCCTCCATCCGTATCTTTCCTGCCCTCTGCCGTTGAGGCTGCCTGCGGGTGCAGGCCGTCAAGAGGGCCAGTCCGGCCATGGCTATGATGATTTTCTGTTTCATTCCGATGATGCAAAGTTAGTGAATTTTCCTTTCAATCACTTGTAAATGTCAAATCAAA
The DNA here is from genome assembly GCF_000184945.1 of Segatella buccae ATCC 33574. GTDB lineage: Bacteria > Bacteroidota > Bacteroidia > Bacteroidales > Bacteroidaceae > Prevotella > Prevotella buccae. The sequence continues at coordinate 868,463 of NZ_GL586311.1, forward strand.
AAGCTATTTTTGCAAATGAAGTTATAAATATCGGAGGATAGAAAATGAGTGCGAATGACACGGCAATGAATTTTTTCTCATTGGCATATTTCCCTCCCAACACACACTGATATGGAAAAATACGACTATCTGATAGTGGGTTCCGGCCTTTTCGGAGCCACTTTCGCCTATCGTGCCCGGCAGGCCGGCAAGCGTTGTCTGGTGATAGACAAGCGCCCCCACTTGGGAGGCAATGTCTATTGCGAGAGCGTGGAAGGCATCAATGTGCATGTCTACGGTGCTCATATTTTCCACACGAGCAACAAGCGGGTGTGGAATTTCGTCAACAGCATCGTGGAGTTCAACCGATATACCAATTCGCCCGTGGCCAACTATAAGGGGCGGCTCTACAACCTGCCGTTCAACATGAACACTTTCTATGCCGTGTGGGGTGTGACCACCCCTGCAGAGGCGCAGGCCAAACTCGACGAACAGCGGGCCGAAGCCGTGGCCCGTATGCAGGCCGACGGGGCCACCGAACCGCGCAATCTTGAGGAGCAGGCGCAGGTGCTCATCGGGCGCGACATCTACGAGCGGCTCATCAAGGGCTACACCGAGAAGCAATGGGGGCGCAAATGCACCGAACTGCCGGCTTTCATCATCAAGCGATTGCCTGTGCGCATGGTGTTTGACAACAACTATTTCAACGATGCCTATCAGGGAATACCCATCGGTGGCTACAACAAACTCATCGATGGTCTGCTTGCAGGGGTGGAGACCGTGACGGGGGTTGACTTCTTCGACATCGGTTGTAAGCAAGGGGCATCCGGCCGATGGCAATTCACGATGCCCCCGACCGACGGCTGCACTTCCGGCTCCCGGGAGGCTGAGGCTGCCACGCTTGTCTATACCGGGCAGTTGGATGAGTTTTTCGGCTATCGTTTTGGCAAACTCAACTACCGCACGGTGCGCTTTGAGACCGAAGTGCTTAATGAGCCCAATCATCAGGGCAATGCCGTGGTCAACTACACCGAGGCCGACGTTCCCTATACGCGCATCATCGAGCATAAGCATTTCGAGAGTTTCGGCCCTGCCGTGTATGCCAATCCCAAGACCGTGGTCTCGCGGGAATACAGCACGGAGTGGCAGGATGGCATGGAACCTTATTATCCCGTGAACGACGAAAAGAACAGCCGGCTGGCCGGACAGTACCGCGAATTGGCGGCAACTATGCGGAATGTTGTCTTCGGAGGCCGGTTGGCTGAATATAAATACTACGACATGGCACCCATCATCGAGCAGGTGTTGGGAATGGAAATCGACTGAAATGTGAATAGGGGTAAACGCACTTCTTTCGTGGATAACAATCTATGTGAGTGTCGGCGAATTTCACAAATGAAGCGAATAAAGGACGAGCAACATTATATGCCCGTCCTTTTGTTTCGTTTAGTTTTGTTTGTCAATAATAGATTTGGTAAATTCGAGATAAGAATTCTCGTTGCTTGTTTTATTTGTCATCATAGTGTCCTTGAAGGGAAACCACGTAGACGGTTACAATATCTTCGTCAATGGTATAAAGCAACCGGTTTTTCTGATCCAATCTTCTTGACCACATATTGGGCAAATATTTCAGTGGCTCCGGCTTCCCTGTCCCGGTATATGGGTGTTCTGACAATTCAAGAAACAAGGTCTCAACTTTCTTAATGACAGCCTTGTTTCCTGATTTGTAGATTTTCTGCAAATCCTTTTTCGATGTTCCCGCAAGTTCTACAGAATACTGTCCCATATATTGTTTATGTCTTTAATTTTTGTCGTTCTGCCACTTTTTATGTCTTCCAGTCCTTTCTGAATAGCCAGAAGTTCTTTCTTGGACAAGAAATCATCGTCGTCAGCAACGTTGAGGACTATCGGACGGGCATTTTTACGAGCGATAAAAACCGTCTCGTTCTCGGCCAAATCGAAATATTTTTTCTGATTGGCTCTAAATTCTCTTGTTGTGATTACTTGCATGACTCTATGAATCTAATGTTATCTCGAACAAAGATAAGTGTTTTATTTCAAGTTTGCAAATTTCCGCGTACTTATTTGTGTACACCTATTTATAAAAATCGGTGGAAGGTGATGCCACAAGATATTGGATGATAGCGAATAATATCAACAAAAACACATCCGTCAAAATCTTCCAACCAGAATGGGAAGGTGGTTTGAAATCACCGTAAAAGTCAGCTGATTTTCATATTCAGGCTCTCCGAGCTTGTGAAAGAGCCACAGTTGAATGCCGAAAGGGCCACAGTTGCATTGCAACTGTGGCCCTTTTGCAAGCCCGTTTGGGCCCTTTCAGGGCTGTTTTTGGGCTCTGATATGTGTTGAGAAAATTCAAACGGCTGATTATTAGCACTTTAAAAATGCCGCCAAAATCGATTATTTTCGACGAGCAGGTTGCTTGTTGCAAATATCGCAAGCAGAGAGGCTGAAAACGAATAAATAGTTTGACAATTATCTATCCGAAAGTCTCCCCACTAAACATTGGCTGGGGCGGGGAGATTATTGGTCAAATGATCGGGGGCAAAAACTGCCGCCAGAAGTCTGCCCGCATGGGTTTGTTGAAGCCGTGGCAGGCCATGGGCAGCTGACGGCCGTTCTGCTCGTAGCAGAGACGGGGCTTGAGGTCGAACGAAAACTTGAGGGCTTCGGGCACGGTGGGCAGCCGGAGCTCTTGTGGAATGAGGGCCCAGAAGAGGTCTTCGTTGTAGAGGACATGTTCTTGGGCGTTGAAGCGGGCTATCTCGTCGGCATATTTCAGACAGGCGTCACGGAAGACCGACACACGGCGCAGGGAGAAACCGCCGTTGCCGATGCGTCCGAACATCTGGCAATGGAGTATCTTATGGGCAGGCTTGAGGCGGAGTTTGAGCCAAAGGTATTGCTTGAGTGGGAAGCGGGTATAGCGTTTGCGGGTGGGCCAAGGGGCCGCCACGTGATCGTAGCCGCGCCGGCACCAGTCGTCCAGTTCGTCGCGGAACACCCAGGCATCGACATGGCAGATGAGTATGTACTCGTAGTCGTTAAAGAGACTGTAGAAGTCGGCCGACATCATCATCTCGTTGTAACCGGCTATGCCGCGGGCCGTACCGAGCCATTGGGGTGACACCTCCACCTCGCCCACCTGCGGATATTGGACATGGAGGGCACCGAGGTCGAGGCCGGACGGCTTGAGAAACACGGCAGGATAGTCGGCCAGTTTCTCCAGATTGTTGGCAAGGGCGGCGGCTTCGTAACTTTTCAGTTCGGGCCGGTAGACGGGGATGATGATGAGAACGTTCTTGTGAGCCATAAGATTGTCAGTTGATGCAGGGCGCAGAGAGGTTATCTCTTGCCCAACCGCTCGTGTATGCCGTCTTGATAGGCCGTCCAGAGCATGGAGAGATCTTTCCACTGCCAAGCCTCGGTGAAAGGCATGGAGAGCAATGCAGGAATGATGTAGCCCGCCACACCGATGAAACTGCGCAGATAGCGCACTCCGAAGTTGCGCCCGTAGTGGTGGTTGAGATAGGCTTCATTGCGCACCTGATAGTAGCGTTTCCACTTCTTTTTCCGGTTGCGGCTGGTCCAAGTATCGTTGGAGAAGAACTTGTGCTTGTCCATCAGGGCTTCGGGGATGTAGAGGAGCTTGAAACCGGCCAGATGGGCGCGCAGACAATAGTCGGTGTCGTCGCAGAAGATGAAGAGTTCGCGGTTGGGCAGACCTATTTTTTCCACCACGCGCCGGGAGATGAACGGCCCCTCAAAGTCGGCCCCCACAATCTCTGTGGCTTGGTTTACTTGTTGTTTGGCCAGTTTGCGACTGTGCAAAGAACCTACGGGATTGGTGAAATTGAAGTGTCGGAACTCGTGGGTGAACACCTTGCCTTCGAGCAGACGGCGGGGCGAGAGGATTCCCACTTCCGGCCGGTCGGTGTAGGGCAGCAGGCGGTCGAGGCAGTCGGGACGTGGAAACACATCGTCGTCCATGCACCATATCCAGTCGGCTCCCTCACTATAAGCCCGTTCGATGCCCGTGTAGAAGCCGCCCGAACCGCCCACATTGTCCTGATGCACCACGAGGAGGCCCGGTTGGGCGTCGAGCCATTCTCGGGTGCCATCGGTGGAACCGTTGTTCACAACGATGATACCGGTCAGCTTTTGCTGCTTGCGCAGACACTCGATGCCCTGCTTGAGCAGTTCGAGGCGGTTGAAAGTCACTACGACGGCTGTTATCTTCATTCTGTGGTATCGTTATTTTGTCCTACATTCTTGCGCATCATCACTTTTCCGTTCTCGTCCACATAGCAATAGTAGTTGAAGCCTTCGCGGGTGCGCTTCCACCGGTTGTGGCTCCAGAGGTAGCACTCCGGCTGCCGGCGGATGGTCTCTTCGAGCATTTGGAAATAGATGTCGGTGATTTCGAAGTCATTCATTTGGCTTGTATTCCGGCTTATCACCTTCATTTCGCAGTTGTAATGCCCTCTGCTCACACGTGTCACATCGCCGTAGACGAAAGCCTGACGGGTGTGCTTGACAATGCGCTCGGCCCCGGTGAATACGGGTGTGTCGTGGTGTAGAAAGTCCACCCAGTGGTGGATGTTCCACCAGAGAGGCGACTGGTCGGAAATGTAGCCCACAACCAACGGTTTGCCCTCACGGCCGAGTTGGAGAATCTTTCGCAACGACTCGTTCATGGAGATGCAGAGTGCCCCCTGACGCTCACGCACATATTTGAACAGGCGGTCGAAATATTCGTTTTCAAGCGGGTGGTAGAGTTGACAGCAAAGTGCTTGGCCGGTAATCCAGTGGGGCATGGCTGTGATCCATTCCCAGTTGCCGTAATGCCCCAAGTAGACGGCTACGGACTGTCCGTCGGCCAGCACCTTGTTGAGTTCTTCAAGTCCTGTGAAGGTCATGCGCTGCATGAGTTGCTCCCGGCTCATGGTCATCAGTTTGATGGTTTCCACGATGTAGTCGCAGAAATAATGATAGAAGCCGCGCTCAATCTGCTTCAATTCCTGTTCGCTCTTTTCGGGAAACGACTCGGTGAGGTTTTTCCATATCACCTTGTGGCGGTATTTCATCACACGGGCCATGAGCAGGCAGAGCAGGTCGGACAGCACATAGAGCACCCGCAGAGGCAACAGCGACATGAGATACCAGAAGCCGTAGGCCAGCGTGTAGGCTATATAGTAGAGTGCGTGCTTGATTCTTTTCATCTTGTTTGGTTTCTTTTGCTTGGATGGCTGTCAGGCATCAGCTTGTCGTTTACCATGCGGTACATGTACTGTTGGATGATGGCTTTGATTTCACGCTCCATTTTGGCCTGCACAGGGAGTTTGCCCCGCAGGTTATGCGCCATCACACGGTCGGTCAAGGCATAGAGTCCTTTGGTCTGCTTGCCGTCGAATTGGAGCACGTAGCCATATTTGGTGTATTGATAGACACCGTTGATGTAGTTCAGCGCGTAGGTTTCCACCGGCGGTGTTGTGAGCAGATCGCATCCGAAGGAAAGGTAGGGCTTGGCATAGCCCAGACAGCTCAGCACCGTGGGCATGATGTCTATTTGCTGGGCTATGGCATCGCTCACGCCCGGTTTGATTTCTCCGCTTGGGTCGTAGATGATGATGGGAGCGGAGAACGTGCCGATATCGCTCTTGTATTCATCGTGGTTGCTCTGGTTGGTGTGGTCGGAGGTGAGCACGAAGAGGGTGTTCTTGAACCACGGTTGGCGGGCAGCCGTCTCGAAGAACTTGCCGATGGCCATATCCGTGTAGCGTATGCACTTGTGAATGGGGAGCTCTTCCTCCTTGTAGACATTCTTGTATTTCTCGGGCACTACGAAAGGGTGGTGGGACGAAACGGTGAAGAGAGCCGTCATGAAAGGTTGCCGCATCTCCCCCATCTTGGTGCAGAAGTATTGCAGGAAGGGTTCGTCCCAAATGCCCCAGTTGGTGTCGAAGTCGGCATCGCCGCCAAATCGGGTGTCGGCATCGTAGTCCTGCCGGCCGTAGTATTCTTGAAAGCCGGTCTTGTTGGCGAAGGCGAGAAAGCCCATAGAGCCCCGGTTGGCACCATGGAAGAAAGCCGTCTCGTAACCTTCCTTGTCCAGCAGGCCGGCCAAACCGGTGTAGGTGTTCATCGAAGCGGGCGTGAGCACAAAGGGTTCCACAAACATCGGAATGCCACAGAGCACAGATGGCATACCGTCAATGCTCTTGTGACCGTTGGCAAAGGAGTGGCGAAACACCAGACTCTTGGCAATGAGCCTGTCGGTGTAGGGTGTATAGCCCCGGTAGCGGCCTCCTTCGAGGTCTTTGTTGAACGCTCCGATGTATTCACGGCCGAAACTTTCAACGATGAGCACCACCACATTTTTCTTCCGGAAGGCGTGTGCGGGCTGCGGCCGGTGTATGGGGGTGAACACGGCATCGAGCTCTCGTTGGCTGTGATAGTAGTCGGGCACCACGAATACACTCTTACCGATGGTGCGCAGGAGAGCAAACGGGGTATTCAGGACGATGGCGCATTCTTTCGGACTGCTTACATATTGGTTGGCATTGTTAATGGTGATGGGGCGCACACCCGTTCCCAAGCCGCCCCGACAGCCACCAATGACCAGCGGAGTGGCCACGGCCAGCGAGGCAAGCATCACGCCGGCGAAAACCAGACGCTGCTTCAACGTTTGGTATTGTCGGCTGAAAGTGCGGGGAGTGAGATAGAATTTCCATAGCAGGAAAGCCACTATGACCACCAAGAGGATAAAATACCAGTGGCGGAGGAGTTCGGTGAAGAAGATGCCACCAAGATTATTCTCGTTGTCGAACTCCCGAAACACACTCGTGGTGGTGCGCCGCAGCGTGTAGGGGAAGTAGACGGAGTCGCAGAGATTGATGATTAGCGCCAGCGTGTTGACCACGACAAAGAGCCATTTGCATATCCGGTGATAGACAGCTGTTTCCTTGAACGAAAGCGGAAAGAGCATCATCACGATGTAGAGCATGTTGGTGTAGAGGATGGCGGAGGTGTCAAACACGAGTCCCCCCCCGAAGATGATGCAAAGATGAGACAGGGACAGCCCTTCAGAGAACGCTCCGTAGTTCTCCAAGAGATAGGCCACACGGGCAATGAAATAGACGACGTATGCCATGAGCAGGTTGCCCATGAGGGCCACTGCCGGCGACACGATGGTGTCAAGCAATCCAAATTTCCTTCTCTGCATCATACTTGCTTTGTTTTCTTTGGTCCGGTTCCGAGGTTTCCGGCCGCTACATTGTATCCTTGTCAGCGTCCGGCTTGCCGTTCTCTTTAAATCTCCTGCATGTCGTGCAGTTTCTTGTAGTAGCCGTTCTTGACCATCAGTTCGTCATGGGTTCCGCTTTCCACGAGGCGTCCCTCGTGCAAAACGTAAATCTCATCCGAGTTCTTGATGGTCGACAGGCGGTGGGCCACGGCGATTGTCGTGCGGGTTTTCATCAGCCTTTCGAGTGCATCCTGCACCAGCCGTTCGCTCTCGGTGTCGAGTGCAGAGGTAGCTTCGTCGAGAATGAGGATGGGAGGATTCTTCAAGATGGCACGTGCGATGCTCACACGTTGCCGCTGTCCGCCCGACAACCGGCCTCCCCGGTCACCGATGTTGGTGTCATAGCCTTTGTCGCTCTGCATGATGAACTCATGGGCGTTGGCTATCTTAGCCGCTTCTTCCACCTGCTCGCGCGTGGCTCCATCCACCCCGAAGGCTATATTATTATAAAAGGTGTCATTGAAGAGGATGGCCTCCTGATTCACATTGCCTATCAGCTGGCGGAGGTCATGCACCCCCAAGTCTTTCACGTTGATGCCATCGATGAGCACCTCCCCCTCCTGCACATCGTAGTAACGGGGAATGAGGTCGAGCAGGGTAGACTTTCCGCTGCCGCTCTGTCCCACCAGTGCGATGGTTTTCCCCTTGGGTATGACGAGGTTGATGTCTCTCAACACCCACTGCTGCTCGTATTTGAAAGAGACATGCCGGAACTCTATTTGGTGTTTGAAGCCGTTGAGTGCCACGGGCTTCTCCGGGTCGTGGATGGCCACTTCGGCTTGCAGTATCTTGTCCACGCGCTCCATGGAGGCCAAACCCTTAGGAATGTTGTAGCCTGCCTTGCTGAACTCCTTGAGCGGATTGATGATGGAGTAGAGCATCACGAGGTAGTAGATGAATCTCGGGCCGCTCAACGTGTGGTTGTTCAGTACGAGAATGCCCCCCACCCAAAGCACGATGATGATCATCACCGTGCCCAGAAACTCGCTCATCGGATGGGCCAGTTGTTGTCGGATGTTCACACGCATCACGTTGTTACGGTAGTCGCAGTTCACCTTGTCGAAGCGTTCGTTCATCTTCTCTTCCGCACAGAAGGCCTTGATGATGCGCAGACCGCCCAGCGTCTCTTCCACCTGACTCATCGTGTCGCTCCACAACAACTGCGCCTTGATGGAGTTTTGTTTGAGTTTCCGGCCCACCAGCCCCATGAACCATCCGAACACGGGCACGAAGACAATGGTGAAAAGCGTCAGTTGCCAGGAGATGAGCAAGAGCGTGGTGAAGTAGGCTATGATGAGGATAGGGTTCTTGAAAAGCATGTCGAGACTCGACATGATGCTGTTTTCTATCTCCTGCACATCGCCGCTCATACGGGCTATGATGTCGCCCTTGCGCTCTTCACTGAAGAATCCGAGCGACAGGGAGGTTATTTTCCTGTAGAGCTGGTTGCGGATGTCGCGCACCACACCCGTGCGGATGGGTATTATCGTGGCCGAAGACAGGAAGTAAGCTCCCGTCTTGAGCATGGTCATGAAAGCCAGTCCGAGTCCTATCACGAGCAGGGTGGTGGTGGCTCCGAAATCGGTGATGAGCCCTTGGATGTAGTAATTGGCGTTGTTGACAGCGTAGTTGAGGAAACTGTCCAACGAATGCACACTGTCCCAACCGATGAGTGAAGTCACCCGCTCGGCATCGTCTGTCTTGAAAAGAATCCTCAGAATGGGGATGAGGGTCATAAACGAAAAGATATTCAATACGGCAGAGAGTATATTGAATATCACCGACAAGGCCAGATAGCGCTTGTAGGGCGGAATGAATCGGCGCAGAACCAGTAAGAATTCTTTCATATTATGAATGCAAAGATAGTATTTAATCATAAGACCGCAAAACGAATGGCGGTCTTATTTCGTTGGCATCATTTCACCTCTTCGCCAAAAAGTGTGGCCGATGTGGAACCGGTGATGCGCACTTTCACAAACTCGCCTATATGGTGGTTGCCTTTGTCGATGACCACAGCCTTGTTTTGTTCGGTACGTCCCATGAGCTGTTGGCGGCTGCGCTTACTGAAATTCTCTATGAGGATGACGAACTCCTTGCCTTCATCTTTCTTGTTCTGCAAGGCACTGATTTCCGTTTGCAGTTTGATGAGCTCGTTCAGCCGGCGCACTTTCTCCTCTTCAGGCACGTTGTCGGGCAAATGCTCGGCAGCGTATGTGCCCGGCCGCTCGGAGTATTTGAACATGAAGGCGCTGTCGTAGCCCACTTCCCTCACCAATGAGAGCGTCTGTTGGTAGTCTTCTTCGCTTTCGTCGTGATAGCCCACGAAGATGTCGGTGGTGATGCCGCAGTCGGGGATGAGCCGTTTGATGGTGGCCACCTTGTCGAGATATTGCTGCCGGGTGTACTTGCGGTTCATCAGCCTAAGCACCTTGTCCGATCCGCTTTGGGCGGGAAAGTGGATATGGTTGCAGAGATTGGGCATGTCGGCCACGGCCTGCACGATGTCGTCGGTCATGTCTTCGGGGTTGGAAGTGGTGAAGCGCACACGCATTTCGGACACGGTCTCGGCCACCTTGCGCAGCAGTTGGGCAAACGAAGTGCCGTCGGCCGGCCGCTTGCCGTTGGGCAGCAGCCCGTAGGAGTTGACATTCTGCCCGAGCAGCGTCACCTCCTTGAAGCCACGGTCGCGCAGGTCGCACACCTCTTTTAATATGCTTTCCACATCGCGCGAGCGTTCCCGTCCGCGGGTGAAGGGCACGATGCAATAGTGGCAGAAGTTGTTGCAGCCTCGCATGATGCTCACGAAACCGCTCACGTGGTTGCCCCCGATGCGTTGGGGAATGACATCCCGGTAGGTCTCCGTCTTCGACAGTTCTATGTCGATGGCTTTGTTGCCCATTTCGCATTGGGCCACCATGTCGGGCAGGTTGAGGTAGGAGTCGGGCCCGCACACCAGACTGGCGTGGTGGTTGTCGATGAGATCGTCTTTCACGCGCTCGGCCATGCAGCCCAGCACGCCCAATATCAGTTCGCGACCCTTCTTCCGTTCGGCGTGTAGGGTGTCAAGCCGGTGGTATATCTTGTTCTCCGCGTTCTCCCTGACGCTGCATGTGTTGAGGAAGATGGCATCCGCCTCTTCCTCCTTTTCGCAAAGTTCGTAGCCTGCCATCTTCATCACGGAGGCCACCACTTCGCTGTCGGCCACATTCATTTGGCAGCCGTATGTCTCTATAAAAAGTTTCTTGTTCATTTTCAATCGGATTGGGGTGCAAAGTTACTAAATAAATCGTGAAGCCGCAGCCGCATTCCCTAAAAACTCCATTTGGGCGGCCCGGCAGAAGGGGAAGCGGGATTATCAGGCCATTTTTCGGGTGGAAAAGAACAGCGCGGCATAGATAACCACGGCACTTGCAAAGCCGGCCAGCGCGTCGACGAGATAGTGGGCTTGGATATACACAGTGGCCATGCAAAGGAAAAGATAGACAGGCAGAAACCCCCAGAACATCTTTCTGCTGCCCGAGTGCCACGCCAGCAACATGCAAACGGTGCTCACCCCCACATGGCTGCTTGGGAAAGCGGCCGTGGGTCGTTCGCCGGTAGCCTTGGCGTCTTCCACAAGCCGGTAGAACAGTCCGTCGGCATAGCCCGGACTGGGCAGGCAGTCGGTGTGGGTGTTGAAGTAGTCGTGCATGGCCGGAAACACGCCGCGGGCCACGCTGTCGAGCCCTACAGCCTTGTAATAGAACGTGGGGCCCACCACGGGCAGGAAGATAAACACCACGTAGTAGATGAAAAACGAGCCCAGCAGGATGAAGGCCACGCGCTTGAACTCCTTGTAGCGGAAGAGGAAATACCAGAAAGTCACCGCCCCTATCATGGGATAGTAGAGGAAATAGCCCATGTCCATGAGTTCGCCGATCACTGCCGAGGGGAAGTTGCGTGCAAAGACGAGTGCCGGCTGGAAACCGAAAAGCTGCTGTTCCCAAGTGGCAAACACGTGGTCGAGGTTAGGAAACAGGCGGTTGATCTCGTAAGTGTCCGGATACCACCATGCCAGCAACGCCATCTGCACAGCCGCGCGCAGCATCATCGTTGCCCGGCAGGGCAACAGCCGGTACACACCCCACATGGCCGCCATGATGACAGCCACGCGCAGACGGCCCACAAGCATCGACTCCGGGTTTTGGAGTTTGGTGTAGGTAAAAAGCATCACGAGCAGCGTCAGCGCCATATAGGCCAGCACCACCCATTCAAAAGCCATCAGTCCCTTCGCAGGTTTCTTCTCTATCTTGAATATCTCTGAAAATATCTTCATTCCACTCTTTGTCACGGAGAGTCCCTCTTTGGATTCTCGTTTGTCCACTGTGCTGTTCTCTTCGGGCTTACAGCCAGCCGTTCTCTCTATACCAGTCCACCGCCAGTTTCACGCCCCGGTCGAGCGGATAGTGCGGATGATAGCCCAGTTCGTCCATTGCAGGCTCTATGTCGCACCGCCAGTTGCGCTGCCGCAGTATGTTGTATTTGTCGTTGTTGAGGGCCGACATGCGCCCTGTCATCCGGCCGATGCGCCCGCCCACCGCCGTGACCACCTTCAGCATCCATATCGGAGCCTTGATGCGCACCCACCAAGGGTGGCCCAACGCTTCACGGATCAGGTTGCTGAACGTGCTGCTGCGGTACACGTGGCCGTCGGAAAGGAAATATTTGCGACCGCTCATGCCGTGGTCGAGGGCAAGAAACACGGCCTGCACCACATCGGTGACATAGACGAACGTGATGTCCTGCCGGCGGAAACCCACCGAGAAGTCGGTGTGGCTGCGGATGCTCTTGACCATCAGGAAGTAGTCTTTCTCCCGCGGGCCGTACACCCCCGTGGGGCGCAACACGATGTAGGGGAAGTCGTTGCCGATGGAGTCGAGAAACCTTTCCGCCTCCAGTTTGCTCTTGCCGTAGGCCGTGTTGGGGCGCGGCGTGTCGTGCTCGGTGATTTCCTGATAGGGCTGTTGCTCCCTGATGGCTCCGAAGACACTCAGACTGGAGAGGTAGACAAACCGTTTCAGGGGCATCTGCACCTTGAGCAGCGCGTGCACGAGGTTTTTCGTTCCCTCGGTGTTCACGCGATAGAAATCCTCTTCGTGGAGGCATTTCGTGGCTCCGGCCGCATGCACCACATAGTCGAACTGCATGCCTGCCAGCCGGCGTTCCAAGTCGGCCGGAGAGGAGAGGTCGAGTTCGATGAAATGGATGCGCCCGTCTTGCAGATATTGCCGGCTGCTCGATCGGCGCACGGCGGCCCATGTCTCCATGCCCTGCTTCAACGCTTCTTCCACGATGAAACTGCCGATGAAGCCCGAAGCACCCGTTATGAGAATCTTCATTCTTTCATTTTTTGGGGCAAAGATACGATAAAAAAACGAGAAGAGGCGAGAAAAGGGCGAAATTCGCTAAAAACAAGGGCATTAGGCCATCGTTAGGAAACATTGGTGTTTGAATCTATGTGTCGGTCACACGCGGGCAGAAACCGATGGGAACTGTCTCTGCAAACTGCCGGATGTTGGTGAATAATATGAACAAAAACACTTCTGCCAAAATTCTCCAACCAGAGCGGAACGCCGGCTTTAAACCGCCGGAAAAGCCCTCCGATTTTCTCACTCGGGCTCTCAGACCTTGTGAAAGAGCCACAGTCAGCACACGAAAAGGCCACAGTTGCACGCCAACTGTGGCCTTTTTACAAGCTCGTTTGGGCCCTTTCAGACCCGTTTTCGGACTCCACTAACTGTCAGTAAAATTCAAACTGCTGATTGTCAGCGTTTTAAAAATATCGCCAAAATCGCTTATTTACGCCGAGTGGGCTGTCGGTTGCGAATATCGCAAGCAGAGAGGCCGAAAACGAACAAATAGTTTGACAGTTATCTGTTCGGATGTCTCCCCACCAAACATTGACCGAATCACCCAAGTGGAGTGGTCAACTCCTCATCCTCATCGTCTTCCGGCTTTCTATTCCTCAATTTGTTTCTCACACCATTTTTCCAAAGCCCGCATGGGAGGGAGAAACGACCTGCCCGTATCGGTCAGGCTGTATTTGCCCCGAGTGTCGAGACCGATAATGCGGTCTTCCGCCAGAGAACGGACAGCATTTTCCATATCCTCATAGCTGACACCTTCCATCCACTTGCCAAAGTCGTGCAAGGTTGCTTCGCCGTGTGCCTCGAGCAGATGCAGCACCCAAAGCGTGTCCGGTCTGCAAATCCTTGAAAGGACATTGCGGATCGGACATTTGGAAAGGTTGGGAGCTGTTACCATGTCAGTGCATCTTCGAGTATGACGCCGTCTCCGGCAGGCGTGTCATCCTTGGCGAAGGAATCGGCCTTGTACTGGATGCAGAGCATAATCATCTCTCCGTCGCCCGTGTTCTTCAAGGCGCGCTTGCCTTCGGGAGCCACCCGGATGATGCTGCCCTCCCCGATGGGGAACACTTCGCTGTCTACCTGGTATTCGCCTTTGCCCTTGAGGATGAAGTAGAGTTCCTCGTGAGTCTTGTGGGTGTGCAGGAAACCACTGTCCTGCCCGGGCACCAGCGACTGGAAAGACAGCTCACTTCCCGTCGCGCCAAGCGCGCTGCCCACAAACACCTTGCCGGGAATGGTTATGTCAGACCCCAAATGCAACTCGTAATCCTTGATTTCACTCCATTTTCCCACTTCCACTGCGGTAAAGTTCTTGCCGCTCTTGATAGTCTTAATCTCTTTCATTGTTCTGTTATTTAATATTGTTGTTATTTCTTGTTTCCGATTGCAAAGTTATTGAGAATCAACCACTCCCACAAGTAGGCACCGAGAGGTGCGACAGTTACCCCGAGGTAACTATTATGGCGGCGAGTGGTTTTGCGGAAAAAGGATTTAGCACTGTTTAACAAAATAAATGATCAAGCACGGAATCAAATAGTTACTTTTGTGCAGTAATAACAAACTAAGGAACAAAAATGATGAATAGAACAGAAACAAGAGACCGGTTGTTTCCCGACTGTCCGATACGCAATGTGCTGTCAAGGATAGGCGACAAATGGTCGATGCTGGTACTTTTCACATTGGAGCAGCACAATCCGATGCGTTTCGGCGACTTGCGCCGCAACATTCCTGACATCTCACAGAAGATGCTCACTGCCACGTTGAAGACATTGGAGACCGACGATTTGGTTGCAAGGAAAGCTTATGCCGAGATACCGCCGCGGGTGGAATATTCGCTGACGGAGAGGGGGAAGACCCTCTTGCCGCTGATAGACAATCTGCTCGACTGGGCGGTCTCCAATATGGACGATATTGTTGCAGCCAGAATGAAATACCTGCTGAAAGATTGAATTACCATCAATGGCAGGTGTTCTGCCCATTATTTCGCCGAAACACAGATGCAATGCAAATTTATTGTAACGGATAAGGTGTTTTCTCAGATTATTTTTGTTACTTTGTCCTCATAAAAAATAAAACACATCGACTATGGGAAAAGGAAAAAAAGGAGGAAAACGGTTGAACAAGCGACAGTTGACCGAACTGTTGGAAGAGTTTTTCTCCTCTCAGCCCGGCAGGACATTCAGTTTCAAAGAGATATTCCGCACGCTCCATCTCGACACGCATCCGCTGAAGATGCTGGCCATCGACATCATGGAGGAGATGACGTGGGAGGAGTTTCTCGTGCGCGTCACCGACAGCAGCTACCGGCTCAACGACTCGGGACAAGTGCAGGAGGGGCGGTTTGTGCGCAAGCAGAACGGTAAAAACTCTTTCATACCCGACGGCAGCGACAAACCCATCTTCGTGTCGGAGCGCAACTCGATGGGTGCGCTCAGCGGCGACCGGGTGAAGGTTTCCTTTATGGCCCGCCGCAAGAATCACATCAAGGAGGCGCAGGTGATAGAGGTGCTCGACCGTGCCAAAGACACCTTTGTGGGCCGGTTGAAGGTGGACAGGGACATAGCCTATCTCGTGCCGCAGGCCGATGTGTTTGCCCACAACATCATCATTCCGCGTCGCAAGACCAAAGGGGGCAAGACCGACGATAAGGCTGTGGTGCGCATCACGCAGTGGCCTGACGGCGAGCGCAAGAACCCTGTGGGCGAGGTGGTGGACATCTTGGGCGAGAGCGGCGACAACGATGTGGAGATGAACACCATTCTGGCGCAATACGGACTGCCCTATAAATATCCGAAAGCGGTGGAGGAGGCCGCCGAGAAGATTTCCGGTGAGATCACCGAGCAGGACTATCGGGAGCGGGAAGACTTCCGCGACGTGTTCACCTGCACCATCGACCCGCGCGATGCCAAGGATTTCGACGATGCCTTGTCCATTCAGAAGCTCCCGAGCGGACTCTGGCAGGTGGGCGTTCACATTGCCGACGTGAGTCACTATGTCACCGAAGGCAGCATCATCGACAAGGAGGCTGTGAAGCGGGCCACGAGCGTCTACCTCGTTGACCGCACCATACCCATGCTCCCCGAACGCCTGTGCAACTTCATCTGCTCGCTGCGCCCCGATGAGGAGAAGCTGGCCTACAGCGTGATATTCGACATGGACGACGATGCCGTGGTCAAGGCCTACCGCATCGTGCATACCGTCATCAAGAGCGACCGCCGCTATGCCTACGAGGAGGTGCAGCAGCTGCTTGAAGACAACGGGGTGGTGGACGGCACGGGGCAGCCTGCCCCACCGGCCACGAAGAAGAATCCCTACCGCGGAGAGAATGCCGAGCGGCTCATCATGCTCGACCGGCTGGCCAAAAAACTGCGCGCGGTGCGGTTTAAGGGTGGTGCCGTGAAGTTCGACTCCGAGGAGCTTCACTTCGATGTTGACGAGCATGGCAAGCCCACGCGCTGCTACTTCAAACGTTCCAAGGATGCCAACAAACTCATCGAGGAATTCATGCTGCTGGCCAACCGCACCGTGGCCGAGAGTGTGGGCAAGGTGAAGAAGGGCAAGAAGCCCAAGGTGATGCCCTATCGGGTGCATGACAATCCCGACCCGCAGAAGCTTGAGACGCTGCGCGAGTTTGTCGTGAAGTTCGGTTACAAAATCAAGACCGAGGGCACGCGTGGGGCCATGGCCCGCAGCCTGAACAAGCTCATGGACGACTGTGAGGAGCGGCCGGAGCAGAAACTCATCCAGAGTGTGGCCCTGCGCGCCATGATGAAGGCCAAATACACGGTCCACAACATCGGCCATTTCGGTCTGGCTTTCGACTACTACACTCACTTCACGTCTCCCATCCGCCGCTATCCCGACACCATGGTCCATCGGTTGCTCACGCGCTACGCGGCCGGCGGGCGTTCGGCCAACGAGAAGCACTGTGAGGAACTGTGCGAGCACTGTTCCGACATGGAGCAGATTGCGCAGAACGCCGAGCGCGACTCTATCAAATATAAGATGGTGGAATTCATGGGCGATAAGTTGGGTGAAGAGTATGATGCCCACATCAGCGGCATCACCTCCTACGGCATCTATGCCGAGATCGACGAAAACCACTGCGAGGGCATGGTGCCCATGCGCGACCTCGGTGACGATTTCTACGACTTCGATGAGCGCAACTTCTGTCTCGTGGGCCGTCGCCGCCACAACAAATATCAGCTTGGCGACCCCATCCGCATCAAGGTGGCCCGCGCCAACCTCGAGAAGAGACAACTCGACTTCACGCTGGCCGGTGCCGGAAACTCCCAACCAACAGGCAGACAGGAGGCTCCAAGAAACGGCAAATCGCAGAAAAACAACCGGAAAAGCCGGAGAAAAAGAAATGTGTAGCCGGCTGTCTTTCTGCTCAAGCTACTCAAGCTGTGAGGGGGGGCTAAGGCGTTCTTAGTCATATTGCCGTTTGCAAACGTCTAATCCCTTTATCATCAGTAGATACCGTTGACGGGGATGCCGGGCAGATTGTCGGAGAAAGGCATTGCCACATAGGCCGCCACAAAGTCTATAAGGAAGTGTCGCTCAATCAACCGTAGGCATCCTCCCGAGGCCCTTTACTTCCCCAACGCTATTCTTAGCCCCACATTGAAGTTGAAGCCAAGGGACTTCTGGCGATAGATGGTTTCCACATCGCTGCCGTTCCTGAAGTAGTAACCCACACCCGGTTCGGCATAGAAACCAATATGGTCGGCAACCCGATATTCCACACCGAGGGCTGCATCGGCCGACAACTGCAGCTCGCGCATCTTCACACGCTCCTCGGTGAAGGTGGGCTCCTGCCCCAAGACTTTGTGCAGAGTCTTGGCTTTTCCACTCACCATTTTCTCGGCCGTGACACCGGCTGTGGCATAGACTCCCACACGACTGCCCTGCCACACCCGATAGCCCACACCGACAGGAATGCCCACAAAGTGCAACCGCTGGTGCGAGGAGTGGGTGTCGATGCCGTTGTCGCGCGTGATGTCAGACGAGTGATAACTATAAACAAGTCCCGTATGCAGGCTCCAACGGTCGTTGAGACCATAGGCCACCGTCACACCCACTTTCACCGGTTGGCGGTGGTGAGCCTCAGTGATGGGGGTGGAAGGAGCATAGTCGCGCACACTGACCATATACTCTGGGTTGTCGGTGGAGGAAGGTGTATCTTGTACGTCGAATGCCGAGAGCCTTTCGGTATTGGCGGCACCCCGATAGTCGGTCGCCATGCCCGAGTAGAAAGCGTCTATACGGGTCGCCCTCCGGCTACATTCCCGTTCCTGCCGCTGCCCCAATGCCACCGGAGAATGGTCGGATGCAGAAACGGGCCGACTATCCCGATGAGCAGGAACGGGCTGCCGGGAAGCAGATTCCGGGAGTGGTTGCTTGTCGTTATGCCTCTCGGGGTTTTGTGAGGGCGGCACTTGTGGTTGGCTGTTTTCTTCTGTTTCGGTGACAGCCTCAAAGGATGTGGCCGACAATAGGGAGGAGGCCGCAGAATGGGGAGGGCCGGAAAGACGGGCCACAAGACCGGTGGACGGGAGGGGAAGAGTAGAGACATTGCTTGAAGCCGAACCGGTGCGAATGACCGGTTGAGGGGCCGTGGTGGCGACATCACCGTCTGTGGGTAAAGAGCGACTGTCGGGCATGAGCGTCACCATGAGCAGGGACATGAGCGTCACCATGAGCAGGGTCAACCCCACGGCTGCAACGGAAGCTGCGAGAGCTGCAATGCGGGCCGGGAAGTGCTTCTGTGGCCGACTCGGGGCAGGCATGGGGCTAACGCCCCGACGTGCCATCTCCCGCTTGATGTCGTCAAGCAGACCCTCGGGTGCTTTCTTGCGGCTGTCCCCCAAGCGGTCGTGCAGCTTGCGTATCCATTGCTCCTTCATGTTTGTCCGTTCTTTCGTCTGTATTCGTTTATCATCCTTGCCAGCAAAGCCTTGGCCTTGTGGAGTTGTGAGGCGGAGGTGTCGGGCTTGATGCCCAGGCAGGCGGCTATCTCCTTGTGGCTCTTGTCCTCCATCACAAAGAGGTTGAACACTGTGCGGCAGCCCTGAGGCAACCGACCTATCATGCCCAACAGTGTCTCCTCGTTGAGCTCACCCACATCAGGTTCCTCATCGGGCAGATCGGGCAGGTTGGTGGCGAGTTTCTGTTCGTGGGCCGCCCCCTCCCTGCGTAGGGCGTTGAGAGCCTCATTGACTACAATGCGCGTGAGCCACGCCTTGAGCGAACCGGCACCGCGGTATTCAAAACTCGAAACTTTGGTGAATATCTTGATGAAACTCTCTTGCAGTACATCTTTGAGTTTGTCGTCGTCGGGAATGTAGCGATAGCACACCGCCGTGAGATAGTCGGCATAACAGGCATACAGCTCATCCATGGCCGAGGCGTCGCCCCGGCGGAAGAGTTCTATGATTTGCTGTTCTTTGTTCTGTACCTTTCTGAGCATTCCTCCGTGGCTGTTTGGCGTTAGTCAACAGACAGGTGTGCCCGTCAGGTATCCGGTTGATAAGACTATCATCTTGAGTATCTGTCTTTTAAATGTGCAAAGAAAAGAAAACTTGCCCGAAACAACAACTTTTTGGAGGACTTTCTATATTAAATAATGTAAATCGGTTTTTAGGAGTCAAAGGAGTTGGAGGGAGTCAAAGACATGGGTACCACATCTCAAATGGGTGAACACCCAATGAAAAAGCCGTTGCCTTTAATCCCCCAACGTGTATTAACTTTTATTAACCTCTTGATGAGCAAGATATGAATAAACGTCACGTTTAAAGGGCATCAATACCAAAATCAACTAACAAAACAAGAACAGAACAATGAAAAATCTTAAAATGCTTTCCATGATGTTCGGCTGTGTGGCAGCCTTGTGTGCAACTTTCTCTTCATGCACCAGCGACGACGGGCCCAAAAGTCTCACCAAGGAAGAAGTGCAGACGGCTTTCCTTGCGGTAAAGGGTACACACACGGGAAAAATCATTTATGAAGCCAAAAACAAGGACAATGTGAACGACAATGCCGATACGCTGAATATCTCGTGGGAGATTGCCACCGACAGTACGCTGGTTGTGAACAATTTTCCCATGAAGGTGATTGCCAACTACATTGCCGACACCGACCTGAAAGAGGCTGTGAGCAACATGCCCGACCAGAACTTAGAGTGCCGCATCGGTTTCTATAAAGTTTCGCCGGCCGGTTTCCTCATCAATCCGAAGACTCCTACCGCTTCGCTCACATACGGCGGAAAGATGCGCAAATATCAGTTGGCTTTCTATGTAAACAGTCCTTTCTCATTCGGAGCTATCAATTCCAAGAATCAGCTCGTCATGCAGGTTGTGGCCGCAGCCATCTATCTCGACGGCAAACAGACAAGGCACTTGAGCGATAAAAAGCCGTTTGTTTTTGTTGCAGACAAGAAGTAAGTCCTAAAGATCCTTTCCTTGTTAAACTTTCTTTCTGGGCCATTGATTATCAGAAACTTATTCTTATCTTTGTGCCCATGAGAAAGTTATTTTCCTTGTTTCTTTTCGTGTGGATGCTCGCCACGGCGAGTGTCTCTGCACAGACCAAAGGCGATATTCAGGCCAAGCGTAACGTCATCGACGGCGGCTACAATTTCTGGCTCTACACGCCCGAGGAATACGAGGAAGGCGGCCATCCGCTACCCGTCGTCATCTTCCTGCACGGGGCCAGCCTTTGCGGCAACAACCTCGAACGGGTGCGCCGCTATGGCACACTTGATGCACTGGAGAAAGGGAAGATTATCCCGGCCTACGTGGTGGCACCGCAGAATCCCGGCGGAGCATGGAACCCACGTAAATTGAACGACCTGCTGGAATGGATGAAGGCACACTATCCCGTGGACACGACACGCGTCTATGTGCTCGGTATGAGTCTCGGCGGCTACGGCACACTCGATTTCGTCGGCACCTATCCCCAAAAAGTGGCTGCGGCAATGGCTCTCTGCGGGGGAACAAGTCTCAAGGATGTGCAGCCGTTGGGCAGTGTACCGCTCTGGATTATGCATGGTATGGCCGACCGCGCTGTGAACATCAACGAGTCAAAGAAGGTGGTAAAAGGGTTGCAAGACTCCCACAACGACCGCCTGCTGCGCTTCGACTGGATTTCGGGAGGCTCCCATGCCCTGCTGGCCCGTCTTTTCTATCTGCAAAAGACCTACGACTGGCTCTTCGCCCACTCGCTGCACGACCATCCGCGCACGCTTGACACCACATTTGAAATCGACAAGACCGACATCGCTTCTACCTACAACGAATTGCGCGTGCTGCCCGAGGAATATGAGAAAGATTAGGAATCAAAGACTTTGTAACACGGAAAAGTAGTGGTGGAGGATACCCATAAACGACAATCCCATGACCATCGGGCGATGATCATGGGATTGTTCGTTAGAAAAAAAGTTCTGATATTATAGATAATGTTCTTGTGTTGGGTTATTCGGGTTTCTTACTGAGGAAGGCTGCCAGCATCCAAACAGTCTTCTCCTGAGACTTCAGATAGTCATCCATGAGGGCTGTAGTCACCTCGTCGTTGGCTTCGCCGGCAAGTTCCACCAGTTTGCGTTCCTGGCCGATGAGCAGTGCAAGCGTGTCGAGCACCTTCATCATGCCTTCGCGTCCGCATTCAGGGTCGTTGCCTTCTTCCTTCACACGAGCCACTTTCAGGTACTCACTGTAACGGCTTTCGGGTGTTCCGCCCAACTGCAAGATGCGCTCTGCCACTTCGTCTACCTTGCCGGCGACATCGTTGTAAAGCTCCTCATATTTGGCGTGGAGGGTGAAGAAGCCCTTGCCTTTCACGTTCCAGTGGAAACCACGGAGATTGGAATAGAATACCTGCAGATCGGCCAGCAACTGACTCAAACCGTTTACGACGTTGGCTACTTTCTTTTCATCCAAACCCAGATAATTCAATGTGTTCATAACTTGTTCCTTTCTATTTTTTATTGTTACACGTTTTGTTTCTTTTTCTGATGCAAAGATACTGCGAATCCGTATTTCCCACAACAGAAAAATACTATGACAGGATAGAGGGAAACTATAATCCGGGCTCAACTCCTTTATACAAAGGGTCTGATGGATGCCTTGCCATGCGTCAGATCACGCCCCTGACACGGTCGTCGAAGGCCGAGAGGGCGGCTTTGGCTCCCTCACCCATGGCGATGATGATTTGCTTGAAAGGCACGTTGGTGACATCGCCGGCCGCATAGACACCGGGAACAGAAGTGCGGCAGAAGGCATCCACCTCTATCTCCTTGCGGGCGTTGAGCGGCAAGTGGTCGCGGAACGGATCGCTGTTGGCAGCCAAACCTATCTGTACGAACACGCCGTCGACGGCTATTTCGCGCTCTTGGTCGGTGTTGCGGTCTTTCACGCGCAAGGCCGTCACGTTCTCGCCGTTGCCCAGCACACCTATTGTCTGCGACATGGTGAATACCTCCACGTTGGGCAGCGAGCCTATCTTTTCTTGCAACACGGTGTCGGCACGAAGAGCTTCGCCAAACTCCAGAAGCGTCACTTTGGAACAGATGCCGGCCAAGTCGATGGCCGCCTCCACGCCGGAGTTGCCTCCTCCCACCACGGCCACATGCCTGCCTTTATAGAAAGGCCCGTCGCAATGGGGACAGAAATGCACGCCGTGGCCGATGTACTTGGCTTCGTCGTTGACATTGAGCTTGCGCCAGTTGGCTCCCGTGGCTATGATGACGGCCGGAGAGAGAAACACCTCGCCTCCTTTCACGTGTATGCGCTTCTGCTTGCCGGCAAATTCCACGGTGTCGATCTTGCGATTGTCGAACACTTCCACGGGGTAATTGTAGAGATGCTTACGCAAATCGTCGGCCAACTGTGCCCCGGTGGTCTTGGGAACGGAGATGAGATTTTCGATGCCTACGGTGTCTTTCACCTGTCCGCCGATGCGTCCGGCGACGAGTGCCACCTTCAGTCCCTTGCGTGCCGAGTAGATGGCGGCCGACGTACCGGCAGGGCCACCGCCGAGAACGACCACATCGTATTCGCGCTCCACGGTCTCTTGACTGTCGCTCAGCTCGCTTCCGAACCGGTCTTCCAACTTCTGCAAGAGCACGCCCAAGTCGCCCCGGCCGATGTGCAGCTGCTCGCCGTTGGCATAGACCGACGGCACGGCCTGAATGTTGAGGCTGCTCACCTCCTCCTCGAAGAGTGCCCCGTCGACCATCTCGCTACTCAACCTCGGATTGATGAGGGCCATGAGGTTGAGGGCCTGCACCACATCGGGGCAGTTGGTACACGTGAGCGACACATAGGTCTGCACCCGGATGTCGCCCTTGAGTGAGCGTATGCGCCGGCAGATGGCCTCGTCGGGCAGATTCTTGCCCTTGCCATCGGCGTTGACAACGGCCATGATGAGCGAAGTAAACTCATGCCCGTTGGGGATGCCCCGGAACTTCACACCCGTTTCCTCCCCATTTTTGAGCAGCTCAAACTCCAGTTTGCCCGTCCGGCTTCCGGCGAAAGAGGCCGACAGTTGTCCGGATGCCGAACAGAAATCTTCGACAAAAGCTTTCATTTCCGCCGCATGTTCGTTAGCCTCATCGGCCACCACACGCAACTCGAAGTGGTTTTCGAGAGCACCGAAAATGCCCCTCAACTGTTCTATAATGTTTGAATCTAACACGCTGGTTCTCCTTTCTTCTCCTCTTGTCGGAGAGTGTTTATATTGTCGTTTTTGTGTCGGTAGGCAACTTTCAAGGGCCGTTGCCTGTGACCTTTTTCCCTCGCGTCCCCACAGTGGAGACAAAGACAGTCCTCCTCTGCGATAGGGGAGGACTGTCGAGGAAATTATCCTCCCCCGCTTGGGGAGGCAAACCGAAAAACCGGCCTTAGATTTTTCCTACGAGATCGATGCTCGGCTTCAGTGTCTCTGCGCCTTTCTTCCACTTGGCGGGGCACACCTCACCGTCGTGGGTAGCTACAAACTGGGCAGCCTCTACCTTGCGAACGAGCTCGTCGGCATTGCGGCCTATGCTGTTGTCCTGAATCTCTGCTATCTTGATTTTGCCTTCCGGGTCAACGAGGAAGGTGCCGCGATAGGCCAGACCTTCGTCTTCCTTGAATACACCGAAGCCTTTGGCGAGCACTGCGAGAGGGTCGGCAAGCATGGTGTACTTGATTTTCTTGATGCTGTCGGAAGCGTCGTGCCAAGCCTTGTGTACAAAGTGGGTGTCGCAGCTCACCGAGAACACCTCCACTCCGTCGGCCTTCAGCTGGTCGTACTTCTCTGCGAGGTCTACCAATTCCGTGGGACACACGAATGTGAAGTCGGCAGGATAGAAGAAGAACAAGGTCCACTTGCCTTTGATGTCTTCGTTGGAAACGGTCTTGAACTCTCCGTTCTGGAAAGCGTTTACTTTAAACTCGGGTACTTGTGCGTTGATGATTGATTCCATAATTCTTGAGAATTAAAGCCTCCCTCCGTTCTCCTCCGACAAGGAAGAGATGCCTTTCAGCTGTGGGGAAAGCATGGTTGTTATTTTTGTTTTGATGATTATCTGAAAAACGCTCTCCTTTCCTGACAGGGCGAGAGCGTCTCCCTCATGCTGGATTCAAGTGACTGTCGTTTTATCTTTAATATTCTCTCTCGATACACGTCTTGGGCTTCCTCCGGCATGGCAGGTCCTCTGCGCCTTGCAGGGCAGAGGGCGAAAGGTCTTTACTTCAGTCTGCCCTCGACTACTTCCCAGTTGATGATTTCCCACACAGCGGAGATATGGTCGGCCCGGCGATTCTGGTAGTCCAGATAGTAGGCATGTTCCCACACGTCGATACCCATGAGCGGATTGAGTCCGCTGCGCAGCGGGTTGCCGCCGTTGGCCTCCTTGGTGATGACGAGTTTGCCGTCTTTGTCCTGCGACAGCCACGCCCATCCCGAACCGAAAAGCGATGTGGCAGCCTGTCCAAACTGTTTCTTAAACTCCTCAAACGACCCGAAGGCGGCATTGATGGCCTCGGCTATCTTGCCTTTGGGGGCGTTGTCTTTCACTGGAGCCATGAACTGCAAGAAATAGAGCGTGTGGTTGAGGCTCTGTCCGGCGTTGTTGTACATCGGTCCTTCGGGCACAGTCTTCACCAGTTCCTCAAGATTCTTGCCTTCAAACTCGGTGCCCTCAACAAGGCCGTTGATGGTGTTCACGTAGTTTTGCAGATGCTTTCCGTAGTGGAAATTGATGGTCTGCTCACTGATAACGGGCTCCAAAGCATTGGCTGCGTATGGGAGTACGGGCATTTGTATTTTCATTTTCTTATTGTTTTTATTGTTAATAACCTGATTTCTTTCGCTTTTCACCAACCTGAAACTCACTTCCGGTTCGAGAGCCTGTTCCACGTATGGCATCGGGGGCATTTCCATTGCTATCATTGCTTCTTTGTTTTATGAATTGATGAATAGTCTTTTGTCTTATTTCCGGTGCAAAGTTACAAATGCCCTCCATTGCCTCAAACAGATATTATCTATCTCCACATTGAAGAAATCTATCAGCGCCGCGTAATCCCTCTGTTTATCGCACTTCACCATTTATAATGATTTGTGGCCGGAAAGGAAAAAAATATAGTCTTCATAGGATGTCGTATGTGAGAAAAAAGCTATCTTTGCATATCATCATGACCAAGCGGGCAATCTGTCAACTGCCCCATCAACGCTAAATCAACCGATTATGACACTCCAACAGATAGAATATGTGATGGCCGTCTACCGGCACAAACATTTTGCCAAGGCGGCAGAGGCGTGCAATGTGACGCAACCCACACTGAGTTCGATGATTCAGAAACTGGAAGACGAACTGGGCGTGAAGCTCTTCGACCGCAAGCGGCAGCCCATCGTGCCCACGCCCATCGGCCGGCAGGTGATAGAGCAGGGATGGAAGGTGCTGGTGCGGGCACGCAAACTGAAAGAGACCGTGGAGGAGGAGAAACACTCGCTGCTTGGCACATTCCACATAGGCATCTTGCCCACTATAGCCCCCTACTTGATACCCCGGTTTTTCCCCCAGCTGATGAAGAAATATCCGGAAATGGACATCCGCATCATGGAGATGAAGACCGAGGACATCAAACGGGCCCTGCGCCACAGCGACATCGATGTGGGCATCGTGGCCCTGCTCGACGAGATGGAAGATTTCGAGAATGTACACTTGTTCTACGAGCAGTTCTTCGGCTACGTGTCGGAGGGTGACAACCTGTATCAAAATAAGGTGATCAAGACGACCGACCTGAAAGGTGAATATCTGTGGATGCTCGACGAGGGCCACTGTTTCAGAGACCAGCTCGTGAAGTTCTGCCACCTCAAAGGGGCCAGCCAGAGCCAACGGGCCTACTCGCTGGGCAGCATCGAGACCTTCATGCGCATGGTGGAGAGCGGCAAGGGCATGACTTTCATCCCCGAGTTGGCGATACTGCAACTCACGGAGAAACAGAAAAGTCTTGTGCGCCCGTTTGCCATCCCCATCCCGACGCGTGACATCGTGATGCTGACCAACAGAAACTTCATACGCACCACCCTGCGCCAAATGCTGGTGGAGGAGATACAGAGTGCCGTACCCGAAGATATGCTGACACTGAAACAGATGCAGCAGAGGGTGTAGGGATAAAAAAGAAGGTCTCACCTCCGGCCTCTCTCCGAGGGGAGAAGAGGGAGTGATACACTTGGCTTC
Organism: Segatella buccae ATCC 33574; assembly: GCF_000184945.1. GTDB lineage: Bacteria > Bacteroidota > Bacteroidia > Bacteroidales > Bacteroidaceae > Prevotella > Prevotella buccae. Next base: position 894,903 of record NZ_GL586311.1, read on the forward strand.
TTGAGTGGTCTGCTCTTAGGCAAGGGGACGACTGTACCGGAGAATCCGGGCCTCATATAGTTTGACTTGTGAACAAGAGGACAATGTTCTATATAGCATGAAACTTACAAAGATTGAGAAAAAGCCTTACACACAATTTTTCCACACTCATCTTTCTGTCTTATCTCATTCGTCCCATTCGTCTCATCAGGCCTATCAATTTCCCCACTTGGCCCAAACGACATTGCAAAACGGCCACACTTGGAAGCTCATCCGGGCCGAGTCAGAAGCTCATCCGGGCCGGATGACACCCCACTTCAAGGTGGAAACGTATCTTTTTAAGGAGTTGACGGACTGGTGAAGGGCCGGGAACTAAAAAAAGGAAGCACGCGTGTGCTCCCTTTGCCGTTGCAAAGATACAACAGAAAGTCCCGAATTGCAAATCGATGGTGAAAAAACACGACAGTCATAGAGCCGGACCATGTTTGATTGCTGGCGAATTGGTCGAATGGAATGAATAAGGTTGTGGGAAGAAAATTTCATGTTCGTTCGATTCTCCGTCAGATATTGTCTTGGTCGGAAAATGATGCTAATTGAGCGAATGAGATGTATGCAGGAGTCATAGGAAGAATGGCAGAGTAGCCCAAACGCAGAAAGACACATGTCGAAGGTTTGCCAATGAAAAGTGTTAAAACCTGACTAATTAAAAGCAATGGTATTGGTAGTATCAAAAAGAATACCTACTTTTATGCGGAAAAAGACCATATAAGGCTCTAATGGGATGTCTAAAATATTCGGATTATGGCACCGAACCGTGAAAAACGGGCTGTTTCGGTATCTTATCGTTGTATTTGAATCCCGGAAATTGGCCGAACCAATGTTTCACTTAAAATAAAAGTTACAGCTTATGAGACTATTTACATTTTTATGGGCGTTGCTCCTGTTGCCTGCAATAGGAATGGCGCAGAGTGGCAATGAAGGTTTTGTTGAGCCGCCCGCAGGGGAGCCGACGGATTATTATTATCTGAGTGACGAACTCCGGCTTCACGACTTTGGGTTTATGGCACGCAACGTGCGTGAGATACAGTTCTATTTCACAGACGGCAACGATGTGTATATGCGCGACCTGATCGACTATGGAGGCTACTTGAAGGGCACCTTCGACAAGATTTCGGGCAAACTCTCATTCCCCAACGGGCAGGCTGTGGAGCAAGTGCAGTTTGGTGTCGGTAGCAAGATGCAGACTATCTTTTTTGCCGAACTCGACCCTGTGACAAACACGCCTATGGCGGGCAACATGACCCTGCAAGTCAAGGAGCAAGGCGGACGGAAGGTCATTTCGGCCACTCCCGGCATGAAATACGCCCTCTACTATGTCAAGGACGGGAAGAATATCCTTTACAAACAGGCCCGGAATCCGTCATTTGTCGAAAAGAGTGTCTTTGACTCTTTCTCGGGAAGCGCACGTTACACCTACACTGACAATCTCTATGGTTCGGGTAATGCCGACCGGAGCATTACCTGCACAGCCGTTGACCGCACCATTTTCCTGAAAGGGCTGGAAGAATCGTTTGGCGATGCATGGGCCCATGCGACCGTCATCGACGACAATGGCGGGAGAGCACTCTTTATCCCCACAAACCAATACCTCGGCAACTACAGTGCCGTGGAAGACTTTGTGCTTGTCTCCGGGGCGGCAACGAGCGACCATAGCATGAACACGGAGGGCTACACGGGGCTCAAACTACCGATGGCTTTCGATGCCGGAAGCAAGACCTATAAATGTGTGGCCGACAAAAAGGACTTCTTCGGAGCGGCCGATGTACATGCCAATGGCAAGAGGGAGTGGGCCACCATCTATGAAAATGTCGTCATCTATCTGCCGGAGAACATTGTCGGCACAGCCACGGGAGTGAAGAGGGTCAATGCTTCTGCCGGAACCAAAGCGGCGGACAATCTCTATTACGACCTGCAAGGCAGGGCTACGACGGCTCCGGTGAGGGGTGTGTATATCCACGGAGGAAAGAAAGTCGTGGTGAAATAGCGATAAGCTCATACGTGATCGTGGGCATCCTTCCACTTTCCCACCTCCTCTGGCCTGTAGAGACTGCACCCGGGAAAGTGGGAGTTTTCACCACTTCGGAATCCAAATAACAGCTTGTAAAAAGCCCCGAAAGTTTCATGACTAACTTTCGGGGCTTTGCATTTTTAGGGTTATCGTTTCTTATTGTGCAGAAGGGTCTGCCGTCTTTCAGTCGAGGATGAGGCCGCCGTTGGGCTGGATGACCACCTGTGCTTCACCGTTTTTGCCCACTTTCAGCCGGCCTTTCATGCTCGGGAGAAACTTCTCGCCCTTCTTCTTGGGCAGGTCGGTGTAGTGGTTGACGGTCTGTCCGGCAAACATCGGCAGCCGGAGCGTCAGTTTCAGAGGTTTGTCGGTGGCGTTGAGGCCTGCCACATACCAGCGGTCGCCACTCCTTCTGGCCAACACGACATAGCGGGTGGGATAACCGTCGATGAACTTCACATCGTCCCAGCTCTTGGGGAGCTGCTTCAGCCAGTCGAGTTCCCATTGCGGCACATCCTGCAGGTTGTTGGGATAGAGTGCCACGCAGTTGACACTGATTTGGTTGGTGATGCCCGTAGCCATCTCAAACACATCGCCCGTGTGGCGCTGATGGCGGCTCTTGTTGTCAGGGCTGAGATATTTGTTCATGATGATTCCGCCCCAGTCGAAACTTCCCACGGCATTTCTGGAGTAAGGGTGCATGGTCATCTCAAAAGCCTCTTTCTTGGCATGATAGTCCGTGAAAAACACATTCTCCGAGGCCAGTGCCGCTTCGCTGCCCACGTAGTTGGGATATAGCCGCTCCCAGCCGCGGGGCAGGGTGGCTCCGTGGAAGATGACTTGCAGCCCGTAGTCGTTGGCATCGCTCAGGATGTCTTCGTAGAGTTGCATCGTCTGTTGCTTGTCGCCCCCGAAGAAGTCTACCTTGATGCCCGTCACGCCGATGCGCTGCATCCAGGCCATCTCCCGCTTGCGGGCTATGGCATTGTTCATGATTTGCCGCGGCGTTTGCGGGGCATCGTTTTCAAATCCGTTGGAGTTGTACCAAAGCATCAGCCGCACTCCTTTACTCTGGGCATACCGGCTCAGTTCCTCCATCCGCTCGCGGCCTATCTGCTTGTCCCACAAGCCGTCTACCAGCACACTCTCATAGCCCATTGCGGCCGCAAGGTCTATCATCTTCACCTGGTCATCGTAGTTGGTCGAGTTGTCCTGCCATATCAGCCAGCTCCATGTGTACCGCCCGGGTTGGTAGTCTTGCGACGGCTCGTAGAGAGGTTCTGTCACGTCGAAAGGAATCGTGGTCTCCACGATGGGAGCCGGCGAAGGCCCCACGGTGATGGTGCGCCAAGGCGTTGTGCCCGGCAGGGCGATGCCCGCCAGTTCGCTTCCAAGTCCGTTGTTCTCTCCCTTTTGCGGAAAGGCGATGGTGTAGCCCTTGCCTTCCTCATAGTCACTGAGGCGACAACCGGGATAGGCACTTGCCGCCCCGGCTTCGCTCACCAGCACCCAACCGTGTTGTCCCACCTTGAAAAGGCAGGGAAACGTGTAGCCCATGCCATATTGCGACTTCACGTTCATGGGCGCATCAGGGGTGTATTCTTCCTCGTAAGACGGTTTCGTGCGTTCCCATCCCGTCATGGGCGTTATCTGCGGACAGAGGAAAGTGGTCGTCTGTGCGGGGAAGTTGAAGCAGCTCACCTCTCGTTGTATCACCACCGCTTTGGGATTGTCGGCTTTCGGCCGAAGCAACTCATAGCGGTAGGCCAAGTCGTTGTTTGAAATGTGCAGGTGGAGCGTCATGGAATCGCGCTTGCCGTTGGCGAACCCCACAGTGGCTTCGGTCACCTCATGGTCCACCGCCGACCGCTTCGTGCGTGTCATCCGGTAGGTCAGACGCTTCGGCCCCTCTGTCTTCAGAGTGCCCATGGCCAGTCCCTGTGAGAAGTCGCTATAGTCGGCCACCAGTCCCAATGCCGAGCGCACGAGCATTGGCTTTCCGTCGTAATCTACCGTGTAAAACGCTTTCCCCTCTTCACATCCGATGTTGACCACCAGTCTGCCGTCGGGCGATTTCACCGTGTGATTCTCTGCATTTGCATAAACTGCGCCCAGCAGCAGGAGGCATCCTAACATTGTTTTTCTCATTCTTAGTTGTTGATTTATAGAGTTGTTGGTAATCTGGAGGTTTTAAGAAATGTTTGATGTTATGTATATGGAGGGTATAGAATACTATTAGATGATGCTATAACCCTTTTATGCTTTTTATGATCGTAAAAAGCATAAGATAAGCGATCTTCATCGCATTGAAACAAAGGTACAAATATTTTTTAGGATTCGATAAACTTTTAAAAAAAAATCTTGTAAGTAGGGATGCTTTTAGTTGTAAAGAAAGGATGACCACCGGTTATTTCCGGCAGTCATCCTTCCAAAAAGAAAACTTATATTTCATCGGGTATCAAACCTAATTGGTTATTAATGGATAGCCCCGATCAGAAATGTTATCTGGGTTCTGCTTTAATAAAGGATTAGAATCAAGATCTCCTTGAGGAATTTTCCACAGAAACTCTTTCTTGGGAACGAAATTCGCATGACGGAAATAGTACATATTTTCTTTTACACCTTTTTCAAGGAACTCATAAATGTTTTTCCCAAGACGATTGGTGCGTAACTCATCGAAATATAGTTTTGCTTCACCGATAAATTCCCATCCGCGCTCTTGAAATATGGCATTATCCACATTTTGTTTTCCAGAAATCGTAAGAGCGGAAAGTCCGGCGCGCGAATGCACTATATTCAGATATTTAAGTGCTTCTGAAGTTTGCCCCATCTCATTGAGAGCTTCTGCATAGTTCAGCAAGACTTCCGAATAACGTAATAACATCCAATTATTGGCTGATTTCAAGGCAATGGCACTTTCTGCCGAGAAATCATAATATTTTCCATTACCTGGTGTACAACATTGCCAGCCTTTACTTCCGGGATAATGCCCTTTGTCAGTTGGAACGAATTCCATATTGTAGAGCGTGCTACTTTTCTTTGCCGTACCTTTCACAACAAAAACCTGTTTCCGAATATCATTATCGGCATAGCTCTCATAAGCATAAATGGAAGGGCCGATGCGAAGATAGAAATAACTCCCCCCTACTGAATTGTAATAAGAATCGCCAAATGTGCCGAACATTTGGTGTAATTGATTATGTTGTCCCGAGAGACGAGTATATGCCAATTCAAAGATAGACTCATCATTATATTTAGATTTTTCTCCCGCAAACATATACCAAAGACTCTTATAGTCGGACAGTAGATGGAACTTGCCAGACCCTATTACTTTTTTATTGTATTCCGCACTCTTGGTATAGAATTCCACATTGTTTTCCATTGAGGCACGCCAAAGATAGAGAGAGCCCAATAGGGTTTGTGCAGCTTCTTTGGTTGGACGAAAAGCATCGTAGGCTGTCATGCCTTTTGCCGGTAGATTGATTTCACAATATTCTAGATCTGCAATAATATAATCCCACGTTTCAGAAACGGAACTACGGCCTAATCCTAAGTCTTTCATAGAATTGGTCATGTGTCGAGGTATTGGAACTCCTCCAAAAAGCCTTACCAAATAATAGTAGCAATAGGCGCGCATGAAGCGAGCTTGGGCAAATACCTGTTTCTTTTTACTTTCATCAATGGTAATCCTGGCTCCACGCTCCAATATAGTGTTGGCCCTATTTATTGTAATGTAACAACGATTCCACATATTGCTGAAAGTTCCAGTGCTATTGGCACTATTCACATTATACCAATCATTAATGTTCTGGTTGTTATCTTTAGGGCCACGCGATGGTTGTGCAAATTCTGTGCAACCTTCCAAACGCATGATATTTTGCCAATTTCCGGCAACATTGCGGAATGCGCTATATTCGGTCATTAACGCCTCGTCAAGTTGTTTTTCATTCTGGTAGAATGTGTCAGGTGAGACAAATGTGTATGGAGTTTCTGCAAGATCGGTACAACTATTTAGCATAGCCAATCCTAAGACACTCACAATAAAATATGAATGGATTTTCATAATTGTCCTTTATTTAAAACATTAGAATTTGATATTAATTCCCAAAGTGACAGATTTCGCCCACGGATTAGAAATATCACCATTGACAGGATTGTAGCCTCGATGATTGGCAATAGTCACGAAGTTCTGAAAATTAAGACTGACAGATAGGCTGCGAATTGTCTTCACATGGATCAATGATGTCAAATTATAAGCTAATTGGATATTCTTTAGTATAAAATAGTTCCAATCACCGTTAGTTCGGTCGGAGAGAAATGTGTTATGTGCTCCGGCAGTAGGGAAATTTCCGTTAGGATTAGTCTCAGACCACATACGATCGTATGCATACTGGGTAGGGATATAAGTCAGATTAGAAACTTGATTCTCTCCATAAAGCAAGTAACTGCTTAAGTTGCTGTATCCTATGGCCCACGCACTGCCCTTTGTCGAACTGTTTTCCGAACCAGCTATGGAGGCATATTTCAAGCCACCTTGGGCGTATACAGCCAACGAAAATTGCTTATAGGAAATATTTAAGTTTAATCCATAGAAATATTTAGGCTGAATAGAGCCGATACAAATATAATCATCGGCAGACAGGGTGCCGTCCTCATTTGTATCTTGATACATTTCGTCACCTAATTTTGCAGTGGAAGCTACTGAAGGAACAGATTTCTTATAGGCCTCAAGTTGCTCTTGTGTGCGAATAATCCCTAAAGAATGGTAAGCATAAATAGCATCTACTGCCTGACCAACAATGAGTCGACGACTTAATCCCATAGATTGGTCTTGGATTACTACTTTGTTTACACCTCCATAAAGTTCTTTGATTCTGTTTTTATTATATGTGGCATTGATGGAGGCATCGATACTCCATTCCTTGTCTTTATAAATGTTCGCGCCGATTGTTAGTTCCCATCCATTATTCTGCACTTGGCCTATGTTACTTAATATTGTTGAATAACCAGAAGTGGAAGGAATAGGGACATTGTAAAGTAAGTCTCGTGTGTTGCGAGTATAATAATCGAAATTGATGTTTATTCGGTTATATAAGCCTATGTCTGCCCCAAAATTCCACTGGCTTGTACGCTCCCATTTTAAGTCGTTGTTACCAATACTTTCATAGAAGCCAATCAAATAGTCGGTTCCGTCTGTGTAACCGTTGCTTGTGTCAGAAGTCAAGCGTGGCAACGACCTGTAGTTTCCAATCTCTTGATTTCCGGTTACACCAAAACTGGTACGTACTTTCAAGTCGCTGATAATGGAATTACCGGTGAGAAATTTCTCTTGTGAAATGCGCCAACCTAATCCTAATGACGGGAAATACCCCCACTTGTTGTTCATCCCGAAACGTGAACTGCCATCTAAACGGCTTGTCGCGGTAAGCAGATACTTATCATTATAAGCATAGGTGACGCGTCCTGTAAATGAGATTAATTTGTTTGCATATTTATTAGAATTATAGGCGACAGTTGACCGGTCTGCCAAATTCATATCCCATGCTCCGGTCTGATCCATTTCAAATCCACTACCATTAATGCCAAGATTCTCATAAAGGAAATCTTGCCATGAATAGACACCTGTCACGGTAAAGCGGTGAACATCCCATTGGTTGGCATAGGTAAGGACGTTCTCCATTACCTTGCTTCGATTGCGGAACCAATTATGTCCTCCACTTCCCTTGCCGGTTCTGGAATTAGAAACTGTTTGCGAAGTGTAAAAGTCATATCCTTTGTGGTTTCGGATGTCTTGCCCTATGCTCAAGCGATAAGTAAGATGCTTTAGTAGTTTCATTTCTGTGAAACAATTCAAGATAATACGATTTGTCTTGATGCGGTGAGTTTCATTATGAAAATCTTTCAAAGGATTCCAAGCATCGGTGACATAAGGATTGTCTGGCACGACATAGTTTCCGTTTTCATCTGTAGGAGAATCCGTGGCCCATCCATAGCGTGGCACATTGCCTAAAGCGTTATCTTGATTGTTGCGGGTGGCATACGTGTATTGTACATTTGCTCCTAAAATTAACCAGCTGTTAAACTTATGACTCACGTTTGTGTGAAAAGAGAATTTCTCATAATTTTGAGTAGGTATCAGTCCGTCTTGCTTATAATATCCACCACTCGTCATATATTGTGTGCTGCCAGATTGACCATTGAAATTTAGATTATAGTCTTGCACTATGGCAGAACTTTTTAAAATCTCGTCTTCCCAATTAGTGGCAGCTTTCTCATTACCTTTGAAGATAGGTTCTCCTCCTTGATTTATATAAGCGGCATTTTCAAAATTAATAAAGTCTTTCCCGGTTATCAAATTCATCTTACGCCCGGGGAATTGTACACCAAAAGAAGAACTGATATTTAGGTTTTTCATTCCTTCATGTCCTTTTTTAGTTGTAATCATCACAACCCCATTTGCCCCACGACTTCCATAAATGGCTGTAGCAGAAGCATCTTTTAGAATTTCCATTGATTCGATATCGGAAGGATTGAGATCACTGATATCAGCATCCATCAAAGGAAAGCCGTCGACTACATATAACGGCTCATTACTTGCACTGATAGAACCGGAACCACGCACACGAATAGAGGGTGAAGCCCCAGGTTGGTTGTTGTTGAAAACAGCTACACCAGCAGCTTTCCCTTGCAAGGTCTCCAATGCGTTGCCCGTAATACTGGAAGTAATAGCAGAAGGTTTAATTTGGACAGTTGTTCCTGTCAAATCAGATTTTTTCATAGTTCCATACCCCACTACGACAACCTCATCGAGTGCTTTATCGTCTTCTTTCAGGATGATGCTCAACGATGAGGAGTTGCCTACTTTCACGGTGCGTGTGCCGAACCCCACGTATGTGATTTCGAGTTGGTCTCCGGGTGATACGTTGAGTTCGAAACTACCGTCAAGATCGGATATGGTGCCACTGCCCTCACGGTCTTTCACTCGGATGGATGCACCGATAATCGGCTCTCCTTCCATGTCTTTCACAATGCCTTTCACGCTGCGCTTGTTGCCATCTTGCTGTGAGCGTGTGTGGTTGGAAGGGGAATTTTTCTTGGAGATAATCACTGTTTTGCCTTTCATGGTGTAACTCACGCCTTGTTCGCGGAGGAGTTGCGCAAGGGCCTCTTCGCAGTTGTCGGCCTTTACGCTGACTCGCTTGTTGGTGTTCAGGTCGTTGACCTCATAGACGAACGAATATCCGCAATTCTGTTGTAATTGCGCCAATGCCTGTTTCACGGTGACATTGGTCATGTTCACACTTTGTGCTGCCATTCCTATGCAGAAGCATAGAAGTATGATTGACAGTAGTACTTGCTTCTTTTGTTTCATGATATTAAAGCAGTAAATGAATGGGATGGATGAAGTGATGGAAAAACTTTTCACGGAGTGTCTTGCCGGTCAAAGTGGTTCGGCAGACGAACCTCCCGAGATGCCGGCTATATGGCACCGGGAAGCTACTGTCTAACAGCTCTTATTTCTATCATACGTCTTAAAGGTTTGATGGTCAGGTAATAAATTATCTGCCTTTAAGACGATTCGCACGGTGGGGCAGGGTAGTGTGAAATCCATGTTTTTTCAATAGATGACGATTTCCCTACCTTTTATCTTATAGGATATCTTGCCCGTGGCCGACAAAGCATCCATCACTTCGCGCACAGACTGGCTGTCGCGGTAGAAGTCACCGTAGAAGTGGAGGTTGCGCTTGGTGTCGTCTGCAAATGTGATAGTCACATGATAGCTTCTCTCCAGCGTCAGGGCAATGACACCCAGCGACTGCCCTGTGAACGACAAAACGCCATCGGTCCATGTGTGCCGTATTGCCGGGTCGACATTGCTCACGGTGAGTTTGCCCAACCGCTTGTCGAGTGCAGCACGCTGGTGGGGGATAAGTGTCACGCCCTGCCTTTGTCCGGGGAAGTCGGTTATGTTCACCTTACCTTCATCAAGCACCACTTCGGCAAAACCATCCGTCGGATAATCCCGATAGTTGAATTTGGTGCCGAGCACTTTCACCCTCATGCTGCCCGAGGTCACCGTGAAAGGTTTGCGGGAATCTTTTGCCACAGTGAAATAGCCCTCTCCCGTGATGCTCACCGTTCGGTCCTTGATACCGAAGCCTTGTGAATAGGACAGCTTTGAGCCGGCATTCAGCACGACAGATGTGCCGTCGGGCAACGTCACGCTTGTGTTGGAGCCTTCGGGAGTGGTGATGAATATGTCGGAAAAGTCTGTGGCCAGGTCTTTTTGCCCCTTCTGATAGGAGACATAGGCGGCAGTAAACAGCACCAGCAGCGAGGCGGCTATGCCCGCCACCCATTTGTAGAGGTGTGGCCGACGGTTGCTGCTTGTGTCTTGATCGGCCACCCGTCCGGCAAACTTGTCGTATGCCTTGCGCCAATCATAGCCGTCCAGTTGTCCGCGTGTGACGGCCGAAGCCCACAGTTCTTCCCATTCGCGGAGTCTTTTCCGGTTTTCCTCCGATTCGTTGCACCAGTGCAGGAGTTGTTTTTTCCCCTCCTCGTCCAGTTCGCCGTCCAGATAGTCTACGATCAGTTCTTCTATATCTTTATGTTCCATTATTGTTGCTTGTTTATGGGTTAGACGATTTTACGCTCCTGCCGGGATAGTGACATGCAGGATGTTTTTAGTTAATTAACAGGCTCAGTAGCCCGATGACCACTGCCGGGAGATGGTCTTTCAGCCGCTCGCGTAAGGTTTTGATAGCATTCTTGAGGTGGTATTTCACGGTGTTGACCGAAATGCTGAGTTCCTCGGCAATCTCCCGGCTTTTCTTGTTTTCAAACCTGCTCAGCCGAAAAACCTCCCGGCACTCTTCCGGCAGGTTGTCTACAACCGTCATGATTTCATTTTCCAGTTCTCGGGAAAGCAAGTCGCCCAGTGGGTTGCCGTCGGTGACCCGCTGGTTGCCGTATGCCGCTTCGGCCTCGGGAGTGACCGATAGGGGCTGTTCGGTCTTGTTGTGTTTCGATTTGATATGGTCCAGACACTTGTTTCTTACGCTCCTCGCCAGATAGCTGCGCAGGGAACTCCTGATGATGAGATGTTCTCTCGCCTCCCAAAGATGGAAGATGACATCTCCCACGATGCCCTCTGCCGTAAACCTGTCATGCACATAGAGGTCGGCGATGTGACACAACACGGCATAGTGTTGCTTGAAAAGCAGTCGGTAAGCTTCCTCGTCGCCGCTTCTTAGTCGGCTCTCAATAGATTGCTGTTCCGGTTTTTCTTTCTCATCGTCGTCTCCGGTTGAGCGTGTAAACTTATCGGATGATTGCTTCTGTAGATTGATTTTTCGGATAACCATGATATCAGTTAAAATAGCGGTGGGACAAAGATAGCTCAAATTTCTCTAAATCGGACATGCTCATCCCATAAAACTTTCTGTAGATTTCTGTCCATTTAACGGCTGTCGCCGCTTTGTCTCGGTGCAGGAAGAGATTTCTTTCTTTTATGGAAGAGTAATACGGGAATTATTCGTACTTTTGCGTGTCAAGTAAAAATTAAACAAATGGAAATCAAATTCTTTCAAGGAAATGATGTGCAGTATCGGAATCCCGGGTTTCTTATGATGTGCAAGTTCCTGAAATTGTATGTTATCATCGGCTTCTTGCTCCGCATGGTTCTCATGCTGTCGACACCTTCCGACGGGGGACTCACCTTCCGGGAAGTGATTCGGTGTTTGGGCATCGGCGTTTTTTCCGATTTCGGCATGGGCGTTTTGCTCACCATTCCTATCGCCATCCTCTATCTCGGACTGAACGAATGGAAGTATGGCCGGAAAACGGGCCTTGCCATCGAGGCCCTGCTGATAGCGGCCTTTCTCTACTCACTTTGGCCGCAATCCCTGTTCCACCAGTATGGCGGTGGTGCACCGAAGATAGGACAGCTCTTTTTAGGATGGAAGCTGCTGAGTTTCTCCCTCCGTTATTTTCTCCCGCGAATACGCATGGCGTGGCGGCGTGCATCGCTTTACTTTGCGTGGGCTGTCTATGTGTTTTTGCTGTTGGTGGTCTCTGCCGGCGAGTATCTGTTCTGGCAGGAGTTCGGAGTCAGATTCAATTTCATCGCCGTGGATTATCTGGTCTACACTCATGAGGTCATCGGCAACATCATGGAGTCCTACGCCATTGTGCCACTGTGCCTTGTGCTCCTGCTCCTTTCGGTGGGCATCATTTGCCGGCAGTCAAGAAAGGAGCGGTTCAAGTTGGACAGGCTTTACGGCCCCGGACTGCTCGCCGTCCACTTGGGCATCTATCTGGTGGCCTGTGCCATCGGTTACGGGATGACGGTGTTCACCCACTCGCTGTCGAGCCGGAATCAGTATGTCACCCAACTGGAGCAAAACGGGGCCTGCGATTTCGTGATAGCGTTCCGAAGCAACCGTTTGGAGTATGACCGGTTCTACACGATGCTCCCTGCGCAAAAGTGCAAAGCCTTGTATCGCCGGTTGGCCGGACTGGATGGGAAAGGCGGAAAAGTCATCGGTGATTCGCTTCAGCCCCAACGCTGCAACATCGTGCTCATCACGGTGGAGAGCCTGAGTGCCGACTTCCTGTCGAGATATGGCAACACGGAACATCTCACGCCCCACCTCGACCGACTGATGGAGGAGAGCCTTGTCTTCGACCGGCTCTATGCCAACGGCAATCGCACAGTGCGTGGTCTTGAGGCCCTTTCGCTCTGTGTGCCGCCGAGTGCCGGGGAGAGCATCATCAAACAAAAGAACAATCGCATGGGCGACCTTTCTGTGGGGAGTGTGCTCAAGAAGCAGGGCTACCGGGTGCAATTCCTGTACGGAGGCGACAGCTATTTTGACAACATGGGCGATTTCTTCTCCCACAACGGCTATGAGGTCATCGACCGGTCATCGATTCGTCCGCAGGAAACCACCTTTGCCAACATCTGGGGCGTGTGCGATGAAGACATGTTCAACAAGAGTCTGAAGGTCTTTGATGCCGATGCCAAGGGTGGCAAACCTTTCTTTGCCCACATCATGACGACCAGCAACCACCGTCCCTACACCTATCCCGATGGCAGAATCAAGGTAAACGGTGACAAAAACACGCGTGAGTCAGCGGTGAAATACACCGACTATGCCATCGGTAAGTTCATCCGCGATGCCTCCCGCAAGCCTTGGTTCCACAACACGGTGTTTGTCGTCATTGCCGACCATTGTGCTTCCAGTGCCGGAAAGACATCATTGCCTTTGGACAGATACCACATACCTTGTCTTGTCTACAGTCCCGGGCGCATAGCTCCTGAGTCGGTCGGTAAGGTGTGTTCGCAGATCGACGTGATGCCCACACTGCTCTCCCTGCTCCATCTGCAGTGCCGGGTGCACTTTGCCGGGCAGGACATTCTCTCGTCTTCATTTCATCCACGGGCTTTTATGGCCACCTATCAGGATTTGGGATATTTGGAAAACGACTGTCTCACGGTGCTTTCGCCGGTGAGGAAGATTACCCAATATGACGTGGCTCCGGTTGCCGACGGCACCTTTGAGGAGACTTTGAGCCGCAAGCCACAGCAGGCTCTCGTCATGAAAGCCGAGGCCTATTACCAATACACCAACCTCTATTTGAGAGAGAAATGACGGGGCGGATGGGCGACGGTGGGGCAGACCGTCATCTTGAAAGCATCAGAATGCTGCCGGCGGCGATGAGGATAGCCCCGATAACGACTGGCAGGCCGACTCTCTCGTGGAGGAAGAGGAAGGCAAAGATGATGGTGAAGACAACGCTCAACTTGTCGATGGGGCCACTCTGGAGACATCTCCTATCTGAATGGCCTTGAAATAGAACAACCACGACAGCCCCGTAGCGACACCGGACAGAATCAGGAAAAGCCAAGTGTGATGGCTTATCTCCCTGACTTCTGTCTGGTGTTTTCCGAAAAACACGATTCCCCATGTCAGTATCAGGATGACGGAAGTCCGGATGGCCGTTGCCAAATCAGAATTGATGTTCTTCACACCCACCTTGGCGCAGATTGCAGTCAGTGCTGCAAACAGGGCCGACAATAACGCATAGACTTTCCACATGGCGCAAATGGTTTTTGACGGAAACAAAAGTAGCATTATTTTTGCGACCTTGTGCCTAAAGAAAGAATAATTCACAGAAACACCCCCGGCTTCCCCAAAAATTATACTCTGTTTACCAATGGTTTGCGGTGATGAGGCCTTGTCCAGATTCTTGTTGCCTGCCGATAGGGGAGGCAACCATTTTGAAAACGAAAAGTGCGCGGCCTTTCGGGCTGCGCACTTTCATCTGATTTCTCAAATTTCTCAAACCTATGAACTAACTACTACTCTTCCTAAACAATCTACTTGATCTTTATGCTCTCTAACAATCTCTAAATCTGTTGTCCGTCAAAACAATCTTTCTCTTACCTTAATCTAATACCGTTGTCCTTGTACAATCTTAATTACCTTAACTAATACCTTTACTAACAATCTTAAACCTAAATTCTAATAACCTTTTGACGATGCAAAGGTATGCTTATTTTCTCATTCGGCAAGCGACTTGATATGTTTTTTAGCACATTTCCACCTCTTTCTTGACTTAAATCAAGGTTTTGTGTGCGAACACAGCGACTTATAAGGGATATAAAACATATTTCCAGAAGAGTATACCCTACATGTAAGTGACAGGGAAAATGCCCAATAAAGTCTCGAACTTAGAGAGGATGCTGGAGGAAAATTACAGGGGAAAGTGTCAATCCACCGCATCAATATTTCCTATCCTTATTTTGGAAGATATTTTTTTTCTCTGATTTTTTGCCCTTGGTGAAGTTGAAGGTACACGTGAAAAGAATCTTCCGGCAATCAATCACATCCTTGCTCTTCACATGGCCATTCTCATAATAGCTCTGACTTTCGGTCTTCATGTTGCCAAATGGCTGAACATACAAAAGGCCTAATTTTATATTTTTGTTCATCTTATATGTCAATTGCAAAAGACTGATGTCAGATGGTTTTTGATAACCGTTATAGGCCAATTGCCTCCCGTTATACTTATATTGGAGGACGAACGACCACTTATGGGCAAAGGTCCATAAACTTACAATCTGCCCACTAATAGTATATAGATGCTTTCTATAATACTCGTTTTGGGAAATGTTTTGCCTTGCCCCGCTAAAATTCAGATTGACAAGCCACCATTTGAGAAGGTTGCCGGAAAAGGAGAAATCTACACCGTATTCATGATGGTTCTCCGCATTGATGTAGTCTATTAAAGTGCCGTTGTTATGCGAGGCAGCTCTATATTCAATGGAATTTTCTAATCGCTTGAAATAAGGCATTGCTGAAAAATAGCAATCCCCCTTGGAGTAGCTGTACTCTAAAGATAGCGTGCTTGTCTTTTCTGGTTTCAGTTCGGGAGTTCCTTTCTTATATACGTTAGGACTGGTGCTTCTTGTAAACGGCAGGAGAACCCAAAGATTTGGTTCATTTATTGTCGAAGAATAATCCAAAACGAGTGTATGTCGTTCACGCATCGTATATGATACGGAAAAAGCGGGATAAAAATTTAGCTTCTTGACTTCCGTACCATTTCTGAACGTTCTTTGATAATTGTGGATGTTGAGGCCTGCATCTAATATAAGGTTGTCGTTGACCGTATAATTTGCCTCCGCATAGGCCGACGTGGTATTGTTTTTATACGTGTCGGCCACATCAGTACCGGAATTGTTGAAATAGGCTTTGTCTTTTTCATGACAATATGTTGCCCCTGCATTTAAACTTAAATTATCGCCAAACCTTTTCTCGTATCCCAATTCTGCTGTGTAGGATTTGGAATTGTTTTTTTGTTCGACACTGTTTGCAGTTGTAAAATAGTTGTCTTTGTCTTTGACGTATTCCTTATCATAGCTGACATTCATTTGGAGCTTTGAGGTAGAGTCTTTATAGATGGCGAAAGCCTCGTAGTCTTGTGTGTTAAACCGCTCATGATAGTAATTGTAGCTATTGCGTGTCTCTTTAAACAGCCGGGTTATGTTTTCTCTATAAAGGTCGGCGTAGGCCTTTAGACCGAATGAGATTCTGCTTGTAGGGTGATACGTATAGCTGCCAAAGAACTCATTGTCAACACTTCTGTAAGGGTCAGCTTCAAGCTTTTCTGTCAAGTCCGACTTTGATTTCTTATTGCCGGTCACCGTTTCTTCATCTTGCTTGAGATGGCGGTACCTCAATTGATAATGAAGCTGAAAAGAGCTTTTCCCTTTCTCCAGATTCATGTTGAACTTATCGTCATACCACGAATTGTCGTATGAAAAATTAGGCTTGACCTCCAATGTTATGCCATCATTTCGTTTTGTGATGATGTTGATGACAGATGTGTAACCGTCTTTCATGTATTTGCTCGGGACATGATAGCTTATAATGACTTTCTGCACGGTCCCGGCGGGGATTAAATCCAAAAGGTTGCTATGCCGCATCTTCATGCCATCTTTCAAAAGCAAGACATTGCTGTTGCCCCTGACATAGATATTGTTGTTAAAATCCAAGAACACACTGGGTATTTTTTCAAGAATCTCTGAGGTAAGTTGATTGTTCCGTCTCATGTCGTCAGTCACGAGATATTCCAGATTAAGGCGTCTTTTGACCTTGGTTCTGACTGCGGTCACGTTAACGGTCGAGAGATTATAGCCGTTAGTTTTCATTTGTATTTTGAGATCAGTGGCAGACTTTGACATGATGCTTTGCTTTATGTAGCAGAGGTGCGTGACCTGAACGATAAATTCTTTCTCCGTGGCTGACGATTCAAAGGCGATCCGGAAATTGCCGAGTGAATCGGTGACATCTCCTGCGATAAACGTAGAGTCTGAAGTCAGTAAAGCGACATTGGCAAGCTCTATGGGGGCATGGCCATCGGCATCCACAACTCGTCCGGCAATCGTTGCAGTCTGGGCATGGCTGATATGTGAGATTAAAAACAAAATGACAAGGCAGTAGAACAATTTCTTGACAATCATCATAGTTATATCATTTATAAAGAAGGCAATGACAGAACTGTCATAAGACAATTTTATCATCGCCCTCAAAGGAATGTGGACAATGGAGAATCTTCCATGTTTTCTGTTTGTTAAGTTTATAAAATAAGTTCGTTGTCAATCTTATAAATCTCTGTGCAAAGATTAAAAATTATTTGAAAGACAAAGCAAAAGTATATTTTTTCTTTTTAATATCAAAATGAAGATGTGAAAAATAGTTTCTTTTTAACAGTTGTGTCCGATGAGAGAAGATAATCTAAAAGAGGGTATTATAATGGGGAAAATTACAGTTCTGCCCTACTCATGATAAGTTTTCTTCTTTTTCAATGATTAATTGCATCGCAATTATGAGAATAGAATGATTGTCAAACTATTTGTTCGTTTTCGGTCTCTCTGCTTGCGATATTTTCAACGGGCAACCCACTTGGGTGCAAATGAGCGAATTTGGCGATGTTTTTAAAGCACTGACAGTCAGTTACTTGAATTTTGTTGACACGGATTTGAGCCTGAAAATGCTCTTGAAACGGCCCAAATGGGCTTGCAAAAGGGCCACAGTTGCGCTGCAACTGTGGCCCTTTCAGCTTTCAAGTGTGGCTCTTTTGCAAGTTCGGAGAGCCCGAATGAGAAAATCGGCGGGCTTTTCCGGCATTTTAAAGCCTGTTTTCCGTTCTGGTTGGAGTTTTTTGGTGGAGGTGTTTTTGTTGATATTCTTCACCGTCATCCGACATCTTGTGAAGATGCCTTTCACTGATTTTTGTGTTTTGTCATCCTTGACATACTTCGATTTGGAGCTAAAAAAACGGCTGAGAATGTCATCCCCCTCCGTCATCAGGTTCGCGCCTCACGGCGTTCCCCTTTTACATCAATGTTACCTTACAATCTTTTCTAACCTTAACTAAAACCTATTTGTTATCGCTGATCAAATCTTTTACCTTACCTAATACCTGACAATCTTTACCTAAATAAACTAAAAACCTAAATCTATTATTATTAACTTAAACAATCTGTATTATGAGATGACGTTCGGCGGATATTTCTGATGAAGCGACCTTCAATCGTTCCGCTTACTTGTCGTTTACGTTTGCAAAGATAGAGCTAATTCCCGACCCGGCAAATTTTATTCACTTTTATTAGTGTAATAGTGCCACTTTCTTGATTTAAATCAACGTTTGTGCGCGAACACAAGGGCCTTTAAACATATTTTTGTAGTTGTTTTCATTGCTTAAGCCGTGCGGTTCGGAAAAAAAGAGTATCTTCGTGGCGGCGAAGGGCAACCCATTATATAAATTAAGGTGTATGCGTTTGAAGATACATTTCAACCATCGTGAAGAGCTTTGGAACTCGTGGTCACATGCCGGAGGCATAGCCTTGGGCGTGGTCTTCGGCACGCTTTTCCTCTACTGGTGCTTTACCCGCGGCAACGGTTGGGCCACGGCAGGTGTGATACTCTATCTTTTCGGTATGCTCATGTCCTATATCGCCTCCACGGCCTATCATGCCCTTTCGGCCTGGTCGCGGTGGAAAGAGCGGTTGCGCAAGTGGGATCATGCCGCCATCTATTGGCACATTGCCGGCTCCTATTCCCCCATCACGCTCATTGTTTTGCGCGACGAGGGCTATTGGGGGTGGAGTCTTTTCTGCTTCATTTGGGCTTGTGCCATCGCCGGCACGGTGATGAGTTTTGCCCGTCTCAAGGATCACAGCAACCTTGAGACGCTGGCTTTCGTGGGCATGGGCCTGAGTGTGCTCGTGGCTTTCAAACCGCTGATAGACGC
Source organism: Segatella buccae ATCC 33574 (assembly GCF_000184945.1). Lineage (GTDB taxonomy): Bacteria > Bacteroidota > Bacteroidia > Bacteroidales > Bacteroidaceae > Prevotella > Prevotella buccae. The sequence continues at coordinate 913,777 of NZ_GL586311.1, forward strand.
TCTCTCCACGGCCGCTTTTGTGTGGATAGTGGCCGAGGGCGTGTGTTATATCACCGGTGCGGTGTTTTACAGCATCAACAAGCGGCGGTTCATGCACACCGTGTTCCACTTCTTTGTGCTAGGCGGCAGTATCTGCCACATCATCGCCGTGTGGGACATCCTTATGGAATACATTTAGGGAGTAAGAAGTTAGGAGTGAGAAGTTGGGAATGAGGAGTTAAGAAATCGTGTAAATCAAAGTAAAAAGCCCATAGACCTTTCAAGGATAAGAAAGTTCTATGGGCTTTTCACTCCCCCTCTCCCCTCGGAGAGGGGCCGGGGGTGAGGCTTTTCTTTTCTTCACCTATTCAGTCTCCACGTCACTCCGTCTTTTGTGTCTTTCACCTCGAATCCGGCATCTGCCAACGCGTCGCGAATCTTGTCGCTCGTCGTCCAGTCCTTGTCGGCCTTGGCTTTGGCCCGCAACGAGAGCACCATGTCCACTACCTTGCCGTAGGCCTCTTCCCGCGCCTCGTTGTTATCGCCATTCTCGGGCTTCAGTCCGAGCAGATCGAAGGCGAAGAGACGCATCGTCTCGGCAAGTTCCTTCAGGCAGTCGGCGCAGATATGTGCTTTGTGGTCGAGCAGCGTGTTCACCACGTGGCAGGCCTCGAAGAGGTAGCTGATGACCAGTTGGGTTTGGAAGTCATCGTTCATGGCATCGTAGCAGCGTTGGCGCAGCTGTTTCACAAACCGGTCTGTGACTTCGTCGCAGGTGTCGGAAACGGGCACGCGGTCGAGGTCGCTGAGACCGTTCATCAGTCTTTCCAGTCCCTTTTCGCTCGCCTTGAGGGCATCGTTGGAGAAATCCACCGTGCTGCGATAGTGGGCCGAGAGGATGAAGAAGCGGATGGTCATGGGCGAATAGGCCTGCTCCAGACTGTCGTGAGAACCGGTGAAGAACTGCTCCAGCGTGATGAAGTTGCCCAGGCTCTTGCCCATCTTTTGCCCGTTGATGGTGATCATGTTGTTGTGCATCCAGTAGCGCACCATCTGGTCGCCCTGCGAAGCCACGGCCTGTGCTATCTCACACTCGTGGTGCGGGAACACCAAGTCCATGCCGCCGCCGTGGATGTCGAAGTGGTTGCCGAGATATTTGCGTCCCATTGCCGTACATTCGCAGTGCCAACCGGGAAATCCTTCAATAGTTATTTGCCTGTATTTTGCTTTTTTATTTTCGTAGTAGCTCCCCGTCTTGTATTTAAAAACGGAGTGCCATCGCATGATGTGTTCGGGCATGGCGCGCTTCCACAGGGCGAAGTCGGCCTGATGGCGCTTCTCGCCTACGCCTGCCAGCGAACGGCTCTCGTTGACGATATTCTCCAACGAGCGTCCCGAGAGGATGCCGTATTTATGGTCTTTGTTGTACTTCTCGATGTCGAAATAGATGGAACCGTTGCTCTCGTAGGCGTAGCCGTTGTCCAAAATCTGCTTTACCAGCTCCTCCTGCTCGATGATGTGGCCCGTGGCCTGCGGCTCGATGCTCGGCGGCAGCACGTTGAGTGCGTTCATGGCCGTGTGATAACGGTTGGTGTAGTATTGCGCCACCTCCATCGGTTCGAGTTGCTCCAGCCGTGCCTTCTTCTCTATCTTGTCGTCGCCGTCGTCGGCATCGTGCTCCATGTGTCCCACATCGGTGATGTTGCGCACGTAGCGCACCTTGTAGCCCAAGTGTTTCAGATAGCGGAAAAGGATGTCAAACGTGATGGCCGGGCGGGCATGTCCCAAGTGCGGGTCGCCATACACGGTGGGTCCGCACACATACATGCCCACATTGGGGGCATGCAACGGCTCAAATCTTTCCTTGCTCCGACTGAGCGTATTGTAAATCAGAAGGGTCTGTTCCATGTATCTTGCTTGTTTTCTTTTACTTCTTTCTTATCTCATGCAAAAGTAAGCAATTCTGCCATAATGGCAAAATAAAACGTGGCGAAAATGGCCGGGGCCGCACGATTGTGGGATTGTGCCAACCGGGTGCAGGCGGGGCCCGATGTAAAAATATAGCCCCGACAGCATTCCCGCACCGGTATTTTTCGTATATTTGCACTCGATAGGCTTCCCGGTCTGCCATCTCCCATGCCGACTGCGGCATTCCGGACGGAAGCGTTGTCCCTTTACGGGCAAGAACAGACAGCCGGAAACCGGCCAAACCATAAACTAACAGTCATGCAACAGATCATCTATCATCTCACCGACAACGACGCCTACACGTTCAGTTGCCAGTATTACGTGCTACAAAAGTATCCACGAGCCGAAGTGGAATACACGTTTTTCGACCGCAACAACACCGTCTATCCCAAGGGGTTTGGCGAACTCGTCAAGGAGCAGTTGGGCATGATGCCCCGCGTGATGATCACTGACGAGGAGGTGCAGTTCATGAAACGGCGGATGTACTACCTGCCCGAGTGGTATTTCACTTTCCTGCGCGGCTACCGATTCAATCCCCACGAAGTGTCGGTGGAGCAGGACGAGGAGGGCCATCTGCACATTTCCGTACGCGGCAAGTGGTATTCCACCATCATGTGGGAGATGCCGATACTCTCCATCGTGTCCGAACTGATGCACGGATTGCAGGGCGACCTCGACCGCTACGACCCTGACCGCGAGCGCGAGCGTTGTGTGGAGAAGACGCGCAGGATACTCTCTAACGAGCTGTTCTTGGCCGACATGGGCACGCGCCGCCGCCTTTCGTTCGACCACCACGATATGGTGATGGCCACGATGAAGGCCATTGACGAGCAGGGAGGATATGAAGACGATGGGGGGATGTTCCATCCTTGGACGGGAAAGTTCATCGGTACGAGCAATGTCTACTTCGCGATGAAGTACGATCTTGTGCCCATCGGTACGATGAGCCACCAGCTCATAGAGTTCGAAGAGAACGTGAGCGGCATTTTCGAGTGCAATTTCAATGTGATGCGCAAGTTCAGCGATGTCTATGATGGCGACAACGGCATCTATCTCTACGACTGCTTCGGCGACCGTGTGTTCTTCAGCAATCTGTCCAAGCGCATGGCCATGATGTTCAACGGACTGCGTGTGGACAGTGGCATAGAGGAGGAACAGACAGAGAAAATCATTGAAAAATACGAGTCATTGGGCATCGATCCGAAGGCCAAGCAGGTGGTGTTTTCCAACGGACTCAACATCGAGCGGGCCATCGAGATACACCGATACGTGGGCGGGCGCATGAAAGATTCCTACGGTATGGGCACGTTTCTCACTTGCGATGTGGAGAATGCCAAGCCCATGAATATCGTCGTGAAACTCACCCGCTGCCGGATCACCGAGAAAAGAGAATGGCACGACTGCGTGAAACTCTCTTGCGACAAGGGCAAAACACTCGGCAACCCTGAAAAATGCGCCTATCTGCTGAAGCTGATAGGGTGAGGGAGTGAGGAATGGGAAGTGAGGAGTTAAGAGTGAAAAAAGAGGAATTAAGAGTTATTCCCCCACAACCCTTAACTCCTCACTTCTCATTTTTCATTTTCTTTAGGAACTCCCAGATCACGATGCCGGCCGTGACGCTCACGTTGAGCGAGTGTTTGGTGCCAAATTGAGGTATCTCCAGACATCCGTCGCACAAGTCTACCACGCTTTGGCTCACGCCCTTCACCTCGTTGCCGAAGACCACGGCGTAGCGTTGTCCCTGCCCGGTTTCGAGCCTTTGCAGTTTGGTCGAGCCCTCCACTTGTTCGATACTGTATACGAAGTAGCCGTCGGCCTTGAGTTGGTTGACGGCTTCTTCGGTTGTGGCAAAATATTTCCAGTCTACGGAGTCTTCCCCTCCGAGTGCCGTCTTGTGTATCTCGGCGTTGGGCGGAGTGGCGGTGATGCCGCACAGATAGATGGATTCCACACGGAAAGCGTCGCCCGAACGGAACACCGAACCGACATTGTAGAGCGACCTTACGTTGTCAAGCACGACGACAAGCGGCAGCTTCGGGGCTTCCTTAAACTCCTCCACCGACAGGCGGGACATTTCTATGGTGCGTAGTTTGCGCATTTGGGCAGGTGATAAGTGGTAGGTGACAGGTGGTGGGTGTTAAATGAACTCCTTGTCCTGCTGTCCCCCTTATTTCATGGAATAGGCCAGTGCGTAGGCCTTGATTTGCTTCACCATGGCCAGCAGGCCGTTGGAGCGCGTGGGCGAAAGATGCTCTTTCAGTCCTATGCGGTCGATGAAATAGAGGTCGGCATCGAGTATTTCCTGCGGTGTGTGCCCGCTGATGACGCGGATGAGCAGGGCGATGATGCCTTTCACGATGAGCGCGTCGCTCTCGGCGGTGAATACGAGCTTGCCGTCTACGAGGTCGCATTGCAGCCACACGCGGCTCTGGCAGCCGTCGATGAGGTTCTGCTCCGTCTTGTATTTCTCGTCGAGCGCACCCAGTTCGTTGCCCAAGTCGATGAGCATCTGGTAGCGGTCCATCCAGTCGGTGAAGTCTTCGAACTCTTCGATGACCTCATCTTGTATTTCGTTGATTGTCATATTTTCTCTTGTTGTTCTACTTTTTCCAGTTTGAAGAGCTTGTCGTTGGGTCGCACTTTCTCCGGTACGGGGATCGACACACGTTGCTTTTGCAACGCCCGCTCCACGGGTTTGAGGTCAAACCTTATTTCATCGGCATTGAGCCAGAGGGCTCCGGTCGTAGGCCCCGTGATGAGCAGTTTGTCGCCCACGGCGAAGTCGGTAGCCTCCACGGCCACCTCGGCCACCCCGAGCTTGGAGAAATATTTCATGACCTTGCCCACGAGCACTTTCCTTTCGGTGGCGCTGGAACCGTAGTGCTTGTTCCATTCGCCCATCTTCTGCCCCTGATAGTAGCCGTCCCAGAAGCCGCGGTTGAAGACTGTGGCCAAGCGTTCGTCCCACCGGTCTTTTTTCTCTTCGGTGTAAGTGCCGTCGAGCACGCTCGCTATGGCTTCCTTGTAGCACGACACCACCGTGTGTACATATTCCGGACCGCGGGCGCGCCCCTCTATCTTGAACACCCTCACGCCGGCCTCCATCATACGGTCGATGAAGCGCACGGTCTTCAGGTCTTTCGGACTCATGATATATTTGTTGTCTATCTCGAGCTGGTTGCCCGTCTCGTTGTCAGTCACGGTGTAGGAGCGGCGGCATATCTGCACGCACTCCCCGCGGTTGGCTGAGCGGTTGGCATCGTGCAAGCTCATGTAGCACTTGCCGCTCACGGCCATGCAGAAAGCCCCGTGGCAGAACATCTCGATGCGGATGAGTTCGCCCCGTGGGCCGCAGATGTGCTGTTCCACGATTTGCCGGTGTATCTCGGCCACCTGTTCCATGTTGAGTTCGCGTGCCAGCACCACCACATCGGCGAATCGGGCATAGAATTTCAGCGACTCGATGTTGGTGATGTTGAGTTGTGTGGAGAGATGCACCTCCACGCCTTTCTCCGCACAATAGGCCATCACGGCCACATCGCTGGCTATCACGGCCGTGATCCGGGCCTCCTTGGCCGCGTCCACAATCTCGCGCATGGCGTTGAGGTCTTCACCATATATAATGGTATTGACCGTGAGGTAGGTCTTGATGCCATGCTTGTCGCACGTGGCAGCTATCTCCCGCAAGTCGTCGATGGTGAAGTGGTTGGCCGAGTGGGAGCGCATGTTCAGCTGTCCGATGCCGAAATACACGGAGCCTGCGCCCGCCTTGATGGCGGCGGCCAATGATTCTCGCGAACCCACGGGCGCCATGATTTCAAATTCTTCGATTCTTCCGTTCATGCGTGCAAAGTTACTGCAACTATGGCGAACTACCAAAATTTATCCTCTTTTTCCTCTTTCTGTCGGCTCGGGGCATTGGCTTCCTGAGGCGTGTGCTCTGTCAAGAGTTTTCGTCTGCCATTTGTTTTTGGCCTTTTTTATGATTATCTTTGCATTGGCAAGAGGAGTACGCAAGTGCTCCTCTTTTTTGATTCCTAAGCCGCCAACGGCTCCTCAACTCCCAAAATGGCCTGTCATCCGGCCCGAACGACCTTGTAAAAGGGCCTCTTTGAGCTTCTGACTGTGGCCGTTTTGCAAGGTTGTTTGGGCCGAGTGGGAAAATTGATGGGGCGGAAAGGGCAGACCGGACGAATGTTTTTGGAAATCCAAAAGACAGGAGTGCTTTTGGCTGTAAGGCTTTTTCGAAAGATTTAATAGTTTGTGCTATATGTGGTCTTAGCATACAAGAGACCCCCGAGACCCCTCTAAGAGACCCCCAACCCCCTAAAGGGGGCTTTGCCATCCACCTGTTCGCAGGAAG
>NZ_GL586311.1:920449-925359 GCF_000184945.1 Segatella buccae ATCC 33574
ATCCACCTGTTCGCAGGAAGGTAAGCCCCCTTTAGGGGGTTGGGGGTCTCTTAGAGGGGTCTCGGGGTCTCTTATGGGACTTTGTTACTTGACATCTCATCGGTTTTGTCGAGACTTCAAACGAGTTGGGAATAAATTTAAGTCGGGTCGTAGGGGTTTTTCCACCAGATTGCGTTAATAAGGCAGAAAGCCCCGGAAATGTGGGACTCTCGAGGCAAAAAAGTAACATTAAAAAAATAAGAAACATGGTGAGAATTAAATTATTTGCACTATCTTTGTGCTTCGCAGTAGGCTTGTCGGGTGCCGATGCCCGGACGAGCGGCGGCAAGCTTGCAAAAGTAGGCGACCGCAACGAGTTTCGCATCGGCTACAGCGACGGGCTCACACTGGCCGCGGCGAGTTTCTGGGGCATCGGATTGGGAGATGCCCTGACGGGCACCACACGTTCCGACGAGGTGTCTACCGGCGTGTTCGGGGTGGGCTACCGATACGCCTTCGGGCGTTTCCGCGTGGGAGCCGACCTCGGTTTTGCCCAAGTGACAAGCAAAGTGACCCGTAAAGACTCGAAAGTGCCCGACATGAAGGAGACCCAGCTCAACTTCCTCGTGATGCCGGCGGCCGAGATGGTCTACTTCAAGCATGGCATCGTGGAACTCTACGGGTCGGTAGCCACAGGCGTAGACATCACCCGCACCTCGGAGAAAGGACTCACCGAGGCGGGCAGGAAGATGGCACGGGCCCATGCCGGGACGGAGACCGGCCTGGCTTTTCAGGTGAACCCGATAGCCGTGCGTGTGGGTAATGACCGCATCGGAGGATTTCTTGAAACCGGACTGGGCTACAAGGGATTTCTGACAGCGGGCGTAAGTCTCAGATTCTAACACGGAAAGAAGATACATTTGTTTTGATGGAAGTAGAAAGAAAAGAACTTTTCAAGGTGAGATTCAGCAAATACTATCCGGTGTTGTGCCATACGGCAGCCGGCTATGTTGCCGATGCGGATGATTGTGAGGACATCGTTCAAGACTTGTTCGTGAGCGTGTGGAATCATGAGAAAGACCGATTGCCCGAAGAAGAGTTTGCTTCGTATGTCACTGCTGCCGTGAAAAACAACTGCATCTCTTTTCTCAGAAAGAAACAGCGGTTGGACATCGTCTCGATGGACGAGCGGCCGATGGTTCTCGCCGACAGGGCCGAGGAGCTGGAACCGGAAGACAGGTATGGCGCAATGTTGCAGGACATGCTTTTGCAGATGCCTCCCAAATGTCGGGAGATATTTGAGATGAGCAAGCTCAGGAAGATGAAATACCGCGACATAGCAGCCACGCTCGGCATCTCGGAGAAGACCGTGGAAAACCAGATGGGAAAGGCACTGAAAATCATCCGTGCCTGTCTGATGTCCCGACCGATACTGATCATATTGACAGCCGTTTCACAATATATAGCATACAGCTTATGAACTGTTCAGATAATATCAACGAATTGCTTGCCCGCCACTTCGCCGGTGAGCCTCTCGACGGGGCTCAACAGGCGGAGCTGGATGCGTATATTCTGGCCAACGGCGAAGAATACGGGCGGCTGAAAAGCATCATGGAAGAGCCTGAGCCGAACGGGCATGGCCAAAAATGGGATGTGGCTGCGGCCTGGAAAAAGGTGGAGCGCCGGATAGAGAACGTTGTCCAAGACGAGAGAGAGACTGAACACCGTGCCCTCTTCCGGCCGCTCCACGCTTTTTTGGCCGTGGCCGCATCGTTGTTGCTGCTTTTCGGGGTCGGCATCTTCTACTTCGCCCGCAATTCGGGGGCTGATGAAGTGATGCTGGCCAATGACACCACGGGCGAGAAGTTGTTCACACTGCCCGACAATTCCACCGTGGAACTCTCCCCGGGCTCGTCGGTGGAGTTTGCCTCGGAAGGCAGGTTGGGCGACCGTAAGGTGACGCTGAAAGGCAGGGGAGCCTTCCATGTGCGCCACAACGGGACCGACTTTGTGGTGAGTGCGGCCGGCTTGCAGGTGGAAGTGCTCGGCACGGCCTTCACCGTGGATGTGTCCGATCCGGCCCGGGGGAGCGTGCAGGTGGCGCAAGGCCGGGTGCGTGTGTCTGCGGGGCATGACAAGGTGGTGCTCGTCCGGGGGCAGAGAGTGACTCTCGAAAGGGGGAAACTGCACCTCGCCGATGGCGGAGAGCAACCTGCACCGCAACCGAAATGGGTCAATTTCGACAATGTGCCCATCAGCGAAGTGGCCGGCAGGTTGGAGAAAGAACTTCACATACGGATAGAGTTGGGAGCGGGGGTGAAGGAGAATACCATCACCACGCGCGTGAATCTCTCGCAGCCCGGAGCCGTGTTGCAGGAACTCTCCATGCTCTGTGGTTGCAAGTGCGACACTGTCGCGCCGCAGCACTACAAGTTCTACTATAAATAAGGGATGAAGATTCGCTTTCTATTGATGGTGATATTGACTCTTGGGTCGCTCTCGGCAGAGGGACAAGAGAGTGTGGCAGAAGAGGTCGTCAGGGTAGACGCCTCTTCTGCCACGATGCTTCAATGGTTCGGGCGAATCGAGAAAGAGACGGGCGTGGTGCTGTCTTACAATCCTTCGCTGCTCGACATGAAGCGGAGATGCCGTTTTCAGCGGGCCGGCGAAATCCGCATCGACCGCCTTCTGGCCGTCTTGCTGGAGGGCTACGACTATCAGCTGGTGCCGCTCCCCGACCGCAAGCTGCTCATCAGGGTAGACCGCGTGCTCTACCACGACCTCTCGGGCACGGTGAGGGAGGCCGGCAGTAACGAGCGTCTGTTTGGTGCCACGGTAACGGTGACCGACGGGAAAGGCAACAAAAGCTATGACGTGACCGACAACAACGGCGTGTTCAATATCAAGGTGAGCGACGGCGACTGCCGCATCGAAGTGAGCTATGTGGGCTACACCGCATACGATGAGCATCTGCGGGTGGCGGGCGACGACCGCTTCGTGTTGGTAGACCTGAAGCCCATTCCCTTCAGGTTGAAGGCCGTCAACGTGAAACGGCGGAAAAGCGTGGAGGAGTTTGACGAGGTGTCGCCCTCCAACATGACTTCTTTCAGCAGCACCGACCTGTTTGCCCAGCTTCGCATCCTGCCCGGCGTGTCGTCCTCACAGGCCAATCTCGACTTCAATGTCTATGGTGGATCCACCGACGAGAATCTCTTTCTGCTCGATGGATTCCCTATCCATAATCCCGGCCACATCAACTCCATGCTTACAGCCTTCAATGGCGATGCCCTCAAGAGCGTATCGTTCTACAACGGCTTCATCCCCACACGGTTTGAAGGACGGCTCTCCTCGGTGACCGATGCACGGGTGCGCGATGGCAACAAGCGCCGGTTTGTCAACACGCTGTCGCTCGATATGCCCGCAGCCTCGGCCGTGCTGGAGGGCCCCATCGTGAAAAACAAGCTGTCGTATATCATCAGCGGGCGGCGGAGCTGGCTCGACTTCTTCGATGGGATGCTGGCAGAGAAAGACCGGACCAACCACACTTTTTACGACTTCAACGTGAAACTGTCGTGCGATCTGGACTCGGCGACCTCCATGAGCGTCTCGGCCTACAACTCATCCGACGACCAGCACTATCGGGAAGAGGGCGAGAAGCCGCACTCCTTGCTCCATTGGCACAACCAGCTCTATGCCTTCCACTTCAACACGAGTCTCAGTTCGCAGGTCACCAACAGCACTTCCATAGCCTATTCTTCCCATACCAACAGTGCCAACGGCGAAGACTTCGACAACGACAGCACGGGCATTGTGAGCACCCACATCCAGAGTTGTTATGCCATCACCGAATTCACCTATAATCCGGGAAGCATCTACACAGTCCGGTGGGGACTGAAGGGCATGTATGAACGATATGGATTGGTGACTCACGGCAAAGAACTGAAAAATTCATGGGAACCGACCAGAAAGTTCTCCATGTTCTATGACAGCCGCATACGCATCACGCCGAGACTCTATACGCAGGTGGGGCTCAATTTCGTGATGTACATTCCGCGCAACTACCGCCGCTATTACAGTGTGCAGCCCCGCTTCTCGTTGAAATACTCCATAGGCGACGAAGACTTGCTATACGCCGGACTCTCCAACATGGAACAATACTACCACCACGTGCGCATGTCGGAAGTGCCCACGCCTTTCGACTTCATTATGCCCACCATCGGCAATCTCAAGCCCAGTGCGGCCACCCATATTGAGACCGGATGGAAGCATTTCCTGCCCAATGGCATCATGGAGTTTTCGCTCTACTACAAGCACAGAAAACACATCTTGGGGCTTTTCCCCACCATTGGTTCCGGGGGCGAGGACTGGGTGAATAATATTCTGGATGGCAATGGCGACAGCTATGGGGCGAGCCTCTATGTGAATAATAGTTGGAAGCAGCTCAACTGGCAGTTCTCTTACACCCTTTCGAGCAGCCGTGAGTGGTTTGACCGGTTGAATGGACGGGAAAAAATGCCCTCGCTCTATGATGTGCCGCATATCCTGAATGCGGCTGTGGCCTACGACATCGGCAAGCATTCTACGGTGGCTCTTGGTGCGAACATGCACTCCGGAAGGGTGTTGCTCAATGTGGAATATAAGGAAAACGGCAAACCGGAATACTCCCGTTCGGAGCGCGACCCCATGCGTTACCGTGTGGATGCAAGCTATACGTTCCGCCGCGATTTCAAGAAATCCAGACTGCTGCTGCGTTTCGGTCTCTACAACGTGCTGGGCAATCCTTCGGAAGCAGAGATGCTGTATTTCTTTTCCATCAAGTTCAACAACCATTGTATGCCGTTCGGCACCGTTTCTTTCAGATTTTAGTAGACGGGAATGGAGTTTTTCCTTCTATTTCTTCTTTCCACCAACAAAAACAGGCAGCCCATCGG
>NZ_GL586311.1:926501-1152616 GCF_000184945.1 Segatella buccae ATCC 33574
CTACTAAATGAACAAAAGAAAACTATTTGCCATGTTGCTGCTTGCATTCTCCTGCGTTGCCGGAGCACAGCAGTACCCCTATCAGAATCTGCAGCTCTCCTCGCAAGAGCGTGCTGAAGACCTTTGCTCACGGCTCACTTTGGAAGAGAAAACGAAGCTGATGCGCAACAGTTCACCGGCCATTCCGAGGTTGGGCATACCCCAGTTTGAATGGTGGAGCGAGGCCTTGCACGGCATTGCCCGCAACGGTTTCGCCACTGTTTTCCCGCAAACGACGGCTATGGCCGCCTCGTGGGACGACGAATTGCTCTACCGCGTGTTCTGTGCCGCCTCTGATGAGGCTGTGGCCAAGAACAATCTGGCCCGCAAGTCGGGTGACATCAAACGCTATCAGGGGGTGTCGATATGGACACCTAACATCAATATCTTCCGTGATCCGCGTTGGGGGCGCGGGCAGGAGACCTACGGTGAAGACCCCTATCTCACTTCGCGCATGGGACTGGCTGTGGTCAACGGATTGCAAGGGCAACCGTTCCGGCGAGATATGCGTCCATTCACCGAGCGTCCGCGCTACTACAAGACACTGGCTTGTGCCAAACACTATGCCGTGCATAGCGGTCCGGAATGGAACCGGCATGTGTTTGACGTGGAGCGGCTGCCCGAGCGCGACCTTTGGGAAACCTACCTGCCGGCCTTCAAGAGCCTCGTGCAGGAGGGCAACGTGCGCGAAGTGATGTGTGCCTACCAGCGCATTGACGGTTCCCCTTGCTGTGGCAACACCCGTTATCTGCATCAGATACTTCGCGGAGAGTGGGGGTACAACGGCTTGGTGGTGAGCGACTGCGGTGCCATCAGCGACTTCTATCGTGAGGGACACCATCATGTGGTGGAGACACCGGCCGAAGCATCGGCCATGGGTGTGCGTGCCGGTACGGATGTGGAGTGCGGTGCGGTTTATGCGACGCTGCCTCGTGCCGTGGAGCAGGGACTCATCTCCCGTGAAGCTATCGACACGAGTGTCGTGCGACTGCTGAAAGCCCGTTTTGAAGTGGGCGACTTCGATTCGGAAAAACTTGTGCCGTGGAAGCTGACCGGTCCGGAAGTAATAGCTTCGGAGACCCATCGTCGGTTGGCACTTGATATGGCGCGTGAGTCGATGACGCTCTTGCAAAACCGCAACCGGCTGCTCCCGTTATCCAAGAATGGGCTGCGAATAGCCGTCATGGGCCCCAATGCCAATGACTCCGTGATGCTTTGGGGCAACTACACCGGCTATCCCATCAGCACGACAACCATTCTTAAAGGCATCAGAAGCAAGGTGCCCGCTGCACGGTTTGTCGAGGGATGCGGCTATATCCGCAACGAGATACGGCAAAGTCATTTCAATGAATTTACCGCTCCTGATGGCCGACGGGGCATGATGGCCACTTATTGGAACAATCAACTTATGGAGGGAACGCCTGCTGCCACCCGCCTGCTGCGCGAACCCATCAGTCAAAGCAACGGTGGTAATACGGTTTTCGCTCCCGGTGTGAATCTTGAGGACTTCTCGGCCGTTTATGAAGGAACATTCACACCCTCCACATCCGGCGAACTCATTGTGAGTCTGGCCAGCGACGACAAGGCACGTGTCATCATCGACGGCGACACGTTCATCAACAGTTGGAGTGCCCGCGAGCGTGTCACCTTTGCGGAGAAAAGCTATCGGTTTACAGCCGGGCGGGCCTACCGTGTGCGGGTGGAATATGTGCAGAACAAGGCGATGGCCGTCTGCCAGTTCGACATAGCCCGCAAGTCGCCCATCACGGCTTCCGAGATCGCCGCACAAGCCGGCGATGCCGATGTAGTGGTCTTTGTGGGGGGCATCTCTCCGCGTCTCGAAGGAGAGGAAATGAAAGTCGATGCCCCCGGTTTCAATGGTGGTGATCGTACAAGTATCGAGTTGCCCGAGGCGCAGCGCGAAGTGATCAGATTGCTCCGGCAGGCCGGCAAGCTTGTGGTCTTCGTCAACTGTTCGGGTGGTGCAGTGGCGTTGGTGCCCGAGGCGGAAGCCTGCGATGCCGTGTTGCAGGCTTGGTATGCCGGTGAAGCCGGCGGACAGGCTGTGGCTGATGTGCTTTTCGGTGACTATAATCCTTCGGGCAAACTTCCCGTGACATTCTACAAGAGCGATGCCGACCTGCCCGATTTCCTTGACTACCGCATGACGGGCCGCACCTATCGCTACTTCCGTGGCACTCCGCTTTTTCCCTTCGGTTTCGGCCTGAGCTACACTTCATTCGTTTTCGGAACACCCCGGTATGAAAATGGAAAGCTCTATGTGGAGGTCACGAACACCGGCAAGCGCGATGGGGCCGAAGTGGTGCAGGTCTATGTGAAGAATCCGGCCGATGCCGACGGCCCCGTGAAAACCCTCCGCGGCTTTGCCCGCATTGACCTGAAAGCCGGCGAGCGCCGCCGTGTGGAGATTGCCATGCCCCGCGAACGTTTCGAGGGATGGGATGCAACGACCAACACCATGCGTGTCAAGCCCGGCAACCACCTGCTCATGGTAGGTTCTTCAAGCCGCGATGCTGACCTACAGACCATCAGCGTGAGCATCAAGTAACTCCCCGACTTGTCAACTTGTTTGTTTGCCGACTTGTCTCTTTCTCCTCTAAAACTTCCAGCGCAGTTGCAAGTCAAGGTCGGTTTGGCTGCTTCGGTCTATCCGTTGATAGCCGGAGGAGATGTGGTTGCGGTCGAAATAGTCGGTGGTGCCTAACTTCATGATAGCCATAAGATGACTGTTGAAGTCGGCCCGGAGGGTGAGGGCGTAGCGTAGACCGTGCCCGTAGAAGCAGGGGAAGTTGAGATTGTAGAGCGTCCCCGGTTCGTAGGTGTAGACACGGCTGCTGTAGTCCTTGGTGTGAAAATAACCGAGAGAGGCGTTGGCGCGCAGAAACCGCCAACGGCAGAGCAGATTTTGGCTCAACATCCATCCGAAACTGTTGTTTTTGTATTGGTCATAGGCGATGTCTCCCTGCGTCTTGGTGCTCCATAGGTCGCCGTCGTAGCCCACCGACAACCGCCCGCGATGGTTGATGTCGCTGATGATGGCCGACTTGTCGGCATTGTTTTTCTGCCTCATCTTTATCCGATAGCGCGCCAAGAAGGTGAACCGCCCGGGTTTGTAAGTGGCCGAGAGCATGTTGTCCCATGCGTAGGTGGAGGCATCGGCCTGATATTTCGGCCAGATGAAGTAGGCATAATCGGTGTAACCCATGAGCGAAAGTCGGCGTGAGGGATTCCACGAGAAGCCGAGATAGACGCCGTTTTCGTTTTGCACGGTCCCTCCCTCGCTGAAACTCTCGGCATGGAGTGCCGTGTAGCGGTAGGAGTAGAAGCGCTGGAGGGCAATGAGGGAGAGTTCGTCGGTGAGCAGATAGCTCACGGTGTTGATGGTGGCAAGAGCCTTGCTGTCGCCCGTGGCAGTCTCACCGCTCACGGTGAGGCGTCGGCTCACATAGCCGTAGTCCACGCTCATGTTGTAGAAGTTGCTTCCGGCAGCATACCAACGACGGTAGCTCTGTGAAACTTTTGGTTGCAGCGACCGGTCGAAAGCGTTGTAGAGAGCCGTTGCACCGATGTGGAAACCGTTGCGGAAGTAGTTGAGATGTGTGCCGACAAGAAACTCCGAGGCATTGTTTTTCCGCTCCATTTCGCTCCGGGTGCGATGGTAGCCGGTCTTGAGGATGGTGGCAATGGTGTTGGTGTCTTTATTGAGCGTGGCGTCTATGTAGCGGTAGGAGACAAAAGCGGAGAGGTCGAGCCCTTTCCACAGGTTCACTGTGGCGGCCGCCCCTTGCAGACAGTTGGCTGCCGACCGGCCGCCATGTCCGCGGATGCTGTTGCCCGTGCGGCCAAGCGTCATCAGTGTGGCCACCTTACCGAGTCCGAAGTCGGTGTTCATCACGAGCCCCATGCCGAAGCGCAGTCGATAGCGACCGAGCGTGAGATTCTTCAACGGACCGAGTTTCCGTATCTGCGCATAGAACGAATAGAAGTCATAGCCTGCGCTGTTGCGGCCCGCGAAGAAAGGTTCGCCGGCATCTTGCGACCCCACCAGCCCTATCTTCACATAGTCGCCATAACGGAACGTGTATTTCAGCCAGTGCTTGTATTTGTATCCCAGATAGCCGTTGCGGTCGCCCTTGCGCTCGTAGAAGGGCACGCGGGCTGTGGCGATAAGCTCATGCCTGCCATATTTGAGGATGTTTCCAAATCGTGGGAAGCGTTTTTCCTCCGTGTCTCCGAGGTAGGTGAAATACTCCAGCAGCTTGCGTTGATACCAGTCCAGACTCTCTATCATGGCCAGTTCGCCCCTTGATTTCATGCCTCCGTATTGATAGATGTAGGCCAGTAGGTCCTCTATCTGCTGTGCGGAGAGAAACGGCAGACGCTCCAAGTCTTCGCGTGTGGCCGTGTTGAGGTTGATGGGATGTTCTGCATAGTCGTTGAGCAGATCGTAGTAGTCTTCCCACGTGACGTTCTCAAAGTCTTCCACATCACTCAACTCGTTGAGATAGCGTTCCCACGGTTGGGCATTTCGCGTGGAGGAAGCGGGTTGCTGTGCATACATATAGGCACTCAGCGTCAAGGAAAGTAGACCGAACAGTAGTTTTCTCATAGGTTGCCGTGTCGCTTTTCATGTAGAGTGAAAGTTCTCTTTCAGACTTGCAAAGGTAGTGGATTTATCTTAAATGACAGATAAAAAAGGTGAATTATTTGTTTTAAATGAGAATTTATGGTTACTTTTGTCTCCATGTTGAGACACCGTTTCATATTGTCCCTGCTCTTTGCCTCGTTGGGGCTGTTGCCTGCGATGGCGCAGACCGACCGTCCCGGCCATGTCAATCCCGAAGACCGGGAGGTGGACATGGACAATCCCACGTTTGAGCCGATGCTCCGTGTGGGCAGGGTGTTGCAGGGCGGTGACAGCATTCAGTATGTGGAACTCAACAAAGTGTATGTCTATCCGCAGCCGGTGTTCACGAGCGAGAGCCAGCGACAGGCCTACAACCGGCTGGTGATGAACGTTAAGAAAGTGCTGCCGATAGCCAAAGAGGTGAATGCCATCATTCTGGAGACCTACGAATATCTCCAGACGCTGCCCAACAAGCGGGCCAAGGATGCCCACATGAAACTCGTGGAGGCGAGCATCAAGAAGGAATATACGCCCCGAATGAAGAAGCTCACCTACGCGCAGGGCAAACTGCTTATCAAACTCATCTACCGCGAGTGCAACAGTTCGTCCTACGAACTCATTCAGGCTTTCCTCGGCCCCGTGCGTGCCGGCTTCTATCAGGCTTTCGCCTGGGTCTTCGGTGCCAGTCTGAAGAAAGGCTACGACCCCAATGGTGTGGACCGCATCACGGAACGTGTGGTGCGGCAGGTGGAGAGCGGACAGCTGTAAGGCGGGTGACAGCTGTCCGTTTTCTTTTATTGTGCCCGTTGCTCTTTATACGGCTTTGTGTGCAATTATCCGTTGTTTCATATACAACTAATGCAGTCCAGAGACCGTAAAAGCTAAACAAAACACCCAAAATATCACTTTTTTACAAGTGTGCTGTAAGTTTTAGATTTCGCCCATAATAGGCTTATGGCTTTGTTAATATGCTTTCCGGACAATTTCGCATCAGCCCGGTTGTTTACTCATCGTGAAAAAACGGGGGCGGTGCAAGGCTGCTGCACCATCCGTGCAGAGGCTTTGCACAACGCGTGCGACAGCCAAGCGCGGATGGTGCAACAGCCTTGCACCGCCCTTGTTGGATGCTTCCCGACTTTCGATAGTGGGGGAGGGGTGTCGCCGCGGAGGTTCTATTCCGTCCACAGCACTTGCACAAGGGTTTGGCCTACGGCCTTGAGCGTGTGCTTGTCAATGTGGGTCATGTTGTCGATGACGGTGTGCCAAGTGGGCCCGAAACTGCTTTGGGCACAGTCGGGATAGTAGGGGATGATATCAATGGTGGGGATGTGTGCATTTTGGTTCACGGGCACGTGGTCGTCGGTGATGAATCCGCCGTCGCTCTTGGGGAAGTAGCTGCCGTAGCCTGCCTGCCGGGCGGCGCGCCAGACTTTCTTCACGATGCCCTCGGCATACTGCATGGACATGCCCTCACGGTAAAACCGAGCCCCTTGTCCGCCCACCATGTCGAGCAGAATGCCGTAGCGGGCCTCGTAGCCTTGCGGCAGATTGCGGCTCCAGTATTGTGCACCGAGGGCCCAAGAGTCTCCCGTGGGGTCTTCTCCCCAATAGGGAGCACCCCAGTCTTCGCCATCGAAGCATACGAAGTCGATCCCTATTGTGGAGGCCGGCCTGCCATTGTCCGGCGATGAAGCGAGCAGGCGCGCTATCTCCAACATCACGGCCACGCCGCTCGCCCCGTCGTTGGCGGCCATCACGGGCTTGCGGTGGTTGGCCGAATCGGGGTCGTTGTCGGCCCACGGCCGGCTGTCCCAGTGGGCACAGAGCAAGATGCGCGTGGTGGCCTTGGGGTTGTAGGATGCCATGATGTTGGTGCTTTTGAGCACCGTGCCGTCGTAGCCTTTGAGGTTGGCCCGTTGGGTGGTGACCGTGCAGCCATACTCCTTGAACTTGCCGACAATCCATTCGCCGCAGCGGTCGTGGGCCGGGGAGTTCATCACCCGTGGGCCGAAGTTGCACTGGGCGGCACAGAAGGCGTAGGCCGAGTCGGCATTGAAGGCCGGTCCCACGGGCTTCACCTTTTCCGCTTCTTCCGCCTCCTGACTGTCGGGGGAGCCCATAGAGGGGAACAGCCCTCCTACATGGAGGGCCAACAACACTGCTGCAACGATCATGATACCTATTATTATAATCTTCTTCATTTGCTGTTCGGTTTTACATTCATTCTCTCCGGGCGTTTAGTTTGTCCCGTGGGGAGCTTTTGCTTTTCTCTTCGGGCGCGGGCGGTCAGGCTTTCCGATTGTTTTGCACTTGTGCCATCACCCGCAGCCAGTTGCCTCCCCAAATCTTCTCGATGTCGCGCTCGCTGTATTTGCGGCGCAACAGCCGGATGGTGAAGTTGATGAGTTCCGACGAGTCGGCCATACCTCTGACTCCCCCGTCACCGTCGAAGTCGGTACCGATGCCCACGTGGTCGATGCCCATGATGCGGATGGCGTGCTCCAGATGGTCGACGGCATCGAGCACGGAAGCCTCACCGTCTTTGCGCAGGAAACCACCGTAGAGCGTGGTGTGGGCCACACCGCCCTTGGCGGCAAGTGCCCGCAGCTGGTCGTCGGTGAGATTGCGGGGCACATCGCAGAGTGCCTTGCAGTTGCTGTGGCTGCACACGATGGGCACACGGCTGATGTCCAAGGCATCGTAGAAACTCTTTTCGCCTCCGTGGCTGAGGTCTACCATGATGCCGAGGTCGTTCATCTCGCGTATCACCTTCTCCCCGAAGCTGCTCACACCGTCGTGGGTGTTGCATCCGCGGGCAGAGTCGCAGATGTCGTTGTCACCGTTGTGGCAGAGCGTGATGTACACCACGCCGCGCTGGGCGAAGTGTTTCAGGTTGGCAAGTTCGCGCTCGATGGCCAGCCCGTTCTCAATGCCGAGCATGATGCTTTTCCTGCCGTTGCGCTTGTCGTTGTATAAGTCGGCCGGCGTACGGGCGATGCTGAGATACCGGCTGTTCTTCTGGACGATGGATTCTATCTTGTCGAAGATGAGGTCGGCATACTGTGTGGGGTTTATCCGGGGCGTTTCCTCCCCCAGACCGGGGTAGCGTGCAAGCAATTCGGGGTTGTGGTCTCTGATGCCTTTAAGGTCTATCTTCGACGAGAAGGTCTCTCCGATCTTCGGTTGGGGCAGATAGGCCACCATGGTGACGGCATCCTGCCGGCCTTCGGTCATCTTGTGGAGGTCTACGAGGATGCGCGGGTCGCGCCTGTCAAACAGCACTCCCTGCGGGAAGAACATGGGCGTGTCGCAATGGGTGTCGAGGGTAAGCACGCGCTTGTGCAACTCTTTGGCCACGTGGAAGTTTCCGGCGCAGTCGACAAGCCACTTGAAGAGTCGCCGGCCCTCTTCCTCCAGCCACTCGGGATGCCACTGCACGCCCATCACCGCTTTATGCTCCGTCGACTCGATGGCCTCCACCGTGCCGTCGGGGGCTGTGGCTGTGATGCGGAAGTGCGGCCCCGGTTGGGCCACGGCCTGATGATGGAAGCTGTTCACATGGATGGTCTCGCCCTCATAGATGCCGCTCAAGATGCTGCCATCGGCTATCCGCACGCTGTGGGTAGGCTCCGAGCGGTCGGCGTCCTGAGCGTGTTTGATGATAACGGTGCCCGGCGAGGCCGCCTCTTGAATGTCTTGCGCCACCTTGCCTCCCAGCGCAATGGCCAGTGTCTGGATGCCCCGGCAGATGCCGAGTGTCGGTGTCTGCCGGTTGAAGGCCAATCGGGCGGTGAGCAGTTCGGCCAAGTCGCGCTCCCGGTTGATGCCGTGCAGGTGTGTGGAAGGCTCCTCGCCCATCCAGAGCGGGTTGTAGTCGGCCCCTCCCGTGAGGATGAGGCCGTCGAGCTGTTCGAGGGTGTTGACGATGACCTCCTTGTCGGCCACCGGTGGAATGATGACCGGCGTGCCTCCGGCTGCCACTATCTGCTTGTAATAGCGGTCGCGGAGCGTCGCGTCGAGGTCGCTGTGGTTGGCGGTGAGACCGATGAGGGGGCGGTGGTGGGCCTCGGGAAAGGTCGCATATACTTGGTCTACGTGCGACCGGAAGTCAAAATGGTTCATTTCAGTTCTGTTGCTACCGGTATTTCCCGCTTGATACTCTGTTCAAGCGAAATCAGTGTTTCGGTGCTCACTACGCCGGGTATGCCCTGCAGTTGGTTGTTGAGCAAGTCCATCAGCTGCTCGTTGTCGCGGGCATAGAGTTTCACGAGCATGGTGTAGGGACCTGTGGTGAAGTGGCATTCCACCACCTCGGGGATGTTGGCCAACCGCTCCACCACCTCTTTATACATACTGCCGCGTTCAAGGTTGAGCCCCACGTAGGTGCAGGTGGAATATCCGAGACTCTTGGGGTTGACATCGAAGCCGCTTCCGGTGATGATGCCGTTGGACATCAGGTGCTGCACACGCTGATGGATGGCGGCCCTTGACACGCCGCACTCTGCCGCTACATCTTTGAAGGGAATACGGGCGTTCTTGGAAAGGATGCTCAGTATCTTTTTGTCAAGGTTGTCTATTTTGTCCATGTCTTATTGAAAAGTTGTATGGTTGAGTATTGGTTGAATTAGCATTTTGATAGCAAAAGTAGTCAATTATATCGACTCGGACAACAAAATGCGCGAAAATCTTTTTGATTTTCGCGCATTCTGTTATCTTTTTAACATCTCTCCCGTTTTGCAGGAAAGGCGTCGGGAACATCATTTGCCTGAGATGCCAAGCAGTTCGATGGTGAACACGAGTGTGGCGTAGGGCGGTATCTTGCCCGAAGGCCGACTGCCGTAGGCGAGATCTTGCGGCACGTAGATTTCCCACTTGCTGCCCACGGGCATCATGGTGAGAGCCTCCGTCCAGCCTTTAATCACTTGGTCGGCGCGGAACTTGTCGCTCTTTGCGCCCTGATGGTTGGCCGTAGCATCGAACACGGTGCCGTCGGTGAGCCGTCCCTCATAGACGACTTCCACCTCGTCGGAGGCCTGTGGCTTGGCCCCTTTGCCCTCTTTGAGCACCTTATACTGCAAGCCGCTCGGCAGCACCTTCACTCCCGGCTTCTTGGCGTTGGCCTCCAGCCAGCGGTTGCCCGGCCCCATGAGCAGATCCTCTTGATAGGCTTTGGCAGCGGTTTCGGTGAAAATGCTGCGGTCTTTCTTCAAGGCGGCCTCAAATCCTTCGTTGAAGCGGTCGCTCTTCAGTTTGCCCACGCTGCCCAACATCTGCTCCATGCCGGGGAAGATGCGTTCAGTCACCATCTTGGCAATGTTGGTGCCGGCCATGTAGGCAGTGCCTTGCGGAGTTTGTCCCATCTTGAGGGCATCCTCAAACCCGCGTACAAAGTCGGCCATGTAGGCGGTGTCCACCTTGAAACTCTGTTGCAGATAGCCTATGAGACCCTCTGTGGCGTTGATGCCTGCGGCATAGCTCAGGGAGTCGTCGTGCGTCATGAGACCCTTCACGGCCTGTTCGGCCTTCTTGCTTTTCTTGTCTTTCTTCTGTGCCGAGGCTACAGAAAAAGAAGCACTCGCCAAGATGACGAGTGCCAAAATCATGATTTTCTTCATGCGTTGTCTTATACTGGTTTCTTTCAGCTTCTCCCACTCTCCATGCGAAGGTGGGAGAGAGTGGCGTTTACTTGCCGGCCGAAATGAGTTCAATCTTGAAAATCAGTGCCGAGAAAGGCTTGATGTCGCCCTGCTCGCGTTCGCCGTAGGCCAGTTCTTGGGGAATGTAAACCTCCCACACGGAGCCTGCGGGCATGTGTACCAGTGCGTCGGTCCAGCCCTTGATCACCTGATTGGCGCGCAACTCAACGGGTTGGCCGCGCTTGTAGGAGCTGTCGAACACCTTGCCGTCGATGAGTCTGCCCTCATAGTTCACCTTCACATTGGAAGTGTCTGTGGGGATGGGGCCGTTGCCCTCTTTGATCACTTTATACTGAACGCCTGAAGGCAGTGTCTTCACACCCGGTTTCTTGGCGTTGGCAGCAAGCCACTTCACACCTGCCTCCTTGTTGGCACCATACTGCTTCTCCATGTTCTTCGACTTGATGAGCTGCATCTTCTCCTGTGCCACGCGCTGTGCGTCTTCCACGGTCATGAGACCTTTCTTGCCCGTTGTGCCGGTCACGAAACCTGCCATGAAGTTTTTCAGCGAGATGGTCTTGGTAGAGTCGTCACCGAACACTTCGTGGTTGATGCCCTTCACCATCTGGTTGGAGATTTGCTGGCCTATCTGTATGCCTGCATAGTAGGCGGCTTTCTTCTTGTCGTCGCCTGCGTTGGCACCGTCGTTCAGACCCTTGATGAAGTCGTCGATGTAAGCCGTGTCCACGCCCATGCGTTCCACCATGAATTCCTTGAGGCCCTGTGTCTGCGACAGACCCATGGCATAGCTCAGCGTGTCTACATCGGTCTTGAGATCGGCCTTCGGTGTTGAGTTGCCGCAACCCACGAAAGTGGCGGCGGAGATAGCCATTGCGGCTACGAAAAACAGTTTTTTCATTGCTATAAATTTATTTGTTTTTGGATTTCCATTTTATTTCCCTGAGTTGTTCTGCGTTTTTCCTTGCTTCGAACTTTGAGTTATAGGCCCCGCTCTCCCCGGTGGGGGAAAGGCGGGAAACGGCTGTGCTACTTCACCTTGACGAGTTCCACGTCGAAGATGAGTGTGGCGTAGGGCGGGATGTTCTGCCCTGCCCCCTGTGCGCCGTAGGCCAGATGGTAGGGGATGAAGAAGCGGTATTTGGCCCCCTCCTGCATGAGTTGCAGACCCTCGGTCCAGCCCTTGATCACCTGATTGAGACCAAACGTGGCCGTCTGTCCGCGCTTGTAGGAACTGTCGAACACCTGTCCGTTGATGAGCGTGCCCTCGTAGTGGCATTCCACTTGGTCGGTGGCCGACGGCTTGTTGCCGTTGCCCTCGCGCAGCACTTGGTATTGCAGCCCGGAAGGGAGCACCACCACGCCCTCCTTCTTGCCGTTCTCGGCAAGGAAGTTCTCGCCCTCGGCCTTGGCATTCTTGGCCTGTTCCTCGGATTTTCTCTGAAAGAAGTCCTGCACAATCATCTGTGCTTCCTGCTCGTCGAGCTGCAGCCGGCCGGATATGGCGTCCTTGATGGCCTGCCCGAAGTCGTCGGTGTTTATATCTGTTGCGCCCATTTGCGCGAGCTGTCGGCCGATGCCGATGCCCAAAGCGTAGCTTACTTTGTCCATTGAATTGTTGTCTATTATAATAATGTATGTTTTAAAACAAATGCAAAGATAGCATTTTTATTAGTTGTAGCAACCTTTATAACGAAAAAAAACACTATTTTTGTGGAAAATGGGGGGCGTTTCGGGGAATTGAGAGGAGTTGGGGAGTGAAAGGGAGTCGAGGGAGTCGGGACAACGGCGTTGATCCTTCGAGGCTTTTATGAAGCGAAATGAACGGTTGCCCTTTTCCGCATGGCCTTTATTCAGCCTGTTCCCGCGCTTCCCATCCTCATCAAGGTGTGAACGGATAAAAACAAGGATTATGAAGAAAATCGTATTTTTGACGGGTGCCGGAATGTCGGTGGAGAGCGGTTTCAAGACCTTCCGCGGCAACGACGGGTTGTGGGAGAACTATCCTGTGGAGCAGGTGGCCACGCACGAGGGGTGGGAGGCTGACCCCACATTGGTGACTAATTTCTACAACATGTTGCGCAAGAAACTCTATGCCGCGTCACCCAACGAGGGGCACCGGCTTATCAGCGGGTTGGAGAAAGACTTCGAGGTGACGGTTGTCACGCAGAATGTGGACAACCTGCACGAGAAGGCCGGCAGTTCGCATGTGATTCATCTTCACGGCGAACTCGCGAAGGTGTGCTCCAGCCGCGACCCTTACGACAGCCGGTATGTCATCGAACTGCCCGAAGACCACTGCGAGGTGGAGCCCGGTACCAAGGCCGGCGACGGCTCGTTGCTGCGCCCGTTTATCGTCTTTTTCGGCGAGAGTGTGCCCATGATGGAGCCTGCCATCGAAGCCACCCGGCAGGCCGACTTCTTTGTCATCATCGGCACGTCGCTCAATGTCTATCCCGCCGCCGGCCTTGTACGCTATGTCAAGCCCGGTGTCCCCATCCGCCTCATCGATCCCAACCCCGTGGGTTCGGGCGGTTATCGCGACATTGTACACATCGCCAAGGGTGCGAGCGAGGGCATGAGGGAGCTGGTGAAAGAGTTGGCAGGGGAGTAGCGAGAAGCCTTTTCGCTTTCGGGCAATAGGGCCTGTGGCTGCCTGCTTCATGGCGGACAGGGTGTCCTTTGTCCGCTTTTTTCCTGTTACATTTGGTTTTTCGTCATTTTCTTGCTATCTTTGCATGAGCAAGGGAAGCACGCAAGTGTTTCCCTTTTTTTGATTACCAATCCACCAACGGCCCCCCAACCCCCTGAAGGGGGCTTTTCCGGGCCAAGTGGCTTTGCTAAACGGGCTTTTCGAGGTTGTCGTTCGGCCCGAATGAGCTTCTGAGTGTGGCTCTTTTGCAAGGTCGTTTGGGCCGAGTGAGAAAATCGATGGGGCTAATAGGGCTGATAAGACGAGTATAGCCGGTGTGGGAAATGGCTGTGGAAAAATCTCGTGTAAGGCTTTTTCGAAAGATTTAATAGTTTGTGCTATATATGGCCTTGGCCCTCAAGAGCCCTCAAAGAGACCCCAAAAGAGCCCTCTAAGAGACCCCCAACCCCCTAAAGGGGGCTTACCTTCCTGCGAACAGATAGATGGCAAAGCCCCCTTTAGGGGGTTGGGGGTCTTTTTAGTTTGCAGGGAGCTCTTGTGCAATTTATCCTACGGTGTCGAGGTTTGCAAGGGAGCCCGTCAAACTTGGTATGACCAAATCGGAAGTCGTTGCTAAAATGGGTACTCCTTTCCGCACGGATACTTATATGGAAGGTGAGAAACATATAGATGTGTTATATTATAAGGAGAATCTTCGTGTAGGAGTTACCCCATACGATGTCACAACCACGCTGCTGTTTGAAGACGGAATCTTAAAGAGCATCAAACAAGATGACAAATTGCTACAAGAGAATAGTGTGAAAGTGGACATTGACAAAAAGTAAGGGTTGGAAGAAAAAAGTCTTAATCCTTCGATTATAACTCATGGCATCCGAGCTATGACAAGTCTGTAAAAACCGAAAATGTTCGGTTTTGGCTTGATATGGATCAAGAATACGGCTGCTTATCGCAGAAAATCTTATACAGATATATTTTGTTTAATGGGGATTTGTACATTTGCGTACATATCTATAACTAAAAATGATGCAATAATTATGTTTGGGAAAATGTACAGAATGCTCTCAATCACCCTTTTAGTGTTGACATTGTCGGCATGTGATAAGGATGAGGATTACATAGCAGAGCAAAATAGAGAGGTTGAAATCTATTATAAAGTGACGTGTAACAACCCAATTGCACATGTATATGTGTGGGGTGGCGGTACAAAGCGTACACCAGAAGTTATTATAGGGAGTTGGGAAACGACTTTTGTCACAAAGAACTATTTTGTCGGTGTTGAAATAGAATGCCAAGACGACCCCCTTGCAACCGTGACTTGTGAAATGTATGCAGATGGAAAACTCTTAGGTAAAGAATCCGAATATCGGAGAATAAAAACAAGTTATCGAATTAAAGGTAAAGGAAACTAAGGTGTAAGGGCAGGGGATTGGTCTCCTGCCCTTTCTTGTTATTTCCCGTTTAGACATAGCTGCGTCCTCTTGACATAAATCAAGAAACGGCTGTTCTTTGTCCGAATCCACGTCCGGAATTTGCCCGTTTGTGGGGCAATGCCTACCTTTGCGCCCTATCATCAAGTGAAAAGATAATCGGAACATGGATCAGGAGACTATCATCATGCTTGCGTGGGTGGCCGTGGCTACACTTTTGAGCGTTGTGGCCTTGGTGAATACCAAGATTGATTAAATCACTAAACAAACTTAAAAAACACGCTTTTAAACCATAATTTGTATAATAAAGCACTCGAAAAACATGGTTTTCGGATAATTCTGCGTAAATTTGTAGCCAAAAAATTGCCGATTGATGCCGTCTGGCGGTGGGTTGGTGTCGTTTTGTCCGCTCCCGCCATGCTTTCATCTTGTGCAGCTGAAAACTATAATTAGAGTGTAATGAAAAGAAAGTTAGCATCTTTCACCCTCATGCTTGCATCCCTCCTCGCGTTGTCTTCGTGCCTGAACGACGATGACAAGGAGACCACGTATTATCACGACACGGCGGTCACGGCTTTCACGCTGGGCACGCTCAAATACCACCGGGTGACGACATTGGCCAATGGGAAAACCGTGGCCAAGGACACTGTGCATGCCGGCAGTTCTTACGCCTTCAGCATTGATCAGGCCAAAGGGCTCATCTACAATCCCGACTCGCTGCCTTACGGAGTGAACGCCTCCAAGGTCACGGCCACTATCGTGGCCAAAAACGGGGGTGTGATAGCTGTCAAGAATGTGAACAACGACTCGCTGAAATATTATCGCAGCACCGACTCCATCGACTTCTCGCAGCCGCGGGAGATACGGGTGTTCAATACCGACTACTCGGCCTACCGCAGTTACACCGTCAAAGTGAACGTACACAGGCAGCGCGCCGACGAACTGGTGTGGCAAGACCACGGCGTGCAGGCCGCTTTCCAAGGACAGGCAGGGCTGAAGGCCGTGGCCTGCGGCGATCGCCTGTTTGTGTTCACGCCCTCCGGTATCTACCGCTCTGCTCTCACCGACGGCAAGAGTTGGACGGCTGCCACGCCCAATATCAGCCTTTCTGCCACGGCCTATCTTAATGTGGCAGCCAAAGGCGGTGTGCTCTATCTGTTTGACAACGGCACCCTCTATACCGGTATCGACGGCGACACGTGGACAGCTGTAAGCACGCCTGCCATCACCCGTCTGCTCGGGGCCACCACCACGCGCCTCTATGCCTACACGGCTACGGGTATGGCCGTGTCGGCCGACAACGGACTTACGTGGACAGCCGATGCGCTTGACACTGATGCCTCGTGCCTGCCGGCGGAAAACATCAGCTTCGTGACGATGCCATCGCTCACCAACGACAGCACCGACCGGGCCACGCTCGTGGGAAACAATGCCGCCGTGAGCACCAAGCATGGCGTGGTGTGGACGAAGTATGTGGAATATGGCCGCTACTCCGAGAACCAGCCGTGGAGCTACTTGGCCAGTACGGCTGCCGACACCCTGCAGGTTCCCTATCTGTCACAGATGGGGGTGGTGAACTATGCGGGAAGGCTCGAAGCCCTCGGCAGCGACAACCGCTTCCACCGTTCCATCGACGGCGGACTCACGTGGAAGACCGATACCACTACACTTGTGCCGGCCCGGTTGACCGGTGTGTTTGCACTGGCCAAAGACAGCGACAACTGGCTGTGGATAGTGGATGCCGCTACGGGCCGTGTGTGGAAAGGCCGTCACAACAGCCAAGGATGGCGCAAGGAACAGAACAATTTCACCGAGTAGACATCTTCAAAAGCCATTCCCATGCGCAAGATGCTTTTCCCGATACTGCTGACACTTCTGGCCGCCGCCCCTGCCGGGGCGCAGGACGACCCGGAGTATCGTATGGAGATTGGGGCGGCGGCCGGTGGGGTGAACTATGAGGGCGACTTCAACGGCAACCTCTTCGGCAACATGCAGCCTATGGGGGGCTTGTTGTGGCGTTACAATTTCAATCCTTCATCGGCTTTGCGCGTTATGGCGGGCTACGGCAAACTCAAAGGCAATTCCGGCGATGTGGAGACCTATTATCCCGACTTGGGGGCGGGCAACGCCATGCAGCGCCGGCAGTATGCGTTCGACAACGGGTTGGTGGATGTGAGCGTCACCTACGAATACAACTTCTGGCCCTACGGCACCGGCCGCGACTATCGGGGAGCCAAGCGGCTTACGCCTTTCCTCTTCGGCGGCATCGGGGCTACCCATGTCTCCGGGGGCGGACAGACGGCCTTCACGGCCAATATTCCCATCGGCATCGGACTGAAATACAAGGTGGCCGAGCGGGTGAACGTGGGCGTGGAATGGACTATGCACTTCTCTTTGAGCGACAAACTCGATGGGGTGGCCGATCCCTACGGCATCGAGAGTAGCGGCCTGTTCAAGAACACCGACTGCTATTCGGCCCTGTTGGTGACGCTCAGCTACAGTTTCAGTGCCAAATGCCGCACGTGCAATAAAGATTAACGGGCTTCTCCCGCTCCCGGCCGTCAGGGCGAAGGGCGGTGGCCGCAAGATAAAGACATGACAGAACTCGACAAGAATAATATTCCCGAACACATTGCCATCATCATGGACGGCAACGGCCGGTGGGCAACCGAGCGTGGTAAGCCCCGCAGCTACGGTCATCAGGCCGGTGTGGAGGCCGTGCGCCGCATCACGTCGGAGTGTACGCGGCTGGGCGTGAAATGGCTCACGCTCTACACTTTCTCCACCGAGAACTGGAGCCGGCCGGCCGATGAAGTGAGCGCACTCATGGGGCTTGTGCTCTCGTCGCTTGAAGATGAGATATTCATGAAGCACAATGTGCGCTTTCGGGTGATAGGAGATGTCGGGAGGCTGCCCCAAGATGTATGGCAGAAGTTGCAGATGACGATGGAACACACGGCCCGCAACAATGCCATGACTATGGTGGTGGCATTGAGTTACTCGTCGCGGTGGGAGATTACCAAAGCTCTGCGCGAAATCGTGGGCGAGGCGTTGGGACAAGCCGGGGAAGGGCGTCTGTCAGCTGCCGGCATCGACGACTTCGTGACGGAAGAGTGCATCGGCCGCCATCTCGACACTTGCTTCATGCCCGATCCCGATCTGCTCATACGGACAGGTGGCGAACTGCGCATCTCCAACTATCTGCTCTGGCAGATTGCCTACTCCGAACTCTATTTCTGCGACACCTACTGGCCCGACTTCGGCGAGGAGGAGTTGCACGAGGCTATCGCCGACTATCAGTGCAGGCAGCGTCGATTCGGAAAAACCGAAGAGCAGGTGGAAAATGAACAAAAGTGACAGAAGAAATCCTATATCAGAAATATGTATATATATAATAAGGTGTTGGTGACCCTCCTCCTGATGCTCGGCATCGCTACGGGAGTGCAGGCACAGGACAAGATTATCAATCCCGATATCTCCTACGCAGGTACGGGGCGCGACGTGGTTGTAGGAGTCATCGCCGTGTCGGGAGTGGAAGGCTACGAAGACTATGTGCTCACGGGCATCTCGGGACTTGCCGTGGGGCAGCGCATCACGGTGCCCGGAAGCGACATCACCGATGCCGTGAAACGCTATTGGAAGCATGGTCTTTTCTCGAAAGTGGCCATCGCGGCCGACTCGATAGTGGGCGACAAGATTTATCTGCACATCTATCTTGCCGTGCGGCCGCGTGTGTCGACCATCAATTACATCGGTCTGAAAAAGAGCGAGCGTGAAGACATGGACAACAAACTGGGGTTGCTGAAGGGGATGCAGGTGACGCCCAATGCGCTCGACCGTGCGAAGATCCTCGCCAAGAAGTATTTCGATGATAAGGGTTACAAGAATGCTGATATAGAAATTGTGCAGCGCGACGACGTGGCCAACAAGAATCAGGTGATTCTTGACATCATGGTTGACAAAAAAGAGAAAATCAAGGTACACAAGATCACTATCGACGGAAACGAGAAAATCAGTGACAAGAAACTCAAGGGCAACTTCTTCTCGAAGGGTGCCTTTGCCAAAATACATGAAGCCGGCAAGCTGGCCAACATCTTCAAATCGAAGAAATATACGCCCGAACGGTGGAAGGATGACAAGAACAACCTCATCTCCAAATACAACGAATATGGCTATTTCGATGCATCCATCCTCAGTGACAGCGTGACCAACTACGACAGCAAGCATGTGGATGTCTATGTGAAGGTGCATGAAGGCAAGCAATACTTCCTGCGCAATATTACTTGGGTGGGCAACACGGTCTACACGACCGATCACCTCAATGCCATCCTCGGCATGAAGCGGGGTGACGTGTACAACATGAAGCTGATGAACAAGCGGTTGGTCACCGACGACGATGCCGCCGCCAATCTCTATTATAACAACGGCTACGTGTTCTCGCGCATCGAGCCGGTGGAGGTGAACATCGACGGCGACTCCATCGATGTGGAGATGCGCGTCACCGAAGGGCCGCAGGCCTATCTCAGCCATGTGCGCATCAACGGTAACGACCGCCTCTATGAGAATGTCGTGCGCCGGGAACTGCACACCAAGCCCGGTGACCTGTTCTCCAGAGAGGCTCTCATGCGTACGGCCCGCGAACTCGGTTCGATGGGACACTTCGATGCAGAGCATGTGGCACCCGATGTGAAACCGAATCCTGAAGACGGGACGGTGGATGTGAACTGGAATCTGGTGCAGAAGTCCAACGACCAGATAGAGTTCTCTCTGGGTTGGGGGCAGACCGGTGTCATCGGACGCGTGGGGCTGAAACTCAACAACTTCTCCATGCGCAACCTGTTCCGCAAGAACAGCGAGCGGCGTGGCGTGCTGCCCGTGGGCGATGGTGAGGTGCTGAGCCTCGGCGTGCAGGCCAACACTTACTATCAGTCTTACAACGTGAGTTATTCCACCAACTGGTTTGGCGGCAAGCGTCCGGTGCAGTTCAGTGTCGGAGCCTATTGGTCGAAATATTCGGATGTGTCAAGCAACTATTACAACACGGCACTGATGAGGAGATACTACGATTATACTTACGGTTACGGCAGCAACTACTATAACAATTACGAGAGCTACGTCGACCCTGACAAATACATGAAGTTGCTTGGTCTGAGTCTCGGATGGGGTAAGCGTCTGCGCTGGCCCGACGACTATTTCACTCTTAGTTTGCAGTTGGCTTACCAGCGCTACACGATGAAAAACTGGGGCTACTTCCTGATGTCCAACGGTTCGGCCAACAACTTGAACCTCACGCTCTCGCTCAACCGCACCTCTACAGACAACCCGCTCTTTCCCCGTCGCGGTTCGGAGTTCTCGGCTTCTGTCACCGTTACGCCGCCTTGGAGCTCGTGGGACAAGAAAGACTATGCCAACTTGGCCAACAACCAGTATTCGCCTACCTACAATGCAGAGCAGCAGGAGAAGTACAGGTGGGTGGAATACCACAAGTGGAAATTCAAGTCGAAGACTTATACGGCACTCTCCGGAGGTTCCAAGTGCTTTGTGTTGATGACCCGCGTGGAGCTAGGTTTGCTGGGCAGCTACAATAAATACAAGAAGTCGCCGTTTGAAACCTTCTATATGGGTGGTGATGGCATGAGCGGCTATTCGTCCAACTATGCCACCGAGACCATCGGGCTGCGTGGCTACGAGAACGGTGCGCTTACTCCCAGTGCCAGTTCACAAGGTTATGCCTACGACCGTTTCAGCCTTGAGCTTCGCTATCCATTCCTGCTTGGTAACACCACCATCTACGGTCTTGGATTCCTTGAGGCCGGTAACGCTTGGCAGGAAGCCAGCAAGTTCAATCCTTTCGACATGAAGCGCAGTGCCGGTCTGGGTGTGCGCATCTTCCTTCCGATGGTGGGCTTGATGGGTATCGACTGGGCTTATGGTTTCGACAAAGTGTTTGGCACGAAGGGTGGCAGCCAGTTCCACTTCATTCTCGGTCAGGAATTCTAATTTAAAAAGTAGAAAAGTAAAGAGGTAAAAAGGTACAGAGTTTGTTGCCTTTCTGCCGCAATGGAAAGAAGATATGAAACAGGCGAGGGGGAAACCGGACCGATAGACCGGTTCTCCTGCCATATTTAAAATAATGGAGGAATCAATCATGGAGAATAAAAAGCAAAAGAATAGTCGAAAGGTATGGAAGGTGCTGCTGCCCCTTTGCCTTTTTGCCCTGTTGCCATTGACAGCCGGTGCTCAGAAGTTTGCCCTTGTCGACATGGAGTATATTCTCAAGAATGTGCCGGCCTACGAACGGGCCAACGAGCAGTTGAACCAAGTCAGCAAGAAATGGCAAGCCGAGGTGGAAGCCCTCAACACTGAGGCAAGCACCATGTACAAGAACTATCAGAACGAGGTGGTGTTCCTCTCGCAGGAGCAGAAGAAAGCCAAGCAGGAGACCATCATGCAGAAGGAGAAGGAAGCCAGTGACCTCAAGCGCAAGTATTTTGGCCCCGAAGGCGAACTCTATAAAAAGCGCACCGCACTCGTGAAGCCCATCCAAGACGAAATCTACAATGCCGTGAAGGATATATGCGATCTTCGCGGATACAGTCTTGTGCTCGACCGCGCTTCCGATACCGGCATTATTTTCGGTTCTCCGAAAATCGACATCAGCAACGAAGTGCTGCAAAAGTTGGGCTATGCCAATAATTGAGCGGATATTTGCACGGCTCGATAAATAGTAGTATATTTGCAGCCACGGACAAGAAGGAACATCCATAGAAAACAAGTATAATTAAAAGAATAAACTGAAATGAAAAAGCTAATTTTGATGTTGATGCTTTGCGCACCAATGGCCGTTATGGCACAGAAGTTTGGTAAGGTGAACACTCAGACCATCATGCAGGCCATGCCCGAAGTGGCCAAGGCCAACGGCGAGATGCAGGCATTGCAGAAGCAGTATGAGAACGAACTCAAATCCATGCAGGATGAGCTCACGCGCAAGAATGGGGAGTATGAGAAGAGTGCAAGCACGATGAATGCCACTGCCAAGCAGCAGAAGGAAACCGAACTGCAACAGATGTACCAGAAGATTCAGCAGACCTATCAGGACAACCAGCAGGCCATGCAGAAGAAGAGTGCCGAGCTCATGGAGCCCATCCGCACCAAGGTGCTCAATGCCATCACAGAGGTTGGCAAGGCCGGTGGCTACACCTACATCTTCGAAGACGGAGTGGCTATCTTTACCGGTGCAACCGTCAAGGATGTGACTGCTGACGTTCAGGCCAAGTTGAAGTAAACGGGGCCTGCGAACTATTGAAACAAACAAGAATCTGACATCAGAACATTATCCTGTCGAGGTTGTGCCAATATCTGAAGATGATGGCACAACCTTTTATTTCTTTATACATCCCGATGATATTACATGGTGAAGATATGAAAAAACTGTTTCTTTTCCTGATGCTGGCAGCTTTGCCTTTGCTGGCCGATGCACAGCAGTTGAAGTTTGGCTATTTCAGCTACGAGGCGGCCTTGAAGTCTGTGCCCGGCTACGCCATTGCCGAGCGCAGTATGGCCGACCTGCGGCAGAAATACGATGCCGAGATGAAGCGCGCCGAGGATGAATTCAACCGCAAGTATGAAGAATTTCTCGACGGGCAGCGTGATTTTGCCCCATCAATCTTGAAGAAAAGACAGGCCGAATTGCAGGAACTGATGGAGAAAAACGTGGCTTTCAAGGACGAGGCCAACCGCTTGCTCAAGCAGGCACGAGAAGAAGCCTATGCACCGTTGAAGGCCCGTTTGCAAGCCATCGTGAAGCGCATCGGGGAAGAGCAGGGGCTGGCTTTCGTGCTGAATACCGACAATAATGCCGTCCCCTTTGTGAGTGCGGCTGCAGGGGAGGACATCACGCCGCGCATCGCCCACTTGGCTGCCCAATAAGCAGTCATTTTCCTGCGGCATTTTCCTATGTGTCCCATCTTTAAACAAGCAGTTGCCCCATGGCTTTACCCTCCACTCCCGGCCCCATCGGCATCTTCGATTCCGGTTATGGCGGGCTGACGATTCTCCACGGAATACGCCAGTTGCTGCCCGAATACGACTATGTGTATTTGGGTGACAATGCCCGTGCCCCTTACGGCACGCGTTCGTTTGATGTGGTGTATCAGTTCACCCGTCAGGCTGTCATCAAACTGTTTGAGATGGGATGCCATCTTGTGATATTAGGTTGCAACACAGCCTCGGCCAAGGCCTTGCGCAGCATTCAGCACCGCGACATCCCCGAACTCGACCCCGGCCGCCGTGTATTGGGAGTCATCCGCCCTACCGCAGAGGTCATCGGCGAACTCACCCGCAACAACCATGTGGGACTTTTCGCCACCGAAGGCACGGTGCGCAGCTGTAGTTACAATCTTGAGATAGGCAAGCTGTGGCCCGATATCAAGGTGACCGGTGTGGCCTGTCCGTTTTGGGTGCCGCTGGTGGAATACAACGAGGCCGACAGCCCCGGGGCCGACTACTTTGTGAAGAAACGTGTCGACGAACTCATGCGCAAGGATCCCGAGATCGACACCATCATCCTCGGCTGCACCCACTATCCGCTCCTCATGCCGAAGATATTGAAATATGTGCCCCCCGGCGTAAGAATCATTCCCCAAGGCGAGTATGTGGCCGACAGTCTGAAAGCTTATTTTGAGCGCCATCCGGCAATGGAACGGATGTGTACCCGCGGTGGAACGTGTGAATATTTCACCACCGAAAATCCCGATAGGTTCAAAGACTCGGCGAGGATGTTCCTCCATGAGGATGTCCACGTGAGCCATATAGACTTTGAATAAAAGAAAAACGATATGCAAGAAACAAGACAAAACAGAATAGCGCGACTGTTGCAGAAGGAGCTCAGTCTCATTTTCCAGTCGCAAACCCGCCAAATGCGGGGTATGATGGTCAGTGTGACCCGTGCCAAGGTGAGTCCGGATCTCAGTGTCTGCACCGCTTATTTGAGTGTGTTCCCGTCAGAGAAAGGTGCCGAAACATTGAAGAATATCACGGCCAATGAGAAGTCCGTGCGCTTTGAATTGGGACGCAGAGTGGGCAAACAGTTGCGCATCATTCCCGAACTGCGCTTCTTCCTCGACGATTCCCTCGACTATTTGGAGCATATTGATGAGTTGTTGAAGGGTAAATAGAAGCCTCACCCCCGGCCCCTCTCCGAGGGGAGAGGGGGAGTAGAATGCCCATAATCGTACAGTTGTCTCATAATACGTACAGTCGCCTTTATAATAGTTGTGCGGTCTCTGTGATAATATTGGATATTAGAAATTGAAGAAAAACAACCATATAGAAAACATTGGCAACTCTCAGCAGCCAAGCACATCACTCCCCTCTCCCCTCGGAGAGGGGCCGGGGGGGAGGCTGCCGGAGGGTAGGCCTGCCGGTTCTCTTATCACCAGACTCTTCTTCCCCTTCTACATCGCCCGCCGCTACCTCTTTTCCAAAAAGAGTACCCATGCCATCAACGTCATCAGTGCCATTTCCGTTATTGGTGTGGCTGTGGCAACAATGGCATTGGTCATTGTGCTGAGCGTGTTCAATGGCTTTCACGATCTTGTAGCGACCCTTTTTACGAGCTTCGACCCACAGATAGAGGTTGTGCCGGTAAAGGGAAAAACCGTACCGTCCGATGACCCCATACTCACCGAGATACGCAATCTGCCCGAAGTGGATGTCGCCACAGAGACCGTGGAAGACCAAGCTCTGGCCATCTATGGCGACAAGCAGGCGATGGTGAAGATAAAGGGAGTAGATGATAATTTTGCCGAGCTCTCGCACATCACGGACATTCTCTATGGCGACGGTACGTTCCAGCTCCGCGCCGCCAACCTGCAATACGGCACTCCCGGCATCCGTCTGGCCCAACAGTTGGGTACGGGTGCCCGGTGGCAGGGTTATATGCGCATTTATGCTCCCCGAAAGGATGGACAGCTCGACCTTTCCAACCCGACGGAAGGCTTTATGGTCGACTCCCTGCTCTCTTCGGGGGTGGTGTTTTCCGTGAAACAGGCTAAATACGATAAGGATTATATCATCACGCCGATCGCTTTCGCCCGTAATTTGTTTGAGCAGCAGGGCATGCTTTCCGCTTTGGAGATCAGACTGAAGATGGATAGCGACCTTGATCGTGTGAAAGCCAAGATGCAGGCGATAGCAGGTGACAAATATAAGGTGCTCGACCGTTTCGAACAGCAGGAAGACACCTTTAAGATTATGACCATTGAGAAGTTGATGGCTTATATTTTCCTAACATTCATCCTTGTGGTGGCTTGTTTCAATATCATAGGTTCGCTCTCCATGCTCATCATCGACAAGAAAGACGATGTGACGACCCTACGCAATCTCGGGGCGAGCGACCGGCAAATCACACAGATATTCCTCTTTGAGGGCCGCATGATTTCGGCCATTGGTGCCGTTGTCGGCATTGCACTGGGCCTCTTGCTCTGTCTGCTTCAGCAGCAATTCGGTCTTGTGGCCCTCGGCGAGAGTCAGGGAGCCTTCATCATCGATGCCTATCCCGTCAGTGTGCATTATACCGATGTGTTTGTCATCTTTGTGACGGTGATAGTCGTTGGGTGGTTGGCCGTTTGGTATCCGGTGAGGGCATTGGTGGGGAAGCATGACTCCTGACAGAAGCCTTGTCGGGATAGTCGCTGTTTGGCGAGGATATCTTCGGGTAGAATGAATGTCAAACTATTTGTTCGTTTTTAGCCTCTCTGCTTGCGATATTCGCAACAGATTGTCCACTCGGGTGTAAATGCGCAAATTTGGCAGCTTGTCCAAAACGCTGACAACCAGCCGCTTGAATTTTGTTGACACGGATTTGAGTTCGAAAACAGGTCTGAAAAGACCCAAACGAGTTTACAAAAGGGCCACAGTTGCACGCCAACTGCGGCCCTTTCACTTTTCAAGTGTGGCCCTTTTGCAAATTTGGAGAGCCCAGGCGAGAAGACCGGTGGGCTTTTCCGATGGTTTCAAGCCGGTTTCCCGTTCTATTTGGAGAGTTTTGGTGGAAGTGTTTTTGTTGATATTATTAACCGTCATCCGACATCTTGCAGGGGCGTTTTCCATCGGTTTGGTTGGTCTGTAACCAATACATAGATTTATTTTCCCATCAAATAACCGTCCCTGAGATATCTTCTTTCTCTCTAAAAATAGCAGATATGGCAGAGCATGCAGCCATGCCAATGTCAGCAATCTCAAGCAATTAGGCATTTCACCCCTCTCTCCTCTCGGAGAAGGGCCGGGGACGAGGCTTTAAAATAAATGTCCTTTTATTTTGTATTTCGGCCGATTTCCCTTACCTTTGCAATATCGTATGACATTGCTCTGCGACAATCACCGAGGCTGCTTCCATAGTTCAATGGATAGAACGGAGGTTTCCTAAACCTTTGATCCGGGTTCGATTCCCGGTGGAAGTACCGCGGAAAGATGACCATGAAAGGAGAAGTTCCATACCATCTATTACCATTTTCTTTAAATTTATTCGCTATGCTTGGAGCCATCATTGGAGATATTGTTGGGTCGCGCTTCGAATTTTCAGCACCCCCAAAGCCCGATTTCAAGTTGTTTACCGACGATGCCGATTGCAGCTACACCGACGACACCATCTGTACGGTGGCCATAGCCGATGCCATCATGAACGGTCGTGGCTATCGGGAGGCTCTGCTCGACTGGTGCCGCCGCTATCCCAATCCGATGGGTGGTTACGGTCTGCGCTTTTCCGACTGGATAGCCTCCGACGATCCGCAGCCCTACGGCTCGTTTGGCAATGGTTCTGCCATGCGGGTAAGTCCCGTTGGGTGGTTGTTCCATGACTATCACGAAGTGCTGGCAGAGGCGCAGAAATCGGCTGCTCCCAGCCACAATCATCCAGAAGGCATCAAGGGTGCCCAGTGCATCGCCACACTCATCTACTGGCTTCGCACTTGCCGCATCACGAAAGATGAGGTGGAGGCAGCTGTAAGGCGCAATTTCGGCTACGAGATTCCCCCATTGCGCGACATTTATAAGATAGGCAGCGAGGGGCATTTCGACGGCACTTGTCAGGAGACTGTGCCGTGGGCCATCCGTTGTTTCTTGGAGAGCGAGAGCTTTGAGGATGCCATTCGCATTGCCGTTATGGCCGATGGTGACACCGACACCAAGGCCGACATCACCGGGGCCATTGCCGAGGCTTTCTACGAAGTGCCTGAGACACTCGCAGAGCAGGCTTTCGAGTATCTTCCGCAAGATATGCTCGAAATCTTGATACAGTTTCAAGAGACGATGCAGGGAGAGGTGGAGGAGTAGATAGAGAGGTGGTAGGTGATGGGTGGTAGGTGTTAATGGAGTGTTTGAAGTTCCCTAAGAGCCCCTCTACGAGACCTCCAAAAATCCCTAAGGGACCCCCAACCCCCTAAAGGGGGCTTTGCCATCCACCTGTTTGCAGGAAGGTAAGCCCCCTTTAGGGGGTTGGGGGTCCCTTAGGTGGATTGGGGCCTCTTGGGCGATAGAATGCCAATGGGATACATAAAAAGGGATGTTCCATCATGGAACATCCCTTTTTCGGTTTATAGCGTTTGTACTTTCGTATCCTTATGCCTTTACGGGCGCAGCCTCAACTTCAAGACGATTCTCAATCTTCTTACCCATCACAAGGTAGGCGATGGGCGAAGCGATGAAGATGGACGACAGAGTGCCGAATATCACACCGAGGGTCATGGCGAATGCGAACGGCTGGATGCTCTTTCCACCGAGGAAGAGGATGCACAGCAACACAATCAGCGTAGACACGGAGGTGTTGATGGTACGGGCCAAAGTCTGGTTGATGGAATCGTTGAAGAGTCCCTGAATGTCTTCCTTGGCACGCTTGGGGTGCAGCTTGAGATTCTCGCGGATGCGGTCGAATACCACCACCTTATCGTTGATGGAGTAACCGATCACCGTGAGCACGGCACCGATAAATGTCTGGTCTATCTCAAGGGAGAATGGCAGCAGACCTTGCAGCAGCGAGAACAGACCAATGACTGTCAGGGCATCGAGCATCAACGCCACCGTAGCACCGATAGAGAAAGCCTTGCTCCGGAACCGGATGAGGATGTAGACGAAGATGGCCAACAGGGCGATGGCTACGCTGATGAAGGCACCGCGGGTCACATCCTTGGCAACAGACGGTCCCACCTTGGAACTGCTGATGATGGAGCCGCCTTGGCGGATATCGGGGTTCTTGAAGTCTTCTACGCTCTTCTGGCTGACGAGCCCGGCCTTCTTCAATGCCGTGTAGAGCATGGTCTCTGCCTCATCGTCCACCGTGGGGCTGTTGCTCTCTATCTTGTAGTTGGTAGAGATACGGATAGTCTTGTTGTCAGTACCCAGCGAAATGGCACTGTTGGTGGCCTGTGGGAAAGCCGTGGTCAGAATATCGCGCACCTGTTCGGGCTGGGTAGGCTTCTCGAAGGCAACAACATAGTTGCGGCCACCTGTGAAGTCGATGCTCTGGGCAAGTCCGCGTACAAAGAAGCTGATGACGAAGACAGCCACGGCTACACATGCCAGTGTGAAGGTGTTCTTGTACATCGACATGAATTTGTAGTTGGTGCCCTGCATGAGATTCTTGGAGATGCCGGTCCAGAACTTGAGGTTGAGCCACTTGTCGTGCTTGAGTTTGAACTCGTAAACCAAGCGGGTGAGGTAAACGGCACTGAAGAACGAGCATACGATACCGATCATCCACGTGGTGGCGAAGCCTTGGATGGGGCCCGTACCGAAGATGTAAAGGATGATACCCGTGAGCAGTGAAGTGACGTTGGAGTCGAGGATGGCCGAGAACGCGTTGCTGTAACCGGCATCGATGGCCTGTTTCATGCCCTTGCCGGAGCGCAGCTCCTCCTTGATGCGCTCATAGATGAGCACGTTGGCATCCACTGCCGTACCGAGTGAGAGCACCATACCCGCGATACCGCTCATCGTGAGGGCCGCTTGGAACGAGGTCAGAATGCCCAACGTGAAGAACACGTTGACTACCAGTGCACTGTTGGCTATCATGCCCGGTATGAAATTGTACATGGCAACCATGTAGAAAATCAGCAGCACGAAAGCGATGACGAAGGAGATGATACCCTGCTGGATAGACTGCGCACCGAGTGTAGGACCTACCACCTCTTCCTGCACGATGCGGGCAGGGGCCGGCATACGACCCGATTTCAAGGTGTTGGCCAGGTCTTTGGTGTCTTCGATGGTGAAGTTACCGCTTATCTGGGAGTTTCCACCGTCGATTTCACCGTTCACGCGGGGAGCTGAGTAGACCACGCCGTCAAGAACGATGGCGATGGCCTTGCCGATGTTAGCCTTTGTCATGTTGGCCCATTGGCGTGCGCCCTCGGTGTTCATGCTCATGCTCACCACCGGATTGTTGAACTGGTCAAACTCATCCTTGGCATTGGTTATCACATCGCCTTCGAGCGGAGCGCGCCCGTTGCTTGTCGTCACCTTCAAGGCATAGAGCTCGTACACGTTTTTCACCTTCAGTCCGTCAGCCGGTTTGGCA
Organism: Segatella buccae ATCC 33574; assembly: GCF_000184945.1. Lineage (GTDB taxonomy): Bacteria > Bacteroidota > Bacteroidia > Bacteroidales > Bacteroidaceae > Prevotella > Prevotella buccae. Next base: position 955,492 of record NZ_GL586311.1, read on the forward strand.
CCCCACATCAGGCGAAGATCCTGCGGAAGCACCTGCTTGGCCACAGCTGAATAGATGATTTTGTTGATGGCAGCCGTGTCGCGCACGTTGGCATAGCCCACGAGGCTCAGGCTCTGACCGCCTGTAAGCTGCAAGCGGGCCAGCAACGGGTGCTGCTTGGTGGCCTCTGCCTGCTGTGCTGCCATGCCGGCAGCTTCGGCCTTGTCGGTCTCTTTCTTGTCTATCTTAAATTTGGGTTCGGCCTGCTTGGCGGCAGCCACCTGCTTCTGTACGGCACTGTCGGCAGTGGCAGTGTCGGCTTCGGCATGGCTGCCGTTGGCCACACGCTGGTCGAGTTGTTGCAGATAGGGGGCCACCTCCTCGGCATTATAGGTCTCCCAGAACTCGAGGTTGGCACTTCCCTGCAAGAGTTTGCGCATGCGCTCCGGTTCCTTGATGCCCGGCATTTCCACCATGATGCGGCCTTCCTGGCCTTCAAGTTTCTGGATGTTGGGCTGCACCACGCCAAACTTGTCGATACGAGTGCGCACCACATTGAACGAGTTGTCGATGGCGGCCTTCACCTCAGCGCGCAGTGCTTTCTCCACTTCCGAGTCGGAACTCTGTGGCGAAACCTTGCCCTGCAACTGCTGGGTGGCGAACACCTCAGCCAACTTGTGGCCCGGAGCATTCTTGTGATAGGCATTGACAAACAGCGTGATGAAATCACTGTTGGCAGTTTTTTCTTCTTCGGCTCTTGCCTCAGCCATCGACTTTGTGAAAGCCACGTCGGTCTTGTGATCGGCCAGTGTCTCGACAACATCGGGCACGGAAATCTCAAGGATAACGTTCATACCGCCTTTCAGGTCAAGTCCGAGACCGATCTGAGTCTCCAGGCACTTCTTGTAAGGATAAACGCCCAGATATTTCACAGAATCCTTGTAATCCTGCTGGGCAATAGGATCCTTTATCTTTGCCGCCTGGCTGTCGTAATAGCTCGTGGCAGCCGAGAAAGACAAATAGAAGATACTTGCGAGCGTCAGCAAGACGGCTACTACAATTACTAATCCTTTGTTTTGCATTTTAAGTTTATTATGTTATTTAATTATTGTTTTTCCTAATTTTATATATTATAGACGTGCAAAAATACTTATTTTTTCTCACTTTGAAAAATTTATAGCCGTTAAATATTTAAATTTTAGTGTTTTAGCTGTTTTTTCAATAGGCAGGCGATGGGATAATGGTCCGATTCTTTGATTTTGTCGTCCACCCGGCATTGGTAGGGTTTCCAGTTGTCGGAACAGAAGATGTTGTCGATGCGCACATACATACCGCTGCGGTGATAAGACCATCCCGGGCCGTTGCCGGCAGACACATAGCAGTCGGTGAGCAGGTTTTCCATGCGGTAGTGGGCGTAGGAAATGGGGCTCTCGTTGAAGTCACCGCAGAGGATGACGGGCATCCGTCCGATGTGCCGGGCCACGTAGGCTGCCACGGAATCGACCTGCGGAGCCCGTTTCCGCGAGGCTGCTGCGAGTTTGTCGATGAGGTGGGTAGACTCCTGCCGGGCCTCGTGCCGGCCAAGCTCCCCCTTCACAAGATTTTTGAATCCGGCCTTGTCGGTAGGGTTGAGCAGGTTCGACTCCAAGTGGTTGTTGACCACCAACACGTCTTCCCCGTTCACATCAAGCACGTAAGCCACGCTCAGATTGCCATACGACTGGTAGTGAATGCGCTCCACACGCTTGATGGGGAAGCGGCTGTAGAGCCGTAGCATGTCGCCGCTGGAATCTTTCAACTCTTCACTGTGATGGGAGTACAGACGGCCCATCACCGAGTCAAGTTCCGCCTTTATCACCTGCCCGTTCGCTTCCTGCAGGCAGATGATGTCGGCCTTGCTACGGGCCAGATAGCTGACGATGGGATTGGGGCCGTCGCCGGGCGAACCATCGACACTGTATCCGAAGTTCTGCACATTGAACGATAGTACTTTCAGCGTGCTGTCGGGCACGGAACCGCTCATATTGACGGGGGAGTATTTCCTCACGGGCGAGTAGCAGACGAGAAACCCCACCAGTGGGATGATGACGCCGCGCGGCTTGAAGAGCACCCAAAAGACGATGAAGCCCAAATTGACGGCCAGCAGCACGGGAAACAGCAGGCCCGCATTGGCCAAGGCCGGATGGTCGGCCGGGTTGATGCGGTCGGAACAGCCTATGAGCAGCATCACGAGCAGGCTGGCCACGTTGGCTCCCCCCATCATTTTGAGGGTGAATGATTTCAGCTGTTTCAGCATGTCTTCCGGAAGTTTTATTTGCGGTTGCTTTGGTCGAAAAGCCGTTGCTTCTCCTCTTTGGTCAGGCTGTCGTAGCCGCTTTTCCTGATTTTGTCGAGAATGCGGTCCACCTCTTCCTGCTCGGCTTGTTTGCGGGCATTATAGTCCCAGTCGCTCCGCCGGCTGGAGGAAAACGACGATGTGTCATTGCCGTTTGCCTGTTGTCCCGTCCGTCTGCGACCTGCAAAGATATTCTTGATTTTCTCAAACGAGTCTTGTCCCCGTGACCGTCCGTAGCCGGAAAGGCTTTGCTTGTTCCAATAGCGTATCATGAAGAAACCGAACACCATGCCCCCCAGATGGGCGATATGGGCCACGCCGTCGCCTGTGGTGGCTATGGCCGAGAACAGTTCGATGGCGGCATAGCCCATGACAAACCACTTGGCCTTGATGGGGATGGGCAGAGGGAAGATGAAGATGCGCTCTTCGGGGAATATCATGCCGAAGGCCAGCAGGATGGCATAGATGGCTCCGGAAGCTCCCACGGTGGTCCAACTGTTGAGAGAGGCCCCGTTAGCGGCGGCCACGGCCCAGATGTCGGACAGGGAAAAACCGGGAATGCTGGAACCGGCCACCACGTAGAACTGTACAAATTGTGCCAACTCTTGAAACAGACCGGCTCCAACGCCACATGAAATGTAATAAAAAAGGAACTTCTTCGGTCCCCACACATTCTCGACTACGCAACCGAACATCCACAGGGCAAACATGTTGAAGAGGATATGCTCGAAACCACCGTGCATAAACATGTAGGTGAAGAGTTGGTAGATGTGGAAGTCGGGAGCCAGAAAGAAGTGCAGTCCGAGCGTGTCGTTGAGCAGATATTCGCCGTAGGCATCCTTCCCGTACAGCATCGTGGCCACGAAAGCCGCAATGTTGATGATGAGCAGGTTTTTGGTGATAGTGGGTATATTGCGCATACTTTTTCCTTTTGCTGATAATAACGGACACAAAAATACTAAAAATATCCGTGAAAAGGCATAAAGCAAGGCCATTTAGGGGCTTTTTTAGTAAAAATGTTCATTTTTCTTTAGTTTTTGTTTGTTTTATCAAAGGAGTTTCCTATATTTGTCCACAAATAACGATAGAGGAATACTATTAATCATTTAATAAACCAAAATTATGAACAAGTCAGAATTGATCGAGAAGATTGCTGCAACTGCCGAACTGAGCAAAGCAGACGCTAAGAAGGCCCTTGATGCCACAGTAAACGCTATTAAGGATGCCCTCGTGGCCGGTGACAAGATTCAGCTCGTAGGTTTCGGCACATTCGCTGTTTCCGAGCGCCCCGCCCGTGAAGGCATCAACCCCGCTACCAAGCAGAAGATTAAGATCGCTGCCAAGAAGGTTGCCAAGTTCAAGGCCGGTGCAGAGTTGAGCGATGCAGTCAACAAATAATGTAAAGATTATTAGATATAAAAGGCGTTCCTTTCGGAGCGCCTTTTTTGTTGGTTGAGTGGAGAGGATGGGCAAGTAAGTATCGTGTTGGTGCATGGCCCTTGCACCATCCGCGCACGGCCCATGCACAAGTGGTGCAAAGCCTCTGCACGGGGTGTGCAAGGGCTTCGCACGGAACTCATTGTAAACGGGGCGCACGTTGGGGTAGGCCGGATGAGGCAACAAAAAAGGCAGGCGGAAGACGAGGACGGGCGTTCGGTGCTGTGCCGATTTACCGGATTCGTCTTTCGCCTGCCTCTATTGGCCGGGGATGGCCGGCAGGTGGTGTGCCTCCGTCGCCGGGTTGGCGACGGGGCTATGCAGGGTTTTCGCTTACTTAGGCTGCTTGCCGATGTAAGCCAGGATGCCGCCGTCCACGTAGAGCACATGGCCGTTGACGGCATCGGAGGCATGGGAGGCCAGGAACACGGCAGGCCCACCGAGCTCGGAGGGGTCGAGCCAGCGGCCTGCGGGAGTCTTGGCGCAGATGAAGCTGTCGAAGGGATGGCGGCTGCCGTCGGGCTGGCGCTCACGCAGCGGAGCGGTCTGCGGGGTGGCGATGTAGCCCGGGCCAATGCCGTTGCACTGGATGTTGTACTCGCCATACTCGGAGCAGATGTTGCGGGTGAGCATCTTCAGCCCGCCCTTGGCGGCGGCGTAGGCCGACACGGTCTCCCGGCCCAGTTCGCTCATCATCGAACAGATGTTGATGATCTTGCCCTCCTTGCGCTCCATCATCTCGGGAATGACGGCACTGGAGACGATGAACGGGCCCACGAGGTCGATGTCGATGACCTGTTGGAACTCGGCGCGCTTCATCTCGTGCATGGGGATGCGCTTGATGATGCCGGCGTTGTTGACGAGGATGTCAATCTGTCCCACCTCGGCGTGGATGGTTTTCACGAGCTCGGCCACTTGGTCTTCTTTCGTCACGTCGCACACATAGCCGTGCACGTTGGCGATGCCGGCTTCCTTATAGGCAGCCAAGCCGCGGTCAACGAGCTCCTGATTGATGTCGTTGAAGATGATGTTTTTGATGCCTGCGGCGGCAAAAGCCGAGGCGATGTTGAATCCGATGCCGTAGGAAGCACCTGTGATCCAGGCGTTTTTGCCTTCGAGTGAGAAATCTTTTAAACTTGTCATTGTCATTAATTATTTAAGGGTTTGTATGATAGTTTGTAGTCATAGAAACATACGTGCGGGCCGTCCTGTTTGCGTAATGGCCGGCGGCGGAGCATTCAGCGCAGTTCCGTGATTTCGGAAAAGTCTTGGTCGGCATAGTCGAGATTTTCTCCTGCCATGCCCCAGATGAACGTGTAGTTGTGCGTGGCAGCCGCACTATGGATGCTCCATTCGGGCGAGAGCACGGCCTGATGGCCCTGCATCCAGAGGTGGCGCGTCTCTTGGGGCTCGCCCATGAGGTGGCAGACGGCCTGACCGTCGGGCACCTCGAAATAGAAATAGGCCTCCATGCGCCGGCTATGCACGTGGGCGGGCATGGTGTTCCACACGCTTCCCGGGGCCAGCTCGGTCATTCCCATCTGCAACTGGCAGGTGGGGAGCACCTGATTGACGAGCATCTTGTTGATGGTGCGCTCATTGGAGGTTTCCAACGAGCCCATATTGACGCTCACGGCATCGGCTTTGGTCACCTTGCGGGTGGGATGGGACGTGTGGGCCGGGGCGCTGTTGAAATAGAACCGGGCCGGACGGTCAGGCTCCTGTGAGCCGAAAGACACGTCGCGGTCGCCGCTCCCGATGTAGAGGGCTTCCTTGTAGCCGAGTCGGAACACCTCATCGCCCGCCCTGACGAGGCCGTCGCCTTCTCCCACATTGAAGATGCCCATCTCCCTGCGGTGGGTGAAAGAGGGGGCTTTCAGCGGCGGGATGGCCTCCAGTTGCAGTTCTTCGTCCACGGGCATGGCCCCTCCGACGATCATTCGGTCGTACATGGAGTAGACGAGGTTGACTTCATCGGCTGCAAAAAGTCTATCGATGAGAAACTCCTTGCGCAGTCTTGCGGTGTCGTAAGCCTTTGCATCCTGCGGATTGGTGGCATAGCGAAGCTCGTAATTGGTTTTCATGAGGTTTTTGATTTGTCTGTTGCAAAGATACGAAATTTAATTGTATGTCAGCTCTTTAGGGGTCGTTTCTTTGCCGACGAATACTTAAATAAACAAAAAGGAGCATGAGCCGAAAGTGCAAAACCGCTACTCTGACAGTCGGAAAGTAATCGGCACTCGAAACCTTACACGCACGGGGTCGCCGTGGTGCATGCCCGGTTTCCAGAGGGGCATGGTCCGGACAACGCGCAAGGCTTCGGCATCCAAATCGGGAGCGGCCGATCTTTCGACCTTCGCATCGGCGATGCTGCCGTCTTTTTCCACGACGAATGAGATTATCACACGACCTTCAAGTCCCTGTTTCTGCGCACTTTCGGGATAAGTGGTGTGGCTCCCGAGATATTCAAGCAGCTTGCGTAGGCCGCCGGGGAACTCGGGCATCTGTTCCACTATTTCAAAACATTCCTCCCGGTCTTCCGGCTCATCGTCCTCTTCAAGGCTTTTCATGTCGGTGATGAGATAGTCATTGCCTGCTTTCTCCACCTTCACGTAGTGCCGTCCGTAGTCGGCATCTGTCCCGTCGGAGGCCTCATACCACCCTGTCTGCTTCGTGGGCTTGAGTTGATAGTGGGGCTGCCAATGCTTGTTGGAGACGGCTGTGGAAAACAACTCGCACAGCAGATAGAGGACACCGTCCCCTCCATCCGTGCGCAGTGCTTTCGCCACATAGTGGTTGACCAGCCATTTGCGGTAGGCAGGGGCGTTCAGGTCGGGAGTGAGGTAGGTGGACATGTAGGAGCGGTAGAAGTCTTGGAGGAAGCTCTGCGCGTTGCGATGCACTTTGCCCATCCTCAAGACCTGCGGATAGAAAATGCTGTCGGTGGCCTTCTCGCCCTGCGACGCATCGGTGACAAATCCTATCTTGCGCTTTCCGTCACGGTCGGTCACCATCCTGACGGGAATCCGCATCCATTCCTTTTCATAGTCGGCATAGTAGCTCACCATATACCAGTCTCCCTTTAAGGCCCTCACGCGCAGTGTCTTCAGAAAACTTGTCGGTGTGTCTTGTGAACGAGTCATCGCGTCGTAGTCGCAATGTGTTCCTATCAGTTCGATATAATCAATCAGTGTTTGGGTGAGATGACGCTTGCGAAACGCCATCCAGTCTATCGTGTCGGGAATGGGGGCTTGGCCCGATACTTCATAAAACTCCCTGATGATCTTGATATCGGCCGCCGTGTCGATGGAGGCTTCGGTCTGCTGTGTAGCCTGATATTGTTTGTCGTACGACTTCGGTAGTGCTTTGTGTGAAGCCCGATACCATAGGTAAAGGTCTGTTCCGATGCCGACAACCAGCAGAAGCGAGGCTACTAAAATATAAAACGGTCTCTTTTTAGATGAGGTTTCCATGTGTGAAATGATAATTGGAAGTGGAGTTGGAACAATATAAGGAACGCATGATTAAATAAACCTAAAGGTCGGTAGTGGTGGGATAAAAAGAATCCGCAGGCCATCGATTGCTCGACGAACTGCGGAAACCATTGCTTGTTGGGTCACTCGGATTCGAACCGGGAATGACAGAACCAAAACCTGTAGTGTTACCATTACACCATGACCCAAACTAAAAACGTATGCAAAGATAGTGGATTTTTTGTCCACTACCAAATTTTCAAGCCATTTTCTTTACTTCATCGTGAGCAGGTAGTAATTCTTCTTGCCACGCTGCACGAGCAGATATTTGCCGTCGATGAGGTCATCGGCCGTTACCGGACGGTCGAAAGCTGCGAGCTTCTCCTTGTTCAGGCTCACGCCGCCGCCCTTGACGAGCTTGCGCATTTCGCCCTTGCTGGGGAAGATGTCCATGTCTTCGCTGCAAAACAAGTCCACGGCCGTTTGTCCGAGCAGGCTCTTGTCAAGATCGTAATGTGGCACGTCGGCAAACACGTCGTTGAGCGTGGCCTCGTCGAGTTGGGCCAGACTGTCTTTCGTAGCCTTTCCGAAAAGGATGTTGCTGGCGGCGATGGCCATGTCGAGGTCTTCCCGGGAGTGAACCATCGTGGTCACTTCCTCGGCCAACCGCTTCTGCAACACGCGGCGACCGGGATCCTGCCGGTGCTCCTCGATGAGTGCTTCGATGACGTCACGCTCCAGACTGGTGAATATCTTGATGTATCTCTCGGCATCGTCGTCGCTCACGTTGAGCCAGAATTGGTAGAAGGCGTAGGGTGTGGTGCGGTTGCGGTCGAGCCACACATTGCCGCTCTCGGTCTTCCCGAACTTCTTTCCGTCGGCCTTGGTGATGAGCGGACAGGTGAGGCAGAAGGCTTCGGCATCGGCCCCGAGCGTGCGGCGGATGAGTTCGGTGCCGGTGGTCATGTTGCCCCACTGGTCATTGCCGCCCAGTTGCAGGCGCACCCCGTAGTGTTGATATTGGTAGAGGAAGTCGTAGCCTTGGAGGAGCTGGTAGGTGAATTCGGTGAACGAAAGACCGTCGCTGGCTTCACCGTTAAGGCGTTTTTTCACAGAGTCCTTGGCCATCATATAGTTCACGGTGATGTGCTTGCCCACTTCGCGGGCGAAGTCGAGAAACGTGAAGTCCTTCATCCAGTCGTAGTTGTTCACCATCTCGGCCTTGTTGGGCTCGTCACTGTCGAAGTCGAGGAACTTGGCTGCCTGCTTTTTGATGGCTTCCTGGTTATGGTAGAGTGTCTCGGAATCTAAAAGGTTGCGCTCCTGGCTTTTGCCCGAGGGGTCACCGATCATGCCCGTGGCTCCACCTACCAGCAGATAGGGCTTGTGTCCGCAGCGCTGCAAGTGGCGCAGCATCATGATGCCGCAGAGGTGACCGATGTGCAGCGAGTCGGCCGTAGGGTCGGTGCCGAGATAGGCCGACACCAGATGCTCGTTGAGATATTCCTCGGTTCCGGGCATGATTTGCGCCAACATTCCGCGCCATTTTAATTCTTCAACAAAGTTTTTCATCATCGAATGAAATCGTTTTTTATTTATATGATAAGGTGTTGGGGCCTTGCCGGGCAAGAAACTTACGGCACGGGGTCGTACCCGCTGCCACCCCAGGGATTACATCTGAGGACGCGCCACACCGCCAACAGCAACCCCTTCACCGGCCCGTGTTTGATGAGTGCCTGTCGGGCGTATTCGGAACAGGTGGGTGTGAAACGGCAGGAGGGAGGGGTAAGGGGAGAGATGGCCAGCTGATAGAACCGGATGGGCAGTATCAGGAGCCACACGATCGCCTTTCGGATCGCCTTAAACCGGTTCATGCCTTGTCCTCCTTAGGCTCGTCCGGAACTTCGATGGTCTGTTTGGCAGGCGCAATCGACTCCTCGACCGTTGCTGCGGACAGCCGCTCGGACAGCCGCTCGGAGAGCCGTTGCAAGAGCGACTGCACCTTTCTCTCTACCGTCGCGGTGTCGAACAATTCGTCACTTTGCCAGATAAAGGCCATGGCTGCTTGCCGGTCGGGACAGCTTTCGAGTCCCGGGAGCAGTAGCTGCTTGTTTTTTCTGAATGCTTCCCTCACCTGCCGCTTCACCCGGTTGCGCTTCACGGCGCGCTTGAAATGCCGCTTGGGTACACTCACCAGCATGAGTGCCGCAGGCGCATCTTCCTCGCGAGAAACAACGGTATAGACCATCCGCAATGGAAATGCCGACAGACTTCTGCCGGAACTGCCGTTGAAGAGGCGGTCTGTCAGCTTTTTGCTGCATATCCGCTCTGCCTTGGCCAGTGTGAACGATTGGGATGCAGGCATGGTGCGGGAGGGGTAAAGGAGGTGTCTATGTTGTTATTGGTGATGTGTCTTGAGATAATTTTCCAGTGCGCCCGTCATGGAGGGGAACTCCTTGGAGGGTGCCTGAAGGTCGAGCCGCAGGCCTTCTTCCTCAATGGTCTTGGCCGTGGCCGGCCCGAAGGCGGCTATCTTGATGTCGCCCTGCTCGAAGTGGGGCACGTTTTTCTTGAGTGCTTTCACGCCCGTAGGACTGAAGAACACGAGCATGTCGTAGTCGAAATGGGCCCGCTCCTCGTCGGTGAAATCGTTGCTCACCGTGCGATACATCACGCATTCGGTGTGGCAGAGCCCTTTCTCGTCGAGCAGATTCTTCACGTCGTCGTTGTGGACACTGCTCATCGGCACGAGAAACTTATTGCCCCTGTGCTTTGTCATCAGCGGCACAAGATCGGTCATCTTGCCGGAAGTGCCGAAGAACACCTTGCGCTTGCGATACTGCACATACTTTTGGATGTAGAGTGCGATGGTCTCAATGACGCAGAAATACTTCATGTCTTCGGGAATGGTGACACGAAGCTCCTTGGCCAGTTTGAAGAAATTATCGATGGCATGACGGGAAGTGAAGACAACGGCCGTGTAGTCGAGCAGATTGATCTTTTGCTGGCGGAACTCCTTGGCGGTGATACCTTCCACCTTGAAGAATGGACGGAACACACATTCCACACCGTAGGTCTTCTCTATGTCATAATATGGAGATTTCTCGCTTGCCGGTTTGGGCTGGGAAACCAGGATCTTCTTTATCATCAGTGTCCTAAAAATTTATTTTCAAATAATTACCTATAGTCGTCAAAATGCCCTTTAAAGCAAATAAGGGGATGATTTCGAGGGCACAAAAGTACAAAATTATTTGCAGAAAAGCCCCCATTCTTTGGAAAAAGATGATATAGGACTTATAAAATGTAAGCAATTTGAACAAAACCAAGAGGCAAATGGTATAAACCACAGAGTTTTGCATGGACCATCCGAAGTAGGCCTGAAGCATGATCATGGGGAAGAGAGCCAGTCCTTCGAGTGATACGAGGAAGAGGTAGGACTTCATCCATTGTTCGTTTTTTTTCTTGTCGAAGAACACCCATCCGGTGAGGGCATAGGCGATGGCCTTCACGAGGAAATAGGCGGCCAGTATGGCGGTGAATATCCCAATGATTTGGTATTGCTCGATGATGAACGTGTCGCTCACGAACGTGCGGATGTAGAAGAAGTAGCCGATGGCGAAGAACAGGCATGTCTGGAGCACAAAGAAGAGCTGGAAGCGCACCTCTCCTGAAGTCTCGATGATGGTTGTGGGGCCTAACTTCGACCGGAAGAAAAAGTTTTTGGCCTGTGTGGCGATGAACCGGCCCGAACGGGCGAAGGTGAGCATCGACAGCAGTACACAGCCTATGAGCAGACTTGTGATAAGGTTGTCGCCCGCCACGGTGTAGGGTACAGGGTCGCCCGCCACACCTTGCCGCCCGCCTTTGAGTTCGGGGTGGAAGAGGGAGTCGTTCGAAAAGAACGACTCCTTGTAGTATTGTGGCAGGCTCACGTCGCGCAGGCTCTTGCCTTTGGTGTGTCCGGGCAGGTGGAGCGTGTCGGGCATGGTGCTCCACGTGATTTTGCCGGGTTTGAAGTGTTGCTGTATGGCGGAGTCCTGCTGTTCGGGCGTGGCGTTGGCCGGCAACCGGCTTAACACCTCACGAGGCGTTGGCCGACCGCCAGAGTGCATTGTCTCGGCGGCCGACTGCACCTCGGCAGTGCCTATTGCGGAAGTATCTGCCTGCTGTGCGGTCATCGTTACAACCCGAATGCGGTCTTGATCTCAGTCACCTTGTCGAGCTTTTCCCATGTGAAGAGCTCCACATCGATTTCCTTTTTCTCGTGGTAGCGGCTCTCGAAGGTCTTCTTCACCACCTCGTTCCGGCGTCCCATGTGCCCGTAGGCTGCCGTTTCGAGATACATGGGCTGGCGCAACTTGAGTGTGCGCTCAATGGCTTTGGGGCGCAGGTCGAACATCGTCTTGATGCGTTCGGCTATTTCGCCGTCGGTCAGTTGCACGTGGCTGCGGCCGTAGGTGTTCACATACACGCTCACGGGCTGTGCCACACCGATGGCGTAGGCCAGTTGCACGAGCATTTCGTCGGCCACGCCTGCCGCCACCATATTCTTGGCGATGTAGCGGGCGGCGTAGGCTGCTGAGCGGTCCACCTTACTCGAGTCCTTACCCGAGAAAGCTCCGCCGCCGTGGGCACCCTTGCCTCCGTAGGTGTCTACGATGATTTTGCGGCCCGTGAGTCCGGTGTCGCCGTGTGGTCCTCCGATGACAAACTTGCCTGTGGGGTTCACCATATATTTGATGTCGTCATTGAACAGTCCGAGCACCTTATCGCCCAACTGCGCCTTCACGCGCGGGATGAGGATGTTCACCACATCTTCGCGTATCTTGGCCAGCATCGCCTCGTCGTTGTCAGTGCCGTCGGAGTGCTTGATGAAGTCATCGTGCTGGGTAGACACCACGATGGTGTCGATGCGGCGGGGCGTGTTGTCGTCACCATATTCAATGGTCACCTGACTCTTCGAGTCGGGGCGCAGGTAGGTCATCTGCCTGCCCTCCTTGCGAATGTCGGCCAGTGTGCGCACGATGAGGTGGGCCAAGTCGAGCGAGACAGGCATCAGGTTGTCGGTCTCGTTGCAGGCGTAGCCGAACATCATGCCTTGGTCTCCGGCTCCCTGATCGTTTTCATCAGCCCGGTCCACGCCGCGGTTGATGTCGTCGCTCTGCTCGTGGATGGCCGTCATGATGCCGCACGAGTTGCCGTCAAACTGATATTCGGCCTTGTTATAGCCGATGTTGAGAATGGTTTTGCGGGCGATGGTCTGCAAGTCGATATATTCCTTGCTCTTCACTTCGCCCATGATGACCACCTGTCCGGTGGTGTTAAAGGTTTCGATGGCACAGCGTGCGTTTTCGTCGTAGGCCAGAAATTGGTCGAGCAGCGCGTCACTGATTTGATCGGCCACTTTGTCGGGATGTCCTTCTGAAACTGATTCAGATGAGAATAAATATGCCATAACTATCTAATGTTGAACAATAATGCAATTCGTTTGAATGCGCAAAGTTACGAATTTTATTCGTTATAGCTCCCCTTTTATACCTTTTTAAGATGGGCGATTATATAGTATGAACTATTAAATCTTTCGAAAAAAACTGACACGAGATTCTTCCACAGTCATTTGCCACGCCGGCTATATCCGCCTTGTCAGCCCAATTAGCCCCATTGATTTTCTCACTAAACCCAAACGACATTGCAAAAGGGCCACGGTCAGAAGTTCATTCGGGCCGAGCGAGAAGGCGAAAAAGGCCGTTTTGCAAAGCCATTCGGCCCGAAAAAACGCTCTTTAGGGGGTTGGAGGGGGCGTTGGTGGATTGGTAATCAAAAAAGGGAAACACCGAAGTGCTTCCCTTGCTCATGCAAAGATAGTAAACTTTGTGGCTTTTTGCAAATGCATGTTGAAAGATACTGACAATATATTTGCCCGGCCGGCTGTCATGCCCCGCACGCAGCCAACCGGTAGAATGTGTCTTATATCACCACCACTTTCCTGCCCTTATGGATATAGATGCCACGGGTGGGCTTACGGGTCTTGATGCCCGAGAGCGTGTAGTAGTCTTCATCGGATGCCGGAGTTGCTGGAGCCACCTCGTTGACACCTGTGGTCTCCCCCTCTATGACGAAGCCGATAGCCTTTGCACCGGCTGTAGCCGAGACGGAAGTGGGCAACCGGAGATAGGCCTTGCCGGCGGGAAGGGAGCGTGTGCTTGCCACTTTGGCAAAAGCATACCGGCCATTGTCCTTGACGAACACATAGTTGGTGTTGTCGCCTTCGGTGGTGCTGATGGTCGTTGGAGTGGTCACGCCTTTCAGAAAGTTATGATAACCGGCTTCCATCTCCATCTTGCCCACCGTGTAGGTGGTGTTGGCCGTGCCTTTCAGGATAAGGCCCGTGCCGGCCGGCACGTAGTCTGCTTTGAGCAAAACGATGGTGAGGTTGCCCTTACTCTTTTTATATCCCGAGACGATGTAGGCTTTCAGCCCGTCCACATCTTTGAAGTTCAGATTTTCAGAACTGGCAAAAGAGGTGTATTCTCCGCTCAGTGTGATTTCCACGCCATCCGGTTTGACGGGCGGTTCTATCTTTTCGTAACCCGTTGTCCCATCGTATGAAAAGTAGCTCGTGCTTGTGACACCCATGATGTTGGCTGTCTGGTGGTTATTGTTATCATTGAAGATGATGTTGATGGGATTCTCGTTGAACGACTGATAATAGAAAGAGATGCCGTTGATGGTGGTCTGCGCAGTCATCAGCTTGCCCGGCCATTGGCCGTTCAGCTTGTTTTTGTCGTTGTCCCATGCGTAGAGATAGGGAGCGTTGTCGGCCTTCACATAGATGGTGATGCCTGTCGTGGGATCATCAGGTGTAGGAGGGGTGGGCTGGTTGCCGGGCGTGACGGTGGTCTCGCCGGTGGTCTCACCGTCGATGTAGAGCGAGTTTCCGTTGAGCGATATGCCCGGTTGGCCGGCTCCGGGATATTGCCGGGTGCCGGAAGCCTTGCCATCGGTCACCATGACATGGCCCGTGGCGTAGGTTTCGGGCACTTCAAAATACCACCACCCCGTCTTGCCGTTGATGCTGATGGCGGCATCGTAGGTCATGGGTTTGCCCGGCCATGAATTATTCACCTTATCCTTATAGAGATAGCAGTTCACATTGGCCCAGTTGTAGGGGTTGTTGTAGTAGACATACACTTTGGCGTTGGGATCTGTCTTGGTGAAAGTCTCACTGCCCGTGGCCTCTGTTCCGTCTGTTCCGGTGGCTCCCCACTTCACGGTGATGGTCTTTCCGTAGTCCACGCCGGCTCCGATGGTGAAAGTGGCATTGCCCGTGAAGTTCACCTTTTCGGCAGTGCCCACCTGATACCAGCCCGCGGTGGCATGGCGGAGCGTGGCTGTGAGGTCGAGGCTTTCGGCCTTGAACGGGCCTCCCTTTTGGCTCAAGACCACGGTCGGGGAGGGATTGGCCTCCTCGTAGAGCACGGCAATGCCCGATGCGTCGGTCGTGCCGCTGATGGTGGTCGCGGTGATGGTGAACGTGTTGCCCGACACGCGGTCGGTGTAAGTGCCCGGTGTGGCATAGCCTCCGCCGTTGGCCACGCTCACGCTGCCACCTCCTTGGAAATTCACGACGATGGCCCCGCCGTCCTTGCGCGAGATGGAAGCCACGCTGCCCGCGGCTGTGTAATAGTCCCCCTTGCCTGCCATGGCATTGTGAAACTTGTTCACCTCGGCCACCGACTTGCTCGTGTAGTGCGTGCTGCCCATCGCTCCGGCCTGCGCACCGAGCCCGTCGGTGCCCACAGGGCGCGAGAAGTAGAGGGCCGGAATGTTGTTGTGGGAAGCAGCCACGGCGTAGGCGCGGTCCACCACTTCCTGGCTTACGCCGACACTATGGCCTTTTTTGTTGCAATAGGTGTCGTGGCTCTCGCCCCAGTAGATGAGCTTGTCGGTGCTGTAAGTGAAAGAGTAGTTGCCTCCCCCATACGGTGTGGCCTGCCCGTTTTTGGCAGCTCCCAAAACGTTGTCGGTGCCGTAGCGGCTGTCGGTGACGCTCATATACTGCATGTATTCGGGCAGCAGTTTGCTGTCGTCGCCGCCCGTGTTCTCGAGTATTTCGCCGTAGTTGAACATGTCCTTGTCTATGATGGCCGGCCAGAAGCCGTCTCCCTCCGAGGGCAGCCCGATGTGCTTGGCCGCATCGAAGCGGCAACCGTCCACGCCGATGGCTTTCAGTGCCTGTATGTAGGCCTTGAACTTCTGCTGCACGCGCGGATCCTCGGTCTTGAGGTCTTTCATGCCAATTTCGCCGTGGGTCACCTGCCAGCGGTCTCCCCAGTTGATATTGCCTCCATGCGTGTGATAGAGGTCGGTATTTTGCCAGAAATTGGCCACCCATTTGAGGACGCCGTCGGTGTGGTTGGCCACCACATCCACAATCACCTTGATGCCCAGCTTGTGCGCTTCGGCACAAAGGGTGGCGAGGTCGGCCTTCGTTCCGAGCGTGTTGGGACCGATTTCGGTGTCGCGAGGCCGGTAGAGCGTGTTCCAACTGGTCGGGCCGTCGTAGTTGGTTTGGGCCGGAGAAGTCTGCACGGCGGTGAATCCTGCAGCGGCAATGTTCGGCAGATTGGCCGTGATGTCGGTGTACTTCCAGTCGAAGCAGTGCAATATCACACCCTCCTGAATGGTCTTGGGCAGCCCATAGCCGTTGCCGGCAAGGGCCGACTGCAAAGACACTAAGACCATGAAGAGCATCATGGCATAGTGTTTTGCCTGTTGTAGTGTCGTCTTATTCATGTCATTGGTTAGTAAAATAGGGTTTGTAAAATAGAATTTAAAGGGTAAGGGGTGCTTCCCGTGATGTTCCTCCTGTGGGTTAATCGTCCCAAACGCCGTAGCAATTTTCCTTGGCGGCCAATTCTTTTCCGGTGTCATCGCCTTCTACGGGGATCTCGGGGCCTAACTCCCCTTCTTCCATACCGACGAGACCGGAACCGGCCAAGATTTCTTCACCATCCATTCCCAACATCTTCACGTGGGGAGTGACATACATTTTCTTTTCTTCAAACATGTCTTTTTACTTTAAATTGGTTAATACTGAGGATTTTATTTGAAGATATATTTCTTCCCATTCCTGATGTAAACACCTTTGGCGGGCTTGTCCACACGCACTCCGGAGAGCGTGTAGTAATAGCCGTCATCCTTTGCCGAAGTGATTTCGTCGATACCGGTCGTGTTCTGTTCTTCCACGAAGTCGATATATTTGGCTCCTGCCGGAATAAGTGTTGCCGGGAGCCGGAGGTATGCCTTGCCCGCCGGGAGAGCACGGCTGTTTGCCACTTTGGCAAAAGTATAATGCCCATTGGCTTTGACAAGCACATAATTGTGGCAGATACCGTCTGTGGAGTAGATGGTCTGTGGGCTTGTACATCCCACGAGATAATTGCCATAGGTGTATTCGGCAGTGGCGTAAGGAATCCGGTAGGTAGTCCCGGCTGTCCCCTTCAAGATGAGGCCGGTGCCGGCCGTGGCATCCTCCGCCTTTGTCAGAACCATCTGCAGCGTGCCGTTTATTTTTCTATAACCCGACACTACAAAGGCTTTCAGACCTGAAATGCCGCCCAACTTCAAGTCTTTGTCGCAGCAATAAGTGGTGTAGTCGCCGGGCATGGTGATGCTTATGCAGTCGGTTGGCGTTTCCTCTGTGGGTTTGGTGGTCTTCTCACAACTTGTACCTCCGTCGTATATAAAGTAGGTGTCGGTTGTGATGCCGGTGATGTCGGCCGTCTTGGCAGAACCGTTGTTGAAGATCACATTGAGGCTCTCCACATCGGAGAACGAGTGGGTGTAGAACTGCTGTCCGGCGATGGTGACCGTCTGTGTCATCGTTTTGCCCGGCCAGCCGCCATTGAGTTCGGTAGTTTTGCCGCTTGCCACTGTCCAAGCATAGAGGTTAGGGGCCGTGTTGGCTTTCACATAGATGGTGATAGCCGCTTGGGGATCCACCTTCTTATAAGTGGCCGAGCCTGTGTGCTCCACTCCGTCGGCCCCCGTTGCTCCCCATGTCACGGTCACTTCGTCACCGAAAGCCATGTCGCTGCCGATGGTGAAAGTGCCCGGTGAGGAGATGCTCATCTTGCTGCCGGTGCCTATCCGATACCAGCCTCCGGTGGCGGTAGCGTTGAGCGAAGCCGTGATGGTAGCCGTCTCGGTCTTGAAAGTGCCACCGGCCGGCGAGAGAACCACGGCTGCTGCTTTCACGACATCATCGGCCGTGATATACCGGTCGGTGCCGGCCTCCTGCTTGCCGTCGTAGGATGTCTGCGAGGCTTTGCTCACCGGCGTGCCGCCATAGAGGAACCGGCCGTCTTCACCGATCTTTCCCGGACCGTTGAGCACGTAGATGCGCATGTTGCCCTGGCCGGAGAAGCTGCCCGTGGAGAGTGTGCCGCCCGTCACGTGGATGGTGTTGCCCGTCACGACATCGGTGTAGGTGCCGTTGAGCACACCCGTGAATGTGGCCCCGGCGTTGAGGGCCACGAGGGCGTAGCTGTCCACTCTGCCACCTGTGTAGCGCCGCTTGAAGGCGTAACCGCCATTGGAGGAGCATCCCTCCCAGCTGTACTGACCTTTGCGCAGGGCCGGCACGGCCTTGCGGATGAGATTGAGACGGCGCAGGTGTTGGGCCAAGTCTTGGTTGAGTGTGGCAGCAACATTGCCCGAAGCCGCGTATTCTCCGAAGTCGGAAGCGGTTACATCGCCCGTGAGATAGCCTCCGAAATAGGCACGCCCGGTCTCGCTAAGCGGTCCGTTGGGGCCGTTGTCTATCTTTTGTCCGGCCCGGAATTCCACCTCCGACCCGTAGTAAATGCAAGGAATACCGCGGAAAGTGAACATCAGACTGAGGTTTTCCGCCCACTGCGCCGTGCCGCCGTTGAAGCGTATCTGGTCACTGGGCTGCGGACCGTAGTCGTGGGAATCGACGTAGACCACGTTCCAAGTGGCATCGTTGTAGAGGTTGTCACCGCTCTTGGCGATGCCCACTGCGCTGCCGGCATTGCTGAAATTGTAGTGCATGGGAAAGTCTATCACGTTGAATCCCGAGGCACCGGAGTAGTCGGGCGCGTGGTAGTCGTTGCCGCGGAGAAAGGCATTGTCGGAGCTGAACTCATCTGTTTTGCCGGTGTTGTAGTCGGCATATTCGGCTTCGCAGGCCGCCATGTTGGTGTTGCTGAAGTGCAGTCCTTCCGACACGGGATATTCCTTGTCCGTCCATTCGCCCTCATCCTCGCTCCAAGCATACTTCGACGGACTTTCCCACGTGTAGAAGAAAGGTGACAGGGCGGCCTGGTCGCGATAGACGACACTGCCGAAGCGGGCGCACACCTCGCCGAACATATAGAACGGCGCGCCGTTCAGGCGTTTGGAGGCATACTGTTCGCCGAGTTTCTGAAAGGCGGGAATGAAGGCCCTGTTGAATGTCAGGCGGGCTATATGGCCGGAGGTGTCGATGCGGAAGCCGTCGACTCCCATCTTGATGAATTCGCCATAGCACTTCACCAGATAGTTGTAGATCTTTGGATTTTCCGTATTCAAGTCCACGCAGTCGCCCGCAATCTGTGCCCACCAGCGTGTTTCGTTGTCCCAGTTGAAGTTGCCGAAGTGGTGCCAATAGTTGTTCTTGTCATGGTTTTTGCCGTCGGTGTTCTTCATCATGGCCAACCGTCGTTGATACTGCGCACTCGGAGCCAGCGATGGATAGTCTGCCCCGAGAAGGCCGGTGTTGGGTGTCATGCACGCTTCGAGGCTCGCTTGATTGCGGATGTCGGGGTTGCGGGTAAATTCAGGGCAGAGATAACTCTCGCCAAAATTGCCTGTATGGTTGAGCACGATGTCGAGGATGATTTTGATGCCCTTGGCATGTGCCTTGTCGATGAGCGTCTGGAAGTTCACATCCCGGCTCTCATAGCGGCTGTCCACCTTCGAGAAATCCATGGCGTGATAGCCGTGATAGTCGTAGCCCGAAGCGTTTTGCACCACGGGGGTAATCCAAATGGCCGTGAAGCCGAGGGCCTTGATGTAGTCGAGTTTATTGATGATACCTTTGAAATCTCCACGCCAGCAGGGATCGCCGGTCTTGATTTGTTCCTGCTGGTTGTCCCAACACAGCACATTGTTACTCGGATCGCCGTCGTAGAAACGGGTGGTCATCATGAAGTAGATGGTCTCATCACGGAAGTCGGTGCGCCCTCCGGTGAAATTGTCGGTATAGCCGTCGGCCTCGATTGAGATGATGCCGCTCAACAGGAGGACTGCCAACCATAGGAGTTTCTGTTTCATTATGGTAATTGTTTATCGGTTTTAGGCAGGTGAAAAGTTTTTTTTCATGGATGAAAATGAGGCTCCGAAACGTGCTCATGGACACCTTATGCCAGAATGTTATTAGAAATGATATTTGCAAAAGTAAGCAGCAAAGAGTTAATAAATGCCCTAAAATGCAAACAAAAGAGCTTAAATTTTGCGTAAACGTTTGCATTCCGAAAAGACGAATCTTCCTCCGGTCTGCTCCCTTTTCAGCCTTGTTGAAATAACATGACGGCTCTCTTTGTGGGGCTACCTGAATGCTTTTTCGCCCCAACAAAGAGTATAAGGAATGGAATAACCTTAATTATATGGGGGGTGGACGAGAAGGTCAGATGCTTGGAAAAGAAAAGGAAATACGGCTCTTGGAAACAAGCGGAATGCGGATGTTTCCAAGAGCCGTATGTGATGATGTGGGAGCCGTTTACAGTTTGCCGCCGTAGCAGAGGTCGCCGGCATCGCCGAAGCCCGGCACGATGTATTTGTGCTCGTTCATGCCCGGGTCGATGGCTGCGCACCAAATGGTGGTCTTGTCTTCAGGGAAGGCATTCTTGATGTGTTCGATGCCCTCGGGAGTGGCTATCACGCTGCACACGTGGATGCGCTTCGGGGTGCCCTTGGTGAGGAATGCCTTGTAACCCAGCTCCATCGAACCGCCCGTGGCCAGCATCGGGTCGGCGATGATGAGGTTTTTGCCGTCGATGCTCGGTGTAGCGAGATACTCCACATGGATGCCCACCTTGTGGTGCTCGGCATCGGTATATTCGCGATAGGCCGAAACGAAAGCATTGCCGGCATGGTCGAAAATGTTGAGGAAGCCCTCGTGGAAAGGCAGTCCGGCGCGAAAGATGGTGGCCAACACGATCTTGTCGGTGGGCACGTTCACCTGCGCCACACCCAGCGGGGTGGTGACATCCACGGTCTCATAGTCGAGTGTCTTGGAAATTTCAAAGGCTTCAAACTCGCCGATGCGGGTGATGTTGTTGCGAAATAACAATCGGTTTTTCTGATACTCAACGTCTCTCATTTCGGCCATATACTGGCCGATGATTGAGTTCTGCTCACTCAAGTTGATGATTTTCATACTTTGCTTCAGTTTTGACTGCAAAGGTACAATTTTATTCTGAATTGTGATAATCAACGGTATAATTATGTTTGTCGGCCTCTTTCTTTTTGCGAAAACTGCACATAAGGGGTGTAAGTGTGCTATCTGCTGACTTTCAAGCCTTTATCTATGCCGATGGCGGGCATCTGCCTGTCGTTTTTCGGCATCGTTTCCGCATGAAAAGCAGATGATGGATAAATTGCAAACTCTAAATGTCAAATAGCCGGACAGGGCTTGAAATTTTAAATTCTTTAACCTAAAAAGATGACATGATGCCCAATTTTGGGCCCTGAAAGTTGTCAGTTTTCTGCTTTTTCACTAACTTTGCGGTCGGTTTTTAAGGTAAAAACTCCTCCTGTAAGAGGCATGGGGCCACCGCCCTTGGCATCGGAGTTTATTCACAACTAAATACATTAAACACAATGGCAAAGTTTGACAAGTCAGTCTTAGAGAAGTACGGCATCACAGGTACGACCGAAGTTCTCTACAATCCTTCTTACGAAGTGTTGTTCAACGAGGAGACCAAGGAAGGTCTCGTAGGTTATGAAAAGGGCCAGGAAACAGAGCTTGGCGCCATCAACGTAATGACCGGCATCTACACCGGCCGTTCTCCTAAAGACAAGTTCATCGTCGACGATGAGAACTCCCACGACACCGTGTGGTGGACTTCCGACGAATACAAGAACGACAACCACCGCGCCACCAAGGAAGCTTGGGCTGCCGTGAAGGAAATTGCCAAGAAGGAACTTTCAAACAAGCGCCTGTTTGTGGTCGACGGTTTCTGCGGCACACACAAGGACACCCGCATGAAGGTGCGCTTCATCGTTGAAGTGGCCTGGCAGGCTCACTTTGTGACCAACATGTTCATCCGTCCCCAGAGCGAAGCCGACTTCGATCAGGAGCCCGACTTCATCGTTTACAACGCTTCCAAGGCCAAGGTTGAGAACTGGAAAGAACTGGGTCTGCACTCGGAGACAGCCGTTGTGTTCAACGTGACCAGCAAGGAGCAGGTGATCATCAACACTTGGTATGGCGGTGAAATGAAGAAGGGTATGTTCTCCATGATGAACTACTTCCTGCCGCTGAAGGGCATGGCTTCCATGCACTGTTCTGCCAACACCGACATGAACGGTGAAAACACCGCCATCTTCTTCGGTCTCTCCGGCACCGGCAAGACCACTCTCTCTACCGACCCGAAGCGTAAGCTCATCGGTGACGACGAGCATGGATGGGACGATACGGGTGTGTTCAACTACGAAGGTGGCTGCTATGCCAAGGTGATCAACCTTGACAAGGAGGCCGAACCCGACATCTACGGTGCCATCACCCGCGATGCACTGCTCGAGAACGTGACCGTTGACAAGGACGGCAAGATTGATTTCGCCGACAAGAGCGTCACCGAGAACACTCGCGTGTCTTACCCCATCTACCACATCAAGAATATCCAGCGTCCCGCTTCTCAGGGTCCTGCCGCCAAGCAGGTTATCTTCCTGAGTGCCGATGCTTTCGGTGTGCTGCCTCCCGTGTCCATTCTGAACGCCGAGCAGACCAAGTACTACTTCCTCTCCGGCTTCACCGCCAAGTTGGCCGGCACCGAGCGTGGCATCACCGAGCCCACTCCCACATTCTCCGCTTGCTTCGGTCAGGCTTTCTTGGAGCTTCACCCCACCAAGTATGCTGAGGAACTGGTGAAGAAGATGAAAAAGAGCGGTGCCAAGGCCTACCTCGTGAATACCGGTTGGAACGGCACAGGCAAGCGCATCTCTATCCGCGATACCCGTGGCATCATCGACGCTATCCTCAACCACTCCATCGATGCAGCTCCCACGAAGACCATTCCTTACTTCAACTTTGTGGTTCCCACGAAGCTCGAAGGTGTGGCTACCGAGATTCTCGATCCGCGCGACACTTACGCCAATGCCGCCCAGTGGGATGAGAAAGCCAAGGATCTGGCTGCCCGCTTCATCAAGAACTTTAAGAAGTATGAAGGCAACGAAGCCGGTAAGGCTCTCGTAGCAGCCGGTCCGCAGCTCTAAACTGTATATGCAGCATCGGTCTTCCGGCTCCATGCCGGAGGCTTGATGCCAATATATTCCAATCCCGTTTCTTTGCAAGAAGAAACGGGATTTTTTCGTACTTCCATACAAATCATCCTGCCTACACACGTTGGCGACAAGTGCGTATGGGCTCTATCTTTGTTCGCTTTTTTCCTATTGCGTTTGGTTTCTCATCATTTCCTTGTTATCTTTGCATGAGCAAGGGAAGCACGCGGGTGTTTCCCTTTTTTTGATTACCAATCCACCAACGGTCCCCCAAGCTCCTAAAGGGGGCTTCGCCATCCTGATTTAGGAGGCCATTCGGCCCAAACGGTTGTGTAAAAGGGCCACAGTTGGAAGTTCGTTCGGGCTGAATGAGCTTTCAACTGTGGCCCTTTTGCAATGTCGTTCGAGCTTAGTAAGAAAATCGATGGGGCTAATCGGGCTGATAAGGCGGATGAAAACAGGCAAACGGGGGAATACAACAAAAAGGCGTGTAAGGCTTTTTCGAAATATTTAATAGAAATGACTATAGGCCTCCCCCAGCCCCTCCGAAGGAGGGGAGGGCCTCGCGGGACATAGGTAGCTTGAGCCCCCTAAGTTAGGGGGTTGGGGGTCTGAACAAGGGATATTGGTAGCTTAAGCCCCCTAAGTTAGGGGGTTGGGGGTCTGAACAAGAGATATTGTCGGGACATAGGTAGCTTAAGCCCCCTAAGTTAGGGGGTTGGGGGTCTGAACAAGAGATATCGTCAGAGTATAAGTAGCCTTAGCCCCCTTTAGGAGGTTGGGGAGGCTCTTAACATCTCGCCTAAATTTCCCAAATATCGTTGGTTTCGAGCAGTTCCATGAAGTTGTGGTATTTCTTCTGCTCGCTCACTTCCTCTATCTGGCTGTTCACACACTCGTCGTAGGTGGGGGCCTCCACGTCGCGTATCACACCCAAAGCCACGGGGAAGCCCCGTTCATTGTCCATCATGGCGAGCTTGAGCTGCAAGGTATTGTCCTCACAATGGGCATCGTGGATGAGGATGTCGTCTAAAGTTACGCCGTTTTCTCCGATTTTCACCACTTTCAGTCCGAAGCCCTCCTGCATCAGTCCATACTCATTGTTTTCGCCAAACACCAGCGGTTGGCCCTGCCTCACGTAGATGGCGTTGCGCTTCCGGCCCTCCTTGGTGTAGACGGATTCGTAGGTGCCGTTGTTGAAAATGACGCAATGCTGCAATATTTCACACACGGCCGCCCCCTTGTGGCGGTAGGCCGCCTTGAGGATGTTCACCGTCTCGCCCCCGTCGCTGGCCACCGAACGGGCAAAGAATCGCCCGCGGGCACCGAAGCAGAGCTCTGCCGGACGGAACGGGTCTTCCACCGTGCCGTAGGGGCTCGACTTGGAGACGAAGCCGCGCGGCGAGGTCGGGGAGTACTGTCCTTTGGTGAGACCGTAGATGCGGTTGTTGAGCAATATCATGTTGAGGTCGATATTGCGGCGCATGGCATGGATGAAGTGGTTGCCACCGATGGCCAATCCGTCGCCATCGCCACTCACCTGCCACACCGTGAGTTTCGGGTTGACCACCTTGAGTCCCGTGGCCACAGCCGCGGCCCGTCCGTGAATGGTCTGCATGGCGTAGGTATTCACGTAGTAAGGCAGTCGGCTGGAACAGCCAATACCCGAAATCACAGCCGTCTCGTAGGGCGGCACACCCAGTTCGGCCATAGCCTTATGGAGATAGGAGAGGAAGAAATGGTCACCACAACCGGGACACCAGCGCGGCTGTCCCTTCTTATAATCTTGTGCTGTGTATTGTGTCATAACCGGAAGATTTAAAGTTTGATGATTCGTTCGTTGAAGGTCTTGCCTGCATTAGCCGCCTCGTCGGTCTTGATGACCCGCTCGAAGCCGCCTACGAGTTCGCTCACCATGAAAGGCTGCCCTTTCACCTGATTGTACTGATAGGGTGCAAAACCGTTGATGCGTATGCGCAGGAGCGCGGCCAACTGCCCCAGGTTTTGCTCCGCCACCACCGCCTTCTTGTAGCGCAGCAGCACTTCGGCTGTGTTGGCAGGCAGCGGATTGATGTATTGGAACTGTGCCAAAGCCACCTTATACCCCCTGCCACGGAGTTCTTCCATGGCCGAATAGAGATGCCCATAAGTGCTCCCGAAGCCCACGATGAGCAGTTCCGCGTCGTCGGCATCGCCCTCCACCTCAAGGTCGGGCACGGGAATCTTCGCCACTTTCTCGAAGCGCAGACGGTCCATCAGGTCGTGATTCTCAGGTTCGGTGGATATGGCCCCGGTCTCGCCGTCTTTCTCCAATCCGCCGAGGATGTGCTCATAGCCCTCCTGTCCGGGGATGGCCCAATAGCGCACCCGGCTTTCCTTGTCGCGCCGGTAGGGCGTGTAATTGAACTTCTGCGACTCGGGAGCGTAGTGGGGATGTATCTCCGGCAGTTCGTCCATCGTGGGCAAGCGCCATGCCCCCGACCCATTGGCGATGAAAGCGTCGGTGAGCAGCGTCACCGGCGTGAGATGTTCCAGTGCCATCTTGGCCGCCATGTAGGCCGACTCGAAGCAGTTGGTAGGGCTCGTGGCGGCTATCACGGGCATGGGACTCTCGCCGTTGCGCCCGTAGAGCACTTGCAAGAGGTCGGTCTGTTCGGCCTTGGTGGGCAGTCCGGTGGACGGACCGCCGCGCTGCACGTCGATGACCACCAGCGGCAATTCGTCGATGACGGCCAGATTGATGGTCTCCGACTTCAGGCAAATGCCCGGCCCGGAGGTCGATGTGGCGGCAAGAGCTCCTGCAAAAGAGGCCCCCACGGCACTGGCACAGGCCGAAATCTCATCCTCACACTGCACGGTGATCACGCCGCACGACTTGTGTTTGGCCAGTTCGTGGAGGATATCTGTGGCCGGAGTGATGGGATAGGAACCCAGGAAAAGCTGCAAACCGGCTTTCTCGGCGGCCGCTATCAAGCCGTAGGCCGTGGCCTTGTTGCCGGTGATGTCCATATAGCGGCCCTTCGTCTTGTGCTTACTCTCGATGCGGTAGGTGGCCGGTACGGAGGCATGGGTGTTGCCGGCATAGTCGTAGCCGGCCTCCACCACCTTGATATTGTTGACCGCCAGATGGGGCTTCTTGGCAAACTTCTTCTCCAAGAAATTGGCGATGAGTTTGCGGTCGCGGTTGAACAGCCAGCAGACGATGCCCAGCGCAAACATGTTGCGGCACTTGAGAATCGACTTGTTGTCCATGCCCGAATCCTTGAGGCACTCTTTCACCATTGTGGTGATGGGACAGTCCACCACACAGTCGGGGTCGATGCCGAGCTCTCCGAGGTAGTCGTCGGTTGCAAACTCGGCCTTCCGTAGGTTGGAATGGTTGAAGTCGTCGGTGTCGATGATGATGGTGGCCTGCGGTTTGGCATACTTGAGCTGCGTCTTGAGCGCAGCCGGGTTCATTGCTACAAGCACATCGCATTGGTCGCCCGGCGTGAGCACCTTCTCACCTCCGATGTGTACCTGAAAGCCGCTTACCCCCGTGAGCGACCCTTGCGGTGCCCGGATGTCGGCCGGATAGTCAGGAAATGTGGAAATGCCATTGCCCACGGTTGCAGACACGGTGGTGAAGATGTTGCCCGCCAACTGCATACCGTCGCCCGAGTCGCCCGAGAAGCGCACGACTACCTGGTCCAATTCTTTTACTTCAATTTGTTCTGCCATAATGTTCCCTGTATTAGAGTGTTGTTTTCATGATGGCAAAGGTGGGAATTATTATTGAGAAAACAAAATATTTACACTTGTTTTTTCTGTAAATAATACAAAAACATGGAAGAGGATGAGTAGGCCTCCGAATCTCCCTTAGCTGCCGGAGGAATGGAAGGGGATTGACGGGGAGGAGGAATCGTCACCCAAACGCATGGGGCGGACAGGCTCGAAGCCCACCCGCCCCATGAAAGAACCGATACTGCCGAGAGGGATACCGGCAGCGTTGTGGTCAATATTTGAATGAGCTTCCGCCCAGAAACTCGCGCAGGAGGCTGGTCGGGGGAATGTCATCATTGGACACCGGCGAGAAGTAGCGGAGGAACTTGAGCAGGCGGTAGGCCTCGGCATGTTCCTCACAGTTCTCGGGCACCTGCTGCAACAGCGGTTCGGCTTGGGGCCGGATGACGGCAAACTCGAAGAGCATGGCTGTGTTGAACATCGCATCGGCATTCTCCTGATAGGGGAATATCCACTTGTTCTCGCCCGCCCTCACGCTGGGCCAGCGGCGGATGGTGTCGCGGGCGTTGACTCCGCGATACTTATAGTCGCGGATGATGCGGCGCAACAGCCGGTTGTCGGTGGTGGGAATGTAGTTGTGGGTGTCGAGAAGGATGGTCGTCAAGGCCGAGGCATAGACGCGGAACTTCTGCTGTTCGGGAATCAAGGCCGTCAGTTCGGGATTGAGCGCGTGTATGCCTTCCACCACGAGCACATTGTTTTCGTCCATCCTCAGTCGCTTTCCGCTGCGCTCGCTCATGCCCGTCTGGAAGTTGTATTTGGGCAACTCCACCTCCTCTCCGCGGAAAAGGGCACTGAACTGTTCGTTGATGAGCGGCAGGTTGAGGGCGTAGATGCTCTCGTAGTCGAGTTCGCCCGACTCGTCTTTGGGCGTGTGATGCCGATCCACGAAATAGTCATCGAGTGAAATCTGCAACGGTTTGAGCCCGTTGGCCAGCAGTTGGATGGAGAGCCGCTTGCAAGTAGTGGTCTTCCCCGACGATGAAGGGCCGGCCAGCAACACCAGCTTCACACCCTTGCGGTTGGCTATCTCGTCGGCTATCTTCGCTATCTTTTTCTCCTGCAAGGCCTCCGACACGTTGATGAGGTCGGTGGCGTGGCCGCCGTGTACAGCTTCGTTGAAGTCTCCCACGGTGCGTATGCCCATGATGTCTTGCCAGCGGTGATGCTCCTTGAATATCTCAAACATCTTGTCCTGCCGGGTCATTTCGCCCAGCACACCGGGATTTTTGAGCGACGGGATGCGCAGCAGCATACCGTCGTAATATTTTTCCAAGCCGAAGAGATAGAGCTGCGAGGTGTTGGTGAGCAACGAACCGTAGTAGTAGTCGAGGTAGTCGTCTATCTGATAGTAGGTGGTGTAGAGCGAACCTATGCTCTCCAGAAGTTTCACTTTGCTGTCTGCCCCCTTCTCGCGGAACATGCGTATGGCCTCCTCCGTGGGCACTTCAAAGCGCCGGATGGGTATCCCGGCATCGATGATCTCCTGCATACGCCGGCGTATGTTGTCCACATCCTGAAGCCCCACGGCATGGCCGATGTCGAGATTCACGAAATAACCGTTGGAGACGGGTATGTCGATGACCACTTCCGAGTGACGGTAGATGTCGTGTACGGCTTTGGAAAGCACGAAGAAAAGCGTGCGTGTGTAGTTGCGTGAGGCCGAAGCTGTGTACATGTCCTGAAACTCCACGTCCTTGGAGTGGTAGAGCCGGTAGTGCATGCCCTCCACCTTATTATTGACTTTGGCGCTGATGGGGCCGTAATCCATTTTCAGATTAAATTCGCGGAAAACGTCAGAAAGTGTGCTTCCGATAGCAATCTTTTGAGTTTTTTTATTATTTTTGCAACGTATTTGTATAACTTGTTTCATCTGTGTTGTGTCATTGAATTTAACATCGGTGTCAAAGTTAATAAGAAATATCGACCTAAGCCCACTATTTGAATTAAAATATGTCGATTTGGATCTTTTTTAAACTTATCGGTTCTCTGGCCCTTCTGATGTTCGGCATGAAGTCAATGAGCGACAGCCTGCAGAAGATGGCCGGGCCGCAACTGCGCCACGTGCTCGGCGCCATGACCACCAACCGCTTCACGGGCATCCTCACCGGTACGTTCATCACGGCCGCAGTGCAGTCGTCCACAGCCACCACAGTGATGACCGTGAGCTTTGTCAACGCCGGCCTCCTGACTCTGGCACAGGCCATCTCCGTCATCATGGGTGCCAACATCGGCACCACGCTCACCGCCTGGATCATGTCGGCGGGCTTTTCTTTCAACATCACCGACTTCGTGTGGCCGGCCTTTTTCATTGCCATCATCCTCATTTATTCAAAGAAGCGTAAGATTGCGGGCGACTTCATCTTCGGTGTGTCGTTCATGTTTCTCGGCTTGGGCACGCTCCGGCAGACCGGCATAGACATGGACTTGGCCCACACCCAGCCCGTGCTCGATTTCTTCGCCTCGTTCGACCCCAACAGTTTCCTCACCACCATCATATTCCTGCTCATCGGGTCGGTGCTCACGATGTGCGTGCAGAGCTCCGCCGCCATCATGGCCATCACGATGATACTCTGCTCCACGGGCGTGCTGCCCATCTATCAGGGCATCGCACTGGTGATGGGTGAGAACATCGGAACCACCGTGACCTCCAACATAGCGGCTATGACGGCCAACACACAGGCCCGCAGGGCAGCTTTCGCCCACATGTTCTTCAACCTCTTTGGTGTGCTTTGGGTGCTCATCGTTTTCCGGCCTTTCATCAACATGGTGTGCGGTTTCGTGGGCTATGACGAGACGATGGTAAAGACCGACAGCCACTTTGTGGAGAACGTGGCCAAGCTCTCGTTTGTGCTGGCGGCCTTCCACACGTGCTTCAACCTCACCAATACGGCCATCCTCGTGTGGTTTATCCCGCAGATAGAGAAAATCGTGTGTTATGTCATCAAGCCCAAGAGGAAGGCCGATGAAGATGACTTCCGCCTGCGCTTCATCCAGACCGGCATCATGAAGACGCCGGAAATCTCTGTCCTCGAGGCCCAAAAGGAAATACACTCCTTTGCCGAGCGCATACAGCGCATGTTCGGCATGGTGAGGGAGCTGCTGGGAGAGAAGAATCCCGACAAGTTTGTGAAGCTCTTCTCGCGCATCGAGAAATACGAGGGCATCTCCGACAACATGGAGATAGAGATAGCCAACTATCTCGACCAAGTGAGCGATGCCCACTTGAGCGACGAGACGAAGGCCAAGATACGCGCCATGCTGCGCGAGATAAGCGAGATAGAGAGTATCGGCGACTCCTGCTACAACATCGCCCGCACCATCAGCCGCAAGATAAACGGCAAGGAAGACTTCACCGCCAAGCAGTATGAGCATATCCATCAGATGTTCGAACTCACCGACAATTCCCTCTCGCAGATGAACATCATCCTCGTGGGGCACAAGAGCGACGTGGATGTCAACCACTCGTTCAACATCGAGAACGAAATCAACAACTACCGCAACCAGTTGAAGACGCAAAACATCAACGACGTGAACAATCACGAATACACCTACGCCATCGGCACGATGTACATGGACATCATACAGGAGTGCGAGAAGCTGGGCGACTATGTGGTCAACGTGGTGGAGGCCCGCATGGGCATCCGGCAGCACGAGGCATAAATACATTATCTTTCAAAGCATGAAATAAAAATCCCTTTCAACACACATTGAAAGGGATTTTTTATATCTTTGTAGCATCATTACAATACATTACACCAATATTCCCTGATTTATGAGTGGAAACTATCTCGTGATTTTCCTGAAGATTCTCGGTTCGCTGGCCTTGCTCATCTATGGCATGAAAGTGATGAGCGAAGCGTTGCAGAAGATGGCCGGATCGCAGTTGCGCCACATTCTGGGCGCGATGACCACCAACCGTTTCACCGGCATGTTCACCGGCACGTTCATCACCTGTGCCGTGCAGTCGTCGTCGGCCACCACGGTGATGACGGTCAGCTTCGTCAATGCCGGTCTGCTCACGCTGGCCCAGGCCATCTCGGTCATCATGGGTGCCAATATCGGCACCACGCTCACGGCCTGGATCATGTCGCTCGGCTACAACGTAGACCTCACGATGGTTGTCTTCCCGGCCTTCTTCATCGGCATCATCCTCATCTACAGCAAGAGCCGGCGCTACGTCGGCGACTTCCTCTTCGGCATCGCCTTCCTCTTTTTCTCGCTCGTGCTGCTGAGCGATGCCGGCAAGGCACTCGACCTTGAGCACAATCCCGATGCCATCCACTTCTTCGCCTCGTTCGACACAGGGAGCCACCTCACCATCATCATCTTCCTGCTCGTTGGCACGCTCATCACGTGCATCGTGCAGTCGTCGGCTGCCGTGATGGCCATCACCATCCTGCTCTGCTCCACGGGTGTGCTGCCCATCTATCTCGGCATCGCACTGGTGATGGGCGAGAACATCGGCACCACCGCCACGGCCAATCTGGCCGCACTCGGAGCCAACACCCAAGCGCGGAGGGCGGCACTGGCCCACTTGGTGTTCAATGTGTTCGGCGTGGTGTGGGTGCTCATACTTTTCTATCCGTTCGTCGACTTTGTGTGCGGCCTTGTGGGCTACAATCCCACCGACACCGCCCTCTCCACTGCCGAGAAGGCCCACCTGCTGCCCATCGTGCTGGCAGCCTTCCACACCTGTTTCAACGTGGCCAACACGGGCATACTCATCTGGTGCATCCCGCTCATTGAGAAAGTGGTGTGCGCACTCATCAAGCCCAAACCCGTGAAGGAAGACGAAGATTTCCGTTTGCGCTTCATTCAGGCCGGCATCATGAAGACACCGGAACTCTCTGTGTTTGAGGCCCAAAAAGAGATGGCCTCCTTCGGTGAGCGCATACAGCGCATGTTCGGCATGGTGCAGGAACTTCTGGGGCTCGACAACGGCGACCAGTTTGACAAACTCTACGAGCGCATTGCCAAATATGAGGACATCTCCGACAACATGGAGATAGAGATAGCCAAGTATCTCGACCAAGTGAGCAACGCCCATCTGAGCGATGACACCAAAGCCAAGATACGCGCCATGTTGCGCGAGATAAGCGAGATAGAGAGCATCGGCGACTCCTGTTTCAACATGGCGCGCACCATCAGCCGCCGGGTGAAGGGCACAGAAAACTTCACCTCCCGGCAGTATGAGAACATCCACCAGATGATGGAGCTCACCAACACGGCCCTGACGGAGATGAACTACATGTTCACTCACGACAAGCAGACGCTCAATCCGGACCGCTCGTTCACCATCGAGAACGAAATCAACAACTACCGCAACCAACTGCGGAAACAGAACATTGATGCCATCGAGAATAACGAGTACACCTACAGCATCGGCACGATGTACATGGACATCATTCAAGAGTGTGAGAAGCTGGGCGACTATGTGGTCAACGTGGTGGAGGCCCGCATGAACACGCGCCAGAAGGATATGCAGGAAGCGTAGCGACGGGGACGGGCAGCCCGGCCGCCGGATGGGGTGAAGCCGGCCCGTGGAGGCGCAAGCCTCTCCTCACACTCGCCGCCCGGCACAGGTTTCTCCGCATTGGAAAGGCCTGTGCCGCGCTCCTTCTTCCCGCCGGCAAGCCGGATTATCTGTAAACATCTTTTGTTCCAAATTTGCATTTTCCCCATTTTTATCGTATCTTTGCATTGGCAAGGGAAGCGCGAGGGCGTTTCCCTTTTTTTGATTACCAATCCACCTACAGCCCCCCAACCCCCTAAAGGGTGCTTTTTCGGGCCGAAAGGCTTTGCAAAACGGCCTTTTTCGCCTTCTCGCTCGGCCCGAATGAGCTTCTGACTGTGGCCCTTTTGCAATGTCGTTTGGGCTTAGTGAGAAAATCGATGTGGCTAATTGGGCTGACAAGGCGGATATAGCCGGCGTGACAAATGGCTGTGGAAGAATCTCGTGTCAGGCTTTTTCGAAAGATTTAATAGTTCGTGCTATAGGGAGGCCTCCCCCGACCCCTCCGAAGGAGGGGAGTGCCTCGCGGGGCAAAGGCTGCTTAAGCCGCCTAAGTTAGGGGGGTGGGGGGTTGAACAAGGGGCACTGTCGGGTTGTTAGAGTAGCACTTTATGCCTGCCCGATACAAAGCGTCTACAACACCGTTGCGGCCCGGCTTATTTTCTTGATGCGCTCCATGATGGACGGAACTTTACGGGACCTCGTGCATATTTCGGCAAGATTTCGAGTTTGGCCCATATAGGAGCTGCGCACGCTTATGGTTTTCGGCACACCCGTGAAAAGCAGACTATTCATCTCCGCATATCAAAAAAACAAGGGGCAATATCAAAATTAAGGGGTGAGATTATCGGGTAATTCCGTAAATTTGTGCGCAAAACACTCACAGACTAAAAACCTGAAGCACAAATGAAACGAAAACTATTACTCACAGCCTTGCTGGCAGGCACTGTCGGCATGGGGAGTTATGCCCAGAGGGCGATGGACAAACTCGACCGCGGACTCGTGGCCGTGAACACGGGGAAAGGTATTTTTTGCAGTTGGCGTATCCTCGGGGAGGAATACTACGACGTGACCTACAACATCTATCGCGACGGTACCAAAATCAACAGCTCGCCACTGCGGGTGTCAAACTTCACCGACGCTGCAGGCACGGCCGGCAGCAGCTATGCTGTGGAGGCCGTGGTGAGGGGCAAGGCGGAGAAAAAAAGCAAGGCGGTGAAGCCTTGGGCACACAACTACATGGAGATAGAACCGGAGAAAGTGTATGCCAACAAGGGTGGGGCAGACATCACGTCGCACTACGAGCCCAACGATGTGAGTGTGGCCGACCTTGATGGTGACGGAGAGGTGGAACTGCTGCTCAAGCGGCGCAATATCGCCGATGCCAACGCCCTTTATCCCATCACAAGCACCGACTTCGACATACTGGAAGCCTACAAGCTCAACGGCAAGAGGCTGTGGTGGATAGACTGCGGGCCCAACATGGTGAGCGGAACGAGTGTGGAGGTGAATATCGTGGCCTACGACTGGGACGGTGACGGCCGGGCCGAGGTGGTGTTGCGGGGGGCCGACGGTATGGTACTACACATGGCCGACGGAACAACCCAAACCATCGGCAACCCGGCGGTGAACACCCGCAACACCATTTCGCACACGCCCAACATGACCTACACCAACTCGGGGGCCGAATATCTGCTCTATCTCAACGGCGAGACGGGCAAGCCCTACCAAGTGATGGACTATCCGCTCTCCCGCGGAAAGGCTACCGACTGGGGCGACGCCTATGGTCACCGCTCCAGCAAATACTTCTTCGGTGCTCCGTTCCTCGATGGCAGGAAACCCAGCATCTTTCTTGCGCGCGGTATCTACACCAAACACAAGATGGCGGCTTTCGACGTAGATCCGGCCACGCATACGCTGACGACCCGATGGACATGGAACAGTCCGTCGTCGGGCATCTGGTTCGGACAGGGCTACCACAACTACGGCATCGCCGATGTAGACTGGGACGGTCGTGACGAGATCGTCTACGGCTCCATGGTGATCGATGACAACGGGCACGGACTCTCCTCCACGGGTCTCGGTCACGGAGATGCACAGCACTGCAGCGACTTCAACCCCTTCATACACGGGCAGGAAATCTATGCGTGCAACGAAGACTTGCCCAATAACAACTACCGGGATGCCACCACGAGCAAGATATACTACCGCTCGACGAGTCCCAATGATGACGGACGGGCCATGATGGCCAACTTCACCGACCGCTATCCCGGAGCGCAGGGCGTGTCGGCACACGACGACAACGTGATCAGTTCCGTGACCAACAAGCCGCTTGCCGACGGCACCAAGACCGGCATCGACCAGAGTTTCGCCATCTACTGGGACGGCGACTTGCTCCGGGAGACTTTCAACTACGAGGGGTTCAATGCCAAGGGCTACTACGAAACCGGAGCACCGCGCGTGGTGAAATATGGCAGTTGGACACCCATCGAGCGTTTCGAGGGCTGTCGCACCAACAACGGTACGAAGGGTTCGCCGGCCAGTCAGAGTGACATCATGGGCGACTGGCGCGAAGAACTCATCCTCCGCACCACCGATGGCAAACTGCGCATCTACACCACCACGGCTCTCACCGAATACCGCAACTACACGTTGTGGCACGACCACCAGTACCGCAATGCCATGGTATGGGAGATGTGCGGCTACAACCAGCCGCCGCACACGAGCTACTTCCTCGGTAAGGCCGAGGGCATCACGCAGGCTCCGCCTCCGCTCACCATGACGGGACGTACCGAGGTGGGCAATGGCGGCACCGTCAATGGGGCACTGGCCGACAAGCAGGTGCTCATGGCCGAGACGGCAGACATGACCGTGAGCGTGGAAGACGGGGCCGCACCTTACATCTTCTTCGACAATGCACCGACTTGGGTGCAGGGACACGATGACAACGACAACATCACAACGACCACCTACACGCACCGGCTGACGGGCGGAGCCTTTGCCGGAGCCATGCGCCTCGTGAAGCAGGGCGACGGCCGTCTGGTGCTGCCGAAAGTGACACAACGCTACACGGGCCCTACCGATGTGTGGGCCGGCACCCTCGACTTCGACGGTACGCTGAAAAACAGCCGGCTGTGGCTTAACCGTTTTGCCTCCCTTTGTTCGAACGGAGGCGTATTCAAGAAAGGCATCGAGATGGATTATGGAGCACGGCTCTGCCCGGGAAGTAAGGACAAGGCTGGCACCATCGCCACCGACTCGCTGATCATGAACTACGGGGCACGCATGGTGATCGACCTCTTCAGCAACGGAACCGCCGACCACGTGAAGGCCAAGACGCTCAAACTGGGGAAAAAGGTGTGGGAAAACGGACCTGCCTATAACACCCCCGTATTGGAGATTGTGCCCCACTATGCCACCGGAACGGAGAAAATACCGGCCGGCAAGTATGCCATTGCGGAGATAGAACGAATTGAGGGCGACCCGGCCGACATCGTGATTGAGGGATTCGGCACGCAGAAAGGCGAACTCTCCTATGCCGACGGCAAACTGTGGCTCACGGTGAGTGACACGCGCAGTCCGGCGGCCGTGACGTGGAAAGGTGCTGTGAACGGCAACTGGGATCTCGCATCGACCGAGAATTTCACATCCACAACAACGGGCGAAGACAACATCTTTGTCTCTGGCGATGCCGTGACGTTTGACGACAGTGCCGTGAAGACAGATATCAACCTTCCCGCCGACGTGTATCCGCGCAGCGTGAACTTTGAGAATGAGACAAAGCACTTCACGTTTAGCGGTGCGGCCATTGCCGGCAACACGAGTCTCGGCAAGAGCGGAGCGGGCAAGGTGAAGCTCAACAACACCAACACCTTCATCGGTCAGGTGGACATCAACGGTGGAACGCTCGAAGTGTCGGCATTGGCCGATGCCGATGGTGTGGAACGGGGAGCACTGGGAGGTAAGGACAATGCCATCCGGCTCAACGGTGGCGGTACGCTGTCCATTGCCAAGACCACAGGCATGAGCCACCCTATTGTGGCAAAAAGTGGTGCCATCAACGTGGCGGCCGGAGCCACCGCTGCCATGCACAAGGCTTCCATCACGGGTGCAGGCGACCTCATCAAGACGGGGGCAGGACAGCTTTCTCTCTACAGTGGCAACAAAATCAAGCGCTTCTACATCAATGCCGGCAAGGTGTTTGACGAGGCCGATGCCCACGCTGTGGGCGACACCGTCGTCTTCAACGGCACGACGGGCACACTGCTGTTCAGCAATAGCATCTACTCCTACAGCTCGGACAACACGCATTTTGTGGTTCCGGCAGGAAAGAGGGGCAGCATCTACCTTGACGGGCGGTGTGTCTATACCGGCAAACTCACGGGTGAGGGCACGCTGGATGTACACTCGCAGTTTGTCCGCAACACGCTGCAGGGTGACTGGAGTGCCTTTGCCGGTACGCTGAATGCCTACCAAGGCAGCAAGTCTTCATTCAACTTCTACCATGCCAAGGGCCTGCCCAATGCCGTGGTGAGCATCATGGCGGGTTGCACCTTCAAGAACACGGTGGAGGAAAAAGGCACGGCTGTCAGCAACATGAAGATAGGTGGCCTCAGCGGGGCAGGCGTGCTCGGCGGCACGGGCACCTACTTGGTGGGTATGAAAGATACTGCCACTCTGTTTAGCGGAACCATCGGCAACGGCATCAACCTCATCAAAACGGGCCCGGGGACGCTCACGCTGATGCAGCCGCAGACCGGGATGGGCACGCTGACGGTGGAAGGAGGCGAACTGGTGTTGCGTAACAACGGTACGACGACGAT
Source organism: Segatella buccae ATCC 33574 (assembly GCF_000184945.1). Taxonomy (GTDB): domain Bacteria; phylum Bacteroidota; class Bacteroidia; order Bacteroidales; family Bacteroidaceae; genus Prevotella; species Prevotella buccae. The sequence goes on from NZ_GL586311.1 coordinate 992,344, forward strand.
GACCGGGACGGCCGACATGACCGTGAGTGGAGGCCGACTGAGCGGCTACGGCTGTTGCGGCAACCCGAACGTGACGGTCATGGCCGGTGCAACGCTTGCTCCGGGCATCGCGGCCAAGCGCATCACCGACGGTACATTGGCCTTCAAGGGCAACCTTGACATGCAGCAAGGGTCGGTGGCTGAACTGAAGATCTACCGCAAAGAGAAATACGGCAGCATCAAGGTGGAGGGAACATTCGGGCTGAAAGGCACGGTCAAGGTGGTGCTCGATGAGGCCTACACACCGGCTGTCGGCGACGAGTTCACGCTCTGGACAGCCGGTGTGATGGCCGATGCCCCCACCGTGACGCTTCCCTCGCTGCCTGCCGGCATGGCTTGGGACAAGTCTGGACTCTCGGGAAGCAATGTCACTACGGGCGTGCTGAAAGTCGTGGCCGCCACTGCGGGCATCGAAAACCTTACCGATGACGAGCCGGTGGACTGCACGCTCAACACCGTCGACGGCAAGGGCATCGCCCGATTCACCACCGCCAAGGGGCGTGTGGAGGCTTATATCCACGGCATGGGTCTGCCCGCAGGGCACTATCTCGTGGTGATGAGCCACGGAAAGGCACGCACAGCCAAGAAAATCCAAATCAGATAAGAACATGAAGAAAACCATTCTATCCCTCCTTTTCGTGGCCGCGGCGGCTCTCTCCGCCCCGGCCCGGAATCCCCAGAAAGGTACCTACGGCTACCTCTACTGCCACATGAGCGGTGCCGGAGAGTGGACGGCTTTCGCCATCAGCCGTGACGGCCTGCACTTCCAAGACCTTTGGGAGGGCGGCCCCGTCTTCGACAACGCCCGGCATGCCCGCATTGAGGGTGGTACACGCGATGCCTATATCTGCCGCACGCACGATGCCAAAGGCTATCTCATGGTGACCACGGACATGCTCGTGGCCAAGTCGCGCAAATGGAACAACTATGGCATCGACCTGCTGCGGAGCAAGAATCTGCTCGACTGGCAGTCGGTGACGTTCGATTTCCGCAAAGGGCCTTCCATCTTCTGCGACCCCGAGTCGCCCGATCCCTACAAAGACTATTCCACCATCAGCCGCGTGTGGGCCCCGCAGATATTCTGGGATGATGCCTACACATGGCCCGACGGCCGGAAAGGTGGCTACCTCATCTACTACTCCATGCTCAACCGCCCGGAAGAGGGCTACGACCGGATGTATTATTCGTATGCCGACCGGTCGTTCACCCGGCTCACCAAGCCCCGTCTGCTTTTCGACTGGGGCTATGCCACCATTGATGCCGACATCAACTACAACGATGCCGACGGACTCTACCACATGCTCATCAAGAAGGAAGGGGGGCGGCCCGGCATCTATGCCACCACGGCTCCGGCCCTGAAAGGCCCGTGGAAAGAGCCGTCGGAGCAGGATCACATCAATTTTGAAGGCAAAAAACTGTGCGAGGGGGCCTCGGCCTTCCGGCCGATAGGCAGCGACGAGTGGCGGGTGGCCTACATCCAATACTCCGACAAGCCGCGCCACTACCGCATCTGCAAAGCCGACAAGTGGCTGCGCAACTTCTCCGAGCCGGTCGACATACAGGGCGTGGCCGCTCCGCAACACGGGTCGTTCATGCGACTGACGAAGAAAGAATACAAGAGACTGGAGAAACAGATAGGGAAGAAACGCTGAAACATGGAAGCCCCCGCCTGAACACATCCTTGAGGAAAGGTTCAGGCGGGGGCTTTTTCTTTTTCCGAAAAGGTGGAAAAGCGGAGGTTCTTCCACCTTATCTCACCACCACCTTGCGCGAATAGGTGCTGTTGACGGTCTTGACACTCAGGACATAAACCCCTGCGGGAAGCCGTTGGAGGTCGATGGTCTCCTCGTGTCCGGCAGAGACATTGCTCACCTGTTTCTCATACACCTGCACGCCGGCAGTGGTGTGGAGGGCGATGTCGGCATAAGTCTCGCTACTGTTGAAAAGCAACTGCCACACACGGCCTTGGGTGCGGAACGTGAGCGGTGTGCTCGTGTCTTTGATGCTGAAGAGTCCGGTGCCCGTATCGCGCAGTTTCAACACGGCCTTCAAGCCTTCATAGGCATCTATCTTGCCATATCCGGCGTGCCGGTCCCATTCGTTGCTCGTGGTAAACTGGTCTTTCTTGGAGGTGGTGCGGAACACCTCCATCAGCTGTTCGTAAGAGAGTTGGGGATAGGCCTGCAACCACAGGGCGATGATACCGGTCACGGCAGGAGACGCCATCGAGGTGCCTTCCTCCATGCCATAGAAGTATTCTTCACCGCCATAGGTGAGCTTTTGCGTCAGATACTTACCGTCATCATATTCATCGAAGCTGTCGTGCACATTGCCGTAGGCCGAACCGATCATGCTTCCCGGTGCCACAACGGCCGGCTTTGGAAAGCTGTTGTCCACCTGTGGCCCATAGCAGGAGAAGGAAGAAATATCGTTCAACGCACCGGAATCCTTGTTGGTAATTGTCTTGTTCTTATATGTCTTCCAACTGTCGGTCGTGTTGTATGACCCTACAGCCACCACTTTTTCCGATGAAGCGGCACCTTCGCCCACACAATAGAGATTGTCGCCTGTGGCAAATCGGGCATCCTTGATATTCTTCCACTCCGATGTTTGGGCATCCAGCCAACTATCCAATCGGGCTCCCTTGGGCGCAACGACACGGATACCGATGTGCATGTCGCGGGAATTGAAAATCTCATCGCCGTTTTCTTCATACTCCAGAATCTTATCAAAGTTGAATCCGAGTGTCAGATTATACTTTCCATTGCTTTCCACAGCATCACCCCAAGCATGGACAAGCGTGTCAGTGGTGTTTTTGTCGCCATACCAGAAAGCCTCGTTTCGGTAGTCGAACACCTTCTTGCGAGAGTTGTAGGCAAAGACATCCACCTTGACATCCTTGTCTGTACCGCCCTTTATCCAAATATCGGCATAGGTGGTCTCAGCCAACTGCCCTTCATCAATGAGCGCATAGAGCGTGTCCTTGTCGGAAGCGAACTCGTGCGAGAGGTGAATCTTGCGCTCTGCCTCGTTGCCGATGGCTGCGGCGATGAAGCCTCCATTGGAGACATAGCCCGACAGCGTGTGGTCGTAGGCGGTAGAACCGTCGTGCGGACCGCTCTGTGAACCAAAGCTCATGTTGACCACCCAAGGCATATTCTTCTGCGTGGCATATTCCTTTACCCGCTTCACATCTTCCAGAATTTCCGAATCATCGAAGGTCGAAGGAAAGAACATGAGCGTTGCCTTCGGTGCCATGCCATAGTCTTGCACGCCGGTCCACCTCGAGCCACCTGCAATGCCGGCCACATGGGTGGCATGGTTGGTGTCTTCGCCATCGTTGACCGCTTGCAGGATGTCGTCACTCGCCGTTGTCGGAGTCTTGTCTCCCTTCAGATGGTTCCAAAGATAGACTATGCGTGAAGAGCCGTCGGCCTTGCGGAAAGCAGGGTGGGTGTATTGGAATCCTTGGTCGATCACGCCGATGACCACCCCTGTACCGTCGTAGGGTGTGTCCAGTCCGGTGCCGCTTTGCGCCTTGTCCACTCCCGAGGCCACGCGGGAGTGTGGTTGAACCGTTTGAAACGGCGCGGCGCATCAATCTTGACCACCTCTTCCAGACGGGTCACTTCCCACACCCTGTTCATCGGCACATGGGCCGTAACGAGCGTAGAAGAGATGGCGGTGGACTCAATGCCCATGCTCCGAAGCGTGTTGTGGAGACGCTCACCGTCCGTGCACTGTATCATGGCATGCACCACTTGCTGTGTGGAGGTACTTTTCATCCTCGACGGCAACCTCATAGGCTGCTGCTGTTGGCGCATGAGTTGGTTCATGCGGCTGCCTATTTTTGCAGGTGCTTTGGGTACATACGAGTTCTGCGAATGGGCCGCAAGACTCGCCAAGAGGCAAAGTGATATTGCCACTAAAGTAGAAAATGCTTTCATGTCAATAAATGCAGTTAAGTTGTTAGTTTAAATAATAATGTTTAGGTTTTATCCAATTAGATTTAGAGAAAGCGGGCGTAAAGGTATGACTTTTTTACTTGTCGGCAAAATTTATCGCATTTTTTTTGTTTTTTCTATTCGAAAAGGCTTCGGATTCTTTAAAAACTGCAACTACAATGAGAGTGTATTTATTCTTATCCATCCTACACACTAAAAGCTGATTTGTATGGCATTGAGATGCTTGTAAAAATCGTGGAAGTACACCAGGTATTTTATCTTTTTATCGTATATTTGCATTTGTAAAGTCTGAAAATTGATGAAAAGATACATTTTCATATTTCTATTGATATTGGGCGGAGTCGCCGATCGGGCCGAAAATGCCCACCTGACTGCCCGTTTTAACGGCCTACTTAGTGGCGCGGTATCATTTGCACCTTTCACACCTTTTCTATAATACACTCACATCATGATAAGCCTACTGCTTGCAAGCCTTTTCACACTGATAGAACTCAACTGCGAAAACCTTTTTGACACCCGGCACGACTCGCTAAAAAATGACACGGAGTTTCTGCCCGAGGGCAGTCATCACTGGACGCGCACCCGATATTGGCATAAGCTGAACGACATCGGGCGGGAAATCATCGCTCTGGGGGACGATTCCGCTGGTTGGCGGCTGCCCGATGTGGTGGCGATGTGCGAGGTGGAAAACGACAGCGTGATGTACGACCTGACCAAACGGTCGCTGCTGCGCAAGGCCCGTTACGAATATCTGATGACCGACTCGCCCGACGAGCGGGGTATAGATGTGGCTCTGATGTACAATCCCGTGACATTCCGTCCTCTTTCCCATCATGCTATCCGCATTCCCCTGCTGCCGGACATGCGCCCCACGCGTGACATTCTCTACGTGGCGGGGCTCGCCGGCGAAGCCGACACGCTCCACCTTTTTGTCGTCCATGCCCCCAGCCGCATGGGGGGCGAACGGGCTTCGCGGCCTTTCCGTCTGCAAGTGGTCCGCCGGTTAATAGCCGCCATCGACTCTATCCGCCTGCTGCAACCTGACGCACAAATCATCCTTGCGGGCGACTTCAACGACTATGCTGACTCTCCCGCCCTCGACAGTCTCTATATCCACGACATGCACAACGTCTCGGCCACAGCCCGCGGAGCCAATGGGGCAAGGGGTACCTACCGTTTCCGGGGCGAGTGGGGCTCGCTCGACCAGATTATCTGTAGCCTTTCTGTAGCCGGAAAACTGGCAAACTGCCACATCGGCGACCTACCATTCCTGTTGGAAGAAGACGAGAAATACGGCGGTGTACATCCCCGTCGCACTTATCTCGGGCCCAAATACCAGCGTGGCTTTAGCGACCATCTGCCGCTCGTAGCCCGATTCAAGCTATAAGCAATATATGAGCCATAGTCATAAACCTGCCATGTTAATTCTAAATTAAAGACAAAAACGTTGTCTTGTCGATTTATTTTTGTACTTTTGCTACAAGCATAAGCATTTTAATAAAAAACAATTGGATCATGAAAAAGTTCTACCTGGCATTGGCATTGCTCTCCTTGCTTGCCCTGTCGATTGATGCACAAAATGAGAAAAGATTACTGAAGTTTAGCACTAATTCCGGAAACAGCCGAATATTCGAATACGACAAAGATGGCAAACTAAGCAAAATGCAGACCATTATACAAGACGTAATGGACAAAGAAAATCACGTAAGCACATTTACTTATACAGCCGACAAGATAGTCCAGAGCTTTTATGAAGGCAATCCTGCTAATACAGACACGCGTATCGCAATATTGGAGAATGGCATAGTGAAGTCGGAGGCTCTCACTTGTTCTTATGCTAAAGGTGGCTTACCCCCCTACACTTATCAATACACTTACACCTACAATAACCATAAACAACTGACAGAGATACTTGAAGTCCCTTCCATCTTTTACACCACCATCTACAAACTTACATGGGCCAACAGTGATTTAACACTCATCACATGCTACAGGGAAAACGAACCGATGGGAGAAATTCATTTGGACTATGACAAGACAATAGACAATCCTTATCTTGCTCTCGTGTTTAATCCGCTTACAATGATACTCAGCAAAGGGAGTGTAGAACCTATGGGACAACTCTTTGGCGGCTATTTTGGCACCGTATTCAAACATCCTGTAAAATCCATACATTACAAGGTATTAAAAAAAGATGAATTCCTTTGGTCTTCCGAAGATGATATGGAAATGACTTACACTAAAAATGCCGATGGAGACATAACCGAAGTAACAATAACAGGACAAGAAACGGAAATGGCGACTTTGGAATGGAGCAAAATTGCTACTGGCATCACTCCTCCCCGACAGACCAACAGCACGGCAAAGGCCTGCTACACCATCAGCGGTATGCGCCAAAAAGCACCTGCAAAAGGCCTGAACATCATCAAAGAGCCCGATGGTACGGTGAAGAAAGTCATCATCCGATAACTTCCCTCGGAGCGTCTCCGCATATCATATCATTTCCTTAAACGCAAGACGCTCTCTTTATCATCACCCAAGCACGCCCTTTTCACCCTTCAGGTCTATCACTTCCCCTCTCCCCTCGGAGAGAGGCCGGGGGTGAGGCTTTTTCCTCATCACCGTCAGTCCATCCCTCAAAGGCAGCATCACAATCTCCACGCGTGGGTCTTCCGCCACATAGTCATTGAATTTTCTGATGCCCAATGTCTGCCCGTCATGGTCGTAATTGGCATCCACCACATGTCCGTCCCACAGCGTGTTGTCGGCCAATATGAAACCACCGGGGCGCAACACGGACAAAGCCATCTCATAGGTCTCCACATAGGTGCGCTTGTCGCCGTCGATGAACACCATGTCGAATGTCACCCCGAGTTTCGGAGCCTCGGTAATGGCATCCCCGATGCGGAAATCTATCTTCCCTGCCACGGGCGAACCTTCTATCCACGGCCGCGTGAAATCCTCCATCTCGTCGTTGATTTCAAACGTGTAGAGCCGTCCGCCGTCGACGAGTCCTTCGGCCATGCAAATGGCACTGTAGCCCGAGAAGGTGCCCACCTCAAGAATGTTGCGCGGCCTGACCATCTCCACCAGCATTTTCAACAACCGTCCCTGCACATGACCGCTGGCCATGCGCCCGTGGATGGTGTGGATGTTGGTGGCACGATAGAGCCGGTAGAGGTAGTCGCCCTCACAGTCGGTGTGGGCGGCGATATATTCGTCAATGCTCATTGGGCGGCGATAATGGCTTCTATGGCAAGGCGGTAGGAGTCGAGACCGAACCCCGCAATCACGCCCATACATGCGCAACTGATCATGCTCTTGTGCCGGAACTCCTCACGCTTGTGTACGTTGGAGATATGCACCTCCACCACCGGAGCCTTCAACGAGCGTATGCAGTCTTGCAGGGCAATGCTCGTGTGGGTGTAGGCTCCGGCGTTGAGCACCACGCCGTCGGCCTCAAACCCCACCTCCTGCAACTTGTCGATGAGTTCTCCCTCCACATTGCTCTGATAATAGGCTATCTCCACATCGGGATAACGCTTCCGCAGTGTGTCAAGATAGCTCTCGAAAGAACTACTGCCGTAGATGCCCGGTTCGCGCACACCAAGCAGATTCAGGTTGGGCCCGTTGATGATTTGTATTTTCATATCGATATTTTTTCTTATCTTTGCATAAGATAGGCTTCTCTCAGCGATTTGAGAGCAAGTGCTAATCGCCCCGTTGGTGCAGTCGGCCAATGGATGGCAACGACAAAGTTAGAAATAAAAATGCAAACAGACAAGGATTTGGCTTCAAATATTGCGAAAGCCTATCTGCGCTACCTGAAGCTGGAGCGCAACTACTCCGAGAACACCGTGGAGGCCTACCGCCACGACTTGGGTTATCTTATGGCTTTTCTGAAAGAACGCGGGTTGGCTGCCGTCGATGCCGAACTGAGCGACATGGAGGAGTTTGCCGCCACCCTCCACGAGAAGAATGTGTCGGCGCGGTCGCAGTCGCGCATCCTCAGCGGGGTGCGCTCGTTCTACCGTTTCCTGCGGCTGGACGGCTACATGGAGACCGACCCCACCGAACTGCTCGGCTCGCCGCAGACGGGAGAGCACCTGCCGGAATATCTGTCTACCGAAGAGGTGGACTTGCTGGAAGGCTCCATCGACTTGAGCAAGTGGGAGGGGCAGCGCAACAAGGCCATCATCGAGGTGCTCTTCTCTTGCGGATTGCGCGTGTCGGAACTGGTGAACCTGAAATTCAGCGACCTCTTCCCCGAAGAGAAGTTTGTCCGCGTCATCGGCAAGGGCAACAAGGAGCGGCTTGTGCCCATCTCGTCGAGTGCCCTGCGACAGCTTGAACTATGGTATATGGACCGCAATCTGATGACCATCAAGCCCGGCGAGGAAGACTACGTGTTTCTCAACCGGCGCGGCCATCACCTCACGCGCACCATGATACTCATCATGATCAAGCGGCAGGCCGTGGCTGCGGGCATCAAGAAAACCATTTCGCCCCACACCCTGCGCCACTCCTTTGCCACGGCTCTACTCAAGGGCGGTGCCGACCTGCGGGCCATTCAGGCCATGCTCGGCCATGAGAGCATAGGCACCACCGAGGTCTACACCCACCTCGAAACCTCCGACTTGCGCCGCGAAATATTGGAGCACCATCCGCGCAACATGCGGCAATAGACCGTCCTGCAGCTCTTCAAGCATCCCCCCCTTTTTTAGTATTCCCCCCATTGAAAGTTTCCCGGAAAAGCCCTGCCACAAAGTTTGGGAGTGGGGAGGCGAACAAGGGGCCTGCTGCCGCATATAGTGCAAACTATTAAATCTTTTGAAAAAGCCTGACACGATATTCTTCCACAGCCATTTGTCACGCCGGCTATCTCCGCCTGATCAGTCCAATTAGCCTCATCAATTTTCTCGCTCGGCCCGAGCGGCATTGCAAAAGGGCCACAGTCTGGAAGTGAAGAAGCCCCTTTGATAACCCCGTCCGGGCCTCTCAGGGAGACCGTTTGGGCCGAATGGCCTGGCCGGCAGGGGACGGAAACGAAAACGGGGAACGCAGACCTGCGTTCCCCGTAGTGCAAAGATACGGCTTTTTCGGGCGTTTTCCAAATGTGTGCGGAAAGATGTTTACATCCGTCAGGCCGTGTGTGGGAAGCCTTCAGCTATGTCTCGGAAACTTCCGGTTGTGTCCCGGGAGCATCCGAAGACTTGGTGTGGGTGGCTATTTCACCACAAACTTCTTGCCGTCGCGGATGTAGACGCCCTTGGCCGGGGCCTTTTTCACCTGCATGCCGCTGAGAGTGTAGGTGGCATGGCGGGCGGTCTTGTCGGCCGGCTTCATGTTGCTGATGCCCGTGGAAGTGTTCAGATATTCTTCCACCTGCGCCTCGGTGGCACCCGGGAAGAAAGTGAGCACGAAGTCGTCGCACTGCAGCCAGCCCTTGGGCAGCCCTTGCGACTCCGCCGGCAGTCCGAAGCCTAACTCCATGCTGCTGCCTGTCGTGGCCGGATAGATGATGTTGATGCGCTTCATCTCGGCAAAGCACTCGCCGATTTTCCGGTAGCCCTTGCTGGCCGCTCCGTCGATGTCGTCTTCATCCATGATGTAAAGGTAACCGAACATGTTGCCCTTTCCCACGGCATCGATGTCGCCCCGCTGCACGTTGCGCGACACGTTGACACTGGCCGAGAGCACATACACGCCCGCGCCCTTGCCGGCCACGGTCTGGTAGATGCGGTTCACAGGCTCGATGCTGCCGGCTGTCTGGATGGCACGCACATACCATGCACCTTTGGTGTTGGCAGGCATACTCTTCTGGCTTTTGCCTGTCCATGGGGTGGCCCCTTCGGTCTGCCAGCCTTTGGCGTGGTTGCCTGTGGCGGCATCGTCGCCTTCAAACTCTTCGAACGAGGGATTCTGCAACTGCAAGGTGTCGGCCGTGAGTGTCTGAGCCTTGATGTTGGTTGACAATGCCAGCATGGCGGCACTGATGAGGAGAGTAGATTTTTTCATCATGTCAAATAGGTATTTAGTTAATAAATGAATTTAGATAAATCTGTTTTTAAGTGTTGAATCGGTTGCAAAATTAAAGAAATATTCCACCAGGCCAACCGTTTGATGGTTAAAGTGGGTTAAAAACGAGTGTAAAAACATCACCAAACTTTGATATTTGACAATCGACTTTGATTTTTGTCTTTTTTGACACTTCGTGTTGTCCTGTTTGTTTTTTTTAAGTACTTTTGTCCTCAATTCTACGGATATTCGTATCCGGACAATCTATGCTCAATAAAAACCTAATGCAAAAGCGGTCTTGACGAAAGGACCGCACAAAAGTGATGGAATGTAATACTATTCAAATATTCTATAAAAAATGTATCTATGAGAACAAGAAGTAGGTTTAAGTACTTTGTTCCCCTGATGTCGGTGCTCATGGTGCTGTGCATGTTGTTTGCACCCTCCGGCGAGGCCCGTGCCCAGAGAGCAGGCGTCATCACGGGAACAGTTGTGGACGAGCAGGGCGATCCTGTCATCGGAGCCACTGTCGCCGTGGGCGGAAAAGCCATTGCCGTGACCGACCTCGACGGGCGGTTCAAGGTGTCGGCCACCGCCGGGCAGACCATCACCGTCTCCTACGTGGGCTATAAGGCCAAGTCGGCCCCGGCCCGTGACGGCATGACCATGACCCTTGGAGCCGATGTGAGCCAGATTCAAGAGGTGCAGGTCGTGGGCTACGGCGTGCAGAAGAAGGTGACCGTAACCGGCGCCGTGTCGAGTGTGAAGGGCAATGCCCTCGCGGAGACGCCCACCGGTTCGATCAACAACATGCTTGCCGGTGCCGTGACAGGACTGTCATCGGTGCAGGTGAGCGGTGAGCCGGGTTCCGATGCCGCCGCCATCTACATCCGCGGTAAGGGCACGTTCGTTTCGAGCGGACAGTCACCGCTGCTGCAGGTAGACGGTGTGGAACGCTCGTTCAACGACCTTGATCCCAACGAGATAGAGAGCATCACCGTACTCAAGGATGCTTCGGCTACGGCCGTCTATGGTGTGCGCGGTGCCAACGGCGTGATACTCGTCACCACCAAGCGCGGACAGGAGGGCAAGGCCAAGGTCTCGTTCACCTCCAACTGGAGTGTGGTGAAGCCCTCGAAGGCACTGGAACTGGCCAACTCCTACGAGTATGCCACCTTCCGCAACCGCCGCGACCTCTACGATTTCACCCCCACGGCGACCGCTCAGGAGTTTACACCCACCTTCAACGACGCGATATTGAAGAAGTTCAGGACGCACAGCGACCCCATTCTCTATCCCGACCTCAACTGGATAGACTTCGTGCTGGACAAGTCTACCCTGCAGAGCCAGCACAACATGAATATCTCGGGCGGCACGAAGACGGCCCGCTACTTCATCTCGGCCGGTGCCTACACGCAGGACGGCATGTTCAAGACCCACAACATGCCCTACGACAACAACTACAGCTACAACCGCTTCAACTACCGCGCCAACCTCGACCTCGACGTGACCAAGACCACCCTGCTGTCGCTCAACCTCAGCGGCGTGGTGGCCAACAAGACCAATCCGCAGGGGTCGCAGGGGGCCACGGGTTTCTTTAAGTCGCTCTACTATACCACGCCGTTTTCCAGTCCCGGCATCGTGGATGGCAAATATGTCACCACCAGCACCGACTACGGAGGAGAAAACTCGCTGCCTTTCGTGGGAGCCACGGGCATGGGCTACTACGGAGCGGGCATCGCCAAGAGCACAACCAACACGCTCAGCGTGGATGTGATACTCAACCAGAAGCTCAACTTCATTACCAAGGGGCTCTCCTTCAAGCTCAAAGGCTCCTACAACAGCACGTTCTCCTATTATAAGAATGGTACACAGCGGCTGGCCACCTACACCCCGGTGGTTTTGAGCACCGATGCCCAAGGTGTATCGCAGATAGGCTACAAGATGGTGGGAGCCAACGATGTGATGAGCTACTCCACGGATTCGGGCCGCGGCCGCAACTGGTATATGGACGCGAGCTTCAATTACGACCGCAACTTCGGGCTTCATCACGTGGGTGCCCTCTTGCTCTACAACCAGAGCAAGGTGTTCTATCCCCGCACCTATTCGGCCATCCCCATGGGCTATGTGGGCCTTGTGGGGCGCGTGGCCTACGACTGGAACAACCGCTACATGGCAGAGTTCAACATCGGTTACAACGGGTCGGAGAACTTCCACAAAGACCGCCGCTTCGGCACTTTCCCCGCCGTGAGCGTGGGCTGGGTGTTCAGTGACGAGCCTTTCTTCAAGCCCGCCGCCCGGGTGATGTCGTTCGGCAAGCTGCGCGCCACCTACGGCGTGGTGGGTAACGACAAGATCGGCGGCGACCGCTTCATGTACACCCCCGACCCCTATTACATCAACAACAGCGCCCTGCTCAACCGACAGGGGCGCGCCTACGACTTCGGTACCGACGGCGCCATACAGAATGCCGCCTTCGAGGCCATGCGCCACAACGAGAACGTGACGTGGGAGAAGGCCTACAAGCAGAACTACGGTGTGGACCTGCGCTTCTTCAAAGACCGTCTGGGAGCCTCGTTCGACTATTATGTGGAGCATCGTAAGGATATCTTGCTCAAGGACGACACTGCGCCCAACCTCATCGGTTTCACACTGCCCTACGCCAATCTCGGCGAGGCGAAGAGCTGGGGTTGGGAACTCTCACTCAGCTGGGACGATAAGATAGGCAAGGGTTTCCGCTACAACGTGGGCCTGAACCTGTCGCACAACCAAAACGAGATAGTCGAGATGAAGGAGGCCCCGCTCACCTACGCCTACGAGTATGCCAAGGGCCACCGCATCGGGTCGCGCCGGCTTCATCAGTTCTGGAAGTTCTATTATGAGGGCTGCGAGGCCGACTATGAGAAAGAGTTCGGCAAACCCTTCCCCAAACAGTATATCTCCGAGCTGCGCCCCGGCGACTGCGTGTATGTCGACCTCAACGGCGACGGCATCATCGATTCCCACGACACCAGCCGCGAGTTGGGCTCCAAGACCGACGACCCCGAGTATATCCTTGGTCTCAACCTCGGCTTCACGTGGAAAGATCTCACGGTGTCTACCCGCTGGACGGGTGCTTTCAAGGTGTCGCGCATGTTGGGCGGCACATTCATGCGCCCCTTCCACAGCAATGCCGACAACGACATGGGCGGACTGCTCAAGTGGATGTACGACAACTCGTGGACGGAGCAGAACCCCAATGCCTTCTACCCCCGTGTGACGGGAGAGCGGGCTGCCAACCAAAACTACATCGGTTCCACGCTCTATGAGGTGGATGCCGACTATCTCCGACTCAAGTCGATCAGCATTTCCTACAACCTTCGTTTCCCGTTCCTCAAGAAACTGAAGGTGCAGAGGTGTGCCCTCACTTTCAGCGGGTACAACATTCTCACCATCTCCGACTTCCATTGGGGCGACCCCGAGTCGGCTGTGACCGATTCTCCCGCCTATCCGCTGACGAAGACCTATTCGCTTGGTCTGCAAGTCAATTTCTAACCGATAAACCGATTGTGACATGAAATTATTCCATAAAAGTCTGGTGGCCGGAGCGGCCGGGGCCTTGTTGCTCTCTGCCTCTTCCTGCACCGACGAATTCAAGTTCGGCAACAGCTTCTTGGAGAAGTCTCCCGGCGGCGACGTTACCATTGACACGGTGTTCAGCAAAGCCGAATACACCAAGCAGTATCTGGCCGGCATCTATTCGCTCCAGTACTATGGCTTGCCTTACCGCCGCGTGAACAGCTTCCCGTTCACTTATGACACCTACTCCACGAAGTTCGACTGCATGACCGACTGCTATCTGAGCAACTTCTCCAACGAGAGCGGCAGCGTGGCCTACTACACCGGCACGCTCAACTCCAACAGCTCTTATCAAAGCAGCATGCTCTTCGACTACCGCTACAATAACACTTTCGAAGCCATCCGCGACGGTTGGATTCTCATCGAGAACATCGGCCGCGTGCCCGACATGAGCGAAGACCAGAAGCGGCAATACGTTGCTGAGGCCAAGTGCCTGATAGCGGCCAAGTATTTCGATGCGTTCAAGTTCTATGGCGGCATGCCCATCATCAAGGGCACCTTCAGCGGACACGACGCCACCTACAGTCTGCCGCGGGCCACGGTGGAGGAGACAGTCAACTTCATGGTGGGTCTGCTCAACGATGCCATCGCCGTGCTCCCGTGGACGGTGGACAACCCCGCTGTGAACGCCGGCCACTGGACCAAGGCAAGTGCCATGGCCTTGAAGTGCAAGATATGGCAGTTTGCGGCCTCTCCGCTCTTCAACGACACGAAAGGATACCATGGTGGCGACTCCGAGGCTGAGCAGCAGCATCTCGTGTGGTATGGTGGCTACAAGGCCGAATTGTGGGATTCGCTGAAGAACTCCTGCAAGGCTTTCTTCGACGAACTCAACGCCCGCGGAGGCTATGCACTCGAACAGGTGGACGAGAACAGCGACAAGCGGCCGCAGGACTACTGCAATGCCTACCGCAAGGCTTATTACAGTTCGAGGAGCTCGGAAATACTCCATTTCACCCGTGTGAACAATTCCGACGCCTACAAGTCGTCTACCTACGCTTGGCACCAGTGGCAGGCCATCGGCCGGTGCAGCACCAATCCCACCTTTGAATACATGACCATGTTTGGGTGGGCCGACGGTACGCCCTTCGACTGGGACAAAATGACCGATGCGCAGAAAGACACGATGTTCACCACCGGGGGAGGCGACGCCACGAATGTACACTACACCCGCGACCCGCGCCTCTATGAGACGATGCTCGTCAACGGTGAGGCTACGGCCATGGACGAGGCTTCGGGCAACCTGAGCGGCCGTATGCGCGAGATGTGGGTAGGCGGCGGAACCTCCGGTGTAGCCGGTGCCCTCGGGGCAAGAGAGGAAGCAGCCTTCGCGCAGCAGTCGGTCAATGAGGCTACGGCACAGATGGGCACCGGTCTGGGCAACCAGAAATACTATTGCAATGCCGACGGTCTGCGCAAGGGATACAATATACAGTGGACCTACCTGCGCCTGTCGGACATCTATCTCACCTACGCCGAGGCCCTGTTGCAGACAGGCGACAATGCCGGAGCCATCGAACAGATAGACAAGGTGCGCGCCCGTGTGGGCCTGAAGGGCTTGAAGAAGGCTTATCCCACAGAGAACCTTGCCTCCGACAAGAAGGCACTGCTCGAACGCTTGTTGCAGGAGCGGGCTTGCGAACTCGGATTGGAAGATTCCCGCTATTTCGATCTCATCCGTTACAAGCGTGCCGACATTTTGGAGAAACCGCTCCACAAGCTTCTCACCTATCGTCTGAACGACGACGGAACTGTCAACCAAAAGATGTGGTTCGGCCATGACCAGACCAAGGGCATTCCTTATCCATCGCACTTCAAATACGAAACGGCCGTGGTGAAGCGCACCCGTGTGTGGTGGACGCAGGGTTACGATCCGAAGTGGTACTTGCAGCCTTGGCCGCTCACGGAGGTTAACAAGGGTTACGGACTGGTGCAGAATCCGGGATGGTGAGAACGGGGAGTCCACTCCCTTAACTCCTTATATCATAAAGACAAAGAAAGATTTTATCAAGAATAGAATATGAATAAGAAAAAGATATTGGTTCCTCTGTTTGCCACCTGTGCCCTGCAGGCTATGGCCCAGACGGCAGGCAGCATCACCGGTGTGGTGGTGGATCAGTGGAACAAGCCCATTTCGGGAGCTGTCGTGATGGATGCCAACGACCCGCTCAATGCCGTGCCTACACGCAAAGACGGTTCATTCACCATCTCGGGCAGCAAAACATTGAAGGTGCAGGCCCCCAACCGCAGTGAGAAAGTGGTGGAGGCCGGCGACGGCAAGGTGGTTGTCAAGATGGATTATGCCAGCAGACCGGTGTACACCGGCACGGGCAAGGTGCTCACCGAGAAGGAGTCTACCGCCAGTGTAGCCGGTGCTTGGGGCAGCGACCTCAACCATCGTTCCACTAAAGACATCGGGCAGTCGCTCTTCGGACAAGTGCTCGGACTGCAAACCCTACAGCAGTCGGCCCGCTTTGCAGGCGTGTCAACCACCAACTACGTGCGCGGTTTGCAGAGCACCAACTCCAGTCCGCTCATCATTGTGGATGGCATAGATCGTGAAATCACCGACATCACCCCCGAAGAAGTAGATCACGTGTCGGTATTGAAAGACGCTGCTGCTGCCGCCCTCTACGGTTATAAGGGGGCCAACGGTGTGTTGGTGATCACTACCAAGCGCGGTCTCTACGACAAGCGGGAGATTTCGGCCTCTTACGACCACTCGTTCAACTGGCAGGCCCGCCGTCCGAAGTTTGTCGATGGCTTCACTTACGCCGGTGCTGTGAACGAAGCGCGTGCCAACGAGGGGGCCACAGCCGTCTATGACGAGAATGCGCTCAATGCCTACAAGAACGGCACGTTGCCTTACAACTTTCCCAATGTGGATTGGGTGGGGGAGACTATGCGCGACGTGAGCTCCACGGACAACTTCAATCTCACTTTCCGCGGAGGTGGCATGAAGTTCCGTTACTACACGCTGTTCAACCTTATCAACAGCAATGGGTACATCAAGCAGCCCAATCTCAATGACGGTTACTCCACGCAGGAGAAGTACATGAAAGCCAATATCCGCTCCAACTGGGATATTGACCTTTCGCCCAAAACCAAATTGGCAGTCAACTTACTTGGCACACTGGCCGAATCGAACTATCCCGGCGACAATGCCAACATTTGGAATGCCATCTACAGTATGCCGTCGGGGGCTGTGCCTGTGAAGACGGAAGATGGCTTGTGGGGCGGAAGTTCGCAGTTTGCCGGCACACTCAACCCCGTGGCGCTGGCCACCGGTGCTGCTTACAGCAAGAACCACCGCCGCACATTCGATGCCGACCTCACGCTGACGCAGAATCTCGATGCTTTCCTTGATGGCCTCTATGGTTCGTTCCGGTTGGCCTACGACAACACGTCGCTCATCACCGAGAACCGTTCCAAACTCTACAACTACGGCATGAACACCGTCACTGGATGGAACACCGACGGCACGGTGGCATCTGTAAACAAATACAAGCAGACTGTAACCTCCGAGTCGATGGCCGAAAACTCCGACCTGACCAGCTACAACCGCTTGTTCAACTTCTACGCCCAACTGGCCTACGACAAGACTTTCGGCAAGCACTCCATCTATGCGCAAGGGCGTTGGGAGTATGAATACAAGAATTATCAAGGCCTCAACACGACCAACTACCGCATGACGGCTTCGCTTTTCACCCACTACGGTTTCCTGAGCCGCTACTTCTTCGACACCTCTTGGGTGTATGCAGGAAGCAACAAGTTGGCCCCCGGCCACAAGTGGACACTCTCCCCGACATTCTCGGCAGCTTGGGTGGCTTCCGATGAGGCTTGGGCAAAAGACTTGGGATGGCTCGATTTCCTCAAAGTGCGGGCTTCCTATGGTGTGCAGAACACAGATGCCATTCCCTACGAAGACTATTGGGAACAACTGTATAAGTATTCAGGCGTGGGCTATCGCGTCGGCAGCGAGTTCGGTCTGGGCAATGCACGCTATGAAATGTCGCGTTTGGCCAGTCAGGCAAGCCTCCATGAGCGTGCCGATAAGTTCAACATCGGTCTGGATGCCACCCTTTTTGGCGGTCTTGATGTGACGATGGACTTCTTCTCTCAGCAGCGCAACAACATCTGGGTGGAGGCATCGGGCAAGTACACTGCCGTGCTCGGCGTGGAAGCACCTTACGAGGCTGCCGAGAAAATCAGCAGTCATGGCTTCGAACTGGGCTTGAACTACATCAAGAACGTCACTTCCGACCTGACTGTCAACGTGGGTGGCAACTTTACCTATAATAAAAATAAGGTGAAGGAAATGCTCGAAGAGCCCCGCGCCTTTGAGAATCTTGTGATGACGGGCAAGCCCTACGGACAGCTTACAGGCTTACAGGCCATTGGACTTTTCAAGGATGAGGCCGACATCGCAGCCAGTCCCCGACAGAATTTCGGCCCCGTCTATCCCGGTGACATCAAGTATAAGGACGTGAACGGTGACAATGTGATTGATGCCAACGATGTGACTTCCATCGGTTACAATACTCTTTGCCCGGAGATTTACTACTCTTTCAAGTTAGGAGCCGACTACAAGAATTTCGGTTTCACGGCCTTGTTCCAAGGTACCGGCAACTTTTCGGCCATGATGAGTTCGTCTCTCGTGCGTCCGTCGGCATCGGGCAACAGCATCTCCACAGAGTATTACAACAACCGTTGGACACCGGAGAATCCCACAGCCAGGTATCCGCGCCTGTCATACGAGAGCAGTTCCAACAACAACCGCAACAGCTCTTTCTGGCTCGTCGACCGCTCGTTCCTCAAGCTGCGCTATGTGGAGGCCTACTACAATCTGCCCCAGTCGGTACTGAACCGCATCAAGTTCATCAGCAAAGCCAAGGTCTATGTGCGTGGCATCGATCTCCTCTGCTTCGACAAGGTGAAGGTGGCCGATCCTGAAACTCCCAACACGCTCTATCCGACCAGCCGCAGCATCGTGGCCGGACTCAGCCTTGATTTCTAATGTCGTAACATTAAAAGAAAGAAAAATGAAAATCAATAAAATGCTTCTCGGCGTGGCCTGCATGTCAACGGCTTTGGTTTCGTGCAGTGATCAGCTCAACTACCATGAGTATGACAACGTCGGAAAAGACTATATCTCCGCCACCTACGAACGTGTAGACGGTCTGGTGTCCAATATTTACAGCCAGCTCGACTATGATTTTGGTGAGAGCTACGGTGGCGGTATGCTGGCCTCGGCTTCCGATGAGGCGGTGTATTGCAACAAGACAGCTTCCGTCAACACCTTCTACAACGGTTCGTGGAGTTCCGTGACTCCGATGTCGGGGCAGTGGAATGCAAGCTATGCCGCCATTGCCGACTGCAACGACTTTCTCGAAAACTTCAAGGGACTGAAGTTTGAAGCCGAGCTCTATACCGACAAGCACGCCCTCCATCTTGCCCAGTACAAGCGTTTCCCCTTTGAGGTGAAGCTGCTGCGTGCCTATTTCTACTTCCTGCTCGTGCGCCAGTATGGTGCCGTGCCCTACTACACGGCCTATCTCTCACCCGATCAGAAAAACAAATTGCCGCGCACACCGGCCCTCGATGTTCTCGACTCCATCATGACTACCTGCGATGAAGTGGTAGACTCTCTGCCCATAGACTACACCAATCTGGGTGAATTTACCATGACACCTCCCGAGACCGGTCGCTTCGGCAGACTCGTTGCCTTGGCCCTCAAGGCCCGTGCCCAACTTTACGCGGCCAGTCCGCTCTTCAGCGGTAAGGCCGAAGGCGACAAAGAGCGTTATCTCAAGGCCGCCCAATACTGTCAGGCACTCATCGACACGTGTGCGGCCCATAAGATCCGCATCGGCTTCTACGAGAACACGTGGGGCACATCGAGCTATATGTCGGGAGCACGCAACAATGCCGAACTCATCTATGCCCGTCGGGTGGACGACTTCGGAAAGCCCGAGTCGCGTAACTTCCCCGTAGGCATCGCCAGTGCCGGAGCCGGGGGCAACTGTCCGAGTGAGGACTTGGCAGAGGCCTTCGAGACGAAGGGAGGCTACGATGTGACGCTGACTGATAACGGTTTCGCCAGCGACGATCCGGCTTTCGACCCACAGCATCCGTTTGCCAACCGCGACCCGCGTTTCAGTCTCATTTTTGCTGTCAATGGCGAAGCCAAGTGGCCCATGTCCAATGCAGATCCGCTGGAGACCTACTATGGCGGCGTGAGTGGCGAACCCAAGGTGGGAGCCACTCCCACGGGCTACTACCTGAAGAAACTTCTCGACGGAACCATCGACCTTTCTTCCACCGGCACCAAGAAAGGCTCTTACCACTCGTGGATGACTTTCCGCTTGGGCGAGTTCTATCTCAACTATGCCGAGGCCGCTTTCAAGGCCACCGGCAGTGCCAATGTGGTGCCCGAGGGCTGCAAACTCACGGCCACGGCTGCCGTTAACGTGCTGCGCCGCCGGGTG
The DNA here is from genome assembly GCF_000184945.1 of Segatella buccae ATCC 33574. GTDB lineage: Bacteria > Bacteroidota > Bacteroidia > Bacteroidales > Bacteroidaceae > Prevotella > Prevotella buccae. The sequence goes on from NZ_GL586311.1 coordinate 1,012,472, forward strand.
AAGGTGGTGATGCCCAACCTGCCGGCCACGCTCTCCAATGACCTCTTTTGGGAGAAGTACAAGAAAGAACGCTTTGCCGAACTCTGCTTCGAGGGCCATCGGTTCTACGATGTGCGTCGCTGGAAGGAGGCCGACAAGTATCTGAAACGTGTGAAACTCCTGAAGATCATCAAGAATGATGACGGCACCTTTACTTACAAGCCGGACTATCAAGAGCGGGAATGGAACGACAAGATGTATCTGTTCCCCATTCCCCAAAGTGATATCATCAAGTCGGGTGGTGCTCTAAAGCAGAATCCCGGATGGGAATAACGCCTCACTTGACAATCAACAGAAAACGCGGATGGCATCGTCATTGCCATCCGCGTTTTTTGTTGTCGGCTTCGTTGTCACTTGAGCACGACCTTCCTGCCTCGATGAATGGAAATGCTTCCGTTAGTCTTCGGTGTCACCATGCCCGAGAGATTGTAATAGCGGTTGTCCGTTTGTGCCGTCTTGGCTTCAGTGGTCACAGGTAGCGCGATGGCAGTGAGGGTGGCTTGGTCGAACTGATAGCCCATGCGCTTTTGGTAGGCCGGACGGCCTTTCTTGACTTTCATAAACCGTATGTCGGGCAAACTGCCGTCAGCTTTGCGTGGGGCGGAAAGCTCCGAAGCGTCGAGCGACTCAAAGTCGTCAGCCGTCAGCGTGAGCGGTGAGGGGAGGAAGGAGTTGTTTTCGAGTGTGCAGGCCGCCGCATTGAGATTGCGGTAGTGCCGCCCGCGCGGGTGATAGGAGAGGTTGTTCTTCAACACGTGGTCGTAGCCCGGCACATCGGTAGCCTCGGTCTTCGACTTTTGGTTCAGCATGTCGTAGTTGTAGCCGTTGTTGTAGGCCGTGTTGCCATACCACTTGTTGCCTGTCGCATGGTGGTTGGCATAAAATCCGTTTTGCGGATTGCGCCAAGCCAGACAGTTGCTGATGGTGTTGGAGGGTGCCTCCTTGTTGATGGGGCGCAGGGCATATCCGCCCGCTTTGATGCCGTTGCCGTTTGCCCGGCGCACGAGGTTGGCGTCATACCCGTTTTCCCATGCCCAGCAGCTGTCTATTGTCACAGGCGCATAGTTGGTGATGAGGTCGAAACCGTCGTCGCTGTTGCGCCATGCCCGGCAGCCTTTGAACACGTTTCCGGTGTGTTTGGGGTCGGACACGTGGCAGCCGAAGCCGTCTACATTCTCGCCCGAACCATGTTCCGACACCGGGTCGTAGTTGTTGTAGGCATCGCAGTTGAGTATGAGGTTGTCGGCCCCTTTCCATATCACGAAGCCTATACCCATGCCGTCATGCACGGCGATGTTTTCTATCGTGTTGTGGTGGTTGCCCCGGCGTATGGTAAACGTCTCCGACTGCGTGTGCGTGGTGATGGTTACTTGGGTGCCCGTGACCTCGAAATTGCGGAAGTGCAGGTAGTTGGCATGGATGTAGAAGCCTGCCACGCGCTTGCCGGCCGGTTTTACCCGGCTCAGGTTGAACACAGGCCGCTCCCCCGGATAGCCGAAATAGCAGATGGGCTTACCTGCCTTCCCACTTTTGGTGAAGTCGAAGATGCAGGCATAGATGCTCTCCTGCGTGCTCATGATGTCATTGGCCCCGATGAGATATTCACCTCCGCGGATGAAGAGGGTGTCGCCCGCGGCAAGCAGTTGCTGCGCACGGGCGATGGTGGCGAGGGGCGATGCCGGCGTACCGGGATTGGCATCTGAGCCGTTGGGGGCCATGTAGTAGGTCTTGGCTGTAGTGCCCGAGACCATGCAACCCATCAGTAGGGTTGCTGCGATTGTCTTTCTGATTTTCATATTGATTCTTTTTATATGGATTTAAAAGGTTTCGGCAGGGCCGGATTTCCTGCTCCGTCCTGCCGACCGAATGGTTATTTCAGGTAGGTGCGGTCGTCCGGGCCGATGTAGAATCCCGGTTCGGGCGGTTGGTTGTAGGCCACGTTTTCGGCTGCCACGCTTAGCCGGTAGGGAATATCCTCTTCCAGACAGTTGATGCGGTGGTCGGTGGGCACGTCGCTCACGTAGAGGCGCAGCTCGCTGTTGTCGGCCGAGCGCACGAGCACCTCCTCGCGCCAGTCGCCCAAGATGTCGGCCGACAGGCAGGGATTCGACTTCGTGCCGTTGACGAAGCGTGTGCCGTCGAAGTGGCGTATGGTCTCCAGATTGTGCTCTTTGGAGTTGTATTTATACACCGACTCGTGGTCGAGCAGTTCGCGCAGCAAGTCGCCGTCCCACCAGATGCCGAAGTTGATGGACCACCGGCGGCCCGCAAACTGCGCTATCGGTCGGCCCTTCTCGTCGTAGATGTTGCGGTCGGCGATGCTCCAGAGTTCCGTCCCATAGTTGTCGGGGTCGATGTCGGCCGCCATGCAGCGTCCCACATCCATCGTGCTGGGATGCCTGAACACCACCTTGCCCGTTGCTGCGTCGCGATAGTCCACACCGTCGCGCTTGTTCTCGTGGCAGTCCCAAATCATCAGCCGTCCCGTCTTCGGCTCTGCCACGAGGTGGATGGCATCACCGTGGCCGAACTCCGTGCTGTAAAGCGGCTTCCCGTCGTGGTCTACTGCCATCGACCCGTAGGTGATTTCGTCTTTCCCGTCACCGTCGACATCGGCTATACGGAGGTTGTGGTTGCCCTGTCCGGCATAGGGAGCCAAGGTCGGCGATGCTGCCGTGTCAAACACCCAGCGGCTCGTCAGTTCGTGCCCGTCCCAGTCCCACGCCGCTATCACGGTGCGGGTGTAGTAGCCCCGGCAGAAGACGGCACTGGCGTGCCGCCCGTCGAGATAGGCCACGCCTGCCAGAAAGCGGTCGCAGCGGTTGCCGTAGGTGTCGCCCCAGTCGGCTGTGTTGCCCCGTTCGGGGATGTAGTCCACAGTTTTCAATGCCCGTCCCGTGAGCCCGTCAAACACGGTCAGGTATTCCGGTCCGGCCAGCGTGCGGCCAATGGCCCGTCCCTCCCGCGTGCGGTAGTCGGCTGTGCTGTCTCCGATGATGTCGCCTTGTCCGTCGCGCGTGCCGTCAGCTGTCTTCATCATCAGTTCCGCCCGTCCGTCGCCATCGAAGTCATAGACCATGTATTGCGTGTAGTGCGCCCCCGAACGGATGTTTCGCCCGAGGTCGATGCGCCACAGCCGCGGCCCTTCGAGACGGTAGCAGTCGATGAAGGTGTGGCCCGTAAATCCCGCGTGCGAATTGTCGTGGGCGTTGGTGGGCGACCATTTCAGGAATATCTCGTATTGTCCGTCGCCGTCCACGTCGCCTATGCTCGCGTCGTTGGGTTCGTAGGTGAAGGCCTCGCCGTCGGGGGTGACACCCCCCTCGGGGGCGTTGAGGGGGATGGAGAGATAGCCGGCAGGGTCGCCGGGCTTCAATCGGAAGCTGCCGGAAACGGCACCGCCCTTTACCTCATAGACGGCCTCTCCCGCCAACGGATGGTGGTCGGTGAAGAAAGTGCCCCCGTGAGTGAGTGGCCGGTTGTTGAGTTTCTTGCCGTTTCGGTAGATGTCGAAGGGTTCCCCCTTTTTGTCGGTCGAGAGGATGCGCCACGTGATGTAGACCGATCCGTCGCCGGCCTTCAGCGCCACCACTCCCCGGTTGAGGCGTTCCCGTTGCACGACGCTCATGTCGTAGCGTGCCTGTGCCTGTGTCCGCACATTTCCAAATGTCGCGGCCAACAGGCATGATGCCATCATTGTTAGTTTCAGATTCATGTAGATGAGGTTTTTAATCGTTTCCGCAAAAATAACGGTAATGTGGGGAATAAGACTTTACTTTTTGATAATAGTCCTTTGAAATATAAATTTACGGCCAAGAGTGGCCGGCGGGGCAACGACAAAGAAACGGCGGAGTGTATTTTCTCGTCGGCGAATTTAGCGGATTAAACGAATTATCCTTCACCCCTCATTCGCACCATTCGCATCATTCGCCGATAACCTCTTTTTTGTCAGGCTCACTCTTTTGCAGTATAGTGTAAAGTATTAAATCTTTCGAAAAGGCCTTACACGCATTTTCTTCGCACTCGTCCGCTATCCCGATTCTGTTTGTTTTGTTCGCCCCATCTGTCCCATCAATTTTCTCACTCGGCCCGAACGGCATTGCAAAACGGCCATAGTCAGAAGCTCATTCGGGCCGAGCGAGAAGGCGAAAAAGCCCGTTTTGCAAAGCAGTTTAGGCCGAATGGTATTAACAGTGGGAAGTCCCCTTTAGGGGGTGGGGGCTTTTTTAAAAAAAAGGGAAGCACCCGCGTGCTTCCCTTGCTCATGCAAAGATACGATGAAAATAAGAAAAATGCAAATCAAAGACGAAAAAGCGTGACAATCCCCACGGTTGTTTCCACCTCCCGCAAACAGCCTTTTATCCCCATCGGCCATGAGGCGTTGCTCCCGGTCACGGGCCGTTGTCAAAATGTATGGGGCGAAATGTCAAAAACTGAAGTCCCGTTTCAAGGGATTTCCGTAACTTTGCCACAAAACCTAATCGCAACTATCAACAAATGAATAATAGGAAAAGTTTCATGCTCGGGGCCGTGCTGTTGGCGGTCGTGGCGTGTCCTTGGACCGGTCGTGCACAGGTAGCCGGGCCTTTGGAGGATGTCAATCACGTGACAGACCTCACGTTCGACAGCCTGAGTAAGGCGCAGACGGCCCGTGTGGCGCCCGGCAGCACGCGTCGGGGCAACCATCCCGTGCTCTTTCTCGTGGGCAACAGCACCATGCGCAACGGCACCCTCGGCAACGGCAACAACGGTCAGTGGGGCTGGGGATTTTTCGCCCACGCCTATTTCGACGAAAATAAAATCACGGTAGAGAATCAGGCACTTGGCGGCATGAGCAGCCGCACCTATTATAATAGGCTGTGGGCACCCGTGCGCGATGCCATTCGGCCCGGCGACTGGGTGGTTATTTCCATCGGGCACAACGACAACGGCCCCTACGACAGCGGGCGTGCCCGTGCCAGTATTCCCGGTGTGGGGCGCGATTCGCTGTGCGTGACCATCAAGGAGACCGGTGCGCGGGAGACCGTCTACACCTATGGCGAATACATGCGCAGGTATATCCGCGATGTGCGGGCGCGCGGAGGCCATCCCATCCTCATGTCGCTCACCCCCCGCGATGCCTACGATGAGGCGACGGGCAAGATTGTGCGCAAGCCCCACACGGCATGGCTCATGCAGGTGGCGGCTGAGGAAGGCGTGCCTTTCGTCGACCTCAACGAGCGGGCAGGCAGCCGGCTCGACGGCTTCAGCCGGTGGAAGGAGCGTTACCACTTCCACGGCGACCATATCCACACGAGCCGTTTCGGGGCCATGCTCAATGCCCGGTGTGCGGCTGAGGGCATTGCCGAAAGCCACAATCCTGCGCTCAAGCCGTTGCAGGACATGATGCTCCCGCTGGCACTGCCGGTGGAGCCGGTGCGGCGCGAGGCCGGCAAACCCGTGGTGTGGCTCACGGGCGACAGTACGGTGAAGAATCTCGACAAGGACAAAGACGGCATGTGGGGCTGGGGCTCGCAGGCCTATACGGTGTTTGATGCGCGCAAGATCACGTGCTACAATGCCGCCAAGGCCGGCCGTTCCACGCGCACCTATCTCAACGAAGGGCGTTGGGATCGTGTCTGCAACAGCCTCCGGCCCGGTGACTATGTGCTCATCCAATTCGGCCACAACGACATCGGGGGCATCGACCGCGACAAGGAACGGGGCGTGATAGCCACGGCCCGTGACACGTGTCATGTCTACCGGTCGGCCTCCAAGGGCACCTACGAACTGGTGTACAGCTTCGGGTGGTATCTCAAGAAGTTCATCGACGACGTGCGGGAGAAAGGGGCCACGCCCATCCTCGTGTCGCTCACGCCCCGCAACGAGTGGAAAGACGGCAAGATAGAGCGCCGCAACGACACCTACGGCGAGTGGTATCGGCAGGTGGCCGCAGAGACCGGAGTGGAACTGCTCGACCTGCACAACATCACGGCCGACCGGCTCGACCGCACATGCGGCTCTAAAGAAAAGGCCATGAAATACTACAACCGCGACCATACCCACACCTCGCTGCTCGGCGCAAGGCTCAACGCGCGGAGCATTGCCGAGGGACTCAAAGCCGACCACAGTCCGCTGGCGGCCTATCTGAAATAGTCATAAACCCTTTAAAACATGCAACCATGAAGCGATTTGCCTTTAAAATGTATCTCAAACCGGGATGCGAACAGGAGTATGCCAAGCGGCACGCGGCCATTTGGCCCGAACTCAAACAGATGATCAAGGAGGCCGGAGTGGGCAATTACAGCATCTTTTGGGACAAGGAGACCAACATCCTCTTTGCCTATCAGGAGTGTAGCGGCGAGGCCAACAGCCAAGACACCGACCATGTGGATCCCATTACGCAGAAGTGGTGGGACATGATGGCCGACATCATGGAGGTGAATCCCGACAATTCGCCCGTCACCATTCCTATCGAAGAATTGTTCCATTTGGATTAGGCCGCCGTTTCGGCTGCTTTCCATCTATTGCCTGTTGACAATGAAACAGTTCATAGCAACCCTCGTTCTCTTGGTCGGTGTGCTCGTTGCCACCGCCCAGACATTTGACATGACCCGTCCGCAGCCCCGCTACTCGGAGGCCACGGGCTATGGCTACGATGTTGTGGCCTCGCCCACGGCCCGTTCGGTGGCCCCGTTTTATTTCTCGGTGAGAGTGCCCGACGGCAACTACCGCGTCACGGTGACGCTGGGCAGCAACCGGCGGGCGGCCGAAACGATGGTCAGGGCTGAGTCGCGCAGGCTCATGGTGGAGCGGGCCGTCACCCGTAAGGGCCACTACCAAGTGTGTTCTTTCATCGTCAACAAGCGTTCTCCCCGCATCAACGACAAGGAGCAGGTGAAGATCAAGGCCCGCGAGAAGGACTATTTCACGTGGGACGACCGTCTCACGCTCGAGTTCAACGGGCCGGCCCCGGCTGTGCGGAAGATAGTAGTGGAGCCCGACACGGTGGCAACGACCGTCTTCTTGTGCGGCAACTCCACGGTGGTGGACCAGCACTGCGAACCGTGGGCCAGCTGGGGACAGATGATTCCCCGGTGGTTCGACGATCGGGTGGCCGTCTCCAACCATGCCGAGAGCGGTCTCACAGCGGGTAGTTTTCTGGCTTCCAACCGGCTCGACAAGGTGCTCGCGATGCTCCGACCGGGCGACTATGTGTTCTGCGAGTTCGGTCACAATGACCAGAAGGAGCGGGGAGCCGGCACGGGAGCGTGGTACAACTTTGCCCACAATCTCAAGATATTCATCGATCGGGTGCGGGCTGCCGGGGCCACGGTGGTCTTTCTCACGCCCACCCAACGTCGGGCGTGGAACAAGGACAGCACCCACATCATCGAGACCCACGGAGATTATCCCGACGCCATGCGCAGTGTGGCTCGTAGGGAGCAGGTGCCGGTCATCGAGTTGCACGACATGACGCGCACGTTTTTCGAAGCCTTGGGTTTCGAGGGCAGCAAGCGGGCACTCGTCCACTATCCGATGGGGACACTTCCCGGACAGACCCGCGCGCTGGCCGACAATACCCACTTCAATCCCTATGGGGCCTACGAGGTGGCCAAGATGGTGGTCATGGGGATGAAGGCTCTCCGCTTGCCTCTTGTCGAGCACTTGCGGCCCGACTGGCGCGACTACGATCCCGCTCATCCTGATGACTTTCAAACTTTCCGTTGGGCTCCCTCCGTGATCACGGAGTTTACAAAACCCGACGGCAACTAATTCTCTTCTGATATGACAAACAAGACTTTTCTCTCATTGGCCTTGGCTGTTCTCGCCACTTTGCCGGCTGTCGCGCAGCGCGATACCATCAGCCTGAACCGGGGATGGCTCTTCTGTCGCACTCCGCAGGGGCCGGCCGAGGTGGTCAATCTGCCCCACGACTTCCAGATTTCGCAGCCATGGGTGGCTCCATCGGCCGACGAACGGGCCGACAACAGCGATCAGGCCGCCAATGTGAAAAGCCGCCTTTCGGCCCGCGGATTCAAGGAAATGGGCGAGGGCTTCTACCGCAAAACGCTCCATGCGCTGCAGGAGTGGAAAGGCCGTCGGGTGCTGCTCGACTTTGGGGGCATCATGCTCGTGGGCGATGTCTGGCTCAATGGGCGTCGTGTGGGAGGAACGGAGTATGGCTACTTGGGCTTCGAGGTGGATGTGACTTCGCTCTTGCGCTATGGCGAGGACAACCAAATAGAGGTGAGAGCCAACACGATGGGTCCGAAGAACTCGCGTTGGTATACGGGTGGCGGACTCTATCGGGATGTTAAAATCATCCTCACACCGGCCGATTTATACTTTGTGCGCCACCCGTTGCAGATTACGACAAAGGACAACCACACGATAAATATCACTGCCGAAATATCCCGTTACAACAAAGATGCGACCGGTCGGGTGGGCGTGCGCATCCTTGATGCAGCAGGCCGGGAGGTGGCTGCGAGGGAGACGGAGGTGCGTTGGAGTCCTCGTCGGCGCACGATGGAATACCGGCTCGACCCGATAGCCTTGGCTTCGCCTCAACTCTGGTCGTGCGAGACACCTTATTTATATACAGCTGAGGTCTCCATTTATGGCACCGACGGGCGGTTGGCCGACCGTGTGAGCGAACCTTTCGGGGTGCGCACGGTTGAAATCACAGCCGACCGTGGGCTGTTGCTCAACGGAAAGAAAGTGCTCTTGAAGGGCATTGCCAACCATCACACACTCGGAGTGCTTGGGGCGGCGGCCTTTCCACGCGCCATCGAGAAGCGCATACGGCTGCTGAAGCAGTTTGGCTTCAATCACATACGTTGCTCTCACAACCCTTACAGCGAAGACCTTTACCGACTTTGCGACCGCTACGGGCTGCTCGTGGTGGACGAACTCTATGACAAATGGCTCACGCAGTATGCCGGTGGGCGCACGGAATGGACCAATCTGTGGCAGCAAGACGTGCCCGAATGGGTGAAGCGTGACCGTAACCATCCCTCGGTGGTGCTGTGGAGCTTGGGCAACGAACTGCAAACCTACCCCAATCTGCCTTTCAACGACTGGGGTGTAACGCCCTACAAACTGCTGCGCGAGCTGCTTCACCGCTACGACACCACCCGTCTCGTCACCGTGGCCATGCACCCCCGAGGCCGCAACTGGGAGACCGACTCGTTGCCCTGCGACCTCGCGATGCTCACTGATGTGCAGGCCTACAACTACCGCTACATGTATTTTCCCGGCGACGGCCGCCGTTTTCCGTGGATGAAGTTCTACCAGAGCGAGGCCAACCTGCCCATGATGGGTCCCAACTTCTACGAAATGGATCGCGAGAAGGTCATCGGACTGGCCTATTGGGGCATGATAGACTATCTCGGGGAGAGCATGGGGTGGCCTGCCAAAGGTTGGGTGGACGGCGTGTTCGACATCTCCCTGCAGCCCAAACCGATGGCCTACTTCCTCAAGTCGATGTTCAGCGACGAACCCACTGTGCACATCGGCATCGTGGACAACAAGACCGACAACACCGAGTGGAACGGCATCAAGTTTGGAGGAGACCAGACTTCCGACCACTGGAACCGCACTGAGGGCAACCGATACACCGTCTATGTCTATACCAATGCCGACGAGGCGGAGCTTTTTGTCAACGGGCGGAGTCTCGGTGTGCAGAAAAATACGCTCGATCCCAAGACACGCAACAAACTTAAGTGGAATAATGTGGCCTATGTTCCCGGCTCCATTGAGGCTGTGGCACGCAAGGCAGGCAGGGTGGTGGCCCGTCATCGCATAGAGACGGCAGGTTCGCCGGTGGCTCTGCGACTGGAGGCCGACGACGAAATGTGGCGTGCCGACGGCACCGACCTGCAACATGTGCGGGTCTATGCCGTTGACAGCAAGGGTCGGCGCAGTCCGATGGCGCAGCAGTTGCTGACTTTCTCGCTCAAAGGGGATGCCTCTCTTGCGGCACTTGGCAATGGCGACCTCATCGGCGATGACCTGCCCACAGGCATTCGGCAACACTTGTTCCGCGGGTCGGCCCTCGCCATTCTGCGGGCCGGATACACTCCGTCGAAAGTGCGGCTCATCGTCTCGGCCCCCGGACTGAAGGGTGCTTCGCTCAAATTGCAGACCACAGGGAAGTGAAGACGAAGTAAGATGGCTTTTGTAACGGAATCATTCAGAAATTTGCAAACAACGTGTTGAAGAAACCTATGGTTAACAAGAAAACGCTGATAGCGGCCCCGTTGCTGCTTCTCAGTCTCAATGCCGTGCGGGCGCAGCTGCCCTTACCCACCCCCGAAGCGCGCCCCGGACTGCGTTGGTGGTGGCTCGGTTCGGCTGTGGACAAGCCCAATCTGGCATGGAACATGGAGCAGTATGCCCGCGCCGGCGTGGGAACGGTGGAGATAACGCCCATCTACGGTGTGCAGGGCAACGAGCGCAACGACATTACTTACCTCTCTCCGAAGTGGATGGAGATGCTCCATTACACCGAGGACGAGGGCCGGCGCAACAACATTGAGATAGACATGGCCACCGGCACGGGTTGGCCTTTCGGCGGCCCGTGGGTGCCCTTGAGCGAAGCGGCCTGCAAAGCCACCTTCGCCGACACTGTCGTTAACGGCAAGCGCAGGGTGACGCTGCACGTGGGGCGCACCCGGCAGAAGGTGAAGCGGGCGGCTCCCGGCGGCGAAGGATGGGTGATAGACCACTTCGACTCCACTGCCGTGGCCCACTATCTGGCCCATATCGACAGTGCCTTCACGGCCTCGGGAACGCCTTTTCCCCACACATTCTTCAACGACAGCTACGAGGTTTACGGGGCCAACTGGACGCCGCGGTTGCCGGAGGAGTTCTTGAAGCGGCGCGGATACAATTTGATGGACAATCTCGACAAACTCGTCGATGGTGATCCGCAGGTGGTGAGCGACTACCGCGAGACCCTCGCCGAACTGCTGCTCAAGAACTTCACCAACCAATGGACGGCTTGGGCGCACCGCCACGGGGCCATCACCCGTAATCAGGCACACGGTTCGCCGGCCAATCTCATCGACTGTTATGCCGGCGTGGACATCCCCGAGATAGAAGGCTTCGGTCTCACCGATTTCGGCATTAAGGGCCTACGTACTGACAAAGGGTTCACACGCCCCAATTTCAGCGATCTTTCGATGCTGAAATATGCCCCTTCGGCGGCCCACATCACGGGTAAGAAATACACCTCGAGCGAAACTTTCACGTGGCTCACCGAGCACTTCCGCACGTCGTTGAGCCAGATGAAGCCCGATCTCGACCTTATGTTCTGCGCCGGGGTGAACCGCATGTTCTTCCACGGAACGGCTTACAGTCCGAAAGACGACCCGTGGCCGGGATGGAAATTCTACGCCAGTGTGGACATGAGTCCTACCAACTCCATTTGGCGCGATGCCCCCTCGCTCATGGCCTATATCACCCGTTGCCAGACCTACTTGCAATGGGGACAGCCCGACAACGACTTTCTGGTGTATCTGCCCGTGCGCGACCTGTGGCGTGAAGACACCCGCCGGCTGCTCATGATGTTCGATATCCACTCGATGGACAAGAAGGCTCCGCAGTTTATCAAGACCATTCTGGCCATCGACAGTCTCGGTTACGACTGCGACTATATCAGCGACAAGTATCTGGCAGGCGTCACCGTGACACCCGACGGACAGCTCCGGACGGCTGCCGGAACCCTCTATAAAGGTCTTGTTATTCCCCCCGGAACCACTGTCGACAGTCGTTTGCAGGCACTCATCGCCCCCTTGCAGAAGCAGGGCAAAGTGATTTGCGGCATCGATGTTCCGGCTTTGGCCACTACGGCCCGGCCCGAGGCCATGAAACGTGAGCTCGGACTGAAGATAATCAGGCGCAGCAACCCTGCGGGCCATCATTATTTCGTGGCCAATCTCACGCCGAGGGATGTTGCCGCCCGTGTACCCTTGGCCGTGGAGGTGGGCGAAGCCGTGTGGTATAACCCGATGGACAGCACCTTTGCGCCGGCCGGCCTGCGTGGCGGCGAAGTGGCGGTAAGACTGCGAAGCGGCGAGAGCCGCATACTCATCGTGCGCGACCGGCCGGGCGACACGGCCCGTTCCATCGCCGAGAAGCAGGAAGCGACGAAGCCCGGTACTCCCGACCGGCACTGCGCCACCATCGACTTGAGTTCGGCTTCTTGGCGGCTTTCGTTCTTGGAGGAAGCCCCGCGTGTGGGCAAAACGTTCCGCCTGAACGGGCTGCGCTCGTGGGAACAGCTCAGCGACTCGGCGCGTGTGACGATGGGCACAGGCGTCTATGAAACCACCTTCAAGCTCACCGGTCGGCAGGCCTCCGCCCGATGGGAAATCGACTTGGGCGACGTGCGCGAGTCGGCCCGCGTCTACATCAATGGCCGCTACCTTGGTTGTGCCTGGGCCGTGCCCTTTGTGCTCGACTGTCGCAATGCCCTCAAGCGCGGGCGCAACACGCTGCGCATCGAAGTGACTAATCTGCCGGCCAACCGCATTGCCGATATGGATCGCCGGGGAGTGGTGTGGCGGAAGATGAAAGAAATCAATGTTGTGGACATCAATTATAAAAAGACTACTTACGCCGGCTGGGAACCCCTTCCCGGCGGCCTGAACTCAACCGTAAAACTCATAGAAAAATGAAAAGAATCGCTATCCTGTCAGTGGGCGTGCTGATGACCGTCATGGCCGCACACGCGCAGAAACCGGCTGAGGTGCTCGCCGTAGCACAGAGAACCAACAACTATTTCATGGCGAAATACAGTGACCCCACGGTGCCCACTTTCGTCAAAAAGATGCGCACGAGCAACCTCTGGACACGTGCCGTCTACTACGAGGGGCTCATGGCCCTGCATGAGATAGATGCCGACAAACGCTATCTGGACTACACCGACCGCTGGGCCGACTTCCACAAGTGGACGGCACGCAACAGCATCCACACCACCAATGCCGATGACCAGTGTTGCGAGCAGACCTATATAGACCGCTCTGTGATGGCCGGCCGGGCCGAGTGGATGGCTCCCACGAAGGTGAATCTCGACCACCAGATGGGGCTGGGAAAGTATGATGACTGGTGGTGGATCGATGCCATACAGATGGCTATGCCCATCTATGCCAAATACTACAAGGCGACGGGCGAACGGCGCTACATCGATTTTGCCATGAGGAGCTACCGTTGCACGCGCGACACGTTGGCCGGCGGACTTTTCAATAAGACCGAGGGGTTGTGGTGGCGCGACAAAAACTACAAGGCACCCTATAAAGAGCCCGACGGCAAGAACTGCTATTGGAGCCGGGGCAACGGTTGGGTGTATGGGGCTCTGGTGCGCGTGATGCAGAATCTCTCGCCCAAAGACCGCTACTACAAAGAACTGAAGGCCGACTTCGTAAAGATGAGCGAGACACTGCTCAAGGTGCAGCGACCTGACGGATTCTGGAATGCCAGTCTGGTGTCGACCAACTATGAGGGGCCGGAGGTCACGGGCACGAGCCTTTTCCTCTATGGCATGAGTTGGGGCATCAACCACGGGGTGCTCAATGCCAAGAAATACCGTGCCGCCTGCGACAGTGCATGGAAGGCAATGGCAGGCAGCGTGCATGCCGATGGATTCCTCGGATGGAATCAGGGCACGGGGGCCGACCCCTCTACCGGACAGCCGGTGACCTATACCAGCGTGCCCGATTTTGAGGACTACGGCACGGGCTGTTTCCTGCTCGGTGCGGCAGAGTATTACCGACTGCTCGGTGCTGCCCGCCCGTAAGAAGATGACCCCTTTTCATGGAGAGCGGAACGAGATACGGCTATCGGCGTGTCCTGTTCCGCTTTTCATTTGCCCCATTGTCAAGTCCCCTCAGTCTTGGGCCTTGGCGATGATATAGTGCGAAGTATTAAAAGATAAGAAAAGGCTTTACAGCCCCTTTTCGCCCTTTACTTTTACCTCCTTGCCTCATCGTTTCAAATTGTTAAGTAAAGTTACTTGTCGTTTCAGTTTGGCCCGACCGACATCCTGAAAGGGCCACACTTGGAAGCTCATTCGGCCTCTTTTGCAACGCCACTTGGGCCGAATAACAACTCCATAATAGGGATGAAAAGCCCCTTTTAGGGGATTGGGGGGCTGTTAGTGGGTAAAGTTAAAAAAAGGAAGCACTTTCATGCTTCCCTTGCCACGGCAAAGATACAAAATAAATAACCCGAATGCAAATGCGCAGAGAATAATGTTGACAGATTCAGTCATTCATATTTCACTTGTTTAATTTATATGTTTACTTTTTTGTTTGTTTGGTGGTTTGAAAAATAAGCCCTATCTTTGTGAACAGATATAATTATTTCAAGTAATGAAAAAAAAGACTTTTATCGAAGGCCTTATGGTTGGCGTGGCAACAGGAGCATTTGGGGCAATATTATATTTCTTGCAATAGAAGTGTTATGAATCAGCGCAAAATCACCGTCAATTTAATTTGGGCCAATGTTTTTGGAGTCATTCTTTTCTTGGCTGTGACAATCCTAAGTTGCTCTACATGGTATTTTATGTGGGGGTATCCTACACTTGACGACTTCAGAGTAAACAGTTTTCTCGGTCACAATGCATTTCTTGCGGCCCTATTCATCTTGATGCTGTTTATAATGGGTGCTATAGTACACGAACTGATACACGGCATCACATGGGCATGTTTTGCCACGAATAAGTTCAGGAGTATTCATTATGGCATTATTTGGGAAGTCCTTACTCCATATTGCCATTGCGACGAGCCACTGACCGTGCGCCAATATTCCATAGGGGCCTTGATGCCGTTGTTCGTCTTGGGAGTTATTCCATTGGTATTGGCCTTTCCTTTCAAGAGTATACCACTCCTCGTTTGGGGGATAATGTTTGTTTCGGCTGCCGCGGGTGACATATTGATAGTATGGAAATTACGTAAGGAACCTTCCGCGTGTTTGGTGTTAGACCATCCAAAAGAAGCCGGTTGTATTATTTTTGAGGAATAGCAAGCAACATAAATTATTATTTAATCCGTTAAGAGAAATGAATACAGAAATCTATAAGTTGTGGTCTTATATTTTAAAGAGTGCAGAGCGACACGCTTCTTTAAAAATTGGTTTGATGCTTTTGGCAGGTGTCATGATCTACCAATTGGGAAAGAGCGCAGGTGAAGCGTTTTATTATATATTGCACTGATGCGTGAAAAGGGATGGAATGTGATTATGTCCATCCTTCAGTAATGCCATACAAATAATTGCAGATAAGTATTGTTGTGAATTACAATAAGGGTGTGTCAAAATCCTGATGCCCCTCAATAATACACATTTTCTCTGCTTGATATACAAAATATTCCCCCTTAGAGAGTGTTTCTTTTTTAGGGCATGTGTACTTTCATCCACACTTTTTATGCCACTTATCAACTGAAAATCTGTGTTTTGGGCAGAAAGAAATCTATCCCAATGTTTTTTGGTTGAACCTCAAAAAGGGTCGCTCTCCTTTTATTGCCATTCATGCAAAGTTTGATACCGTAGACTGTTTGCTGTATCGTAAATGGAAGTTAATTCGTTAGAATAATCATTAATGGGCACTTTGTATTTTTTTCTTTTTTGAATGATTTTGTTACATTTGCGTCGATCAAAGTCTATGTAAATAAGCTCAAGGTAGTAAATTTATTATTAATTAAATTAATGAAAGTTATGAAGAGAACAATTAAAAGTAACGCCTATGTGAAAGAAATGTCATTAATAGACATGCAATCGGTTGAAGGAGGTTCTGCATTAGGATTTCTTTTGAAGATTGCAAAAGATATATGGAAAGTATTAACAGAAAATGGGCGTCCTAAATATTAATAAATAGTCAATCTCTTTATAATCCGAAGATGCAGGGGAGAACCCCTGCGTCTTTTTATACAATAAAAAACAATATGGTTTTACAGAGGTTTCTGGCTTATAAGAATTAAGAATGCTCATGTGAAGACGCATATTTTGTATTCATAATAACACATACTCAAAGTATATTGTGGCGAAACGGCAGAGCATATAGAAAGTGACATTGCTCAAGTGATCTTTCACGAGGTGGAGGAATCAGAGGCAAAAAGTGGCATTTAAAATAAATGAACAGTAGAAATGAATGAAACTTATTTTCTTGATAAAGAACAACTAAACGATAGCATAGAAACCTATTTATACCATCATCGTGCTAAAAACAAGATAATTTATTGGACTGTATTATTTTTCATTACGGCGTTAATTGTTGCTTTGCCTTTTATTTATGTTGATATTACCGTGCAGAGCAGTGGTGTTGTGAGGCCCAGTGGTGAGATAAGTCGCATCACAGCTCCTATGACAGAAATAGTGGAGACCGTCTGTGCCAAAGAGGGGGATATGTTGAGACAAGGTGATGAAATATTGAGATTCAGAACAAGCTCATCTGACGGCAGAATCAAGTACCAGCAAGATCGTGAAGCAGATACACAGGCACAGATTACCGATCTTGACTTGTTGTCGAGAGGTCTGTGTCCTCATGTGTTCGCATCGGCTGCCCGTCAACAGGAGTATGCCAAACATCAATCGGAGACTCATCGTTTGCAGACGGAACTGCGCCAACTTGAAACGGAATGGAAGCGGCATAAAGTACTTTTTGGCAAAGGACTGATCAGCGAGAGCGAATATAATGAGCATTACTATCGGTATCAGGACAAACTAAATGAACTTAACTTGCTGAATGCCAATCGGATGAGTGCCTGGAAGACGGAACTTGCAAATCTGCGGATGCAACTGTCGGAGACTGCATCCAATCTTACAGAAACACGTAGCAATAAAAATCTGTATATCGTGAGAAGTCCTATCAACGGCACGTTAGAACAGTTTGCAGGCATCTACCCCGGCAGTAATTTGCAGATAGGCACCACCATTGCTATGGTAAGTCCCGATACTACTCTGCATATAGAGGCCTACGTTGCGCCACGGGATATCGCCTTTATTACAGAAGGGATGCGTGTAAAAGTGCAGATAGAATCTTTTAACTATAACGAATGGGGGACGCTGGAAGGAAAGGTGCAGAGTGTGTCGTCTGATTATGTAAGTGACGGTAACGGCAACACTTATTACAAGGTGAAGTGTATGCTTTTAAAAAAATATCTCGAATTGCGCAAGCAAAACCGCAAGGGATTTGTCAAGAAAGGCATGACGGGGGTGATTCACTTTGTGGTCACACGCCGTTCTTTGTTCGACTTGCTTTACAAAAGCCTCGATGATTGGATGAATCCCACACAATATCAATCAACCACATCTGCTGGGCACCATTCACATCAACAAACAACCGATCATGTATAATAAAGGTATCAAAATAAGACAGCAGGACATTACCGACTGTGGAGCAGCCTCGCTGGCCTCTGTATGCGCTCACTATGGTTTGAAATTTCCCATCGCCCGCATACGCCAATATGCTTTTACCGACAAGAAAGGAACCAATGTGTTGGGGATGGTTGAAGCGGCCGGAAAGTTGGGGCTGAGTGCGAAAGGTGTACGGGCGCAGCCCGAGGCTCTGAAGATAATACCACTACCAGCCATCGCCCATGTCGTTGTGAAGGAAATACTCCATCATTTTGTGGTCATCTATAAGGTGACTGACAAGTATATTGAGTATATGGATCCGGGCGATGGAGGAATGCATCAGGTTGTGTGGGAAGAGTTCCAACGGATTTGGACTGGTGTCCTGATACTCTTGGAACCTAAAGAGACCTTTGTGCGGGGTGATATGAAGACCAGTATTGTGCGCCGTTTCTTCCAATTGTTGCGTCCCCACAAAAGTGTGATGGTCGAGGTTCTGTTTGGAGCTGTCATCTGTAGCATCTTGGGATTGAGCACGTCGGTCTATGTCGGCAAGATAGTAGACTACGTGTTGGTAGATGAAAATGTCAACCTGCTCAATCTCATGGGAGTGGCAATGGTGGCGATTATTCTTATTCGCATATTCATCTCGACGACAAAAAGCATTCTGGCTCTGAAGACCAGCCAAATGATTGATGCCACGCTTATCCTCGGTTATTACAAACATATATTGCACCTTCCTCAGCAATTCTTCGACACGATGCGTGTGGGGGAAATCATCTCTCGTGTAAATGATGCCGTAAAGATTCGCATGTTTATCAACAACGTATCGGTAGATTTGGTGGTCAATGTGCTGATATTAGTTTTTTCCACCGGTGTGATGTTTGCTTATTCATGGAAACTGGCACTGGTGACATTGATTTCTGCTCCATTGTTTCTTGTGGTATTCTTTTTATTTAACCGTCTCAACAAGAAATATCAACGTGAAATAATGGAAACGGCTGCCGATTTGGAGGCCCAACTCGTAGAATCGCTTAACGCCATTACAACCATTAAGCGTTTCGGCATTGAAGAACATGCCAATCTCAAGACAGAGGCACGCTTCGTGCGCCTGCTTCGCAATACATACGTCAGTGCACGAGGCTCCATATTTGCCGGTAACGGCATTGACCTGATATCATCGGCAGTCACGGTGGCCGTGTTGTGGGTGGGAAGTAAGTTGGTCATTGACCAGACGCTCACTCCGGGTAGTCTTATGATATTCTACTCGCTGATAGGATATGTCCTTTCCCCCATCGGTTCACTGATCACATCCAACCAGACCATACAAGATGCACTGATTGCTGCAGACCGACTGTTTCAGATTCTTGACTTGGAAACAGAAGACTCGGATGAAACTAACAAAGTAAACTTAGCACCGGAAATGATTGACAATATCACTTTTGAGAACGTCTCGTTTCGGTATGGTTCACGAAAACAGGTGTTTGAGTCTCTCAGTCTGACCATTCCGAAGGGCCGGACCACAGCTATTGTCGGAGAGAGTGGGTCGGGCAAGACTACGCTCATCTCCTTGTTACAGCGTATCTACCCCATTCAATCCGGGCATATATACATTGGAAAATATGACATAGCGATGGTGAGCAACGACAGCCTGCGTCGTGTCATTGGCACTGTACCGCAGAAAGTGGAATTGTTTGCCGGTACTTTGCTATCCAACATCTGTCTCGGTGACCTGCAGCCCGATATGCGTCGAGTGCTTGACATTATAGAACAATTGGGGTTAAGGGACTTTATTGATGGGTTGCCACGAGGATTAGACACCATCATCAGCGAACAGGGTACTACTCTATCGGGAGGAGAGCGGCAGCGAATATCCATTGCCCGTGCCTTGTATAAGCAGCCGGAAATCCTGATTTTTGATGAAGCCACCTCTTCACTCGACTCCATCTCCGAGCGTTTTGTCAAACAAACACTCAACACTTTGGCTGCAAAAGGCAAAACTATCATCGTCATAGCCCATCGCCTGAGTACCATCAAGGATGCCGACATGATAGTGGTCATAGACAAGGGAATGGTTGCCGAAAGTGGTACGCATGGTGAGCTGATTGCTCAAAATGGAGTGTTCCAACGCTTGTGGCGTGAGCAATTTAACGTAATAGATTAAAGAACTATGGAATTGAAAAATGAGATTTACAGGTTGAAAGTGTTGCATCGACTCATTAAGACACACAATACCGGCTCGCCTCAGGAACTTGCCGAGAAACTGCGTATTAGTAAGAGACACCTCTACAATGTATTGGACAACCTTCGACTACTTGGCGCAAAAATCGACTACAGTCGCAGTAATTTCACTTTTTATTATACCAACCATTTTGAGTTACACCTTGAATTACAAGTGGAATTTTTGGATGAGGAAGAAAAAAAATATGTATTTGCAGGATTTTTTTTGCATAATGCAATGTTTGTGCACGGAAAGGCTTTATCTTTGTAATCGTAAATGGTTCCGGAGCCTGATACAAACAATCACATTATTAACAATTTGAATATCCAGAATGACTGTTTCGCCGAATAAGAATTCTGGTTTTCAAAAATAACTAAAATTACAGATCATGGAAGCAAAGATTAAAGAATTGTCTTTTAGTGAGATGCAGAAAATTTCTGGAGGACTTTGGATTGTTAGGGTTGCACGATTTGTGCTCGAAGCTCTTGCAGGTGATATAATTTGCAATCCCAAACAATCTTGGGCTGATTTTAATGCAGGAAGAGAAGCCGCTAATAGGCAATGGCGTAAGCATTCTAGATAACAATATAAAAATACTATAATTATGAAAGAGCCAATAATAAGAGAATTGAAAAAAAAGGAACAGATTTCTATTTCTGGTGGAAATTGGTTTACTAAATTTGTAGGGTATTTATTGCAAAGTCAATATAATGGAATGGAGCGTAACAAATTCCATCCGTCAGTAATGCCATACAAATAATTACAGATAAGTATTATTGTAAATTAGCATAAGGAGCATTGTGGATAACGATGCTCCTTATCGTGGTTTAAGCGTTATGAGTGTAATGTGTAAAAGGAATATTTATGAATGGGGATGTTTTCTATTTATAGGAGTTATGCTTTTTATAATTCTGTCAGGAATCTTTCAAGAGATTTTGATACATGACTATCCTGTTCTCATCAAGATTCTCTTGGCATTGTTGTTTTCCCGTATTCTTCTATACCTTTACAAAAGGTTTTTGATTCTATATTATGACGACAACACCATTCCTTTAGTTATTAACCAAATACAAAAGATAGCAATAGGTTGGTTAGTTATTTCCGCATTTTTTTCTGGAACGATAGGAGTCTTGTATTTTGTCAACTGTTATACGCCTGAGAAAATAGAGTTTAATCTATACTCCCAATTTGAGGGATTGTCTATCTTCGGAATAGTTGCAGTCAGTGAGGAAATAATCTGCCGAGGCGTTATTTACAGACTTATATGTGACAGGTGGAACATTTCTGTTGGTGTGATTGTGTCCTCTGCTCTTTTTGGAATTATGCATATATTTAATGATGGTGCCACGATATGGTCTGCATTGGCCATTGCAGTCACCTCCGGGTGGCTATTGGCCATAGCTTATACTTATCACGGTACGATATGGGTTCCGATAGGAATGCATTGGGCTTGGAACTATCTTGAAGGCTGTATTTTTGGTTGTCTCGTCTCGGGACAAGTGCCTATTGGCATTCCCCTTATAACACCCTCGATAACAGGTAATGAGATACTGACGGGCGGTGCGTTTGGGCCTGAAGCATCGATTGTTGTCGTTGTAATGGGAGCGATTATCTCGGCTGCATATACCATGTTGTATTTCAAATCTAAGATAAGTTGCAAGGCTGTCGTGGAAATACCATTTTAATATCTAAAAACAAATAAAAAGATGCGTGAAATTGTGATAGGCTGAAAAAGAAGCAGGGGCTGCACCATAATCGGTGCAGCCCCTGAGATATATATGCGGTCGGGTGGGCGGTCAGCCTACCTGCGAACCGGGTTTCACTTCATCGAGTGTGGTGGTCACGCGGAGCGAACCGTCGGCATCGACGGCACTCAAAATCATGCCTTGGCTCTCGATGCCCATCATCGTGCGTGGCGCGAAGTTGGCCACGAAGAGCACATCCTTGCCCACAAGCTGTTCGGGCTCGTAGTAGGCAGCGATGCCGCTGAGGATGGTGCGGTCGGTGCCGGAACCGTCGTCGAGGGTGAACCGGAGCAGTTTCTTGCTCTTTTTCACTTTCTCGCAATGCTTGATGTGCCCCACGCGGATGTCGAGTTTCTCAAAATCCTCAAACGACACTTCGGGTTTCACGGGCTCGGCCTTGTGGGCAGCAGCCTCGTTGGCCTTCTTGGTGTCGGCGAGTTTTTGCAGCTGCTTTTCGATGACATCGTCTTCCAGTTTCTCAAAGAGCAGCTCGGGTTCGGCAAGCTGGTGTCCGGGCTTTAGCAGGTCGGTGGCTCCCAGTCGGCTCCAGTCGAAACTTTCCATGTTGATAAGCTTGCGCAGTTTCTCAGAAGAGAACGGCAAGAATGGTTCGAAAGCGATGGCGAGGTTGGCCACGAGCTGAAGACTGATGTAGAGAATGGTCTCTACGCGCTTGGGATCGGTCTTCCACACTTTCCAAGGTTCACACTCGGTGATGTATTTGTTGCCGATGCGGGCGAGATTCATGGCCTCTTTCTGCGCTTCGCGGAACTTGAATGCGTCGAGATAGCCCTCCACCTTCTCCTGTACATCCTTAAATTCGTGGATGGTCTGTTGGTCCACCTCTAGCAGTTCGCCGCAGGCCGGCACCACGCCGTCCCAGTATTTCTTGGTGAGTTGCAAAGCACGGTTGACGAAGTTTCCATAGATGGCCACGAGTTCGGAGTTGTTGCGCTCCTGAAAGTCCTTCCAAGTGAAGTTGTTGTCTTTGGTCTCCGGGGCGTTGGCCGTGAGCACATAGCGCAGCACATCCTGCTTGCCCGGCAGTTCGCGCAGGTATTCGTGCAGCCACACGGCCCAGTTGCGCGAGGTGGAAATTTTGTCGTCCTCAAGGTTGAGAAACTCGTTGGCCGGCACATTGTCGGGCAGGATATAGCCGCCGTGGGCCTTGAGCATTGTCGGGAAGATGATGCAATGGAACACGATGTTGTCCTTACCGATGAAGTGGATGAGCCGGGTGTCCTCGTCTTTCCACCATTTCTCCCACGAGCCCCACTTCTCCGGTTCACGGTCGCACAGTTCCTTGGTATTAGAGATGTAGCCGATGGGGGCGTCGAACCACACATAGAGGACTTTGCCCTCGGCCCCTTCCACGGGTACGGGGATGCCCCAGTCGAGGTCGCGGGTCATGGCGCGCGGCTGCAAGTCCATGTCGAGCCAACTCTTGCACTGCCCGTACACGTTGGGACGCCACTCCTTGTGCTCGTCAAGAATCCACTGCTTGAGCCATCCTTGATAATCGTTCAGTGGCAGATACCAGTTCTTGGTTTTCCTCACCACGGGCTTGGAGCCGCTGATGGTGGAGTGTGGATTGATTAGTTCCATAGGACTGAGGTCGGAACCGCATTTCTCGCACTGGTCACCATAGGCGTTTTCATTGTGGCAGTGGGGGCATTCGCCCATGATGTAGCGGTCGGCCAGAAACTGGTGGGCCTCCTCGTCGTAGTATTGTTCGGTCTCTTTCTCCACGAGTTTGCCGTCGTCGTAGAGTTTGCGGAAGAAGTCGGAAGCCAACCGGGCATGGGTCTTGGAGGTGGTGCGGCTGTACACGTCGAACGAGATGCCAAACTCCTCAAACGACTCCTTGATCATCTTATGGTAGCGGTCTACCACGTCTTGCGGAGTGATGCCTTCTTTCTTGGCGCGGATGGTGATGGGTACGCCGTGCTCGTCCGAACCTCCGATGAACACCACCTCCTGCTTCTTCAGCCGCAAGTAGCGCACGTAGATGTCGGCAGGCACATACACGCCGGCCAGGTGTCCGATGTGTACGCCACCGTTGGCGTAGGGAAGTGCCGCCGTGACGGTGGTGCGCTTGAATTTCTTTTCCATATCTTTCTTTTTGTTCTATTCTTGTTATATGGTGCAAAATTACGATAAAAAGGGCAGACTGCAAAATGTATGCCCAACTTCTTGCCTACAATCCTCGTTCGGCCCAGTCGCCCCGGTCGAGGTTGCGGTAGCTGATGGCTTCGGCCAGATGTTCGGGCTGTACGGAAGGTGAGGCTGCAAGGTCGGCGATGGTACGGGCCACCTTGAGGATGCGGGAGTAAGCCCGTGCCGAGAGTGAAAGACGTTCCATGGCCGTGCGGAGTAGGTCGATGCCGGCATCGTCGGGTTCGGCAAACTCGTGAATCATACGTTCCGACATCTGCGCATTGCAGTGTATGTCTTTGTAGTCGCGGTATCGTTCGGTTTGGATAGCCCGTGCGGCAATGACTCGCTCGCGGATGTTGGCACTCGGTTCGCCGGGCGAGGCCTTGGATATGTCCTTGAAAGGCACCGGAGTGATTTCGCACTGGATGTCTATGCGGTCGAGCAGTGGGCCCGAAATCTTGTTCATGTAGCGTTGTATCTGCCCCGGCGTGCAGACACAATGGTGGGTTGGGTCTCCATAATAACCGCAGGGGCAGGGATTCATGGAGGCCACAAACATGAAAGAGCAAGGGAAGTTGATGTTATATTTGGCGCGGGAGATGTTGATTTGCCGGTCTTCGAGTGGTTGGCGCAGCACTTCGAGCGTGTGTTTGTTGAATTCCGGCAGTTCGTCGCAGAAGAGCACACCGTTGTGTGCCAGTGATATTTCGCCCGGTTGGGGATTGGAACCACCGCCCACGAGGGCTACTTCGGAGATGGTGTGGTGGGGCGCACGGAACGGCCGTTGGGAAATGAGCGACACGTCCCGCCCGAGTTTGCCGGCGATGGAATGAATTTGTGTGGTTTCGAGGCTCTCGGCCAGCGTGAGGGGAGGCAGAACGGAAGGTAAACGCTTGGCCATCATCGATTTACCGGAGCCGGGAGGACCCACCATGATGAGGTTGTGCCCTCCGGCGGCAGCCACTTCGAGGGCCCGCTTCACGTTTTCCTGTCCGCGAACGTCGGCAAAATCCTGTTCAAACCGGCTCTGCTGCTCGTAAAACTCCTTGCGCGTGTCGACCACGGTGGGCTCGAAAGCCTTTTGATCGTTGAGGAACATGATTACATCAAGAATGGTCTCCATGCCGTAGACTTCCAATTTGTTGACCACGGCAGCCTCCCGCACATTCTGCTTGGGCACAATGAGACCTTTGAAATGCTCCGCACGGGCCCTGATGGCGATGGGCAGTGCCCCTTTCACAGGCTGTAGTCGACCGTCAAGTCCCAATTCGCCCACAATCATGTATTCGCCCAAGTGGTCGGCAATGATATTGCTGTTGGCAGCCAAAATACCGATAGCCAACGGCAGATCAAACGATGAACCCTCTTTGCGGAGATCGGCAGGAGCCATGTTAACGGTGATGTCGGCCACGGGAAACTTGAAGCCGTTGTATTGTAAGGCTGCGGCGATGCGGTCACGACTCTCGCGCACGGCTTCGTCGCCAAGTCCGGTGAGATGGTACATCACTCCCTGCGAGAGACTGACTTCTATCATCACCGTGGTCACTTCAAGTCCGTTGACCGCGGCGCAGTATGTTTTTACCAGCATAGATGGTGTTTTCTTTGTGCCACCCGGGTGGCGTTGGGAGATATGGTGTTGCTGTTGCGGGGGCTCCCCGGCCGATACTTATTTCAGTCCGAGCAGTTCCTTGACCTTCTTTTCCAGTTCATCGGCACGCAGACTACGGGCCACGATGCGTCCGTTTTTGAGCACGATATTGTCGGGAATGGCTGTCAGGCCGAGTTTAGTCACCGTCTTGTCTTCGAGCATTTCTCCACTGCACACATTGGCGTAGGTGATAGAGTCGCGGCGCAGTGCATCCTTGCAGTCGGACTTGCCTGCATCAAGCGAAAGGCCGAGCACGGAGAGCCGACCGCCAGAACGTCGTTGAAGCGATTGCAGGCGGCGCTGGATGTCCTGACTGTCGTAGTTCCACGATGCCCACACGTTGATCACGGCTACGGGAGCAGCGGCAAGAGTGGTGCTGGAGACGAGTCGTCCGCGGGTGTCATAGGCTGTGAAGGTTGGCAGTCGACTGCCAACAGTGGTGGCCCCTACGCCCCGCAAGAGCTGTTTCATGCGGGTGAGACTGCCGTTCTTGGGCTGTTCGCGGAGCATGAGGTCGATGAGTGAGAGTGCCTGCCGATAGTCGGGAGTCTGACTTTTTACGAAATATTGCCGCACGAGACAGACACTCACGAGTGATGCAGGGTGATCTTTGATGAATTGGGTGGCATGTTTCTTGAGTTGTGGAGGAGAGTCGGAAGTTGTCTGTTGGCGGAATTCCGTCATCAATTCGTTTTCATCCGTCCCCGTCACTTCCATTTCTTTGAGGTGGGAAGCGTCGGTCTTGATTTCTGCCGTCTTACCGGAAGCGGCGAAAATGGGGTGTTCGGAGAAGTTTGGGAAGACCAGCATGAGTGTGCCTTCATTCTTGCAGGGCGTTTCAAAGGTGAAGCGTCCGGCTTCGATCTTGATGGTGTCCATACCTTCCATCACCCCGTCGGGGCTGTAAACATATAGTTCGCCCTGATTGATGTGGAGTATCTTGCCTTTTAATCGAAAGCGTCCTTTGCCGGCTCCGCATGAGACGAGCGATGAGATGACGGCTATCAAAAAGAGGTATGAGATGTGTTTCATATCGTAAAAAAGCAGGGAGAGTGCCGCGAGCGGGACTCGAACCCGCACAGCCATTACTGGCCAAGGGATTTTAAGTCCCTCGTGTCTACCAATTCCACCATTGCGGCATTGTTATGAGCGATGGACAAAAGGCGCATCGCCGATGGTTGAAAGAGCGGAAGGCTGGACCCAAATCCGCATTCCGACCCGGGGAAAGGTCGTGCTCTATCAACTGAGTTGTTTCCGCAAGTCACCTCTGTGCGTTGTCAGGATGTACTTTGGGCCGTGCTTATCCTCTCCGTCACAGTGGCTTGTTGCGGTTGCAAAGGTAAAGCTATTTGTCGGAACTGCAAAACGATTAACAGATTTTAAGAGCCATAGATGGCTGGTTGTCAGTTGCCTATTCGAAGCATTGAGTAAGGCCCGATATAGTTGACAAGATAACGCATGAGCGGCTTGCCGTTGTTGCCTCCGGTGATAGTCCCCGTCTCCAAGGAGTAGGTTCGTTTGCATTTGTTACATTTCACTTCGCTCACCGTCGTATTCCATGAGAGCGGGAAGTCGACCGAGGCATATTGCTCAATGCAGTTGGGGCACATGCCGTCGTAGGCCACCGGCCCATTGAAGTTGGTCAGCCCCACGATGATAGATTTGTTGGCACCGAGATAGATGCCGCCCGTGAAAGCGTAGATTTCAGTCTGGGCCGTTAAGGTGAGGTCTTCGGGGTTGTTCTGTCCGTCTCGGCTGTAGGTCACGACATGAAAGGCTCCCGAGCGATAGTCTACGGTAGTCTTCACATAGTAATTGTAAGAGGTGACGGCCGTGATGAGTTTGCTCACCGGATGGATACGTGTGTCGAGATAGAAGCGGCACGGATAGGTGCGGCTGACGGGGGCTTCGGCTCCGCAAGAGGCCAGAAGTGTCAGTGCCGACACTATGGCCGGCATCTTCAGCAGGATATTCTTTATTGCCTTTTTCATCTGTCCATACGCTTGTTAAAGGGTGGGTCAGTCTTTCAGCAGTTTGCTTTCAGCCTGTTCCACGCGCTCAAAGTGAAAGCCGGCGAGAGTCTGTTCCATGAGTGCCTGAATGCGGTCGTTGCAAAGATTGCCAATAGAGCCTTCATGCGTGTGTCGGATGTGCTTGTCGGCATGGAAGGTTCCGGCCTCGATTTCCAACCCCACTTGTTTGTAGGCGTCACGGAACGGCATACCGTCGGCAGCTAATCGGTTGACTTCTTCTACGGAGAAAATCGGGTCGTACATCTCATTGTCGAGGATGTGTTCGTTTACTTCCATCTTGTTGATGATGTAGGCCGTCATCTGCAAGCAGTCTTTCAATTCGCCGAATGCGGGCAGGAAAACCTCTTTGATGATCTGCAAGTCGCGGAAATATCCGCAGGGCAGGTTGTTCATAATGAGCATCACCTGTTGCGGGAGCGACTGTATCTTGTTCGACTTGGCTCGTATCAGTTCGAACACATCGGGATTTTTCTTGTGTGGCATGATGCTCGAACCGGTTGTACACTCCTTGGGCAGCTTCACAAAGGAGAAGTTCTGCGAGTTGAACAGACACGCATCGAAAGCCAGTTTGGCCAGTGTGCCGGCCACGGAAGCTAAGGCAAAAGCCACATTGCGCTCCATCTTGCCGCGCCCCATTTGGGCATAGACCACGTTGTAGTCCATCGAGTCAAAGCCCAGCAGGCGGGTGGTCAACTCTCTGTTGAGCGGAAACGATGAGCCATAGCCTGCCGCCGAACCGAGCGGATTGCGGTTGGTCATGCGGTAGGCAGCTTGCAGAAACAGCATGTCATCGGCCAGACTCTCGGCGTAGGCGCCGAACCAGAGACCGAAACTTGATGGCATGGCTATCTGCAAGTGGGTGTAGCCCGGCATGAGCGTGTTCTTATAATGGTCGCTCTTCCGTATCAGTTCGTCGAAAAGCAGCTTTACGGCATCGGCAATCTCTTTGAGCTCGTGGCGTGTGAAGAGCTTGAGGTCTACCAGCACTTGGTCGTTGCGTGAGCGGCCGGAGTGTATCTTCTTGCCCATGTCACCCAATCGGCGGGTGAGCATCAGCTCCACCTGCGAGTGAACGTCTTCCACACCGTCTTCGATGCAGAATTCTCCGCGCTCGGCAATGGCGTAGATGCGTTTGAGCTCGGCAAGCAGCGGGGGGAGTTCGTCACACTTCAACAGCCCGATGCTTTCCAGCATGGTGATGTGGGCCATTGAACCAAGCACGTCATATTTGGCCAAATAGAGATCCATCTCGCGGTCGCGGCCTACGGTGAAACGCTCTATCTCCCGGTTCACCACAAAGTTTTTTTCCCAAAGTTTGTTCGCCATAGTCTTTTCTGTTAGTCCTCGTAGGGAATCATGGCCAGTGCCTCAGCTATTTTCTCGATGCCTTCTTCGAGTGGCTTTTTCACCATTCCCTTGATGAAAGGGTTGAGGTCGGCCTTGATGGTGAGTTTCATCTTGCAGGCCGCCTCATCGGTGGGCAGCAGTTGGATCCAGAAGTTGAATGGGACGGGGCTGTTCTCCGTTTCAAACTTGATGGTCTTCGGGGCCTCGCGTTCCACGATGCGCATCTTGATGTCACCCACCATGGGAGCCTTGATGGAGATGCTGTCGCTGTCAAACGAGAAGTCTTCCACCTTGTTGGTGGGAATCTTATCCTTGATGCGTTCGAGGTTGCTGAGGTCGCTCAGCGTGTTGTAGACTGTCGTCTGGCTGTGCGGTATCTGCTTTACGGAGCTTTCAAATGTAGAGCTCATATATCTTTCGGTTTTCTTTTGTTAATGATTCTTGTCGACTGTGGCAGAATGGCCGGGTCACTTGTTCCAGTTGGCCGGATCTTTCCTCCATTCATGCAACAGTTCCACTTCGTCATCGGCTATGTAGCCTGTCTCCAGTGCTTCAGCCACCACGTGCTCGTAGTCTGTCAGTGTGACAAGCTTTACACCGGCTTCCTTGAAAGCTTTCTTGGCCACGGGGAATCCGTAAGTATAGCTGGCCACCATGCCGATGACTTCGCAGGCGTTCTTGCGGATAGCTTCCACCGCCTTGAGCGAACTTCCGCCCGTGGAGATGAGGTCTTCTATCACCACCACCTTCATGCCCGGACGCAGTTCTCCCTCGATGAGATTTTCCAGTCCGTGGTCCTTGGGTTTGGAGCGCACATAAACGAATGGCAGATGGAGGGCATCGGCGACAAGTGCTCCCTGTGGGATGGCTCCGGTGGCTACACCCGCAATGGCTTCGACTTCGGGAAACTCCTCAAGAATGGTGTGGACAATTTCGAACTTCACATAGTTGCGCAGATCGGGATAGGAAAGGGTCTTTCTATTATCGCAGTAGAAAGGTGACTTCCAGCCGCTTGCCCAAGTGAACGGGTTGTTGGGCTGCAACTTGATGGCTTTGATTTTCAATAGCTTGGAAGCGAAATTCTTTTTTAGCTTATCCATAAGATTTGTTTTTTACAAAGTGTTATATTCGTGCAAAGTTACTATTCTTTTTTTGATTGTCTGTTGTGTCAGAGTTAAAAGTGCTTAACTTCCGGCAAAACCGAGGGTGAGCACACTGATGCGCACATCGCCCGCTTTTTTTATTTCCATGCCACACGACGACAAAGTGGCCCCGGTGGTACATACATCGTCAATGAGTAGCACGTGTCGGCCATGCACTGCTTCGGGGTTCAGCAGTTTGAACACCCCTTCCACGTTCTCCCGGCGTGCCCGTGCATCCCTGTCGGTCTGACTTCCGTGGAAGACGGTGCGCTTCACAATCTTCTTTTCAATGGGTGTTCCCGTGATGCGGCTCACTCCTTCGGCAATGAACTCGCTCTGATTGTACCCCCGCTGCCGCCGGCGATCCCAGGTCAGTGGGATGGGCACAAGCAAATCTATGCCTTCGAAGAAACCTGTAGGTAGGATTTCCTTGGCCATGAGTTCACCCATCATGTCGCCGTATTCGGGATGGCCCCCGTATTTGAGATTGTAGATCAGTGCGCCCGATGACGAGTGGGAAAGGTGCCGGTAGAGTGCTGTGGCGCGTTCTACAGCCATCTGACTGCTGATGGTCTTGGCCATTGCATTGTCTTCCGGATCTTCTGTGAAGCGGGTGCGTGGCAGGTTGATATTGCACACGGCACAGAGTGCTTGCTCGCCAAGAGCCAGCCGTTGTCCGCAGATGGCGCAGGCACGGGGAAACAGCATATCGTAGAGGCGGCGCAACATGGGCTCAAAAATTGTCTTCAGTCATGTCAAGGTCGGTATCAGAGAGTTCGTCGATGCACTTGCGGATGAGGTCAAAGCCAAAACCGCGACTCAGGGCATACTTGATGACTTTCATCGACCGTTCATAGTCTGTGGCAGCTTTTGTGGTTTCCCACTTCCGACGGATGACGGGGCGGAGGGCTTCCAGAAAGTTTTCATCACCGAGCTCTTCAAAGATGGGGTCGGAAATATCTTTGGGTATTCGTTTCAGCCACAGTGCCTGTTCCACCTTGCGGCGGCCCCAGTGGTTGTATTTGATTTTGTCATTGATGAAAAAGCGGGTGAAACGTTTGTCGTCCACATATTTATGTTCCGTGAGATAGGCCATGTTTCGGGTCCGGGCTTCCTCGTCCAGTCCCCAACGCTGCATTTTGTCGAGCATCTCTTGCGTGCAGTGTTCCCCCCTGGCACAGAGTGCGGTGAGCTTTTGCAGGGCGTTTTGTTCGGATAGGGGCTTGTCGGTTATCGTTTTCATGCTTATTTTTTTCTTCTTGCTTGGACCATCCGTTGTTTGCCAAACAGGTCGGTCATCAGTTCCACATCGTTGAAGCCTGCTTCTTGTAGCATTTCCTTCAACTCCTCCGCAAAGAGCGGATTGATTTCAAAGAGCAGGCATCCTGATGGTTTCAGAGCCTTTACGGCATAATGGCTGATGGCTTTATAGAACAGCAACGGGGTGGCGTCGGGCACAAAGAGTGCCACGGTCGGTTCGTAGTCGAGCACGTTGGGGTCCATGTTCTTGCGCTCGCGTTCGGCTATGTAGGGTGGGTTGGAGACAATGATGTCATATTGTCGGCTATCGGGGAAGGTGTTGTCTGTGTAACCTTCGGCTGCTGTTAGGGCATTCTGCTTTTCAAATGTCACCCGTGCTCCAAGCCTTTCCGCATTGTTCTGTGCGATGTGGAGTGACTTGTCGGAGATGTCCCAGGCAGTCACCTGCGCTTCGGGAAGTTTGAGTGAGGCCGTGATAGCAATACACCCCGACCCTGTGCCGATGTCCAGAATGGTGACAGGCGACGATGGCGATGCCTTTGCAGCCTTGCAGATAAGCGGAAGGAGCATTTCTGTTTCGGGCCGGGGAATGAGCACGCCCGGCTCTACATGGAAATTGCGCCCGCAAAACGGGGCCTCTCCGAGTACATACTGTACAGGCTCTCCCGTTTCCAGCCGTCGGACAATTTCTTCTAGCAAACGGGTGTCTTCTGCGGATAAATCATTAACTTTGCCGCAAAGAACATCGGTCAGCGACAATCCGAACCGCATGTCAAGTGCCATGCGGGCAATAGCTTGCGCTTCGCCGGCAGCATAGAGTGGGGTCAGTCGGTGCCAAAATTCTTGATAAGTCATGAGTGTAACAATGCAAAGGTACAAAAAATGAATAACAATCAGCTGTTGACAGACGAGAAATTCATGCGCCGTTGTCTCCAATTGGCACGCAACGGCCGGCAAAACGCCAAACCAAACCCTATGGTGGGGGCCGTCATCGTGTCTCCCGACGGGCGCATCATCGGCGAAGGCTATCATGTGCGATGCGGTGAGGGACATGCCGAGGTCAACGCCTTTGCCTCCGTGTGCCCCGAGGATGAGGCGCTGTTGCATGAGAGTACGATCTATGTGTCGCTCGAGCCCTGCTCCCACTTCGGCAAGACCCCTCCTTGTGCCGACCTCATCGTCAGGAAAGGGGTGCGCCGTGTGGTGTGTGGTTGCATCGATCCGTTTGCCGAAGTCAGCGGTCGTGGTGTGGAGCGCATCCGCAAGGCGGGCATTGAGGTCACCGTGGGCGTGCTCGAACAGGAGTGTCTGACACTCAACCGGCGGTTTATCGTCTGCAACGAGCGAGACCGGCCCTACATCACACTCAAGTGGGCGCAGACGGCTGATGGCTTCCTCGACGATCACGGTAGGGCTTTGCCCATTTCCTCACCTTTCACTAAAATGCTTTCCCACAAGCTCCGTGCCGAGAACGATGCTATCCTTGTGGGACGGGTGACAGAGGAGCGCGAGCATCCCCGGCTCAATGTTCGCGAGTGGTCGGGGCCCGATCCCGAGCGCATTGTTTTGGGGCATGGAGCTTCCGTCACCGGGATATTGGCTCGGCTGTATGAAGAGAAAAAACAATCGCTTCTTGTGGAAGGGGGGGCACAGACCCTACAGTCGTTTCTCGATGCCGACCTTTGGGATGAACTGCGTGTGGAGACTGCACCTATCACGGTGGGCGACGGTACGCCGGCTCCCTCGTTGCCCGACAGCGCAGTGCCCACTGGACAGCAAATTTATGATGCCAATGTAATAAGGTGGTACGGGCATGAAAGCTCCATGGGTGCGTTTAGGGCTCGTCCCTGAACCGCCGCAGATAGCGGGCATTGGTGCCCCGGGCGTCGAATGTCCATGTCGGGGTGACGAGATAGTGCTCATTTTCCGACTGTATCCACTCTGGAAATATTTCGATTTCTTGTGCCGGCATAAAACTTTGAGCCAATAGCACGATGCGTTTGCCCGCAGCATTTTCGGCCACGTCGACTACCGTCTCGGCATGTCCGGGGAATCCTCCCTTGATGATAATGTCGCCCGCTTGGATGTCTTTGGCCCAACAGATGCCTACGGGCATGAGTTCCTTGCTGAGTGAGGCCGTACCGGCATATTGGAACACGAGGTCGAGATATTTCCTGAATGTGGCGTAAGAATAGTCGCGTTTGGCCGACTTCACCCACGAGTTGTAGTTTTTCACGCGATAGCCTTCGGCCCATTTGCTGTAGCGGGCATCAAACCCGTTGGTGAAGTGGAAATGAATCTTGGCATATTGACGGGTCTTCCATAAATAGGAAGCGCGGAGAAAGATAGCTGCATCGGCGCATTGTTCATTCTTCTTGTTCCCGAAATCCATGTCCACCACGGCTCCCCGGTATCGATGTTCTTTCACACTGCCGTTGTAATAGTGCAGATCAGCATTTGCAGGTTTCAATGGCAAGTTGCGCAGAAATTCGGCATAGCTTCCTTTCGCTACTTTCACCCGCGTGTAGCCTGCCGGTGTGGGGAAACGCGATGTGATGTTGTTGGCCTGCACAGCAGCTGCCGCCGGTTTTCCGGTTTCTTGCCGGCGTGTGGGCTGTGCGCCGCAACTGCCCACCAGTATGGTTGCAGTCGCAGCCAATATCCATTTGCTGAAGTGTCCTTTCATGACTTTTTTGTATGGTCGTTATGCCTGCAAAGATAGCACGAATGGGCAGAATTGTTTTTCTTCCGAGAACTATTTAGTGAAGATTAACACCCGGAAATATTGTAAGATGCAAAAGGTGAAAAATCCAAAGATTCAAAAAACAATGCAGATAGCTAAAGAGTTGCATTTTTTGGATCTTTGGATTTTTCACCTTTTGCATCTTATACGCCTATTTTTTCAGAACTACCTGTTTGGAGGTGAAATCCGAGGCAGCGTCAAGCATTTGTAGTATCTTGTTCCAGTTGGCCACAGGTTCGGTCTTGTGTTTATACACCTTGGTGGCATGGAGCGTGAGTGTATTGCCTTTGCCGGTGGCTGTCGCTTTGAACGAACCGCATTCGTTGTCCACTTGCGTGTTGAGTTTGGCAAGACTTTCGGGGACGGCATGGTAGCCGGCAGGCAGTGTCACGGTGATATTCCATTCCATCGTTGTGGGGGCAGAGCGGTAGATGTCGGCTGTGCGCTTGCGGGCGTTGCCCTCCACTTTAAGCTGTTCGCCTATGAGTTTGCCCACGGCGAGGATGAGGTTGTTGCCGGCCTTCTTCACATAGCCGTCCATGGTGTAGTCCACTCGGTAGGTGAATGGGGCATTGATTTTCTCATGGCCCATGCTCACGATGTCGTAACTTTCCACCGATTTGGCGTCCTCGCCCTGATAACCGCCTACTTCGTCTTTGAATCTCTCCTTCTGCAGCTCTTTGTCTTTGGCTGCATTTTCCGGTGCTTTGTTTCTTGCTTTCTTGGTATAGAGGTCTTCATACGTGCGCAGCAGCGGTTGGGCGGCAGCGTAGGAGTCGGCTATTTGCTTGTGGGTGGGCAGATAGGCAGAGAGTGTTTCCTTCAGTGTGCCGGTACGGGCCTCCGTGCGGCTGATGTGCAGCAGGGTGCCTTCGACGGAAGCCTTGAGTTCCACCTTGTCGGTGTTGTCGGCTGAAGTGCTTGTGGGCAACGTGGATTTCTCGTAGGTCCCGCCGTCAAAGGGTTTCTTCACGCTGGTGTTGAAGCTCACCTGTCGCCCTTGCAGGGAGGCGGGGATATATCCGGGAGCGTGCATACCCGAAGGCGGCGTGTAGATTTTTCCGTTGTTGAGCCGGATGACCCACGTGGTGTTGCGGTAGCTGATGAGCTGGTCGAGCGGTTCGCTGCCGTCGTCGGTGGTGATGCCTCGTTGGAAAGGTATCTTGGCCTTGGTGAGGAGTTGGCCGAAGGAAGAGATGAAATAGGATGGAGAATAGTTGATGTCGTCCAGACTCAAGTCGATATCATTGTAGAAATTATAGAAAATATCGGCTTTTTCCTCATCCGAGATAGACTGTTTGGCAAGCTCTTTGACCAGTTTCTTCTCGTTGGAATCGAGTCCATACAGCAGCCGACTTCCCCAAAAGCGCCAGTCGTCCTTTTGTATGGCCTCTGCCGATGGGTTGGCCTGCAGTCCTTTGTCCTTGACACTCTCCGGCACGTAAGCTCCCGTGATTTTTCGTCCTTGTATATATAATAAGGTGAGCGGAGTCTGTGCAGCGGTGTTATACCAGAGGTCGGGTTCCGATTTGTCGATGTTGGTCATCATGGCATCAAGGATGATGTTGCCCTCCGCATCCGTCGACTGTTTGAAGTCTGGGGCCCCGTTGAGTTGGCGGTATTGCGTGGTGAGTTTTGGGTCGATGGAGCAATGGATGCGGTAGGAGAGTGTGGGATAGTCGTTGATGAAGGCGAAGACAACCGGGGCGATATTCTCCTCGCGTATTTGCTTCATCTCCGAGGTGAACACGTCTATCACATCGCCCACTTGCAGGCCCGGCACGGCGAGTTTTTCGCCCTTGTCCTTGTCTTTCTTGCCCTCGTTGGCTGTCACGTAATCGTCCGTGCTCACTTCTTTTATAGTGCCGTCGGGTTTGATGATGCGCACTCCCAGCACATTGCGCACGATGTCGTCGCCCAGTCCGGCGAAATGTTTCTTGCTGTAAGTCTTGTAGTCGAATTCGCTGAACTTCTTCAACGAAGCCTGGTCGTTGATGTAGATGAGCTGGCGGTTGAGCCTATTGTAGTTGAGCTGTTTCACGGTATAGAAGTTGAGACCTGACATACGCAGCTTCGATTTCTGGTCAAGCAGCATCTCGTCGTAGGCGGCCAGCACCACAGCCGATTCGTTCTTGTACTTTGCCGGACATTTGTAGTTTTTGAACTCGGGTAGACTGTCTTGTGCCCATACGGCTTTTCTCATCTCTTGTGCATACGCCTTGTAGTCGTCGTTGTCGAAGGCGGAGCCCTGCGTTGCGCATAGCAGCAGGAGGGTTGCCATGCAGAGTCTTGTGATTTGTTTTCTCATCGTGATGGTATGTTGTTTTTTATAAGTTCCGTTCTTTTTGTCTGTGAGTGCCCTTCTCTTTCTCATTTCTTCAATATCAGTTGGTCGTTGCAGGCATCCGTCCATTGACTCACGGCCTCATTCCACCGTGGAATGTCGTTGCGGGCTATGCGCTTGTTGCTTATCTGCATGCGTTGGGTGAACACCACTTTGTTGGTTCCCCGCCGGGCGAAACTGCACGAGAGCGTGCCCTGTGGCACGGTCGTCTTGAAATCGGCAGGCAGATGGGTGATGCGGTAACCCGCCGGAATGGTGAGTTCCACCTGCCGGATGACGTTGCAGGGCTGGGGCAGACAGAAGTCGTTTACCCTGTCGGTGGTGTCTATCTTGGCGATGAAGAGGTTGTTGTGCGGATTCAGTTCGATGTAGCACTCGTTGTCAATGGTTTGCACGGCATTCGCGTTGGTCACCTGTCCTGTGAGCACTGCCCACTTTTCCCACGGCGAGTTTTGTTTCCAAGCCACCTGCGTCACCGTGTTGCTATGGTTGTCGGCATTCAGGTTGTTGGCCAGAAAAGCCTCCTTGTCTCCCTGTTCGGCAGTGTGATAGGATGTGAGGAAGTATTCTTTCATGTCGCCGCACAGTTCGTAGGTCGCTTCGCCTTCCAACCGGTTGCCCGCCACGAGCCGATAGCGGTAGGTCAGTTTGTCCACCGAGGTTTCGGCAGGCAGCGAGGGTACGGTCGCCAACAGACAGTCGTCGCCGTTTTCTATCATGGCCTGTTGGCCCTGTATGTGCAGGGGAACGTAGTCGTAGGGAATGTAGCTGTAGGTGGCATCGAGGTAGTAGGTCTTGCCGCCGTGCAAGAGCGTGCATATCACGTGGTTGGCCGCTGCCAGCGTGGGCAGATCGCTCATGCGGTAGGGGATGGAGGTGGTGCCTATGTCGGTGAGCCGGGCGTCGAATCCCTGTTCCCGGAGCAGTGTCCGGAGCAGCAGGGCCATGCCCTTGCAGTCGCCGTAGCGTTTGCGTATCACCTCGGCCGGTCTGTCGGGGCGATGCCCGGCCACCCCGGCCTCGAAAGCCACATAGCGTATGTTTTGCTGCACCCATGCATAGGTGGCGGCGATGCGCTCCTCATCGGTCTTGCAACCGCGCGTGATGTCGGCTACAAGTGTCTTGATGTCGGGCACGGTGCAGTATACATCGGCCATGTCGCGCGACCAGCGGTAGAGTGCGTGGTAGTCGGCAAACGGCCCCACGACGACTATATGGGGATAGATTGTGCCGAAAGGCGGCATGTTGTCTTCGTCTCTTTCGGCCGGCAAGTCGGTCACGGTGTAGGTGAACACGGAGTCCTCGCCCACCTTGGCGCGGTGGGTTGAGATGTGGCCGTTGAAGTTGCGCTCCACCAGCCGGTAGCCTTTCAGTTTGGTTGGGATGGTGATGGTCACCGTCTTGTTTTTCACCAGATAGTCTTCGGAAAGGTAGATGCGTGTGAAGTAGTGTATGTCCTTGAACGTGCGGCGGAATTTTGCCGTGGCTTTCGGGTGTTTGCGCCACAATTCGTCGTTGAAGAAACACACCTTCGTGTCGTCATAGAACACGTTTTCGGGGGTGACGCTCTTGTAGGCAGCCTTGCAACTGCCGCACTTGGCGTAGTCGAGCGAGATGAACTCCCCGTAGTAGACACCGGGTTGTATCTTCTGGTTGACGGCACTGTTGAGCGTGTATTCCGTCTCCGTGGAGTTTTCCACTACAGGCGTATTGCCATGCGTGGTGAATTTGTAGTTGTCGGTGCAGGCCGAAATGAATACGTCGTCGTGATGTGGGCGGGCGTAGGCTGTGAGAGACAAAGTGCCTATCAGCAGGGTGAAAATCTTGTTTGTCATGACCGTATATGAATATCGTCTCCTTCTAAGATGTGCAAATATAATGTTTTTTCTTCACATAGAACGCTTTTTTATTGATATTTTTCGTTTTTTTCTTTGGCCTTCTCGCTATTATCTTGGATTGTTTTATGTTTACAAAGAATGTAACAAAGCATTTGGTAAGAAGCTTCTTATTAAGCGTTTTGTTACTTTTTAACTCGTTTTCCTCCGTTTTTCATCTTTCTACCTGTTGTCTCCGGCTCCATGTATCTTGTCACACTGCTGCCGCGATTGTATTTTGCGGATATTCATCTCTGCAATTTCGTCGAGCGTGTAGCCGAGGTCGTTGGCCAGCGTGGACAGATACCACAACACATCGCCTATCTCCTTGGCGATTTCCTCCTTTGTGTGGCCGTCGCTGAAGTCGCTTCCTTGGTCTCTGATAACCTTTTTCACCTTGTCGGCCACCTCACCGGCTTCGCCCGTCAGTCCGAGAACGGGATATACGATGGGGTGTGGATAAATGGCTGTTTTCAAGGCCTGTTTTTGATATTCGTTCATTTCCATGATTTCTTGCGCCTTTTGTGTGATGTTATAGGATTTGTCCGTATCTGTGGTTGCCGGAATCTCGGGGACGATTCTTTTATTCCCCCAATCCGTCTTCCTGACAGGATGCAAAGTTAGCCGATTTTGTGTTATCAGGCGATAGTATGCTGATTTTTTTCATTTTGGGAGCTTGAGGAATGCCGGTTTGCAAGCCGGTTGTCTTCGGAAAAAGCCTTTTCGAGCGGTCGGCCTCATCTGTTTAAGGAGTGGGAGACACACTTTCCGTCTGTCAACTTATTTCGTATTGCATTTGCTTTTTGCCTGAAAATTTGCTATCTTTGCATAAGCAAGGGAAGCACATGGGTGTTTCCCTTTTTTTAGTTGTCAAAGTCTTTAAGAGCCCCTCCACCCCCTAAAAGGGATTTTTCGGTCAAAACGGCATTGTGAAACGGGCTCTTTTGCTTTCTCGTTATGGCTGAATGAGCTTTCAAGTGTGGCCGTTTTGCAATGTCGGTTGGGTTGGTGGGAAAATCGATGGGGCGGATGAAGGTGATAAGGCGAATGGGGAGACCCGAAAAGATGGGGGTGAAGAAAATGCGTGTAAGGCTTTTTTGAAAGATTTAATAGTTCGTGCTATAGGGAGCCTCCCCCGACCCTTTCAAAGGAGGGGAGTGCCTCACGGGGCATAGGCAGCCTAAGCTTCCTAAGTGAGGAAGGTGGTGGTGAGCTCTTAGGGAGCTTAGAACACTTTATTAACACCCACCATCTAACACCTATCGCTTTCCACTTGTTCAAACCTCCCCCCTAACTTAGGGGGCTTTGCTACTCTCTCGTGTGCGACATGGCTTTCGTAGATTATTTCCGCCCGAAGTCGGCGGGCACTTCCCCCCATTTCTTGGTTTCCCATTTGATGATAGGGGTCTGCACCTGATGGGTGCAGAGCCACTGTTCGGCACGGGCGATGATTTGGAAGAGCGGTTCGGTCTTGTCGTTGTGTTCCAGTTTGGTCTTGCATTGCCTCTTGGCCACCCACAAGGAGGCGTTCACGCTGTCGGAATAGATCACCTTGTCTTTGATGCCCCGCTTCTCCATGAGTGCAAGGGCGTGGACGATGGCGAGAAATTCTCCGATGTTATTGGTGCCATACACAGGGCCGAAATGGAACACCTGCGTCCCCGTTTGCAGGTCGATGGCCTGATATTCCATCGGCCCCGGATTGCCCGAGCAGGCTGCGTCTACCGCCCAAGCGGCCGAAGTGACTTCTTGCGGCAGGGGCAGCACGGTGTCGTGGCGCCACGACGGCGGGTTGACGAGTGTAGTTTTCTTAGCCATTGGTTTTCGTTTGACAGAATAACAGGAAGGCCGGTGTGCCTCCCTGTGTATTTTAAGACAGAGTAACAAAATAACATATAGGGCTTCCAACCATGCTCCTCAGTCGTATCTCTTTTTAGAAAGACAGAGTAACAGAATAACAAATCGGGCATGACACCTACTCATGTAAGACCTTCATCCCCTCCATTATCCATTCCATAGTCCGCGAGGCCCTCCCCTCCTTCGGAGGGGTCGGGGGAGGCCCCTACATCCTCTCCGGCACTTCGATGCCCAGAAGTGCCATAGCACTCTTGACAATCTTGGCTACATTCTGCGCCAGCACCAACCGGGTGAGTTTCTCGTCGTCGTGCTCGGCATTGAGGATGCTGTAGTCGTGGTAGAACTGGTTGAACTCCTTCACCAGTTCGTAGCAGTAGTTGGCTATGCCACTCGGACTGTAGTCCACGCCTGCCTGCGCCACGGCAGCCCCGAAATCGTTCATCTTCTGGATGAGATTGATTTCCTTTTCATTCAGCGGAGCATCTTCGGGAAGAGCCGACGGAATGGTTATGCCGTCGGCAGCCGCCTTGCGCATGATGGAGCGGATGCGGGCGTAGGTGTATTGGATGAACGGACCGGTGTTGCCATTGAAGTCGATGGATTCCTCGGGATTGAAAAGCATGTTCTTGCGGGCATCCACTTTCAGGATGAAATATTTGAGTGCGCCGAGACCCACGATGCGGGCTATCTCGCGCTTCTCGTCCTCGGTCATGTCGGT
This sequence comes from Segatella buccae ATCC 33574, assembly GCF_000184945.1. Taxonomy (GTDB): domain Bacteria; phylum Bacteroidota; class Bacteroidia; order Bacteroidales; family Bacteroidaceae; genus Prevotella; species Prevotella buccae. Next base: position 1,052,931 of record NZ_GL586311.1, read on the forward strand.
GAACTTGCCCAGTTCGTCCGAGGTGCGGCGGGCATTCTCTATCATGGCAGCTATCAGCTCGTCGGCATCCACCACGGTTCCCTCACGGCTTTTCATCTTGCCGTTGGGCAGTTCCACCATGCCGTAGGAGAAATGCACCAGTTCCTTGCCCCACTTGAAGCCCAACCGGTCGAGCAACAGCGAGAGCACTTGGAAGTGGTAGTTCTGTTCGTTGCCCACCACATAGATCATCTTGTCGATGGGGAAATCCTTGAAGCGCATGTCGGCCGTGCCGATATCCTGCGTCATGTAGACCGACGTGCCGTCGGCCCGCAGCAGCAGCTTCTGGTCGAGTCCGTCCTCGGTGAGGTCGGCCCACACACTGTTGTCGTCCTTGCGGAAGAAGAGTCCCTTGGCCAATCCCTCTTCCACCTTCTTCTTGCCTTCAAGATAGGTGTCAGATTCGTAGTAGATCTTGTCGAATCCCACGCCCAGTGCCTTGTAGGTCTCGTCGAAACCGGCATACACCCAGTTGTTCATTTTCTCCCAGAGGGCACGCACCTCCGGGTCGCCCTGCTCCCATTTCACGAGCATCTCGTGGGCTTCCTTGATGAGCGGAGCCTCGGCCTTGGCCTTCTCTTCGGCCTTTTCCTCGTCAAGACCGTCGGCGATATATTGTGCTTTGAGTGCTTTGACTTCTTCACGATAGTGCTTGTCGAAAGCCACGTAGTAGTCGCCGATGAGATGGTCGCCCTTCTTGCCGCTCGACTCGGGCGTCTCGCCGTTGCCCCATTTGAGCCATGCCAGCATCGACTTGCAGATGTGTATGCCCCGGTCGTTGACGATGTTGGTCTTGACTACCTTGTTGCCGTTGGCCTCCATGATTTGGGCGAGCGACCATCCGAGCAGGTTGTTGCGCACGTGGCCCAAGTGGAGTGGCTTGTTGGTGTTGGGCGAGGAGTATTCGATCATCACCAGCGAGCTGTCCTCGGTGGCGGTTTTCCGGCCAAACCGGTCGTCGGCATGAATGTCGTTGAGCAGTTCCACCCATGCGGCGGGCGCGATGACGAGGTTGAGGAATCCCCCCACCACGTTGAATGAGGCCACGGCCTTGCAGTGCTCTGTCAAGTAGCGGCCTATTTCCTGCGCGGTGTCTTCGGGTTTCTTTTTCGACATTTTGAGGAATGGGAATACCACGAGGGTCAGGTTGCCCTCGAAATTGCTCTTGGTCTTTTGCAGGGCCACCATCTTTTCGGGCACATCCTGTCCGTAGAGTTCCTTCACCGCGCCGATGACGGCACTTGCTATCGCGTTTTCAATCTTCATTGCTTGTTCTTACCGGTAATTGTTGTCATTTGAAATTGTGCGTGCAAAGTTAGCAATTTTAATTCACAAAACGCCTTTCCTCTCTCACATTTTGCTACTTGCGGAGGTAAAAGGGGGAGCCGGTAGGCATGGATGGAAGAGCCTAACCGATCATCTGGCGTTTGCCGAAGATGAATCGGGAGAGCCGAAGACGGTCGAGCAGAATGCCGATGAGAAGACTGCCGGTCACGGCAAACGCCAGAGACACAAGGAGAAAAAGCATCCCTGACGGGTCGAGACCGACCAACTGCGGCTGGTAACTCTTGGCTAAAATGGTGAAAATGGGGGAGAAAAGGAAAATCAGAAGCGTGTGCCGGCCGATGAAGTTGGCACCACGGGAAATGCGCCCTTTTCCACACTTCACCAGAAACTTGTAGACAACGGGGAGCGTGCAGAGGGCGCAGTAGACGGCAATGGCGCTGACGGCAGTCTTGTCAGCCGTTTCGGAGAATGAAAGGCTGGCAATGGCAAATGGAAGAAAAAGCCAGGGGGAAGGAAGAAAAAAGGAGGAGAAAGCGGTCTCGCGCTTTCTCAGAAATGCGCCCAACAGGAAATACAGGGCGTTGGAGAAGACCACCAAATGGCATTGGGACAACGCATAAAGGAGCACACCCGCGAGGACGAAAAGGGCCGTAAGGCCGATGCGTGGCCATCGGGACAGAGCGAAATAGACCGTGCTGCACAATATCAGCGTGTGCAGATACCAATAAGGGCCTATCGGATGCAGAAGGAGCAGGTCGGCGAAAGTGCCCGGAGTGAGGTTGTCTATGTGCTCACGGATGGGGAGGAAGGAGGCCATCAGGATGTAGCCGCTTTCCATGAGGAGATAGGGGACGGCCAACCAAAACATGGATTTGCCGAAGGCACGGGGCGGTTTGTGCTGATTGAAAAGGTAGCCGGAAAGCACAAGGAAGCACGGCATGTGGAACGTGTAGACGAAACTTTTGGCGAGTGGGTAGGTGTTTCCGATATACACTAAGTGGAAAGTGACCATGAGAAGAATCAAGACGCACTTGATGAAATCTATCTCCTCTATTCTCTTGTTGTTCATGACATGACGGATTGTGGTGGCAAGGCAGTTTGCCGGTTGTTGGTGGCCATTGGTTGTTGTTTGCCTTTTGTGCGGACAAAGTTAGCCTTTTTTATCCACAAAACGCCTATTCTCCATCACATTTTGCCGTTCCTGACTCCAAAGCACCCTGCTTTTTGATGTAGTCGAACTCGTCGAAATGGGTGAAACCGAGTGCTTCGAGACGGCGACGGCTGCGGTCTACATCGGCCTGTGTGTTGTAGTCGGGGATGTGCGGCAGCCGGATGAGGACTTTCTCTGCCGCTCCCTGTGCTGCGAGCCATGCAAGATTGGCCATGACGGGGGCGTTGTCGCGGGCCGTATAGTTGCGGTAGATGTCGGGATGGGTGTCCTTGATGTCTACAAAGTATTGGTCGATGTGGGGGAAGACGGTCTCCAGACGATGGCGGGGCGCATTGAGGGAGGTCTCGAGGGTGATGTGCCATGCAGCCGGTTTCCGACGGCAGAAATCGGCGATGAAGTCGCCGCGCAGCAACGGTTCGCCCCCGCCGAAAGTGATGCCTCCTCCCGTGGCTTGGAAATAGAGATCGTCGACGGCTACTTCGGCGAGCAGGTCCTCCACCGTCACGTCACGCCAGAAGTAGTCGGGTTGCAGGCATTGCGGATTGAGGCAATACCTGCAACGGAGCGGACAATCGTGAAAGGCCACGAGCGTGGTCACGCCCACGCCGTCGGTGGCGATCCGGTGGCGCTCTATGCCGATGAGGGGAATGGGAGTCGTCATTGCAGGCGGAAAGTGACGGGAACGTTATATCTTGTCCTCACGAGGATGCCGTTTTGCTTGCCCGGCACCCATTTGGGCATGGCTTTCACCACCCGCTCGGCTTCCCGGTCAAAGGCAGGGTCGACGGAGCGCACGGTCTTTACATCGGTGATGCTGCCGTCTTTCTCCACTACAAAACTCACGATGACGCGCCCTTGCACGCAGGCTTCGGTCGGTGGGTACTGCACGTGGTCTTTCAGATATTCCATAAGTGCTTGGGGGCCGCCGGGAAAACTCGGCATTTCTTCGACAATCCCGAAGATGCGGTCGTCTTCGGAAACCGCCGAAGAGTCGGGAAGCGGGAATGGAGGAGCGGCTATCTCTCCTACGATTTGAAGTGGTTGGCAGGCCTCTGCCGGTTGTTTGTCCTTTCGCTTGCCGTCTTTCTTGGTCGAACGGGGTGTCGGGGGGGCGAACTTGGTGGATGACTTTACACGCTTCACGGGGAGGGAATAGCCGTCTTTCAACAATACAACTCCCGTGTAGGAGCCATCTTTCCTCACTTCTGCCTTTTTGATTGGCCGTACTTTCCCCAATTCCATTTTTTCTATGGTATCTGAATCAGTCGCTATCGCCTGCGATTTTCCGCTTCCGCAGGCCGTCAGACTTGCCATGCCGGCCGACAGGCCTACGAGCATCACGGCTTTTCCGGCCATGCGGCGGAGTTGGAGTTGGCGTTGAATGTAGGCCAGTTCGTTTTCGCAGGCCGGGCAGGTGCCGAGACATTCGCCCCCGAAGTGGCATTCGCGGGTGGAGTAGGGAATGTTGTTGGCATCCGCAATCTTCTGGCGGATGGCCTTCAAAACGTTGCAAATAGTTTTTCCACGTGTCATAAGCGTAATCTTGATTGGTGATGGTGCAAAGGTAGGAAACTTATCTTTTTGATGCAATACCACCTTGGCTGTTGACACGTTTGTGGGTGTAAAGAGTACTGATATTCAGCACTTTATGTTTTTAGTGGTATATGGGTTGACACAAGTGGATCTCAGTTGCGTTCCACCGGCCGGCCATTATAATAGGTGTGTACGCCGTCAGTGGCGTAGCCTCCGCTCTTGTAAACGAAGTGGTTGCCACCCCACGCGTCGCTGATGAGGCGGCCATTATAGTAGGCGTGGTTCTTGTCACGGCTGTAGCCCCCACCAAGCGTTTCGTAAGTGGAGGCATCTGCACCCTTGATGGTTCTCGGATCGATAGAATCGGTTGTTTTTCCGGTTTTCGATTTTGTGGCAGAAAAGGCCTTTGGTGAAGCTCCGAGCCGGTCGGCAAGGAAGCGGGCTGCCATACCGGCCACCTCTGCCTCGTGTCTGGAAAAACCGTGGTCCATGTCGGGCATCAGTCGGAATTCACTTCCTTTGATGACATAGTGGAAACGCTGTCCGTAGGTATAAGGCACCGTGCGGTCGCTTTCACCGTGGATGACAAGCGTAGGTCCGGTATAGTGCATGGCCGTCTCGTAGATGGGCAGACCGATTGCGGTGCGGATGTAGTTGCCTCCGAGTTTCCGTCCTCCCCACAGTTCGATGGTCTCCGGCGGATTCTTCGGATCGTAGATTTTACCGAATGTGTTGCCACGTAGGGCATCGTCGCGCAGCACACCGGCCGGGGCCAACAGCACGAGAGCGTCTATGCGCCCGTTGCCGAGTTCACCGCCGGTCATGGCTGCAACCACACCACCTTGCGAATGACCGGCCAAAGCAATGCGGTTGACGTAATCCAAGTGCTCCACATATTCTAAAACGTGTTTCGTGTCGACTATCTCGTTGGGCACGGTCATCTGCTCGAAGAGTCCGTCACTGCGTCCATGTCCGTTGAAGTCGAAGCGGATGGAGCCCACACCCTGCCTCTCCAGACTGTCGGCCAGTGTCCGAAGTAGCAGTTCGTCTTTATTGCCGGTGAAGCCATGGCAGATAATCACCATCGGAATCTTGTGCCCGGGTTGCGTCTCGGGGGTCTGTATCACTGCATCTAAGCGGCCGTGGTCACCGTAGATCATCACTTTCTCCTGTCGTGCTTGGGCCACAAGCCCCAGTATCATCAGGGCGGCTAATGTCATAGCGTGTAGTCTTTTCATCCTCGTTGAAGTTTGGTTAATCTGTCCGCAAAGTTACTAAAAACTTTCGTCCGGTGGTGTGGTGTCTCATCTTTTTTCTACCTTTGCATCAGGTAGACTGTCCCCGGCAATAGAAAAGCGGATATTCTGTATCCTTGCAGGCCCGGTCTTTACAGGAACATTTATGGATGCCCAACGCAAGATAATACATGTAGACATGGATGCCTTCTTTGCTTCGGTGGAGCAGAGAGACCATCCCGAACTGCGCGGAAAGCCCATTGCCGTGGGCCACGACGGTGCGCGCGGTGTGGTGTCTACGGCCAGTTATGAGGCCCGGAGATTTGGCGTGCATTCGGCCCAACCCATGGTGACGGCCAAGCGGCGTTGTCCGGAGCTTATCGTGGTGGATGGAAATTATCGGAAATATAAAGAGGTGTCGGGGCAGATACATGCCATCTTCCGCGATTATACCGACCTCATCGAACCGCTTTCCATTGATGAGGCTTTTCTTGACGTCACGGTCAACAAACGGGGCATGGACATGGCGGTGGATGTAGCCCTCGAAATCAAGCGGCGCATTCGCAATGAGTTGCAGCTCACGGCTTCGGCCGGCGTGTCTTACAACAAGTTTCTGGCCAAGATAGCTTCCGACATGAGGAAGCCCGACGGCCTTTGCACCATTCACCCCGATAAGGCCTTGGACTTCGTGGCTGCTCTTCCGATAGAGAAGTTTTGGGGCGTCGGGCCAAAGACGGCGGAGCGGATGCACAGGATGGGCATCTTCCATGGGGCCGATTTGCGGGTCTGTTCGCTTCACCATCTCACCGAGGTGTTTGGCAAGGCCGGCCCGGTGTTCTACGATTTTGCCCGTGGCATCGATCACCGACCGGTCATCACGGAGCGCATCCGCAAGTCGGTGGGTTGCGAACACACCTTTCTTGAAGATCTCTCGGGACGCTCGGCGGTCATCATCGAACTTTACCACACGGTGTTGGAACTGGTTGAGCGGGTGGCGAAAGACCAGTTTGAGGGGCACACGCTCACTCTCAAAGTGAAATACAACGACTTTACGCAAATCACGCGGAGCATCACTGTGGGTCGCATCCTTCAGTCGAAAGACGACATTCTGCCCTTGGCCAAACAACTGCTCCGACAAGTAGACTACAGCCCCCGGCATCCCATCCGTCTCCTCGGCCTTTCGGTGTCCAATCCCCGGGGTGGGGGCGATGACACGACGGGCCGGCCGGAGTGGATAGAATTGGAATTAGAGTTTCTGGAGGACGACTGAACGGAGAAAGTATTCGTGTACCCTCGTGTCATCGTTGAGTTCGGGGTGGAAAGCCGTGACAAGTTGTCTGTCCTGCCGGGCTGCCACGATATGTCCGTCTACTTCGGCAAGCACTTCAACCCCGTCGTCTACCTTTTTTATATAAGGAGCGCGGATGAAGGTCATGGGGATCTCGCCGACAATGCCCTTAAAGGGTGCTTTGATGTGGAAACTGCCCAACTGCCGACCGTAGGCATTGCGGCACACGAGGGCGTCCATCGTCGCAATGCGTTCCGACTGCTCCCCCTCCACTTCTTTGGAGAGCAGTATCAGGCCGGCACAAGTGCCGAAAACAGGCAACCCCTCGGTGATGGCCTGCCGGATAGGTGTAAGCAGTCGGAGGTCGCGCAGCAGCTTGCGCATGGTTGTTGACTCCCCTCCGGGAATGACGAGACCGTCTTTCGCCTTGTCCCAATCGCTCAGTTGGCGAATCTCAAAGACTTCTGCCCCCAGTCGTCGAAGCATATTCTCATGCTCGATGAATGCACCCTGCAAAGCCAGTACGGCTATGCGGGGCGCATTGTTTTCTGTCATGCCGTTGTCGGGAGAAGTCTGTTTATGTTCTGTAACAATCATTGTAAGGGTAAAGAGATAAAAATGTAAAAAGGTAAAGCAGGTGTAAAGAGGGGTGAAAACATGGAAAGGTAAAGGGCTCCGGATGGGTGTTCATGAGTATGTTCCTTCTTTTGTGATGATACACCCTTCGGGGGGCAGGCATAAAGTACTGCCCCTACAGCAGAACAAAGTTCTCATTAACACCCACCACCTAACACCTATCACCTATCACCTATCACCTTCTTCCTTTCCTACTTCCCCCTTTCGGCCATGAGCAGCTGTATCTCCTGCTCGTTGATGCCCACCATCGCCTCGCCGAGATCCTCACTCAGTTCAGCCAGCTTCTTCGGGTCGTTATAGTTGGTTACAGCCTGTACGATGGCGGCAGCCCGCTTGGCAGGGTCTCCGCTCTTGAAGATACCCGAACCCACGAACACACCCTCGGCACCGAGTTGCATCATCAGGGCGGCATCGGCCGGTGTGGCTACACCTCCGGCAGCGAAGTTCACCACCGGCAACTTACCATTTTCATGCACGAACTTCACCAAGTCGTAGGGCACCTGCAACTGCTTGGCTACCTCGAACAATTCGTCTTCGGCCGTAGCCACCACGCGGCGTATCTCGCTCTGCATCTGTCGAATATGGCTCACAGCCTGTACCACGTCACCCGTTCCGGGTTCGCCTTTCGTGCGAATCATCGTTGCTCCCTCGGCTATGCGGCGCAGGGCCTCACCCAGATTGCGTGCTCCACACACGAAAGGCACGTCGAAACGTGTCTTGTCGATATGGTAGACGTCATCGGCCGGTGAAAGCACCTCGCTTTCGTCGATGTAGTCTATCTCGATGGCTTGCAGGATCTGTGCTTCGGCAATGTGTCCGATGCGGCATTTGGCCATCACGGGGATAGACACGGCAGCCTGTATGCCCTTGATCATCTTCGGATCACTCATGCGCGACACGCCACCTGCCGCACGGATGTCTGCCGGAATGCGTTCCAAAGCCATCACGGCACAGGCTCCGGCAGCTTCGGCTATCTTGGCCTGCTCGGGGGTTGTCACGTCCATAATCACGCCACCTTTCAGCATCTGGGCCAGGTTGCGGTTGAGTTCTTGTCTGTTGTTCATTGTTGCTTATTTTGTTTGTCTTTTATCTTTAATTCCTGATTTCTCACTTCTCACTTCTCACTCCTCCTCCATTCACTCGGCGACCGTCCTTTCATCTTCTTGAAAAACTTGCTCAAATGCGCCTGCGACGAGAATCCGAGCGTGTAGGCTATCTCCTGCACCGTCTTGTCTGTGGTCTTGAGCTGCCGGCCTATTTCCTCGGAGAGGTATTCGTCGATAATCTGTTTGGGCGTCTGACCGCTGATGCGTTTGGTCACCTGCGCCAGATAGCGGGCACTCACGTTCAGGCAGTCGGCGAAGAAATGCACATCGCTGTTGGTGTGGTAGTGGCGGGCCACCTTGTCAAGGAAATCGTTGTAGAGTTCGCTGCTTCGTCCGGCAAGATTGTCAGCCCTCATCACCTGTTGGCCCACAAATGTGCGGGCCTTGTCGATGGCTTCCTCCTTTGTGCATCCCTGACAGAGAAAAACGGCTATGGCCGATGCCAGCGAGTTGTTTTGTCCGTGGAGTAGCGACTTTTCGTCGTCGAGGAGCAGCACCTCCTCGCAGCCGTAGGCTTTCAGTTGCTCTATGGCAAGGTGGGCGTCGTCGGCGTTGCATATTTCGCGGTGCGTGATGGCCGCGGCGTCTTGCTTCTTCACCACCACCACCGAACAGAGTGGCAACAGCCGGTTTTTCACCTGCGCTATCACGTCCTCATCCATCAGCGTGTCGCCTCGGCTCGAACTCACCACCGGGTCGTAGACCATATACTGCGGGTGATATTTCCCCAGCACGTCGGCAATGGCTCCCAATACGGCCACATTTCTGATCATGCCTATCTTCACCACCTGCGGTTCCACATCGTTGACGATGGCCTCAATCTGTGCGCCCACCACCTGTGCCGGCAAGTCGAATATCTGCTGTATGCCGAGCGTGTTCTGTATGGTGATGGAGGTGATGGCCGACACGGCCCGTCCGCCCAAAGCCGTCATCGTCTTGATGTCGGCCTGCACCCCGGATTCTCCTGTACCGTCAGAACCCGTGATGGTCAGTATGGGTTGATTGCACTTTGTTACCATTTCGGTTGCAAAGAAACACTTTTTTTCCGAGATGATGAAATTATGTTCGCTTTTCGACAAATAAAACGAGCGTTTGTATAAAAAACATCCTTTACAGTGCTCCTTGACTTGAAGCTTTGAAAGAGCGATAGAAGAAAACAAAGGGTAGCAACATACATATCATCGAAAGGGCTCTCAGAGCGTTTACAGCCATTGTGCTGTGTGGTAGCACGAATCCGCTTTGCTTCAAAATACCTATGATGGTGGAGACCAGTAATACGTAGCCTGCTACTCTTATTCTGCCTTCGTGTTTTCGGATGAGTAGGACCGACAGCCAGACGATTCCTGCAAAACTAATCGTGCTGCAAACTATTGATAGCAATACACTTATATCGTTCAGAGAAAAAAGGTTTGTTGTCGATGCGATTCCCTTAGAAACATTATTCCAAGACAGTTCAATGAGATATCCTTCCACTACGCTTATCGTCTTTGCCACGATGATAGCGACACATGCCCATTGGGCACTACTTCTTAATTTTCGTAGCTGCTTCCTGATTTCATGATAGAAGTAGCACTCTGAAATCAAAATAACGGCGACGAGCAGGTCATGCCATAATGCCGATTTGAGCAAAGGATAAACAGGCATCAGCAGAACATGGTCAGTACCTTTATTTAAAAGGATGTTTTGCAGGAATTGGAAATAGAATGTCACTGCAATAATAAGTATCAAGCTGATTCCCATCCACTTTCGCGTGTTGCTTGTAACAAGAAACTGATTCATAGGTATATCTTAATATTCTACATTCAAACACTTTGTGCCCGTAGGCTATTCTTCCTCAAAATCGGTCGAATCTACTTTTGTCCTGGAAACGATTCTCGCCAGTGCCAATTATTCAGCCAAAGATACTAACTTGTATTTTTCCGCAATTTCCTGTCATGCTGTCATTTTCTCTTGCAATGCAAAGATAATCAGTGTCTTACGGATGATAGGAAATCGGGGAAATGACAGCAGATTGCTGTCACTGCATGGCCGGTTTGCTGTCATTGCCGTTCTCCCTCTTCAGCTTTCGGTAGAGGCCCCAGAAGGCGGGGATGAGGAAAAGGTCGGCCATGAGCCAGGCCACCGGGTCGCCGAAACACACGCCGAGGAAGCCGAAAGCCGGCACGAGCCACAGGCTCACTCCGCAGCGGGCTATCATCTCCATCACGCCCGAGAGCATTGAGAGATTGCTGTAGCCGAGGCCCTGTATGCTGTAACGGAGAATCACCAGAATGCCGAGGGCGGGATAGAAGTAGTTGTTGAGCCGCATGAACATGGCCGCATTGCTGACCACCTCCTGCTCGCCCGACTTGACGAAAAGCATCATCATTTCGTCGGCAAAAGGATAGATGATGAGCACGGTGAGCACGAAGTAGACCAGCATGATTTTCATGGCCGAGCGCACCCCCACCGAGACGCGCGGCAGCGCATGGGCCCCGATGTTCTGTCCGCAGTAGGTGGCCATGGCCACGCCGATGTTTTCGAGCACGCAGGTGAAGAGATACTTGATGCGGAGCGAAGCCGTGAAGGCGGCCACATAGACGGTGCCCAGCGCGTTGTTGGCACTCTGGAGCATGATGATGCCGATGCCGGTAATGGAAAATTGCAGGCCCATGGGCACCCCGTTGTTGAGCAGGATGCTGATGCGTTTGTTGTCGTAACGCCGTTCGGAGCCTTTGGGGATGAGGATGTCGAGATGCCGGCGGATGTAGGTGTGGCAGAGCACCACCGAGAAGGCCTGTGAGAGTAGGGTGGCTATGCCGGCCCCCTCCACGCCCATGCCCATGATGAGGATGAGGAGCACGTCGAGCAGGATGTTGACCGCCGATGAGGCGATGAGGAAATAGAACGGCTGCTTGGAGTTGCCGAGGGCCCGGATTTGTCCTGAGAGCAGGTTGTAGCCGATGGTGAAGGGGATGGCGAGAAACTGGAGCAACAGAAACACGTAGGCATCGTGGAAGATGTCGGCCGGCGTGTTGACAAGCCGGAGAATGTGTTTGCAGAACAGGCAGGAGAGCAGCGTGATGACGATGGCGAAGACCACGGCTATGCGGATGGCGTTGCTCACGTAGGTGCGCATCTTGGAATAGTCTCTTGCCCCGAAGGCCTGGGCCACGGGGATGGCAAAGCCGGCGCACGAACCGTTGCAGAAGCCCATGATGAGGAACATGATCGACGAACTGGCTCCCACGGCGGCCAGTGCTCCCACGCCTATCCACCGCCCCACGATGGCGGCGTCGATGATGAGATACATCTGCTGGAGGATGTAGCCGAGTATCAGCGGGAGCGAAAACTTCAATATGTCTCGGGTGGGCGAACCCACGGTCATGTCGTTGGTGTTGGGCATCTTTAAAAGGTAAAAGGGTTAAGAAAAGGAGAGGGAGAGGATGGAACGGAGATGGGGGATAATCGCGGGGAGAGTCGTGCGAAGGCCTTGCACCGGCTGTGCAGAAGCCTTGCGCCGATGGTGCAACAGTCGGGCGCGGGGCGTTCGGCAGCTTTGCACCATGCCCGCGGCAGGCAGTCGATGGGGCTATTTCTGCTCCCCGGTGCGCCCGAGCGGGCCTGCCATGTTTGTCAGCGCAGCTTCCTTGCGTATCTCTTCCATCTTTCTGCGGCGGTCGAGGGAGTATTCGCTGCCGTGGGTTTCCACGTAGTCGAACAGGCCGTAGGCCTTGTCGAGCAGCACCTGGCGCAGCGGATTCTGCTTGTAGGAGCCCTCGGCGTAGAGCAGTTCGGCCAACATGCCGAGCCGGTCGAGCCGCTCGTCGAGGCTCCATTGGTCGTCGGCATAAGTCAAAGTTTCTTCCAACGAGAGGTGGCGCAGCACTCCGCGGTCGCCCACATACTGCCGGTAGAGGTCTTCCATCTCTTTGTCGCGCTGTTCCTCGCCCTCGTTTTTCTCCAGAAAGCGGGCCACTGCGGCCATAAACTCCTGAAGGATTCTCAGGAAATAGTCTCTTTGTAACATGGTGTTTATTCGTTTTTTATCTTTTCTATATATTCCCACAGTTTCTTGTAGAACGGGTGCCGGCCCAGCGTGGAGACATCGCCGAGGATGATGAGCTTCATCCTTGCGCGGGTGATGGCCACGTTCATGCGCCGCAGGTCGCGCAGAAATCCGATTTGCCCCTCGTCATTGGAGCGCACGAGCGAGATGAGGATGATGTCGCGCTCCTGCCCCTGAAAGCCGTCGACGGTGTTCACTGTGATGCACTGCCGGTAGGGTTTGAAAAACTCCCGCTTGCGGATGAGCTGCCGCAGATACTGCACCTGCGCCCTGTAGGGCGAGATGATGCCCACGTCGATGCGCTCGTCGAGTATGCGCTGCTTGCCTATCTTGGTGAAATACTCTTCGAGCGTGCCCAGCGTGAGTTCGGCCTCGCCCTTGTTGATGCGGCCGAAGGAGGAGGAAACGAAGGATTCGCCGGCAGCCTCACCCTCTTCCCCCGAAGAGGGTGAGGGGGTGAGGCTGTTCGTCTTCCACTCCATCGGATGGTCGTAATCCAATATTCCCCGATGCCTGATTTGCGGAGCACTCACCACTTCGCCGTGATAGAACCAGTCGCTCGAGAAGCGCATGATCTGTTCGTTCATGCGATACTGCACCTTCAGCAGCGTCACCACCTCGGGCTTGTTCTCCACGATGCGCTCCATGAGTGTCTTGCCCAAACCGGCACGCAGGGCCGCAATACTCTTCACCGTGGGTGGCAACTGGCAGTGATCGCCCGCCAACACCACGCGCGAAGCCTTGCGAATGGGAATCCAACAGGCCGCTTCGAGCGCCTGGGCCGCCTCGTCGATGAAGAGTGTGGCATACTTCTGCCCGTCCAACAGGCGATGGGCAGAGCCCACGAGCGTGGAAGCGATGACGCGTGCCTCACCGAAAAGTTCGCTGTTGATGCGTATTTCGATCTCTGCTGCTCTCGATTTCAACCGCTCCAACTTCTGATGGTAGTCTCCCGAGCCACGCCGGCGTCGGCTGCGGAGTTCGCGTATGGTCTTGCGTATGGCCCACAGTTGCGGATAGTCGGGATGGCTCTCGAAGCGCCTCTCGTAGGTGAAAGAGAGCATCTTGTCGTTCACACGCGACGGATTGCCTATGCGCAGCACGTTGATGCCGCGGTCGGTGAGCTTTTCGCAAATCCAGTCTACGGCCATGTTGCTCTGCGCGCACACCATCACCTGACTCTCACGCATCAGCGTCTCGTTGATGGCCTCCACGAGCGTGGTGGTCTTTCCCGTGCCCGGAGGCCCGTGTACAATGGCCACGTCCTTGGCCCGCATCACCTCGTTGACGGCCTGCTCCTGTGTGGGATTGAGCCACGGGAAGCGCGTTGGGGCGAAAGTGAAACGGGCGGCCTTCTGCGATGAGTAGAAGAGGTCGCGCAGATAGGCCAGCCGATTGTTCTTGGCATGGATGACGCGGTCGAGCGCGTCGAACATCGTCTTGTAGCTCGTCTCGTCGAAAGAGAGCTGCACCCCGAGTTCTTCGCCCACTGCCTGCAAGTCTGCCAGCGGGGCCGAGTCGGGCACGGCGACCACCATGCGGTCGCCGTCCACGTAAGACACCGTGCCCGTGAAGTTGAAATAATGCAGCTTGTCGTCACCTTTTGCCGAGCGGAAGAACATCACCGGACGGCCGAACTCAAAGTTGTGTTCGATGTCCTGGTCCTGCAAGCGGAACACTTCGAGCGTCAGTTGGTTGAGCGAGTTGTAGAAACTCTTGCCCACACGCAGCGGAAACCACGCGTCGCCACGCTTCACTTTCCGCGCCATGCCCATGCTTTCGGTCTGCTTGCGGAAGGTCTCCTTCTCGGTGTAATACTCCAGCTGGAGCAAGGTCCGCTGTCGTTGTAGTGCCTGTATCGGTGATTCCATGATGCAAAGTTAGCCAAAAATCCCCGATAAGGCCGCCTCTGCACCATAACTTTTGCGTGTTCCCTCGATTTAACAGAGTTTAACCGCCGGCGGGGCACAAATGTTACCTGCCCGTTGCGCCCGTCATTTGTAACTTTGCAACGGAAACAGGAGAAAGGGCCGCGAGGCCTATTGCACATTATATAAAAACATGATGAAGACATGGATACATCAAGATTGAATTTTCAAGATTGGCCGTTGGATTTGCTGGTTGACTACGCTTTGAAGGTACACCATCGCACTATCCGCCGCGAAGGGCCTGCAACATTGGCTTTGGTCGAGAAGGTGGTCGGTGAAAACGAAGTGATGCCCGAGGTGAGAGAACTCTTTGCCGGGTCGCTTGAAGCTCTCGAAAGCCATCTGATGAAGGAAGAGAACGTGCTCTTCCCTTTTCTCTACGAACTCTACAAGGCTGACGATGACGGCCTGAAAATCGAACAGATGCACTGTGGGACTATCGGCAACCCCATCCGTGTGATGATGATGGAACATGGCGACGAACTTGCCCGCCACGAGCGCATCGCTGCTCTCACCAACCACTACACCGCCCCTGCCGATGCCTCTGCCGACTATCGTACGCTCTTGGCCCGTCTCGAAGAGTTTATGGAAGCCTTGAAAGAGCATATCCATGTGGAGAATGATATCATCTTCCCGGGATTCTTGGAGGTGGAGCAGCGTGTGGTGACACACGGCTTCCGGTTCTGATAAACCTGAAACGGGGATAAGTTTGATGTAGCCCGACCTCAGATCGTTACAGTTCAGCCTCCAAAAGTCAAGTAACTCGTTTGCTCGCCTACTTGTCACCCCGCCATCTCCCCTTCCCATTGTAAAGATACGACAAATCTGTCGGACAGTAAAATGTTTTTGCGATGGTTCCACCTGCAATTTTACACGCATCCGATGGCTTTCTCCGGAAAAAGCCGTAACTTCGCGACATGGAAGAAACGATCAGGCTCACCGGCGTGGACATAGGCTATCGCGATCGGCGGGAGACGAAGACGGTGGCTCGCGGGCTGTCGGCTGTGTTGCAAAGCGGCGAAATGACGTGCCTCTTGGGGGCCAACGGGGTGGGCAAATCCACGCTGTTGCGCACCCTCTCTGCCTTTCAGCCCCCCCTTGCCGGTGAGGTGGCACTGTTTGGAAAGTCACTCGCGCGTTATAGTCAAAAGGAGTTGGCCAAGACTATCGGGGTGGTGCTCACCGTCAAACCCGATGTGCAAAACATGACTGCGCATGAACTTGTGGGCATCGGCCGTTCGCCCTACACGGGTTTCTGGGGCACCCTCTCGCCCGCCGATGAAGCCGTCGTGGCCGACGCTTTGGCAATGGTGGGCATCAGCCGGTTGGGCGAAAGGACGATTCACACCCTCTCCGACGGCGAGCGACAAAAGGTGATGATAGCCAAGGCATTGGCCCAGCAGACCCCTGTCATCTTTTTGGACGAGCCCACGGCCTTTCTCGACTTCCCGAGCAAGGTGGAGATGATGCAGCTGTTGCGCCGTTTGGCCCACGAGATGGACAAGACGGTGTTTCTCTCCACCCACGATTTGGAGCTGGCCCTGCAGCTCGCCGACCGCCTCTGGCTCATGGAACCCGACAACCGTTTGAGCATCGGCACTCCCGCTGAACTGGCTGCCGCAGGAGCCTTGAGCCGCTACGTGGAGCGCAAGGGCATCGTGCTTGACAGAGCCTCGCTCACCATCCATGTCGGGAGGCGCGAGGCTGAGGGCTCCTCTGTGGTGTAAAACTATTTGTTCGTTTTCGGCCTCTCTGTTTGCGATATTTGTGCCGAACGCCCCATTCGTTGCAAATACGCGAGTTTTGGCGATACTTTTAAAATGCTGGAAATCAGATGTTTGAATTTTCTTGACGCGTGACGGAGGCCGGAAATGGCCTTGAAACGGCCCAAACGGGCTTGCAAAAGGGGCACCGTTGCACGGCAGTTGAGCCCCTTTTGGCTTTCAACTGTGGCTCTTTTGCAAATTCGGAGAGCCCGAAAGAGAATGTCGGTGAACTTTCCGGGTGATTTAAAACCGGTTTTCCGTTCTGATTGGAGAATTTTGGTGGAGGTGTTTTTGTTGATATTCTTCGTAGTTACAAAAGTATCTTTAAGCTATAAATGCAAAGAGGATGTGTCGTGAAACACATCCTCTTTATTGATGGTCGGGATGAGGCGACTCGAACGCCCGACCCCTACGTCCCGAACGTAGTGCGCTACCAACTGCGCTACATCCCGATTGCAAAATCGGTCATGAGACCGTTTGCGGGTGCAAAGATACGGTAAAAAACTGAATTACGTGCAAGTTTTGTGAGAAAAATGGGAGGAGATGAATAAAATGCAGTGGAAAATTTGCCGGAATGATTAAAATGTCCTATCTTTGCACCCGCAAAAGCAAACGAGGGTACCTTAGCTCAGGTGGTAGAGCAATGGACTGAAAATCCATGTGTCCTTGGTTCAACTCCAAGAGGTACCACAGCAGAACGGAGGCCGGAACTCAGCAATGAGATTCCGGCCTCCGTTCGTTATATGGGCCCGACTAAAACTGTTCGGTTGGCAGACTGATCTTTATATGGCTTTCAGAGCAGTTCGGGCAACTGCGAGAGGTGGATACCGTTGCTGCCTTTTATCAGTATGTAATAGTTCTCGGGGCGATGGGCCGCGATGGCCGCTTTCACTTCATCCACGTTCTTGAACTTGCGGAAGGCAGTGTGGGTTTTGCCAAACTCCTCGCCCACGAGCCACACTTCCTTGATTCCGGCGGCCGCGAGGGCATCGACAGTCTTCTGGTGTTCTTCGTCGCTCACGGCCCCCAGTTCGAGCATGTCGCCAAGGATGGCCATTTTCCGCTCGGCTTTCATCAGTTTGAAATTGTCGATGGCGGCCGCCATGCTCGACGGATTGGCATTGTAGGCGTCTACTATCAGCCGGTTGTGCTCCGTCGTTTCGAGTTGCGAGCGGTTGTTGCTTGGGATGTAATGGCCCAACGCGTGGTTGATTTGCGCGGGCGAAACACCGAAGTGCAGGCCCACGGCGATGGCTGCGAGCATATTGTCGAGATTGTAGGCCCCGATGAGATGCGTCTCCACCTCGTAGGCATTGGCAGGTATTTGACCGGCATGGAGATGCTGTCGCCATCGGAAGTTGAGAAATGGAGAGCAGTCGATGACCTCTCCTTCCACGTTGCCCCCTTCGTCCCGGCCGTAGCTGATGATGCGTCCGAAGTTGCGTTGGGCTGCCATCTCCATGAGGTCAGGATTGCTCTCGTTGAGAAAGAGCAGTCCGTCGTGGCTCTCCAGAAAGTCGTAGAGCTCACCTTTGGTGCGCTTCACCCCCTCAAAACTTCCGAATCCTTGCAAGTGGGCACGCCCCACATTGGTGATGAGGCCGCACGTAGGCTCCACATAGTCGACCAGCGCCTTGATGTCTCCCGGGTGGCTGGCCCCCATTTCCACGACCGCAATCTCGTGTTCCGGGCGCAGGGAGAAGAGCGTTTTGGGCACTCCCACATCGTTGTTGAAATTGCCCCGGGTGTACATCACGTTGTATTTCTCTCCCAGCACGGCCGCGATGAGCTCCTTGGTGGTGGTCTTGCCGTTGGTGCCCGTGATGCCGATGACGGGGATGTCGAACCGGCGGCGGTGCTCGCGGGCCAGTTCTTTGAAAGTGGTGAGCACGTTGTCGACGAGTATCAGTCTCCCGTTGCCCTCTTCGGCAAACTCCCGTTCGTCGATCACGGCGTAGGCGCATCCTTTCTCCAAGGCCGCCTTGGCAAATCGGTTGCCGTCGAATGATTCCCCTTTCAGGGCAAAGAAGATGCTGCCCTCGGGACAGTCGCGGGAGTCGGTGGTGATGAGCGGATGCTGTTGGTAAAGCTTATAAAGTTCGGATAGTTCCATGATGGTTAAAACATTTTAATGCAAAGTTACTGTAATTTTCGTGAAATGGGAATGAAATCTCGAATAATATTCCTATTTTTGCAGTTATATGACACAGCCAATCGATTACACCATCAACGTGCGCGGAAAGCTCGTCGACCTGAGCAGGCCGCAGGTGATGGGCATCCTCAATGTCACTCCCGACAGTTTCTATTCCGGAAGCAGGAAACAGACGGAGCGGGAGATAGCCGACAGAGCCAACGAGATAATCGCCCAAGGAGGAACGATGATTGACATCGGAGCCTTCTCCACACGGCCCGGGGCGCAGGAAGTGAGTGAGGATGAAGAGGCGCACCGGCTACAATGGGCTCTTGGCATCGTGCGCCGAGAGCAGCCCGATGCCGTCGTTTCGGTCGACACCTACCGGCCGGCTGTGGCCCGGAAGTGCATTGCGGAGTGGGGGGCAGACATCATCAATGATGTGTCGGAGGGCGGCATCACGGGCATTGTGGACACGCCCATCCACGAAACGGAGCGTATGTTCGACGTGGTGGAGGAACTCAAATGTCCCTACATCCTCATGTCGGTGAAGTCCTCGCTCCACGACATGCTCATCGCTTTTGCCGACGAGGTGCAGCAACTGCGCGACCGGGGAGTGAAAGACATTATTCTCGACCCGGGATTCGGCTTCGGGAAGACGCTGGAGGAGAACTACCGGCTGATGCGGGAGATGGAAAAACTGCATGTACTGGGGCTTCCGCTGCTTGTGGGTGTGTCCCGGAAGTCTATGATATTCAAACTTTTGGGCGGCACTCCGGCAAGTGCGCTCAACGGAACGACCGTCCTTCACGCCCTTTCGCTGGCCAAAGGAGCTTCTATCCTGCGTGTCCATGACGTGAAAGAGGCCGTCGAGGCGGTGAAGATAGTGGAAATGTTGAATGCTTAAACCATGACCTATGCCTTTTGAATTTGGTCTAAAAGACATCATAGACATCATCTCCGTGGCGATGATGTTGTACTACATCTACCGGCTGATGAGGGAGAGCCGTTCGCTCAACGTGTTCATCGGCATCATGCTTTTCATCCTGATATGGCTATTCGTGAGTCAGGTGTTGGAGATGAGGCTGCTCGGTTCCATTCTCGACAAACTGGTCAGCGTGGGTGTCATTGCCCTCATCGTCATCTTTCAGGAAGACATACGCAAGTTTCTCTACGAACTCGGTACGCAGAAGGGGATGCGCAGGCTGGTGAATTTCTTCAAGTCTAATAAGGTGAAAGAGAAAGAGGTGGATCGCGAGACCATCATTCCCATAGTGATGGCCTGCATGAGCATGAGTAAAAAGTATGTTGGGGCCCTGATTGTCATTGAGCGCGGAGTTCCCCTTAATGACATTGTGGACACGGGAGACCTCATTGACGCGCGCATCAACCAGCGGCTCATCGAAAACATTTTCTTCAAAAACTCACCCCTGCACGACGGGGCCATGATCATCTCTAACCGGCGCATAAAGGCTGCCGGCTGCATTCTGCCCGTGAGCCACAACCTCGGCATTCCCAAGGAATTGGGGCTCCGCCACCGCGCTGCCATGGGCATCTCGCAGAATTCCGATGCTATCGCCGTGGTGGTTTCGGAAGAGACGGGGCGCATCTCCGTGGCCATCAAGGGCGAATTTCACCTGCGCCTTTCAGCGGAGCAGCTCGAGAGCATTCTCACCGCAGAGATGGCGTAGAACGCTTGCAGCCGACTTGCCAAACGGGAAGAATCTTCGCAATATCGTCGGATTTATGTTTTTTTATCTGTTTGCTCACGTTTATATCGATTAAAAAACGTACTTTTGTAATCTGTAAGTGGCAAAATGTATAGAATTTCAATCAACATATATTAAAAAGATTAAACAAACTATGAGCTTATTAGATCAGATCGTAGCACGCGCCAAATCGAACAAACAGCGCATTGTGCTCCCCGAAGCAGAGGAGGAGCGCACCTTGAAAGCCGCCGACAAGGTATTAGCCGACGACATAGCAGAACTCATCCTCATCGGTAATCCCGCCAACATCAAGACACTGGCAGCCGGATGGGGACTGAAAAACATCGACAAAGCTACCATCATCGACCCGCTCAACAATCCCAAGGCTGAAGAGTATGCCCTCAAATTGGCCGAACTCCGCCAGAAAAAGGGCATGACTATTGAGAAGGCTCGTGAACTTGTGACCAAGAACAATCTTTATCTCGGCTGCATGATCATCAAGACCGACGGAGCCGACGGACAGATTTCGGGTGCCTTGAGCACCACAGGCGACACGCTTCGGCCGGCTCTGCAAATCATCAAGTGTGCTCCGGGCATCACTTGTGTGAGTGGGGCCATGCTCATTATCAGCAAGCAGGAGCAGTATGGCGAGAACGGTGTGGTGGTGATGGGTGACGTGGCCGTAACCCCGGTGCCTGATGCCGACCAGTTGGCACAGATAGCCTATTGCACCGCCCAGACCTCCAAGAGCATCGCCGGCTTTGCCGAGCCGCGCGTGGCCATGCTGAGTTTCTCCACGTGGGGCAGTGCCTCCCATGAGGTGGTGGACAAAGTGGTGGAGGCCACCAAGCTGGCGCAGGAGCGCTATCCAGACCTGCATGTCGACGGCGAGTTGCAGGCCGATGCGGCCCTCGTGCCCTCTGTCGGTGCCAAGAAGGCTCCCGGCAGCCCCATTGCCGGCAAGGCCAATGTGCTTGTTGTGCCCAATCTTGAGGTGGGCAACATCGGCTACAAGCTCGTGCAGCGTCTCGGCGGTGCCATGGCCGTAGGCCCCATCCTTCAAGGTATCGCCCGTCCGGTGAACGATCTTTCCCGCGGCTGCTCTGTCGATGACATCTACTATATGGTGGCTATCACCGCTTGTCAGGCGCAGGATGCCAAATAACGGAAAACCTTTGAAATCAATCAAACTAACACGATATGAAGATTTTAGTCCTGAACTGCGGCAGTAGTTCTATCAAGTACAAGCTCTACAACATGGACGATGAGTCTGTGCTGGCCCAGGGAGGCGTGGAGCGCATCGGCATCGACAACGCTTTTATCAAGGTGACGCTGCCAAGTGGCGAGAAAAAAGTGATCATGCACGACATGCCCGACCACAAGGAAGGTGTGAACTTTGTCTTCAAGACCTTGCTTGATCCTGAGATCGGGGCCATCAAGAGTCTGGAGGAAATCGACGCTGTGGGCCATCGCGTGGTGCAGGGCGGTGACAAGTTCAACCAGAGTGTCATCGTCGACAAGAGCGTGGAAGACGGTATTGAAGAACTGTGCGACCTCGCTCCCGTCCACAATGCCGGCCACTTGAAAGGCTTGCGTGCCGTGGATGCCCTCATGCCCGGCACTCCGCAGGTGTGCGTGTTCGACAATGCCTTCCACAGCACGATGCCCGACTACGCCTATCTCTATGCCGTGCCCTACGAGCTCTACGAGAAATACCACGTGCGCCGTTACGGTTTCCACGGCACCAGCCACCGCTACGTTTCCAAGCGCGTGTGCGAGATACTGGGCTTGGATGTCAACGACTCGAAGATTATCACCTGTCACATCGGCAACGGGGCCTCTGTTGCAGCCGTACTCAACGGCAAGGTGCTCGACACCTCTATGGGCCTCACCCCGCTGGCCGGCCTGATGATGGGCAGCCGTTCGGGAGACATTGACGCTTCGGCCGTGACCTACATCATGGACAAGCTCGGCATGAAGCCGCAGGAGACTGCCGACTATCTGAACAAGCAGAGTGGTGTGCTCGGCATCACGGGCATCTCCAGCGACATGCGCGATGTGGAGAATGCCGCCAACGAGGGCAACGAGCGTGCCATTTTGGCTTTGAAAATGTATTCCTACCGTATCAAGAAGTACATCGGTGCCTACGCTGCCGCCATGGGCGGAGTGGATGCCGTCGTCTTCACGGCCGGTGTGGGTGAGAACCAGACGGGTATGCGATTCGATGCCTGCGAGAATCTCGACTTCCTCGGCATCAAGATTGACAAGGAGAAGAATGACAAGATACGAGGCAAGGAAGCCGTCATATCCACGCCCGACAGCCGGGTGAAGGTGGTGGTGGTGCCCACCGACGAGGAGATTGTCATTGCCCGCGACACCAAGGAACTCGTTTCCAAGTAAACATGGTTAATATAATAAGGTGAGGGCTGTGCCGGCCCTCACCTTTTTTCATTTCAAGACACATGGAGAAAAAGATCGTTACATTCGGAGAAATCATGCTGAGGCTGTCCAAGCCCGGCTACCGCCGCATCTCACAGGGAAAAACCTTTGAGGGCAACTACGGCGGTAGTGAAGCCAACGTGGCCGTGTCGCTGGCCTGTCTGGGCGACGAGGTGGAATTTGTTTCGCGCATTCCGCAAAACGATGCGGGCGATGCCGCGCTCATGCACCTTCGCGAGTTCGGCCTTGGCGTGTCCCATGTGGTGCGTGGCGGCGACCGCCTGGGCACCTACTATTTTGAGGAAGCCGCCGCCATGCGCAACTCCCATGTGGTCTACGACCGCAAACTCTCCTCCTTCTACAGTCTCCGACGGGGCATGATCCGCTGGGAGGAGGTGCTCGCCGATGCCGGTCTCTTTCACTGTTCGGGCATCACCTGCGCCATCAGCCGCGATGCGATGAACACCACTTTCGATGCCGTGAAGTTGGCCGACAGCCTCGGACTCACTATCTCCTGCGACATCAACTACCGCAAAAACCTCTGGGGCTTCGGTCTGGAAGCCCACGATGTGCTCTTCCAACTCATGCAGCACAGCGACATCATCTTCGGCGACCAGAACGAGTGGGAAATAGCCGGTGGCGTGCCCCATATCCCTTTTGAAGCCTCCGATGTCGACTATCGGCTCAACCGACTCGCATACGAAGACTATTTTACCCGGATGCACAAGCTTTTTCCGCGCTGCAAGAAGATGCTGATGGCTCTGCGCAATCAGTTGGCCTCCAGCCACCACACGCTCACCGGCGTGCTCTATGATGCCGAGGAGGGGCGGCTCTACACAACCCGCATCTACGACATTGCACCCATTGTCGACCCGATGGGGGTCGGCGACGCTTTCGTGGCAGCCTATCTTCACGCCCTTGGCCGTTGGCCCGGTGACAACCGGCGTTGTCTCGACTTCGGTCTCTCGGCCAGTGCCCTCAAGAACACCGTGCCCGGCGACCAGAATCTGGTCTCCGAGGAAGAAATCATTGCCAATATCGTTTCCACCGGCGGGCGCATCGAGCGCTGACCGTCAGAATCTGTCCCATCCTATGCCGGTCATCGAAATAACTTCCCTGTCACATCCGGGAGTAGAGATTTTCAGCACGCTCACCGAAGCGCAACTGCGCCATCAGGTGGATGCGGAGCGCGGCCTGTTCATTGCCGAGAGCCCCAAAGTGATTCAGGTGGCCCTCGACAAAGGCTGTGAACCCTTGGCATTGCTCTGCGAGCACAAACACATTGCAGGCGACGCGGCAGCCATTATCGCGCGTTGCGGCGATCTGCCCGTCTACACGGGGCCGCGTCCGGTGCTGGCCGCACTCACGGGTTATACACTCACCCGGGGCGTACTCTGTGCCATGCGCCGCCCTCTCTTGCCCGATGTGAAAGAGGTGTGTCGCGGAGCCCGTCGCGTGGTGGTCATCCACGGGGTGGTAGACACCACCAACATCGGAGCCATTTTCCGTTCGGCGGCGGCCCTCGGCATTGATGCCGTGCTGCTCACTCGCGACTCCTGCGACCCGCTCAACCGCCGGGCTGTGCGCGTGTCGATGGGGTCGGTGTTTCTTGTGCCTTGGACTTGGCTCGATGATTCCATCGCCTCCCTTTCCCGTTTGGGATTCCGCACGGCGGCCATGGCCCTCACCGACCGCTCGGTTCCGCTCGACGATCCGGCCCTGGCCGCCGAACCGCGTCTGGCCATCGTCATGGGCACCGAGGGCGACGGGCTGCCTCGCGAAACCATTGAGCAGGCCGACTATGTGGTGCGCATTCCCATGGCCCACGGCGTAGACTCGCTCAACGTGGCGGCAGCGTCGGCCGTAGCCTTCTGGCAGCTGAGAGTGGACGGATGTAAAGAGGTAAAAGAGTAAAAAGGTAAAGGGGTTGTGTCCTGCCGGGCACGCTATTTTTCTGATAGATAGTAGGTCGGCGAATGGTGCGAATGAGGCGAATCCGTATTAACGGATTCGGGGCAGAATCTCCTTGTTGATATGTAAAACAAATTCATTCGTTATTTGTATTCGACTCCAAAAAGTTGTATCTTTGCATTGGCAAGGGAAGCGTGAGAGCGTTTCCCTTTTTTAATTTTCCAATTCTCTAACAGCCCACAACCCCCTAAATGGGGCTTTTCTGGCCGGAATGGGCTTACAAAACGGGCTCTTTTAGCTTTTCATTCGGGCCGAACGAGCTTCTGCCT
The DNA here is from genome assembly GCF_000184945.1 of Segatella buccae ATCC 33574. GTDB lineage: Bacteria > Bacteroidota > Bacteroidia > Bacteroidales > Bacteroidaceae > Prevotella > Prevotella buccae. The sequence goes on from NZ_GL586311.1 coordinate 1,077,487, forward strand.
GTGGCCCTTTTGTAAAGTCGGTCGGGCCGAGTGGGGAAATCGATGGGGCGGATGAGTCGAAAAGGAGGGATATAACCGGCATGACAAACGGGCGCGGAAAAATGGCGTGTAAGGCTTTTTCTAAATCTTTAATAGTTCCTGCTATATAGAGTCTTTCCCTTGTTCAGACCCCCATCCCCCTAACTTAGGGGGCATTAAACACTCGTCGACCATCTCGCCGGGCCGATAGGCCGGAATCTCGTGGAACTCACCGTCGACGAAGATAAGCGAACCGTTGCTTCCGAGCGTGATGATCTTGTCTTTGGTGATGTGTCCGATGCAACAAATGTCGTTCATGTTGAATATTGTAAAATCAGGCAAAGATACCACTAACCGCGCTAATGGCCAAATCTTCGTGGGCTTATTTCAAGACAGCAAGAGGTATGCGAAATTGTAATTTATATAAAATACTGTAAAAAAATAGGTGACTATCGAACAGGCTATGCTATTTTTGTCTATCTTTGCAACATGTGACGGTCGGGACAGTAAGAGAGTTTTCCACGCCCATAGAACAAAAGAAGTATTATTTAAAAGTTAAAACATTATGATTTCCAATTCATTACAAGACGCACTGAACAAACAAATCGTTAGTGAGATTTATTCGGCAAATCTCTATCTTTCCATGTCTTTCTATTTCGAGAAAGAAGGCTTCGACGGCTTTTCCACGTGGATGAAGAAGCAGTCGGCCGAAGAGATGGATCATGCCTATCAGATGGCCAACTATCTCATCAAGCGCGGCGGAGAGGCCGTGGTGGGCCAGATTCCGGCCGTGAAGCAAACTTGGACGGCTCCACTCGATGCCTTTGAGGATGCCTACAAGCACGAGTGCCACATCAGCAGCCTCATCGACAAATTGCTCGACGAGGCCATCACCGAGGGCGACAAGGCCACCCAAGATTTCCTTTGGCAGTTTGTCCGCGAGCAGGTGGAGGAAGAGGCTACGGCCAGCGGCATCGTAGACCGCCTGAAGCGCATGGGCGACAGCGCCATCTTCAACCTCGACGAGCAGTATGGTCGCAGGGCCTAAGCCCGGTGAGGGATTTCTACCAAGAGCCCGTCGCAGACTTTTAGGGCCTTTGTGAGACGGCTTGGTAGGCTGAAAACGAAAAACGGGAGACCGCCGCAAAGGCGGTCTCCCGTTTCTGTTGGTTATGGGGGTGATGTTCTTTGTCCTCTCGGGAAGCGGCCTTTTGTGCTCTGATGCACTCATGGCATGGGCAGCAACCCCTCCCACCGCACGTCCCAGCCGTCGGGAAAACCGGGATTTCGGCCTTTGGCCCCATCCCATCCCGCAGCCATCATGGCTATGGCCGTGAGCAGTCCGCCGTTGCCCGGCAGGTAGATTCGGAGACGGTTGTCCTGATAGTTGTGTCCGTTGGCGAGGTAGGTGTTCTTCTGCCGGTTCATGAGCAGGGCATCGACGGCTTGTTCTTTCAGTCCGAGACGGGCGGCACACATGGCTGTCATGGGGTAGTCCCAGCCCCAGGTCTTCTGCCAGTTCCAGTTGTCCGCTATCCATCGGAAGGTCTTGTGCATCTTGGCCTTATCCACCAGTCGGCTGGCAGGCAACATGCCCAAGGCGCCGAGTGGCATGGGGTGGTCGCTGGCAAACCGGTCGATGCCTTTCGGATTGTCCGTTTGTTCGGCTCTTCCCGTGGGCAACGGTGCTGTCTCGGCCGTGAGGTAAACACCGTCTTGGTCGGCCAAAGGCGACAGGCGGGCGATGATGTCGTCCCACAATGGCTGTCTCTGCCGTCTCTGCCGCTCGCGCCATCGCTGTGCCGTGGTCAGCCCCCACTGCCAGTAGTTGAGTTCGAAAGGCGGATTCACCACCGAGTCGGCGTTGAGCGTCTCTTGGGCAGGAATACAGCCCCGCAGGATGTAGCGGCTGTGGCGGTTGTCGGGTTCGGCAAAGTCGGCCATGAAGTCGGCCGTCTCCTCCACCAGTCGGCCATATTTCTCCACCACCTGCTCCTTCTCTTCTGCTGTCGGTGCTGCCCGATAGAGCAGTTCGGCCAAATAGATAAGGTGGGGCTGCTGCCAGATGAGATAGGAGCCGACGTTGGAAGGAGCTTCGGTGGCCGACGGGTCGGTCATTTTCATCCATCTCACTCCCTTGAATCCCTGTCTGCGGGCTATCTCCCGAGCCATCGGCTCGGCCGTGGTATACCACGACAGGCAGCGGTCGAGCAGTTCGGGGTGTCCCCAGAGGGCAAACGGCGCGAGGTGCCACCACGTCATTTCCAAGTGGAACTTGCCAAACCACGAGTTGTAGGTGAGTCCCGATTCCTGTGGGGGCGTGTTGCCCCCGTCGTTCACGGCCAACAGATATTGGCTGAGCACCACACGCCGTTCCAATTCACGGGCCCTTGAGTCGGGCACGCGTGAGAAGTCTACGATGCCCCCTTTGCTCCAGAATTGGTTCCAGTGGGCGGCTGCCTGTTGCTCCAAGGTCGTGAACGAGGTCGTTGCAGGCAGCAGTTTCCAGTGTCCTTGGCTTTTCGTAGGTGCCGGTTCCGTCTTGGGTTTCTCGGGCAGAAACTCCCATGCCAGCGTGAAGTCATTCTTCGGGGTGGTCAGACAGAGTTCGTTGAAATGCGGAATGGCCAACTTCACCCTGCCCGTCCAGGTGAACCGCACATAGTAGGTTGTGGTGTCAATGCTCACGGCAAGTGTCAGATTTCCCAACTCGTGGTTGGCTATCTCCATTCTGATGTTCGTCCCCGATGCCCAGTTGCATCCGTCGTCGGTATGCGCCCCCGTGGGGTAGGGCACCCGGAAGCGGAGCGTGCATCCCCCTTGGGCCTTGATGTTGGTCACAAACTTGTCGCGATGGGGCAGGCAGAATGTCTTTACGTCGTATGCTTTTCCCTCATGGGTGAAGTGGCTTTTAATCTCCCCGTTCCATAAATCCAATAGTTGTTTGATGTTCTTGACCTCTTTCGGACTGTCGAACGAGAATCCCATACAGCCCAGATGCAGGCGGTGGGGATTGGCACGGAAATAGTCGGAAGCCTCCTTCTGCCGGCCCGGTTGTCGGAACTGTACGGCATAAAGTTCATCCCCCCGGCCCCGATGGAAGTTGTGGTCGGCGAGCGTTTCTTCCGGTCGGTAGCCTTCCGTGTTGGGAAAAGCGTGCCAGCCCCAGTCGCTCATGGTGCCGAGCGGTGTTCCGTTGCGGTAGTGCTCGGGGAAAGTCTGGAGTCCGGTGGCATCCACCGTGAGGGCTATGTGCCCGTTGCCCACGGTGAGTGCGGCCATCGTGTCGACCATTTGCACAAGAGGATTGTTGCGGCCTACGACAAGCCGGCGGTCGATACCGCTTTTCCCCGCTTTGGGGGAGGCGGCGGAAAGGGTTGCTGCCAGCAAAATGGCGGCAGTGATGAGCAGGTTTCGTTTCATGGTTCGTTTGAAATGCATTTTATGAGATTTTGTGACAAAGATAATAAAAAATATGTATCTTTGTACCCAAATTGTGAATGAAAGATGAGTAAGAAACAAATTCTGCTAATCAACGATATGGCAGGCTACGGCAAGGTGGCCACGGCGGCGATGCTGCCGATACTTTCCTATTTTGGCCATCCCACCTACAATCTGCCCACAGCATTGGTTTCCAACACGCTCGATTATGGGAAGTTCAACATACTCGAGACCACCGACTATATCAAAGGGGTGTTTCCCGTATGGAAACAGCTTGGCTTCTCGTTCGATGCCATTGCCACCGGCTTCATCGCCTCCGAGCGTCAGGCTGCCATCATCTCCCGCTACTGCCGTGAACAGGCAGCAAAGGGAGCCACCATCTTTGTGGATCCCATCATGGGAGATGAGGGCAAACTCTACAACGGTGTCACTCCGGCCACCATCAATTCCATGCGCGAGATGCTCGGCGTGGCTCATCTGTGCTATCCCAACTACACCGAAGCCTGCTATCTCACGGGCCGGAGCTATTCGCCCGATGGCGTTTCACGGGCCGAAGCCGAAAGCCTGCTCAACCATCTGTGTAAAATCGGGTCGCGCTCGGCACTTGTCACGAGCATTCCCGTGGACGGGCAACCGTCGGTGGCGGGCTACAATCACGAGAGCGACACCTATTTCCTGCTGCCCTACGACGAGATTCCGGTACACTTCCCCGGTACGGGCGACATCTTTTCGGCTGTGCTTGTGGGCCATCTGCTTGATGACGAACCGCTCATGGAGAGCACCCGCAAGGCGATGGATGCCGTCTATCGCTTGATAGACCTCAACAAGGACAACGAAGACAAGAACGTCGGCATACCGCTCGAACGCTATCTGAACATCATCTGACCCTCTGGCTCTGCGCACGGAGAGAGCGGTTCCGGCGTGGCAGAGCGAAGGCTGACATCGAACAAACCAACTGACAATGTATTGGGATTCCCTTTTTAACATACATTCGGCCGTGCAGGCCATCGTGGTGCTGTCGCTGATATGTGCACTGGGGCTGGCCTTGGGCAAACTCCATGTCAAAGGCATTTCGCTCGGTATTGCCTTTGTCTTCTTCATCGGCATTGTAGCCGGGCACTGCGGCCTGACCATCGACCGCGACATGCTCCTTTTTGCCGAGAGTTTCGGACTCACGGTGTTTGTCTACACGCTGGGCCTCTATGTGGGCCCCAACTTCTTCGGATCGCTGCGCCACGAGGGCATAGAACTCAATCTTTGGGGTCTCGGAGTGATTCTCTTGGGCACGGCAATGACCGTCGTTTTAGGTCTTCTTACCTCCGTAGGCCTTTCCGACATGGTGGGCATCCTCTGTGGAGCCACCACCAACACGCCTGCCCTCGGTGCAGCCCAACAGGCTCTTGAGCATCTCGGTCTTCCGAGTGGCAGTGTGGCCTTGGCTTGTGCCGTCACCTACCCGTTGGGTGTGGTGGGTGTCATTCTGGCTATGATGCTCATGCGGCGGTTTTTTGTCAAGCCTGCCGACCTCATGGTGCGTGGCAACGGGGCCGAAGACCACACCTACGTGGGACAGTTTCGGGTGGTCAATCCGGCTCTCGACGGTAAGACCATAGCCGCCATCTCGATGATGACCCACCGCAAGTTCATCATGTCGCGCGTGTGGCGCGACGGCAATGTTATTGTCCCGGAAGCCGATACTGTCATGAACACGGGCGATAATGTGCTCGTGGTGTGCAACAAGGAGGAGGTGGATGCCATGGAACTGCTGTTCGGCGAGAAAGTGGAAAAAGACTGGAACCGCGACCAGGTGGACTGGAATGCCATCGACTCGAAGGTGGAGAGCCGTGTCATTGTGCTCACCAAGCCTGTGCTCAATGGCAAATATCTCGGACAACTTCAGTTGCGCAACACCTATGGAGTGAACGTGAGCCGGGTGATTCGCGGCGACATCAAACTCTTGGCTACCGACGATTTGCGCCTGCAATATGGCGACCGGCTGACCGTAGTGGGCGAACCCAACGATGTGGAACATGTGGAAAACTTCCTCGGTAATGCCGTGCGCACGCTCAACGAGCCCAACCTCGGAGCCATCTTCTTCGGTATGCTGCTCGGTTTGGCCATCGGCACCATTCCCATCGATATTCCCGGCATGACCATTCCCGTGAGACTGGGCATTGCCGGCGGTCCCATCGTGATGGGTATTGTGGTGGGAGCATTGGGCCCACGCGTACATTTCATATCCTATATGACCCGCAGTGCCGGTCTCATGTTGCGCAAACTCGGTCTTTCGCTCTATTTGGCTTGCTTGGGACTCGATGCCGGCGGCCAGTTCTTCGAGACCATCTTCCGTCCTGAAGGGCTTCTGTGGGTAGGGTTGGGCTTCCTGCTCACGTTCCTGCCGATACTCTTTGTAGGTATCATAGCACTGAAAACCAAGAAGTTTGACTATGGCACCATTTGTGGCATCCTTTGTGGAAGCATGGCCAACCCTATGGCCTTGGGTTATGCCAACGACACCTTGGAGGGCGAAACAGCCAGCATCAGCTATGCCACGGTCTATCCTTTGGGTATGTTCATCCGTGTGGTCATCGCCCAAGTGCTGGTCATGTTCCTTGCCTGATGGTTGGAGGAGGATTTTCGGCACATTGTTTCCTTGTTTCCCTTACGGGACTGTGGGTATTTGACAGGACGGAAATGGATATATGTATCGGTCGCACACTGACGGAAAATCGGTGAAAGCTATCTCTGCAAACTACCGGATGGTGGTGAATAATATCAACAAAAACGCATCCGACAAAATCCTCCAACCAGAACGGGAGGGAAGCTTCTGATTACCCGAAAAGCGCATCGATTTTTCCATTCCGGCTCTCCGGACTTGCAAAAGGGCCACACTTGAAAGCCGAAAGGGCCGTAGTTGCATCGCAACTAATCAACGAAAATGAAGAAATATCGAAGTTGGTGTAAACTGACTGATAATGAGCAGGAAACGAAATAATTTGCATAGAAGTGCTCTTTTCAAAAAGAGTTATAATATGCAGATTTAGGCAGAAGTTCAGTTACCAGAGCGTTACCCGATTTTGCCATAGGTAACGATGGAGTAATATTCGGTAACTGAATTATTTTTACTCGTGTGGCTGTTGCTGCGGTCGGCAGTTTTCTGCATAAGAGAGAAACGCTTTGAAATTGGTAATTTTGCCACAAAACATCAAAGCGTATGAAAACAGAAAAAATGAAGGTGTTGCTCTACCTCAAAAAGAGCGGTCTGGACAAGTCGGGCAAGGCTCCGATTATGGGACGGATAACCATTGGGCGTTCCATCGCACAGTTCAGTTGCAAGCTCTCCTGCAATCCTGACTTGTGGAATCCCCGTGAGAGCAGAATGGACGGAAAAAGTCGTGAGGCGGTGGAAGTGAATGGCAGGTTGGAGAATTTGCTGCTGTCCATTCAGTCAGCCTATCAGTCTTTGCTTGCAAGAGGTTGCCCATTTGACGCAACCGATGTGAAGAAACAGTTTCAAGGAAGTGTGCAGACACGGTGCATGCTCATCGAAAGACTTGATATGCTCATAAAGGAGAAAGAAAGTCATGTCGGTGTAGACATCAGAAAAGAGTCAATGGCAAACTATCACTCCACGAGAATCCACTTGCAGGAGTTCATCCAAAAGAAGTATAAGGTTTCTGACTTAGCCCTCTCACAACTGACAGAGAACTTCATCCATGAGTTTCAGCAGTACTTCTTAGGGGAGTGTGGATTTCAGGAAAGCTCATTCTACAATGTCGCCACCCATTTGAAGACGGTATGCAGGCTGGCTTACCGTGAGGGATTGGCAGACATCCTGCTTTTCGACAAAGTCAAAATCAGCAAGGGTAACAAGAAACTCCCCAAAGCACTTGACAGAGGGGCATTTGAGAAGTTAAAGACTCTCCACTTGGAGGACTTGGAGGAGGAAATGGAAACGGCAAGGGATATTTTCCTCTTTGCCTGTTATACGGGTGCTGCATATTGTGATTTGATGGAACTGGACAAGTCCCATCTTGTGCGTGATGACGAGGGTAGCCTTTGGCTGAAGTTCAACCGCCAAAAAACAGGTGTGCCTTGTCGTGTCAAACTGCTGCCTGAAGCCATATGGCTGATGGAGAAGCTCCACAGCGATGAAAGGGAAACATTGCTCCCTTTCATGGGATATGCCACTTACCAATCTTATTTGAAAGCCCTGCGGCTTCGTGCTGGCATCTCGTTTCCTTTTACCACACATACAGCAAGGCACACATTTGCCACGCTCATCACGCTTGAACAGGGTGTGCCTATTGAAACGGTAAGCAAGATGCTGGGGCATTCCAACGTGAGCATGACCGAGCGTTATGCAAAGGTAACACCGCGGAAACTCTTTGAGGAATTTGACCGTTTCCTTTCTTTCACTGAAGATATGCAGTTGGCTATCTGACCATTTCTTTCATTCAACATTGTTTTATCGTTAAATAAAACATGAACAATTCAATCAAGACCATTATGAGAAGTACATTCAAGATACTGTTCTATATTAACAGACAGAAAACAAAGGCAGACTGCAATACCGCCATTCTCTGCCGTATCACCATCGACGGAAAGAACACAGCCATTACCACAGGCGAAGAGTGCCATCCTGTCGAGTGGAACACCAAGCAGGGTTTGACAACCAACAAGAAGACAAACCAAAGAATCAAAGAATTCAGGGATTTGGTGGAAAAGACCTATCGGGACATTCTTGTAAAGGATGGAGTGGTAAGTGTGGAGCTTATCAAGAACCGCTTACAGGGTATTGCCACCAATCCGACCACGCTCCTTGCCATGAGCTGGGCGGAACTCCAAACAGTCAAGGAAAGTGTTGGCAGATCAAGGGCAGAGGGAACTTACCTGAATTTGTTTTATTCTGACAGAAATCTCCGTGAATTTGTAGAAAACAAAGGAGTACAAGACATATCCATCGGAACAATTACAGAGGACTTGTTCGAGGAATACCGTTTCTTTCTCAAAAAGCGTGGACTGAAAGCATCCACCATCAACAGCAACCTCTGCTGGCTGAGCCGACTGATGTTCCGTGCGGTCAGCAAGAGGATTATCCGCTGCAATCCGTTTGAGAATACCAAGTATGAGAAAGAGGAAAAGAAGATACGCTTTCTGCAAAAGAGCGATGTGATGAAACTTATGGCAATGAAGATGAACGACAAGGAAGCGGAGCTGGCAAGACTGATGTTTGTCTTTTCATGCTTCACAGGCTTGGCTATCTCAGACATGGAGAATTTAGAAAACAAGCATATCCAAACGACAGCGGACGAACAGATGTATATAAGAAAGGAACGTCAGAAGACCAAGGTTGAGTTCATCGTGCCGTTACATCCCATAGCGGAAGCCATCATCAGTCATTGCCAGAAAGAGCAGGAAAGAAGTGAAGAATATCTGCTGGTGAAAGAAAAAGGGGATCACCTTGTCTTTCACCGTGATTGCAGCCGCAGTGTCATGGATGCCAAACTGAGTATTGTGGGAAAGGCTTGCGGTATCTGCCAAAGACTTTCCTTCCACATGGCAAGACATACATTCGGCACGATGAGCCTAAGCGCAGGTATTCCCATTGAGAGCATAGCCAAGATGATGGGGCATGCCTCCATATCAAGCACTCAAGTTTATGCGCAGGTGACGGACAAAAAGATATCAGAGGATATGGACAGACTCATCGCCAAACATCAGGAAAAGAACAAAGAGGATGATAAGGTAACGGTAAAGGAAACTATTACCATAGGTACAATGGCTATTGCCAACACAGGCAGAAACAAAAGCATGGAGGAAACGGCATGAATACGGAAGATGGAATAAAGACCAAGGCTGCAATCCGTCTGGACACGGGGCGCAGCTACTTCGAGTGGGGAAATGGTATGCAGGTTATCCGCAGGGGAAAAGGCGAAGTAGCCATGACCGAGGGCGAGCTTGCAAGGTTCTTCGGAGTTACATGGAGAAAAGTCAATGGCAGACTTCGGACGATAACCGAAGAATCCGTCCTGCATCCAGAAGAAAGGGACGCAGACGAAAGGAAAATAGTCACGGATAAGGAGGTAAGGGGCTACGCACCGCTCTACCCATTACCTACAATTATCGCCCTTTCCTTCTTGCTTGACAGCGTAGAAGCCCACCTGTTCAGAAAGCATGTGTGCAGTGAGTTGATGCATCCAAGGAGTTCTGTCATTCCTATCATCATATATGACAGGGGTGTCAATAGCTGAATATGTACCAATCCTTTTTCTTTCACTGTTATCTTACTACATTACTACAAAACAAGGTAACACAGTGAAAGAGAAGGTATTACGTTGTAGTTGGTAGATGACTATATGTGCAACTACGGTATGACTACATACTACCAATCCATGAACGGAAAGGATATGTTTTTTAGCCGTGGAATGCGGTCAGAGGGGATTGTGAACTTTCGGATATGGCTATGTAGATAAGATTGACAAATACAAGAAGGTTTTTCTTAGCTGTCGTGCATATTCCTTGAAGGCAACAATTCTATTGCCACAAATAGTCGTAATTATGGTTACTAAACATCTCATTTTCCCCTCGCTCAAAATATATTGTCTTAATAATGAAACCTTCCCTTGCTTTGGACATCGAATACGGAAAGAGAGATTGGTCAACAAATCCTATAGAGTTTACATATCTGCCCAGCGGAGTGTCTATGTATTTGTATTCCTGATGAAGCGACAACTTTTCTCTGCTGATTTGCCTGATGGTATCAATTATATGGAAACTTCTGTCATCAACCAAAAATGCTGAAACAGGCTTGCCTATTTTCCATTCAAAATCATAGACAAGTAAGGGTTTGGGAATGAACTTGTCGTAATAAAAAATTTGTTTTCCCTGCTCGTGGAGGTAGAAAACGGCATTTTTCTTGCCATTTACATAAACTTTCCTGTATTCGACTCCCTTAATGATGGTGTCTTCCCTGACAGTATATAGATAAATCTGATAGAAAAAAGGACGGAAAGGGTCTGTCACTATTTCTTTCCATGAAGTGCCTTCAGGGTAATAGATGTACTCATATTCTTCCCTGTCGTTTCCACACCCGGAGAGACAAAGAAATTCCACGAGTCCCAAAAGCAATTCCAAAATAAGCAACATGACAGAGAGTCCCTTAGTCCTTATCATCGTCCCTAATTATTTTATGCGGAAACTATCTTTTATCGTATCCACCATGTCTAATTTCTCCCATGTAAACAATTCCACCTGAATGTTTTTTGTTCCATGATACCTGCTTGTAAATGTTTTGTTCACAACTTCATTTTTCCGTCCCATGTGACCATAGGCTGCCGTTTCCGTGTACATCGGCTGGTTTAGTTTAAGCTGCCTTTCAATGGCTTTAGGGCGCAGGTCGAACATTTCAAAAATCTTCTGTGCAATTTCTCCGTCCGACATTCCGACATTATTGTGTCCATATGTATCAACCGATACGCTGACAGGAGCAGCCACACCGATGGCATAAGCCAGCTGCACAAGAATTTCGTCCGCAACCCCTGCTGCTACCATATTTTTGGCAATATATCGTGCCATATAAGCAGCACTGCGATCTACCTTGCTTGGATCCTTTCCAGAGAAAGCACCTCCGCCATGTGCTCCTCGTCCCCCATATGTATCCACAATTATTTTTCGCCCAGTAAGCCCCGTATCCCCATGCGGACCTCCTATAACAAATTTTCCTGTTGGATTTACAAGATACTTTATGTTACTGTTGAACAGCTTTTGTATTTTGGAATCACATTGGGAAATGACACGAGGCATAAGAATGTTAATCACATCGTTCTTAATCTTGTCCAGCATCTTCTTGTCGTCCACGTCAAAATCGTCATGCTGAGTACTTACCACTATTGTGTCAATGCGCAGAGGTTTTTTGTTCTCGGTGTATTCTATTGTTACCTGACTTTTTGCATCGGGGCGTAAATAAGTCATTTCCTTGCCCTCCTTGCGTATGTCGGAGAGTGTTCTCATAATGAGATGTGCCAAATCAAGAGAAACTGGCATATAATTTTCGGTTTCATTGGTAGCATAGCCGAACATCATACCTTGGTCTCCTGCACCCTGTTCGTCCGTATCTTTATTGGAAACGCCTCTGTTTATATCATCGCTCTGCTCGTGAATAGCCGTGAGGATACCGCATGAATCACCGTCAAACTGATATTCAGCTTTTGTGTAACCAGCCTTGTTTATTGTTTCGCGGGCAACATTCTGAAGGTCGATGTATGTACTGGAACGCACTTCACCCATAATGACCACCTGCCCCGTCGTTACGAATGTTTCTATTGCACAGTGAGCATTTCTGTCATAAGCAAGGAAATAGTCAAGCAACGCATCTGAAATCTGGTCTGAAATCTTATCGGGATGTCCTTCTGAAACGGACTCCGATGTAAATAAATGTCTCATCTTTTTATCTTATATTGTTTAATTCTTCTAATATAGCGTATGTGGAACGCAGCGTCATGAAATCCGTATATTCTTCTGCTGTACCATTTTTCATTTCCGTCATTTCCACGAACATCTTTATCTCGTTAAAATATCCCTGTGTGTAAATCTGGTTGTTTGCCAAAATGGGATTGAAGTTGTTTCTTGATAAAAGACACTCGTTGGATAATTTGGTGGGGAGCACTTTTTCGATTGGTACTCCACCTATGGTACATACTGATGGCACAAATGACAGTCGCTCCATCTGGTCTATTTCATACGTTCCGTCCTGCGTGTTCACTCTGACATTTTCACTAGCATCTTTCCAAGAATAAAGTGTGGATAATTCCAAAGTACCAATAATATTGTCATGTTCCAGCATCAGCAGGTAGGTCACACCACCTTTTTTTGTACTTTTGACTTTATGCATCGCCAGTATCTTAGCCCCTCCAAAAAGAAAAACGACCAAGTCGATAGGGTGTATAAACAAATCGTATATCTCATTGCCTTCGGGGTACAATCCCGTTTGGTAACGTAGGCTGTAACTATTTAATTCCCTGCCTTTTATTTCCTTTCTCAATCTGGAAACAAGCGGAGAATGTCTTTTTTGCATTCCGACAACTGTGGTATTAAATCCAAATAACCTTTGCTTGTCAATAAGGCTGTTTAGTTCCTTTAAACACATACAGGGAGGTTTTTCTATAAAAAGAGATTTCCCCGATTTTATAACTTCTGATGCAATTTCAAAATGTGACGCAGGTGTGGCTGACACAAACACTCCTGCGACTGTCTCGTCATTGAGAATATCCTTTATAGATGTTGTCCCTATTATGCCCTTGAATTTTTTCCCTATCAGTTCTGCCTTTTTCGTGGAAGAACAGCACACATACTTCACGTTGACTTGTAGAAATTGGATGACGGGGAAAAGGTTGTGGATGGTGTGGTTTCCAAAACCAATTATAGCATAGTTCTTCTCATAACAGTCGGAGAGATATTTATTATCCCTTCTGCGCTTGTAAAGTCTGATGATTTTCTGAATGTCTGTCATTTAGGCTATATTAATCCTTTGAAATATTTGCGGTACGTGCATTTTTCATCAGCAGTCCACTGATATTTCCCGTAAAACGCTTCGATAAGTTTTTTAGGGAAAAACCTCTCGGCTGTACGGAGAAGTATTATGTCAAATTTACGATGGTAGTTAATCCAGCATTTGTTGCAGTCATGGGAATACTCACATTGAATCTTAGCAGTCCTTTGTGAATTGAAGATTTCGTCAAGAGTATTGTTGTGAACATTGCCGAGAATCACATCCAGATTTTGGCACAGGGGAACATTCCCATTGGAATGGATTACCAGTTCATTGTATATACTGTGGCATCTTAGGCGCAGATTTCCTTTTTTCCATTCATCGTACAGAGCCACAAAGTCAAAATTTTCCTGTGTTTTATGGATAGATTGCGGAATCTTTTTTATGTAGTCATTTCCGACCTCCATTAGGTCCTCGGTGGTATCAAAGAAATCCATCGTATTGTAAATGCCTATTCTGACATCAATGTTATAGTGTTTGGCAAGCTGAATAACATAGTCCATGTCCTCAAACGTGTTCCATGGAGTAAGGCAGAACATGAACGATATGGGAACAAAGTCCTTACAGCTTTCCACCACCTGAATGACCTTGTCATATCCGTCACGCCCTCTTAGAGTTTTATATGTTTCCTTGTTCCCATCTAAGGAAATATACAGATGTTTGGGCTTGTATTTCTTTACAGCTTCGATAACTTTAGAGGGTGCAAGGCAATTTGATAGCAGGGTGTAGTTTGTATGGTTGTTGTGAAACCAGTTCAGTATTGCATCAGCTTCAGGATGTAAAATAAATTCCCCCCCCTCCAGACCGACGGTTGTCCGTTTTGTTACGCACTTGCTCGACATTATCCGAATGATGTCCGATAATGACAAATGCTCTATTGGCTTTTTCCAAATAGAGCAATGTTTACACCGTGACTGACAAAGTGATGTGGAATAAATCATCAAGGATGATAAAGTCTTATCTGTAGGTACTGTTATGTTTTTTACAAATGCACCTCCAGTTACGAGATAGTCTAAAACGTTATACATTGATTATGTTTATAGTATTCTCCGCATACCAAGTTAACTTGGTATGCGGAGAAAAAGAATTATTCAACGATTATCTTTTGCTGTTTTGTCTTGTTATTTTCACTATAACTTATAACGTATGTACCGCTATGAGGCAATGTCGCCTTGTATGAATAAGAACCCTTGTACTTATTCTGTTTATAAGAGGTAACAACATGCCCATAAACATCTGTTATAGTCATCGAGAATTGACAATCATTCTCAAGGGTGTAGCTTATGCTAAGAGTGTTCCCTGAGACTTCTACACCAAAGCTGCTGCCATTTTTTGTAGGATTGGCTGAATCCTCTTGAACCACAGGAGTTAAATCCATACCGCTGAGCAATCCTTTCACATATAGCATCGTGTTTGCATAAGGAGAAACCAGCTCGCTTTCCGTAATGACCACAGGAGCGGTCAGCACAGGCTTAGCCCCAAATTTTGTCTCTTTTTTGATTGTTGGAATTTGTGGTACCAAATCTTCCAACAGTTTAGTCATAAAGATGTTGCCTTCTCCCAGTTCCTTATATACCAAGAATTGACTGGACGGAACAGATGCGCAATAAGATTTAAGCTGACGATAACTGTCATATTCTCCTAATTGTTCAAAACTGCTATAAGGAGATTGGTTTATATCCTTATCCCAAAGTGCAACTAAACTCTTGAACTTGCTTTCTGTTCCAGCAGGCAGCAAGGCAATTCTGCTTTCAATGAGACCTTGCTCCAAATCGGTAAACGAAACCTGTGCTACTTTTGCATCGGCACTTAACTGTGGTTTTGTTCCCAACGAAGTGTCTTTACGGTAATATTCTACGATTTCCCCATAGGAATTACCTCTCACTCCGTTTCTAGGATGGAAAGTTCGTGCCAAAGCACCAGGCTTACTTTCCCAGTCATATCCATGCAAATTGCCATCAGCCCCATCCCGAACAGAAGCATGTGTATATTCTCTTTTTCCATTCCGCACGATAGCCCATAAAGCAACTGTCCCGTTTTCAGCATTTGCACCAACCCTTGTAAGTCCTCTTGACGCATAGAATTTGTCAAAAGCCCTCAACGGGTCAGGGTCGTAGAAGTTAGAATGCGTCGAAGGAGGCCATTCCCAATAGGATGTTATTCCTCCAGACCAGCTTATACAGTTATAGGTTCGAGACTCGGGAGCGGACATAATCGCATCGTCTTCCTTCAAGTAAGGAAAAGAGCCAGCATATGTAACGTTATTTACGCTGCTTTTTTTACATTTTATGTAAACATTGCAAAGAACTTCTGGCTGATAAGAGCTGTACTGCGACAACAAAACGGCATTGCCTGCTACTGAGTACTTTTTGTTAATTCGCGCCCATCTTCCCCAATCAAAGTCTCCATTCCCTTGATAATCATCATTGTAAGCGATAATTCCAGATGGATTTCCGTAAGATTCTATCCAAACCATCGGATCACCTCCCTTGGAGCATACAAAAGTGTTATATACTTGATCTGTTCCTTGATTACATACTATTCCCAAACTAAACAAAGGGACATTGCTGTAATAATTTTCTCCGTTGATATTGACATTAGCAAGTCCGCTTGTGGCATTGAGCCATGAACGTACTCTGACGTAGTAAAGTCCCGTCTCAGGAATGTTGACATTCAAGGAAGCAAGGCATTGATTGTTGGAATGTGCATTCCATGTGTATCGCTCAGGATTGTTTGCACTGAACAACTCAAGAACATGGTCATAGTTGTCAATTCCGTTTGTCGCTATAAATATTTGCTGTCCTCTCTGGAAAGAAACTGTCTTGAAAAAAGAGTACTTTATTTTGCAATTTCTAATGTATTCAAAATCATACAAAGGAGAGTCGTAGGAAACACTTCTTGCTTTTGCAAACAAAGGTATAGCCAATGTGTCTCTGCCACAGAAATTCAAAGACGGTTCTGCATTACTGAGTGCATTCTCATGAGATAAGGTCTTAAGTTCTACCTTATAGTCATTGTAATTTTGAGACGAAATGGTAGAATTTCCCAAATCCTTAGAAAGTCTGACAAATTCAACCTCTGGAACGTCAGGAGCAGTCCCAACAATAGAGATGGTGTTCTTGCCTTTTCTCAGGAACACCTTTGAAGACTTCTTCAAGCCTATCGCCTGCCAGTCGTTTGACACAGGGGCTAAGACATCATCTTGCAACTCGTTGTTTACCATTACTTTGTAAACAGATAGTGTGCCATCTGCTTTCTTCGTCCCTAACACCCAGAAGTTGGCATAATGAAGCCCCGAAACTGGAGCTTCGACTTCAAAGGTGGTGAAAGTCTGAGCCTCTGTAATTGATTTTGTACACTTGAGAATCTTCACATCGCCACCTAAGCTTGGATTCTTCTCGTAATAACTAATGCTCTCCACACTTTGTGAGAAAGCAGCAACTGTTGTTGCAAATAAAATTAACAATGTAGTAATACCTTTTTTCATAAGTTCTTTATTAAAAGGGTTTATACTAAATTAGACGGTGTAAATTTAGGGAATTTGTGTGACATTTCCAAGTTTTTAGTATGATTTCTGAGAAAAATACTGCGTTTTAGGTACATATAAACAGAATTACGAAGAAAGAAGTTTGTTAATGCGTTTGATGGCACTGTGTTTCATTCCTATAAAAAAAGAAAAGGTCAAGGAGAAATACCTCCTGACCCAAACATTATGTTACAAAATATTTCTATAATTAAGGCTGTATCTTTCCCTTAAATATTTCATAACATCTACGCAATGGAATTTTCTTCTAATAACTTCTCCAAATCCGAAGCCTTGTATAGTATTTTCCCTGCGAATTGCGTGTAGGGGATAACTTTCCTGTCCCGATAGTCCTGCAAGGTACGAGGGCTGATATACAGCCGTTCGCATACTTCCTTGCCTGTCAGGAAATGCTCACCGCCAAACAGCGGTTTGTGTGTCTGTGCCACTTCCTTTATCCGTCTGTTCATTCCTTCAAGTGCGGACAGCACCACCTGCATATCATCCGCTTCCATATTCAAGTCCTTTACTGATTCCATAATACCCTTGTCTTATTTGTTATTCTTTAATCTGTCTGTTTTTGTCTTCTCCGATTTAGTCTGCAACAGCCGCTCCACGTCCTCACGCCTGTAATAGCACTTATGCCCTATTTGCGTAAACGGCAGCACACCTGTATCCCGATAGTGCTGCAATGTACGCTTGCTGATATTAAGCAACCTGCATACATCGCCGTTGTGCAGCCAATCGGTGTGTCTGCTCTGTTCTCCGAATGCCTTGTGGCAGGTCTCGGCAAGACTGAGTATCTCGTTTCTCAACCTTGCCCAATTTGAATCCGTAATGATAAAATATCCCATAGTTTTATTGTTATTTTGTTTGTAATTCTGTCTTATTGGTATTGACAACACCTTTGTCTGTTCTACGTTTCACTGCACGTTTATGCCTGCAAAGGTATGATGAGTTTGTCACACTTCAAAGCAGCAGGGAACAGCAGGGAAATATCGGGAACTTCAAGGAAAAACTAACGCATTTTATCGGCAGCCGTTTGCGCATTCTTTCCCTGTTTTCTTCTTTCGCCGTCTGTTTGGCGCAAAGATAGGGCGGTGCATGTCCTATTCTATCATACTTCTTTTAAGTGGCACCTTGTAGCACTCTTGGTGTGGACAAAAGCTACCCTATTTCTGTGCTGATTCTTATTGTTTGCAATATCGGTGCAGAATACCGCAAACGTGTGCAAAAGGGTACACTTCTACCTCTATCTTTCCTTGCTATTTTATCCCCTGTTTTGATTTAATTCGGGCTTAAATCAGTTATTTCTTTTCCTGTCTCTTCAAAAATCCGTGCGAACTTTATTGCGAATGAACGCAACATTATGCAAGCACTCTCCGAATGCTTGGAACTTTCCAGTTCTCTTCATAACTTCACTCTCGGAAACCAAACCAAGCATATAATGAAAAGGAATGCAGATAAAGGCAATTCAGTGGACGAAAATAATACGCCCAAGCAAAGGAAGACTTCCTCCAAAAATGGTGAGATAGAAACCTATCTCTCCTCTTATTATGAGTTTAGGTACAACACGGTGTTGGGGCGAACCGAATACCGAAGTAAGGAAGATGCTCACTTCTCAAAAGTGGGTCGCTATGAAAGCAACACGCTCCGCAGGGAACTTGACAACGATGTGGGGATTATCACATCTTCCGACAACCTCTATTCCATTATAGAGAGCAGCTTCTCTCCACGTGTCAATCCCATACAGGAGTATTTCAATGGATTGCCTTTGGTGGATATTGGTAATAGCAGAGGTAATTATAGTGGCAATAGCGATAGTTGTAGTCATGGCAGTAGTGGTAATGGTAATAATGAACACAATAACCATTGTGATATTTCTTCCCTTTCACTGAAAGCCATTCCCGAATTGGCAAGTTGCGTAGTTGTGCGCAACTCTGACAAGTGGCTGCCATACCTTACCAAATGGCTCGTGGCAGTGGTCGCCAACGCCATGGACGACCGTGAATGCCGTAACCATACCTGTCTTGTACTGACAGGCGAGCAGGGCAAGTTCAAGACAACTTTCCTTGACTTGCTCTGCCCACCTGCCCTGCATGGTTACAGCTACACGGGAAAGATATATCCGCAAGAGAAGGACACGCTTACCTATATAGGGCAAAACCTCATCGTAAACATTGACGACCAGCTCAAAGCCCTCAACAAGCGTGACGAGAACGAACTGAAAAACCTCATCACCTGTCCGATGGTCAAGTACCGTATGCCTTACGACAAGTATGTGGAGGAACACCCACACTTGGCGAGTTTCGTTGCATCGGTAAATGGTAACGATTTCCTTACCGACCCCACAGGCAGCAGACGGTTTCTGCCCTTTGAAGTGCTTTCCATAGATATTGAGAGAGCAAAGGCTGTTTCTATGGATAATGTCTATGCGGAAGCGAAAGCCTTGCTGAGCATAGGTTTCCGCTATTGGTTTGACGATGAAGAGATAACGGAACTATACAGGGAGAGTGAGGATTTCCAAGTACAGACGGCAGAAATGGAACTACTGTTGCGCTGTTTTGAGAAACCTACGGAGGATAGTCCCAACTGTACCTATATGACTACCACAGAGATAATCACCTACTTGGGACTTTACACGCATCATCCCTTGTCCTTAAAGCACATGGGCGAAGCCCTGAAAAGGGCAGGCTTTGAGAAAGTGAGCAAGAGGCGAGAGGGTGGCAGTCCCATCTATGTATATAAGGTAAGGAAGATATTGCCTTGTCCTTTATTAGGCAGTTGCAACTATCAGATGTAGTAGGCACATGTAGTAGGTTGGTAGTATAACTTGGGACTAAAAAATAATATTGGAAATCAACTACTTATGTCAAAATAGTATGTAGTAAGAAGAAAGATGAAAAAGTTTGGAGGGGAAAAACTTCTGAAAAAAGATTTTCTTTCAATAAGCATTCACCTACCATTCAAATATCATTCAAATACACCATTGTCATTCAAACACAAATTATTCAATCCATTCAATTAAAACATATCACAATGAAAGAAGAAGATTTATCACGCATCAAGCAATACCCCATCGTGGAGTATCTTGAAAGTAAAGGCATCAAGCCTGTACGCAGAACATCAGTCTATGCGTTGTACCGCTCACCGCTGCGTGCAGAAACACATCCGAGTTTCAAAGTGGACACAGAGAAGAACCTTTGGATAGACTATGCCGAATGCAGGGGCGGAAGTATCATCGACCTCTGTATGCGTTTGGAGGGCTGCACGCTATCGGAAGCCATCCACCACTTGGGGCAGAACGCTCCCGATAATACAGTATATAGTTCTCACAAAGACTTCTCACAAAACAATCTCCAACCAACGATGGCTGCAAACGAGACAAGGAAACTGATAAGTATATCAGACACCCTACCGCCACATTTGCAGGAGTATCTTACAAAGGTACGCTGCATTGATTTGGAAAAGGCAAAGCCTTTCCTTAAATGTATCAGCTATGAGGTAAGGGGCAGGCGCTATCAATCCATCGGCTTTGCCAATCAATCAGGAGGGCATGAACTTCGGGACAATGGCACGTTCAAGGGAACGATAGCTCCGAAGGACATTACTCCTATATTCACCGACAAGATAATAAACCAAATGCAGCCAACTTGTGTGTTCGAGGGATTTATGGATTTTCTTTCTTTTCTTTCAATGAAAGAAGAAGTAACAAGTGCCTGCCTTGTGCTAAACTCCGTGAGCAATACCGCCAAAGCAATTCGGTATATGAATGCGCAGGGAATATCTTCCATTCGTACCTTCCTTGATAATGACGATGCTGGGCGGAGGGCTGTTCAAGATTTCATAAAGGCAGGCTTCCATGTTGAGGACATGAACATACATTACAAAGACTTCAAGGATCTCAACGATTTTCATGTCAGTCGTGTCCGTGAGCGACAGAATCATAAAGAGCAGATACTGGCACACATGTCGGTTACAGAACAAAATCAAAGCAATAAATCAAAACAAGTCAAACATAAAATGAGATAGAGAAATGAAAAAGAAAACAATGATGAATGACAAAGACCTTTCATGGTTCTTGGAATGCCAAGATGATAAAATGGACAATGAGGTAATCCCACAGACGGAAGCACAACCCGTTCCTGTGGAGGAAATAACAACGGACGTAGAAATAAATGAGGACAGTGTTACTCAAGGAGAAGCGGATATCACTTCTGGGAAATCCGAGCATACACGGCATACTGAGAATATGGCTGTTCAAAGACGCATCAGCTCCAAAATGAGGAAGAAAACACTCGAAGCCTACAAGCAAGCCTATCTTGTGCCAACCAAACTGTGCAACCGAAAGGCGGTCTATCTGAGCCGAGAAACGCAGGAGCATGCCGACTTCATCGTGCGCAGGTTAGGCGACAGGGGCAGCAACCTTTCAAGTTTCGTGGAGAACATCGTGCGTCTCCATTTGGAAGAGTACGGTGAGGACATAGATAAATGGAGGAGATTATAAATCACAGGAAAAGGGTCGAGGACTTTTGGGAAAAGGGGCTATTATTCCACTCAAAACTCTCAACCCTTTTTTAGAGAACATAGCAACAGAAATTTGTCAAACATACTGAATGATGAGAACACCACGAACACAGTTAAACACGGAATGCACAGCATTCACTTTCAAGCAGCAAAACGCCTTGTGCGTAAACGTTTCGTTAGCTGATATTGCAAGACGTCAGTTTGTACCCACAAACTGCCCTTGCTCCCCTCGTCAGACTATCGGGGAGATAAGACCGTAATCACTCCGTTCTCATCGGTCAGTATTTAGGAATTAAGGTAATAAATCATCTACAATGATAAACTTTCAAGGAAACTTATATGAACAGATATAAAGGAAAAGCTGTCCGATGGCAGCAACAGGATAAAGAAGAACAGCGGATGAACAAAACGGAGTTCATCAAGGTAAGATGTACCAGTGAAGAGAAGAAACGTATCAAATCAAGGGCGGAAAGCACGGGACGGAAATTCTCCGATTATTGTCGGGAAATACTCCTTAACGGAGAAGTAACAGCCGTTCCCAAGATGACAGACAATGAGAGGGAAGCCATTGCCATTCTCCAACATACAGGAAGGTTCTATGGGCAGATTTCCAATCTCATCAAGCTCAAGGACGAGGATTGGCTACATATCACCAAGAACCTTTCGCTATGTGCCAAAGAGGCATTTAAGCGGTTTTACGACCCGCATTTTCGGGTGGATGATGAAATATATAAGGTCTTAAATCTAACAAGAAATGATAGGTAAATGCAAGGCGATAGCGCACGGAAGCACAGCTTTGGACTATATTTTCAGGGAAGGCAAACTCGGTAGTCGGCTTGCATTCCACAATCTTTGCAGCAGAGATCCAAAGACTATCTATGAGGAAATGAAAGTGGTCAGTAACTACAACAGCCGTTGCAGGAACAAGTTTCTCCGTATCGAAATTGGCATCGCACCGCAGGACGAGAAAAAGCTGTCTGTGTCCGAATATATGTGGATAGCACATTTGTTTGCCAAGCAAATGGGACTTGACAACCACCAATGGGTGGCAGTAACGCACAAGGACACCGATAATAGACACATTCACATAATTGCTAACCGTATCAGTCTGTATGGAGAAGTCTATGATACCACCTTTGTGAGCAATAGGGCTGCAAGGGTGGCAGAGGAAATCAGCAGGGAGAAAGGCTTGACCATTGCAAAAGAGGTCAAGGCAGAAAGGAAACACCAAAAGGAAAAAGCCAGCCCTACAAGAGAGCAAACAAAGCAGCAGGTGCAGAAGATTTGCTACACCTTGCTTGACAAGTACAAAGGAACAGGTGTCACGGGGCATTCCATGTTCCTTTATGAATTGAACAAAAACGGCATTACCATAAAGCGTATGAAGAACAAGCAGGGCAAGGTATATGGCTTGAAGTTCTCATACGCAGGGCAATCCTTCAAGGCTTCCGAAATCGGCAGGGAGTTCGGCTACCATTCCTTGCAGAAGGACTTTGAAACAACCAACAAGGAAGTATCAAGGAAACCACATCTAACAGTACAAGAGCCGACAGAAAAGAAAGAACAATCTGATACAGGCTACCAACTTGTACCTCCAAGTCGCTCCTCTATCTCACGAGACAATGATACCTCACAAGTGCAGAATCCCATTGGTGCAGTGGCAGACACCATCGTTAGCGCAGCCGATGAAGCGGTGGAAGGGTTAGGCGATTTAATTACACCAAGTACACAAGGCAATGACTTAACCGAAGCTGCATGGCAGCGCAAACTCAGATACCAAGCTAACAGAAAGAAGAAACGTGGAAGGGGAATATAAACATAGCATACAAAAAGTGCATAATAAAGAATATCTCATCAAAAACGCTTGCTATTCGGTAACAAAGTATTATCTTTGCAAACAGAATAACAAGCGTTCTTTGTTAGGCAGAAAACAGCGAAGCCAAGTAGCTCGCTCGTTTCCAAATCGTTACCAGTTTAGTTGTACAAACAAGGTAACTTCTTTATTTTCAGACAGATATATTTTTATAATTATCTTGCATTGCAACTACGGCCCTTTTGCAATCCCGTTTGGGCTTTTTCAGACCTGTTTTCGGGCCAAAATATGTGTCAATGAAATTCAAACGGCTGATTATCAGAGCCTTGAGAAAATCGTCAAAATCGCGTATTTGCGCCCGATTGGATTGCTCGTTGCAAATGTCGCAAGCAGAGAGGTCGAAAACGAATAAATAGTTTGACAATCTGTTCTATCCTGAGGTCTCCACCCACTAAACATCACCCGGGAGAAATCTGTCGAACGAGGGAAAAGCCTTCTCTCGCGCAAGACGAGGGAATCTTTGGGAACCGGCTAAAGAGCATCTGAAGGACCGTATCACTCGAGCACCAATATTTCATTGTCCTTATAGCTTTCATAGCCACTTACGATGACTTGCTCGCCGGGCTCCAGTCCTTCCAATACCTCATAGTATTGGGGATTCTGGCGACCAATGCGGATGTTGCGGCGGTAGGCTTTGTGCCCGTTTTTGTCGAGTACGAATATCCAGGTGCCGCCCGTGACACTGTAAAAAGTGCCTTTGGGAATGAGAATTGCCTTTTTGGCTTCTCCGAGTTGCAGGTCGAGATAGTAGGTCTGGCCGGTGCGGATGTTCTGCGGACGTGGGCCGCTGAACACAAAGTCGATGCGGAAACGCCCGTCACGCACCTCGGGATAGACTTTGCGCACGGTGAGTCGGTAAGTCCGTCCGCTCTGTTCGAAAGAGGCCGTGAGTCCGGCGCGCACACGGTCGATGTAATGCTCATCCACCTGCGCCTCCACCTTATAGTCGCTCAGGTCGTTGATGACACCGATTTTCTGTCCCGGCGAGATGCTTTGCCCCAACTCCACATCAAGCAAGCCCACCTCTCCGTCGATGGATGAGCGCACGTCGAGCTTGGCCTTCCGCGCCCTCACCAGCGACACGTTGCGCTGCATCGATTCCAGATTGTCGCTCATCTGCTCCATCTGCGACCTGCGCAACAGCCCGTCCTTCTTCAACCGCTGCTGTATCAGTCCGTTCTTCTTCACGGCCAACTCATACGCTTCCTTGGCCTTGAGATACTCTTCCCGCGAGTTGAGCTGCTCTTTCTGCAAAGCCCCTTGATGGCGGTAGGCCCTCAGTTTGGTCTCCACATCCATTTCCAGTTGCAAGGCCTCGTTGCGGTTGTTCAACCGATCCTGCTCCATCGAGATCTGAGTGTTGCGTAGCATATTCTGTTTCTCGGCCAGTTCGCTCTCGGCATTCAGTATTTCGAGGTCGAGATTGCTGTTGCTCAGTCTCACGATGATGTCGCCCTTGTGTACGTGAGCACCCTCATCGACCACCTTTTCGAGCACTACGCCACCCTCCTCGGGCGAAATCTGCACCACCTGAATGGGCACCACCCTGCCATCCACGTTCACATAGTCGTCAAATTTGGCTTGTTTCACCTCGCTGATGCTCAGGCCACGACGCTCGACTTTCAGCGTAGAACTGTAATTTGACAGTGCCAGCCACGCCAAAACGGCGACCATGAGCACTCCTCCAACTGCCCACGCCCAGTATTTCTTGGGCAGAAGATATTGTTTCTGTTTTATTTCAATGTCCATAACGGTTGATTTTTCGTATAATAATCCACTAATTTCTGTTTCAAGACAAGCATCATCTGCATTTGCAAAAGACGGATGCGGCTTTCGAGAAGCGTCTGGCCGGCTGTGTGCAAATCGAAGGTGGAGAGCATACCCTCCTCATATTTCCGATGGGAGAGGTGCCACGCCAGCGAGTCGGAGGCCACCTTGCGCCCCATTTGCGCCACTTCGCGGGCATAGCCGTCGCGGTCCATCACAGCCCCGGCAATGGCGTCGGCCAGTTTCCGTCGCTCGTCGGCCACCTCCCATTGTGCTAAACGATAGGCCGTTTTGGCCTGTCGGGCTTTGCGCCAGGTGGAAGGGGAAAATACGGGGATGGAGAGCGTCAGATAGACATACTCGCCCATGTTGTTGTGAAACTGGGCACCGAACGGCGCCAAGTTACCCTTCTCCGACAGATTTTTATAATAATTGGTGGAAAAACCTCCTCCCAGCCGTAGTGAGGGCAGTAGTTCGGCTCGCCTGACATGCCATTCGAGGCGGGCGTTTTCGACCGAATACTCGGCCATCCTCACGGCTGCGGTTCCACCCCCGGAATGGAAATGTTGTACTTCCTGCCCTCCGTCTTCTGCCAGACCGTCATCAAGCACAAGCGTATCGGCCGTGGGATAGTTCATCGCCGACTTCAATGCGAGCAATGCCTTACGAGCCGCATGTTGCTGATGCAGCAGATTGTAGTCGTCTTCGGCCACCTGGCTCTCCAGCTGCACCACATCGGGCCGGCTCTTCTCGCCCAACTCAAACAGCCTGTGTGTCTTCTTCAACAGTGCCTGTGAGTCGCGCAACTTCTCTTCGGCCAGTCCGATGCTCCGCTGCGTGTACACCGCATCCACATATTTCGCCATCACCTCCACGGCTCTCTCGTCCTGCGCCCGTTCCACGGCTGTGGCGGCACCGGTCTTGGCCAACCTCGCCTGCCGGAAGGCATTGAGGGTGCGTCCGCCGTCGAAGAGGAGCATGGAGGCAGAGATCTGGTAGTAGTTGTTGAAGGTAGTCACATTATTATAAGTGTTGGTCTCGGGGTTGATGTTGCGTCCCCAGCTGTACTGCCCGTTCACCTGTGCCTCAACGCTCGGCAAGAAGTCGAGCCAAGCCGTGCGACTGTCGGCCTGCCGCTGCCGAAGTTCCAGTTGCCGGCGTGCCACATCGGTGGCATGTTCCACGGCGTAGGCCACGCACCGGTTCATCGACCACGGCTGTTGGGCTGCAGCCGACAAGCCTAACAGGCTCCATAGCAATATGTTTAATTCACGTTTCATATATCGTCAATTCATGCCAATGCCGTGCCAAAACCACAGTTCGTTGGCTATCAGTACTTTAAGAGGTTGTGCCGGTTCTGCGTGTGTCCAAAAGTTGGACACCGGTGTCCAACTTTTAAACACCCGCAAGACTGATGTGGGGATGCCGGCCCCAACTGCTTGGGAGCCCACATGCTCTCCCCTTTGTCTGCCCCTTCCCGGCAGGGGGCAAGGTCTCTTGTCTCCCCGTCCTTTCCAAATCTCCTGTCTAAAAAA
This sequence comes from Segatella buccae ATCC 33574, assembly GCF_000184945.1. Classification (GTDB taxonomy): domain Bacteria; phylum Bacteroidota; class Bacteroidia; order Bacteroidales; family Bacteroidaceae; genus Prevotella; species Prevotella buccae. Next base: position 1,103,721 of record NZ_GL586311.1, read on the forward strand.
TGGACAAGCCCTTGCCGTTTTGCCGAAAAACAACTATTTTTGCACTATCATGAAACAAGGAACCATTCTCATCGTCGATGACAACCGTAACATCCTCACCACGGTCAAGATGCTTCTGGAAGGTGTCTTCGCACGCATCACGACCATAGCCTCGCCCGACAACATCCCGGCCCGGCTACGCGAAGACAAGCCCGACGTGGTGTTGCTTGACATGAACTTCCGGAGCGGCATCAACAACGGCAACGAGGGACTGTACTGGTTGCGCGAAATCAAACGGCTGCATCCCCAAACGCAAGTGGTGCTCTTCACGGCCTACGCTGACATACAACTGGCCGTGACGGGGCTCAAGGAGGGGGCAGTCGACTTTGTGGTGAAACCTTTCGACAACGAAAAGTTGGTGGAGACGCTCACCGAGGCCTATCGCAAAAGGCAGAAAAGCTCCGGAGCGGTCTCGTCGAAATCACTTGCCGGCGAAGGAGCCATGCAATGGGGATCTTCTCAAGCCATGAAAGACTTGCGGCTGATGGTGGAAAAGGTGGCCGCAACGGATGCCAACATCCTCATCACGGGCGAGAACGGTACCGGCAAGGAGGTGCTGGCCAACGAGATACACCGCCTCTCAGTCCGCAACCGGCGCAAAATGCTGCCCGTAGACATGGGTGCCATCACCGAAACGCTGTTTGAGAGCGAACTGTTCGGCCATGTGAAAGGGGCCTTCACGGATGCCAAGGCCGACAAACCGGGAAAATTTGAACAGGCCGAGGGGAGCACGCTCTTCCTTGACGAGATAGGCAACCTGAGTTATGCCTTACAGGCCAAACTGCTCACCGCCCTGCAACGGCGAAGCATCGTGCGGGTAGGTGGCAGCAGAGAGATACCCGTTGACGTGCGTCTCATCTGCGCCACCAATCGCGACTTGCAACAAATGGTGGCCCACGGAGAATTTCGCGAAGACTTGCTCTACCGCATCAACACCATCCGGCTGCATCTTCCGCCTCTGCGCGAGCGTCGGGAAGACATCCTGCCGCTGGCCCGGCTGTTTCTCGGGAGATACGCCGCCCTCTACAACAAACCCAAAATGGCATTCACCGGACCGGCAGAAGCGAAAATCAGTGCGTTGCCCTGGTACGGCAATATCCGGGAACTGCAACATGCCGTGGAGAAGGCTGTCATTCTGAGCAGCGGCACACTGATAGGCGAAGAAGACATAGACGGCAGTCCGGCTGCCCGGCAGAAGCCTCTTGAAGAGGTGCAGACACTCGACGAGATGGAGCGTCGGCTCATAGAAAAGACCATCCGCGAGTGCGACGGGAATCTCTCGCAAGTGGCCGCACAGCTCGGCATTTCCCGGCAAACACTGTACAACAAAATCAAGCGATACGGCATCTGACCGCTTCCGTCCACTCTCGGGAGAAGCGGAGCGTGCGATGCAGAAAGTCTTTCACCCACCACATCATAAACAATGACCATTGCGGAAATCATCTTGGCAGCAGTGCTTTTGGCTTCCCTTGCTGCCTACCTGCGCCTTTGGCGGCTCCACCGGAGGAGCATCCGGAGGGTGCGCTTCCTGTTTGATGCGCTCGACAGCGGCGACTACACGTTCCATTTCCCCGAGGAAAGTGTGCATGGCAGTGAGCGGCTGCTGAACACTTCGCTCAATCGGGTGAAACTCATCTTGGAACATGCCCGTGACGAACAGATGGAACGGGAGAAGTATTTTGAATTCATTCTCGACTCCGTGGACACTGGCATTCTCGTGGTCGATGACGAACGGGGACTCGTGCTGCGCCACAACCGGGCCGCCCTCGCCCTGCTCGACATGGAGGCCATCACCCACATCAAGCGCATCAAAGACCGTTTGCCGGCCTTCTCTGTCCGCACTTCCCACACCACGCTCCGGGGCAAACGCGTGCGCATCGTCGCCTTCAGCGACATCAAGGGCGAACTGGCCAATCAGGAACTCGACAGTTGGGCAAAACTCATACGCGTGCTCACCCATGAAATCATGAACACCGTGACACCCATCATCTCCCTAAGTGACACACTCCTGAAAAACTCCCGGGGCGAGCAGCGCGACGGATTGAACGTGATCAACCGCACCGGCAAGGAACTCATCACGTTTGTGGAGAACTACCGTAAGTTCACTCATGTGCCTACGCCCCGGCCGGCCCTTTTCTATGTGAAACCGTTTTTGGTGCGCATGGCCGGTTTGGCCGGTCCGTTGCTGCCGCCGGAAAGTCGGTTGGAACTGAGCGTGGAGCCGCAAGACCTTCTCGTCTATGCCGATGAGGGTCTGATAGCGCGTGTGGTGACCAACCTGCTCAAGAATGCCGCCGAGGCCATAAGCCCTCAAGGATATATCAGCATCCGCTCCTACAGCGACGAACACGAGGCGGTGGTGATAGACATCAGCAACAACGGTCCTCTCATCCCCGACGACGTGGCGTCCCATATCTTCATTCCCTTCTTCTCGACCAAAAGCAACGGTAGCGGGATAGGCCTTTCCATCTCGCGCCAAATCATGCGCTTGAGCAATGGTTCTATCACGCTTGTCAGTGACAGGGAGGCCGGACTGACAACCTTCCGTCTCACGTTCAACTGACCACCTGTCACAAGTAAAATCCCTCATAAGTGTTTTTAGAAAACGAAAAAGTGGAAAAACAGTTGGATATCTACAGTTTTTCCACTATATTTGTCTACCTCTTCCCGAAAAGAAACAACATAATCCACCAATCAATAGAAGAGAAACGATGATACTAACAAATGAAATGCTTTGGGCTGCCTTCGATCTTAGGAGGGCCGCACCTTGGAAGAAATTGACCGACTCCGACATTTTTGCCGTGAAGCTAAGTTCGGGCGAGACCGGCTATTGTAGCGTCATGGGGCATGGGGGTGAACACTACGCTCTCGGTCTTTATATCGGCAGAAAGGGATTTACAAGCTATCTCAACAGCCTCTACCTCGATAATGTCGCCCCCTTTGTCTTCCAGCAGTTAGCCATGATGTTTGACTGCATCAACTGCGACTTTATGAATGCTGCGGATATGGATGCCAAGACTAAAAGGCGGATACGGGCCTTTGTCGCCCACCGGGGACTGAAAATACAACGTCCCCACGGATGGCCCGACTTCACCCGCCACAGTCCTTATCGTATGCAATGGGACATTACGGACGAGCAAGATGCCCAACTCATCACCGAAGCGTTGCGTGCAGCCCTCTATATGACAAAAATGTCCGAAGCCTCCCCACTCTCGGAACTTGGTTTTGACCCCATGGGCGAATATCCCACCAAAGAGGGTGGAAAGATGGTACCACTGCTCACACCGCAGCTTGACGGCACTTACCTTCTCGGCGTCACCCCACTGCCGGCCTATCAGGGACCTACCTATTCCGAGGCACCTTTCGAGAACGACCTGCTGTCGCACCAAATCGGGAAACTTCCTAATCGGCACACCATATCTTGCCTGTACACCAACCTTCCTGCTCCGACAGGTTCCGGCGAAGAGGAGGCCCCTTTCTTTCCCGAAGTCTTGTTGTGTGTTGATGAAGACAGCGGAATGGTTGTTCACGTAGAAATGTCGGAACGGCAGGGAGACACTCTGAAACTGCTGACGGGTCTGGGGAATGCCCTCCTTTCGTTGGGCTACAAACCTTCTGAAATATTGATCAATACCGAGCGCACGGAGAGTCTGCTCGGCGATTTCTGTCGCAGATGTGACATCCGGCTTCGACAAGAACCGGTACTACCGGAGTTGGAAGAAGTCTATCAAGAGTTCCTTTACAATCTCTGTTCAAGATAAGTGGACAGAATCACTGTCACTGAAGATTTAATCATAAAAAGTGAGGGGCATGGCATTCTCCGTTGAGTTTGCCCCTCACGCCAACAGCTTATGACATTGCTGCATCCCCTCCACACCAACATCCCCTTGCCCGAACAGATGAACAATCCGTTTGACTATGAGCCGCATCCGCTCTGCATAGAGGCTGCACGACAGTTGCAAAACTCGTTTGCCCGGATGTCCGACGAGTGGCAAGCGGAGATAGCCAAAGGTAAGATGTTTGGCATACTGCTTGTCTCAGCCCCCGATGAAGCACTCCTTTATCCCCCGTCATCTACCCTTTATCCCCTGCCATCTACCACCCACCATCCATCACCTACCACCTACTTCCTCGCCGCTTACTCGGGCCAGATACTCAACCGGAGCGACTGGGAGGGTTTTGTTCCGGCGGTGTATGACTATCTGCAGCCCGGCGGATATTTCAAGACCCACGAAGCGGAGGTAACGGACATCAATGCTGCCATAGCCCGACTGGAAGCAGACGGGCGTATGGAAGAGGCCCGCAAGTGTGTGGAGGAATTGGTGGTGCAGCGTCGGCAGACGGTGGCTGACTATCAACAGCAGATGAACGAGGCCAAAAGGAGACGGGATGAGCGCCGGCAGCAGGGGGGTATCTTGCCCGAAGAGAATGCGCGGATGGTCAGGGAGAGTCAGTTCATGAAAGCTGAACTGCGCCGCATCAAGAAGGCTGTAAATCAGAAAACAACTCTCGAAAGGGAGTATGAAGCGTGGCAAGACGATATACGGCAACTTAAACAACTGCGCAAAAGACTTTCCGACAACTTGCAACAATGGCTGTTTGCGCAATTCAGAATGCTGAATGCCGAAGGGGAAAGTAAAAATCTGTTGGAGATATTTGCCGATACGACAGCCGGTGTTCCGCCCTCGGGGAGTGGCGAGTGCTGCGAACCGAAACTCTTGCAATACGCCTACGCCCACGGGCTTCGACCACTTCAAATGGCTATGTTTTGGTGGGGCGAGAGTCCGAAAGAGGAGATTCGTCATCATGGACACTACTATCCGGCTTGCAGCGGTAAGTGTAAACCCATTCTCAAGTGGATGTTGCCGGACTCGTCGTCCGACTTCTTGCCGGCATCATCTGCACACCAACTACCCTTAAAGACTGCCCCCGAGCTTCCCATCCTTTATGAAGACGCATCGATCGTGGTGGTCAACAAACCGGCCGGTATGCTCTCCGTACCGGGTAAGACGGATACTCCGTCTGTCTATTCGCTCCTACGCGAATGTTGCCCACAAGCCGAAGGCCCGATCATTGTCCACCGATTGGACATGGCCACAAGCGGTCTGCTCGTCGCAGCCAAAACCTCTAAAGCCTATTTCGGGCTCCAACAACAGTTTACCGACCGCATGGTGACGAAACGCTATGTGGCCGTGCTCGAGGCCAATGGCCCTCGACCATCATTTCATCCTGCTCCAAAGACAGATTCCTCCCTGCTTCCCAAGGGCGCCATTTCTCTTCCCCTGTCGCCTGACCTCATGGATCGTCCACGGCAAAAGGTTGACCGCGAACATGGCAGACCTGCTGTCACCGACTATCAGTTTGTCTCGTCCGACCGTCTCTTGCTCTATCCCCATACGGGGCGCACCCATCAGTTGCGTGTGCATTGCGCCCACCGGGAGGGGCTTGGCCGGCCTATCAAAGGCGACAACTTATACGGCACGAAGGCAGACCGTCTCTACCTGCATGCCGAATACCTGTCGTTTGTCCATCCGCAGACGGGAGAACGAGTGGAGTTTGAGTGCTCCGCACCTTTCTGAGAATCAATAGTCTGTGGTGTTGTTTTTCATGTTTTTCCTACTTTACCCGATAAGGGGAAAAGGAGATGTCATGTTTGTGTTGTCGCGCAAAACAATTAAGGCTTTTCAGTTTTATGCTGCTGAAAAGTTAAGATGGTTTCTATGATATGCCCCGAATAATGATAGACATGTTCGTTGTCAAACCTTATGACAGTAATTCCATTTTCCTCTAAAAATCTTGTCCTTGCTTCGTCGTACTCATGGACAGCCCTGTCGTTGTGAATATTTCCATCCAATTCAATGGCTAATTTGAGTGAAGGACAATAGAAGTCCATGATGTAATTTCCGATACTGTGCTGCCTGCGGAATTTCAAACCGCCCACTTGTGAATGCTTCAAACAGCGCCAAAGAATTGCTTCGGCTGCAGTAGAATGATTCCGCAACGCTTTTCGGTATATCTTCAAAGGCTTTATATTGGATTTGTCTCGGTACATAAGTGTGTGTAGTTTGGTGGTCTGTGAATTTCTGCAAACGGGTGTTTGAATGTTTGTGTGGATGTGTTTGGGGAGAATGGTGACAATCGGGATATGCTGAAAGAAGGATACGTTGGGGGAAACGGTTGTGACCTTATTTGTCCCACCACCCCTGCCCCTCCTCCCAAGGAGGAGGGGAAAGCTAACGCCGGCAAATGCTTCTTAAGTGGGCAAGCCCCCATTATTCCATGTGCCATCCTTGGTTCCCCTCCTCCCAAGGAAGAGGGGGAAAGTTAACGCCGGCAAATGCTTCTTAAGTGGACAAGCCCCCATTATATCATGTGCCATCCTTGGTTCCCCTCCTCCCAAGGAAGAGGGGGAAAGCTAACGCCGGCAAATGCTTCTTAAGTGGGCAAGCCTCCATTATATCATGTGCCATCCTTGGTTCCCCTCCTCTTGGGAGGAGGGGCAGGGGTGGTGGGACAAATAAGGTCACGACAGCTTTCCACAACATTCCTATTCTCCCCCCCATGCACTCAGCTTTCCGCAGCCGCCTGTACCACCTCGGAAAGTGTGGGATGGATATGCACCATGTCACGCAACTCGTCGATGGTAGTATGCTTGCACATCAGTACACTCACTTCTTGGATGAGGTCAGCGCTGTGCGCCCCAAACGCATGGCAGCCGATGATAAGTCCCGAAGGATCGGTCAGAAGTTTAAGCATACCTTCGGTCTCGTCCATCGCCAATGCTTTGCCGTTGGCCCGATGAAAGGCCTTATGACACTTGTAGGAGATCGACTGCTCCTTACAAGTATCTTCCGAAAGACCAACAGAGGCGGCTTCGGGATAGGTAAAGATAGCCGCCGGCATAATGTCGAGTCGGATAGAGTCGGACATTCCAAGGATGCGGTTGACCACATGGAGTCCCTGCATGGTGGCGGCGTGGGCCAGCATCTGCCTACCGTTGACATCGCCAATGGCGTAGATACCCTTCACGGAAGTTTGAAGATGTTCATCGACTGTGATTCCTGAACGGTCGAAGGCGATGCCGGCACGTTCCAGTTGCAATCTTTCCATGTTGGGTTGTCGGCCTGTGGCTATTAGCACAGCATCGGCATCCAGAATCTCTTCTTTCCCTTTTCGTTCAAAAGTTACTCCATTTTCCGTTACCGCTTTGACTGCCGTTTGCATCAAGAACTCTACACCTAGCTTTTCGAGTGACTTGCGTAGTCGCTTGGCCACATCGCTGTCAAGCGATGGTAGACATTCTTTGAGAAACTCAATGACCGTGACACGGGAACCGAAAGAACAGAAGATGCTCGCAAACTCCATACCAATGACACCTGCACCCACGATGACAAGCTGCTTGGGCACATGGTCAATGTGCAGCAGTTCGGTGGAAGTCATCACTTTCGAAGCGTCAAGCTGCTTTACCGGCGGCATCTTGGGTCCGGCCCCTGTGGCGATGATGATGTGGGGGGCGGAATAGTGTTCCGTCCCCACCGTCACCGTCCGGGTATCTTCAAACCGTGCCGTACCCTTGACGAGTGTAATGCCGGGTATGGCGAGAAGCTGTTCCACACCGCTGCGGAGCTGTCCCACGACTGTGGAAAGCCGCTTTTGCACACGAGTGTAATTGACAGGAAAAGGATTACTCCCGTTCTCAATTTGTGGGCAAACCGCTCTCACCGTGCGCACGACATCAGCCTCATGGCAAAGCGTCTTAGTGGGGATGCAGCCCACGTTAAGGCATGTGCCGCCCACTTCCCCTTGTTCGATGATGACTACTTGCAAGCCGTTGCGGGCCGCATATTCGGCAGCCCGGTACCCCCCCGGGCCACTGCCGATAATAATAAGGTCAGCTGTTGTCATATTGCAGTTGCTTGAAAGTCACGATAGGATGCTTGGCCGCCTCCACATCGTCCACCCTTCCGATGGGCGTGTGGTGCGGTGCCGTCTTTACATCATTGGGGTGTTCCACTGCCTCGTGGGCAATGCGCCGCATTACATCGATGAAACCGTCGAGCGTGTCCTTGCTCTCCACCTCTGTCGGTTCTATCATCAGAGACTCGTGGAAGAGCAAAGGGAAGTAGATGGTGGGCGCATGATAACCGTAATCAAGCAGTCGTTTGGCCACATCCATTGTGGTGACACCCGTCGACTTGTCAGCAAGCCCGTCGAAGACGAACTCATGTTTGCAAAGTCCCTCAATGGGCAGGCGATACAGGTCTTTTAAAGACTCCTTGACATAGTTGGCATTGAGTGTGGCCAACGGCCCCACCTCCTTGACATGCTCGCGCCCCAGCGAGAGAATATAGGCATAGGCCCGCATGAGCACGGCAAAATTACCGTGATAGGGACTCACCTCGGGGAAAAACTCTTGTAGGCCGTCGCGCACACCCACCGGGCCGGCTCCCGGCCCTCCACCACCGTGGGGAGTGGAGAAAGTCTTGTGTAGGTTGAGGTGCATCACATCGAATCCCATGTCTCCCGGACGGCAAACGCCGAGCATGGGATTGAAGTTGGCTCCGTCGTAGTAGAGCAGTCCACCGCAGCCGTGTATCATTTCGGCTATCTCGGGAATGCGTTTTTCGAAAAGACCGAGCGTATTGGGATTGGTCATCATCATGGCCGCAATCTCCTCTCCCTGCTCTTCCACCAGCGTGCGTAGGTGCGTCGTGTCAATGGTGCCGTCGTCCAGACTCTTCACCTCTACCACCTCCAGACCGCAGACGGCAGCCGAAGCAGGATTGGTGCCATGAGCTGAGTCGGGCACGATGACTTTCAGGCGTCTTTCATCTCCGCGGCTTTCGTGATAGGCGCGGATGATCATGAGCCCCACCAGTTCGCCGTGGGCTCCGGCAAAAGGCCTCAACGTGAAGGCTTTCATGCCCGTGAGTTCGCAGAGCGATTGTTTTAAAAGGGTGCATACGGCTTCCGCCCCTCGCACACTGTCGGCCGGTTGCAGGGGATGCAGGTTTTGGAAAGCCGGCAAGGCTGCTACCTCCTCGTCGATGCAGGGATTGTATTTCATCGTGCAACTGCCCAGTGGATAGAACCCGTTGTCCACTCCGAAGTTGTTGCCGCTCAGGTTGGTGTAGTGTCTGACAACTGTCAGTTCGTCGCATTCTGGCAATTCGGGCTCCTTTTTGCGCTGTATCAGCTGTGGAATCTCATAGACGCCAAAGCGGTTTTTGGGCAATGAATAACCGCACCGGCCTTTCCGCGAGAGCTCGAATATCAGGTTTCCATAGAGTTTGTTGTTCATAGGGCAGCAAGTTTTACGAGTTGTTCTATTTCTTCACGGGTGCGTTTCTCCGTCACAGCCAGCATCAGCGTGTGTTCACCTACTTTCACTCCGCCGAAGATGCCGTTGGCTTCCAGCACTTTCAAGAGCAGGTCTATGTCGCCGTCATAGTCCACACAGAACTCATTAAAGAACGGCCGGCCCTCGTAGGTGAGCCGGAAATGTCCCGTCTCCAATAGCCGGTCGCACAGATAGTGGGCGCCGGCATACGACAGTTCAGCCGCTTCGCGCAGTCCATGTTTGCCCATCAATGAGAGATAGACTGTGACAAAGAGGGCCATGAGTGACTGATTGGAACAGATATTGGATGTGGCCTTCTGCCTGCGGATGTGTTGTTCGCGGGCTTGCAGAGTGAGTACGAATGCCCGTTGTCCGCGGTTGTCGCGAGTCATGCCAACGATGCGTCCCGGCATCTTGCGCAGCAGCTTCTCCGTGCAGCACAGATAGCCAACGTAAGGCCCGCCAAACTGCATCGGGATACCCAAACTTTGGGCATCACCCACGGCGATATCAGCTCCCCACTCACCCGGTGTCTTGAGTACGGCAAGGTCGGCTGCCACGCTGTTCATGATGAGAAGGGCCTTCCGGTCGTGGCAGAGGTCGGCCCAGCCGTCGTAGTCTTCTATGATACCGAAATAGTTGGGTTGCTGCACGATGACTCCTGCCACGCTGCCTTCGGCCAATCCACGTTCGAGCGCATCTCTGCTTGTAGCTCCGTTTTCGGCCTCAATCAGGGCAATGTCGAAGTTGTGGAAGTGGGCGTAAGTACGCACCACCGCCAGCACTTTGGGGTCTACCGTGGCCGAGACGAGCACGCGTCGGGCTTTCTTGCCGGCAGCTACGGCCATCATAGCGGCTTCAGCCGTGGCGGTGGAACCGTCGTACATAGAGGCATTGGAAATCTCCATACCCGTGAGTTCGGCCATCATCGACTGATACTCGAAAATGTAGTGGAGTGTACCCTGCGACACTTCGGCCTGATAGGGCGTGTAGCTTGTGAGATATTCCGACCGCGCCAGAATGCTCGGAACGACTGCCGGCATGTAATGGTCGTAGACACCGGCACCGGCAAAACATGTGAGCTGCCGGTTTTGTGCACCCAGCGTGTCGAACAGCCGGCGCACTTCCGGCTCGCTCATCTCAGAAGGTATGTTGTAGTCTCCTTTGAAGCGAATCTCCTCGGGAACCTCGGCATAGAGGTCGTCAAGCGAGTCAACGCCGACTTTAGCCACCATTTGCCTGATGTCTTCCTCCGTGTGTGGAAAATATTTGTAGCTCATAGGCTCATAGCTTTAGTGGTTTCTCAACATCAATGCGCAGCGGCACAGAACTCCTCGTAGGCTTTGGCATCCATCAGCCCGTCGAGCTCGGTCTTGTCGGAAAGTTGTAACTTGATGATCCAGTTGCCGAAGGCATCTTTATTGATGAGTTCCGGAGCCTCTTCCAATGCCTCGTTCACCTCAACCACTGTACCGCTCACGGGCGAAGTAAGGTCGCTGGCGGCCTTTACACTCTCTACGGCACCGAAGTCGTCTCCGGCTTCCACCTCATCATCTACATCCGGCATGTCCACATAGACCACGTTGCCCAAAGCCTGTTGGGCATAGTCGGTGATGCCTACATAACCATAATCTCCTTCCACACGTACAAATTCGTGCGACTCGCTGTAATAGAGTCCTTCTATAAATTTAGCCATAATCAAGAATGTTGTTTAAGTTAATGTTGGTTTGAGTTGATAAATAGACAAGTAAACGAGTAAACAAGTTGATAGCAGAGTTGACAAGTTAACAGGTCGTCTAATAGACAAGTTGCTTGCCTTTTTTCATAAATTACAGGTTGTTTTCCGGTTTATGCCACTCATTTCACACACAACTTGTCTACTCGTTTACTAGTTCACTTGTCAACTCTTCTTATAATGCTTATCGTAGAATTTCTTTTTTACCACCCGTCCGGGATAAGTCTTCTTTCTTATTTGCACTTCCACCTCCGTGTCAAGCTTGGCAAATTCGGTATCGACGAGTGCCATGCACACACTTTTGTCAGTAGAAATGGTATGATAGCCCGTGGTCACCTCACCTATCTGTCGTCCGTTTTTCATCACCGCATAGCCGTGGCGGGGCACAGCACGGTCGGCGAGTTCGATGCCCACAAGCTTGCGCACCACCCCTTCGGCACGCTGATGGAGTAGTGCTTCCTTGCCGATGAACTCCGGTTTGTCGAGTTTGCAGAACATACCCAAGCCAGCCATCACGGGTGAAATCTCTGTTGAGAGCTCGTCACCATAGAGCGGCAGACCCACCTCGAAGCGCAGCGTGTCACGGCAACCCAGTCCGCAAGGCTGTATGCCGGCCGCCATGAGTTTGTCCCACAGTGTTTGGATAAACTCGTGCGAACCATATATTTCGAAGCCATCTTCGCCCGTATAGCCCGTGCGGCTCACGATGGCGTCTCCGATGGTCTTCACTGTGTAGAAAGCCAATTCGCTACAAGGCAGTCCCAGCACTTCTTCCATCACGTGTTCGGCCTCAGGCCCTTGCACGGCCAACTGTCCGTAGAAGTCGCTGCGGTCTTGCAAGTCGATGTCAAAATCGGCGGCGTGTTCGCGCATCCATGCCACATCTTTGTCGATGTTGGCCGCATTGATGACAATGAAGAAGTCGTCGGCCCCCATCTTGTAGACCAACAGATCGTCCACCGTCCCCCCGTCAGGATAGAGCATCATGCCGTAGTAGATTTTGCCCGTGGGAGCATCAGTCACGTCGTTGGTGAAGATATGGTTCACGTATCGCTCGGCATCCTTGCCACGCACGGTGACTTCGCCCATGTGAGACACATCGAATGCTCCGCAGTGGTTGCGCACAGCCTGGTGTTCTTCCACAATGCCGGCATACTGTATGGGCATGTCAAAGCCGCCGAAAGGAGCTATCAAGGCTCCCAGCTGCACATGCCGGTCGTAAAGGCAGGTTCTTTTGTTTTCCATATTTGTCGGTTTTCGTTATTGCTTAATACGATTGTCAAAAGGCAAAAGGGCATCGCATGGCTGATTCCGCAAAGGTTAGGGGCAGAGCAACAGGCCGATGAAGTCGTCTCGGCGCAAGTTCATCACCACTTCATCAAGCCGTTCGGGCAAGACTTGCTCTAAAGCTTCTCGCTCAAGCCGAAGGCCCCGCAGCGGGCGGAGCAGCTGACCGTCCATATCGCCAGTAATGAAATAGTCGCCCATGAGGTTGATGTCCTTCACGATGTTGTTGTGGAGCTCCATCCTTACCTCAAACTCGCCTACCCCTTCCAACCGGTGTCTCTTCACTACGGTGTATTTCGGGTTATTGCCGTAGATGAATTTCTGTGAGAGATATTCGCGCTCTATATCTTCGATGCCGGTCACGTCGGTCTCGGTGAGTACCGTTTCACCGTCGCACAGATTATGGCGCACAAAGTCTTTGAATTCATCAATGGAAAGCGACAGATGGTCTTTGAGCAAGGCGATGTGCTGGCGCACGCTTTGTACACCCTTACTGATGAGCTTTTCGTCGGTGGGGGTGATGGCCCCCACCATGTTGCGCATGTCGGTGTCATAGAGCATGGTGCTATGCACAATGCTGCGCCCCGGCAGATGATAGAATGCCGAGCCACTCACCTTTCGGTCGCCGATCATTATATCGTTGCGGCCGCTGGCGCGTGCGTCTACGCCCAAGCGGTGAAGCACCTCCACCACCATATTTATATAGCGGCTGAAAGTGAGACTCACGTTGTCCTCCTTTGTGATGTATGAGAACATGATGTTCTTCATGTCGGCATACACGCATCCGCCGCCGCTTTTCCTCCGGAAGGTGGCTATATGGTTTGCGCGACAATAATCAAGATTCACTTCGTTTTCTATCAACTGGTTGCGTCCGAAGATAACGCTCGGCTCCACCTGCCACATAAAGAAACTGTCGTCTTCGTCCACATGGCGAGCCACATATTCTTCCATGGCCAAATAGAACGACAGACGACGCACCTTTTCTTCGGGCAGCGCTACATACTTCATATATCAGATTGTCAGATTCAATTAACTGTTGCTGCAAATATATGAAGAATTTATGTAAGGGCCAAGCATTTTCCGAACTTTTTTGTGACGATTTGTAAAACTGTCTTGGCACCTCGGAAAACCACATTCAGGGCGTAGCCGCCTTCCTATTTGGATTATGTAAACCAAGATACACCGTTCTTATTTATCAGCCCAATTAGATATTTTATAAATATGAGCCTTTTTACTTTTTTCTTTTGGTCAGTATGTTGAAAAGAAAAAGAGTTAAGTGCTTATTTGTTAGCAGCTTAACCCTTTTTTACGTACCCAGACCCGACCCGGTACAATGCCGTGAAAATAAGAGAAATCAAAAGAATATATTAAACTGATAATCAATAACTTATAATTTTCTTATATTTGTCTATTTTACCTATTTTCACCTGTTTTTTTGTTAGATAGTACACTTTTAGTACACTTTGATATTCGGAACTTTTTAGTATCTTTGCAAAATAAGAAAACATCTGAAAATAAATGAGTTAATGATTTTACTCGGTTCTATACTCATTCAGGTACATAACTATCAATTATGGCAAAATTAGAAAATAAAGCAAAGGAAAACCCGAAATTAGAGCAAAATGTGCTTTCTGATGGTCGAATAAGTCTGTATCTGGAGTATTATCTTGGTAGAGAAGAAACGCCTGTTTTGGATGATAATGGTAATCCTGTTTTGTATGAAACAGGTAAAATGGTGGGTAAGCCCAAAGTTCACATCAAACACAACAGGCGAAAAGAAAACTTGCAGTTGTACTTGATAGCTAAGCCCCGTACTCCTGCGGAAAGGCAACAGAACAAGGAAACTCTTGAATTGGCTGCCAAAATCCGTGCGGAGCGTGAACAACAGTTTAAGGAGAGTATGCTTGGTTATCGGTTGAAGAAAGATAGAAATATCAACTTCTTGGACTATTATCAGGCGTACATAGACAGTTATACGAAGAAAGACTTGCGGATGATAAAGATTGCCTTGAATCGTTTTAAGGATTTTCTTAAAGAGCAATATCCACTCTATGAGTTTAGTATTAAGCCCGATTTGATAACCAAGGACATGATGGAATACTTTGTGGAGTATCTGCAATCACGAAGCGTGGGCGAAGGAGCAAAGAGCATCTATCAGCGTTTCAAGAAGGTTGTGCGATATGCAATCGACCACGAAGTGATGCTGAAAGACCCTTGCAAGGGTGTGGTGTGCAAGGTGGATGAGCAGATTTTGCGTAAAGATGTGTTGTCTATGGATGAAATCCAATCACTAATTCAATGCCATTATGATAATGAAAATCCAAATGTCAGACGGGCATTTATCCTCTGTCTATATTGCGGTTTGCGCTTCTGCGATGTAAAAGATCTAACCTATAAAAACATTGACTACACCAATCACCTTTTGAAATTTGAACAGAACAAGACCAAAGGACATTCTGCAAATAGTGGTGTAGTTATTCCTCTGAACAACGGATTGCTATCATTGATAGGCGAAGCACCTGATGATTTGGATTCTTCTATATTCAATCTTCCCTCGTATGAGAGTTGCTGCAAATCTGTAAAGCGATGGGTGAAACGTGCTGGCATTAACAAACACATCAGTTGGCATTGTGCTCGCCACTCTTTTGCAGTGAACATTCTAAACAATGGAGCCAACATCAAGACCGTCGCCAGCCTTTTAGGGCATAGTGGATTGAAACACACTGAGAAATACACCCGTGCTGTGGATAAGTTGAAGGAGGAGGCGATAAATAGTTTGCCAGAATTGAAAATATAGGCACTTGATTTATATGGTTAATTCCAAGTCATAGTCTTTTCTAATTATCATCAGGCACATATAATGAGAAAAACACCGATTTAGTGATATTATTGGCTAAACAATGCCGTATTTTGCATTTTCTTCAAGAAAATTGTGTACCTTTGTACTTATAACAAAGCTATTATCCATTATGGACAAAGATATTAATCGCATAAAAGTAGTGTTAGCAGAAAAGAAAAGGACAAATAAATGGTTGGCTGAACAACTAGGGTGTGCACCTACTACAGTATCTAAGTGGTGTACCAATGCTTGTCAACCGCCTATGGAGACATATCTGAAAATAGCGAAACTACTAGATGTAGAACTGACAGAATTAGTGAGGACAGAAAACGATGTATAAGATAACCTGGGATAAAGAAACTGGAGGTGTATTACTCCATTCACGCATTGTGGATGGAACACTTGGCATATCTCCACGCCCTGTATTCTGGGAAGAACTTGATTTGCTTAAGCTCAACGAATTAGGATGGAAATATCCTCATACAGAAGAACCTCTGTTGTGGGCAATAAACAAACAATATTGGTATCAAGGTGAATTAATGTTTGAGGCTAAAGGTGCGAATGTTTACGATGCAGCTACAATTATCTTCCAGCCAGGAAAGGATAATGTTGAGTTGAATCCCATTGATGTAAAAAAGATGTTGAAGCGCAACGCTGAATTTATGTTTTTGCTGGAGAGTGAGGCTATAGAGTTCATTCGCGAAACATTCATTCAGTATGCAGGGGCACGGAAAAGTGTAGCCAAAGTTGCTGCTAATCAACTTGACTATGAAGCTCTCGCAAAACGTATGGAATCCAAAATTAAAAAAAAGATGGCCATTGTGCGTGAAGATTGTGATAGTTTCGAGATTATGCCACTTGATACTGCAGAGAAACAAGGTAAAAAAGTATTCCATACTACGAAGATTGATAAGTTTCTTGCTTCTTTCTCTGGAGGTAAAGACTCTCAAGTTGTGTTAGACCTTTGCACACGTGCAATACCAAGCACAGAGTTTGAAGTTATTTATTCAGATACTGGATATGAATTGCCACCATCGTTAGATTTGTATCAGCAGGTGCAAGACCATTACCATAAACTCTTCCCAGACTTAAAGTTCTCGCTAACTCGTAACCATGAAAGTGTGCTGAACTATTGGGATAAGATTGGAACACCAAGCGATAAGCATCGTTGGTGTTGTTCAATTATGAAAACAGCACCATTGTACCGTTCCCTTAAAATAGAGGGGACAAATAAGCAAGCTAAAGCCCTCGCTTTTGAAGGAGTAAGAGCTGAAGAGAGTGTTATGAGAAGTAACTATGAGCGTATAGGGAAAGGGGTTAAGCATGACACCGTAATCAATGCTCGTCCGATCTTAAATTGGAATACTACAGAAATCTTTCTTTACCTTTTTGCTCACGATTTACCCCTTAATGAGGCTTATCGATTTGGGAAACCAAGGGTGGGATGTTTAATCTGTCCATTCTCTTCTCCATGGGATGATATGATAGTGAATAAACGATATAAACAAGATTTAAAACCTTTCTTATCACGCTTGGTAAACATATCAAAGCAACGTCATATCCCAAATTTAGAAGAATACATCAAAGAACATAAATGGAAGTTGCGAGCAAGTGGGAATGATATTGGTTCAAAAACAAAAGTCCTCTTTCCAAAACAGTTTCCTACATTTGTAGCAAATGTTTCCAATGCTCAGAAAACCATAGAACATTGGCTTCCTGTTTTGTGTGAATATAATATAATGGGAGAGGGGAATAAAAAGTTTGGAGAATTACGCTTTGATAAGACTGTCTATCGTTTTGACATTACGTATAACACAGAACATGACTATACATTCATCTTACATGAGGTGCAAAATCCTAAATTGGTGCAACTTATTAAAAGAATTATTTATAAAAGTGCCTTCTGCATAAACTGCGAAGGGTGTGAAGTAGAATGCCCTACTGGAGCACTTTCTGTTTACCCTGAGATTAAAATTGATAAATCGAAATGTATTCATTGTCATAAATGTCTGTTATTTCATGACCAAGGATGCATTGTTGCAAATTCTTTAATTATGACAACTTCAACAAATACAAAAGGTGGAGGTATCTCGAAAATAGGTACTTTCGGAATCCATAGTGAGTGGCTACAAGAATTTCTTTCTGACCCAGATGGTTTTTGGACAAGCAATTCTTTGGGAAACAAACAAGAACAGAGTTTTAAAGCATGGCTGATAGATGCTGAAATGATTGACCAAAAGAAAAATCTCACACCATTTGGTGATTTTTGTACAAAGCATCGCGAAAATGAGCTTGACTTAATTTGGGAACTCATTTGGATAAATTTTGCATATAGTTCTGTTCTTACAAATTGGTTTATCAACACTATAAATCCAGATCAACAATTCACGAAAGCACTACTTGATGAGTTAGCTTTGAATGAATTTGATGGTACGAAGAGTACTATAACTTATGCCATAGGGGGCTTCATGCAAATATTTAAATATTCTCCAATTGGTGATTTTCTTATCCAAGGACAATCGCATGATGGTAAGAATTATTTTCGTGGACGACATGAAGGACTTTCAGAAGTGGCACTTGCTTATTCTATATATAAGTATGCTACTTTTAAAGGTATTAGATCTTTACGTATCTCAGACTTCTATGTTGAAGACTGTCAAACAGGACCTGTGAAAGAATTTGCAATATCCAAGCTTACGTTTACAAAATTGCTTCGCCAATTAAATTCTGCTTCAAATCGAGTACTTATAGCAGAATTAAATATGGGTCTTGATAGCATTACACTAAGAGAAGATTTAAGCTCAATGGATATACTCAAACAACTGGTTTTGTAGATATGGTCTCTCACTTAAAAACTGAATATTACAAAAATTTGCTCCGTTCTATGATAGTCTATAGGCGTAAAGGTAAGACTAATCTTGCCAAACCTATCTTCATGCTATCTATCTTATACGGAATAAAAGATAGGAGTATAATTGGTAATCGTATTAGATTGACAGAACCCCTGGTTAATACTTATAAAGCTTTCTTCAAGAAATATAGCCAACAGCCTATGACATCACCTATTTATCCTTACTACTATTTGAAAGGAGAAGAATTCTATTATCTTATAGGTAGCCATTACCCTAAGACCCCCTCAGCGAAATTCCTTCGTGAGAATGTAGAGTATGCAAGTTTAGATGATGATTTGTGGCTGCTTTTACAAGACGAAGGCGCAAGAAACGAGATAAAGGAAGCCATCATTAGTTACTTTATAGAACCAATCAAAGAATTAAAATAATATACGTATGCCATATAGTAAAATAGTGACGCTTAGACAAATGCGTCCCGCTTATAATATTAAGGAGGAGAGCAATGGAGAATGGAAATTTTTCATTGCTAACGATCAGTTTAACGAAGTTTTGCAAAAAGTAATCAGTGCCGTACGCAACAACGATGCAGATAACCATAAGTCGATCTGGATTGCTGGAACATACGGTACAGGAAAGAGCCATGCCGGTGCTGTCATTCATCATCTGTTGTGTGACCCCATAGAAGATATTCGTGAATATGTGGAGGATGAATATAAGAAAGAAAAGTATGATATTTTGCGCAACAGCCTACTACAACTACGAGAGAAGAAGCGTCTTTTTCCCGTAAATATGTATGGCTATCAGAACATTGCTCATGAGGAGGACCTATCCCTCCAAATGCAACGTGAAATAAAACGTGCACTTTCAGCAGCAAAGATTGATATCACAGTACAGACAGACTTTGATATGTATGTTCAACATGTTGAGAATCAACCACAATTTTGGGAAAATCTTATTGAACAGAGTGCTCAGCTTGCAAGTGTAGCCCCTGATACTAATAAGCTGAAGCAACGTCTGAGAGCCGCTGATACAGATGTGCTTGAAAGTGTACGCCAAGCTTTGCGTATAGGAGGTTATGATATTCGTTTACAGAGCAATAATCTTAAGCAATGGATATTTGAGGTGCAAAATGCCCTTCGAGAGAAAACTGATTACAATGGTTTATTGATTATTTGGGATGAATTTACTGAAGTAATGACCTCAAGCATAGGAACCCGTTTGTTAGTACAACTTCAGGAACTTGCAGAGGCTATGATGAATGCAGAGAATGACTCTTACTTCTTGTTTATATCTCATCCTTCTGCACTAAATACGCTTAAAGAAGAAGAACGCGAAAAGACCAAAGGACGCTATCACTATATAATCTACAATATGGAACCAGTTTCGGCATTCAAAATTATGTCGAAAAAGTTTGAGATTGTAAATTATACCTTGTACATGATGCGTCAGGATAGTTTCTTTAACATCCATCCAGAATTATTGGAGATGTTCAGCACCACCAGTACTGATACAGAACAGACGATAGAAAATATAAAAAATTTATTCCCACTACATCCAGCAACAGCAAATCTTGCAACTTATTATGCTCGTGAAGCAGGATCCAGCAGTAGAAGTGTATTTGAATTTCTGGCTAGTGATGCCGTGCACGAGTTCCTTGATGATGACGAAGCCTATAAGGCAGAGCAAACTATTACAGCTGATTATCTATGGGACTATGTACAAGAATTCTTTGAAAGCGATAGTACTAAATTTGGTGCCGTTACTGAAAGATATAATAGTCACCACTTAGCTGTAGAAAGTCAAGGTGATTGTTATTTGAAGGTTTTCAAAGGTATCCTATTACTTAATGCTCTTAACAATATAGCCAACAACGATACTGTTACACCTAGTGAAGAGAATATCTATAATCTTTTCTCTGGAACAAAGGTACAAGACGATCTGCCCACCATTCTTGATTTTTTTAATGATAAAAGCATTATTCAGCGCCAGCCAAACGGCAATTTTTCCATTCTATTCACAGCCCTGCCAGGAGATGAAATACAAAAGATAAAACAAGAATTAAAAACTTCGAGTTTCTTGTTTACTGATCAAGTAATTAAGTTCGGTAGTACAGCCTCCAATATTTTTACACGAAATTTATCACAAGTGGCACGCCCATATGCATTTCATTTTTTTGGCATACAGGGTAATGAGTATACCCTAATGAATCAAATCGCAAATGCAAAGAAACAGACGCAGCCCTATGAAGTTTTTCTCGCTATTATGGTAGCTCGCAACAATCAAGAACTTTTGCTTTTGAAAGAGATTGCAGAGAAAAATTGCAAGGATGAGCGCTTCACTACCATTTCTTTTGTCGTTATTGAGGCAATTATGGGTGATAAAGAATATGAGCGTTTTATTGAATACCAGGCAAATGCACAATGCGCACAAAGTCATGGCTTACCGCAACAGTATCAGACCTACACTAAGCAGGCCGCTGAAATGATACAGCAATGGGTTAATAAAATGCGTGGCAACAATGTGACGTTCTATCTCAATGGTGACAGTATGACCATTGTTGGTAGTAAAATGACCAGCACTATCAATGGTAGTATTGCGCCGAGTATTTTCACAAGTGGTCCTGAATCATTAGAAACCATACGAACAAAATTTAGTGCAACTTATTGGAAAAAAGCATCTGTGAAAGCCACGGTTGATGCGGTGTTAAGTTATAATACGAAGCAAGATATTATAGATAAGTGTGGAGGCCCCGCTCGTCATGTGGAGTTCTTATTGCAAGACTGTGTAGACGATAACTTACAATGGAAGGATACCATCTCGCCCAATCATCCACTGAAGAAAGTCTGTGACTATGTGGATGAATGGCTCAGTGGTCGCCATACTGGCAAGAATCAAAGCTTTAACCTTGGTGATAAGCTCATAGGTTTGACAGAAGCACCTTTTGGACTCTTCCAAAGTTATGCACCAATGGCAATGGTAGCCTTCGCCATGCGCAAGTATGTCAATATAATCTTTGATACTAACGGGAAACAGCGTACTGCTCAGCATCTTGTAGAAGATGTTGTCGAATTATTCAAAGCATGGGAAAATGGTAAGACAAGCAACAAATTGAATTTCATATTTGAGAGTAAGGAAGCTGGTCGAGTTTGCAAAAGCCTTATTAGAATGTTCAATTTGAATAAATTGAAGGGCTATTCTGACATCAGTAGTCTGAAAGATGCTCGTTGGGCTGTACTTCATGTGTATTGTAAGGAGAAAGGCTATCCACTTTGGTCATTAAAAAATATCGAAGAATGTTCTCCTGAAATAAAGGAATTCATAGACAATCTTATGCGTGTAGTGAGTGATCCCGAAAGCATGAAAAATCCAAGTTTGCTGGAAAATACAATCAACGGATACGATACTTTAAAAACAGACTTTGGTAATTTACTCATACCATCTGCAAACAACTTCCATAAAGGCTTTGTCATATATATGCAGAGTATTGACAACGTAAATGTAATGGACGAGGAAGTGGAAGAAGCACTAAAATATCTCCACGAGCATTTGGAAAGTGAAGTTGGACTATGGACAGAGGAAGAAGTGAAAGACAAATTGAAAGATTGGCGTATATCTAAAGTTACGCCTATAGTTCAGCCCGCATCAACTTCTAATCCTTCTACTATTATAGATGACTCTTCTGTAGATACACCTGCGGTTGATTCTGAAGAGTTAAAAAAGAAGCGTAATAAAGCTATCAACCGTATAAACAATAGTGAAGATCTGCGTCAAGCTATTGAAAATATGATTACCGAAGAAGATAGTTTCGTTATAGATATATTGTTGAAATATGTATAAGAAACCGTTCAGAGAAATGGATGCCCTCAAGACATATATTGAGGAGGATAAACAGGCGAAAGGTATTGATGCTTTTACGCTTGATAGATATCCAATACGATTTGTACTATTTGATAATTTTCGAGACTGTTATGACTTTGTGGATTTCCTACAAACAGAACAAGGTATACATGTTGAAAGTGTTGATCATTGGATAGATTCCAATTATCCAGACTTACTCATTACACATGTGGAACTTGCCTCTCGTATAGCTGAACATATAAAGAGAAAAAGTCCTAATGACTGTGTGATTGCCCCTTTCTCTGAGTTAGCACGATTTTATGACAATGAAGATAAAAAGTCTTTTGATGCTTTGATAAAAACTATTAAAGCAATTGAGGCAACACCAAAAGCTCAGGAAAAGCACCAACGTGTTTATATTCCACTTGTCGGTCTTGAAGGTAAAATGGATACCTTCAAGAATGACAGCCAAATCAATATTTGGAGATTGATATCAGAGACTAAAGACCTAACATATAAGCTCATTCTTACAAAAGACACAGACTTCGGTGTAAGTGGTCTGAATGCTAATTATACCATTGTAAACAATATCCGGGAATGGTTGAATATATGGAAAGATAGTAAGAAACAAATATCTCCACAAATAATTTGCAAATCAAAGGCTATATTTGCTAATGCTCGGTTTGCACAACCAGACAATGCCTTCTCTTATCAGGCTTGCAGTAATGCATATCAATTTTTGACTGTAGGTTTAAATCTTGAATTTGGTGCTATTGAGCCATTAGAAAGTGATGGGGATAATTGGAATAAATTAGCAGAGAGTATTGATGTTAGTAATGGCTTCAATTTTGACAAATATGTTAAACAATACTTTAGTATAAATAACATAGAAACATATAAGGAGTTTATTCGTCTATGGTTTGACAATCCTTATGTATTCAATCGTTGGCTTTTAACACGTTTCTATATTAGTAAAGCAAATGGTGAAGGTTATTTATGCAGATGCCTTAATGCCACCTCTTCTTATGGTACAAATGAGCTGATAGAGAAAATAGCAGGGGATATAACGGAAATTGATGCAGAAATGGAAGTACGAAAATACTGCCTTACCTATGCTGCCCAAAAGAATATTCAATTGTCGGATGCTGCAGAAAATATGATGGTAAAATCTTTACAAACTTTACCTGCAAAGATGGGGTATTCTGGCACTTTAAGATATTTTACGGGAATCACACAAAAAGAAAAAGAACTAGCAGTAAGTTGGTTGGCACAAGGCTTTATTGTGCCTAAGGACATTGCTACATTCTTCCCAGATCTTTATACCTATATGAATGAAGGTATTGGGGGTGCAACTGGAGTACCAGACTGGGTGAATCCATACATTGAGCAATATAAAAAAGCTAAGATTACTAATCGATACACAACAGAAATCGAACAACTTATAAATAAACTTAATGGCTCAGAGTCTTCATTTGATGTGTGGTACAATTCTTTCTGTTCTACTTATACCTTACTACAAAACCGTGGAGACATTGAAGTTTTTTATTGGATTGATGGATTGGGGATCGACTGGATTCCTCTAATTAAAAGCATTATTGCAGAGAGAAAAGACCAGCAGATTTTCCTCAACGAAATAAGAATAGCCCGTTCCCTTCTTCCTACTAGGACTGAAATAAATAAGAAAGATTTACAGCGCCTTCTTCCTCAGGGAGTTCAATTGGAGAAATCCGGAGATCTTGACACCTTGGCTCATCGCCCTGATAATATAAGTCCATTTACAATTATCAAAGAGATAGATGTTATACGAAGAAGCATTGAAGAAATTTTGCAGAAATATATAGGTAAGAAGATTGCGATTATTTCTGATCATGGTCTGACCTATTTATCGCAATTGCTTAAGGGTAAAAATATGCCTAGTGTTGAAAGCGATCATCACGGACGTATTGCCATTCGTGAAAAGGCGGATTCTACTATGGATAGTAGCTATTTCCGTTTAGAGGATAATAAAACTTTATGTGCGTTAAAGCATGAATCGCTTTGTGCCAAAGTTCCATCTGGACAAGGTGCCCATGGTGGCTGTACGCCTGAAGAGGTATTAGTACCCATTTTTATCATTTCAAGTACTCCTATGGCAACTAACTGGTCATTCAATCTACTCACTTGTGAAATAAGTGGATCAAATCCACGCATACAATTTGAAATTAAGAATATGCCGTCAGCTGAAGTTCCTTACGTACTTTATAGTGGGGTAAAATATAATGTTCATCATCTGAGTGGTGATACATATGAAACAGATGATATAATCTTAAATGCCAATATTTTAGATTTTACGCTTCATATCGGAGGAATTGTTCGTCCAATGAAGATTAAGGTAACAACAGGCATTCAAGAAGAAGACCCGTTTGACTTTTAATAAATGAATATTTATGAAAGAAGAAATATGTAATAAGATAAGACAGCATTTCTCGGCAATGTCTATTTATAAAGACCCTGCATCAACAAGTAGTCTTTTTGCAGGACGAAACCTTCCTGCATTTGTTAGGGACTTCCTGCTGAAGCGCTATCTGAACATTCAGACTGGAGAGGTTGATAGAATGGCACTCTCTCAATTCTTAGATAAAGTTATTCCAGCAAAACAAGGTAGTGTTAAAGATAGATTGCAAAGTGGAGAAGAAGTTATGCTTTTGGCTCGCTTTGTAGTGTACATTGACATAGTAAAGAATGAGCGTCAATTTGCCATTCCTGATTATGGCATTAAGCAACGTGAGGGGTTAATTCCAGAATATGTCTATTCTCGTAACTCTGGAGAATTTGTTGAAGGTGAGAAATGGGGTATTATCAAACTTTGTCTACTGCCTGACGCCGATGGCAAGAAAAACCATATCCAAATGGTAGATTATAAGCCATTCAAGCCTTATAGTTCTGTGGACATCTCCTATCTAGCAGAGGCGCGCCACTATTTCACTACTTTAGAATGGATTGACGTATTGTTGTCTGCTATGGAGTATGACCCTGATGGATTTACATCACTAACCCAAAAAATAGAATTCCTTACCCGATTACTCATTTTTATAGAGCCACGTCTAAATGTGATAGAATTGGCTCCAAAAGGAACAGGGAAAAGCTATGTATTTGGCAATCTTTCTAAGTATGGCTGGTTGGTAAGTGGTGGCAAGGTAACACGTGCTAAGTTGTTTTTTGACAAAACGAAACAGCAGAATGGTATTATCAAAAACCATGACTTTACAGTATTCGATGAGATACAGACTATCGTTTTCCAAGAACCTGCTGAGATTCAAGCTGCTCTAAAATCATATTTGGAAAGTGGAAAGACAACCATTGATAATAATGAATTTTCTTCAGAGTGTGGCTTGATGCTTATGGGTAACATTCCTTTATCTGCTCAACACATGCCTGTGTCACCTTTTTATTTCACCAACCTGCCAGAGAACTTCCGTGAGTCGGCTTTGCTCGACCGCTTTCATTGCTTTATTGAAGGGTGGATTCTTCCACGAGTAGACAAAAGCATGATTTTCAAAGGATGGACTATCAATGTGGAATACTTTTCTGAAATTCTTCATACAATGCGTACACAAAATACCTATGGATTATTGTTCGATCAACTCGTCCGATTTGAAGAAAAAGCCGATGTGCGAGATAGTAAAGCTGTGAAGCGTATTGCTACAGCTTATATGAAACTGCTATTCCCGCACTGGCAGCGTACCGAAGATGTAAATGAGGAAGAATTTAAGATATATTGTCTTGACCCAGCGATACATCGTCGTGGTATCGTAAAGGAACAATGTTATAACATCGATCCTGAGTTTAAGAGTCGAATGCCACACGTTGAAGTTGTACAAAAAGGTTTCACCGAAAACAAGCTTTTTTAATCGATGGTTGTCTATTATATAAATAAGGTAAGCGATAATCTGAGAACATATACCTTTCCTTTTAAGGAAGGTGATATTTGTATGCTCCATGAAGGAGATATTATAAAAACGGTTTATATCGATAGCGAGGTGGAAGATAATTCTATCTTTCGAGACTTCCGTTATGTTGACACAAAATCTTTTAGGAGTTATCACTTTCCAAATACAGACACCATTCTTTGTGCCCCATATGGGAGAAGTAAGGCAAAAGGCGATAAAGCTCTTGTTTCGCTCCTGCTGACAGATTGTAATGGAGAATGGCTTACCGACTTCCTAAACGACACGTTGGCTATTCTGGAGGGTACACGTGACTACTGGGATCTAACAGTTCTTTGTCGATTAACGAGAGAAGAAGATATTGACATCGTTTTTGAAACTCCTATAGAAAAGTCATTTATGAACAGGATGCCAAAGCTGGTATACCTACCTGAAACCGATAATTTTAGAATTTACTCCGAAGAACTTAACTTGTCTGTTGGTGACTATTGTTTTTGTCATATAGCCAATGGCATTGTATTGATTCAAATAGATAAGGAATCCAATATAATAGACAATGTATCAGATTTCAGATTGATAGAAAGTGTCAAAGAACCAGAAATCATGTTGCCATTGGGTACAACAATCCTCTACGATAACACAAGTGTCAGAGAAGACAAGTTTTTGTCTCGTTTTGATAGTATAGTTCAGCAACCTGTATCCAAATCCATTTTATTTTGTGCTCTTAATGATTTACCTTTGTCTGAAGACGAAGATGTTAAGGATTATTTAGATGGAAAAGATGAAAGCGACATTTTTTCTGAAAACAAGTATTTGTCTTCTCTTTTCCTTGAGATTATAGGAATCTTCGAAAAAAAAATAGAGCAAAGAAACTATTCTATCTTACAAGATCTTGTTAACGGGGTTCCTAGAAGTGAAGTTACCAAGAAGAATAATCTTACACAAGAAAGGATACGACAACTATATAAGAAAATACTGGAAGAAATTAAGTCTATTCTTATAAATGAAGTTCATAAGAATGAGCAATTACGTAAGGACAATGCGCAACTACATGCACAGGCTCAACTCTATATAGAGGAAATACAGCGATTAAGAAGCGTAGTAAAGGATGAAAGTTTGAGAGAGACTAGAAATCAAGTTGTAGATATCAACTCCCATGTTGCGGAATTACTTAATACTCCTGTCCAAAATCTAAATCTTTCAGTAAGAGCTATCAATGTACTGAATGTTATAGGTATCTCCACTTTTGGTGAAATACCCAAGATTGATGCAGCAGTTACCCTACTTAAGGTGAGAAACAGTGGAAGGAAAACAGTACATGATATAGAAGTTTTCATTGGCAAGTTTGGCCTTCAATTAGGAATGGCTTACAGTGAAATAGTCAATACATTGATGAATGTTGACTTAAGCAGGATCTCCCATTTTCTCAAATAAGGATTATGCTTTAATAGTTGTATGATTTTCGTTGTCTATCATAATAGCAAAAATAAAAATATATGACGATACAAGAAATACGGACTCATAAAGAAGATCAGACATTTGATTGCAAGAGCATTCAAATCGACCCCAAAGCATTGGCTATTCCAATCGTTGCATTTGCAAATGCTGACGGTGGTGAGATTGCTATCGGTGTGACTGACAAGACAAGGAAGATAGAAGGAGTTGACCAGCATACGGAAAGGTTGAATGAGTTACTTCGTGTACCCTTAGACTTCTGTAATCCTTCTGTGCCCATTACCAGTGACTTGTTGCCATGCACGGATAAAGATGGAAACGAAAATCATATTTTATTGATGCATATACCTGCAAGTTCTGAATTACATGCTAATCAGGCAGATGAAGCTTTTATGCGTGTTGGAGATAAAAGCAGAAAACTGTCTTTTGAAGAGCGCATACAGTTGATGTACGATAAGGGAGAGCGCTATTACGAAGATACGGCAGTGTATGATGCTACGGTTGATGATATTGATATGGCTGCTGTCGAAAGATATACAGAATTGATTGGTTATACCAAGTCTGCCAAGCAATATCTACATGAGAATAATAGCTTCATAACAACCAATGCAAAGGGAGAGGAGCAAGTTAGTGTGGCTTGTATTCTGTTGTTTGGTAAATATCCTCAAAAGTTCTTTCCTCGTGGGCGTACTCGCTTTATCCGTTATAAAGGTACAGAAGAGAGAGTGGGTGCAGAGATGAACGTAATTAAGGATGTAACATTTGAAGGAACTATACTTGATCAGGTGAAAGCCACGATAGCTTATCTTGAAACCCAAGTAGAGGAACATACATTCCTTGGACAACATGGGCAGTTTGTAACCCATAGAGATTATCCAAAGTTTGTGATACAAGAAATGGTAGTTAATGCTTGTTGCCACCGTGCCTATAATATAAAGGGTACGGAAATCCAAATTAAGATGTTTGATAATCGCTTGGTATTTGAATCACCGGGCAGATTGCCAGGAACGGTTAAGCCCTCTAACATTCGACATACACACTTCTCACGCAATCCGAAAATTGCTCAATTCTTAAAAGCATACGACTATGTAAAAGAGTTTGGAGAGGGTGTGGATCGTGTATGCAGGGAGTTGGAAGCTAATGGTACACCACATCTATCTTTCCATCTTGATGATTTTATTCTGAAGATTATAGTGCCGAAGGTGACAGAAAGGGTGATAGAAAAGGATGTCAACGTGACAGAAAAGGTGATAAAAACTCATCAAGAGGTGATAGAGAAGGTGATAGAAAAAGCGGTGGCTCTCAATGAAAAATTAACAGAAAATCGTATTTCTATCATCAAGCTAATAATAGAGAATCCATATATTTCTAAATCGGAACTTTCCAAACATGTGGGAATCAGTGAAAATTCTATATCTCGTAACATAGAAGCTATGCGTGATAAATACCTTCGCCGTGTCGGTCCCAATAAAGGCGGCTTTTGGGAAATCATAGACTAATATGCAGCGCACAAGCCCAACCAAACGAGAACTTAGGTTGGGCTTGCTTCATATAGGATTATTTCTATTTCTTTTGCATCAAGCTATCTGCCTTTTGCTTCAAATCCATATCGTAACCATCGGCTTTCTCCTTGATTAGCTTGATTGTCTTTTCATTGCGATGAATGTCAAATACATCGTTAAGCCATAGGATTTCCTTAGGGCTGCAACCTCGCCATACTCTAATGATACGAAATTTCAAGGCATCATCCTTGTATTGCTGTTTGCTTTGCCATAAGAAAAAAATACCGACCAAAGAAACAAAACAGAGGACAGACACTGCCACCACGGTAGTAAAGACTTTCGATGACTTGATGTCAAAACTGTGTCTATGGATGTGCTCTTGTTGCTTTGGCTGTTCTTTCTGTTCCTGCCACTCGTGCAACATGGTCAGGACGTTTGCCACCAATTTGTCAATGGACTTAGCTTCCTCGTCTTTGATGCGCACTTGCACACCAATGTACTCGTTGAGCACATCTTTTGTTCGCTGCTCATACTGTTTGAGCAATTCTTGTTCTTTCTGCTCATCACTTTGTGCTGGTGTAGATTGAACAGGGAGGGAAACAGAACCATTCTCCTTTTCTTTCAACTCCTTTAGCTCCCTGTAAATTGTCTCCAGTTTATTTTTGATTTCCTCAAAGAGGACAAATGTATTATTATCGGCCATACTTATAAATGTATTTTACGTTTTTTCTTTTTCTTCTTTTTATCGAGTGTGTTATAAACCTCCGCAGGGACAGTACCATGAGTTTGAAACAAATCCAATCCTCCTTCTATGAGGTTGTTGGTAATTTCGCTCGTAACACTTGCAACATTGGATATGAGGTTTATCATTCCTTGTGTCTGCTGTTCGTGTTCCCTGTTATTCTGTTGCAGGGCAAAGTCTATCTTGGAATAACTGAAACTCCTATCCACTTTAGAGCCATTGAAATGATAACCGTTCTTTTCAAAGATGATACCCTGCACCTCCTGTGAGTTGCTTTTGTACTTGAAGCGGACATCAATATCTTGTTTTTTCAAATGAGTAAGAAGGTCTTTCCATTCCCTGCACCGAGTAATTTCTGTTTTCAACGTCTGATAGATTTCATACTTGGTCTTATCAGGTTCTTTCAAGCGATACTCTTTGACTTTCTCCTTACCATCGGCAAAGTATAAACCATATTTGGTGGTCAGTTCTTTGCAAATCTTCTCACTTTTGAATCTGTCGTTACGGTCAGAGATCGTCTTGCCGTTATTGTCTATCCGATTGAATGCAATATGCACATGCGGGTGCTCCTTATCGAAATGGCGACCGATAATGTACTGCGTATCTTTTATTCCCATCTTATCCAAGTACTCACGAGCTACTTTCACTATCCACTCATTGCTGAGTCTTGGGGAGTCTTGTGCAGAGAAACTTAGGGAGATATGCCCCACAACCTTACCCACTCGTGGATTAAGTTCTGTTTGGTCGATGAAACTTTGAACAATATGGTTGATACTGTCTGTTCTCACTCCGGAACTGTCTATAAGTTCTGTTCCTTTCTTCGGGTCAAGGATGTAATTGATAACACCCTTGAAGCCCGAACCTTTCATAATTTTGGCTATCATCTTCGTATCAGATTTAATATTTCATCTATCTTGCCAATGATGGTTTTATGGAAAGGAGCAATGACATGAAACCCTTCCGCATTGGCACGATGTGCCAACTGATTGAGATTATTTGCCATTCCACACAGCTTGCGAATGAAACCTGCTTGCTCTACTGTCAGTCGTTCAATGACATTTCCTTCCTCAAGAACTTTTCTTACAAACTCACTCATGGTTACTCCTGCGCTTTTGGCTTTGCCTTTGAGCGTATAGTAATCCTGCGTGTTCAGTTTCACCGTGATACGGTATTTCTTCTTTTCGGCTGCGCCTTTAGTTGGGCGACCACCTTTGTTGTATTCTGATTTAGTCATATTGGTTTCTTTAATTTGTTTTGATGGAGACCAACGGGATAGCCCTCTGCACCGAGTGTCAGGAGGTGGAGCAAGTGGTTTTGGTATGCCCAAAACATAAACTTGCTCCCCGAAAAACAGATTATGCCAAACTATTCCTGTAATCACAGCTTAATCCCTTTGGATTTCTTTATTTCAGCTTTCTCTGGATGCTTGGATTCAGCACACAGATATTCGTTCAAGTCCTTGTAGCCATTATATAAGGTTGATGCATCCGTAACAGGTTTTCCCAATTCCTTTGATAATTGCAGATAGGCATTTCTTCCTGTTTCGTCATTGTCCAAGAAACATTGAACGCTATCATAGCGTGATAATCTCTTTGCAGCCTTATGAATATTCGTTACAGAATTGAGTACCAAATAATCTTGCAGTTTCAGTCCATCATTCTCCTTTCTTCGGAGCGTCATAAATGAAAGAAAGTCCATGAAGCCCTCGAAAATAAAACATACTTTCTTCAGCTCTTCTGCATAGAAATGGCTGATGTCTTTTGGTGCAATGCAGCCTTTGAAGAACGGATTACGTATTTCGTAACCACCTGCAGTATTGGGGCAACCAATACCAAAGTAATGCTTGCCCCTTGTGTCAAAGTGTAGCTCCTTACACATGGTTCTTGCCGTCTCAACATCAATACACCTTTCCTCAAGATATTTGATAAGGGCTGGATGAATGAGAGGAAGCACTTGAAGATGCTCAAAGGAATTCTGCGGTGTGATTGGCTTGATTGTGGGCAGACTGAAAGACACGCTGCTTGGTGCATTACGCTCAATCTGACGAATGAGATAAGATACATCAGAGGAATTGTAGAGCAACTCTGCAAGGGCGATGATATTGCCACCCCTGCCAATACCGAAATCATACCATTGATTGATTTCTGTATTTACCTTGAATGATGCGTGTTTCTCCGTCCTTAATGGAGAAAGGTACATGAGGTTGACACCATATTGTTTTACGGGTTTACAGCCCATTGCTGCAAGAAAGTCCTGCAACTTAATTTGTTTGATTTCCTTTATATTCATGATTGTAGGAAGTTAAAGTGATGAAAAAATTGATGAATTGATGAATTTGATTTTATCTATATGGTTATCAGATGGTTTTGCACTCATCGCACCCTCATCGTACTACTCAACAAAATGGAGTTACTGCCGAAAAGAAAAACACAATCCTTTTCTTTTTTCATCAGCAGAGTATCCATGATGAGCAAAAGATTAGAACGTAAACAACTTGTACTGAATACTTTATATGGTCTATTCATCATTTCATCAAAATAATGGATATAAAATTGTTTAGAGACCCTTAAGCTGCTCCTTGGTAATAGTATAGAACCTGCCGGTCCTTCGGATAGGAGAATAATACTGCGGAGCGTTGTAACTGAGTTGGTAGGTGGTGTAGGTCAGCGTATTAGACACAGGTGTGAGTTTCCAGATGTCCTGCACAATCCTCCTTATCTGCCCTTTGTCGTACTTGCATTGCGTATTACTCAAAAGCGGCATCATGTCATTGATGCAGAAAGAGACTTCCTCAACGTTATTCATTTCCATAATGTCAAGACACAATTCGGACATTTCAAGTTCCAACTTGTTTCGGTTACTGCGGATGATGCGCTGCAAGGCTGGTGTAAAGGTCAGTTTGGGCGCAAACCACATACGGCTTTCCTTATGGGTGGACAGAGCTCGGTGTTGCAGAAAATAGAGAAAGGCAGGAATTTCGGCTTTCAGCTTTTGCAGAAAGTCGGTATCATCGCTTTTAAGACGTTCTATCTTCCTTACCCAATATCGGGTTTCTCCCACGTCGATGATGACTGGGAGTAACTCGTTATTGGAACACAGCACGAACTTGGCAAAGAAGGAGATTTCGTCTCGGTCTTTGCCCTTAGCTTCCACCTTATAGGAAAGTGTTGTGCTGAGGTTTTTCAGTCGTTCACTGTCTTCCCTGCGATTGAGCAGAACCTCGTCCACCACAATAAGCAGCTTACCTGCCCAATCCGCATTGAACTGACTGCGAAAATCCTCATTGGTGTTGAAAGTTACATTGTTCTGGAATACGGCTTTGAGAAAATTAAGGAACGTGCTCTTGCCTGTATTGCGTTCTTCTGACACCATCAGGAGGATGGGGAGTTTCTGCACGGGTTGGAGGTAGAGCAACTGCAAGTAGTCTATACCCAACTCGTATTGTTCCCCGAATATATGCCTTATCAGGGATTCAATGTGTGGGAACTCTCCTTCTTTTGGTTGGTGTCCTATCGGTTCATAGAGATTCAGGAATTTATCAATCACAGGCTGATAATCCACATGATTAGGAACAGTACAGAAACCATCGTACTTTGGGACTGTGGCAATGAAATCTTTTCCATAGTCCTGCCGTAGTGTCTCATTGTTCCACACAATACGCTTCTTGACAAAGCCACCATTAATGCGAGGTTGGTTTACAATCTTATACAAGGTTGTGCCAACACGAATGAAATTCTCGTTTTCCATAGCCTTACTTCTGCATTAAAGGTTTGCTACCCATGATATATCTCTGTGCTTCTTGGGCTATTTGCGCAGAAGTCTTGATAGGATTTTGACGCAGCCATGCTTCGAGTTCTGCTTTCTCAAAATAAAGCATCTTACCTTGTGGCTTATAATGAGGAATCAGATTGCCCGATGTGAGCTTGTAAAGATAACTCTTTGATAGATTGAGAAACTTGCTTGCTTCATCAAAGCTAAGCACATTTTTGTTTGTAAAGAGAAGTTGTTCGAGTTCGTAAACTCGTTCCTCTATGGTCTTTTCCATATTTTTTATTTGTTAGGTAAAACGATAGAGGGTGCGCACCCTCGTTGCTGTTAACGAGGGCAAAATTAGAAACGATAAAAGGAACTGGCATTGAGCAATGTTTGACGTATCAACCTATGCTCAATCTTTTTTCAGTTGTTTGATGTATTTATCTATGATTTCCCATCCTTTCGGCTGCTTCATGTTGATTTGATCTGTTGCAGTGGAAAGGTCAGTTCGTGTTAATGGTGTGTCTTTGGTTTTTCCCAATATGAGTTTACTGCGTGCAATGGTAGACTGCCATTCATTAGTTACGTATCCCCGAAGATTAAGACTTTGCATGAGATACGCAAGTAGTCGGTTATTGTTTGATTTTAGTACTCCTTTCAGATTACAATCAAATAAACTTTTAGTAATCTTTGGTGAAACACTGGTCGTAAAAAGTTTAACTTCATTGATGCAATCAGTTAGTATTTCAATCTGTTCTTCCGAAAAATCAGATTTGAAAGGATTGATTTCATTGCCAACAATCACAGGTTTTTCTTTTAGCTGACTTGGCTCGATGTCATCATAGACAATTGTAGAATGGCGTTGAAAAGAATTCTTGATTTCGCTTATTTCTATCTTTTCAATCTCACATTTTAGATAATTTGCATAACGTTCATAAAGAATTGCATCAATGAGCGATGAAAACATCGGAAGGACTTCATCGTACAAAGTGTGATTCTCAACATACTTACTATAATCGAACGTTACCAAATCAAAGTTAGAATACTTCCCCTTTTGCTCTTTGTTCAATGATTCATAGAAAGTGCTATCCCATAAGAAACTATTTTCGTTATAAGATTCTTCCACACACGAAAGGGCAGGATAATTCAGATAAATGGAAGATAGTTCTTCGGTTATTCGGATATATTCTTTTTGTAAAATCTCTTGGAACTGTATATTGTTGATGCAACTCTTCTTCCTCAGAATATTTCCAATGAGCACATTGTAGGTCTGGGTAATGCAATAGCTTAATATTCGTTGAATACTGTCAAGCTGTATCTTTAGATTGTCATTTTCCATTTTGCAATTCTCTATGGTGGGTACTGTTTACAAAGATAGGGTATTCATTGGAGAAAAAGCCAAGAAAGGGAAATAAACAGAATAAAAGGGAAGAGCTGTCGTTAATTAAATATAAATCTAAGAGGTGAAATACTATAAAAGTACACCTTTCCAATAGTTTTGTTAGAAAGTACACTTTTAGTACATACTAAAAAAGAAAAATCTCTTGTAAATCAACGATTTACAAGAGATTTGTGGTACCCAGACCCGGGCTCGAACCGGGATGGATTGCTCCACTGGTGTTTGAGACCAGCGCGTCTACCGATTCCGCCATCTGGGCGTGGCGTCTATGTGAAGACGGGTGCAAAGATACATATATTTTCTAAATCACACAAGTTTTTAAAGGAAAATCATGCGGTAAAGGACTGATAAAGGGTTGAAGGGGTAATTGAAGAGGCTGAAGGGGTAATTGAAGAGGCGGTAAAGAGACAGCCGTAGTAGTAATAAGTAAGCGTAATTTTGCCGTTTGACATTCGGCCGGTTGTATTCCCCGTCGCTCACCGGTTTGGGCCATTCGTTGCTCGCCGTAGCCGACATGAAAGCTGCTTTGGCTTGACCTGTCCTGCCTTTTCAAAGGTTCTGCGGCCGCTTGGAGACTCCTCCGGGCGGCCGTTTGGGTAGTGTTGAATTGGTGCATGGCCCTTGCACCATCCGTGCAGAGCCCATGCACGAGTGGTGCGAGAGCCATGCGCGGGCCGTGCAGTGGCTTTGCACCACTCCCCGGACAGCCTGTCGCGAGGCGGGATGTGTTGCAATCGGGAAACGAAACGGCTTTAACATATTTTCTGCTTTTCGTAGGCAAGATTTCGTTGTTGGTGTATTTAATATGCAAATTGATATAGATTTTCGAGTTAATAAGCATAATTTAAACAATTAAAAGACAATGACAATGGAAACTAAAAATGTTTTTAAATCAATGGTGTTGGCAGCCTGCTGCCTTGGTTCAGTAGTGTTGGCTTCTTGCAGTAAGGATGACGACAACAATCCCGGACTGCGATTCAGTGCCGCCAAGGTGGAAGTGGCTCAGGGAGCAACTGCTACCGTCAAGATTACTTCCGGCACACAGCCCTTCACGGCAAAGTCGAGCGACGATAAACTGGCCACCGTCAAGGTCGATAAAAACATGATGACCGTCACCGGTGTGAAGGCCGGCAAGGGCACCATCATGGTGACCGACAAGAACAAGCAGATGGGGAGCATCCCCTTCACGGTCGTAGCTCCTTTGTCTTTTGACAAGATGACTGTCACAGTGGGCATCGGCAAAGAGGAGGTGGTGATGGTTAAGTCGGGCACTGCGCCCTACACCGCCACGGTGAAAGACAGCAAGATAGCCACTGTCAGTGTGAAAGATGCCAAAGTGACTGTCAAAGGCGTAAAGGCCGGAAGCACCACCGTCACCGTGATCGACAAGAACAAGACTGCCGGCATCATCACAGTCACAGTGAAATAACCCTGAATCCCGGCCCTGTGTAGGGAAGTCCGGGTGCGGATTTCCTGGGCCGCAGGTGTGTCCGGTTTTTCGACCATACGGCCCGAGGAACCGGACTTCTCCTTTTAGGGCATTTTGCGGTTTTTTGGCCTTGGTCCGCATAATAGTCCCATCCGGCAGGCAAGATTTTGGCAACTGCTGTATTTAATGTATAGAAACTAAAATATCAAAGCGTATGAAACGGGTTAAAATGATTTTCATGGTGATGGCCACGATGCTGGCCACGATGAGTTTTCAGTCTTGTTTGGACGACGATGACGACAATGCAGTCAACTATCCCAATGCTCTGGTCACACTGAAGACCAATCCCACCGACGGCACATTCTTCATGCAGCTGGACGACTCCACGACCATTCTTCCCACCAACATGAAGACCTCTCCCTACGGCAATAAGGAGGTGAGGGCCCTGGCCAATTTCAAGATAGGTGAAGGGCAGTCGGGGCATTACTCCAAGAGTGCCTATGTCAACTGGATAGACTCTATCCGGACGAAGGCTATGGCTCCGAATCTTGGCGACAAAAACGATGCCACCTACGGCACCGATCCTGTCGAAATTGTGAGAGATTGGACAACGGTCGTGGAAGACGGCTATCTGACGCTGCGCTTCAGAACCTATTTCGGTGGCATGAGGACGCACATTGTCAATCTGGTCAAAACCGACAAGCCATACGAGGTGAGGCTGTACCACAATGCTGCGGGCGATTTCAAAAACAGAGTGCAGGATGGCCTTATCGCTTTCCGCTTGAGTGACTTGCCCGACACGGGAGGCAAGGAGGTCTACCTGACCCTGAAATGGCGGTCTTTCAGCGGAGAGAAGAGTGTAAAGTTCAAGTATCGCACACGAAAATGATGCGGTGAATAGCGGGCAGCGGTATAGATGAATTTGTTTGGAGACAACAGAGAGCAACGGTTGATCGGTCTTTTTGGCAAGGGTGACGCTCGTGCAATGGATGAACTCTACAGCGAATATGCTGATTATCTGGCAGGAGTATGCTCAAGGTATGTCCAGAACAAAGAAGATTTGCATGATGTCTTGCAGGAGTGTTTCATCAAGATTTTCACGAAGATTGCCACGTTTGAGTATAGAGGCAAAGGTTCGCTGAAAGCGTGGGTGACGAGGGTCGCCATCAACGAGGCACTCCATTTTCTGAGAGACAATGAGGCCTCAATGTGGGTGGATTGGGAGGTTGAACCGCCCGCTTTGCATGAGGAGGAGCCTGAAGTGGACAGCTTGTCTGTCTCGCAGATAACAGAGCTGATACTTAGATTGCCATCGGGCTACAGGGCTGTGTTCAATCTGTTTGCGATTGAAGGGAAAAGCCATAAGGAGATAGCACAGCTTCTTAATATTAAGGCCGACACCTCGGCATCACAATTTCACAAGGCTAAAAACATGCTTGCCAAAATGATAAAAGAACAACAAATATGGGAGGAACGGCGATGAAAGAACCATGGCTCGACAAGTTGCGCGCCCGGATACTGGATGGGGGCGGAGCAAAGGCGCCGGAAGGCCTTCTTGACGATGTGAAGGCGGAGATGAAGCGCCGGGGCATTGCCCCCCTGTCCGCGCAACGGCAAAAGGCAAAGACGATTCCGATGTGGGGCCGGCGGGCCGCATCGGTGGCTGCCGTTCTGGTCTGTGGAGTGTGCTTGTGGCAGCTGTTGGAGCAACAACAGCCCGACACCCATCAGCTTGCAAGGCAACCGAGTGAAAGTGGTGGGGCGGAGTCTGCCGGTCATTCCTTTAAGAGTGGGCAGACGGAAGACCACACTTTGCAACTCCCAGTGGTGTCTTCGGGCAGGCTTCTTGCCTCGTTTGTAGCCCGCAAAGGTGAACCGGAAAGGTCGGAAAAGAGAGTTGCCGTCGCGGGTCCTAATGCTGGTGAGGGAACACAGGTGGCCATCTCTCCGGATGGACGGACGGAAACTGAAGGCGGAAAAAGGGGAAATGACAGTGCTACTCCGAAAACCAACAGCGCGACGAAGCCCGGAACGGATACGAGAAAGCCCCGCGAATGGGCGGAGCCGGAAGAAAATCGGAGAAGATTTGGAGGAGAAACCGGAGGTTCGAGGTTCTGTATCAGCACTGCTTATGGTGGTTCTGTAGGGACTTCCAATGGTGCCCAAGGCATCTTGTTGGCCTCGGCAGAACCGATAGGCGACTATGACAGAGAGTTTTCTGGGGGCAATACGCGGAAGAATATTACGGGTTCCGACGAGGTGAGAACTGAGACCAAACATCGTCAGCCGGTCAAGTTTGGAGTATCGGTAAGATACAGCATCGATGGGCGGTGGGGCGTTCAAGCAGGAGTGACTTATAGCTATCTTTCTTCTAAGTTTTCCTATGTCAAGGAGGCAGAAGCGAGCGTGGCCGAACAGCGGCTGCACTATGTGGGCGTGCCCGTTGCCGTGAGCTACAGTGTGTTGAAAACCAAAGGGCTTAATCTCTATGCAGTTGCAGGAGGAGAAGTGGAAAAGCTGGTCAAAGGGGAACTTGGCAGAAGTGCAAAAGGCGATAATGATGCCGGAGTCTCCACTGGTAGCGTGAAGGAGGGGAGGCCGCAATTTTCTGTCAGGGCGGCTGTCGGAGTGGAATACAGGATAGGTGGAGAGATCGGTGCCTACGTAGAACCCGGCGTAAGCTACCACTTTAATAACGGGAGCGGTGTGGAGAATATCTATAAGGAACGCCCTGCCAACTTCAGCCTCAACATGGGTTTGCGGATCCATATCAACCGATAAAGGTTGGAAAATGAAAACGCCGCCCGGCTTGTCTCAGCGAGACAAGCCGGGCGGCGAAGTGTGATAGGGAGGGTGGTTTATACGATTGGCAGACTGATGCCGTTGATTTTCTGATAGATGTCAAGCGCGTAGATGTCGGTCATGCCGCTGATGTAGTCGATGACAGCCATAATGCGCGTTTCCTGTTGGTCTCCGGAAATGTCGTACTGGCTGCTTACGCGCCGTATGAGCTGTTGGCTGTGGAATCGTTCGGGGTTTACGGCAGCTTCGATAAAGACACTCATCAGCGTTTCCATGATTTTGTAACCCGACAGTTCGATGTCAAGGACGGGTTTGCTGAGATAAATCTTTTGCCGAGAAATTTCCGCGCAGCGTTTATATGCATCAAGCTCCCGTTGGGGCAGATGCTTTATCAGACTCTTCTCGAAGGTGCCGTCGAGGATATCCTGCTCGTGTGCCACGAAAACATCCACGCAGTCATGTTCAAGTTTGCCAATGGCACAAGCCCGCATATAGACCACCCGCTCGTTGAGGTCGGTCACATGTTCTTCTTCCATGCGCCGGCATATCTCGTCCTTCTCCCCGTCGTCGAAAAATCCCAAAAGCAGTTCTTTCGTTTCTTCAAACGACAGGATTTTGAGCTTGTGGGCATCCTCGATGTCCATGATTTCGTAGCAGATGTCGTCGGCAGCTTCCACAAGATACACCAGCGGATGGCGGGCATAGCAGAGCGGTTCGCCCTTCCCCGATTTACGGGTGATGCCCAGTTCGTTGGCAATCTTTTGGTAGCTCTCTGTCTCCGATACGAAGAAGCCGAATTTTCCGTGACTGCCGGCCAGACTGCTGGCGAACGGATATTTCACGATACTGGCCAACATGGAGTAGGTCATGACGAATCCACCCTCACGACGGCCCTTAAAGCGGTGGGTGAGCAGGCGGAATGCGTTGGCGTTGCCCTCGAAGTGGGTGAGATCATCCCAGAACTCCGGACTCAGCTGTTGGTGCAGATAGTTGCCCTCGCCCTCGGTGAAGAATGTCTGTATGGCCTTTTCGCCGGAGTGCCCAAATGGTGGATTTCCCAAGTCGTGGGCCAGACAAGCCGCCGACACGATGGTGCCAATCTCTTCGAAGAGCGTTCCCGTGAGTTCGGGATGGAGTGTCTTGAGTTTTCGGGCCACGTCGGTACCGAGCGACATGCCCACACTGGCCACCTCCAAGCTATGGGTGAGCCTGTTGTGTACGAAGATGGAGCCCGGGAGCGGGAACACTTGGGTCTTGTTTTGGAGTCTGCGGAACGGCGCGGAGAAGATGAGACGGTCGTAGTCGCGCTTGAATTCAGAGCGGTCGTCGTGTCTCAACGGGTGGCGGTGCTCCTGTCCGAGACGCATGTTGGATATCAGTTGTTGCCATTTCATAGGGCAAAAGTAATTAAAATTGGCTAAAAACAGCCCTTTTTCCAATGAAATATTCACTTATGTGATTGGAAATGATTATTTTTGCACATTATTTATAATAGAAAGCCAACTGTCATGATTCAGATAAAGGTAGTCAATAAAGGCCATCATCCCTTGCCTACTTATGCCACGGCGCAGAGTGCCGGTATGGATTTGAGGGCCAATCTCTCGGCTCCCGTAACGCTTCGTCCGATGGAGCGGCGGCTCATCCCGACGGGGCTGTACATTGCCCTTCCGGCAGGTTATGAGGGCCAAGTGCGTCCGCGCAGCGGCTTGGCCTTGAAGCATGGCGTCACTGTGCTCAACACGCCGGGCACGGTGGATGCCGACTATCGTGGGGAAGTGATGGTGCTGCTCGTGAATTTCTCCACTGACGAATTTGTGGTTAACGACGGTGAGCGTATTGCCCAAATGGTTATAGCTCGTCACGAACAGGGTGAACTCATCGCTGTTGATGGACTCGATGAGACCGAGCGCGGAGCCGGAGGCTACGGGCATACGGGCATGAAATGAAAAATGGGAACAGAAAGGAAAAACATCGTGTTGAAGATAAAGGTGCAATATATCGTTATCCTGTGCTTGTTAGTGCCGATTTTGACCTTGGCATTGCCTTCTTCGGGGCGGCATAAGAGAGGCGTTGTGCCTGTAAAGACAGAGCAAGACAGTTTGTCGGTTGATGCTCGTAGGCGGTTTGACTACTTCTTTTTGGAAGCAGCACGGCAGTTGAGTGCGGGCCGGCATGACGCTGCCTTCGATCTCTTTCAGCATGCCCGGAACATTGATCCGAAGGCTGCGGAAGTGTATTATTATCTGGCCATGTACTATTCTTCGATGAAAAACGATTCCACGGCGTTGGCCTATCTGCTCAAGGCCGCCGAGTTGAATCCCGACAACACCGCCTACATGGAGCGTGTGGCACAACACTACATTGGGTCCGGCAACTATCCCAAAGCGATAGAGGCCTACGAAAATCTTTATGCCCACAACCACGACAACACAGAAGTCTTGCAGATGCTCAGCCAACTCTACCAGCAACAGAAGCAGCCTGCGAAGGTGATAGAGACGCTCAACCGCTTGGAAACGGCTCAGGGGGAGAGCGAACAGCTCACGCTGGCCAAGATGCAGGTGTATGACATGGCAGGCGACAAGAAAGCAGCCTACCGTGCACTCAAGTCGCTTGTGGACAATCATCCGCTCGACTTGAACTATCAGGTGATGCTCGGCAACTGGCTCATGCAGAACGAAAGGCAGAAGGAGGCTTATAAATACTTTATGGGAGTGTTGAAGGAAGAACCGGAAAATGCCTACGCCCAGTCGTCACTCTACGACTATTACAATGCCATCGGGCAGGAGGGGCTTGCCGACCGGTTGCTCGACCGTATGCTCCTCAATCCCAAGACCGAGATGGCCACTAAGACCACGCTCATGCGACAACTCATTCACAAGAACGAGACCTCCGGGGGCGATTCCACCGAGGTGCTGGCCGTGTTCAACCGCGTTTTGGCTTTGCCGCAGTCCAATGCCGACATGGCAGAGCTGAAAGCCGCCTACATGTCACTTAAGAAGATGCCCGAGGATTCTGTTATGCAGGCTTTCCGGCATGTGCTTGATATAGCTCCCGACAATGCCGGTGCCCGTTTGCAGTTGATACAGGCACTTTGGGCCAAGAAAAACTATGATGGGGTTATCGCGATGTGCCGTCCGGCCCAGCAATACAATCCCGACGAAATGGCATTCTATTACTTTATGGGCATGGCCTATTACCAGAAAGAGCAGACCGATGCTGCACTTGACGCTTTTCGCAGGGGTGTTTCGCAAATCAAGAGCAACAGCAATCCGGAGTTTGTGTCTGATTTCTATGCGTTGATGGGCGACATTCTTAATCAAAAGGGACGTACTGAGGAGGCTTTTGCTGCCTACGACAGTTGCCTCCAGTGGAAGAACGACAACATAGCTTGCCTCAACAACTATGCCTACTATCTGAGTGTGCGCAATCAGGAACTCCCGAAAGCCGAGCAGATGAGCTATAAGACTATCAAGGCCGAACCTAAAAATGCGACCTATCTTGACACCTACGCTTGGATTCTCTTCATGGAGGGCCGTTATGAGGAGGCGAAAATCTATATCGATCAGGCCTTCCAGAACCTCGACTCCACCGATGTCTCCGATGTCTACTACGAACATGCAGGTGACATCAGTGCCATGCGGGGCGACATGCCTCAAGCACTCGAATATTGGGAAAAGGCGTTGAAGGCCGGAAGTAAAAGTGCCGTGCTGCCTAAGAAAATCAAACAAAAGAAATATATCAAAGAATGAAAAGAACAATCATAAAGACCGTTGCACTCTGTGCGCTGATAGGGCTGGCTTCGTGTGCCGGCAAAAAGGCTGTGGTGAAAGACGGGGGTAACCTGTCCCAATCGTCGGCCGTGATTTCCCAACAGCCTGTTACCACCGCTTTGTCTTTCGTACAAAAAGTTTCCGACAACCAGATTTATGCCAAGAACATTGTTGGAAGCATGTCGTTCAGTCTGCAGGCTGGTGACAAGGATGTCACGGTGCCGGGCTCCCTTCACATGCGCAAGGATGAGGTGATTCGCATTCAACTTTTCATCCCTTTACTGGGTACGGAGGTGGGACGGCTTGAGTTCACGCCCGACTATGTGCTTGTGGTAGACCGTTTGCACAAGGAATATATCAAGGCCGGCTACTCGGAGGTGGATTTCCTGCAACAGCAGGGCATCACGTTCTATTCCCTCCAAGCGCTTTTCTGGAACCAGCTGCTGTTGCCGGGTAATCAGAAGGTGGCCGAGTCAGACCTGAAAAAGTTTGAGGTGGATCTGACTTCCATGGCGCAGACATTGCCCGTGAGCTACCGTAACGGCAAGATGCTTTACAGATGGGAGGCCAACCGTGTGTCCGGTCGGATAGAGAAGGCCCATATCACGTATGACAGTTCGCAGTATGGCAGGTCTACGCTTGATTGGGACTATGGCAACTTCAAGAGCGTGGGCGTCAAGATGTTCCCCGCCTATCAGCAGTTCCGCTTGGCCACCACGGCCACCCGGGAAAACAAACAGGCCACCGTCACCCTCGAAATGGACGAAGTGACGACCGATGCCAATTGGGAGGCACAGACACAAGTGTCGGCAAAATACAAGAAAGTGGCTCCGAAAGACGTATTGGGTAAATTGATGAAAATGTAAATGAAAAGACTACTCACCACGCTCCTCGTTCTCTCATTCGTCCTTACTCCCTTTGCGCAGAAAAAGAATTCCAAGCATAGGGAGAAAGCACGAACGACACAGACTCCTGTTCGCAAAAAGACTTCCACTCCAGCTTCCGGTAAGCGTAAAGGTACGGAGGCTAAGCCTCAACGGGCTGCAACCGCCAGAACGAAGACTTCCGGCAACCGGCAATCGACTCCCGCCTCCAAGCAGCAGGCCTCCACCACCCGCAATCGTCCTCGCTATTCCAATTCTTCCATCCGTGGACTGGAAGGGCAACGGGCTGCCATCCAGAAGAAAATCAAGGAACAGGAGCAAGCACTCAGGGCCAATCAAGAGGATGTGAAGAAGCGGTTGCAGGACTTGCTTGTCATCAATTCTGAGATAGACCAAAGTCAGAAGAGCATTGAGGGCATACAGCGGGACATCGTACACATCAATGGGAACATCGGTATTTTGAAAAGCCAGCTCCAAACCCTCGAGCAGCAACTTGAAGATCGCAAGGCCAAATATATCCGTTCGCTGCGCTACATGTCGCGCCACCATTCGGTACAGGAAAGGTTGATGTTTGTGTTCAGTGCCGACAATTTCGCCCAGATGTATCGCCGGATGCGTTTCATTCGCCAGTATGCCGGCTATCAGAAGGCACAAGGCGAACTGGTGAAGGCCAAGCAGTCGCAGGTGACTGGCAAGCACGAAGAACTGAAACGGGTGAAGGGTGCCAAGA
Organism: Segatella buccae ATCC 33574; assembly: GCF_000184945.1. Taxonomy (GTDB): domain Bacteria; phylum Bacteroidota; class Bacteroidia; order Bacteroidales; family Bacteroidaceae; genus Prevotella; species Prevotella buccae. Next base: position 1,148,042 of record NZ_GL586311.1, read on the forward strand.
ACTCTTTATTATATAAAGGTAGACAAGAGAAGTCAAACCTTGAAAACAAGAAGGCCGAGCAGCAGAATGTGGTGCAGGGCTTGCAGAAACAACAGCGCACCATTCAGAGCATCATAGCCCAGCAACGCCAGAAAGACGCTGCACTCAATGCACAGATCGACCGGCTCATTGCCGAAGAGGTAGCCAAGGCACGTGCGCGTGCCGCTGCTGAGGCCCGTCGCAAGGCCGCTGCTGAGGCTGCTGCCAAGAAGCGTGCCGAAGAGTTGGCACGCCGCAAGGCCGCGGCCGAAGCTGCTGCAAGAGAAAATGCCCGTCGCATCCAAGAGGCCAAAGAGCGCGAAGCCCGATTGAAGGCTGAGGCCGAGGCTGCGGCCAAGGCTGCTGAAGAGGCCCGCAAAGCGCAGGCTGCCGCTGCCGAGGCGCGCAAACGGGAGGCTGCGGAAGCTGCGGCTCGCAGTGCTGCCGAAAGGCGGGCAAGAGCCGAACAGGCCGCCCGCGAAGCCGAAGCTGCCCGTGTGGCTACCGAGCGCAAGGCGGAAGCGGAGAAAAAGCGTAATGAGGCTGCCATTGCCGAGGCCAGGGAAGAAGCCCATGAGGCTGCCACGCTGACCACGGTAGACCGTATGATGAACAACGGCTTTGAGGCCAATCGTGGCCGGTTGCCCATGCCCATCACGGGAAGCTATCGTGTAGTGAGCCATTTCGGCCAACATTCGGTGGAGGGGCTGCCCGGTGTCACACTCGACAATAAGGGCATCAACATTCTCGGCAGTGCCGGGGCAAGTGCCCGAGCCATCTACGACGGTGAGGTGAGCGCCGTGTTAGGTTTCGGAGGCTCTTGGGTGGTGATGGTGCGCCATGGTGTCTACATCTCCGTTTATGCCAACCTGAAATCCGTCAGTGTGCATAGAGGCCAGAAAGTGAGCACCCGCCAAGGATTGGGCACCGTGGGCAGCGACAACATCCTGCAATTCCAACTCCGTAAGGAGACGGCCAAGCTCAATCCCGAAGTCTGGTTGGGGAGATAGAAGCAGCGATGCGCGTTGCATCGCGAGTGTTAGTCGAATTTGCTGATAGAATGCGCCTTGAAAAGGACGGACTTCTATCAGCAAATTCCATTATAAGCTGTTGTCTTTTTACTCCTCCGTCTTCCGCTACTCTTTATACAAATCTTCTATGTTTGTATAAAATCTACTTGGTAATTCAAATGATTGCTGTCCGGTAACTTCACCTTGTCTTTCAACTTTAGCAAAAACAGTTGCAGGATTCGTTGAGGATACACGAAATTTGTTTTTCTGTTTTTCTCCTGTCATGCTGTCATTTTCTCCACAAGAGGATGATTGTCAAGGTATTACAGATGAAAGAAAATATGACAGCATGAAAGGAAAAGTGACAGTTATGTTCTTAATAAAAGGGCATTGACTCTTCTTCCGTGGCGCAAGAATATGTATAGTCCCACCATGGGTCGATATTGCGCATCATGACTATCAGATTCCGAGATTTTGCAGCGCGTTTGAGGTGAATGATATCAACAAAGTTGAAAGTACTGCTGTCAGCAGGCAGCCGGTAACGTGAAATAACTTCACGCTCGTTTCTTTCAAAGCCACCATACTTTCTGTAAAACAGAATTCGATTCTTATAAAACTTGTTAGAGTCTTTTTCCAAATCATAAGAGAGAGTTGCCTTTGGAAAATCTTTTTGAAGCTATCCACGGGGAGATAATTTTTGCTTACCTGTTGCCATAGAAGCAGTAACTTTTTCCTTTTGTCCTGTTTTGGGATAAAACCGAATCCAAGTGTCTTGTTGAAATTGATTTCCTTCTTATGAATTTTCATTTTTATATATGAAGGCAGACAATCTAATCTGTCCCCATGTTCCCCGACATAAGGTGGAAGATACACACTGTCAGCATTTGGCTCACCAATGGTTGCTAACACGTACACATAATAACAAGTGTCACACTCGCTTATTTTTATCTTCTCTACCGTGATGTCGCATGAATATGACTGTGATTGTTTCCCTGTGCAATTAAGAAAAGCCAAGCATAGCATTAACAATGATAATGACATAGAATAATCATCTGTTGCACTAAACTTTTATTTATAATGTTCATAGAATTTAATGATGTGTTGTTTGAAATCTTCCGTTGGGTTTATTCCAAAATTACATTAGTATATGCATGTAATCCTTCACTTGCGAAACTTCAGAACTTTACTTTATTGATACGTTCCATTTTCATGGCTTTTTACTCGGTATTAGCAATAGTTCTTCCGCAACATCTTCACATACGAAGTTGTCCAACCCCGGTTGTGAAGACAGATCGTCCTCCACACCTCGTTGGGGATATAAAATATCTCCTTCTCTCAATGCTTTATAATAAGCGCGTTTGTTTTGGACTCTTTTTACATATATATCCAGATGGCGTTTTTGTTCGTAGTTTCGTGTTTGTAATAACTGCTCCTTTTGTTTTTTCAGCAGAGCATGCAGTTTTAGAATATCATCATACGGCTAGCTTTCATGTTCTATGTCGGATGGGGACAGATCATATATCTCGCATTTGTTTCTGCCCATCAACTTTTGTGCTTGTCAGAGATAGGAGCCTTAAACTTGGCACTTTTTAATTGCTTTATTCCAATAAAGTTTTTAACATTGGTACTGACAATTTCCGAAGAGCCAATGTTCTTTTGGATTCTAATGAGCCAACACGCATTTATATATTTCTCAGTTGTCATGCTATCGGTATAACTATTATAAGTCTTTAACCGTTCTTGGTGCGCGGTCAGTTCATCTGCCTTACTGGCGATGAAAACTATCTTGTTGTCAAATTTGAAATAACTTGCCGGGCATTTTATGTTGAACTCTTTATACTCCCCGTCATATTGATAACTTGGTGAAATTATAAAATAACAATATGGTTCATCAGAGAGCGGATCTGTCAAAGCGACATCAGTAACTATCGTATAACTCTTATAGTCAGGATGGTGCTTGATATATTTGTAAATAATCTCTTTTAGCGAAGGTTTAATGACAGATGAGTCTATTTTATTCATTACGTCCAATGAACTGTCTTGTTGTCTGGAGATACAGCCCGCCAGAATCAATCCGATGGCTATTGCTGTTATAATCTTTGCTCTCTTCATTTTGTATATGCGTTTATTATTTTTTTCGCCGTTAAAATTAGTGAAGTATTTCCCTTCGTCGGGCGTGTAGACATATATTTATTTTCATCCAATAGCTTAATGAAAATATGTACAAAGGCGTAATTGCCAATGTGAAACTATGCCAATAAAATTTAGTAACCTTAATTCCACAACAGGTTAGGTTATAGTCCACACGGTTATAATTCTTAAAGGATCACCTCCCACCATGCTATATGATTATCTGTTTGATTCATATTCGATTCTGATAATCCTATTTGTTGTAAATAAGTGTAATAATCGGTTTCCGTTATAAAAACACGGATGTTTTCAATATTTCCATCTGATGCATTGACACTATCTTGATTGATTATAACATAGCAGAAAAAAGCAGAATTGTTTCCATCATAATTTTTAGAAATGAGATACTTGTCATTCCATAAAATAGCTTTTGGAAATCCCGGCATTTCCACACCTTTGTATCCTGATGGTGTAGTTTTATAATACAAACCCGCTAACGGTTTGCCATCTTTTGACATGGCCATTGTTTCAACAAGATAGAAACCAGTATTGCCAATTCTTCTGCTATATGACGAAAGGTCATTGAACCATAATAAAAGTAAAATGAATAGTGGTAATGTCACAAGATATTTACGTGTATTTTTTTTCATTTTCTTTTCAAGATTATTGCAGCAATTCTTTATTTGTTGTACACGATTGTTCTTGAAGAACTATCTTCACAAACGGCCTGGTAGGCTTGTGAGGAACTGATGGGATGAATTGGTAATCGGCAGGCATGCCGAACCGTTTTATTTCCGGTAGGAGTTCTAAACTTTCTTTGTCAATAAAGTTGTAAAAGTGTATTATACATTTTATTTTGTAATCATCAAATTCAGATATAATAAATTTTTTATTTTCGGTTTCAATCACTCTGTTTTTCCCAAGTATATATTGGATAGAATTAAATTTGATAAAAATGAATGGAGGCTTTGCATCATTTGTTGCCTCTATCTTTAGGTCGGAAAAAAGAGCAGACAGAAAGAAATAATCACTTGATGGTATTTCATTCGTACTATCAGGCTTCTTAATAGAATCTACTATCTCCGTATTTAAGAGATTATATTCCACTAACCCCGGAGAAAATACAACTTCTGTATCTTCTTCCATGGAGCTATTTGTCTTACAGCAGCAAATTGTAAGTATTATAATTATAGCAATAAAGTTTCTCATATCACTCAGTGAATCTAGGATCTTTTACCGGATAAGTTTTCCCTTTATGGTTCGTTCTTATTCCTTGGTTTAATTTTCTTGCAGTTTTACTCTCACTACCTGTTATGACTCTGCGTAAAGAGTCAACCAGCAAGTGCAATATTACGCATAATATTTGTAAAACTCCTGCTTTGGTGTTGAAAAGTTCAATTTTTCCCTTGGTCTTCTA
>NZ_GL586311.1:1154861-1157317 GCF_000184945.1 Segatella buccae ATCC 33574
TTGTTGCAGGCATCGTATTCAATCATGGCGATGCCGCGCGTCTCGTCCGATTGCAGGGCTCCACAGCCATTGTAGGCGAGCCGATGTTCCCCTTTTTCGCTCAGGTTGAACGCCCCTTTGTTTAATATCGGCTCTGCATCCTCTTTGATCATCACCAGTTGGTTGCCATTGTATGAAAGATGCAGATTGTCTATTTTGCCGTATTGCCCGTCTTGTTTCAGTCCGCTGCGCTGCAGGCCCGTGATGTTGCCGTTTGTGTCATATTCGAGTGTCTCGTTGTAGTGGCCTGCATTGTCGCTGAGGTCATCACGCTCTCCATAGGCGGCATTGGCCATGCGGTTGAGGCGGTCGTAGGTAAACTTGTATCCACGCTTTTGCTTATATCCTGCATTTTCCCATGTGAGACTGCTGATATTATAGTAACACAGAGTGTCGGCTGATATTCTGTCGAACTTGATTTTCATACCAGTGTGGATTTTTTGTCTCCCGCACCTGCTTGTGTTGGGCAGATGAGAATGAACATGTTTTCTTATAAAAACAGGAGCTTCAAAGGATATATACCTCTAAACATCGCTCGTGTCAACATACTTCAGTTTGGACAATTCCGCTTTGTCCGGCTTGTCGATTTCTAAAAACCAAATATCGTCTTTGTAGAAATAGGGCCTGGCCCACCTCACGCTGTCTTTCCCGTCCAGGCATACGATGATGAGCCGACGGTCATTATAGTAATAGCCCACGATATCGCCCACAACGAAATAATCAGTAGCGCCATATCCATGTCTCTGAACGTCAGACTTTTTGTATACCCGGACATCATAGCCCAAAAGTCTTCCCGCATAATCATTAAATACGAAATAGAAGTATCGTTTGTATTTTGGCCCCCACCGGGCGGCAAGGGTGTTGGCGTTCATCGGCAGGAGGTTGTAGTCAAAAAAGCTCCGCCCTACATAATACCGCTTCACGTCATAATAGAAAAAGCATGCTGCTGCGGCCAAGAACAGCAAAATCCATTTAACTCTTTTCATCGTCTCATTTGTTTATTGATATCCACATGTAAGATCTTCCTTGCGCCGTCTCCGTTGCAGAAAAATTGGCTCAATCAACATAATTATTGTGAATATACCATTGTTTGTCTCTGGTTTTCATACATCAGAACTTCGATTTTTCTCACTCTTTAATAGAGTGGTTATAGTCACGTCTTACATCACGAAAGTCGATTTTTACGACAAAAACATAATAACGGCTTTTAGGAATTTGAGAATCCTTCAATCGTATATTCACACTTCTTACATTTCGTATATTGTTCCTATCAACCTGCTTCACTTTCAATGGATTTAGCAATTCAACACAACATACTTTTTTCTTTGAAGTATCATATTTGAACTTTAATAATGCTGAACCTTCTAAGTTTTCTTTATACTTAAACTCAACATTATGCCAAAAATAATTCTTTTCTATAATAGTTGATAATGTGTCCCTTAACACCTTGTTGGCATAAAACTCCTTTAAGTCATCAGAAAATAAGATTTGGTTATTGTCAAATTCTAAAAGCACATTATATGCCGTACAACTATTCAACAAATAGACGCATACACATATCAGCAAACAAATAATTCTATTCTCCTGCATCTTGTTTCCTTTTATTTCAAATTACAATTATATCTTAATATGTCATATCTTACTTGGCTCTCACGCATATTCAATGCATCATTCATTGTTCCATCATGACGCCCATCTTTTTCCTCCAAATAGAATGCAACATGCGAATATAATTCACGCCCGGCATTTAGGATTCTATCAAGTTTCGTTGTACCAACGGAACTTGTATATACCTCTATATTCTTAGATAATGCTTGTTGCCCCAAATTAGGATATTTGCCCTGCATCTCTGCCGGCCTCACTGTTAATCCCAAGTTTCCTTGCACGGTGTATTCCGTGGAATGTCCCTGCTTAATGTATATTTCTCGCAACTTATCTATTGGAAGAATACTTCCGCCTGCAATGGCACTTTCTACTAACAAATCAACATCACTCCCCCTTGTCGGTGCCTGAAATCTAATTATCGTATTTTGGAAATTCCCCTTACCGCTTGCATCGTATCTCACTCGTGCTTCTGATACAGAACCATAATAATCAATAATTCTTTCGTCTTGAACTATCATATTTAAATACTGTAGATTCTGACTTGCGACACCGCTGTTTACAGCTTTCGCCAAAATATCTTTTCTAATAAACCCATTATCATTAATTCGTATGAACTCCCGTTCTTCTATAGGCAACGTTCCTATCACAAGTTCATACGCATCATGAAAAAGTCGTAATTCTCTTCCATCCGGATCCACAGCGTTCACCGGATTATTGTGACAATAGGCATACGGGCTGGTGTTATAGTATTTCTCGCAGAGCGGATCCACTCTGTCCCATATAGGCACGACGGGGTTGTATTGTCTTGCCCC
>NZ_GL586311.1:1158647-1160964 GCF_000184945.1 Segatella buccae ATCC 33574
TGGTTGCAGGCATCGTATTCAATCATGGCGATGCCGCGCGTTTCGTCCGATTGCAGGGCTCCACAGCCATTGTAGGCGAGCCGATGTTCCCCTTTTTCGTTCAGGCCGAACGCCCCTTCATATAATATAGGCTCTGCATCCTCTTTGATCACCACCAGTTGGTTGCCATTGTATGAAAGGTGCAGATTGTCTATTTTGCCGTATTGCCCGTCTTGTTTCAGCCCGCTGCGCTGCAGGCCCGTGATGTTGCCGTTTGTGTCATATTCGAGTGTCTCATCGTAGTGGCCTGCATTGTCGCTGAGGTCATCACGCTCTCCATAGGCGGCATTGGCCATGCGGTTGAGGTGGTCGTAGGTAAACCTGTACCCACGCTTTTGCCCGTATTCCGCATTTTCCCATGTGAGGCTGCTGATATTGCCGTTGTAGCATGGGGTTCCGGCTGATATTTCATCGAACTTGACTTTCATACTCGTGTGGAAAAATTTGCCCCCCCGCCTGAATATATTGGGCAGGTGAGAATGAACATGTTTTCTTATAAAAACAGGAGCTTCAAAGGATATATACCTCTAAACATCGCTCGTGTCAACATACTTTAATTTGGACAATTCCGCTTTGCCCGGCTTGCTGATTTCTAAAAAGAGAACATCGTCTTTGTAGAAATAGGGCCTGACCCACCTCACGCTGTCTTTCTCGTCCAGGCATACGATGATGAGCCGACGGTCATTATAGTAATAGCCCACGATGTCGCCCACAACGAAATAATCGGTAGCTTTATATCCATGCTTCTGAAAGTCAGACTTTTTGTATGCCCGGGAATCCCAGCCAAAAATGGTTCCATCATAATCATCATATATAAAATAGAAGTGCCATTTGTATTTTGGCCCCCACCGGGCGGCAAGAGTGTTGGCGTTCATCGGCAGGAGGTTGTAGTCAAAAAAACTCCGCCCCACATAATACCGCTTCACGTCATAATAGAAAAAGCATGCTGCTGCGGCCAAGAATAGTAGAATCCATCTGATTTTTTTCATTGTTTTGTGGTGTTTAGGGGGATTTATCTTATATCGGTTTTACGGTGCACGTGAACCAGCTCGCTTATCCAATATCTGTACATCACATGATTCCGTCTGTTATATTTCAGTATATAATCCTCAGACGGTCTCATTCTGCGCACATGGTCATACACATCGTTGGACATCTTAAATTGAAAAACAACTTTTTCCCCTGTGTCCGTGACAAAGCTGCATTCGTCTATAGACAGCCCTTTCACTATTTCCGATGGTTTCAACGACACAATGTGCCTTCGTCTCAAGTCTTCTCCCCTTATGGATAAAGAGAAGAACACATGGGGCTCCTTACCATTTGACACGTGCCATAGGCTCACTTGTGGATCTATACAAAGCGGACTATCCTTGTAGTTAACCACAAGACGTGACAAGTGGCTTGTATTTTCAAACCGCAGCAGAGTGTCAGAATGGCTTGGGCTCCAGTCTTTCTTGGCCACGAATCCTAAACGTAGAAAATTGCCATTCTTATAGTATTGTTTAGTGACAATTGAATAGTAAGCATCTACACCACACAGGTTAAATTCAATGGCTCGATTGTCTTTGCATGCTATGCACAGCAAAAGGCAGCATAGACCTAAAACCATTTTGATTTTATTAATACGTTCCATTTTTTTATTCGGGTATTCTTTTGTACAAAAATTCTGTTGTTCCGCCCCATCATGGTAAATTCATTGAAATAATTGTATTTCTTAAATTCAGATTTTTGGGGATGTCCTTTACTTGATAAAATATCCTTGTTTCATGTTTTATTTGTTGTTTTAAAGTCAATGCTTTTACTTGTCCTTCCGACTTGCTAACGGCATTCTTTCCTGAGTTCGAACCTAAACGGGAAAACGATGAGGTCTCTATTCATTCTTTCCAAATCTTTATTCCATATCACTTCATGGCTGATGATTCTTTTTAAAGCAGCGACGGTTTTCCTTTCGGACTTGGAAAGAGTTTTTCTGTTTGCAACGTTGATCCTTACAGCTTTTGTTTTTCCATTCCGTTCTGCCTTGCAGTATATGGTAAAGAGTCAACCAGCAAGTGCAATATTACGCATAATATTTGTAAAACTCCTGCTTTGGTGTTGAAAAGTTCAATTTTTCCCTTGGTCTTCTGTTGATTTTCGCCTGTATCATCTTAATTCTTTTGTCTGTGACGGTACTTATATCCGTCCCTTTTGAATATATTGTCTGATGAGCTTGTTGGTGTTCTCCACAGCCCCTTTCTGCCATGAAGAGTATGCGTCCGTGAAATAGATATCCACCCCC
>NZ_GL586311.1:1162190-1171445 GCF_000184945.1 Segatella buccae ATCC 33574
TCTACCACCTTCCACTTGCCCCCCAACCCCTAACTTAGGGGGCTTGGAGTGCGTCGCCTTTGAGCAATTCCACGTAGGTGTGGATGGCGCGTTCTATCTCGCTCACGCGGATGAACTCGTCGGCAGAGTGGGAGCGGGAAGACTCGCCCGGGCCCAACTTAAAGGAGGGGAAGGGCATGAGGGCTTGGTCGCTGAGCGTGGGCGAACCGAAGGGTGTCAGGCCCAAGGCCACGCAACGGCGGATGAGCGGATGGGAAGTGGGTATGCGGGAGGAGTGGAGACGGAACGAGTGGGCGGTGATGGTGCTCTTGCAGTGGCAGCGCACGATGTCGAACACCTCCTCGTTGGTGTAGAGTTCGTTGGTGCGCACGTCGATGAGTGCCGTGAGACGGTCGGGCACCACATTGTGTTGCGTGCCCGCGTTGACCACGGTGACGGTCATTTTTGTGGGCCCGAGAAACTCGCTCACGCGCTCGAAGCGGTAGTCGCGCAGCCAAAGCAGGTCGTCGAGTGCCTCGTAGATGGCGTTCACCCCCTCGTTGCGAGCCGCATGTCCGCTTTTGCCCCGGGCCGTGAGGTCGAGCACCATGAGACCCTTCTCGGCCACGGCGGGTTGCATGCCCGTGGGTTCGCCCACGATGGCCACGTCGATCGGGGGTAGCAGAGGGAGTGCCCGGGAGATGCCGTCTTGTCCGGACACCTCCTCTTCGGCCGATGCCAGATAGATGAGGTTATAGTTACGGGGCATTGCGGACAGGATGCGAAACGCTTGCAGGAGCGACACCAGTCCGCCGCCGCAGTCGTTGCTGCCCAGTCCGTAGAGGGTGTCGCCCTCGCGGGTGGGGGCAAACGGGTCGCGCGTCCACGAAGCCACCGGTTTCACGGTGTCGATGTGGGCATTGAGCAGCACCGTGGGGCGCTGCTCGTCGAAGTGTGGGGCAATGGCCCACAGATTGTTAGCCTCGCGTCGGGGGGCGAAGCCGTAGGTCCGGAGGGCGGTTTCCATGAGGTCGGCGGCAGCCTGCTCGTTGCGGCTTATCGACGGGGTGGCGATGAGGTGGCTTAAAAGCGTCACCGCTTCGGAGGTGTATTCTTGAGTAATCATCATGCTGCAAAGTTAGTAAAAAGATTGTGGTTTATCCGTTGCAGCTATTAGAAATACGCCCAAAAATTTTGTCGTTCTGTCTATTTGCTTTATCTTTGCATAAGATAGGCTGCGCTCGGCAATTTGAAAGCGAGCTTTGATTGCTCTCGTTGGCACTATCTTTGCATAAGATAGGCTGCGCTCGGCAATTTGAAAGCGAGCTTTGATTGCTCTCGTTGGCACTATCTTGCCATAAATTAACAGAAAAGACTATGCAGACAAGATGCCACCTTTCGGTGCTTATTCACGAACAGGCAAAAAAATATGGCGACAGAACAGCACTCACGTTTCGCAGCTTCGGCAGTCTGAAATGGAAAGACGTGTCGTGGAACCAGTTCTCGCTCAGAGTCAAGCAAGTGAGCAACGCCCTGCTCAATCTGGGTGTGAAGCCGCAAGACCATATCGCCGTGTTCGCGCAAAACTGTGTACAATATCTCTACACCGACTTCGGTGCCTATGGCGTGAGGGCGGTTTCGGTGCCGTTTTATGCCACGAGCAGCGAACAACAGATACAGTATATGGTCAACGACGGAGGGGTGCGCTTTCTCTTTGTAGGCGAGCAGGAACAGTATGACAAGGCCCACCGCATCTTCGCCCTCTGCCCTTCGCTCGAGCGCATCATCATCTTCGACCGCAGTGTGCGCATCTCCACTCACGACCCGGCAGCCCTCTATTTTGAAGATTTCATCAAGTTGGGCGAGAATCTGCCGCGGCAGCCGGAAGTGGAAGAACTGTGGAGGCAGTCCAACGACAAGGATATCTGCAACATACTCTACACCAGCGGCACCACGGGCGACAGCAAAGGAGTGATTCTCACCTACGGACAGTATGCCGCATGTCTGAAGGCCAACGACGAGTGTGTGCCCGTAGGCGAGAAAGACAAGGTGATCAACTTCCTGCCCTTTACCCATGTTTTTGAGCGCGGATGGGCCTATCTGTCGCTCTCGGAGGGTGCCCGGCTCATCGTCAACACCTATCCCAAGGAGATACAGCAGTCGATGAGGGAGACCCACCCCACGAGTATGGCGGCTGTGCCCCGCTTTTGGGAGAAGGTGTATGTGGCCGTGAAAGAGCGCATCGAGGCTGCCGGCCCGTTGCAACAGGCTGTCTTCCGCCGTGCCTTGAACATCGGTAGGCGGCGCAACATCGAGTATCTTAGTCGGGGCAAGCGCGTGCCGCTGGCACTGGAACTGGAATACAAGGTGGTCAACAAGTCCATCTTGAGCATGGTGAGAAAGCAGATAGGACTGGAAAATCCCAACCTCTTCCCCACGGCCGGAGCCTACGTGTCGCCCGAGGTGGAAGAGTTTGTCCACTCCGTGGGCATCAACATGATTGTGGGCTACGGACTCACGGAGAGTCTGGCCACCGTGTCTTGCGACCATCTCGGCAAACCCTACACCGTGGGTTCGGTGGGCCGCCCCATCAACGGCATCGAGATAAAGATAGGAGACAACGACGAGATACTGCTCAAGGGCCCGACCATCACCCCCGGCTACTACAAGCGCGATGAGGCCAACGCCATGGCCTTTGACAAAGACGGCTTCTTCCATACCGGCGATGCAGGCTATCTGAAAGACGGAGAACTTTTCCTGAAAGAGCGCATCAAAGACCTTTTCAAGACTTCCAACGGCAAGTATGTGGCTCCGCAGATGGTGGAAGCCTTGCTGCTGGTAGACAAATACATTGATCAGGCGGCTGTCATAGCCGACCAGCGGAAGTTTGTCTCGGCCCTGATCGTGCCGGAATTCAGGCTTGTGGAGGAGTGGGCGCGCGAGCATCGCATCCCCTTCAACAGCCGAGAAGACCTGTGCGCGAACATGCAGGTGCAGGAGATGATGATGGAACGCATCCGCACGCTCCAGCAGAGTCTGGCCTCATACGAGCAGATCAAGCGCATCACGCTGCTGGCCCACCACTTTTCGATGGAGGCGGGCGAACTGACCAACACGCTCAAACTGAAGCGGCCGGTCATCAACAAGAACTATCAGGAACTGATAGACAAGATGTATGAGGAATAAAAACGGCCGCTCTCTTGACGGGAGACGGCCGGAGTGAAACTTCGATGAAATTATGATTACAGCAGAACAGTTGAAAGATGTGATGGAGCGCGCCGAAGCGTTGCACCGCTATCTCGACATAGACAAAAAGAAAGTAGAATTTGAGGAGGAACAGCTGCGCACGCAGGCCCCCGACTTCTGGGAAGACCCGGCACGGGCTCAGGAGCAGATGAAAAAGGTGAAAAGCATCGAGAAATGGCTCGACGGCTACAAAGAGGTGCGGCAGTATGCCGACGAATTGCAGCTGGCTTTCGACTTCTTCCACGACGATATGGTGTCGGAAGAGGAGGTGGATGCCGACTACGCCAAGGCGATCAAGGCCATCGAGGCACTGGAGTTGAAGAACATGCTTCGCCAGAAAGAAGACCCGATGGAGGCGGTCATCAAGATCAACTCCGGCGCGGGGGGCACTGAGAGTCAGGACTGGGCCTCAATGCTTATGCGGATGTACATGCGCTGGTGCGAGGCCCACGGCTACCGGTGCACTGTGAGCAATCTGCAGGAAGGCGACGAAGCCGGTATCAAAAGTGTGACGATGGAGGTTGAGGGTGGCGAATACGCCTACGGTTACCTCAAAAGTGAGAACGGCGTGCACCGGTTGGTGCGCGTGAGTCCGTTCAATGCGCAGGGCAAGCGCATGACGAGCTTTGCCAGCGTGTTCGTCTCTCCGCTTGTCGACGACACTATCGAAGTGTTCGTAGACCCTGCCCGCTTGTCATGGGACACGTTTCGTTCGGGCGGAGCGGGCGGCCAGAACGTCAACAAGGTGGAGTCGGGAGTCCGTCTGCGCTATTGGTATCAGGATCCCGACACGGGCGAAGAGGAAGAAATTCTCATCGAGAACACCGAGACGCGCGACCAGCCCAAGAACCGTGCCAAGGCTATGCTGCTCCTGAAAAGTCAGCTTTACGACCGGGCCATGAAGAAACGGCTCGAAGCCCAAGCCAAGATTGAGGCCGGGAAGAAGAAGATAGAGTGGGGAAGTCAGATTCGCAGCTATGTCTTTGACGACCGCCGGGTGAAAGACCACCGCACCAATTATCAGACTGCCGATGTCGATGGCGTGATGGACGGCAAGATAGACGAGTTCATCAAGGCTTATCTCATGGAGTTTCCCGTGGCCGACGAAGACTGACCGGAAAGTGCGGCAACAGTTTCGGGATACCTCTCCCCGGAACACTCCGAAACCTGAAAGTGACATTTAAAACCTAATAAAATAATACGATTATGAGTTCAAACAATGACTTGCGCAAAGCCAAGCGCGCTGCTTACGAAAGGAAGCAGGAAGAACATGGAAAGAAAGTGGTGTACTGGATATTCGGCGTTTTGGTCGCTCTGGCCATCGTCTATATGATTTATTCAATGGCCATGGCATCATGAGCGGAATGGAAATAGAACGGAAGTTCCTCGTGAAGAAAGGCGACGCGTACAAACGTGCCGCCTTTTCAAGTGCCCGTATCAAGCAGGGATATATCCCGGCCGACGGAGTCACGGTGCGGGTGCGTACACGCGACGACCGGGCTTTCCTCACCATCAAGGGCAAGTCGGTCGATGGGGGACTCTCGCGCTACGAGTTCGAGAAGGAGATAACGCCCGACGAGGCAGCCCACCTGATGCAGCTGTGCAGCGGAGGGGTGATAGACAAACGCCGCTATCTGGTCAAGAGCGGACGGCACACCTTTGAGGTGGACGAGTTTTATGGTGACAACGAGGGGCTTGTGATGGCCGAGGTGGAACTCGGCGCAGCCGACGAAGCCTTCGAGAAGCCCGACTTCATAGGCCCTGAGGTCACCGGCGATGCCCGGTTTTACAACAAGCACATGCTCAACTGTCCTTTCCGCCTCTGGCGCGACACTTTGCCGGAAGCATACAGATAGCCAAAGCGAGGGCAGCCCCGATGCTGTCGGCAGCGAAATCAAGCCAGTCTCCGCTTCGCCGTCCGCCCGTGCAGTTGGCTTGGAGTATCTCAATGAGGCCTCCCATGAGTGCCGGCAAGACGAAAGTCCACAACACGACTTTCGCCTTTTTCATTTCCTGAACAGGGGGCATGGCCCGTTTGCGTTTCCGGTTGCTTTCCCAAAAGATGACAACCCCGAGCACCAGATACATCGCGATGTGCGTCCACTTGTCCATGAGGGTGATATTCTCGAGCGGCGTTTCAGGCACATTGATGAAGCACAGCACCCAGATAATCACCGTGAGAAGCAGAGAAAGCGGATAATCTCCGATGAATTTCAATACGTTTTGCATTTTTTACTTTCATTCTTTATGCAAAGATAGGATTTTTTTTATACTTTTGCAGGACTTTATTCGAAAAAGTATAAAGATACTGATATGACACAACAAAATAGAGCGAGTTTCGGAAGTAAACTCGGACTGATACTGGCCACGGCCGGCGGAGCCGTTGGACTGGGCAACGTGTGGCGTTTCCCGTATATGGTGGGGCAGAACGGCGGTGCCGCCTTCATCATCATCTATCTGGCTTGCATCCTGCTTTTGGGCATCCCCTGCATGGTGAGTGAGTTCATCATAGGCCGCCACGGAGCCTCCAATGCCGCCCGGGCCTACACCAAACTTTCGGGTGGAAGTCCTTGGAAGTGGGTGGGCTACATGGGTGTGCTCACCGGGTTTATCATCACGGGCTACTATGCCGTGGTCTCAGGCTGGTGCCTGCAATACATCTACGCTTCGGTGGTGGGCGAATTGCAGGGCGATCCCGACTTTGTGACCCGGTATTTCAACGAGTTTTCGAGTGATGCCGTGAGGCCTGTCTTCTGGACGGTCGCCATCCTTTTCATCACCCATTTCGTGATTATCCACGGTGTGCGCGGAGGTATAGAGAGAGCCTCCAAGCTGCTCATGCCCACGCTTTTCATCCTTCTGCTCGTCATCGTGGTGGCCGCCTGTCTGCTTCCCGGGGCCGGAAAAGGCATCGCATTCCTGTTCAAACCTGACTTTGGTAAGATGAATAGCGGCGTGTTTCTGGGTGCGCTGGGGCAGTCGTTCTATTCGCTCAGCATCGCCATGGGTTGCATCTGCACCTATGCCTCCTACTTCTCGCGGCAGACCAACCTGCTCAAGTCGGCCCTGCAGGTGGCCGTGGTCGACACGCTGGTGGCCGTGCTTGCCGGACTGATGATATTCCCCGCGGCCTTCTCCGTGGGCGTGAACCCCGACAGCGGCCCTTCGCTCATCTTCATCACCCTGCCCAACGTCTTCAACGTGGCTTTTGCCTCGATGCCCCTTGTGGGCCGGGCCATCTCCCTGCTGTTCTATGCCCTGCTCTCGTTGGCGGCCCTTACGTCGCTCATGTCCCTCCACGAGGTGAGCACCTCTTTCTTTTATGAAGAGCTGAAAATTTCGCGTAAGCGCGGTGCCATCATTGTCACCGTGGCCACGAGCCTCATCGGCGCCGTCTGCTCGCTCTCGCTGGGCGCCGTGGACGGTCTCACGGTGTTCGGACGATCCCTTTTCGATGTGTTCGACTTCGTGACGGGGCAGATATTCCTGCCCGTGGGCGGACTGCTCACCTGTCTCTTCATGGGCTGGTATGTGCCCCGCAACATCATCAAAGACGAGTTCACCAACTGGGGCACGCTGCGCGGAACGTTCTTCGGCACCTATCTTTTCCTCATCCGCTTCGTCTGCCCGTTGTGCATACTGCTCATCATTCTCCATCAGTTCGGACTTCTGAAAGGCATTCTGTAAATGGAGACAAGAGGCAATTTCGGCAGCAAGTTGGGCGTCATCCTCGCCACGGCCGGTTCGGCCGTGGGGCTGGGCAACATCTGGCGCTTCCCCTATATGGCCGGTCATAACGGCGGTGCGGCCTTCATTTTGATCTATCTGGGGTGCATCTTCCTGCTCGGCATACCGGGCATGGTGAGCGAGTTCATCATCGGGCGGCACTCGTCGTCCAATGCCGCCCGCGCCTACCGCAATCTTTCGGGCGGCAAACCGTGGGCCGTGGTAGGCTACATGGGCGTGTTCACCTCGATGATTATCCTCGGTTTCTATGCCGTCGTGGCCGGCTGGTGCCTGCAATATCTCTATGCCTCGGTGGCCGGACAGCTGGGTGGTGACTCCGCTTTCGTGCAGACCTATTTCAAGGAGTTTTCCTCCCATCCCCTGCGGCCGGTCTTTTGGACCGTCGTTTTCATTCTCATCACCCACGGAGTGGTTGTCAATGGTGTGCGAAACGGCATCGAGCGGGCCTCCAAGCTGCTCATGCCCACGCTCTTCGTGCTGCTCGTGGTCATCGTGGTGGCCTCCTGTCTGCTTCCGGGTGCATCGCAGGGCATCGAGTTTCTGCTCAAGCCCGATTTTGGCAAGGTGGATCAAAGCGTGCTGCTCGAAGCCCTCGGGCAAGCCTTCTTCTCCCTCAGCTTGGGCACCGCCTGCCTCTGCACCTATGCCTCCTACTTCTCCCGTCAGACCAATTTGGCCCGTTCGGCCATACAGATAGCCCTCATCGACACGCTGATAGCCATTCTTGCCGGACTGATGATATTCCCCGCAGCCTTTTCTGTGGGCGTAAGTCCGGACAGCGGCCCCTCGCTCATCTTCATCACCCTGCCCAACGTTTTCAACCGGGCATTCGCCTCCATGCCCCTCGTGGGTTACATCATCTCCATCTTGTTTTATGCCCTGCTGGCCCTGGCAGCCCTCACGTCCACCATTTCGATGCACGAGATAGGCACGGCCTTCTTCTATGAGGAACTGCACATCAACCGCAAGCGCGGCGCATGGATTGAAACCGCCGTCTGTGTGATAATCGGCATTTTCTGTTCGCTCTCGTGCGGTGCTGTCGACCGGCTTGTCTTCTTCGGCCGGTCGTTCCTCGACTGCTGCGACTATCTCACGGCCCAGATACTGCTGCCCCTCGGTGCCTTTCTCACCTGCATCTTCCTCGGGTGGTTTGTGCCCCGGAAGGTGGTGCTTGACGAGTTCACCAACTGGGGCACCCTGCGCGGCACGTTCTTCCATGTCTATCTCTTTGCAGTCCGGTTTGTCTGTCCGCTCTGCATCCTGTCTGTTTTTCTCCATCAGTTTGGAATCATCTAAGGCCCATGAAACTCTTCCACCACCTCACCTACATGCAGCGCAATGATCGCGTGGTCACCCTCCTGCTGCTCTTGGTGGCCGTCGCCGCCCTGCTCATCGTCACGTTCGTGGGCCGTGTGTTCGACTCCACACCCCCTCCGACAGGCAGTTATGCGGAGTCGGGCGTGCCCGAACCTACAGCCTGTGATGCCCGCCGGGGAGGATATGCTGTCGGAGACGGCCATCGGCCCGCGGTGCGCCTGCAACCTTTCGACCCCAACACAGCCGACAGCACGCTGCTCCTCGGGCTCGGATTGGAGCCTGGGCAGGTGCGCAATATTTATAAGTATCGCGCGCGTGGGGGCATCTATCGTCAACCTGCCGACTTTGCCCGTCTCTACGGACTCACCCAAAAGCAGTATCGGCAACTCGAACCGTACATCCGCATTTCGCCCGACTACCGGCCGGCATCAGAGCTTCCTTTGTCCCGCGAGGTCGTTTCTCCGGCCACTCGCGACACGCTGCGCCACTCTGTGAAGCTGCGGCAGGGCGAGCATATAGCCCTCAATCTCTCCGACACCACCCTGCTACAGCGTGTGCCGGGCATCGGGAGTGCCTACGCCCGGGCCGTGGTCAACTATCGCAACCGTCTCGGCGGCTTCCACGATGTCAGTCAGTTGCTCGAAATCAGCGGTTTTCCGGAGTCGGCCCTGCCTTATTTTCAGGTTTCTGACGAGGGTGTGAAAAAGTTGAAAGTGAACAAACTCACCCTCAGCCAACTCCGTCAGCACCCCTACATCAATTTCTACATGGCCCGCGCCATCTGCGATTTCCGTCGCCTCAACGGGCCGCTCACCAGTCTCAGCCAGTTGCGCAACAACCGCGACTTCCCTCCCGAGGTCATCCGCAGGCTCGAACCCTACATCGAGTATTAGCGGCAGTGTGTCCCCGCCACCCCATCTAAAGCCCCCTAAGTTAGGGGGTGGGGGGCAAGTGGAAGGTGGTAGG
>NZ_GL586311.1:1171600-1332427 GCF_000184945.1 Segatella buccae ATCC 33574
TTTTGAAAAAGCCTTACACAGTATATCCCCCCATACGTCTCCCCGCCTTGTTCCATCCGTCCCATTATCCCTCTCTGCCCCATCAAAATTCTCATCCGGCCCGACCGACTTTGCAAAAGAGCCACACTTGAAAGCTCATTCGGCCCGACCGAGAAGCCCGAAGAGGCCCTTTTACAAGCCCATTTGGGCCGAACGACACTCCAAGGCAGTAGAGGACTAAAAAAGGGAAACGCTCTCGCGCTTCCCTTGCCAATGCAAAGATACGATGGAATCGGCTGAAAACCAAATCAGAGAAGAAACATGTTTACATTCCGACAGACCGCCCATGCTGAGTGGGGAGGCCGTTTGCTTTGTGTTGGAATGGTCGGGGTAGCTTTTCATCTATATTAGGTATTGTTTCGTACATAAATATTCGCTACCTTTGTACTGAGCAAAAGAACTTCCTTTTTCGGCAACGGTACACCGTCAAAGTGGCCTGCCACGATAGCGTAAAGGGGAAAACTGCGTTTTGTGGACTTTCCCTTCACCTGCCATCAATGCGGCCATTGGGAGAAAAATTTTGCCCTACCTACAACTTGTTAGCAAGAAGTTGGTAGCAACAAATGAGTAGCCGGCAGACTTGAGGAGTCGACAACAAGTAGGGCGGTGAACGAAGTAAAAAAGAAACAAGTATGAAACAAAAAACGAGAAAAAATCAATCAGTCCTTGTCAAGACCCTTTTGTTGTTGGTCTGTCTGGGACTGTCATCGGTAGGTCGGGCCGAAGATTCGGGCCGGGACAAGACCGATGCCAATGTCGTGGGACATGTCGTGAACCGGAAAACGCAGGAGCACCTGCCGCGCATCGGCGTGTTTGTCGTGGGCACACTCATCAAGACGGCCACCGATGCCACAGGCCACTATTTGCTGAAAGACTTGCCCGAGGGGCGGCTCTCCATTGAGGTGCGGGCCACGGGTTATCGGTCGCAGCGCCGGGAGGTGACCATCGTGAAGGGCAAGACGGCGGAAGTGAATTTTGAAGTGGATGAAGACGAGGTGGCGCTCGACGAGGTGGTAGTCTCTGCCAACCGCAACCAAACGTTGCGCAGGGAGTCGCCGGCAGTGGTGAATGTTCTGGATACAAAACTCTTTGAATCTACCCATTCCACCTGCCTGGCCCAAGGGCTCAACTTCCAACCCGGAGTGCGCACGGAAGACAACTGCCAGAACTGCGGTTTCACGCAGGTGCGCATCAACGGACTCGACGGGCACTATTCGCAGGTGCTCATTGATTCGCGCCCCGTGTTCTCGGCCCTGCAAGGCGTCTACGGACTGGAGCAGATTCCGGCCAACATGATTGAACGCGTGGAAGTGGTGCGCGGGGGCGGTTCGGCCCTCTACGGCGCATCGGCCATCGGCGGCACCATCAACATTATCACCAAGGAGCCTACGGGCAACTCGGCTGAGGTGGGCCACTCACTGATGTCGATAGGAGGCAAGAGCCGGTTTGACAACAATACCACGGTGAATGCTTCCGTCGTCACGGAAAACAACAAGGCCGGTCTCTATGTCTACGGGCAAAACCGCTACCGGGCGGGCTACGACCACGACGGCGACGGCTACACCGAGATGCCCAACCTGCACAATCAGACCATTGGCCTGAACTCCTATCTGCGGTTGACCGATTACTCCAAACTCTCGCTGCAATATCACGGGCTGAGCGAGTATCGCCGGGGCGGAAACATGCTGCATGTGCCGGCCCACGAAGCCAACATCGCCGAGCAGCTCGACCACACTATCCATGGCGGTGGACTGAACTATGACCTCTATACGCCCAATGAGCGGAATCATCTCTCGGCCTATTATTCTTTCGAGAATGTGCATCGCAAGAGCTACTACGGTGGCACGGGCGACGGTTCTGCCGAGAGTGTGGAGGCGGCCCGCAAGGCTTACAGTCGCACGGAAGACCTCAGCATGATAGTGGGGGCACAGTTTGTGCATGATTTCACCCGCCTGCTTTTCATGCCCGCCAACTTCACCGTGGGCGCGGAATATAGCTACGACGGGCTGAAAGACCGCTCCCTGGGCTACGACTACAGCATGAGCCAGCACGTGCGCATCTCAAGTGCCTATCTGCAAAACGAGTGGAAGAACGCGCGGTGGGGCCTGCTCGTGGGCGGACGGCTCGACAAGCACAATCTCATCAGCCATGTTATCTTCTCACCACGCGTCAACCTGCGGTACAATCCCGTGCCCGATGTCAACTTACGGTTGGTCTATGCCGGTGGTTTCCGGGCCCCTCAAGCGTTTGACGAAGACCTGCACACCACCGTGGCCGGCGGCGAGCGCGTGGTGACGCGGCTGGCCAAAGGGCTGAAAGAGGAGAAGTCGCACAGCTTGAGCCTCTCGGCCGACCTGTACAGGCGTTTCGGCAGCGTACAGACCAACTTGCTCGTGGAGGGCTTCTACACCCGGTTGAACAATGTGTTTGCTGAAAGACGGTTGGATGAAAAAGACGAGTTCGGCAACGGCATCAGTGAACGCTACAACGCCAATGCCGCCAATGTGTGGGGCATTAACGTGGAAGGCAAGGCCGCCTTTACCTCATGGTTCAGTCTGCAGGGCGGCATCACGTGGCAGAAGAGCCTCTATCGCGATGCCGTGGAGTGGGACGAGAAGGCTCCGGCAGAAAGAAAAATGCTGCGCACGCCCAATTTCTACGGATATTTCACAGCCAATGTCACCCCACTGCGCCATCTCACAGCTTCGCTCTCGGGCAACTACACGGGCAAGATGCTGGTGCCACACGTGGCCGGTTCGGGTGTCGACAAACCGGTGGCGGTGCATACGCCGACTTTCTTCACGCTCAATCTCAAGTTGGCCTACACCTTCACGGTCTATGACATGGTAAGACTGGAGGTGAATGGCGGCATACAAAACCTCACCAATGCTTTCCAAAAAGACTTCGACAAGGGCTGGAACCGCGATGCCGACTACATCTACGGCCCTTCGCTTCCCCGCAGTTTCTTTGTGGGAATAAAGGTGGCGTATTGAGTTATGGTTGACAAGTAAACGAGTTATAGTTGACAAGTAGACGAGTAGGCCGGTAAACAAGTTGTTTGCTTTGCTCCCATAGAATCTTCATATCCTATATGACAAACAACTTGTTTACCGGCCTACTTGTCTACTTGCCAACTTTCCCGACTGCCATCTTCCTGTCCCCGTGGATGTAGATGCCGCCGATGGTGGGGCGGGCGGGGAGTCGCATGCCCGTCAGGGAATACCAGTGGTTGTCAGGTATTGGCTGTTTGAGGGCCGAAACGGTGGCGATACCGTTGCTTGTTCCGGCAAAAGTCTTCAGTTCAGAGAGAGCGGAGGTGGCACGGCCCGTGGTGTTGTCGAAGAGCGAAGCATTGTACCAGTGTTCCGTCACGTTGTCTACACCCCACGTGAGACCGCACTCATTGGCTTCCATGAACCACCAGAAGAGGCCCGTCACGCGTTCGTGAGTGTTGAGCAGGGCAATGAGATCGCGGGTGAAAGCCCGTTGTCCGGCATCTGTGAGAGGGTAGGTGGCGGTGTAGTTGTAGTCACCTCCCATGGCATATTTATAGGAATAACCCGTTTCCACGAGCATGATGTCCTTTTCCGGATGTTGTTTTTCGAGCAGTGACACGGCCCCGTCGAGTTCACCCAAGGCCCCGTGGAAGTAGGGATAGTAGCTGAGGCCGATGATGTCGTAGTCGATGGCGTAGCCCTGCATCTTGTTGTAGAAGTTGGCAAGGGCCGCATAGCCGGCATTATCTTTCTGGAGGGAGGTGTTGGCCGAGACGCGTTCGGTGTGCAGAATGATTTTGGCAGCGGGGCACACTTCCCGGCAGGCGGCTGTAGCCCGGCGAAGCAGGGCAGCGAAACGATCCCAGTTGGCGGCAGGGGAGGAGGGATAGCAATACTTGGCATTGCCGGCATCAGTTCCCCAGTCCATGCCATAACTGATTTCGTTGCCCGTCTGTATGAAGTCGGGGGCGGCCCCGGCCTTGGTCAGTGTGGTGAGTGCGTGCTTGGTGTAGTTGTAAATCGAGTCTTGCAGGTCGCTCTCTGAGAGTCCGGCCCAAGCCTTGGGCAGCCACTGTTTGGCAGGGTCGGCCCACGAGTCGGAGTAGTGGAAGTCGAGCATCAGTTTCATTCCGGCCTCCTTGATGCGCTTAGCCAGCCGGGTGACGTAGGCAAGGTCTTGCCTCACACCTTCCCCCTTTTCGGTCGTTGAGGCGTTGGCGGGCGTGTGGAACAGCCGCACGCGCATGGCGTTCATGCCTTCAGCTTTGAAGAAAGCGAGTGGGTCTGCAATGGCATTTCCGCCGTGGTCGTAATACTTCGCCCCGTTTTCCACGTAGGAAGGGAGCAAGGAGATGTCGCCGCCCACGTATTTTTGGGCCTGCATCTGCAAGAAGATAAAGAGTGCCGAGAGAAGGAGCACCGGTTTTAGTTGATAGGAATGTAGCATGTTGATATTGGTTTGTGTCGGGTGCAAAGGTAAGACTTTCATTTCATATAAACGAAAAAGAGCAGACACTTTTTGGATGTGTCTGCTCTTCTTGGCTTTTAGGGCGTTTTCGGTTGCGGCGGGCGTTATCTCACGACCGTCTTCTTACCGTTGTGAATGTATATTCCGGGAACGGAAGGCCGGCCGGCGAGCTTCATACCCTGCAACGTGTAGTAGGCATTGTCGGCCCGCTTCACGGCATTGTCGGCCATAGTCCCGTCGATGCCTGTCGTGATGTTTGAGGTGATGTCGGCCACGGTAAACTTGCCGTTGACCTCTCCTGCCAACTCATAGTAGCGGTCGTCGCTGATGGGACCGATGTCGACAGTCTGCTTCTTGCCGTTGCCTTGGCCGAAGATGATGTTGAACGTGTAGTTGGAGGCATTGATGTCGAATGTCCGGTAATACCACTTTGCGCCTTTGATCGTCTTTGTGTCGGTCACGGTCTTGCCCGGCCATGAGCCGTTGAGAGTGCCCTTGCTGTCCCAAGCGTAGAAATATACAGCCGACCAACCCGGGTCTTTGAAATAGACCGTGGCCGTGTGGGCCTCGAAAGGCTTGATGGTGTATTCCCGGGTGACGATGCCCGACACGCTGCCGTTCTTCAACAAGCCCACTGTCAGTGTGCAGGAAGAAGTGATATTGACTGTCTGGCCCGATGCCACCGAGGGGCTGCTTGCCGTGGGCGTGCTGCCGTCGGTGGTGTAGACGAGCTTGGTGCCGCCGGTGGCCGAAACGGCCGAGAGCTTCACGGGGATGGTGGTCTCGTAAGTGCCCGAAGACTTGTCGGCAAAGGCCGTTTCGAGAGAGTTGTCAAGCAGGTAGGCATAGTGATAGCCGCTGAGCACATTGGTGTAGCCGCCAAGAGCCGAAGAGGCCCCTGCCTTATTGCCCAGGCACACCAGCAGTTTGCCTTTGGTGCCCGTCACGGTGTTACGATAGAGCGTAGAGCCGGGAGAAATGTTCGTGTAGGTGCTCGTGTTGGTGATGCCCGCAGCGCGGCGAACGTCGATCATCGACTTGATTTCGCTCTTGTAGGCTTTCCAGTGGGGCAGGAACACGCAGGGCGTTCCCGGCATGGCGAGCAGATAGGCGTTGGCGGCGAGCGTGTCTTTGCGGATGGGGTCGAGCTGTTCGGAGGCACTGCGATATTGCGTGTCGTGGTTTTCCACAAACGTCACGGCCCACTGACGGTAGCCGGCATCATGCACCAGATTGTTAGTGCTGTTGAGTTTGCTCCAGTCGTTGGCGTTGATGGCATCGCGCACATTGTAGCGGAACTGAAAGTCGAAGGCCGCGCTCTTCTTGCCCGTGGCGTTGATCCAGTTCTTGATGGTGCTGTTGCTGTCCCAGCATTCGCCCACGGAGTAGGCCACGCCGGCCGCATCATTGTAGTCGGCCACGTGGCTGCCGTTGAAACCTTTCACCATGTCGTAGCGGAAACCGGTATAGCCGAGGTCGTCTACGAGATATTTCACGTAGGCCTTGATCACCTTTTGCACGTTCTCGCTCTTGTGGTCGAGGTCGCGGCATCCGCTCCAGCCCTCGCCCTCGTCGTTGTTGCCGCTGAGCGAATAGCCGTTGGCCGTGGCCCATGTTTTGGTTTGTCCGCCATCGTCGTTGGCCACGATGTCGGTGGAGTGCATTTGGTAGGTCACACCATTATAGGTCTCGGCAGGATAGTCCACCCACGATCCGCCGACTCCGAGATTGTTGCGATGGTTCACCACCACATCGGCCACGATGCCCGTACCTTTATTCTTGAAGGCCTTGATCATGGAGCGCAGTTGCGCTTCCGTGCCGAAGCTTGAGTTCTGGTTGAAATAATACACGGGCGTGTAACCCATCACGTTGTGCGAAGTGTTGCAGTTGCCGCTTTGCGGAACCCATATCAGGTTGAAGTATTGCGACAGTTCGTCGGCCTGGCTCTCGAGGTTGCTCCACTGCGTGTCCACGTATGAGTCCCACGAGAAACCTTGCAGCATCACGCCGCCATAGTTAGACGGCCAACCTTGGGCCATCATGGAGACGGTCGCAACGAGTGCGATAATGGTTGAATAGAATCTTTTCATGTTGGTCAGTATTTGCTAATAAATTCCGGTTTACGGCCGTAAAGTTACGCTTTTATTTCCGAATATGCCTCCAAGTTGATTTAAATCAACTGTTAAACAGAAATGCAAACGATTGCATTGTGTCGTGGCAATCCATACGGTTGCAGCAGAACAACCTTTACAAAAGCACCTCCGGAAAAACTCGCCAAATAGAATGGGAAAGCGGTCTCGCAAGGCCGAAAAAGTCATTCCGATTTCCCGTTTGGCCCCTTCGAGTTTGCAAAAGGGCTACACTTGGAGGCTCAAAGGGCCACAGTTGCACGTCAACTGTGGCCCTTTTGCAAGCCCGAAGAGCCCGTTTCAGACCGGTTTTCGGGCATTATGAAATGTCTGTAAAATTCAAACTCCTGATTGTCAGTGCCTTAAAAGTGCCACCAAATTTGCTCATTTGCAACCGACGACCTGTCCGGTGGCAAATGAGCAAAACTCAGGGGCTGAATCCGGACAAATAGTTTGACAAAACGCCTTGACTGAGAATTTGTCCCTCTTTATCCGCTGTTTTCGATTATGTCCCGTCCCTCTTTTTTCACTTCACTGTCCACTCGAAGAGTCCGCAGGAGAATTTCTCGGGTTGCTTCACATGGAGGCGCACGGCATTCGCAGTCACAGGAGTGAAATTGACCGTGCAGGCACTGCCCTTCTTCACGGGATAGCCGTCAGCTTCGGGAACGGACAACCACTTGCCGTCGGCTGTCCGGTATTCGATATTCCACGACTCGGGCACCTTGCAGCCGCCCCACGGCTGGTCGTCGTACCAATAGACGGTGGCACTCTCTATGCGTTTAGGCTCCGGGAAGGTGTAGCTCACCCACTCCGTTGTGCCCTGTTTGGGCCACCAGTGGAAGTAGGGGATGGAACGGTCGTTCCCGTCGGCCGGCACAAGACCGTCGTTGACACTGCGCAGGGCCGGTGAGGGAGACGAGGAGGCGACCTCAGCTGTTGAGGCTAAGGTGGCAGGCATGGCCGGTCGGGCGGCCTTGACATCCTGCGGAAGCCACACCTTCATGTTGCCGCTGCCGCGGTGGCACCATGCAAAATAGGGGATGAGGTGCAGCGTCACCGGCCTGACGGTCAGCTCACCCTGCTCGTTGTAGGCCAACGTTTGTGCTTGGGTGGCAAGCGTGGTGAGTCGGCGGTCTTTATATAAAGTGAGTTTCGATTTCAGGGAGTCGGCTATGAAAGCATCGTAGGAGAGTTGTCCTTCGGTGAATCCGGGATGTTGGTTGAGCAGCACGCCCGTGAGGTCGAAGTCGTTGTCAGGCCATTCGGCGCAATAGACGATAGGCCCCCGTTCGATGCTCACCTGTCCGCGGTCGGCCGTCACTTGGTTGTCGGCCTTCACCGTGCGCACCTCCATGTCGAAGTGTATGCTCACCCGGTCGCCTTTCTTCCACTTCCGGACGATGGTGCAATAGCCGTCGGGCGAGAAGTTGATGTCGGTGGCGGTGAGCCTTCGGCCGTTCACGGCGATGGTGTAGCCCGTGCGCTTGCCGTCGGAATACTCATACAGGTCCGACGGGACCGGCTGCCCCTTCACCCATCCCGGGATGCGTATTTTCAGTGCAAAGGCCCCCGCGCGGTTCTCGTCCACCGTCAGCGCGATGTCGCCGTTCCACGGATATTGCGTCTGTTGCGACAAAGCCACGCGCTTGCCGGCCACCTCCAGCGAGGCGGAGTTGCTCAAAAAGAGGTTGACATAGACATTGCGGTCTTTCACCGCATATACATAGCCCGGCAACGAGGGCAGGAACCGGCAGATGTTGGACGGACAGCAAGCGCAGCCAAACCATGCCTGCCGCTGGTGCTGGCCGCGGCTTTCGAGCGGATTGGGATAGAAGAAGCCTCCGCCATCCATCGACACGCCGCTGATGAGGCCGTTGTAGAGTGTGCGTTCGAGCACGTCGAAGTATTTGCTCTCGCCGTGAAGCAGGAAGAGCCGGTAGTTGACATACACGTTGCCGATGGCCGCACAGGTCTCGGCATAGGCACTCATGTTGGGCAGTTCGTAGTCGGCCCCGAAAGCCTCGCCGTTGTTGGTGGCCCCGATGCCCCCCGTGATGTAGAGTTTGCGGCCCACGATGTTGTTCCAGATGCGGTCGATGGCGTGTATGTAGGCCGTGTCGCCCGTGAGCGCGGCCACATCGGCCATGCCGGCATACATGTAGGCCGCGCGCACGGCATGGCCCACAGCCTCCGACTGTTCGAGCACGGGCAGATGGCTCTGTGAATATTCCTGTCTGATGGCTGTCTTGCCCCGATAGTCGAGGAAGAACTTGGCCTCGTCGAGATACTTCCGGTTGCCTGTGACAAGATAGAGCTTGCAGAGTGCCATCTCAGCTATCTGGTGTCCCGGCACCACGCAGGCCTGTCCCGGCTTAGGCCCCACTTCGCGCACCACACAGTCGGCGTAGCGCGTGGCTATGTCGAGAAACTTGCGCGAGCCCGTGGCCTGATAGTGGGCGATGGCCCCTTCCACCATGTGCCCGAGGTTGTAGAGTTCGTGGCTCAAGTCCTCTTCCTTGCTCCACCGCTTGTCGCCCGCCCACTCGTGGGGATGCTTTGGATTCTGCGTGCGCGAGGTGTAGAGATAGCCGTCGGGCTCCTGCGCCGCCCCGATGATGGATAGCACGCTGTCGATGTAGGCCACAAGACGTTTGTCAGGATAGGTTTGCAGGATGTAGCTTGCCCCCTCAATAGTCTTGTAGGGATCGGTGTCGTCGAAGCTCAGTCCGCCCACGGGGAAGGTCTTGAACGGGTCTTTGAGGTGGATGGCCGCATGTTCGAAGTTGGCATAGCGCCCCGTCTCCTCGCATTTCTCAAA
Source organism: Segatella buccae ATCC 33574 (assembly GCF_000184945.1). Classification (GTDB taxonomy): domain Bacteria; phylum Bacteroidota; class Bacteroidia; order Bacteroidales; family Bacteroidaceae; genus Prevotella; species Prevotella buccae. The sequence continues at coordinate 1,181,054 of NZ_GL586311.1, forward strand.
CGCCAGCGGGACGGTCACCCTGCGGCTTGTCTCCAACCGCTGTCCCCAGAAACTGTTGTTCCACACCTTCACCGATGTGAAAGGCACCGGCGTGATGGGATAGCCCGCCGTGGGGGCATTGGCGGCATGGGCCGACCATAGTGTCGTGGCCGCAAGGGCCGTGATGAAGAGTTGTCTTTTCATGTTGCGATGTCGATTTATGTAAGTTGCTGTTGGTCAGTTGTTGTCGTCCGTCACAGGGCGGTAGGGCAGGCATCCCACAGGCGTAGCGCGTGGAGATAGCCCGTGAAGGGCCATTCTCCCTCGTTGTTGAGCCCGAGGCGTAGTCGTTGCGAGGGCTTCACGAGCAGGCGGATGTCCTTTTGGCTCACAATGTGGCCGTTGATGCGCACCTCTTCGATGTGTCCGTCAAAGCAGATGTAGACATGCTGCCACCGGCCGGCCCACTGCCCGGCTTGCCTGCTCCCCACGTCTTCATACCATCCGTAGTGGTTGAGCAGTCCGCAGCGGGGCTCGGTGCCGTTGACCAGCATGATTTTTTCCAGTTCGTCGTGACTTGTGGTGAAGTCGGCCACACATTCGTTCTCCTGCATTTCCGGGTTCAGAATCCACGCTTCGAGTGTGTAGGGTGTGTTGTCGCGCAAGGTGGCAGGCATGGCAAAGGTGGAGTTGTAGACCTCCGAGCCTGTGAAGCGGAACGCTTTGCGCCCCTCCCGGCATTCGACGGTGCAGGCCGCTCCGGCCGGTTCGAGCCATCCGCCGATGCCGTGGTTGGCGATGATGTGGGCAGTGTCGCCCTCGGCGAAGTCATCGGCGCGAAGGTCTACCACCGGTCCGAGCCTTTGGGTCTCGGCAGGTGGCAGACGGAGAATGTCGGTCGTGGCGTCGAAAGCCGTCTCCTGCGGGTGTTGCAGCCGGTTGTAGTAGCGCACGTTGGTGATGAAAAGTGTGTCTGCACCGGCCGAAATCTGTAGCCGTCCCTCCTTGAGTTGCAGGTGTTTGTCGCCCTCTTTGGCCTGTCGCCATGAGCCGTCGGCGGAAAGGATGGAGGCTGTGAGCGTGTGCGGCCGATGGGGTGAGAGCAAGGCGTGGGTCAGTGTGAGTGTGGTGCCGGGCTCCAAGGCGAGGGCCTCTTTTCCCGCGGTGCGCCGTGCCCGCGCCTTCCCTGCTGTCAGAATAAAAGCCCCGGCGAGCATACCCTCGTTGTTTTCCCACGAGCGGCCGTTCCAGTCGGCCCCCGTCAGACCCACCCACTGTTGCGGAGCCCAGTCTTCGTTGTCTCCGTAGACCTTGATATTCCATACGCCACCGCCGAAACCGACTTTCTGTCCGCCCGTGAACGTGAGCCTCACATAGCGTGCCCGCACCTCTCCGAAGTCGGCCATCGGACTGCCGGCGAGTCGGTTCTTCCGTTTGTCGGCAAAGAGTTGCCATCGGCGGCCGTCGGTGGAAGTCTCGATGAAGTAGCGGTAATACTGCGTGGCATATTCAAACTGCGTCATCACCGTCTTTATCTTGACGCTCTTTCCCAAGTCTATCTCGAGCCACTCCTCCCCGAGCGAAGCCGGCCGCCAGAGTGTTCCATTGTTGTCATCCACGGCATAGTCGGCCCGGAAGTCAGCCCCATAGCTTGACGAAGCCCTCACGCGGGCCTCGAAAGCCAGATTGGGGTCGTGGGTCACGGGCCTCCCCAGTGCCCCGATACCGTCGTGGGTGGGAGTGACTTCGGCGATGGATCCGTCGGGGTTGAATGTCAGGCGGTCGATGCAGAGCTGCCGGTGGAACCCCCGGGTGGAGTGGGGATTGTCGTGGCGGTGGTAGACGATGTAGTAGTCGTCGCCCTCCTGCAAGACGCTGTGGTGTCCGGGACCATGCACGGTGCTGTCGGCATTGGTGCGCAGAATGGTGCCCCGATAGGTATAAGGGCCCAGCGGACGGTCGGCGGTGGCATACTGCACATGATAGGTGGCGTCGTGGCAGCTTGCCGAGGAGTACATCAGATAGTAGATGCCGTTGCGTTTCATCACGAACGGAGCCTCAAAGAAGTCGGTGATTTCCGTATTGGGGATGAGCCGTGTCTCTGCAAAACTCTTCATGTCGGCATTCAGTCGGCCCGCCCCACAGCCGAATCCCTTGTAGATGCCCCATGTGCCCCAGTACATGTAGACCTCGCCATCATCGTCGGTGAAGGTCTGTCCGTCGAGCGTGATGGCGTTTTTCACGAATCGGTCGGGCACAAGCACGGCCTCGCTCTCGCCGAGAATGTTGCGCCACGGGCCCCGCGGCGTGTCGCTCACGCCCATGTAGAGGTTGCAGGGCTGGCAATAGACCATGTAGTAGCGGCCGTCGCGGCTGCTGCGCATCACGTCCGGGGCCCATATCCAGTGGCTGTCGGGCCAGTTCATGGGCAGGAGGGTCCAGTTGAGAAAGTCCTTGCTCGTCCAGCACTGCGCCGGGCCGAAGCCCGCCCCGCAGCCGTCGGTGGTGGCATATATATAATAGGTGTCGCCAAACTTCTTCACCGTGGGGTCGGCAAAGTAGCCCGGAACAAACGGGTTGAGGGCTCCGGGAGTGTTGTAGGCCTTCTGCCCTGAAGTGAGGGTTGGGGGCAGGAGCAACATGGCGGAGACGATCAGAAATTTGAAGTTCATGGCAGGATGGTCTTGTTATGTGCGGCAAAGATACGGATAATAGGCAAGAGGCGATGCAAAAATAGTCTCTACTGATGGAAAAATCGTCCAGAAAGGGCTCTTCAGCCTCCTTTTGGACAATTTTTCTATCTTGATGGACGATATTTGCAGTGGGTTTGCAAATAATCAGTTTACTTTGCCCCCGGTTGCCGGATGTGTTCCCCAACCGAATCGAAACAATCAAACCAACTCACAGCATTGAATGCCATGAACAGAACAGTCCTATTGCTTATAGGTATTACACTTGTGGGGACAGCCTCTTTTGCTTCAGGTCATGCCCATAAGAGTGTGCCCCGCACCACGGCCTCCATTGTCGAGGTACCCTTTACGGCCGTCCATCTGAACGACATCTTTTGGAGCCCACGCATAGAGATCAACCGCACGGTGTCCATTCCCTCCGCCTTCCGCGAATGCGAGAAGAACGGTCGGTTTGACAATTTCGCCATTGCGGCCGGTCTCATGAAGGGCGAGCACCGCGGCGACTTCTCGTTCGACGACACCGATCCCTACAAGGTGATAGAGGGGGCAAGCTATTCGTTGGCCGTGCACTACGATGCCCGGCTCGACCATTATCTCGACTCCGTGATACATCTCATAGCCGCGGCGCAGGAGCCCGACGGCTATCTCACCACCTGCGTCACCAACAAGTGCAAGCGTCTCTCGGGCTGGTGGGGATCCCGGCGGTGGGAAAAAATCAACAGTCACGAGCTCTACAACAGCGGTCACATGATAGAATCGGCCGTGGCCCACTACAAGGCCACGGGCAAACGAACTTTTCTCAACGTGGCCATCAAGAATGCCGATCTCATCTGCAACACCTTCGGGCCGGGCGAGGGACAGATACACCGCCCCTCGGGGCACCCCATCGTGGAGATGGCCCTCTGCAAATTATATAAGGTGACGGGCTCTCGCCGCTATCTCGACATGGCCCGCTACTTTGTCGAGGAGACCGGTCGCGGCACCGACGGCCACCGGCTGAGCGAATACAGTCAGGACCATAAGCCCATCCTCCGCCAACAGGAGATTGTGGGCCACGCCGTGCGCGCGGGCTATCTCTACAGTGGCGTGGCCGATGTGGCGGCCTTGACAGGCGACACGGCCTACTTTCATGCGCTCGAACGTCTTTGGAACAACATGGCCGGCAAAAAGCTCTTCATCACCGGAGGCATGGGGAGCCGTGCGCAGGGCGAAGGATTTGGTCCCGACTATGAACTCAACAACATGACAGCCTATCAGGAGACGTGTGCCTCGATAGCCAATGTGTTTTGGAACTATCGTATGTTTCTGGCCACGGGTGAGGGCAAGTATGTCGATGTTTATGAGCGCGCACTCTACAATGGGGTGCTGAGCGGTGTCAGTCTGTCGGGAGACAAGTTCTTCTACGACAACCCTTTGGAGAGCATGGGGCAGCACGAGCGGCAGCACTGGTTTGGCTGCGCCTGCTGTCCGGGCAACGTGACGCGCTTCGTGGCCAGTGTGCCGCAATATCAGTATGCCGTGCGGGGGAGTGACATCTACGTCAATCTGTATATCCAAGGCACGGCCGACGTGAACGGTGTAAGGCTCGCGCAGCAGACCCGCTATCCCTGGGACGGCGACATCACCGTCACCGTAGACCCGAAGCGAAGCCGGCGTTTCGCTCTCCGTTTCCGCATTCCGGGCTGGGCGGGGGCGTGCCCCGTGGGGACAAACCTCTATCATTTTGCCGACAGCAGCCGCCCGTTCACCGTCAAGGTCAATGGCAGGAAGATAGCCGGTGAACCGGTCGACGGATACATGGTCATCGATCGCCGGTGGATGCGGGGAGACCGGGTGGAAATCAGCCTGCCGATGGAGGTGCGCCGGGTGGCGGCCAACGACAATGTGGAGGACGATCGCGGCAAGTATGCCTTGGAGCGTGGCCCCATCGTCTATTGTCTGGAAGGGCGTGACCAAGCCCACTCCACCGTGTTCGACAAATCTGTTCGCCTTGATGCCCCCATCCGCGCCGACTATCGGGCCGACAAACTCAACGGCATCGTGGAACTCAGCGGTGAGGCCGAAGAGGTGGAAGCCGACGGGAGCGTGCGCCCGGTGGCATTCAAGGCCATCCCCTACAGCACGTGGAACAACCGCGGCAGCGACGAAATGGAGGTGTGGATACCCGGCAGTCCGGCCTACGCCCATGTGAAGCCGCAGCCCACCATCGCCTCGCGGGCCAAGACTTTGTTCTTCCGCAGTGCCATTCAGAAAGACGCACCCGAGACTGCCGCCGTGGAGGGGGAGGCATGGGGAGTGAACGACCAGTGGGAACCCCGCCGCAGCTCCGACATCTCCAAGCCTTATCACTATTGGTGGCTGAAGCAGGGCACGGAGGAAAGTATCGCCTACGAGTTTGACAAACCCGAGACCGTGAGCAACGTGCAGGTCTATTGGCTCGACTTCGACCACTACGACGGCGACTTCCGCGTGCCCGCGAGTTGGCGTCTCTTCTACAAGACTGATGACGGAAACTGGAAGGAAGTGGACGGGCATTCGGCCTACGGATGTGCGCGCGACCGCTACAACAGCGTGGACTTCAAGCCCGTGTCCACCACCGGACTCAAGATACTGGCCAAACTGCAACAGGGCAAGAGCGGCGGTGTCATCGAGTGGAAAGTGAACAAATAAACCCTGTCACCAGCCCCGATGCCGAATGAAAGGAAATCAAACGTTGTGGTGCAGGGCTCTTGCACCATCCGTGCAGAGGCCATGCACCATCGGTGCAACAGCCAAGCGCGGGGCGTGCAAGAGCCATGCACCGCGATGTCGGCAGGCCAAAGGCTGTGGCAGTATCGTATGTGGAACAAATAAAATAAACTATAACTATCAACCAAAAATGTCAATCATGAAAAGAACACAGTATTTCATGGGCTTTGCACAAGGCCGCGCCTTGGTGCAAGCCACAGCGTGTTTGCTTCTGACTGCCGGCATGGCCTTACCTGCCCGTGCAGCGGAAATGACGGTGGAGAGCAGCTCGGCCATGACCGTGCAACAGACTCCGATAACGATTAGAGGAACGGTGAAAGACGCACTCGGCGACCCGATCATCGGCGCAAGCGTCGTGGAGAAAGGCACCGGCAACGGCACCGTGACCGACATTGACGGCAATTACACCCTGCGGGTGAACCGCTCGGCCACCATTGTCGTCTCCTACGTGGGGTTTGCCACGCAGGAAATCCCTGCCTCACAAGCCGGCAACATCACGTTGAGGGAAGATCTTAAGTCGCTCAACGAAGTGGTGGTCATCGGCTACGGCACCCAACGCAAGGGCGACGTGACGTCGGCCATCACCAGTGTGAAGGCCGAAGACTTCTCGCAAGGCAACATCAAGGATGCCGGCGACTTGATCAAAGGAAAGGTGGCCGGCCTCACCATCAGCAATGGCAGCGGCGACCCGAGTGTGGCTTCGAGCATACGGTTGCGTGGCGTTATATCTTTGGAAGGAGGTAATACGCCGCTGGTATTGGTGGATGGTATTGAAGGCAGTTTAAGTACGGTGGCTCCAGAAGATATTGAAAGTGTTGATGTCTTGAAAGATGCTTCTGCCGCAGCGATTTACGGCACTCGCGGTGCTGCCGGTGTAATTATCATCACCACCAAAAGCGGCCGTCGTGAAGCAAATACGGTTGTAAACTATTCTGGCTATGTGTCCCTTTCTGCATTCGGAAAGAAACTCGATATGATGGATGGGACAGATGTGCGCAACGGACTCACACAGTTTCAGGACAAAGGTTATGACACTGATTGGCTTGATGCCGTGAGTCGTACAGCCTTCACACACAATCATAACATCATGCTAAGTGGTGGCAACAAGAAAACTTCTTATAATGCTGATTTCACTTTCCGTAATCAACAAGGGGTGTTCATCAAAACCTATGCCAAGGAGATGCGATTCAATGGCGGCTTGTCGCATTGGTTCTTTGATGATAAGATAAAGGTATCACTCAACCTTGTGAAGCGTTGGCATGAGAATGGGCCTGTGGATGCAGCTTCCACTCAAGTGTATAGACAGGCCATCATGCGGAATCCTACAGAGCCAATCTATAGAGATGATGGCAGCTATTATGAGAACATGTCTATCAATTATTACATGAATCCGATAGCATTGCTTAAGGAGCACACGGGGGAATACAAAACTGAGTCGACCCGCCTAACCGGCAACATTACCGTTGAGCCTATTAAGGGATGGCAGACCAATCTGATGCTTTCCACTAATCAAGACAATGCACATGATAAGGGATATTATACTTCAAGGCATTATGACCAAGTAATCAACTACCATACGGGATATGCCTATCATAGTTATTCTTATGGTAAGCATGACAACCTTGAACTTACATCCACTTATAAGCATCAATTTGGAGACCATCGCTTGGAGGCGTTGGCCGGATATAGCTACCAATATAATATGTATGAAGGCTTCAATGCCAACAATACAGATTTTATGAGTGACTTCTATCAAGAGAACAATCTCGGACTGGGACAGTTTCTCAAACTTGGAAAGGCAGGCATGGGCAGTTACAAGAATGACAACAAACTTGTAGGCTTCTTCGGTCGTGTGAGCTATGGTTATGCCGACCGTTACAACGCGCTGATCAGCATTCGCCGTGAAGGCTCATCCAAGTTTGGCGAAAATCATAAATGGGGTACATTCCCCTCCGCATCGTTGGGCTGGACTATTAGCAACGAAGAGTTTATGCAGTCAGTTAAGTGGCTTAATAACCTGAAGCTGCGTGCCGGCTTCGGTGTGACCGGTGTCATTCCGGGGGATTCTTATCAGTCGCTCACCCGTTGGGAATTGGGCAATCCTTATTACTACGATAAAGGACAGTGGCTGCAAGGACTCAACATCGGTTCGAATCCTAATCCTGATTTGAAATGGGAGAAGTCGACGGAATTCAACTTTGGTGTGGATTGGAGCGTGTTGCACGATCGGTTGTCGGGTTCAATAGATTTCTACCACAAGAAGACCGTGGATATGCTATGGTGGTATGATGTACCCGCCCCTCCTAACTTGTACAATAGAACATTGGCCAATGTGGGACAAATGCGTAACATGGGTGTGGAAATAGCCGTCAACGCCATACCAGTGCGCACGAAAGACTTTGAATGGAAAACTACGGTGACGCTGGCACACAACGCCACCAAACTGCTCAGTCTCTCCAACGGTCTGTATGAAACGGCCAACGAACATGATGTAGCGGGACTTGGCGAGCCCATCTCTCTGTCTACCCAGCGTCTTGAGGTTGGTAAACCGCTCGGTCAGTGGTATGGAATGAAAAGCGTAGGCGTATCTGAAAATGGGCTCTGGCTGATTGAAAACAAGGAGACGGGTGAAGCCGAAGAATTTAAGGACAACATGCTTACCGATGGAAAATACAAGCAGTATCTTGGCAATGCCATCCCCAAGGTTAATCTTGGCTGGAGCAATACATTCCGCTATAAAGGCTTTGACCTGAATATGCAATTCACCGGACAGTTTGGCTTTAAGATTCTCAATGAGGCTCGGGCCTACTATGAGAACAACGCCGTGGTCTACAACCGTCTTAAAGCTGCCGCTGACAGACAATATGGACAATATGTGTTGTCACCTGCACAGAAACAGACCTTTGTGAGCTACTATCTGGAGAACGGCGACTTTCTGAAACTCTCCAATCTGACACTTGGTTACACAGTGCCGCTTAAAGCCAATAAGTATGTGAACAACATCTACGTTTACTTCTCTGCCGACAACCTATTTACCATCACCGGTTACACAGGTCTCGATCCAGAACTCTCCAATGGAGACCCGCTGAGTTCCGGCATTGACTGGCGCGACAAGTATCCCTCTATCCGCACATTTACCCTCGGAGCAAAACTAACATTCTAAAAAGAAAAATCATGAAAGCAAATATCAATAAACTGTTTCTCTCGGCTGTGGTGGGAGCCTGCTGCTTTGTACTGGCCGGGTGTACCAATCTCGACGAAACGCTCTATGACACGATTTCAACCGAGAAGCATGAGTTTTCCAAAACCGAGCTTGAGCATACCATTGCACCCGTTTATAGTAGTCTGCGCACGGTCTATTGGGGCTGGTTCGGCTTGTCGGATATTATGGACATGAGCTCTGACGTGTGGGGTGTACCGTCTCGTATCGGTATCGGCTGGGGAGACTTATATGTTTCCATGCATAAGCATGAGCTCAACTCTGAGATGGGCTTCTTTCAGGTGAACTGGGATAACAATTATGCCGGTGTGAACGCTTGTAACAAGATTCTTGCCAATGAGGCTGTTGCGTCCAGTGAAGAGATTGTTGCACAGGTAAGGGCTTACCGTGCTTTATACTATTATAATCTCTTCAACCTCTACCGTAATATCCCTCTTGATACAACCTATGTACATGAGAAAGGATGGCTTCCTGAGCAAGCTGACCCGCAGCTCGTGTTCAGTTGGATAGAGCGTGAACTGAAGGCCGTAGCCGATTTTTGTCCCTCCAAAGTGGAGATGGGAAAAATAAACACGTATGCTGCCCACATGGTGCTGGCCAAACTTTATTTGAATCACAATGCATGGTTTAAGGACGATAGCGACAAGTCGTGGTACAGCAAGTGTATTGATGAACTCGACAAGGTGATGGCTGGCCCGTTCGTACTTGCCTCCAGTTACAATGACAATTTTATGGAGGACATCTCCACCTCAAAGGAAATCATCTTCGGCATACCATTGGAGAATAAGTATGCTGGGGGTAACTACATGGCCAATTTGTGGATTCACAATGCCGGTCGCTCACGCTGGAACTTCTCGGGCTGGGCTACAGGCGGAGGCATCGTATTTCCCCAGTTCTTGGACATCTATGAGGAAGGCGATACACGCTTTGAGAACACATGGACAGGCGGACAACAATATGCACAGGATGGCAGTCCTATCACCGTTGACGGCGAACCACTTATCTATACCCGTGAACTTCACAGCATTGACAATCCCGGTTGCTATCCATTTGAGAGCTATCGACTGATAAAATATGAAATCAAGAGTGGAGACTTTGGTACAAGTTATGACGATGTGCCATATTTCCGGCTGGCCGATGCCTATATGATGAAAGCTGAGTGTCTTTTACGTCTCGGACAGAATGAGCAATTGGCTGCCGAGCTCGTGACACAGGTGCGTGCCCGCAATTTCAAGGCCAACCCTGAAAAGGCCACTATCACCGCTGCCCAACTGAAAGATGGCAGCAAGTATAATTATGGACATCGGGAGAATCAAGGAAAACTCGGAGAAGAGGACAAGTGGATTATTCGTGAGGAAGGGGGATCAGACATCGAACTGGGCGGATTGCTTGATGAGTTGGCCAAGGAGTTTGTTTGTGAGGCTCATCGTCGCGATGACATTATTCGCTTCACTATCAAGGGTACCAATCAGAATGTTTACAATGGCAAGTCATGGTTTTGTAAGGATGCCGTAGCTGATAAAAATGACCGTCACATGGATATTTTCCCCATACCTAAGAGTGCGCTTGACGGTAATCCTAAGTTAAAACAAAATCCGGGTTATGATGGAAATTAAAGTTTAACAAGAATCAAAACTGTTGTTATTATGAAAAGACATATATTATATATGATGGTTGCTTGCATACCCTTTGTGTTTGGCGCATGCAGCACCGACCCGGAAGATGCTTCCGAAAAGCATGTATATGGCCCCAACGAGACGGTATATCTGCGTACGGATGCTAAGGCAAACATTCCTCTGAAATTGGAGTTCCGTAAGGGAAAGATAGCTCCCAAGACCATTAGCTTGAAAGACTATGCGGAACAGATACAGACCAATATCGGCATGACCGTAGACGATATGATTGCCGGATTGGAAAGTGGAAGAGTCGTATTCTATAATATCTCGGCAGCCAAAGGGGTGTGGAACAAGACTGCCCCCAACAAGGGAACAGCGGGATGGTATTACAACATGGCCGGCAATGTGTCCGACACGGCACAAGTGGCCTCTGTAGAACTGGATAAGACGGGCAAGGCCTTGCTTGTGGAAATGCCGGAGAATGTGGCTGCCGGCGTGAGCCTTACGGTCAATTTGGGCTTTGCCGTCGACAACGGGCGTGACTATGACAAGTATGTCCGGTTTGTAATGGATATTGCAGTGTCTGATCCGGGTACGGTATTGCGCGATGTCAGCATCCCCGCCGGAGACTACAGTGCCTATGAACTCACTTTCAGTTCCATCGAACCTGTCATTAAGGCATGTTTTGGAATGTCGGCAACAGAGTTCAATAAGGCAGTGCAAGAAACCTCCGGTGATGTGGCCATGTATGTTGTCAGCGACGACGGAACGTGGGATAAGACTTCCGCTTATACGGCCAATGGCATCGGCTACTGGTGTACAGCTGCCGGAACCGTGACCAAATATGGTGATAACTGTGCGTTCTTCCTTGAGACCCACGATGGCTCCGTGGGCATCGGACGCTACGTGAAGCAGGAGACGGGCACCAAGTTTAAGGCGCATTTCGTTTACGCCAGCAAGTCGGAACCGAGCAAGTTCATGGAGTTTGTGCTCAACATCACGCTTGAATAGACCAATATATTCATTTTATAACCTTGACATGAAAAGACTATCACAACTTTTGAGCAAGGGCGCAATCATTGCGCTCTTGGCTCTCTCGGCAGTGGCTTGCAGCGAAGATAACGTCATTGCAGGCAACATCACCATTGCCGAAAGCGAACTGAACAAAACCATTGCATGGAACGAGGTGGAATCTTCCATTGCTTTTACGGCGAATGACAATTGGACGGCTGTCGTTTCCGAGGTTTCCACGCGAGCTGCCGACACCAAACTCAGTTGGCTCACGCTGACAGTTGCTTCCGGCGATGCAGGCGAAGTGAAGATGCCTTTCGTTGTGACGAAAAACGACGACGAGCATTATCGCGAGGCCCGAATCACCGTCAAGTGTGGCGAGAAGACTTCAGTCATCACTGTGCATCAGGAAGCCAATCCCGATGCCGTACACACGATGGACAAGTCCCAGATTCCCGACTACGACCGGTTCTACTGTCCAGGTACATGGAACGACGGCTTTGAGAAAGGGCCGGAGGGCATGTTGCGTTCCGATGCCAAGTGGTCGTGGTGGCGTTATAAGTCGAGTGAGCACTTCTTCGTGTTTTGGGAGCCCGGTTTTGGAGCCGATCCCAATGCCGAAACGGTGCCCGAGGCCCTGCGTGTGGATGTGGACGACCTGTTGCAAAAGGCCGAGCAGTTCTATAAAACCAATATCGAGAAGCTCGGTATGGCTACGGTGGGCGAGGGCAAATCGGTGCTCGATAAGTACAAGATGGAGATATTCCTGCTCTATCAGACCGAGTGGTTGGCCACGGGGTCGGGCTATGACGACATGATTGGTGCCCTTTGGGTGAATCCCAGCACCTGCAAGCCCGTGGGTTCCACCATTGCCCATGAGATAGGACACAGTTTCCAGTATCAGACTTCGGCCGACCAGCTCTTTACAGGAGTGGTGAAACCGATGGAGAACGGCATCGTGCCGGTAGGCTTCCGCTATGGCAACGGCGAGGGTGGCACCGGCGGCAATGCCTTCTGGGAGCAGTGTGCGCAGTGGCAGTCTTTCCAAGACTATCCGCAGGAGGCATTCACGCAGGATGCCAACGTGCAGGTATGGCTCAAAAATCATCATCGCAATGTGTGTCATGAGTGGCACCGCTATGCCAGCTACTGGTTCCCTTATTACTACACCGAGAAGCATGGCTACAAGGCATACAGCCGCCTGTGGAAAGAGTCGAAATATCCCGAAGATGCCGTGGAGGCCTATTGCCGGCTCTATTGCGGTAACAGTCTTGATGCGCTCTATAAAGATATGTACGACTATTCGGCCCGTTGCGCCAACTACGACTTCAAGGCCGTGCACCAATATGTCACCGAGGCGGCCCTCAACCACGGCACCAAACTCTTCCGCAACGGCGACTACTATCAGGTGGCCTACGAGAGTTGTCCGGGTTCCACGGGCTTCAATCTCATTCCGCTCAACGTTCCGGCCGCCGGCACAGTTGTGAAAGCCTCTCTCCGGGGGCTTGCTCCCGGTTCGGCGCTTGCTCCGGGTGACCCGGGAACTGTGGTAGATGGCGACGGCAAGGTGAAGGGAAACACCACTTCCTACAACACGCAGGCTAATACGGCCGAGAGTTTCCGTTTCGGCTATGTGGCCATTGACAAAAATGACAAGAGCCACTATGGCACCATGCAGAGCGGCAAGGACGGTGAAGCCACCATGAAAGTGCCCGACGGTACGGTGAAACTTTACTTCCTTGTGCTTGGTGCGCCCGATGTTTATCACCGCCAAGTGTGGGACGATGACGAGCGCAATGACGAACAGTGGCCCTACAAAGTGAAGTTTGAGGGCACCGACCTCCTCGGCAATGTGATTATTCCGGCCGGCGACCCCACCGACGTGACCGTGCACCACAGTGTGACTCTCGATGCTTCCGCTGCCGACTACGTATTGGGCACACTCAATCTCCTCACCTCCGGCGACATGGGCAAGATAGCCCGGGCCTTTAAGTTGCAGCCCTCGCAGATAGCTTCGGCCACGCTGGCTGCCGGGTCGGTGCCTGCCGATGGGCCTGCCGACGGGCAAGTGGCCATTGCGCTGACCAATCCCGATGGCACATTGAGCTATGCCTATTCGGCCAATGGCACCGGTTTTTGGATAGCTGCCGACGGCACGGCAAGTTCGTGGGGTTCGAGTCCGGTCTACTTTGAGTACAACTACACGGGCTATAGCCTTGCCTACGGGCACAAGCCCGGGACCTCGGTAACGGGAACCACCTACACCATCCGGCCGACAATGGTCTATAATAAAGGTGGAAAACTCTATCGTGCAGTCATTGAATTGAAGATGAAGTTCTGATGAGAGGTGTACAGACCGCGGATGCTCCGGCGATTGTCGGAGTGCCGCGGTCTTTTTGGTATCCATCGGGAATAAACCGGTGAGACACTTTTCTGGCCGGTTTTCTGTCCATTCGTCCGTTGCAACTCATCCTTATTTCGGGAATAATCCGTATCTTTGTCGCGTGAAACCATGCCAAACAGAGATACTCACCATGAAAAGGCCCATGACAACCCTACTGATGATACTGATGTCGCTGTTCACTTTCGGAAGTGTGCAGCAGAACGTGCGTTGCCGCAACATCTCCATGGAAGACGGCTTGCGCTCCAATGCTGTGCGCAATGTCGTGCAGGATGAGTACGGCTTCATTTGGTTTGGCACCGACAACGGGCTCTGCCGCTACGACGGCTACGTCATGCAGCACCACCGCATCGCCTCCTTGGGCACCGACCAGTTTGTCTCTGCGCTCCATGTCGTCAAGGGTGGGCTGCTCGTGGGTACGGGGCGTGGGGCCTTCTTTTTCGACCAAGCCACCGAACGTTTCACGCCCTACATCCCTGGCAAGCTGACGGGACAGGTCAACTCCTTTGCCGAAGACCGCGACGGCAACGTGTGGGTGGCGACGATGGGGCAGGGGGTGTTCCGCTACAATGCTTCCAACGGGAGGTGCAAGCGGTTTGCGTTCGGTCGGTTGAAGGGAAATGTGACTCAGGTGTTTGTCGACTCCGACAATCAGGTGTGGGCCCTCACGGCATGGGGTGCGCCCGCCTTGAGCCGGCTCGACAAGGCCCGGGATGAGTTTCGGGCCGTAAGTCTTCGGATGGGAGATGCCGACTGCCGGGGGCATCGGATGCTTCAGACGGCCGACGGCAGCCTGTGGATAGGCACATGGGAGAACGGACTGCTGCGCCTCACGGCCGATGGCAGGGTGGAGCAGATGCTCACTCCCTCGCTCACGGGTACAGCCACCCACATCCACACGCTCTTGGAGACGGCCCCCGATTGCCTGCTCATCGGTTGCGACGAGGGTGTGGTGGCCTTCAACCCGCTCACCCGGGCGTGGCACAAGATGTGCGTTGACGGGAGCGGAACGAAGCCTTTGGAGTATAAGTTCATCTATTCCATCCTGCGCGATCGCGAGGGCGGCCTCTGGTTTGGCACGTTCTATGGCGGCGTGAACTACTTCTCTCCTGTGGGCGAACGCTTCGTCTCCTACACCGATGGGGGCAAAGGCTTCCGCGGAAATGTGGTGAGCCGCTTCTGCGACGATGGTCGGGGACACGTGTGGGTGGGTAGCGACGACGGCGGACTCTCTTGTTTCTCGGAGCGTGACAACGCCTTCATAGACTATCCCGGGCATGCCCTGCTCTCAGGTTACAACGTACATGGACTTTGCACCGACGGCGATTACCTCTGGGTGGGTACTTATACCGACGGTGTGTTGCGCCTGAACACTCGGACGGGTGGCCTCCGGAGATACACCACTGCCGACGGACTCGACGTGGGTAGCAGCTATGCCCTCCATCGCGACAGCCGCGGCCGGCTCTGGGCGGCCACCATGCAGAGCGTCTGTCTCTACCGGCCGGCCACCGACCGCTTTGTGCCTGTGCATCGCACGGGGGCACTGGTCATCGACATTGATGAAGACAGCCGGGGCTATCTGTGGTTTGCCTCGCAGGGGGCAGGACTCTACCGCTATCACTCTGCCACCGGAGGGTGGCGGCAATACCGCTCTTCGGAGAACCGCCACACGCTGCCTTCCGACCAAGTGAACTGTGTGCATATCGATGTGAACGGCCGTCTTTGGGCAGGCACGATGGAGGGGCTTTGCCTCTACGATGCCGCTTCCGACTCCTTCCGCCGGATAGCCCTTGATGCGGAGGTGGGCGAAATCAACGGCATCATCGAAGACCAAGGCTCGCTGTGGCTGGCCACTACCCACGGCATTGTCAAATACACGCCGGGACGGCCGCTTCAGTTGTTCAACAAGTTTGACGGACTGGTGAGCGAGCAATTCCTGCCCAACGCCTGTCTCAAGGCTTCCGACGGGCGCATTTTCTTTGGCGGTGTGAAGGGGTTCAACACGTTCTATCCCTATCTCATCAAGACAAACGATGTGGCCCCTCCCGTGTTTATCACCGCCCTTGAGATTTTCAACCACCGGCAGGAGGTGGGTGGCGAACTGCTACCCGAGGCACTGCACCACATCGGGGAGGTGAATCTGTCCTATCGCGACGATATGTTCAGTCTCTCTTTCGCCTCGTTGAGTTATTGCTCGCCGGAGAAAAACCAGTATGCCTACATGCTCGAAGGCTTCGACAAGGACTGGAACTACGTGGGCTCGCAGCACACGGCCACCTACACCAACATTCCCTCGGGCACGTACACCTTCCGCGTGAAGGCCACCAACAACGACGGACTGTGGAGCCTGCAGGAGGCCCGGCTCGCCATCACGGTGCATCCTCCTTTCTGGTGGAGCCTGCCCGCCCGTCTGCTTTATCTGCTGCTCGTGTTCTATCTCATTTACCTCTACACCCAGTTCCGGCTGCGGCAGGCGGAGCACCGCCACCGGCGCGAACTCTCGCAGCTCAACGAGCGCAAGGAGACCGAGGTGCGTGAGGCGCGTCTCCGCTTCTTCACGATGATAGCCCACGAGATACGCACGCCCGTGACGCTCATCATCGGTCCGCTGGAAAGCCTGCGGCGCAAGGCGGCCGGCCGGCTTTCCGACGACCTGGAGATGATCGACCGCAACGCCCGGCGACTGCTTGCACTCGTCAACCAACTGCTCGACTTCAACAAAGTACAGCAAGCCGGCGGACAGGCCCGTTTCCGGTTGCAAAACATCGCGCGGCTCATGGCCGGCGTGGCTGAACGCTTTGCACCGGCCTACAGACAGCGGGGCATAGCCTTCCGGACAGACTATCCGCCTGAAGACTTCGTGGCGGTGGTGGAACCGGAGGGATTGACCAAGATTATCAGCAATCTGCTGACCAATGCGGGGAAATACACCAAAGACAGTATCAGGCTGGCTTGCACGGTCGATGCCGACGGTCGGCATTTCCGCATCGAGGTGGAAGACAACGGCATAGGCATCGGTAAGGCCGACCGGGAGAAGATATTCAATCCCTTTTTTCAGGCCCGTGACAACAAACCGGGCACGGGCATCGGACTGAGCATCGTCAAGACACTGGTAGACCTCCACGGGGGCGAGGTGTCGGTGGACTCGGAAGAGGGCAGGGGAGCGCGCTTCACGGTGGTGCTGCCGGTGACCCGCGACGATGTGCCCATCGGGCAGGAAGAGGCCTTGGAGTCGCCATACGGGCAGGAATCGTCTGGTCGGGAGCCGTTGGCCCTGCCTGTGAGGGAGGGGGAAGACACGCCCACCGTGCTCATCGTGGAAGACGATGCCGACATGAGCGGCTTTCTGGCTGCTAATTTCCGTCCGGGCTACAGGGTGGTGACGGCCGAAAACGGGGCTGAAGGACTGGAGCGACTCAAGGAGCACACCGTGTCGCTCATCGTGAGCGACTGGATGATGCCCGTGATGGACGGCGCTGAGTTTTGCCGGCGGGTGAGGGCCGACCGCAACACGAGTCATATTCCGCTCGTCATGCTCACGGCCAAGACCGATGACGACAGCAAGGCCGAGGGCATGGAGTGTGGAGCCGATGCTTACATCGAGAAGCCTTTCTCCATGAAATATCTTGAGGCGTGCATCCGCAACATGCTCGACATGAGGCGGTTGCTCATGCAGAAGTTCTCCAACACGCCCTCCGAGCCGATAGCCAAGATAGCGCAGACGGCAGTAGACGACGATTTTCTCACGCGTATGAACGGGCTGATAGAAGACAACATCGACAATCCCGAGTTGTCGGTGGGCTTCATTGCCGAGCGCATGAACATCAGCCGTTCGGGCCTTTTTGCCAAACTCAAGTTGCTGGCCGATGTCACGCCCAACGAGATGATACAGGTGGTGCGCCTGCGCCATGCTGCCCGTCTGCTCCGCGAAGGCAAATACCGGGTCAACGAGGTGTGCTACATGGTAGGTTTCAGCAGTCCGTCCTATTTCTCCAAGTGTTTCTCCAAGCAGTTTGGTGTAAAGCCGGCGGAGTATAAGTGAGCGGGTAAGTAAACAAGTTGACAAGTAAACGAGTAGACAAGTTGGCAGCAGGCAAACGCCCTATATGTAGCACCGAACACATCATACCCAACGCTGAACGTGCCGTATCCTACACTGAACGTGCCATATCCCTACATGTAGGGGCAGTGCTTTATGCCTGCCCGCACGCCCGAAGGGCGTATCACACGTGCTTCCAAAGGCGAAAAATTTAAAGACCTTGATAAACACAGGCTTGAAGCAACATTCGCTTAATCCGTTCAATTCGCCGTTGAATGTGTGGTTGTCGGCGAATTTTGCGAATGATGCGAATGAGGACGGAAGTGGATAGCCGTTGGAAACGCAGTTCGCCGCATCCCTCAGAAACTGTCAAAGATATTATCCGAAAAAGCGCATTGTACTTGCGATATTTCCGACCAATCGCTTCTCGGTCGGAAATACGCAGATTTTAGGGATGCGTCTAAAATGTTGTCTATTAGCGGTTTGAATATTCTTGACTTTTAAGAATACCTTAAAAGAGGCATGAAACGGCCGTAGTGAGCGTACAAAAGAGCCACTTTTGCGCACTCGCTACGGCCGTTTGGCGTGCTCGTTCGGCCTCTTTCGCATTTTCATTCGGCCCAAGCGGAAAAATCAGAGTGTCTTTTTGGACCTTCCCGGGCGTTCTCCCGTTCCGGATGGAGAGTTTGCGATGAAGTTCTTTTGTCTTGTTTTTTGAGTCTTTGAAGACTTGCAATTCACTTGGCTTGCATGTGGTTTGTATGTTTGTCCATGCGCTCTTTTGTTGGTTTTATAGCTTGCCGAATCATCTGTTTTGTTACTCTACTTTTGTTGTTGTAATTTTTATTTTTGAAAACATGATTTTTATAAAGTTTTCCATTTGCTTTTTGTAAACATCTGATTAGTA
Source organism: Segatella buccae ATCC 33574 (assembly GCF_000184945.1). Taxonomy (GTDB): domain Bacteria; phylum Bacteroidota; class Bacteroidia; order Bacteroidales; family Bacteroidaceae; genus Prevotella; species Prevotella buccae. The sequence continues at coordinate 1,199,665 of NZ_GL586311.1, forward strand.
GTGACTTGACATTTATTAACACGTAAAAAGTTGTCCGAAACGGATAACTTTCGACTTAAATTCATATCTTTGCATTCGGAATTTGGTATAACAATAAAAGCATTCAGAAAGGATATGATTCAGACAGTAGTTAAGCGCGATGGCCGCATCGCCGGCTTCAACGAGCAAAAGATTATGGGAGCCATCCGCAAGGCCATGCTCCACACCGACAAGGGTGAAGATGAGGCACTGATAGTGAAGATAACAGACCACATCGCTTTCAGGGGCAAGTCGCAGATGTCGGTAGAGGACATACAGGATGCCGTGGAGGTGGAACTGATGAAAAGTGCGCGCAAAGACGTCGCCCAAAAGTACATTCAGTATCGCAACCAGCGCTCCATCGCCCGCAAGGCCAAGACACGCGATGTGTTTTTGGACATTGTGAACATCAAAAGCAACGACGTGACGCGCGAAAACGCCAACATGAATGCCGACACGCCGGCGGGTATGATGATGAAGTTTGCCTCGGAAACGACCAAGCCTTTCGTCGACGACTATCTGCTCTCGGAAGAGGTGCGCGACGCCGTGCAGCACAACTACATTCATATCCACGACAAAGACTACTATCCCACCAAGTCGCTCACCTGTGTGCAGCACCCGCTTGACATCATCCTGAAAAACGGTTTCGTGGCCGGTCACGGCAGTTCGCGCCCGGCCAAACGCATCGAGACGGCGGCTGTGCTGGCCTGCATATCGCTCGAAACCTGCCAAAACGAGATGCACGGCGGACAGGCCATTCCGGCTTTCGACTTCTATCTGGCTCCTTTCGTGCGTATGTCATATAAAGAAGAGGTGAAAAACTTGGAGAAACTTTATGGTGAAGACTTCTCCGAACTCTACGACGATGCCATCGACGACTATCTGGAGACACCGCTCGACGGACTGGAGGGCAGGGCTCGCGTGAAGCAGCACGCCATCAACAACACCGTGGGGCATGTGCATCAGGCCATGGAGGCTTTCATCCACAACATGAACACTATCCACAGTAGGGGGGGCAACCAAGTGGTGTTCTCGTCCATCAACTACGGCACCGACACCTCGGCCGAGGGGCGTTGCATCATGCGCGAGATACTCAAGACCACCTATCAGGGAGTGGGCAATGGCGAGACGGCCATCTTCCCCATTCAGATATGGAAGAAAAAGCGTGGGGTGAACTATCTGCCCGGCGACCGCAACTACGACCTCTATGAGTTGGCCTGTAAGGTGACGGCCCGCCGCTTCTTTCCCAACTTCCTTAATCTCGACGCCACGTTCAACCAAAACGAAAACTGGCGGGCCGATGATCCGGAGCGTTACCGTTGGGAGATTGCCACGATGGGATGCCGCACGCGGGTGTTTGAAAACCGGTTCGGGCCGAAGACTTCCGTTGCCCGTGGCAACTTGAGCTTCACCACCATCAACATCGTAAAGCTGGCCATCGAGTGTATGGGCATCGGAGACAAGGAGCAGCGCATTAACAAGTTCTTCGCCAAGCTCGACCGTATGCTCGACATCACGGCCCAGCAGCTCGACGACCGCTTCCAGTTTCAGAAGACGGCCTACGCCAAGCAGTTTCCGCTGCTCATGCGCAACCTGTGGATTGGGGCTGATAAACTCAATCCCAACGACACCATCGAGAGCGTCATCAATCAGGGGACGCTGGGCATCGGCTTCATCGGACTGGCCGAATGCTTGAAAGCCCTTGTGGGCAAGCACCACGGAGAGAGCGAGGAGGCGCAGGCGCTCGGTTTGAAGATCGTCACCTATATGCGCGACCGCGTCAATGATTTTTCAGAGAAATACCAGCACAACTACAGTGTGCTTGCCACACCGGCCGAGGGCCTGTCGGGCAAGTTCACGAAGAAAGACCGCAAGGAATATGGGGTGATAGCAGGCGTGACCGACCGCGACTACTACACCAACTCCAACCATGTGCCCGTCTACTACAAGTGCTCCGCACTGCACAAGGCACAGGTGGAGGCTCCCTATCACGACCTCACGCGTGGAGGGCATATCTTCTATGTCGAGATTGATGGCGATGCCACCCACAATCCGCAGGTGATCATGAGTGTGATGGACATGATGGACAAGTATAACATGGGCTATGGCTCCGTGAACCACAACCGCAACCGCTGCATGGACTGCGGCTACGAGAATGCTGATGCCACTCTGGAAACTTGTCCCAAGTGTGGCGGTCACCACATCGACCGTCTGCAGCGCATCACGGGCTACCTCGTGGGCACTACCGACCGGTGGAACAGCGGCAAACTGGCCGAACTCAACGACCGTGTGACCCATGTGGACACACCCTGCAACCGATGATTAGTATTTTGGATATCGTACATGACACCATGGTAGACGGGCCGGGATTCCGGACTTCCGTCTACTGTGCCGGTTGTTCCCACGGCTGTCAGGGCTGCCATAACCCGCAGTCGTGGGACATTCGCAATGGTCATGAGATGACGACGGAGCAGATTATGGTTGAAATCTTGGCCGATCCCTTTGCCAATGTCACCTTCACCGGTGGCGACCCGATGTTTCAGCCCGAGGGCTTTCTCGAACTGGCGCAGGCCATCCGCCGCGACACCGCGAAGACCATCTGGTGCTTCACGGGTTTTCTCTTTGAGAACCTTCTGTCTCATTCTTCCCGCCGGGCATTGCTTGGACAGATTGATGTGCTCGTAGACGGCCCTTTCGTCCGCTCGCTGCGCGACACCGACCTTATCTTCCGCGGTTCCTCCAACCAGCGTCTCATCGATGTGCCCCGCTCGCTCAAGGCCGGCCACGCCGTGTTGCTCGACTACAATCCTTTTGTGTGAAGGACGGCTTCTATGAGACACCAAGCAAAGAGATTGCAAAAGCGGAAGTTTTGCACGCTTATCGTAAATCTCATTATGAGACCTTCCTTCTAAGCACAAAAAAGCCATATCTCATCTCATTATGGAGACAGGGATATGGCTTTTTGCATTCTATGTCCAAGTGGGCTCGTCCTTTTTTCTTTTAGTTCATCTTTTATAAGAGCGGGCTATGTCCAACTCATCAGATGACGGGTATCTCTCACTTGCCTATCCCCTTGGAGAGGGGGCGGGGGTGAGGCTTTTTAGTATCACATACTCAAACGGCTTGAGTCGCAAGGTTTCTCCTGTTTTGGTGCTTTTGCCCGTGTAAATGTTGGTGCAGGCGGCATGTGCCCACGCGGCAGGCAGAGAGAAACGTCCGGCCTTGTTGCGCACATTCGCCACCACGAGAAATCTGTTGCCATCGGCATCGCTTTTCTCAAATGCCAGTACATCGGCTGTGGCAAAAGGAGTCATGTTGCCTTTGCGGAGGGCCGGATATTGGTTGTAAAGTCCGATGAGTTTTTGGTATTCGCGATAGGTTTGCGGATTAGCCATCCAGTTTACAGGCACGTAATGGAAAAAGTTGATGGGATTGGGATAGCCCACTTCCTGCGAACCGTAGATGAGTGCACCGCCGTGGATGAATATGGCCGACACATAGGCAGCCATAGCCCCACGGGCATTGATAAATTCCTTCACCGGTGTGGCATGAGTCGACTGGTCGTGGTTGGTGGTGAAGCGCAATTTCACTTTGCCTTCCGGTAGTGAGGCATACTCCTCCCGGTCGGTATCAATGAGTTTCTGTGCGCTCGCCCCTTTCACGAAGACGCTCACGAGCGCATCCTTGTAGTTCCACCCGTAATCCATATCAAAACCACCGGTCGTGAAGTTGGCTTTCACCTTGCCCTCTGCCAGCATAAGGATGTCGCGGGGACGGGCTGCAGCGCGCAGTTCGGCAATGGCATCGTGCCAGAAATCGGTGGGCACGCCATCGGCCACATCGCAGCGGAAGCCGTCGAGCCCTACCTCGGTCACCCAATATTTCATGGCATCTATCATGGCCAGGCGCATGTAGTGGTTGTCATAGTTGAGGTCGGCCACATCTTCCCACACTTGGTTATCGAAATTCACGCATACGATTTCCCCGTTTTTCTGCACATACCATTCCGGATGCTCCGTAATCCACGGACTGTCCCATGCCGTGTGGTTGGCCACCCAGTCGAGAATCACGGCCATGCCCCGTTCGTGACATACCTTGACGAGATGCTTGAAGTCGTCGATGGTTCCAAACTCCGGAGCCACTGCTTTATAGTCTCTGATGGAGTAGGGCGAGTTTTTCGACTTTACTTCGCCGATAGGATAGATGGGCATCACCCATACTACATTTACGCCCAGTGCCTTGATGGAGTCGGCACGGGCAGCCACGGCCCGCAGACTGTTGTGTGGGGCAAAAACGCGCGGGTTCACCTGATACATCACCACATCTTGGGCGTTTGCCAAGCGGAAACCATCGCCTTCGGTGGCTCCAACGCAGAGTGCCATTATCATGGCCTGCACAAGCAGCAAAAGTCTTTTCATGTTTTGTTATTGTTAGATGTTGATTGTTTTGCGATATAATATGAATATTATTTTGTCAGATGCGAATATCAGCAGGAGATCTTCGTCTACAAATATACGATAAGTTGTTGAAATAAGCAATTTTCCACCTTCTCTATTTTCAGGTTTTTCCTTCTTCGGAGAAGGGATGAAAGAGACTATTAAAAAGAGAAAGCGGCCCTCAATCGCTTGAGAGCCGCCCACAGTATAGCTTTGATGAAGCTTTGCTTCGCGAAGTCGGTATGATTATTTTATTTTTTGGTGATTACCACACGCGACTTGGTGTTGCAACTCACGTAGAGTTTAACATGTACATCGCCTGTAATTCCCGGATGCACATTCTCGCTACTACCGTTGAGTATGTTATTTACTTCTCCGCCCCAGTTGCCGTCATCATCACTCCAATTGCCATTGCCACGGAATTTGATTTGGCTGCCGGTAAGGTTTACATCTGCTTCCCAGCACTGCTCGGCCACATTGTAGGTCATGTGAGGCCCGCTGCTCCAGTCACTTGCACCACCTTTCACGTTGCCTACGATGTCGATGAAGTCAATTTTTTTCAGACTGTAAGTCATGGTTGTGAGGTCTACATTCACAGCATAGAAACCAGTTTCGGGGGCAGGGTTGTTGGCACCGCCGTTATCGGCAATCTTACCATCTCCATCGTTCTCCCAGTCGCCATCCCAATTGTTGGCATTAGGCATGAATTTGAACTCACCGTTGAGATACATGAAGCCTTGATATTTTCCATCAGAGGCAGTGCTGTAGAGCGGACAAGCAGGTTTGTCACCCCAACTGGTGTTAGTGCCGCGTTCGTAGATAAATGCCGAGAAATTCAAGGCCTTTACAGTGTAAGTCTGTGCAAGGAGATCTACCGTTATCTCATAGAATTTGGCACTACTTTCTGCTTGGGCAGTGATATTCTTTCCTTGACCGTTGGTATTGTCAACGAGTTGCCCCTTTTCTGTACCGTTGGCTGCGATAGCCTTTTCTTCTTTGCACGATAGCACAGTGGGCGCATTTTTATTGCCCGTTGCAGCAAGATCGAAAATTTTGAAAGCAAGACCGCTACCATCGGTAGGAGCCGGGACACGGAAAACAATCGTGGAATTGCTGTATGGGTCGGTGCCATTGAATTCATATTTCAGTGAAGTGTCATCATTTTGCCATGTTGGGTTTTGGCAATTTCCCACGATGTAGTAGCCTGTGGCTGAAAGTACGGGTGCATTGGCTGTCAACGTGGCTGTGGTGTTGCCCACATTCTTGATGTTTATCCCGTTTACAGTGGTCAATGCCGTGATGTCAAGGTTGATGGTTCGCGCTATGGGCCGATATCCTGCAAGTGTATAATAGGCTTTTTCCAACTCCGTCTTGCTTACCATTCCGTTTTCTGTGGCTTGGAGGGTCTTTGTTGCATTACCTTCAACAGCGTGTAAGACAACGGTGTAATTGCTAACGTTTGCATCACTTGCGGTGATTTTAGGAACAAACAGTTGTACGGAGTCGGTTGTGATTTCTGCAAACTTGATTGGCTGTGCCGGAGTAACGGTGAGAGTGATAGTCTTGGCCGCCTCTTGTTGGCTGCTTTGCGGTGAAAGCCAGTCTTCATAGGTGTCAGAACCGCAGCCGGTCATTGCCAGTGCAAGCCCTATGGCTAATATGTTCTTTTTCATGTTTATCTTCTTTTAGGTGAGGAGGCGGTTGAGGAAAATCTTTTCCGCCTCCTCGTATTATTTTGTTTATAACTATTCTGTCTCAATAAAATAGTATTGTCCGGTGATGTCGTTGAAATAAGCTTTATAAGTCCCGGCAGCATATTTGTTATCGCCTGCAGAAGTGTTGGCTGTGCCGTAGGGGAAAGCGGCTCCACCCCACCATGTGGTGGCATCTGTAAACTTGAATGTACCGGCTTCAGAGAATGTTACGGTCTTGATCCAGTTATGATTCTCTGCTCCTGTATAGCTTGATACAGGCGACATGGCATCTTCGGTGGTATTCCAACTATTGTACTGGCCGGCAAGGAATATGTTGGCATATTTGTTGACCGACTTAGTATATTTCTCTATAGTGGCAGTGCCCGCTTTGGTATCTACGGTGACGGTGTAATAACCTGCATTTTTAACAACAACATTGCCGTCATCGTCAGTTTCGTAGTTACTGTCAGCTTTGATACCATTAAAATTGGAATAGTCAATCTGAGGATTCCATTTACCCGGAGTAAGAATCACTTTGAACTTTCCGCCTTCGGGGAAATAGTCGGTGTAGGAAATCTTACCGGTACCGGTTTTTTTGTCATATTCCTGTCCATCAATCATGTAGAGCGGAATGAGAGACTTATACACATCTTTTTCACTACTGTTATTCCAAGTACCGTCACCGATGCAGCTGCCCACGAGATACCACTCAAGTGGTGCGGCGTCTTTTAACTCAACATAATAGGGAGCCACATTTACAGTGACTTTGTTGGAATAGATAGTATCTCCTGCATACATAGCACGGATGCGTACATACACTTTCTGTATATCGGGTACGGCATCTTCTGCATAGTGGGTGATTTGTTCCAATCCTTTGGCAATGTCAGCTGCGAGTATGCTTGCCTTGACTACGGTGTAGTCCTGATCAAGTGTTTTATAGTCGCCTACAGTTTTGTTGTTTGCGTCCAGTTCTCCGGCTTGGATGTCTTTTGTCCACGAGTCAGTGGGAGATATTTGTACCTGGTAGTTGACCAAAGCCGGAAAGCCATAGTCAGGTTGTGACCACGTAAAGTCCAATGTGTTTGATGTTGCCAAATCAATAGTTGAATTGGAATAGGCCGGTGTGTTCAGCGTGAATGACTGGACTTTCTGGATGGTTGGATTATGGGACATATCATCATCACAAGCTGTGAAAAGGGTTATGCCACAAAGCAACAGCAAGGTTGATTTTAATATATTTTCCATTGTGATTGTTTTATTATTATGTGCGGGAACTGTGACCGGAAGGTTTCGTTTCCGCACGATGTGTTATACATTCTCGGGTTAGTAGGAAGGATTCTGAGTGATTGGGCCTCTTACCTGGTCTGCCGGAATGGCAAAGATATTTTTGTCGGCAGAGAAGTTGCGGCCGTTTTTCGCACCACCTTTATAGCTCCAATTATAGTTGTTGTCACCACCGAACCGATTGAACCGAATCAAGGTAGGACGACGGAGGCCTTCAAAGTAGAATTCACGGCTCCATTCATCGCAAATGTCATTTAGGCTGTAACCGGCTCTTGTAACGGCATGGGCGCGTTGACGGAGTGCATTGATGGCTTCAATGCCATCGGCAGTGGCAGTGCCACCATTTTGGCGGGCTGTTGCCTCGGCATAGGTGAGGTAGGCCTCAGCAACACGGAAAAGGAAGAAATCGGTGTCCGGATAGGTGTCATTGTGCCCAACGCTTCCGTTAGTCTTAAGATTGTTCCATTTTGCCACGGCAAAACCGAATGTGAAACTGCTCAGATAGCCGTCTCCGTTATCAAGTGTACGATCGAGACCGTCAAAGATGGCACGGTCATCATTAGCTGCTGCAGGCATATCCTTGCAAGATATGTTGGGGGCATCGTCATTGGGGAAGAACTTCCTTATGAGATCTGTGCGTGCACGGTTGCCGCCCCAAGTCTGACCGGTACCATTGGTGGCTGTTGGGTAGGTGCCAGAGACGTCTGCATGCATGTTGCCGTCGTAAGTGGAGGCCATGAGGAAAAGCGTACCTGCCCATGATGTTGTAGTCACACCATCTTGTCCGATGCGAAATACACCTTCTTGAGAGGCACTCGTTTCACCATTGTCACCCATGAAGAGCATTTGGTAGGCACTCCATTTACCTACACCTGTGGTGTTGAGTTTGTAGCTGGAATCCATCACCTTCTTAGCATATTCTGCAGCCTTGGCCCATTGAGCTGTGCCGGTATATACTTCGGCATTGAGGTAGAGGCGGGAAAGAAGCATCCAAACAGCAGCTTTATCAGCACGGTAGTAGCCTGCATCAGACGAATTCTTTGCTTTGGCTTCGGTGAGAAGAGGCTCTATTTCAAGAAGTTCTTTTTCGAGCCAGCCATACATCTCGGCACGAGTCATACGAACCGGATGGGTGAGTGATGTGGCAAAAGGAACATTGCCGTAAGCATCCATTAAAAAATAGTACTGAAGGGCACGTAAAAAGCGAACTTCGGCCGTCTTGGTAGCGTCGACGCTACCACAAACATTGATGTATTGGTTGCAATAGGATATGCCAGTGGTCAAACGGGCATAAAATCCATTTAGCATAGGATGGCTTGCATCGTAGGTGTTATAGCAGTATTGGCGTACTCCATCATCACCCCAGTGACAGATAGCCTCATCGGTGGTGAGTTCGTTGGAGTTCCAAAGTTGGCGGATAAAGCCGGATGTACCGCCATCCAATCCATCTATATCAGCCTCGCCGTCACCAGTGCTGTTACCGGCCATAGCAAGATTGGCATAGCATTTATTGAAAAGATCCGATGGTTTTACTTCCGTATTCATGTTGGGGTTGATCGGTGTAACATCCAAATCGCCCGTGCATGATGTCATACCTAAAGAGAGGGCGATGACCGCAGCAGAAAGCAGACTTTTTATATTTTTATTCATGACTGTAAATCTCTTGAAAATTAAAAATTAAGATTTAAACCTACGATAACGGAGAATGGACGTGGATAAATATTGTTGTCATATCCATTGAACACCTCCGGATCGAGTCCTTTGTAGTTGGTGATGGTAAACACATTAGACGCTGTGGCATAGACACGTCCTCCGATACCTTGCCAAGAACTGTTTTTGAAGAGGTTTTGGAAGCTGTACCCTAATGTGATATTGTCCATCTTCAGGAAAGAGGCGTTATGCACCCAACGATCAGAAAGAATGGATGAAGGGTCATCGGTCTGCCAGTTGTCAGCAACGGCATTTGCTGTTTTATTCGACAAGAAGTTGGTGGATGCCCAAAGGGCGTTCGGGCTGACATTATGAAAACCTTGGTTCACACCATCGTAAACATAGTTGCCGATATTGGCACGGAGTGAAAAACTGAGATCCCAATTGTTATATTCCAAACGGGAGGCGAAGCCCATAGTGATGGGGGGCATCGGACTCTTATAGAAGTAGCGGTCGGCATTGGTTATTTGACCATCACCGTTACGGTCTACAACAGCGTTTTCAATGGGCTTGCCATTTGCATCATAGGCTTGTTGATATACCCAGTAAGAGTTCATAGGATGCCCCACTTGATTATATTCCAGATATTTGTCGGTTCCGATTTTAAAACTGGTGTTGGGAACGGGGTCACCTGTTGCACTAACACCTTTCAAGTCGAGAATCTTATTGTAGTTGTAGGTGAAGTTGTAGTCCAATGTCCAGTACCAACCGTGACTCTGTACGGCTTTCCAACTGATGGCAGCTTCAATACCGGTATTCATCATAGAGCCGATGTTTTGCCATGACTGGTTACGGAAAGCGGAGAGTGCCTCAGTCGGAGCGTAGTTAAGCAAGTCGGTTGTCTTACGGTAATACCAATCTAAACTGCCCGAGAGGCGTTGGTTGAGTATACCCCAGTCCATTCCTACATTATAGGTTGTAGTTGTTTCCCACTTAAGTTCTGGTGTGTAGTTGTCTGGGCGGGCTAAAGTTCCGTCACCGTCTGCGGGATAGAAAGATCCAGTTCCGGTGTTACGGGTGTAGGTAGGAATCCAAGCATAGTCATTGTTCACATCTTGTTGACCTGTCATACCCCATCCGAGGCGGAGCTTCAAGTCGGAAAGCCAATCGAGTTTTTTGAAATTGTTTTCCTCATTGATTTTCCAAGCAAAAGCTACAGAAGGAAATACTGCCCAATGATCCCTAAAGCGGGAAGAACCGTCATCACGGACTGTCGCTGTGACATAGTATCTGTCCATAAGACTCCAGTTGGCACGCCCGAAGAATGAAACAAGGAAGTTTTCTGTCTTGGTCGAATAAACGGAAGGATTGTAGACATGGCCGGCAAGGTTGCCACTCTCTCCAAGGTCATGCCCCTGTTCGTCCACATACTTACCGGTTTTAGTGTTCTTGATACCGTAATACCCCCAATAGTTGTTGTTTTTGCTATTCCAGAAATGCTGATATTCATAACCGGCCATAATGTCGAAATGATTTTTGGCTGCATCGTTGAAATCATGATAGTATTGTGCGTAAGCACTCAAAGAAAGGTTGCGCTTGAGAATTGCCTCCCAACCATAGTTGCCATAGTAGGCTTCATTGTTGCCTTGGAAAGCAGGGGTATAGTTGGTGTTTTGTCTACCTTTGGCTATGTCGGCACCAAGTGTGGCATGAAGTCGGAGGTCTTCAAATCCATGTACCTTATAGTCGAAGTCGGCACTTCCTATAAATTCCCGGCTATTGGCCACATCATTTTTTTCATTCAATACAGCCAATGGGTTACGTGTTGCTAATTCGTTGTAGGTGTAGGGCCAATCAGGGTCACTGTAGTTGCCGGCTTTAGGCCATGCAAAATATCCGTTGAAATTTTTTAGAATTTGATCTGCATAAGAACCGAATGCTTTATTTCCGGAAGCATCGGTCTGAGCAAGATGGTAAGGAGATGTATATGCATACGGACTTTGTGTAGGATCCATATTGACAGCTGCACCTACTGCTGCCCCGTCGGCAAAGCGGCTGTGTGCATACATTCCTTTGGCATTCAGGTTGATGTTCAAGTGATTATTGAAAAGTGAAGGATTCAGATTGAAAGAGCCTGTAACACGTTTAAAGTCAGATGTCTTTAAGATACCTTGTTGATCGGTATACCCTACTGACACGCGATAAGGCAATTTGTCGCTGATGGAACCGGATACTGTTACACCGTGGTCATGGCTCACAGCCGTGCGATAAATGAGATCCTGCCAATTAGTGTTGGCCGTGCCCAACGCATTGTAAGCATTAGAGTTCTCTCCCCATTTTTCCTTGATGAGAGCACGGAACTGGTCACCGTCAAGCACGTCAACAGTCTTTTTCTTCATGCTCAGAGTTACACTTCCATTGTAGGATACTTTTACACCGCCTTTTTGTCCCTTTTTAGTTGTGATGATAATGACACCATTAGAACCACGACTACCGTAAATAGCAGTAGCAGAAGCATCTTTCAGGATATTGAAACTTTCTATATCCTGGGGGTTGATGGTTGAGAGTATGTTTGCCACACCTTTGACACCATTGTTGTCTATAGGCACGTTGTCGATGACTATTAATGGATCATTGCTTGCGTTAAGAGACGAACCGCCACGGATGCGGATATTGGCCTTGCCACCGGGGGTACCATCATCGCTTGTCACGTTTACACCGGCGATTTTACCACCAAGCATGTCCTGGGCATTGACAACGACACCTTTGTTTTTTGAATCTGGCCTCAAAGCGGTTACCGAACCTGTCAGGTCTGATTTCTTCGCGACACCATAACCGATGACGACCACATCTTGAAGGGTCTTCTCATCTTCTGTCATGGTGATAGACATGTTGGAAGAAGCTGATACTTTCTTTGGACTCATTCCCAAATAAGTAATTGTCAGTTCTGTTCCCGGGGCTGCGTTGATCGAGAAGTTACCATCCATGTCGGTAATGCCCACGGTTTTGCCGTTGGCAGTGATGGTAGCCCCCATGACAGGCTCTCCGGAAGCATCCAATACTTGTCCCTTAATAGCACCAGTCTGTGCAAAGGAACTCGCTGTAAGAAGCAATCCTCCTGCGAGGGTCAGCATTCTTAGAGGCAATTTAATCTTTACCTGCTTCATCATTTGCGTGATCTTTAAGTTAACGTTAATATATTGTTTTTAGTTATTGTCCGAAAAAACGGTATGTATGCGGAGCTTATCGGTCTCCGGGTTGGTGGTTGGTTAGATTGCTGAAACGTTCGTTGACAATGCAAAAGTAACTTTATTAACGTATGTTTGTACTTTTTTTAGGTTAAAATCGTTATTAAATCAGTGCAAACGATTGCATGATTTAAATCAATTTAAAGGTGGAGGTCAGGCAACGCTTTTGCAATGATTTGCATAACTTTGCATTGTACAATCTAAACGATCAATAACTGAAGACACCATGGGAGGTTTTTTGCCTATTACAATGAAAGATATAGCCCGTGAACTTGGCGTTTCCGTTGCCACGGTTTCAAGGGCCTTGAAAGACAGTCCTCGCATCAGCAAGGAGCAGAGAGAACGCGTGCAGACTTACGCACGCGAGCATGGTTTTTCTCCTAATGTCATCGGGGAGGCTCTGCGTCACAGCAAGGTGATGCCAATGAAGGTGATCGGCGTCATTATCCCGCAGTTTGCGCACTATTATTTCTCCACGGTGCTGAGTGGCATTGAGGAGGAGGCCAGTGCGCGGGGCTACCGCATCATGGTGGCGCAAAGCAACGAGCGGTATGAGCGTGAAATGGCTATCTGCGAATCTTACTATAAGAATAAGGTGTGCGGCATCATCGTGTCGCAAGCGAAAGACACGACCAAATATGCTCATTTCCAACACCTTATAGACAATGGCGTGCCATTGGTCTTTTACGACCGAATTTGCACAGGGGTGGATTGCAGTCGCGTGGTGGTGGATGACTACATGGGAGCTTATACCGCCGTGACCCATCTGATAGACACGGGGTGCAAACGAATTGCATACTACGGTACCTCCATGAAGCTGGAAATAGCCAAAAACCGCTTTAACGGCTACAAGGACGCTTTGTTGCGTCACGGAATGCCGGTGGACGAACATTTGGTGCGCCTGTGCGACAACCGCACGGCAGCCGAGGCTATCACCCCCGACCTCATGGAATTGGACAATCGTCCCGATGCTTTCTTTGCCGTCAACGACGACACGGCCATCGGCATTATGTACACGGTGAGGCGGTTGGGCTACAGTGTGCCGGGCGACATCAGCGTGTGCGGGTTCACCAACGGGCAACGCGCCGTGGCCTGCGACCCGCCTCTCACCACCGTCGAGCAGCGGGGCAAACTGGTGGGCGAAGAGGCTGCCAACATCCTGATAGGTCACGTGGAAGGCTCTATCCCCATGGACCGGGCGGAGAAACGCGTGGTGAGGACACGCCTGATTGTGCGTGGCACAACAAAGTAGCCCGGTGTAAAATATAAAACTGAATTTTAAGTAATAACGATAATAAAAGCTATGAAACAGAAACCTGACATGAACTTTTGGGGGCTCTGGAATTTGAGCTTCGGCTTTTTCGGCGTACAGATAGCCTACGCCTTGCAGAGTGCGAACATCTCGCGCATTTTTGCCACACTTGGTTCTGACCCTCATAATCTGAGTTATTTTTGGATTCTTCCGCCATTGATGGGCATTCTCGTGCAACCTATTGTTGGTACCCTGAGCGACAAGACATGGAACCGTTTCGGTCGCCGCATACCCTATTTATTTGTAGGTGCAACGATGGCTGTGCTGGTGATGTGCCTGCTGCCCAATGCCGGTTCGTTCGGGCTGGCTGTTGGGGCCGCCATGATTTTCGGACTGGTGGCTCTGATGTTCCTCGACACCTCCATCAATATGGCCATGCAACCGTTTAAAATGCTCGTGGGCGATATGGTCAACGAGAAACAGAAAGCCAAGGCCTATTCCATTCAGAGTTTCCTCTGCAATGTCGGTTCGGTCGTGGGCTTTGTCTTTCCGTTTGTCTTCACATGGTTCGGCATCAAGAATGTGGCTGAGAAAGGCGTGGTGCCCGATTCGGTGATATGGTCGTTCTACATCGGGGCCGCCATTCTGATACTCTGTGTCCTCTACACGACACTGAAAGTGAAAGAGTGGAATCCGAAAGAATATGCCGAATATAATGGGCGAAGTGCTGATTTGGAGGAAGAGGAAGGCAAGGCCAACTGGTTAACCCTGTTGAAGAATGCGCCCTCCACATTCTGGAAAGTGGGCCTGGTGCAGTTCTTCTGCTGGGCTGCCATGCTTTACATGTGGAACTATACCACCGGTGCCATAGCCGAGACCGTGTGGAACACCACCGATGCAGCCTCTCCTGCCTTTCAGGAAGCAGGCAACTGGGTGGGCATCCTTTTCGCTGTCGAGGCTATGGGAAGCGTGGTCTGGGCCATCGCTTTGACACAGTTCAAGAATACTAAATTGGCCTATTCGCTCAGTCTGGCTATCGGCGGTGTCGGCTTTGCCATGATTCCTTTCGTGCATGACCAGTATCTGCAATTCATCCCATTCCTGCTCATCGGTTGTGCCTGGGCCGCCATGTTGGCTATGCCGTTTACGTTTGTAACCAACGCCCTGCAGGGCTACGGCCACATGGGGGCCTATCTGGGACTGTTCAATGGCACCATCTGCATTCCCCAGATAGTCGCAGCCCTTGCCGGTGGCGGAGTTTTGTCGCTTGTCGGATCGCACCAGAGCACAATGATGATCGTCGCCGGAGTGCTGTTCATCTTTGGAGCTGCGGCAGTGACAGTGATTAAAACAAAATAGAAATAAGGAAATCCTCGCGCAAACGATTGCACGAGGATTTCTGTTTTTTATGCAAACGGTAGTGTCCCAAGGTGGGAATATTTTGCTATCTTAGCACCAGAATAACTAATAACTATAACGGTCTATGAACTTTTTATTTAATATCGATTTTAAAACGGTGTTCGGTGAAGAACTTGTCTTGAATGTCATTATGGCCGGCAAGACCGCTCATTACCGGATGACGACCGTCGACGGCCTTCGCTGGAGCTATGGATTGAGACTCGGTGAGAAGGAGCTGGACAACGTTTCTTCCTTTGACTATTTTTACAGTGTCGACCGTGACGGCAACTACTCCTATCGCGAGTGGCTCACCGTGACCCATCGGTTGGAACTTGCGGCCAGGCAGGCACGCAAGTATGTCGTTTATGACAAGTGGAATGCGATGCCCGAAGATGCCTATCTTTACAGTTCGGCCTTTACCGACTGCATCAACCACCAGCAGGTGACGAGTGTCGGGTGCAGCGATTATGCCCGCACTGTGCGCCTGAAGGTGCGTGCCCCCCAGTTGCGGGAGGGAGAGCGGCTTGCGCTCATCGGGGCCGGCAATACATTGGGCGGTTGGGAGGCTGCGAATGCACTGCCGATGGTCCAGCACGCCATCAATGAGTGGATTGTCGACTTGGATGCCGATGCCTGTGAAGACGGCGAACTCGAATTCAAGTTTATTGTGCTCGGAGGGCAGGCTGATGTCGCCCCACTTTGGGAGACCGGGCTCAACCGCACCGTGCAACTTCCCGCCTTGAAGAAGGGCGACGTGGTGGTTTATGAACTTGCCCAAGCCTTCTTCGAACTGTGGAACCGTAAATTTGCCGGGACACTTGTCCCCGTTTTCTCCTTGCGCTCAAAAGACAGTTTCGGCGTGGGCGACTTCGGAGACCTGAAAAAGATGGTAGACTTCGTGGCCAAGACCCGCCAGCGGGTGTTGCAGATATTGCCCATCAATGACACGACTACCACCCACACTTGGACCGACTCCTATCCCTATAGCTGCATCAGCATCTTTGCGCTGCATCCGCAATATGCCGACTTGAATGCCCTTCCGCCGTTGAAAGATGACGAGGCACGCGAACGGTACAAGGCACTCGGTGAGGAACTGAACGCCCTCAGCCAGATCGACTACGAGCGGGTCAACGATGCCAAGATTGCTTATCTCCGCCTTGTCTACGAACAGGAAGGGGCCGAGATGATGAAGTCGGAGGCTTTCAAGGAGTTTTTTGCAGAGACCGAGCAGTGGCTTGTGCCTTATGCCCAATATTGTTTCCTCCGCGACAAGTACGGGACGGCCGATTTCCTGCAATGGCCGGACAGCCAAGTGTGGGACGAACGGGAGCGCAAGGCCCTTTCCACGCCCCGCAACAAGGCCTACAAGGAGGTGGAATTCTACTATTTCGTGCAGTTTGTGCTGAACACCCAGATGCGCGGAGTGCATGACTATGCCAAGTCTCGCGGCGTCGTTCTGAAGGGCGACATTCCCATTGGGGTGAACCGTTACGGCTGCGATGTGTGGATGGAGCCCAAGTATTTCAACCTCAGCGAGCAGGCCGGAGCACCGCCCGATGACTTTAGCGTGAACGGTCAGAACTGGGGATTCCCCACCTACAACTGGGACGAGATGCTGAAAGATGACTGTGCCTGGTGGGTGCGCCGTTTCCAGAACATGTCCAAGTTCTTCGATGCCTACCGCATAGACCACGTGCTCGGTTTCTTCCGCATTTGGGAGATTCCCGTTGCCTCTGTGCATGGCCTGCTCGGGCAGTTCTCCCCCTCGCTGGGCATGACGCGTGAGGAGATAGGCAATTATGGTCTCAATTTCCAAGAGGAGCGTTTCACCGAACCGTTTATCACCGACTGGGTGCTCGACCGCATGTTCGGCGAACGCGCCGGAGAGGTGCGCGACACCTATCTCGACCGCATCGACGGTGAACGCTACCGCATGAAGCCCGAGTTTGACACGCAACGCAAGTTGGAAAAAGTCTTTGAGCACGCCACGGTGCAGGAAGACTTGTGGCTGCGCGACGGTCTGTATGCCCTGATCAGCGATGTGCTCTTTGTCCGCGACCGTAAGAATCCCGAACTCTTCCATCCGCGCATTTCCGTTCAGTTCGACTTCATTTACGAGTCGCTCTACGACAATGACAAATACGCCTTCAACCGTCTTTACAACGACTACTTCTATCGCCGCAACAACCAGTTCTGGTATCGCGAGGCCATGAAGAAGCTGCCCAAACTCGTGCAGGCCACCCGCATGTTGGTGTGTGCGGAAGACTTGGGCATGGTGCCCGACTGTGTGTCGTGGGTGATGAACGAGTTGAAGATTCTCAGCCTCGAACTCCAGTCGATGCCGAAAGACCCGAAGGTGCGCTTCGGTCATCTGAGCCGCAACCCCTACCGGTCGGTATGCACCATTTCCAGTCACGACATGCCCACGCTGCGCCAGTGGTGGGACGAAGACTTGGAGCGCACGCAAGACTACTACAACTCCATGCTCTATCGGGGTGGTGCTGCTCCCCATCCTCTGCCGGGCTGGCTGGCGCGCGACATCATCAGCCGCCATCTCACCTCGCCGTCGATGCTTTGCATTTTCAGCATTCAAGACTGGCTCTCCATCGACGACAACCTCCGGTTGCCCGACCAGAATGCCGAGCGCATCAACATTCCCGCCAATCCCAAGCATTATTGGCGATACCGGATGCACCTGAGCATAGAAGACTTGATGGCCAACGACTCTTTTGTGGCCAACGTGACCGAACTTATTTCCCAGTCGGGACGAAAATAATCAGCGACTATGCGTAAAATACAACTATTCTTAGCTTTTGTGCTGCTGCCAATGATGGCGGCAGCACAAACTGTGAAGTCACCCAACGGAAACGTCGCCCTGACCTTCACGCTTTCCGACAATGGCCGCCCCACCTACGAGATGACCTATAAAGGCCGGGCGGTGGTGAAACCTTCCCATCTCGGGCTCGAACTGGCTAAGGACAGGCACGCCAGCAAGGGCAAGGATGAAACCGACTTGATGGACGGATTCAAGATTACGGATACCCGTGTCTCCTCGTTTGACGAGACATGGAAGCCGGTATGGGGAGAGACGGCCACCATCCGCAACCACTACAACGAGCTGGAGGTGGATCTCAACCAGCCTTCCAGCGACCGCAACATCATCATCCGTTTCCGCGTCTACAACGACGGCATGGGGCTGCGCTACGAGTTTCCGCAGCAAAAGGCACTCAACTATTTCCTGATCAAGGAAGAGCACACGCAGTTTGCCATGGCCGGCGACCACACCGCCTGGTGGCTGCCGGGCGACTACGACACGCAGGAGCAGGAGACGCAGCAGAGCAAGCTCTCCGAGATCAGGGCGCGTTTCAACAAGGCCGTCAACTGGGACAATTCTTCCGTGGCGGTGTTTTCGCCCACCGGTGTGCAGACTTCTTTACAGATGAAGAGCAGCGACGGCCTCTACATCAACATCCATGAGGCTGCCTGTGTCAACTATGCCACCATGCACCTCAACCTCGACGACAAGAACATGGTGTTTGAGTCGTGGCTCACTCCCGATGCCACCGGCCTCAAGGGATGTATGCAGACACCCTGCACCACGCCTTGGCGCACGGTGATGGTGAGCGACGATGCCCGTGACATGCTTTCGAGCAACCTCATTCTCAATCTCAACGAGCCGTGCAAGATAGAGGACACGAGTTGGATTCACCCCACGAAGTATTGCGGCGTGTGGTGGGAGATGATCGTGGGCAAGAGCACTTGGAACTACACCGATGAATATCCCTCCGTCAAGCTCGACCTCATAGACTGGACCAAGGCAAAGCCCAACGGCCGCCATGCCGCCAACACAGCCAAGGTGAAGCAGTACATCGACTTTGCCGCGGCCAACGGTCTGCAGCAGGTGCTGGTGGAAGGATGGAACGTGGGTTGGGAAGACTGGGCCAATATGTGGAAGGCCGATGTCTTCGACTTTGTGACCCCCTATCCCGATTTCGACATCAAATACCTCAACGACTATGCCCATTCCAAGGGCGTGAAACTGATGATGCACCACGAGACGAGCTCCAGCGTGACCAACTATGAGCGCCATCTCCCGGCCGCTTTCGCCCTGATGAACAAATACGGCTACGATGCCGTGAAGGGCGGCTACGTGGGCGACATCATACCCCGGGGCGACCACCACTTCTCGCAGGCGATGAACGACCACTATCTCTACGTGGTGAAGGAAGCCGCCAAGCACCATGTCATGGTCAATGCCCACGAGGCCACGCGCCCCACCGGACTTTGCCGCACCTATCCCAACCTCATAGGCAACGAGAGTGCCCGCGGCACGGAGTATGAGGCTTTTGGCGGAAGTCGTCCCGACCACACCGTCGTGCTCCCCTTCACCCGTCTGCAGGGTGGCCCCATGGACTATACACCGGGCATCTTGGAAACCCAGTTGAAGACATGGAGCGACAATCCCAACTACGTGCACACCACACTTGTGGGGCAGCTGGCTCTCTACGTGACGATGTACAGTCCGTTGCAGATGGTGGCCGACCTGCCTGAAAACTATGCCAAGTATATGGATGCCTTCCAGTTTATCAAGGATGTGGCCTGCGACTGGGACGACTCCCGCTATCTTGAAGCCGAGCCCGGCGACTATATCACGGTGGCCCGCAAGGCCAAGGGCACCGACAACTGGTTCATCGGTGGCAAGTGCGACGAGAACGGGCACAAGTCGGTGGTGAAACTCGACTTCCTCGACAAGGGCAAGAAGTATGATTGCACGATCTATGCTGATGCCAAGGATGCCTCTTTTGACAAGAATCCCAAGTCCTACACCATCACCAAGAAGACCGTGAAGCGGGGCGATGTGCTCAAACTGGCCGAGGCTCCCGGCGGTGGCTTTGCAGTCTCGCTGATGGCCCGGTAGGCCGGACTCGTTTTCGTGCGGAGCCTTTGCACAGTCCGTGCAAGGGTGCTGCACCATCCGTGCAAAGGCTATGCACGGACTGTGCAAAGGCTCTGCACCTATCCGATGGCAGTCTGCCGGGATGATGGTTTCGCTTTTCTGCATTTCCGATAAGGGCACAGAACCGTTGTAATGGCTGTGTGACAGGAACTTCGTATGTCGGCAGAGCCGCTTTGTTTATTATCTTTTGACTTATCATCAATGAAACTGAAAACCTTTTTTATGACTGCGTTAGCAGCGTTGTCTTTCCAATCTTCCGTCCATGCCGGGGAGGCGTTCGACGAAATGACCTACACTCCCGAGCAGACAGTATTCAAGCTTAATGCCCCCGTCCGTCCGGTGCTCCGCCTTTACAATGCCGGAACGGGTGGAAAATTGGTTAAGACGGTCAAGCTCCGGCCTGCCGGAAAGAACCTTTGGGCCGCCACGGTCAAGGGCGATCTCAAGGGGCGTTTTTACACATTTGACATGGGTAGGGGGCAGACTCCCGGTGTCTTTGCCAAGGCTGTGGGCGTAAATGGCGCACGCGGAGCCGTGATAGACCTGGCTTCCACCAATCCCCAAGGGTGGGAAACCGACCGCCGACCGGCAACCAAGTCGCCTGCCGACCTTGTTGTCTATGAGATGCACCATCGCGATTTCTCCATCGATGCTTCCTCCGGATTGCAGCATAAAGGCAAGTTTCTGGCCCTGACCGAACCCGGAGCCATTGCTCATCTGAAGGAGTTGGGCGTCAATGCCATTCACATACTGCCCTCTTTCGATTATGCCTCCGTGGACGAGAGTCATCTCGAACGCCCCCAATACAACTGGGGCTATGACCCGCTCAACTACAACGTGCCCGAGGGCAGCTATTCCACCGACCCCTATACGCCTGCCGTGCGCATCCGCGAGTTCAAGCAGATGGTGCAGGCCTTGCACAAGGCCGGCATACGGGTGATTCTCGATGTGGTGTACAACCACACGTTTGATCTCAAAGGCAGCAATTTCGAGCGCACCTATCCCGGCTACTACTATCGCTACAAGGCCGACGGTACGCCCTCCGACGGTTCGGGCTGCGGCAACGAGACGGCATCGGAGCAACCCCTGATGCGGCGTTTCATGATCGAGTCTGTCAAGTATTGGATTAACGAATATCACATTGACGGGTTCCGCTTCGACCTCATGGGCATCCACGACATCGAGACCATGCGCCAAATACGTGCCGAGGTGAACAAGATAGATCCCACCATATTTATATATGGCGAGGGGTGGAGTGCCGGAACGTGTGCCTATCCGCAGGAGAAGTTGGCCATGAAAGCCAACATGAAGCAGTTGCCCGGCATCGCCGCTTTCTCCGACGAGATGCGTGATGCCCTCCGTGGCCCCTTCTCCGACGACAGCAAAGGCGGCTTTCTGGCACGCGTGCCCGGCACAGAAGAGAGTCTGAAGTTTGGCATCGTGGGCGGTGTGGCCCATCCGCAGGTGGACATGAGCAAGGTCAACTATTCCAAGGAAGTGTGGGCCAACGAGCCTACGCAGATGGTGGCCTACGTCAGTTGCCACGACGACATGTGCCTCACCGACCGGTTGAGGGCTTCCATTCCCGGCATTTCCACCGACGAACTGGTTCGCCTCGACCTCTTGGCACAGACTGCTGTGTTCACCTCACAGGGCGTGCCGTTCATCTTGTCGGGCGAAGAGATGCTGCGCGACAAGAAGGGCGTACACAACAGTTTCAACGCTCCCGACAGCATCAACCACCTCGATTGGAGCAATCTGAAGAAATATCCGCAGGTGTTTGACTACTACAAGGGCCTCATCCGGCTTCGCAAAGCGCATCCGGCTTTCCGTCTCGGCAAGGCCGGCTTGGTGCGCGACAATCTCCGTTTCCTTTCCGCGCCGGCCCACTGTGTGGCCTATTGCATCAGCAATCTCAATGTGCCCGGCGAGGAGTGGAACAACACCATCGTGATACTTAATGCCGGCAAGGAGACTGCCAAGGTCGCTGTCCCCGAGGGCAAATACACCATTGTGGCCAAGGAGGGAGTCATCATCCCCGAAGGTATGGGCGAAATGGAAGGGTCGGAGGCCTTCGTAGCCCCCCAGTCGGCCCTCATTATACATGACTAAAATATGAAAAAGACTATTCTGTTACTGGCTTTACTGTTAAGCATGATGACTATGGAAGCTGCTGTGAAAATAGACCGCATCGACCCTACAGACTGGTTTGTGGGCATGAAAGATGCTTCCTTGCAGCTTATGGTCTATGGCAAGGGCGTGCGCAATGCGGAAGTTTCCACCGACTATGCGGGGGTGCGCATTGACTCCCTCGTGCGTTTGGATTCTCCCAACTACCTGTTGGTGTATCTCAATCTGTCCGGGGCCAAGGCCGGAATAATGACGCTGAACTTCACAGAGGGCGGCAAGGTGACAAGAGTGAAATACAATCTCAAGGAGCGGGAGATGAGCGGAGACAAGCGCATGGGGTTTACCAATGCCGATGTGCTCTACATGCTCATGCCCGACCGCTTCGCGTCGAGTGCCGGACATCCCAAACAGATAAAGGGCATGAATGCCTATCGGGAAAACCGCAGCGCACCGAGTCTGCGTCACGGGGGCGATCTCGAAGGTATCCGCGAGCACCTTGACTATTTCAACGAACTGGGGGTGACGGCATTGTGGTTCACACCGGTGCTGGAAAACAACTCTCCCGACAGCGATAACGGCTACAGCGCCTATCATGGATATGCCACCACCGACTATTATCGGGTGGATCCGCGTTTCGGAACCAACCGGCAATATCGCCAACTCATAGATGAGGCGCACGCCAAGGGACTGAAAGTGGTGATGGACATGATATTCAACCACTGCGGATTTGAACATCCGTGGGTGGCTGACATGCCTGCCAAGGACTGGTTTAACACGCCCGAATGGCTTGGCGAAAAGACCGGGAACGGGCGAGACCCGATGACGGGGTTGGCCAAGACGGGTGCTGTCAACTCGCAATATTTGCAGACTTCCTATAAGCTCACGCCTGTGCTCGACCCCTACGCGTCGAAGGTGGATATGCGAGAGACGGTGGACGGATGGTTCGTTCCCAGTATGCCCGACCTCAACCAGCGCAATCCCCATGTGATGAAGTATCTCATCCAGAACAGCGAGTGGTGGATAGAGACGGTCGGCATTGACGGCATCCGCATGGACACTTATCCCTACGCCGACCGCGATGCGATGGCTCAATGGATGAAGGTGCTTGACACGGAATATCCCAACTTCAATACCGTGGGCGAAACTTGGGTCACGGAACCGGCCTATACGGCTGCTTGGCAGAAAGATTCCAAGCTCACCAACAAGAATTCTTACCTCAAAACGGTGATGGATTTCAGTTTCTTCGACAAGCTCAATAGGGCTAAGAATGAGGAGACCGATGGTTGGTGGAACGGTCTCAACCGCATCTATAACTCCCTTTGCTATGACTATCTCTATCCCAATCCGGCAAGTGTGATGGCTTTTGTCGAGAACCACGACACCGATCGCTTCCTCGGCAACGGCTGCGATACGTTGGCTTTGAAGCAGGCTTTGGCCATGCTGCTCACCATGAATCGCACGCCGCAGCTTTACTATGGCACGGAGATATTGATGAATGGCACCAAGGAAGTGACCGATGGCAACGTGCGCAAGGACTTCCCCGGTGGTTTTCCGGGCGATACCCGCAATGCTTTCACTGCCGAAGGACGTACTGAAGCCGAGAATGCGATGTTCAATTGGATGGCCCGTTTGCTTCACTGGAGGCAGGGAAACGACCTTGTGGTGAAAGGGAAGCAGACACAGTTTATCCCGTGGAAGGGTGTCTATGTCATTGCCCGACAGCATAACGGGAAGGCCTTAATGACCATTCTCAATGGCACTTCCAAGCCGGCAGAGCTTGAAGTGGCACGCTATGCCGAAATTTTGGGCGGCAAGAAGCAGGCTGTGGACATTATGACGGGCCGCAAGGTGGCCGTTGACAGGAACATCCATCTGAGTCCTCGCCAGACATTGATTGTCGAGTTGTAAGACAAACCGACCGCCGGTTGGCGGAAACGATATACGGCAAAGGCCCTCCGTTCATTTGCGAACGGAGGGCCTTTAGTCGTTATGGCCGTGCTTTCTGTGGGCCGTCGTACTCAGTAGAGCAGCAGCAAGCCTGCGAAAGCCGAGTAGGCTATCATGCGGATAGGGTTGATTTTGAAGAACTTGGTGCCCACGAAGCAGGCGGCAAAGAGCGACACGCTGATCCAAAAATGCCACGGATTCTCTTTGGGAGAAGAGAAGTTTTCGGCATTCATCAGGAGCAGGGTGGCCGCGGCGAGTAGTCCGACGACTGCCGGGCGCAGTCCGGCGAAAACGCTCTGTACAAGATCTGTGTGCATATACTTCATGAACATCTTGCTGATGAGGATCATCAGGATGAGCGACGGGAGGATGAGGGCAAACGTAGCCATGCCGGAACCCAATATGGCCATGCCGTTCCCGTAACCGGCATTGTGTACGGCTGTGTAGCCGCAATAAGTGGCCGAGTTGATACCGATGGGCCCGGGGGTCATCTGTGAGATGGCTATGACATTGGTAAATTCGCTCATCGTCATCCAGTGGAAACGTGTTACCACTTGTCCTTGTATGAGTGAAATCATGGCATAGCCGCCTCCGAAACCAAAGATGCCTATCTCGAAAAAAGTGATGAACAGGTGTAGAAATATCATACTTATCGGTTTGATGGTGGTGATGTCAGCCTTCCGGTTGCTTCGTCTCTTGCCTTTTGCATTTTACTCCGTGGGTTGGATGAACTTTCCATAGATGAAACCACCCAATCCGGCGGCAATGATTACATAAATGGGATTCACGTCGAGCAACCAGATGAGCAGGGCTCCGGCTATGGGAATCCAACAGTTGGACAAGGTGATGTGCGCGCTTTTGGCCAGATTGAAGGTGGGAACGGCGATGAGTGCTACCACGGCCGGACGGATGCCCCGGAACATGGCGGCCACAATCTTGTTGTCTTGAAACTGGTGGAAGAACATGGCAATGAGCAGGATGATGAGAAACGAGGGGAGGGCGGCACCGAGTGTGGTGCAGACGGCCCCCGGTGTTTTCTTCAACTTGTAGCCAATGAATGTGCTGATGTTCACGGCGAACACGCCGGGACAGCTCTGGGCAATGGCTATCAGGTTGAGAAACTCCTCCTTGTCCACCCATTTGTTCTTGTCCACCACGTCGGCTTCTATCAGCGGAATCATGGCGTAGCCGCCACCGAAAGTGACTACGCCTATTTTAAAGAACGTCTTGAAGAGTTCCCGGTAAATTCCACCCGGGGAGGAGGTGCTCCCGTCCATTCCCTCGTTGGGAATGGCAGGAGTACTTGCTGTCTGTTTGCCTGTCTCTTGTTCTCTGTCCATTTGGTCATCAGTTAGTGAATGTTCCGGGAGCGGTTTATCCACTTCCTCGCATTGACAAACGCCTCAATCCACGGCGTCACCTCATCGTTGCGGCGGTCGTTGGGATACCATGCGTTCTGCCATGGGAAGATGGCACGCTCCAAGTGGGGCATCATGGCCAAGTGTCGTCCGTCTTTAGAGCACAAGCCGGCCACGTTGTAGTCTGAGCCATTGGGGTTGCCGGGATATTCCGCATAATTGTATTTTGCAATCACATGGTAGTTGCTCTCCGGTTCCGGCAACGAGAATTTACCCTCGCCGTGGGCCACCCACAAACCGAGCTTGCTGCCACTGAGCGAACCGAACATCACACTGTCGTTTTGTGGGATAGCGAGCGAGAGGAATCCGCTTTCAAACTTGTGCGAGTCGTTGTGCAACATACGGGCCCGCTGCTTGTGTTCCGGGTTGATGAGGTTGAGCTCCACCATCAGTTGACAGCCATTGCAAATGCCCAATGAGAGCGTGTCCTCACGGGTATAGAACTTGTCGAGTGCCTCCTTGGCCTTCGGATTGAACAGGAATGCGCCCGCCCAACCTTTGGCACTGCCCAATACATCGGAATTGGAGAAGCCTCCGCAGAACACAATTAGGTTGATGTCTTCCAGCGTTTCGCGCCCGCTGATGAGATCGGTCATGGTGACATCTTTCACGTCAAAGCCTGCCAGATAGAGCGAGTAGGCCATTTCGCGCTCGCCGTTGGTTCCTTTCTCGCGGATGATGGCAGCCTTAATGCCCGACGGTTTGCGTCTGTCGGCCGAAATGCCGTAGGAGGCAAGCGTGCCTTTGAAGCCGACATTGAATTGCATCTCCACCGGTTGGTGCTTGTAGTTGGCAAAACGTTTCTCGGCACAGCCGTTGAAACTCTGTTTGCGATCGAGCAGATAGGAAGTCTTGTACCACGTGTCGCGCAACGCGTCGATGTCAAATTCATGACGCTCGTCGCCGTTTGTTACAACCAATTTGCGCTCTCCGGGCGTGGGATAGCCTATCTTGGCATAGCCGATGCCACGCTCCTCGAAGAAGTCCCGCAGCTCTTGCTTGTGCTCGTCGGACACCTCTATCACCACACCGGGATTTTCGGCGAAGAGCATTTTCACCATGTCGTGGCTTGCAAGGTCGTGCAAGTTGATTTTCATTCCGCCCTCCACGTTGCCGAAAGTCATTTCCAGCAGTGTGGTGATGAGTCCGCCGGCCGAAATGTCATGGCCGGCCAGAATCCATCCGCGGCCTATAAGCTCCTGCACGGCGTTGAAACAGTCGACGAAGTATTCCGGATTCTTCACCGTGGGCACGTCGTCGCCCACTCTGTTGAGACTTTGGGCGAAGGCCGAACCGCCCAGCCGCTGCTCGTCGAAACTGAAGTCGATGTGGTAGAGGCTGGCATTCTTATCGTTCACAAGCACGGGGCTCACGGTCTTTTTCACATCGTAGACCTCGCCGCCCGCGCTCACGATGACTGTTCCCGGAGAGATGATTTTCTCACCGTCGGGATATTGCTGCGAGAGCGAAAGCGAGTCTTTTCCCGTAGGCACATTCACGTGGATGGCGCAGCAGAAATCGCTCAGGGCATTCACGGCCTTGTAGAGGCGCGCGTCTTCGCCCTCCTGCGAACGGCAGGGCCACATCCAGTTGGCCGACAGACTCACATAGTCAAGCGGCTGCAAGGCCTTGTCGCCCTTGTCTCTGCCCAATGGTGCCCACACGAGATTGGTGAGTGCTTCGGCTACGGAGAGTACCGAACCGGCCTCCGGGTCGGCCAGCCCGGCCTGTGGAGCATGGCCGATGGCGGTGGCTATGCCCGCCTTGCCGCGATAGTCGAGTGCCACCACACCGCAATCGGAGAGTGGCAGCTGTATCTGTCCCTGCGTCTGTTGGCGGGCTATCTTGCCCGTCACCGAACGGTCTACCTTGTTTGTCAGCCAGTCTTTGCAGGCCACAGCCTCCAGTTGCAGCACATTGGTCAGATATTCATCGAGCTTGTCTTGCGTGTAGCTCACGTTTTCGTAGTGCCGTTCCACCGTGCGGTCGGTCATCACCGTCTTGGGCGAGTGGCCGAACATCTGCGCAACATCCAGGTCGAACGGCTTCACGCCGTCGGCCTGGACGAAGGAGAAGTGGGCGTCGCCAGTGGTTTCACCGACAACGTACATAGGGGCACGCTCCCGCTCGGCAATCGCCTTTACATGGTCGAGATGTTTCTCATCTATCAGTAAGCCCATGCGCTCCTGACTCTCGTTGGCTATGATTTCCTTCGCGGAGAGCGTTTGGTCGCCTATCGGCAACTTTGTCATATCTATCTCGCCGCCACACTCTTCCACCAGCTCACTCAAACAGTTCAAGTGGCCGGCAGAGCCGTGGTCGTGGATACTCACTACGGGGTTGTTGTCTTCTTCCACCAGTGCGCGCACCAGATTATAGGCGCGCTTCTGCATCTCGGGATTGGCCCGCTGCACGGCGTTCAGTTCGATGCCGTTGCTGTAACGTCCCGTATCTACGGAACTCACCGAACCGCCTCCCAGACCGATGCGGTAGTTGTCGCCACCTACGACCACCACCTTGTTGCCCGGTTGCGGCTCTTTCTTCAGGCAGTCGCGCTTCTTGCCGTAGCCCACGCCGCCGGCGAGCATGATCACCTTGTCGTAGGCATACTTCTCACCGTTTTCCTGCTGCTCAAACGTGAGCACCGATCCACAAATGAGCGGTTGGCCGAACTTGTTGCCGAAGTCGCTGGCCCCGTTGGAAGCCTTGATGAGAATCTGCTCGGGTGTCTGGTAGAGCCACCGGCGCACGGGCAGAATGTTCTCCCAAGCCCGTCCGGTGTCGTGGGTCGTCATCTTCGGCCCCTGCTCGCCTTCTTGCAAACGGGGGTAGGCCGTCATGTAGACAGCTGTTCCGGCAATGGGCCACGAGCCCGTGCCGCCGCCCATGCGGTCGCGTATCTCTCCTCCCGTGCCCGTGGCGGCGCCATTGAAAGGCTCCACAGTGGTGGGAAAGTTGTGGGTCTCGGCCTTGAGCGAAATCACGCTCTCGATATCCGTAGGCCGGAAGTAGTCGCTTGTGCTCTGGTCGGCAGGGGCAAACTGCTCGATGACAGGCCCTTGCGCGAAAGCCACATTGTCTTTGTACGCGGAAAGTATCTGGCCGGGATTCTCCGCGGTGGTCTTCTTGATCATGGCAAAGAGCGAACTCTCCATCTCCTTACCGTCGATGACGAATGTGCCGCCGAATATCTTGTGGCGGCAGTGCTCGGAGTTGATTTGGGCAAAACCGAATATCTCGGAGTCGGTGAGTGGCCGCCCGTTCTCTTTTTCTATCTTGTGCAGATACTCCATTTCCTCGGGCGACAGTGCCAGTCCCTCCTGCTCGTTGTAGGCTTCGAGGTCTTCCACGTGCCTGATGGGC
The DNA here is from genome assembly GCF_000184945.1 of Segatella buccae ATCC 33574. GTDB lineage: Bacteria > Bacteroidota > Bacteroidia > Bacteroidales > Bacteroidaceae > Prevotella > Prevotella buccae. The sequence goes on from NZ_GL586311.1 coordinate 1,228,460, forward strand.
TCCGGACTGTGCTTCACCGTGAATATCTGCTGGTCGAGCCCGTTGTACATGCGTTGCAGCATCGGGTCGTGGTCGGCCTCTTCCGAGCTCACGGGGAAGTATTCCTCTATACGCGAAATGCCGTTAAGACTCATGTTTTGAGTGATCTCAACGGCATTTGTGCTCCAAGGAGTAATCATTTCGCGACGCGGCCCCACAAAGAAGCCTTCCAGCTTTTCGCCTTCTTCTACAGTCGCATCGCCATAGAGCCAGCAAAGTTCGTTGATTTCGTCCCGGTTGGGTTGGTGGTCGATCTCAGTCGCAATCACGTTTTTGGATGGAGTTCTGAAAAAGAGAATCATACTTTTTTAAATTTATGATGGTGATAAGTTTCCGTTTGCAAATTTAGATAAAATCGCCGTAATATTTGCAGGAAATGGGGAGATTTACGCAAAAAGGACGGATAATTTGTTTTTCCGGCGAATATTTGGATTTTCCAAACGTCCTTAATCTGCTTCATCCGCCGTAGCTTGTTTCGTCATTGAATACGTTTTGCTTGCCGCTTCAATCCGGATGATTCTGCCGAGTGGCGGCCGTGACGGTTGTGCGAGGCCCTCGCACCATCCGTGCATGGCTGTTGCACCATCCGTGCAAAGGCTCCGCACGAGGCGTGCAACGGCCATGCACCAATGCGGTTTTGTCGGTTTGTGAGGGCTTGTCGGCGTAAAATATAGGCTAACTGTTGATTATTGGCTTATTTCTTTGTACTTTTGCACTCTAAAGCTAAAGGACAATGAAAAATCCATTGAAGATATTTCACATTCGGCGCGAGGAGCGGTGGCCGGCATTGGCGGCGCTGCTCTATGTGGCGACGCTCAATGCGCTTGTGGTGGGGAAGTATTTCGACAAGTTCACGCAGTTGTCGGACAACTACCACAAGCTCTTTGTCGACAACTTCGCCATATCGGGTTTCGACCCGCTCACCTATGCCATCGTGTCGCATTGGGACACGGAATACAATGTCTACCGGCACCCGTTGTTGGCCTTTTTCATGTACATTCCCAATCAGATTAACCAAGGGCTGATGATGCTCACGGGGATGAACTGTGCGCAGCTGGTGGTGGCCGTCCTGTTGGTGGCGTGCTCTTTCTATGCGTTTGTGCTGCTTTTCCGCATATTCCGTGAGGTGATCGAATTGCCCCGGGGAGATGCTGCCCTGTTGGCCGGACTGACTTTCACGTTCGGCTATGTGATGGTGTCGGTGTGTGTGCCCGACCATTTTGCGCTCTCCATGTTCATGCTCGTGCTCACACTCTATGTGGCAGGCCGGAAAATGAAGAGCGGACAGCCGCTCACGGTGTGGCAAACCGTCGGTCTCTTTGTGCTCACGGCCGGCATCTCCCTCAACAACGGCATCAAAGTGTTGTTGGCCAATCTCTTCGTCAACGGGCGGCGGTTTTGGCGGCCGGCCAATCTCCTGTTGGCCGTTGTGTTGCCTTCAGCCCTCCTGTGGGGAGTGGCTCGGTTGGAGTGGCAGGTGTTTGAATATCCCAAAGCCCATGCCCGGCAGGTGGCCAGAGCGGAAAAGGCGGAGCAGAACAGGTTGCGGGTGTATGCGCAGTTTAAGGACACGACTTCGCTCACCGACTCGACAGCGGTGGCGGCAGCCGTGAAGAAAATACTCAAGCGACAGGCCTACGAGAAATATGTGAGCGACCATAAGAAGCCCTGGAACCAACACGCGGGCAAGCCGATGGCCAAAGGGGAGTTTTCGCAGTGGACAGACATCAGCACGCCCCGGTGGGGCACGCTGGTGGAAAACTGGTTTGGAGAGTCTGTGCAGTTGCATCAAGACCATCTGTTGGAAGACACCTTGCGCTCACGGCCGGTGGTGGTGGCTTATCGCTCGGCGGTGAACTATGTGGTTGAGGCCCTGCTCGTCGTGCTCTTTGCCGCCGGTGTGTGGGCCGGCCGGCGCAACCGTTTCCTCTGGTTGGTCATGTCGTTTTTCGCTTTCGACGTGTTCATCCACATTGTCTTGGGCTTCGGCATCAACGAAGTCTACATCATGGGTGCCCACTGGCTGTTTGTGATGCCGCTGGCCATAGGCTTCCTGATGAAGCGGATGGGCGGCATGGCCCGTTTGGGCTTGAGAGTGGTGATGGCGACTGTGGCCCTTTGGCTGTTGGCATACAACGGATGTCTGTTTGCAGAATACTTGTTAGGCGCATGAAAAATATATTCAGACTCAGCAGAGAAGAGCGGTTGCCCGCCCTTGTGGCCCTTGTGGTGTTTGTGGCATTGAACGTGCTGATGACCCGATACAACCCCGAACTCTTCATGCGGGGCGGTCGTGTGGGCTTTTGGAGCATCTTCTGGGGGCATTTCCATGTCTCCGGATTTGATTCTTTCACGTATATGACCTTGTCGAAATGGACGGTCTATTACACCCAATTCCGTCATCCGCTGCTTCCCTTTTTCTGGTATCCCTTTGCCGAAGCCAACGGATGGCTGATGAGGGAGACGGAAGTGAACTATGCCATCTACTTTGTGGCCGTGGCGATGGTTGTGTTTGCCTTCTATTCATTCGTTTTCCTCTATCGGGTGTTCCGCGAAGTGATGGAACTGGGGCGGGCAGATGCCTGTCTGCTCTCGTCACTCTTCTTCTCTTTTGCCTACATCATGCTTTCGGTGATGGTGCCCGACCACTTCGGCATCTCCCTCTTCTTCCTGACCATGACGCTTTATGTGGCAGGGTGCAGGCTGAAAGCGGGGCAGGCGATGCCTTGGTGGCAGACTGCGCTGCTCTTTGTGCTCACGGCGGGAGTGACCATCAGCAATGGGGCGAAAGTGTTTCTCGTGGCCTTGTTTGCCAACGGTAAGGCCTTCTTCCGCTTGCGCCATCTGCTCTTGGCTGTCGTGGTGCCGGCAGCGGTGATAGGTGCCGTGGCGGTGTGGCAGAACGAGGCATTCATCAAGCCCCACGTGGCTGAAGGGCTGCGCATACAGCAAGCCAATGAGCAAAAAAACAGGAAGGTGGCTGAGCAGAACAAGAGATATGTTGACCGAATCGCCGAGGTGCAGGGTGAGAAGGTGGACAAGAAAGGCGTGTTGAGCTGGACCGACATGTCGGTGTCGCGCCCCCGCTCGGTGGTGGACAACCTTTTCGGGGAGTCGTTGCAGTTGCATGAAGACCATTTGCTGGAGGACATTTATGTCAGCCGCCCCTTGTTTGTGCCTTATCGGTGGGCTTTCAACGACGCTGTGGAACTACTGCTCGTATTGCTTTTCGCCGCAGGACTGTGGGCCGGAAGGCACTCCAAGTTTCTGTGGATGGTGGCCGCTTGGGTTGCGTTGGACATGTTTATCCATTTGGGGCTTGGATTCGGACTCAACGAAGTCTACATCATGACGGCCCACTGGGCTTTCATCATCCCCATAGCCATAGGATTTCTGTTGAAGGCGGTGCCTGAAAAGTGGCTCTTTCCGCTCCGTTCGCTGCTTCTGTTCCTGGCCCTTTTCCTCTTTTTCTACAACGGTAAACTTATTTATCAATATATTATTCATTGACATGATGAACGAGACAGTTTCCATTCTTGTGCCCGTTTATGGGGTTGAAACATATATCGCCGCCTGCGCGGAGTCCCTGTTCAGCCAGTCGTATGGCAGCGTAGAGTACATCTTCGTGGACGATTGTACGCCCGACAGAAGCATCGAGGTGATGCGGGAAGTGCTGGCGCACTATCCCGGGCGGGAGAATCAGGTGCGCGTCATACGCCACGAGCACAACCGCGGACTTGGGGCGGCGCGGGCAACGGCCTTCGATGCAGCCACAGGAGAGTACTTCATGCACGTGGATAGCGACGACAAACTGGCCCCCGGTGCGGTGGAGGTGCTTGTAGAGAAGATGAAGGAGAGTGGGGCCGACATTGTGGACGGAGGATTTGCCGACATGAACGGCGGCGAGATAGTCCGCACGGTGCATCCCGTGCCTTTGTCGGACAGGAAATATCTGCGTAAGATGCTCTGTCAGAAGGCCATCCCCCACAATGTCTGGGGACGCCTTTACAGTCGGTCGTTTGTCCTCGAACATCACATCTTTTCGGTGGAGGGGATAGACTATGCCGAAGACTTTGCGCTGACACCGCGGCTGTTGCTTTTTGCCAAAAGGGCTTGCGTAGACCAAACGGTCTACTATTACAGCATCGACAACACCTCTTCTTATACGCATCGGTTGTCGGAAAAGAACATGCTTTCCTACTTGAGAGCATATAAGTTGGTCATGGATTTCTTTGAAGCCGAACCGGAAGGGCGTCGGTATCGCAAAGCTTTGGACATCGGGATGGTCAAAGCCTATAAGGAAGCGGTGCTGAATGGCATTTCCGTGCAGCAGTTAGACAAGATGTTCCCCTATCGCCTCCATAGCTTCCTGCCCCGTTTGTGTGTTGAGATGATGCGTCGGGGATACGCCATGAGGTGGGTCAACACGATATTCCGCCCGATGCGCCGGTTGCACATTTGGCTGTCCTAAATCTGTTTTTTCTTTTTCCGGACAAAGGCCAGACATTCGTCAAGCATCTTCACTTTGCAGATTTTCATGATGCCAACGTACAGGCAGCCGGCAATGAGCACCCTGACTGAGAGTAGCAGATAGAGGTTTTCGATGCCGCGGGTGATGAAGTAGGTGGCTGTCATGGTAGCTGCGGCTGCAAACATGAAGGGAAGTATGTCTTTCAATGCATCCCAAAATCGCAGTCCGATAATCTTTCGGGTGAACGTGTGCCACACCGACAGCCATGCAATGGTGAACGTGCTGTAGGCCGCAACCATGACGATCATGCCGTAGCGGTGGAACAGAAGAATGAGAATTATGAGCAAAATGATTTGCGAAATGTTGCACCACAGGTAGATGTCCGACCGCCCGTTGCTGATGGCAAGGTTCTGATAGAGGGTGTAAAAAGGCACGAAGGCTCCGCTGATACTGAGTATCTGCAACAGTGGCACACTGTCGAGCCACTTCTCGTGTATCGTGACGAGGATAAACTCGTGGGCCACAAGCGTCAGGCCGAACATGAGCGGGAAAGAGAGAAAGGCCGTGAAGCGGAGCATCTTTCTGAAGACGCCGGTCTCCCGCCCCTTATCTTCGTTGACCGAGGCGAGCACCGGCTGCGCTATTTGGCCTATGGTGCCGGAGACAAAGGAGTTGGCTTTCGTGTCCCAGTTGTAGGCCTGCGAGTAGTTTCCCACCTCTCTGATGGGGAACAGATGGCCGAAGATGAATGTAAGGATGTTGTTGCTGACGGTGTTGATGATGTTGGGCACGAGCAGTTTCACACTGAATCCGAACATCGTTTTCACCGGGCCGAAGTCTATGTGCAGACTCGGCCGCCAGCCGGTGTAGTGGTATCGGCCGATGTTCAGCACGGTGATGTAGGCTATCTGTTGCCAGGCCAAGCTCCAATAGGCTTGTCCGTTGTAGGCCAGTGTGACACCGATGATGCCCGAAGCCACTAAAGCCACAAAGCCCGCAATGGCTATTTCCTTGTTCATCATGTTCTTGAGCATGTAGGCATTCTGCACAATGCCGAGCGAGGAGATGACAAAACTCAGAAAGACGAAGCGGGACAACTCCGTGAGACAAGGCTGGTGGAAGAATGAAGCTATCAGTGGGGCGCAGAAAAACAACACTGTGTAGATGCTGAGACTGGCTATGACATTGAACCAAAAAACGGAGTTGTAGTCGTTGTCGGTGGGATGTTTCAGATTGACGAGCGCTTGGGTGAATCCGCTGCTTTGCAGGTTGCCCGCTATGAGCGTGAATATCGTGAGTACGCCTATGATGCCATAGTCGGACAATGACAACAGTCTGGCAAGGATGATACCGATGATGATGTTCAGTATTTGGGTCGTGCCGTTGTTCATGGCTCCCCAAAACAATCCCTTGGCCGTTTTGTCTTTTAGCGTTTCTGTCATTAAAATGTATTTATCGTGCAAAAATAGCACTATTTGTTTGAAGTTCAAAAGATTTTGATTACTTTTGTCTTTCATGAAACGCGTATTCCACATTATATCCCATTTGGATGTCGGCGGTGCCGAAAGGGTGGCTGTGAATATAGCCAAGTCTGTCTCACCGGGCTTTGAGTATCACGTGGTGGAGGTGGTCAGAGCGCACTCGCCATTCACCCGGACACTCTTGCAGGAGCTGCGGGAGGCCGGCATAGCCTATCACCGTTTCATCGTTCCCGACATCAAGTTCCACTATCTATTCGAGCGTTTGGCGGCTTGGCTTTTTCCCTTTTGGTTTATATTTGTGTTTTTGAAATACCGTCCGGCAGTCATGCATTGTCACAGCGAGATACCCGAATTGGCCACCTATCGTTTTTTCCACTGTTTCCCGTGGTTGGCGAAATGCTGTAAGGTGGTGCGCACCATCCACAACACGCAGCTGTGGACGGGTATGGAAGGTGTTGGTCGGAGAGTGGAACGATGGCTCCAAAGTCGGAATGCCAACGTGGCGATTTCCCTGTCGGTGCAGGAAAGCTATCAGCAGGTGTATGGCGAGCGGCCACCTATTATATATAATGGGGTGGAGGAGCGCGTCGAACGGAAAGATTATCCGGCCATTGTCAGTGGAAAGGTTAATGTGCTTTTCGCCGGACGGCTGGAAGAACAGAAAGGCATTGTGCACCTGATAGATATTGTTACGAGTCTGAAAGGCGATTCCCGGTATTTCTTCCACATCATCGGCGACGGCCGTTTGAAGGAGATGGTGACCGCCCGGTTTGCTGATTTGCCGAACGTGGCTATCCATTCGCCCCTCTATGGACTGTCAGCCTACCTTCCCTCCTTCGACTACCTGCTCATGCCCTCTGAGCATGAAGGCCTTAGTCTGCTGTCCATTGAGGCAAGCATGGCCGGACTGCCGGTCATAGCCAACGACTGTCTGGGTCTGAAAGACACCTTGCCTGATGGCTGGCCCTTGTTGGTGCATGGCAACAACAAGGAAGAATATGCGCACCTTTTTTCCACATTTTTGCCCCACTGCGATGCCGGTGTGTTGGCTGAGAAGGCCCGCCGGTTTTCCGAAGAGCATTTCGGATTGCGACCGATGCAGTTGAAATATGAGCAATGCTACGGTCGGTGAGCAATGTGTTGGCAAAGAAGTAGGGAAAGGGGAATGGCGTTGCCGGGCAGGTGTCTTGTCGTGTATAGGACTCCTTGTGACTAAACTTTAATAATAAACGGACTTTGATTATCGTATAAATAAAACTAAAAAGATTCATGCAAACTGTGACTCCCGAGCAACAAGTGAGGTGGAATGCCATTATCATAGAGACCCTTGGCGTGTTTATAGAAATATGTAAGGCCAACGGACTACGCTATTTCTGTGTGGGGGGGACGGCTATCGGGGCTGTCAGACATAAGGGCATGATACCTTGGGACGACGATATTGATGTCTGTATGCCCCGTCCCGACTATGAACGTCTCATAGGCTTGTTCCGTGAAGAAGACTATCCGGGTTACGAACTGGTTGCACCATACGACCGAACGGACTATCCGCTTCCCTCTCTGAAGTTTTGTAACAAGAACACTACATTGGTAGAAGACAGCGTTATCCCTTGTGTCACGGGGCTGTACATTGATATCCTGCCTGTCGACGGCACTTCAGATGATCGTGAAGAAGCTTTACGGCTGTTTCATCGCTACCATAAAATTAAGAACAGGCTTAACGCCATATCGCGCAGATACTCCTTTGCCGGATATTTGAAACTGCTTGGTGACAGAAAAGAGTGGGGGCAGTTTGTCTACAAAACCATCGGTTTTTGCTGCCGGAAGACTTACCGGCGGTATCTTATCAGGCGACTGAGAGACATCAGTTTCAAGTTCCCATTTGACGAAGCTACGAACGTGCTCGTTTATTCCGGTTCATACGGCGAGCGGGAAGTTTATCCGAAAGCGTGGATTAGGGAGGTGGTGGAACTGCCGTTTGAGGGACTTCAGGTGGCGCTGCCTAAAGAGTATGATGCCTATTTGCACAACATTTTCGGTGATTACATGCAGTTGCCGCCCGAGGAAAAGCGAGTCGCCAAGCACCAGAAGGCTTATTTTAACATGGAGAAGCGTGAAACGTTGGAAGAAATAAAAGCAAAACTTAAATAAAAGAAATTATGAATTATGCTTTGATTATAGCCGGTGGAAGTGGCAACAGGATGGGGCAGGATATTCCTAAACAGTTCATGCACGTGGACGACTGTCCCATCATCGTGCACACGTTGTTGGCTTTTGAGAGACATCCTGACATACACGGCATTGCCGTAGTGTGTCTGGATGGATGGCAAACGGTGCTACGTTCGTATGCAAACCAGTTTTCGGTCACTAAGCTGAAATGGATTTTCAAGGGTGGAGACTCCGGCATGGAATCCATACACAACGGTATATACGGTTTGCGTGAGGAAGGATGTCAGGGTGAAGATCTTGTGTTGATACACGATGCCGTGCGTCCACTGCTCTCCCAAGACATCATTTCGTCGAATATAGCCATTTGTCAGAAGTACGGGTATGCCATTACCGGCATCCGCTGTAGGGAAGCCATACTGGAAAGCGAGGACGGCTTCTCAACAACAAAGAGCATTCCGAGAGACAAGCTGATAAGGACTCAGACACCCCAGACTTTCCGGTTGCGCAATATCATCGAAGCCCATGAGGAAGCAGCTGTCAGGGGAATAGAAAACTCGGTGGCTTCCTGCACTTTGATGGCTGAGCTTGGTGGGCGTGAAATGCACATCGTGCCGGGTTCGGAGAAGAATATCAAAGTGACTACGGTTGAGGATTTGGAGATTCTGAAAGCCCTCATGCACACTCAAAAAGACTCGTGGCTGAAATGAAATCGTATTGGGATAGTGTGAAGGCTATCGGCAACGAGGCACTTCCATGGGACAAACTTGACGGCTGCAATATCCTTGTGGCCGGTGCCACGGGGCTGTTGGGAGGTTGTCTGGTGGATGCACTGATGAGTCTGCCGGGTATCCGTTGCCGGGTGTTTGCTGCCGGGAGAAATGCGGATCGTGCCCGCTGCCGCTTTTCCGCCTATTGGGATGATGAGCGTTTTGAGTTTCTCGTTTTGGATGTCTGCTATCCGCTTGAGTTCAACATTGATTTTCATTACATCATCAATGCTGCCAGCGATGCCGCTCCCGGTGCTTTCGCAAAGACTCCGGTAGAGGTTGTCAAAGCCAATGTATTCGGTGTTTGCAATCTTGTCGACTATGGTCGCACACATCGAATGAGGCGTTTTTTGTATATCTCTACGGGTGAAATTTACGGAGAAGGCAGTGGAACTCCTTTTCGCGAGACCGATAGCGGTTATGTGGACTGTGCCACCCCGCGTGCCTGCTACCCCTCTTCCAAACGGGCGGCCGAAACACTCTGCGTCTCCTATGGTGCGGAATATGGTGTGGATACGGTGATAGCGCGCCTATGTCATACGTATGGACCTCATTTCACCGAGTCTGACAATCGGGTGTATGCACAGTTTATACGAAATGTTTTGCATGGAGAAGACATCTTGATGAAAAGTGACGGTAGCCAGTACAGGTCGTGGTGCTATGTGGTCGATGCCGTCCGGGCGTTGCTTTTCATTCTGATGAAAGGCGAAAGTGGTAATGCCTACAACGTGGCTGATCCCGACTCATGTTTTTCCATCAGGCAATTGGCCTTGGAAGTGGCTTCTTCCGTAGGACGGAAAGTGATTGTGGAATTGCCCGACGAGATTGAGAAAAAAGGCTTCTCTGTGGTCAATGTCGCCACTTTCGACATCTCCAAACTGTTGGCTTTGGGCTATCGTTCTGATAGGGAGAGTTGGCAAGAGAAGCTGAAAGCCACTATCATAGAGCAAGAGCGCTTTCTTTTGGAGCAGAAATAGGAAAACAGTAAGGGGCTTGAGGGCAATGATGTGAATGTCATTCGTTACAGTCGGCCATCTTGATTGCATATTTTTATAAAACCAAGAGGAATGGTCAAGCGGGGAAATGCTTGCTTGGCCATTCCTCTTAATTGTTTGTAGTTGTCTGAAAAGTGGCAGTTTATAACCTTGAAATATCATCCGGCGGCAGCCCCGTCACTTGGGCGATTACATCGTCTGCCATGCCCAAGCCTTTCATCTTGCGCGCCGTCTGTAGCTTGGCTTCGGCAATGCCTTGGGCTTTTCCTTCTTCCAGCCCTTCCATTCTCCCCTCCAGTTTTCCTTCCCCTCTGGCAGTGGTAATGTTGTCCCGCAATATCACTGTGTTGTCGAGGTGTCGGTAGTAGGCGTTGAGTTCGGCCTTGCTCATCGTGGCGAGCTTCAGCTTGCTGCGCGCCTCGTCAAGTCCCGGAGCATCGGCATCATCGGGAATCTCCCCGGTGTTGAGGAAGTAGATCCACTGCTCCAGAGGCACTTTCGAACGGCGGTTGAAGTCGTTCACCTTCAGTATGTAGTATTCGGGATAGAGTTCGCTCACCTCGCTCACGTTGAACTTCTGCTGCTGGAATGGCGACAGCGACAGCACCTCTCCGTTGTGTATGCCCCGAAACTGCGTCTTGCCATGATACACGATGTCCGTGCCATTGCCGAGATTGAAGTAGACGATGTTGATGCTGTAAATCTTTCGCACGTTCTCGTAGCCTTCGCCCCGGTTGATGTATTCGGTGATGAGTTTGGAGGTGCCGAAGAGCATGCGCTGGAAATAGGCAAACTCCGTCTCGTTCTGCACTTCGATGAGGAAGAGCTCCCCCGCTTCGTCTTCAGCGAGTATGTCCACGCGGTTCTGCTTGTCGTCGATGCTCTCTTGGTTGCTCTCGCTCTCCAGCAGCTTCTTGATTTTGATGGCCTTGCCGAGCAGCGTGGTGATGAATCCCTCAAGCACGCCGTAGTTGGCCTTGTCGCGCAGGAGGCGCTTCATGGCCCAGTCAAATCTGATATATTGTCCCTTTACTTCCATTCTGTTTATTATATAAATAGGTGGCAATGATATGACAAAGATAGCATTTAATTCATAAACCACCAAGTCTTTACTTGTTTTTGTGATTTCCGGTCGGTCTTTCTGCGTGTTTGATCGGCAGTGGAGTGGAGAATTTGGTATATAGTACGATGTATTAAAGATTTGGAAAAAGCATGACATGGAAGATGCGGGCAATCCTATGGCATGGCAAAACCAAGGGGCCGGGATGACAAAAAAAACGAAAATGAAAGCACACTTCAGCCCTTTGGCCTTGCGAAAGGGCCGCAGTGAGAGACCGAAAGGGCCGTAGTCAGAAACTCAAAAAGGCCGTTTTGCGAGGCTATTCGGGCCTAACGCCCCTACGCCAAGGGGAGATATGAAAAAAAGGAAGCACCCGCGTGCCTCCCTTGCCAATGCAAAGATACACATTGTTGTGGCAAAATGCAAATGTGTGCAGAATTTCTTTGACATGGTTTCCGCCTGCTTTTATGCTGTTGCAAGGGACGTGTCTGTTTCCCGCTACCCTTGAGAGAGCATTTTCTATGGCAAGTATTGTCGCATAATGCGTGGTTAATAATTTATAAAACTGTTAATAGTGTTTAAACGATTGTGTTCTTGATGTGATAATGGTGCGTTGTTTTTAATAAAATATGTAACTTTGCACTCCGATTGTAGGGATTGACTTAGAGTCCCTTCTGCGCAGTCGTGTTAATAGTGATACTTTTGGCCGAGTATCATGGTTAGTGAATCGGTTGTGCGACAGAGATAAAGCTATGGATGGTCTCTTTTAGACTGGAGGCGCCGTGAGGTCTCTGTGACTGTAATTAAAAACGTTTTTTAGTAGTAAATTTAAATTTGAAAATGGACACATTAAGTTTCAAGACTATTTCCGCCAACAAGGAAACAGCTAAGAAAGAGTGGGTCGTAATCGATGCCAGCGACCAGGTCGTAGGTCGTCTTTGCTCCAAAGTAGCCAAGCTGATCCGCGGAAAGTACAAACCCAACTTCACACCGCACGTGGATTGCGGTGACAATGTAATCATTATCAATGCCGCCAAGGTGGTTTTCACCGGAAAGAAGGAGACTGATAAGGTTTACACCCGCTATACTGGTTATCCCGGTGGCCAGCGCTTCAACACTCCTGCCGAGCTGCGCAAGCGCCCAGACGGACCTGAAAGAATCATCCGTCACGCCGTGAAGGGCATGTTGCCCAAAGGCCCGCTCGGCCGCTCGTTGTTGGACAACCTCTATGTGTATAATGGCACAGAGCACAAGCACGAGGCTCAGAAGCCTAAGGCAATCGATATCAACCAGTATAAATAATTAGGAAATCAAGATGGAACTTATTAACGCAATAGGTCGCCGCAAGAGCTCTGTGGCTCGTGTTTACCTCTCTGAAGGTACCGGCAAGATCACTATCAATAAGAAAGACATTACCGTATATTTCCCTTCGGCCATCCTGCAGTTTGTGGTGAAGCAGCCCCTGCAGCTTCTTGAAGCCGAAGGCAAGTACGACATCAAGGCCAATCTCGACGGCGGCGGTTTCACCGGCCAGAGCCAGGCACTTCGCCTTGCCATCGCCCGCGCACTCGTCAAGATCAACGCCGAGGACAAGAAGGCACTCAAGGATGCCGGATTCCTGACTCGCGACAGCCGTGCTGTTGAGCGTAAGAAGCCCGGTCAGCCGAAGGCCCGTCGTCGCTTCCAGTTCAGTAAGCGTTAATCCGACCGGACTATTTCGTTTAGTATCTAAATCGGTTAGATCTGTCGTCCGGCTCCTCCGGAAGTTGTTCCGATGTTGGGCACGGTGTCCGCAGGGTTAAGCCCTTGGAACGGCAGCTACTATCCGACTGATTCTGGGCAAAAGAATTAAAACAGAAAGTAAACAATTTAAAAAGCAAAACAATGTCAAGAACAAATTTTGACCAGTTACTGCAAGCAGGTTGCCACTTCGGCCACCTTCGTCGCAAGTGGAATCCCGCTATGGCTCCCTACATCTTCATGGAGCGCAATGGCATTCATATCATCGACTTGAACAAGACCGTAGCCAAAATTGACGAGGCTGCGGAGGCCCTGAAAGGCATCGCCAAGTCGGGCAAGAAGATCCTGTTCGTCGCTACTAAAAAACAGGCCAAGGAGATTGTGGCCGACAAGGCTGCAAGCGTGAACATGCCTTACGTTATCGAACGTTGGCCGGGCGGTATGCTCACCAACTTCCCTACAATCCGCAAGGCTGTGAAGAAAATGACGAACATCGACAAGCTGATGAACGACGGTACGTTTGCCAACCTCTCCAAGCGTGAGTTGCTGCAGATCACCCGTCAGCGTGCAAAGCTCGAGAAGAACCTCGGCTCCATTGCCGACCTGACCCGTCTGCCGAGCGCACTCTTCGTGGTTGACGTGATGAAAGAGCACATCGCCGTGAAGGAGGCTAACCGTCTGGGCATTCCCGTGTTCGGTATCGTTGACACCAACTCCAATCCCAAGAATATCGACTATGTGATTCCTGCCAACGACGATGCCAAGGATTCCGTTGAGGTTATCCTCGCTGCCGTTTGCGGTGCCATTGCCGAGGGACTTGAGGAGCGCAAGGCCGAGAAGGCCGACGAGAAGGCTGCTGCCGAGCAGGCCGAGGTGGCTGAAGAGAAGCCCAAGCGCGCCCGCAAGGCCCGCAAGGAAGAGGCTCCTGCCGAGGAGGCTGCTCCCGTGGCTGAAGAAGAGGCTCCCGCTGCCGAATAACATGCTATCAACAACATTAAAAAATCAGAAATAAAATATGGCTGTTTCAATTGAAGACATCAAGAAACTTCGCTCTATGACCGGTGCCGGTCTGGCCGATGTAAAGAAAGCTCTTACCGAAGCCGATGGCGATTTCGACAAAGCTAAGGATTTGCTCCGCGAGCGTGGTCTGGCTATCGCCGCCAAGCGCTCCGACCGTGAGACTTCCAACGGCTGCGTGCTTGTTAAGAAAGTGGGCGACTTCGCTGCCATGGTGGCTGTGAAGTGCGAAACCGACTTCGTTGCCAATGGTAAAGATTTCATCCAGATGACGCAGGAGATTCTCGACGCTGCCGTTGCTGCCAAGGCTCGTAGCCTCGATGAGGTGAAGACCCTGAAACTGGCCGATGGTCAGGAGGCTCAGGCTGCCGTAACCCAGCGTTCCGGTATCACCGGTGAAAAGATGGAACTTGATGGCTACAACTTCCTCGAAGGTGCCAATATTGAGGTCTACGACCACATGAACAAGCACACACTGGCCACTATGGTTCAGCTCAGCAAGGAGAATGTGGAGGCCGGTCACAAGATTGCCATGCAGGTGGCTGCCATGAAGCCGGTAGCTCTTGATGAGGCATCTGTTCCCCAGTCGGTTAAGGACGAGGAGTTCAAGGTGGCTGTCGAGAAAACCAAGGAAGAGCAAGTGGAGAAGGCTGTTGTCAACGCTATCAAAAAGGCTGGCATCAACCCCAACCTCGTTGACAGCGACGACCACATCGAGTCCAATATCAACAAGGGCTGGCTCACCAAGGAAGATGCCGAGAAGGCCAAGCAGATTAAGGAAGCTACGGCTGCCGAGAAAGCTGCCAACCTGCCCGAGCAGATGATTCAGAACATCGCCAAGGGCCGTCTGGCCAAGTTCTTCAAGGACAACTGTCTGGTTGACCAGGAGTTCCAGTTTGGCGATGGCGACAAGCAGAGCGTGGCTGAGTATCTGAAGTCTCTTGACAAAGATCTCACCATCGTGGCTTACAAACGCTTCACACTCGCTGCCGAATAATGTCGCACGCTTGTAAAGCGCGCTAAAATATAAAAGAAGTCGGAGAACTTGGTTCTTTGACTTCTTTTTTTTATTTTTGCATCATCAACCTGCAATACTTGAGCATCATGAAGATTTTCGCCATCGGGATGAACTATCCCGAACACAATAAAGCACTCCACGGTGCGTTATCTAAGCCGGAAGAGCCTGTCATCTTTACCAAGGCCGACTCGGCTTTGCTTAAAGATCACAAGCCTTTCTTCATCCCCGACCATCTGGGGAATATCGAGTATGAAGCCGAACTGGTGGTGAGGATATGCCGGCTGGGAAAGACTATCTCCGAACGTTTCGCCCACCGCTACTACGATGCTGTTACTGTGGGCATTGATTTCACGGCCCGTGACCTTCAGACCAAGCTCAAGGCAGCCGGCAGGCCGTGGGAATTGTGCAAGGGATTTGACGGTGCGGCTGCTCTTGGTGAGTGGGTGCCGGTGGATAAATTCCGCGACATTCAGGCCATCCGGTTCCATCTCGACATCAACGGGCAGACCGTTCAGGAAGGATGTTCGAGCGATATGCTCTACAAGGTAGATGAAATCATCGCCTACACTAGCCGCTACTTTACACTCAAGACGGGCGACATCCTCTACACCGGATGCCCTTCCGGGTGTGGCCCCGTGCATATCGACGACCACCTTGAAGGTTATCTTGAAGACCGTAAGGTGCTCGAATTCAACTGCAAATAGTTTATGACAAAGACGACAAGAAACCTTTTGGCGATATTGCTGTTTCTCGCCGTATCGGTGCTACCGGTCGCGGCGCAGAGGAAGTTTTTCAATCTCACGGCTTCGGATGTGAAGATTGATTCGGTCTTGCCGGTCGTTTCATATATCATGCCCCTTTCCGCCAACTATGCAGATTCGCTCTATACGGTCACGATAGACTATCCGGAGTTCATCGATGCCACCTCCGCCGACATTGCAGCCTATAACCGGCTCTCGGGCGCACCGCTTCCCGAAATGCCTGTTCCCGTGCAGACGGTGGCACTCACCCGCAAGCAGCCGTCCCTGTCGGTGACATTCTGCCCGCTCGTTTTCCGCGACGGCAGGTATCGCATTCTCGTGAGTTTCATGCTCCGCGTACAGTCCACGCCTCTCAAACGTGCCCAACGCAGGCTGTTGGCCAAGAGCCGCACCACCGTGCAGGAGCGATATGCCGCCCATTCGGTGCTGGCTTCGGGGCGTTGGGCCAAAATCAGCGTGCCCGAGTCGGGCATTTATCAGCTCACGGAAGCCCTCGTCCGCAAAGCCGGATTCAGCGACTTGAGCAAGGTGAAAGTCTATGGTTATGGCGGTAATCTGCAAAACGAGCGGTTCGATGGGGCCGAACTTGCAGCCACCGACGACTTGCGGGAAGTGCCCACCTGCATCGTCAACGGCCGCCGGCTATTCTATGCAAAAGGCCCCGTGAGTTGGAGTAGCAATACGGCTACGGTGCGCACCCGTAACTATTATTCTTCCGTTGGTTGCTATTTTATCACGCAAGGAGAAGACACTCCTGCCACTGTTGACTCAGCCGCCTTTGTAGAGAGCTTTTATCCCTCGTCTCCCGACTTCTACCATGACCTGCACGAAGTGGATAACTTCGCATGGCTGCCGGGTGGGCGCAACCTTTTTGAAAACACGCCCGTCACTTCCGGAAACTCCAAAAGTTACATTATCAAGACTCCTGTAGGCGATCGATTCAAGGCTGCCGATACCCGTTTGTATGTCAGAGTGTCGGCCGGAGAAGCCACAACCGTTGCCTGGAAGCACAACGGAAAGGAATACGCCCCCATGACCACGCCCAGATTAGGTGAATATGACAAAGGTGGCGCAGCATCGGCCGATGCCTTGGTGGCCCTCAGTGGCACGGGCAGCGACACTGTTACCATCACCAATGCGGGCGGAGGCACCGTGCGGCTCGATTTCATCTCGTTCACCTACGTTTCTCCCAAGCCGTTGCCCGACCTCAGGACGGCCACGTTTGCCGTACCGGACTATGTGTACAACATCACCAACCAAGACCACCATGCAGACACCAATGTGGATATGGTGATCATCATCCCCACCTCTCAGAAATTGCTTGCGCAGGCCCAGCGGCTCAAGGCTTTCCACGAGGCCCACGATTCGCTTTCGGTGCGCATCGTGCCGGCCGACGAACTGTTCAACGAGTTCTCCTGTGGTACACCCGATGCCGCTGCCTATCGTCGGTATCTGAAGATGATGTACGACCGTGCCTCCACCGCTGCCGAGATGCCCAAGTATCTCTTGCTCTTCGGCGACGGCGTGTGGGACAATCGCATGCTTACCCCCGAGTGCCGCAACCTCAATCCCGACGACTATTTGCTTTGCTTCGAGAGCGAAAACTCCTTCAATAAAGTCACCTGCTATGTAGACGATGGCTGGTTCGGACTGTTGGACGATGGTGAGGGCACCAATCTCGAAGAAGCCGACAGGCTCGACATCGGCGTGGGGCGTTTCCCCGTATCCAATGCCGAGGATGCTAAGATCATGGTAGACAAGACCATCAACTATGCCACCAATGCCAATGCCGGGGCATGGCAGAACACACTCATGTTCATGGGTGACGACGGCAATGGCAACCTGCACATGGAAGATGCCAACGATGCTGCCGAGGATGTGGCCGCCCGTTATCCCGGCTATCTTGTCAAGAAAGTGATGTGGGATGCCTACAAGCGTGAGTCCAGTTCTACGGGCAAGACTTATCCCGAGGTGGCCAAAATCATCAAGCAACAGCAGGCCGCAGGAGCACTCATCATGGACTATGCCGGTCATGGCAGCGAAGTGCAGATATCCCATGAGTCGGTGCTCCGCATCACCGACTTCGCCCAATTCACCAACACCAACCTGCCGTTGTGGATTACTGCCTCCTGCGACATCATGCCTTTCGACGGCACGCAGGCCACCATTGGCGAGACGGCCCTGCTCAATCCCAAGGGCGGAGCGGTGGCTTTCTATGGCACCACGCGCACCGTGTACGCCTACTACAACAAACTCATCAACATGGCTTTCCTCAAATACGTGCTCAGCAAGCCCGGCGGAAAGCCCATGACGCTCGGAGAGGCCCAGCGGTTGGCGCGCAATGAGTTGATATCTACTGGCAAAGACCTTACCAGCAACAAGTTGCAGTACGCCCTTTTGGGCGACCCGGCACTGTCGCTCAATCTGCCTATGGCGCAGGTGGTGGTCGACTCCATCAACGGTGTGCCTGTCTCGTCGTCTGCAATGCCGCGGTTGGGGGCGGGGAATGTGGCCCGCATCAGCGGTCATGTGGAGTCAGTGAAACCCTTTGATGGGGTGGTGACTGCCACCGTGCGCGACACCAAGGAACTCATCACCTGCCGTCTCAACGACACTTCGAAAGACGGCGCCTCCGTTCCTTTCACTTATTACGACCGTACCAAGACCCTCTACCAAGGTGCCGACAATGTGCGGGCGGGCCGTTTCAGTCTCTCCTTTGCCGTGCCTAAGGATATCAACTATGCCGACGGCACGGGTTTGCTCAATCTGTACGCCCTCAGTGCCGACAAATCTGTCCGTGCCCATGGCGAGTGTGAGCGGTTTGAGGTGGGTGCCGGTGGACAAACGGTCAACGACTCCATCGGTCCGTCCATTTATTGCTATCTCAATTCGCCCTCGTTTGTCAACGGTGGTAATGTCAACACAGCCCCTTTCTTCGTGGCCGAAGTGTCAGATCGTGACGGTATCAATGCTGCCGGCAGTGGCATCGGGCACGACTTGCAGCTTATCGTTGACGGAAGTATGGAGATGACCTATAACCTTAATGGCAATTTCACCTTCGATTTCGGCTCCTATACTTCCGGTTCCACCCGCTATGCCCTGCCAGAGTTGGCCCCCGGCCCCCACCGGCTGCTTTTCCGCGCCTGGGATGTGCTGAACAATTCATCGACAGCCGAACTCACCTTCAATGTTGTGAAAGGTCTTGAACCCACTCTCTTCAGCGTGGGGACAACCAAGAATCCGGCCACCACCTCCACTACTTTTATCCTCAATCACGACCGCACCGGCAGCAAGATGGATGTCGAGATAGAGGTGTTTGACACTTCCGGTCGTCTGCTTTGGCGGCATGACGAGACCGGCGTTTCCACCTCTTCCGCCTACACTGTCGACTGGGATCTCACTGTCGATGGTGGGCATCGCCTGCATACCGGAGTCTACATCTATCGTGCCCGCATCTCGGCCGACGGCAGTGCGAAGGTGTCCAAGGCCAAGAAATTGATAGTCTTGGGCAATAATTAGACACCTGCCGGCGTTAACAGATTAGTGCTTGTGCCGTTTCGCCTGTCGACAATGCGTGTCGCCAGGGTGAAGGCTGCGAGCTGAGAATAACGAATCAATATCAGAATGAATAAGTCCCTAAGAATAGTTTTGTCCGTGGCATTGTCCCTTTTGGTGCTTTCAGCCTCTGCCGATGGCAAGAAAGACATCTTCAATCCCGTCAATGCCTCGGTCACTTCACAGACCATTGCCCCTGATGCCCGGGCTGCCGGTATGGGTGATGTGGGTGTAGCCACCGATGCCGATGTGGTTTCCCAGTATTGGAACCCGGCCAAATATCCTTTTGCCATCTCCCGCGCCGGTGTGGCGTTGAACTACACTCCGTGGTTGCGCCAACTCGTGAGCGACATGGATTTGGCCTATCTTGCCGGCTATTATCGTATCGGTGACTACAGTGCCGTCTCCGGTTCGCTGCGTTATTTCTCGCTCGGTGAGGTCTTTATGAATGAGCAGGATGCCACCAACACCAACGGTCCGGCCATGACCATCCGGCCCTACGAGATGTCGGTAGACGTGGCCTACTCGCTCATGTTGAGTGAGAAGTTCTCCATCGCAGCCGCCTTGCGCTGGATTTATTCCGACCTCACCTATAATTATAAAGACGACACTACGCCCGGCAGTGCTTTCGCAGCCGACATTGCTGCCTATTATCAGAATTATGTAAACCTCGGCAATCGCGAATGCCAGTTGGGATTGGGATTGAACATTTCCAACATCGGTTCCAAAATCTCTTTCGATGGCGGCTCCACCAATGAGTTTATCCCCACCAACTTGCGTCTGGGTGCCTCGCTCATGATTCCTATTGACGAGTACAACAGGTTCACCATCGCGGCCGATGCCAACAAGCTGCTTGTGCCCACCTATCCCACCGAAGACCAATACAAGGAAGCACCCGACAAAGACAAGTATCTCGACTATCGGGACTATGTGCAGAAGAAATACTACGACCGGTCTTCCATCAGCGGCATCTTCAAGAGTTTCAGCGATGCTCCCGGCGGTTTCAAGGAAGAGATGCAGGAAGTGCAGTGGAGCATCGGCGGTGAATACGTGTACAACGACAAGTTCACCGTGCGTGCCGGCTATCACAACGAGAGTGCCAACAAGGGCAACCGCAAGTATTTCACCGTCGGTGCGGGCTTCAAGATGAGCGTGTTCTCGCTCGATGCAGGCTATGTCATAGCCACGGCCAAAAGCAATCCGCTCGACCAGACCCTGCGCTTCACCCTCAGTTTCGACATGGACGGCATCAAGGATCTTTTCCGCCGCCGTTAATCTTCCGTGCTCAGGAGGCCACTATGGACGAGCCTTGGCAGTATCCCTCACACAAATAGACACAACTCCAACAACTATAAACCGTATGAAGATAAGAGTAGGAATGGGCTACGACGTGCATCGGCTCGTGCCCGGAAGAGCCCTTTGGCTGGGTGGCATCAAGATAGAACACCCACTTGGGCTGTTGGGACACAGCGATGCCGATGTGCTTATCCATGTCATTTGCGATGCGTTGCTCGGCGCAGCCAACATGCGTGACATCGGTTATCATTTCCCCGACACGGCGGCCGAGACCCTCGACGTGGATTCGAAGCTGCTGCTGCGCAAGACGATAGACCTCATCGCCTCCAAGGGCTACACCGTGGGCAACATCGATGCCACCATTTGTGCGGAGCGTCCCAAGCTCAATCCCCATGTCCCGGCGATGAAAGCCTGCCTTGCAGAGGTGATGGGAGTCGACGAAGAAGACATCTCCATCAAGGCCACCACCACCGAGAAGCTCGGTTTCACCGGGCGCGAAGAAGGCATCTCGGCCTATGCCGTGGTGCTGATTCATAGAGACTAAGACTTCCTTCATAAAGGTTAAGATTTTGGGGCCGGCTCGTTGAGTCGGCTTTTTTTTGTGGACTTAAAATGCAGTTCCGTAGTATGTGTGCGGACACAAAGTTTTGATTTATGTCAAGAAAACCCGTTTTTCTGATGAAAAAAGACAGCAAGTGTTGGCCGTTTGGAAAAATAGCCATACCTTTGCATCATCAAAAGGTTAATAGATTGTTTAGGTTAGTAATAGATTTAGGTTTTTAGTTATTAGATTTAAGGTAGATTGAAAGATTGTTTAACGGTAACAAAGAGATAGCCGCGAGGCCGTCTTTAGTTTAAAAAAGGATTTTTTTAGTTAAACATAAAATTTGCGCCATAGCTCGTTGAGAGTTGCGGCGCATTTTTTATTGTGCGTATATGTGGGGCGGGGTAGGTATGAGCATTCATGCAAGAAGCGTAGCCGGCGGAGTCCGGAGACAAGGCGTGGCTGCAAGATGCAACGAGACAATGGCACCGGATGGCTTCTGCTGTTGTCAGATCTTTTCGCAACCGATTTGCAATTCGCCCATTTTGGTTGTATCTTTGCATCAGCCAAGGGAGCATACACGTGCTCCCTTTTTTTAGTTTCCACCTCTAAAAGAGGGCTTTTCTATCTTGCTTTGGAGTGCCACTTGGCTCAAACGACCTTGTAAAAGGGCCTTTTTGAGGTTCTGACTCGGGCCGAATGACCTTCCAACTGTGGCCCTTTTGCAATGTCGTTTGGGCTTGGTGGGAATTTTGAAGGGGTGACTGCGGCTAATGGGGCGAATAAGATTGGCAGCCCAGACGAGTGCAGGAAAATCCCATGTAAGGCTTTTTCAAAACATTTAATAGTTAGTGCTATATACTAAAGGCCAAAAAGATTCGGCAAGAAGAAATGAAGACCGAATATATCGGGATAAAGAATAAGGAAATAAAAAATTAAACACTATCTTTGCAAAAGAATAAGCAAAGACGGGCGAGCATTGGGTTTGCCGAGAAGTTTGGCCGAAGGCAACGGACTTCTTTGCAGGAAGCAGCGTTGCATTCTTTTGTCGGCACGACTTAAAAAACAGAACATTAAGAAGTATGCGTGTACTGATTGTAAATACAAGCGAACGGATGGGGGGAGCGGCCGTGGCCGCCAACCGGTTGGTGGATGCCTTGAACAATAATGGGGTGAAAGCCAAGATGCTCGTAAGAGACAAGGAGACACAGGACATCACGGTGGTGGGCCTGCCCCGATCGCCGTTGCTCCGTTGGCGTTTTCTGTGGGAGCGGTGGTGCATCTTCTGCCGGCTGCATTTCTCGAAACGGCATCTGTGGGAGATAGATACAGCCTGCATGGGCAACGACATCACCAAGTTGCGCGAGTTCAAGGAGGCCGATGTCATTCACCTCTCATGGGTCAATCAGGGCATGTTGTCGCTGAAAGGCATCAGGAAGATACTCAACAGCGGCAAGGCTGTGGTGTGGACGATGCACGACATTTGGCCGGCCACGGCGATATGCCATCTCACGCTCGGCTGTTCGCGCTTCAAGACGGGCTGCTCCCACTGCAAGTATCTGCCCGGGGGCGGTTCGGCAAGCGACCTTTCCACAAAGATATGGAGGCGCAAGAAGCGGCTGCTGGTCGGGCAGAGTGCGTTTTTTGTGGCCTGTAGCCGTTGGCTTGAAGGGCAGGCCCGACAGAGCAAATTGTTGGAAGGGCTGCCCGTGACAAGCATCCCAAACCCCATTGACACCCACGTGTTCCATGTTGCAGACCGGCAGAAGGCCCGCCAAAGGCTGAACTTGCCGCCAGACAAGCAATTCATCCTCTTTGCCTCGCAGCGCATCACCAATGTGAACAAGGGCATGAGCTATCTTGTGGAGGCTTGCAGGCAGCTTGTGGCCGAGTGTCCCGAACTGAAAGAGCAAGTAGGGCTCGTGGTGCTGGGTGGCCATTCCGAAGAAATCGTGGGCGAATTTGACTTCCCCGTCTACCCGCTGGGCTACGTGAACGACACTGAACGCATCGTGGATGTCTACAACGCGGCCGACTTGTTTGTGCTGCCGTCGTTGTCGGAAAACCTGCCCAATACCATCATGGAGGCCATGGCCTGCGGAGTGCCCTGTGTGGGATTCCGGGTGGGGGGCATTCCGGAGATGATCGACCACCGGCAAAACGGCTATGTGGCCGAGTATCGCGATGCCGCCGACCTGGCACGCGGACTCCGGTGGGTGCTGGCCGAGGCCGACCGGGAGGAGCTTCGGGAAAGAGCACTCCGGAAGGTGGCCCAAAACTATTCGCAACAAAGTGTAGCCATGAAATATATCGAAGTCTACAACGAGGCCATAGCCTATAAAAAATACAGGCTATGATTCGTTTCACCATCATCACCTGCACCTACAATGCCGAAGCCGTTGTAGGACGCACACTCGACAGTGTGCTTGCACAGACCTACGCGCATGTGGAACACCTTATTATAGATGGCGTTTCCACCGACCGCACCCTTCAACTGGCCGAAGACTACCGCCGCAAAAATGCGGAAGAAGAGAGCCTCCACGAGGTAGTCATCACATCGGAACCCGACCGTGGCCTCTACGATGCCATGAACAAAGGTATAGCCCGGGCCACAGGCGACTATCTCGTGTTTCTCAATGCCGGCGACACCTTTCCCTCAGCCGACACGCTGGAATTCATTGCCGGCAGTGTGGGCGACGGGGAGGAGAATCCCGGAGTGCTCTATGGTGACACCGACATCGTGAACGATGAAGGCCGCTTTCTCCGCCATCGCCGGCTTTCGCCACCCGAGCATCTTTCTTGGCGGTCGTTCAGCCGTGGCATGCTTGTGTGCCATCAGTCGTTCTATGCCCTCACTGCCGTGGCCCGCGAGGTGCGCTACAACACCGCCTACCGCTATTCGGCCGATGTGGACTGGTGCATCCGCGTGATGAAAGCCTGTGAGTGCAAGCATCTGCCGTTGAAGAATCTCCATGCCGTGGTCACCCATTATCTTGACGGCGGCATGACGGTGAAGAACCACCGCGCTTCGCTCCGGGAACGATTCACCGTGATGCGCAGCCACTACGGACTGCCCACCACGGTGATGATGCATCTCTGGTTTGTCGCCAGAGCTTTGCTGAAACGGTAAGGGCGTAGGGGCGTTATGCCCTTTGTTGACTACTGCCGTAAGGCGCGCAGGGCATTGAGCACGGCCAGCACCATCACGCCCACATCGGCAAAGACGGCCATCCACATGGAGGCCAACCCGAAAGTGGCGAGTATGAGCACGAGCACCTTGACGCCGATGGCAAACCACGCGTTTTGCATGGCGATGGCAATGGTGTGTCGGGAGATGGCGATGGCTTGAGCCACCTTGGACGGATGGTCGTCCATCAGCACCACGTCGGCTGCCTCTATGGCCGCATCCGACCCGAGGCCGCCCATGGCGATGCCCACATCGGCACGTGCCAGCACGGGGGCGTCGTTGATGCCGTCGCCCACAAACACGAGACTCTTGCCTTCCCCCTTTTCGGCTATCAGCCGTTCAAGATGGCTTACTTTGTCAGCCGGCAGCAGTTCGGCATACACTTCGTCCACTCCCAGCTCTTCCGCCACATGCTTGCCTACGGCCTCTCGGTCGCCCGTGAGCATCACCGTCTTTTCCACTCCCGCAGCCTTGAGCCGGCTGATGGCCTCGTGGGCATCTTCTCTTATTTGGTCGGAGATGACGATGTGGCCGGCATACTGCCCGTTGATGGCCACATGAATGATTGTGCCCACATGGTGGCAGGGTCTCCATTCAGCCCCTATGGCCTGCATCATCTTCTCGTTGCCCACGCACACGGTGTCACCGTTCACTTCGGCCCGGATGCCTTGTCCGGCCACCTCTTCTATATGCTCCACGCGGCAGTTGTCTTGCTCGTCGGGATAAGCCTCCCGCAGCGATAGGGCGATGGGGTGGGTGGAGAACCGTTCCACGTGGGCAGCCAAGTGGAGCAGGCGTTGTTCGTCGCACTCATGGGGATGGATGGCGTTCACCTTGAATACACCGTGGGTGAGGGTGCCCGTCTTGTCAAACACCACCGTACCGGCTTTGGCCAGCGTGTCCATATAGTTGGAACCCTTGATGAGGATGCCATGACGCGAGGCTCCGCCGATGCCGCCAAAGAAGGTGAGGGGAATGGAAATGACGAGAGCGCACGGACAGGAAACGACCAAGAACGTGAGGGCGCGATTGAGCCATACAGGGAAACCGGCGAGGAAATCGCCCGACAGCAGAGGAGGGATAAAGGCCACCAGCAGGGCGGCAACGACCACGATCGGTGTGTAGACATGGGCAAACTTAGTGATGAAGGTCTCGCTTCTTGACTTGTGTTCGCCGGCACTCTCCACCAGTTCGATAATCTTTGATGCCGTCGACTCGCCGAAGGTCTTGGAGACTCTCACCTTGAGCAGTCCCGAGAGGTTGACGCAGCCCGAGAGCACCTCGCCGTCGACCGTCACCGTGCGGGGAACGCTCTCGCCCGTCAGGGCCACGGTGTTCAGACTGGATGTACCTTCCGTCACCACACCGTCCATCGGCACCTTTTCTCCCGGCTTCACCACAATGGTTTCGCCCACCATCACGGTTTCGGGAGCCACGGTTGCCAGTTTGCCGCTGCGCTCCACATGGGCAATGTCGGGGCGTATGTCCATCAAGTGGGAGATAGACTCCCTGCTGCGCCCCTCGGCATAGTCTTCGAAAAGTTCGCCCACTTGGAAAAACAGCATCACAAACACGGCTTCGGGAAACTCGGTCTCGGCTCCCGGCAGAAAGCCGATGAGCAGTGCACCGATGGTGGCGATGCTCATGAGCAGGTCTTCATCAAACGGGTCTCCCTCCATGATGCCTTCCACGGCTTCGCCGAGCACATCATAACCGGCTATCAGATAGGGCACGAGATAAACCAGCAGCAGTTGCCATGTGGCAAGGCCGGCAGTTTTCTCTACGACTACGGCTCCCGTCAGCAGCACGGCCGAGAGGAGGATTCTTACAAGTTTTCGATTCATATCATCTTGTTTTGGTTCTTTTCTTTCACTTCTTCAGATGGGCTATGTTTCCCGTTTCCGTTTGCAAAGGTAAGAGAAAAGTTTTGCAACTCGGTTGCAAAGAAGTGGATGAAGAGGCAAGTAAACGAGTTGACAAGTGGACGAGTTGACAAGTTAATGGCCGGTGATAGTTGATAAGCATTGGGAGATAATGGTTACAAAACGGCTGATTTTTCGTCTAAGATAAGAAACACCGAAGGCATTTTGCCGACAGAACAGAAAGCTACCGACATGAGAAGAAAACTGCTTTGCGCCCTGATTGGTATGCTCGCCTGCGCCCCAAGGGGCGTGGCGGCACAATCGAGCGTTTGTTATACCGGCACCCGGATGAGCAATCCCATGCGCCATGACGGCGGTCTGTCTCCCGTAGTGGGCGTGCATAACATCCAGACAATGAGGGCCAACCGGGAACATCCCACCGCTGCCAACGGATGGGGATGGACCTACAACCACCAGCCGATGATGGCCTGTTGGCGCGGTCGCTTCTACATGCACTACCTCTCGGATGAGCGCGACGAGCAGGTGCCACCCTCGCGCACGCTGCTGCAAACCTCCACAGACGGCTATGCGTGGAGTACACCGGTGGTTCTCTTTCCGGAATACCGGGTGCCCGAAGGGTTCAGAAAAGCGGGTGTGGAGGGAGAGGCCCACCGACTGGTGGCCGTGATGCACCAGCGGCAGGGCTTCTATGTGTCAAAAGCCGGTCGGCTCTTTGCTCTCGGGACGTATGGCGTGTGCCTCGATAAGAAAGACCACAATAACGACGGCAACGGCATCGGACGCGTCATCCGCGAAATCAAGGGCGACGGTTCGTTCGGTCCCATCTACTTCATCTACTACAACCACGGCTTCAATGCCGCAAACACCGACTTTCCCAACTGGAGGAAAGGGGACAAATGGCTGCGCCGGGCCTGCGAGGAGATGCTCTCCAATCCGCGCATACTGATGGGGTGGGTGGAGGAAGCCGACCGTGGTGATGCCCTCCTTCCGCTCAAGGAGCCTTACAGGGCCTACAACGACTATACGCTGCCCGACGGCCGACTCGTGGGCCTGTGGAAGCATGCGCTGACGAGCATTTCGGCTGATGGGGGACGAACGTGGAGCCGGCCCGTCAACCGCGCCCGGGGATTTGTCAACAGCAATGCCAAAATATGGGGACAGCGGTTGGGCGACGGCATGTATGCCACGGTCTACAATCCCTCGGAGTTTCGCTGGCCGCTGGCCATCAGTCTCTCCCGTGACGGGCTGGAATACACCACGCTCAATCTCGTCAACGGAGAAGTGCCCCCCATGCGGTATGGCGGCAACTACAAGAGCTACGGTCCGCAATACGTGCGAGGCATCTCAGAAGGCAACGGGCAGCCTGCCGACGGAGATTTGTGGGTGGCCTACAGCATGAACAAAGAGGATATGTGGGTGGCCCGCGTGCCCGTTCCCGTGACCACAGAGGCTCATGCACAGGCCGACGATGACTTCTCTTGCGTAGCCCGACTGTCCAAGCTCACGGCGTGGAACATCTATTCGCCGCTTCTGGCACGGGTGTCGCTCGATGGCGAGTGGCTGGTGCTGTCGGACAAAGATCCGTTCGACTATGCCCGGGTGGAGCGCAAGATTCCGGCCACATCCGAGCTCCGTGTGAGTTTCGACATACAGGCGGCGCAAAACCACAACGGGTTGTTGCAGATAGAGTTTCTCGACAAAAACGGCTTGGCCTGCTCGCGTCTGGAGTTCACAGCCGACGGTACGGCGCGCTGCAAGAGCGGTGCGCGCTATGGCACGTTTCTCAAATATGAGCCCGACCGCACCTATCACATCGATGCCGAACTGTCTGTGGCCGACCGCATGATAACACTCTTCGTTGATGGCAAGCAGGTGGTGAAGCGCGTCTTCTTTGCCCCTGTACACAGCATAGAGCGCGTGATGTTCCGGACGGGAGCCGCACGCACGCTGCCCGACATCGACACACCGGCCGACCGGGACGACACGCTGCCCGGGGCAGGAAACACGGACACGTTGGCTGTCTACCGCATAGCCCATTTCAAGACCGTTTCCCGCGATGCCGACAGCGGGGCGGCTTTCCTCCGCTCGGCCGATTACAGGCACTATGTGGACTATTTCAACGCGATGGAGGATGAGAATATCGTGCAGGCCATTCCCAACGCACACGCTTGGGAGTGGATGCAAGAAAACATTCCGCTCTTCGAATGTCCGCAGCAAGACTTCGAACAGATGTATTACTACCGCTGGTGGACGCTCCGCAAGCATATCAAACTCACCGATGTGGGTTATGCCATGACCGAGTTTCTGGTGCCGCGCAGCTATGCCGACAAGTATAATCTCATCTCTTCCGCCCTCGGCCACCACATCTACGAAAGCCGGTGGCTCCGCAATCCCGTCTATCTTGATCAGATAGTCAACACGTGGTATCACGGCAACGACGGCGAAGCGATGCGGAAGCTCGACTTCTACAGTTCGTGGACACCCGCAGCCCTATGGGCCCGCTATCTCGTGGACGGTCGTAAGGAGCCGGCCGTGGCACTTTTGCCCGATTTGGAGAAAGAATATGCAAGGTGGGATGGGCATAAGGGCATCGCCCGTCCTTTCTCGTCACAGAAAGGAATGGAAGGCCTCGCAGCCCACAAATGCCCCTCTGCGGCTCTTTATTGGCAGTATGACGTGCGTGATGCGATGGAAGAAACCATCAGCGGGGGGCGCAAGGAGAAGAATGAGCGGCCGAGCATCAACAGCTACATGTATGGCAATGCGCGCGCCATCGCAGCCATTGCCACCCTTGCAGGGGACATGACAACAGCCAAGATTTATAACACCAAGGCCGATACGCTGAAGACTTTGGTGGAAAACTACTTATGGAACGACCGCCACAACTTTTTCGAGGTGCTGAAGAAAGATTCCTTCGCCAATGTGCGTGAGGCTGTCGGCTTCATTCCGTGGTACTTCAATCTGCCTTCCGACAACGCCAAATACGCACAGGCATGGCGGCAGTGCGGCGACCCACAAGGTTTTTCCGCTCCCTACGGACAGACTACCGCCGAGCGTCGCCATCCGCAGTTCCGTACCCACGGTGTGGGAAAATGCGAATGGGATGGTGCTGTGTGGCCTTTCGCCACGGCTCAGACACTCACGGCCTTGGCCAACTACCTCAATGATTACAGCCGTCCCGTGGTAGGCGACAGCCTCTATTTCGCCGAACTGGAGAAGTATGTGCAGAGCCAGAACCACCGGGGAAAACCCTACATCGGCGAATATCTCGACGAGACCACGGGCTATTGGCTCAAAGGAGATCAAGAACGCAGCCGCTATTACAATCACAGCACTTTCAACGATCTGATTATCACAGGCCTCTGCGGGCTCCGTCCGAGTGCGGGGAACAGCCTTGTCGTCAATCCGCTGTTGCCTGTCGGCAAGTGGGATTACTTCTGTCTTGACAAGGTGCGCTACCACGGTCATGACCTCTCCATCGTGTGGGACCGCTACGGTTCGCGCTATCATGCCGGTAAAGGCCTGAGCGTTTATGTAGACGGCAAACTGAAAGCTAATCGCAAAGATATGGGAAGAGTAAGAATAGAATTATAGAGAGATGAGAACATTTACATTATATAATATTACAAAGCAGCTATTGAGGTGTCGCACATTGGTTACACTGCTGTCGTTGGCGATGCTGACAACCGTCGCTCGGGCACATCCTGATTTCGGCAATGCGCAGTGGATTGGGGCCACGGCCAATGCTCACGACTCGTTGGCGGGGCGGAGTATTGTGCTGATGAGGACTGTCAGGTGCGGCAAACCTATCCGGGAAGCGAAGCTCAATATCTGTGGATTGGGGACCTACGAACTGTATGTGAACGGCCGGAAAGTGGGCGACGACATCTTGGCACCGGCGTGGAGCGATTACGACAAGACCGTGTTCTACAACACAATAGACCTCACGGGTGTCTTACAACACGCTGCGGAAGCAAACAAAAAGCCGGCCACGAAGGGGAAAAAGGCTTCGCAGGCCGGCGACAACACCATAGCCGTGATGCTTGGCAACAGTTTTTACTACGAGCAGGGGCTGCGCTACCACAAACTGAAAAGCAACTACGGCCCGCTCAAACTGTTGTTCCATCTCGCCATCGTCTACAACGACGGTAGTCGGGAGACAATAGAAAGTCGGTCGGAGGAATGGAAGTGGGTGGAAAGTCCAGTCGTCTACAACAGCATCTATGGCGGAGAAGATTATGATGCCCGCAAGGAAGATACACCTCCAGCCCCCAAGGCTGCACTCGCTCTCCGGCCTCCGTTCGGCACACTCCGCCCCCAGATAGCTGCCCCGGTAAAAATCATGGAACGCTATCCCGTGGCCCGGAGGCTTCCGGGGATGGTGTTCGACATGGGCCAAAACCTCGCCGGCTTTCCCGAGATTACCGTCCGTGGACGGCGGGGGCAGTCGGTGAAGCTCATCGTTGGGGAGACCCTTACGCCCGACGGGCACGTGAACCAAAAGCAGACGGGTCGGCCCTACTATCTCACCTACACGCTCCGGGGCTCCCGGGAGGCAGCCGAAACGTGGCATCCGTGCTTCACCTACTACGGATTCCGCTACATAGAGGTGGAGGGGGCGGTGATGACGGGTGACGACAATCCCGAAGGACTGCCCGTGTTGGAGTGCCTGCAATCGTGCTTCATCTACAACTCGGCACCTAAGACGGGCGACTTCGAATGCAGCAACCGGCTGTTCAATGACACCTACCGGCTCATCGACCGGGCCATCCGGAGCAACTGGCAACACGTGTGGACCGACTGTCCGCATCGCGAGAAACTCGGATGGCTCGAACAGGACTGGATCAACGGTGAAGGACTTGTCTACAACTACGACTGCCGGGCCATGATCGAACAAACCATGCAGCAGCTTGCTGATGCCCAACATGCCGACGGGTCGATGCCCGAGATAGCCCCTGAGTATATCAAGTTTGAAGGTTCGTGGGCCAAGCCTTTTCAGGAATCGCCCGAATGGGGCGGTGCCTTGGTGGCCCTGCCGTTCCTCTACATGCGCCACTACGGCGACTCCTCGCTCGTGAGACGATACTATCCGGCCATGCGCCGCTATGTGGACTATCTTCATTCGCGCGACTCTGCCTACGTGCTCCGCATGGGGCTCGGCGATTGGTACGACTACGGCCCC
The DNA here is from genome assembly GCF_000184945.1 of Segatella buccae ATCC 33574. GTDB lineage: Bacteria > Bacteroidota > Bacteroidia > Bacteroidales > Bacteroidaceae > Prevotella > Prevotella buccae. The sequence goes on from NZ_GL586311.1 coordinate 1,259,622, forward strand.
GGCAAGGCGGGCTTTTCGAAAAACACCCCCGTGGCACTTGTGGCCACGGCCCACTACTATCGGTGGGTCAGTCTGGTGCAGGAGGCTGCTTTGATAGCCGGTAGGGCCGACGAGGCCATCATGTATGGAGTCATCGCCGAGCGCATCATGCTTGCCTTTCAGAAAGAGTTCTTCCATCCCGAGACGGCTTCCTACGGTTCGGGAAGCCAATGCTCCAATGCCATTCCGTTGGAATTGGGTATCGTACCGTTGGAGGTGAAAGACCGGGTGATGCAACATCTTGTTGATGACATCCACACCCACGGCACCCGACTGACCACCGGTGACATCGGCACGCGCTATCTCTTTAATGTGTTGGTGCAGGAAGGACAGGGCGAACTGCTCTACCGGATGCTCAACCACGATGAGATGCCGGGCTACGGCTTCCAACTCAAGCAGGGTATGACAACGCTCGCAGAACAATGGAATCCCGAGTTGGGAGCTTCACAAAACCATTTCATGATGGCACACATCAACAATCTGCTTGTGCCGTGGCTCGTGGGCCTTCGTGTGAGCGGCCGGCAGGTCACCGTCTCGCCCCATCCCGTGGGCGACCTGACATGGGCCAAAGGCAGTACAACAGTCAATGGCAAACGGGTGAGTGTGGCATGGAGGATAGAAAACGGACGTTTCCTCCTCGACATCACCGCCCCTGACAGACAAAACTTACATCTTGACAATGAAACGATTGATTCTTTCTGCGCTCTGCGCCATTTGCAGCTGGAGTGCAACATTCGCACAGAATGACTACGCGGGCCACTATACCCGTAGTCTGCACGACGTGATGGGCGACGTGGCCCGGCGTTGGAATGTTCGGTTGAAATACAATGTAGACACGGCAGGGCTACGCTTGCCCTACGCTGACTTCCGCGTGCGCCCCTACTCACTGGAGGAAACGCTGTCGAACATCTGTGCCTATTTCGACTTTAAATGGTGGAGACAGCCCGACGGTAGCTATAAGATCAAACCCTACGAATATCCCCGCCGCCACACAGAGGAGGGCGCGAAGATGCTCAACTATCTTTCCACGCTCTATGCCGACCGCACGGCTTGGGAGGCTCGCCGCGACAGTCTGCGGCGCGAAGTGCGGATGCGGCTCGGCATCGATGCTTTCCTCGACTCCTGTGTGAACACTCGTCCCGTGTTCTCCAAAGTGAGAAAGCACGACGGTTACACCATGCAGAACATCTGCATCGAGCTGCCCCCCGGGCAGCACGTGTTCGGAACCATCTATGCGCCTGCCCCCTCGAAAGAGACGAAACGGCGGTGGAAGAATGTGAGGAAATATCCCCTCATCATCTGCCCCGACGGACATTGGGAGACACGCACGCGCCCTGACGAGCAGAAACGGCTCGCCACATTGGCGCGGATGGGAGCCGTTTGTGTGGATTTTGACCTCTACGGTTATGGCGAAAGCGAGCAGGAAGTGGGGCGTGAGGCCCATCGCACCGACCGGGCCCATGTCTACCAAGCGGCCTGTGCCCTCAAACTGCTTGACTATCTGTGGAACCACCGACACGACATCGACCGGTCGCGTATTGGTGCTAATGGCGGTAGCGGCGGTGGCAGCCATACCATTCTGCTCACCGTGCTTGACGACCGCATCACGGCAGCTGCCCCCACCGTCAATCTGGCCAGCCATTTCGACGGCGGTTGCCCCTGCGAGAGCGGCCGGCCCATCCATCTGGCGGGCGGAGGCACGTGTAATCCCGAGCTCATTGCCATGTTTGCGCCCCGTCCCTTACAGATAGTGAGCGACGGAGGCGACTGGACTGCCTCTGTGCCCACGCTCGAATATCCCTACCTCCGCCGCATCTACGGCTTCTATGGGGCCCAAGATAAGGTGGAAAACGTACACCTTCCTGCTGAGCGACACGACTATGGCCCCAACAAGCGACAGGCCAATTACGACTTCTTTGCCCGTGTTTTCGATCTCGACCGCACTATGATAGATGAGGCTAAGGTCACCATCGAACCGCGCCGGATGATGGAGACGGGACTTGAACGTTGACCAACAAGGAAGTTCCTGCTTCTATTAGATCCGGCAATGAGTCTACATGTCGGTTGAAGTGAGACATACACTTCTCCACTAAAAACTTGGCGTTATCCATTATTATCACTATATTTGCGATAGTAATGATGCTTATTACCGGAGTTGCCCATGTAAAAATCGGGCCGACCATTTAAACAACTACATACACATGGAGAAACAAATCTACTTCCGTGGTGTAGGACTGCTCCCTTTAGCCGGACTCCTACCCCAAATGGTATTGAATGCAAACGGACAAAGTAAAGCAACACCTGAAAGACCGAACATCGTATTCATCCTTGCCGATGACCTTGGTTATGGTGACATATCTTGTTTTGGCAGCCAATTTGTCAAAACGCCGAACATTGACAACCTATCCAAAACCGGCACGACATTCACCCAATGCTATGCCGGCTCGGCCATCAGTTCACCGTCCAGATGCTCACTGCTGACAGGCAAAAACACGGGAAACACCACCATTCGTGACAACTTCTGCAAGGCAGGAGGTATCAAAGGAAAGAAGGTGAGTCCTGATGGCAGCGTGTCTTATATCCGAAGAATGAATCTCCTGCCTACCGACACAACCATCGCCACCGTACTCAGAAGTGCCGGTTACAAGACTTGTCTCGTCAACAAGTGGCATCTTGACGGCTTCAATCCTGAAGCCACTCCACTCAACCGCGGCTTTGATGAGTTCCACGGGTGGCTTATCAGTACCATCTTTTCCAACGATCCTTACTATTATCCTTATTGGAGATTTGATAACGACAAACTCATCAACATTGAGGCCAACGCCCATGACAAGCATGTCATGCACAACACGGACCTTTCTACCGAAGACGCGATCAATTTCATCCGTAAAAACAAAGACAGACCGTTCTTCCTCTACTTGGCCTACGATGCGCCTCATGAGCCCTACATCATCGATGACACTTCGTGGTATGACGGCGAGAACTGGGACATGAATACCAAGCGCTATGCAGCCCTTATCACTCACATGGATGCGGCCATCGGACGACTGATGAAAGAACTGGAAAGACTGAAGCTCAGGAAAAACACGCTCGTGGTCTTCGCTTCCGACAATGGTGCAGCCGTACAAGCCCCGCTAAAACTGCTCAAGTGCAACGGCGTCTTCCGTGGGCGTAAAGGTCTGCTTTATGAGGGAGGCATCCGCGTGCCGCTGATTGTCAACCAACCGGGCAAGATACCTGTCCGGACGCTTGAAAACATCATCTACTTTCCCGACATGATGCCCACGTTTGCAGCACTCACCGGCAGCAACAAGCATCTGCCACAACACCTCAACGGCATAAATATTCTGCCTCTTTTTTATGGCAAGCAACTGGATACCGATCACCGGTTGCTCTATTGGGAGTTTCCCGGGGTACAGAGGGCGGCCCGTAAAGGTGACTGGAAATGTGTCACAACCAAGAGAGGTGCTCCTTTAGAGCTGTATAACATCAAGGAGGATATGGAGGAACGGCATAATCTGGCGGACCAATATCCCGAAATGGTGAAAGAGTTCGACAAGGAAATGAAAGCCATCAGGCATCCTTCTCCCAACTGGCCGTTGGAAGGAGAATAAACGAAAGACGAAAGAGTAAAGAGGAGCCAAGGGGGCAAAGGATACGATTGTATTCTTTCCCTTGAGCTCCTCTTCTTTTTGTCCCTTTAATTTCGGGTTCGGTAAAAACCTCACTGTTCTTACTTTCTTTTCATTACCGGAATTCCTGTCTTTTTTTAACAAACCCCGTCAATAGCCTTCATTCGGAGTGTGGCAAGGTGTTGGCTTTTAGGGACACCTGCAGAAGTTGTCAAATAATTTCACACCTGATTTGCATTCGGCCATTTTCCATCGTATCTTTGCTGTGGCAAGGGGAGTACGCGTGTGCTCCCTTTTTTCGTGGATGTTGCCGGCAGAGGTGTTTGCGGAGGCCGAATCGGGATGTGAAAGAGGCTCCGCAGGGTTGTGGATGGGCCTGAATCGCAAGTTGAGTGTGGCCCTTTGAGGATGTGAGTGTGCCCGTTCGGGTGTCTTTTTTCGTCTGTTTTGACATTTTGTTGCGGCTGGAGCAGGGCACTATACTTTTGGAGGTGATTTTTATGTCAAGTAAGGCGAAAACTTTCAAAAGGTTTTTTGGAGTTTTCAAGCTATACTTTCAGATTTATAGTAAATGGTGCTGAAAACTGCTGAATGCCACCTTTCTGTCTACGGGGAAATGCGCATTAGAAGTTGTGTATACTTTTTCCAGCTTTCAATTTTTATTTTAACAAACGACCATTTGCCGATTTTTCATAACAAACTGAATGATTCCGACTACATAAAAGCCTATCATGCGAATAAAAAATAGAAAAAAATCGGCTCTCTTGCTTGTTTTATCGGAAATATTGATTATATTTGTGGCGTTATCGAACTTAAACAACCAACCCCAACTCAAAAGTTATAACAAACTTAAATATAAACAACAACACAATGAATTATTTATTGCGACTAACCATGCCAATTCTGCTCGCAGTTTTGGCAACCACCGTGCGGGCCAATACTACCCACACGCATGGCGCCAACAGCACGTTTGTATTCAACACAAAAGAAGGCCTACAAGAATTGGGCATAGCTTTACCTGCTCCAAGTAAAGGAACGGATATCAATACCGAGCTGACGAAAGATGGCATTACTTTATCTAATACAAAAGGTGGCACTGCGACCCGTATTTATAATTCAAAAGGAAAATACAGTCTGCGTATCTATAAAAAAGGCACATTGACATTGAAAGCCGGTGGGGCCAATATCACCAAAATTACCATCACGGGCTATTCTGCCTCAAACTTTGGTCTGAGTACCACACAAGGTACTTATAATGTATCGGGAACTGTAGGCACATGGACAGGAACCGAGTCAGAGGTCACTTTCAAAGTCAATGTTAATACCTATATCAACACCATCGAAGTGGCCATCAATGGCGAAACGCCCAAACCCACTCAAAAGGTGAACGGGCTTGCCGCTCTGAAAGACATCGCAGACGAAACGCCTGTACATCTCTACATTGCCGATGCCGACAATGCCCGTGTGCTCTTTGCCGGCAATGACGAGGCTTTCATCCGCGACAAGGATTGCACGGTTTGCTTCTCTGGTGTCAAGGCTAAGCCTGCTATGGCATACAACCAGCACGTTGCAGGCTACATCGTCGGCAAGAAAATGACCCAAAATGGTATGACCACTCTGCAAGCTGTGGCCGACACACACACGGCTTTCCTCGTGATGGCTGCCCCGGTACAGGAGTCTGATGTGGAGCCTGCTGTCATGAAAGCCGGTGAGCACGCCACTCATCTTGGCGACTGGGTCACAATGAAAAACCTGACCATGAAAAATGGCAAGCTCGAGGCAAACGGACAGACCTATATGCTGAACAATGCCTACGGTCTCGACGGTAACTCGTTCTATCAGCAGCCATACGAAGGGGCTATTGTAGACCTCTCGGCCATCGTTTATCCCACAGCGACAGGTATCGAATTGCGCCCTATATACAATAAGGTGGAGAAGACGGAGGCTCATGATGTGGAGGCCCGAGACTTCCGTCCGCTCATCTATGTGATAGACGAAACTCGCAACTTCACTTCTCCGACGGCTGACATTCCCCACGCCACCGTGCGCCTGCACCGCACATTCTCTCCCGACAAATGGAATACGCTCGCCCTGCCTTTTGCCGTAACCTTCGAAGGGGGAAAGCTGCGCAAATACGACAACGTGGACGGACAGACAATGAAGTTTGTGGAAGCCGCATCTGTGGAACCGGGCGTGCCCTATCTGTTCAAGCCGGCCACAGTCATTGAGAATCCCACCTACACCGACGTGACGCTCTCCAAGACCGAGGCCCGGAAAGTGATGCACGGCAGTTGCGGATTTGCCGGCACCTACAGTCCTTATACGATGAAGGCAGACAAGACCGAACGTTTCCTCGGAGAGGGCAACAAACTCTACTGGCCCGACACCACGACTTCACCTGACGCTAACAAGATGAAAGGTCTGAGAGCCTACTTCATGGTGCCTGAAACGATGACGGAAGCCAAGGTCTCTATCGTTGGTGAGACTACAGCCATAGACAATGTGGCTACCGACCACCCGGCGGCAACGGCCAACGCCCGCGTCTACAACCTCAATGGACAGTTTGTGGGCATCGGAACAGCCGGCTTGCCCAAGGGTGTTTACATCGTCAATGGTAAAAAAATGGTTATTAACTAACAATCTGCTATAATGGAAAAGAAAACATATTTTGTCCCCAACACGAAAATTAAGGCCTTGGAGCTTGAACAGCATCTGGCCGCAGCCAGTCCCGACATTAATGACGAGGGTACTGATGTCCATTTCCCCGGAACAGGCGGTGGCGGCAATGCCAATGATGCGTATGGCAAGAGCTGGAGCCTCTGGGACGATGAAGATGAAATAGAAAACATGTATAACCATCAATAGGAATGAAGCGAATAATCATGAAAAAATATCTATTTTCACTGCTTTGCCTGGTCTTTGCGCTGGGCATAAGCGCACAAAACGACAAGAAGCCCAAAATCATCAAACTCAAGACGGGCTTGGAGGTGACCTTTGTCAAGGATCAGATAGACAGTGCCCGCATCGTGTTCGGCCCCAACGGGCAGCAAGAGCCGCTTGGCATCAAGGTCTATGTCCACGATGCCGAACCGGTGGACTACCTCTATTCGCAAATCGAGGAGGTGACATTCTTCGAACAGGGAGGTGAAACTCCCGACGAAGAGAATAAGAACAAGAATACCAAAGAAGATTTGGCTAAGAATCCAGAGGGTTGGCGACTGGAGTTCCCACGCTTTATTCAAGGGCGCGAGGCGACGTATGAAATCACACATACATATAAAGCCGTAATTCAAAATAAAGAAGAGCAGGTTGTCAACTTCTCTTTGGAATGGGACGGACAAAAGAAAGCCAACCGTTGGACATGCTATCAACTCTATGCGGGAAATATGGCAAAAAATACAAAACGTAACGATGATTTTAAAGAAGATCCGATGATTACGAATCCTGCACACCGGAGTACACTTGCAGACTATAAAAGTAATTCCAGCATTTATGCCAGAGGACATCTTTGCCCATCGGGCGATCGACTCTATTCTGTAGAACAAAATAAGCAAACATTCTACTTGAGCAACATGCAGCCACAGATACATGGGCACAACAGTGGCGTTTGGCAGCAATTAGAGCGGAAAGTGCGTGACACATACGCTACAGCCTCTGACTGTGACACTCTGTATGTAGTAAAAGCTGCCACCATTGATGATGGCCACATACAAGGATATACAAGCGCAGGGCTGATTGTACCACAATATTTCTATATGGCTCTATTGGCATACAACAAAACCAATGGTACCTATCACGCATTGGGTATTTGGTCGCCTCATGAGTCTGGAAGTAAGACAGAATACATCACCATCGACGAGTTGGAGAGACGCACCGGCATCGACTTCTTCTGCAATCTGCCCGACGCAACGGAAGAGAAAGTGGAAGCTGATGACAGTGATGAGAACAAAAGATATTGGAATGTCACGTTTTCCCACGCGCAACCGTAACCGCTAAATAATCGAATGAAGCCGGAGCCGCAGCAGCTCCGGCTTTTTTGATGCCTTATAATATGGGGATTCACTGACGACAAAAGCTGTGCATGTTCGTCTATGGGATATAACTGTCAAACATGCGCATGATGATTCTTAAGAAGTCTTTTCTAATGGCTATCGCCATGCTTGCAAGTCTTTTTTCGCAAGCACATCCGTATAAACTATGGTATCGGGAACCTGCACAGGTGTGGACTGATGCTTTGCCACTTGGCAATGGCAGGCTTGGAGCCATGGTATATGGTATTCCGGCCACGGAGCGCATACAGCTCAACGAGGAAACCATTTGGGCCGGACAGCCCAACGGCAATGCCAATGCGAAGGCGCTGAAGGCCATTCCCGTGATTCAAGATCTGATTTGGAAGGGGGAGTATAAGAAGGCGCAAGACTTGGCGACCTCAGATGTGATGTCGGCCACCAACTGGGGAATGCCCTACCAGGCTTTCGGCAACGTGTACATCTCCATGCCGGGCATGGGCAACTACACAAACTATTACCGCGAATTGAGCCTCGACTCGGCACGGGCCATCACCCGTTGGACGGCAAATGGGGTGACCTATCGGCGCGAGGTGATCACTTCGTTGGCCGACAATGTGGTCACCGTCCGCTTCACGGCCGACCAACGGGGCTGCATCACGTTCAATGCCTACTTCACCACTCCCCACGACGATATTATGATCAAGAGCGAGGGCGACGAAGCCACGCTGTTTGGCGTGACTTCCAAGCACGAAGGACTGAAAGGCAAAGTGCGCTTCATGGGACGCATGGCGGCGGTGGCAAAGGGGAAAGGGGAAGGGGCCGTGACCCACTCCAAAGACGGAATTGTGTCGGTGAAAGGGGCCGACGAGGCTGTGCTCTACATCTCGATAGCCACCAACTTCAACAATTATAAGGACATTTCCGGTGACGAGGCCGTCCGTTCGGAACAAATTTTGCGGGCTGCCATGGCTCGCGATTATGCACAAAGCAAAGCCGAACACATCAGCCGATTCCGGCAGTTGATGCACCGTGTGACGCTCAACTTGGGTGAAGACCAATACAAAGACCTGCCCACCGACGAACGGATTATCCGTTTTGCCGACCGAGACGACAACTATCTCGTGGCCACTTACTTCCAATTTGGTCGTTATCTGCTCATTTGCAGTTCGCAGCCCGGCGGACAACCGGCCAATCTGCAAGGTATCTGGAACGATAAACTCTTCCCGGCATGGGACTCGAAATACACCACCAACATCAATCTTGAGATGAACTACTGGCCGGCGGAGCCCACCCAACTCACCGAACTCACCGAACCGCTGTTCCGACTCATCCGCGAAGTGAGCGAGACGGGGGCCAAGACGGCTCGCACGATGTATGGCAAAAGCGGTTGGGTGCTTCATCACAACACCGACATCTGGTGCGTTACGGGAGGCATAGACCATGCCCAGAGTGGCATGTGGATGACCGGTGGGGCCTGGCTCTGCCGTCATTTGTGGGAGCACTACCTCTACACGATGGACAAAGATTTCCTGCGACGCTACTATCCGGTGATGAAGGGGGCGGCGGAGTTCCTTGACCAGATGCTCATTCCGGAACCGCAGCACGGTTGGCTGGTCATCTCGCCATCGGTCTCTCCCGAAAACAGCCATCCATCCAAAGACGGGAAAGTGGCCATTTCAGCCGGAACGACGATGGATGTACAGCTCGTGAATGAGCTTTTCCGTGAGGTCATGGCCGCCTCGAAGGTGCTTGGTGAGGATGCCGCTTTGGCCGCCCACTATGCCGAAAGGCTTAAACTTATGCCCCCGATGCAGGTTGGCAAGTGGGGACAGTTGCAGGAATGGATGGAAGACTGGGACGATCCCAACGACACCCACCGCCATGTGAGCCATCTCTACGGGCTTTACCCCGGTTGCCAAATCACGCTTTCGGGCACTCCCCGGCTCTTCGATGCCGCCCGCACATCGCTCATCCACCGCGGCGACCCGAGCACGGGTTGGTCAATGGGATGGAAGGTGTGCCTGTGGGCCCGGCTGTTTGACGGCAACCATGCCTACAAACTCATTCGCAACCAATTGTCACTCACCGATGACCGCTTCGTCGCTTACGGCACCGACAAGAAGAAAGGAGGCACCTACCGCAATCTCTTTGATGCCCACCCACCGTTCCAAATCGACGGCAACTTCGGCTGCACGGCCGGCATAGCCGAGATGCTTGTGCAGAGCCATGAGGGCTATATCAACCTGCTGCCGGCCCTGCCCGACGCGTGGAAAGCCGGGGGGGAAGTGAAAGGTCTGATGGCCCGAGGAGCTTTCGAGATAGAACACCTTGCTTGGAAAGACGGTCGGGTGGTGCGGCTTGCCATCCGTTCCAACGCCGGAGAACCGCTGCGGGTGAAAGCCAACGGCAAGATGATGATGAGGAAGACCCACAAGGGCCAAACGCTGACGCTCATCGGAAAGTGAACCAACGCTCCAAAAACAATATCAAAGAAGACATCGCTATGAAGAAAATCATTTCCATCTTCGCCCTTCTGTGCTGTTTGTCGCTCACGGCCGGCGCACAAAAGCCTTGGGACAACGGTCGGTTGCAGGTGTCTGCCAACCACCGTTATCTTCAGTTTGCCAACGGTCAGCCCTTCTTCTGGTTGGGCGACACAGGCTGGCTGTTGCCCGAACGGCTTGACCGTTCCGAAGCCCAATACTATCTACAAGCCTGCCGACGGGCCGGTTACAATGTGGTGCAGGTGCAGACGATGAACGGCGTGCCCTCTTACAACATCTACGGTCAGCCTTCACTCATAGATGGTTGGAACTTCTCAGGCATCGACCGCAAAGGCGTTTACGGCTACTGGGATCATCTGGACTACATCGTCCGCACTGCCGAGCAGAACGGCATCTACATCGCTATGGTGCCCATTTGGGGCACACTGGTGAAGGAGGGGAAGATAGATGTGGCCGGAGCTAAGGCCTATGGTCGCTTTTTAGGCAACCGCTACAAGAACAGTCCCAACATCGTGTGGATGATAGGCGGCGACATTCAAGGCGACATACGCCCCGAGATATGGGAAGCTCTGGCCACAGCCATCCGCTCGGCAGACGACCGCCATGTGATGACCTACCACCCCCGGGGCCGCTACACATCGGCCAAATGGTGGAGCAAAGCCTCGTGGATAGACTTCCACACCTTTCAGAGTGGCCACCGCAAGTATGGTCAGCGCATGGGCAACGCCGATTATCCCATCCCCGACAGCACCGAGGAAGACAACTGGATGTATGTAGACTCCACGTGGGCCTACCGTCCCTTGAAGCCCGTGCTCGATTCGGAACCGAGCTATGAGGACATTCCCAAAGGGCTGCACGATCCCAATGAGGCCCGTTGGCAGGCTCACGATGTGCGCCGCTATGCCTATTGGAGCGTGTTTGCCGGCAGTTGCGGCCACACCTACGGGCACAATGCCATCATGCAGATGCTCAAGCCGGGCTACGCCACGGGCTATGGCACTGACGGAGCCGAGAAATACTGGTATCAGGCACTCAACGATCCGGGCTACAACCAGATGAAGCACCTGAAGAATCTGATGCTCGCCTTGCCCTACTTTGACCGCGTGCCCGACCAAAGCGTCATCGCCGGCAAGAACGGCACACGCTACAACCGGCTCATCGCGACCCGCGGCAACGACTATTTGCTGGTGTATAACTACAACAGCGTGCCCATGAAAGTGGATCTGCGAAAGATTTCAGGCAACCGGAAAAACGTGTGGTGGATGGATGCCGCGACGGGCAAACTGACTTTCATCGGCGAGTTCGACTCCAAACCCACGACCTTCAACCAACAGAATCCGTATTCCGGACAGGTTTGCGACGGTGTACTCATAGCCGTAGATGCTACCAAAAACTATATCGCCAAAGACCAAAAGGCGATTGCCGATCGCAGCATGACCGGCCGAAAGCGCGATTTTAACGAATGACAAGATGAAAAGACTACGCCTGCTGTTCATGCTCTGTGCCGCCTTGACGGGCATCGCTTCGTTTGCCGCCAACGTGGTCGTGAGTCACTTGACAACCGAGAACATGACCAACCCGCAGGGGTTGGGTACCACCGTGCCCCGCTTCTCATGGCAACTGAGTTCGGAGAAAAGGCAGGTGGTGCAGACGGCCTACCACATCATGGTGGCCTCCACGCCCCGGTTGTTGGAACGGGGAGAAGCCGATTTGTGGAACTCGGGGGAAGTGAAAAGCGACGCCCAACTATGGATCGACTACCGCGGACGCGCCCTGCAAAGTGGCGATGAGGCCTACTGGCGGGTGCGGGTGACCACCAACCGGGGGAAGACCGAATGGAGTGCCGTACAACGGTTTACCATCGGACTGCTCGGCGAAAACCGGTGGAGCGGTCGTTGGATAGGGCTGGAAGAACTGCAACCGGGCGAACGAAAAGGCATGTACACCCGACTGGCTGCCCGCTATCTGCGCAAGGAATTCAAGCTGAAAGGGCGTGTGAAGCGCGCCATGGCTTACGTGGCAGGACTGGGCGTGCATGAATTCTTCGTCAACGGCATCCGCATGGGTGGCCACCATGTGCTACAGCCCGTGCCGAGCGACTATCGCAAGACTGTCTACTACAACACCTACGACGTGACCGAACCGCTCAACGCCTCGCATACAGCCTGTTTAGCCATTATGCTGGGCAACGGTCGGCTGTTCCCCATGCGGCAGGAGAAGCCCTATAAGACACCCTTTTTCGGCTACCCGAAGTGCCGCATCAATGTGCGCATCGACTACGAAGACGGTTCGCACGCTGTTTGGGCAACCGACCCGTCGTGGAAACTGACCGTTGATGGTCCCATCCGCGCCAACAACGAATACGACGGTGAGGAATATGATGCCCGCAAGGAAATGCCCGGATGGAACCGCGTGGGCTTCGACGACAGCCGGTGGCAGGAGGCCCGGCGATGTGCCGTGCCCGATGGCACGCTGCGCCCGCAACCCACCGAGGGCATGGTAGAGACTCCCTATCCGCATCGTCCCCGCATTGTCTCCCCCCTCGGCAATCACAAAAGCACTTCATTAACACCTGCCACCCATCACCCATCACCTCTCATCCTCGACTTCGGACAGAACATGGCCGGCTGGATAGGCCTCAAGGTGCGTGGCAACAGGGGCGACACCATACGTGTGCGCTATGCCGAAAAACTCAATGCCGACGGCACACTCTACCGCGACAACCTGCGCAACGCGCGCTCGGAAGACATCTATGTGTGTAACGGGAAAGAGGCAGGCAGACTCTGGAAGCCCGCATTTTCCTACCACGGTTTCCGCTATGTGGAGGTGAGCGGACCGGTAACAGCCGCGCCCGACGACTTCACGGCCTTCACTGTGAGCGACGAGATGGCAACCACGGGCCACTTCGAATGCTCCGACACCACGCTCAATGCCGTGGTGCGCAACGCATGGTGGGGCATCTACAGCAACTACAAGGGAATGCCCGTAGACTGTCCGCAGCGCAACGAGCGGCAGCCGTGGCTGGGCGACCGCACCGTGGGTTGCCTCGGCGAGAGTTTCCTCTTCAACAACGAGCGACTCTACAGCAAGTGGATGGGCGATCTGGCAGAGGGTGTGCGCTCCGATGGAGCACTGTCCAACGTCACACCGGCCTTCTGGAACTACTACGAAGACAACGTGACATGGCCGGCTGTATTCCCCTTTGCCTGCGATATGCTCTACCAACAATACGGCAACATCCGCCCCATCACGGAATGTTACCCTTACATCAAGAAGTGGTTCACTCATATACTTGACGAATACCGGCACGAAGACATCATCACCAAAGACAAGTATGGCGACTGGTGTGTGCCGCCCGAGAAGCCGGAACTCATCCACAGCCAAGACCCCGCACGCAAGACCGACGGTGCACTTATCTCCACAGCCTACGGCATCAGAGTGTTCCAACTGCTGGAGAAGTTTGCCCGGCTGCAGGGCATGGAGTGCGAGGCAGACTGTTGGAAAGAGCAACGCAGCCGCATGACGGCGGCCTTCAACCGCAAATTTCTCACGCTCAAGCGCGGCACTTCGCCCCGCCCCGGCCACGTGCTATACCCCGACAGCGTATTCTACGGCAACAACACGGCCACGGCCAACCTCCTGCCACTGGCTTTCGGCATTGTGCCCGACAGCCTCAAAGATGAAGTGGTGAAGAACGTGGTGACCAACATCATCACCACGGGCGACGGACACGTGACCTGCGGTGTCATCGGCATCAGTTGGTTGCTGCGTGGACTGTCCGACAACGGCTTTGCCGATGTGGCCTATCTGCTGGCCACCAACAACACCTATCCGTCGTGGGGATACATGGCCAAGAACGGAGCCACCACCATCTGGGAGCTCTGGAACGGCGACAAGGCCGACCCGGCGATGAATTCGGGCAACCACGTGATGCTCCTCGGCGACCTGCTCACGTGGTGCTACCAATACTTGGCGGGCATTCGTCAGGCCCCAGGGAGCACGGCCTACAAGCACATCGTCTTGCAGCCCTCATTCGGCATAGAAGACTGTTTCCATGTAGATGCAAGCTACATGACACCCTACGGTCGGGTGGTCAGCAAGTGGAAGAAGACTCTTGAACGCGTGGAATGGCAGGTGGAGGTACCCGTCAACACCACGGCCACGGTGTACCTGCCCAACGGAAAGACCGAAGATATAGGGTCCGGGAGCTACACGTTCGAGAGCGACATCACGCCAAAGAATCCTGCTATCGTGGAAGACGAATTCCTTTACGAGTCGGCCGGCTTCCCGCAGGCCCACGCTTCCACCATCACGCAACTGAAAAACGGCGACCTCGTGGCCGCTTATTTCGGCGGCACTTGGGAGCGCAATCCGAATGTCTGCATCTGGGTGAGCCGCAAACCCAAAGGTTCCGACCGTTGGGAGGCTCCCGTGCTGGCAGGCGACGGGGTCTACGAGTTGGGCACTCCAGATGCTGCACTGGCCGGCATCGACGAGAAAACCACTCCGGCCTCAGCCGGCCCTATCAAGCAGCGGAGGGGCGAACAGCTGAAAGACTACCGACAGCAGATAGCCCATTGGCATTACACCTACCCCAAAACCAAGGAGGAGGCTGCCGCCACCAAGCCCAAGAACATGCCCTTCAACGCCCGTCTGAAGCGCAAAGCCTGTTGGAATCCGGTGCTGTTTACCATGCCCGACGGCGAACTATGGCTTTTCTACAAAGTGGGAGCGATTGTGGCCGACTGGACGGGATGGCTCGTGAAATCAAGAGACGGCGGGCGGACATGGAGCGACCGGGAACCTCTACCCAAGGGATTTATAGGTCCGGTGAAGAACAAGCCCGAACTTGTCGACGGACGGCTCGTATGCGGGTCGAGTACGGAGAACGACGGCTGGCGCTTCCATGTGGAAATACTCGACCTGAAAACCGGCCGTTGGAAATATGTGGGACCGGTGGAGGCGGAGGGTAGGGCACGCACCGACGATGTGGAACCGGGTTGCGATATGGTTGCCCCTGTCTACAAGCAAGGAGAAGGCCCGCGCCCCATCTACAGCATACAACCTTCCATCCTGCGGCTGAAAGACGGTCGGCTGCAAGTGCTCATGCGCACCCACAATGCCAAGTTGGCCACCTCCTTCAGTGCCGACGGCGGCGACACGTGGAGCCCGGTGACCCTCACCGAGGTGCCCAACAACCAGAGCGGCACCGATGCCGTGACGCTAAGGGATGGTCGGCACGTGCTCATCTACAACGACTTCGAGACGCTCCCCGGCACCAAGAAAGGCCCGCGCACGCCCATCAGCATAGCCCTCTCCGATGACGGCACGCACTGGCATCATGCCCTCACGCTTGAAGACAGCCCCATCAATCAGTATTCCTATCCCGCCATCATTGAGGGGCGCGACGGTAAACTGCACTGCGTCTACACCTGGCGGCGCCAACGCATAGCCTACAAGAAGATAGACTTGAACAAGCTGAAATAGTCCGTCGCAGCCCCAAAGCAGCCGGGGCGGTTCGTCGGAGCAATCGGATTGATTTGCCGAAGGGCCGTCGGGGGAATGGTGCAAAGCCGTTGCACGCCCCGTGCATGGCTGTTGCACGCCTTGTGCAAGGCCTCTGCACGGATGGTGCAAGAGCCACGCACCAAACTGTCGGCAGCCCGACGGGGAAACCATTCGGTTGCATTCATCAACAAACAGACCTCACAACATGAAAAGAATATACGCCATCTTCATCGCCTTGGCAGTCTGTACGGCTGCCTTGCAGGCACAAACCGTCAGCATCATCACTTCCGGAAAGCCGAACAATAGGGTGGCCTACGCCGCCGAGCATTTGGAGAAAAAGCTGACGGCCATCGGTTATACAGTCTCATCCCGGCGGGCCGACTACCGCATCAGGCTCTCCGTCACAGGCGAAAAGCCAGGAATGAAGAAAGAGGGCTTCCACATCAGCCGCAAGAAAGGTGACATCGTCGTGGAAGGCTACGATGGGGCGGGGGTGATCTATGGTTGCAGCGAACTGGCCGACTATGCCCGCCACCATGGCAATCTCGACATCGGAGACAGCCGGCAAAATCCGGAGATGGTGCTGCGTGGGGCCTGCATCGGTTTGCAGAAGACGGTCTACCTGCCCGGCCATCAGGTGTATGAATATCCCTACACGCCCGAAAACTTCCCTTGGTTTTACGATAAGCGGCAGTGGCTCGACTATCTCGACATGCTGGTAGACAACAAGATGAACTCCCTCTACCTGTGGAACGGGCATCCCTTCGCCTCGCTCGTGAGGCTGAAAGACTATCCCTTCGCCCTTGAGGTGGACGAGGAGACATTCCGGAAAAACGAGGAGATGTTCTCCTTCCTCACCCACGAGGCCGACAGGCGCGGCATCTTCGTTATCCAGATGTTCTACAATATCATCCTCTCCAAACCCTTTGCCGACCACTACGGGCTGAAGACGCAAGACCGCCACCGCCCCATCACGCCGCTCATCAGCGATTACACCCGCAAGAGCATTGCCGCCTTTATCGAGAAATATCCCAACGTGGGCCTGCTTGTGTGCCTGGGAGAGGCGATGGACACCTACGAAGACGATGTGGAATGGATGACCCGCACGGTGATACCCGGGGTGAAAGACGGTCTGAAGGCACTCGGGCGCACCGACGAACCGCCCGTGCTGCTGCGCGCCCACGACACCGACTGCAAGGCGGTGATGGAGGCTTCGCTCCCGCTCTACAAGAATCTCTACACCATGCACAAGTACAATGGCGAGTCGCTGACCACCTACCAGCCACGCGGCCCGTGGACAAAGATGCACACCGACTTGGCCGCTCTGGGCAGCACGCACATCAGCAACGTGCATATCCTCGCCAATCTGGAGCCTTGGCGCTGGGCCTCGCCCGCCTTCGTGCAGCGTGCCGTGACGGCCATGCACGACATCCACCACGCCAATGCGTTGCATCTCTATCCGCAATCGGCCTACTGGGACTGGCCCTACACGGCCGACAAACTGCCCGGCGGAGCCCGGGAGAGGCAGTTGGACCGCGACCGGCTGTGGTACAAGACATGGGGCCGCTATGCTTGGAACTGCCGGCGCGACCGGCAGGAGGAGAGGGGCTATTGGGACGAGGAACTGGCCTGCTGTTACTGTCCGGGCAACACGCAGGCGGCCGACAGCATACGCAAGGCCTACGACGAGAGCGGCGAGATAGCCCCGAAGCTCTTACGCCGTTTTGGCATCACCGAGGGCAACCGCCAGACGCTCCTGCTGGGCATGAGGATGGGCCAACTGGTGAACCCCTACAAATACACCATCTATCCCGGTTTCTACGAGAGTTGCGGGCCGGAGGGCGAAAAACTTATCGAGTTTGTGGAGCGGGAGTGGCGGCACGAGCCCCACACAGGGGAGCTGCCGCTCGACATCGTGGCACAAGTGGAGGCACACGGCGACCGGGCCGTGGCCGCCATTGATGCCGTAGCCGCACAAGTGACCGCCAACCGGGAGGAGTTTGGTCGGCTGCGCAACGACATGCACTGCTACCGGGAGTTTGCTTACAGCTTCGGCGAAAAGGTGAGGGCCGCCCGGCATGTACTCAACTACAAGTGGGGAAAGGACATCGGAGAACTGGACAAGGCTGTCCCGCTCCTCGAAAAGAGTCTGGAGCACTATCGCCGGTTGGTGGCTCTGACAAAAGACACCTACCTCTATGCCAACTCCATGCAGACGGCCCAGCGGCGCATCCCCGTGGGCGGAGACGACGGCAAGATGAAGCACTGGCAGGAACTGCTGCCGCTCTACGAGCAGGAGTTGGCCAATCTGAAGAAGAACATCGCCCGGTTGAGGGCGCAGGCCGCCGGCACTTATCGTGAGGTGGAAGAGACTGTCAGGCCCTTGAAGGCTGCCGGCGTGCAGTTGGTCGGCGAGGCGGAGACCGTGACGCTGACCAAGGGCGCACGGCTGTTCAGCGACATGGACAGCGTGGTGACCGACTTGGCCCCCGAGTTGCAGGGCCTGAAGGCATACCGCTTCAGCAGTGACCAACAGCGCAAGCAGGGCACCAAGATAGCGTTTGTCTGCAAGAAGCCCGTCAGTTTGTTGGTGGGCTACTTCCGCGACGACCAGATGAAATATGCCAAGGCACCCAAGCTGGAGACCGATGCTACAGCCAACGACTACGGACAAGCCGAGCCACAGCTCACTTCCGCCATCCGCATAGACGGTATGCCGCAAGTAAACGTACACAAATACGACTTCCCCGCAGGCAGTCACACGTTGCTTTTGCCCAAAGGCATCTTACTGGTAACGGGCTTCACAGGCGACAAAGTGACGCCCCGAGATGCCGGTCTGTCGGGCGCGGACAAGGCTATCGACTGGCTGTTTTATTAGCACACCGGCCATTCCGTGGCCCCCCAAGGAAAGCGGAGGACACCGGTCAGAAAACCCTAAAACCACAATCAAAAACAATTCATGCGCAAAAATATCCTTTCGCTGCTGTTTTCGACAGCCATCGGCATGTCGGCACAGTCTGTCTCCCAAACCACGATGCAGGCCGTCTACGAGGAGGTGAAGACACCTTATAAATATGGTATGGTGGTGGCTCCGGCCGACACCCATCACCAGACGGACTGCCCAACGGTGTTCCGACATGGTGGAAAGTGGCTGATGACCTACGTGGTGTACAACGGCAAGGGCGGTCTCGACGGGCGTGGATATGAGACGTGGCTCGCTTCGTCGGCCGATCTGCTGCACTGGACGACACTCGGGCGCATTCTCTCCTACCGGGACAAAGGGTGGGACATGAACCAGCGGGGCGGCTTCCCGGCACTCATCGACTGGACATGGGGCGGTTCATACGCGATGAACACCTATAAGGGAAAGCACTGGATGACCTATATCGGCGGGGCCGGAACGGGCTACGAAGCCGTGCGCGAACCGCTTAACATCGGTCTGGCGTGGACGAAAGGCGACCCTTCATACGCCCACGAATGGCGGTCGATGGCCGACCGGCCACTCCTGAGCATCCACGACAAGGGGGCGCAATGGTGGGAGAAGCTTGTGCAATACAAGAGCACGGTCTATGAAGACAAAGCCAAGACACTCGGCAAACGCTTCATGATGTTTTACAATGCAGGCGGTGTGAATCCGAAGAACAATCTCAAGGCCGAACGCATCGGCATAGCACTGTCCGACGACATGAAGCACTGGGAACGCTATGCGGGCAATCCCGTCTATGCGCATGAGGCACCGGGCATCATCACGGGAGACGCACAAATCGTGAAGATGACCCTTCCCCACGCGGTCGACGGCCGGGGTCAACGACTTTCCGGCCCGCTCTACGTGATGTTCTACTTCTCAGCCTATCATCCACAACGCCGGTACAATGCCTTCAACACCTTTGCCGTGAGTACCGACCTTGTGCACTGGCAAGACTGGACGGGCCCTGACCTCATCTGTCCCACCAAACCCTACGATGACATGTTTGCCCACAAGAGTTGCGTGGTGAATCACCAAGGTGTGGTCTATCACTTCTACTGTGCGGTGAACAAGGCCGGGCAGCGGGGCATAGCCGTGGCCACAAGCGTGCCGATGGGGCGGTCGGCTGTGGCGTTTCCCACCCCCGAAAAGGGCGGGAAGCGTGTCGTGACCGACCTCAACAGGGGTTGGACAACTTCACTACTTACCACCAACCAAGATTCTCTGGCCATGCCACCCGCCACCCGCACCGTAAACTTGCCTCACAACTGGGACGACTATTACGGCTATCGGCAGTTGAAGCACGGAAATCTGCACGGTTCGGCGGTCTATACCAAGACCTTCCAAGCAAGAAAACGGCCCGGGCGGCAGTATTTCCTGCACTTCGAGGGCATCGGATCCTACGCTCGGGTGGTGCTCAACGGCCATGCATTCTCTGACAAGCCCGTCCCCGTGGGCCGCACCGTCTACACATTGAATGTCACTTCTTGGCTGAACGATGGAGTCAACAGCCTGCGCGTGGAGGTCGCCCATCCCGAAATGATCACCGATATGCCGTGGGTGTGTGGCGGTTGTTCGGCCGAATGGGGATTCTCCGAGGGCAGTCAGCCGTTTGGCATCTTCCGTCCGGTGACACTCGAAGAGACCGACGAGGTGCGCATCGAGCCTTTCGGTGTGCACATCTGGAACAATGCCGCCTGCGACAGTGTCTTTATCGACACTGAGGTGAGGAATTACAGCCGTGCGACGGTGGAAATAGAGCTCGTCAACAAACTCAACCGGGCAAGTGGAAAAACCTACTTTAGGCTCTCGGAAAAAACAACTTTGCAGCCGGGAGAGACGAAAACCATTCGTCAGCGGACGGCCATCGACAGTCCCCATCGCTGGAGTCTTGACGACCCTTACCTTTATCATCTGGCTACGATGATTAAACGCGAGGGCGGAAAGACAACCGATGAATCAGACACCGAGTTCGGTATCCGCAGCATCAGTTGGCCCGTGCATGCCGTCAAGAGTGTCAATATGTCAGCCGGTCAAGGTCCGGCAACCGACACACATCGGTTCCTGCTCAATGGAAAACCGGTCTTCATCAACGGCACTTGCGAGTATGAACATCTTTTCGGAGGCAGTCACGCTTTCTCTCACGAGCAGATAGCTTCGCGCGTCAAGCAGATACGCCAAGCCGGTTTCAATGCTTTCCGTGAGGCCCACCAGCCCCACAACCTCTACTACGGACAGTTGTTCGATGAGCAGGGGATGCTTTTCTGGAGCCAGTTTTCCGCCCACATCTGGTACGACACGCCCGAATTTCGCACCAACTTCAAGGAGAAACTGCGCCAATGGGTCAAGGAACGGCGCAACTCTCCGAGCATCATACTTTGGGGATTACAGAATGAGAGCGTGCTGCCGAAAGACTTTGCGGAGGAGTGTAGGGCTATCATCCGCGAGCTCGACCCTACGGCCATCGACCAGCGGGCCGTCACCACTTGCAATGGCGGTGAGGGAACAGACTGGAATGTGGTGCAAAACTGGAGCGGAACCTACGGTGGAAGTGCTGACAACTATGCCCGGGAACTCAAGCATTCGGACCAACTCCTCAACGGCGAATACGGGGCATGGCGCACGCTCGGACTCCATGGGGCCGATCGCTATTCGGAAGAAGCATTCACCGGTCTGCTGAGCAAGAAGGCATTGTTGGCCGAGAGTGCCCGCGACAGCGTGTGCGGACACTTCCAATGGCTCTTCGTTTCGCACGAAAATCCCGGTCGGGTGCAACCCGATGAGGCTTTACGACGCATTGACAAAGTGGGACCGTTCAACTATAAAGGTCTGCTCACGCCATGGGAACAGCCCACGGAAGCCTTCTATTGGTACCGGAACCACTATGTGGGTACACCTGCCGACACGCTTACGCCCACCGCCGCCGACCGCAACCGAGACTTGCTCAAACCGGCTGACGGTTACACCTACCTTTACAGACTCAACTGTGGCGGAGATGCCTACACCGACTCCTACGGCCATGAGTGGCTGCAAGACGACACACTCTACTCCGAATCGTGGTCGGAGAAGATGGGGTTGCCTCCCTTCATGGCCAGTCAAGGACATATCACTGATAGCATCCACGGTACGGTAGATGCTCCACTGTTTCAATATTTCCGTTGGGGAAGGCACGCACTGAAATGGCATTTCTGTGTGCCCGACAACCGTCTCTACCGCATCGAACTCTATTTTGCCGAACCGTGGTTGGGAGCTCGCTACGGGGCAGCTATCGACTGCGAGGGCGAACGCATCTTCGATGTGGCTGTGAACGACAGCGTGGTCATAGATAATCTCGACCTTTGGACCGAGGCGGGCTTTGCCGGAGCCTTGAAGAGGGTGGTCTATGCCCGTGCGGAGAACGGACAGATCACCATCGGTTTTCCTGAGGTGAAAGCGGGACAGGCCGTCATCTCGGCCATCGCCATCGCCTCAGATGCTCCGGAGGCCATGCCCGTCAGACTGAAAACAACCTCGCGAAGCAAGACTTTTTGGGCAGATCTTGACCGGGACACCATTGCCCGCTATCCCAAAGAGATGTTGCCCAGGGATGTCGAGGCTTTTCCGGCGGTGCGCTATCAGGAGGCATCGGAGGCCAAAAAGAAGATAGGAAAGGCCCGGACTGCTTACCATGAGTGGACTGTCACTCCCGGGGTGGCACGGGAATATATGCTCCGTTTCCGCTACAAGAATGTCACCGGCAGAGCCATTAAAAGTCATCTTACAGTCACCAATGCCCAAGGCGGTGTGCTCGTAGACAGGGAAATGACTTTCCCCACGACTCCAGATAAGTTCAAAACTATCGGCACCACAATGGGAACGCAAATCAATGCGGGCAGCTATCGGGTGAGGATAAAGGGTGCTGAAAATATCGAATTTGACTATTTAGAAGTACAATGATGAAGAAGTTCTTATTTCTAACGGTCTCCGTTTGCACATTTTCCGTCTTGCAAGGAGTGTGTGCAGAGTGGGAAAACCACCACATCTTGGAGATAAACAGAGAGCCGGCAAGGGCTTATTTCATTCCATTCAAGCAACAGCCGGGTGATAGTCAGCTATCACTTGACGGCATTTGGAAATTCCGGTGGACGAAGACCCCTGCCGAACGCATTGTGGATTTCTATCGGCCCGACTACGATTGCTCCACATGGAAAGAACTGCAAGTGCCTGCCACCTGGGAGTTTAACGGCTACGGCACACCGATTTACATCTCCGCAGGCTACCCGTTTCGCATCAATCCGCCTTACGTGATGACCGAACCGCCGGCAGACTGGACTACATTCGAGGAGCGCAATCCCACAGGACAGTATCGCCGCACGTTCGAGTTGCCCGAAGACTGGATGCCGGTCACGGGCAGAGACGGGGCCGGTGGGCAAGTGTTTTTGCGATTCGAGGGTGTGCAGAGTGTATTCTATGTGTGGCTTAATGGCCAAAAGGTGGGGTATAGTCAAGGGTCGATGGAACCGAGCGAGTTTAACGTGACGCGCTATCTCAAGTCCGGCCGCAATGACATCGCTGTGGAAGTGTACAAGTATTGTGATGGCAGCTACCTTGAGGATCAGGACTTCTGGCGCCTCGGCGGCATACATCGGGAGGTCATGCTCTATCGCACCTCCGACATCCAACTGCGCGACTTTACCGTGCGTACCGTCCCGCAGCAAGCAACCGGAGATCAGGAAGCCGCCGATTTGTCCCGTTGGCTGCTGCAAGTCAATCCGCAGTTGCGTGTCTTTGGTAAAGAGCAGGGGCGTGGTTATCAGGTGAAGGGGACACTGACGGATACCGACGGAAAAACTATTGTCACCATGTCGGCCGATGCCGAGACTATTCTCGACCTCTCCCACAAGGCTGCCAATATGAATGAGTGGTTTCCACAGCGTGGTCCGATGAAGTTTGCCCGTATGCAAACAGAGGTGGAACGACCTCACCTTTGGACGGCTGAGACACCTTATTTATATACACTCACGCTCCGGTTGCAGGATTCCACAGGCCACGCAGTGGAACAGGTGCAGCAGAAAATAGGTTTCCGCATGCTGGAGATACGCGACGGCAGACTGCTCGTCAACGGCCGGCAAGTGCGTTTCCGTGGGGTCAACCGACATGAGTTCGACCCGCAACTGGGTCGTGTGATGACGGAGAAGATGATGCAACGTGACCTTCGGCTGATGAAAGAGGCTAATATCAACGCTGTGCGAACAAGCCATTATCCCAATGTGCCGCGCTGGTATGAGCTTTGCGACAGTATTGGCATCTATGTTATGGACGAGGCCGACTGCGAAACGCATGGTCTGAGAGGGACGCTCGCTTCCTCGCCCGACTGGACAGCGGCTTTCGTGGATCGCGCCATTCGTATGGCCGAACGCGATAAGAATCATCCGTCAGTGGTGTTCTGGAGCCTTGGCAACGAGAGCGGATACGGCATGAACCACGCTGCAATGGCCGGTTGGCTCCATACTTTTGACCCGACACGCTTCGTGCATTACGAGGGGGCACAGACGCCTTACGAGAGAGCAAAGGCGGAAGACGGAACAACGGAAGTCTCCTCCCGGCAATGGACGGAGGCTACTTATCCCTACACCGACCCTGCGTGTGTGGATGTCTTGAGTAGGTTTTACCCCCGTGTGCGACAGGAATATCTCAATCCGGGCATGGCGGAAGGCTCAGAGAAGGAGCGGGCAGAGAACGCCCGGTGGGAACATCTGCTCGACATTGCCGAACGGACGAACGACAACCGGCCTGTACTTACCAGCGAATATGCACACTGCATGGGCAATGCTTTGGGGAATTTTAAGGAGTATTGGGATGAGATATACAGTAACAAGAGGATGCTTGGGGGATTTATTTGGGATTGGGTGGATGCCTCCCCCGGCCCCTCCGAAGGAGGGGAGGGCCTCGCGGTATTGGAAGGGATAAAGGAGAATCAAAGGCTTGAAAAGCTCACGGCATTAAAAGAGACAAAGGAGACGCAAAAGCTTAAATATCTCACGGCATTAAAAGAGACAAAGAACGATCAAATATCTGAAGATAAAAATACCCGGAAACTTAAAGCCCCCCAAGCGCAAACACTCCGACAAGGCCTTGTCCCGCGAGGCACTCCCCTCCTTCGGAGGGGCCGGGGGAGGCTCTACGGTGGCGACTTCGGGGACAAGCCCAACTCCAAAGCTTTCTGCCTCAATGGTGTTGTCTTTGCCGACCGTACCACCTCGGGGAAATACCAAGAAGTGAAATATGTCTACTCGCCCGTGCAGACAGCCTGCCATGGAGATACTGTCTATATCATCAATCGGGGTAGTCACCTCACTCTCGATGCCTACCGATGCCGCTATCGGCTCATGGAAAACGGGCGATTGCGCAAGCAAGGCAGTCTGACCATGCCGGCTGTAGAACCGGGGGACAGCAGCATGTTGATGCGTATCGGTGACTTCGCTTTCTCAAAAGACAAGGATGTGCGGCTCAATTTGGAGTTTCTTCATACCGACGGGAAGCATATCGTCACCCAACAAGTGGCACTAAGTGACCGGTTGACAGCTGCGACGGCCATTGGCAAACGTCCGAAACAGAAAGTCGGTATGGCTGCCGAAATCATGAAGAGTGCCCGTCCGCAGTTTTTCCGTGCCCCGACAGATAATGATACGGGGTTCGGCAACTGGCTTGCCAAGGATTGGCGGACTCATCGTCTGGACTCTCCCAAGGTCGTGAACGTCTCCGACAGTGTGGCAGAATACCACTACGCCCACGGCTCTATCATAGTCACGACACACACGAAAGTCCTTTCACATGGTGGGGTGGAACTCACACAGCGTTATGACTGCCAAGGCGAGCTACCCGAACTTCCACGCTTGGGGCTGGCCTTGCAGCTGCCTAAAGAATATGAACTACTCTCGTGGTATGGTCGCGGGCCGTGGGAGAATTATCCCGACCGCAAGCAGTCTGCACTGATAGGCTACTGGGAAAGCACCGTCACCGACCAGTTCACCCACTATCCCCGGCCGCAAGACAATGGCAACCACGAAGACTGCTCGCTCGTCGTGCTCCAAACCAAGAGTGGAAAAACACTCCGTGTGGAGGCTGTCGATGCTCCCTTCAGTTTCTCCGCCCTCCACTATTCAGCCCAGGACCTCTATCATGCCGACCACGACTTCAAGCTCCCGAAGACCGACTACACCATCCTCAGCATCGACTGCGCGGTCTTGGGATTGGGCAATGGTAGCTGCGGCCCCGGCGTGTTGAAAAAATATGCCATCGACAAAAAGCGTTCGTACACGCTGCGCCTTGTTGTCTACAAGTAAACAAGTGGACGAGCAGACAAGTCAAGTGTCAACATTATCTGTGCTTGCACATTGACAACTCCTGCAAGCAACTCGTCTACTCTCCGACTTGGCTTGCCGTTGAGCCCATCGTGTTCGAGTCGGGCAACAAGCATGATATGCCTTACTGAACCCCCGATATTCGTAAAATCATCGTTCGAGCAAGTCACAGCAGTAGCCTTGCCGCTTAGGAATCGTTCTCGTTCGATGCCCTTGCACCATCCGCGCATGGCTGCCGCACCATCCGTTCAGAGGCTTTGCACGCATTGCGCAAAGCCTCTTTCGCAATTCCATACCGGTCGACTGGAGATTTCATGCTACTGCATCGGTTGCTTGTCTGTACCCAAGTCTCACAAGGCTGAGACCGATTTTTCAAACGCATTTCGCATGATAAGAAGAGGACATAAATCGACAAATACAAATGAGACATCACTGCAATAAAGAAGGGGGATTCCGTCCAAATTCCATTTAAGTTTTTTTCCCATATTCAAAATCCTTTAACGAGTAAATGTAATAGTATTTCCCACCATTAAATAATATCATGATACTTTTATTAAAATATCCACTATTTGTATACGGTTTATACTCTACAATAATAGCCAGTTCTTGGTTAGACCCAATTAGATTCTTTGAAAATGTAGCCTTAATACAACTACATCGATTTACAATATCACTGATATATAAACGCTCTTTACTTTTATTTTTTAATCTTATATTAAAGATAAACACTCCTCGTTTTTTAGAATACTTCTTAAAGCTATTAACGGAATTAAATTCAACAAAACTTGCATATCTCTGATGCATTATCTTATCCGAAATCACTGCATTAACATTCACCTTTTTGAGGCTATGAAAAGCATATCCATGCAAAGATTGCAAAATCACGAGTAGGATAATGAGAGTATATCTATAGTGATTTTTCATTTAAAACCAATGGGGGATTAATAAAAAAATGGGAGATAAGTTTTATCCCCCATTTTTTTATTCGTTACTTAGACTATAAAAAAGAAATAGGTCAAATCCAGCATGATGAAAATAACACAAAAATATTTCTCGTACTTTACCTTAAAGTAATATCGTTTAAATAGCATATAAAATTCAAATATCAAAGCAACCAACATCAATATGATGCCAATATATTTGGTAGCTTGAGAATCCAAAGAATATGCCATTGTAATTAAGAAAAAGGCGAGAATATTCAAAAACGAGATATTATAATACATTTTACCTCCTTCGACTTCTTAAACATTTTTCATAATCATAGATGGCCCATGCAACACCTACGCAACCCAAGGTTCTCCCTACAACAGCCACTCCCAACTGCAGCGCTGTTCGTGCTGTAATTAGACCGGCTGTGCCAGTTATATAACCAAATGCTCCTGAAAATGCGTCAAATCCTATTGCAGCAGTCATGCAACTTGTTAAATCATCTATTGAATATCTCCCTATTGCATATTCAGAACTTATTTCTTTATCTTCCCTTTTTGCACATTCATCCGCTAGGAAAGCAAATTGTGCCAACTGCGTCTCATCCATATCTTTAATTTGCATAAGTTCTGTTGATTTTACCTCCAACTTTCCTGCTTCAGAAAGAGCTATAAGTTCATCTCTTATCTGTACACCTTCTTCAACCAATGGCGCAAGGATTTGTTTAGCTCTTAATTCCATAGCATCATCTCCCAACTCTGCACGAGTCTGAACTTGGGTATTAAAAAGCTCATCTAACTCGTTATATACACTTTGAGAAAGGGGAGCAGACGCATCAAGTTTAATTGCAATTTTATCGGTAGAATCCAATCCATTTTCGGTTATTGAATCTTGACTGCAACTTACCAAACCAAATGTTCCAACTAACAATAGCGTTACATACTGTTTCATAGTTTAAAAACTTTTAATTGTTTATATTCACGCTAATTAAGATTCGGAAGTAAATATAACGCATTATTTCCAATATTACAAAAAAACAAGACGAAAATCTTACGGGTATTTGTTGCTTTTAACAAAAACACGGCCTTTGTGTTAAAAAATGTGCCTGACACCTTTGGAGACTAACGGAGAAAAAACGGCGGCTTCCTGTCACGTTCCTTTCATTGCCGTCATATTGCTGTCAGGCGTAACAAATTGTCCTGCAAATCATTATAAGGAAAATGACAGCATGACAGGAAAAACGGAGAAAACTTTATTTCTTTGTTTTTAATGTATCTACATGTCACCCTTTCCATCATTTACATTCAAACGGAAATGCACAAACACCGGCCATTAACTTGTCAACTCGTCCATTTGTCAACTCGTTTATTTCTCGCCCGACTGGACAGCGGCTTTCATGGATCGAGCCATTCGCATGGCCGAACGCGACAAGAATCATCCGTCGGTGGTGTTCTGGAGCCTTGGCAACGAGAGTGGATACGGCATGAACCACGCTGCAATGGCCGGTTGGCTCCATACTTTTGACCCGACACGCACGAAGACTGCTCGCTCGTCGTGCTCCAAACCAAGAGTGGAAAAACACTCCGTGTGGAGGCTGTCGATGCTCCCTTCAGTTTCTCCGCCCTCCACTATTCGGCTTCCGACCTCTATCACGCCGACCACGACTTCAAGCTCCCGAAGACCGACTACACCATCCTTAGCATCGACTGCGCGGTCATGGGATTGGGCAACAGCAGCTGTGGCCCCGGTGTGTTAAAGAAATATGCCATTGACAAAAAGCGATCACATACGTTGCGTCTTGTAGTGTACGAGTAAACAGGTGGGCGAGTAGAGAAGGTAAGTGTCAACATATCGGTTCTTACACATAGGCGAACCTGCAAGTACGTCTGTTGCTTCGTCAATTTGTCTTTCTGTCGAGACTGTTGTGTTTAAGCCGGTCAACAAGTATAATAGCCCCCAAATAAAAATGCGGCAAGACATCTGAGAAGATATGTCTTGCCGCGTTTTTTTAGCTCTGAGTCGGACTTTCAGCCCACCGAAATCATGGGTGAAGTCACGGCAATGTGCTGGAAGGGGCGTGTCATTTGGCCGCGAAGGTGACGCTGACGACTGTACCGCCCGCAGACGACTGGTAGTTCCACACCTGTGACAGACCGGCTTTGTTGGCCAGTTCCACATAGGCAGCCACGTTTTCGTCGATGAGGATGTTCTTCTCGATATAGGCTTTTACTTCTTTTGCAGTGAGTTTACGATCGTAGTATTTGGCATCGATGATGAGTGGAAAGACGATTTGTTTTTCATCTATGGTCATCACGCCCAGAGAGTTATAGTCATCGAGGGCCACGGGAGCTGCAATGTTGGCAAAGGCCACGCGCTCTTTCAGTTCGGTGAGTGGCGAGGGGTCGGCTCCGAGCAGCGATGCCACCTCAGTGGGATCAGTCTCTACGGCAACGGTCTTGCCTGAAGTACGGCCCTTGAAGTTGAATTTCAGGCCGGTCTTACTCTCCACAATGGTCTGCGCCAGGTCTTTCAGGATTCCTTTCTGGCCATAGAAGAAGGTGGTGAGTGCTTTGCCCAACTCGCCTTTCTGGGCCTCGATATTCTTCAGGGGCAGCGCATCTTCGTCTACATCGATGGTGAGATTGAGACTCTGGTCGAGACTGATGGCCGACACCTGTGCCCCTTCCATGAAATTCAGCGGCATGGCATTTTGCAAGGCCTGCACCTGCTCTTGCAGCGCACTCTTTTGTGAACACCCCGTCATGGCAAGCAGTGCCATGAGCGACAACATTAAACTTGTAATTTTCTTCATATTCTTTTTTGTTGGCATTTCTTTAATAACGGGCTTTTGTGCGGTTTATTGCAGCGAGGTGGGCGGAGCCTATTCGGCTTCCAACAACAGCACGCGGCTGGCCCATTCGGTCATCTTGCCCCACTCTACGCCATTGCGGTAGGGCATCTCCAACCCATGCTCCATGAGGAAACGGCCACTGTAGCTCTTGCCCTCACAGTAGAGCGGATTGAGGTCGATGCGATTGAGCTCCGTCACTCGATACATCTTGTCGGGTTGCAGCCCTGCCATCTTCACGCGTGGGAGATGCTCGTTTTGGAACGATTCTGTTTTCCACCAGTAGAACACAGCCTTGGCTTTGGCATCGTCCACATACATCATCGAGGCCAGTCCGAGCCGGTCGTAGGGCGAGATGAGGCGATAGATGTTGCCAAACTGCACCACGGGCCGAATGCGCTTATAGTCGGCGATAGCTTTCCGGCACTGTTCCTTCTCCTCATCGGTCATGTTTTTGGGTTGGATTTCCATGCCCAGACGGCCGCTCATGGCCACATCGATGCGGTATTTCAGCGAGGTGGTGCGGAATACCGTGTGATTGGGAGTGGCCGAAATGTGGCTGGCCATGGCGATGGCGGGGAAGAAATAGCTCGTTCCCCACTGCATATAGATGCGCTGCAAGGCATCCGTGTTGTCGGAAACCCAAAATTCGTCAAACCAAGGGAGCACTCCCCAGTTGGCTCTTCCGCCACCACTGGCACACGCCTGAATCACCAAGTCGGGGTATTTTTGCCGGATGCGCTCGCACACCTTGGCCAGCCCACGGTGATATTCGATGTAAAGATGGCTCTGGTCGGCCATCGGCAGCCATTGCGAACCGTGGTTCATGATAGGCATGTTGGCATCCCATTTGATATAGGCTATCTCGGGATACTTCGTCATCAGGTTGTCCACCACACCGAACACAAAGTCCTGCACCTTCGGATTGCCCATGTCGAGCACCACCTGCGTACCACCTCGCCCGAGCACAGCGTTGCGGCGTGGAGCCTTGATGATCCAGTCGGGATGCTTCTCGTAGAGTTCGCTCACCGTGTTGCTCATCTCCGGCTCTATCCAGATGCCGAATTTCACCCCATTCTTGCGGGCATCGCGTAGCAGGCCTTCGATGCCGTCGGGCAGCTTTTGTTTGTCCACCACCCAGTCGCCGAGCGACGAGTTGTCGGTCTTTCGGGGATATTTGTCCCCAAACCAACCGTCGTCCATCA
This sequence comes from Segatella buccae ATCC 33574, assembly GCF_000184945.1. Lineage (GTDB taxonomy): Bacteria > Bacteroidota > Bacteroidia > Bacteroidales > Bacteroidaceae > Prevotella > Prevotella buccae. The sequence goes on from NZ_GL586311.1 coordinate 1,290,603, forward strand.
CGAAGAGTTCGCCACCCATAGAGGCGATGTCGGCCATCATGCGATCCATGCCCTGCTGGTTGATGTCGAAATAGACACCTTCCCACGAGTTGAGCAGAATGTCTCGCTCTTGCTCACCGTGCATCAGCTGATATTTCCGCCCCCATTTGTGGAAGTTGCGCGAGGCTCCGCTCAGTCCCTCCCGGCTGTAGGTGAGAGCCAGGACGGGAGTCTTGAAGGTCTCGCCTTTCTTTAGATGATATTCGGAGTTGTCCTCGTTGATGCCGGCCATGAAGTAATGATACTCCGTGTCATCGGTGATGACGCGCAGACGGTAGTTGCCACTGTAGCAGAGGGCGGTCCCAATGACATCGCCGCTGTTCTCCCGCGCTTTGCCGTCGAGCGAAAACATCATCTCGGCATGGTCAGTGTGAGAGTTGCGGGTGCCGTCGTTGTTGCTCACCACAAGCTGGCCCGGTTTGAGTGCCTCTTCCGTCACACGGGCCTCGTTGGCCCACGAGCCCGAGAGATGGCTCACCCGGACATCGCCCCGTCGGATGGGCAGATTGGCCGAGGCAAAGCGTGTGAGTGTCACGTTTCCCTTTTCCCGGTTGGTTATTTCTGTCCACATCTCTATCATGTCTACATCGTTGTAGGCCCGATATTTCAAATCCACGACTATCGGATACATCGGATCCTTCAAGTGAATGGTCGTGACAGCGGCATTGCGCTCCTGCTGCACATCCACACCCGTGGCCACAAGGTCGGTGGAAAGGTTGCCGTCGGCATGGCGCATGGCCAGTGCCGCCTCGGCCGGCGTGTTGAGTCCGTAGGCCGGATAGACCTCCATGCGCCCGCCTGTGGGAACAGGCAAGGTGGGCAGGTCGGCATCGGCCAGCCGCGATCCGAAGTAGACATACTGCGGATGCCGGCCGTTTTCGGCATTCATCACCAAAGAGAGGTGCTGCGTCTCGACTTTCACCATTCGGGCGGAAAGACCGAGCGAACAAGCCAAAAGCAGACCGACAAGTAAGATTTTTTGCTTCATGATAATATGGTTGGTAATAGTTTGTAAGGCAAAAATACAAAATTCTTTCTTTTGATGCCACTTTTCAAGATGAAAAAACAGGCCTGCAACAGATTATGCAAAACATTGGATAAAAAAGTATCAAGCAACAGTAACAATGACAGTTACCCTGCAGAAAGATTGTCTGAAGCTTAACGCAGCAAACTCTCATAATACTTCAAAACAGAAATTGCAGGTTGTTTAAACATGATAATAGGATCGATAAAATAAAGTGTATCCCCATCAAACAGCACATTATCTCCCTCTGCCGACACGTCTGTTATGGCGATATAATCGTTTGCGTAATAATATCGATTCTCCAACTCCAACCCAAGGCCATGCATCAGGTAATTATCAATAGCCTTTTGATTTGGAGTCATATACTTGTCTGTGAGATATTATTGACCAAGAATGATTCTTACACCATCAACATCCTCACCGATTCCTCTAAACTCATAGCGTGTAGACGGAAACAAAATATTATGAATCAGATGTTCATAAATGACATCTTGTGCATGGAGATGCTTGATTGCAGCCTTAGCAAAGGGGTTACGAATCTTTGTAATCACCTGCTCTTCTGCATCAAGATAGACAATGCTTTCACCGGAAGGCAGTTTTTTACGCTCTCCAAACACTGCCCATTTTTCTTTTGGCACATACAGCCCGTGTGCCTTTGCGACGCTTACAAGACACCTGCTTTCAGCCTCTTGCGCTGCAACTCCCGTGCTTTGCTCGTAATTTCCATATTGTTCAGCGGATAACCCAGTCTCAAACACTCCAATATTGCTTCTGTCGCTATCTGCCTGAGATTCTGATTCAAGCTCTGCACATATTTCAAAGCGTTTTGCCCGTTTTTTAAAGATAGCATCGATAATTGTTCGTCCATACCTTTTCATTGGTTATAACTTTAGCCCTTCAAAAAATGTTCCCATAGTGGCAGATGTTTTCATCATGCCGTATTTACAGTATACACACCTGCCACTATCAAAGAACATCATCTTAAACACTTGTCGGCATTCGCGACAAGCAAATCTGTACAATCAAACAAATTTGCGAGATTGAACACCCTTACCCCATCTTTTCTTCCAGCCTCCGGCGTATCTCGGCAATGAAATCGGCTGAGTTCACCGCTTTGGCTTCCACGCCTTCCATCAGTCCCACGAGGTCTTTCGTGGCGATGCCTGCATTGAGTGTGTCGAGGCAGGCGGCTTCCAGACGGTCACTAAACTGCACAAGGGCCTCGTTGCCATCGAGTTGGCCGCGCTTGCGCAAGGCTCCGCTCCAAGCGAAAATCGTTGCCATGGGGTTGGTGGATGTCTCCTCTCCCTTGAGATATTTATAGTAGTGGCGGGTGACGGTGCCGTGGGCGGCCTCGTATTCATACTTGCCGTCGGGGCTCACGAGCACGGAGGTCATCATGGCCAGACTGCCGAAAGCCGTGGAGAGCATATCGCTCATCACGTCACCGTCGTAGTTTTTGCAGGCCCAGATGAAGCCGCCTTTCGAGCGGATGACGCGGGCCACGGCGTCGTCGATGAGCGTATAGAAGTATTCGATGCCCAACCGGGAGAACGTCTCTTTGTAATCGCTCTCGTAAACTTCCTCGAAGATCTCGCGAAAACGCGCATCGTATTTCTTGGAGATGGTGTCTTTGGTGGCAAACCAGAGGTCTTGCCGGGTGTCGACGGCAAACTTGAAACAGCTGTGGGCAAAGGAGCGGATGGAGCGGTCGGTGTTGTGCATACCCTGAATCACTCCTCCACCATCGAACGTATGGATTTCCACCTCCTGCCGCTCGCCGCTCCGGCCTTCAAACACGAGCTTGGCCACTCCCGGTTCTTCGACTTGCAGCTCTACATTCTTGTACACATCGCCGTAGGCATGGCGGGCGATGGTGATAGGCTTCTCCCATGTCTTCACCACGGGACGGATGCTCGGGATGGTGATGGGGGCACGAAACACCGTACCGTCGAGGATGCTCCGAATGGTACCGTTGGGGCTTTTCCACATCTTGTGTAGCTTATATTCGTCCATGCGCTGGGCATTGGGGGTGATGGTGGCGCACTTCACGGCCACCCCATGTCGCTTGGTGGCTTCGGCAGAGTCTATGGTTACTTGGTCGGCGGTCTTGTCGCGGTTGGGTAATCCGAGGTCGAAGTATTCGGCTTTGAGCTCGACAAAGGGAAATATCAGTTCGTCCTTGATCATCTTCCACAGGATGCGGGTCATCTCGTCACCGTCCATTTCCACGAGCGGAGTCGTCATCTTAATTTTTTCCATACGTATGTTTTCTTTGGTGTTGTGCCGACAAAGTTAACAAAAAGATTCCATTTTTAAAGCAAAAATGGCCAATATCTTTCAAAAAGAAAACTGGGAGGAGGGGGAAAGGATTAAGAGTTAAGGAGAAAACTTTTAGGAGTTAAGGAGTGAAAGGGAGTTAAAGGAGTTAAGACATCGGCTTCATAGCTTGAGTTGTACAACAACTGCAAGAGAAAAACTATTGTCTTAACTCCTTTAACTCCCTTTCACTCCTTAACTCCTAAAAAATCTCAAGGAATCTCCTAAAAAGTCCCGAGGGGACGCCTTCTACTTGTCTTCCGGAGCCTTGTCGATCAGATCCATGAACTGGTCAAGCTTTGGCGTGATGATGATTTGGGTGCGACGGTTGCGCTGTTTGCCCAATTCGGTGGAGTTGGTGGCCACGGGATTATACTCTCCACGACCGCCGGCGGTGAGACGCTTGGGGTCTACGCCATAGCGGTTTTGCAGATACTGCACCACCGAAGAGGCACGAAGGGCACTGAGATCCCAGTTGTTGCGGATGTTTTTCATCTTCGGACTGTCGGTGTTTACAGGCACATTGTCGGTGTTGCCCTCGATGAGCACCTCATAGTCCTTATAGTCCATGATGATTTTGGCAATCTTGCTGAGAGTCTCTTCAGCGCGGTCGTTGATTTCATAGCTGCCACTCTTGTAGAGCATGTTGTCGGCCAGAGAGATATAGACTACACCTTTCAGCACCTGCACATCCACTTCTTTCAATTCCTCCTTGCTCAGCGAGCGGGTCAGATTGTTGGTGAGCACCATGTTGAGTGAGTCGCTCTTGCTCTTCACCTCCACCAAGTGGCGGATGTATTGGTTGCTCTCGTTGATCTGATCCACGAGTTTGGAAATGTTGATGTTGTTGGAGTTGGCGTTGACCAGACTCTTGTCGAGCATCTCCTGCAAAGAGGCATAGTCCCTCTTCTGCTGGGCGAGCTGGTCTTCGAGCGAAGCCACGCGTGCATTGGCAGCGGCCAACTGCTCCTTGGCATCCTGATAGTTGCCCGAGAGTTCTCTGTTCTCCAACCGGCAGTTCTCCAGTTCTTTTTTGCTTGCACAGCTTGAAACCAGCAGCAGTCCGGCCATCAAACTGAGAGCTAACACGTTTCTTTTCATCATATTCGGTTTTTGTCTTTTAGTTATTGATACTTTTCTTTCCTGCCTATATACCTTTATTATAAGGACATAGTATGACTGCAAAGTTATGATTAAGACGGAGAAAAACAAAAAAAGTATAGCTCGTTTAGCTTATTTTAACCGCTTGAAAAGCCTTTCCCGGCGAATTTAACATAAAACGAGTGTTTTTCGTGATGGTTCATTGCAGCGGAAGATGAAACTCGCAATGCGGTGGTGACTGGGCCCATCCGGCGAAAAACATGGATGGTGTCGGCGAATAGGGCGAATTGAGCGAATGAGGGCAGCGGTCGATGGCCGTTAAGGGTAGGGACTGTCGTCCTCCTTCAGATTTGTCAAAGATATTATCCGAAAAACCGCTCTGTGCTTGCGATATTTCCGCCGGGAAGATCCTTTATCGGAAATACGAGAATTTTAGAGGAGGGGGTAAAGCATTGTCTATTAGTAACTTGAATATTCTTGACCTTTCAGTATGCCGCGAAAAGGCTGTAAAACAGCTGTAATGAGGAGGTGAAAGAGGCCGTCTCGTGCGCTCACTACAGCCGTTTGACATCCTCGGTCGGCCCGTTTTGCATCATCATTCCGCCCAAACGGGAAAGGCGGAGTGACTTTCGGGGCTTTTAAAGCCATCTTTCCAATCTATTTGAAGGCTTTCAGATGAAGTGCTTTTGTATTACTTTTTCGCCATCCCCTAAAAAGACAGCCCACAGCAGCGATAGGGGCAGTGTTTTATGCCTGTCCCTACTGCTGCTGACGAACTGACAAAGAGGGAGAGCCTGTTTGCCGAGAGAGGATACGGGAAGGCTCTCGGGCTATTCGCTCAGCATGGTCACCTCTATGCGACGGTGGCTGCCGAGAAGGTCTTTCGCCATCTGTTGCACATCGCCGGCCGTAAGGTTGCGCACCAGTTGCTCATAGCCGGTGTGGAAGTCGATGCCGTCTTGAAGCCGGTGGTAGATGACATAATCCCAATAGCCGTTGTCAATGATGTTCTGCCCGTATGTCTTCAGCAGATATTTCTTCGCTTTGTCCATGCTTACGGGATTGGGCCCGCGGTCGGCAATATGCGCCACCTGCCGGTAGACTATCGGTATCAGGGTTTCATACTTGGCAGGATCGGTGCGGAAAGATATGCGCAACATGGCCGTGGGACGGTTGTCCTTCTCGAGCGCATAGCCTACGCTCACCCCATACGTTCCTCCCTTCTCCTCGCGCACACTGTCGGTATAGGCTGTTTGTAACACCCGTTGCAGCACATCCAGTGCAAGGTCGCTTTTGGGCGTGTAGGGCTCTTCGAAGGTGTAGAAGATGTTGACCAGCGCCGAGGGCGTGTTCATCCGCTTTTTGAAGATATGCGTCTCGTCGGCGTTGCGCACGTCGGGTGTGGGATATTTCTTTCTGCTCGTCGGTTCCGCCGTTGCCGTGTTATTTTTGCTCGAGGGCAGTGTGGCGACATATTGGCAGAGCAAGGGGCGCAGGGAGTCGATGTCTACGTTGCCCACAAGCAGCATCGTGAACTTGGAAGCGTCGGCAAAACTCTCCCGGTAGATCTGCCACACGCGATCGTAGGACACGCGGTCAAGCGTCTCCCGCTTGGTGGGCTGCATGCGCGGATGGTTGCCGTAGAGTATCGCCACGAGTGAGTCGTTGTAACTCACCTGCGGGTTGGCCTCCCTGTTGGTCAGGAAAGAGCGCATACGGTCTATCGCCCCGTTGAAGGCAACGGTGTCTCGCCGGGGGTGGGCGAAGTAGAGATAGGTGAGCTCCAGCATCGTTTTCAGGTCTTTGACCGACGACTTTCCGGAGAGTTGCTGCGTGTCGTCGCCGATGGAGGGGGTCACTCCGGCTATCTTTGAGGAGAGCATCTTGCGCAGCGTGTTCTTGTCGAAGGTGCCCACACCGGCATCGGTGATGGCACTCGCAACAAACGAGAAGTTGGGCGCATCGCTGTCGGGATAGCGCGAAGTGCCGCCTTCGCCCCAAAGGCGCATGGTTATCTGGTCTTTGCTGAAGTCGGTTGGCTTGATGTAGACGGTGGTGCCGTTGCTCAGATTCAGCACTTTTGTGCCGTATGCGCCGGCCCGTTCGCCGACGATTGTCCCCGGTTGGGGCAGCCGGGGGATGAGCTTTCCGGCCAGTTGCGGCTCGCTGTAAGGGGCGTAAGTTGCGGCTTGCGCGTTGAGTACATACTGTTCGAGCGTGTCGTTGGGTGGCAGTTTGAACTCCGGTTTGTCGGGTGCATAGACCACGAGCACCTGATTTTTGTCTGAAATCAGCCTTTTCGCTGCCCTGTTCACCTGTTCCGGCGTGACGGTGCGGTTGAATTGTCTGATGAGTTCAAGCTGTAAAGTCTCCGTGACCACCGGTTCGGCCGACAGAAAATGTTGCAGTGCCTTGTTCACGAAGTAGCGGTTGCGCCGGTCGTTGCGCTCGGCATATTGGCGTTCGGCCACCTTCAGCTGCCTGTCTTGCGCACGATGTAGTTCGCCCTCGGTGAATCCGTAGCGGCGGGCACGCTCGCTCTCGGCTATCACGGCATCGAACGAACCTTTCACATTCTCCTGTCTGCAGCCGAAAGAGAGCCAGAAAGCATCCTTGGTGCGCGAAACGAGGAAGCGGCCGGCATGGGCTGTGGCCGAGAGGAAGGGCGGAACGGCCTGCTGCTGCACTTCCTGCAAACGGGCGTTGAGCATCGAGATGATGAGCGACTCGATGTAGTTGTCTCGCAGATAGCCCACATTGCTCTTCTCCCCGTCGGGCACGACATTGTGCTTCATGTAGAGGTTGGCCAGCATGATGGGCTGTTCGCTGTCGCGGTCGGTGGCCACAATCATCCGGCTGTTGTCGGTCACGGGATAGTAGACGCGCTCCGCAGCGTGCTTGGGGCGCGGAATGGAACCGAACAGACGCTTGATTTTCGCCTCCACCTCGGCCGGATCGATGTCGCCCACCACGATCACGGCCTGCAAGTCGGGGCGATACCATTTCTTGTAATAGTCGCGCAGATCTTTGTAGGGGAAATTGTCCACGATGTCCATCGACCCGATGGGCAGGCAGTCTTCATATTTTGTACCCCGATAAACCACCGGCAGCACGCGTTCCATCATGCGCTGTGTGGCCTTGCCGGCACGGCGTGTGCGCCACTCTTCGTGTATCACGCCGCGCTCCTTGTCTATCTCCTTGTCGGTGAGCAGCAGGTTGTGGCTCCAGTCGTGCAGGATGAGCAGGGCCGAGTCGAGCACGGCCTTGCGCCTCACGGGCACGGCCGAGATGTTATACACCGTCTGGTCGACACTCGTATAGGCATTGAGATTGGCCCCGAACTTCACGCCCACGCTCTCGCACCACGGCACGATGCCCGGCGACTTGCCGTCGCCCCGGAAGTTTGTCGTGCCGTTGAAGGCCATGTGTTCCAGGAAGTGGGCCAGTCCGCGTTGCCGGGGTTCTTCGAGGATGGAGCCTACCCGCTGGGCGATGTAGAAGTCGGCGATGCCCGGTTCTTTGGCGTTGTGGCGGATGTAATAGGTCAGCCCGTTCTCCAGTTTTCCCGTCAGGAAAGAGGCGTCCTGCTCCAGCGGTTGTGCGGAGACAACGAGCGGAGATAGCAACAGGAACAACAGCCATGAATAGTTTTTCTTCATGTAGGATATATTTCAGGAATTGCAAGTCTGTGGGAATTTAGGCGTTCGGGTTGGCGAATGGCCGGTCACCGGTCCCCGCACTGCTATGCACGGGGCTGCCGGCTGTACCTCTAATTCGCCAACCCGATACCACTGCCAACTTGCAACGGTTTGTTTACTTCGTTTTTACTTCACGACAATCTTCTTGCCTCCGATGATATAGAGGCCGGAAGGCAGACCGCTGGTGGCTTCTGCCATGGTCTTGGCCCTCTTGACGAGCACGCCCGCAAGTGTATAAACGTTGCAGTTGGCCACTCTGTCTTTCTGCACATTCACATCCTTGATGCCTGTCGATGTGTCTTCATCGGGCAGAATGTCGTCGCAGGTGTGCTTGGTGAGGACGATGCCCCAGCTGAAGAACGTTGTCGCAGGCCCCGTTGCGCCCAAGATGGTGCCTGAATCATTGCTTGCCCTCCCCATAGATACAAAACCGGTGCCGTCTATCAATGGTTCACAAACCATCCCTATTTGGGCCTTGTTAAGTGTAACTTCTTCCGTACCCTTTACCATTTTGTTGTCTTCGAGTGTATACTTATTAAGTCTGGACATGCCAAACAAAGCATATCCATAGACCCATACAGCTTTAGGATCTTTTGTCTCCACAACACCGAATGCTCCCGTAATGCCCTTTCCGTCTATACCGGCAGCAAGACGTTTACCATCTTTGGCATCTATTTTCACGACCAACGCTTCATAGTATTTGTCTGATACAGCAATAAAAGGAGAAGAGGTCGCGTTGTCGGCTAAACTCCCCAGCAGTAGGCCTGTAAGATAAAGGCTTCCGTTGTAATACTGAAGATTCTTATTCTGTATCCCATAAGATTTTCCGTTGAATCTCCCCGTCACAAACGACTTGATATAATTCATGCTCAAATCGTTGCAATTTAAAGAGGCATAAATGATATTCACGCAATCGTTTGGTTGTAAAATTGTATCACCAAACTTGATCGTTGCGGTTCCGTTTCCTTGGAAACGCCCGCTCAGATAGATGATGCCTTCCTTAATGACAATCCTGTCAAATGACGCAAACTTGAGATTACTTTCATCTTCCGTCATGAATTGGAGCAGATAGCCGTCTTTGTCGAGCTTGGCTATAAAAGGGTCACCGACCTGGCTTTGGATGGTTCCATCCCAGCCTTCCGCGCTTTTTGCCTCATGGGTTTCTGTCGTTTTATCACGTTTGGTGAATGTCATCGAAGACATGTAGTGGCCACAGATATAGATGTTTCCTTTGTTATCCAATGCCAATCCCCGATAAAACGCTGCATAGCCGCCAAAGTATTTTTGCATCGGGTGCGCGGTAGTGGCGATGAGCTTTGCCCATTCCACTTTGCCGTTTTTATCTATTTTGGCAATTACTCCTTCGGTGATGGTACGCTTTATGGAATCAGGCGTATAAGTCACTTCGGTCTTTACGCCGTCAGCACCAACCATACGGAATAAAGTCTTTTCAGTTCTGTCTGCTAAATTACGTACATCTGATATCAGGATGAGACCTCCATCCTCCGTAGGTTGAATGGCCTGGTTGTTGTATAGGTAGCCTTTGTCGGAATATACCGTCCATAACAAGTCTCCTGTTTTCTGATCATATTTCTGCAACAGGAGATTATTGTTTGTCGCATTTACATTATTTCCCACATACTGGCAACCCTCGACTTCTTTTCCTTCCGCATTTTTAAGCGGTTCACCGTCGAAATAGAGTTTGGTGTCGGTGAGAGTGTTGGAACCGAAAGTGGTAAATGCCACATAGTTGCCATCCGTTGTCTTGATGATGGAGACAGGCGTGTTGCCGGCCTTGGTCTTTCCATAAATGGTGTGGTGCCACTGATACTTGAAGTCCGCAGCGTGGGTTGCAGCTACGGTCACCAGTATTACCAAAGCAGCGAGTAGTTTTTTCATCATAGCCTTTTGGTTTTCAATATTGATATTTATTTATGTTTGTTTTTGCAAATCTACCGGTTCCGGACACAACGGATTGGCAAATCGCAGGCAGCCGGACTACATGTCGCCTTATACGCGAGGTAGTCCACCTATCGTCGATCCGTCAACCCGAAATGACTTGTGTGACTTGCAACGTTTTGTTTACTTCACGACAATCTTCTTGCCGCCAATGATATAGAGCCCGGAAGGCAGACCGCTGGTGGCTTCTGCCATGGTCTTGGCCCTCTTGACGAGCACGCCCGCAAGTGTATAAACGTTGCAGTTGGCCACTCTGTTTTTCTGCACATTCACATCCTTGATGCCTGTCGATGTGTCTTCATCGGGCAGAATGTCGTCGCAGGTGTACTTGGTGAGGACAATGCCCCAGTTGAAGAACGTTGTCGCAGGCCCCGTTGCGCCCAAGATGGTGCCGGAGTCATAGCGTGGTCTTGCCATAGACACGAAAGCGTTACCGTCGATCAGGGGTTCTCCCAACATCCCCATAGTGGCTTCTTCGAGCGCAATTTCCTCCGTTCCTTTCAATAGTTTGCCCTCTTCAAGCGTATATTTGTTGAGTCTGGCCTTAGCAAGTAGAGCATAGCCGTAAACCCAAACGGTGATGGGGTCCTTCGTTTCGATCACGGCATAGGCTGAAGTGATGGACTGTCCGTCTATGCCGCCGACAAGTCGTGTACCGTCTTTGGCATCCACTTTCACGATCATGGCTTCGCGCATTCTGGACTTTGTGGCGATAAAAGGTTCTGACGTGGCATCGTCGGCCAGACTTCCCGTGATCAGACCGGTCATGTAAAGGCTGCCGTTATAGTATTGGAGGTTCATATTCTGCACGGCATAATTCTTGCCGCCGAACTTCCCTGCGACCAACATCTTGATGTAGTTGAGGCTCAAATCTTCGGTCTTCACGGAAGCGTAGAGGAGATTCCAGCAATCGTTGGGCTGCAAAGTGGTGTCACCAAACTTGATGGTGGCAGTGCCGTCGCCCTGCAAGCGTCCGCTCACATAGATAACATCGTTCTTGATGACCATCTTGTCGAAAGTCGCAAACTTCACGTTGCTTTCGTCTTCTGTCATGAATTGGAGCAGATAGCCGTCCTTGTCGAGTTTGGCAATAAACGGGTCACCGGCCGATGTCTGTATGGTTCCGTCCCACGCTGCTGTATTCTTGGCTTGATGGGTCTCTTGGGTGCCGTCACGCTTTACGAAGGTGACAGCCGACATGTAGTTACCGCATACATAGATATTGCCCTTGCTGTCTACTGCCAGTCCCTTATAATAGATGTCATACTCGCCGTAGGTTTTGCCCTTGATGGTGGGATGCGTGGTGGTGGCTATCAACTTGGCCCATGCCACTTTTCCGTCTTTGTCTACCTTGGCAATGACACCTTCAACTGAAGTGCGCCCGTTTCCCGCCGGTGTGTAGTTCACTTCGGTCTTTTGGCCGTCGGCACCAACCATTCTGAGCAGCGTAGTTTCCGTCTTGTCGGCAAGATTGCGCACGTCGCCAACAAAGACCAAGCCGCCGTCAGCGGTCGGATAAACCGACTTGTTGTTGTACAGATAGCCCTTATCCGAGTACACCGTCCAAATCACTTTACCCGTTTCAGGATTCATTTTCTGCAACAGGAGGTTGTCGTTGCCGGTGTTTGCATTAGTCCCTTTATACGGACAACCTTCAATCTCTTTCCCTTCAGCGTCTTTAAGCGGTTCGCCGTCGAAATAGAGTTTGGTTCCGGTGAGCGTGTTGGACCCAAAAGCGTTGAAGGCTACATAGTTGCCGTCCGTTGTCTTGATGACGGAAATGGGGGTGTTGCCGGATTTGGTCTTTCCATAAATGGTGTGGTGCCACTGATACTTGAAGTCTGCTGCGTGGACTGCAGCCACAGCTGCCAGCATCACAAACGATAGGAGTAATTTTCTCATCATAATCTTTGAGTTTTTGGTGTGGATACTTATTTGAATTTAAAATTAGAATTCCATGCCCAGCGAGAGGTGCAGGAGGCTGTTGTGTTCTGTCTTCATGTAGTGCGCATAATCCCATCCGGAAGCGACAAACACGCTGTAATGGCGATTCACGGCATAGTTGACTTCGGCTCGCAAACCGGCATCATAGCGGTTGTTGCCGTAGAAAGCGTGACGATGGTACACGGGAGCCATCATGCTCTCATTGGCATTTCCGTTCAGTATCATGCTGCAACGGCTGTTCCAAGTATAGTCCAGATGAGCGGAAGTCTGTAGTAGCCACCGCTTCATCCGCCACATTCCTTTCAGCGAGAGGGCCGAGGCCTGTGCCGAAGAGGCCATTTTCCGCCACGGTTCGGCGTAGGTTTTGCGGATGTGGCGGTAGTGTTGGCTCAGCGAAAAGTCATATACAGCCGTGCCCGACGGGCGATATTGGCATAGTAGGGCACCCGAGAGGTTCCACCGGTTCTCCTGATACTGCCGGCCGGATGCTATCTGCGGATAGATATTATCTTGTGCCGAACCGAAGATGTTTTCTATTCCCCGACGTTCGCTATAGCTTTCTGTCATCCTCACGCCCCATGTGCAGGTTTGTCCCTTGTGCAGATAGCCCGTTTCAAAGCCCTGATGCCGCAACTCCAACTTCGTCAGCGGCAACTCGTTGAGGTCGGAAATGATGTTCTCTATTGACAAAGAACGGTAGCTCAACGAGGCATATACGCCGTTCCGGGGAGCTACGGGGCGCAGTTCCATCGTAGCATCCCATCCCAGTCCTTTATAGTAAGTGGAGGTGTAGGAGCCCCTGAACCGATAATAATCCATGCCCAGTCCGGTGAGATGATAGACGGCCGGCCGCGACGTTTCGTTGTAAAACTCAAGCGTATTCGTCTGCTTGTATCGCCGGAAACCTACCGAGAGTCCCCCTTCATAAGTCCCGTTGAAAAGTCCGGACCACCCCATTCCCGTCTTCACTTGCAAATATCCCGTGAGATTTTTGGGCCGGGGATCCACCGTCCGATACTCCAACCGGGCCGTGTAGCGGCCTTCCACGCCCACCGTCCACTTGTCCTTGTGATAGGCAAATCCCCCCATGAAGTCGTAGGTCTCCTTGCGCGAGACTCCTCCCCCAATGGTGTCGGCCATCACGTAGGGGTAAAGAAGGTCGAAATCGGTGGTTTCATTGTAGCGTATATGGTGGGCCTTGCCATTGGTGTAGTGCGCTGTTCCCCACAGAGAAACTTTCTTTTTCCGTAGAAATGCGTCTATATCGCCCCCCACAACTGCCGCCTTGTCGCCACACTCCAACTGCTGCGGCAGGGTGGCCCGGCTGTTGGTGTAGGCCGCACTCAATCGGTTCAGCGAATACCGGTAACGATTCCATTGCATGGCGGGGTTGCGGTAGATTTCCGGAAACCACGAACGGGTGTCGCTCCGGTGATCCACCTGCCTCTCCACAACATCGTCGGCAGCCTTTGCCGAAGCAACATGGCCGAAGGCAACCAGTGAAAGTGCCATCAGGAAGTGAACTGTCTTCTTATCCACATCTTTTGTTTTTAGTCATCTACTTCTTCGGAGTCACGCCATCATAGGTGTGTGTTGAAGCCTTTGTGCCATCGGCACTGATGGCCGTGCCCTGCTCCTCAATCACCGAGGGGATGCACTCCGTGTTGAAATCTTCGGTGGAGTTGTTGGTATCTTGCAGGTGCATGATGCCCTTTCCGTCCACAAACTGCAACTTGCGGCGGATGCTGCGGAAGTAGCGGGTCTTGTCGTGGTCCACTTGTCCGACGTGTGTCCACCCTGCGTCTACCGATGGAGGGAGAATGTTCCACAGCCGACTGCTTTGCACACTGCAGTTCACCCCGTCTACAATCCACGCATTGGGAATCTTGTAGGCCGTTTGTTTCATGGGGAAAGTGCCCTGCGGAAGATACATCGTATAATAGTAGGTGTACAGATAGTCTTTGAGATACTGTTCCTTGGTGATGCTTTTCGGGATGCGGGCGAGGGCAAACGACGTGAAGCCCCGGTTGTGCAGGACATAGAAACTCAGCGTGTAGCAATACCACTTGTCCAGATTGGGCACCGTGGGACTGTCTATATCCAGATGGGAGGGAGAAGTGGAAATGTCATACCATTCGAAGTCGGCCTTGCTCAAATCAAACGAGTTGGGGTTGGCCACCCGATGGTCGATGCCCGTGTCGCAGATGAGCAGCGACTTGCCGGGCATGACCGGATGTTCCGTTCCGTTGCCGGGAATCACATAGACAGACCACACCGTGAAAGTGTCTTTGCGGATGTCGGGCGAGTAGTCGAAATATAACACCGACTTGAACTTCGACTCGCAGAAGGCCAGTCCGTCGGCATAGAGCACATGGTCGGTGTTGTTGAATATCTTGATGTAGCCGTCGCCATAGTATTGCGATCCCGAAGCGCGCAACGTACCGGCAAAGAATATCTCCTCAAAGATGAAGTCTTCGTTTGTCGCCGAGAGGAATGTCTCTATCCGGAGTGTCTCCGACGCTCCCGCGAGAGTGATGTTTTCAGCCTTGCCGGTGAGGTGGCCTTTCGCCGTGGCAGCCTCCGTTCCGTCGCCGTTGTCGTAGGTGACATCGGCTGAATACACGCAGTCGTAAAGTCCCTCCGGCAACCGGATGGTGCCGGGACGGGCCACACTCGTCTTCTCTCCGGACGTAAGGTTGGTGAATTCAATCTTTTCCGAGACCACCTTGAGGTTTTTCACGTTCGTGGGATAATCTATCTTGAGGTCTGTGGAGACCTCTGCGAGCACCTTGTCATCGCTGCACGACGAGAGCAAAGCGAGCATGGCCAGTGCCAAAGTGTATATAACGCTTTTCATATTCTTGTTTCTTTCAGTCATTAGCTGTTTTGGTTTATATCGTGAGATTGGCTTCCACTCCGAAATAGGGCGAAGCATTGCGGCGTATCACCTTACCGTTGGACTTGTAGTCGGGCAGGTAATCTAATATTTTGTTGGCAAAGAAAGACAGCCGCATGTAGCGTCCGATGCGCTTGGTGGCCTTGAGGTTGACGATCATTGACATCGGCACCGTGAATGGGCGGAACATATCTTCCTTGTAGGTCTGCACCAACTGTTTCAGGAAGACATCCTGCTCGCTCTCCGGAGTGTAGGGATGCACCTTCCCGTCAGCTGCCGAAATATAGGCTATGGGGTAGCCGTTCTTCTCCTGCCTCTTGGTTTTGATGAGCCACATGCACTGCACCGAGGTGGTGAAGATGAATCCCCATTCGGGCACTTGGGTGTCGAGCGTGAAGTTGGTGTTCAACCTGTCGTTCACCCGTCCGTCGTTCCAGTTGTACAGACCCACGTATGACTCGCTCACGGGGCGGTTGTCTATCACCGTGCTCACGGGGTCGAACATCGGCTGGCTGTTGGTGTAGGTCGTGTGAAACCACGCTCCACTGACATTGACGCGGGTGCGCAGGGCGCGAATGCGGGCCGAGGTGAATTGCAGTTCGATGCCCTGCTTCACCATCTTGCTGCCGTTTGACGCCTGCTGGTAGCCGTCGAGCACGTGCCGATTCTCAAAAGGCAGCGTGCGCCAATCCGTTCCGGCCGCCATCTTCGAGGCATCATATCTCTTGTAAAGGTAGTCACCGTAGATGCGGGAATACCGGAACCCCGAGGTCATTTGTTCGAAGAAGTAGTCCACGCTTAGCGAGTTCTCCTTCCAGTCGACATCCAGTCTCACCTCCCACTTCCGGTTGCGGGCCGGCTTGATGGCATAGTTGGTGGGATCCTGTCGGTAGCTCATCACCACAAAGCGGCTGTCTCGTTCGGGATTTTTAGTATCATAGTAGGCCAGCTCCACAAAGTCGCTATAATAGTTGTCGGGATAGAGATAGTTGAGTGTGGGATTTTTCGTTGTCAGCCCCCATCCCGAAGCGATTGCAAGGCGCAGCGGACTGCCTCCCACCGTGAGGTAGGGCAACCGCCAGTTGAGGTTGACACGCGGGTCGGCATACACCTTTCCGCTCATCTCAAATCGCTTGTCGAGGCCCGGCATGGTGTTCAGCCGCACCCCGAACATGCCTTCCAGCACACTGCCCCCTATCTTCGCCACGAAGTTTTCTTCACCAAAGGCCGACAGGTTCTGCAATCCGGGAATGTCCTTATATCGTCGTGGCCTGGCCGACCAGCCATTCACGCTGAGCGGATGACTCATGTCATACACCTGCCCGTCGCCGTAGTTCTTGGAAAAATCCCAGTTGAGGCCCACTTTCAGGCGGTTTTCCAGCTTTCCCACATCCAGTCGTAACAGTCCCTTGGCCTTGAGCCAAGCGTTGAAGGGCTTGCCGTCGCACAGATAGTCGGCCACGTATTCGGCATAGACGGCGGCAGCCTCGCGTTCGCCCTCCTCCCAGCCCGTGGGCACGATGCCGTAGCGTTGTGGGGCCACGAGCCGTTTCTCGTGCAGGCGATCCAACTGCTGCGACACGGAAGTGTTGACTTCCACCTCGCGTAACAGCCCCTTCTTGCGCTTCAGCGACCAACTGTTGGTGAAGACCATGCGATTGTAGTTGGAGCGGTATTCGTCGATGCGCCCGTAGTTGAGGTCGGGGTCGGCCTTGCTGTTGTCGAAGGAACCGGAATAGTCAAACGCCGACTCCCATTTCCACTCCGCTTTTTCCGCCGTCGTCTTCCTGAGCGTGTAGCGCAGCGAGGCGTTCAGCCGCTTGTAGTTTTCGAGATTGTCGGTAGGATCCACCTTCGAGTCCAGATAGCCGAGGTCTACATTGAGCACCCGTGCATCGCCACTGCCGAGAGCGATGCCTTTCCCCAAAGAGAACAGTTTGCTGTAGCCGTCGGCCTTGAAACGGGCAGAGAGCGGCATCTTGCGGCGTATCTTCTTGATGTCTACGATGCCGCTGGTCAGGTTGCCGTATTCCACCGACGGTATTCCCCGTATCACTTCCACGCGCTCGATGTCGTCGGTGCCTATCGTGCGCATGTCCACTCCCTTGTTGGTGATGTTGCGATAGTTTTCAGCCCCACTTCCCGAGGTGACGTGTTGCGTGTCGGAAAGCGGGGAAAATTGCAGGTTGGCATCGGTGTTGATGGGCGTGCCGTCCACGATAAACTGTGTGCCGAGCGACGATATGGCAAAGGCGTTGTTGTGCGACAGGGCCCCGCCGGAAGTCATGGTTCCCGTTTCGCGCAGGCTTATCGTGTTGGCTACGCCCATGTTCGGGTCTTTGGAGTAGCCGCCCGGCAGCAGCTCCATCAGGTCGGCCAAGCTGTTGGGTTGCAGTTGGTTCATCGCGTCGCGCCCGATGACCGACTTGGTGACGAGTCCCTGCGCCTCCTTGGCCGTGACCGTCACTTCGCTGAGGCGGAGGTTGGCCTTCAGATTCACATTCAAGGTCGTGTTCTTGGCAAAGCTCACCGAGCGTCTGTAAGGCTCATAGCCCACATAGCTCACTTTCAGCACATAGCTTTCGCCGGCCACCACGTCAATGGAGAAGCGTCCGTCGGCATTGGCCAGCGTGGCTCTGGGATGCTTGCCTTGAAACGAAACGGTGGCCGCGGCAAGCGTGCCCTTGTCTGCGGCATCGGCCACGACACCGCTCACATTGACATATTTCTGGCCCGCACAATGCAGCGAAAACCAACAGAACAACACGATAAAAATATATTTTGAATCCATCGAAAAGGATATACGCATGACGAAATCGGTACTTACGGCTACAAAGATAGGGCAATTAAACATTATTGACAATACCTAAAAATGATTATTTCGCGGCTGTCGAATATGGGTGTGGTCGGCGAATTGGGCGAATCGGTCGAATGAGGGAGGGGCGGAGAGCCGTTGAAGGGACTGTCTGCCATTGCTCTCTCGATTTGTCAAAGATATTATCCAAAAAGGCACGCTGTGCTTGCGATATTTCCGCCGGGAAGATTCTTGCCCGAAAATACGAGAATTTCAGAGCAGGTGTTAAAGTGCTGTCTGTTAGCCGTTTGAATATTCTTAACCTTTTCTGATGCCCTAAAAAGGCCGCCAAACGGCCGTAGTGAGGAGCCCGAAAGGGCTGTTTGGCACGCTCACTACGGCCATTTGACATGCTCGTTCGGCCCGTTTTGCATCGCCATTCGGCCCAATCGGGAAAACAGGAGCGGCTTTCGGGGCTTTCAAAGCCACTTTTCCAATCTGTTTGAAGACTTTCAGATGAAGTGTTTTTGTATTTCTTTTTCATGCATCACCCACTTGCTGCCAAAGGGAAGTGGGCAGGCAAATGAGAATAAATTCGCGTCATTCGCACCATTCGCCGAGAAAAACCGTGCCGCCGAATAGGGACGAGGATGGTGCATTTTGCAGATTCTCTGACGACATTTTACCCGTTTTTCAGTCCTTATTGTATATGAGCAAAACGATTCTTACCTTTCTTCTGGCTTTTGCCGTGGTTTCGGCCCGGGCGCAGAGCGGTGTGGAGACCGAGCGGAAGTATCTTTCCGGCCACGGTTGCGACGATATGGTGCAATGGGACTTCTACTGCACGGGCGGCCGGAATTCCGGCAAATGGGCCAAGATAGGCGTGCCCTCGTGCTGGGAATTGCAAGGCTTCGGCACCTATCAGTATGGGATGCGTTTCTATGGCAAACCAACGCCCGAAGGCGTCGCCGACGAGCAGGGCCGCTACCGCTACGACTTCTCCCTGCCCAAGGCTTGGGAGGGGCGACAGATAGAACTGGTGTTCGAAGCTGCCATGACCGATGCCCGGGTGACCATCAACGGGCGCAAGGCCGGCAACGGTCTGCATCAAGGGGGCTTCTACCGCTTCGCGTTCGATGTGAGCGACCGTGTGTATTTCGGCAAAAAGAAAAACCGGTTGGAGGTGGAGGTGAGCAAGGAGAGTGCCAATGCGCAGGTGAACATGGCCGAGCGCCGCGCCGACTACTGGAATTTCGGGGGCATCATCCGTCCGGTGTTTGTGGTGGCCAAGCCGGTGACCAACATTGAGCGCGTGGCCATCGATGCCGGCATGGATGGTCGGCTGCAGGCCGACTGCTATCTGAACCGGGCTGCACCCGGCAGCAGGCTGACAGTGGCGGTGGTCGACGCTTCCGGAAAGACCGTCGGCAAGAGTGGGGAATACCGGTTGGCGAGCGACCGGGCCCGGGTGGACTTCCGTGTAGGCCATCCCCGGCTGTGGACCGCCGAGACCCCTTCCCTCTACACAGCTGTTTTCACGCTGACGGGTGCCGATGGCAAGGTGTTGCACCGCGAGCGGCAGAGGTTCGGCTTCCGCACCATCGACTGTCGGGCGGGCGACGGCGTGTATATCAACGGCCGGAAGGTCATCTTCAAGGGTGTGAACCGTCATTCGTTCCGACCGGAAAGCGGACGCACGCTCTCCAAGGCGAAGAACATCGAAGACGTGAAACTCATCAAGAGCATGAACATGAATGCCGTGAGGCTGTCGCACTATCCCGCCGACCCCGAGTTTCTGGAGGCCTGCGACTCGCTCGGACTTTATGTGGAGAACGAACTGAGCGGTTGGCACTGGGCCCACGAGACAGTCGTAGGCCGGCAACTGGTGAAGGAGATGGTGACACGCGATGTCAACCATCCGAGTGTCGTCTTCTGGAGCAACGGCAACGAGGGCGGCTTCAACTACGAACTCGAACCCGAGTTTGCCCGTTGGGATCCGCAACGGCGGGTGGTGCTCTATCCTTGGGCCAACCGCAACGGCTTCGAGACCAAGCACTACCGCTCGTGGGGCGAGACGCAGGAATACATGCGGCAAAAGGAAATCTTCCTGCCCACCGAGTTTCTGCACGGTCTTTACGACGGCGGCCACGGGGCCGGGCTGAAGGACTACTGGGACATGATGATGGCCAACCCGCGCTGCGCCGGCGGTTTCCTTTGGGATTTGGCCGATGAGGGAGTGGTGCGCACGGACAAGGATAACATCATCGACTGCATGGGCAATTTCGGGGCCGACGGCATCGTGGGGCCGCATTTCGAGAAGGAAGGCTCCTATTACACCATCAAGGAGGTGTGGAGCCCCATCCAAGTGGAGCGGAGCGCGGATGTGCCTGAGCCGCAAGACAATGCCATGACGCTTGCTGTGGGCAACGGTTACGGCTTCACCAATCTTCGTGACTGTCGTTTCAGCTATCGCTACTTGCGCCTTCCGGTTTTGGGGGATCATACCGTCAAGGTGCTGAAAGAGGGCACGTTGAAGCCTGTAGATGTAGAACCGGGAGAGGGTGGCCTGCTCACCTTGAAAGACATTCCGACCGCAACCTCGTCGGTGGAGCTGACAGCAGTCGATCCCTTTGACAATGAAGTGATGACATGGAGTTTCCCATACGTGGGTGCATCGACCGAAAATGCCGTTGCACCAACCCCTGCAGCCACTTTCTCGGAGACTGCCGACGAGGCTGTTGTGAAGGCTGCCGGGCGCGTCTACACCTTCTCCAAGACCGACGGCCGGCTCAAATGCGTGACCGTGGGCGGGCGGACAATCAGCCTCTCCAACGGCCCCCGCTTCGTGGCTGCCCGCCGGAGTGACCGCAGTTTCGACCAGTTCTACAACCACGATGACAAGGATGCTGAGAAGAAAAAGACACAATATACCCTCTATGCCGACCAAGGTGCCTTTACGGGCTTCGACTGGCGCGACGGCATCAGCGGCGGCAGGGTGCTCCATGCAGGTTATGCGCATGGCACAATGCAGGCCGTGAACTGGGAGTTTCTGCCCGATGGTATGGTCGATATGCAGGTGCAATACCGCTTCGGGGGCGTTGTCGACCTCATGGGCATCGCCTTCGACTATCCCGAAGACAAGGTGAGGAGCAAGTCGTGGGTGGGCCGCGGCCCTTACAGAGTGTGGCAAAACCGGCTCCAAGGCCCCCAATACGGTTTCTGGCAAAATGCGTACAACGACCCCATTCCCGGCGAGTCGTGGGACTATCCCGAGTTTAAAGGCTACTTTGCCGATGTCGACTGGATGCAGCTGGTGACCGACGAAGGGCGCATCGGCCTGCAAAACGGGGAGGCGGGACAATATATCGGTGTCTACCAACCGCGCGATGGCCGCGATCATCTGCTTTACGAACTCCCCGCGACGGGACTCTCCGTGCTTGATGTGATACCCGCCGTGCGCAATAAGGTGAATGCCACCGACCTCAACGGCCCCTCTGCCCAGCCCCATTGGTCGGTGGCTCCGGCAACCATCACCGTCAAACTAAGATTTGAATGAAGCGTCTACACCTTATCATATTAGCGGCATTGTTCGCTTTTCCCCCATCATTAGCCGCACAGTCTTTCGGACACATCACTCCCCTCTCCCCTCGGAGAGGGGCCGGGGGTGAGGCTTTTACGTTCTGGTACTGGATGTATGGTGCCGTTTCGAAGGCCGGCATCAAGGCCGATTTGCAGGGTATGAAAGACATAGGCCTTGGCGGTTGCTACCTTATGCCCATTCGCGGAACCTCCGACCGTCCGGAATATGGAGGCACGGCCAATCAGTTGAGTCCTGCTTTCTGGGACATGGTAGACTATGCCTTCCAACAAGCCGACTCCCTCGGGCTCGACATGGGCATCCACATTTGCGACGGTTTTGCCCTTGCCGGTGGCCCATGGATAACGCCTGAGGAGAGTATGCAAAAGGTGGTGTGGACCGATACCGTTGTCAGTGCGGCTGCCCTCAAAGGTCTGCGGCTGGCCTGTCCCGAAGCCTATCAGGGCTATTATGAAGACATTGCGTGCTATGCCATCCCCTTGAAGAAGCAAGGAGTCGGTAGTGGGGCAGTTGCCGATGCTATTCCCATTGCCAAAGAGACCCTCTCGGGAGATATGACGCGCGACGATAAAGGTGCCTATCGGGCCACGACCCCCGGCTCTATTCTCTTTGATTTCGGTCGCGTGCAACTTGTCCGCAACCTTGAAATCATCCCTTCGGGCAACAACATACAGTGCCAGCGCATGAAGGTGATGGCCTCCAACGACGGGGTGAACTTCTATCTGGTGAAGCAGTTGCAGCCCGCCAGGCAAGGTTGGCAGACCGTCGGTTATAGCTTCACCGAGGCTGTCAAACCCGCTTTGGCCCGCTACATCCGTCTCGACTGGACACCGGAGGGCACCGAGCCCGGGGCGGAAGACCTTGATGCAGCCAAGTGGCGGCCCGTGATGAAGATGGCAGGCGTGCGCTTCGGTGCGGTTCCGAAGATAGGGCAGTGGCGTGGCAAGGCCGGCTTTACATGGCTTGTGGGGCCCGAAACCACGGCCGAAGAATTGCCCCCAACCGATTGTGTCTCACCCGAAGACATCTATCGTGTCATCTTGAATGGCGACAAAGTCACTTCGTTAATTCCCAACATCGCAGCCCGTATTTCCCATAACGTCTCGTTACATGGCAATAAAATCACTCCATTAACACCTACCACCCATCACCTACCACCTAATACCCCCCTTCTCATCCGTCGCATCGGGCACACTTCCACGGGGCAGATGAATGCAACAGCAGGTGATGGAAAGGGCTTGGAGGTGGATAAATTTTCTCAAGCGGCTTTGCAGAAGCTCTTTGACAACTGGTATGGAAAGTTCCTCGCTCGTCCCCACTCATCGGTGGTGAAGTATCTCCATGTAGACAGTTGGGAGTGCGGGGCACAAAACTGGGGAGCACATTTTGCCGAAGAGTTCAAAGTCCGCAGGGGATATGACCTCTTACCGTGGCTCCCGGTGATGACGGGAATGCCCGTCGCATCGGCTCAGAGGAGCGAGCAAGTGCTGCGGGATGTGCGCCTCACGGTCAACGACTTGGTGAACGAGAAGTTTTTCAAGACCCTTGAGCAGCTCGCCCACAGCCACGGTAAGCTCGTCTCCCACGAGAGTATAGCACCTACGTTTGTGGCCGACGGACTCGAACACTACAAATATTCCGACCTCCCGATGGGGGAATTTTGGCTCCGTTCGCCCACCCACGACAAGCCCAATGATATGCTTGATGCCATCAGTGGGGCGCATATCTACGGCAAGCGCATCGTGCAGGCCGAAGGATTTACCGAAATCAGGGGCGTGTGGGATGAGACGCCGGCACTGCTCAAGCCGTTGCTCGACCGCCACTTTGCCCTTGGCATGAATCGGCTCTTCTTCCATGTCGACGCCCACAACCCGTGGATGAATCGTCAGCCGGGTATGACGCTCGACGGCATAGGACTCTTTTTCCAGCGCGACAACACGTGGTATCGGGAAGCTAAAGGACTGGTGGACTATGCCAACTGCTGCCAACGGCAACTGCAAAGGGGTGTGCCGGTGGTTGATGTGGCTGTGTTCACGGGCGAGGAAATGCCGAGTCGGGCGTTCACCCCCGACCGCTTGGTGCCCGTCTTGCCCGGTCTGTTCGGGCGGGAGCGTGTAGAGTCTGAGGCCGGACGGCTTGCCAATGTGGGCCAACCGATGGAGGAAAGTCCCGTGGGCGTACATCATTCCGCAGGCATCGTGGACTTGAAGGATTGGATCAACCCCCTTCGCGGTTATCAATACGACTCGATGAACAAAGATGCGTTGCTCCATTCGGCCCGCGTTGAGAACGGACGCATCGTCATGCCGGGCGGAAACAGCTATCGGGCATTGGTCGTTCCGGGGCCGACGAAGATGAATCCGTCGCTCGACACATTGTCGGCCGAGGTGCAGGACAAGCTCGAAGCGTTGCGAAAGGCCGGTGTGGCGGTCATCGAAGAGGCTTGGCAGGGGGCTGACCTTGCCCCCTTAGGCATAGAGCGGGATGTGGAATTGCCCGTCGGTGTGGCCTACGCCCATCGCTCGGTGCTCGGAGAGGAAGACATCTATTTCCTCAGCAACCAGCGGGCAGAGCCTGTGTCGTTCACGGCCGGTATGCGGGTGAGCGGCAGCACCGGTTGTGTGCTCTACGATGCAGTGGCCGACAGCTATTCCCCGCCGGTCGGTCTGGTCGAAAAAGACGGTCGCACGGAAATGCAGATTAGCTTGCCGGCCCAAGGCTCCGTGTTTGTCATCTTCAGTCGGGGAGACACGGAAAGAGACGTTCCTCTCACACTTCCGCTCACGGGAAGGGTGAAGACGATAGCCGGAACGTGGAATCTGGAATTTGAAAAGAATGAGGCCAAGATACGCACGGAGCTCCCCGATGACTGGACGCAGTATGGCGACGATGCCGTCAAGTATTACAGCGGGCGGGCTTTCTACACCAACTCGTTCCGTTGGCCCAACAAGTCAGCAGGCCGGGTGATGCTCTCCGTGGGTGAAGTGCGGGACATCGCCCGTGTCTACGTGAACGGAACGGATTGCGGAATCGCCTGGACGGCTCCTTACGAGGTTGACATCACGCGTGCTTTGAAGCGGGGCAAGAATATCGTGCGCATAGAAGTGGTGAACACATGGGCTAATGCACTGCGTGGGGCAGACTGCGGTAAGCCGCCATTTGAGGGCATTTGGACGAATGCCAAGTATCGTATGAAAGGCGACCGCCTGCTCCCTGCCGGACTCATGGGGCCTGTGGAATTGCGATACTGACAAGATATTGATAGGCAAGAAAGGAGTAACAATCTTTTAAATACAGACAAATGATGAATGTAAACAGACTTTTTCCGGTCATATTGCTGGCTTTTGCAGGAACCGTTGCGCGTGCCGAAGTGAAGCTGCCCAAGATGTTCGGTGACAACATGGTGCTGCAACAGCAAGCCGATTGCAACCTCTGGGGCACGGCCGATGCCGGAAAATTGGTGAAGGTGCGTACCTCGTGGGACGGACATATATATAAGGTGGAAGCCGACACTCACGGCCACTGGCGGCTGAAAGTGAAGACACCGGCTGCCGGAGGGCCTTACGAGATGGTGTTCAGTGACGGGAAAGAGACCCGGTTGAAGGATATCCTGATAGGTGAAGTGTGGATTTGCAGCGGACAGTCGAATATGGAAATGCCCATGAAAGGGTTCAAGGCGCAGCCCGTAGACGGAGCTGTGGAGGAACTGATGAGCGGTGGCGACACCGACTTGCGGCTGTTCACGGTGAAGCGTGCGGCCCGTTTGATGCCGGCAGAAGATGTAAACGGCAGTTGGGCGGCGGCCGATGCTGCGACAATCAGAGATTTCAGTGCAACGGCCTATTACTTTGGTAAGGCACTCCGCCGGAGTCTTAAAGTGCCCGTAGGGCTGATTGTGACCGCTTGGGGTGGCAGTGCCTGTGAGGCTTGGATAGCCCCCGGGCAGTTGAAAGCTTTTCCGTCGGTGATGCTGCCGCAGTCGCAAGGCGATGTAGACAAAACCAAACAACGTTGTGCCACGGCCCTTTACAACGGTATGCTCCGTCCGCTTGTGGGTTACACCATGCGGGGCGTCCTCTGGTATCAGGGCGAAGACAATGTCAACCGCCACGCCAACTACGCCGACTTGATGAAAGCGATGGTGGAGGGGTGGCGCGCCGAGTGGCAGGAGGGAGCCTTCCCGTTCTATTATTGTCAGATAGCCCCCTACGACTACAGCCTCATCAACTGGCCCTACAACAGTGCTTTGCTGCGTGAACAGCAGCAGAAGGCGGAGCGGCTTATCCCCAATGCCCGCATGGCCGTGCTGTTGGACGCAGGACTGGAATATGGCATTCATCCCCGAAAGAAACGGGAAGCCGGCGAACGGTTGGCTCTTTTGGCCTTGGCCGACACATACGGTGTGAAGGGATTGCCCGACTTTGCCGTCTACAGCGGTGTGGAGTTTAGGGGCGACACGGCTGTGGTGGCTTTCGAGCGTAGCAAGGAATGGGTGTATTTCAACGGCGGGCCGAGGAGTGACAACTTTGAGGTGGCCGGAGAAGACCGTGTGTTCCACAAGGCTGATGCATGGACGGATCGCAACCGTGTCTATGTCAGAAGTAAGGAAGTGCAGCATCCCGTAGTTGTGCGTTATGCGTTCAAAAACTGGGTGATGGGCGATCTCTTTCACGATGGCTTGCCTGTGAGTTCGTTCAGGACGGATGGATGGGAAGTTGACAAGTGAAGAAGTAGACGAGTAGACAAGTTGTTTGCCAAGAGGCATAGAGGCCTTTAATGACACGACAAAAAGGTCTTCAGCCTGCCTACTCGTCCACTTCTTCACTCGTCAACTTGCCCCTCCGCCCCTCACCCCTGCAAGCAACTTGTCCACTCGTCTACTCGTTCACTCGTCAACTTCAAAAAACATGAGATACAGACTACTTTTTATCTTTTCCCTTTTCTTTGTTTTGTCGGCCCAAGCTGCTGACGAGACTTCTGTGGCCGGCCTTTTCCCCACCCCTGATCAAGGCCGGCAGGTGTGGAATTTCAATCCCGGATGGCGGTTCCATTTGGGCGATGTGCCCGGTGCTGAGGCCGTCGGTTTCGACGATTCGGCCTGGGAGGTGGTGAGCACTCCCCACAGCGTGAAGCTCGAACCGGCCGAGGCCAGCGGCGGGCGCAACCATCAGGGCATTGCCTGGTATCGTAAACGCTTCAAGGCACCGGCCGACCGTTGCGAACTTTACTTTGAGGCCGTCATGGGCAAACAGAAAGTCTATGTCAACGGTCGTTTGGCCGGAGAACACTTCGGAGGCTACCTGCCTATCGTTGTAGACTTGGGGAAACTGGGTGTGAAGCACGGCGAGGAGTGTGTGGTGGCCGTGATGGCCGACAACTCCGACGACAAGACCTACCCGCCGGGCAAACCGCAGTATGCACTCGACTTCTGTTATCATGGCGGAATCTACCGCGATGTGTGGCTGATAGCCAAAAACGACGTGTTCATCACCGACCCGTCGGTGGAAAACCGGCGCGATGCGGGCATCTTCGTACACTATGGCGAGATTTCGGAGCAGCGTGCCGAGGTGTTTGTAGAAGTGAATGTGCGCAACGGTTCGGCCCGTCCGCGCCGTCTCATGGTGGAGAATGCACTCGTAGATGCTGCCGGGAAAACCGTAGGCCGTGCTTCCCAAGCGTTGATCTTGTCGCCGGGAACGCAGAGTGTGTCGCAACGGATGGTGGTAAAACGACCCCGTCTGTGGTCGCCCGAGACGCCTTGTTTGTACAAGGTGGTGACGAGCGTGAAAGAGGGGCGGCTCACACTCGACGGCGGCACTACCCGCATCGGCATCCGGTCGATTGAGTTTAGAGGCCGCGAAGGCTTTTGGCTCAATGGCAAACGCTACCGACAGCTGATCGGGGCCAACCGCCACCAAGACTTTGCCTACGTGGGCAATGCCGTACCCAACAGTCAGCAGTGGCGCGATGTGCTCAGGCTGAAGCGTTGCGGCTTCAACATCATCCGCACGGCCCACTATCCTCAGGATCCGTCGTTTATGGATGCTTGCGACGAACTGGGTCTTTTCGTCATTGTGGCCACGCCCGGTTGGCAGTTTTGGAACAAAACCGACAGTGGGTTTGAAGCGCGTGTGTTGCAAAACACGCGTGAGATCATTCGCCGCGACCGCAATCATCCCTCGGTGCTGATGTGGGAGCCGATTCTCAACGAGACCCGTTTCCCGCTCGACTTTTCGCTGAAATCGTTGCAGATTACCAAGGAAGAATATCCCTATCCCCACCGTCCGGCTGCCGCTGCCGACCTGCACTCGGCCGGTGTGCGCGACAACTACGATGTGGTCTACGGGTGGCCGGGCGACGACGAGAAAGCCGACAGGCCCCGCCAGTGCATCTTCACCCGCGAGTTTGGCGAATATGTGGACGACTGGTATGCCCACAACAATCTCAACAGAGCCAGCCGCAGCTGGGGCGAGCGTCCGCAGTTGGTACAGGCCCTCTCGCTGGCAAAAACCACCGAGGAGATGTATCGCACCACCAGACAGTTTATCGGTGGAGCACAATGGCATCCGTTCGACCATCAGCGTGGCTACCATCCCGACCCCTATTGGGGTGGCGACTTCGACGCTTTCCGCCAGCCGAAATACGCCTACCACCTGTTTGCCGCCCAGTGTCCGGTGAAGTCCGGTGACAGGTTGGCGGATGGGAAAGCAGTTCCGGCATCTTCCCTCCCTGCCGATGGTGAGGGGAAAGTCTTCATCGCCCATGAAATGACTCAGTTCTCAGACAGTGATGTCGTGGTGTTCTCCAACTGCGACTCCGTGCGGTTGAGCGTCTACGATGGCGAGCGGAGCCTCACGCTGCCCGTGAGACACCACGATGGTTTCAATGCCCCCGTCATATTCAAGGGCGTATGGGATTTCTGGGAAGCCCGCAAGCACAGTTATGTGCAGAAAAACTGGCAAAAGGTGAATATGGTGGCTGAGGGAATCATCGGCGGAAAGGTGGTGTGTACCGACCGTCGTATGCCTTCCCGTCGAAGCACGAAGTTGCGCCTGTATGCCGACGAGATGGGCAAACGGTTGGTGGCCGACGGAAGCGATTTCATCGTCGTTGTGGCCGAAGTGACCGATGACAGCGGCAATGTGCGCCGGTTGGCCAAAGAAAACATTGTGTTCACCGTGTCGGGTGAAGGAACTATCATCGGCGATGCCTCCATCAATGCTAATCCCCGTGTGGTGGAGTGGGGCTCTGCCCCCATCCTTGTGCGCTCCACACGCAAGGCCGGCAAGATCAAGATACATGCCGAGGTGCAATTTCCCGGTACGCATGCCCCTGCACCGGCCGATTTGGAAATAGAGTCTGTGCCCTACACCGGCCGCTTCTGCTTCATTCCGCAGACTTCCGCCGTGATACGTCCGGCTCATTCCGCGGATACCACCGGCCCTCAGCAATCTCTCACCGACGATGAGAAATCCCGCCTCTTGCGGGAAGTGGAGCAGCAACAGGCCGACTTCGGCATCACGAAATAAAATGTGCGCCGTTGTATACTCCGCGACCTATGTCCCGCGAGGCACTCCCCGTCTCTTGAGAGGCGGGAGAGGCCTCTCTATAGCACGAACTATTAAACTTTTAGAAAAAGCATTACACGGATTTTCCCCAAGTTCATCTGCCCGCCCGATTCCATTCGCCTTATTCTCCCCATTTGGCCTATCCAATTTTTCACTAAGCCCAAACGACTTTGTGAAAAGGCCGTAGTCAGAAGCTGAAAGAGGCCGAATGAGGATGCGAAAGTGGCCCTTTTGCAAGCCCATTTTAGGATGGAAAAGCCCCCTTTAGGGGGTTGGGGAGCTCTTGGTGGATGGAAAATAAAAAAAGAGGAACACCGGTGTGCTCCTCTTGCCGGTGCAAAGATACAAAACAATCGGGGCGAAAGCAAATGCGATGCGAATAGTCTTGACATATAGCTTGGCTCGGATAGCGGTGGTAATATGTGGAGGGGGAATTTTGTTTTTCCCGCAAATTCCACTACCTTTGCATCATACTCACATTATTTGGCTCAATATCATGAGACGATGGATGGTCACTTTGTTGTGTTTGTGTTGCTGCGGATGGCTCTGTGCGCAGTCGGAGGCGCGTGCCGACATGCTTGTGACCCACTACACCGAACACGACGGGCTGGCCAACAACGGCGTGCACTGCGCGCTGAAGTCACACGACGGGTTTGTGTGGTTTGGCACTTGGTATGGCCTTTCACGCTTCGACGGGCGGCGCTTCCAGAACTATTCCACGGCATTTGCCGAAGGTTCCGACCAGCCCCCGCGCAAGGTGGAACGGCTGGTGGAAGACGGGCAGGGCAACCTGTGGATCAAGACAACCGACTGGAAGGTGTCGGTGCTCTTCAAGCGCACGGAGCGTTTCGAGATGGTGCATGACGAGTTGAAGCCCTACACCCGCAATCTGCAAGTCATCAAGATGCAGGGCGACGGGCGGGGAGGGGTGTTGCTGCTCACCAAAGACAAGAATCTGCTTCTCGCCACGACTACCCGCGACGGGCGCATCCTCGTAAGGTTGGTGGCCTCGTCAAAGGGACTCCTCAACCCATCCGACTTCCGGCTGAAAGCCCCCGTGGTGGACATCCGAGGCGGCTATGCCGCTTGGGTGGGCACCGACTACAAGATATTTGCCGAACCGCTGCCTAAACATTACCGTCCCGAAAGCTACAACCGCGACCATTGGCGCACTTGTTTTGCCCGTAAGGCTGCCGCTGCCGACACCTATCGCGACCGGCGGGGCAACACATGGCGGCTTGATGACACCGGTCGCTCGCTCACCGTGAGCAATGTCTCCACGGGATTTTCGCGCCGTTATGCCTTCACCCTCTTGGGCGACATCACCCAACCGCGCTTCTGTGATGCCGGCGAGCATGGTGTGTTCTATCTCACGGCAGCGGGAGAGGCCTTGCACATCGATGCCCGGACGATGGAGGCGGAGAGAATCTCGACCATGAGAGAGGTGGCCGACAACCGGGCCGACAGCCGCTATTTTGACATGGAACTCGACCGCGACGGGGTGCTTTGGCTCACAACCACCAACAATGGCGTGTTCCGCTTCATCTTTCCTCCCCGCCAGTTCAGACTCATCCCTCTGCCCATGAGTGCCAACGATGGGGTGCGCTCGCTCCGGCAACTGCCTTCGGGAGATGTGTGGGTGGGCACGCGTGGCAAAAATCTCTATGTGCTCGATGCCGCAGGGCGCGTGAAGGCAAACCTCTCTTATGCGGTCTACGGCATAGGCAGCGTATACTACATCATGCCCGACGACCACGGACGCTTGTGGCTCTCGACCAAAGGCGACGGACTGGTGGAGGCTGTGCCCGATGCGGGGCAGCCATCGGGCTACCGTTTCGTACACTATCGCCACGCCCCTGCCAACCCGGCAAGCATCAGCGGCGACAACGTGTACATTACTTATAAAGACAGGCTCGGTCACATCTGGGTGGGCACGCTCGATGGTGGACTCAATCTTATCAGCAAACGTGCAGGTCGGGTGGAGTTTCTGAACAAGTACAACGGCATGGCAGGCTATCCCGGCTACGGACTCTACATGGAGGTGCGCAACATGACGGAAGACCGCAACGGGCGTTTGTGGATAGGTACGATAGACGGATTGATGTCGCTCGACACGCGTTTCAGGCGTGCAGCCGACATCCGGTTTGACACCTATCGGCGCACTGAGCTTAACACATTGGCCAACAGTGACATCTACGCCCTCTACAAAGACAGCAGGCAGCAGATATGGGTGTGTACCTTTGGTGGCGGACTGAGCCGCATCAGCGGTTACGACCCGGTCAACCGTCTACCTCTTTTCCGGACCGTTGGGCGGCGCGAGGGCCTGCAAAATGATGTCATCGTGTCTATCGTGGAAGACCGTGCAGGCCGGCTGTGGCTGGGCAGCACCGACGGACTTTCATGCTTCGACCGGCAGGCGGGGCGCATCCGCAACTTCGACCGCACCGACGGATTCCCCCGGGTGGAGATGGAAGAGACGGCCTCGCTGCTGAACCGCACGGGCGAGGTGTGGATGGGCTGCAAGGAGGGCATATTGGCTTTCCGTCCCGAGAGCCTCAAGAGCGATGAAGGCCGCTGCCCTGTCTACATCGTGGGGTGCGAGGTGAACAACATGGAACTGCACGCCCTGCCCGGCAGGGGAGGGGCAGTGGGGGCCCTGCCCTATGTCTCCGAGCTGGAGTTGCACCACAACCAAAACATGTTCACCCTTGAGTTTGCCGCCCTCAACTACAAGAGTCAGGAGCATCTTAACTACCGCTACCGGCTCGAAGGCTTCGACAAGGCATGGCACTACAGCGGCCGCAACCGCATAGCTTCCTACACCAATGTGCCTCCGGGCAACTACCGTTTTGTGGTGGAGGTGGTGGATGCCGCGCGTGGCGGGCACACTTCCGGTCGTTCGCTGCGCATTGTGATCAGACCGCCGTGGTGGGCCACGTGGTGGGCCTACACCCTTTACGCCCTCTTGGGCGGCGTGTTGCTCTGGTTGGCCGTGCGCTACGCCCGCTATCAAATCAGGCTTCGCAACGATGTCTATGTGCAGTCGAAACTTTCGGAGTTCAAGCGCAAGTTCTATCTTGAGCAGCAAGATGCGCGATTTGTGGAACAGGTGAAGACCATTGTCGGGGGCAATCTGGACAATCCCGACTTCGACATAGCGGCCATAGCCAAGGAGTTGGGCATGAGCCGCAGTGCTTTCTTCAAGCGCGTGAAGGCCGCTACGGGCATGTCTCCGCTCGACTTCGTGCGCGACTACAAGCTCACCCATGCTGTGGAACTGCTCAAGAGTTCAGACCGGAGTATCACCGATGTGGCATACTGTTGTGGATTCAGCGACGTGGGCTATTTCGGAAAGTGTTTCCGCAAGAAATATGGCATGAGTCCGCGGGCCTTTGCAGTCAAGAGCAGGGGCGCAACATAGGGCGGAGAGGAAGAACACATTACGTTTTTTAAGATACGCAAATATTTTTTCGATTTGCCGTTACAAAACCGGCAGACAATCGTCTTTATGGGGAAAGCAAGTCTCGTTTACCTATTGGAATAAACCTAAATTGATGATTGTCAAGTCTTTTAAATGGCTGTTGGTGTGGCTGTTGCTACTTTTGCCGGCACACTCCGTCTGCGCACAGAAGGCTGTACCCCGCTATCGCGTGGCCGCCTGCGACTGGATGATGCTCAAGCGTCAGAAGCTCGGCGAGTTTGCCCTCGCCCGGCAGATAGGAGCCGATGGAGTGGAACTCGACATGGGACCGCTCGGCAAGCGCAGGCTCTTCGACAACAAGTTGCGTGACAGGCGTGAGGCGGAAGTGTTTCGTCGCACGGCCGACAGTCTGGGTGTGGCCGTCGCTTCGGTGGCCATGAGTGGTTTCTTTGCCCAGAGTTTCATCACCCGGGATAACTATCGGGAGCTCATCCAGGACTGTTTCCGCACCATGAAAGTCTTCGGTTGCAAGGTGGCTTTTCTGCCGTTGGGTGGTAGTAGTGGCGAATGGCAACGGCCGGGAGCCATGCACGACACGCTGGTGACCCGGTTGCGCGTGGTGGGCGAAATGGCTGTGCGGGAAGGAGTGACCATCGGCATACGCACGGGGCAGGATGCCCGCGCCGACATCCGGCTGCTGAAGAAAGTGGGGAGCGCCGGCATCAAGATATACTATAACCTCCAAGACGCGGCTGACCACGGGCGCGACATCGCTCGAGAGCTGAAAAGGCTTGGTCGGGCGCGCGTCGTGCAGATTCATGCTTCCAACACCGACAGCGTGAATCTGCGGGAAGACCCCGAAATAGACTTGCCCCACATACGCAAGGTGCTCGACCGCATGGGGTGGGGCGGCTGGCTCGTGGTGGAGCGGAGCCGGGATGTGAGGCGTGTGCGTGATGTGAAATACAACTTCAGCCGCAATGTGGCCTATATAAAAGAGGTGTTCAGATGAGTGTGCCGTTGGCAAACGTGCATGACGGTCGACTGGCGGGTGACTGCAAGTGGACACAAAAAGAGAAACTGCCGTAATCAGGGAGAGAAACAAATCTAAAATACAAATAAAAACTTAAACGTTCAATTATGAAAAGAAATCGTTTTATGGCACGAGGGAAGTTGGGCGGTTGCCTGCTTCTTGGGCTTGCTGCCTTGACACTGGCATCGTGTGCCAGAGATGGCTTCGACGACGAAACGTTCTCAAGCGGAGTCACGGGCGTCACGCTGGAAGCTCCTAAGGTCGACGGCATCACGGTCACTCCGAGTGCCGACGGCAAGTCGCAGACCGTCACATGGAAAGTGGTTTATGGGGCCGGCGGCTATAAAGTGTCGCTCTACGACGCTGCCAAGCGTGAGAAACCTATCGTGACCGACAGTGTGATAGACGGCTGCACCGTCACGCTCGACCGTAAGGAAGACACCAATTACATATTCGCCATCCGGGCGATGGGCAACGAGAAGGCCGGCAACAGCGAGTCGACTGTCACCGAGAAGGCTTTCAATACCTTCACACCGGCCTACATGTCGGTTCCCGAAGGCGATCTGAAAGAGTGGTTTGAGGCGCATCCTTGCCCCACCGACTCGGTGGGCAAGGCGCTGGTCTACGACCTCGCGCCCGGTGGCAACTACACGCTTTCGGGTGTACTCGATTTCGGAGCCAATACCGTACAGCTGCGCAGCATCGATAAGGCCAAGCCAGCCAATGTCGTGCTTGCCGCCGATGCCAATTTCAAGACCTATGCCGGACTCACGCTCAAAAGTCTGAATATAGACTGTGCGGCGGCCAAAGACCTCATCGTGCTGAGCAAGACACCCGATGCTTCGCTGCAAGTGAAGTCGGGCGATTACGTCATCAAGGCTCCCATTGCCATCACTTCGTGCCGCATTGTCAATGTCACGCACAGGCTGGTCTACGACTCCGACACCAAGTATGCGCTTGAGCAGTTCCAAATTATCAACAGTGTCATACAAATAGACCATCAAGACGTGGTGCTCTCTTTCAAAAAGACGATACCCATTAACATGACATTCCAAAACTCGACGGTGTACAGCACGAGCAAGACGGGGAAGTTCTTTGCTCAGATTCACGGTACGGAGCCGGGCAAGGTGACGGGATATGCGGGCGGCAGTTTTAACTTCCTGAACAGCACTTTCTGCAATCTGGCCTACTCCAAGCAATTCATTAACACCAACACGCTGAAAGGCCGGGCCAGTCTGAAACTCTATTTCACGAAAAGCATCTTTGTGGATTGCGGAAAGGGAGAAATCATGAACCGGCTCACCAACGGCACACACAACCTCACGGCCCTGCAAAACACCTATTGGTATAATGGCGCGAAGGCCAACGAGAAGTATGACACCGATGTGCTGACCACCGATCCCGGCTTCAAGGATGCAGCCGGCGGCGACTTCACGGTGTCGGGAGCCGAACAGTTGGCCAACAGGACGGGTGACCCGCGTTGGTTGCCGGCAGCCGAATAATAACTTAATCTAAAATGGAATACGCAATGAAAAGAAGATATTTCAAGACGCTGGCCTTCGGGTTGGCACTTGCTTGTGCGCTCCCCGTTGCAGCACAGAATAAAGTGGTGCAGGGCACGGTGGTCGACGAACATGGTGACCCCATCATCGGGGCTACGGTGCGCGTGGCGGGAACGAAGACGGCCACCGTTACCGATTTGGACGGTAACTACAAGTTGAATGTGCCGAACGGTGGCAAGCTCACCGTCTCTTACATAGGCTATAAGGATGTCTCCACCAAGGGTGGGCGGCTTCAGCTGTCGGCCGTCAACACCGATCTCGATGAGGTGGTTGTCGTGGGTTACGGCACGCAGAAGAAGGCCCACCTCACCGGTTCGGTGGTCACGGTACCCGTGGAAGACCTGCAAGACCTCGCCAATGGCGGACTGGGAAGCAGCCTGAGCGGACTGGTGAACGGCCTGAGTGTGAGTGGAGGCGATGCGCGGCCGGGAGAAAATGCCAGACTGCACATTCGCGACACCAACTCGTTGGGTGAAATCGGTTCGACAGCACAAGAACCGCTGTTTGTCATCGACGGCTACATCTACCCCAACGATGTGAAAGTGGGCAACACAAGACAGAACCTTGGGGCAGAAGCTTTCAACAATCTCGACCCGTCGGAGGTGGAGAGCATCTCGGTGTTGAAAGACGCTTCGGCTGCCGTTTATGGCGCGCGTGCAGCTAATGGTGTGATTCTCGTGACCACCAAAAAAGGCAAGATGGGGGCTCCGCGTATCAGCTACAGCGGGACATTTGGCTTCAACGATGAGGTGGCGCGCCCGAAGATGTTGAGTGCCTACGACTACGGGCGGCTCTACAATGCCGTGACGACAGCCGATCCGACCAACACTTCGCTCAACAAGACAACCGCCTTGTTCCAGTCTGACGAACTGGAAGCCATGAAAAGTCTTAACTATGATCTGCTCGACAAATACTGGGAGACCGGTACGACCATGAAGCACAGCGTCAATGTGAGCGGGGCAACCAACAATGTGAACTATTTCGGCGGTATTACCTACTTTAACCAAGACGGCAATCTCGGCAAACTCGACTACGACCGATGGAACTATCGGGCCGGCATCGACGTGAAGATAAGCAAGTGGTTGGGTGCAAACCTCACCGTCTCGGGTGACTATGCCAAGAAGAACACGCCGCTCTTGAAGGTGGGGGGCACCAATGCGGAAAAGGACTACAACCTCTTGCTCACCCGTCCGGGCTACATCCCTGAGTATGTGGGCGGCTACGCGATACCTGCCTATGGCGTGAGCAACCAGTCGAAAAATCAGAATCAGGGGTATAATTTCGACGTTTTGCAGAACAACGGTGACTACAAGCGTAACATGAATTCCAACATGAACATCATGGGAAGTGTGAATTACGACTTCGGTTGGAGCAAGGTGCTGAAAGGCCTGAAGTTGAGTTTTTCCTACAGCAAGAGCATCAACACTGACAAAGGCAACGAGTACGGTTCCCGCTACACGCTCTATCAGATGGTCAGGCGCTACGGCAGCGGCAACCACCTCTACACGCCCGTGACGGGAGAAGAGGGGACTGACCTGCTCGACCGGAGCAACTTCGTGCCCATGACCACTGCCAACGGTAACTTCCTTGGCCGCTCAATGACCCGCACGGACAACTACCAGATCAACTTCACGGCCCAATATGCCCGCGACTTCGGTCTGCACCATGTGCAGGCACTCTTTTCTATCGAGAAGTCGGAAGCCGAGAGCGAATATCTTACGGGCCAACGCGAGAATCCATACGAGTTTACCACCGGGCAGTACAACTCCGCCACGGGTGAGATGACGACCACTTTCACGCGCAGCGAGAGCGGAACACTGTCTTA
Organism: Segatella buccae ATCC 33574; assembly: GCF_000184945.1. Taxonomy (GTDB): domain Bacteria; phylum Bacteroidota; class Bacteroidia; order Bacteroidales; family Bacteroidaceae; genus Prevotella; species Prevotella buccae. The sequence goes on from NZ_GL586311.1 coordinate 1,327,384, forward strand.
CATCGGGCGCATCAACTATGCCTACGCCAGTAAATATCTCTTTGAGTTCCTGCTCCGTTCGGACGCTTCCACGAAGTTTGCACCCGAGAACTATTGGGGAACCTTCCCCGCCGTGAGCCTCGGTTGGGTGGTGTCGGAAGAACCTTGGTTCAAGAACAACGTGAAGTGGGTGGACTTCTTGAAGCTCCGCTCGTCGTTCGGACTGACCGGCCGCGACAACACAGCACCTTGGCAATGGATGCAAGTGTATGCGCAGGATGCCAACAAGGGCGTGGTGTTCGGGGAAGGAACGGGCAATAATTCTTCCAACCGCATCACCATCAACAAGAACAACTCGGCCGTCAACCGCGATGTGCATTGGGACAAGGACTACAAGTTCAACTTCGGTGTAGATGCCAACTTCCTCAATCAGCGTTTGGGAGTGACGTTGGAGGCCTACCGCGAGTGGAACCGCGAGATGCTGATGAACATCAAACAGACCGTGCCGTCAACCGTCGGCACGCAGAGTGCGGCTGTCAACCTCGGCGAGATGGATTCGTGGGGATGGGAACTCTCGCTCACTTGGCGCGACAAGATAGGCAAGGACTTCAAGTATAAGGTGGGGCTGAACACGGGCTACTCCGACAACAAGGTGCTCAATATGGACTGGGAAGACGAGTATATCTACCGTCAGATCACCCGTGGTCACCGCACCGACATCGGCACGTGGGGTATGCAGTGCATCGGGATGTTCCGTTCGTTCCAAGACATTGAGGAATATTTCGACAAATACGGCATCACTTCCTACATGGGACTCACCAAAGACAAGGTGCGTCCGGGTATGCTCATCTACAAGGATATACGCGGTGCGCAGCATGTAGACGACAATGGCAACGTGAGCTATGACGGACCCGACGGCATCGTGGATGAGGAGAACGATCAGGTGAAGCTCTCCAACCGCGACAACATCTATGGCTTCACGGTGAATCTCGGGGCCGACTACAAGGGTTTCTCGCTCACCGCACAGCTCGGGGCAAGTTGGGGTGGTTACACCCTGCTGCCCGGTGCAGCCCTTAAACCCACCGGCAATCTGGAATATTGCAACATGCCCTCGTTCTGGAACCCCGACAACATGTATGCTTATCAGGATGTTTACGACGGGCAGGGCAAACTGGTTGTGGCCCAAAACCGCGAAGCCTACTATCCCAATCTGGCCTACACATCGGTGAATGCCGTGGCTTCGAGCTTCTGGAGGGTGAGTGCCGCCCGCGTGGCCTTGAACCGTCTGACGCTGGCCTACAGCCTTCCCTCGCGCTGGGTGAAGAGAGTCGGTGTGCAAGGCGTGCGCATCAATGTGACCGGACAGAACCTCATCAACTTTTACAACCCCTATCCCGACAAGTTCATGAACCCGATGGCAGGCTCATACGGCAGCTATCCCAACCTGAGAAAGTGGACGGTGGGCGTGAATCTCACCTTCTGACAAACGGAACGTTTAACGCTAAACAGATAACAAAATGAACGCTAAAATCAAATATTTGAGTCTTGGTCTTGTAGGCGTGCTGGCTTTCTCATCGTGCAGCGACACATTCCTTGAAGACAAGAAAAACTACGATAACGTCAACAAGGAAGTCTACAACTATTATAGTGGAGCCAACGGTCGGTTGAACGATATCTACAGTTGGTGCCTGCCCGCAGCCGGCGACATGTCGTGGCGGTCGCCCTCCATGGGCAATGCCGACCTTGCCGGCCGGTCGACCGAGGAGTACAGCGGCTTCAGCGACTTCGTGAATCCGCAGATAGAACTGTCGTCGACGAGTGCCACCAATGCCGTGCCCGACTTCTTCATGGCCACGCAGTCCAACATACAGGAGGCTGTCTATGGGCGCATCCGCAACATCAACGACGTGCTCAACGGCATCACAAACAGCACACTGTCGCAGGAGGAGAAGAATGTCTTGCTCGGGCAGGTCTACTTTTTTCGTGCGTGGTGCTACTACAACCTTGTAAAATGGTATGGCGGTGTGCCCCTCGTGACGGCTGTTCTCGACCCTGTGGAGGGGTCGTTCACTCCCCGTTCGAGTGCCAAAGAGTGCATTCGTTTCATCTTGAGCGACCTCGACCGGTCGGCCAAGCTGTTGGCCGGCAAGACCATGAACGGCGGATGGACGGGCGATGACTACGGACGCGTGACCACCGGTACGGCTTTGGCCCTGAAAGGGCGGGTGCTGCTGCTTTGGGCCAGTCCGCTGTTCAACCGTTCCAACGACCCCACCCGTTGGGCCAATGCCTACACCCAGATGAAGCAAGAGCTCGACAGCATCAACGCCTGCGGCTACGGTCTCTATCAGGCTTCGGGCGACAATGCCGCCGGCTTCGCCACCATGTTCTGCCAGTCGGGCAGAAATCCCGAAGCCGTGTTTGCCACATTGTATAACAATATCACCGGAGCCGGACTCGACAACCAGAAGAACAACCGCTGGGAGCGCGACATACGCCCCTCCAACACGGGCGGCGGAGGCAAGAATGCTTCGGCCATGCTCATCGACATGTTCCCCATGGCCGACGGCAAGAAGCCTGCGACGGTAAGTGATACCTACACCAAACTGGAGGTTTCCGACTCCGTTTACAATCCCGATGCTCCCTTCGTGGGTCGTGATCCGCGTTTCTATCGCACATTTGCTTTCCCCGGCTTCCGTTGGGCCTACAGTGGAGACGCGAGCAAGATCAATGCCAACAATCCCTCCAACGGCAAGAACTATGTGCTCTGGAACTACGTGTGGTACACCGACCTCAATGATCAGGGCAACCCCGAGAGCGGCAACTCCTATGCCGCCGACAACCTCTTGACGAGCAAGAGTGGCGTGTATGTGCGCAAGAAGAGCGACGACCTCGACGCCAACGGCAGTCCGCTTTACACCTATGTAGCCACCGACAACAAGGGGGCCGCCCCCTTCTATTCGGCCGCTCCGCTGATTGAGATACGCTATGCCGAGGTGTTGCTCAATTTGGCTGAAGCCGCCTGTGGAGCAGACCATGCCGATGAGGCTGTGGCCCTGCTCAAGCAAATCCGCCGGCGGGTGGGCTACACCGGCGACTGTGGGCTCCAGAGCAATCTCGCCTCCGACCAAGCAGCTTGCATGAGCGCCATTCTCTACGAGCGGCAGATAGAATTTGCCTACGAGGGCAAGCGCTTCGATGACATGCGTCGGTGGATGCTCTTCGATGGTGGGGCTGCCAAAGTGAGCGGTGCTCCGTCCACATGGACACTCACGGGGTGGGGAGGAAACACCTGCACATGGCTCGGCTTCAAGCCTTTCAACGGGCAGCGCCGCGAGAATATGGAGTTCCGCGTGGCCAACAAGTATGGCATCGGCGGCACCACCTATGACTCAGACCCGTTGCTGAAGGCCGGAACCGTTCGTCCCGCGGGTGTGGACCTGCGCCGGAGTCTTGCCGAGCAGACTGCTTCGCTGGCTTCGTGGTATGGCGACAACCTCGTGCGCAAGGAGAAACGCGGCGACGGATACGACTCGCAGCACAATCTGCTCTATGTCAACTTCCGTCCCAACTATTATTTCCTCGGCCTCAACTCCGGTGCCTCTTCGGCCAACAAGGGCCTCCGCCAAACCATCGGCTGGGCCGACTACAACAACGGCGGTGCAGCCGGCACGTTCGACCCGCTGAGCGAATAAGGCTTCCGAAAATCGTTTTTCATATCTGTTAATACTATGCCTCCGGCAGTCTTTGAACTGTCGGGGGCATTTTTTTGAATGTTTGCTCATCGGTTTCTTCTCCCGTTTGTACAAGAAAAACAGACCAACCCTCCTCTGTTTCGTCTGTTTTCTATACCTTTGCATCATCATTTTTACGCATTGCGTCATCTGACTTTATAAAAATAAGAAAATATGAAACTCTCTTCACAGCGCAGCAGTATGCTCCACGGAGTGCTGCTCATTGTTCTTTTTTCGTGTGCGGCCTTCTACATCGGTGGCATGAATTGGGTGAAGGCCCTCTCGCTCAGTCCTATGGTGGTGGGCATTGTGCTGGGCATGCTGTATGCCAACAGCCTGCGCAACAACCTGCCCGAGACCTGGGTGCCCGGCATCGCCTTCTGTGCGAAACGCGTGTTGCGCTTCGGTATCATCCTCTATGGATTCAAACTCACCTTTCAGGATGTCACCCTCGTGGGCTTGCCCGCCATCTGCATGGATGCCCTCATTGTCATGGGCACCATTTTGCTGGGCATCGGGGTGGGGCGCTTGCTCAAGATAGACCGCAGCATCGCCCTGCTCACAGCTTGCGGCAGTGCCATCTGCGGGGCTGCGGCCGTGCTTGGTGTCGATGGTGCCATTCGCCCCAAACCCTACAAGACAGCCGTAGCCGTGGCCACGGTAGTCATTTTCGGCACACTCTCCATGTTTCTCTATCCCATCCTCTACCGCAGCGGCGTGTTCAGTCTGCCACCGGAGTTGATGGGCATTTTTGCCGGTTCCACCATCCACGAGGTGGCTCACGTGGTGGGGGCCGGCAATGCCATGGGGTCTGCGGTGAGCAATGTAGCCATCATCGTGAAGATGATACGTGTGATGATGCTCGTGCCCGTGCTGCTCGTCATAGCCTATTGTGTGGCCAGAGGCTTCGGCAGCGAGGGTGATGAGGAGGCATCGGCCGACCGCCGGCGCAGCATCACTATCCCTTGGTTTGCCGTTTTGTTTCTTGTGGTCATCGGCTTCAATTCCCTCAACCTGTTGCCCACATCCGTTGTTGAAGGCATCAACACGCTCGACACCTTCTTGCTCACCATGGCCATGACGGCACTCGGAGCCGAAACCAGCATCGACAAGTTCAAGAAAGCCGGCTTCAAGCCTTTTCTGCTTGCCGCCATTCTTTATGTCTGGCTGACGGCCGGCGGTTATGCCTTGGCCAAATATACCGTGCCCGCACTGCTTTAGCCGTGCAGTCGGCAACCTTGAAGGTTGTCAATAATGATTACCCCGCATTTGCAAAAAGCCCATTCTTTTTGTATCTTTGCGCCAGCAAGAGGAGCACACCGGTGTTCCTC
>NZ_GL586311.1:1333902-1376777 GCF_000184945.1 Segatella buccae ATCC 33574
AATTTTCCTTTGAAAAAGCCTCTCGTCATGGTCAAATTGTGTTGCAAAACGGTCTCCGCGAGCTTGTCATCCGGCCCGGATGACTTCCCAAGTGTGGCTCTTTCGCTTTGTCGTTCGGCCTTGATGGAGTTCGAAAGTCATTTTTCCAGACATGGAAAGCCGCTTGGTTGGAGATTCATCCTGTCAGCCGTTCCTCTCTGTGTCCGCTATTTTCAAATTCTTTAATACTTCGTGATATATATTCGGTCATTCGGCTTTTATGTATGATGGAATGATGATGTTGTAAGTGACAGAGCTGATTTTTTGCGGTTTCATAGACTGTGGCTTGCGACATTTTTATTGTTATGATGGTATATTGTGCTGCTTTTGAGTACAAAAAGGCTTTCTCTCCGTCTTTTATGTGTTCGTCTTCAGCTGATGGGCAGACAAGGGCGTTTATTATTATATAAAGGTGAAAACAAAACATATTAACGGTAATATGAAGCAGAAAATAATGATAGCAGTTTGCGCGTTGCTGCTGACTCCGGGTGCGGCAATGGCGCAATATCCCCAGCTTTCGGGCGAAGGTGCTGCCAGAATCGATTCGATGAAGAAAGCGTGGGAACGGCATGCCGATGAGGCATGGACCAAAGCATTTCCCATTGTTCAGAAAGAAGCACAGCAGGGACGGCCATACGTGCCGTGGGCTTCGCGACCCTACGACCTGCGACAGGCTAAGATTCCGGCATTTCCCGGTGCGGAGGGTGGCGGTATGTACACCTTTGGCGGTCGTGGTGGCAAGGTGCTTGTGGTCACCAATCTGGATGACGATGGACCCGGTTCGTTCCGTTGGGCCTGCGAACAGGGCGGTGCCCGCATCGTGGTGTTCAACGTGGCAGGCATCATCCGGCTGAAGAGTCCCATTTTCGTGCGTGCCCCTTACATCACGATTGCCGGACAGACAGCCCCGGGCGACGGGGTGTGCATTGCCGGTGAATCATTTCAGGTAGACACTCACGATGTCATTGTGCGCCACATGCGTTTCCGTCGCGGGCAGACCAGTGTCATTTATCGTGAAGACTCCTTTGGGGGTAATCCCATCGGAAACATCATGATAGACCACTGTTCCTGCGAATGGGGACTTGATGAGAATATCTCTTTCTATCGGCACATGTTCGACTTGGGCGACAAAACGGGCAAACGGAAGGAGCCAACCGTGAATGTCACCATACAAAATACGATTTCTGCGAAGGCTCTCGATACGTGGAATCATGCCTTCGGCAGTACCATCGGTGGCGAAAACGCTTCTTTCATGCGCAATCTGTGGGCTGACAACACGGGGCGCAACCCCTCCATCGGATGGGGCGGTGTGTTTAATTTTGTCAACAATGTGATTTACAACTGGGTGCATCGCACGGCCGATGGCGGTGAGTATTCCACCATGTCCAACTTCATCAACAACTACTATAAGCCGGGGCCGCTCACTCCCTTGGACAAGCCCGTGGGTCATCGGTTTATCAAGTCGGAGAGTCGTAGCGAGCATCTTTTCCCTTATAAGCAGTATGGGCGGATTTATGCTTCGGGCAATGTGATGGAAGGTAACGAGGCCGTGACCCGCGACAACTGGGCAGGGGGTATCCAGATAGCCGATGACACCGACCGGATTCCCAATCTTGAGAAGTCGATGATGTGCAGCAACGAGCCGTTTGCAATGCCGCATCTCACTATCATGGATGCCGGTCGGGCTTACAGTTGGGTGCTTGACAATGCCGGAGCCACGCTGCCGGTGCGCGATGAGGTGGACAGGAAAATCATTGAAGAGGTGCGCACGGGCAAGGCTTTCTATGTGAACAAGCTCCCGAAAGACAATCCCTACGGCGATACATGGGGGCTCTCCGAGAAAAGTCAGAACGAAGACGGACTGTTCAAATATCGCCGGCTGGGCAAGGATTCTTATAAATTTGGCATCATCACCGATCCCCGACAGATGGGGGGCTATCCCAAATATAAAGGCAAGCCCTATCAAGACAGCGACGGAGACGGTATGCCCGACGCATGGGAGACGGCCAACGGTCTCAATCCCAACGATCCATCGGATGCCAACGGCGACATCAACGGTGACGGATACACCAACATTGAGAAGTATATCAATGGCATTGACACCCGTAAAAAGGTGGACTGGACCGACTTGAAGAATAATCATGACACGCTGGCCGAGCGTGGCGGGGTGATGTAAAGATGGAGGGAAAGACATGAATAGACTGTTTTTGACGCTCTGTTGCGCCTTAATGTTGGCCGGAGCAAAAGCACAAGTGGCTCTCGACAGTACTCGGCGTGCGCCCGAGTACGTGCGGAATATTGTCGCCCGTTCCGGGAAAATCGTGAATCTGCTCGGTCTGAGCAATGATGATGCCAAGAGAAATGTACTGAATGTCATTGCCAACCGTTATTTTCTGTTGAACGATCTTTATGCGAAATACGCTTCTGACAGGCAGGCACTTGAGGCCGAACTCTACAAGCATCATTTCGAATTTGCGACAGCACTGGCTGATTATCTCACAGATGGGCAAATCGAAACCGTGAAAGACGGGATGACTTACGGTGTGGTGACCAAGACCTATCAGGCGCATTTGGAGATGATTCCTTCGCTCAAGGAGGATGAAAAACTTCGGATACTGAACTGGCTCAAAGAGGCACGCGAGTTTGCCATCGATGCTTCCGATGCCAAAAGCAAACACGCGTGGTTTGGTAAGTACAAGGGGCGCATCAACAACTGGTTGGCATCCCGCGGCTACGACCTTAAGGCTGAGCGCGAAGCGTGGATGAAGCGGGTGAACAAGTAGACTCGTCCGTCTGCCAACTAAGATAAATGTATGAGAAAAATAATAGCCTTTTTCATTGCTGTCACGGCCGGGATTGCGCAACTATCAGCGCAATCTTTCCCGTTGGACTATTCCTATTGCGGCTACCGCATGTCTGAACAACCGATTCCCGACGTGCCGGTAGCCGTATTCGTTGGCCACAAGTCGGGTGACAATGCAGCCCGCATCCAGCGTGCCATCGACTATGTGTCCTCGCTGCGCCCCGACCGTAAGACCGGAGTTCGGGGAGCTGTGCTGCTCGACAGGGGGACGTTTGAACTCTCTCTGCCGCTACGCATCAGTGCTTCGGGTGTGGTGTTGCGCGGTGTGGACAAGAAAGCCACGGTGCTCCGGAAGCGTGGCGTGGATCGTGGGGCTATCGTCTATCTCGAGGGGCGTAATGATTTGCGCGTCACGGATACGCTCCGTGTGGCGGCTGATGTGCCTTTAGGCAGTCGGCATATCCCCGTCTCTCCGTCATCAAAAGCTGCCTCCCCGTCTCTGAAAGCCGGCGATGAGGTGATGATTTGGCGTCCGTCCACAGCCGAATGGATAGCTATGCTAGGGTGTGGAGACTTTGGCGGTGGACAGAAGTTCGGTTATTGGGGGTGGCATCCCGGCGAACTTGATGTGGTGTGGAGCCGTCGGGTGAATTCTTCCACGGTATCAGGTATCGTCCTTGATGCCCCTTTGAGCATGGCTCTCGACCGGCGTTGGGCCGATGCCAAACTGCTGCGCTATGTTTGGCCGGGTAGGATGGAATGCTCGGGGGTGGAAAACTTGACGCTCGAAGCTGACTGCCACCCTTCACGGCCTATGGACGAAGATCATGCGTGGGATGGCGTCTACATCGCCAATGCCCGCAACTGCTGGGTGCGGATGGTCGAATTCCGCCATTTGGCCGGTTCGGCAGTTGTTGTGCAACGTTCCGGGCAGCAAGTCACGGTAGAAGATTGCATCTCCCGTGAGCCTGTGTCGGAAGTGGGGGGAATGCGCCGCCGCACATTCCTGGTGCTTGGTGAGAAATGTCTTTTCCAACGTTGCTATTCCGAACAGGGCATCAACGACTTCTCGGCCGGTTTCTGTGCGGCAGGGCCCAACGCCTTTGTGCAATGCGACACCAAGGAGTCGCTCGGTTTTAGCGGTGCGAGTTCGTCGTGGGCCACGGGTTTGTTGTTTGATGTGGTGAACATTGACGGCAACGACTTGAAGTTTACCAATCTTGGCTTGGAGAAATATGGAACCGGTTGGAACACCACCAACAGTCTGGCCTATCAGTGCACAGCTTCCGGTATTTATGCCGACAGCTTGCCCGATGGAAGCACGAATCAGGTTTATGGCTGCTGGGCACAGTTCAACGGCACGGGTCGGTTCGCATCTCTCAACAATCATGTACGTCCCCGAAGTGTCTTTGCCGAACAGCTGCGAATGCGTATTGGCAGAATCGTTGACAACGTCTGTCGCACACTGAATATCAATATCGGCGAGTCGAGTAGTCCCACGATAGAAGAAGCGCAGGCTTTTACGGCTATGGCCCGCCATCCTCGTACGACGATGGAGATGTGGATAGACAGTGCCAGACTTGTTCCACAGCTCACCCATAAGAGCGGTAGGGATGTTGATGCACTGCCGGTTATGCTTGTCGGAAAGCCGGTGAAGCAGCCTGTTTTTGCCGTGAAAGACGGTCGATTGGTCATTGATGGTTGTCTCGCAGTAGGTGGTCGGCACAACGTGCCGTGGTGGAATGGGCGTATGCGCTATTCGGCTATGGAGAAAGCCGACTACGGTGTGACCCGTTTCGTGCCCGGTATGGAGGGACGGGGAGCTACCGATCGCATCGACTCGGTGGTGGCAACGATGGGGCGTAGCCACACATTGGTGCTTCATCAGAACTATGGTTTGTGGTACGACCGCCGCCGTGACGACCATGAGCGTGTCCGCCGCCGAGACGGCGATGTGTGGGCACCTTTTTATGAGCAACCTTTTGCCCGAAGCGGACAAGGCAAGGCTTGGGACGGATTGAGCCGATACGACCTCACGCAGTCCAATCCTTGGTACTACCAACGGCTCAACGAGTTTGCCGATAAGGGAAGTCGTGAAGGCCTACTACTTTTCAATGAGCATTATTTTCAGCACAATATTCTTGAGGCCGGAGCCCATTGGGTGGATTGCCCGTGGCGTTCGGCCAACAATGTCAATGCCACCGGTTTTCCCGAGCCCGTTCCTTTTGCCGGTGACAAGCGTGTCTTCATGGCTGAATACTTCTACGATGTCACGCATCCCGTGCGTCGCGAGTTGCATAGGCAATATATTTTCAGACAGTTGGATGCCTTGGCTGACCACCCTAACGTGATCCACTCCATTGGTGAAGAGTTTACAGGCCCCTTGCCTTTCGTGCGTTTTTGGCTCGATACAGTTTGCGAATGGAAAAGTAAAACTAAAAAGAAAGTGTTAATCGCATTGGCTGTTACGCGAGATGTACAAGATTCTATTATGGCCGATTCTGTGCGCTCCAAAGCGGTGGATATCATCGACATACAGCAGTGGTATTACCACAATAAAGGGCTGTATGCCCCACAAGGCGGACTGAATATGGCTCCCCGTCAGTATGCCCGTAAGATAAAAGCCGGAAATGTGGGCTTCGATGAGGTCTATCGGGCGGTGGAAGAGTGTCGGAAGGCCTATCCCGACAAGGCGGTGGTTTATTATGCTCCGCGTTATCCGGAGTTGGCTTGGGCTGTGCTGATGGCCGGAGGCTCCTGCCCGGCAGTGGCTGTGCGTGATGAGGCTTTTCTTCGTGATGTGGCCCGGATGGCTCCTTCAGGGAACTCAAAAGGTGTCTGCACGATGGAAAATCCGCAGGGCGGTGCCCTGTTCTATCTCGATGGTGCAGGGAAATCGGCTTCGGTGACGCTGGCTAAGGGGCTCTACAGGCTTTATCAGATAGTTCCGCAAACGGGAGAGTTGTTGCCCGTGGGGAGCAAACGAGTGCTTGCCGGTCGTTTTGGCTGGTCGGAGAAAGGTGTCTTTTGGTTGAAGCGGTTGAAATAAGTAGGTCGTTGCAGGTGACAAAAAGCACCTTGTTTCGTCTTTAAGATGAAGCAAGGTGCTTTTTCTATGGTAAAGAATATGACGACATGTAGTATTGCCGGTCTTCTGGCCGACCGTAGTTTTTTGGAATATGTGCTTGAGGCGGATGCCAAGCAGGCAGCCTATTGGAAGTCATACTCCGATGAGCACCCCCATTCGCGTGTTGTAATAGCCCGGGCCAAAGACATTCTGCTGCATCTCGACAGGCCCACACCCCATTTTTCAGACGATGAGATAGAAGCCTTAAAACGGCGGTTAAAAGTTTCTTTATATGCAGGAAATAGTCGGAAAAATGGCTGAAATACCAATTTTTCCTACTTTTTTGTCTTTTTTTACGACCTTAGTCCATACTTTTTAGGTAATTTTGTGTCATCTACTTTTGAATAAACAATTACCTAATGGACACTACGACAAATCTTAAAGACGAACAGGCCCTCTCGCTCTTGAAAGCCTACCACGAGGGGGACGAGACAGCTTTCTCCACCTTATATAATATGTATATACGGATGTTGCTGAACTATGGACGTTGTCTCACTACCGACAACGAACTGGTGAAGGACTGTGTACACGATGTTTTTATGAAGCTGTTGGACCGTACTCATATTCCCCACATCACCAAAATGAGTTCCTATCTCGTCATATCGCTGCGCAACCGCTTGGTTGATGAGTTCCGCCGGGCCACTTTCACCACTGAGACTGCTGTGGAGGAAGTGCGTGTAGGGCAGGTTGTGGCAGATGTGGAGCACGAATATCTGGTCGGGGAGCGCACCATCGGTGACAGACAGGAGGTGGGCAAGCTGCTTGATTGTCTGACTCCCCGCCAGCGCACGGCCTTCCAACTCTACTATTTGGAGGAACGCAAATACGACGAGATATGTCGGTTGATGAACATGAACTATCATTCAGTGCGCAATCTTGTGCATCGTGGAATGCTCAAACTGCGGGCCGCTGCAGTATGCTGATGTCATTGTAATTATAAAGCTCAAACGGCTTTGCAAAAGGGCCACACTTGGATAGAAAAGTCCCATTAAGGGGTTGGGGGATGCTGGTGGCTTGGTCATAAAAAAAGAGGAACACTAATGTGCTCCTCTTGCCGGTGTAAAGATACAAAATAATCGGGCCAAATGCAAATGCTCCAAGGATATTCTTGACATACACCGTATGTCTACAAGCTGAACGAGATGGGCAAGTGATATTTCACGAGCACCGGTTTGCCGTCTTGCGTGCCGGGCGTCCAGTTGGGCATCTCGCTGACCACCCGCACGGCCTCAACCTTGAAGCAGCCCTCACACTCCTCTTGCAATTTGGCGCGTGTACCCTTCGTCATGCCTGATACCTTGGCATTGGTGAAATGGAAGTCGCTCACTTTCGACACACGCACATCGGTAAGCGAACCGTCGCGCTCCACCACAAACTCGCAAACCACCCGAGCCGCAGCCCCCGCCTTGGTGCATGCGGCGGGATATTTGAGATGGGCGGAAAGATAGTTGGCGAGCGCTTCATTGCCGCCCGTGAACTGCGGTTGCACCACCACCGGCTCGGGCTTCTTGGAACGGGCCAGTGTGCCGTCGGCATCGAGCCGGGCAAGCAGCCCCTCCACTTTGGTCAAATCGACCGTGGCAAGCGTTATGCGCCCTTCGGGGTCGATGACATAGTAGCTCGGAATCCAGTTCACGTGGTAGAGCGTGTCAATGGCGGTCTCTTTCTTCCACTTCTTGAGTTCGCTCACCTGCGCCCAATAGAGTTTGTTGGCGGTGATGTAGCCGTTCCACTTGTCAAAGTCGGTGTCGAACGAAACACCCATCAACCGCACGCCTTTCTGCCTGTAAGCATCGTTGAGAGCCTTCATGCGCGGCATGTCCTTGCGGCAGTCGGGACACCACGAGGCCCAAAACTCGAGTACCACATAGCTGCCCCGATAGTTAGAGAATGTCTTCATTTCGCCCAAATTGCTCCGCAGCATGAAGTCGGGAGCCACGGTGCCGGGTTTCAACAAGTCTTTGGCATAGAGCGAGTCAGCGTCTTCGGCCATCATCTGCGCACACGCTGAAATAAGCAGCAGGGTTGTCATCAAAATTTTTTTCATCATGTCTGTTTTTCGATTAGGGAATCGTTATTCTTCAGTCTTGTCGGCAGTGTCTTTCACCTTCATCGGCCCGCGCACCTTGTCTTTAGCCGAAAGGCCTTTCTTGATCTCAATGTTGATGCCGTCACTCAAGCCCGTGACTACTTTTCGACGCTCGTAGATAGGCTTGTCGGCACTGCCCTTGACGAGATAGACAAACGTGTCGTTGCCACTAAACTCGATGGCACTCTCGGGCACCGTGAGCACATGGGTGGCCGATGCCAGCACGATTTCGGCATTGGCACTATATCCGCTGCGTATCTCGTTGCCTTTGAGCACATGCACGGCCGCCTTGATTTCAAACTGGTTGGCTCCGTTACTCTCCACGGCTTTCGGCGAAATGTATTCCAAGGCCGCCTGAAAATGGATGTTCTGCAAGGCACCGATGGTGATTTTCATGGGCATACCCGTCACAAGACGGCCCACTTCGGTCTCGTCGATATTGCCACGGAATATCAAGTCGCCCATATTGGCCACAGTGGCGATGGTGGTACCGTCGTTGAAAGTGTTGCTGAGGATGACCGTATTGCCCACCTTCACGGGCACATTGAGGATGAGGCCGCTGATGGTGGAGCGGATGAGTGTGGAACTGCCCGTGGCATTGCTGCTCGACACACCGTCGCGCACCACTTGCAGGTTGTCGGCCGCGGCAGACACCTCCTCACGCGCCTGATTGTAGCGCTGGCGTATCTGGTCGTACTCGTCGGCCGAAACGAGCCCCTTGTCGAAGAGTTCCTTTTCCCGCGAATAGTCGGTCTTGGCCTGCTTGACATTGATGCCGGCCAACCGCACACGCGCTTCAGCAGCCGAGAGCTGCCCCATGTCGGGTATCACCTTGACCCGGGCGATGACCTCTCCGGCAGTGACCATCTGCCCGGCCTCCTTGTAGAGGTGGGTGATGATGCCGGAAATCTGCGGTTTCACGTTCACTTCGTTTCGTGGTTCTATCTTTCCCGTGACGACAGTCGTCTTCCGCAAGTCTCTCACTGTCGGCACAAACTCTTCATACTCCACCGGTTTCGGCTGCGACTGAATCCAGAGAAACACGAACGTTCCGATAAAAATCAGGGCGATCACGCCCGCAACAATCATTTTAAAATACTTCTTCATAAGCCTTCCCCGGCCCTTCAAGCGAAGGGAGTGCCCACGGGGTGTTTGCTCGGCACATTGGTTATAGATAATTTTAATTCTTTCTCAGTCGGGAGGGAGGGCGCATAGAGGCCCTTCCTGCTCACTCGTCTCTCATCGCATCGACAGGTTTGATGCTCATGGCACGGGCGGCAGGGGCCACCCCGGCAAGTACTCCGAGCACGCTCAGCAGCGTGGCAGCCCCCAAGGCCGTCCAGAACGTCACCTGATAGTGGGCCGTGATGATGCCATCGGTGGTATTGGCCAACTGTAAAAATTGCAGGATGATGACAGCAAAGAGGATGCCGCTCATTCCGGCTACGGCCGTGAGCACAAGACTCTCGGCGATGATTTGTGAGAGTATCATGCGCGGCGTGGCCCCGATGGCGCGACGTATTCCGATCTCGGTGGTGCGCTCACGCACGGTGACCATCATGATGTTCGACACACCGATGGCTCCGGCCAGCAGCGTCCCGATGCCCACCAGCCATATCAGGAAGTTGACACCGGTGAAGAGATTGTCCATCATGCCGAAGAGCACCTCGGTGTTGAACACGGTGATGCCTTTCTCGTCGGTGGGGTCTATCGTGTGGGAACGGGCGATGACCTCACGCATGTCGGCGGTGATGTCACTGATTTTCACGCCCGGACGGGCCGTGACGCACATCAGATGCACCGTGTCGCCAAGATTGTAGGTCTGCTGCATGAGCGTGAGTGGAATGGAGACAGCCTCCTCGGCACGCCCGTTGATGTTCATGTTGCCAGCACTGTAGTCCACTCCCACCACGGAATAGTAGGTGGAGTCGAGGCGAATCATCTGCCCACAAGGATCTCCTCCGCCGGGGAAGAGGGTTTTATACACCTTTTTGCCCAGCACACATACCTTGCGATGCTGGCGAATGTCCATCTCGTTGAGATAGCGGCCAAAATACATTTTTGGGGTCTCCACTTTCATGTAGTCGGGCAAAAGGCCCTTCACATTGCAGTTGCTCTTCTTGTCGCCGAACACAGCCGTGGTGCCCCAGTGCGAGAGCATGGGCGACACCACATCCAACCCCGGCACTTGTTGCTTCAACCGGTCGATGTCATGATACACCATGCTCCACTGCCGTCCTTTCCTGAATCCCTTGTAGGGCTTGGTGGTGGGCTGCCCGAAGATGATGGCACTGTTGGTTGCAAAGCCTGCAAAGTTGTTGGAAAGGGTCTCGTTGAGCCCCCGCCCGCTGCCGATGAGGGCCACGAGCATGAACACGCCCCAGAACACGCCGAACCCGGTGAGGAACGAACGGCTCTTGTTGCGCGTCAGCGTGTCAAGGATTTCGCGATATGTGTCGATGTCTATCTTCAATGCTGTTGACTGTTTGATGGGAAGTTAGGGGATTCAGTTTTGATTGTTCACTCGGATCTAAGTGCCTCTATCGGACGTATGCGGGCTGCCTTGCGGGCCGGGACAAGACCGGCCAGTGTGCCGGCCAAGATCATCACCAACGTGGCTTCGAGGCACACGCCGATGCCCACGGTGGGGTTGACAAACATCGTGGCGGTGAACAGTCCGGTGTTCACTTGTTCGTGGCCGATTGTGGCATCCATGTATTGATTGGCTGCCACGCCGAGCAACATGCCGATATAGCCGAAGAGGGTGGTGATAATGACGCTCTCTATGATGATGAGTCGGAGAATGGAAGCGGGTTTGGCACCGATGGCTTTGCGGATGCCGAACTCACGGGTGCGCTCCTTCACGGTGATGAGCATAATGTTGCTCACACCCACAATGCCGCTAAGGAGCGTGAAAAGTCCGATCACCCAGAGGGCTGTCCGGAGGATACTCATGCCCTGTTCCATCTGCATGTTCTGCGTGAAGCGGTTCCACACCCACACGGCTTCCTCATCGTCGGGGGCCGCCCGGTGGTTCTTGTTCAGCCGGGCCTTGTATTGCTTTTCGAAGTTCTCGTTGTTTTGCTCGGTCTGCAGGCCGTGGAAAGTGAATTCGATGTTCCCGACATCGTCACCGCGGTTGTACATCGTGCGTAGTGTCGTGAAAGCCGTATAGAATTCGTTGCCCATACCGCTCTGGTCGTTCTTGTAGATGCCCACCACCTGAAAGGCGATGTCGCCCACTTTGACATAGCAGCCCACCAGACGGGAAAGGTCGCCCGCAAAGAGTTCTTTAGCCTGATTGTCGCTGACAACGAGCACTTTGCGTGTCTGCTGCAAGTCCACTTGATTGATAAAACGACCGTGGAGCATCTCTATCTTGTTGATTTCATCCGCATTGGGATACACTCCATAGAGCGTTCCGGAAATGTAGTTCTCACCGTAGCTGACAGTCATACCGCCCTGATGGAGTTGCGCCCCCACCTCGTCTACATGCTGCCCGAAGTCGTGGGCGGTGATTTGCAGGTCGCGGTCGTTGAGGGCTATGGGGCGGCCTTCCTTCAGTCCGTCATACGCTTTGGCCGTCTGTCCGCCACCCACCATCATCGAATTGGCCATGAAGCGGTCGGTATTTTGGAGTTGGGCGTTGATGAGCCCATTGCCGGCACCAAGCAGGAAGATGAGCATAAAGATGCCCCAAGCCACGGCAAACCCCGTGAGGGCCGTGCGTAGCTTGTTGCGCTTGGCGGTGCTCCATATCTCATTGATGATATCTCTCATGATGCAAAGTGTCTCGTTGTGGGCGTGTTCAAATATTGTTGGGGCATGACTTGACGGGGATCACTTCATCACGCCGTCAATGCCAAACGGGCCGGCGTGGTGGTCGAAGTTGTCTTCGATGCTCCCGATGAGCCCGTCCTTGATGTGAATGATTTTGTTGGTCTCGTTGGCCACACCACTCTCATGGGTCACCACGACGATGGTTTTATGGTCTTCCCGGTTGAGTTGCTTGAGCAGTTGCATCACCTCCACACTCGTCTTGGAGTCGAGTGCGCCTGTAGGTTCGTCGGCCAGAATGATTTGTGGGTGAGTGATGAGTGCCCGGGCTATGGCCACGCGCTGCTTCTGTCCGCCCGACATCTCGTTGGGGTAGTGGTCAGCCCACTGCGCCAGTCCCAACCGGTCGAGATAGTCCATAGCCAACTGATGGCGCTTGCGCCGCCCCACTCCTTGGTAGAAAAGCGGAAGTTCCACGTTCTCCACCGCCGTCTTGAAACCGATGAGGTTGAACGACTGGAAGATGAACCCTATCAAGCGGTTACGGTATTCGGCGGCCCGACGCTCACTCAAGTCCTTGATGAGCGTGCCGGCAAGGGTGTATTCGCCCGAGTCGTAATTGTCGAGAATGCCTAATATATTTAATAAGGTGGATTTGCCGGAACCCGAGGCTCCCATGATGGAGACGAATTCGCCTTCTTCAATGTCGAGACTGATGCCTTTGAGTACGTGCAAAGGCTGGGCTCCGAAATAGGTCTTGTTGATATCGTGTAGATGTATCATCGCTTGTTAGACGCTTCTGCCGAACGGAAAGTTGCATACGGCAGACAAAAAACGCATTTGCCGCATGGAGCCGAGGTTGCTCACAGACTCATGTCTCTCCGGTTGTCGGTCTTCATGTTTTTTCTATTCTTAATGTTCCGTCGCAATAGTCGACCACTGCAGGCCGGTGGGTGATGAAGATGATGGTCTTGTCGTGACCGGCCAGAATATTGTGCAGCAACTGCCGCTCGGTTTCGGGGTCGAGCGCACTCGTGGCCTCGTCGAAGAGCATGATGCTGCGATTGCGCAACAGACTGCGGGCGATGGCAATGCGCTGGGCCTGCCCTTCACTCAGGCCTCCGCCCTGCTCGGAGCAGAGGGTGTCGAGACCGTCGGGTAGGGAAAACACAAAGTCGGCACAACTCAACTCCAAAGCCTCGTGCATCTCTTCATCGGTGGCCGTGAGTTTGCCGAGTCGCAAGTTGTCGCGTATGCTGCCACTCATCAGGGTGTTGCCTTGCGGCACATAGACAAAGTTGCAACGGTGACGGGGGATGAGGGGCTGGATAAAGGGAGTTGGAGCCGATCCCGACTGGTGGCGGCCATTGCCGCGATGCTTACCCGATGACTTGGCATGTCGTTTCTTCGAAGACTGGCGTGTCCGTTGGTCGTGGTGGCAGAGACGGTCGGCCTCGCTGTAAATCTCCACTCTGCCGCTCTGCGGCTTGATCAATGCCAACAGCAGACGAATGAGGGTAGTTTTTCCGGCTCCGGTCTCCCCGAGGATGGCCGTACAGGACCCGGGACGGAAGTCGAAAGAGAGTCCACTGATGACATTGCCGTCTTGTGCCGTATAAGCATAACTGACATTCGTAAGCCTCAAACCACAGGGGGCACTGACCTCTATGGGATCGTCAAGCTCTTCGAGCGGGTTCTCTTCCAGTTCCATGAGGCGTTCGGCAGCCGTGAACACGCTCACGAAAGCCGGCACGAGTTTGGTCAGATTGCGGGCCGGCCCCTGTATTTTGCTCACCAGCTGGAGGAAAGCCGTCATACCGCCAAAGGTCAGTGTGCCGGCGCTCATGCGTAGGGCTGCCCAGAGAAAAGCAACAAGATAGCCCAGAGCAAAACCGAAATTGAGAATGAGATTGCTGAAAACGCTGAACAGTGTGCGCCTCACTACGTTGTGGCGCAATTCACTTTGGGTGTTTTCCAAGCGATCCACCATTGCCGAATCGCTTTCCAGCGTCTTGATAAGCATACGATGCTGAATGGTTTCCTGTAACACGCTTTGCACTTTGGAGTCGGAATCGCGCACCTGCCGGGTGAGTTTGCGCATCTGCCCCACGTAGATCTTGCTCACGGCCACGAATATCGGGATGATGGCTATGATGACAAAGGCCAACAACTTGTCCATCGAAAACAGATAAAAGAACGCTCCGAGAAACATGGCTACCACACTCAGCGAGTTGGGAATGACTTCCGTGAGAAAGTCTACAACGTTGTTGACATCAAATTCCAGCCGGTTGAGCACATCACCCGAATGCCTCATCTCCTTGCCGTGCCACTCCGACCGCAGGATGCGGTCGAGCATGCGTTGTTGCATACGGTTTTGGGCCTTGATGCCCAACAGGTTTTTAATCCAGATGGCCGACACGCTGAGGGAGAAATCAAGCAGTATCAGCCCCCCCATGAGGGCCACGGCCCAGTAGACGTCGCCCTCCACAGCCCCCGAAGCCACATCGATGGCACGTTTCACGGCCCACACTTGGGCCAGACTCACACCCACAGAAAGCAGCCCGACAAGCGCATTGAGCACTGCCTGTAACTGATTGCCACGCCAAGCCCGCCACAACCATTTGAGAATGATTCCGGCCGGATATTTCGATTCCGGTATTTTGAGAAGACTCTTTATTCTCATTTCCATCCTTACATAACTGCCATTCACGTTTACGGCAGGCCCGTTTATTTCTGCCGTGTATCGGCCCCCCACATCAGTTTCTCACGCAAGGTGGAGAAATAACGCCGGTTGCACAGCCTCACGATCTTGATTTTATAAGGGGCTTTGCGTATGGTGAGATGCGTGCCTTCGGCCATTTTCTCGCTTCGGCCGTCAATAGCCACGAGGAAATTGTGGCTGCGCGACTCTACATCGAGGGTGATGACCGATGTGTCGTTGAGCACCACCGGACGTATGTTCAGACTGTGTGGGGCCACCGGAGTGATGCAGAGGCTGCCACTTTGTGGGGCGATGATGGGGCCGCCGTTACTCAAATTGTAGGCCGTGCTGCCCGTCGGGGTAGCCACGATCAGTCCGTCAGCTTGATAGTTGACCAAGAAATCGCCATTCACGTAAGTGCGAATGGAAATCATCGAAGCCGAATCGCGCTTCAACACGGCAATGTCGTTGAGAGCCACAGGATTGCCCTGCACCGGTTCGCAGTCGCTCTCCACCTGTATGGGTGTGTGGTCTTCTATCACGTAGTCGCCGGCAAACACCTTGTCAAGCGTCTCTTCTATCTCTCTCGGCAAAACATCGGCCAGAAATCCAAGCCGCCCCATGTTGACTCCGATAATGGGTATCTCTCTGCCCCCCACTCTGCCGGCAGCTTTAAGAAGCGTTCCGTCGCCTCCCATCGAAATCACATAGTCCGGATTCCCCAAATCGACAGGCTCCACCTGGGCCTCTGCCCCACGCTTCATTAAGTAGCTCAAGATGCGCTCCACGTAGAGGATGATTTCCTGCTTCTTATAGTCGTTGCCGAAAATGGCGAATTTCAACTTACGGTCTGACATAAATTTTGCCGTTTCAATTATTTTTCTTACATTTGCAAATGTAGCGAAATATTTCGTAAACCGGTGTTTTTTATTCAATTATTATGGCAAAAGTATATGAATTTCTTGCAAATGGCTTCGAGGAAATCGAAGGTTTGGCACCTGTAGACATCCTCCGCAGAGGGGGCGTAGAGATCAAGACGGTGAGCATCACAGGGTCGGAATGGGTGGAAACCTCGCACGGCGTGACCTTGAAAGCCGACTTGAAATTTGAAGATATCGCCGACTTCGACGATGCCGACATGCTGCTGTTGCCCGGCGGTATGCCCGGGTCTACAAATCTGAAAGCCCACGAGGGGGTGTGTCAAGCCCTGCTCAAGCAACATGCCGCAGGCAAGCGCATCGGTGCCATTTGCGCCGCGCCACTCGTACTTGGCAGTCTCGGTCTGCTCAAAGGCAGAAAAGCCACTTGCTATCCGGGCTTTGAAAAATATCTCGACGGTGCAGAATACACGGCCGAACTGGTGGAGGAAGACGGCAATATCACCACAGGTAAAGGTCCGGCGGCCTCATTCCCTTACGCTTACCGCATTCTAAGCTACTTCGCCGGGGAGGAAACTGCAAAGGAAGTGCAGCAAGGCATGATGTACCAATACCTCGTGGAGAAATAGCAACACCTCTCAAGGGGCATTTTCAGGAATCTTTCTCCCGTAACCATCAGTTGCGGGAGGGAATCATTTAAACCCAAACAAACAGTGGACTACGTTATCATCGTCGCCGGCGGAAAAGGACTCCGCATGGGGGCGGACATTCCCAAGCAGTTTCTGCCTATTGGCGGAAAGCCCGTCTTGATGCGCACCATCGAACGCTTCAGGGAGTATCGGCGCGACCTGAGCATCATACTCGTGCTGCCGGAAGCGCAGCAGGCCTATTGGAAGGAGCTTTGCACGGAATACGGGTTCGACATTCCCCACCGCCTTGCAAATGGTGGCAGCACGCGTTTTGAATCGTCCAAAAACGGCATAGCAGCCATTCCCAAGGGGGAAGAGGGCTTCGTGGCCATCCACGACGGGGTGCGCCCGTTCGTGTCGACAGACACCATCGCCCGGTGCTTCGAGGCAGTGGAAGAAAGTTATGCCGTCATTCCGGTGATGCCGGTGACCGACACTTTGAGATACATCGACCGACAGGGTGGCGGCAAAAACGTGCTGCGCTCTGACTATCGCACGGTGCAGACACCGCAGGTGTTCGACCTCGCGCTGCTCCGCCGGGCTTTTGGCCGGCCTTATCAAGACTCTTTCACCGATGATGCTTCGGTCGTGGAGAGTCTCGGATGCCCCGTTGCCATGGTGGAGGGCAACCGTGAGAACATCAAGATCACCACTCCTTTCGACATGGCCGTGGCCGAAACATTACTGAAAGACGGCCGATAAGCACTTTTTTCACCTTATATTATACAGATTGGCAAGCCTTTTAGACCAAGACATCATGTATCTTCCGGGGGTGGGCCCCCGAAGAAAGGAGATTCTGAGCAGGGAGCTTGGAATCAACACCTATGGTGATTTGTCTGAATACTACCCTTACAAATACGTTGACCGGAGCCGGCTCTACACCATCGACGAGCTCACCGCCGACATGCCTTTCGTACAACTCAAGGGCCGGATACTCAGTTTCGACGAGTTTGTCATGGGGCCGAGAAAAAAGCGTATCGTGGCCCATTTCAGCGACGGGCACGGAGTGGTGGACTTGGTGTGGTTCAACGGCACCAAATATGTGTACGATTCCTACAAGACCGGCACCGACTACATCGTGTTCGGCAAGCCCGGTATCTTTGGCGGGCGTTACCAGTTCGTACATCCCGACATAGACGATGCTTCCAAACTGCAACTCTCCGAGATGGGCATGCAGCCTTACTACTCCACCACGGAGAAAATGAAGAAGGCAAACTTCACCTCACGGAGCATAGAGAAAATCACCAAAACGCTCATCGAGAAACTCTCTCCCCAACTGCCGGAGACGCTTCCCGACTTCATACTCAACCGTCTTCATCTCGTCTCCCGCCCCCAGGCACTCCGCTGGATTCACTATCCCAAGAATGCCGATGAGATGCAGCGTGCCCGTCTGCGACTGAAGTTTGAAGAGCTCTTCTACGTGCAGCTCAACATTCTGCGCTACGCCAGCGACAATCGCCGCAAATACCGGGGCTACGTGTTCAACCGTGTGGGGGACATCTTCAACGGTTTCTATCGCCACAACCTGCCTTTTCCGCTCACGGGAGCACAGAAGCGTGTGATGCACGAGATTCGCGCCGACATGGGTAGCGGACGACAGATGAACCGCCTGTTGCAGGGCGATGTGGGCTCGGGCAAGACGCTCGTGGCCCTGATGTCGATGCTCATTGCACTCGACAACGGTTTTCAGGCTTGCATCATGGCCCCTACGGAAATCCTCGCCGAACAGCACCTGCACACCATCAAGGATTTTCTGAAGGGTATGGACATACGGGTGGAACTGCTCACGGGCATCGTAAAGGGCAAAAAGAGGAAAGAAGTGCTGGCCGGACTACTCGATGGCAGCATCCACATCGCCGTGGGCACACATGCCCTCATCGAAGACACCGTGCAGTTCAGGCAGCTCGGACTGGCTGTCGTCGACGAACAACACCGATTCGGCGTGGCCCAACGGGCCAAACTGTGGGCCAAGAACGAGAATCCGCCGCACGTGCTCGTGATGACGGCTACACCCATCCCGCGCACGCTGGCCATGACCATCTATGGCGATCTCGACGTGAGTGTCATAGACGAACTGCCGCCGGGGCGCAAACCCATACAGACCATTCACAAGTATGACAACCAGACGACAAGCCTATATCAGGGCATCCGCCAACAGATAGCCGAAGGCCGGCAGGTGTATATTGTGTTTCCGCTCATCAAGGAAAGCGAAAAAATGGACCTCAAAAATCTTGAAGAAGGCTACGAGGCACTCAAAGATGTATTTCCGGGCTACCGCATGAGCAAGGTACACGGACGGATGAAGGCGGCCGAAAAGGAGGAGGAGATGCAGAAGTTTGTGAAAGGGGAGACACAGATACTCGTAGCCACGACGGTCATCGAGGTAGGGGTCAATGTGCCCAACGCCTCGGTCATGGTCATTCTCGACGCCCAGCGGTTCGGTCTGTCCCAGCTCCACCAACTGCGTGGGCGTGTGGGGCGCGGAGCCGACCAGAGCTATTGCATCCTCGTGACCAACTACCAGCTGTCCGCCGAGACGCGCAAGCGTATCGACATCATGTGCGACACCAACGACGGGTTCCGCATAGCCGAGGCCGACTTGAAGCTCCGTGGCCCGGGCGACCTTGAGGGAACCCAGCAGAGTGGCATCGCCTTCGACCTGAAAATAGCCGACATTGCCCGAGACGGACAGATCATCCAACTGGCCCGGGACGAGGCACAGAAGATTATTGAAGATGACCCGAAATGTGAAAAAAGCATCTACCAGATTCTATGGAACAGGCTCCGGGAACTGCGTAAAACCAATGTCAACTGGGCGGCTATCTCTTGAGTTGGAAACATAATGGGAATGTTAAAGTAGTCCTAAAAAACTGTTAAGAAGATAGGCGCATTGGTATTTTTTTGCTATCTTTGCAACGTCTTTTGATAAATCGTTGCATTTTTGTTTGAAATCAACGGCTTTTTAGACTAGGATGTGTTTGTTTATCCGGTCTGACTTAAACCTAAAAAAATAGAAATGAATTTAAGGAAATATTTAAAGAAAGTTTCGATCGTTTCATTGTTTGCGCTCACGGCTGTGCCCGTGGCAGGTCAAGACCTTCTTGCCCGCCAAGCTCCGGTAGACCGCAGGATGAAGGCTGTCGATACCATCGTCCTGAAACAAACCATCATCAAAGAAAATACGGAGTCGCCGGCAGCACAGCTCTACGACGATTGGTCCAACCGCTACGCCCATCGTGCCACTCAAGTGCCCGACTCTTTCCGCATAGATCTTCGCCATTTCTGTATGCCCACACCCAGCCGCGTGGTGACAAGCAACTTCGGTTCCCGCTGGGGCCGCCAACACAAAGGGTTGGACATCAAGGTTTATATCGGCGATACCATCCGCGCAGCGTTCAGCGGCAAGGTGCGCGTAGTGAAATATGAAGGCGGAGGCTACGGCAAGTACATTGTCATTCGCCATAACAACGGACTGGAAACAATCTACGGCCACCTCTCCAAGCAGCTTGTGGCGGAAGACCAGACTGTCAGGGCAGGCGAGCCGATCGGGCTTGGCGGCAACACGGGACGAAGCACCGGTTCGCATCTTCACTTTGAAACCCGCCTTTGCGGAGTGGCTCTCAACCCCGCACTGATGTTCGATTTCCGCAATCAGGATGTTGTTTCCGATTTCTACGTCTATATCAAGAGCAATTACGAGCACGAGTCTGCTGAGGCCACCCGCCTGCGTGGTAAGGTGGGCAACGGTGGCTACAACCGCGACGAGGTGCAGGGTGAGTTGGCAAACAATAGCAATGCCAACTTCGACAGCAGTGCTGATATGCGCTACCACAAGGTCAAGAGCGGCGAAACGCTTGCCTCGATTGCCGAAAAGCGTGGTGTGACGATCGACACCATCTGCAAGCTCAACCACATCACCAAGGGCAAAGCTGTTCGCCCCGGACAGATACTCAGATACTCATAACCCTATTTATATTCCCATCGTGGCCCGCTACACGGAAGTGCAGCGGGCTTTTTCATATAGCCATTTTTCTTTCCCTTGCAGCAGTTTAAGCCCCATCTGTTCGCTGTTCTTCTTGCCGCGATGCCCACACCACCATGTCTCCACTCCCTTTCCCCTCCTCAGCGTCTTCTGAACACGATTCATACACTGTCTTGCACATTTGTCTATAGTCCATAAAGCAGCCACAACGACAATCCTCAATGCACGCGCAGGGCACGTAGAAGAGAGTGAGACGGAAAGCGAACCATGCCCTCATCCCCGGCCCTCTATCCCGGAACAAATGTCAAATAAAATCGCATCTGATTTGCATTTCCATCATTTTCGTCGTATCTTTGCAATAGCAAGGGGAGCACACAAGTGTCCCCCTTTTTGGTTTCTCCCGACATTTCTGCTTCCCACTACAGCCCTTTGACCTTACAAAATGGCCACTTTCGCGTCCTCACTCGGCCTCTTTCAGCTTCTGACTACGGCCCTTTCGCAAAGTCGTTTGGGCTTAGTGGGAAAATTGATGGGGCGGATGGGGCAAATGAGTCGGATATTGTTAGAGAGTCAATGGATAGGGGAATTTTTGTGTGTCAGGCTTTTTCGAAAGTTTTAATAGTTCGTGCTATAGGGAGAGCCTCCCCCGGCCCCTCCGGAGGAGGGGAGGGATTCGAGGGATATAGGCTGCTTAAGTTCCCTAAGTTAGGGCTCTAGGGGGCTGGGCAAGTTGTGGATAGAGGTGTTGGGTGTTAGGCGATGATGGGTGTTAATGATAAGTAATGTGCACAATGCTTTTATGTCAGCAGGTAGAAACAGGAGGTGGAGAAGAGGTTGCGGAGATACTTGATGCGCGAGAGGGTGGCGGGGAGTCGTCGGGGAGTGAGGCCGAACTTCTGCTTGTAGTGGGGATTGATCAGCCACAGCTGCCGGTCGATGACGCGGAAATGGCAGGTGCGGAGTGCTTTCTCAAACCGTTCGACGGGTGTCCGGCAGCATTTGATGTCGAGCAGTTCGGCGACGGTACCCTCGTTCTCTTTGGCCAAGTGGCGCAGGATGGCTGTATAAAGCCTGTTGGGCAGCAGATGAATGAAAGGCAACTTGGCGCACCACCTGCTTTGGCATATCTGCTGGTGTCCGCCAAAAGGCATCTGCCAAGCCGGAAAGGCAGCAAAGAGAATTCCTTGCTCTTTCAGAAAGTGGCGGATGTGGGAGAGGAAGGTCTCTTTCGCAGCAATGTGTTCTATCACATCGTGCAGGATGATGATGTCGTATTTTTTCTCTTCGTTTTCGGGAACAGGGGCTTCGAGAAAGTTGCAGCAGACGAAAGTGCCCTGCTGTTGGTGCCGGGCAAAGAAGTTGTGGGCTTGGTCGATGCGGCATTGTGCGAGGTCGATGCCGGTGACTGTGCAGCCGAGCCGGGCAAAGGGAAATAGATTGCCGCCCTCGCCGCAACCTATTTCCAGCACCCGCTCCGGACCTGTTATTTTCTTGAAACGTTCGATGTAAGGCAGATAGTATACTTGTGCCGTGGTGGCAGATTCGGTGAAATAGGTTGCTCTGTCGGTGTGTCTTTGTTGCATGGTTGAAGTCTTTTATGCTTATTATATAAATGATACCGGGATGGGTAAAAGACTTCACGACAAACTGTTAAATGATTAAAAAACACTCTTTGTCTTTTTTACTGTCAGTATTTGGCCGTATATAGCTGCAATTTAATGCATAAGACGCTTGCTTTTTTGCGAAATAATCCATAACTTTGCCACAGCGACATGGCTTTCAGCGGATATGAACATCTACTTTGTGCCGTGGGAGGAAGCGTCTCCTTCGCCCTCTTCCAAACCTAAGAAGGCTTTACCTCAACGTAACGACCATTGACTCAAAAATAGCATTGACATGAAAAAACGAATATCCTTTATCGCCTTGTCGGCCATGCTGACATCGATGATGCTGGCCGGATGCAGCACTTCGGAAGACGTCGACCACACCTACACCGGCAAGAAACTCTATGAGTTGGTGAAAATCAAGCTCAACGAAACCGAAAAGAAGTATGTGGAACGTAACAACGACTTCGCATTTAAGCTTTTCAGGAACGTTTCGGAAATGGAAAACAAGGAGCCGGGATTTCTTGTTTCGCCACTCAGTGTGACCTATGTTCTCGGAATGATCAACAATGGGGCTGCGGGCACCACGAGGGAAGAAATCAACAGCGTGCTCGGCTTCGGCAATGGCGATGCCGAGGCTGTCAACAACTTCTGCCGGAAACTCCTCACCGGCTCGCCCAATGTGGACAAAAGTGTGAAAATCAACATTGCAAATCTCGTTGAGGTGAGGAAAGACTGCAAACTGAAACCGGCTTTCAAGCAGACCGTCGAGGAGGCTTACGACGCGCGGGTGGAAAGTGCCGATTTCGATGATCCGGGCACTGTGACGCACATCAATGACTGGTGTGCCAAGCAGACAAATGGGATGATTCCGCAGGTGCTGGACAGAGTGAGTCCTGAAACCGTAGCCCTTTTGCTCAATGCCATTTATTTTAAAGGTGTTTGGTATAGCCGGTTTAAGCCCCGAAACACTCGGAATGAAGTTTTCACGATGGCAGGTGGCAAGCAGTCGGAGGTGCAGATGATGCATCAGAGAGACATTTTCCTCTATAACACCAATGAGACTTATGCTACACTCAGCATGTCCTACGGGAATGGCGGCTATCGCATGTTGGTGCTCTTGCCCAACGACGGGAAGACCACCGGTGACGTGCTGGAGGCCATCAATAGTGATAAGTGGATTTCCAACCTCAACGGACTGCGCAATTATCAGGTGGATGTCAAGTTGCCCCGCTTCGAAACATCGACAAAAACGAACCTCAACGAGGTGCTCAAGGCATTAGGGGCAGGGAGTATGTTTGATGGGTACAAAGCCGATTTCAGCAACTTTTGTGAACTGTCGGCGCATGTTTCCAAAATCTTCCAATGTGCTAAAATCAAGGTCAACGAAGAGGGGTCTGAGGCGGCTGCGGTGACGGTAGGTGGGATGGAGACCACTGCTCCGGGCATGGGAGAGATTCCCACGGCCGTCTTTCATGCCAATCGTCCCTTTATCTACGCGATAACCGAAAACACAACCGGTTCGATATATTTCATCGGTGTGTATGGAGGTGACGGGAAATAGCCGCTTTTACCGGTGACCCGGGAGCCGGGGGGGCTTCCGGACACAAATAATCCCGTTTCAGTCTTGTCAGGACTTGAAACGGGATTGTTCGTATTTGTCGCCATCGGTGGTCCGGCGTGCAGGCCTGTCGTTTAAAGGGTGCGTATGCCGTTGGCCTCGATGTAGTGGCGCAACTCCGAGCCGTCGTCGAGCGAGGGGGAGTAGGCCGGAAGCAGGGTGAAGAGGTTTCGGCCATAGGTGGCGACCATATCTTTCAGCGTGTTGAGCACGCAGATGTTGCCGGCAAGGCCGCAGAGATGGATATCAGTGATGCCTGAAGATCGGATAATGCCGTCCAGCGTTGTGGCCGACGGGGCGTTTTGCATGATGGAATATTCCTCCCGATGTGCCGAATTGCCTTTACGCAGCACGGTGAAAGGCGCACCGGCCTTGTTGCAGGCAGCGAGCAGACGGTCGGGGATGGTTGCGCCCACGGAGTTTTGCACGCAGTGAAGAGGCCAGGGGCCGCCCTCGGCGGCAAACGAACAGTGGTGATAGGGGGGCCAGTCGGTGGTGGCGACGATGGCGGCATAGTTCTTGCCGTGTTTTTCCACGTATTCGGCCAGTCCGCTCATGGCCTCCGCGGCATGGGGGACGGGGAGCGAACCGCTGATGAAATCTATCTGTGGGTCGATGATCAAGAGGAGTTTGGACTTTTCCATGAGTGCTCTTACGATTATGGTTCTTTCACGGTTTCACGGCGTTCCGGTACCGTCAAGGTTGGCTTTCGCCCTCGATGTATTGTTCGAGGAACATGTGTTCGCCGTCGAATACGGCGTAGGAGAATTGCCATATCCAGTCGCCGAGAATCATCATGCGCGTCTTCTTGCTCAGCATCAAGTCCAGTTCGATGTGCCGGTGTCCGTAGATGAAGTAGTCGATGTCCTTATGGTGCTGCATGTACTGCTTGGTGAAACGCACGAGAAACTCCTTGTTTTCTCCCATGTAGGGCGGTTCCTTGCCGTCGGCGCGCTTCATGCGGCTCTGTTTGGCCCAGTTGAGGCCGAGTGCCATGCCCCAACGGGGGTGCATGAAGTTGAGCAGTCGTTGGCAGGTGCGGTTGTGAAACATCTTCCGCAAGAATTTGAACTTGTTGTCAGGGTCGCCCAATCCGTCGCCGTGGGCAAGGAAAAACACCTTGCCGTAGATTTCGGTGGTTAGCGGACGGGTGTGTACGATGAGTCCGCATTCTTCTTCAAGATACCCGTAAGTCCACAAGTCGTGGTTGCCGGTGAAGAAATGCACCTCCACGCCCATGTCGGTCAGCTCGGAAAGTTTGCCGAGAAAGCGCGTGTACCCCTTCGGTACAACATATTTATATTCGTTCCAGAAGTCGAACATATCGCCCAGCAGATAGATGGCGGAGGCTTTTCCCTTGATGCTGTCGAGGAAGCGCACGAGCCGGCGTTCATGCATTCTGCCGTGCGCGATGGCCAGCGAGCCGAGATGGGCGTCGGAGAGGAAATAAATGTTTTTTGTCATTAGCTTCGAGAGTTTAGTCAAATCCGAGTTCCACCCGCGCCTCCTCACTCATCATGCTCTGGTCCCATGTAGGCTCGAACACGAGGTTGACATTGGCCGATGTCACCCCCTCCACGCTCTCCACCTTGGTACGCACGTCTTCGAGAATGAAGTCGGCGGCAGGACAGGAGGGAGCCGTGAAGGTCATGTCCAGTTCCACGGCCCCGTCGTCTTTGACATCTATCTTGTATATCATGCCCAGATTCCAGATGTCAACGGGTATTTCGGGGTCGTAAACGGTTTTGAGCACATCCACGATGTGGCCTTCTATTTCTACTTTCTTTTCAGGTGTCATAACTTATCTGTTTTGTGTAAAGGCTGTGGCAAGAGCGCAGCCTATCTTCTGCAAATATACGATTTTCTTTTCAAAAAGTCTTTCTCTCCACCAAATAAATACATCTTTGTTGATTTATATCCTCCCTTGCTCGCGATAGCTGTAATAGGCACCGTCGGTCACGATGACGTGGTCGATGAGATAGATGCGCATAAAGTCGCAAGCCTTTTTGACATTTTGGGTGAGCTGATCGTCTTGCCGGCTGGGCGTGGTGTTGTTGCTGGGATGGTTGTGGCAGAAAGCCAGTATCGTGGCATTGCATAACAGCGCTTCCTTGACGATGATGCGCACGTCGATAGCCGTCTCGCTGATGCCACCGTGCGAGATGCGCTGCGCCTTGATAAGTTTGTAGTTCTGGTTCATCAGCAGCACCCATGCCTCTTCCACATCGAGATCCTGCATCCGCGGGTGCATGTAGTTGTAGATGGCAGCGGCTGAACTCAATTCTGGGCGTTCCTCAACGGCTGATGCCTGTCGCCTCTTGCCCAGTTCGCAGGCTGCAAGAATGGTGATGGCCTTGGCCGGCCCCACGCCATTGTATTGCTGCAAGTCGGTAATCGACAGCTTGCCCAAAGTGTTGAGATTGTTGTTGCAGTCGTGCATTACCTTCTTCATCAGGTCTACGGCACTCTCTTTCGGAGAACCCGAACCGATGAGGATGGCCAATAGTTCGGCATTGGAAAGCGCCGAAGGACCCAACCGTTCGAGTTTCTCGCGTGGTCGGTCTTCCTCCGCCCATTGGTTGATGGAAAGGTGCGCTCCGTCTGTGGAGGTGCGGAGTGTGTGCGTGTCTTCTCCGCAGTCGGCAGGCTGGGAGATGGCGTATATGTGCCGGTTTTTCATTAGTTGGTGGAGAATGGAGGTTGTGTCAAGGTTTACTGTGTGTGCTCCAGCTTCATTTGTAGAAGGTTTTTTCGAAAGCCGCGAACTCGTCTTTGCCTCTCACGCAGCGCCGCCACCATGCTTGGAGGAATCCGCAGCCGTAGCCCAGAAGTTGAACGAAGGCGGCCCGGATGCTCAGCAAACCTATTTTTCCGCTGTCGTTCTTGATGGTCGAGTCGACAAAGATGATGGCGGCATAGAGTAGGAGGGGAGCCAAAGCGGCCAGACTCACTAAGAGTCCAAGTGCTTGCTGCATACCGGCAGGCAGCGTGAAGAACAAAATGATGCCCGATAGGAACAGGAGCAGCAAGACGAATACGCCCACGGTGAACATCATCGGGAGCAGGTGGACGAGCTTCAGCGTCTCGGGATATTTCTTGTAGAGGTTGATGCGGGCGATACCGCTGTTGTAGACTTGCCGCCAAAACTTGCGGAAATCGGTGCGGCGCTTGTGCCATACCCACGCCTCGGGGAAGAGACGGCACCGGCAACCGGCCTTGAAAATGCGGATGGAGAAGTCGATGTCTTCACCGAAACGCATGTTGGAGAAGCCGCCCAAGCGCAGATAGACTTCGCGCCTGATGCCCATGTTAAACGAGCGGGGATAGAACTTGTCGAGTTTCTTCTTTCCACCGCGGATACCTCCCGTAGTGAAGAAACTTGTCATGGAGTAGGAGATGGCTTTCTGCGTGTCGGTGAACGAGGGATGGGCACTGTCGGGCCCACCGAATGCATCGGCCGGTTCGCGTTGCAGTTCCTCGTCGATGGCTTTCAGATAGCCTTCGGGCAATACCACATCACTGTCGAGAATGATCAGATAGTCGCCTTGAGCACGCTCCGCACCGTAGTTGCGGCTCTGCCCCGGGCCGGAGTTTTCCTTCATGAAGTAGCGGAGGTACAAACGCGATTCATAGCGTTGGCAGACCTCTTGACAAGGATGTTGCGAACCGTCTTCCACGATGAGCACTTCAAAGTCGCTCACCGTTTGTCGCGTGAGACTGTCCAGCAGTTCGTCCACTTCGTCCGGGCGATTGAACACAGGCACAATGATGGAGTATTTCATAAGGTATCAGGAGAAATGAAAATTGCCCAAGCCGCCCCTGCGGAGAAAAGCTCCCGTACGGGCGACTTGGGCAGGTGTTATTACGAAAAGAGCCTGTCCTCCTTTCTCGGAGAAGGGGCAGGCAGTTTTCCGGTATTATTCTTTCACGCGGTTAAGATAGCTGCCGTCGCGGGTGTCTACCTGAATGAGGTCACCCTCGTTGATGAACAGCGGCACGCGTACTTCCACACCTGTCTCCAGTGTGGCGGGCTTGGTGGCGTTGGTAGCCGTGTCGCCCTTGATACCCGGCTCCGAGTGGGTGATGCGCAGATTGGTCTTCACCGGCATTTCGGCAAAGAGAATGGTGTTGGTATCGGCATCGCTCACCACTTCCACGATGTCGCTCTCCTTCATGAAGTCAACACCGGTGATCAGGTCTTTGGCGATGGGCACCTGGTCGTAGGTCTCCTGATTCATAAAGATGTAGTCGTCGCCATCCATGTAAAGATACTGATAGGGGCGGCGCTCCACGCGCACGTCTTCGAGGGCCTCACCAATGTTGAAGCGTTTTTCCAGCACGCGGCCACTCACTACGTCTTTCAGCGTGGTGCGCATGATCGTGTTACCCTTGCCCGGCTTCACGTGCAGGAAGTCGATGCAGAAATAGAGCTTGCCGTCCATACGGATGCAAGTGCCCTTCTTGATGTCTTGTGATTTAATCATTTCGTTTATCTTGAATTATTATTTCGATATACTGTGCAAATCGACGGAATGCGAGTGCAAAGTTACTACTTTTTATTAAAAAACGAGTTCTTCGCCGACTAAAAGTAGGATATTTCTTGGTTGTTTCGAAAATAATACGTAATTTTGCACCCCAAACGGATACCAAGAACCGAAATTATAACATAAAAATAAGATAAAAGCAATGAAAAGAACATTTCAGCCCCACAATCGCCGTCGTGTGAACAAGCACGGCTTCCGCGCCAGAATGGCAACAAAGAATGGTCGTCGCGTGCTGGCCTCCCGCCGTGCTCATGGCCGCAAGAAGTTGACGGTGTCCTGCGAGCATCACGGCAAGTGATTCTTTCGGGAATAGAAAAAACGGGAAAACAGAAAGAAGTAAAGACTTAAATTTGCTTCTTTCTGTTTTTTTTGTACCTTTGTCCTTTGAAAACCGATAATGAGAAATGAAAGCGTCCGAGTTCATCAACAAGTTTAAAAGCAGCTATTTGTGGGGCAATCTTGTCGCCATGGGGCTTGTCGTGGTGCTGATTTGCTTGGGAGTGAAATATGGCATAGACCTCTACACGCATCATGGAGAGTCGATTCCCATACCCAATGTGTTGCACAAGTCGTTCGATGACGCAAGCCGCATTCTTGACGATGCCGGGCTTCAAGTCGTGGTGAGCGACACGGGATATGTGAAGACACTGCCCCCCAACTGCATTCTTGAGCAGTCGCCAGCCCCGGGGGAGCGGGTCAAGTCGGGGCATGTGATTCGCGTGACGATCAATGCTTCCCACACTCCCACGCTCACCATCCCCGATGTCATTGACAATAGTTCGATGCGCGAGGCCATGGCCAAGTTGTCGGCGATGGGATTCAAGTTGGGCGAGCCGCAGTTCGTCCCCGGAGAGCAAGACTGGGTCTATGGCATACTGGTGCGTGGGCGGCATGTTGTTGCGGGCGACAAGGTGTCGATAGAAGACAAACTCATCATACAGGTGGGCAATGGCCGGCGCGATGCCGCCGATTCGGTGGACTATATAGATCCCGTGTTTGAAGAAAATGGGGCGGGCACCGAGTCAGGCGATGATAGCTTTGAAGAAGTGACAGCCCCCGAACCGGCAGAATCTGCCCCCGAATCTTCGGGACAGTCAGGCCACGCCCCGTCGCCCCGGCCGTCGGCTCAGGCAGGCGGACACTCATCTTCACAGCACCAATCATCAACCGAAGTAGTAGAATAGACGATATGGCAGAATCCTTTGACAACGACGAATTGGAAGACATCGACCTCGATGGCGGCATTTCGGCCGACAGCGGTGACGACGGCGACGGGCAACTCTACGAGCATTGGAAAATCGAAGTGGATGCCGGGCAGGCTCCGGTGCGCATAGACAAGTTTCTGACCGAGAAAAATCCGCACCAGAGCCGCAACCGCATACAGAGTGCAGCCGATGCCGGTTTCATCCGTGTCAACGGCCGGCCGGTGAAGAGTAATTATAAGGTGAGGCCCGGAGATGTTGTCACGCTGATGCTCGACCGTCCCAAACACGACACAAGCATCGTGCCCGAAGACATACCGCTTGCCGTGGTCTATGAAGACGATGGGCTGATGGTGATCAACAAGCCTGCAGGGATGGTCGTCCATCCCGGTGCCGGCAACTTCACGGGCACGCTTATCAACGCGGTCGCCTACTATCTGAAAGACCTTCCCACGTTTGATGCCAACAGTCCCGAGGTGGGATTGGTACACCGTATCGACAAAGACACCAGCGGACTGCTGGTGGTGGCCAAAACCCCTGAAGCCAAGACTTGCCTCGGCAAGCAGTTCTTCAACAAGACCACCCATCGCAGCTACAACGCTCTGGTGTGGGGCAACATCGTTGACGACGAGGGCCGGATAGAGGGCAACATAGCCCGAGATCCCCGCAACCGCCTGCGCATGAAGGTGTTCGCTCCCGGCAGTGGCATTGGCAAAAGTGCCGTCACCCACTATCGGGTGTTGGAGCGTTTCGGTTACACCACCCTTGTGGAGTGCCGGCTTGAGACCGGTCGCACCCACCAGATCAGGGCCCACATGAAGCACATCGGCCATCCGCTTTTCGGCGATGAGACTTACGGCGGCACAGAGATACTGCGCGGGCAGCGCAGCAGCACCTACAAAGCCTTCATCCAAAATTGCTTCAAACTCTGTCCCCGGCAGGCCTTGCATGCCCGCACGCTGGGCTTTGTGCATCCTGTGAGCGGCCGGCAGATGGATTTCTCCTCGGAGTGGCCGGCCGATTTTGCAGCATTGATAGACAAGTGGCGTGCCTTCATCAAGGGCACCACCCAAGATACATTTGAACAATAGAAAAAGAATTACAGTGACAATTATGGAAACAATCAAGAGAAATATAGCCATCGTCTGTGGTGGCGATTCGTCGGAACACGATGTCTCCCTGCGCTCGGCGCAGGGGCTGTATTCCTTCTTCGACAAGGAGCGGTATCATGTCTACATCGTCGATGTGAAAGGCACCGACTGGCATGTCAACCTTGACAACGGAGACATCGTGCCCATCGACAAAAACGACTTTTCGTTTGTGCAGGCCGGCACCACCGTCTATTTCGACTACGCCTATATCACCATTCACGGCCAGCCCGGCGAAAACGGCGTGATGCAGGGCTATTTCGACCTCATCCATCTGCCTTACTCTACCAGCGGTGTGCTTGTTGAGGCTCTTACGTTCAATAAATATGTGCTCAACAACTATCTCCGCAGCTTTGGCGTGAATGTAGCCGACAGTCTGCTGCTCCGCCGCGGTGAATCCTACGATGAGAAGGAGATAGAGCGCCGATTGGGTATGCCCTGCTTCGTGAAACCTGCCGCTGACGGCAGCAGCTTCGGCGTGAGCAAGGTGAAAGAGGCCGATCGGCTGGCTCCGGCACTCCGGGTGGCCTTCATGGAGAGCGATGAGGTGATGGTCGAGGGCTTCCTCGACGGCATGGAAATATCGCAGGGCATCTACAAGACCAAGGAAAAGACCGTGGTGTTGCCGGCCACCGAGGTGGTGACGAGCAACGAGTTTTTCGACTACGATGCCAAGTACAACGGTCAGGTGAAGGAAATCACCCCCGCCCGCCTCAGTCCCGAGACTGCTGCCAAGGTGTCTGCCGAGACCGCCCGCATCTACGAACTCCTCCATGCCAACGGCATCATCCGCATCGACTACATCATCTCCAAAGACAGCGAGGGCTGTGATGTGGTCAATATGCTTGAAATCAACACCACGCCGGGCATGACAGCCACGAGCTTCATCCCCCAGCAGGTGCGTGCTGCCGGTCTCGACATCAAAGAGGTGCTGACCGAAATCGTTGAAAATCAGTTCTAACTCAGCCTCCGGCTCCCTTTGTCCCTATGGGCGAAGGAGGCCGGAGCTTTTTTTTGTTACCGCTTATGCTTATCCCCAAAGAGTTTGACGAAATCCGTCCTTGGGAGCCCGAAGATCTTCCCGAGGTCTACGGTCGGCTGCTGGCCAACGACCAGTTCAAAACCGTGGTGCATTATCTTTATCCCGACATTCCTTTCGAAACCATTGCGCAGAAGATGAAGGCCTGCCCCACTGGACTCGACTTCCAGAAGGCATTCTGTTACGATTTCATCGCCGGGCTGCTGGCCAAGGCGGCCCGTGGCTGCGAGATGGACGCATCGGAGATTGACAACACGCAGCGTTACACATTCATCAGCAACCATCGCGACATTGTGCTTGACTCGGCCATTCTTGACAAGTTGCTCATTGATGCCGGCTTCACCACCACCTGCGAGATAGCCATCGGCGACAATCTGCTCTCGCTGCCGTGGGTGAAAGACTTGGTGAGGCTCAACAAGTCGTTCATCGTGGAGCGCGGACTGCCCATGCGGCAGATGCTCGTGGCCAGCAAGCGGCTGTCCGACTATATGCACTTCGCCATCGGCCCGAAGCACGAGAACATCTGGATAGCCCAGCGCGAGGGTCGTGCCAAGGACAGCAACGACCGCACGTCGGAAGCTGTGCTGAAGATGATGAGCATGGGTGGAGAGGGCTCGGTCATCGATCGGCTCGTGCAGCTCCACCTCGTTCCGCTCGCCATCTCCTACGAGTTCGACCCCTGCGACTACCTCAAGGCCAGGGAGTTGCAGCAAAAGCGGGATGTGGAAGGTTGGAAGAAGGCCCCCGGCGACGACCTCTTGAGTATGCAAGTGGGCATTCAAGGCTTCAAGGGCCACATACACTACCACTGCGCACCCTGCATCGACGGCTATCTGCGCTCGCTTGATGCCGACATGCCCAAGACGGAGCTGTACAGGGAGGTGGCTGCGCACATCGACAGGGAGATTCACCGTCGCTACCGCCTCTATCCTTCCAACTATATGGCGCTTGACATGCTCACGGACACAGCCGACCATGCCGACCGCTACACGGCTGCCGACCGCACGTTCTTCGACAACTATCTGGCCGGGCAGTTGGCCAAAATCGACCTTCCCGGCAAGGACGAAGACTTCCTTCGCGAGCGTATGCTCACGATGTATGCCAACCCCTTGCGCAACTGGTTGGCTGCACAGTGATGGTTTCCCACCACCAAACAGGCGGGTAGACAAGCCGACAGGCTGTTTGCCGACTTGTCCGTATGCAACCGGCGTATGGATAAAGTCAGGCGGCCTGTCGGCTTGTCTGCCCGCCTGTTTGTTGTTTCATGGCCTTGCCGGCCGGCTTTTCCGGTTTTGGTGCGCGGCTGTTGCACCATCTGTGCGGAGCCCATGCACAAGTGGAGCAACGGCCATGCGCGGGTGGTGCATGGGCCTCGCACCGCTGCGAGGTGTCCTTTTCCGTTTCCGCGTTGGGGCTTGGAAAAGGTGTGTTTGCTATAATTTAATATCATCGTAAAACTTGAATGGTATTATTTTGTCCCCAAAAGCAGCATTTATTCCATACTTTGTGAAAAAGTATCAATATTCGTCAAAATAATACCATAATAAGCGGAAGAAGAATTTTATCTTTGCAAGCGTAATACCATAGTCGGCAATGCCGGCTGCCATAAGACAGAATATTGAACTCCTAAATTAAACCTAAATTTAACAAAAACGATCATGAGACAATGTAACTCAAGCTGATTGTATTCCTCCTTTGGCTCTTCCGCGCCTTGGCTTTTGTGGCATATATATAATTAAGGTGAGGTGGAGGAAGTCGGACAGTTGGGCCGGTCAACAACCAACTAACAAGTGTTATCAACATAAACCTAATGAAAAAGAGCTAAGTATGAGTCTGGATTTTAGAAAAACGGTGCTGCTGATGAGTGCCTGCACGGCTTTGGGCTTCAGCTATTCGGCTGAAGTCTTTGCTGTATCGCCCAATCAAAGCGTCAACGCTGTTCAGCAGTCAAGAAAAGTCACGGGGCAAGTGGCCGATTCGCAAGGGCCGGTCATCGGTGCCACCATCATGGAAAAAGGAACGAGCAATGGTGCTGTCACCGATTTGGACGGCAACTTCACCATTGATGTGAAACCGGGCGCAACGCTGGTTGTGTCTTACATAGGCTATAAAACGCAAGAAATCGCCGTGGGCAACCAGAGCACCCTCAGTGTGATGATGGCCGCCGACGACAAGACTTTGGAAGAAGTCGTGGTCGTGGGCTACGGTGTGCAGAAGAAGAAACTCGTCACCGGTGCCACCGTTGAGGTGAAGGGTGACGATATCACACGGCTCAACACCACGCAGGTGCTGGGCGCCTTGCAGAGCCAGACACCGGGTGTCAACATCACAGCCGTGTCCGGACAGCCGGGCGACGGCTTCAAGGTGGCCATCCGCGGTGCCGGCACGAACAGTGACACGAAGCCCATCTATGTGATCGACGGTGTGGCCGGAGGCGACATCAACAACATCAATCCGGCCGACATCGAGCGCATCGACGTGCTCAAGGATGCTGCCTCGGCAGCCATCTATGGTGCCAACGGCGCCAACGGTGTCATCCTGATCACGACCAAGCAGGGCAAGGAAGGCAAGGTGCAGGTGTCATACGACGGTTATGTGGGTTGGCAGGACATCTATAAGATGCCGGAACTGCTCACGGCCCGCCAGTATATGCAGGTGATGGACATGGTGTCTTTCAACTCCAATGCTACGGTGTACGACTGGTCGAGATTCATCGATGCCGACCTGCTGACCGCTTATAAGAACGGCAGCAACCCCGGCACCAACTGGCTGGAGGCTTTGCGCAACAAGAATGCCGTGACCACGAGCCACGCTCTGAACGTAACGGGCGGCACGGACCGCAGCAAGTTCTCCACGGGTGTGGGCTATCAGTATCAAGACGGTGTCTTCGGCGGCGACTATGCCAAGTCCGACTTCCGCCGTTTCACACTCCGCCTCAACTCCGAGCATGTGGTCTATCGCAACAGCAAGGGGCTCGATGTAGTGAAAATCGGCGAGAATGTCTACTTCCAGCATCGCGAGAATCAAGGCATCCAGATAGGCAACCAGTATGGCAACGTGCTCTCCACGGCCCTGCGCGCCAATCCCTGCGTGCCCATCTATAACAGCAAGGGAGGCTATTTTGACTGGAACGACATCAAGGCTTCGGGCACAGAGGGCTGGCAAAACTATAATTCCTACACGCTCAACCCGATTTATCAGTTGGTGAACGGACAGAGTGCCAACAACAAGAGCCGCAACTTCAACCTCTCGGCCATCGGCTATATCGAGGTGCAACCTATCAAGAATTTGGTTTACCGCGGTCAGTTGAACTACAGCCACAGCTCGTGGTCGTATCGCAGATACCTGCCCATCTATTCAGCCAACGAGACCAATAAAGACGGTTTCCGCACCGATGATGAAGTGTTGCAGAAGGCCGGGCTCGGCTGGGGATGGAACATGACCCACACGCTGAACTACAAGTTCAATCTGGCCGACAAGCACCACTTCGATATTTTGGCCGGTACGGAGTACAGCCAGTCTCGTCCCAACTTTGGCGAGTCGCTCACAGGAGAGTCCAAATCGAGCATCTTCGGCGATTTCTCCCATGCCTATCTTTCGCTGACCAAGGGTGAAGTGCGCAACGGCCATGCCACTGTCACGGGCAAGCCCTACGACGACGAGACTTCCAACTCTTACTTCGGTCGTCTGAACTACGACTTCAATGAAACCTATATGTTTACGGCCATTATCCGTGCCGACGGCTCGTCGCGCTTCCTCAAAGGCAAGCAGTGGGGCTACTTCCCGTCGGTCAGTGCCGGTTGGGTGGTTAGCAATGAGAAGTTTATGCAGCCCGCAGCCGGTTGGCTCGATTTCCTGAAACTTCGTGCCGGTTGGGGACAGAACGGTAATAAGAATATAGGCGACAGCTTCGGCTATCTGTCGGCCTTCGTCTATGGTGACCTTGGCAGCTACTCGTTTGGCAATGTCAAGGATAGTTCCACACAAGGAGCCTATCTCGCACGTCTGGCCAATCCCGACCTGACATGGGAAACATCCGAGCAGACCGACCTCGGTGTTGACGCCCGCTTCCTTGGCGGTCGGTTGGGAGCAACGTTTGACTGGTATTATAAGAAGACCAAAGACCTGCTTGTGCAGGTGCAGATACCTGCCACGGCAGGCATTCAGGACACCCAGTGGCAGAATGCGGGCACCGTGCGCAACACGGGTGTGGAACTCGCACTCAACTGGCACGATGCTATCGGCAAGGATTTCAACTACGGCATCAACTGGAATATGGCCTGCAACAGCAACAAGGTGACGGCCATCAACAACGCCAACCACTACAATGAGGGTGGAAAAGACCTATTGTCGCAAAACACGGGCACCATGTCCCGCATGGAGGAAGGCCATCCCATTGGCTATTTCTATGGCTACAAGACAGCCGGCGTGATGCAAAACGCTGCCGACATACAGCAGTATCTGAAAGAGAATTGTAGCGGAGATGCCACCAAGTCGTTGCAGGGAACAGACATCAAACCTGGCGACTTGAAGTTTGTCGATGTCAACGGCGACGGCGTTATCGATGCCAACGACAAGACGGAAATCGGCAGTCCGCATCCTGATGTGACGATGGGCTTCGGCTTCAACGTAGGGTATAAGGGCTTCGACCTGAGCGTGACCACCTATGCGGCACTCGGACAGGAAGTGATGCGCTCTTGGCGCAAGTTCACCGACGGTCAGCACGAGAACTACACCACAGAGGTCTACAAGTACTGGCACGGTGAAGGCACTTCCAATAAGTATCCTCGTCTGGCTCCCGGCAACACCGGCTCCAACTGGCAGCAGGTGTCCGACATCTATGTGGAAGACGCAAGCTACTTCCGCCTGCAAAACCTCACGCTGGGTTACGACTTCAAGAACGTGTGGAAGAACTGTCCCTTCCAGCAGCTCCGTCTTTACTTCTCGGCCCAGAATCTCTTCACCATTACCGGCTACGACGGCATGGATCCCGAAAACGGTATGGCCCTCAACGGCAGCGAACCTTGGGTGACGGGTGTCGATGTGGGCAACTATCCCTCTCCGCGCACATTCTTGGTAGGCGTTAATGTTAAATTCTAAAACTGATTATACGATGAAAAAGATAAGTTATTTACTGTCGGCGGCTACGTTGATGCTGGGCTTTGCATCTTGTTCGCTCGATGCCGACGACCTGATGGAGGCCACGCCTGATAAGTTCCCGGTCAACGAGAAGGATGCCACGGCATCGCTGGCGGCAATCTATGAAAATCTGAATCAGGTGAGTGCCAGTCCGCAGATGTCGTTCTACTATGTGTCGATGCTTGCCAGCGACGACAATCTTGGCGGCGGCGGAACCAACGACAAGCTGATGCAGGCCGAGGATATGCTCGTCAATTACAACCAAAACATGACCGAGCAGTTCTATAAAGACCGCTATCAGGGCATCGCCCGCGCCAACTCGTTGATAGAAGCACTGCCTAATCTATCCGGCATCAGCGACGAAGTGAAGACTCAAGACATGGGCGAAGCCCTCTTCCTGCGTGCCTTCTATCACTACGAGCTGGCTTCGCAGTATGGCAATGTGCCACTGATGACCAAGGTCACCGGTGCTCTTGTCAAGCAGGGCGATGTGAAAGTGTTGTGGGGACAGATACTGCAAGACCTCTACACTGCGGCCACGACGATGGCTGCCAAGCGGCGCACCGACGGCCATATTGACAAATACACGGCCGAGGCTATGCTGGGACGTGCCTGGCTTTTCTATACGGGCATGTACTGCAACGGCTCCGAAATTTCGCAGCTCACGAGCACCACGTACAAGCCCTTGACCGAAGTGGAACTGCCAAACGGCACGAAGTTGACCAAGAAGATGGTGGCCGACCTGATCGACGACTGCGTGAACAACTCCGGTTATTCGCTCGTTCCCGACTTCCGCAACCTCTGGGCGTATACCAACCGTTGCACGGTGGAAGACTACGACTACACCAAGGGGCAGGGCCTGAAGTGGGTGGAGAACGATCAAACTTCTGCTACAACCAACAACACAGAGTCGATGTTTGCCATCAAATACAACAAATTGGCCTCTTGGAGTACCACCATCGGCTATGCCAACGGCTACGCCCTGCACTTCGGTGTGCGCGGAGGTCAGGACTACGCCAACACTTTCCCCTTCGGGCAGGGGTGGGGCGCAGGCCCTGTGGCTGCCAATCTGGTGAGCGACTGGAAGGCTGACGAACCCACCGACATCCGCATGGAGGCCTCCATTCAAGATGTGCGCCAGTTGCCGGCCTACCGGTTTGGCGGTTGGTCGGACTTCGTTCAGGAGACCAATTACTACGGAAAGAAGCAGGCTCCCGTGTCGGCCAAGACCTCTACGGGCGGATATGTGTGCTGCTTTGAAGACCTCATGTACGGGTCGGACGGCGGTCTGAGCGGCGGCTACGGCAACAACATGCAGCTCGACAATATCCACGACCTCGTGCTCATCCGCTTTGCCGATGTGCTGCTCATGCAGAGTGAGCTCAAGGAGAGTGTGGAGGGTATCAACAAGGTGCGTGCCCGTGTGGGCCTTTCTCCCATTGCCGCCTATTCGCTGGCTGCCCTTCAGAAGGAGCGCCGCTACGAGTTGGCTTTCGAAGGTGTGCGGTGGAACGATATCCGCCGGTGGCATATTGCCGCTGCCGCACTGGAAAAGCAAACCGGTACTGACATCTATTATTGTGGCTCCGCCGCCAGGAACACGGCTCACAATGGCGGCTATGCTGCCCGTTACAATGCCACGGCCGGTTTCCAGAAGATGCCTGAAAATCAGGTTTCGCTCGGGAGTGTCGTGCAAAATCCCGGCTGGGACAACAGTTCCGAATATCAGGGATGGTAGGCAAGTCGTTAACTAATAAAACAATCAGAGATGAAAAAGATAGTATTTGCAATGTCTTTGCTGGGTTTGGCATTGACTTCATGTGACCCTTCCAAAATCGACGGTGGGGCAGAGTGGGCCGATGTGGGTGCCGACCAGCTCGTGGTGTCGGCCACTCCGATAACGGTCGATGGGAAAAACTCCAATGAGATACATGTGGTGTGCAGTTCGCCGACCAATGTGGCTTGGCAGACCGACCAGTTGATAGAAGGAACCAAGACGGTCGTTTCGGCCGACGCGAAGACATACGTCACCCAACTCGGTACGCGCACCGTGCGTTGCCTGACCACCAACACCGGCGGCGCACCGGCAATGAAGGAACTTACGGTGAAGATCGACACCATCACTTATCTCACTTCCGATATCTCCAATCGCCTGTGTGTTGGCAAGACCGGCGGTGCCGATCATTTCGGTACAACTTTCAATGCCAATGATATAAAGGTTAAGCAAAAGAAGACTGCCGACGGAAAGCCGGGCAATACACTTGTTGTGGAGAACAATACCAATCCCGTGCTCTGCACATTCAACTGGGGCGGTACGGTGCTGACCAACAACATTGGGGAAATCACCATCTACCAACTGGGAGTAGCCAAAGACCTGACACTGACTACACTTGATGCAGCCGGCAACACGAAGACCTATAAACTCGGTACTTATACGGCTGTGGATTATAGCGACGCACCGGCTGAAATCAAACTCATCACCGGCTGCGACCCCACCGATGCGACCACTTACAGCAACACGAAGACGTGGAAACTGGAAGCCGGCAACAACTGGGGCAATGGGTCGAGCGGCGACAAACAGGCTTCGTGGTGGACAACCGATGTCACGGGGCAGGATGGATCT
This sequence comes from Segatella buccae ATCC 33574, assembly GCF_000184945.1. Classification (GTDB taxonomy): domain Bacteria; phylum Bacteroidota; class Bacteroidia; order Bacteroidales; family Bacteroidaceae; genus Prevotella; species Prevotella buccae. Next base: position 1,372,908 of record NZ_GL586311.1, read on the forward strand.
TACGGAACCATGACATTCGATTTCACAAAAGGAACCATTACCAAAGTGATTGCAGACGAGAGTAATAAGCGCGGTGACAAGTCTTCTACGGGCACGTTCAAACTCGATTTCGGCACACGGAACGAGAGTACTAATGTCATCTGCACGTTGACGACAGCCGGTGGCGGTAACATCGTGTTCCCTTACCTCATCAATGAAGACTACTACGAGACCCATACTTTCGAGGTGACTAAGGTGACGGAGAACGAGATGTGGATTCGTGCCCAACATGTCACCAATTCCAATACGGGCGAGGGAACCTTCTGGCACTTTGTGGCTGCCGAATAATCGCCCTGCATGGCTCTTTACAAACATGACACCTGTCGCCCCGTTTGCGTCCTTGCAGGCGGGGCGATTGTTTTCCCTACTGGTGTCATGAGCTAATTTACGAGATGAAACATTTGGCAGAACGGCTTTTTATTGCTACTTTTGTCCATGTTGAAAGTCTAATCCACCAACGATGAAAACCAAGTTGACACGATATTGGAAACCCCTGCTGACCGTGCTTTTCGGTCTGTTCGCTTTTCTTTTTTGGGTATTTCCCTTCCTCCCCATGCTCAGTTTTCAAGAGCAGTATCAGTTGTTTCTTTTCGACACCGGCTATTTTGTGGAGCGTATTTCCGTGCCCGGCGGATTAGCCGATTGGCTCGGCGAGTTCCTCGTACAGTTCTATTATGTTTATGTGGCGGGTGCTTTGTTGCTGGCCCTGCTTCTTGTCGTACTCCAACGGTTATTTTGGCAGCTTCTCCGCAGAGGTGGGGCGGCTGATGCGTGGTATGCCGCGAGTTTCGTGTTGCCCCTGCTCTTGTGGTGGTATATGAGCGATGAGAACGTGCTGGTGGGTTTTCCGGTGGCACTGTCGGCAGCCATGTTGGCCATGCTCGGCTATGAGAAAGCAAGCCGGTCGATGTTCTTCAGCCGGTGTGGCAAGCCGGCACGGGCAGCCTTGTTGCTTCTCGGCCTGCCCGTTTTCTACTGGCTTTTCGGCCCCGTTTCGTTGACGGTGGCTCTCTATGTACTGTTCCTCGAAGTGTCTCGCAGGCATGTCTCCGGCAGCGTTGCCCTCGGTGCGGCGACCGTAGTCTATGCCGTTGCCGTGGTATTGGTGTGTTCCCATTTTCTGTCCTATCCGCTCTATCGCCTTTTCTGCGGTCTTGGCTACTATCGCAGTCCGGCCTTCGTGCCCCCCATGCAGCTCGTACTGATTTTAATCCCGGCTGTACTGCCATTCCTTGCCGTGCGGTTTCCCACTCTCCGACGGTCGTGGGCTGTTCCGGTTTCGGTAGCTGCTGTGGCCGTGACGGGCTTTCTGCTCATCGTGACCGCTTTCAGAGGCGTAAAGTTCGATATCATCGAATACGATTTTCTGGTGCGCACCAATGCTTGGGATGGCATTCTTCGCAAAGCCGCTTCACGCCCGCCCTCCACTCCCTTTGAAGTGGCGTGCGTCAATCTGGCCCTCAGCAAGAAAGGCCAACTGGGCGACCGCCTTTTCGAGTTCTACCAGAATGGCAGCGAAGGTCTGTTTCCCACCTTTGCCCGCGACATGACCACGCCCCTGCCCGCGGCTGAAGTCTTTTTCCATCTCGGCATGATCAACGAGGCCCTGCGCTACACTTTCGAGGCGCAGGAAGCCATTCCCGATTTCCGCAAAAGCGGCAGACTGACGAAACGCCTCGTGCAGTGTGAGATCGTCAACGGCCACTATGCCGTGGCTGAGAAGTATCTGCGCCGTCTGCAAAAGTCACTGTTCTATGCCCGTTGGGCTGACGAGCAGATGTTTTTGCTGCGCAACAAACGGGCCATTAACGCCCATCCGCTCTATGGCAGGCTGCGCAGGTATCGCTACACGCGCGACTTTCTCTTCAGCGACCGCGAGATGGATCAGATGCTCGGCCTGCTCTACACCCACTGCTACGACAATCGGCAGGCCTTTGAATATCTCATGGCCTACGAACTGGTGCAGCGTGACATGGAGCGTTTCATGAAATACTATCCCATCGGCCGCTATGCCGGCTACAGCGATCATATACCCTACGCCTTCCAGCAGGCATTGGTGCTGGGGTGGACGCAGACCCACAGCAGTTTCGAGGGTATGCCGTGGGGCATCGACCCGGCCGTCCGTCAGGGCATGTCAACCTTCATCGGCACCTACATGCACGACAAGAACGCACCCTCGCTGCGCGAAGGCCCGCTCGCCAACACCTTCTGGAGCTATATGCTCGTGAACAAAGACAAGGCGCAAGCCACCAAAAAGGAAATGAAACAAATCTATTAAGCATGACAAAATCAACATACGGACTTCTCACTCTCTGCCTGTGCGCCTGCCTGCTGTGTGCGGGATGCACATCCCGTCCCACTCATGCCGAGTGTGTCGATGCCCTGCCCAAGATTTATCCCGACTATGCGGGTGTCACCATTCCGGCGGAGATTGCTCCCCTCAATTTCTGTTTCACGGGCGGGAGCTACACGTCGCTCTTTCTCTCGGTGGAAGGTTCGAAGGGCGGCACGCTTACGGCCGCCGGTCGCGACCTCGACATGAACCTCGACGAGTGGCACTCCCTCACCCGCCGGAACCGTGGCGGACGGCTCACGTTTACGCTCTTCGTGAAAGCCTCGGGCGCATGGCGACAATACCGCCCCTTTGAGGTGGAGGTGAGCCCCGACTCTCTCGACGCGTGGGGACTTACTTATCGGCGCATTGCCCCCGGCTATGAGGTGTATGGACGAATGGGCATCTACGAGCGCGACTTGAGCAATTTTGACGAGCGTCCCGTCTTTGAGAACACGCTGGTGCCGGGAGCTTGCATCAACTGCCATACGGCCAACCGCACCCGGCCCGACCAACTCACCCTGCACATCCGCGGTGATCACGGAGCCACGATGGTGCAGCGCGAGGGCCGGCGGGAGTGGCTGAAGGCTCGCAACGACTCGCTCCACGGATCGATGGTCTATCCCTACTGGCATCCCTCGGGTCGCTATTGTGCCTATTCCACCAACGCCACCCACCAGAGTTTCCATGCCGTGCGCTCAAAGCGCATCGAAGTGTTCGACCAGTCGTCGGATGTTTTTGTCTACCGCCCTGACACCCACGAGTTGCTTCTCGCCCCGCAGCTCATGACCGCCGACCACTACGAGACCTACCCCGTGTTCTCGCCCGACGGTCGTACGCTCTATTTCTGTTCCTCCCGGGCCGAACCCATCCCGGCCCGCTACCGCGAAGTGCGGTATAACATCTGCCGGGTGAGCTTCGATCCGGCCACGGGGCGGTTTGGCAGTCGGGTGGACACGCTTTTCAATGCGCGTGTTCTGGGCAAGAGTGCCACCCATCCGCGGCCTTCCTACGACGGACGGTTTCTCATGTTCACCATGAGCGACTACGGCTGTTTCCCCATCTGGCACCGCGAGGCCGACAACTGGTTGCTCGACCTCTCTACCGGCAGGGCACGCCCCATGACGGCAGCCAACAGTCCCGACACCGACAGTTGGCACAACTGGAGTGCCAACTCGCGTTGGGTGGTGTTCACCAGTCGCAGGGGAGACGGGCTCTACACGCGGCTCTACATCGCCCATATCGACAGGCGTGGCCGCGTGTCCAAGCCTTTCCTGCTGCCCCAGCGGCGGCCGGGAGAATACTACGACCGATTGCTCGATTCCTACAACACACCCGATTTCACCTCCCGTCCGGTGGCGTTTGACGCTCATGCGGCTGCCCGTGAAATTGTAGGCGACCGACGGGTGGAGACGCGGGTGAGATAAGCCGTGGGCATGATGAAGCTGCGGTGTCGTTTTCTGGTGCCGGAAAGGCGGTTGTCCGAAAGTTGTTGAAAG
>NZ_GL586311.1:1379137-1392456 GCF_000184945.1 Segatella buccae ATCC 33574
TAAGACGGATAGAACGGGGCGGAAAAATGGACGTGGAAAAATGATGTGTAAGGCTTTTTTACGACTTTGGTAAGTTCCGTACTATATATGGTATTATCCCCCTTGTTCAGCCCCCCAACCCCCTAACTTAGGGGGGCTTTACAAAGCAGCTGCCTTAAACGGTTGCGCCCCTACATTCCCAATGACGCATCAGGAATGTAGGGGCGCAAAAATATCAGTTTATCGCGGATGATTTACAGGCTCTCAAGCATACGCTTGATGACCACCTCGGCCGAAATCTCGCGGTTGGCGGCTTCGGGAATCACCAAGCTGCGCGGACTTTCTATCACGTCGTCGGTCACGATGAGGCCGCGGCGCACGGGCAGGCAGTGCATGAAGCAGGCATTGTTGGTCAGGCGCATGTGCGCGTCGTCCACCGTCCAGCTCATGTCTTGGGAGAGAATCTTGCCATAGTCGGCCGGATTTTTCACCCCCGGGCAACTCCAGTTTTTGGCGTAGATGAAGTCGGCACCGCTGAAAGCCTTGAGCTGGTCATACTCCACGGTAGCTTTGCCGACAAACTGCGGGTCGAGTTCGTAGCCTTCGGGGTGGGTGATAACGAAGTCGACATCGGCGGCATTCATCCATTGGGCAAAGGAGTTGGGAACGGCCTGCGGCAGTGCGCGACAGTGAGGTGCCCACGTGAGCACCACCTTGGGGCGCTTCACCGACTTGTGTTCCTCGATGGTGATGAGGTCGGCAAAAGCCTGTAGGGGATGCACGGTGGCTGTCTCCATAGCAAAGACCGGACGTCCGCTGTATTTCACAAACTGGCCCACGATGGTTTCGGCATAGTCGAACTCGCGGTCGGTGAGTCCGGCAAAGGAGCGAATGCCGATGAGGTCGCAATAGCTCCCCATCACGGGGATGGCTTCGAGCAGGTGTTCGCTCTTGTCGCCGTCCATGATGACACCCCGTTCGGTCTCCAGTTTCCACGCCCCGGCATTCACATCGAGCACAATGACATTCATGCCCAGATTCATGGCGGCTTTCTGTGTGCTCAATCGAGTGCGCAGGGAGTTGTTGAAAAATATCATCAGCAAGGTCTTGTTCCTGCCCAACTGCTGAAATCCGAAACGGTTGGCCTTTACTTCTTGCGCCTCTGCGAGTGCAGTCTTGAGGTCGCCAATGTCTTCTACGTTGAAAAATGTCTTCATCTTTTATTCTCCCCCGTCTCCTCCCAAGGAAGAGTGTGCCCACGGGAGCTGATTATCGGCACATTCCGGAGACGGAGATGCCGTTTTACCGGTCCATCCGTTTCTCCGCTCTGTAATTATATGATGGTGAATACTTGCAATAGTTTGACGGCTACCCTTTCGTCCTCCTTTCATATCTTCGATAACAGCAGCACAGCCGTTCACTCCCCTCTCCCCTCTGAGAGGGGCCGGGGGTGAGGCTTCTTTCTACTCCCTCACCTGTCCTTCTCCTTCAATCAGCCATTTATAGGTAGTCATCTCCTCCAGCGCCATTGGCCCCCGTGCTCCCAGCTTCTGCGTGCTGATGCCTATCTCTGCCCCGAGGCCGAACTGTGCCCCGTCGGTGAAGCTCGTGGGGGCGTTGACATAGACGCAGGCGGCATCCACCATTGTCTCGAAGTGCCGGGCGCAGTCGGCGTTGTCGGTGATGATGCACTCGCTGTGGCCGCTGCCGAAAGTAGCGATGTGGGCAAGAGCCTCATCAAGCGAACCGACGGTCTTCACCCCCATGGCATAGTCCATAAACTCCGTGCCGAAAGTGTTGTCATCAGCAGGGAAAAGCAACTCGGGCGGATAGTGTGCGGAAAGGGCCTGCCGGGCCGACGCATCGGCGTAGATCCTTACGCGGTGGTCGGGTAGCAGACTGCATAGCTCGGGCAAGTCGGCAAGCCGGCTCTTATGCACGATCAGCGTGTCGAGAGCGTTGCATACACTCGGGCGGCGCGTCTTGGCATTGTTGATGATGCGGCTGCCCATCTCCGCATTACCGTATTCGTCGAAATAGGCATGTACCACACCAGCCCCCGTCTCGATGACCGGCACTCGGGCCGTGTCGCGCACAAAGTCGATGAGCCGTTTGCTGCCTCGCGGAATGCAGAGATCCACATAGCCCACGGCGTTGAGCAGTTCGCCCGTGGCTTCGTGGGTGGCAGGCAGCAATTCCACCACGGCCGTAGGGATGTCAAAACGGAGCAAAACATCGTGTATGAGTGCCACACCGGCCCGATTGCTGTCGTCGGCATCCTTTCCGCCTTTGAGGATACAGGCGTTTCCGCTCTTGAAGCAGAGCGCGAAAACGTCGAAAGTCACGTTGGGGCGCGCCTCATAAATCATGCCTATCACCCCGAAAGGCACGCTCACCCGGCGGAGCCGGAGACCGTTTTCGAGCACCTTCTGCTTCAGCACCCGCCCCAGTGGCGAAGGCAGCGTGGCCACGTGGCGCATGTCGGAAGCCATGTCGGCAAGCCGTTTCTCGTTGAGCAGCAAGCGGTCGTAGAGCGGATTGTCAGGCTCCATGCGCCCGAGATCTTTTCGGTTGGCTTCGAGCAGTATGTCCGTTTTGTCCACAATGGCATCGGCCACTGCGTTTAGCACTTCATTTCTGCGCTCATCCGGAATCAGCGGCAGTGCTTTGCCGGCCTCTTTCACGCTTTGAAAAGTCTCTTTGAGTAACATCGATTCGTTATTATAAATCATCATCTGATATCACCTTTCGTCATTTTTTCATTGGTTGGCAGTGTCATTTCCCATCGCTTATGGACATTCCACTTCTCCTCTTTCCTCGGAGAGGAGCCGGGAGCGAGGATTCTTTTACTCCATATAAAGATAGTCGTAATGGATGACAGGCTTCACGTCGTGGACACCCATCCGCCTGCGGGCCTCCTCGGCCGAATAGCCGCTACGCCCCACGCCGATGTTGTTGCCCTGCTGGTCTATCACGTTGATGATGTCGCCTTCTTCGAAGTCACCCTCGACAGCTGTCACACCCACCGGCAACAGACTCACCGCCTTGTGCCCTTTCAGTGCCTCGGCAGCCTTGTCATTGATCACCACACGGCCTTTGGCGAAACTTTCGCTGTGGGCTATCCACTTCTTCAGTGTGGATGTGGGAGTGGGGTTGGGACGAAATTCGGTGTGCATCGTCTCCATGGGTTTTGTGGCCAGTTCGACGAGAATATTGGTGGTCTTCCCGTTGGCGATAATCACCTTGATGCCCTCCTCGGCCACCTTGCGTGCGATATTGGCCTTGGTGAGCATTCCCCCGCGCCCGAATCCGCTTTTGGTGTCTTGTATGTATTCGCCCAAGTCGCGGTCGTAGTTTACCATCGGTATGACACGCGTCTGCGAATCCTTCGGATCGCCATTGAAGATGCCATCCACATTGCTCAAGATGATGAGCGTGTCGGCATCCATCATCGAAGCGATGAGTCCGGAGAGTTCGTCATTGTCGGTGAACATCAGCTCCGTTACGCTCACCGTGTCGTTCTCGTTGACAATGGGAATGACACCGTTTTCGAGCATTACCGACATGCAAGCACGCTGGTTGAGGTATTCGCCGCGGGTGGAGAAACTCTCCTTCATGGTGAGCACCTGCCCCACGTGCAGGTCGTATTCACGGAAAAGATCGTAGTAGAGACCGATGAGTTTCACCTGCCCCAAGGCGGAGTAGAGCTGTCGCTGGGCCACGCTGTCGAGTTTGCGCGTCACTTTCAGTTCGTCGCGACCGCAGGCCATAGCCCCCGAGGAGACGAGTATCACCTCGTAGCCATGCTGTTTGAGCCACACCACTTGGTCGACAATGGCCGACATGCGGGTCACATCCAACTTGCCGTCGTCGCGGGTGAGCACGTTGCTGCCCACCTTCACCACCACGCGTTTCTTCTCTCCGACCTTCTCCGTAGCAGGGGAGGTCTGTTCACCTTTGCTGTTCATATCTTCAGTGCATTTCGTTGTCATCATACCGGTTTTGCCGGGAAGGCGCACGCCGGGCCCCTGCACTTCGGGGAAGTCGGGGCGAGGTGCTACTTCTGCTTGTCTTTCTCACGTATTTCCACGCGTCTGATTTTGCCCGAAATCGTTTTGGGAAGTTCGTCCACAAACTCTATCACGCGGGGATATTTATAGGGAGCTGTCTCGTGTTTCACATGCTCTTGCAACTCTTTTATAAGTGTATCACCGGCTTTGTCTTTCCACTCCTTGGCCAGCACCACGGTAGCCTTCACCACCATGCCGCGTATCGGGTCGGGCACACCGGTGATGGCGCATTCCACGACGGCCTCGTGGGTCATCAACGCACTCTCCACCTCAAATGGCCCTATGCGATAGCCGCTTGACTTGATGACATCGTCGGCGCGCCCTTCAAACCAGTAGTAGCCGTCTTGGTCGCGCCATGCCATGTCGCCCGTGTGGTAGATGCCGTCGTGCCAAGCCTCTTTGGTCTTTTCGGCATCGCGGTAATAACCCTTGAAAAGCCCCAAAGGCTTCTCATCGCCCACCTTGATGCAGATTTCCCCTTTCTCGCCATCCTCGCAGTCGGAGCCGTCGGGGCGGAGCAGTTTCACGTCATATTGCGTGTTGGGCTTGCCCATGCTGCCCGGTTTCGGTTTCATCCATGGGAATGTGCCGAGGGTCATCGTTGTTTCGGTTTGGCCGAAACCTTCCATGAGTTGCACGCCCGTAAGATCGTAAAACTCCTTGGCTACCGAGGGATTGAGGGCCTCGCCGGCTGTGGTGCAGTATTTCAGACTGCTCAGGTCGTATTGGCTGAAATCTTCGCGTATCATGAAACGGAAGATGGTGGGAGGGGCGCAGAACGATGTGATGCGGTATTTTTCGATCTGGCGCATGATTTTTTCAGCCGTGAACTTCTCATGATCGAACACGAAGACAGTGGCACCGGCAAACCATTGGCCGTAGAGTTTGCCCCACACAGCCTTGCCCCAACCCGTGTCGGCCACGGTGAGATGGATGCTGTTTTCATTGAGGTTGTGCCAGAAAACGCCCGTGGTGAGGTGTCCCAAGGCATAGAGATGGTCGTGGGCCACCATTTTCGGTTCACCGCTCGTGCCGCTGGTGAAGTACATCAGCAGCGTGTCTTCGTTGGTGTTCACGTGTTCGGGGCGTACAAAGAGAGGAGCCTCTCGCCATTCTCTTCGCCAGTCGTGGAACCCTTTGGGTACGGGCTGCGATGCCTGGGCATCGGAGTTGACGGCCACGAGCACCTTCACGGTGGGACTTTCGGGCATGGAGGCACTCACCTGTTGGGTAATATACTCGTCGTTGGCGCAGACGATGGCTTTCACACCGGCCCGCCGGTTGCGGTAAACGATGTCGTGGCGGGTCAGCATGTGGGTGGCCGGGATGGCTACGGCTCCCAACTTGTGCAGGGCCAGCATGGAGAGCCACCACTGGTAGTGGCGTTTCAAGATGAGCATCACCTTGTCATCGTGCCCGATGCCTAATGTCTGGAAATAGGAAGCGACTTGATCAGTCTGTTCCTTGAGATCGCGGAAAGTGAACCGAAGTTCCTCTCCGCGCTCGCTGGTCCATAGCAAGGCAAGTTTGTCCGGAGCCTCTCGCGCCCACTCGTCCATCACGTCGTAGGCGAAATTGAAGTTTTCCGGAATGATAAAGTGCAGGTTCTTCTGATAGTCTTCCTCTGAAGAGAAGTGCGTCTGGGTTAAAAATCTTTCAATCATAATCGTTCACTTCTCTTTAGATGGCTATACATAAAAACTTCACGGGACAGTCGTTGAGGGCACGCATACAGTGAGGCTGGTGGGCATCGAAGTAGATGCTGTCGCCCTCAGTTAGTACCATCACTTTCTTGCCGATGGTGATTTCGAGTGTACCTTCTATCACATAGTCGAATTCCTGTCCGTCATGGGAGTTCTTGTTGTGGTTTTGTCCATCGGGCAGTGGGTCTACCCGGACGAGGAACGGATCCATGTTGCGCCCTCTGAATCCGGCTGCCAGACTCTGGTATTTATAGTCTTTTCGGCGCTCCACGCTCATGCCTTGTCCCTTGCGGGTGAGAAAATAGGCACTCATGCGCGGTTCCTCGCCGAAGAGCAGCACATCGAGAGCTATGCCGTAGCGTTTGGATATCTTTGACAGGCGGTAGACCGACGGGTCGGCCTCGCCTGCTTCAATCTTGAGATAATGGTCGAGGGTGATGCCGCAAAGCTCTGCCACCTCCTCCGCGGGGATGTCAAGGACATCGCGCAGACCTTTCAGCCGCTCGCCAATTTGTTTGATTGCTTCTTCCATAATTGTTGTTTTAATGATGAATCATTGCGCCAAAATTACGAAAACTTTTCTTTTCCACAAACCCAAGATTGCGATTTCTTCATGCACACTCAAATAAAACGGGAATTGCTGCACAAAGGGTTTTAGTGTGTGCAACGGTTCGGCCATCTTCTTGAAAACTTGCTGCCACGGTATGCTCTTCCGCTATGGGGGCATGGCTTTCCCATTGCTATTGGAGTCCGGCTTTCAAACCGCGTATCACGGCACTTGTAAATCCGGCATGTTCCATTTCGTTCAGTCCCTTGATGGTCACGCCACCGGGCGTTGTCACTTTATCAATGGCCGCTTCGGGATGTTCTCCCGTGGCTTGCAAAAGTTCTACGGCACCTTTCACAGTCTGCAATACTACCTGTTCGGCATCCTTGGCCTTGAAGCCCAGTTCCACACCGCCTTCTACCGATGCCCGTATGTAGCGCATGGCGTAGGCTATGCCGCAGGAGGCAAGTGTGGTGCCCGAAGCCAGCAGGCGTTCTTCGGTGACAAGACAACTGCCCAGAGAGTCGAAGACACCTTTTATGGTTTGGGTCTCTTCTGCAGTAGCCCCAACGGGCACGATAAAGGTCATGGAGGCCTTTTCGGCAATGGCTATGTTGGGTATGGCGAGGAAGAAATGGGGCTCTGTCTGCCCGTCTTTGTCTAACCATCCCTTGATGTCGGCCGACGAAACGCCTGCTGCCACCACGATGAGCAACTGTTTGGCATAGTCAAGACTGTCCTTGATGCCTTTCAGTACGCCCTCTACAAGCCAGGGCTTTACCACCACGGCCACCACATCGGCCCCCAGTGCTGCCAGTGCATTGTCGGGAGTTACGGTTGTTCCCCGCTCGGCAAAGTGGTCGAGAGTTTCTCGATTGGGGTCGGCCACGGTGATGTCGCCGGCCATAAAAGTATCACATTTCAAGAGTCCTTCGGCCAATGCGCCGCCCATGGCACCTGCTCCGATAATTGCTATTTTCATGTTTACAGTTGGTTTAAAACAGTTTCAAGTCTTTGGATGAAGTCGTCGGCCTCATCGCGGGTGAGACAGAGCGGCGGCAGTATGCGGAGAATGTCGGTTCCGGCACATCCGGTGAAGCAGTGTTGCTCGTAGATGAGCTTTGAGCGCACTTCTTTGTGGAGGATGTCGAGCACCACTCCCACCATCAGCCCGCGACCGCGCACTTCCTTGATGTGGCTGTTGCGCTGTTGCAATTCTCGCAGTTCATCCATGAGATATTCACCCACGAGGTGGGCGTTTTCCACCAATCCTTCGTTTTCGAACACGTCAAGTACGGCCAATGCTGCCGTACAAGCGAGGTGGTTACCGCCGAAAGTGGTGCCCAACTGTCCGTAGACGGGAACAAATTCGGGCGAAATGAGCACACCTCCCATTGGGAATCCGTTGCCGATGCCTTTGGCCACGGTGATGAGGTCGGGACGGATGCCGAGCCACTGGTGGGCGAAAAACTTGCCGCTGCGACCATATCCGCACTGTATTTCGTCGCAGATGAGGTAGGTGCCGTACTTCTTGCAGGCAGCCTGCAGGCCTTGGGCAAATTCTTGGGTGGCCATGTTGACTCCGCCTACGCCTTGAATGCACTCCAGGATACAGGCACATACGTCACCCTTGGCCAGTTCGCGCTCCCATGCCTCAAGGTCGTTGAGGGGCAGAAATGTCACGTGTCCGTTGTCGTTGATGGGAGCCACGATCTTGGGATTGTTGGTCACTTCCACGGCCAGCGAAGTACGTCCGTGGAAAGCTTTGGCCACTGACAGCACGCGTTTGCGCCCGTTCTTGAATGAAGCGAGCTTCAAGGCATTTTCGTTGGCCTCTGCCCCGGAGTTGATGAGGAAGAGCTGATAGTCGTCGTAACCGCTGATGCGGCCCAACCGCTCGGCCAGTTCCACTTGCAGCTTGTTGACCACCGAGTTGCTGTAAAAGCCCAACCGGTTGAGTTGTCCGGTGAGTTTCTCCACGTAATGGGGATGACTGTGTCCGATGCTGATAACGGCATGGCCACCGTAGAGGTCGAGATATTCCTGTCCGCGGTCGTCCCACACCTTGCAGCCTTTGCCCTTGACAATATTGATGTCGAAGAGGGGATATACGTCGAATAGTTTCATTAGAATGCTGATGGTTTAAGATGAAGTCCGGCTTGCTCGTCGATACCGAACATGATGTTCATGTTTTGCACGGCCTGTCCCACGGCTCCTTTCAACAGGTTGTCTATGCAGGAGGTGACGAGCAGTTTGTTGCCAACTTTGTCGCAGTGTACCAGACACTTGTTGGTGTTGACCACCTGCTTCAGGTCGAGTGCCTTGTCCACATAGTGAGTGAATTTTGCTTCTTTGTAAAAGGCTTTGTAGCCCGCCACGATGTCTTCTATCGGCTTGTCGGTCTTCACCACTTGGGTGGCGAAAATGCCGCGGGCAAAGTCGCCCCGGTAGGGGATGAAGTCGATGGAGGCTGTGAGTGCCCCCTGTACCTGCTCCAGACTCTGCCTGATTTCGGGCACATGCTGGTGGCTGAAAGCCTTATAGATGCTCAGATTGTTGTTACGCCACGAGAAGTGGGTGGTGCTACCGGGTTTCTGTCCGGCTCCGGTGCTGCCCGTGATGGCGTTCACGGACACGTCGTTGGTGATGAGTCCCATTTGGGCGGCGGGCAGCAAACCGAGTTGGATGCAGGTGGCGAAGCATCCCGGATTGGCCACATGCTGTGCTTGGGCTATCAGAGAGCGGTTTATCTCAGGCAGACCGTAGACGAAGTCGTGACTCTCGGGAGTGGGGGCGGGGAACTCTCCGACCGTGGCAGCATTGGGGTAGGGGCGACTTCCCTTGATGCGGAAGTCTTGTGCGAGGTCGATGATTTTCACCTCGGCCGGTATCGGATGCTCTTTCAGAAAGGCTTCGCTTTTACCGTGTCCGAAGCAGCAGAACACCACATCTACCTGCCCAAAAGGCATGGCTGTCGTAAACCGCAGGTCGGTGTCGCCATAAAGACCTTCATGCACATCGGCCACGAGATTGCCGGCATTGCTCTCTGAGTTGGCAAAGACTATCTCTGCCTCGGAATGGTTCACCAACAGGCGGATGAGTTCACCGCCTGTATAGCCTGCCGCTCCCAGTATTCCAATTCTCATAAGTCGTTTTCTTGTGTGAAGTGCGCAGTCCCGTTGCGCACCTTAATTATATAATGTGTCGCTACTCCTTCGGCATGATCATCCAGAGGATGAGATAGATCAGCAGGCCCGGGAAGGCTGCACTGCCCAGTGAGAGCACTACGTAGCCGATTCTCACCAGTGTGGGATCGATGTCAAAATACTCGGCAATACCGCCACATACACCACCCAGCCACACGTCGGTGGTGGAGCGTTTAAGTCTTTTATAATTTCCCATGTGTTTTTGGTCTTAAAAGTTCATTTGTCTGTTAGACGGTTTGCCGGGCGGAGAAGTTGCAAATGGAGTTATCTTTCTTCGTCGGGGTGCATACCGTAGTAGACGCGTAGCGGTGTGGAACTCACCTTGATGAAGCCTTTGGCATCCTCTGCTGTCCATCCGTGCTGCATCTCGCCATACTCTCCGAGTTTCGACTTGGTGAGATCGTCTGGCGAGTCAATGCCTACGGTTTGGAATCCATACGGGCGCAGTTTCAAAATGGCCGTACCGTTCACGTTTCGTTGGCTGCTGGTGAGCATAGCCTCGATGTCGGGCATCACGGGCTCGAGATACTGGCTTTCGTGCAGGAACATGCCATACCAGTTGGCCACTTGGTCTTTCCAGTATTGCTGCCACTTCGAGAGTGTGCTTTTCTCAAGCAGCCGGTGGGCTTCGATGATGAGTTTCGGGGCGGCTGCCTCAAATCCCACACGTCCCTTAATGCCGATGATGGTGTCGCCCACATTGCAGTCGCGGCCTATGGCGTAGGAGGCTCCGATGTCTTCAATCTTCTGTATGGCTGCTATCTTGTCCTCGAATCGTTCACCGTTCACGGCCACGATTTCGCCTTTCTCAAAGGTGATGCGCAGTTCGCTTTCTTCTTGGCTGGTGACGTGTTTCAGATAAGCCTCCTCGGGCAGGCCTTGTGTAGGGTCGAGCAATTCGCCCCCACAGATGCTCGTACCCCAAATACCTACGTTGTAGCTGTATTTCAGTTTGGCGAAGTCGGCCGAGAAACCGTGTTCGTTCAGATAGTCCACTTCCTCCTTACGGCTCAGGGCCTTGTCGCGGGTGAGGGTGATGATTTCCACGCCCGGTGCCATCACGAGAAACGTCATGTCGAAACGTATCTGGTCGTTGCCGGCTCCGGTGGAACCGTGGGCGATGGCGTCGGCCCCTATCTCTTTGGCATAGCGGGCGATGGCGATGGCCTGGAAGATGCGTTCCGAACTCACGGATATGGGGTAGCAGTTGTTGCGCAGCACGTTGCCGAAAATCATATACTTCAATGATTTCTCGTAATATTCCTGTGTCACGTCAAGTGTCACGTAGGCTTTGGCCCCCAGTTTATAGGCATTTTCCTCGTTGGTCTTGAGTTGTTCGGCACTGAATCCGCCGGTGTTGGCGCAGGCGGCATATACTTCCCAACCGTCTTGGCTTAGCTTCATCACGGTGTATGACGTGTCAAGGCCTCCACTGAAGGCCACGACCACTTTTTTCTTCTTGTTTTCTGCCATATCTTTTTTCCTTTCCTTGGTTTTATTGCACATTGGTTCCGTCTATCTTTCTGATGCGTTCCATCACCTCGGCCGGTATCTTGGCGGGCAGATGGTCTTCCGGGTCGAAGAGCATGGCCGTGCAGATGCAATAGCGGCGGTCGGTGCGGTGGAGCACGTCGACATTGATACAGCCCTCGCAACCACGCCAGAAGGCTTCGTCGTCGGTGAGGTCGTTGAAGGTTACGGGGTGATAGCCCAGACGGGTGTTCATCTTCATCACGGCCGACCCGGAGGTGAGCGAGAATATCTTGGCGTGCGGCCAGCGCTTGCGGGCCAGTGTGAAGGTCATGTCCTTGATGCGCTTGGCCAGTCCGAGTCCGCGGAAGTCGGGATGCACGATGAGCCCCGAGGTGGTTACATATTGCTTGTTTCCCCAAGTCTCAATGTAGCTGAAGCCTGCAAACTTGTCTCCTTGCAGGGCTATCACAGCCTTGGCTTCTCTCATTTTCGTAGCCAGGTATTCATGTGTGCGCTTGGCTATGCCGGTACCGCGCACCTTTGCGGCGTCTGCAATCGTCGTAAGAATGGTGTCTACATACTTCTCGTGTGAGGCATCGGCTACCATTACTTTGATTTCTTCCATTTATATAATAAATTCCTGTTTACTGAGCCGGCTTGTCACCTTTCCGTCTTTCCGGCTGCCAACTTGTCAACTCGTCCACTTGTTCACTCGTCAACTATATATTGGGTATAATCCCCTTCAGTCCCTCCAGCACCTGTTCTTCGGTCACGCCATCTTTTTTCACGATGAAGATAGTGTCATCGCCCGCTATCGTACCTAAGATGGTGGTCAGTGCCCCATTGTCAATGTTGTAGGCAATGCTGCTGGCATAGCCCGGTCGGGTTTTGATGACACCCATGTTGCCCGAGAAGTTGATGGACAGAAAACCGGGAGTTTGCAGCATTTCGTTGGCCGAGAGGGGAGAGGAGATGCGCTTGTACATCGTCTCGTTGGGCAGCACATACACGTATTTGCCGTTCATGCTGGCCGCTTTGGCCACTTTCAGTTGTTTGAGGTCGCGGCTCAAGGTGGCCTGCGTGAGGGTGAAGCCTTCTTTGGCAAGTGCCTTGAGCACTTCTTCCTGACTGCCTAACTCCTGACTGGAGATGATCATCTTCAAGGCTTCCATTCTGCTGGTCTTGATCTTCATTGGGTGTATTTTTATTCTGTTTGTGATGCAAAATTACAATATTTTAGGTTAATCTCCAAATAAATTTGCGAAAAAATAATGCGATGTGAGAATGTTTTGTTATTTAGTGAATATCGAATCAGTATATTTATTCAGCCGTTTATATGCAGGTGTCGACTCGTATGGGCATGAAAAAAAGGGGCTCAAGGCCCCTTGTTTTATGTAAAGTCAATCTCCAGTCTATTTGCGGTCGCCCAAGAAGCGTAGCAGGTAGAGGAACATGTTGATGAAGTCCAGGTAGAGAGACAGCGAGCCGAGCAGGGCCACTTTCTGTGCGCCTTCACTCATGTCATATTGCTCTTGCAACATACGTTTGATGGCTTGCGAGTCCCATGCCGTGAGACCGGTGAAAATGAGTACGCCCAGTCCGCTAACAATGAGGTCGAACGTGCTGTTGTGCAGGAACATATTCACTACGGCAGCTATGATGAGTCCGATGAGGGCCATCATCAGAATGCCTCCCATCTTGGTGAGGTCGCGTTTTGTGGTGTAGCCAATGAAGGCCATGGCACCAAATGTGCCGGCGGTCACGAAAAACGTGGTAGCTATCGAACTCATGGTGTAAATCACGAAGACGGAGGCCAGTGTGGCACCGTTGATCACCGAAAATAGGATGAAGAGCAGCGTGGCTGTGGAGAGTGACAGCTTGGCCAGCCGGGCTGTCGTGTAGAACACGATTCCTAATTCGGCGATGATGAGGCCGTAGAAAAGCAGCTTGTTGGTGAAAATGGCTGTGAGTAGAGCCGGGCTGGTGGCCACGCCGTAGGCGGTGATGCCGGTGATAGCCAGAGCCAGGGCCATCCACGTGTACACCTTTCTCATCAGGGCCGGGAAAGCCAAGTTCAATTCTTTGCTTCTTGTGTCAGTGCGGCCTTCGGCGGCATTGATCACTTTATACAATTCATCTTGTGTCATATACCTTCTTTGTTTTGGTTTGTCATTTTGTGATACGGATGCAAAGATAATGCCATTTGATGGTCTGTGCAACTAAAAAATCTTTTTTAACCAATTGGCTCGCGAATGCTTTTGCGCTGTCTGTCTTTCTGTCAGAGTGGCGAATCGGTTTTTCGTTTGTCCTCTTTTTTCTCCTGTTATTTGCATTTTCCTCC
>NZ_GL586311.1:1394234-1397086 GCF_000184945.1 Segatella buccae ATCC 33574
ATCCTGAGTAGCGCGGGACACGAGGAATCCTGCGCGAATCCGCCGGGACCATCCGGCAAGGCTGAATACTCCCGTGAGACCGATAGTGGACGAGTACTGTGAAGGAAAGGTGAAAAGCACTTCGACGAGAAGGGTGAAAGAGATCCTGAAACCCTGCGCCTGCAAGCGGTCGGAGCTGCCTTTTGGCAGTGACGGCGTGCCTTTTGCATAATGAACCTACGAGTTGCCGTCTCCGGCAAGGCTGAGGGGCTGAAGCCCCTGCGCCGCAGTGAAAGCGAGCCTGAAGAGGGCGTTTTTAGTCGGAGGTGGCAGACGCGAAACCAAGTGATCTACACTTGGCCAGGGTGAAGTCCCGGTAACACGGGATGGAGGCCCGCACCGATAAGCGTTGAAAAGCTTCCGGATGAGCCGAGTGTAGGAGTGAAAGGCCAATCAAACTTGGAGATAGCTCGTACTCCCCGAAAGGCATTTAGGTGCCGCGTGCGCCGTTCCGCATGAGAGGTAGAGCGACCGGTAGGTCGAGAGGGCTTCGCCGCCTGTCGAGACCTGACGAACTCCGAATGCTCATGCGCCGCAGGCGCGCAGTAAGGGGGCGGGTGCTAAGGTCCGTCCCCGAGAGGAGAAGAATCCTGACCGCCGTCTAAGGTCCCCGAGTTCTGCCTGAGTTAGTCTAACGAAGTGCGGTCCCTGTGACAGCCAGGATGTTGGCTTGGAAGCAGCCATTCATTCAAAGAGTGCGTAACAGCTCACTGGTCGAGGGTCCGTGCGTGGATAATAATCGGGTATAAGGCAGACACCGAAGACGCGGGGTAGCATTGAAGAAAGTACCGGTAGGGGAGCATGGCGTGCGGCGTTGAACGGAGGGGGCGACCCCTCCCGGAGCGCACGGCAAGGCAAATGTAGGTATAAGTAACGACAAGGAGGGTAAGATCCCCTCCCGCCGTAAGACCAAGGTTTCCCGGGCAATGCCAGTCAGCCCGGGGTCAGTCGGGCCCTAAGCCCCAGCCGTACGGCGAGGGGCGATGGAAGACACGGTCAACATTCCGTGACTGCCACAGGGAGCGACGCGCTGACGGAGCAGTGACACCACCGCGGGGCGACGGAAGCCCCCGTTGACGGGCGTAGGCGTCGAGGGCCGCAGGCAAGTCCGCGGCCCGAGCCGAACCCCCATAGTATGGCTCCCCCTCCGGGGGGCGCCAATAGCGTGGGTAATCATACTCCCGAGAAAATGCGCTAAGCCTCATCCCTGCGGCACCCGTACCCCAAACGGACACACGTGGTCGGGTAGAACATACTCAGGCGTTGGAAGACTCACGGTTAAGGAACTAGGCAAACTGACCCTGTAACTTCGGGATAAAGGGTCCTCGCGGCTCCGCGAGGCGCAGAGAATAGGTCCAGGCAACTGTTTAACAAAAACACAGGGCTGTGCTAACTCGAAAGATGATGTATACAGCCTGACACCTGCCCGGTGCCGGAAGGTTAAGAGGAGGGGTCATCCTCACGGTGAAGCCCTGAATTGAAGCCCCGGTAAACGGCGGCCGTAACTATAACGGTCCTAAGGTAGCGAAATTCCTTGTCGGGTAAGTTCCGACCTGCACGAATGGTGTAATGATCCGGACGCTGTCTCAACCGTGATTCCAGTGAAATTGTAGTATCGGTGAAGATGCCGATTACCCGCGATGGGACGAAAAGACCCCGTGAACCTTTACTGCAGCTTAGCGCTGACCCCGGCCATCCGATGTGTAGGATAGGCCGGAGGCTTTGAATCCGCGGCGCCAGCCGCGGTGGAGCCTTCCTTGAAATACGGCCCTTCGGCTGTCTGGGGTCTAACCCGCTTGTTTCGGGGACACCGCTTGGCGGGCAGTTTGACTGGGGTGGTCGCCTCCAAAAGCGTAACGGAGGCTTCCAAAGGTGCCCTCGGGCCGTTCGGTAACCGGCCTTATTGAGTGCAATGGCATAAGGGCGCCTGACTGGGAGGGGGACACCCCGAGCAGGCAGGAAACTGGGGCATAGTGATCCGGCGGACGTGGATGGAAACTCCGTCGCTCAAAGGATAAAAGGTACTCCGGGGATAACAGGCTGATCCCCCCCAAGAGCTCATATCGACGGGGTGGTTTGGCACCTCGATGTCGGCTCGTCACATCCTGGGGCTGGAGAAGGTCCCAAGGGTTGGGCTGTTCGCCCATTAAAGTGGCACGCGAGCTGGGTTCAGAACGTCGTGAGACAGTTCGGTCTCTATCTATCGTGGGCGTTGGAGTTTTGCGCGGGTCTGACACTAGTACGAGAGGACCGTGTCGGACGGACCTCCGGTCTGCCGGTTGTGCCGCCAGGCGCACCGCCGGGTAGCCGCGTCCGGCCGGGATAAGCGCTGAAGGCATCTAAGCGCGAAGCCCTCCGCAAGATGAGAACTCCTTTACATGAGGGCCGTCAGAGACGATGACGTTGATAGGGCGCAGGTGTAAAGGCGGCGACGCCAAAGCCGAGCGCTACTAATTGCCCGAAGCTTTCCCCGTGCGCGCGTTCTTTCAGCTGGCTCCTGGAGAGTCCCCGCGGCTTCGGTCGCCGGCCTTACGGTCCCTTGCTTGTGGCGATGGTCACCCCCTCCCCCCGCATGTCCGGGGCGGACGGAACTGACGCATCCGGCGCGGGCGCTGCGTGTCCCGCCCGTGGTGCATGACATTCAGGTGGTTATTGCGGTGGTGTCCCACCTCTTCCCATTCCGAACAGAGAAGTTAAGCCCACTTGCGCCGATGGTACTGCAATGCAATGCGGGAGAGTAGGCAGCCGCCTCCTTTTTTTGGGGTCGTTCCGGCCCCGGCCTCCCCGGCAGCCCGTAGGGCAGCCGGGGAGGC
>NZ_GL586311.1:1397602-1456189 GCF_000184945.1 Segatella buccae ATCC 33574
CAGGTGGAAATGACGGCATGACAGGAAAAACGGGAAAAACTTGATAACAGGTATTTAGGCATTCTTCGTTTGGTGCTTGATGCAATATTGTTGCGATAATGGCGTTATGGTGTTGTATGCAATGGACTGACCGAATACGGCAAATGAAGATACTTCTTGTTGCAGCTGCTGTGATGATAGCAGTTGCCAGTCTGCTTGTTTCACATTTTCTTATTAGGGATTTAGCTTCAGAGGAGCGTCATCGCATGGAGGTTTGGGCCGAGGCCATGCGTTCATTGAATATGGCTGATGAGAATACCGACCTGAATCTGGTACTGAAAGTGATCAATGAGAATAATACTATTCCTGTCATAGTGCTGGACTCCAAAGGGGAGGCCCAGACCTTCAGAAACGTTGTGGGACTGGAAGGAGTAGATGATTTGGATAGTCTGAAGAAGGCTTCGAAATTGGGGAGAGAATGGTTGGAGGCCGGGAATAATATCAAGATAGAACTTGGTGGAAAAGTTGGCGAAACATCTAATGCTGTCGGGCATGACTATATACAAGTGTGTTACGACGAGTCCCTGATGCTCAAGCGATTGGCTGTGTACCCCATAGTGCAGTTGGGAGTCGTCATGGTATTTGTCGTCGTTGCCATTTTTGCCCTCTTGACCTCCAAGCGGGCAGAGCAGAATAAAATCTGGGTGGGACTTTCAAAGGAGACAGCCCACCAGCTCGGAACTCCCATATCAAGTCTCATGGCATGGATGGAGATTCTAAAGGAGAGCTATCCGGAGGATGCTCTGATTCCGGAGATGGATAAAGATGTGAAGCGATTACAGCTGATTGCCGACCGTTTTTCAAAGATAGGGTCGCTTCCTGAGCCTGTTCCGGCGAGCTTGCATAATGTGCTTGACCATGTGATGGATTATATGGTTCGGCGTACGTCCAATAAGGTGAAGATCGTTAAAATAATGCCCAAGGACAACATTATCATCAAACTCAATGCTTCTCTGTTTGAATGGGTAATTGAAAATCTGGCCAAGAATGCCATTGATGCTATGGGGGGAGTTCCCGGTACAGTGACGTTGCGGGTGGAAGATGCCGGAGAGAAGGCAGTCATAGAAGTTTCGGACACGGGAAGAGGCATCCGGAGGAAGGATGTGGGTAATGTTTTCCGTCCCGGTTTTACAACCAAAGAACGGGGATGGGGACTTGGATTGAGCTTGGCCAAGCGTATCGTAGAAGAATACCACCACGGCAAAATATGGGTTAAAAGTTCGGAACTTGGCAAAGGAACCACTTTTCGGATTGAACTTCCTAAAGGAGAGTAAGTGCTTTTCCATCCTGTTCGGACGGTTTTGAACCTGTGCGATGATAGCTGTCCAATGGGAAACTTCGTGACACCGTATGTAGTACTAAGGTATGGAAAGATGTGGAAAATTGGGAAGCATCTAAATATTTTTACTCGTAGTGTAGCATAAATCAAAAAATATTCGTAACTTTGCAGCCCGTAAATGTGTAGTATAAAGTCTTTTAAGATAGATTTGAAAGCTTTGAAAGAAGGTGAAAACACCTTTGAGTATCAGCTTGCCGATGAATATTTTAAGGCTATTGAAGCCCCTGAGATTCAGCGGGGAAATTTGTCGTGCCACGTATCTGTACGCCGTTCGGAAGATTTCTTTGAGCTGAATTTCCATACAAAGGGTTTTGTACACATCCCATGTGATGTCTGTTTGGACGACATGGAACAGGCGATAGAGACGGATAACCGTCTTATAGCTAAGTTTGGAGAAAACTACTCGGAAGAAGATGAGCTCGTGACGGTGGCTGAGGACGAAGGAATACTCGATATCGCATGGTTCATCTATGAATTTATAGTACTCAACATTCCCATCAGGCATGTGCATGCACCTGGAAAATGTAACTCTGCCATGATTGACGTGCTGAACCACTTTTCGCCTTTGGGTGAAGAGCCGTCTGCCGCCCGAAGCGGTGAGGATAATGATGAGCAGACTATGGATCCACGCTGGGCGGCACTTTCCAATTTGAAAATTGAAGATTAAAAAAATAAAAATTAAAGATTTACAATTATGGCACATCCTAAAAGAAGACAGTCCAAGACCCGTACACTCAAGAGAAGAACTCATGATAAGGCAGTAGTCCCGACATTGGCCACATGCCCTAACTGCGGTGCCTATTATGTGTATCACACAGTTTGCCCCACTTGCGGCTACTATAGAGGCAAGGTCGCTATTGTTAAGGAAACTGCTGAATAATGGGCAAAATCAACGCAATAATCACGGGTATTGGCGGATACGTGCCTGACTATATCCTCAACAACGAGGAACTGTCGCGCATGGTGGATACCAATGACGAGTGGATTATGGCGCGTGTGGGTATCAAGGAACGGCGTATTCTCACCGAAGAAGGTCTCGGCACGAGTTACATGGCCCGTAAGGCAGCCAAGCAACTCATCCAGAAGACAGGCGTTGACCCTGACACGATAGATGCACTCATCGTGACCACCACCACTCCTGATTATAAGTTTCCTTCCACGGCTTCCATCGTGATTGGGAAGTTGGGGCTGAAAAATGCCTTTGCTTTCGATTTCGAGGCTGCTTGCTGTGGTTTCCTCTATTCGCTTGATGTTGCCGCATCCATGATACAGAGTGGTCGCTACAAGCGGATTGTTGTGATAGGTGCCGACAAGATGTCGTCGCTGGTTGACTATACCGATCGTGCCACTTGTGTATTGTTTGGTGATGGAGCCGCAGCCGTACTCTTAGAGGCTACGGAAGAGGAGAACATCGGATATCAGAATTCTTTTCTCCGTACCGATGGTATCGGGCTTCCGTTCTTACACATGAAAGCAGGTGGCTCTGTTTGTCCGACTTCTCAGTTTACGGTAGACCATCGTCTTCATTACCTCTACCAAGAGGGACGGACGGTGTTCCGCTATGCTGTGACGGACATGAGCAACGACGTGATGAAAGTCATGGAGGCCAACAACCTGACGGCAGACGATGTGAAATGGGTTGTGCCGCATGAGGCCAATCTTCGTATTATCGAGGCCGTGACTAAGCGTGCAGGTTTGCCCATGGACAAGGTGGCTGTCAACATCGACCATTACGGCAACACCAGTGCCGCCACGATTCCGTTGGCCCTTTGGGACTATGAAAGCCAGTTGAACAAAGGTGACAATATCATCTTTACGGCTTTCGGAGCCGGTTTTGTGCATGGAGCTTCCTTCTACAAGTGGGCTTACGACGGTGCAAAGGCTGTGACAAAGAAATAAACGCATTAAACAGAACTACAGATAACGCATCCTTTCTTGCTAAATCGGGAAGGATGCGTTTTTCGGTTGTGGGTATTGTTTGGAAAAGACAGGTAAATCCCAATAAGAATAGAGGACGAACGAATAAAGGAAAATATGCATAAGGCAGGATTTGTGAATATCGTCGGCAATCCGAATGTGGGTAAGTCGACATTGATGAACCAACTCGTTGGCGAGCGGATATCGATCGCTACATTCAAGGCACAGACCACGCGGCATCGCATTATGGGAATCGTGAACACTGAAGACACACAGATAGTGTTCTCGGATACGCCCGGTGTGTTGAAACCCAATTACAAAATGCAGGAGATGATGCTTGCTTTCTCCGAAAGTGCTTTGGCCGATGCCGATGTGTTGCTTTATGTGACTGATGTGGTAGAGAATCCCGAAAAGAATGTGGATTTTCTTGATAAGGTGAAGAAAATGTCCATTCCGGTGCTGCTGCTTATCAATAAGATTGACGAGAGCGACCAGAAAAAGCTGGGCGATCTGGTGGAGAAATGGCACTCGTTGTTGCCCAATGCGGAGATTCTGCCCATTTCGGCCAAGAATAAGTTTGGCGTGGATATGCTCATGCGCCGTATTAAGGAGCTGTTGCCCGAGTCACCTGCCTATTTCGACAAAGACCAGCTGACGGACAAACCGGCTAAATTCTTCGTTTCAGAGATAGTCCGAGAGAAGATTCTGCTCTATTACGACAAGGAGATTCCCTACTCGGTTGAAGTGAGTGTGGAGCGTTTCAAGGAAGACGAGCATAAGATACATATCAATGTGGTGATCTATGTGGAACGTGACTCCCAAAAAGGTATCATCATCGGGCATCAGGGTGTGGCCCTCAAGAAAGTGAGCAGTGAAGCACGTAAGGCACTGGAAAAGTTTTTCGACAAGAAGATTTTCCTTGAAACTTTCGTGAAGGTGGATAAGGACTGGCGCAGTTCGCAAAAGGAATTGAAGCATTTCGGGTATAATCCGGAGTGAGAAAGTAAAAGTCTCACCACAAAAAGAAATATAATTTTGGCCCTGAATGTATGGAGGGTATTACTCTCGCTGCTTAAGCGAGGGCCGAAGAATGTATAACTTCAGAAATTAAAACAACAAAAAATGGCAAGTTTAGTAGCTATTGTTGGCCGCCCCAATGTGGGTAAGTCAACACTTTTCAATCGATTGACCCAAAGTCGCCGGGCCATTGTCAGCGACACAGCCGGTACGACTCGCGACCGCCAGTATGGCAAGTGCCAATGGAACGGACGTGAATTTTCGGTTGTCGATACCGGCGGTTGGGTGGTCAAGTCAGACGATATTTTCGAAGATGCCATCCGACGGCAGGTGCTTGTGGCCACAGAGGAGGCCGACCTTGTGCTGTTTTTGGTAGATGTCAGTACCGGTGTGACCGACTGGGATGAAGACGTGGCGATGATTCTGCGTCGCACGAAGCTGCCCGTCATCCTCGTGGCCAACAAGGTGGATAATAGTTCCGAATATTACGAGGCAGCCGAATTTTACAAACTGGGACTTGGCGATCCTCATTGCATCAGCGCCGCCACAGGCGGTGGTACGGGTGACTTGCTCGACCTGATACTTGAGAAGATGCAGCCTAAGGAAGAGGAGGAACTCGAAGACGATATTCCCCGCTTTGCCGTGGTTGGGCGTCCTAATGTGGGAAAGTCGAGTATCATCAACGCCTTTATCGGAGAAGACCGCAATATTGTGACCGAAATAGCCGGTACCACGCGCGACAGCATCTACACCCGTTACGACAAGTTCGGCTTCGACTTCTATCTTGTCGATACTGCCGGCATACGGCGCAAGAACAAGGTGAGTGAGGATTTGGAGTTCTACAGCGTGATGCGTTCCATCCGGGCCATCGAAAATTCGGATGTTTGTATCCTCATGATTGATGCCACGAGGGGCATTGAGACTCAGGATATGAATATCTTCCAGTTGATACAGAAGAACAACAAGTCGCTTGTTGTTGTTGTCAACAAGTGGGATCTGGTGGAAGACAAGACCCAGAAGGTTATCGACACCTTCGAGAATGCCATCCGTGCGCGCATGGCTCCATTTGTGGATTTCCCCATCATCTTTTCGTCGGCTGTCACCAAGCAGCGCATTTTCAAGGTACTTGAAACAGCCAAGCAAGTGTATCTCAACCGTAAGATCCGTGTGGGTACATCGAAACTCAACGAAGTGATGTTGCCCATCATCGAGGCCTATCCACCGCAGAGCATCAAGGGTAAATATATCAAAATCAAGTATTGCACGCAGTTGCCCAACACGCAGATTCCCTCTTTTGTGTTCTATGCCAATCTGCCGCAGTATGTGAAAGAGAACTATCGGCGCTTTCTCGAAAACAAGATTCGCGAAAACTGGTCGATGCATGGTTGCCCCATCAATGTGTTCGTGCGGCAGAAATAGCTCTCGCGGCATCATATTGCGTCCCATCAATGCACATCCGCCCGTCATGGGTAGATGTGCATTTCGCTTTTCTGTGGCCAGTTTGTTGCGAGATTCAGGAAAAAAAAGTATATTTGCCGTGTTTCGGGTGATTTGCTTCCAGCTTTTATGCCTGTCGGTGTGAGATGAAGGGAGGCCCCCACTCATTTGTGATGACAAAACCAATAAACAACATGTCCCTATGGCTTGTAGACAAGAATTTGTAGATTTTGTGGCAGAACAGGCTTCTGCAGCGGGAGAAATCTTCTGCCGGAAGATGTTCGGTGGCTACGGAATGTATTGTAACTCCGTTTTCGTGGGAGTGATTTGTGATGACAAACTCTTTCTGAAAGTGACGGAGGAGGCTGCACCCTTGCTGAAAGAGAAGCTTCTGGAACCGCCCTACGATGGTGCCAAGCCCTGTTTCTATATTCCCGATCTTGACGACCGCGACTATGTCTCTGCTTTAGTTGCCGCCACTTTTAGAGCATTGGAAAAGGGAGGAGGCAAGAAGCGGAAAGCTAACAAAAAATGACACAACCGGCATTACTGCCGGCCAAAAGTTGCTTTTTCCGGGATAAAATCCGTATCTTTGCGACACCTTATGTAAAAAGAGAAGACGATGAGAAAACTTTTATATTTTCCGGTACTTATACTTGCCTTGGCATGCACGTCCGCTCCCGATGCCGGAGAGTTGGCCGCTGTGGCTGCCAAGGGCTGTTACGACTTGTTGATTGAAGGCAAATACGACGACTATGTGGCCGGCCGGTACACCCCCGACTCCATTCCCGACAGCTATCGTGAACAGCTCGTCACCAATGCCAAGATGTTTGCCGGCCAGCAGCAGGACGAGCATCGTGGCATCAAAGAGGTGAGAATCGTCAATGCCAAGGCCGATACGGCACGCCACACGGCCCAAGTGTTTCTGGTGTTTTC
The DNA here is from genome assembly GCF_000184945.1 of Segatella buccae ATCC 33574. Classification (GTDB taxonomy): domain Bacteria; phylum Bacteroidota; class Bacteroidia; order Bacteroidales; family Bacteroidaceae; genus Prevotella; species Prevotella buccae. The sequence goes on from NZ_GL586311.1 coordinate 1,404,288, forward strand.
ATACGGTGACAGCACGAGTGAGGAGGTCATGGTGCCTATGGTGGAGCATCGGGGAGTTTGGAAAATGAAATGACCCACTCGCTTATTCCCGTATGCTGCACGTTTCCGGAGTAGACGGGCGTATAGTGGGAAGTATTAAAAGAAATGAAAAAGCATGACATGAAAAACATGGACATCCGGTGCGTAAGATGAAAACGACCGTCCAAAATGCCAAAAACATCGGAAAAGCATTCCCAGTGTAGCCCTTTGATAAGGTGAAAGAGCCACACTGAAAGTTCGAAATGGCCGTAGTGAGAAACTGAAAGAGGCCCTTTTAGCTCCTCGAATGGCTGTTGCGAGATATTGGAAAACCCGGAAACAAAAAAAGAGAAGCACCTGCGTACTTCTCTTGCTTATGCAAAGATAACCCTAAAAAAGCCCGAATGCAAATGCGTAGCGAATTTGTTTGACATCGTATCGGAGGGATATATGGTGTCAGCTTCAGCGGTCAGGCCGAATCACCTATCCACAGCTATGTCGCCGCTTTTCTTTCCTTCCTATGGTCAGCCTTCTTTTTTCTCTTCTTCCATCTCCACTTCTTTCACTTTTCTGAACAGGTCGCTGGCAAACACCAGGTCGTTGAGCTTCTCATTGGTGGAGTTCATCACATCGTCTTTCGTACCCTGCCACTCTTTCCGTCCTTTATAGATGAAGCAGATGTTCTCCCCGATGCCCATCACCGAGTTCATGTCGTGGGTGTTGATGATGGTCGTCATGCCAAACTCTTTGGTGATGCCCGATAGCAGATCGTCAATCACGAGCGAAGTCTTCGGGTCGAGTCCGGAGTTGGGCTCGTCGCAAAAGAGATACTTGGGATTCATCACGATGGCCCGTGCTATGGCCACACGTTTCTGCATACCACCCGATATTTCGCCCGGAAACTTCTGCTGTGCGTCAATGAGGTTCACCCGGTCAAGGCATTCCTGCGCCCGCTTTGTGCGTTCGCGCAGATTCATCGTGGAGAACATATCGAGCGGGAACATCACGTTTTCGAGTACAGTCTGCGAGTCGAATAGGGCTGCATTCTGAAAAATCATACCCATTTCGCGTCGCATTCTGACTTTCTCTTTCTTGCTCATCTGCACGAAGTTACGCCCATCATAGAGCACTTCGCCCTCTGTGGGGTCGAGCAGGCCCACAAGATTCTTCATCAGCACGGTTTTTCCCGAACCGCTCTGGCCGATAATCAGATTGGTCTTGCCGGTTTCAAACTTGACATTGATGTCGTTCAACACCGTTTTGTCACCAAAGGATTTTGTAAGATGTTTTACTTCGATCATATTTCTCGGGGAGTTAAAGGGAGTTAAGGAGTTAAAGGGAGTTAAGACAACAGTCTTGGGGTGAAAGGGGCTGCTTGTCCGTACTCCATTTTCTTTGTTTTTCGTTTATTGTGGATGTAGAGATGTTTGTATTTATATTTTTTGTTCTAAAGCCCTATTGTTGATGATGCCATTGCAATAAGCATTCAGTAATTTGCTTGCTTCTGTTATGCTGTCATATAACAGATGAAATTGATCGCGATTTATATAATTCAGGTCTCTGGATAAGATGATATAATCTCTGCATTCCTCCAAACTTCCTTGTGCAATGTTCATGAATCGCAATTTGTCTTGTCTTCCGACCTTCTTGTATCCTTCGGCTATATTAGCTTCAATGGATACAGCTGCTCTGCGAAACTGTGAAGTGAGGCCAAATCTTTCTTCATCAGGAAACAATTTGGTTATTTGATATACAAGCAAGACAAAAGCATGAGCTTTTTGCCATGCAATAATGCTTTCAAAGCAGAAAGTATAATCTTTCGAATTCATGTGCCTGCAACTATGTTAATGTGTAAAGATTCTCATGCTTAGACAGACACCCCTTTTTCATCTTCGAAGCTGATGTCTTAACTCCCTTTAACTCCTTAACTCCCTTTAACTCCCAAGACAGGGGGCCGTCAGCTCAGCACCTGCGTCAGGAACACATCTGAAAAGAGGATGAGTACGCTTGAGCACACCACGGCGTCGGTTGAAGATTCGCCCACTTCCACCGAACCGCCTTCCACGGTGTAGCCGAAATAGGACGACACTGAGGCGATGATGAAAGCAAAGAAAAGACTTTTGATGATACTCATCCACACAAACCACGCGTTGAACGAATGTTGCAGACCCAGCGTCAGGTCGTCGGGAGAGAGAATATGCCCCACGTATGCCGTGGCGTAGGCACCAATGATGCCCATAGCCGACGAGAAGATGACGAGAAACGGCATGATGGTGACCAGTCCGAGGATTTTCGGCAGAATGAGATAGCCGGCAGAATTGACACCCATGATGTCGAGTGCGTCTATCTGTTGGGTGACACGCATGGTGCCGAGTTCCGAAGCAATGTTCGAGCCCACCTTTCCTGCAAGAATCAGACACATGATGCTAGAGGAGAATTCGAGCAGCATAATCTCTCTCGTGGTGTAGCCAGACACCCACCGTGGCATCCACGGGCTCTGGATGTTCAGCTTCATTTGGATGCATATCACTGCCCCGATAAAAAACGATATCAACAACACGATGCCGATGGAGTCCACCCCCAACTGCGACATCTCCTTGACATAGCGTTTCATGAACATGCGCATGCGCTCGGGCCGGGAGAACGAACGCCCCATCAATATCAGATATTTACCAAAGGTGGTAAGCCATTTCAAAATCAGCATGTAGGTTTAATTCTGTTTTATGGTTGCAAAAGTAACCAAAATCTACTTAAAAACTGCATTTTGTGGAATAGTTTTTGATTTTATAAGGGATAATCGGTTGTTTTTTAGTAATTTTGCATCCAAATTCATCATTATGGACGAAAATAACATGAGTGTAGCACAGCCGGGCGGTGAGCGGGCCGTGCTGCGCACAGAAGGACTGGTGAAACGCTACGGGGCCCGCACGGTGGCCAACGGCGTGACCATCAATGTGAAGCAAGGAGAAATCGTGGGGCTGCTCGGCCCCAACGGAGCCGGCAAGACCACCTCGTTCTATATGACTACCGGACTGGTGGTGCCCAACGAGGGACACGTCTACATCAACGATGAAGAAATCACCGACTATCCCGTCTACAAACGTGCCCGTGCCGGCATAGGCTATCTGCCACAGGAGGCCAGCGTGTTTCGCAAAATGAGCGTGGAAGACAATATCATGTCGGTGCTTGAAATGACCGGCAGGCCGCATCGCTACCAGCTCGACAAGCTGGAGAGCCTGATCAGCGAATTCCGGCTCAACAAGGTGCGCAAGAACAAGGGCGACCAGCTCTCCGGCGGTGAGCGACGCCGCACGGAGATAGCCCGATGTCTGGCCATCGATCCCAAGTTCATCATGCTCGACGAGCCTTTTGCCGGTGTCGATCCTATCGCTGTGGAAGATATCCAGCACATCGTGTGGCGGCTGAAATACCGCAACATCGGCATCCTTATCACCGACCACAACGTGCAGGAAACCCTGTCCATCACCGATCGCGCCTACCTGCTTTTCGAAGGAAAGATACTTTTCAAAGGCATTCCTGAAGAAATTGCCGCCGATCCCACGGTGCGCAAGCACTACTTGAGTGAGAACTTCGTTTATCGCAAGTTCAAGCCCAATGAAGAAGACTTGGACTTTGTAGCCTCGTTGCGTTAAAAAAACAAATTTTTCTTTTATAGATTAGGTGTTTACACCAATAATCATTACTTTTGCACCCCTAACCGGCAAAGCTGAAAATAAAAACAATAATAAATATAACAAAAACATCAGAGATGAAAATTTCATTTGAGAATCCCGACAAGGTGAACGGTCTGATGACCATCGCCGTTGAAGAAGCTGACTACAAAGAGAATGTCGAGAAGACATTGAAGGATTATCGCAAAAAAGCCAATATGCCCGGTTTCCGTCCGGGACAGGCGCCGATGGGCCTGATCAAGCGCCAGTACGGTGCCGCTGCCCGCATGGATGAAATCAACAAACTTGTAGGCAAGGAAATCTACAAGTATGTGCAAGACAACAATATCCAGATGCTTGGCGAACCTCTGCCTTCCGAGAAGCAGGAGCCCCAGGATTTGGAGAACGGAACTGAATTCACTTTTTATTTCGACATTGCCGTGGCTCCCGAAATGAAGGTGTCACTCACCGGCCGCGACAAGGTGGACTACTATAACATCATCGTGGACGACAAGCTCGTCGACCAACAGGTGGATATGTTCGCCTCCCGTGCCGGCAGCTACGAGAAGGCAAGAACCTATAAGGACAACGACATGTTGAAAGGCGACTTGCGCGAACTTGACGAGGCCGGCAATACCAAGGAGGGCGGTATCACCGTTGAGGCAGCCGTGCTCATGCCGACCTACATCAAGGTGGACGACCAGAAGAAACTCTTCGACGGAGCCAAGCTCGGCGACATCATCACCTTCAATCCCCGCAAGGCCTATCCCGACAACGATACTGAGGTATCTTCCTTGTTGAAAATAGAGCGTGATACGGTGAAGGACATGACTTCCGACTTCAGCTTCCAGATTACCGAAATTCAGCGTTTCGCCAAGCATGCTGTTGATCAGGAACTTTTCGACCAGACTTTCGGCGAGGGTGTCGTGAAAGACGAGAAAGAGTTCCGTGAGAAGATAGCCGAAGGCCTGAAAAGGCAACTCGCCACCGACTCCGACTTCAAATTCATCCAAGACGTGCGCGCCCATTGCGAGAAGAAAGTGGGCGAACTCACCTATCCCGATGCCCTGCTGAAGCGCATCATGCTCAGTAACAACAAGGACAAAGGCGAGGACTATGTGGAGAAAAACTATGCACAAAGCATCAAGGAACTCACTTGGCACCTCATCAAGGAGCAGCTTGTGAAGGCCCAAAACATCAAGATAGAGGATGCCGACGTGAAGGAGGCTGCCAAGGAAGCCGCCCGTGCACAGTTTGCCCAGTATGGCATGAACAATGTTCCTGAAGATTATATCGAGAATTATGCCAATGAGGTGTTGAAGAAAGGCGACAGTAACGATGCTCTCGTAGACCGGGCTATCGACCGCAAACTCACGGCTGTGTTGAAGACCGTCGTGAAGCTCAACGAGAAAGAGGTGTCACTCGAAGACTTCAACAAGCTGATGAGCGAATAAGCTTTTTTAAGAAAAAAACTTCTTGATATAAGGAGGTTGTCGACTTTTTTTCTTATCTTTGTTCCACAAACAAGAAAAAAGAGGGCCGACAACCTCTCTTTTCGTCTTAATAATTTTAAGGTTATTAGAAAATATGAATAGCGATTTTAGAAAATATGCCACTCGCCACTTGGGCATGAGTGGAATGATGATCGACGATGTTGTGAAGGCGCAGGCGCGCTATCTTAATCCGTATATTCTTGAAGAGCGTCAGCTGAACGTCACCCAGATGGATGTGTTCTCCCGTCTGATGATGGACCGCATCATTTTCTTGGGTACGGAGATTGACGACTATACGGCCAACACTTTGCAGGCCCAGCTTCTCTACTTGGATTCCACTGACCCGGGTAAGGACATTTCCATCTATCTCAACAGTCCCGGTGGCAGCGTGACCGCCGGCTTGGGCATCTACGACACCATGCAGTTTGTGTCCAGTGATGTGGCCACTATCTGCACGGGTATGGCTGCATCTATGGCTGCCGTGCTGCTCGTAGCCGGTAAAGAAGGCAAGCGGCAGGCATTGCCCCACAGCCGTGTGATGATCCATCAGCCGCTCGGCGGCGTGCAAGGACAGGCTTCCGATATCGAAATCGAGGCTAAGGAGATTCAGAAATTCAAGAAAGAACTCTATAACATCATTTCCGAGCATTCCCACACGCCGTTTGACAAGGTGTGGCAGGATAGTGACCGTAACTATTGGATGACGGCCGACGAAGCTAAAGAATATGGGATGATCGACATGGTGCTTAAAAACAAGGCGTAAGGAAAGGGATTGATGACAAAGAAGATTTGTAGCTTCTGTGGAAGAAGTGAAAAAGATGTGAAGCTGCTGATATCCGGATTGAGCGGTTATATCTGCGACAACTGCGTGCAGCAGGCTTACGAGATATTGACCACCTCGGGTGTGCTTGGAGAAACAGGGCAGGCGGGGGAAGAGCAAGAGCAGTTTGATTTGAAAAAACTGCCGAAGCCCCGCGAAATTAAGCAATATCTTGATGAATACATCATCGGACAAGACGATGCCAAGCGCCATTTGGCCGTGGCTGTCTACAACCATTACAAGCGACTTCAGCAACCGGCGAGTGACGAAGGTGTGGAGATAGAGAAAAGCAATATCATTATGGTGGGGAGCACCGGTACGGGCAAGACCCTGCTGGCCCGCACCATTGCCAAATTGCTCAAAGTGCCTTTCACCATTGTCGACGCCACGGTGTTTACCGAGGCCGGCTATGTGGGAGAAGATGTGGAGAGTATCCTTAGCCGCTTGCTCCAAGTGGCCGACTACAATGTGGAGGCAGCTCAGCGCGGCATCGTCTTCATTGACGAAATCGACAAGATAGCCCGCAAGAGCGATAATCCCAGCATCACGCGCGACGTGAGCGGTGAAGGGGTGCAGCAGGCCATGCTCAAGTTGCTGGAAGGGACGATGGTCAATGTGCCGCCCAAGGGAGGACGCAAGCATCCCGACCAAGATTATATTCATGTGGACACGCGGAATATCCTCTTTATCTGCGGCGGGGCTTTCGACGGCATTGAGCGCAAGATTGCGCAGCGTCTGAACACCCACGTGGTGGGGTATAATTCTGTTCAGCATGTGCGCAAGATAGACAAGGAGGACATCATGCAGTACATCCAGCCACAAGACTTGAAGTCGTTCGGACTTATTCCCGAACTGGTGGGCCGCCTGCCGGTGCTCACCTATCTCAATCCGTTGGGCAGGGAGGCGTTGCGCCGTATTCTCACCGAACCTAAAAACTCGATAATCCGGCAATATATCAAGTTGTTTGAGATGGATGGGGTGACGCTGACTTTTGCCGAGGGTGCACTCGACTACATTGTAGACAAGGCTGTGGAGTATAAACTCGGTGCACGCGGACTGCGTTCCATCGTGGAGACGGTCGTGATGGACGCCATGTTTGACATACCGTCGAAACGTATCAAGAAATTTGAAATCACCGCAGACTATGCAAAGGAGCAACTCGAAAAAGCTCATCTGAACAATCTGCTGACAGCTTAATCATATCCCTTGTCCGGGCCTTTTGGGGCTCCGGGCAGGGCTTACCTGAAAACAACATAAATGGGAGCAGTGGCCTGTAGACTGCTTGTTATATGGCGAAAGAAGTTAATCTTACACAACAACTGAAACACTATTTCGGCTTTGATGCTTTCAAAGGCGATCAGGAAGCTATTATCCGCAATCTGCTCAAGGGAAATGATACGTTTGTGCTGATGCCCACCGGCGGGGGAAAGAGCCTGTGCTACCAGCTACCTTCACTCATCATGGACGGCATAGCCATTGTTGTGTCGCCGCTGATAGCGTTGATGAAAAATCAGGTGGATGTCATCAACGGCATGAGCGAAGAGGAAGGCGTAGCCCATTATCTGAACTCCTCGCTCAACAAAGCCGAGATAGAGCGTGTCAAGACCGATGTGCTCAGTGGTCGCACCAAACTGCTCTATGTGGCCCCTGAGTCACTGCTCAAAGATGACGAGGCCTGCGAAGGGGGCGGGCAAGGAGCCAAAAAGGTCAAGTTTTCTTTCTTGGAAGAAGTGAAGATTTCTTTTTATGCCGTCGATGAAGCGCATTGTATTTCGGAGTGGGGACATGATTTCCGTCCGGAATACCGCAATATCCGCAAGGCTATCGACATATTAGGCCGTGCCCCCATCATTGCCCTCACGGCGACAGCCACCGACAAGGTGCGCACCGACATCAAAAAGACATTGGGCATCTCTGATGCCAAGGAATTTAAAAGTTCTTTCAATCGCAGTAACCTCTATTATGAGGTGCGTCAGAAATCGGCCGATATCGACACGCAGATTGTCAAGTTTGTCAAGCAACATGCCGGCAAGAGTGGCATCATTTACTGTCTTTCCCGAAAGAAGGTGGAAGAGTTGGCGGCTGTATTGAAAGTCAACGAGATCAAGGCGGCTCCCTATCATGCCGGTCTCGATTCGGCCACGCGTTCGCAGACACAGGATGATTTCCTTATGGAGCGCATCGACGTGATTGTGGCCACTATTGCCTTTGGCATGGGCATTGACAAGCCCGATGTGCGTTTTGTCATCCATTATGACATCCCTAAAAGTCTTGAAGGCTACTATCAGGAGACCGGGCGTGCCGGCCGGGATGGGGGAGAGGGCTATTGTCTGGTGTTCTATTCTCCTAAAGACTTGAAAAAGTTGGAGAAGTTCATGGAAGGAAAGGCCGTGGCCGAACAGGACATCGGACGTCAGCTGTTGCAAGAGACGAAAGCCTATGCCGAGTCGTCCGTGTGTCGCAGAAAGATGCTGCTGCACTATTTCGGTGAGGAATATACCAAGGACAACTGTGGCATGTGTGACAACTGTCTGCATCCCAAGACCAAATTTGAAGCCAAGGAGGCCCTACTCATAGTACTCAAGGCCGTAAAAGCCCTGAAAGAAGACTTCCGGCAAGACTATGTGGTCGATTTTGTGAAAGGGCGTGGCACTGACGATATTGTGTCGCACAAGCACGACCAACTGGAAGAGTTCGGCTCCGGCGAAGATGAAGACCCCAAAGTGTGGAACCCCGTTATCCGTCAGGCACTCATCGCAGGCTATCTCAAGAAAGACGTGGAAAATTACGGACTGCTTAAACTTACGGCTCTCGGCAAGAAATTTATCAAGAGACCGGAATCGTTTATGGTGGTCGAAGATGTTGAGTTTAATGACGACTATGATGATGAGGCCGCCGGTGGCATGGGCGGAGGTGCTGCACTCGATGAGACTCTCTTCTCGATGCTGAAGAGTTTGCGTAAGGAAATCTCACGCAAGAAAAAAGTTCCCCAGTATGTGATTTTTCAAGACTCATCGCTTGAACAGATGGCAACGGTGTATCCCGTTTCATTGCAGGAGTTGCAGCAGATACAGGGCGTGGGCAGCGGTAAGGCCAAGCGTTATGGTAAGGAATTCTGCGACTTGATCAAACGGCACTGCGAAGAGAACGACATAGAGCGTCCGGAGGAATTAAGGGTCAGAACGGTGGCCAAGAAATCCATGCTCAAAGTGTATATCATCCAGAGCATCGACCGCCAGATGGCACTCGATGACATCGCCGATGCCAAGGGGCTTGATTTTGGCGAATTGCTCGACGAGGTGGAGGCTATTGTGTATAGCGGCACCAAGCTCAACATCGACTATTTCCTCGACGAGGTGATGGATGAGGACCATGTGGACGATATTTACGACTATTTCCGGGAAAGCGAAACCGATGATCTCGAAACGGCTATGGAGGAACTGGGCGAAGACTATTCAGAAGACGAGATCAGACTGGTGCGTATCAAGTTCTTCTCTGAAATGGCCAACTGACGGACAGCCCGTGAAATACCCGTTAAATTGCTTTAATATCGGTTAGAAAAAGGCGAAAAGCAAATGCTATGTGGAAAAATAATGGTATATTTGCACGCAATAAATTTTTTAATACGTTATGTCATCATTTGTTGCTGATAAAATTGTAATGGACGGTCTGACTTTTGACGACGTTCTTCTAATTCCTGCTTATTCAGAGGTGCTACCTAAAACGGTGGAGTTGAAAACCAAGTTCTCTCGCAATATCGAGTTGAATGTGCCTTTCGTGACTGCGGCTATGGATACCGTTACCGAGGCTGCCATGGCTATTGCCATTGCGCGGGAAGGGGGAATCGGTGTGGTTCACAAGAATATGACTATTGAAGAGCAGGCCCGTCAGGTGGCTATCGTGAAGCGTGCTGAGAACGGGATGATTTACGATCCTGTGACCATCCGTCGCGGCAGCACGGTGAAAGACGCACTCGGTATGATGGCCGAATATCATATTGGTGGTATCCCTGTGGTGGATGAAGACAACCATTTGGTGGGTATTGTGACCAATCGTGACCTGCGGTTTGAACTCCATCTCGACAAGAAAATAGACGAAGTGATGACAAGCAAGAATCTCGTGACCACGCATTTGCAGACCGACTTGGCCGCTGCTGCACAGATTCTTCAGGAAAACAAGATCGAAAAATTGCCCGTTGTGGATAATGAAAACCATCTCGTGGGCCTTATCACTTATAAAGATATTACCAAAGCCAAGGACAAACCGATGGCTTGTAAGGACGAGAAAGGCCGGTTGCGGGTGGCTGCAGGTGTCGGTGTTACGGCTGATACGCTCGACCGTGCCCGTGCGCTCGTTGAGGCTGGTGCCGATGCTATTGTCATTGATACGGCTCATGGACACTCTAAAGGTGTGATTGAGAAGCTTCGTGAAGTGAAGGCTGCTTTTCCCCACATTGACGTTGTTGTGGGCAATGTGGCTACTGGGGCAGCAGCCAAACTGCTTGTTGAAAATGGTGCCGATGCCGTTAAGGTGGGCATTGGTCCCGGTTCCATTTGCACAACGCGTGTCGTAGCCGGTGTCGGTGTTCCCCAGCTGAGTGCCGTCTATGATGTTTATTCGGCTCTCAAAGGTACTGGTGTGCCGCTCATTGCCGATGGTGGACTTCGTTATTCTGGTGATGTCGTGAAAGCGTTGGCTGCCGGTGGGGCAAGCGTCATGATTGGTTCGCTCGTTGCGGGCACTGAGGAAAGTCCCGGTGATACCATCATTTTCAATGGGCGTAAGTTCAAGAGCTATCGAGGTATGGGATCATTGGAAGCTATGGAACAGAAAAACGGTTCGAAAGACCGCTATTTCCAGGGGGATACCAAAGATGTGAAAAAACTCGTACCGGAAGGTATCGCAGGTCGTGTGCCGTATAAAGGAACGGTGCAAGAGGTGATTTATCAGCTCGTTGGCGGTCTTCGGTCAGGTATGGGCTACTGTGGGGCAGCCGACATTAACATGCTTCATGAGGCTAAGTTTACCCGCATCACCAACGCTGGTGTCATGGAGAGCCACCCGCATGACATCTCCATCACGAGTGAGGCCCCGAATTATAGTCGTCCGGAGTAGTCACTTGCCCGGTCAGAACCAGTTTCTGATGCCGGACATAATGAAGAATGAATAACAGACAATGAAAACAGCAACATTGTTGGTGGCCATGCTCCTTTGTGGGAGCATGGCTTATGCGCAGAATGATCCCGTGGTAATGACGGTCAACGGAGCTCCCGTGAGCCGGTCTGAATTTGAGTATTCTTACAACAAGAATAACTCAGAGGGTGTCATCGACAAGAAGACCGTTGGTGAATATGTTGACTTGTTTGTCAATTACAAGTTGAAAGTACAGGCCGCCCTTGACGCCCGTCTCGACACGATGAGTTCTTTTAAGAAAGAGTTTCGTGAATATCGTGACCAGCAAGTGCGCCCCACGCTGGTGACTGATGCCGATGTTGAGGCTAAGGCACGGGATATTTACCGCGAAACACAACAGCGTGTGGATGGTGGCGGTGGATTGTTAAAGACATCACACATCTTGTTGCTTCTTGACCAGAATGCTACCAAGACACAGCAGAACGCAGCCAAGGTGCGCATCGACTCTGTTTACAACGCATTGAAAAAAGGTGCCGATTTCGCCGATTTGGCGCGTCGGTTGTCTGATGACAAGAGCTCGGCTGTCAATGGCGGGCAGTTGCCTTGGATTGAGCGTAACCAGTTGGTTAAGGCTTATGAGGATGTGGCTTATGCCTTGAAGAAAGGAGAAATCAGCAAGCCATTCCTCTCCGAATACGGTTATCATGTTGTGAAACTGGATGACAAGCAGCCGTTCTTCCCATACGATTCGGTGAAAACTTCCATCTATCAGTTCATTGAAAGTCGTGGTCTGCGCGATGCCATCGTGACCGATCGGTTGCAAGAGGAAGCTAAGGTGGGTAACACCACTCCTGAACAGCTGCTTGATGCCAAGACGGAAGAACTGACAGCCAAAGACGATGCGCTGAAATATCTGATAAAAGAATACCATGACGGCCTATTGCTTTATGAGATTAGCAATCGCACGGTGTGGGATAAGGCGGCTAAAGATGAGGCCGGTCTTTCTGCCTATTTCGCTAAAAACAAGAAGAAATATCGCTGGGAGGAACCTCGTTTCAAAGGAATTGCCTATCATGTGAAGACCGCTTCTGATGTGGATGCCGTGAAGCGCAGCATCAAAGGAAAGCCGTTTGCCGAATGGGCCGATATTCTGCGTACCACGTTTAACAACGATTCTGTGCTTCGTATCCGTGTAGAGAAAGGTATCTTCAAGAAAGGTGACAATGCGGTGGTTGACAAAGAAGTGTTCAAAGTTCCCGTAACGGTGAAACCCGTTGAAGGTTATCCCATCGATGCCACGTTTGGTAAGGTGCTTAAAAACAAACCTGAAGACTATCAGGATGTGCGCGCCCTTGTCGTGGCCGACTATCAGGATGCACTTGAGAAGCAGTGGGTGGAAAGCCTCCGCAAAAAATATACTGTTGTCATCAATAAGGAAGTGCTGGCTACAGTGAATAAACACCAATAACCGGATAGATGAGAATAAACAATAAGATACTGTTGGGCTTTACCGCCCTTTCCCTTTTGGCTGGTCTGAGTGTCCATGCCAACAGAGCCGTTTTTCGTTCATCGATTGTGACCGACTCAACGTTCGTTGATGACACAGCTTCCATGCAGCGGATGGCTTCCGGACAAACCGGGCTGGCTGTTAATCCGGCCAGTGTGGTTGATGAGGTCGTGTGGGTGGTTGGCGATGAGCCCATCTTGAAGTCGGATGTTGAAGTCATGCGCTTGCAAGGGCTGGCCGAAGGCATCACTTTCAGCGGTGATCCCGATTGTTCCATTCCCGAACAGATAGCTGTGCAGAAACTGTTCTTGCATCAGGCAGCCATTGACAGTATAGAAGTGTCCGAGTCGGAAGTGGCCCAAGGTATCGAGGGACAAATCAACAGTTGGATACAGATGACCGGTTCGCGTGAAAAATTGGAGGAGTATCGCAAGCAGAGCATCACGCAGATGCGTCAGCAGATGCATGATGACTACCGCAATCGCTTGCTGATTCAGAAGATGCGAATGAAACTGGTAGAAGATGTCAAGGTGTCTCCCGCCCAAGTGCGTGCCTATTTCCGCGATATGCCGGCTGACAGTCTGCCTTTCGTCCCCACCGAGGTGGAGGTGGAAATCCTTACCAGCCAACCCAAGATTTCGCAGGAAGAAATCAATCGGGTGAAAGATGAACTGCGCAATTATACCGATCGTGTGAACAAGGGAGAGACGACATTCTCCACGCTGGCTCGACTCTATTCGGAAGATCCCGGTACAGCGCGCATGGGAGGCGAGCTCGACTATACCGGTCGTGGCATGCTCGACCCGGCTTTTGCCAATGTGGCTTTCAACCTCACCGACCCAAAGAAGATTTCCAAGATTGTCGAGAGTGAGTTCGGCTACCACATCATCCAGCTCATTGACAAGCGTGGTGATAAAATCAAGGTGCGCCATATTCTCCGTAAACCGGTTGTTTCTTCCGAGGCTTTAGATGCTTCCATCCATCGTTTGGACTCCATTGGTGACGATATCCGTGCAGGTAAGTTTTCTTTTGAAGCAGCCGCTTCCTATCTCTCCGACGATAAGGACACTAAAAACAATCATGGATTGATGTCCAATATGACAGAGGAAGGCAGCCGCACTTCAAAGTTCCAGATGAAAGACCTTCCCTCCGAGGTGGCGCGCGTGGTCGACACCTTGAAAGTGGGACAGGTATCCAAAGCCTTTCGCATGATCAATTCCAAGGGAAAAACTGTTTGTGCCATTGTGCGGCTGAAGAGCCGTATTGACGGGCATCGCGCTACCATTACGGAAGATTTTCAAGTGATGAAAAATCTGGTGACCAATAAGGAGCGTGAGGAACTCATTCATGACTGGGTGATGGACAAGATCAAGCACACCTACGTGTGGATGAACGACCGCTACAAAGGCTGTAAGTTCGAATATCAAGGATGGATTAAATGACATTTCGACAAACGATAAATAAATATCTTATCGGGCATAGAACCACAACCATTGTGGTTTTATGCCTTTTTGGCTTATGCCTGCTGCAGGCTGTGGCTTCGCCCCGTAAGAAAGGCCCGCGCAAGAAGTCGGATGAGCGTGTCTATCTCATTCATGCCGACGAGATGTTCTATGACCAGTTTGGCAATAATCCCATGGCCCAGATAGTCAAAGGTCATGTGGCTTTCCGGCATCAGGGAGCCCGCCTGACCTGTGACAGTGCCTACTTCTTTCAGGAGTCCAACTCGGTGAAAGCCTTTGGGCATGTGTTCCTCAAGCAGGGCGACACGCTTTCCTTAGCCTGCGAACGAGCCCTTTACGACGGCCAGGCACAGATGATGGAAGCCCGCCAGAATGTGGTGCTCCACCACCGCCGGCAGGTGCTCCGCACCGACAGTCTCAACTTCGACAGGCTCTACAACAATGCATATTTCTTTGAGGGCGGAACGCTCATCGACGGTAAAGACCGGTTGATTTCCGATTGGGGAGAGTATAACACTGATACGCGGCAGGCTGTATTCTACTATAATGTGAAGCTCAAAAGTGCCTCCCGTCTCATTTCCACCGATACCTTATATTATGATGTGAAGACTTCGGTGGCCCATGTTGTCGGCCCCAATTCCCGTATCACTTCGGGCCAGAGTGTCATTGATACACAAGATGCCTATTATGATACACACACCGACAAGGCGCAACTCTTCAGCCGTTCGACTGTTGTCGACAAAAATCGCACCATTACTGGCGACAGTCTTTATTATGTGAAAGACGGTGAGAGCCGCGGCTACGGTAATGTGATTTATGTGGATCGCGGCCACAAAAACGCCCTCACTTGTGGTTATCTGCGCTACAATGAGAAGACCGGTATGGGCTTTGCCACCCGCGATCCGGTTGCCAAGGAGTTTTCACAGAAGGATACGCTCTACGTGCATTCCGACTCAATGAAGATTTATACCTTCAATATCAACACCGACTCAGTCTATCGCAAGGTGCATGCTTTTCATAAAGTGCGTGCCTATCGCACGGACATGCAGGCCGTGTGCGATTCGATGGTCTTCGACTCCCAAGATTCTTGTATGACAATGTATCGCGACCCCATTGTGTGGAACGGCAACCGCCAGTTGCTGGGCGAGCAAATCAAAGTCTATATGAATGATTCCACCGTTCGCCGGGCCGATGTCATAGGGCAGGCTTTGTCAGTCGAGCTGATGGGTGACTCTGTACACTACAATCAAGTGTCGTCTAAAGAAATGAAGGCCTTTTTTGTTGATGGTGACGTGAGACGCACGGAGGCGATAGGCAATGTGCAGGCTGTCTATTTCCCCATATCCGATAAAGACAGTGCCATTATCGGACTCAACTACACCGAGACCGACACCATGCGCATGTTCATGTCGCCCAAGCGTGAACTTGAGAAAATTTGGATGCCCAAAGCCACCGGCACTCTTTATCCTCTTACGCAGATTCCACCGTCCAAGCTCAAGTTGTCCAATTTTGCTTGGTTTGATGACATCCGTCCCAAGAGCAAGGATGATATCTTTGTGTGGCGTGGCAAAGGGACCGGTCAGGAACTGAAGAATATCCCCCGCCATGAGGCTCCCCTCCAGCAGTTGGGCGGCGGCAAACATAAGTCGACTGCGCCATGAAGTCCTTTTCTGTCCGTCGGCCACGGGGCTTTCGCCATCAGGAGGTCTATTCCCGGCGTCGCCCCATCAGGTTTATGTCCGGCAGCCGCTCCTCTGCCCGTCCTCAGCATGTTGTGGTGCTGATAGTCATGCTCTTTTTGCTGCTTGCCTTCTGCTATTGGCTGGGCTGACAAAGACTCTCTCGGTGGAAGTCGGCCGGCACGATAGGAGCAAACATACCGTTTTTTTCTTGTTCTTCCCATTGATGGTGTTCTCACCCACTCGCGTGAAAAAGTGTTCTGGAAGCTGTTGGGGGCGATGAGATAAAGTGTGGAGGAACCTTTAATTTATATAAAATATGAACGACATCATACAGCTACTTCCCGATTCCGTGGCCAATCAGATAGCGGCCGGCGAAGTCATTCAGCGTCCTGCTTCCGTCATCAAGGAGTTGGTCGAAAACTCCGTCGATGCCGGTGCTACAGTCATCAATGTGCTGGTGGTTGATGCCGGGCGCACTTCCATTCAAGTGACTGACAACGGCAAGGGCATGTCCGATACCGATGCCCGTCTCTCTTTTGAGCGCCATGCCACTTCCAAGATTAGGCAGGCCGACGATCTCTTTGCCCTGCACACTATGGGTTTCCGTGGCGAAGCCCTCGCCTCCATAGCTGCTGTGGCCCAAGTGGAACTGAAAACTCGGCAGCAGAGCGATGAGGTGGGTACTCAGCTCACCATCGCCGGTTCCCGATTTTTAGGACAGGAGCCTTGCTCATGTCCCGTGGGAAGCAATTTCAAAGTGGAGAATCTCTTTTTCAATGTGCCCGCCCGGCGCAAGTTTCTCAAGTCCAACACCACCGAACTCAACAACATTATTGCTGCTTTTCAGCGTATCGTCCTTGTCTATCCCGCCCTCTCGTTTACCCTCCATAGCAATGATACCGAACTCATCAATCTCCGTGCCGGCAATCTTCGCCAGCGCATCGTCGACGTTTTTGGCAAGCGGCTGAATCAAGACCTCCTTTCCGTGAATGTGGAGACCACTCTTTGTAGCATTCATGGCTTTGTGGGCAAGCCCGAATCAGCTCGCAAGAAGGGTGCCCATCAATATTTCTTTGTCAATGGCCGTTACATGAAGCATCCCTATTTCGCCAAGGCCGTCATGTCGGCTTTCGAGCGTCTGGTGCCCCAAGGCGAGCAAGTGCCGTTTTTTCTCTATTTTGAGGTGGCTCCCGAAAACATCGATGTCAATATCCATCCCACCAAGACAGAAATCAAGTTTGAGAACGAGCAGGCCATCTGGCAGATACTCTCTGCCGCCGTGCGAGAGGCTGTTGGTATGTTCAATGATGTTCCTGCCATCGATTTTGACACGGTGGGCAAGCCCGATATTCCCGTTTTCAGTGGCAGTGATGCTGAAGTCTCGGCTCCACGGGTAGCCTACAATCCGGGTTATAATCCTTTCAGTCAGCCCTCTCCGGCTACCTCTTTGTCTGCTTCACCTGGTTCGTGGCAACGTGAATCCTCTGTGCCCGACCGTTGGCAGGAACTTTACGAAGGGCTTGGCCGCTCATCCCAAAGCAGAGAGACCGTCATTTTTGCCGATGAAGAAGTACGCTCCGCCGCCTCCGGTGCCGATGCTCACAGTGTCATCTCCGAAAAATCGCCTGCACATTATCAGTATAAAGGCAAATACATCATGACCGCCGTCAAGTCGGGATTGATGATTATAGACCAGCATCGCGCGCATGTACGTATATTATATGAACAATATCTCGACCGTCTACAAGCTCACAAATGTGAGTCTCAAAAGGTGCTGTTCCCCGAAGTCGTTGAACTTTCCGCCGCCGGAGGTGTGCTGATGCAGAAAATGATGCCCGAACTGGAAGCTCTCGGTTTCGAACTTACTCCTATGGGAGGCAATAGCTATGCCATCAACGCTGTGCCCGCCGGTGTCGATGGTGTCGACTATGTACGGCTTGTCACAGAGATGCTCGATGATGCTGCCGACAAGTCGTCCGATTCGTCCGAAGCCATCCGTCGCTCGCTGGCACTGAGTCTGGCCCGTAGCATGGCCATTCCTTATGGCCAGGTGCTTGGCAATGCCGAAATGGAGAATGTGGTCAACTCGCTTTTTGCCTGCTCCAATGTCAATTACGCACCCGACGGGCGCAAGGTACTGGCCATCCTCAGACAGCAGGAAATAGACCATTTGCTTGACTGAAAAGCCTGCTCCGGCAGAGAAATGCTGTTTTTTTGAGCCGGAAATGACATTTTCTTTAGAAAAAGTGGCTATATTTAAAAATAATTATTACCTTTGCACCGAAATATAAATGTGACAGAGAGTTAAAAAAGATGTATTTTTTCGATTATTAAAATAAAAAAAGGTTATGAAAAAATTAATGATTGTACTGGCATTTGCCGGTATTTCTATGAGCTCCATGGCTCAGGATGCAGATCCTGTACAGAAGTACAGTGTGGCAACCAACTCTTTCTGGAGCAATTGGTTCATTCAGGTTGGTGGCAACTGGAATGCTTGGTATTCCGGTGAAGAACACGGCCTGGATTTGGCTAAGAGCCCCATTAAGAAGTTCCGTGCCAATCCCGGTGCCGCTTTCGCCATCGGTAAGTGGTTCACTCCCGGTCTCGGTCTCCGTACCAAGGTGCAGGGTATCTGGGGTAAGACTGTGACCGACGGCAACAATGCCGGCAATGGTAACAAGTATTGGGTGCTTGACGAGCACATCATGTTCAACCTGAGCAACCTGCTCATGGGTTACAACGAGAACCGCGTGTGGAACTTGGTTCCTTTCGTTGGTGGTGGCGTTGGTCGCACCATGACTCACAACCTCTATGCCATGAACCTCAGTGCAGGTATCCAGTCTACATGGAAGGTGAGCAAGCTTCTCAACATCTATCTTGAAGGTGGTTGGAACCGCTTTGAGGGCGATATCGATGGTAATGAGCTTGTAACTCGTACAAACCGTGGTTGGGATTCTCACGACAACAACCTCTATGCTGAAGTAGGTCTGACCTTCAACCTTGGCAAGGCTACTTGGAACAAGGTTCCTGATGTTGACGCTTTGAAGGCTCAGTATCAGAACGAAATCGACGGTCTCCGCAACCAGCTCAACGATGCTAATGCAGAGAACGATCGTCTCCGCAACATGCTTGCCAACCAGCCCAAGGCTGAAACTCCCGCAGCTGTTAAGGAATTCGTTCAGACTCCGATCTCTGTATTCTTCAACCTCAACAAGACCAACATCGCTTCTCAGAAGGACCTCGTAAACGTACAGGCTCTTGCTAAGTATGCAAAGGAGAACAACTCCAAGCTCCTCGTTAACGGTTATGCTGATAGTGCTACGGGTAAGCCCGCACACAACCAGTGGTTGTCTGAAGAGCGTGCCAAGACTGTTGCCGGTGAACTTCAGAAGATGGGTATCAACAGCAGCAACATCACTACCAAGGGTAATGGTGGTGTAGATGAGCTCTCTCCGATCTCCTTCAACCGTCGTGCTACTGTTCAGGTTACTGAATAATATACACAGATTATATACCAAATTAAGAGTGCCAGCCTTCGGGTTGGCACTCTTTTTTATGTTTCATCGCCTCGGTTGTGGGGGAGGGGAGGATGCGTGATAGCCGGTTTAGTCCCGGGTATATCTTTTCTACCTCCCTGCAAGGAAGGGGTTGGGGAGGGGACATAAAAAATCCCTGCAATCCCGAAGGACCACAGGGAAAACACCCCTTAGTGGGCGTTGACGGATTCGAACCGCCGACCCTCTGCTTGTAAGGCAGATGCTCTAAACCAGCTGAGCTAAACGCCCTTGCTTCTTAAAAGCGATTGCAAAGGTATCACTTTTAAATGAGACTACCAAATGTTTTGTCGTTTTTTTCTGAAAATATTTTGTGAAGTACTTTTTTTGTGCCTGTTTATACCATAAAAGGTCTGTCGGAAGGTGCAGGACTTTCGTAAGCGGGAAAAGCTATGGCATTGAGCCCGCAGGGGGAGCTCTCGCATTTCAGCAGGTAGCGGAAGATTTGTTCGGTTGGAGATAGGGTGGGGAGGTTGTCAATGTTTTTTGTTGCCGATTTGCATTTGGCCGTTTTTCTGTATATCTTTGCATTGGCAAGAGGAGCATTCTGGTGCTCCTCTTTTTTTTATCCACCAGTCCCCAACTCCCCAAAAGAGGCTTTTCCATCCGAAAATAGGCTGTCATTCGGCCCGGATGGCTTTGCAAAAAGGGCCGAGTGGGCTTCCAAGTGTGCCCCTTTTGCGATGTTGTTTGGGCCGAGTAAGAAAATGGATGGAGCGGATGGATTTAATGAGTCGGATGGAGCGGGATGGAAAAATGGACTCGGAAAAATGCCGTGTAAGGCTTTTTCATGATCTGAGTAAGTTTCATGCTATATATGGCATTCTTTCAATCATCGGCCACTTTGACCGGTTGATAACTTTTAATTTAATTTATCATTTGTCCTCGTTAGTATATCGTTTTAAATGGTTATCTTTGCAACTCAAATGATACGTATTGGTTATGGAGCTTGATTTGTTGACAGCCATTTCGCCCATTGACGGGCGCTATCGTGGCAAAACGGAACCTTTGGCAGCCTATTTCTCCGAATATGCGCTCATCCGCTATCGGGTGCGTGTGGAGATAGAGTATTTCATTACGCTTTGCGAGATACCCTTGCCGCAGTTGTCCGGTTTTGACCATGCCCTCTTCAGCCGTTTGCGTGACATCTACCGTCTCTTCGACGAGCAAGGTGCGCAACGCGTGAAGGATATAGAGAAAGTCACCAACCACGATGTAAAGGCTGTTGAATACTTCATCAAGGAAGAATTTGACAAGATAGGCGGACTTGAAGCCTACAAGGAGTTCATCCATTTTGGACTTACTTCACAGGACATCAACAACACCAGCGTGCCACTCTCCATCAAGGAGGCTCTTGAAGAGGTGTTCTGTCCGCAGTTGGAAGAACTCATCGCCCAGTTGCAGCAGTATGCCGGCGAGTGGCGCGATGTGCCCATGCTCGCCAAGACCCACGGGCAGCCGGCCTCTCCCACGAGATTGGGTAAGGAGATCATGGTGTTTGTCTATCGTCTCAACGAACAGCTCGCCACGCTGAAGTCTTGCAAGTTTACGGCCAAGTTTGGCGGAGCCACCGGCAACTACAATGCCCATCATGTGGCCTATCCCTTGATAGACTGGCGCGCTTTTGGCGACAAGTTCGTCAGCGAGAAGCTCGGTTTGCAGCGTGAGCAGTACACCACTCAGATAAGCAACTACGACCATTTGGGTGCCATCTTCGACGCAGTACGTCGCATCAACACGGTCATCATCGACCTCGACCGCGATTTTTGGATGTATATCTCCATGGACTACTTCAAGCAGAAGATCAAGGCCGGCGAGGTAGGCTCCAGTGCCATGCCCCATAAAGTGAACCCCATTGACTATGAAAATAGCGAGGGGAATCTCGGTATGGCCAATGCCATCCTGCAATTTCTGGCGCAGAAGTTGCCCGTAAGCCGCTTGCAGCGCGACCTCACCGACAGCACTGTGCTCCGCAATGTGGGTGTACCCCTCGGTCACAGCATCATCGCCATACAGAGCACGCTGAAAGGACTGCGTAAACTCATTCTTAACGAAGAGAAGTTGCGTCGCGATCTTGATGACACATGGGCCGTGGTGGCTGAAGCTATACAGACCATTCTCCGTCGCGAGGCTTATCCCCATCCCTACGAGGCGCTGAAAGCCCTCACCCGCACCAACGGCAAGATGACCGAAACCACTATTCGTGAGTTTATCGATGGTTTGCAGGTCGGCGACGGTGTGAAAGCAGAGTTGCGAGCCATCACTCCGGCCAACTATACGGGAGTATAAGGAAGCGTGAGGTGAGAAAACTAAAGTAGGGCGTTCGCCTTGGCGGGCGAAGAAGGTTCTGCCCTTTTGACATCAGACAATGTTTAACTCCTCAAAAATATTAACCAAGCCGTGAGGCTAAAATAACAAAAGAAAGAAAATGGATTCAGAATTCGAGAACAGAACGCCGGAACAGCCGGCCGAGAACGAGAGCAACCGCGAAGGTTACAAGCCGGCAGACAATTATTCGAGAGAGTACAGAAGCACCGGACGCCCGCAGCGTCCACGTATTCACAATACCCGTGCCTACAGCACAGACCGGAGCAATAGAGAGGAAGGCAGTTTCCGCCCCGAAGGCTTCGGGGCCGGCCTCTCCGTTGGCGGAGGCGACCGGGAGCAGCGTGGCGGTTATAATCGTCCTCAAGGCGGTTATGGCAACCGTGGCGGCTACAACAACAGGCAGCAGGGCGGCTATAACAACCGTGGCGGCTATGGCCAGCAGCGCCCGCAAGGCGGCTATCGGCCCCGTTACAACAACGAGGATGGCGGTTACGGCCAGCAGCGCCCGCAGGGTGGCTATCGCCCCCGCTACAACAATGAAGAAGGCGGCTATCAGCCCCGCAATGCCGAGGAGGGTGGCTACCAGCCCCGCAACAATTACGGTCAGCAGGGTGGTTACGGTCGTCAGCAGGGTAGCTACAACAACCGTGGCGGCTATGGCCGTCAGCAGGGTGGCTACGGTCAGCAAGGCGGCTACAACAATCGTGGCGGCTATAACAACCGTGGTGGCTACAACAACCGCGGCGGTTATGGCAACAATCGTCCCGGCGGTTTCCGTCCCCGCACGGCCGACTACGACCCCAATGCCAAGTACAGCATGAAAAAGCGCATTGAGTATAGCGAGGAAAACATCGATCCCAATGAGCCTATTCGTTTGAATAAATATTTGGCCAATGCCGGAGTGTGCTCTCGTCGGGAGGCTGATGAGTTCATCCAGGCAGGTGTAGTCACGGTCAATGGTGAGGTGGTTACCGAGCTGGGCACCAAAGTGCTCCGCACCGATGAGGTGAAGTTCCACGACAATCCCGTAAGCCTTGAAAAGAAAGTCTATGTGCTTCTCAACAAGCCTAAAGATTACGTCACCACCAGCGACGATCCGCAGCAGCGCAAGACCGTAATGGATCTCGTGAAGGATGCTTGTCCCGAGCGCATCTATCCCGTGGGCCGTCTCGACCGCAACACCACCGGTGTGCTCCTGCTCACCAACGATGGCGATATGGCCAGCAAACTCACCCATCCCAAGTTCTTGAAGAAGAAGGTGTATCATGTGCATCTTGACAAGAATGTCACTGCTCACGACCTCGAACAGATAGCTCAAGGCGTGACGCTTGAAGACGGTGAGATACATGCCGATGCCGTGGAGTATGCCGACGAACACGATAAGAGCCAGGTGGGTATTGAGATTCACAGCGGGAAGAACCGTATCGTGCGCCGCATTTTCGAAAGTCTCGGCTATCGTGTGACCAAACTCGACCGTGTGCAGTTTGCCGGCCTCACCAAGAAAAATCTCCGTCGTGGCGACTGGCGTTTCCTCACCGAGAAGGAAGTCAACATGTTGCGCATGGGAGCGTTTGAATAGTTAGGAGCGGGAAGTTAAAGACTTGAAGGAAGCAGGGGGGAAGAGGTTGATTCTTTGGCACTCTCATTCCACATGTTCCGAGTCGTAAGATGATGGGTGGCTACATCCTCAGGGTGGTTGCTCCCGTCGCTTGAGACATTGTCTTTAACTCCTCTAACTTCTCAGAAAATAAACAGTTTGAAGATGAAAAGAACAAAAGTTGTTGATGCTCTTGTCAGCACCGATTTTGGAAAAGATATCAATGTGAAAGGATGGGTGCGTTCCCATCGCAGTAGTAAAGCCGTTGATTTCATCGCTCTCAACGACGGTTCTACAATCAAGAATATACAGATAGTTGTCGATCCCTCCTTGGTGGATGCCGACTTGCTCAAGAGCATCACCACCGGTGCTTGCCTGAGCGTTGTGGGCACGCTGGTGGAGAGTCAGGGTGCCGGACAGGCTTCCGAAATCCAATGCAAAGAGATAGAGGTCTACGGTCTTTGCCCGGGTGACTATCCTATGCAGAAGAAAGGGCAGAGCTTCGAATATATGCGCAAGTATGCCCACTTGCGTCTGCGCACCAACACCTTTGGAGCCGTATTCCGCATTCGCCATCACATGGCTATGGCCATCCACCGCTATTTCCACGAGCATGGGTTCTTCTATTTCCACACACCCATCATCACAGCCAGCGACTGTGAGGGAGCCGGCGAGATGTTTCAGGTGACCACGAAGAATCTCTACAACCTTGAGAAAGACGAGGAAGGGCGCATCAAGTATGATGACGACTTCTTTGGCAAGACCACTTCGCTCACAGTGAGCGGACAGCTCGAAGGCGAACTTGGTGCCACGGCACTTGGTGCCATCTATACTTTCGGCCCCACATTCCGTGCCGAGAACTCCAACACGCCCCGCCATCTGGCCGAGTTTTGGATGATAGAGCCCGAAGTGGCTTTCCTCGAGCAGCAGGGACTGATGGATCTGGAGGAAGACTTCATCAAGTATTGTGTGAAATGGGCCCTCGACAACTGCAAGGACGACCTCGAGTTCCTCAACAATATGATAGACAAGAGTCTCATCGCCCGTCTCGAAGGAGTGCTCAAGGAGGATTTCGTGCGTCTCACCTACACCGAGGGCATTCGCATACTTGAGGAAGCAGTCAAAGCCGGACAGAAGTTTGAGAATCCCGTGTCGTGGGGTGTCGACTTGGCCAGCGAGCATGAACGTTATCTGGTGGAACACCACTTCCGGAAGCCTGTCATCATGACCGACTATCCGAAAGACATCAAGGCTTTCTACATGAAGATCAATGAGGACGGCCGCACCGTTCAGGGTACGGATGTGCTCTTCCCGCAAATCGGTGAAATCATCGGTGGTTCGGTGCGTGAAGAAAACTACGACAAGCTCATGGGCGAGGTAGAGCGCCGCAATGTTCCGATGAAAGACATGTGGTGGTATCTCGACACTCGCAAATATGGTACGTGCCCTCATGCCGGTTTCGGTCTGGGCTTTGAGCGTCTCATCCTCTTCGTCACCGGTATGCAAAACATCCGCGACGTGATACCTTTCCCCCGTACGCCGAAAAACGCCGAGTTTTAGGCCGGAGTCGGCTAAGACAAGGTAACGAGAACTTTTAAGACAGAGTAACAAAGGCTTTAAGACAGAGTAACAGAAGGAACATAAGGTTTTAAAGACAAAGTAACAGAGTCAACAGAATAATCTTGCAGACTGCCCATAAAGAGGCGGTCTGCTTTTTTTCAGAGCCACTTCATAAGAACCTTGTTGCGTTGTCTTTTGTTCCTTTTGTTTTAAAAACAGCAGTCCTTGTCTCTAAACTTATGTTCTCTCTATTACTTTGTCTTAAATAAAATCCCGTTACATTGTCTTCCGGTTCTCTTATATAAATAAGGTATAACGTGTTAAAAACTTGTAATAGCGTTTTTTGTTCCCTTGTCCGCCACCTTGTTGCTTCGCCTTAAATCTGAAACAATAAAAAAAAGTTCGTTTTTATTTGCGAGTTTTAAGAATTAATTATATATTTGCACTTGAAAACCTGTCACATGATGAGGTTAACGGTATAAAATAGACTCAAAGTCCTCTTGTGTAGAGGCATTATAATAAATATAATCGACAACTCAAAGGTATGCTCCTCCAAGAGGCTGTACCATGTAAAATAGAGATACTCAGAGTTTTTAGATTAATATTATTAACCAAAGTTTATCGTATGAAAAAAAGTTTTTTGAGTTCGTTGCTGTTGGGCGTATTTTTTGTTACGTCCATAGGCATGTTGACCTCTTGTAAAGACTATGATGATGACATTAGTACCAATACTAATGCCATTACCAAGTTACAAGAGCAGGTAACCACTTTAAAGAGTGCGTTGGATCAAGCACAGAAAGACGCTACTGCTGCACACGCTAAATTCGTGGAAAAGCAGGAACTTTCCACTGCTTTGGCCAACTCGGAAGCCTACAAGGCTTTGCAGGCTGAGATGAAGAGCTTGGTGAAAGCTGATCAGCTCTCAAAGGCCATTGCCGATTGTGAAGAGGCAATAGCCAAAAAGTATGTTACCACTGAGCAGCTGACCGCACTCGCTACCAAGGTAGACGGTATTGACGGCACGCTGAACAAGTTGGGTACCACCCTCAATTCGCTCGAAACAGCCGTGAAGGCAGCCGAGGCCAACCTCGCTGCCCAGGGACTTGCTTTCGACAAGTTGGGTGATGCTATCAAGAACCTTCAGGGCAAAGCCGACCAAGACTTCGTGTTGGCTGAAATTGCCAAGCTGAAAGCCGAACTTACCGGTACAAGCGTTGGTGATGTGGCTTCTATCAGCGATCTGAAGAAGGCTATGAAGAAACTCGATGAGAAGGTGGCCACTTTCGGTGGTGACATCAACATGCTCACCGTGCTTCTCAGCAAGCGCCTCACTTCAATCATGCTGAAGCCCGACTTCTATTGGGAAGGTCTTGCAGGCATCGAAATGCCTTGGGCTGATCCTCTCGTGTATGTGAAAGACGGAGCGCGCACTTTCAAATACGAGATTCCTGCCTCTCAAGGTTGGGAGACCGTTGAAGCTACAGTGGCTGAGCATCTGAAGCTTTCCCAAAAGCGCGTGATCATCTCCAATGGTGCCATTGCCCGCTACCACATGAATCCCACCACTGCCAACCTCGAAGGTGCTCAGTTCAGCTTCTTCACCAATGAGGCTAACGTTTACACCCGTGCAGGTGAAGCTTTCGTTGCTCCTATGGAGCCGAAGTTCAAGGCCGGTGGTCTTAACAAGGTTGAGAATGGTATTCTGAGTGTACCGTTCAAGGTGAATGACGTGGATAAGCTCATGGGTATGTACAAGAGCTGGTGGAAGAAAAACAGCACCGATCCCGTGGAAAACAACAACATGTGGGATGATGATGAAGACAACACCTCTTATGGCGAGAAGCTGCCGTTTATCGCTCTCCAGACTCATGTAGGCGACACCACGGTTACTTCCGACTATGCTGCGCTCACACCTGCCAAGTACACCTTCGTAGCTCTTGCTGACAATGAGCCCGATGAAATCCTTGACCAGGGTACATTCATCAAGAAAGACAACGGTAAGGTTGGCCAGAACCACCTCTACACCGCCCTCTATGGTGTTAATGGTGAGAAGTTTGGCAAGACTTTGGGCGATGCCGAGGATCATGGTGTGATCACCATGCCCGCTACCCACGCCGTGGTTTACACCGACACCATCGACCTCGAGCCGTTCATCGAGACCCACTTCGACTATCAGACATGGGCTCAGTACGGCAAGGCTCACCATGACAAGATCATGAGCAAGCAGCAGATGGCAGTGCTCGGTCTGCACTACGAGTTCACTCCGATTGACTGGGTGAAGGGTAAGAACAAGACCAGTGAGACTGTTCACATCCAGCAGATTGGCGACAAGAAGTCCGGTAAGTTCGCTCCCCGTTCCGTAACGGTAGACGGTGTGCAGATTAAGGACAAGCAGGCTGGCGGTGAAGTGGTAGACCGCGAACCCCTCGTGCGTGTTGACCTCGTTGACGCTAAGGGTAACATCATCCTCTACGGCTACATCAAGATTCGCATCGTGAAGAGCCCGTTGAAGGATACCATCGTTGAGTTCAACCTCTCCGACTACTGGATGAACTGCGGTGACGAAGGTGCTCTCACTTGGTCACAGGTTGAGGCTGGTATTCTCCGCAAACTCGGTGGTATTAGCAAGCAAGACTTCGAGAAGCAGTACTACTTCGAAGCTGTGAACGGTAAGATGGTTATGCCTACTGAGGCTGACGGCCAACTCTATACCGACCTGTGGTATGGCGTGCGCTACACTAAGGCCGACGTTACTACCAAGGTGCCCGATGCCGATACATTCGGTCGCGTATGGTACACTCCGCATGACAACAATACCACTACTCACGCTTGGGACAACCAGACTAACGTGCTGCTTTGGAACCTCCAGCCCGCAAGTGCTACTCACGAGGGTAACATGAATGCAGACAAGTATGAGCAGCTCATGAAGGCAGCTAATGTTACTTACGCTTCTAAGGGTCTCAACAAGAAGGCTGTTGACACTTGGGTACGCTTCATCAACAAGGAGAACAAGACCAGCGTTTGGGTACACCTGACGATTCCTGTTGACAAGCTCCACTTCGAATATGGTAAGATTGGTAACAAGGTGCTGAGACACTGGTACTTCTTCAACTCTCACAACGCTATTCCTGAGGCTAAGCGCGACGAGGCATTTGACGTTCACGCCAACCTGCCGACTCCGAGTGAGTCTACCATCACCACCGAGCTGCCCGCTAACAAGTTTGATAAGGATCTCCGCGAACTCTGGCTCAAGGAAGGCTTGATCCCGAATCTTGAAGGCGATGCTTCCAAGTTCACCAAGTTCTATGATGCAAACAAGAATGTTCTCACCACAGTTGACTTCGAGTTCACAACTCCGGTTAAGGGTGTCAACAGCAAGAATGTGACTGCTGCTACCAATGGTTCTTGGAATGTGAAGGGTGCTTCCGGCTCTGTATGGACATTGAAGCTCTCTGCCGACAAGCACGTCATCTGGGCTATGCAACAGGATGGTAAGCTCTTGGCTAATCCTGAGAAGGTGGCTGAGCTCCGTATGAATCCTGACAACACCAGCTACTCTATCGTACACTACTTCGGCGAGGAAGGCATCAACACCAATGCCGCTACCGACCTGCTCAACCTCATGGGCTATCGCGACAACACCGGTAAGGTGATTGAGGGCACTTATCTCGACGACAACATCGACAAGACTTTCACGGCCTATCTGAAAGTTGTCTTCTCGAAGGAACCTTGCTATGCTCCGCGCATTGGCAACAACCTCTTCAACGTTCGCTTCCTCCGTCCGATCAGCGTATGGCCGGTACACGTGACATGGGAGGACGCTCTCAACAAGATTGAGAAGAAGAACCTCGAAGACATGATTAAGATTGTTGACTGGCGTAACTATGAAGTTAAGGTGAATGCCAACTTCAATGAAGGCCAGATTCCTTACAAGTATTATGGCATCAGCGATCTCGCAGTGATTCGTGAAGAAATCCGCACCGACGCATACTATGGTATCGACGTTCGTGAGCCTCTGACCAATCCTGCTGACATCATGAAGCTCCAGAATCTTGATGAGATTCCGTCGCTCACAGCTTACCAGAAGAATGACGGTATCACAACGGCCACCTACTTCAAGCTCTACAATGGTAACGACAAGGAGGTTCACAACAGCGTTAAACTCGGCCACGGCCCCGGCGGTATCTGGACCAACGGTAAGGGTGACCACAAGAGCTTCGGTCGCGTTGAGTATGTGAACAATGGTACCACTTCTCAGATGTTCCACATCTACGTGCCTATCGCAGTAAGATACAACTGGGGTAACGTACAGTATAAGGAGACTGACAAGAACACCAGTGGCGTGCAGAAGAACCTCGACTACAC
Source organism: Segatella buccae ATCC 33574 (assembly GCF_000184945.1). Lineage (GTDB taxonomy): Bacteria > Bacteroidota > Bacteroidia > Bacteroidales > Bacteroidaceae > Prevotella > Prevotella buccae. The sequence goes on from NZ_GL586311.1 coordinate 1,433,479, forward strand.
GCAGAAGGTTTGGGTTTGCATCACTATTGGCAAGACTGTTAATCACAGTGGTCAGGCCAAAGGCAAATAATTGAAACATCAATTCAACAACTAACCATCAGAGGGGTGTCAACTCGTTGGCACCCCTCTCTTTCTAAAAAACAATTTCGGTCTATGAGAAAAACTTTTTTATATCTCTTTCTGCTTTCATTCGTCATGATGGCAGTGTCTTGCGGCAAGCGCTCGAAAACCGTGCAGGAGCTGCAGCAGGAGTATATTGCCCAGCCCGTAGACTCGTTCACCGGTACTGATACGGCCGAAGTGGCGGCACTGGCTAAGGAGTTTGTGTATAAACTCAACCAGAAAGACATCCGCTCGGCAGTGGGCATGCTGTCATTTCTCGACGGCGACACGATTGTGCCGTTGCCGGCCGACTTGATGAGGCGGCAGGCCAATGCGCTGAAAAACATCCAAGGGGTGCGTTACACCATCGACCGCATGGTGTTCAATGAAGAAAAAGACAATATCGTGAAGGTAGACGTGGTGCTATTTGACAAGAAACCCGGCGACACTCGCCCCAACACCATCTCCCTCTATCTCAAACCCATCCGCCGCAATGGGCGTTGGTATCTTACCACACCAGACAACATTACCGACACGAGCGGCAAAGGCGGAACTCAAATCGAGAACTGATGAACGAAATATGGCGCCTGCCGGTCATGGTCCTGCTCTGGACTGCAGCGTCGGTGCTTCCGGCGCAGACAGCGCGTCCGTCACTGACTTTTCTCACGGTCCGGTCACACGACTTCGGCATCTATCATGAGAGAGTCTCCAAAGCCGTAGTGTTCATTGTCAAGAACACCGGCAAGGCTCCGCTTGTGTTCCACAAGGCGGAGACATCGTGCGGATGCACCGGTGTGTTTTTCACCCGTGGGGTGGTGGCCCCCGGACAGCGGGCGTACATCAAAGTAGTCTACGACGGCAACGGCTTTACGCAGGGATTGTTCCGGAAGTCGTGCAGGATATTCACCAACGCCTCGAAAGAGCCGGTGGAACTTGAGATACGTGGAGGCTACTTTCTAAGTGACGAGTAGACGGCGGGGAGTGTGCCTCCGAAAGTGGCTTATCTTCTCGCTTCACATGTCTTTCGTTACGTTTTAGACTCATGATTGACAAAACTTAATTCATTCATGTGACTCTGCTTAACTCACTGTGTCCTTTCCACATATTAGTGGAATTGTGTGCCGCGATGGCACTGTGATGCAGAGGAGTGATTCCCCGGCAACCGGAGGTTTGTTTATGTTTACATTATTATTATATAATTTCTCCGGTTGTGGGGAAGAGTAATACACTCTGTGTGGATGCATCGGCCGTGATGGTCGGTGCATCCTTTTTTTGGTTGTTTCGCAGTTTTTCACTACATTTGCAGCACGTGTATAAACCAAATTATTGTCAGTATATGAACCATCGTCCATTTATCTGTCTGCTTCTTGCTTTGTTCTCTACACTCTCCATGAGCGCGCAGGGACTCTGTTTCCACGACGGACAATTCAAAATCGTGCAGTTCACCGATCTTCACTATAAACTTGGCGACCCTGCCTCGCGGGCGGCCGTGGAGTGCATACAGGAGGTGGTGAAAGCCGAACAGCCCGACCTCATCATTGTTACGGGTGACATCGTCTATTCCAAGCCCGGTGACTTTGCCATGCAAGCTGTGCTCAATGTGCTCTCCCAACAGCAGACACCCTACTGCCTCGTGTTGGGCAACCACGACCCCGAACAGGGTGTGTCGGCGACGGCACTCTACGACCTGATGCAGAAGGCACCGGGCTGTGTGATGCCCCCTCGGCGTGGCAAATTGCTCGACTATGTGCTGCCCGTGTATGCGGCTGACGGCAAAACGTTGCGGGCACAGCTCTACGGCTTCGACACGCATGGCAAGTCGGCCATGAGAGGGGTAGGGGGCTATGCCTGGATCACGCAGAGCCAGCAGGCATGGTATCGGCGCAAGTGTGCCGAGGCCAAAGCCACCAATGGTGGCAAGACGGTGCCGGCACTGGCTTTCATGCACTATCCGCTGCCTGAATACAACGAGGCCGTGGCCAACACGCAGGTGGTGCTCTACGGCACACGCATGGAGAGGGCATACGCGCCCAAGCTCAATTCGGGCATGTTTGCCGCTTTCAAGGAGTGTGGTGACGTGATGGGCGTGTTCTGTGGCCATGACCACGACAACGACTATTCCCTCATGTTCTATCAGGTGATGCTGGCTCATGGCCGTTTCTCGGGTGGCAACACGGAGTATAACCACCTGTCCAACGGTGCCCGTGTCATAGTGCTCAAAGAGGGCCGTCGCGAGTTCGACACTTGGATTCGTGAGCGTAGCGGTCGTGTGCTTTATGAGACCACCTATCCTACAAGCTATGTGAAAGATGACTGGAAGAAACGGAAACAGTGAGATGAAATTTAAGAATTCAAAAAATCAAGCATTCAAATGTTCAAGTATTGAAAGATTCAAAGCATCGGAGAATAATCTGCTGAGACTCTTGGGAGACTTCGCACCCAAGTCGCAAGGCGACTCTCCGTGGTGGTTTTCATAGATTCTCCCCATCAAAGTTTTTTGCACTTCTAATGGCCCGAAGCACCGTTTATCCATATTGTCAAAGCGGTCGGTAAACTGATTTTGAATGCTTTCTTCTAAAACTGTTCCAATATTTTGATTCTGCGTTCGGTGTCGGGATGCGTGCTGAAAAGCGAATTTATAAAACCTAACAAACCGGTGGACATCTCGTCGGGATGGATGATGAAGAGTTGTGCTACATCTTCTCGGTCTACCTTGTCAAGGCCGAGATTGTCCGAAATCTTCCTCAATGCCGAGGCCAAAGCCAGCGGATTTCCACAGAGTTCGGCACCGCCCGCATCGGCCATATACTCCCGACGGCGGGAGATGGCAAAGCGTGTGATCAGTGTGAAGAAGTAAGCCACGGCGCAACACACTGCTCCGATGGCTATCACGACGATGATTCCGGCTCCATTGCTGCCCGATTTGCTGTTCGACCGACGACTGCCACCGCCGAAAAGAAACATATCGTATAAGATGCGAACGACAGCCCCCATCACCGTTGAGACGATTCCCACGAAGATAATACTGGTGATGAGCAGGCGTGTGTCGTGATTGCGGATGTGCGTAAGCTCGTGTCCGAGGACGCCGGCAAGTTCTTCATCGGTGAGCAAATTGAGCAAACCGGTGGTTACGGTTACCGTATAGCTGTTCTTGTCGATGCCGCTGGCGAAGGCATTCAGTTGCGGATCGTCCACGATATTGATTTTGGGCATATCCATATTGCATGTCATACAGAGATTTTCAACGATGTTATAGACGCGCGGATTCTCCTTTCGCAACAGTGGACGGGCACCGGTAGCCTGCCGAATCATTGCCGTATTGGTGAAGAATGCAATGACAAACCACAGCAGTACGCCCCCGATTACCCAAGGAAAGGCACCCAGAAAGTGGGCGTTTACGACCTGCACATTCAGTTCGTGAACAGGTTCACCGAACTCGTTGTAATATGACACGTCTGCGAGATCGACTAAAGCGAGGAAAGCCCACACTGTAGCCAGTATAATCAGAGGGAACAACAGCAGCAGCAACAAGCTGAGTTGGTTGTTGCGCTGTATCTGGGTCTGCATCCCGACGTATCTCATCCGCTCAGAATTTTACTTCGGGAGCCTTGTCGAAAGTTGCCCGTTCGTCTTTGGGTATATCAAACATCGGCTCTGTGTGGAAGCCGAACATATTGGCAAGAATATTCGAAGGGAATGTCTGTACGGCATTGTTGAGTTCTCGTGTGGCTGAATTGAAGAAGCGACGAACGGCTGCCAGCTTGTTCTCTATATCCGAAATCTCGTTTTGTAATTGCAGAAAGTTCTGGTTGGCTTTCAACTCCGGATAAGCCTCTAACGATACCCGCAGGCCGGTCAAGGCACTCGTCAATGCATTTTCGGTCTGTACTTTTTCATTGATTCCTGTTGCATTCATCGCCGCAGCACGTGCTTCGGTCACCCGCTGGAAGACTTCCTTTTCGTGATCGGCATAACCTTTGACCGTAGCTACAAGCTGCGGAATGAGGTCGTGACGCTGTTTGAGTTGCACATCGATGTTGGCAAATGCGTTTTCCCGGTTGTTTCTGAGTTTTACCAAATTGTTATAAATGGAGATCATCCACACGAACAGTAAAACCACAACGATTGAAATGATAATCCAAGTCTCCATATTCTGTCTTTTAAAATTTGTTCTGATAGCAAAGATAATGTAAAAGTAGGAGTCTGACAACGATTTTTTATTTTTTTAGGAGTTTAGACGGGTAGGGGAGAGTAGGGGAAAGATTGGCTCATTCAACAAGCGGGTGTAAAGCCATGCATTTCTGTTCTTGATCATACCAATAAGTTTTAAAGATTCAAGAAGGGGGCTATATACTTGTCGGTACGATTTGGGCGTCTTCAGGTCGGCGACAATTTTGGCGTTTGTGTGCAGAAAAGTTTGGCCCGATGAGCGTGCTCCCTTTTTGAGTCTTTATTTTTCTACCTTTTCACGCCTCATTATTCCCCCTTTTTTGATTTTTTCTGTTTTTCTTGTCATGCTGTCATTTTTCACTGTAACTGTCAGTATGTTAATATGTTGCACTATGACAGGAAACATTTCGAATGATGTCAGCCGAAAAAATAATTGCCCCAAACTCTTGACAAGGGCCCTCCGATGTTGTATCTTTGCAGCCGAAAAGCATTGCGGGGACACTTTTCCCCATTTTTGGATTAGGCCATACCCGACGAAAGACACACGACCCGTTGACTTGTCAACTTGCAAACTCGTCAACTTATATTGCTATAACTAATTTAACCAAAAACGATGAACGAAATTGATTTTAAAGATGTGCCCACCGGTTGGGCACTGTGTTTCATGCACCAATGTGTTTGGCGGGGCGATTGTCTCCGCTATTTGGCCGGAGAGTCGCTGCCGGCCGGACGAACCGTGGCCCCGAGCGTTTTGCCACAGGCACTGACAGAAAGCGGATGCCGTGAGCGCTGCCCGTTGAAGACCGAACGGCTCGTCTGGGGATTCACACATCTTTTTGATGCCGTTAGCCATAAAGACTATGCACCGCTGCGGCATGAGATAACGGATTTTCTCGGAAGCCGATACGAGTATTACCGTTACCACAAGGGCGTTCGCAAGTTGCGTGAATGTCAACAGCGTGAGATTGCCCGCCTGTTCTGCCGGTACGGCTACACGCAGGAGCCCGTGTTTGATCACGCGGAGACTGCCGCCATCTTCTCATAGTCCCCTCATGCCATCGGTGCGCAGGCTTCGCACATTTTGTGCATGGGCTCTGCACCGATGGTTCCTACCCTTCGCACCGGCCGTGCAGGGCTGGTGTGAGTAGACAGATGAACAAGTACACGAGTTAACAAGTGGACGAGTAGACAGGTATATGAAGAGCGTCCACGAGTAGTTTTCACCGAGAAAAACACTCAACTCGTTTACTTGTTCACTCGTCAACTTGTTTACTTGCTAAAAAACTGAATATGAAAAAGAGAAAAAATATTAAGACCAAGACTAAAATCGTAAAATTCTATCAAGGAAAACCATTGGGCGAACACACCCCAAAACGTGTCAGAAACGACATCACCCGCCGTTTGATTGACTATCTGCGGAGCCACTATGAGATGCGCTACAACACAGTGCAGGGATATACCGAACTCCGTCCGTTGGGAGCGCAGTCCGACTTCCTGCCGGCAGACGAGCGTATGCGCAACACCATTGCCATCCAAGCCCGTCTGGACGGCATCGATGTGTGGGACAAGGACATCAGGCGATACACCGAGTCGAATATGGTGAAGCCTTTCAATCCCATTCGCGATTACCTTGACAGTGTGCGCGGGCGTTGGGACGGGCACGACCACATAGGCGACTTGGCCGACTGCGTGCCCGTTGATGTGCCCTCTTGGCGCGAGTGGTTTCACACATGGATGCTGGGTATGGTGGCGCAATGGATGGGGCTCGATGCCACTCACGGCAATAGCGTTGCACCCCTGCTCATCTCCAAACAAGGCTTTTGCAAGTCCACTTTTTGCAAACGGCTCTTGCCTGATGCGCTACAGTGGGGCTACAATGACAACCTCATTATCAGCGAGAAGCGTAACCTACTTTTGGCCATGTCGCAATATCTGCTCATCAACATCGACGAGTTCAACGCTGTGGCCCCGAACGTGCAAGCCGGTTTCCTGAAAAACGTATTGCAGTTGGCCAATGTCAAAATCAAGCGGCCTTACGCCCTGCGCTGTGAGACACTGCCCCGCACGGCTTCGTTCATCGCCACAGCCAACATGGATGATGTGCTGACCGACCCGAGCGGTTGCCGCCGGTTTATAGCCGTGACGCTGACGGCTCCCATCTCCTTGCCTTCCCGTCTCGACTATATCGGCCTCTATGCCCAGGCAGTCGACGAACTGGAAGCCGGTCGCCGCTATTGGTTTGATGAGGCCGACACGCAGGCCATCATCGCCAACAACCGCCGCTACCGACAGCGCACTCCTGTCGAAGCTTTCTTCTTCGACTCCTTTGCCATTCCGCCCACCGAGTCTGCCGGCACCTACATGACGGCCGCTGCCATCTTCGCCCGGCTCAAGCAGCAAGTAGGTTCCCAACTCCGCCTCTCCGCCCTTTCCCATTTTGGCCGGGTCCTCGCCAATATCGACGGACTGAAAAGCAAGCACACCACCCGTGGCACGGAATATCTGGTAGCGGTTCGCTGACCTCCTTTTCCAGTCCACCTTCCTCTCTCTTCCCTATCCCCCATTCCTCTCGTCCTGTCACTTTTCCTTTCATGCTGTCATATTTCCCTTCATCCGTAATGCCTTGATAATCATTCCCTTGTGGAGAATATGACAGCATGACAGGAAAAACAGGAAACTAAAATAACAAGTAATAGCAGCTAATTTTCCTTTAGCTGCTATTACTTGTTGTTAACTTCCTCAAATGTATTCTATATTGATTATCAATGATTTACATTATTATGGTACAAAAATGTTTCCTCAATTTGAGTAGTATTGATTAGAAAACATCTTGGATGTTGTCTCCTTGTACCTTTAAGGTACTATTGATTTAATTTATTAACTAATGAATAGAAGTTGTTTTTTATATCACCTTCAGAACACTTCAAGGCACTGAGTACATTAGAAATATTACACCTGTCGTTATAAGGTGCATCTGTTTCTGTTAACATCCTATCTCGTGGAATGAACTTAAGTATTTTTTTTCCATTCTCAGATATTGTCATAGCTTCATTTACAGAAAAATAATATCCCTGTGAAGCTATTTCTTGAATTAAACCTACTGGTCCTGAATACCAATGAAAAATTACATTCTTTATTTCAAATTTTATAAGTAAATCAAGGAGTTCCCTTTCCGCTCTCCGCGAATGTACACTTATAATTTTATTTTTCCCTTTTAAAATACTTAAGATATGTGACAAAACTTCCAGTTGCCTTAACTTTGACCGATATCCCTCTCTTGAAAAATCTAATCCAATCTCTCCAATATAAGATGTTAGATTAACTAATTTATCAAAAAGAGAAAGCTCATTAATAGAATCATCAGCTAACAGAGGGTGAAACCCTAATGCCAATCTGATATGCTTAAACCCTTTGAGATGAGAATACCCTATCTCAAAATGACTAGGTAAATTTGTCATTCCAATAATTATATTTCCTTTCCTTTCTTCACCAGCTATAAAGGTTTCAGGGTCATTAAATCTGTCAAAATGACAATGTGTATCAATTATCATTTAATTAAGATATTGTTTAATTGCATTATTACCTTCTTTTACTATCAATGTTTTTAATTCATATCTTGTTCGTTCAACAAGGCTAACATAATCATCGAAATTAGGATTATCCCTTTTTAGTCCCATAATATTTAATTCTTTTGAAATATCTTCTTTTGAAATATCTTTTTTCAAATAGTTCAACATAGCATAGAAATCATTGCTAATTTTCTTCGGTTGTTGAAAAAGGGTACTCATCTTAATACCATAAGTTGTAGAATCATTACAATTAACCATAGATGCTTTCCTATACATACAAGGCATGCATCTTCCACAGTGCGAAGCATGGGGATTGTCAGGCATGAATTGATGTCCTCCTCGTTTTCCACATGAATTACATTTATCTACAATGTCCAGCAAATAGCTTTTATTAAGACAATTTGCTACCATCTCTCCCTTTGTTCTGAATTCGTATGGATTTTCTATTATTATGGGAAGTGAAAGAACTGATAATAATTCTCTTATACTTTGAAGAAATAAGGGATGGGTAGTTCGTGTACTACATGCAGCTCTTCTTGAAACAGATAAAGGATAATTGAGTGAAACAGATCCATTCTCAGGGACAATTACTTTACACGACTTATATGCTGCAACCATAAAAGCAATGGATAGGAACATCAATGAGCGAGAGCGACAAGTAAGTTCTTTTGATATCGTTGGTGTAATACCTACAGGCTGCCGATAGATAAATTTATCAGGATATTGTTGTGTAAATTTTGTGATAATTCTCTCTTGATCAATTTTGGGACCTTTCATAATACTATCATGATGTGAGGCAAGATAAATTTGACACTGCTTGCCACAAGATTCCATATAATCAATAGCACCAATCAAAGAATCCATTCCTCCAGAAAAAAGATTTACTTGAGCAATATTATTAAACTCATCTGAATTCTCTTGATGAACCCATTCTATTTCAGGACTATCTTTAAATTGACATATCCAATAATCGCCTGTTAGAAAAGACAAAAGAGAATTTATTTGATTAGCATTTGATTGAAATAGTCTCGATTCTGGAACCTTAAATATTACATCTAACTCTCTAGACCAGCCGTTTATTGAGTCTTTATTTCTTGATATAGCTCTATCAATAGCATAAACCTCTGCAGATAAAAGCAAAAGTCCCGAATATACTTTGGGGATTCGTTCTGCAAAATATGAGATATTAAAGATATCGATAGTTACAGCCGTAGACTGAACAGTATGGCTTCCCTGGATACTAACTGATATTACAAGTTGCTTTTTTGATTCTTTTCCTTTGTAAGAAAAATCTAAAACCTCAATCTTCATCATTATCAAATATATTTAGAATTTTATTAAACTCTTCCAAGATAAATTTTTTCCCTTCATCACCATTCCAGTCAACGTTTATACTTTTACTACCATTAACTCCTTCTTGAATATCAGAAATAATTTGCTCTTTGATTTGTTTCATATATTTATTAACTTTTTCTTGAGCATATTTCTTCTCAAGTTTTTCAGTGAAATTTTGAGAAAGATGAACAAAAATATAGACCCCAAAGAATTTATCTATAATTTCCTGAAGTTTTTGGCCGTTCAATATGCTTTGAAGAACCTCTTCTATATTTGAAGAGGTTTCATTTATCATATCATTTAATCCCTCAAATGTTTCTGTTATTGCCTGATTTGCAGCAGTTTCATCTAATCCAATAACCTTATCGGAACATGCTTCTATCAGAATGTTTGAGATATCTTCCCATTTTTTTCCTTCAAGAGTGAGACCTTTAATTTTTAGCCAACCGTCTAACCCTTGTTGATGAATTTCTAAAATAGTATTTAAGAAATTCCCCATAACAGCTATACCGGCATGACCAAGTGCTCTAGACTTACCTGTAGCTACATTTTTCTTTCCACCAGATGCTTTAATTAACCTCTTTACAGAATATCTTACGTTTCTACTAAAAGAGTTGTTTATTTTTCGTATTTGTTTTTCAGAAGAAGTATACCTCACAGGTTGTGGCAAAGACTGTATTTGCTCAACAATATCTGAACTTTGCTCATCATTATCGTCAGGAATTATTTCTTCCAGTTTTTTCAAATTTTTAATAGCAACAGTCAGACTATTAGAGGATTTACCCCAATTAGGTTGCCCAGCAACAGAAGGGCTATGTCTTTGTGATGTTCCCATAATTTCTTATTTATTTTTTTGTTACGTTAGAAAACATGATCCTTGTAAGACTATTATTTTTATGAATAAGTTCGAGCAATATCTTATCATTATTGAATTTATTCAGTAATCTTTTTAGATAATTAGATATCGAAAATGGAGCTTTTTCAGAAACTCTAGAAAAAGTTTCAATGAATCTGTTATAAGCTCCATCAATTTCAAGTTCGATTAGATAGTAATATACTCGATATGGTTTAGTTTCTTCAGAATCGGTTAACAATTTGCCATCTAGAATTTCAAAGAAACTATCCAAATCAGCCCCATTTAGTACTTTTACATCTTCACACCGTTCTTTTATAGTGGTATCTGTATCTGCACTATAAATGATTTTCAATAATTTCTTAATTCTCTCGGGAATAAGAGTAGTTCCTCCCATACCATCTATCAATTTGTCACGGGAAACCCAGTATATTTCTCTTAAATCACATGAGCTGAAAAATGGTTCCATCGTTAGCAGTTCTTTTACATCTTTAGAGTTCCAATCCTTATAGTTTTCAACATCTATTTTATCTATCGCAGCTTGTTGCTCAAGTTCTTTGATCTCTGGAGAAAAACCTTTACTCTCAATAGTCCATCTGTTTAACTGTCCAAATAAATTCGAATGACTTATCTCCAAAAGCATGAGCTTTAACAACAAATATTTATTTGTTTCAGATAAGTTACCGCTCAGTTGGAGTAGTTGAAAACGAATCTCAAAAGCATTGAGGAAGCGTTTAATCAGTCTCGGATTGCGGTAGAGCGAATGACTTATTGAAGTAGTACAATGAGCCATAAATGCTACAATTCCAGCTAAATCTTTATTTTCTTTTACTCCCTGCATCTCTTTAATATTATTCCAACCATATCCTTCAAATTTGTGTTCAATAATGTATTTTTGAAAATCATTATGAATTGTTTGAAAATCAGATTGTGAAAGTACAGATTCGCATAATAGTAATGTTACATAGGACTCTACTTCTTGATCACTTAACTTCGGGATTGTATAGGGGATATGGATGAATTTGTCCATATAGTCTTCTCCAATACTTCTCGCACTTTCTCCTCTTTTTTGTATGCCAAGTTTCTCACCATATTGTCTCATGATGGCATTAGATACAATATTCTGATCAGCAGCAATAATAAATGCAGTCTTCTCTACATTTAAAAATAATTTAATCGCTTCAAGATTATCAATGATATGTTGAGGTAAACATCTGTCAAGATCATCAATGAGTATCACTATTCTTTCTTTTCCTGTAGCCTCTATAAGTTCGCAAAAACTTTCACGAAACTCTCTTACTGCAGAGAATTGATCTGCATTTATATGCGTATTTAAAGCTTTCTTTAAAAAAGTTTCGGCATCTTTTCCTGTTAATGCATCTGCAAGCTCTTTCTTTTTTTCATCACTATTATATGATTCGAAAAATGAGAGAAGACTTGGTAGTATTGTAAGACCACCAGTTGCATAGGTAAGAGCGGCTGGTGCTACTATATTTTTCACAGACCATAAAAGCGTGCGCATAGAGAAGATTTCTTCTTTAACAGTCTTTGCTAATTGTCTTACTGCACCAATACATTCTTTCTTAATACTAGTATTGCTTTCAAGTTTCTCAACAATACCTTGTATGAGAGCCATCTTTGCATCATCAAAACTCTCAAAACTCCAACCATCAAAGTATACGACAATAGTATTTTCCTTTGAGTCCGCGTCTTTTTCAATCTTTTCTTGTAAGATTTTGAGCGTACTGGATTTACCACATCCCCAATCCCCATAAAGTCCAATTGTAACTGGTAGATTACTTGGCTCCATTATAATTTTCTTTAGTAACTCTGCATGGACAGTGTAACCTAGTAAATCCTTTGATGTTTCTATATCTGACCACATGTGATATAATTTTTAAAGTTCATATATTGTTTCATCCCCACAGATATTTCTTATCTTGAGACGAAGAGGTTTTTCTTCTGAGGTAATTGTACCATCCCAGAAGATTTTGGTATCAATACCATTCTTACGTACATAACCAAGGCGGTCTATGAGGATTTCGGAGTCGCTGCGCCAAGGAGAAGAAGGATCGGCAGAAGTACAATCGAGGCTGAGGAACTCGATTGTTTCGAGTGCTTCTTCGCTCAACGTGATAGGATTAAATTCTTTACCAGCCTTCAACGCCTGTTGCTGTCCTTTAAGGTTGTATTCCTCTATCTTTTTATTCACACGGTCGCTAAAGAAACGATTGATGCTTACTTGCCAAACTTTGAAAGCCTCACCTTCTGGTTGGACTTCCTTCACATCAAACTCGGCATCGTCTTCCACTACAACGTTATCGAGCACGTTCTTTAAGTCTCTCAGTTCAACCTCTATCAGCGTGTTGTTCTGCTCTTTAATGAATTGCTTTATTTCTTTTATATCTGTGATATCTATATAATAAACAACTACTTTTTTAGTTTCGTCAGGCAGGTCGGGCATTGCTTCTTTCAGAATGCGATTCATCAGTGCTGTGTCTAACAAACGAGTGCTACTGTCCATTAAGTTTGGAAGATAAACAGGCAGCATACCTTCTTTCGTGTCATGAATACTTCCTTCCCAAAACTTATCGAGTGCATCTTCATTGCGAAGTCCAGGTATTAAGCTCTTCAGTTTATCCATTGTTTGTACAGGATTGCGATAGAGCGAAACACCATCTTTTACCTCCATCACTTCAAACTCTGCTCCCACCTTACGCAATCGGTCGCGTGTGGTTTCAATGCTGTTAATGCCAATATCGCAATGGATAAACCTGCGACCTAATCTATTAGCAACAGCAGCAGTTACGCCACTACCACCAAAGAAATCTGCCACAAGCATATCCTCATTGCTGCTGGCTTTGATGATGCGCTCCAATAACGCTTCAGGTTTTTGTGTCGCATAACCTACGGGTTCATTTTTGTCAGCAGGCTGTAACATCGACATCCTCCAAACATCATCAATAGTAAATTCGTCAGAATCTACATAAATTACTTTTCCCTGATTATCTTTTGCATTAACCAATTTTTGAGTTTCTTTATCCCAAATTCGTTTTATTTGCTTGATAGTTTCTGCACGTTTTTCCTTAACCTGATTATAAGTAAATTCATCAGACTTACTATAATAAAAAAGTGAATCATGATTTGAAGCGAAACGATTTACGTTACCTTGCATTTTGTTGTAATAATACCAAATAACCTCATTTCTAAACTTATCCTCTCCAAATACCTCGTCCATCAGAATTTTCACATAATGTCCTATATGCCAATCCAAATGCACATAGATAGAAGCCGTGTCGCTCATAACAGCTTTGATTGCAACGAGGTTCTCATACATCCAATTCAGATAACGTTCCTTATCCCACACATCTCCATACATCTTTTCTTCAAAGTTACGGAGTTCTTCGCTATCAAGCTCTGTCTCAGCTTGCTTAATAGCTTCTGCCACCCTAGGATTACGACGAATGTAAACCTTCTTAGCATAATCGGCACCGCTGGCAAAAGGAGGGTCAATATAAACAAGGTCTACTTTCACACCTTTCTCTTTAAGATAAGCACAAGCAGAAAGACACTCGCCACGAAGTACGAGATTATGATTAGAATTCTTGCCCACCACTTCTTGGCTTTCTACTTCATAGAGTGGCATACCACGCAGAATACGCTCAACCACTTTACTGTTATCACGATAACGCAGAATACGCTGCGTGCGCACAAAGTTATCGAGTATAGCTTGTCCTTCGAGAACATTAGGATCGTAAGAAATATATTTGATTGCCATAATGAATTCTATTATTTGAAAAATTGATTGATTGCTGTAATGGTCTTTTTATCTTGCTCGGTTGGTGTCATCGTATCTTCGATATACAAGAAACTGAAACGATTGTAACCGAAACGCTCGTTATTGAGTTTCACAAACTCTTCTTCCATAAACTGCCTGCGTTCAGCAAACTTGGCAGCAAAGCCTTCGCCTTTCGTCTCAATGATAAGTATTTGTTTGATTGCTTCCTGTTCATCTCTGCTAATCACTAAGAAGTCGGGTGTGTAATTACCGAGCAAACTCCAGTTCTTACCATTCTTTTTATAACAACGTATTTTGAAATCGGTCAGGTTATCATCTCCATTGAAATAAAACTCGAGTTGCTTATCCCGTATGATAGCTTGGAGGGAATCCGAAAAATAACTAATCTCAAAACTGCTGTCGAATTTATAAGGTAGATAATGATAAGTCTTATCATTGATGTTGCTTTCCGTTGGCTCGTAACTATCGGGACTATTCAATAGTGCTTGTATGGTTTGGTCTTGATTGCTTAATGTTTTAAGCGTATCAATGGTTGTTTGTATTTCTGCCTTTAGAGTTTTCTCACCTTTATCTGCATCAACTATCTTTAATACCTGCTCTTGGTTTGGGAAATATTTAGAAGTATCATTCACTTCTATTACTGATTGGAAGTTCTTAATCTGAAGAAGTTCAGCAGTCTCTGGTATAACTTCCTCTTTCACCTCAATAGAACGATGAGGAATAAAGGCTTTTCGTACATTGGCACGTACCTGTATTTGGTTGTATTCTCCCTTAAGAAAGTGTATACCACCACGAATATCTGTAATCGTATTAAAGATAGCTTGCAAAGCCGTGGTATATTTCTTTAATTGAGCAATATGCAAAGTGTGGAAGCTCTCTTTACAAATAAGATGTAGCCAACTGTTGAATGTTATTGGCTTATCGTGTTCATCATCCTGCAACTGTTCTGTAGCCTTATCTTCAACCTCTCCTTTTAAGTTTTGTTGTCGGATTAGTTGTAAGTCGCTGGTAGCATATAATTCATTTCTTTGCAGTTCTTTTGCTGTATTCAACTCATCTTCTAACACTAATGTCAGATAAGACACCTTCAACTGGAAGAAATCAATTGGGGGCACACGCAATTTCTCCATGCGTGAGAAACGCTGCAAGGTGTGCAGTTTGGCACTACCACTTTTGTTAAGTTCTTCAATAGAAGTGTGTTGCTGCTTATCCAACTCCTTATTTAGCGTTTTCGCATTATCATCGTTAAGCCAAATCAAAGCTGTTTCCTTGCTTTTCTTTACAACCTGTCGCAAGCAACGACAAGAAGTCTGCAGAACCATATTTTGAGGGCATGCGCCTTTTTGAGGCAAGATAACGCTGGTAAGACTTTTGCAATCCCAGCCCTCTTTGCCAATTTGTGCTAACAACACTATCTTTATCTTTGAGAGACTGGTGTCTAATGAAGCAAATTCAACAGCCGCACTCTCAGGCACAGAATACTCCTTGTTTCCTCCATGATATTTAAGAATAGTATCAGCAGGATTCAAGCCAAACTTAGTGATAAGTTCAGCAACAATAGGATAGATATTCTCTTCCAAATTATCTATGCGCCCACAATAGATTGCGAGTTTTGCACATGTACCATTAGAATAAACCAAATTGCCATAGGTATCAAGGAACTCTGACACACCTTTGCGGATAATAGTTTCATAACCACCATCTGACACTTTTATTGTAGGAGACTTCAAGAAATTACCCACACCTTCTATCAGCGGATAATAATAAACAACATTTGAAAGGTTCTTGTTTTTCAATGACAAGTCTAATCCCACCTTCACCGACTCGGCAGTGGAAAGATAAGGAGTTCCCGAGAAACCTAAAACAGAATTAAAGGTTTCTGTTTCTGTCCATTTATTAACAACTTGACGAAGTTTTATGTCTCCGTCTGAAGCATGGTGCACCTCGTCAATGAAAATAGAAAGATGGGGAATCTTTCCTACAATAGAACGAAGCTCATTAGATATCTCAAACTCTTTCTTTTCCTTATCACTAAGAAGTGATGGGCTTTTATCTTTATCTAATTTATCAAGAATTACTTTCTCAGCATTGGTCACTGCCACCAGACCACGAACTTCATTTGACGTCAGATGACTATTTATCTTTTGTGCATTTGGGTTCTTAACAAGATTGCTTTTTTGTGCAGTCTTCTGAGCATCAAGTACCTCAAACTGAATCTCATTCTTTATTTGAGATGCTGTAGGGTTTGGAAGAATCCACGTAGGGTCAAAGTCTTGTATATTCTTTATACTTGGGATAATAGAAGCCTTCAAGCCTGATGGAGCCAAGATCATAAAGTTATGTGCAAATGAGAGGTTATCTGGCTCATTTAATGAAAAATATAAGTCAAGATAGATAAACGCAGCCATCAAATATGTCTTACCGGCTCCCATTGGCAAACTAAAAATATAGTCAGGATAAGCTACATCATAAAAAAACTTCTTAAAGACTGATACATAATCGATTGTATCGGGATTCTCTTCAATGTATTTCTTTAATGCTGGTGCTGAAACATTCCCTTGTTCATCACTCTGACAAGCATATTCATAAAGTGAAGCTGCTGCTTTATTTGTTTCCAGAACAAGCCTTGCCTTAGCGGTAAGACTCATATTATCAAGATTGAGGGACAAGAAATCGCCCTCCGTGAAAAGCCTCCACAAAGGTTTATTGCCACATTCTATCTTCAAGAACAAGTAAGTCTTTATAGCCTCTATTTGTGCATCACGCATCATTCCTTTACCTTCAATGTATGAAAGCAAAGACTTGACAGGGCAATCTATACGACTTAACCACTCATTCCTTTTCCTTTGTATGATATTATAGAACATTATATTGTATCTAATTATTTATTTCATTAATTGTTATTTTAATCATTTGGCACATAATAATATAAAAAATGAAGCATAGAATTATCTGATTTTTTGGTAATTATCCAATCTTCTATGGCAATAAGAAATTATTCCAAGTATCTCAAGTGCATCTTGTTCTGAAATCTCCCAGTCAACTTTGGGTTCATGTGCAGTTGGATTTCTAAACATACTGCATAAACCTTTAAGTAAACTACAGAAACCTTCATGCTCATTCTTTTCTGAACTTGTTTGAAAATTATTTATAATTAATATGGGATTCTTGCTAAACACTTCCTCTATAAGTTTATTCCCATCCGTTTTTATTCCCGATAAATCTCTTATACGCTGGAACAATCCTTTGTTTGCCTCTAAAACAGCATGGAAGTAATTATTTACTAACAATTCAGCTTTACAGTATTTTATAATTTCGCTATGCCCCTTTCTTTGTTCTACTTCTTGTTTTAGATTGTTTGCCTTGATTTGTACATCAGAAATAGTACTTGCAACTGCAATTTCTCTAAACTTCCCTGACTCGGCAAGTTCATATCCAACGAATGCCAATTGTTGATTCACCTCACTTCTAATTCTTTCAAACTCTTCTTCATTCTTGATATATCGGCTTGGAGCAAGAGCATAACCTATAAAACGTAATATATTATTAGAGCATTTATTCTTATTCTGCTCACTGGCTAAAGAATTAAATAAATTCTTTCTTTTGGCAACCATTACACCTCCTTGGGTTTTATCCTCAATATTAGCCTGCAATAGTAATCGGTGTATTTCTGAACCAGTTAAGCCCTTATCTGTATCACCAAGTATATTCGCAACCATCTCGATAACATTAACGGGAAAGCATTTTCTTAATATAGCCATAAAATTTAATCATTTTGTTCGTAATAGTATGAGTAATCAATACCTTTCATGAACATTTCTCTATCATCAATCTTTGCGGTGAGTGCATGTTTTACTAAAGCCTTGATATGTGTACTATCAGATACACTCTCACGCATGGCAGACAGATAATCGTTCTTATCTATCTGACTCCAATCCACACACCGTTTGAGAGAACGCTTCAGCATGAGGTCAAGCCAAATACGAGTACTGCGACCATTGCCCTCCATAAAGGGATGTGCAACATTCATTTCAACATATTTGTCCATAATCTCATCAAGGGTAGTTTCGGGCATTCGTTCTATTGTTAGCAGCGTAGCGGGGAAGTGCATACAATTAGCGAAAGTGAAACCTCCTTTTGAAATATTCTTAGTTCGGATTTGTCCAGCAAAGTCGTATAATCCTCCAAAGAGATAGGCATGAATCTGTTGCAGGCACTTGACGCTACCAGGCTCTGCCGTTTTCAATAGTCCGCTCTCAAAAAGTTGGTAGGCTTTCTTCTTACTCTGCCCATCGATGGTATTGTCGCTGTAAGTAAACCAATCAAGAAATCCCATTGCCTTGACATTGGGTATTGCCTTTGCCAACAAGATTACTCCCTCACTATCTAACGTATCTGTCAATCGTTGCTTTCCGTCAGGAGCATGCAGTTTGAACTGGTTAGTGCCACTAACCAGTTCGTTCTTCTCCTTCTTCAACTTTGTTTTAAGATACTTCCAATAGTTTCTTGTCTTTTGATAATCGTCCTGCTCGTTGATTGCCGCAATGATATCAAGCACTGAGAACCACCATTTATTATGGTCGTCGTCCCATACCGCCCTTACCTCACGATCGTTGAAAAAACGAATAGATTTTTTATGCTCTACCATAATAAAGTTACTCATCTGGGATGTTAATTAATTCCTTTGGATTAACCTGCAAGATCTCTGCTATCTGAAATAGCAATTCGAGGCTTGGCTGTCGACGATTACAAACATATGAGTTCACAATAGTGAAACTCTTACCGAGTTTCTCTGCAAGCCATGTTTGCTTAATCCCTTTCTCGATAAGCACCTCTTTAATTCTATTAGTTGGACTTTCCATAAATATCATCTGATTGTTTGCAAATATAGTAAATATTCTTGTATAAAGAATAAAAAAGAGGAGATATTTCCTCCTCTTTCAAAAGTTTTATATCCACAATCCTATTTAACGTGAGTTCGATATAAGAATTAAATTAAAATATTCCGTTTCTTGTTGATTATAAGTATATTAACTTATTGGCAATTCTTCTTAAAATAGACTTGATTAGATAAAATAGCTCACTATAACCCTTTTAAGTGGTAATAAATACTCGAATTACAAGATTATTTCTTTATTTTGGGGGTTATAAATCTCTAAGTGTCTTATAGATAATATATTGGAGAAATTTCTTATATCGAACTCACGTTATTTATTCTTCTTGTTTTGTAAGTTATTCTGCATTAGACTATCTGCTTTTGCTTTCAGTCCCACATTATAATCATCTGTATGCTTTTTGATTCTTTTAATTATTGCAGCATTACGATGAATGTCAAACACATCATTGAGCCATAGGATTTCCTTTGGGCTGCATCCTCTCCATACTCTGATGATTTGGAATTTCAAAGCATCATCTTCATATTGCTGTTTGCGTTGCCACAAGAAGTAGTTGCTGACCAATGAAACAAAACAAAGGACAGATACTGCTACCATATAAGTAAAGACTTTCGAGGACTTGAGGTCAAAACTGTGCCTGTGAATATGTTCCTGCGGTATTGGATGCTCTTTATTCTCCTGCCACTCGTGCAACATGGTCAAGACACTTGCCACCAATTTGTCCATGGATTTAGCCTCCTCGTCCTTGATACGCACTTGCACACCAATATACTTGTTAATCACTTCTTTTGTTCGCTGTTCATACTGATTGAGCAATTCCTGTTCTTTCTGCTCATCACTTTGTGCTAGTGTAGATTGAACAGGGAGGAAAACAGAACCGTTCTCCTTTTCTTTCAGTTCCTTTAGTTCCCTGTAAATTGTTTCCAGCTTGTTCTTGATTTCCTCAAAGAGGACAAATGTATTATTATCTGCCATAGTTATAAATGTATTTTACGTTTTTTCTTTTTCTTCTTTTTGTCGAGTGTGTTGTAAACCTCCGCAGGAACAGTGCCATGAGTTTGAAACAAATCCAATCCTCCTTCTATGAGGTTGTTGGTAATTTCGCTCGTAACACTTGCAACATTGGATATGAGGTTTAGCATTCCTTGTGTCTGCTGTTCGTGTTCCCTGTTATTCTGTTGCAGGGCAAAGTCTATCTTGGAATAACTGAAACCCCTATCCACTTTAGAGCCATTGAAATGATAACCGTTCTTTTCAAAGATAATGCCCTGGACTTCTTGTGAGTTTCCTTTATACTTAAAGCGGACATCAATATCTTGCTTTTTCAAGTGAGCAAGAAGGTCTTTCCAATTCCTGCACTGGGCAATCTCTGCTTTCAACGCCTGATAGATTTCATACTTGGTCTTGTCAGGTTCTTTCAGTCGGTGTTCTTTGACATTCTCCTTACCACCAGCGAAGTACAAGCTATATTTAGCGGTCAGTTCCTTGCAAATTTTCTCACTTCTGAATCTGTCGTTACGGTCAGAGATAGTCTTGCCATTATTGTCTATCCGATTAAAAGCGATATGAACGTGCGGATGTTCCTTGTCGAAATGACGACCAATGACATACTGTGTATCTTTTATCCCCATCTTTTCCATGTACTCACGAGCCACTTTCGCCATCCATTCATTGTTGAGTTTGGGAGAATCTTGTGCGGAAAAACTCAGGGAGATATGTCCGACAACCTTACTTACTCGTGGATTCAATTCCGTTTGGTCAATGAAGCTCTGAACAATGTGGTTGATACTGTCCGTTCTTACTCCAGAAGTATCAATGAGTTCCGTTCCTTTCTTTGGGTCGAGGATATAGTTGATGACACCCTTGAAACCTGCACCTTTCATTATCTTGGCTATCATCTTCGTATCAGATTTAGGATTTCGTCTATCTTGCCAATGATGATTCTGTGGAAAGGAGCAACGGCATGAAACCCTTCCGCATTGGCACGATGCGCCAACTGGTTGAGATTGTTTGCCATGCCACACAGTTTACGGATAAAGTCTGCTTGTTCTACGGTCAGCCGCTCAACGACGTTTCCTTTCTCAAGAACTTTTCTTACAAACTCACTCATGGTTACTCCTGCGCTTTTGGCTTTGCCTTTGAGCGTATAATAATCCTCTGTGGTAAGTTTCACCGTGATACGGTATTTCTTCTTTTCGGCTGCGCCTTTAGTTGGGCGACCACCTTTGTTGTATTCTGATTTAGTCATATTTGTTTCTTTAATTTGTTTTGATGGAGACCGACGGGATAGTCCTCTGCACCGAGTGGCAGGAGGTGGAGCAAGTGGTTTTGGTATGCCCAAAACATAAACTTGCTCCCCGAAAAATAGATTATACGAAGCATATCCCATTGTTATGGTCTTATCCCTTTGATTTTCTTATTTTCTGCTTTCTCTGAATGCTTGAATTCAGCACATAAATACTCATTTAGGTCTTTATAATTCTGGAAAACGGAAGAGCAGTCTTGGACAGTAAAACCATCTCTTTTAAGTTGTTCTAAAGTTCGCATTCCTCCTTCATCATTATCTAAATATGAACAGATGAGCTTGTGCTTTGAAAGAAAAAATCTTGACTTTTTGATATTATTAATCGAGTTCAGTATCAGTGTAGCTTTCTTCTCTTCATCTGGACTCATCGTAAGCAGACTAAGATAATCCATAAAACCTTCAAACAGATTGATTTGTTCTGAAGGACTGGGAACATACGACACATCGGAAGGAGGCAAACACCCTTTGAAATATGGATTGCGCAAAGTATACCCATAAGAATTGTTTGGAAAGCCTATTGCGTAAAAACTCCTATCACCAATTCTATAATGGATTTCCCTACAATATTTTTTCGCAATATTCAGATTGATTCCTCTATGTGTGAAATATTCTATGAGATTTGGATGACATAAGTTGGTAGAGCCGACAACCTCTATATGTGATTGGCTTGGAGAATTTGTTTTGCTATTTGCTATGGAGAATTTTTGCAGGATATTTTGTTTGCCATTAAACAACTCTATAGCTTGTATTAAACTGCAATTATGTAACTTCATCACCAAATCTATTATACTCCCACCTTCATCAAGAGCAAAGTCATACCATAGATTTTGGTTATAATCAACTTTGAAACTTGGAGTATGTTCATTTCGGAATGGACTTTTATACATTCCGTAATAGCCATAATTCTTTATAGGGTATATAGACATACTACCTAAGTAATCTTTAATTGATATTGCTTTAATTTTATCTATTGTCATACTTGTAACTTTTAAGTCTATTACTTACTACAATGTTATATTCTTGTAAGTCATTGACAGTGAAAGAAAAACATGTAGTACTAACTATCTTTGTAGTAATCATTGCATGTGTATATGGTAGGCTGGTAGTAATGAGGTAGTAATACCCTATCTAATAGTTTACTACGGTCTAACCTTTTTTCTTTCAAAGTCTTATCTATCTTGTAGTAAAGTAGTATTAATAATTAGCATTATAACTTTGAATAAAGGGGTTGGGAATAATCTTGCGTATGTGGTAAACATACATAGGGTTGCCACCTATCCTTTTGGATTTCCGTAAGAAACCTGCCTTTTTCAAGGCTTCACCCATTCGCCTTTCGCTTAGATTAAGCGTGGTGTAAGCTCGCAAATAATTCAAGATTTCAGAAGTGGTCATATAACTTTCTTCGGTTACTGCAGGTTTTTCCATTCCTTTAAGAAGCATTTCATATTCAACGGTCTGTACTTGGAAACCTTCGCTCTCTTGATGCAGTTCGGCAATTTCCTCTTCATTGAACCAGTAATGGTATCCAACTCTCCATAATTCAACTGCTTCGGAGTACACCTTGTTGATATTAACCTCTTTAGCAGCGTCAATGTCAATGTGCTCAACTTCAAATGGTAGAAATCGACGACTTCCTGTCGGATCTGTTAGAAAGTCATTGCCATTAACTGATGCCATAAACCC
>NZ_GL586311.1:1457434-1650567 GCF_000184945.1 Segatella buccae ATCC 33574
GCTTGCTAAGTGAGGATACTCCTCAATGTAAGTATCGTATGGTCTGCGATATTTTACTCTTGGTGTCGTTATCAAATTCTTCAACTCATTTTCATCTCTCTTATTGAGAGCCTTTAACTGGTCGTCAATATTGATAAAAAGATATTCTGCAATCAATGTTTGTACATCTTTTCCCTGTGGGTCTATCTTTCCTGTGAAAAGATAACTCTTCAGTTCTTCTGGACAGAATAAATCAAGGAAAGTTGTTTTGAATTTTCCTTGTTCACCTGTAAGAACTAAACATGTATGATTACGACACTGTAAATCATCCATAGCATTGGCTACGACAGCAACCAACCATTTTACAAAGTAGTGTTTCCATTTATCAGGATTTCTCACCACAACACAATTTGCCAACCTTATAATTTCAGATTCATCTTCACCTTTAGGCTTTGGAAGATTCAACAAATACTCACGAATTGGGTTAACTTTATTGCAAAAGTCGCTCTCCAATATTGCTCGAATATTATCTGCTGGAGTATATATTCCCAAAGTCCCATCTACCAGCCGACGCATAGAATTAATATCATACTTAGTAAGAGGACGGAATGAAGTATTAGAATCTTGTTCTCGAAACTCTGTTCTACTTTTAACTGTATTAAAACGAAAAGCATAATGCTCTTTCAAGAATTGCTCTATGCGTTCATTCTTAGATTGCTTGGCTCGTCCTTCAGCTCTTTCCTTTTCCATAATACATATATTTATAAAAGGGAAGAATCAGAATGTTTCTCAGAGATAAAAGTTTTTGCCTCCTCGTTGATTTCGGCAACAGTCTTTTTCTTACCTCCTTCAATCCATGCCAATAACTCATCTTCAAAAAAATAGAGATGCTTACCATTCTTATAACAAGGTAGTAAGCGTTTTCGTACTAAGGTGTAAACAGTGGGCTTGGCTTTCCCTATTAGTTTACACGCATCATCTATTCCAATAGGAATGCGTTTGGGAGAGACAACAGGTGTTTGTCCTTTACATACTAAATTCTTGATTTCAGCAATTTCGCTGACTAAGTGAGCAACTGCCTTTGGCAAGTTCTCAAAAGTGATTTCATTTTGTACCATAATACTTGTTATTGATTTTTACGGTGCAAATGAAAAAAGTGTTTCCTCTGTGTCCTAAGACACTGAAGAAACACTATAAAAACACAATAGGTTTGTGTGTTATTCTGTTATTTGGTGGTCTGAAAGGCTTTGTACAATAGGTATAGTGCCTTTCTTCTCATCATCACGGAGATGGCTTTTTATGCTTCCAACTTCCACATCTTTGAATGTGATGGCAAAAACCTGCTTAAGGAACTGCGAAATTTCATCTTGTTTGCCAACTCTAAAATGGTTCCATATATTCCAACCAAAATGAAACAGGTCTAAGGCAACTAAACCTTTAATATTAATTGGTTCAACGTGTGATAAGGGAAGCTTAGCGGAGTACAACTCTATATATTCACAAAGCTTGAGCAAATCTTTATCTGAAATATAAGGTGCGAATTGCTGTTGAGTATATTTAATAGCTATAGCACGTTTATCTTGTACTTTCTGGTCCATTAACTTTTGTTGCTGTTGCCGAATTGAGTCAAAGTCCATTGATTGTTGCTGTTGTGCGGAAGATGGACTGCCAACACCGTCTACTACTTGTCCAGCCCCAGCGTCGGATGCTTTATCATTTGTTTTCTCTTCTTGTTTCTTTGGAAAGAAAAACTTGACTAATGCCGTAAATAGTCCCTCAACCAAAATAGACAATATAGAATAAATGATGATGCCTATGGCAATAACACTCCAAAAGACTATTTGTGCAGTAAATTCATCAACCCCTAAACGTAAGGCAACCACTCTTGCAAACAACGCAATGATGACACAAACAACAAGAACGGACAGATATACTACAATATGTTCAAAATATTTGGTATTCATATTATGTTGTCGAATTAAGTTTTATCATTTTCAATATCTATTTGAATAGCATTGGCTGCTTTATTTTTCTTTTCATCGACAACCTTTGCATATACTTGAGTTGTTTTGACATTTGTATGCCCAAGCATCTTGCTTACAGTATAAATGTCTGTTCCGTTTGCAAGTTGAAGGGTAGCAAATGTGTGCCTAAAGCAATGAAAGCTGAGGTGTTTCTGAATACCAGCTTTTTCAATCCATGCCCTTAATGGACGAGAAATCCAAGAAGGATTTGGTAACCCTTCAAAAACAAGTTGTTCTGGTTGTCTTGGTTCCCCGCAAAGTTTAAAAGCCTGCTCCGAAATAGGCATATACTCCACCCCTTTTGTCTTTTTCTGAGTAAAGAGAAGTTTGGCTTGGTTTCCTTCGATGGCTATTTCATTCCATTTTAGTTTTTGAATGTCGCAGTGTCTTAATCCTGTTAGAGCTGAGAATAGTGCAGCTCGTTTAAGTACATCCCGTTCACAAGGAGTATTAGCTAACTTATTCAGTTCATCAAGAGTTAAGTATTCCCTTCGGGATTCTTGTTCCTGTATGCCTTTGATTTTTGCAGATAAATCTATAGTCAAATATCCGTCTATGAATGCTTGTTTGAGTGCAGCCTTAAAAATAGAAAAATACGTGGAAGCTGTGTTTCGTGATATTGTCCCTTTTTTACTTCCACCACAAGGAGCGGATAACAAGAAAAACTTGAAATCTTCTGCTAATCTATTATCTATCTGTGAAAAAAGTAGCGTATCTCCAGCAAACATTCTCAACAAAACATGTACTCGTTCCCAGTTTGTTTGAATTGAAAGGGAACTATTATGGTGTCGCTTATCTGCCACCTTATCAAAGTACTTAATGAAATTTTGTTGTAATCGTTCTTTCTGTTCTGCTTGTGCTGTTTCTGTGTCACTATACAAGCTTGCATTATCATATTCACGCTGCCGTAGTTTTCTAACACTATCTGCATAAATACAGGCCTCTTGGTCTATCTCACTTTTGCACAAGATAATTCCGTTCAAATCTCGTTTTGGTTTGAATGTTTGGTTTGCTTCGGTTGTACGAGCAGTTCTGCTTTTATCCCAAATAGGAGTAGTGATTGTTCTGTTTAGATACTCACGCACTCTTTGTGGAGAATCTTTTCCAGCTACTCTCACAGGATAGCTTTCTATATACAGGTACCATTCTTTTCGATAGGCACTCTTTCGCAATCGTACTGTTGCCTTTGTATTATCAAGTTCCTTTCTCATTGTATGTCGTGGGTTAGTGTTTATACAAATTGTCTATCTCTGATTTTGGCGCATAGACGTAATTACCAATCTGCCTTGTTGGAATAGAATATTTGCGAATATGC
This sequence comes from Segatella buccae ATCC 33574, assembly GCF_000184945.1. GTDB lineage: Bacteria > Bacteroidota > Bacteroidia > Bacteroidales > Bacteroidaceae > Prevotella > Prevotella buccae. The sequence continues at coordinate 1,460,753 of NZ_GL586311.1, forward strand.
AGATATACAGTACTATCATGGAGACCAAACTTCTTGGCTATTTCTCCAATAGTATAACAATCTTCAGGCTCAAGCCGATAAGTCTTTAGTTCCGATTGTTTTTCTTTCCTTCTTTCATCGTAAGGACGTAGATTGAAGCGTTCTTGTAAATCAGCTTTGCAAATACGTATCATCCTTAGTCCGAGGTTATAATAACGGACTTGTTTATTCCTGATTAAGCGATAAAGGGAATCTCGTCCAATATCAAATAATGCAGTTGCATCAGCTATTGAGAGATAAGGCTGGTTCTTCGGAACTCTCGCTGCCTTTTCTCTTTTCAATGCCTCCAACTGTTCTTCCTTTTTCCTTTGCTTATATGCTGCTTGAGAACAGTTCTTAGAGCAGTATTTGGAGGTTAGCGTCTTTGCAATAAAAGATTTACCACAAATTTCGCATTTCCGCTCTATTTGAAATTTTGCACTCGCCATACTATTTGTATCTATTTGATTATCAATTTATCTTTTAAATTAAGTCGCACTTTATCTCCCATTAAGTCGCGGCACAAATATGGTACAAATATAAGCACAAAAACGATTAAAAACAATAAGATTTAATTATTATTAAGAAATAAAAATCCCAGCAACTTATTATGTTACTGGGATTTACTTATTTTTGATTAGCGTTTATTAGCACTTTTACTTCACTTCCTCGAAGTCGGCATCTTGGATGGTGTCATCCTGCTTTGGCTGCTCCTGCTGACCGACATCTGCGCCCGGCTGAGGGCCAGCTTGTGCACCGGCACCTTGATACATTTGCTGACTGGCAGCCTGCATCACGGTGTTGAGGTTGTTGATGGCTGTGTCGATGGCAGCAATGTCGCCAGCCTTGTGAGCATCACGGAGCTGCTGGAGGGCACTCTCGATGCCGGACTTCTGGTCGGCCGGAATCTTGTCACCGTTGTCCTTAATGAAGTTTTCGGTGGTGAAGATCATCGAGTCGGCCTGATTGAGCTTGTCGATGCGCTCACGCTCAGCCTTATCGGCAGCAGCATTCTGTTCGGCTTCGGCCTTCATGCGGTTGATTTCATCCTCGCTCAGGCCGCTTGAAGCCTCGATGCGGATGCTCTGCTCTTTGCCGGTAGCCTTGTCCTTGGCACTCACGTTGAGGATGCCGTTGGCATCGATGTCAAACGTAACCTCAATCTGAGGAACACCACGGCGGGCCGGGGCTATGCCTGTGAGATTGAACTGGCCGATGCTCTTGTTTTGTGCGGCCATCGGGCGTTCACCTTGAAGCACGTGGATAGTCACTTCGGTCTGGTTGTCGGCAGCAGTAGAGAACACTTCGCTCTTCTTGCAAGGAATGGTCGTGTTGGAGTCGATGAGCTTGGTCATCACACCACCCATAGTCTCGATACCGAGAGTAAGCGGAGTCACGTCGAGCAACACGATGTCGCCCACGCCGCCTTCCTTGTTGAGGATGGCACCCTGAATGGAAGCACCTACGGCCACCACCTCATCGGGGTTCACACCCTTTGAAGGCTCTTTGCCGAAGTAGTTCTTCACGAGTGTCTGTACGGCAGGAATACGAGAACTACCACCTACGAGAATTACCTCATCGATATCGCTGGTAGAGAGTTTGGCATCGCGGATGGCGTTTTGGCAAGGAACCAGACAAGCCTGTATGAGATCGTGAGCCAACTGCTCGAACTGAGCACGGGTGAGTGTCTTCACCAAGTGTTTGGGAACACCACCGTCAGCTGTGATATAAGGCAGGTTGATCTCCGTAGAGGTCGAAGAGCTCAATTCTATCTTAGCTTTCTCGGCAGCTTCCTTCAAACGCTGCATAGCCATCGGATCCTTGCGGAGGTCGATGCCCTCGTCAGCCTTGAAACCGTCAGCCAGCCAGTTGATGATTACCTGGTCGAAGTCGTCACCGCCGAGGTGGGTGTCACCGTTGGTAGACAGCACTTCAAACACACCGCCACCGAACTCAAGGATGGAAATATCAAACGTACCACCACCGAGGTCAAACACGGCAATCTTCATGTCTTTGTTAGCCTTGTCCACACCGTAGGCCAAAGCTGCGGCTGTCGGCTCGTTGACAATACGCTGTACGTTCAGTCCGGCAATCTGTCCGGCCTCCTTGGTAGCCTGGCGCTGTGAGTCGGAGAAGTAGGCCGGAACCGTGATCACGGCATCCGTCACCTCCTGACCAAGATAGTCTTCGGCAGTCTTCTTCATCTTCTGGAGAATCATGGCCGAAATCTCCTGCGGTGTATATTTACGTCCTTCGATGTCCACCCGGGGGAATCCACCCTCGTTGACCACCTTGTAAGGCATGCTCTCTGCCTCCTTGCGGCTCTGCTCGTATGTTTCACCCATGAAACGCTTGATGGAGTAAACCGTGTTGGTAGGGTTGGTGATAGCCTGACGCTTGGCAGGATCGCCCACCTTACGCTCACCATCTTTCACAAAACCTACAACGGAAGGAGTTGTGCGCTTGCCTTCGCTGTTTGCAATGACCACCGGCTCGTTGCCTTCAAATACAGCAACACAACTGTTGGTGGTTCCTAAGTCGATACCAATAATCTTTCCCATAATCGTATATTTTATTTTTGTTATTTTACTTTAATGAAAACCGGGATGCTTCTTTTTGAGTCTGCATCCTTAGAACTTGCGTTCGCCTAAGAAATAACAAATGGTGTGCCAACAAAAGAAACTGCCAAGTCGCGGTGACAACTTGGCAGTTTGTGTGTAGTGAAGATTCTTCCTTTGTCGGTACAAGTCGCACCTTTAAGAAAGGTAGTCGTTAGTAGTTTAAAGCCTCAATCTGGAAGAAGCTTTGCGGATGCAGGCAGACGGGGCATACGCCGGGAGCCTTCTTGCCGATGACGATGTGTCCACAGTTGCGGCATTGCCAGATGGTGTCTCCATCGCGGCTGAACACGATACCGTCTTCGATGTTCTTCAGCAGTTTGCGGTAGCGCTCCTCGTGGTGCTTCTCGATGGCTCCCACACCGCGAAACTTGAAAGCGATTTCCGTGAATCCTTCCTCCTCGGCTTCCTTGGCCATGCGTTCGTACATGTCGGTCCACTCGTAGTTTTCACCGGCAGCGGCATCGGCCAGATTGGCCATCGTGTCGGGCATGTCGTTGCCATGCAGATACTTAAACCACAGCTTGGCATGTTCTTTCTCGTTTTCGGCGGTCTCCATGAAGAGGGTTGCGATCTGTTCATAACCTTCTTTCTTGGCCTTGGAGGCATAGAAAGTGTACTTGGTGCGTGCCTGACTTTCACCGGCAAAGGCTTCCATCAGATTCTTCTCTGTCTTTGTTCCTTTAAGTTCTTTCATAATGTTTTGTTTTTGGATGTTGTTATACTGGTTTGTCAGTTTCCCACGTGGGGAGGCTGACGGTTTATGCCTGTTTCGCGGCAATAGCCTCTTTGATTTTGGCTTCGAGCTCTTCACAGAGTTCGGGGTTGTCTTTGAGTAGGTTTTTCGTGGCATCGCGCCCCTGTCCCAGTTTGGAACCGTTGTAGCTGAACCAGCTGCCGCTCTTCTTCACGATGTCATATTCCACGCCCAAGTCAAGAATTTCGCCCACCTTGGAGATGCCTTCTCCGAAAGTGATTTCAAACTCGGCCTTGCGGAAAGGCGGGGCCACCTTGTTTTTGATGACTTTCACGCGCACCTGATTGCCGATGATCTGATCGCCATCCTTAATGCTGGTGGTCTTGCGTATGTCAAGACGCACGCTGGCGTAGAACTTCAAGGCGTTTCCACCGGTGGTGGTTTCCGGGTTGCCGAACATCACGCCGATCTTCTCGCGCAGCTGGTTGATGAAGATGCAAGTGGTGTTGGTCTTTGAGATGGTGGAGGTCAGTTTGCGCAAGGCCTGACTCATGAGGCGCGCCTGAAGGCCCACGGCCGAGTCGCCCATGTCACCTTCGATTTCTTTTTTAGGCGTGAGGGCAGCCACGGAGTCGATGACCAGAATGTCGATGGCACTGGAGCGGATGAGCTGGTCGGCTATCTCAAGTGCCTGTTCGCCGTTGTCGGGTTGCGAAATCCACAGATTGTCCACGTCCACCCCGAGTTTGGCGGCATAGAAGCGGTCGAAAGCATGTTCGGCATCGATAAACGCCGCAATGCCTCCTGCCTTCTGTGCTTCGGCGATGGCATGGATGGCGAGTGTCGTTTTACCCGATGACTCCGGACCGTATATCTCGATGATGCGCCCCCGCGGATAGCCGCCTACCCCCAGTGCCACATCGAGGGCGATGCTGCCGGTGTGTATCACCTCTACATTCTCTATCTGTTCGTCGCCCATGCGCATGATGGAACCCTTGCCAAAGTCTTTTTCTATCTTGGCCATTGCCGCCTGAAGGGCTTTCAGCTTGCCCTCATTGGCGTTTTGTGCAGTCGTTTCTTCTTTTGCCATATTCAGTGTCTCCCATACTCTCAGAAAGAGTTGTTTGAACTCTTACTGCGACTCGGGACTTCTTTGTTTAATGGTTTGTATGTTTGTTTTGTGAGTGTCTTTTCTCTTCGGAGATGTCGGTGAAGCTTAGAGTTCCAAGTCTCCGTCAAACTCCTCGTGCCAAGGCAACCCTTGCTTGTTCAGCTGTTCCATGAACGGATCGGGATCGAACTCTTCCACGTTCCACACTCCCGGCTTGCGCCACAGTCCCTTACAGAACATCATTGCACCGATCATGGCCGGCACACCGGTGGTGTAGCTCACCCCCTGCATCCCCGTTTCCTGATAAGCCTCCTGATGTTTGCAGTTGTTGTATATATAATAGGTGTGTTCCTTGCCGTCCTTGAGTCCGCGTATGCGGCAGCCGATGGAAGTTTCCCCCTCATAGTTGGCTCCGAGATCCTGCGGGTTGGGCAGCACGGCCTTGAGGAATTGCAAAGGAACGATCTTCACCCGTGCCGTCTTACCCGAGCCGTCGGCCAGTGGAGCCTCGTATTCTATCTCGTCAATGCGCGACATACCGAGATTTTGGATCACGTCAAGATAGTTCAGATATTGTTGTCCGAAGGTCATCCAGAAGCGGGCTTGCTTGATGGTGGGATAGTTCTTTACGAGCGATTCGAGTTCCTCGTGGTGCATCAGATAGCTGTCTCGGGGGCCGATGTTGGGGTAGGTGATGTCTTGATGCACGGCCAGTGGCTCGGTCTCAATCCATTCGCCATCCTTGTAGTATAGCCCCTTTTGCGTGATTTCGCGGATGTTGATTTCCGGGTTGAAGTTGGTGGCGAAAGCCTTGTGGTGGTTGCCCGCATTGCAGTCCACAATGTCGAGGTATTGTATCTCGTCGAAGTGGTGCTTGGCAGCATAGGCCGTGTAGATACCACTCACCCCCGGGTCGAAGCCGCAACCGAGAATGGCCGTAAGACCGGCCTTCTCAAACTTTTCTTTGTAGGCCCATTGCCAACTGTACTCGAAGTGGGCCTCGTCTTTGGGCTCGTAGTTGGCCGTGTCGAGATAGTTTACACCACAGGCCAAGCAGGCATCCATGATGGTGAGGTCTTGATAGGGCAGAGCCAGATTGACCGCCAGTTCGGGCTTGAAGTCATTGAAAAGTGCCTTCAGCTGCTCCACATCGTCGGCATCCACTTGGGCCGTCTTGATATCCATTTTGTAACCCTTGTCGTGGATAGACTTCACCAGTGCGTCGCATTTTTCCTTGCGGCGGCTGGCTATCATCAGCTCTGTAAACACATCGGCATTCTGCACTATCTTAAATGCCGCCACGGTAGCCACGCCACCGGCACCAATCATCAGTATTCTACTCATCTTTCAGTTATGTTGTTTTTTATTTTATCTTATTTCGTCTGCCTTGATGCCCAGTGCGCTCATCAGCGAGTAGCCGAGAATCTCCTGTCGGAAATTACCACCCGGCATGGGGCTCATGGCAAAGAGCGTGACGCGCTTGTCGTCATCATCCACTTTTTTCAGCATGTCGCGCAGGCGGTCGTAGAGGTCGCCTGTCTCGCTGTCGGGCACAATCATCACACGCCTGACGCCTTTCTGGTCGCATACGATGCGGGCAATGTCGAGCAGGAAGTCGGCTTTCCCAACCATGTCTTCCTCCACGGGAAATGCACTTAGCGCAAATTCGCCCAACCGCTCGTCCGTGAACGCCTGTCCGTTGAGTTCCTTTTCATAGTCAGCCGGTTTGAAGTTCTCCATCCGTGAGTTCCTCCTGTTGTGTATGAAGACCACCTGTGTGTCGTGTTTTCCCTCTCGCAACCCGCCGTCAAGTGCCGTGCAGACAATCCATTGCGCCATGTCGGCAGGCGGTATGCGGCGGCCTATCATGCGTTCGAAGTTCACCGTCAGGTTGAAAGCCACGCTGTCAAGATAGTCGGCATCGGCAATGATGACATTTTCGCTCCATTTGATATTGTTTGCATCTAATGCGTTCATAGATGCAAAGATAGTGCAAACCAACGGAACTGCAAAAGAAAAGCGTGTTTTTCTTTTGTGGGCACGCTCTAGACCGTTGGCGGAATTAAGTACGCACTAAATTAATTCCGTCAACGGGTGTCTTATTTTAATTCCCCCAACCGCTACAACTCTCCCAACCGCTTGATAGCGTTAAGGTAATCTTGTTCCACATCGCTGATAGTGTGTTGTTTGTACTTCCGATATTCATTCGTTGCATGATCCATAGCTTCGGCGTGCGACACTTTACCGGCATCTTGCAGGAGCTGTTCTCCCGACATCGTGAGGATTCTGTCCAAATAGTTTGCCCAGTCCTCCATTGTCATGGGATGCTCTCGTTCTGCCTGTCGTTCCGCAAAGTCTAAGTATCCGGAAACCAACTGTCCCATTGCCTTGAGCTCCTTCTCGTTCAGATAGTTCTTGGCTGTGCGCGCTTCTGCCAGTGTTGGCTGGTTCCCTTTAAAGGTGAGAAGTCCCATAAAATCCTTCTCTGCGTCGGCACGTTCTACGATCAGTTCGGCTGCCGTATGTCCGTGGATGGCGTAATGAATTTTGTTCTGCACCTTCTGGAAGAAAGTCTGCGACACCGAGGCACGGGGATCATAGTCGATGCTGGTTGCATAGATTTCCAATACCTGGCGATACAACACTTTCTCCGTAGAGCGGATGTCTCGAATACGTTCCAAGAGTTCTTTCCAATAACCGCCGCCACCCAATGCCTTCAAGCGTTCGTCATCAAGTGTAAAGCCTTTGGTTATATACTCCTTCAGACGTTGCGTTGCCCACTGGCGGAAGCGAGTGGCAATGATGCTGCGCACCCGATAACCTAAAGCGATTATCATGTCGAGGTTGTAGAAAGGTATCTCACGGGTGACCATTCTGCTACCCTCCTGTCGAACCTGTCGGAATTTCCGACAGGTTGCTTCCTCCTGCAATTCACCTTCTTCATAGATATGCTTAATGTGTTCCACTACATTTGTTCTTGAGGTCTGATACAATTCACACATCTGAGCCTGCGTAAGCCATAAGGTGTCATCCTCGAGCTTCACATCTATCTTGGTCAAGCCGCTTTCATCGGTGTAGATGATCATTTTATTCTTTTCTTCCATAGTTTGTTGGATGTAGACGTTTAATGGGACTGGAAAGTATTTGCCCTGTTTCTTGCGTTTGCATCAATGTCTTTTTTGCAAGTCCGTCTCAGCAAATGTAGCCTATACGCATACATATTAGCAAAACGGGCAAAACATCTGACATGACAAAGGTAGCAATAAAATCTGAGAGAATCGTTTCTTATGGTAGCATTTCTCACGCCATGGATGTATTTTCACGTCTTGCGTTTTGAGCTGTGCGCCACGCTATGGATAAGGCAAACACTCGAAAAACTCACTTGAATGAGGCAAGAGATTAAAAGCTGTGTGATGGGAAGAAGGTAAGAATAAACACGACATTTTCGTGTCATTGAGATTCTTGCATTTAGCTTTGAAACTCCCGATGTAGCCTGCCGATTATGTGGAAAAGGCGGTCTTAAGACACCATACGTTCACACCTGTTTTCCCGTTTGGGCCCTTCGACGATGCGAAAGGGCCACACTTGAGTCGTGAAATGGCCACAGTCGCAATGCGACTGTGGCCCTTTTGCAAGCTAGTTTGGGCCTTTTTAGGGCTAAAAACGAGCGTAGGAAGATGTTGATAAAATTCAAACGGTTGATTGTCAGTGTTTTAGAAATGTCGTCAAAACTCACGTATTTTCATCCGATTGGGCACTCGGCGGAAATATCGCAGTATGAGAGGCCCTAAACACACCAAATAGTTTGACAGTCTTCCCCGGTCAGTCCGTTTGTTTACTTGCTGGCCATATATCGGCGCAGCACGTCACAACAGGACACGTAGGGGGCCATCACCTTCGGTTTCCGGCGGCAGAAGAGAGCCAGTTCGTCGTAGGCTTTGATTTCCGCCTCGCCGTTTAGCAACACGCCTTCAGGCTGTAGGTCATACCATTGGCCACTGCCGCCCACGCTCCTTGTCACGAAAGCCTTGGCAAAGAGGCTCTTACCCCGCAAGCGGGCATCCTTGCTGAGGGCTGATTCGCCGAGAAGTTGCAAGGCCTGTTGGGCGAAATCTTTCTCTTGAGTGCGGGCGCTGTCAGTGCATGTCCAAGCGTAGTGGGTCAGATACCAGCAGTCACCGTAGCAAGACGACTGGAAGTAGCGGCTGGCCAAGGTGTAAGCAGCCTGCGGGCGGCTTTTGGCGTTGGCCAGATTATAGGCACTTGTGAGCTGTATCATGTCTTGGCAGAAGGCTATTTTCTGATTGCTCTTCACATCGGGCCTTGGGGTGTCTCCCCACAGTTCGCTGTCGTCCAGCCGCTGCCGCTGCAACCAACGGTCTTTGGTGAAGTCGCGCCCGGCCATGTAGAAGCTGATGCCCTGCCCGTTGACGGTGCTCAGCGGCACTTTCGAGAGATAGGACAACGCGTCGGCAAAGCGGCCTTCGGCGATGAACTTGGTGCCGATGAGGTCGTTGAAATAGTCTTTGTCCTTGAAGACGATGTGCTTCACGGCAAACCGGCCCATCGCATCCGTCGGTGTGCTTTGCAGGAAAGCCCAATAGGCGATGAGGTCTTCGGCCTTGTGACTGTCCATTTCGGCGAAATATTCTCCGAAGTTGCTGTGACCGGGGTTGTTGTCGGCCTCTCCTCCGGGCACCTGTCCGCTGAGTGCATAGAGGGCCATCTGCATGTTGGCATTGCCAGCCTCCGCATAGCGTTTATACAGATTCTGAATCATGGTCCTGTCAAGCATCCTCCCGTAGTAGTTCTTCTCGTAGGCACTATTGACCGAGGAGCGGCCCCACAGCCAGTCCAGTTCGACGGCAATGAACGCCCCCGCCTTCCCCTCGGGCTTGTTGCACCGGGTGAAAGCCAGCAGACGGGCGCAACGGGCGTTGTCTTTCACGCGCTGGGGGCCTTCCATCTTCATGGCCTCTGTGGCTTCTTTCAGTGCTGTGGAGAATTTCCCCTGCGTGTAGTGCAGCATGGCTATGGCCGTTTGCCAGAGGGCCGGATTCTTGGTTTTCCCCTCCCTGATGATGCTTTGGGCGAGCGCGATGAACTTGTCCACATGCGGTTTGAAGGTCTGGTCGGATGTGAAATCGTATTGTTCCTGCAAGTCGAACTCCTCCTGTGCGCTGTTGACGAAATGTTCCACCAGATAGGGCAGCATGGGAGAGTCGGCATCCTCGTCGTACATAGCCTTGATGCCCTCCACCGAGGTGGCCCCCGAGGCCAGCCAACTGATGCTCTCCCAGTCTCCCTGCCCGGCATAGATGGCTGCGGCCTCCTGCCGGCGGCCCGCCTTGAGCAGGGCATTGGCATAGAGATTGCGGCACATCTCGCGGAACACACCGGCCGGCAGCCTCGAGGCGCGCTTCTTCCATACGGTCAGGTTTTGTTCCGCTTGGCCAAGCAACAAGTTGGTACGCATTTCCAGCAACACATATTGAGGCTTCAACCGCTTGCCCTTATAGGCTTTGGCGGCAGTGTGCATTGAGGTGAGTGTGGCTGCGCGCTGCTCCAGTTCCTCTTTGGTGGGGTAGTCCCAAGTCTCCTTGATTTTCTCGCAAATGGCTGTATATTGGTTCAGAAAGTTGAGGTAGGTCGTCATCTCCCGGTCACCTTTTTGTCGGGCTGCGGCCAGCAGCATCTCCGAGTTGTTGCTGAAATAATCGGAATATTGCTCGGGTTCCCGTCCCGTGTAGGCTTTCCAGAAGTCGTCCACTTGGTCATAGAACAGGCTCCTCGGCCCCTCGTAGCCGAAGACGTTCATCATGTAGAAGTTGTGCGTAGGGGTATAGGGACCGCAAGCCTTACCCGGCAAGAAAGCCGTCAGGAGCAGGCTAATGGTGACGATAGATTTTTTCATAATCGCTTATTTTATATTCTTTTGAATGTCGGTTGCTGATGTCGTAGATGATGATTTCCCGGTTGGCATCTTCCCTGACGCCGTCGATGGCGGTCATAGCCTTTAGCACGTCGGCCGGATCGGTCCGCCGTTCCACGATGCTGTCGCCCGGGAGTTTCACCAGCCGGTTGTCTTCGTGCAGCACTCCCACATAGTGGCCCCGGCGGAAGAGCAGGCGGTAGCCGAACATTGGGTAGGCGGTGCTCAAGCCGAGCTTGTAGTCGGCCAACCGGTGCAGGTAGGGGGCCACATCGGCCATGTCGAGTATGGGCTTTTCTTGGCGCAGGTCGGTGAAGTCGCCCGTGTTGTAAAGCATGAGCACCCCACGGTCTACGGGCGGTGTGGGTTGTGACAGTTGGTGCAGGCGGATGGTGGTGCTGAGGGCCAGTCCCCGTTTCATGGCCAGCGACCGGAGCTCCCGCAGAAAGTCGAAATAGGCCTTTCGGGTGGTCATCGTCCAGTCGCAGTCTATTTGCAGTTCCTTCACGCCCTCCACACCGTTGGTCTCGCTGATCTGCATCGTGCGACGGAGAATTTTTCCGGCCAGTCCTTTAGTGTCTTGCTTCATCACGTCGTTTACGATGAATACCACCGGCACCACTTCCAACGAGTCCGGCATCCGGCTGCGAAACCGCACCGTGGCATTGGGCATCGGCTCGCCCTGCTCGTCAAGCACGACATCAAAGTAGCGCAGATAGAGCCGGTCTGTCTTGTCGAGCAACCGGTCGGTGTTGGCGGAGTCGGTCTCAAAGGTCGTGCTCCAGTAGTAGGCAGACCGTTTAAAAGGTTTTTGTCGTGGCCTCTCCGACGCTCGACAAGCACCCATAAGGCAGCACAGAAAGGCATATAACAACGCTTGTTTCATCGGAACAAAGGTAGATAAAATAATAGATTTATCAAATATTTCTGCAAAAAAATCAAAACTTGGTGGTGGCTGGAACATATCCTTTCTACCTTTGCAAAAGATAGATGGTGTCCGCTTGCCTTGTCTTCATATTACTGGCAGGGTTGAGAGTGGCCTGTGAAAGAATGATTTAATACAAAGCAAACTAATATGAAAAGTGTTTTAGAGGGCCGTCCTGCCCTGAAAGAAGAAATCGACAAGATAGCGGAAGTAGCCGGTTATCTCTGGCAGAACGGTTGGGCCGAGCGCAATGGTGGTAACATCACCGTCAACATTACCGACTTGGTGGACGATGGAATCAAAGCCTTGCCGGCCATCGGCGAGGTGAAACGCATCGGGACAGCATTGCCTGCGCTCAAAGGCACTTACTTCTATTGCAAGGGCACGGGCAAACGTATGCGCGACCTTGCACGCCGGCCGATGGACAATGGCAGCATCATCAGGGTGCTCGACAACTGCGAGAGCTATGCCATCATAGCCGACAAGGAGGTGTTGCCCACCTCCGAATTGCCCAGCCACCTGAGTGTGCATGCCCGTCTCATTGAGAAGGGCAGTCCCTATAAGGCCACGGTGCATACCCATCCCATCGAACTCATTGCCATGTCGCACAACAAGAAGTTTATGAAAAAGGATGTGCTGACGAACATTCTTTGGAGCATGATTCCCGAGACCAAGGCTTTCTGTCCGCTGGGATTGGGTATGGTGCCCTACGAACTGCCCGGCAGTGTAGAATTGGCCAATGCTACGCTCAACGCACTGGAGGAATACGACGTGGTGATGTGGGAGAAACATGGGGTGTTTGCCAAAGGGCTTGATGTGATGGATGCCTTCGACCAGATCGATGTGCTTTCCAAAAGTGCCAAGATTTATATTGACGCCAAGTGCATGGGCTTCACCCCCGATGGCATGTCGGAAGAACAGATGAAAGAGATGACCGTCGCTTTCAATCTGCCGAGATAGGGTGATGGTGTACCGGTAGCGTGGATGCAGTGCCGCGGATCGGTCTGTCTGATGAAACAAAAAAAGAGAATCGGCTTGCCCGCTTGGCAGCCGATTCTCTTATTACCAATCTATTAAGGCAAATGCCTATGTCCGTCCAACGTGTTGTTGGAATCGGACTCGGGCGATTCTCATCGCCTGTTCTATTTCTATTATCCTAATAAACTCTTTCTTTATTTTTCCAGTAACTGGGGCAGGAAAGTGGAGAACACCAGTACGGCCAGTCCTACAACGAGCACCCAGATGGTGCGGGCATTGCAACCTTTCCACTCTTTGAGAATGATGCCCCACACGTTGGAGAAGGTTACATTGAGTGCCATGAGGATGCACCAAGAGAAAGCCAGCAGGGTGGCGGAACCGGCCAGAAAGCCTTTGCCCAATGCCAGACCGAAGAACTGGCTGTACCAGAGTACTCCGGCCAAAGCGCAGAAGACGATGTTGTTGGCATAGAGCGAAGTCTTGCCATAGTCGCCCCAAGTGTGGTTTTTCCGGTTTTGAAAGAGGCAGTAGCCTGCATTGATGATGAAACCGCCGAAAGTGACCAGCAGGGTGGCCGGAAGGGAAGCGAAAATGGGCTGCGAGCCCTCGAAAGCCACAGGTGCTCCGAAGTCGAGACCGATGGCGAAACAAGCACTCATGAAGCCGGAGAGCAGAGCCACGAGAATGCCGCGGGTGAAATTGAAGTCTTTTACGGCTTTCTTTTTCTCCTCTTCCGAGAGTGAGGCACTCTTCATGGCTCCGGCAAAACCGATGATGGCGATGCCGGCGAGTGTCACGATGACTCCGATGATGACAGCAGAAGTGAGCTTCTCGAAGTGTCCGGTGAACACCGGGCCGAGCAGTGTGCCCAGTCCGGCGCAGGTGCCGAGGGCCAGGCTTTGGCCCAACGCCACGCCCAGATAGCGCATGGAAAGACCGAAAGTGAGTCCGCCGATGCCCCAGAGCATACCGAAAAACATGGCCATCAGGCTTTCTGACGGGTGTGCTCCGTAGAGGGCGAGGAGCGAACTGCCGGCAGGGGCTGTAAGCAATGCGCCTAAGAGTGGGAACAGCACGTAGGCAAACACGCCCTGCGTGAGCCAGAAACTCTCCCAGCCCCAGTCTTTCACTTTATTGATAGGCACGTAGCTGCTCGACTGGCAGAAAGCTCCTATCGCGATGATGAGTAGTCCGATGATAATTTGCATGGTTGGATGGAATGTAATGAAAGCCCTCCCCCGGCCCCTCTTCGAGGGAGAGGGGGGAGTGGAAAGTAGAGGATGTTATGGCTTGGATTAGCATCTTAAATGTAATGGAAGCCTCACTCCAGCCCCTCTTCGAGAGGAGAGGGGAGTGGTCATCCCCTCTTTGCCAACACTTCCTGTTCGTAACGCTGCACGTCGGCGATGTATTCCTCGCCCACGGGCACGTTGTTCTTCATGTTGAAATAGTCGTAGACGGCACCGAACGGGAGGGTCTTCTCCTCTTCAAGGAGTGCCAGACGTTCAAACCACTTGCCTTCATCCTCATACCGGCGCAGGATGTCGAGCGGTTCGAGGAAGGCCTGCAACAGACTCTTTTGGGCGGCACGCGTACCGATGATGTAAGCGCCGATGCGATTGATGGAGGCATCGAAGTAGTCGAGACCCACATGGGCGCGGTCGAGGGCGTTGGCCCTGACAAGCTCGTGGAAGAGGTTACGCGTGTTGTCGTCGAACAGTGTCACGTGGTCGGAGTCCCAGTGCATGGGGCGACTTACGTGGAGCATGAGTTCGGGGACGAACAGCAGCAGCGATGAAACGGCATCACTGACATTTTCCGTGGGCTCGTAGTGGCCCGTGTCGAGCGTGTAAATCACGTCGTTTTTAGAGCAGTAGCCGGCGTAGAAGTCGTGAGAGCCCACGGTGTAGGCCTCCATTCCGATGCCGAAAAGTTTAGCTTCGAGGCACGACTTCATGTCGGGCAGCTTCTCGGCCAGTATCTCGTCGAGCGAGTTTTTCAGTATCTCGCGATAGCGCATCTTCTCCACGGTGTAGTCTTTCATGCCGTCGTGCACCCAGATGTTCATGATGCAAGGGTCGCCTTGCGCCTTGCCCATGGCATCGGCAATGCGCCGGCAACGCTTGGTATGTTCAATCCAGAAGTCACGGATGCCCTTGTCGGGATTGGAGAGTGTCAGATAACCGCTTTTGGGGTGGGAGAATGAAGTGGAGTTGAAGTCGAGTTTCAGGTTGTGCTCCTTTGCCCACTGCATCCAGCCTTCAAAATGTTTGGCCTCCACTTGGTCACGGTCGACAAATTCGTTGCCGAACTCGCCGTAGGTCTCGTGCAGATTCAGGCGAAAGCGGCCGCCCAGCAGCGATGTCACCTTGTCGATGTCCTGTCGCAATTCGTCTATGTTGCGGGCCTTGCCGGGGTAGTTGCCGGTGGTCTGTATGCCGCCCGAGGCAGCCTCATCGCGCTCGAAGCCTACCACGTCGTCGGCCTGCCAGCAGTGCAGGGAGATAGGAGTCTTCTCCAAAGTTTCGATAGCTTTGTCGGTATCAACGCCTAAAGCGGCATAGCGTTCTTTTGCAATCGCGTAATTTTTTTCGATTAAGTCAGTCTTCATAATCTTTTATTTTTAGTTTGTTTGATATGGATATTCTTTCTCGGGGGGAGTTCCGCTCCCTTTGCAACTATTCGCCGGTGATGCGCAGATAGTGCTCGTAGGCAGCATCCCACACCTCGCGATCTTCCGGTTCGAAGCGTTTCAGTTCTATGCTGTCGGCAATGAGCTTGCGCATCTGCCACACGTTGTCCACCTCTCCACAGGCTTTGGCCTGCAACATGATGTTGCCCAGAGCCGTGCCTTCTTGTGGTCCGGCCAGCACCGTGACCCCGCAGGAGTTGGCCGTAAACCGGTTGAGGTGGTTGTTGAGCGAGCCGCCGCCGATGATGTGGAGCACCTTGATGTCAAAGTCGGCAAACTCCTTGAGCCAAGTGAACACCTGCCGGTAGCGCAAAGCCAGCGAGTCGAAGATGCAGCGGCATATCCCGGCATAGTCGTCGGGCACGTGCTGCCCCGTTTTCCGGCAATAGTCGCGGATGGCTTCTATCATTGACGATGGATTGGCGAACATCTTGTCGTCGGGATTGATGAGACTCCGGAAAGCCGGTTGCCTCATAGCCTCGGCTTGCAGTTCGGTGTGCGACTGCGGAGCGTCTGTCCATTCCTTGCGGCAACGTTCGTAGAGCCACATGCCGCAGATGTTTTTCAGAAAGCGTGTGGTGCCTTCGATGCCGCCCTCGTTGGTGAAATTGAGGGCCTGTGAGCGGTCGTTGATGATAGCTTGGGGCGTTTCGATGCCCATCAGGCTCCATGTGCCGCTGCTCAGATAGGCAAACTCGCGGTCGCTTGCCGGCACGGCGGCCACGGCACTGGCCGTGTCGTGGCCTGCCACGGCCACCACCGGGACGGCTCCGAGCCCCGTCAGGCGTTGCACCTCCCCGGTGAGTGTGCCGATGACGGTGCCCGGGTGGAGCATAGTGCCGAATTGGTCGCGGTGCAGTCCTACGCTCTCCACCAGTTCCGTATCGAGTTCCCCCGTCTGCGGGTTCAGCATCTGTGAGGTTGAAGCCACGGTATATTCACACACGGTCCGGCCTGTGAGCATATAGCTCAAGGCATCGGGGATGAAGAGTATCTTGTCGGCATGTTCCAAAGCCGTGTTGCCGGCCCGGCGCATGGCATAGAGTTGGAAAAGCGAGTTGAAGTTCATAAACTGTATGCCGGTCTTGGCGTACACCTTATTCTTATCCATCACCTGCTCGAAGTATTCCTCCATTTTGCCGAAAGTGTGTGGATCGCGATAGGCCGTGGGATTGCGGAGGATGGCACCGTCGGTCCCCACGCACACAAAGTCGCACCCCCAAGTGTCGATGCCTATGCTCCGGATGTTCAATCGGTGCCGGGCGGCGAGCTTCAATCCTTTGACCACCTCATTGTACAGCGCGAAGATGTCCCAATAGATGTGTCCGCCGGTCTCGATCAAGGCATTGTCGAAACGGGTGAGTTCTTTCAGTTCCACACGGCCGTCGGCCAACGAACCTACCACTGTGCGGCCACTGGTGGCTCCGAGATCTACGGCAAAAAAGCATTTCTTATTTTCCATGATGGGGTTTTTAGTTGTCTGTGTGCAAAAGTAGGATGATTTTTCCTTGTCTAACAGCATAATTTGATTTTTAATCCTCAACTTTTGAGATTACCGTTTTTTTACTTTATCTTTGCAAACTGAAGAAACCTCAAGTAAATTATAATAATGTCAACTTTAACTATTGCTATCATCGTCGTATTCGTGGCCGGCTATTTGTGCATCGCCTTGGAGAGTGTGACGAAAGTGAACAAAGCTGCCGTGGCGCTGCTGATGTTCGTGTTCTGCTGGACCCTCTTCATGGTCGATCCGGGAAGTTATCTTACTGGTTTTACAGGTGAAGCCCTCATCCATCAGGTGAGCACCGTGATAGAAGAACATCTGGGCAGTACCTCCACCACACTTTTCTTCCTTATGGGAGCCATGACCATTGTCGAGATTGTCGATCAGAACGGCGGTTTCGACTGGGTGCGCAAGGTGATGAAGTCTCGTAGCAAGCGTTCGCTGCTCTGGCGCATCGCCTTTATGACCTTCTTCCTGTCAGCCATTCTTGACAATCTCACAACGAGCATCGTGATGATCATGATATTGCGTAAACTCGTACACAATCGTCAAGACCGCATCATCTATGCTTCGCTCGTCATCATAGCCGCCAACTCCGGCGGTGCTTTCTCGCCCATAGGCGATGTGACGACCATTATGCTCTGGAATGCCGGTATGATTACAGCTGCCGGAGTGATAGAGGAAATTTTCATTCCCTCGCTGGTGTCGATGATTATCCCGGCTTTCATCATGCAGACCCGACTGAAAGGGGAACTCGAAAATGGGAGCGACGGTATGGCTAACGATCCCCGCGACGGAGAGGTGTTGGAGTTTTCGGGTCGCCAGCGCAAGACTATTTTCTGTGTAGGCGTGGGAGGCTTGATGTTTGTTCCCGTCTTCAAGTCCATCACCCATTTGCCCCCGTTTGTGGGCATCCTGCTTGTGCTCGGCGTGTTATGGACAGTGACAGAGGTTTTCTACCGCCAGTTGCACCGGCAGACCGGTCGCGAGACCTTCCATAAGCGTGTCACCTCACTGCTCTCTCACATTGATATGAGCACCATCCTCTTTTTCCTCGGCATCCTTATGGCCGTGGCCTGTCTTGAGGAGGTGGGCGTGCTCACTGCTTTGGGTGGTTCGCTCAACACGACTTTCAATGGCAATCACTATCTCGTGACGGGCATCATCGGCGTACTTTCAAGCATAGTCGACAATGTGCCCTTGGTGGCCGGTTGCATGGGCATGTATCCCATTCAGGCCGTGGGCGACATGGCTGTCGACGGCATCTTCTGGCAACTGTTGGCCTATTGTGCCGGTGTGGGTGGTTCTATCCTCATCATCGGCAGTGCGGCCGGTGTAGTGGTCATGGGCTTGGAGAAGATTACTTTCGGTTGGTATATGAAGAATGTGAGTTGGATAGCTTTGGTGGGCTATCTGGTGGGCATCTTCTGCTATTGGGTGATTCGTCAATATATCTTGGTCGTGTCATGATGATGGTTGCGGTCAGTTTTTTCCTCGGATTGCTTCTCGGAGCCATTGCCATCTATCTTTATTTCGGTCGCGAGAATGCCGGCCTCAAGGTGGAGGCCGGTAAACGGCAGGCCGAGATTGATTTGATGCGACAACAGATTGAGCGTGAGGCCGAGTCGTTTAACCGCCGGTTGCAGGAACAGCGTGAGCAGTATGAGCGGCAGACGGCCCACCAGCGTACACTGCTCGAAACGCAGATGTCGCAACAGCGTGAGCAGTTTGCCGAACAGTTGAAGGCTGCGCAGCAGGGCATGACCTTGGCAGCACAAAAGATATTGGAGCACAGTTCCGAAAAACTCAAGGAGGCCAATGCTGAGAATGTGGGACACATCACCACTCCGCTCAAAGAGGCTATCAGCGAGATGCGCAAGGCACTCGACACCAATTCGAAGGATGCGGCGCGGGAGAATGCGTCGTTTCGCGAAGTGATTCGGCAGATGATGGACAGCAGCCGCGAGATTGGCGAGAAGGCGGAGTCGCTCACCAATGTGTTGCGTCGCGACAACAAGGTGACGGGCAACATGGGTGAGATCATTCTCGGCGACCTGTTGGCCGGACAGGGACTCACCGAGGGCGTACACTACGAAGTGCAGACCCGCTTGCGCGACGAGAACGGACGACCCATCAAGAACGATGAGACCGGGGCAGAGATGCAGCCCGACGTGATATTGCACTATCCGCAGGGACAGGATGCCATCATCGACTCCAAAGTGTCGCTTGTGGCCTACGAACGGTATGTGAATGCCGAGACCGACGAGGAGCGGACCCGATACTTGCAGGAACACATCGCCAGCGTGCGCCGCCATGTGAACGAACTGGCCCGCAAAGACTACAGCAGGTATGTCAAGGCTCCCCGCGAGGCGGTCGACTTCGTGATTCTGTTCATGCCTTTCGAGTCGTCGTTGCAGGTGGCCTTAGCCAATGATGCCACGCTCTGGCGTGAGGCTTTCGAGAAGAAGGTGTTTGTCACCAGCGAGCAAAATCTTGTGGCCATTCTCCATATTATTCATGTGGCATGGGTGCAAAACCGGCAGGCCGAAAATCAGCAGCGGGTGTTCGGACTGGCCGAGCAACTGCTCGACCGCCTGGGCGATTTCATCAAGCGTTACAACGAGTTGGGCGAGCGGATACAGCGGGTGAACAAGGCTTTCGATGATGCCGGCAACAAGCTGGTGACGGGTAATCAGAGTGTCGTAAAGAAAGGCCGCGAACTGGTCAGCCTCGGCGCAAAAGAGAATCCCAACCGCCGGATTCCGGAGCCGCGAGAGGAGTTGAGTCAATAAAATGGAGATTTTATGCAAAAAAGCATTAAAATATTTGGCTCGCTCAATACTATTTGATAACTTTGTAGACGCAAATTAAGCTCTTAAGAACATTTTATATTTTATATAAACTTTGAGTTGACCCACCCTTTTGGTGGGTTGTTATTAGTCGTCTTGAAGTTACTCGTGAGAGTAGCAAAAAGAAAATTGGAGCGCCGTGTTCGGGAGAATATGGTGCTCTTTTTGTTTTTTCTCGGGTTCCGAAGAGTTTGAGGGAGCCCCCACCCCGACCCTCACCTGTAGGGAGGGTCGGAGAATTTTTTGGGGTAGGTCTTCCTCAATCAGCCCTTGTCCTTCACTCCCTCCCTACAGGGAGGGCCGGGGTGGGTCTTTTGAGAGAAAGAGACTGCCGGACAGAATCTTGTCAAACTATTTGTTCATTTTCGGCTTCTCTGCTTGCGATATTTGCAACGCACAATCACTCGGGTGCAAATAAGCGATTTTTGCGATATTTCCAAAGTCCTGATAATCAGTCGTTTGAATTTTGCTGACACATATTGGGGGGGCGAAAACTGGCCTGAAAGGGCCCAAACGGGCTTGCAAAAGGGCCACGGTTGCGATGCAACTGTGGCCCTTTCGGCTTTCAAGTGTGGCTCTTTTGCAAGTTTGAAGAGGGCGAATGAGAAATTCGGCGAGCTTTTTCGATGGCTTGAAGCCGGTTTTCCGTTCCGGATGGAGAGTTTTGTCGGAAGTGTTTTTGTTAATATTATTCGTCTCCATCCGGCATCTTGTAGAGATACCTTTTATCGGTTTTCTGGCGTGTGGCCGGTGGCATAGATTCATTTCCCATAAGGAGCGACTGTTCCGGGCACCTCTTTTTCTTATCTCATCTTGTGGCGGAACTCGCTGGGACGGCTGCCCGTCTTGATTTTAAATTTCGAAGAGAAGTAATCGGGCGACTCGAAATTCAACCGGTAGGCTATTTCCTTGATGCTGATGTCGGTGGTGGAAAGCAGTTCCTTGGCCCGTTGCAGGCGCAAGTCTTGCTGGTAGAGAGCCGGCGAAATGCCCGTAAACTCCTTGAATAGTTTGCGGAAATTGGAATAGCTCACGCCCATCTCCTCGGCTATCTGCTGTATGGTGAGTTCCTCCTCCAGTCCGTTGCGTATGCGCAGACGGGCGCGGTTCACCATGTCTACATAGTTTTGCTCCCTGTTGAGGATGATGTTCCGCTCCAGGGAATACATCAGGCCGATGAGGTGGTTCACGATGCCCGCCAGCGTCTGCTGCGAGTAGGCCGCCTCCTCGTAGGCTGTCTTGTAGGCCTCTTCATACAGGCGTATGATGTCGCTGCTGTAGCCCACGTGGTAGATGGGCTTCTCGGGCGAGAGGAAGCCCGCCCTCACGCGGTCGTCGATGTTCTTGCCCTTGAATCCTATCCAGTAGCTTTTCCATCCTCGTTCGGGCGACGGGTGATAGGTGTGCCATTCGCCGGGAAACAGCATGAAGATGTCGCCGGCCTTGATGACGGTCTCCTCCTTGTGGGCCGAGCGGAACACGCCTTCGCCCTCGGGCTGATAGAGCAACTGATACTCATTCAGTTCGCGCCCTTTCCGTGTGTCGAAGTAGTAGCCGTCGGCATGCCCTTGTGTAGGGTAGGGGTCTCCGGCCTGAATCTCTTCATGCCCCACGGTGCTCACGGTGAGTCCCCACTGTGCATCGCGCATATTGGCAACAAGATATTTGCTGGTTTGCATAGGTTTCGAGTTTGGTGACAAAATTATAAAAAAAACAGGAAACCGCCAAACTGAGTGGGAGAAAAGAATGGGGATAAAAGAAGCCTCACCCCCGTCCCCTCTCCCCTCGGAGAGGGGACGTGAGCTTCTTTGTTATAGCTTCGAGACATCCCATAGGAGGGAACTTATTTCATATTTTTATTCTACAAAAAATCAGTAGAAT
This sequence comes from Segatella buccae ATCC 33574, assembly GCF_000184945.1. Taxonomy (GTDB): domain Bacteria; phylum Bacteroidota; class Bacteroidia; order Bacteroidales; family Bacteroidaceae; genus Prevotella; species Prevotella buccae. The sequence continues at coordinate 1,481,958 of NZ_GL586311.1, forward strand.
CGGAAATAAAGTTCTAATACTGCACCACTTTAATCTCCGCAGAATAGTCGTCAACCGCACCATGCACATAGAGTGTGCGTCTTTTTCCGGTATGATTCGGGGCCGCTGTCATTATCAATTGTGTTACATTAGGTCTCTTGCTTTTTATTGTCAACCAATCATAAGTGACTTCTAAAGAGTCATCCTGAGGACGCGCTTGTGAGGTTTCGCCATCACCATTGTAATTGGTAATTTCTATAACATAACAGTAGTCTGTTCCAGAACAAAGCTTGGTTCCTCCCTCTCGTCCAAATACGATTTTGGAAGGATAGCCGAAATTGTCATTTGATCCGCAGGAAGCAAATAGGGACAGAATGAACAAAAGTACAATTATATTTTTTCGTCTCATAGATTTCTTGTTCTTAAATTAAATTCTAATACTGTACCACTTTAATCTCCGCAGCATCGTTATTCACCATACCATGTACATAGAGTGTACGTCTTTTCCCTGTGTGATTCGGAGCCGCTGTCATTTCCAATTGCATCCTATTGGGTCTTTTGCTTTTTATTGTCAACCAATCATAAGTGACTTCCAAGGAGTCCAAGGTTAATGCTTGGGAGGTTTTGCCATCACCATTGTAGTTGGTAATTTCTACAACATAACAGCTACTTGTTCCGGAGCAAATTCTGGTTCCTCCCTCTCTTCCAAACACGATTTTGGAAGGATAGCCGAAATTGTCACTTGGGCCACAGGAAGCAAATAGGGACAGAATAAACAAAAATACAGTCATGTTAAGTTTATTCTTTTTTATTCTCTTTATCATATAGGTTTTGTATATGTTATTATTCGTATATGATGGTTGTATTTTGTATTTTTTCCGCCTTTCCAAGGATAGTCGTAGTCATTGTCGTTGCTATTGAGTTTGAAGACACCATCGACATAGTATCCATTACAATGTCCATTCCACCCAAAATCGCAATGTACCATTCTGCATGTATCAGGTTTTGTACTTGTACTCATCAAAACACCATTTCTGTAGTATTTAGTAATTTCCTGTCTTGCTTTTATTTTATAACCATCGATAATCCAAGCATGACTATTCCAAACCTTTATACCGGGAATCGCATAAATAATTACGGGGCAGCCATTATCTATCATGGAAGTCACCCTGTTATAATCATAGTTGAATCTCTTTACATTGTTAAACCCCATGTCTTTTAGGAAAGAAGAAGCCTTTGAAGGAAAAGTAAAGGTTCCCTGATAGAAATACATGGATCCACACCATTCAGCAATACCTTTGAGCAATATTGCAGCTGCAGTCTTACCTTGAGACGAATATATGTTATCAAGGGCATTCCAGTCAACAGTAGTTCCATTATATGAAAATCTTTGAGGCTCTCTGAAATTAGTCAATATCTTAGCCAAAGCTAACGGGAAACATCCGGCAGGTGCTTTTCTCCTACATCCAAAAAATATGTATCTTCTTTTCTTAGGGTATAGATCATTGAATGGCGTGTTCTGATGCCAGTCAGCATACGTACCAAGTAGGTTGTTGGTGCGCAGAATATTTTTCCAGTCTGAATAAGTGGTATTAATCTTATTGGTACTACATGTGCCACCACCACTACCACCACCGCCTGCACGTCCCATTTGGTCGTCAATATAATTCACACAAAGTGACAAGCACATATTGGTTCCACATTTTGTTCTTGCCCTTGTATTTAATGCACTATCATTGTCAGAGAAGTTGCCTACCCAATTGTCATTTTGACTTTCATCATAGGTGGAAAATGTATTTGGATTTAGAAAAACCTCACTAGGATAATCCTTTACTGTAAATAGCCCTTCTCCCGTTGTTGGGTAACTGGGATCTATATAACTTTCTTCGTTTTTAAAGAAGGAAGCAACAGCGTCTACATCCGCTTTTGTCAGATTTCCTTTGTCTGTTACAGCGATAACTTTTGCTTCGATTCTGTCATCTGCAGACAAAATCGCAAAGCCTTTTCCATCAGGGAAATTAGCTACATACATCACATTATCAGCATCTTTTATAGTAGTAGCACGTGTAGCAACTTGTTCCAATTTCATCGATATTACATCTGTTACTTTAGGAAGTGAACCATTAGCTCGCGTTGGATTGTCTTTCAATCATTAAGAGATGATAGTGCCTCCTCCACAGGGATGGCATGGGAATAATTTGATGTTTCTGAAGAAGAAACAGTGGTTACTTCCTCATCTGGACTCTGACAAGCACAGAATCCTGTCAACATTACTACTACAAGCGATAGATTTAATAACTTTGTTGTTTGCATAACATTTAGATTAATATGATTTATTACATCATGATGCAAAGTTAATGAAAAATATAAGTATACAGGTGATTTCAGGTTATAATTTTAATGATAGCCGTTTGTTTTAACTTTTGCTATGGCAGCTTGACCATTGTGACTTGCTGCCATACGATATTGTGTTTTAAATAGTCGTTTCCTTTATAGACTTCACGTTTGTGTGTAATTTTTCTTACGCCTAAAAACAGCTTCTCTCGACCCCTCGGAGAGGGGCCGGGGGCGAGGCTTTTATTTTGTTTTTCGCTTTTTACAGCGGATATTCTTCAAATGCGTAGAGCACAGTGGAGAGATAGCGTTCGCCGGTGTCGGGCAGCAGGGCCACGATTCTCTTGCCTTTGTTTTCGGGGCGTTTGGCTATTTCCGTAGCTGCGTAGGCTGCCGCGCCGGACGAGATGCCCACGAGCAAGCCGTCAAGCTGTGCCAGCTGTCGGCCGGCGAGGATGGCTTCGTCGTTCTCCACTTGGAACACCTCGTCGACATATTCGCCATCGTAGGTCTTGGGGATGAAGCCCGCCCCGATGCCCTGAATCTTGTGTGGCCCACCCTTCCCGCCACTCAACACAGGCGAAGAAGACGGCTCCACGGCTATGATTTTCACGTTGGGATTCTTCTCTTTCAGCCGTTTGCCGATGCCCGAGACGGTGCCTCCGGTCCCCACGCCGGCCACGAAGATGTCTACTTGTCCGTCGGTGTCTTCCCATATCTCGTTGCCGGTGGTCTCGTAGTGCTTTTGAGGATTGGCGGGATTCTCAAACTGTTCGAGGATCACGGCTCCCGGAATGGTGTCGCGCAGTTCTTCGGCTGCCTTGATGGCCCCCGGCATACCGTCTTTGCCGCTCGTGAGGCGCACCTCCGCACCGTATGCTTTCACCAGATTCCGACGTTCCACGCTCATGGTTTCGGGCATGGTGAGGATGAGGTGGTAGCCTTTGACGGCCGACACAAGAGCCAGCCCCACACCGGTGTTGCCGCTGGTGGGTTCGATGATGGTGGCTCCGGGCTTTAGTTTGCCTTCTTTTTCGGCTGCTTCGATCATGGCCAGAGCGATGCGGTCTTTCACGCTTCCTCCCGGATTGAAGTATTCCACTTTGCCGATGACGGGTGTCTCCACACCACGCGCAGCCGAGTATTTGCCGAGTTCGACCAGCGGTGTGTGACCGATGAGGTCGGTGATTTGTTTTGCAATCTTTGCCATAACGTATTCCTTTCTTCTTTTTATGTTGTTTTTGTCTTTTTATATTCGCCTGCGATAGGCCTCTCAATCCACGTAGGTGAAAGCCTCGTCGAGCGCATCGATTAGGTCTTCCACATGTTCTGTGCCTATGCTCAGGCGGATGGTGGAGGGATAGATGTGCTGTTCGCGCAGCTCTTCCGGGCTGAGTTGTGAGTGGGTGGTGGTCGCCGGATGAATCACGAGCGACTTCACGTCGGCCACGTTGGCCAGCAGAGAGAAGATGCGCAGGTGATCGATGAAGGTCCAGGCCGCTTCCTGACCGCCCTTAATCTCGAAAGTGAAGATGGAGCCTCCGCCATTGGGGAAGAGGCGGGTATAGAGCGCGTGGTCGGGATGGCTGTCAAGGGAGGGGTGGTTCACCCTTTCCACCTTCGGGTGGTGGGCCAGATAGTCTACAATCTTCCGCGTGTTGTAGGCATGACGCTCCACACGCAGACTGAGCGTTTCGAGTCCTTGGAGCAATATCCAGGCGTTGAAAGGGCTGATGGCGGCACCGGTGTCGCGCAGGAGTACGGCCCTGATGCGGGTGGCGAAGGCTGCCGGACCGGCCACATCGGCAAACACAGCCCCGTGATAGGATGGGTCGGGCTTGGCCAGTGTGGGATATTTGTCGGCATCGGCTTTCCAGTCGAACTTTCCGGAGTCGACGATGACACCTCCAAGCGATGATCCGTGGCCTCCGATAAACTTGGTGGCAGAGTGTACCACCACATCGGCTCCATGCTCGATGGGGCGTAGAAGATAGGGCGTACCGAACGTGTTGTCCACGATGACCGGTACATGGTGCCCGTGGGCGATTTCACTGATCTTGTCGATGTCGGTCACGCTGGCGTTCGGGTTGCCGAAAGTCTCGATGATGACAGCCTTTGTGTTATGCCGGAAACCGGCCTCCACCTGTTCGAAGTCGGACGGATTGACGAAGCTGACCTCTATGCCCTGCGTGGTGAGTGTGTGGGCGAGGAGGTTGGTCGTACCGCCGTAGAGGTTGTTGGCCGCGAGTATATGGTCGCCGTTTTGGGCAATGTTTTGCAGGACGTATGTGATGGCGGCCGCACCGGAGGCCACAGCCAGTCCGGCTACTCCACCTTCGAGAGCCGCCACGCGCTGTTCAAAGACAGCTTGTGTCGAGTTGGTCAGCCGTCCGTAGATGTTGCCCGCATCGCGCAGTCCGAAGCGGTCGGCAGCATGTTGGGCGTTGTGGAACACGTAGGAAGTGGTCTGATAGATGGGCACGGCGCGCGAGTCGGTTGTCGGGTCGGCCTGTTCCTGTCCCACATGTAGTTGAAGTGTCTCGAAGTGAAGTTTCTTTTCGTTGCTCATTTTCAATGTCCTTTCTTGCGTTGAGGCTTCGTCCGTGGACCCTAATGAGAGGTCGGAGTAGGCCGGGGTAATACATTTATTGATATTAAAGCGTCCGCAGTTTCCTTTGGACGGTGCAAAGGTACGATGAAAATCTTGGCTGTGAAATCGCACACTTGGGGCATTTGACCTACCATGTTTGTGGTATATTGGTTTCCCGATGCCTGTTCAGGGCTTGTGAGGCTGTCCGTCCCGGCGCGATCGGGACTTCGTTACCAGCCACACGCCGCTGAAGACGAGTATCACGGCCAGCCCTTGGCTCCATTTGAACACGCCGATGCCCGTGAGCACACTCACTGTGACCGACACCATGGGTTGCACATAATTGTAAATAGACACCACCGTGGGGCGCAGCACCCGCTGGCCTATCATGGTGAGCAGGTAGCTGATGTAGGTGCCGAAGAGCACTACATAGCCGGTCTCCATCCATGCGGAGACGGGCACGTGGGGCCAGTCGATGGCTGCCACGTGGGAGGAGGTGAGGGGGAGAAGGAGGACGGAAGCCCAAAGAAACATCCACTTGTTGATGGTGAACACCGAATAGCGGCGGATGAGCGGATTGAAGAGCGACAGATAGAGAGCAAAGGAAAACTGTGCGCCCAGACAGAGCAAGTCGCCCCGCAGGTCGCCCACTTTGGCATTGAGGGCCGAGGCGCTTGTCAGAATCAGTATCAGTGCGCCTGCACATCCCAGCGCCACACCTCCGGCTTTTTTTAATGTGATGGGCTCTTTGAGGATGACAAACGAGAGTATCATGGCAAAGATGGGCATGGAGGTGGTCATGATGCTGGCATTGCTCGGCGAGGTGATGCTCAGTCCGATGGTGTAGCAGCACTGGTTGCACACCAGTCCGAAGAGGGCGGCCCCGGCAAAGCGCAGTCGGTCTCTCGGAGGGACATGCTCCTTGGGGGCGAAGAACGAGGTGAGCCAAAAGAGTATGGCCCCGCCGAGCACACGGAAACTCACCATCGAGATGCCGTCGATGCCGTGGTTCATGGCATCTTTGCCCACAGGGGCCATCAGTCCCCAAAAAGCACATGCGGCAAACATGCTGAGGTGGGCGATGAGCGGTCGTTTGTTATCCATTGTCGGTTGAATGGTCTAATTCGATGCAAAGTTAGTAAATAAATCATAACGAGCCATGCTCCATTCGTGATAATTTAGTATATTTGCGATAACTAATCAAGCGAAGGAATATCATGCAGAAATACGCAGACTATATCGAACAGATTGAAATCGACGCCCTGTGGAGCGGCCGCCGCCATGTGGTGTGGAATCTCGACCGTAGGGTGAACATCCTGAGTGGCATCAACGGCGTGGGCAAGAGCACCATATTAAATAAGGTGGTGAAGGGATTGTCCGTCGGTGGAGAGTTTCCCAGCCACTTGCAGAAAGGTGTGCGTCTGCGCGTGTTTCCCGCAGATGCCAAGTGGATACGCTACGATATCATCCGCTCTTTTGATCGGCCGCTGATGAATGCCGAGACGGTGACCAAGCTCGACCTGTCGCTGGCTACCGAACTCGACTGGCAGTTGTTCCAGTTGCAGCGCAAATATCTCGACTATCAGGTGAACATCGGCAACCGCATCATTGATGCCTTGCAGAGCGGCAATGGCGAGGCGGCCGATGCCGCCCAGCGCATCTCGGCACCCAAGAAGCTGTTTCAGGACATGCTGGACCGTCTGTTTGCCGAAACGGGCAAGAAAATCATACGCACCGAAAACGAAATACGCTTCTCGCAGATAGGCGAAACACTGTTGCCCTACCAGCTCTCAAGCGGCGAGAAACAGATGCTGGCCATCCTGCTCACGGTGCTCGTGGAAGACTGCCGTCCCTACGTGTTGTTCATGGACGAGCCCGAGGTGAGCCTGCATGTGGACTGGCAGAAGGAACTCATCGACCTCATCCTGCAACTCAATCCCAACGTGCAGATCATCCTCACCACCCACAGTCCGGCGGTCATCATGAACGGGTGGATGGAGCATGTGACCGAGGTGACCGACATCACCGACAACGAGTAGCCACACAAACGGAGTTTTTAGCACTTGGGGGAGAACGGATATGGGTAAAAGACTGAGAGACAATATCACTTCCGGCTATTTCGAGGCGGCCAACAAACTGAACTCGAAGCGGGTGCGCAGTAAAATCATCGCCTACGTGGAGAGCTATGACGACGTGTTCTTCTGGCGCACGGTGCTCAGTCGTTTTGAAGACGACACACGCTATTTTGAGGTGATGCTGCCCACGCGTTCGAGCAAACTCGAGCGTGGCAAGAAAGCGGTGCTGATGAATCTGCTCGAAGGCAAGACCGGCGACCACCTGATAGCCTGTGTAGATGCCGACTACGACTATCTCATGCAAGGAGCCACGGCCACTTCGCACGAGGTGATAGCCAATCCCTACGTGTTCCACAGCTATGTCTACTCCATCGAGAACTACCAGTGCTATGGCCCGTCGCTCCACGACGTGTGCGTGGCCGTGACACTCAACGACCACGCCATCTTCGACTTTGCCGAGTTTCTCCGGCTCTACTCCCAAGCCATTTTCCCCCTTTTTGTGTGGAGCATCTGGTTCTACCGCACACCCCATTACGGCCAGTTTACCATCTCCGATTTTAACCACATCGTCGAGTTTGGCAACTTCGGTTTCCGCACTTGGGAGGAGTCGCTCGCCCGGTTGCGTAGCAAGGTGGGGCGCAAGGTGGAATATCTGCGCCACCGCCATCCCGAGGCCAAGGAGAGTTATCTGCGTGTGAAAGACGACCTGAAGCGTCTCGGAGTCACTGCCGACACCACCTATCTGTATATACAGGGCCACCATCTGTTCAATAATGTCGTGTTGCCCATGCTCAACAAGGTGTGCGACCGGCTCATCCGCGAGCGCGAAAACGAGATTTCGCGCCAGAGCGTACATGGCACACAGCGCCGCAACGAACTGTCCAGCTACTCCAACAGTCTGGGCGACATCTCCACCCTGCTGCGCAAAAATCTTGGCTATATGGATTCGGCTCCCTTCAAGCGTGTGCTTGCCGATGTGGAGCGATATTTGAAGGAGACAAAAGCCGGGAAGACGGAAACACCGGAAGAGGATGGGGGAGAGGCCTGAGCTGCCTTAAACGAATTCCTTTTCACAGCCGGCATTCGCTTTGTTCGGAACATTCGCCGAAGAATATTTTGCGTCGGCGAATGTTCAGAATGAAGCGAATTTTTTCTGCGTTCCTTTCTCCGCAGGGAGATGAGCTGCCTTTCAGCAGGTGGTAGTAGCCCCAAAAAAGATATAGTGCGAAACTTACTAAGATTGAGAAAAAGCCTTACACGCAATTTTTCCATGCTCATCCGGCCGCCCGTTTTCACCCGTCCCATTTTCTTCATCCATCCCACCACTTTTCCCATTCGGCCCGACCGACTTTGCAAAAGGGCCACACTTGAAAGGTCGTTTGGCCCGTTTTGCAACGCTGTTTGGGTCGAATTATCACCCAGAGCAGGGAAGAAGCCCCCTTTAGTGGATTGGTTATCAAAAAAGGGAAACGCTTGCGCGCTCCCCTTGCTGGTGCAAAGATATAACAAAAACGGCCGGAATGCAAATCGATGTCGAAAAAAGCTGACATGACCAATGATGTTTTGGGTTCAGTTGTCGAATTTTGCAAAACGTATGGGGAGTATGTGCGAGTTGTCACACTTATTCTTTTGCGATGGCCGAAGCGTGGAAATCCCACCTGAATAATTTTGTAATTCGGGCTTTTCTCGCTAACTTTGCAGCCGTCAAAAACGGCCCTTGGCCTGCTGCCAGACAAGCAAATGGGAGAAGGAACACTCCCCGGGCTATAGACAACGGATATGCTGAACAACAAGAAAACAGAATCTTTGCTTGCATCCATACGCGAGGGACGACCCATGACGCGTGGCGAAAAACTCAATCTGATCGTTGGATTGAGTATCCCTTCCATTCTGGCACAGATCACCAACGTGATGATGTTTTTTATCGATGCGTCGATGGTGGGCCATCTGGGAGCGGAAGCCTCGGCTGCCATCGGTCTGGTCGAGTCCACCACGTGGCTGATGGGCAGTGTGATGGGGGCGGCCGCTATGGGCTTCTCGGTGCAAGTGGCTCACTTTATCGGGGCCAACGACTTTGTGAAGGCCCGGCAGGTGTTCCGCCATTCACTCATTTGTGGCCTGGTGTTCAGTCTGTTGCTCGCGGTTGTCGGCGTGGCCATCCACAGGCCGTTGCCCTATTGGCTCGGAGGAGGGGCCGACATAGCAGGCGACTCCTCGCTCTATTTCCTCCTCATCTCACTCACGTTGCCTTTCATGTTGCTCTTCCACCTGTCGTGCGACATGCTGAAGAGCTCGGGCAACATGCAGACGCCAAGCGTGATGAGCGTGGTGTTGTGTGTGCTTGATGTGATGTTCAACTACTTCTTCATTTACATCTGTAAGTTGGGCGTGACGGGCGCGGCGCTCGGCACCTGCTGCGCCTATGTCTGCACCTCTATGCCCGCGGTATGGCTCACGGCCGTCAAGAGCAAGATATTGGCCCTGAACCTCGACCATGAACGTTTCCAGTGGATTTGGGACTATGTGCGCAACGCCTTGAAAATCAGCTTGCCGATGGCCGTGCAGTCGGTTCTGATGAGCGGTGCGCAGATAGTGAGTACCCTTATCGTGGCACCGTTGGGCAACATCGCCATAGCCGCCAACTCCTTTGCCATCACGGCCGAGAGTCTGTGCTACATGCCCGGCTACGGCATCGGTGAGGCCGCCACCACACTCGTGGGGCAGACTTTCGGGGCAGGCAGGCGCAATCTCTGCAAGAATTTTGCCTATATGTCGGTAGCATTGGGCATGGGCGTGATGGCCCTCATGGGAGTTGTCATGTTCGTTTTCGCGCCGGAGATGATCGGTGTGTTGTCGCCCGTGGAAGCCATTCGCGAATTGGGCACCACCGTATTGCGCATCGAAGCCTTTGCCGAGCCCTTCTTTGCAGCCAGCATCGTGGCCTACAGTGTGTGCGTGGGGGCGGGAGACACTCTCAAACCGGCCCTGCTCAACCTTTTCTCTATATGGTGCGTGCGCCTTACGATGGCTGCCCTGCTCGCTCCCCGCTATGGGTTGAAAGGCGTGTGGTTTGCCATGGCTGTGGAGTTGACGTTCCGCGGTGCGCTCTTCCTCTACCGCCTTTTCCGCGGAAAATGGCTCAAGGGGCTCAAGCCCAAGTCCGAACCGGCCATGGTTTGATGCCCTTTTCCACCTTATTATATATAAGAATACTCCTGCCCATTGTCACCCTCGCAGCTCGCTGTGGGGGTGTTTGTGTTGTGGGAGGAATGAGCTTGAAGCATTGAAAGGATATTCCGGCTTGGATGATGATAGTTGATTGCAAGTAGATTATTTTACAGATTGTTTCTTGTTTGTTTAAAATAAAAACGGTACATTTGTGGGCAAAAATGTAAATTAGCATCAAATCCAACTTCAAATTATAATTTATGAAGATTCAAAAACTTTTTGTGGCAGCCTTGTTGCTGCTTAATGCGGCACAGGTTGCGGCGCAGTTTCAGATGCCTCCCATCCCGGTGGACAAGAATGTGAGGGTGGGCAAGCTCGACAATGGACTGGTGTACTATATCCGTCACAACGAGTTCCCGGCCAACACGGCCAACTTCTACATCGCCCAGCGGGTGGGTTCCATCAACGAGAACGACGACCAGCGCGGGTTAGCCCACTTCTTGGAGCACATGGCTTTCAATGGGTCGGAGCATTTTCCGGGCAACGGTATCATCGACTTCACCCGTACACTGGGAGTGGAATTTGGTAGCAATCTCAATGCCTATACCTCTATTGATCAGACGGTGTATCGCATCTGCGACGTGCCCACCTACCGCCAGTCGGCCCTCGACTCTTGTCTGCTGGTGCTGAAAGACTGGTCGGGCGGTCTCACGCTTGATGCTAAGGAGATTGACAAGGAGCGCGGCGTGGTGCATCAAGAGTGGCAGATGGGTGCCGATGCCGATCAGCGGTTCTACGAGAAGCACTTGCCCGACCTCTTCCCCGGCAGCAAATACGGCAACCGCCTGCCCATCGGCCTGATGAGCATCGTTGACAACTTCAAGCCGCAGGTGCTGCGCGACTATTATAAGAAGTGGTATCGTCCCGACAATCAGGCCATCATCGTGGTGGGAAACGTGGATGTTGACCATGTTGAAGCGGAAATAAAGAAGCTCTGGAATGGCGTGAAGGTGCCTGCCAACGCAGCCAAAGTGGTGGCTGAACCGGTGCCCGACAACAAGGAAGCCATCTACGTTTACTATCCGGACAAGGAGCAGAAGTATTCGCTTATCAGCCTGATGATGAAGACCGACCCCACCCCTGATTCGGCCAAGGTGGGCCTCGACTATCTGGCCAACCTCTATGTCATCGACGTCATCGACATGATGCTCACCAATCGTCTCAACGAGTATGCCAATCAGCCCGACTGCCCCTACGCCTACGCAGCCACCAACTATGGTGAGTATCTGGACATCTCGAAGACCAAGGACTGCTTCATGGGTGTGGTTGTTCCCAAGGAGGGCAAAGACCTTGAAGCCCTTGCCACTCTGGAGCGCGAGCTGTTGCGCGCCCGTCGCCACGGCTTCACGGCCACCGAGTATGCCCGCGCCAAGGAGGAATATCTCAGCCGTATCGAGAAGCGTTTCACCAACAAGGACAAGACCAAGAACGAGGTCTACTACCAGTCGTATGTGGGCAACTATCTCGGCAACGAGCCCATGCCCTCCATAGAGGACGAATATCAGATCATGAACCAGCTCGTGCCCAACATTCCCTTGGAGGCTGTCAACGAGGCTGCGAAGGAGCTCATCACGGAGAGCGACTCCAACCTTGTGATCACAGCACAGGTGCAGGAGAAGGAAGGCAAGACCTACAACACCGTGGCCGACCTGAAGAGCACCATCGCAAAGGTGCGTGCGGAGCAGATCGCAGCCTACGTGGACAACGTGAAGAACGAGCCGCTCATCTCGCAGTTGCCCAAGAAAGGCAAAATTACCAAGGAGACGGAAGACAAGAAACTCGGTTTCAAGAAACTCATCCTCTCCAATGGGGCCAAAGTGATACTGAAAAAGACCGACTTCAAGGACGATGAAATCGTGATGTCGGCCAAAGCCAAGGGCGGGAAAGACCTGTATGGAGCCGCCGACTACACCAATCTCAAGGCGTTCGATTTTGTCATCAACTCCTGCGGACTGGGCAATTTCTCCAGCACCGAGCTCCAGAAGGCCCTTGCCGGCAAGCAGGCGAGTGCCGGTCTCAGTCTCGGGCTCTATCATAAAGGGGCCGATGCCTCGTCTACCCCGAAGGACATTGAGACTATGATGCAGCTCGTCTACCTCAACTTCACGGCACTGGCCAAAGACGAGAAAGCCCTCAGTTCGACCATGCAGCAACTCGAGCTGATGCTCAAAAACAAGAATCTGCAGCCCGAGGCTGTGTTCTCCGATTCTTTGCAGAATGCCCGCTACGCTCACAACCCGTTCTTCGCTCCATTGGAGATGGCAGACCTGAAGAATATCAATGCCGACCGTGTGCTCCAAATGGCCAAAGAAATGACGGCCGATGCCGGGCAATACACTTTTACCTTTGCCGGTAATTTCGACGAGGCCACACTGCGTCCGCTCATCGAGCAGTACATCGCTTCGCTGCCTGCCAGGAAGACCAAGGTGGCTGACAAGGAGGTGCTGACTCTGGCTAAGGGCGATGTGAAATGCCACTTCAGCCGCAAGATGGAGACTCCGAAGTCCATCCTCTATGCCATTTGGAGTTCCGACAAGCTTCCGCTCACGCTTGAAAACAACGTGCTTGCCGATGCTGCCGGACAGATTCTGAGCATGAAGTATCTCCGCACCATTCGTGAGGAGGCCAGTGCCGCCTATTCTGTAGGGGCCAACGGGTATAGCCAGCGAACTGTCGACAACCAAGCCTACTACTCGCTGCTTGCCGGTTGTCCCATGGATCCCGCCAAGGCACAGCAGGCCTACGACCTGATGATGAAGGGCATGGCCGAGGCTGAGAATGCCGTCGATGCAGCCGACCTTCAGAAAGTGAAGGAGTTTATGCTCAAACAGGCTGACGACGATGCCAAGAAAAACGGCCACTGGCTAAGCATCATCGAAGACTATGACGAGTATGGACTTGACTTCCATACCGACTACAAGAAGGTGGTGAGTGCCCTCACACCCGAAAAGGTTGCAGCGTTTATCAAAAATGTCGTTATCAAGAGCGGTAACAAACTCGAGGTGATGATGTCACCCGAGAAATAATAACATCAACTCAAAAGTTATGAAGAAAATGGTTTTATCGGCATTTGTGTTCGCAGCGTCAGTGCTTGCGACCCATGCCCAGTTGCTTTACAAGGTTTCCGGGGACAGTCTCCGGAAGCCTTCTTATGTTTTTGCCACCTATCGGCTCATCAACCCTGTGGGCACTGTGGAACGGGTGGCTGGTTTGCGGGATGCACTCAACAACACTGAACAGATGTATTTCGAGGTGAACAAGAGTACCTATACCAATACGCTGGCCGATGCACGCAAGCTGAAAGGCGGTCAAATGCTGAAAAATCTGCTCACGCCCTCGCAGCTCGCGCTGCTTGACAAGTTCCTGAAGAAGTACACTGAGGTGGGGTTCAACAGTCCCTACTCGCAGCGCCGCTATGCCGACATCACTCCGGCGGGCATGGAGGAGGAACTGGAGAAGTTGCTCTTCGTAGCCAACCACATGAGTGAATATGACCCCACGCACACCTTTGACCAGTATTTTGAGGCGCAGGCCAAGAAAAACCACGAACCGGTCTATGGTCTCTCTACCTGTGAGGAGTTTACGGCGTGCGGCTATGAGGCTCCGCTCGATAAGCAGGTGAAGAGTCTTGTGAACTTTTTGGAGAACGAGCAGGTGCATCTTGCCGAACTCAACAAGACTGCAGATGCCTTCACGGCACAGGATATTGATGCCGTGACCAAGGCCACCTCGCACGTGTGTGGCAAGAAGATAGCCCGTTGGACTAAAGCCCTGCCGGCCATCATGCAGGCTGCTCCCACCTTTGTGGTGCTTGAAGCGGCCTATCTCGGAGGAGAGAACGGCTTGTTGCAACAGCTCAGGAAGGCCGGATATACAGTGGAGGCAGTAAGATAACCCTGTCCTCTTTTGCTTTTTCGGCGAATGATTCGAATTGATCGGATGGCGAAGATAGTGGGATGATTCCATGTATCAGCGTCCGTTCTGACAGCCGAAAGGCTATGGCCTTAACCTTAAAAGCTGCGTTTAGGTTTCGTATTCGGGCGATAGGATATCTGGCTGCTGCTTGTCTTAACCAGCCATACACTACTCCCTTGCCTGACAGTGTTCCTCCAAGTGGCATTTAATGGCAACCAATCTATACGTGCCCGTCTCCAACTCCAGCCTTAAAAAGAAAGTGCCAAAAGATTGTTTCGATCTTTTGGCACTTTGTCTATCTTCTTGTCTGTGCGCCCGAAAGGACTCGAACCTTCACAGCGTGAACTACCAGATCCTAAGTCTGGCGCGTCTACCAATTCCGCCACGAGCGCATAAATGTGAGTGCAAAGATACGAAGAATAATCGAAATGGAGAAATTGTTGTCGAAAAAAGAAGCTGAATGCCACTCCGCCCCCCTCACACAATGGTGAACAGTCGGCAAAAGTTGGTTATCGTTCTTGCCATTTCACCAGCCGACGGGGCAGCGTGATGATTTTTAACCGTCGGAACCAGATGCGCGAGGAACCTTCGACATGGCGGGTGGTGTGGCTGCCGATGATGTAGTAGCTGGCGGAATATTCGTCCATGAGGGCAGAGAAGGCGGCCTTGATGCGCGAACATTTCTCATTGATGGCGTTGTCGAGTGGGTTGGTAAGGCGGTCAACGGTTTCCTCCATTCGCTCCACCTCCATATAGGGGGCAAGGCGACGGTAGAGCGAGAGCAGTTCGCTACGATAGGAAGTGAGGTGCTTGAATTCGATGCCTTCAGGATGGTTAAGAAACAGAAGATACACAGCCTTGTGGACAGGTGACAATACCACTTCGGTATGAGTGGCTTCAAGGATGAGGCGATAGTCGGAAGTGATGATGAGTGGACTCAACGTGCCTTTGGCGGCTTCGATGCGCAAGGCTTCGAGTGTGGGCACACCGATAGCACTCAACAGCAGGTCGTTGCGGTCGAGTGCTTGCAAGCGGCGCACAAGGATGCGCAGTTGGTGGGCCAACAGTTCGGGGCTATCGTCTTCGTATGATTCCATAGACGATACAAAAATAACAAAAAAGTTGGGCTTCGGCAACAATCCGGCCGGCATTTTTTCGTTCACAAGGCTTGCAGAACCATTGAGATACAGAGAAAAATGAGTAATTTTGCCATCAAAAGAAAACTGCTTATGATGACAGATATATTGGATTTTGGCCCGGTGGAAGACCTGTCAAAGGAAATCATCAAGGTGATAGGCGTGGGCGGAGGAGGCTGCAACGCTGTGAACAACATGTATCGGGAGGGAATCGAAAACGTGGCTTTCGTCGTGTGTAACACCGATAGTCAGAGTTTGGCCAACTCGCCCGTGCCGGTGAAAATATTGCTGGGACAGAGCGGACTGGGAGCCGGAGCCAATCCCGAGTTGGGGCGCAGGGAAGCTGAAAACACGAAAGAGCAAATCAGTTCGCTGTTCGATGACAATACCCACTTGTGCTTCATCACGGCCGGCATGGGGGGAGGCACGGGTACGGGGGCCGCACCGGTTATCGCTTCCATAGCCAAGAGCAAGGGCATACTAACCATAGGCATCGTGACAATTCCTTTCTTTTTCGAGAAGCGCAATAAAATCATCAAGGCTCTCAAGGGTGTGGAGGAAATGCGCAGGAATGTGGACTCGCTGCTCATCGTGAACAATGAACGCTTGTGCGACATCTACTCGGACGCGCAAATCACTGTGAAAGACGCTTTTAAGACGGCCGACCGCATTTTGAGCGATGCCACTAAAAGCATCTCGGAGCTCATCACAGTGGAGGGGAACATCAACCTCGACTTCCGCGATGTGGAGACGACTATGCAAGGAGGGGGTGGAGCACTGATGGCCATCGGACGGGCGAAGGGGGAAAGGCGTGTGGAAAAAGCCATCCTCAATGCCCTTGACTCTCCGCTACTCTATGGGAGTGACATCTCGAAGGCCAAGAACATACTGTTCAACATCTACACCAGTGAGAAGGCGCCGCTCTTTGTGAGGGAGATGCAGGAGATAGACGCTTTCATGTATGAACTGGATCCGAATATCGATGTGATATGGGGCACCTCCGATGACAACACGCTGGGGGATGATGCCAAAGTGATTATCCTTGCCACGGGACTTGACAACGAGTTTCTGCCCAAAGAGCAACTGCCCGAAAACGAGACGGAGACATATTATAATAAGGTGATAGAAAAACTGTACAGGGAAAGTCTCCTACACACAAAAATATCCGGATCGGAACAACAACAAGTCTCCCCGCAGCAGGAAACGACTGTCCCGGAAGTGATGCCGGCCCCGACCGGCACATCAGAACTGCCGAAGTCGCTTTCCCGATTCACCGCCTCTGGACTGGAAGAAGGCAATTCATCGGCGGGGGCAACGGGCAATCTGTTTTCCCATCGGGAGGAAACGGTGATAACAGAGGCAGCACCCATTGAAGCGGAATCCCCACAACCTACCCGTCCGGCTGCGGAAGAGACTCGACGAGAACCTCAAAGCCACGTGACCAAAGCCATGCCTTTTGTGGAGCGCATTCGCTCACGGCTGCGCCAATCACTGGAAAACCTTTCCCGCGACCTGTACGAATGACCCATCGTCAGTGCGCATAACGGAAACTGCCGGGCATCCCCCAAGCGGATGTCCGGCAGTTTTTATTCTTCTTCGGGGAACAGACTCAGTTGCCCCGTTATCTCGTCAATCACCTGCTGTTGGCTTTTTCCCTTGTCGGGGTCGAGGTTTTCCTCCTCTCTGCCAACAGCGGCATCACCCTCTGCCCGATCTGTACTCTCCTCATTGGGAGTGTCCACAGGTTCGGGGAAACGCGTCGGTTCGAGTTCTTCTATCTTCTCCACTTTCCACGTGGTCAGCCGTTTGCCTTTGGCCTTGAAGCTTTTCTGACCGATAAACTGCTCGGCGTCTATTTCTTCCGCAGGCCGCACGGCATCCACCCCGCCGTAGGTCAGCCTCACACGCGGATAGGGCACATCGGTCAAGAAGACCAACTTGGAGTTTGGATTCTCACCCAAGAAGTTCTGATGACGGCGCGTGGCATCCATCGTAAAGCGTTTGATGTAGGGATAACCGTCGTTGTCGGCATCGAAAAGTACGGCTGTCCACACCTTGTGTTCGTCCCATTTCTCGATGCGCAGGATATTGTCTTCGTAGTGATTGTTGGCATCGAAGTTGGTGATGTAGAAGTCACAGTTGTCGAGGATGACAAGTATGGCATCGTCATCGGAAAACTCACCGAGAAAGCGGCCGTGCTCCTCATAGTTGATGCGGTTGACATCGGGGTCGAACCACACTTTCCGGCCGCCGAGTGTGGAGTGTCCGTGGCTCTTCAGGCCTATGCGGTGGATGCTTCGTTTGGTCAGCAGGTTGCCCTTGGCTCCACGCCCCTTGATGGCTATTTCGGAGAAATCCTTTTCGAGGAAGATGTTCTGTCGCTTCTTTTTGGGGTCTGGATCGAGCGTCACCTTGATCACCTCAGCCTCGCCGTTGGGATTGGCTGTGAAGTACATCACGCGCGACCCCGGAGTGCCCTGTGTGAGGTCGTATTCGCGGTCGCGAGTCATGGCCGTCATGTTGAAGCGTTTGATGTAATAGGCCCCTTGCCGCCCGTCGCGGTAGACACAGTTGTAGATGGTGCGCTTGTCGTTTTTCTTGAACACTTGCACCCACAGAATGTTCTTCCCGACGAATATCTTGTCAGCCACACGGACGACCTTGAACTTTCCGTCTTTATAGAAAATGATGATATCATCAAGGTCGGAGCAGTTGCACACGAACTCGTCTTTTTTCAGTCCTGTGCCCACAAAGCCCTCCTGCCGGTTGATGTAGAGCTTTTGGTTGGCCTCCACCACGGTCGTTGCCTCGATGGTGTCGAAGTTGCGAATCTCCGTGCGGCGCGGATGTTCCTTTCCGTATTTGTTCTTGATAAACTCAAACCAGTTGACCGTGACATCCGTCATGTGGGCCAAGTCTTTGTCTATTTCGGCCACCTCGGCCTTGATTTTGGCTATGAGTTCGTCGGCCTTGTCCTTGTTGAACTTCAAGATGCGCTGCATCTTAATCTCCATCAGGCGCAAGATGTCGTCGCGTGTCACCTCGCGTATGAAGTCGGGCTTGAATGGTGTGAGTTTCTCATCGACAAACGCGATGGCCTCGTCCATCGTTTTGGCTGTCTCAAACTTGCGCTCCTTATAGATGCGTTCCTCAATGAATATGCGTTCGAGCGAAGCGAAGAAAAGCTGTTCGAGCAGCTCGTTGCGGCGTATCTGGAGCTCCTTGCGCAGCAGGCCCATCGTGCGGTCCACGCTGTGGCGCAGCACATCGCTCACGGTGAGGAAGCCCGGCTTGTTGTCTTCGATGACGCAACAGTTGGGCGAGATGTTGATTTCGCAATCGGAGAAAGCGTAAAGGGCATCCATCGTCTTGTCCGACGACACCCCCGGAGCCAGATGGATAAGGATTTCCACCTCGGCCGCCGTATTGTCTTCGATTTTTCGGGCCTTGATTTTTCCCTTTTCCACGGCTTTGGTGATGGAGTCGATGAGCGTGGCCGTGGTCTTCGAGTAGGGTATTTCACGCACGGCGAGCGTCTTGTTGTCCACCTTCTCTATCTTCGCACGCACCTTCAAGGCGCCGCCCCGCTGTCCGTCGTTATACTTCGACACGTCAATGGCGCCGCCCGTGGGGAAATCGGGATAAATGCGGAACTCCTCTCCATGCAGATATTTGATGGCGGCATCGCATATTTCATTAAGGTTGTGGGGCAAGAGTTTGCTGCTCAGCCCCACAGCAATGCCTTCCGCCCCTTGCGCCAGCAGCAGCGGAAACTTGGCCGGAAGCGTGATCGGTTCCTTGTTGCGTCCGTCGTAGGAAAGTTGCCAGTCGGTTGTCTTGGGATTGAACACCACATCGAGAGCGAACTTGGAGAGGCGGGCTTCGATGTATCGGGGGGCTGCCGCACGGTCGCCCGTGAGGATGTTTCCCCAGTTGCCCTGACAGTCGATGAGTAGGTCTTTCTGTCCCATCTGCACCAGGGCATCACCTATGGAGGCATCCCCGTGGGGGTGGAACTGCATCGTGTGGCCCACGATGTTGGCCACCTTGTTATATCGCCCGTCGTCCATCCGCTTCATGGAGTGCAGGATGCGACGCTGCACGGGCTTCAGTCCGTCTTCGATATGTGGAACGGCGCGTTCCAAGATCACGTAGGAGGCATAATCGAGAAACCAGTTCTGATACATGCCACTCAGGTGATGCACAGCCGAAGCGTCGAATCTGTTCACGGGGTTGTAGTCTGAATGCGTGTCCTCCGTGACTTCTTCGTTGTTTTCTTCGCCTGTGCCGGTCAAGTGTTCGTTGTCTTTTATCTCGTCGTCCATTCTAGTTATTAAATTCCTTAATTACTCTAATTTTACGCAAAAATACAAAGAATATCCGAGAAAAAGGTGTACCTTTGCAACCAAATTTCGAAATTTAAAGATTATTATGGCACAAGAAGATGTTTTCAAAAAGATAGTGAGTCACTGTAAGGAATATGGTTTCGTTTTCCCCAGCAGTGACATCTACGACGGCCTGGCCGCCGTCTACGACTATGGCCAGAACGGCGTGGAACTGAAAAATAACATCAAGCAATATTGGTGGCAAAGCATGGTGCTGCTGCACAGCAACATCGTGGGCATCGACGCCGCCATCTTCATGCACCCCACCGTGTGGAAAGCCAGCGGCCATGTGGATGCTTTCAACGACCCGCTCATTGACAACCGCGACTCAAAGAAACGCTATCGTGCCGACAATCTGATAGAAGACCAGATAGGAAAATACGAAGAGAAGATAGAAAAGGAGGTGGCCAAGGCCCGCAAACGCTTCGGGGAGGCTTTCGACGAGCAGAAGTTCCGCGAGACGAATCCGCGCGTTCTGGAGAATGCCAAGAAGCGCGACGAACTCCACGCCCGCTACACGGAGGCCATGCAGGGCCCGGATCTCGAGGCCCTGAAGCAGATTATCCTCGATGAGGGCATTGTGGATCCCATCTCCGGAACCAAGAACTGGACTGACGTGCGCCAGTTCAACCTGATGTTCTCCACCGAGATGGGCTCGCTCTCCGATGCCACCAACAAGATATACCTGCGTCCGGAGACCGCCCAAGGTATCTTTGTGAACTATCTCAATGTGCAGAAGACGGGCCGCATGAAGCTGCCCTTCGGCATCGCACAGATAGGCAAGGCCTTCCGCAACGAGATTGTGGCCCGCCAGTTTGTGTTCCGTATGCGTGAGTTCGAGCAGATGGAGATGCAGTTCTTCTGCCAGCCCGGCACGGAAATGAAGTGGTTTGAATATTGGAAAAAAGTGCGTCTTGCCTGGCACGAGACACTCGGCATGGGCAAGGAGAACTACCGGTTCCACGACCACGAGAAGCTGGCCCACTACGCCAATGCTGCCACCGACATCGAGTTTAAGATGCCTTTCGGCTTCAAGGAGGTGGAGGGCATCCACTCGCGCACCGATTTCGACCTCTCGCAGCACGAGAAATACAGCGGTCGCAGCATCAAATACTTCGACCCGGACAAGAACGAGAGCTACACGCCCTATGATGTGGAGACTTCCATCGGTGTGGACCGCATGTTCCTGAGCGTGCTCTGCCACTCATACGAGGAAGAGCAGCTGGAGAATGGCGAGACCCGCGTGGTGCTGAAACTGCCCGAGGCACTGGCCCCGGTGAAGTGTGCCGTGTTCCCGCTCGACAAGAAAGACGGTCTGCCCGAGCTTGCACAAGAGATTGTAGACGACCTCAAATTCCACTTCAACACGCACTATGGCGACCCGAAAGACTCCATCGGCAAGCGTTATCGCCGTCAGGATGCCGTGGGCACACCGTTCTGTGTGACGGTGGACCATGACACACCCAACGACCATAAGGTGACTTTGCGCTTCCGCGACACTATGGAACAGGAGCGTGTGGACATCAGCCAACTGCGATCCATCATCGAAGACCGCGTGAGCATCACCGGTCTGCTGAAGAAGTTGGGCAAGGAAATAAAAGGTTTCGAGGAGGCCTAAGCCTTCCTGGAACGACACAAGCGAAAAGCATAAAAAGAAAAATCCATGCACATATCCAATAAAGACGCCTATCGGGTGAAGGGATGGCTGAAGGCCATCCCATTCTTCCTGTCAGCCTTCCTGCTTCTGACCTCTTGCAGCGAAGACGACGGAACCACCGATGAATACGCCGACTGGCAGAGTCGCAACGAGACTTTCTTTGCAGAAAGATATGCCACCGCCAAGGCCAACAGCGACGGAACGTGGCGCACCTACCTCAACTGGACGCTCGACGGGCAGCAGCCTTACCCTTCCGGAAAGGGCTCCATCACCTATCAGTCAACCGATTACATTGCTGTGCAGGTGCTTAAGAGCGGTACGGGAACGGAGAGTCCGCTCATCACCGACTCCGTTCGCGTCCACTATCGCGGTCGGCTCATCCCTACCACAAGCTATCCTGAAGGCTACGTTTTCGAGCAAAGCTACAAAGGAACGCTCGATACCAAGACCGCGCTTCCTAGGAATTATCTTGCAAGTGGCAGAATGGATGGGTGGACTACGGCTCTTCTCCACATGCACATCGGGGACACATGGCGCATCTATGTCCCTGCCGCATTGGGTTACGGCTCTGTCACCAAGACCGGTATTCCGGCTTATTCCACTCTTGTTTTCGACATCACGCTCAACAGTTTCTACCGCAAGACGGCTTCATCGAACAAGAAAACGAAGAAGTAGACCGGTAAGACCGGTAAGAAACAGGCCATGCGCCATTTGATGACGTGGGCATTTGAAGTTTGCAAGTTCCGACATCCCATCACACAACATACCATCAGGCAGCCCGTTCCACCAAGGGACAGGCTGCCTGATTTCGTTTTTACCTATTTTCACGGGCTGTCCCGTTTTGAAGTCAGCCGGTGTGCGGTAGGGGAGAGCTTCGGGCAGTGTGGATTGTTAAACAATTTGTCCGTTTTCGGCCTCTCAGATTGCGATATTTGCAACGAACGAGCACTTAGCGCAAATGAGCGATTTTTGGTGCTGCTTCCAAAGTGGTGACAATCAATAGCTTGAATTTTATTGACAAGAATTTGGGGCCGAAAATGAACTTGAAAGGGCCCAAACGAGCTTGCAAAAAGGCCACAGTTGCGCGCCAACTGTGGCCTTTTCAGCTCTCAAGTGTGGCTCTTTCGCAAGTTTGAAGGGCCCGAATGGGAAAATCGGCAGGCTTTTCCGATAGTCTAAAGTCGGTTTTCCGTTCTGGTTGGAGAGTTTTTGCGGATGCGTTTTTGTTGATATTATTCGCCATCATCCGACATCTTGCGGAGACAGCTTTCATCGCTTTTTGTGTTGGTGTGTACCCCATGCAGCTATTCATCCCTGCATCAAATGGTTGCCGTTCCCCATTTTGCCCTCAAAAAAGTTGCCTGATATGCTGAAAATCACTACCTTTGCAATTCAAAAGACAACACCAAAAGAAATCCAACATAGAATGGGAAAGATTATATTGACGGGTGACCGCCCGACCGGTAAGCTCCATTTGGGCCATTATGTAGGTTCTCTGCGCCGCCGTGTGCAGTTGCAGAATGCCGGCGACTACGAACGCATGTTTGTTTTCATGGCCGATGTGCAGGCGCTCACCGACAATGCCGACAATCCTGAGAAGATTCGCCAAAACATGATGGAGGTAGCCCTCGACTACCTTGCTGCCGGTCTCGATCCGGAGAAATGCACTCTTTTCGTGCAAAGTCAGATTCCGGAACTGGCCGAACTCACCACCTATCTGATGAACCTTATCACCGTGAGCCGCGTACAGCGCAACCCCACTGTGAAGACGGAAATCAAGATGCGCAACTTCGAGGCCAACATCCCGCTTGGCTTCTTCTGCTACCCCGTGAGTCAGGCTGCCGACATCGCCCTTTTCAAGGCCACTACTGTGCCGGCCGGCGAAGATCAGGAACCGATGTTGGAGGTGACCCGCGAACTGGTGCGCCGCTTCAACCAGACCTACGGTGAGGTGCTTGTCGAGCCTGCCATCATGCTGCCCGAGAATGCCACAGCCCGCCGACTGCCCGGCACCGACGGCAAGGAGAAGATGAGCAAGAGCCTTGGCAACTGCATCTATTTGAGCGATTCGGCCGAAGAGGTGTGGCAGAAGGTGCGCTCGATGTACACCGATCCCACCCATCTCAACGTTTCCGATCCGGGGCATGTGGAGGGCAATGCCGTGTTCACCTATCTTGATGCCTTCTCCACCGACGACGACTTTGCCGAGTTCTGGCCCGAGTTTAAGAATCTCGACGAACTGAAAGCGGCCTACACGGCCGGCGGCATAGGTGACATGAAGTGCAAAAAGCTGCTCAACAATGTCATCAACAAGATGCTGGAGCCTATGCGCGTGCGTCGTCATGAGTTGGAACAAGACATCCCTGAGATTTACAATATCCTGAAAAAAGGTTCTGAGGCTGCTTGCGAAGTGGGTGCTGCCACCATGGATGAGGTGCGCAAAGCCATGCGAATAGACTATTTCAACGATGCCGAACTGATACGTCAGCAGGCTGAGAAGTTTAAGGCGAAATAGCAGGACACCGCATTACACCTATACAAAAAGGAGAAGTCTCTGCACGAGACTTCTCCTTTTTGCGTCTATTGGCAAGTGTTTTATACGTAGGTTTCCAAAAACTTCATCTCTCCTTCCACCTTCACCCTGCGTGTGGTGGCCGGTATGAGCAGCGTTTCACCGGCCCGGAATGCAGTTTCGTTGCCCTCATTGTCAGTGAGACGGGCCTCCCCTTTCAGTCCGATGAGGATGACAAAGCTGTCCAGCTCTTCAAAGTCAAGCGTCAGAGGTTCGTCGATGTCATAGACCACGGTAGAGAAATACGGGCACTGCACCAGCATCACACCCTCGTTTTTCACCGGTACATACTCCGTGCGGTAGTTACTCTGCACCCGATAGTCGATACATTCGGCAGCTTCACGGGTGTGCAGCTGACGCTCATGCCCCTCGGCATCCTTCCGCTTGAAGTCGTAGATGCGGTAGGTGACATCGCTTGTCTGCTGTATTTCGGCCAAGAAACATCCCGTCCCGATGCTGTGGATGCGCCCGGCAGGCAGGAAGAACACATCCCCCTCCTTCACCTCATATTCGGCTATGGCATCGGTGATGATATCCGTCTCCACCATTTCCTTATATTGTTGTGGGGTGATGGGCTTCTTGAGTCCTACCCTCAAGCGGGCTTCCTTGTCCGACTCCATGATATACCACATCTCCGTTTTTCCACGGTTCTTGCCCTGCCTGCGAGCCGTTTCGTCGTCGGGATGCACCTGTATGGACAGTTGGTCGCGGGCATCGATAAACTTGATGAGCAATGGAAATTCGTCACCAAAACGCTTGTAGTTTTCCGTTCCCACAAGCGCATCTTTCAGTTCGGCAACCAATTCGTTGAGCCTGTAGCCCCGATAAGGGCCGTCAGCTACGATGGTCTCATTGTCTTTCACACCCGATATTTCCCAGCTCTCACCCACCTTTTCCTGCTTGATGGCAAGCTGCTTGAAGGGGATGATCTTCTCGCCTCCCCAGATGGTAGACTTCAGAAGTGTCTCAAATTTAACCGGTTTCATGCTGTTGTTTTTTTATGTTGTAGTGAGTAAATGAATATTCCACTTCCACATCGGCTTGAGACAGCACGCTCATTCTTTCTACCGCTCTTTCCAGAACTCGGGCGTGAAGATGACAAGCACACTGAAAATCTCCAGACGGCCCACGAGCATCATCACTGCACACATCCATTTGCATACATCCGGCAGAGAACTCCACGACATGGTGGGCCCGATGTTGAGGCCCAATGACGGCCCAACATTGCCTATGCTGCTCAACGTGATGGTGATGGCGTTGGTGTTGTCTATCCCCATCGCTATCATGGTAAACGAAGTGATGAGACACAGGATGAGATACACCGTGAGGAAAGCCAGTAGTGTGACGCGCTTCTGGTTGGGCACGTTGCTGCCGTCTATCTTGATGGGCAGCACGGCATTGGGATGAAGAATCTGCCGGAACTCGTTCTTGATGACATGCAGCACCATCACGCCACGAATGCACTTGAAGCCTCCGCTCGTGCTGCCCGAACAGGCTCCGAAGAACATGCACACGGCCAGTACCACCCATGTGACATGGGGCCATGTGCCGGCATCATCGTTGAAAAGTCCCGTGGTGGTGATAAACGACACCACCTGGAAGATACCGCAACGGAAAGCATGCTCCACATCATAACCGTTGCGTGCCATCAGTTCGATGGTAATGATGAGCGTGAAGATGCCAACCAGAAACAGATAGAATTTAAACTCGGTGTTCTTGCACAGCAAACTCACCTTACCCTTGATGACCGTGAGATAAAGCAACGTGAAATTGACACCTGAGAGAAAGGTGAAAAACGTGCAGACATACTCCAAGGTGGGCGAGTGGAAAAACTCGGTGCTTGTGTTGTGTGTGGAGAAACCGCCCGTGGCCGTGGTGGTCATGGCATAGTTGATGCTGTCGAACACGCCCATTCCACCCAACCAATAGCTTGCGGTGCAGGCCATGGTGATGACCAGATAGATAACCCATATCCACTTGGCGTTGGTGGAGAGCCGCGGGTGCAGTTTGGTCTTGATGGGCCCGGTAGCCTCGGCGGCAAACACTTTGACGCTTCCCCCCACCATTGAGGGCAGCAGGGCGATGGTGAAGAACACGATACCCAGTCCGCCTATCCACTGTGTGAGCGACCGCCAGAAGAGCAGTCCGTGGGGCAGTGCCTCCACATCGTCGATGATGGTAGCCCCGGTGGTGGTGAATCCTGACATCGTTTCGAAGTAAGCATCTGTGAAATGGGTGATGTAGCCACTGATCAGGAAAGGCAGTGTGCCGAAGAGACTGAAGATAACCCAACACAGTGTGACCACCAGATAGGCGTCACGCCGCGACATGGAGTTGTCGGCATGGCGGCCAAAGAGTTTCAGCACCACCCCGGCAAAAATGCTGATAATCGTTGATTCGAGAAAAGCCAGCGTGTCATCTTCGTGAAAGAAGAAAGCTATCACGAAACAACAGCCCATCAACATGGCCTCCAAGAAGAGCAGTTGACCGATTATCTTGTATAGAAGTTCTTTATTTATCATGGCTTTCAGAAGAACTTTTCTATCTTCTTCATGTTCACATTGTGGCAGAATATCATCACAGAGTCGCCCGGTTCTATCTGCGTATTACCATTAACGAGCATTCCCTCACCCTCCCTCACGAGTCCGCCGATGGTCACTCCGGGAGGCAATCCGAGGTCTTTCACGGGCTTACGGGTGACTTTAGCCCCCTCACCCACGACAAACTCGGCCACATCGGCATTGGCCGAGTTGAGGAATTTCACGTTCATCACATCGGCATCGAGCATCATCTGGTAGATGTGACCGGCGGCAATGGCTTTCTTGTTGATGATGGTGCCGATGTCAAGACTCTCGGCCATGGCCACATAATCAAGGTTTTCCACCATCGCCACGGTTTTGCGCACCCCCATCCGCTTGGCCGTAAGACAGGCCAGAATGTTGGTTTCGGCATTGCCTGTGAGTGCCACAAAGGCCTGTGTGCTGCGTATGCCCTCCTCCGTGAGAAGGGGTATGTCACGTCCGTCGCCGTTGATCACGAGCACATTGTCTTCCAATATGTTGTTGAGTTCCTCACATCGGTGCTCGTCCTGTTCGATGATTTTCACGTCCATGTACTCAGGCATGGTCTTCACCGCCCTCACGGCCGTCTTTCCGCCCCCCATGATCATCACGTTTTTCACGTCCACATAGTGTTCTTTCCCTACGATCTTACGAATGTAGGGGATGTAGTTGCGGGTGGTCATGAAGTAGGCCAGGTCGTAGAGTTTGAGTTCGTCGTTACCGCCGGGGATGATCGTGTCGTCGCCCCGCTTGATGGCCACGATGTGGTAGGGGTCGTCGGGCCCGCTGATGGTCTTCAACGGTTGGTTGAGAATCTCGCAACTCTCACGCAGTTTGATGCCCAGCATCACGAGTGCCCCGTCGTGCACATCCCACCGCTGGCGCACCCACGACATCTTCAGACCGTTGTTAATGTCCACGGCTGCCAGCATCTCGGGATAGATGAGCGAACTCACCCCCAAGTCGGAGAAAAACTTCTGCGCGTCAGGAGCTATGTATTCAGGACTGTCTATCTTGGCCACAGTCTTCTTGGTGCCGATGGCTTTGGCCAGCATACAGCTGTTGAGGTTGAGAGCCTCGTCGGGAGTCACCGATATGTAGAGGTCGGCACTCTCCGCCCCGGCTTCCCTCAGGGCCTTGATGCTGCCCGGTGAAGCTTCGAGCGTAAGCAGGTCGAAGTCGGTGCTTATCTTGGCGAGACGCTCGGCGTTTTCGTCAATGAGAGTGATGTTCTCGTTGTTGCGCGAGAGCAATTTGGCCAAATGGGTTCCTATGGCGTAGGCGCCGGCAATGATGATTTTCATATTCAAAAGAACTTCTTAGTCTTTCCGCTCCGCCTTTTGGGCAGTGCTTTTTAGTGTATCGCTTTCAAGATGGCCCGCTTGATCGACTCCCTGTCCAGTCCGCACAGCTGCTTGAGCTGTTCCACAGTGCCGTGTTCGACAAACTCGTCGGGCATTCCCAGACGCGTGATTTCAGGGTGGAAGCCGTTGTCGTTCATCCATTCGAGCACCGCCGAACCGAGTCCGCCTTTGCGCGTGCCGTCTTCGATGGTGACGATGCGGTTGAAATTGGCGGCCACCTCACTCAGCAGCAGGTCGTCGAGCGGCTTGAGGAAGCGCATGTCATAATGGGCGATGGAGGGTGATAGGTGTTGGCTGGTAGGTGATAATGATGTGTCGGGGATGCTTTCCAGCTCTTCGATTATTTTTTTCACTTCGTTGCCTATGGGCCCGATGGTCAACACGGCCACATCGCGCCCCTCGTGCAGCCGGCGACCGGTGCCCACCTGCACTTCCTCCAGCTTGCAACGCCAGTCGGTGAGCACTCCGCGGCCGCGCGGATAGCGTATCACGAAAGTGCCCTTGTCGGGCAGCTGGGCCGTGTACATGAGCCGTCGCAGCTCGTGCTCATCCATAGGCGAGGCAATGGTCAGATTGGGGATAGGGCGCAAGGCAGCCATGTCGAAGGCCCCGTGATGGGTGGGGCCGTCTTCGCCCACGATGCCGGCACGGTCGAGACAGAGCACAACGGGCAGGTTGAGGATGGCCAAGTCGTGGATGATGTTGTCGTAGGCGCGTTGCGAGAAGGCACTGTAGATGTTGCAGAAAGGCTGCAATCCGTCTTTGGCCATGCCTCCCGAAAAGGTCACGGCATGGCCTTCGGCGATGCCCACATCAAACATGCGGTCGGGCATCTCCTTGGCCAGTATGTTCATCGAGCATCCCGTGGGCATGGCAGGCGTCACCCCCACGATTTTCGGATTGCTGCGAGCCAGTTCGAGCAGCGTTTCCCCAAACACATCTTGGTATTTGGGCGGCCGGTTGCTGGTGTCGTCCACGATACGCTCGCCGGTTTCCGGGTCGAACTTGCCCGGTGCATGCCAGATGGTGGCTGCAGCCTCAGCAGGCTTGTAACCCTTACCTTTCTTGGTGTGCAGGTGCAGAAGTTTGGGGCCTTTCATGTCTTTGAGCTGGCGAAGCACACGCACGATGTTCTTCACATCGTGGCCGTCGAACGGTCCGAAATAGCGTATGTTCATGCCCTCGAAGATGTTCTGCTGGTGGCTGATGGCCGACTTCAGGGCGTTGTTCAGTCGTAGGATGCCTTTACGGCGCTCCTCATTGAGATACCCCTTGGCGTATAACCACCGTGAGGCTTTGAAGCGCAGGCGGTTGTAGGTTTCGTTGGTGTCGAGGTTGAGCAGATATTTTTCCATCCCCCCCACAGCCCTGTCGATGGACATGTCGTTGTCGTTGAGGATGATGAGCAGGTCATTGGGTGTGGATGACACGTTGTTGAGCCCCTCAAAGGCGAGCCCGCCACTCATGGCCCCGTCGCCTATCACGGCCACCACATGCCTCGGCCCGCTGCTTCCGGATGCTGCCGGGCGGTCGCCTGCCCGCCCTTCGCGCTGTGCAGCAACGGCCATGCCCAAAGCCGCCGAAATGGAGTTGGAGGCATGGCCGCAGGTGAACGTGTCGTATTCGCTTTCCATGGGCGTGGGAAAGGGGCAGATGCCATGCAGCTTGCGGTTGGTGCAGAACTGCTCGCGCCGCCCGGTGAGTATCTTGTGCCCGTAGGCCTGATGGCCCACGTCCCACACGATGCGGTCGTCGGGGGTATTATATACATAATGTAGGGCTACGGTGATTTCCACCACGCCGAGCGAAGAGGCAAAATGGCCGGGATTGACCGACACCTCATCGATGATGTCTTCGCGCAATTCCTTGCACACCTCGGGCAGTTGGCCGACGGCAAGTTGCCGCAAATCGGCCGGAAATCTGATTTCCTTAAGCAGTCCCAAATTCTTTTTTTCCATTATTTTTAGTAATGAATAACTTTGCAAAGGTACATTAAATTTCTTATCTTTGCAAGCAAATCAAAACTAATATTAAACTCATGAACACAAAAGCAATCCTCCTCGGCATGTCGCTTCTGACGGCTATGCCGGCCCTTTCGCAAACCTCCGGAGGCGGTCTGTCTGCCGACATGCTGCAACGCATCGCCCGACTGCAACCGTCTGCGGCTGCCGACAAGGCTCTCTTCAACGCCATCGCTGCCAACAAGATAGACGACTTGGCCCGCAACTATGCCAACCCGGGACCCGCGGACACCTACTTCAGCGTGGAGACACCCAAGCAGAGCATCCACGACCAGCAGAGTTCGGGCCGCTGCTGGATGTTTTCGGGATTCAACGTGCTGCGGGCCAACTTCGCCCGGGAGCACGGCGACTCGCTGAAGGTGGAGTTTTCGCAAGCCTATCTTTTCTTCTACGACCAACTGGAAAAGGCCAACTTGATGTTACAGGGAGTCATCGACTGTGCAGCGAAGCCCATGGATGATACGCGCGTGCAGTTTTTCTTCAAAAACCCCATTGGCGACGGGGGCACCTTCTGCGGCGTGGCCGACCTTGTCGAGAAATACGGATTGGTGCCCATGAGTGTGATGCCCGAGACCTACTCGAGCGAAAACACTGCGCGTGTACGGGCTTTGCTGGCGTCGAAGTTGCGTGAATACGGACTCGAACTGCGCCGCATGGTGGCGGCCGGCAAGGGGACTAAGGCCGTGCAGGCCCGCAAGACGGAGATGCTGGGCACCATCTATCATATCCTCGCCCTCACATTGGGCGAGCCTGTGAAG
Organism: Segatella buccae ATCC 33574; assembly: GCF_000184945.1. Lineage (GTDB taxonomy): Bacteria > Bacteroidota > Bacteroidia > Bacteroidales > Bacteroidaceae > Prevotella > Prevotella buccae. Next base: position 1,512,533 of record NZ_GL586311.1, read on the forward strand.
GAATTCAAGTATGCTTTCACAGGCAAGGACGGCAAGCCCGTGGGACCGGCGAAGACCTACACGCCGCTCGACTTCTACCGCGAGACGGTGGGCGGACGGCTCAACGGCACGTTCATCATGGTGATGAATGACCCACGGAGGGCCTATCACAAAACCTATGAGGTGGATTTCGACCGGCACACCTACGATGGCCACAACTGGAAATATCTCAATCTGCCCATGGAGGAGATTGCCGTCATGGCCATCGCCAGCCTCAAGGACGGGCGCAAGATGTACAGTTCCTACGATGTGGGCAAACAGCTCGACCGCAAGCGTGGCTATATGGATCTCGACAACTACGACTACGGCAGTCTGTTTGCGACCACATTCCCCATGAACAAGGCCGATCGCATCAGCACTTTCGACAGTGGTTCCACCCACGCCATGACGCTCACGGCTGTTGATCTCGACGAACAGGGAAAGCCGCTGAAGTGGAAGGTGGAAAACAGTTGGGGGCCCACTTACGGGCAGAACGGCTACTTGGTGATGACCGATAACTGGTTCAACGAATACATGTTCCGGTTGGTGGTAGACAATAAGTATGTGCCTGCCCGGCTGCTCAAGGAATATGAGCAGAAGCCGGTGATGGTGATGCCCGAAGACCCACTCTTCGGGACAGACGACTGACGGTCGGCCGGAAAGTCAACCTAACCATAAATATTTGTCAACAATATTAACTGCGCATTTGCATTTGGTTCTAAAAATGCGTATCTTTGCATTGGCAAGGGAAGCACTTCGGTGTTTCCCTTTTTTTAAAACTTCCCCACTCTGACAGCCCCAAACTCCCCTGAGAAGACCCCCAACCCCCTAAAGGGGGCTTTTCCACCCTACTGAGGAGTTGTCATTCGGCCCAAATGACATTGCGAAAGGGGCCGAGTGAGCTTCTAAGTGTGGCCATTTCGCAATGTCGTTTGGGCCAAGTGAGAAAATTGATGAGGCGGATTGGGCAAAAGAGAGGAATGAGATGGGCCGGGAAAACGGGCACGGAAAAACGGCATGTAAGCCTTTTTCGAAATCTTTAATAGTTCGTACTATAGCACGAGAAAAGGTAAAAAAGAAGAGGTAAAAGGCCGTATGGATTCTGCATCTCTACCCCTTTACCTCTTTACTTCCTTGCTTTATAATCTTTATTTCTTAGCTTGCTCTTTATAATACTTCAAGCCCGTCTGCACGTTTTCGATGAGGGCTTTCGACGAGTAGGTGGCTCCGCTCACGCCGTCGACCTTCATCTTGTCGGCCTTGCTCACGCTCTTGCCGCTGAACTCGGCAAGAACGGCCTTGGCGCGGTTGAAGAATTTCGGAGTCTCTTTGTTGTCAAGAGCCTCCACTTTCACCACCTTGTTGTCCTTGATGAATATCTTCACGGGAGTTTGTCCCTTAAATCCGCGAATGTTCTTGCCTATAAGCGTGGTGTTGACCACGGTGGTGTCGCCACTTTGAGAGATGCTGCTGTCGCTTGCACTCATGAAAACCACGGCTGCGGCCACCATGCTTGCAGCGGCCAAATACTTGATACCTTTCATTTGGTTATATCTGTTAAAATTGAAAATCACTTGTCAAATCAAGATGCAAATGTAGACAAAATAGGGGAAACATCCTGCGACGCTTCCCCTATTTTAATTCTTTTTTGTATTTTTTACAGCCTTTACAAGGCCTTCCATAAACGCTTATACGAGTGTGGCGACCACCTCTTCGCGCGTGCCGGGCAACAGGTCGATGACCGGAATTTCCGGCATGGTGTAGCACCCCGGTTGCAAGCGCATCGAGGCGCGGGCCACATTGACCAGCACTTGGGCCGTGAGGGCGGGATTGTTGATGCTCATATTGAACTCGAAACGTTGGTTCTGCGTCTTTCCGCTCACACCCTTGCGCACGAGATGCACCCCATGGCCCATGTCGCGCACGTCATCGACCGATGCCACGGCAAACACATGAGTCTCGTCGTGGGCAAAGTAGGGGTCGGCCTTGATGGCAGCTGTCACGTCTTCGAGTTTGGCACCGTCTTCCAACTCCACATAGACCATGCGGCGATGGATGCCCTCACCCAACGGGATAGTGACCGAGAGGGCGTTTTTCACCCCCTCCTTGCTGCGCACGCACACGCTGTGTCCCATTGACATACCGGGACCGAAATTGGTGTAGCTGAGTCCCTTGGGTGCCAGACTCTCCATGAGCACACGCACCACGGAGTCGGACCCCGGATCCCATCCGGCCGAAATGACGCTCACGGTGTGGGTCTTCCGGTTGTTTTCCATCTGCTTGGCCCGATAGTCGAGGATGCCGGTATGGATGTCATAGCTGTCAACGGTGTTGATGCCGAGGGCCGTTATCTTCTCTGCATATTCGGGACAACTGCGCGTGGGGGCGGCAAGAATGGCCACATCCACATCTTTCAGCCGGGCAATGTCGTCTACCACTTCATACGCGGCGAGCCGGGCGGGCTTGTCCTGTGCGCCCCGGCGGCGCACGATGCCTGCAATTTCAAAATCGGGGGCGGCTTCAAGAGCCTCGACCGTGTACTGTCCGATGTTGCCGTAACCGACTACGGCTGCTCTAATTTTCTTCATAAGCTTATCTTGTATAGTTCCAATCGTAACAATCTGTTGGCCGCAAATGTACGGTTTTTCCACGAAAAACATGGCTATTTAATACTTTTTATCACACTTCGGTAGCAAAAAGAAGGAGGGAGAGATTTAGATGTTGAGGGAGGACTCCCTTTCACTCCTTAACTCCTCGCCGATACAATATCCCACCCAAAGTCGCGTTATAATAAGGTATAAATACAAACGACAGAAAACGAATGATTGAATATATCAAAGGCGAACTGACCGAGTTGACGCCTGCCTTGGCTGTGATTGAGGCGGCAGGAGTGGGCTATGCGCTCAACATCTCGCTCAACACCTATACCGCCATACAAGGGAAGAAAGAGACAAAACTCTATGTGCATGAGGCCCTCACCACCGGCGGGCGCGACGATGCGTTCACACTCTATGGTTTTTTCTCCAAGCAGGAACGCTCACTCTACCGTCTGCTCATCACCGTGTCGGGCGTGGGTGCCAACACGGCACGCATGATACTCTCGGCCATGAGTGCCAAGGAACTATGTGGAGTCATCTCCACGGGCAACGACAAGATGCTCAAAAGTGTGAAAGGCATAGGACTGAAAACGGCCCAGCGCATCATCGTTGACCTGAAAGATAAAATTATTTCGCTCGGTATAGCTGACGAACTGCCGGCAAGCGGAGGACTGCCTTCCATGCCGGTGGACAATGCCACACGCGACGAGGCGGTGAGTGCGCTCACCATGCTGGGCTTTTCTCCTGCCCCATCACAGAAAGTGGTGGTGGCCATCTTGCAGGAACAGCCCGACATGGCTGTGGAAATGGTAGTGAAAGAGGCTTTGAAGAGAATCAAATAGCGACAAAGAGCTGCTTTCGGAATAGGCAAGATGAATATAAAAGACTCGCTGCATACGTTCTTGATGGGATTGCTGCTGGCTTCGGCCGCCGGCTATACGCTTGCCGTGCCTTATCTTCAGGACAATAGAGGCAGGCGCGGGCTGTCGCTCGGCAATGCGCAGCGCAGGCTGTCGCCGCCCGCATCTGCCCGGCAGACACCCGACGACCGGAAACCATCGCCAGCCGTGCAGCCCATCCTTGTAGACGAAGACACCATCCCCGACTCGCTGCTCAACACGCGCTGGAAAATACAGCGCACCACTCCCGTCACCTTCGGCGACTTGCATCGGAATGCCCTTGACCTGCAACGGCCCGACAACATGAAGCAGACGGTGGAATACAACGACACCACCAACCGCTACATCATTGGTAACAAGATAGGCGACACGTGGGTGTCGGCCCCTATCATGATGACACCGGAAGAGTATCGGGCGTGGAGCGGACGCAACGAGTGGAATGCCTACTTCCGCGAACAAAACTCATCTATTTTTGAAAAAAAAGGCAAGGAGAAGTTTGATTTCACCGACATGCACTTCGATCTCGGGCCGGCTGAGAAGATATTCGGCCCCGGCGGTGTGCGTGTACGCACGCAGGGAACAGCCGAACTGAAGTTTGGAGCCACACTGAAGAACATTGACAACCCGTCGCTTCCCGTGCGCAGCCGTAAGACGACAACCGTTGATTTCGATGAGAAATTCAATCTCAACGTGAACGGAAAGGTGGGCGACAAGGTGAACATGAACCTCAATTACAACACCGATGCCACTTTTGATTTCGACGCACAAAATCTCAAACTGAAATATGAAGGAAAGGAAGACGAAATCATCAAGCTCGTGGAAGCGGGCAATGTGTCGTTTCCTTCCAACTCGTCACTCGTCAATGGGGCTTCCTCGCTCTTTGGCCTCCGCACCGACATGCAGTTCGGTCGTCTCAAACTACAGATGGTGGCTTCGCAGAAAAAGAGCTCGTCGAAGAGTGTCTCGTCGAAGGGAGGAGTGCAGCTCACGCCTTTTGAGATTGATGCGGCCGACTATGAGGAAAACCGTCACTTCTTCCTTTCGCAGCACTTCCGCTCCATCTACGACGGGGCGATGAAGACACTGCCCAACATCACCACCGGCATCACCATCAACCGGGTGGAGATTTGGGTGACCAACAAGACCGGAATCACGAGCAACACGCGCAGCATCGTCGCCTTGACCGACCTCGGAGAAAACCGTGACGTGAGCAATCCGATGTGGGGCGGCGGGGCAACCCCCGTGCCGTCGAATGCCGCCAACTCGGAATATGCTACTGTGAGCGGCTTGGGGGCAGGGGTGCGAGACATCGATCAGGTTTCAACCACGCTCGAAGGGATAGGACTTGTGGGCGGGACCGACTTTGAAAAACTTGAAAGCGCACGCAAACTTGAACCTTCCGAGTACACCGTCAACACGGCGTTGGGCTACGTGTCGCTCCGTTCCACCCTCCAGACCGACCAGGTGCTGGCCATAGCCTACGAATACACCTACGGCGGACGCTCCTACCAAGTGGGCGAGTTTGCCGGTGACAATACCAATGCCGACCAGACACTCATCGTGAAGTCGCTCAAGAACACGAGCAGCAATCCCCGGCAAGGCAACTGGAGGCTCATGATGAAAAACGTGTATTACCTTGCTTCGACGGTGGAGAAGACCAAATTCCGCCTCGATGTGAAATATCAGAGCGACACCACGGGCGTCTATCTCACCTACATTCCCGAGCCACAGGTGAAAAACCAGTCTATTATCAAAGACTTGGGGGCCGACCGGCTTGACAATAACAACAAGGCCCACCCCAACGGCTACTTCGATTTCGTGGAGGGATACACCGTGAGTAATGGCCGTGTATTCTTTCCCGAAGCCGAACCCTTCGGCCGCTACATGTACGACTTCCTGCGGAGTAAGGGTGTGCCGGAGGCCAATGCGCGGAAGTATGCGTTCACCGAACTCTATGATTCCACCAAGACCGTAGCCAAGCAGATGGCTGAAAAGGACAAGTATATGCTCATGGGACAGTTCAAAGGCACCTCGGCCAATGTCATCTCGCTGGGAGCCTACAACGTGCCACAAGGTTCGGTGCGCGTTACGGCGGGCGGCATGACGCTCACGGAAGGCTCCGACTACAGCGTAGACTATTCGGCCGGCGAGGTGACAATCCTCAACCAAAGCATCATTGATGCCGGGACGGCGGTCAACGTGTCGCTCGAATCGAACACCGACTATGGGCAGATGCGTAAGACGATGTTCGGTCTCAACTGGGCATACGACTTCTCCAAAAACCTACAGTTGAGCGGAACGGTACAGCACCTCTCCGAACAGGCACTCACCACCAAGGTGGCAATGGGGGCGGAACCGCTCAACAACACCCTTTGGGGCGTGAATATCAACTGGAAAAAGGAGAGTCAATGGCTCACCAATGTGCTCGACAAGATTCCTTTCCTCCATCTCACACAGCCCTCGCAAATATCATTCACGGGCGAGTTTGCACAACTGCTGGCCGGTCAGGCTGCCGGGACGCAGGACAAGGCTTCCTACATTGATGACTTTGAGGGCACCAAAAACACCATCGATGTGTCGTCACCCACTTCGTGGATCATTTCGGGTGTGCCTTCCACTTTTGCCGAATACAGCGACAAGACCGGGCTCACGAGCGGCTTCAACCGCAGTCGGCTGGCCTGGTATAATGTCGATCCGCTGTTCACCCGTCGCAGCAGTTCGCTCACCCCGGGCCACATCAAGAGCGACTTGGACCAGCTGAGCAACTACTATGTGAGGGAATGGTATGTACACGACCTCTATCCCACACGCAACCAAAGCAACTACACCGGGGCAACCAGCACCCTGCAAGTGCTCGACTTGGCTTACTACCCTGACGAGCGGGGCCCCTACAACTTCAATCCCGACCTCAACGCCGACGGCACCTTGCGCAATCCGGCCCGGCACTGGGGAGGCATGATGCGCAAACTGGACACTAACGACTTTGAAGCAGCCAACATCGAGTATATCGAGTTTTGGATGCTCGACCCTTTTATCTACTCCAACAGCAAGGCCGATGCCAACCAATATGGCGGTGACTTTTACATCAATCTGGGCGAAGTGAGCGAAGACATCTTGCGCGACGGCAAGAAGTTCTATGAGAGTGGGATGCCCGTAGACGGTTCGGAGAACTGGACCACCACGCAGTGGGGGCGCATTCCCAATTCGTCGACAGTCACCTATGCCTTCGCTACCACCAAGGGAAGCCGGGCCTTGCAGGACGTTGGATTCAACGGACTCACCGACGAGCAGGAGCGAACCTTTGCCCCCTACCAGAATTTCCTTTCTCAGATACAAGGCAAAGTAAACCAAGCCGTTTACGACAGCATCTTTGCCGACCCCGCCAACGACAACTACCACTACTACCGCGGCACCGACTGGGATCGCATACAGGCTCCCATCCTGCAACGCTACAAGTACATCAACAACCCTCAGGGCAACTCTCCGGACACAGAATCGCGCACTGAGGGCTACGATACATCGTATAAGACGACGCCTGATGTGGAAGACATCAACCAAGACTACACGCTCAACGAATACGAAAAATACTACCAGTATAAGATTAGCATACGCCCCGAAGACCTCGTGGTGGGGCACAACTACATCGTGGACAAGCGTGAAGTGAACCGCACCCTGCGCAACGGAACGCCCGGTCATGCCACTTGGTATCAGTTCCGCATACCCCTCTCTGAATACGAGAAGCGCGTGGGCGGCATCAGCGACTTCACCTCCATCCGCTTCATGCGCATGTTCCTCACGGGTTTCAAAAAGCCCATCGTGATGCGCTTTGCCAACCTCGACCTTGTGAGAGGGGAATGGCGGCAATACCAGCAGAACATTGGGGGCACCCAAGGTGCGGGAACACTGGAAATGAGTGCGGTGAATATAGAGGAAAACAGCGACAAGACACCGGTCAACTATGTGCTGCCTCCGGGTATCAGCCGCGAGCAAGATCCGACCCAACCCCAGCTCACAGAGGCTAACGAACAGGCTCTGAACATGGTGGTGAAGAATCTGGCGACGGGCGAGGCCAAGGCTGCTTACAAGAACACCACGCTCGACTTGCGCCGCTACAAGCGTCTGCAAATGTTCGTGCATGCCAACGCCATGGAGCCAAACACGACCGACTTGCAGGACAACCAGTTGAGTGTGTTCATCCGTTTGGGCAGCGACTACAAGAGCAACTACTACGAATACGAGGTGCCATTGAAGCTCACCGCCCCCAGAAAATACGACAAGTACAGTCGTGCGGAGAGGGAATTGGTGTGGCCCGAAGAGAATATGCTCAATGTCCCACTGACCGTTTTCACCTCGTTGAAGAAGGCCCGCAACCGAGCCAAAGGGCTGGGGCAAGCCTCCTACAACTATGCTTACAGCACCTACGATGCTGACAAACCGGCCAACAAGGTGACCATCATGGGCAACCCGACACTGGGCGAGGTGAAGACGATGGTCATCGGAATACGCAACAACAGCAGTGAGGCCAAGAGCGGCGAGGTGTGGGTGAACGAGCTGCGTCTGCTCGAATTCAACAACAACGGTGGCTGGGCGGCCAACGGAAACCTCAATGTGCAGCTCTCTGACTTCGGCACTGTGAATGTCTTGGGACGCTATGTCACCGAAGGATTCGGCGGATTGGAACAGAGCGTGAGCGAGCGCACGACCGACAACTCAGGCAGCTATTCTGTCACGTCCAGTTTCGAGATGGGCAAGTTCTTCCCCGACAAGGCCAAGGTGACCATCCCCCTGTACTACAGTGTGACGAAAGACAAGATTTCGCCCAAATACAATCCGCTCGACACCGACTTGGAACTGAAGGATGCGCTCGACGCCGCATCGTCGCGACAGGAACGCGACTCCATCGAGAGCATAGCCGTGACCAAACACACGATCACCAATTTCGCCGTGTCCAACGCTCGCGTGGGCATCGCCACCAAGCGTCATCCCATGCCCTACGACCCCGCCAATTTCTCCTTCTCTTACAGTCATTCACACGAGTACACTACCGGACAGACCACCGTCTACGAGAAAGAAGACAACTGGCGGGGGGCACTTGACTACAACTGGACACCCGTCTACAAACCTTGGGAGCCTTTCAAGGGCATCAAGAACAAGTCGAAGTGGCTCGACATACTCAAGCGTTTCGGTCTCAACTGGCTGCCTCAAAACCTGTCGTTCAACACCGAGATGACCCGCCACTACCACGAATTGCAGGAACGTGACATGGAGGCGATAGAAAGCGCGGGACTTCCTCTGACATGGGATCAGAGTTTCTTGTGGAACCGGCAGTTTGCCTTGCGATGGGATTTCACTCGCAACCTGCATACAAGTTTTCAAAGTGCTACCAATGCCGAGATAGAAGAACCCTATACGCCGGTGAATAAAGACCTTTACCCCGACCGCTATTCGGCTTGGAAAGATTCGGTGACGCAGAGCATCAGGCACATGGGCCGACCGCTCACCTACAACCAGACTTTCACGCTTTCCTACCAGTCGCCGCTCAATCTCATCCCCATTTTCGACTGGATGAATGCCGATGCCAACTACAATGCCACCTACAACTGGAACCGGGGCACTTCGCTGGACAATGGCACCTCGTTGGGCAACACCATCATGAACAACCGCGAGTTGAGCATCAACGGCACGTTCAACATGGAGAAGCTCTACAATCACATTCCCTTCCTCAAGGCGGCCAACGACCGTTTCAACCGAGAGAAGAACCGCTCGCAACTGCAACGCGAGAAGCAGGAGCGCGAACGCAAACGAGCCGAGGAACGCAAAAGGCGGGAGGAGGAACTGCGCGAACAGGCGATGAAAGCTAAGGAAGGAGGCACGGAGGCCGACGGCAGACCGATGGGCCAAGACCGGAAAGCTGCCGAACAGAAGAAGGAACTGCCCAAAAACCAGCGCAGTTATGAGCGGGAAATCACCCTCATGCCCGACACAACATTTATCATCAGCCACGGCAAGAACACCCGCCGGTTCATCCTTTCGGCCAAGACGCAAGACGGTAAGGCCTACCAGTTGAACTACCGCAAGCTCGACCGCAACCGCATCCGTATCCGCTCCAAGGTGGATTCGGCCACGCATGTGAAACTCACTGTCACGCCGAAGGAGCCGCTCGAGAACAAGACATGGTACAAGACGGCCCAGTCGGTAGCCCGGGTACTGATGATGGTGCGCAACGTGAGTGTCGCCTATCGCAACCAATATGCCATGTCGCTGCCCGGATTCCTGCCCGAAGTGGGCAACGTGTTCGGCCAGAGAAAGGGTTCTGTGCTCTCACCGGGCCTCGACTTTGCTTTCGGACTGACGGGCGATGACTACATCGGTAAGGCGCGGGAGCACAACTGGCTGCTCCTCAACGACTCTGTTGCCACACCGGCTACGACCAACAAGACCGTAGACCTGCAACTGCGCATGACGCTCGAACCCATCAAAAATCTTAAGATAGACCTCAACGCCAGCCGCACCGAGAGCCGTGCCAAAAGCATACAATATATGTACGAGGGAGTGCCCACCACGCAGAGCGGCACTTTCACCATGACCACTATCTCGCTCAAGGGGGCTTTCGAGAGTATTGGCAATGCCGGCAACGGCTATCGCAGTAAGAACTTTGAGGAGTTTGTGGCTTCGTTGCCCTCTTTCCGAGACCGGGTGGAAGACCAATACCGAGGTTTGCGCTATCCGCAAGGCACGGCCTACGCCGGTCAGGAGTTCGATGCCGCCAATGGTGGAGTGAATACCTACTCGGGCGACGTGATGATTCCGGCATTTCTTTCTGCCTACACGAGCAGCGGTGGCAACGGCCTGAGCATCTTCCCTGCGCTGACGCGCCTGCTGCCCAACTGGTCGCTGCGCTACAGCGGACTCGGAAAACTCCCGTGGTTCCGCGATGTGTTCAAGAGCTTCAACATCAACCATGCCTACAGGAGCATCTATGCCGTGGGCTCCTACAACAGTTACAGCACTTTCCAAGAAGTGATGAACGGACTCGGTTTCGTGAACAATACGGAGGGAACGCCCATTCCGAGCAGCATGTACAACATCTCTCAGGTGAGTGTCAACGAGGCTTTCTCTCCCTTGCTCGGTGTGGACATGACGTTTGAGAACAATCTCACGGCCAAATTGGAGTATCGGCAGACACGCGTGCTCAGTCTGAGCATGACGAGCATACAGGTCAATGAGGCCTTCAGCAACGACTGGGTAGTGGGCATGGGCTATCGCATCAACGACTTCAGTCTGGCCAATCTGCTGGGCTGGGGCCCCCGTCCGCGACGGGCCAAGAGCAATGCCAAGTCGCGAAATGCCGACAACCGTAACGGGGCGCAGAACAACTCACGCAACGCTTCGGGCACCTCCAACCACAACCTCAACATGCGCCTCGACCTGAGCTATCGCCGACAAGCGGCCATCACCCGCGACATTGCCTCGCTCACCAGTGCTGCCAGCAGCGGTAACACGGCCTTCAAACTGAGTTTCATGGCCGACTACACGCTCTCGCGCTTGCTCACGATGAGCTTCTACTACGACCGTCAGACCAACACGCCGCTTCTCTCCTCCAGCAGCTATCCCACCACCACACAAGACTTCGGGCTCAGTGTGAAGTTCAGTCTCACGCGGTAATGGTAAAAAGGGGAGAAGTAAATACTCCCATATCCCTAAAAACAGTCTTTGCAGGTTGTCGGATGGTGGCGAATAATATCAACAAAAACGCATCCGTAGAAATTCTCCAACCAGGGTGGGAGGCCGGCCTTAAACTATCGGAAAAGTCCTCTTCTTCTCTCATTCCGGCTTTCCGAACTTGCGAAAGAGCCACACTTGAACGCTGAAAGGGCCACAGTTGCAGCGCAACTGTGGCCCTTTTTCAAGCCCGTTCTGGCCCTTTCAGGCTCGTTTCCGGCCATTAATATGTGTCAGTAAAATTCAAACGGCTGATTATCAGCATATTGAAAACATCTTCAAAATCGCTTATTTGCGCCGAGCAGGTTGTTGGTTGCGAATATCGAAATATGAGAGGCCGAAAACGAACAAATAGTTTGACAGTTGTCGTCCGGATTTCTCCCCCGCCAAGCACCGACTGTCCCCTCGTCTGTCTTAGAGAAGGTAGGCACGCCTGATTTTCCTTGTCTTTCCCCGTCTTTTATTTGGTAGTGTGTAGAATTTACACTATCTTTGCCGACATATCGTAATCTCGCCATTTAATGCTGCGAGTGCGGCAGACCTAATATCAACAAAACAATGAACAAGAACACCTGTAAACTTTTGATGGCCACGTTGTTGCTTGTGGCTTCTCCAGTCCATGCGAAAGCACAGTCTTTGTCCCCACAACGGTCGTGGACAGCCGATAACGGCAACGGCACCTTCACCAATCCGCTTTTCTACGATGAGTTCTCTGACCCCGACATCCTGCGCGTAGGCGACGACTATTATCTGGCCGGAACCACGATGCACACCGTGCCGGGCGTGAATATACTCCACTCCAAAGACCTTGTGAACTGGGAGCAGTGGAGCTATTGCTTCGATCGTTTCGACTTTCCCGACCCCGCTTTCTCCCTCCGCGACGGCAAGGAAGTCTACGGACAGGGTATTTGGGCACCCTGCATACGTTGGCACAAAGGCAAGTTTTATGTGTTCAGCAACATCAACGGCAAGGGACTTCAGGTGTATGTGGCCGACGATGCGCGCGGCCCTTGGAAGCACATCAACATGAAAGGCCGCATTTATGACCTCGGCGTGCTCTTCGACGACGATGACAAAATCTATGCGATCCATGGTTATGGTGAGGTGAAGTGCGTGCAGTTGAAAGACGACCTCTCCGAACCGATATACGAAACTGAGCGCACCATCATTCCCGAGGGCACAGGGGTGGGCGAGGGCCATCATGTGTATAAGATCGATGGGTGGTACTATCTGATTTCCACCGACTACGCTCCGAATGGCCGGACGCTTTGCAGTCGCTCGCGAAGCATTTGGGGGCCTTACGAGACCATCACGATAACAGCCGACGAAACCTACGGTTATCATCCTGCGCCCATGACCCGCTGGCAGGGGCGCATCGTTAACGACGGCCATCCCTTCCGCATAGAGCCGGCACTGACCGATGCCACCGGCTGCAGCAACGCCCATCAGGGGGGCATCGTCTCCACGCCCGACGGACAGTGGTGGGCCCTGCTCATGCAGGATTTCCACTCCATTGGTCGCACGGTGGATCTCATGCCCGTGACGTGGAAAGACGGGTGGCCGATGGTAGGGCTGGAGGGCAACCTCGGACGGGCACCCCGCACGTGGACGAAACCCGTGCAGGGACAGCCCCTGCGCGCCCCATACGAGCGCAATGAAGATTTCAACGGGCCGCGGTTAGGGCGCATCTGGCAGTGGAACCATAACCCCGACGACAGCGAATGGCAGCTCACGGGAGGGCGGTTGCGGCTCCACGCCCTACCCGCCTCACAACTGATGTGGGCTCGTAACACGCTCACGCAGCGTGTCATAGGCCCCGAGTCGACGACCACGGTGGAATTGCGCGTGGGCCGTTTGAAAGACGGCGATGTGGCCGGACTGGGCAACATCAATGTGCCTTGTTCGTGGGCGGGTATCGTGAAAGACGGGAAACGGCTCATGCTCAGATGCTTCCAACAGGTGGACAACGACACACTCGACATGCCCGTGCAGTTGAAGGGCGACCGGATTTGGCTGCGCTTCAACGGCGATTTCGACAACGACCGGGGACGCTATGCCTATTCGCTCGACGGCAAGACCTTCACCGACCTTGGCCGGGAGATGACGCTCAGCTATCAACTGGTTACCTTTCAGGGCAGCCGCATGGGACTTTTTGCGTTCAACCACAAGGGCAGGAAGGGCGGATATGCCGAGTTTGACAACTTCCGTGTGGACGAACCGAAGGCCGACCGTAACCGCAACATCCCCTACGGAAAGACTATTCGTATTGTCAATCTGGCCACGGACAAACCCATGGAGGCAACGAAGCATGGCGTGCTCTACGACACCGGAGCCGACAACCAAGGCTTGTTCACCCGTTTCCGGTTGGTGGACAAGGGACAGGGCAAGGTGGTCTTGCAGTGTGCCGACGGCCGCTACGTGATGTCGGCCGGTTGGGGACTTCCCGGCGATGTGCGCATGACGACCGATGCCGACAAAGCCGAGGTGTTCATGTATCAGGATTTCCTCGACCGTGAGTTTATGCTCTTGTCCGTCCGTACACATCTTTATATAGGTAAGAGTCCCACTACTGGCAGTCCCTATTCGCTCGACTTCAAGGGGGCCGACCCCGGAAGGAGAAACGGGGCCGTGCTGCGCTGGGAGCCGGTAGAGGAGTGACGACAGGTCCGGTTGGTTGAAGATATCGTGCCGTTGGTTGAATGTTTTTGACTGTTATGGCTGCAAATGTTAATTTTGTATTCGTAAGATAAAGATGTCTAACGCATTTAAAACGACACGATATGAAAATCTATTGGCAATCATTCTTTTGGGCATCGGCCGCCCTTTTGGCCGTGTCCTGCTCTGATACGAGCGATTTAGACGACTATGTGAACGGTTCTACCACCACAACTACACCGACCGGCGGAGGCAGTTCTTCCTCCACCACGACGCCCACCACGGCCGGCGACCTGACCACTTTCACGATAGCGGTGGATTCGACAGCCTTGTCGGAGACCGAAACGATTCCCTCCGACAATGAAGACTATGTGGAGAACAACTCTTTCACCAGCACCATCAATATCGTGTATAGCGGAACGACGGCCACGGTGAGCGGAAGTGTAGATGGGGTGAGCATCTCGGTAAGTGGTGCCGATGTCACGGTGACTTCTACGGCCAAGGGGGTGAACTACGTGCTCAGTGGCACGGCGAGCGAAGGGTCGTTCAAAATGGCCGCCGGTGACAGTGACAAGAAGTTTCGACTCACACTCAACGGTGTGAGTATCAACAACAGCGATGGCCCGGCCATCAACATACAAGTGGGCAAACGCTGCTATGTGGTGGCCGCTGACGGCACCTACAATTCGTTCACCGACGGTACTTCATACGCTTTGAGCACCGAAGACCAAAAGGGAACTATCTTCAGTGAGGGCGAATTGCTGTTCAGTGGCAAAGGGCACATCAAGGTGAGTGCCAACACCAAGGCCGGCATCGCCAGCGACGACTACGTGATGATAAGGCCCAACACCAACATCTATGTTAAGGCCACGAAGGGCAATGGCATCAAGAGCAAAGACGGATTGCTCATCAAGGGCGGTGTGGTGAATGTCGAAACCTCCGGTACGGCAGCCAAAGGACTGTCCACCGACGGCTATTTCCAGATGGATGGCGGTCGCGTGACGGCCATCACTACAGGCGGAGGCGAATATGACAGCGACGACAACGACGTGAGTGCGGCAGCCGGAGTGAAAGCCGACTCCACCTTCACGATGAATGGTGGAGCCCTCTACTGCAAGAGTACGGGAGTCGGAGGCAAGGGCATCAGCACCGACCAGTCGCTGACCATCAACGACGGTGAGGTGAAAGTGATCACCACCGGGGCCACCTATACCTATAGCAGCAGCCTCGACTCGAAAGCCAAAGGCATCAAGGCCGACGGGGCTTTGGCCATCAACGGCGGCAGTGTGATGGTGCGCGCCACCGGCGGAGAGGGCAGCGAGGGCATCGAGAGCAAGAGCACGCTGACGGTCACGGGCGGTTCCGTTGAGGTATATTCCTACGACGATGCGCTCAATTCGGCCAGCCATCTATACATCAAAGGCGGCTACATCTACGCATACGCCCTCGGCAACGACGGTATCGACGCCAATGGCAACCTCTACATACAAGGCGGAACGACTGTGGCCTACGGCACAAGCAGCCCCGAGTGTGGCATTGATGCCAACGAGGAGGAGGGCTACAGCGTGATAGTCACCGGCGGTACGCTCGTGGGCATCGGCGGTGGCACGTCCTATCCGTCGAGCCAGTCCACCCAACCAAGCATTGTCTATGGCGGAAGTGTCTCCAATGGCTCTACGGTGGCACTGAACAGTGGTTCGACAAACATTCTCGCCTTGACGATGGGGCGCAGCTATAACGGCAATGTCTGCATCCTCTTCACTTCTCCCAGTTTGTCGAAAGGCGGCAGCTACACCGTCTACACAGGAGCGAGTGTGAGCGGAACCGACTGGCACGGACTCTACGTCGGGACCACCGTGAGCAGCACCGGCACATCGGCAGCCACCATCTCCTCACTCTCGTCGCCTTATTCCTCGGCCGGTAGCACCACGGGCATGGGAGGCTTCGGAGGAGGCGGTCGCCCGGGCGGGAGATAGCAAAGACGGGCAAAACCACCTCTTGGATTTAAGAGAAGATGGAGAAGCTAAGGAATATGAGGACAATGGTTTTATCGCTTGAGCCCGACAGGTGTGCCCAAGAAATAACCCCATTGCCTTTTTCCCGCCACACCGCACGATGCCCCTTCTGTTGAGCGAGGCAGATATCGTTTCCCCTCCACTCTTTCGGCTCCTCCATCTCTCTTGGAATGGTCTCCGGGGGCAGAGTCGGCCAAACCCACTTGGCTTGTATAATATTTCCACGAATCAAACGTTTAAAAGAAAATCATGGGCCTATGAAGAGATTTTTACGCCTGAACAGAGAAAACATCACCTATTTGGGACTTTGGCTTCTTCTCTTTCTGTCTCCGCTGTTGAGCATGTGCATCAAGGTGGAGTCGGGATTGGTCAAGGCATTCAGTTGGATGGAGGTGTTTCATGTATGGAAATTCTTCGTCGTCTATCTCGTCATGTTCCTTGTCCACAACTTTGTCCTTGCCCCCCTGTTGCTCTACAAGCATCGGAAGACGATGTATTTTGCCACCACACTTTGTCTGGTGATGATGTTCGCCTTCTATCAGTGCAGCAACCGTCCCCGTCGTCCCATGCACCCTATGGAGATGGAAGGACGAATGCGCCACAGACCTATGCCCGAAGGGGACAGACTGCATGAACCGGGGCGTGACAGGATGAAAGACCACCGCATGGGGCCTCCGCTCTTCTTCGGCGAGGGCGACTTGGTGAGCACCATCACGCTGGTGCTGCTGTTGGGCATGAACCTCGGCATCAAACTCTATTTCCGATCGGAGCAGGAAAGTGCCGAGATGAGGCTGCTCGAGAAAGAAAACCTCAACCAACAGTTGGAGTATCTGAAGTATCAAATCAACCCCCACTTTTTCATGAACACGCTCAACAACATCCATGCCCTTGTGGACATTGACCCGGAAAAGGCCAAGACCACTATCGTGGAACTGTCGAAAATGATGCGCTACCTGCTCTATGAAGGCAACAATTCGCTCATTCCGCTGCATCGGGAAGTGGAATTCTTGCGCAACTACATCACGCTGATGAAGCTGCGCTACACCGACAAGGTGAAGATAGATACCGACATTCCTGTCTCATTGCCCGACAGGAGGCTGCCGCCACTGCTGCTCATCACGTTTGTGGAAAATGCCTTCAAGCATGGGGTGAGCTATCGGGAACCGAGTTTTATCACTATCGGCATGAGGGTGGATGGCGACCGTTTCCACTTCGAGTGCGTCAACAGCAAGCATCGTGAGAGTACGGCCGAGCATGGTGGGGTGGGGTTGACCAATGTGCACCGTCGGCTCGACCTCATCTATGGCGACACCTACCGCCTTGACATCGACGACGGGACAGATACTTACACGGTGAAGTTGGAGCTCCCGATTGCCACATGATCACATTTCTAACACCAAGACCGCTATGCTTATGATCAGAGTTTTAGCCATCGACGACGAACCGCTGGCTCTGCAGCAGTTGACTGCCTACATTGGCAAGGTGAGCTTTTTGGAACTTGCGGGCGCGTGCCAGAGTGCGCTGGAGGCCCGCAAGCTGCTCGAAAAAGACTCCGTGGACGCCATTTTCTGCGACATCAACATGCCCGACCTCAACGGCATGGACTTCGTGAAGTCGCTTGCTGCGCCCCCGATGGTGGTTTTCACCACGGCCTACAGCGAGTATGCCGTGGAGGGCTACAAGGTAGATGCTGTGGACTATCTGCTCAAACCTTTTTCGCTCGACGACTTCCGTCGGGCTGCCAACAAGGTGAAACGGCAGTATGAACTGGAAAACAGCACCCGGCCCGTGGCATCAATACCCGACGGACAGGCCGATGATGTGCTCTTTCTCAAAACCGAACACCGTGTGTTGAAGGTGAATATCGGCGACATACGCTATATTGAGGGCATGAGCGAATATCTCAAAATCTATCTTGAAGGGCAGAAACCTCTGGTGGTGCTGCTCTCGATGAAGAAGATGGAGGAGCGGCTGCCCGCCATGTTCATGCGCATACACCGTTCCTACTATATCATCAATCTGAAGAAGATAGCCGAGGTGAACAAAAACCGGGTGATACTCGGCGAGGATGCCTATCTGCCCATTGGTGACCTCTATCGGGATACTTTCGCTAAGTATCTTGAGACGAAATTCTTGGGCAAATAAACCATGGGCTCGTTTTTTATTTGTACTTTTGCAACATCAGTAACACAACGGATAGCATGTTGCAATTAGACAATTTTTATAAAGCACGCTACGTGTTGGGCAAGGTTTTGCGCAAGACGGAGCTCATCCATGCAGGCAAAATCAACGACGATGTTGACGTGTACCTTAAACCCGAATGCCTGCAAAAGACCGGGTCGTTCAAGATACGCGGTGCCTACTACAAGATTTCACAACTCTCGGAGGCTGAAAAGCAGAAGGGCGTGATAGCCTGTTCGGCCGGCAACCACGCTCAGGGGGTGGCTCTTGCCGCCACGGCAATGGGCGTGAAGAGTCTCATTTGTCTGCCCGAGGGGGCTCCCATCAGCAAGGTGGAAGCCACGAAGCGCCTGGGAGCAGAGGTGAAGCTCGTGCCCGGTGTCTACGACGATGCCTACGCCGAGGCCATCCGGCTGCGCGATGAGTGCGGTTACACCTTTGTCCATCCCTTTGACGACGAGAATGTGATAGCCGGACAGGGCACCATCGGGCTCGAACTGCTCGACCAGCTGCCCGATGTGGAGGCGGTCGTCATCCCTGTCGGGGGCGGCGGGCTCATCTCCGGGGTGGCCTTTGCTCTCAAGAGCCTCAATCCGCGGGTGAAGGTCTATGGTGTGCAGGCAGCCGGAGCAGCCGGTATGGTGGAGAGCATCCACCAACATCGGTTGGAAAAACTGGCTTCCGTGTCGACTATTGCCGACGGCATCGCCGTGAAAGAGCCCGGACAGTTGACCTTCGAGGCTTGTTCAAAATATGTGGATGGCTTTGTCACCGTGAGTGAAGACGAAATCAGTGCAGCTATCCTGCGGTTGATCGAAACCGAGAAGATGGTGGCCGAAGGAGCCGGAGCAGCCGGTGTGGCAGCAGTGATGTTTGATAAATTGCCTGTGAAGGGCAAGAAAACCGTGTGCGTCGTGAGCGGAGGCAATATCGATGTGACCATCCTCAACCGCGTGATCAACCGTGGACTGGCCAAAACAGGTCGCCTTTGCGCCCTCGAAATGGAACTCGACGACAAGCCCGGCAAACTCGTTGAGGTATGCACGGTGATAGCCCGGTTGGGCGGCAATATCACCAGCGTGCATCACGACCGCTCGGCCAACCGCAAGAAAGTGGATGCCTGCATCTTGCGGGTGATGATGGAGACCCGCAATCAGGAGCATATCGACCAGATACGCCGGGCACTCGAAGAGAAAGGAATCACGATACTGAACAATTCAATCCTTAAAATAGAACATTAGACTTATGCAAGCAATTCACACAGACAACGCGCCTGCAGCTATCGGACCGTATAGCCAGGCCATCGAGGTAAATGGTTTTGTATTTGCCTCGGGGCAGATTCCATTGGATCCTAAGACCGGGACTTTTGTTGAAGGAGGCATCAAAGAGCAGACCCGGCAGGCTCTCACCAACGCTTCCAGCATTCTGAAAGCTGCCGGAACCGACCTTGCCCACGTAGTGAAAACCACTGTCTATCTCGACAGCATGGACGATTTCGCCGCCATGAACGAAGTGTATGCCGAGTTTTTTTCGCATCCATTCCCGGCCCGTTCGGCCGTAGCCGTGAAGAAGTTGCCCAAAGGCGCACTCGTGGAGGTGGAAGTGCTGGCCGCCAAATAACGTGCCGAAATAGGGGATAGAGGACATAATAACTTGTTTACAGGTACGTATGGTTCTCCTTGGACAAAAGGAGAATGATATGTACTTGTAAACATATATTTTTATAAAATGTTGACCAAATCTTTTGTAAAACAAATCATAAGTCGTAATTTTGGGCAAACAACAAAACAGAGCGAGTTGCCCCGCTCTGTTTTGTTGTCACAACGGAATAATCCTTATTGTGACTTGCTTGAAAATTTCTGATGCAAATATAGCAACTTAATAATTGATATCCAAATAAAAAGTAGAAAAAATGAAAACAATTTTAGGATTAGACTTGGGAACCAATAGCATTGGTTGGGCTAAAGTCTCTGTGGATGACTATGGAAATTACCTGCATGACATTAAGTTGGGAAGCAGAATTATTCCGATGAGTCAGGATGTACTTGGCAACTTCGACAGTGGGGTGACGGTATCTCAGACGGCCCAACGAACGGAGTTTCGTAGTAAACGCAGGTTGGTACAGCGCAATCTGCAACGTCGTGAAAGGTTGCATAGAGTGTTACACGTGCTGGACTTTTTGCCTGCTCATTATGATGCAGCCATAGGCTGGGATAGGACAGAGGCTGTAACTTACGGAAAGTTTCTTAATCATGCTGAACCCAAATTGGCATGGGAGGAACTTGGAAATGGGAAAAGAAGATTTCTGTTTATGGATTCATTCCACGAAATGGTAGCTGATTTTGCACGTTGTCAACCGGCATTGGTGGCAGATGGAAAGAAAATTCCGCTTGATTGGACTATCTACTACCTGCGCAAGAAGGCTCTTACACAAGCTATTACGAAAGAAGAATTGGCTTGGATATTGCTTAATTTCAACCAAAAGCGCGGCTACTACCAATTGCGTGGCGAAGAAGAAGAGGAAAATCCGACTAAACAAGAAGAGTATTACGAATTAAAGGTTGTAAGTGTAGAAGCCACTGATAGTCGGAAAGGCAATGATACGTGGTATAATGTCCATTTGGAGAATGGATGGATTTATCGCCGTAGTAGTAAAATCTCGCTTGATGATTGGGTGGGGAAAGTGAAACAGTTTATCGTGACAACTGAATATGAGAAAGATGGTGCGACTTTGAAGACCGATAAAGAAGGCTATGTGAAACGTTCGTTCCGTGCCCCGAACGAAAATGACTGGGGACTGCGGAAAAAACGTACGGAAACCCTGTTGGAAATGTCGGGTAAAACGGTAGGTGCTTTCATCTATGACCATTTGCTGCAAGAACCTGCAGACAAAATACGAGGAAACTTCATCCGCACAATCGAACGCCACTACTATAAAGCAGAACTTGAAGCCATTTTGGCGGAACAATGCAAGTATCACATAGAGTTGAGGGATAAAGAGATGTTGGAAGCCTGTGCCCGAGAGCTTTATCTGAATAACCTTCCCCATCAGCGGAGCCTGATGAAGAAGGACATGACTTATTTGCTTTTGTACGACTTGATTTTCTATCAACGCCCTTTGAAAAGCAAGAAAGCGCTAATAGCCAACTGTCCATACGAATATTATGAATATGTAGATAAAGAGACGGGCGAGATAAAACGGCAAAACATTAAATGTATAGCCAAGTCTAATCCATACTTTCAAGAGTTTCGTTTGTGGCAATTTGTACTTAATCTTCGTCTATTCGATCGTGTGGAAGATAAGGAGGTGACGGCAAATTATCTGCCAACCGCGGATGACCATGCCCGATTGTTTACTTATCTGAATGACCGAAAGGAAATAAACCAAGAAACCTTACTCAAAGATTACTTCAAATTGAAGAAGGTGAAAATTGGTAATGAGAAGGAATACCCTATTCGGTGGAATTATATAGAGGACAAAGAAAAGAAATACCCCTGCAACGAAACCCGTTACGAGTTGCTGATGGCTTTAGATAGAGCCGGTATCGAACACAAATGGTTAGATGACAATAATTTGGAATATCGGTTATGGCATCTGCTCTATTCTGTGGAAGTGAAGAGTGAATCGGAGACAGCATTACGCAAGCTGAAAAATGATGATGCCTTTGTTAATTCGTTTTTGAAGGTGAAACCGTTCAAAAAGGAGTATGGAGCCTATTCGGAAAAAGCAATCAAAAGGCTGTTGGCCGTCATGCGTAAAGGCTTTTTATGGAACGAGCAAGACATCTGTGATGAAACGCGCAAGCGTATTGAAATCATTATAAAAGGAGATGTTGATGAGAAAGTCAAAGAACGGATGGGGCATGCGGCATATTCGTTTGACCGAGTTTCCGATTTTCAAGGACTGCCTGAGTGGCTGGCTTGTTATGTCGTGTATGGCAGACATTCCGAAGCGATGGATATTCAACATTGGGATTCACCCGAAAGGCTCATGGCCTATATTAATAATTTCAAACAGTATTCGTTGCGTAATCCGATTGTAGAACAATGCATTCTTGAAACATTACGGACAGTACATGATATATGGAAAGAAACCGGGCAGATAGATGAGATTCATGTAGAATTGGGACGTGAAATGAAAAGTACCTCTGAAGAGCGTGCTCGTCGGACACAGAATGTTCTTAGGAATGAAAATACCAATCTGCGTATTAAGAGCTTGCTGATAGAACTTAAGAACGATACGGATATATGTAATGTACATCCCTATTCGCCGATGCAGCAAGAGATATTGCGCATCTATGAAGAGGGGGCACTACAAGAATTGAATAGGGAAGACGAGGATTTTGAGGAAATTTCCAAGATTTCGCAAATGTCTCAACCTTCGGGAAAGGAGTTGAACAGATATAAGCTGTGGCTTGAGCAGAAATATCGTTCGCCTTATACGGGAAAAGCTATCTCGCTTGCTAAACTTTTTACGCCGGCCTATCAAATAGAACATGTTATTCCGCAGAGCCGCTACTTTGACGACTCGTTTACGAATAAGGTGATATGTGAGGCAGAGGTAAACACTTTGAAGTCTAACCTTCTTGGTTATGAGTTTATTAAGAAGCATGGTGGTGAGATTATTCATTGTACCACGTTGGGCGATGTAAGAATCTTTAGTGAAAGTGAATATAAGGCTTTTGTAATGGATCATTATGCCAACAACAAGTCGAAAAAAGATAAATTGCTGATGGAGGATATTCCACAGGAATTCTTGAGTCGGCAGATGAACGATAGTAGGTATATTAGCAAGGTGGTAAAGACGCTGCTTTCCAATATTGTGCGAATGGCAGATGAATCGGAAGCTACTTCCAAGTCTGTGATTGTATGTACCGGAGGTGTAACAGACCGCCTCAAAAAAGATTGGGGACTGAATGATGTATGGAACAGTATTGTCTATTCACGCTTTGAGCGACTCAACAGACTTACCGGGACGGAGGCTTTCGGACATTGGGAAAATAAGGACGGTAAGCGGGTGTTCCAGACTTCTATGCCCTTGGAATTACAGCGTGGTTTTAGGAAAAAGCGTATAGATCACCGCCATCATGCGATGGACGCCCTTGTAATTGCTTGTGCCTCTCGTAACATCGTCAACTATCTGAACAATGAGTCTGCCAATAACCCGAAAAAGCGGGAAGATTTGCGTCGTCAGCTGTGCGACAAGAACAGGGTTATTCGCAAGCCTTGGGAAACATTCACGCAGGATGCCTATAATGCATTGGAAAATGTGGTGGTCAGCTTTAAAAATTACGTACGAGTTATCAATAAGGCGACCAATCGTTATGAACACTATGATGAGAATGGTAAAAAGAGGTTTGTGCAACAGAAGGGAAGTGAGTTGTGGGCCATTAGGAAACCAATGCACAAGGAGACTTACTATGGTCATGTCAATCTGCGTCGTAAAGAACTCGTCACACTTCAGAAGGCTCTCGATGATATTCCGTCCATTTGTGACAAGAAGTTGAGAGACTATATCAGTGCGTTGGTTGAAAAGCACTTCAATAAGCGACAGTTGCTTGCCCATTTCAAGAGTACGGATTATTATTGGCAGAAGCAATATGTAAATAAGGTGTATGTGTGGACTTTTAGTGATGATATAAAGCCTTTGGTTGCTACAAGAAAATTGCTTGACACTTCATTCGATGCCAAACGAATAGGCACTATTACCGATACCGGTATCCAGAAGATACTTCGTAATTATCTTGAAGCAAAAGGTGGCAATGCGACCTTGGCTTTTACGCCTGAAGGGATTGCGGAAATGAATCAGAATATCTCAAAGTATAATGATGGCAAACCGCATCAGCCAATTTTGAAAGTGAGAATAACGGAGCCGATGGGAGCTAAGTATCGAGTAGGGCAAACAGGAAATAAAATGGCTAAATATGTCGAGGCTCAATCGGGAACGAATCTCTATTTTGCTATCTATGAAGATAGCGAAGGTAAACGCAGTTATACCACAGTTCCATTGGATGAGGTGGCGGAGCGTCTGAAGCAGAGACTTTCGCCGGTTCCGGAGAAAGATGAAAACGATGTGCCATTAAAGTTCTACCTGTCGCCTAATGATTTAGTGTATGTGCCTACTGAAGAAGAGTTGCAGCTACGTGAGTGCAAGTTGAATAAAGATAGGATATACAAGATGGTTAGCTCGACAGGAAACGAATGTCATTTTATACCTTATTATGTCGCGAATGTGATTTATAACAAGGGCGGTTTCAACATGCAAATGCACCGCCCGCAAAGTTAAAGAATATTTTCGTAAAAACACTCAAAAGGGGTACGAAAATTTAATTTTTCTCTTGGGCGACGGTTTATTTTGTCAGCAACTTTGGTAACAAACTGATGACTGATATTTTCAAAAGTGGATGATTTGGGGATATATTGCCTGATAAGACCGTTCTGATTTTCAATCGAACCTTTTTGCCATGATGAATACGGATCGGTGAAGTAGACCGTAACACCCAATTTTTTTGTAATGTATTCATGACAGGCAAACTCCAAACCGTTATCAGTCGTTATTGATTTAAGGAAAGCTTTATATGGCATTAGTATTCGAACAACCGTCTTTGCCAGTTCTTTGGCTTCTTTTCCTTTGTTCAACTTTCTCATAAACAACATGCCTGTACTTTTTTCAGTAAGGGTCAGTATGGCTCCATGGTTCCCTTTGCCTACAATGGTGTCCATCTCGAAATCACCAAAGCGTCTACCATCTGCTTCTTCCGGTCTTTCGCTTATATTTACCCTATTACAAATAATTGATCCACTGCTACTTACTGGACGTGCCCGGTGTTTAAGTTTATGACGACAGTAAAGATACAAAGCCCCTCCATTCTTCTTGTCTGTGCGGATGATCTTGTATATAGTCTCATGAGATATTGACATACCCCGTTCCTTTAAAACTGCCGAAATCTGTTCCGGAGACCACTGTTCTTCCACTAATAGCCGCACTGCTTCATCCTTTATCTCTTGAGAAATGGCGCGGTTGCCTGGTCTTCGTATCTTTCTATAGTCGGCATTTTTCTGGGCAGTCTCCCAATTATAAGTTCCACGGACTCCGCTGTTGCGGTTGATTTCACGAGTAACGGTAGAATGATTAACTCCTATCGAGTCTGCTATCTTTGCCCTGCTCCATCCGTTTTGAATAAAAGTTGAAATTGCGTATCTTTGCTGTGAAGTTAAATGGTTGTACATAAATGTATAATCTGTTACTTAATGAGATAATTGATCTTATTATTTTAATTAAATAATTTTAACACGAGGCTTATAATGCCTATGTTTATGATTTTTTAATACTTACGCTTTGTAGTCTTTTTTATTCAATAGGCTACTGCAAAAAGTCTCTTCCTGTATTATTTATTTGATGTATATCTATCTTTCCATTTCCGTTTCTGGTTTCGACCTCACTTTCGTCCGCTTGTAGTCATCCATCGACTTTTATTCTGCAAAAGTATCGCAGGCAGGGAACACGGCAAACACCGGAATACTCCCTATTGGCGGAAAACCTTTCATGACCCTCCGAAATCATAGATTGCGGTTTCCTGAAAACTTTTACCGGCCAATTCTTTGCCTTAGGTTCCCTTAATACCTGCGATCTTACCTTGCACATAAAAGGTTCGAGATGACGGTTACACCGGAATAATAAAAAAAAGTTCGGGTCGAAGAAACGAAAAAACTATAAAAAGGTTGAGAATCGGGATGCCCAGAATAAAATAATAACTTCATAAAAATAGGAAAATGGGAAAAATCACTTTACAACGAGTTGGTATAAACTACAATGGTTATACTGCTTACAAGGATGAGAAAGGAAACTATTACTTAGATTTGTCGCTGTCCCCACAAAGTAATCCAACAACGTTATATTGTGCATGTCCTGCCAACGATATGGACGGTGAAGCAGGTTTTGAGTTGAAGCGAAACTTTATGATTGTAAACCCTTATACTGAAAAGGAAATAAGGGAGTACAATTGTAGGGATAAATATATGATGCTTTCAAAAATATACCATGATTTGATTGCATACCTTGGGAAGACTGGTAATGAAGAGCAAGATAAACAGGATTTTCGCTACCACAACGACAAATATGGTCTTTGGGGAAATTCCGTTGATGAAACCATAGAAGAGGTAAAAAGACGTTGGAACATAATCCCCGAGGATTTAAAGCCCCAATGGTGCACGGTCGAGGATATTGCTGAATTGGAGCGCAAGGCAAAGGCTGCTAACTGATAATAATGTGTTCTTTTGTCGGTTTCCCGACAAAAGAATGCTTCAAGGAATAAAAAACAACTTAAATTATAAAAACATGGCAAATTGGGCAAGGACAAGCTACCGTATTGAAGGTAGCGAGAGTGATTTGAAACGAGTGTTCGACGTAATTGACAGCTTTATGACAGACAAGTGTAAGCCTGTCGAGGAAAACGCATCCAAGGAATGGGAGGGAAATATCGTCAGAGTTTTGGGAGCGACGGACGAGCAGATGGAAAATAATTATCTCCGTGGTTTCATCCAAGAGTATGAAATGGATGGAGACATCATTAACATAGAGGCGGATGAAGCATGGGGAGCAACGGATTTCCGTCATGTGCTTACGAAGCTCATGCCTGACCTTACCGTCTACTACATCGTGGAAGAGCCAGGCTGTGAAGTCTATGCTACCAATGATGCCGATAGCAAATACTTCACAGACAAGTTCTACGTGGACGCTTGTGTGAACGGAAACTATGAGAGTGGTTATTTTGAAACAGAGAAACAGGCAATGGCGTATGCAGCAGAGTTGCTTGGTAAAGAGGAAGTCAGCAAAGGAGAATTGAAGAACTGGAACAAAGAACATAAAGGGGACAATGATTTCCTCTACGTTCACGAGTTTGAGATTGAAGACTAAGAAATAAAGGTCATGGCAGAGCTAACCACCCTGCCGCAATCTTTTTAGCATGAAACACAAGAAGTTTGAGTTAAAGACACGCGAAACGACCATTGCAAGCTAAAATGCAACATACGACGGTTATCTTCAATTTTGTGATGATATGGGCAATGAACCCTGCGAAGAAAATAGTGAAGATTATTCTGAATGGTTGGATATTGCCCAAAGTGAAGGCGGCTTTTATGTTGATTGAAAATGTTTGGGGATGAAATGTCCTCAAACATTTTGGGCTGCTCCTTAATGTCGCAGCCATAGGCGAACCATTGAGTCTCGCCAGTAAATAGGTCATTTTAGGTCATTAGACGTGACCTTATGATAAGTGCCTTGGATGTGATATGGTGCATACCGTCTTCCGTTAAAACGTGACTTAAAGTATTTTCCGTACACCCAAGTTCTTTCTCGGAGAGCTTCTTAAAGATGGCATTCACACTGCCAAAGTAATAATTCTTACGGCTATGTATGAGATGCACATGGATTACTTTCCTCAATAGTTTTTCTTTCATAAAACAACTAAAGTCTGAAATTTGCATTATTCTATCTTCTCTTCCCAAAGATTAGAACCAATACTGTCTCTTTGCTGATACATGTCTGTCGTTATTTCAATTTCAATACCTGTCCCAGTCCAATTTACAGAGACAACTTTGGTATTGTACTCATTGGAAAGCAGACCCTCCAATGATACTTCAAGGCCTCGATATCTGTAAAGGTCGCTGCCTTTGAACACGACATCTTCTTCGTCAGCCTTTATATGCCCCTCTTCTATGAAACTTTGAATACCTAAAGTATCTCCAGGAGACGGAACGCATGAAAACGGCCATGTTCCACGCCAATTATAAACATTTCCGGCCCAGCAAAATAAAATACGTACTTCCATATATCTTCTTTTGGATACAAAGATAGCAATTTTTATTGATAAAACTTCCAAATATTAAATATATGGAAGTTTTCATCATTCATTTTTTTTATTGTTATCTTGAAACAACCTGGAAACAACAACAATTCAAATCGTAACATCTGTGTGGAACATTGAGGAAACGACAGGTTATAAACCCCTTACTACTTTTTGGGGTGATTTCTCAATTGCAGAGAAGTTTGGCGTAAAAGCGGTAAACGATACATTCAAACGAGCATTCGAGGAGTGGAAAGACAATTATAAGTTTCTGACCGAGCTTGTTATGGTGCTCAATCATAAGATTTGGCAATGGTACGAGAAAAACGACGAGTTGGCACGTGTTTACAATGCCCTTTGGGAGGAAGCGGACAATTATGGTTGCGAAAACCTGAAAGGCGAGGAATTAGACTACTTTTATGAAACACTTGATTAATAACCAATGCAAGGTGGAAACCCCACCTTATTAAAACAGACAAAACAATGAAACATTTTGATTATGCCCCTCTTTATGAAGAGATTTACAAACGACAGAAGCAGGAACTAATCGACGCTTTGCAGAATTTCCCTAACCATGAATTTCATTTTGGGATGGATTATGACGACGCAGAACAAGGAGAAAAGGCGGAACATCCTTACATCATAGGATATTTGGGGGAGGAACCTGCCGACCTGAAAGTAATGGCGGTAAAGGAAGAAGATGGTTTCCTGTCAATATTGGTAAAAGACAAAGAAGATGGCTTTGAGGGAACCATCACCGATTTGAAGCTGGATATAGTCTTAGGACATTTGGAGAACATACTTGATGAGTTGCCAGATATGTAGCTAATTTGATATGAGTGAGGTGTCAGGTATCGCCCGGCATCTCACTTCTTGAATTTTCATGCCGAAAAAATCGGTGGGGCTTACTGCCCCACACCCTGATTATGAACCGGCTCCTTTCGGGACTAAATATCAAGGACATTGTCGGTTCCTGTCCGCCGGGGTCACTTTCACCTTCCGGCACGCCACAGGAAAAAGCTCCCAAAAGCGGAAGGGCAGAGACTTGCAGACACTGCCCACATTGTTGGATATAGGCTACTTACCCCTTTTCTACATAGCGGCATATCTTTATTGCCGTATTCCTATTTCCATATTGTCATATAGGTGCATTCTTGTATAGCTGTATATACATATATATGGCTATACGAACATACATCTATGCGGATTGCCTTGCAGACCTTATAGTGGTACATCCCTTTTCCGTCTCCTACCATGGCACGGCTTGCAGCCTTCTTCAACCATTGTCTTTGAGACTTCCGCTCTTCCTCCCTGACGGTGGAGCCAAGTGGCGAGACTGTATCATGGTATCTCTTACTGTCCATGGACGTTCTCTGACGGCTTACCCCTTTACCTGTCCTTGCCCTTCTTCGGCAGCGGCAGCTTTGCTGGCACAACTTCACTCACCCATGTTTCAGGGCCTGGCAGAGGTACTGTCATTTTCTTTCCCGTGCGGTCAAGTGTGTTTACCGATACCGGTAGCGGTGACAGCTTCCTGGTCTTGGTTTCATCCTTTCAGCTACCCTTCACTTCAAATCATTCATGGCGTTCTTTTCATTTTTCAGATAAGTCCGACATCCATTTTCCTTTGCAAAGTTAGCGCAAGCGGTGTTCCGCAAGGGTCGCCCTCCGGGACTTGCCTCGTGATTTTTTTCAAGTTTTTGGGGTGCGGTTGCTCCTGATCCAAAAACTCTATGG
The DNA here is from genome assembly GCF_000184945.1 of Segatella buccae ATCC 33574. GTDB lineage: Bacteria > Bacteroidota > Bacteroidia > Bacteroidales > Bacteroidaceae > Prevotella > Prevotella buccae. Next base: position 1,542,202 of record NZ_GL586311.1, read on the forward strand.
TCGGAGATGAAAAAAATAACGGTCATCCCTTGCCTTTGCACACCTTCCTCTTGCCTGCTCCTTTATGCACGTAAAATAAATATCAACTTAAAAAATTACAATTATGAACGCAATGAACAATTTCACAGTTACGGGTTATGTTTGCAAGGATGCAGAAGTTAAAAACTTTGAGAAGGCTGCCATCGCACGCTTCGGTATCATCATCAAACACACAGAACGCAAAGGCAACGAGACCACTACGGTCTCTTCGATCATAGGCCTTGAAACTTGGGTAAAGAACGACGATACGGCTACCTTGGAACTGCTGAAGAAGGGCAAGGAGATTACGGTAGAGGGATTCTTCAAGCCGGAGAACTACACCAAGGACGGTAAGAACGTCACGGTTCTGAAGAACATCGCCACAAAGGTTACCGCCTTTGTCAGGGAAGAAAAGCAAGACGCTCCTAAAGCGAAGAACCGGAAGGCCAAGTAAAAGCCTTACTCCGAAAGACGGGAGACTCTTCAAGGGTCTCCTTTTTTCATGTCTGCTGCAATCGCATCTGCTATCACGCCATACGGCGGTGTCCATACCTATCTTTCATGCAAGCAGGCCTACTTCTTAAACCCTCTTGTGTCTTCTTCCGTGCCGTGCCGGAACTCCAACAGACACAAGACAGCACAGACGTGCCGTCAGAGCTGCTTCGGGAGAGAGGACTATACTTCTTGTGGAGCCTGCCGCCCCACACCCGGCAACGGAACCGGCACACGCCTGAAGGCAAGTGCCGTTCCTTTATATCCGGCTGTCTATACACCCAACCTTTTACCGACAATACATATAGCTGTATATACATATAGGTGTATATACAGCTATGCGGACATACGGCTACACACGCTGCACCTGCGGTGCTTGTTTTACATTCACTTATATCTATCTTTCCATTTCCGTTTCTGATTTCGACCTCACTTTTCGTCCGCTTGTTGTCATCTTCGACTTTTATTCTGCAAAGGTATCGCAGGCGGGGAACACGGCAAATACCGGAACAAGTCCTATTGACGGAAAAAGTTTTCATGACCCTCCGAAATCATAGATTGCGGTTTCCTGAAAACTTTTACCGGCCAATTCTTTGCCTTAGGTTCCCTTAACGCCTGCGATTTAACCTTGCACATAAAAGGTTCGAGATGACGGTTACACCGGAATGATAAAAAAAAGTTCGGGTCGAAGAAACGAAAAACCTATAAAAAGGTTGAGAATCGGGATGCCCAGAATAAAATTTTAACTTCAGCCCTCGACAACACGGTTAAGTCAAGTCGTATGAAAAAAATAGAAGCAGCAAGAGAACTCCACGCAATTTATAACAGTTACGAGGTCAGGAAAGTAAAGTTGGCAACAATCCTTCGCAAGATGTACAAATGGGGGGATAATTGGAGATTGTGTGGATATGCACATGACTATACTGTTTAGCCTGAACTTTCTATTATACATCAAAAGTGAGGAGATTATGAAAATAAAGACAAACAGATACTTCTTCAAGAAAGCCGAAAAAGGTTGGACTATCATGAAGCGTAGAATGGACGGTTATATCATCGCCATACGTTGGGTGGCCAGCTGGCAGGAAGCACGGCAGCAAGTCTATAAGCTCAACGGATGGAGTTGAAATTATTCCATGCGACTCTATACGAAGAACTCTAATATAAACGATTCATATACAAACAAGATGAAAACATTATCAATCCACAAAAGCAAGACCTCATCGGCATCTGAAGCTGTCGGAAAATGGTGGAACTCAAAGAATGTATTCTTCTCTCTGCTCGCAGAAGAAAACTTCACTAATAAAGAGGTGGTACTCGTACACCTGATTCTTATGGCATTTCTAATCGGTACCGCTTTGGTAGAGACATACCCTGTCATATCAATCCTTGCAATCATTGCAAGTGCCGTTTGTGTCAGGATTTTGAATGGTGTGGGTAACAATATTAACAATGTTAGTAATTAGCTTATTTTTTTATACCTCAAAATATTAACATTTAAGCAAAACATATAAGAGAGTATCTGAAAATATCAAAAGTTCCAAATAATAAATATTTGGAACTTTTTTAATGTATCTTAACAAAATAAGCAGGCAGGAAGTTTTTCCAAAAGATTTTGAAAATGTTAATATAAGACTTTTATTTTTTTGACACCTCATTTTCATAGTGAGGTTTGTATCTTCGCAGTCGTTAAAATATTTTTTTATGAGAAGAAATCACTTATCATTAACTCTCGCGTTGACGGCACTTGCTTTCTCTTCCTGTACAAAGCATCCGTCATTTCAGAACTCTACCGAAGCGATAGAGGCCTGTAAAGCAAAGCTGTCGGAAATCCAATCTTACAAGGATGCCGACATCGAAAAAGTAACTGACCTTACGGCACAGTGGCAGGAACTTAAAGACTCGTCGTACAGTGTCTTTTCAAAAGACTCTACCATTAACCTGAAGAGTCCGGTGGCACTTGCCTATTTTGTCATTTCCGATTCTGTGAGAACAGAGCTGACACGACTTGCTTTTTCAAAGCAGCGTTCGCTTCAGGACGTGATGTACCTTAAACTCAATACGGCTTCCGAACGGGCAAAGATGGAAAGTTCGGACACCTATAAAAAAGCGTCTGACTTTTATGGGGGACTTGACAAAGAACAGACGATAAAGGGACTTCCACAAATACTGGCCATCTACAACAAGTTGCTAAACAGTACGCATGACTTTAAGCAGGAGTCTCAATTGCTTACCTTTATCAGGCAGGAGGACAGATGTTTTCGTTCGCTCATGGAACACCTTAGTAATGTACCCATGGATGAGATGCAGCGGTTGACCCAAAAGACAACAAGGCTTTTTGACCGGCTTTACTCTTCTGTCGGTCAGAAAAACGATGAAGTGAATGACAGGACGATGCTGTATCTGACCATGCGTTTTAACCGCCGGATCATGCAAAATGCCATTGCGTGCAGGGAAGACATACTGAACAACAAGCAGCTTAGCCAGGAACAACGGGTCAGTTACCGCTGGATGCTGATTCAGCCCTATGTGTCCTTGGATGGGTATTCAACGGCTGCATTGACCAAGAAACAGCGTGAAGAGCTGATGGTAATTTCCAAGGAACTGCCAATACTTTTGAATCGCCTGGACAACAAAAAGAAAACGAAGGAGGAGGAAAATAAGCTGATAGCCACTTTGGCAGAATATTTTCTGAAATCGTATATTTCAGCAACTTTATAAATAGAAAATCGTATGGAAAAAGCATTAGACTACAACACACTTGAAGACGGAACCTACAAGCGTTCCATCCTCCTGCTTTATCAGAAGTTGATAAAGTTGCTCCCCGGCTATTTTACAGAACAGCAGATATGCGTTATCCAACACGCTTATTTTACGGAAGTCGTTCTTAACATGGAAGAGCAACACGTGTTGGAAAATTTCGTATCGGATTTGGTGGAGAAACTGCATATACACGTTCTCTATGCTTCCAAGGAAGAGAAAGGAAAAGTATATAAGGTGGTGGCATACTCAACTCCGGTAGAAGATGAAATGTTTGTTGTCTATCTGTCATCGACCAATTACGGAATCGTTGACTCAATGACGGTATTCTTCTTTGATAGTTTGGAAACGATGTACTATCAGCTGCTTTCCGAAAGGAATCGGATGCCCAAACTTCAGAAAAACATTCTGGAACAAGAATCATACGCAGAAACATTGTCGAACTTCAATTGAAAGAAATATGGTGATGTTAATATTAAAATTAATCCTTTTCGTGGTGCTGACGAGCATTCCTTTCCTGTATCATTTTCTAATCAAGCCAAGGAGGGAAAGCGTGAAAAAATACCGCAATGTTTTTACGGCAGCACAGCCCCATATGTCGAAGCTGAAGAAGTCTGTTTGGAGACTGGGCACTCATCTTATCAACTTCTATGACAAGATGAAGCATCGGGAAAAGCCAAGAAAGTTTTTTACATTATTACTTTTACTATTTCTTCTCGGTATTCAAGGTGTAGACAACTTTGCATCAGGAGAAGTGGCTGCCACATATAAGACCATGGCGAAAGAAAAGAGGTTGGACCAGCTTAGCATCAGCGGAAAGAAAACGGCGGCTCCGTTCATGCAACGAAAGATGAACAACTATCTCTATCCCTTTCTGACCCGCCCCCTCGTTTACCTTATTACTTTCGGGATGACACTACTGTTCTTCTCTTACAAGTTGGCTAACAGAATACTCACGAAAATACATAATAGCAAAAGGATTCTGATAGGTGTTTCCTGTGTAATTATTTTGTTTTCTTTCTTCGATGAAGGAAGGTATATTTTGCTTTCTGAAGTACTTTTCGTTATTGCAATGGCTGCCTTGTTCTATCCCAATTTTCATGATCCTGCTGCTCCCAAAGGGAGGAAACCGATACCACAAAGATACACGGTAGAAAGGAAGGCTGCATGACCTTTATCGGTTACAACATTTATATAAAAATGTGGATTGGAAAAAGGTAGATTTTTACATATAATATTGATAATATAAAATAATAATGACTAACGATAAAATGATAGATAAAGAAGTCGTTCAAAATGGTTATAAGAACTATCATGTAAGAATGTCTTCCGACCTGCTTAAGTTTCTCTGCGGAGACTATACTTACAAGAACGCAAAGCGTTTTTCTCGCCTGCAGGCCTTTCGGGATCTTGTGGCACGACATTGTACCTCCGAGAGGAAACAAGAGGACACGGCCGCAAATATAGAATGCCTATCGAAGTCTTGGGGCTGGAGTCGACCATCGGTCATGAAGTTCATCCAAAATTTAGAGACAATGAATGTTCTGGAAGTCTTCAATGTTGTTACAAGCAAAATGGTCAGACTCCGAAAAGATATCGTCGTTTTTGCCCCGGCAAAAGATGTTGAGAAATGACGGAGAGGGATTTTATCCATCCCGAAAATCCGGCTTGACATTTCATTTTTAATGAACTTGGAGATGGAAAAGACAAAGTCTTGGTACATGCGCTTGCGCATGAGCGATCGTTTTGCAAACGAAATGAATTGTTTTACATTGGGAGGTAGCCTAATACCCCCCAAATCAAAATTTGGGGGTATTGCCACCCCGGCGAGGGGGGACTTCGTGCGGCAAGCCGTGTCAATATTAGGCTCTCCGAGGGGTAAAGCGGAAATGGCATTTCGAATATAGAGATGAAGCTTTCAGTCTTATACTTTGGAGGGGGTGACCCCCTATAAAAGTTACATTGACCCCACCATTGACCCCTCTAATGGTAACAAATCGCAATCATTGACCCCTCTAAAAGTGTAAAAATGATAGTTCGTGAATTTGCAGTGTTTTTGAGGGGAGTAAAAACTCCTTTACAAAAAGGGTTGACCCCTCTAAAAATTACAATTCGTCACATTGACCCCACCATTGACCCCTCTAATGGTAACAAATCGTAATCATTGACCCCTCTAAAAGATTAAAAATGATAGTTCGTGAAATATTGAATTCCACCGTTCTGAAATGTTTATATTCAGGAACCACCCCACGATGAAGTAAAAGAAATAACGATAAATGGCAAAACAAGTAATGGATCTTATGCCTACGAAAGGCATTACTGTTGCTCAAAGCAATGAGCATCTACGAAACTTCTCGGCGGAAGCATACCGGAGAAAACTATCGTATGCTTTTGACCCGACACGTGAGCATCTTAACTTTGAAGTTCGCAAAGGAGATGTGATAGCTCCAGTCGACAAGCAGCTCTCAATCCCCAAACGAATCAAAGACAATTTGAAGGCAAGGAATATAATAGACCCTAACCTCGGACTTCCGGAACCGAAGTACCGGACTGTTGCAAATTTCATCTTGGGTGGTTCGAGGGATCAGATGCACCGTTTGGCGTTCGGTGAACAACAGGTGAACTTGGACAAGGGAGCTGACAATTCGGAAATTACCCGCAGCCCTGAAATAGAAAAATGGGCTGTTGACATGTACAAGTTTATGAGTAAAAAATATGGTGAAAAGAATATCGCAGCTTTTATAGTACATCTTGATGAAACAAACCCTCATATTCATTGCACAATTTTACCAATAACGGAGAGGAATAAATTCTCTTGGAAAATGGTTATGGCAGGGCAGAGTAAGTTTGAATATAGTCAGCGCCTGACTGCTCTTCACAATGAACTCTCGGAGGTCAACAAGAAGTATTCTCTTGACCGGGGAGACAGCATTGCAGAGACGGGGCACAAGCATAAAACGATGGGAGAATATTATGCACAAAAAAGAGAGGATTTAAAGAAAGAAGTTGATCATCTGAAAGGCGATGTCGCTGATCAAAAGCGACAGATTTCGAGAAACAAGGTTACACTGTCAGAACAAGAAAAAGCAATTAAGCATGGTGAAGCAAGATTGAAGGGGCTGGGTACCATGATAGCCAATCTTGAAAAACATAAAAATGACTTGCTCCGTGAGATTGAGAAGTTAGAAAATGATGTCAAGGCAGGAAAGATAACCAAGGAGCAGGCAGATATTGAACGTGTGAGAATCCTCGCCGATATTGAAAAAACAAAAGAGAAAATTATTGACAAAAAAGGAAAGCTCGCAGAGGCGGAGAGAAAGCTTGAATTAGTGAGGGGGCAGACCGAAGCCACCGAAGAGCGATATAAGGAAATCAAGGGTGACATACATTCAATTGTGCCGAACCTGAACACGCAAGCCCTACATGACATGCAAGCTGTTGGATGGAATATGGCCTCGATAGAAGCGCAAAAGTCTTATAGCAAATTTAATGCTTACCGTGAGTCTCTTCCGCCGGAGCAGAGAGTGGCTTTTGATGAAGCGACTAAAGGATTTTCTGAAGGTTCTGTGTTCGAACAGATGGCAGAAAATTCAAGTCAGGTTGCCTTGGTCGCCACGGCTCTTTTTCTTGGCTATCTTGATAAGGCAACAGAGATTTCGCAGAGTGCCGGCGGCGGTTCCGCGCCTAATGGAGGCTGGGGTAAGAAGCCTGACGAGGACGATATAGCGTTCCGACAACGCTGTTTCCTAATGGGTATGCACATGCTGAAATCAGGTAAGAAAAGGAATATCAAGCGATAATAATGTTGATGTTTTTTCATGGGGAATATTGTAGATGTTTGTGAATCCGAATAAGATGTGGATTGTATATATGTCTATTTTCTTATACTTCAATACAAGTATAGCGCAACACGTATATACATCTATACGGATATACGTATATATGGGCATACGGCTATACACGCTATACCTGCGGTGTTTTTTTACATTTACTTTTATCTATCCTTCCATTTCCGTTTCTGGTTTCGACCTCACTTTTCGTCCGCTTGTAGTCATCTTCGACTTTTATTCTGCAAAGGTATCGCAGGCAGGGAACACGGCAAACACCGGAATGCTCCTTATTGGCGGAAAACTTTTCATGACCCTCCGAAATCATAGATTACGGTTTCCTGAAAACTTTTACCGGCCAATTGTTTGCCTTATGTCCCCTTAACGCCTGCGATGTTACCTTGCACATAAAAGGTTCGAGATGACGGTTACACCGGAATGATAAAAAAAAGTTCGGGTCGAAGAAACGAAAAACCTATAAAAAGGTTGAGAATCGGGATGCCCAGAATAAAATTTTAACTTCATAAAACAACAAACAAAATGATTAAGAACATCAAAATTCAGCAGCTGATTGAGAACTATGAAAGTGCAAACAATCCAGCAGACATTTCTTTCAAAAAATATGTTGAAAGAGAGAGTCAGAACGACCCTAACTTCTTTAGATTCTTGTTTGAAGAAGAGTTTGAAGACGATTTTGATTTCTCTTTGACGGACGAGCAGAGAGAAGAATTTGAGGAATTTCTTGAAAAGGAAGTTCTTACCTATGATGTCGTATTTAACAACGATACATCTTCAAATGAAAAGGGCTTCAAGTCTTCATTCCAAGACTGTCTCAATTATATCTACATGAACAACGGGACAGAAGAGAGCTATTTTGAAGACTACACAGGCGGTATCGTGTCAATCGTTTGCAACGAGACCGGAACAACCGTCTATGAAGAAAAAGTAATATAGGCATTTCAATGCTGACCTATCGGCATGACGGGGAAACAAAATGACAAACGAAAAAATGAAAGATTTGTTGGTTAACTTTGGCGAAAAGACCATTAGTGATGTTTCCATTATCCGGGAAGAAGAGTTGAGAGAACATGTCATGATGTATTTTTGTGATGTGATTTGCGAAAAGGAAAAAGATGGATATGTACCTTCTTTTCAAGCTCTTCCTATTCTTGTATATCCTGATGGAACTGTCTTTACGTTGTGGGATTGGCAGGGTGCTTATCCAAAGAATGGTTCCGAAGTGGCTGACTTCGATTGGCAGTTGGAAACAACCGGGACGAAAGCAATTATTTTAGATGGTCTCCCGCGCGTGTTAGGTTAGTATTGAGTTGTACAAATTTCATAAACCATTAAAGCTGACCTATCGGCGTGACGGGGAAACAAAATGAAAAGGTACAAGTTTATTATTAAATTGTCTGATGGTAATGAAATTCAGGCTGCCTCTGTCGGCAATAGCCGTGATGAAGCCGTAGAGCGTCTGTTAGCTTTGCCACAGACAACGGAGTTTATCGGTTCAGCGCAAGTCATTGATGCCGTTCTTGTTGGCGAGGAAGCAGTACGACCTGTTCCGGCTGACCGTTTCGTATTACAGAGAGCAACTAATCCCGGTTGGTGGGTAGTCGGAGATCCGGAGGGTATGCTTGTCATAAAGTTTAAAGAACATGACTTCAATGGTACACGGAAAATCACCTATCTCAAAGATACGTCTTCCGCCGCGTCGGCTGAAGCCCGTGTCCTTCGGGAGATACCAGAGTGGTTGCAACTATATCATTCCGAAGTGCTTTAAATGGGTGTACAGGCTTTTTCTCCTTAAAAAATTGTTTAATCAACCGTAAATTAGTATATTTGCTGTCTAAAGATAAGGCAATTATGAACAAACAAGAATTTTTAGATATATTGGAAGAGCACAAGGAATTGGGCTTCCAAAAACAGATAGACTATGAAAAGTTCTATCTCTACTCAATCGTGACCCATTCAACTGCTATCGAAGGCTCGACGATGACCGAGGTGGAGAACCAGCTGCTCTTTGACGAGGGGCTTTCTGCCAAGGGTAAAAGCATCATTGAGCAGAATATGAACCTCGACCTGAAAGCTGCCTACGAAAGAAGCATGGAAATGGCAAGGGAACACACACCTTTCTCCATCGATATGCTGAAGGAACTGTCTTCAATCGTAATGAGAAGAACCGGGGGGATATTCAATGCACCTGGCGGTGTATTTGACTCGTCAAAGGGAGATTTACGTCGGGTAAACGTTACGGCAGGAACTATGGGAAAGTCTTATATGAGTTACCTGAAAGTCCCACAGAAGTTAGAAGATTTCTGCAAGGAAATGAACGAAAGACGGGAACAGCTGTTAAAGAACCCCGATGTATATGAGCAATACCGTTTGAGCTTTGACGCACATCTGAAACTCGTCACGATCCATCCATGGGTAGACGGCAACGGCAGGATGTCAAGGTTGATCATGAATCATCTTCAGAATGAGTTTGACCTGGTACCCAATAAGGTATTGAAGGAGGACAAGGCCGAATATATCAACGCCTTGGTGAAGTCAAGAGAGGAAGAATCAAATACCCCGTTCCAAAACTTCATGTTCCGGGAACACGCCAACAACCTCCAACAGGAAATCGAGAACTATAAGTTATCCATGGAAGATGAAGAAGAGGAGGAAGAAGAACAGAAACCTCGCCGACATTTCCGGAGATAAGAAATTAAATGAAGGGTCATCTGAACTTTACAGTTCAAGTGACCCTTTCTCATGTAATAAAAACAAAGGAAGAATTTATTTGGAAGACTTCCTGTTGCTCTTCCTATGGGCTGTTTGAGTGCCTTCTTCCTTTTTGAACTCTGTCTGGACAATCTTTATCATATTCTTTACCTCTTGGTCTATCCGCTCAAAGTTGGCATATAGAATACGCTCCTTGGAGTCTTCAGAATCGAAGTGGTAGAATTTCGGGATAGGATAATTGCTGTAGTCTGTTTCCTCTGCCTTAATCTGTTCCATGTCAAAAGAGGTTTTGCAAAAGAACTTGGTGGTTCTGAACTCTTCAGCAGTCTGAATATCCATCGAGTCCCGTCTGCCAGTCTTCGTTACGACGAAATCCCGGGCAGTCTGGCCACACAGCCATCCGGAAGCCATATCACTGATTTTGGAGGCAGGAACAAGGCTGTCCATATTCTCATTGAGGTTGATGGATGTTCTGTCCCTGTCAATGGTAATGCCTTTTTTGAGTTGTACGACCTTTCCGAAGATGTCGCCCGACAGCCAATCAAGCGTTTCTTTTGAGCGTGCAGAGCCGGAAACGACATTACCTACGGTGGTAATAATCTTATCCTTGCCCACCTTTCCATAATCTGCTTCCAACTGCGGCAGTTCCTGAAAACCTAATGTCACAGCAACCTTATTACTTCGGGCGGTTCCTATCAAGCGGTCGATCTTGTGGAAGTAGAGTGTCGGCAGCTCATCGACAATGATGCTTACCGGGACATTCTTTCCCATGCCGCTGTTGACACGGGTGACAAGGCGGTTCAGAATCAGGGCATTGAGTGCTCCAATAATGCTTTCCATTTCCGGATCATTGGCAATAAGAAGATAACTTGGATGTCGGGGATCCGACACCTTCAAGTCAAAATCGTCCCCGCTAAAAACCCAATAGGATTCCTTGGTGGCCAAGCGTGAAGTCTGCACACGCAACGTACCTATCATACCTTCCAACTGCTCCATGGCACCATTGTCAAAGGCAGTCATGAAAGGCCCCAAAAGCGGGTAGACCTCCGGATCGGTCTTCAAGACTTCAAAGATCTCATCATAGGAGTGGTTCAGGAACGAGAGCACGTGAGGCATGTCAGAATACTGACCTTTCCAATAGGCCGGTTGCACCTGGTATTCCTTGTTGCCAATCTGTTTCGCATCATTGAAGACCCTTCCTGTCAACCGCTTATGGTGGGTTTCCTTATCCTCGCCGTATTCGGGGAAGAGTTCATTGCCGTTCTCATCAAAAGGCTTCTTGTTGTAGTTGACGAAAAAGAAAATACAGGCTGCAAGGAAGTTGGTGGCAGATGTCTGGAAGAACTGGTCGGAACCGCCACCGGAAGTCTTCTGTCCCTTTTGAAGGGACTCAATAAGTGTCTCCGCTGTTTCCTGTGCTGCAGCCAAATTTGCAATGTACTTCTGCTGGATAGGATTGACGCGTGCGCTGTACTCAATATTGACAAAGTTAATGATATTGAAGTTACAGCCTTTTGGCAGGTTACCTTGCACCTGATTTTTCCTATAATGATAATAGAGCTTGGTTGCAAGCGTCGGGAACTTGTAGTCATAGACAACCATTGCAAAACCCTTGGCCGAATGCTGACGGATATAAGGCTCTATGACAGAGAATGTCTTTCCGGAACCGGGCGTGCCCACAACCCATGTGCCTCGGAAGGGATTGACAATATTGATCCAACCCCTCCTGAACTTGCCCTTGTAGTAGTAGCGCATAGGGATATTGACGGAATACTTGTTCTCGACAAGCTCTGTTGTCTGCTCGAAACTTTCGTTTTCAAAGTTGAACCGGTCTTTGAGCATGCCATCCTTGAAATATTTCGATACATTGTCAAGAGCAGTATGGACAAGTATTGTCCCTATGACAGACACGGCCATATAAACCCACACATTGGCTTTCAGGATCCATAACCTGACATGCCAATCACTGTTATAGACAAGCACAGAAGCCACTACTAAGCCAAAGCCGATGGCGAGTGGGTAGAATACCATCTTGCGCGCATCGAACTCTATCTGTTTCTTGTTCTTTGTGCCTATACAGGTGATGATTACCAGCATGAGCGTAACCATCTTCGAGTAGGGCAGGAACTGATACATGGACAGTACCCCGAGCCGGTGATGAAAGCTGTTTACAATGCCGCCTAATCCGCTCAATGCGGTCGGATCCAAGGCATACATGAAGAACTCCAAAAGGAGTGATACGTATATGGTCGTCCTGAAAATACTGTACGTTCCCTGTATTTCTTTACTTTCTTCCATTGCTTTTAGTATTTAACGCCTTTGGCATGTTTCATCCAAGTCTTCAGGCAATCTTTTGTTATAGATCCCATCTTGCGAGGTTGGTATTCCTTTCCGGTTCCTTTCAGGTCATACCATGAATCCATGATTGTTGTGTAATGTATCAAACGGCTTAGATTACGGAGCTTCCTGTTGAGCGTACGCAAGTTCAGGCGGATGTTGTCCATAACTTTGAGCCGTTCATATTGGGTCATCTTGGCATTCTTGTCCTGGTCTTTCTTCAGCGGCAGAATCTGCTCGATGTCTGCTGCGAGTTTCAGACCGTTCTCGATAATGTCAGTATAGATGTTGTTCTTTGACTGTGAGAGAGCAACCGCCAGGACATTAGCCGGTTGCCGAACGACAATACCTTTGACAACTTTCACGTTTTTCATCGCTTCATCCACTTCCATGTAAATGCCGTATATGTCGGCTGCCACGGTCAGTATGTCATCAAAGCTGTTAAGGTAATCGTTGAACTGACGTTGGAAGTTCGTTGTCGCTGCCACTTCCTCTTTCAAATATTTGTGTCCTGTAAGGTTTCCAGCCAACAAAACATCTTGCGCCTTTAAGGCTTTCTTTGCCTGTTTGGCATAAGTGGCAAACATCCCGGCCCTGACACCATCCGGCCCATTCTGTGCAAACAGGCTTATGGAAAGGGAAAATCCTAAAATGACGCTGATGGCTGCCCGCCTGATGCTGTTCATTGTCCCCATGGTTTATGTGTCTGTCTGTATTTATAAAACTTGGCAACATTGCTGATTGCCCTGCACATCCGCTTGGACGATTCCTTGGCCAGCACCTTGTTGCTCTTGTTAATCTTACCCGTGATGGCCCTGTTCCACACATCATCTAAGGAGTGCATTGTGACACTCACTGACAACAGCCGGAGTTTTCGGTTCAACCGTTCTAAATTGTTTGTCAGATTCCACAGCATCTGCGTCCTCTCCGCACCGTTGAGCATATTGCCTTCCCCTCCCTTGGCAATTACATTCTTCAATGCCCTGTAAGTACGGATAAACTCTGTCACCGTCTCCAAATAGAGATTGTTCATCGACAGGGAAGCAGCAATTCCTTGGGGATTGATTCTACATGCCGTATGGACTTCCCATAGTGCCGTGAGCGTCTGCATCCCGTCGGCATAAAGGGAGGTGGCAGCTTTTATGGCGGAAGCATATCCGGAAGCTGTCTTCAAATAGGAATTGTATTTTTGTTCCCACTGTTTCATCTTGGTATTGGCCACCGTCATAGCTCCCTGCTCCACAGCAAGGGCCGTCATGGCTTTTGACTGCTTCTTTATCTGATTGTCAATAAGTGTTTCTCCAGAAGCAATAGCCGCATATTCAAGCGGGTTGGATTGAGATGCACCTTGTGCTGACACAGTCATGACTCCAGTAACGAGAACAGTCAATAAGAAAATGCACCTAAGGCCTGTTTGTAATCTCATAAATACCTTTCCTTTTCTTGTTAAACTCCACACGTTTGCGTATCTCGCTGACAATATCCACCCTTGCCTTGATGCCTATCATATCCAGCTGGGGATTGTTCCTGTCTCCGGAATAGATGGTTATGGTCTTCAGACCGAAGAGCTGCTGTGGCAACGACTGGTGCTGCCGGTAGTCGACGACACGGTAAAGCTCGATATAGTCCGTTGAGTGGGAGAGCACACCGTGAAGGGTGATTAGCTGCTCCCCTGTCAGGACATATTCGATCCTTGCCATATAGACCACTTGAAAAAACAGGTAGAAAGTAAGAAACAATGCCGGCCATATCAAAAGCTCATGGAAACGAAACTCCATAAAGCTGCTTATCCAATAACTTGCCAGGCACAGCAAGATTACCGGCAGTTCATTGATGCAGAACTGCCCCCAATGGGGACGGATGGTCACCGTTTGGAAGGGCATAAATTCATGATTGAACATGTTGCGGACGTTATTGATGATTAAATGCCCATTCCCCTGCCTTCCGATGGCCCTCTTCTTAGATGTTCACTCTCTGACTCGTAAAGGGCAGCAGAGACCGCTTCGGGAGAGGCTACACCGGGCTTGGAGAAGACATTTCGGCTTGCATAGAGTTCAGGGCGGGGACGTGGCTCTGCCATGACAGAACCGACAACATCCATTCCCACGGAGACGGCAGCAAGGATAGCAGCCCCCAAGTTGAAGCCGTGGCCCGCTTTTGTCTTCATCTCCACTTCGGGGAATATCTTATCGAAGAGCTTCATGCGCTGGGTGTCGTTGATGGCGCGGAACTTGTCGAAATCTTTTTGGGTGATCTCATGGGAAAAGACATTACCGTCTATGACGGCGGTCATCTTGTACTTTCCTTCTATGACCTTGCCTTCTGTGTCACGCAAGCGTTCCACGGCAATATCTCCGACTTCGGTTGCCCTGCCATGGCCACCGCTTCTGACCCATTCTTTGTTGGGCTTCAAGTTCTCCAATGATTGTCCGTTTACGCCGGCTTCTCCTTTAAGGGCAATCTTTACGTTTTCCCGTAATTCAGCCAAAGTGGGTTGAGCTTTTCCATCTGCCACCAATTTCGCTTCGCCTTGGGTGACGGCTTTTATATCTGTCCCTGACAGGGCTGTGGCCTTGATATGTTCCGTATCCTTAAAGATCGTCTTGTTCAACGCATCTGCCATACGCTCATTGTATGGTCTTCCGACACCGCTTTGCAATGCGTCCTTCATATCTATATTCTCCGAATAAGAAGACACGCGTCTCTCTGCGGTGGAGAGGGGCAGCCGGATTTCTTTGACAACAGACAAGGGCTGCTTGTTTTCATCGGTTATGGGAATGATGGTGGAAAGCAGCTTTGCCTTGCCGTCATCATCTGCATTCTTGAAAGCAAGATACTGCTCTTCGGTAATTTTATATGACCACATACCAATATCCTTGCTCTCCCGCATATTCAGCATATAATTGCCGGAGATCTGATCCTTGTAGGCCATCGCTCCTGTGATTGCAGCGGAAACGTTGTCATTAACAAGGTTGTAATGACCGTTCAATACGGCAACACCGTCTGCATCCTCAATCCTGCCTGAACGCACAGGATCTTCCAAGACACCGTTGGACGCGTCCTTTATCTTGACTTCATCAAACACCTTGTCGAACAGTTTCAGGCGGTACTCGTCATTATAGTTGATGAACTTGATATAGTCCTCCTTGGAGATGTCATGTGACATCAACTGATTGTTGATTACGGCAGTCATGCGAAACGTAGTCGCACTCTTGCCGTCATTGACGGGCGACACCTGAATCTCACCGACAGAGACGGCACGTCCGTCCTTTACCGGAAGATAGAAACCTTCGTTTGGATTAAGGACACGTCCGTCGACGACACCGATAGAGTTCCAGAGATCTAAGAAACCGCTCCGATAGTCCTCGCGCATGTCTTTCATGTCTATGATGTCAAGTTTGGATGCCATATATTGATTGGCTGCTTCCTGATGAAGTCCCAGCTCTTTCTCCACTTCAGGTTTTAGCTTGATGTCTACATAGTCCTTGCTGTTAAGCATCTCTACGGTTATCTTATCGGTAAAGTCTTTCCCTATGACGGCATTCAGGATGGCAAGCCGTTCATTGACAGATACGCCATCCTTGTTTTGTATACCCTTTTTGTCGCTGTACTTGAATTTCTCGTTCATGAGTTTCTTCGTCTCATTAGGGTTCAACTTGTATTCAAGGTTGGTGGGGACGGACGCAGACTTGATGGTCAGCAGATTTTTCTTTTCATCTATGACAATACCGTGCGAAGACAATACCTGCTGAAATTTCTCTGCCGACAGATAAACCGGTGAACTGATGGAATTAAGGGGAACGGACTGTCCTTTCGGACGTTCCACCTTGGGAAGTTGTTGTTCGCTGATACTCATGGACTGAAGAACGTCCTGTTTCTGCTTCATACCCTTATCATAGAACCCATAGGCACCTGTCTTCATCTCTCCGGGACGCAAACGCCCGTCAGGACGGTCTATAACGACAGGTGCGCTATTTGCATAGAATGGTCTTCCGTCTATGCGCCTGATGCGCCCACCATGGGCAAGTCCCATCAAACCGTCTATGATGCTATCAAAGCGCCCGTATCTCGGCCCTTCAAAAGGGTAAAAGAAACGCGGTTCTCTGTATCCATATTCTCCCGGGGCAAGCCTGTGCCCGTCAAGTCCCATGTTGACAGGACTGTTGGCATTGCGGGCTGCGACAAATGAGCCAGGGATATAATAATCTTCCTTAACGATGCCGACAAAGGTGTTGTAGGCCTTCTTGTCCCATGCGGATGTACCTCCGTTCATCAGGTTCTCAACCTGTTGTTGGTCGAGAGAATAACGTCTGGGTTCGGATGAATTATGGGACAAGGTGACAAGTTCATAATCACCGGTCTGTGTCATGGTGATATGAGCCTGCATGCCGTTGGCATTGAGGGTGTCCTGCAGGCGCGGTGAGATGTCCGTTACACCATAGTTGGTATTCTTTCTTAAAATGGCCATATCATTCTGTTTTAAATTCTTCTTACTTCTGCTTATACAGGATCACGCAGGTGTGGCGGTTGGCCGTATAAGGTTTATAGAGATTGATACCGCCTCTGGTCGCTCCGGTCATCTTCGATTTCGGTACACCGGCATTTATCAGCAGCTTGGCAACATAACGGCAGCGTTTGATGGAAAGTTTCCTGTTATGCTTGGGTGTTCCTGTCTTGCTGTCTGCGGAACCTACGATACGTACTTCCAAGTTATACTCCTTGACGGCAGCTGCAATCTCCTGAATGTTGACCAACTGCTGTTTGTCGACAAGCTCCGTGGTATTGCGCTTGAAGAAGAACAGGATTGGAGCGTCAAACTGCGCAATGTTTTCATCGCCATTCCCGGAAACACTCTCCGTATTCTTGTTGGCAAGTCTTTCCTGAAGCGATTTAAGGCCACTGTAATTATTGCGCGGATAGGTGGTCAGATCGGTTATTGTCGGATTCTGCAATACATCTTCATTCGCCGACACCAACTTGTGTTTTTTGACTTTCCAGCCTAAATGTCCAATCCCGATGGACAAACCGATACTTCCCGAAAGGAGGTTGTCTCCCAAACGGCCTTTCTCTCCATATCCGTCAAAATCCCGACGGGTTGTCGTTCCACCAAAAGAGGCAGAGATGCTGATACGCTCACTTAGGCTGCAAGTTCCCAAGATGCCGTAGGAAAAGGCAAAGGAATTTTTCTTCAACTGATTATGCCGGATAATCCCAGCTCCCATATAGGGGCTTATGTTCCATTTTGCCGGCTTCTCAAAAGAAGGTCGGAAGAAGGAAGACACGTTAAGAAGTAGGTCTGTATGATAGCTGCCGAAGGACTGGGGGGCACGTTGGGAATCGACAAACTTAAAGCCTTGATAGGCCAGTCGTGTCCCAAAATACGGCGAGTGCCATTTCCCTATGGAAAGTTCCAACCCCACCTTGGTTCTACCGTTAAAGTCCGTGTGTGAGACGGGATCTCCCAAGAAAGAGATAAAACCGCCCTGCGCGGAGACAAACCAGTTATCGCCCAATCCTGACAGCTTATACTTCGTCTGACCGTCTATCGGACTTGGCAGGCCTGTCGGATGACTTGCAGAGCTTGCCGGAATCTCGTGCAGGGAGTTCACATAGATTCGTTCATCATTACCGTACACGACCTGTGCGTGGATGCCATGCCCTATGAATGTAAGGGCTGACAATAAAAAGAAGATTTTTTTCATTATGCTTTTTCTTTGTTTATACACATTTATATAGTATTATAGCCGTTCGGCGGCTACATCGTAGAGATAGAGCTTGTGCTTCATGATGATGCGCTCGCATTTCTGTACATAGTCCCTTGCCGTGGCATATCCGGCAGACTTGATGGAAACGAGCCAATTGTGAAAATCCGTGGAACTGTATTTCCAACACTGCTTATAGCGATCGCTCATCAACAGTCTTGAATGATATTCCATGCTGGCTTCCGGAGAGGCAAAATTGCAGAATTTTTCATTAGGGCGATCATCGTCATGGACACTGTATGGAAGTCCGCTGTCCAGCCAGTTCCTGTTGGCCTTGATGCCGAAATAATTGAATCCTGCCTGGGCCAGACTGCTGTTTCCCCAACGGCTTTCAAGTGCCATTTGAGCAAGGATGACGGAAGCGGGGATACCGTATTTCTGCTGTTGTCTCATGGCGGCATGGGCATATTTCTTGAAAAATGCGTCAGGAGAAAGAAGAGTCTCCTCGCTGACATGGAGAGCAGTAATACATTGCAACTTTACGTCTCTTATGTAAGTAAGAAGATTATAGGGGTCTTCGAGCCGTCCCCTTAACCGGCTGGTGACATGAAGGTGTGGCCCCGTCGAGCGACCGGAAGAACCGCTGACGCCAACGGGGTCTCCCGCATAGATTCTCTCTCCTTTCTTTACCCAGATTTGAGAAAGATGACAATAGCTGATGGTGTAATCACCATGACGCATGATGATGTAATTGCCGGATCCGGAGTCATAGCCTATATTTGCGATGTAACCGTCAAACATGGCAAGGACTTTCTCATAATGAGCTTTCAAATCCAAGCCACAGTGTTCTTTTTCCTTGCCGGTGAATGGATCTTTACGAATACCGAACGCAGAATTGATCTCGACACGTTGTAAGGGGAAACTGACACTAAGGTATTTGTCTATCCAGTAATCCTGATGACTGGCATCGGGGGTATTCTTTTGTGCATGACAAAAGAGACTGAACAGACTCAAAACAGCCATGAAGATATGTCTAAAATGTATAACCATCTACTCGTATTTTATGATTACAAAAATAAAATAAACCGTTTTAATAGTGGGCTCGAAAAAAAAGGAAGTCTTATATTAACATTTCAAAAACGAAAAACACCGTAAAACCGCCCAAAAACGTTTTGAAAATGTTAATATAAAAGGTTTATTTTTTTGGAGAACGGACTTTTCAAGTAAGAAACTATCTTTGCAAAAACAATAAACAGGAAAATTATGAGAACAACTTTTGATGAGAATGAGATACCATACGAGAAATTTGCAAGTATCGGGCTGTCTCAAGAAATGGTGGATGACCTGCCTGAAATGGTGATGAAAAAACTATTGGAGGGACATTGGACTCCTATTTTACCCGTCAGCGTGGATTTGGGTGACGGCATACAGAGAACAATTCAGGCCCGTCTTAAACTTGAAAGAAGAAGTGGCACTGTTGACATCCTGATTGCCCCGAGAAGTGAAATGGCTGATTTGGAGGACTTCACGCCAGAGGAACAGAACACGCTGCGAAGCGGGAAAATCATCATAACCAAAATGCCGGGTAAGGAACAGTGTTTCGTACAGCTTGACGACAAGACAAACAGGGTTTTCTATATTCCCGTTTCTTTAATGGAGGATAATCTGGCTTCACTTCAAAACGAGATGGAACTTTCCAATGAGCAAGTGGCACAGATGTGTACAGGCAATGTTATTTCAATAGACAAGCAGGAAGGCCAGTTCACATTCGGACTGGATTTCCTCGCTGACGGTGGCATCAAGGTGGTAAGTGGTGACAGGGAGGAATATGACAGTATTGCTTCCCGTGAGTTGCCTACATATAATTTCGGCATCTACGGATGTTGGGTCAAAGAATCGGACAACTCTTTCAAGAACTATGTTCCTGAAGAGGACTATACAGAAGAAATGCAAAAGGAGTTCTACCACTTAGGAGATGAGAACTCGCAGAAAGCGGAGCAGAGAAGCAGAGGTATGCACAGATAATCTTAAAGTTTTACAATATGGCAAAAGTAGTAAAAGATTTGATTGGTAAACTCGACCGTGAGGAAATAACAAATCTGCAGTGTATCACAATGCACGGCCAGGAAATGGTAGACGACTATAAGGAGTGGTGCCAGGTACTGGGCTTCGATGAAGGTGATGAAGACGGAGCGGAACAGTTCATCAATGAGCTTCGCTATGGTGATGAGCCTGATGATAACGACTGGCCACAAGAAGTGTGGGATAAAATCAACGAGGTTTCCAACGAGGCGTTGGAAAATGCTGATATGACCAATGGTAGTAACCAAAACAAGGAAAGCAATCTCTCTTCAGTGGAACTGTTTCAAGAGTGGAGAAAAAATAAGGTTTTACTTGCTACTTTAAAGAACTCTGAAGAAGCGGTGAAAATTACTCTTTGGAGATACCTTCATCCAGAAGGAGGGTTTAAGACCTGTGCAAAAGCAATCAACACATCTAAAAATACAGTAAAGAAATGGTGGAATATCCGCTATTTCATTGACGGTGCCATTGCTGATGGTGGTCACGTACATCCCATAAGACTCGAACATGATGTCATCAAACGGACAATCCTTCAAGCTGTTGAAATAGCGGAGAAAGAATGAATAAAACAAGACGATAAACTTTAATTAAATAATGTCAGAAGGCGGTTTGCAGGGATGCAGGTCGCCTTTTTCATTTAATCATCCCAATTTTAATTATGGCGAATTTGCCATAATTAAACATGAACCGGGACTGATTATTGATAGTCCTATGTCAATGCCGATTGAAGGACTTGGCCTGAAGCTGCGTCTGATTGTTCCAAGATTCTCTTGGTGTATTCAGGATTGTTCTCTAACCTCTCTCTCCATATCCGGGAATATTCGGGATTGGTGGCATTAAAACGGCAACTCTGGCTGATAATACCACTACCCAGATGAGAGACGAGATTCTCAAAGAGATAGGTGTCCAGACGGAGCGTATCGAAATCAACTTCACGGGTGCTTTCCACCATGGCCACGGCCAAGTCACGGTAATAGTCGTCCTCGGTTTCAAAATTGCTCTTCGGGGCTATATGGATGACCTTCTCGGCATAATCATAGACAGAAAGGCCGGGGACTCCATCAAACTTCAACGCTGTTTTACAAAAGCCGTCAGCGTCGAGGAACTGATACCCAGAAGTCTTCTTGCGCTCTATTGCTATCATATTCAGTTTGAGAGACTCATAGGAACGCCTTTGGGTAACGGGAAAGGTGGTCTGTGCAATGTTGTACACCCTTGACGTTCCGTTCTTATGGAGGATAAAGAGGCTCTTGGCATCTTGAAGAATACCGAGTTCGTTCGCTCTTAGCTCCTCTTCAGTAATGAAGAAAGGAAGCTCAAACCCCTGCTGTTCTGTCCATAACGCAAGCATGATGGCATTCGGCCCGGTATAAACAGTGCCTTTGATATCTCTTGGTGTCAACATCTGTTTTGAAACCCAAGGGTTGTTGTCATTATCAAGCTGCTTTTTAAGTTTTGCACTTAACAGCTTTCCATAAACACGATAGGCTTCCCTACGGAGCATTTCTGCTGTGTGCCACCTGCCTTTGGAAGATGGTTCAATCCGGATATAGCCTTCCGGCATCTGACTTTTCTTAGGTTCAATTGACGGGGCTTCGTCAACTTGCTTGGGCATTTTGATGCCGTCATCACTTTTAGCAATAGGTTCTTGAACGCTTTGAACTTCATTTTGATTGTGGACTAAGGGCTCTTTATCCCTTACTTCGGTGGATTGCGGAGCTTCTATAACTTTGACTGCTGATACAGGGACGACCGTTGCCGTCTCCGCGCTTTGCTTCACCCTGAAAATTGAGGTGATATGCTGCCATAACTCATCCAAAGTATGGTAATTGTCGCCAGTATTATAAGCTGACAGCCCTTGATGGATGTTATTTAGCCTGTCCTGCAATATATCCTGGACTTTTTCGTCCGTTGTTCTCTGAAGGTCGGACTTCAATCCTGTCAGTAGTTCATCCGAACGGCGTATGACTGCTTTTAACAGGGTTATCCTGTCTTCTGAAGAAAGCGTCACGGTTTCCAAAGTATCATTGTTGAAGGCGACTATTGTGTCCGAAGCCTTTGCCGTGACACGGTCTATCTCTATGCCGTTTATCCGGCAAAGAGGATACTTTCCGGAAGAGAGCACTTTGTCTCCACAAAAGTCTTTGCCGAATATCCTGACAAAGGTCAGCAGTTCCTGACTGGCATCCTGCTCACTTATCGTTTTATCTATATAGTCCAACACGTCGACAAACCGGTAGGAATCATTGGAGGTAACCAAAAGTGAACTTTTACTAATGGATACTTGGGGATCGAAGTCTATCTTTATCCCATCTCCTGATAGGGCCCATGCCATGGGGACATAGTCTTTTTCATCCTCTTGGCATATAGAGATGGAACTGTGGGCAGGGAACATCCCCTGACAGATATTACTCCGTCTCATCAGACAGACTAACTCTGTAAACTTTTCCTCCGCCATGTCTCTTGCGGTGGCTTCATCGTTCCATTTGCGCTGCCCCTCACCGCCAAGGGCTGTCATCTCCTTGTTTTCAAGAAGCGGCTTGAACTGTTTGTATGAAACTGTTTCTTCTGATTCATGATGGTGGCTGATCTTGTTGTAATGATATATGGACAAAGCCAAGTCCTCACCAGACTTGTCAACAACGGCTTTAATCCATATAAAGTGCTTACCGCCTTTTCGTGTAGCGGTCTCATTCTGTCTCTCATCCACAAAGAGGTTGCCCACTAAACTTCTACAAGCTCTTGCCTCTATCATTCTTACAAAAGCGGCATCCATTTTATAGCCATCCAGCTGTAATTGGTAAAGACGGTCAGCCTGTTGGTCTATGCTGTCAGGCGTTGCCTCCGAGTCTATCCATGTGCTCATCAAACCGTCCTGCCATTGAACGGCCGGGAAAAACTGTGGGTTGTTCCTGTCCTGCTCGTTGGACTTGGATCGTGCCCATAAGCTCATTTGCAAAGCCCAACTCTGAAGACGGCTACACTGCTCTTGATTCTTTGCAAGGAAACACAGCTCTTCCTGGGAGAAGAAATGGTTGGGCGGGAATGGCTTTAATTTTAATTTATCATGGTCATGTCCTTGTTTTTCGCCTTTACCGTTATCGTGCTTTTTGCCAAATATCTTACTCCAGCCGCCTAACAGACGGTTGCCGAAGATTCCTGCTGGATTGTCATTTTCACTCATATACTTGTTAGGTTTTTGTACGGAATAAAATCACCGGCCTATAAAGACTTGAATAATCAACGCTCTATAATGCCGGTGTTCATGTAAACTTCAATATTATGGCAATTATTCTTTCTGTGTGGCAGTCAACTCCCAGGGCTCGATACTGCTGGTACGGCACTCGATGTTGACATTGCCTTGATAGATATGGAACTGCAACTCTCCTTTTATTTCAACATAGGCCTCGGGCTTGAAGAAGTCCTGCTGAATCGAGGTCGGAGAAAGGAAGCGAACCCAAACCCAGCCTTTCTTTTCTCCATCCTTGTCTTGCGAAACGCCGGAAAAGGTCTGGAACTTGTGCCCATTTTTGTTGGTACGTTCCGTAATCTCCCCTTTTATCTTACCTTTGAAATCGATAGACCCTGTGAGCGAGTCTGCTTCGGTGGACTTGACGATCTCTATTCCTTCATCGGTGCGGAGGTTATAATACGTACGGTCGTCTATCCGTCTGATATAGAGTGTACCGTTCATTCTCACCCTACGCCCGGTGGAATACCGCTCGGCAGTTTCCTTATTGCCGGGAGCGGAAACGAAGACTTGGAGCTCCGCGCCGGAACCATCGCTGCCGGCAATGGGGATGGTGATACTGAAAGAAATGAAGGACTTTCCGTCCTTACTCTGTTTCTCTACTGCAGAATTGCTGATGATTCCGCATGCTGTGACATTGCATTTAATCATATTACTCGTTATTTTGGTGAATTGTTTGTCTAAGTTCGCCGGATGGCGTTTGTCTGCTGTTCTTCGGGAAGTTCGGAATCGAAATTCAAAGAGGCTGTCTGGGCAAGCCGTTTGACATTGATACTTTCCCTGTCCCTTCTAAGGGTGGCAGCTTCTTTTGTCTCTTTGTTTTCTTTTGCCTCTTTGGAGGTTTGGGACTCGCCCATGTCTTCGTCTCCCTGTTTCAAATCTTGGGCAAGCGTCAGAATGCTCATGAAAAGGGTTGAGATAAGATTGGAGACAGGATTTCCGCTGGACAGCCCTGCACTATCGCCATTCTTGTTCATCAGATATTCCAACCATCTGTTAGGATCGTCTGATTTGGTGATATTGGCAAGCAACATTTGTGTTTGGGTATCCATAGGCGGCCCTTCGATACCGGTGGCCGGAGTATTGTTGTATGCCATTTGAGAGGAATAGCGTGCCGCTAAGTTCTGTCCGCCTTTGTTCAACACTGTCGGGAGATTTCCACGGAACGAGAGCTCGGCAATGTATTCTGCCGGATCATAACTCTGGAGTGTTCCCTGGGCATTATAGAACTTGGTCTCAAAATGGAGGTGTGGCCCGGTCGAGCGTCCTGTATTACCGGAATAGCCCAGTTGCATCCCTGCATTGACGGCATCACCGACCTTAACACCAATCTCACTAAGGTGCATATAGGTACACTGAAGACGGCTGCCGTCAGAACGGCTGTATTCCACGGTAATCATGTTACCGGCAGCACCATTGTTGGGCTTGACGGCGATGACCCTGCCGTTATCTTCTGTTCCATAAACGGGAAGATACTTGCCGCCAGTGCTAAGGTCTATGCCGCTATGATGATGTCCGGGGCGGTTCTCTCCATACACTCCCGTTACCTTCAAACCTTCCAAGTTGATGGGCATGCACCAACTCCCTTGGAGAGGCGTGAGGAGAATACCGGCAGGGACGGCTTGCGGGGTGTCGGGCTGACGGCCTCTCATGTAACCTATCTGCAAACCTTGCTGCTGTGCATTCTGTACGGCGAGACGGTCGAATTTGTCTAATCCGTATTTACAGATTAGACTTTCTACGCTGTCTACATAATTGCTTGCCGTGGCGTAACCACCGGCCTTGATGCCTTTTATCCAACCCAAGTGATCTGTACTGTCCGTGGGACAACAACGCAGATAGCGGGGTTGGAGTAAGGTGGCAGAGTGATCGCTAAGACTTTGCCCCACGTTGTCGTAGGAACGAAAAGCTTCATGCGCTTGGTCATCGTCATAGTAACTCACCCGGCCTGTCCACGATGAACCCTTTTTGATACCGAAGAAATTGTTATCGTTCCGAGCGAGGGCAGAGGTGCCCCATGAACTCTCGATAGCCATCTGGGCGAGAATGACAGAAGCGGGAATGCCGTACTTAATCTGCTGCTCCATGGCATGAGGAGCATATCTGTTGATGAAATCAGAGGTGGATATGGCCATGTTTCTGATAATGTGTCATGTCTGATGATTACTGCATTATTCCTTATCTGCGAAAGGTACTTTCTCTCCGGGTGGTCTCTGCCTCCTTTTCGGTAGCCGTTTCAGAAATCGATTCTGAAGTTCCTTCTGCAGTTTTCTCTTCTGCACCCTGTTCCTTTTTAACGGTTTCTGTCGAAGTTGACCGTGCTGCCATACTTGTGGATTGCTCCTTCTGCACATCTTCTTTGAGCAAAGGAGCAAAGACAACAGCGGCAACAGCTTTCTTGTAGGCTGACATGTCATCTGCCAACCACATCTTGTCCCACTGTGCCTTGGTGATTTCTTTCTTCATGAACTTACCGTCAATGGTGGCCATGACATATTTCTTGCTTGGGTCTTCCCTGTCTTTCGTAATGGTCGGACGCTCTATCTTGCTCATGTCTACATTAGAAACTTTAGGCATGATAAGATCTACCTTGATTTCTGGATGCAGCTTGGCAACGGAGTAGTATTTCTGTGCAAGGGCATTGTGTATATCCATCTGTTTGTCCGTTCCCCTGACATCGAAGTACAGCTTCTTGTGGGTGTCATTGGGATAGACGGAGAACGAAGGCTCGTTCTCTGCCTTGAAGAAAAAGGCATACTGTCCCTTCTCGTCACGGATAGGCGTGAAAATCTCAATCTTTGGCAAGGCTGCTGCCGCAATCTGCGGTTTCACATCTATATCTCTATGCTGACTGAACTCATATTGTCTCAACCGGTCTACGGAAACGGTCTTATCCTTATAGTAGTCGTCAGGCTCTTTGAGTCCTAAAGCACCACCGGCATTATAGAACTTGACATCAGTGATGCCCTCGTGTCCTAATGCTATCTTGATACGATCTTTGCGAATGCCCGAGATCTCTACGTTGTCTTCAAGAGAAGCCCCTTCAGGAAGAATGACATCGGCTGAACCTTTTGCCGTATCTCTGACAATGACGATTTCTTTTGAATCTATATCCGGGAGCTTAGCCAAATCGGTGGAAATCTGATATTGTCTCTCACTGACGGCCAAGTCTTTCAGGGGCAAGTCCTTACGAATATCTTCGTACTTGACAATCTGCTTCTGCATGTGCTTATCGATGGACTCGACGGCATTGTTGACATCTTTCTCCAACAGTCCAAGCAATTTGGGATTTTCCTTGATCTCGCGTTGCCAATAGTCGATATGTTGCATACTTTCTTTTGAAAGGCTTGCAGGAAGCCCCTGGCGTGCCATCAGGATTCCGGCAGATAGGTCTTGAACAAATCTCTCGTATTTCGCATCGTCGTTGGGGAGAAGATTATTGCGCCCCAGGCGGTCTAAACGCTGCTCGCTGCCTGTGGCTGCTACAATGGCACGGTAAATGTCATTGGCTTTCGCAATGGCGGCCTGCCGGCTGTTGCCGCTATCCTTATCCGTCATGCCGCTGACAATGATCTTGTCGGCTTGTTTGTCGTATTCTGCATCTTGCAGCACCATGACGCGTTCATAACCTATTCCTGCGGAATTGGCTACGGTCTGGGCGGTTGAATAAGCCTTGTTCAACACGTCCTTTTCGTTGGCTACTCTTCTTATGAGTTCTGCACTGTCGAGGTTATCGGCAACGACAACCCACTGCTTGGCTTGAACGAGCTTTGGCAGGAAGTCGTCGATTCTGTCAAGAGGAAAACCCGTGGACTTGATTTTTTGGCCATCGACCTCTGTTTGCCCTACCGGTAAGCCTAATATCTTAGCAGCTCTGGTGGCATCATTACCGTAAATATGATACTGGTTATCGTCACGCGCAACGACAATGGCCGTTGGATGGTTTGATTTCAGCTTTTCGGAGAACTTTATCATACTTGTCACGCCCCGTTCGGAGAGTTCCTCATACTTGGCACCGGTCTCTTTCAGCAAATCACCGTACATCTGTTTGCCGGTCATAGAAGTCTGGTCAATATTGAAAATCTGCTGGGTCTGACGGCTATGGTGCTTGACATAGAGCGACTTCTCATCCTCGGGAAGTTTCTGATATTCACCCTTGGTGATAACCTCTTTAGTAGCAATATTCTGGTAATCCCAACGCGTCCAATTGAAAGGGAGTGCCTTCTCATTACTTCTGACAGAATCGCCCGCATCCTTCAGCTCGTCGAAATAGGCATAAACATTGGAACGGTAGCCCTTCTGATCGGACTGAAGGTTCATCATCAGATTGTTATACGGAGTAATTGGTGTCTTTGCCCAAAGAAACTCTGCGTTGCTCTTGCCAGCCTTGTTCATCCACACGCCTTTGTTGCCCTTTGCCAGTTCCAAGGCTCCAAGCAGCAAGGCGGCATGCAGGAATATCTTGGACACTTGACCACCATCCTTGTCGTTTTTTCTATTCTCTTCCTCATGCCGTCTCTGTTCCTCGACTTCACGGCGACGCTCATCCTCTGCCTTACGGGCTTCATCGGCTTTCTTGACAGCCTCTTGCTTGGCTTGTGCTGCCTTCTGCCTCTTTTCATTCACGGCGGTTTGTTGTTCTTCGACGATCGGGGCGGCCATCTTTTCGGCTACACCCTTGGATACATGGTTCGTTTCCATAATATGTTCAGCTACACCGGCTAAATCGGTTTGTGGGTTACTGTCTTCGGACAGAGAGATGTTCTCTGTCGCGTCTTCTTTACTTTCCTCCATGCCAATTCCTTTGGCTAAAGCTCCAGAGAGATCATCATAATCGTCGGCAGAGTTGCCGGGGTTACGGTCAGGGTCAATATGTCTTTCCTGTGACTCTCGTAATTCTTCAGCCTTTTGTTCTTTCATATCTCCAACATTTTGATTTTCCGGCTCGGATGCAACAGCTTGTCTTTGGATTTCCAAAGGCGGTTGTTCATGCCCGGAATACACGGCAGGCGGAATGATGGTAGTCTTCGCTTTCTCGGAGAACAGAAACTCATCGCCATATGCGGCGGCTACGTTGGCATTATAAGCCGTAATGACCTGCTCCGCCTGCCTTATACGCTTTGCTATCTGTCTTGTTCTTTCATCATCAACAGAAAACGGATATTGTGCATTGATACTACTCCACTGCTCCGTAAGGTCATATAGGGTCTTACCCCTTGTCTTTGTTTCCGAAAGTTCTTCATCAAGCCCCTCCAAATTGCCGGCTTTGAGGGGAGTCTGGTTCAAGGCGATCCGCTGTTCGTCAACTTTTTCTATAATCATATCCGAGGCTTTGCCTACGTCAGTCATGATGGTTGTAATGGTCTCGGGCTTGTCCCTAAGTCTGCTTAACCATCCACTTAGATAATTGGCGTTGTTCTCCAATATTTTTCTGTCAAAGCCCATGGTGCTGCCGACAAGGGCAGAAGTCATTTCTGCGATCAGTTCCTCATGGGCGTAGTTGTCTGTCCCTTGGGCACCGAATTTCCTGTCAAGCCGGCTCTCGTGTCCTGTCGAGTGGGCCATCTCGTGCAAAGCTGTGGAATAATACTCCATGCCGTCGTGATAGACTTCTTCAGGAGTTTTCCCAAGTTTGAACTGTTCTTTCATCGGAAGAACAATGGTATCCGTCGATGGGCGGTAAAAGGCCTGGTCGGCAGGTTTGTCATATTGTATATTGGCATGCCACGCCTTTTGCTCGAACATACGGTCAAGGGCTTCGTTGACATACATCCCCTCGGTGTCTTTGACCTCTTGTTCGGGTGTTTGGAAACGTGCTACAATGGCATCATACCTCTTTTTATTGACCTCTTCAAGGTTGGTCTGGTCGATGTTGAAGACATGAAACATTTTAGGGAAAGGACGAACGTCCATCGTGGCACGTTCTTCCTGGGACATGGCGTTATAGTCTTCCTCTGACACCCTCTTGCCGTTTTCATCTTTGATGGATAAGCCCCACTTGAAGATGGGAACAGATTTCTCACCTGACTTGACATGGAGATTCTGCTCCTTGGCTTGCTTAAAGGTCATATAGACGGGTGTCTTGTATCCTTTCTCTGCCGTATTGAACATAAGAAAAAAAGAATTGCCACCGGAATACGTCCGACCGCTGATATTCTGCGGTAGTCCCTGAATGGAACCGTTGACACCCATCCAACCTTTCTTCCAGTTGTTGGCATTGGCTTTCTTGATGATCTTAACCATCATGTCTGCGAACTTCTTCAGAATTTCATCTGACTTATTCTTTCTTCCAGCGGAAGAGTTGCGATGCTTGTATTCAGTCTCGGCCATAATTTTTATGATTATTGATTGTTACAAAATAAGCGACTTAATGTCAAAAAAGCATCCTCAAAAAAAAGAAACTCTTATATTAACGTTTTCAGAACCTTTTTTCAGCATCGTGGCGGTTTTTGTGTTAAAAATGGCTCTTGTTTTTTTTGCGCAATCCAAGAAATCTGCCCTACCTGACTCTCTTTTGTTGGTCCTTCTATAACTAATCATATAGCAGCAAGGCGAGAATAAAAGGCTGTTCCTTGAGTCAGCCATGCGGCAATACGTATATATGTATAGCCGTATATATGTATTGGTAGCTATAAAGCAATATGTCTATATGTATTGAAGACACATCTTCTGATTTACCTGCGGTGCTTATTTTACATTTAATTTTATCTATCTTTCCATTTCCGTTTCTGATTTCGACCTCACTTTTCATCCGCTTGTTGTCATCTTCGACTTTTATTCTGCAAAGGTATCGCAGGCAGGGAACACGGCAAACACCGGAATGCTCCCTATTGGCGGAAAACTTTTCATGACCCTCCGAAATCAAAGATTGCGGTTTCCTGAAAACTTTTACCGGTCAATTCTTTGCCTTAGGTTCCCTTAATACCTGCGAGCTTACCTTGCACATAAAAGGTTCGAGATGACGGTTACACCGGAATGATAAAAAAAAGTTCGGGTCGAAGAAACGAAAAACCTAAAAAGGTTGAGAATCGGGATGCCCAGAATAAAATTTTAACTTCATAAAAATAGGAAAATGGAAAAGAAACTTATTTATTTGGTTTATCAGACAGATGCTTGGCACTCTGTCGAGACAAGAAAACTTGTTTACATTGGTGAGAACTTGGAAGAAACTATCCGTAAGATGGTAGATTTCCTTTCATTAACCGAAGAGGATGCGAAACAGCTTAGCCAGTGGAGACAGACTTCATGCAACAATAGGGACTTTGAAGTCATGATTGAACGCCAGTTCGTGAATGATTTTACCGTTTAATTCAAAATAATAAAAAGTATGAAAAAGATATTTGAACTTTATAAGGAGATAAAAGCAAAACATCCTGAACATTTACTGCTGATTGGGGATGGAGATTGTTACTTCCTGTTTGAAAAGGATGCCGTTGCCGGAAACAAGTGCCTTGGAACGGACATGCACTCCCGGTCGGACATTGCAGAAACCCCTGTTAATATTGTGGAATTTCCACATCATTGTCTTGACGCCTATTTGCCAAGATTGGTTCGTGATGGTTATAAGGTTGCTGTATGTGACACCAAAGATCTTGTGAGGTACAAAACAAAAGCAAGGGTGAAAGTTCTTACCGAAGCCGGCAAGTGGTATCTGGCAGAAATCAAGGGTCTTAAAGAGGGAACTATTGTCGAGGGTATATACAACCCTCTGAACAGGGCGTTCGACTTCTACTGGAACGGTGAGGGGGCAATGCTTTGGATTGGCGAGAACGGAGAATTGATAAACGAATAATTTAAAATAAGACAAGATGAACATTTTTACAAATAACGCAGACTTCTACCCGGCTCCCGACGAGGTTATAAACACGATGATGATGAGTGAGGATTTTGTCGGCAAGACTATCCTTGAACCATCAGCAGGGAAAGGCAACATTGTTGACTGGCTCAAAAAGAACGGAGCCGGAAAGGTGATTGCTTGCGAAAAGGACACTAACATCAAAAAACTTTTGAATGGCAAGTGCGATATTATAGCGGATGACTTCCTGACCGTTTCTTCAGAACAAATTAGTCATGTGGACTATATCGTAATGAACCCTCCCTTTTCAGAAGGAGCAAAACATATCCTTCATGCGTTTGAGATTGCTCCGGCAGGATGCACCATCATTGCCTTGTGTAACAGCGAAAGCGTAAATCAAGGCTGGGAACGGAACGCCACCAAAGAGAAATTGATAGAGACGATTGAGCTTTATGGGTGCAAGGAGTTCTTGGGCAGAGTGTTTGACGACGCGGAGCGCAGGACGGATGTACATGTTAGCTTGATAAAGCTGTATAAAGAGGGTGAGGGGCAAGACGAGTTTGACGGTTATATGTTTTCCAACGAAAAGGACTCGCTCGATGCTAACGAGACGGAAGGGCTGGTGCAATATAATGTGGTGCGTGACATGGTAAACCGCTATATTTCAGCTGTAAGGCTTTTCGACGAGACGATGGCTGCAGCGGAGAAAATCAACTCCGTGGCATGTTTCGGTGGAAAGAGTGACGGGTATCTCCCAGTAAGGTTTGCCGTGGTAGATGCTTCCAATAGCGTTGTCCGTATCAGCCGACAGCAATACAAAAAAGAGTTGCAGAAGTATTATTGGAGGCGGATATTCGGGAAGCTGAATATGGAAAAGTATGCCACGCAGAAATTACGGGAACAGATAAACAAGTTCGTGGAGCAGCAGACATACGTCCCCTTTACCATGCACAACATTTATCAGGTGCTGAACATGGTAATCCAGACGACGGGGCAGCGGATGAACACAGCGTTACTCGAAGCATTCGACCTGATTTGCTCTTTCTCTGACGAGAATTCCACTGCCGGGGAGAAATGGAAGACAAACGCAAACTATATGGTCAACCGTAAGTTTATCGTTCCATACATGACTTCCTATGATCCTAAATGGCCGAGAGACTATCTCGATCTTGGATATGGAGGGATGGCAAACAGAATGGAGGACGTTTGTAAGGCTCTCTGCTTCATTACGGGTAGGAACTACGACAGCATTGGAAGCCTTGACCGTTTTGTACGAGATAACAACTTGGAATGGGGAAAGACTTTCGAGTGGGGGTTCTTCAAGTGTAAGGGCTTTAAGAAAGGAACAATGCACTTTGAGTTTAAAGATGAAGAGGTGTGGATGAAGTTCAACCGTGAAGTGGCCAAACAGCGGGGATGGGTGCTTCCAAAGAAGAAATCTGCATAAACATGAGTATTAGGGAGGTTGCAAGGGCAACCTGCAATCTCCCTGAATATAAAAACATTCTGTCTTGCGGTATTTTATTGCTCTTTTATTTTGTGGTTTAGGAATATCTTCATATCTTTGTAACAGATAAAGACAGGTCATTAATGAGAATTATCTCACAAAAGAAGATTAAGGACTTCTATGGACTACCACAATATGAACAAGCAAAGATACCTTTGCAACAGTGGTACTACACCATAAGGAACAGGGATTACAGGAGTTTTGCCCAAATACTGGTAGACTTCGGTGATACTGTAAGAGAGAAAGGCTTATATGTCTTCAGCATTGGCGAAGGAAAATACAAGGTAGCCGCCTCGATATATTTCGATACAGGGTGTGTGTATGTGCGGTTTGTGGGATCCGCTTCTGACTGGGAGGCACTTCTTGATGAGAGGGATGTAAAAAGAACTATATGAAAATATCAGAGGCTCAATATAAGTATGCCCAAAGACGGGTGGAGGAACTGTTGGAGGTTGTAACTGACACGACGCTGCCGACATCACCGGAGAGTATGGAGCTGTCTATCATGAGTACTTTTGTGGAAGAATACGAGAAAAAGCATCACCCAATAGAGAAACTCACGCTTGCAGAAGTCATAAAGCAAGGGCTGAAAGCTAAGGGAATGACACAAAAAGATCTGTCCCAGGCCGTAGGACTAAGCACCAGCAGGATAAGCGACTTCACCCAGGGAAAGAGCGAACCGACTTTGGCCACGGCAGGAGAGATTTGCAGGGTGCTCGACATCATGCCTGAAGCAATGCTAAGTTTATAACCAATAAAACGGAAGAACGATTATGGCATTTGAAATTGAAGTTGACAGAGAACATATTGAGAACACATTGTCCGTCACATATACGATGGGACAGATAAACTCATACATGGAGATTATCCGTGAACTCAAAGAAATACCTGAAGACAATGTGGTTGATATCCGAAAGACCATCGGGAGACTGCAAGACAGAATACAAATGCTGTTGGCGTTAAATCCGGAGGCGAAATTGGAATTGGAGACGGAACGGTCAGAAGGACTTAAAGATAAGTGAAACTCAAATAAAAAGAAAGGAAACATACTATGTTAGAATTAGTAGCATCGGCTCTGATATTGGGAGCAGGATTGAAAGCTATTGTGGGTGGTGACACCCGTCGAAAAGGCGGAAAGAAGAATAGCAACTACAAGGATGCTATGGGATGGTCACACGACAATCACAAGAAATTGTTTTAACGATAATCATTAACCCGTGGGTACGCTTTAATCGGCGTACTCATAACTTTTTATATACAACACGATGAAGAAGCTGAAATTATTTCTTACAGTAATGATGATATGTCTGGCAATTCCAAGCGAGGCACAGACTAAAAATAGTACTCAACATGACTATTATATATATTCATGGATACAAGTACGTGGAGCAAATAAAGCTAATGGCGATCCATGTTTTGTCATACTAATGTCTTCAGGGAATGGAACTAATTCCAAACCATCTATTTTAAAAAATGAGGTTGGACGAACTGTTGTTTTTAACAGCCAAATAGATGGCCTAAATTATCTGACATTGCAAGGTTGGGAATTATTTGAACCAAGAACAGAAGCAAGAATAAGCAACTGGGTTGCAAGAAAGAAAGTCTCTCGTGAGGTTTTAGCCCAATCAGTAAATTCAAATACATTTTATTTGGAAGAAACTCCAAAAATTCAACTTGATCTGGCAGAGCAAGCGGCTCATATTACCTATGAGTGATTTTGGGTAATTAGTTTGAGCCAAAACATGCTATACGCTGTTACACATTCTTTGTAAAATAAGATAACCGTCATTTGGACTTACAAGAACTGACATGTAAGGTGGGGAATCTACTCCACCTTTTATAAATAAAGCCCCCACCGACGCAACTAACTACGCCAGCAGGGGCCGCTAACAAGTAATATTGTAAACAAAATCTATTTCAATCCATAACTACGCTGTTGTTCCTGACTCTCTAATGCTGCCAAACTCTTGTCATAAGTGTTTGAAGCCACGGATCTGTTCTCGTCATACTTCCTTAATACGGCATTTGCCAAGGTGTTCAAAGGTATGGCTTTTTTCTCATATGCGTCAACAACCGTGTCAGAAATGTTAATGACAACAGGTCGATTGTCTATATCTGCAATCAAAGAACGGCCTTTCATAAAAACATTATTTAATCTTGGATTGAGAGGTTCGTCAGCATATTGCTTGTAGTTTCTTGGAGTGGCTTTAGGAGTGGATAGGCCTAAGGCTTCGTGGCCGGCATTGTTCAAGAGATTGACACCTCCAAAACCCATCAGCATGAGCTTTAACAGTGGATTATGGCTGAACATTCCAGCGGCAACTGCTGCTAAAGGTAGTATGTTATTCCCTATGGTGAACGAGGAAGATTTTCCTGTAAACATACTGATAAGCATATCAGGAAGCATTGCAAAGACATAACCAAGGTTCTTTGTTATGTCGCTAAATCCATTCAACCCTGCATTATCCAAATATTTACCCCATCCTGATGTCTGGAGCATATTGGAATAAGGAGAAGTCTCTGACATTGGATTTTTTATTTGTTGCGTCCCCATGGCCATGTCTTGATAATGTTGGGTGTTTAATGGTTCTGAAGGAGATACTGCGCTTGAAACAACAGACGGCGAGGCAGATTGACCGACTGCGTTATATGCCCCAGTGTCATAATGATCTCTTTTCTCTTGTCTCGAATCCTGGTGATCCCGGCTATATACCGCTGCTCTTGCCACTTGTTTCTCGGCATTTATCTTGTCTATCTGAACAGCAGCCCTTGCATAATCGCTGGCACGCTGTGAGACTTGTGCAAGTGTCATATTTCTGCCATTCAGATTCCAAACCGGCAAACCTTGTGTCGACATCTGCTTGGCAATGGAAAAAAACGAGGTGGCAAAAGCACGGCATTGTTTGGCTGTTTTGTTTAGCATCCAAGCGGGGATGGGTGCGCGGCTATCGTAAGGCAGAGCTTGATGGCTTAACGCTGTGGTAATGGTTTTCAAGAGCTTTCTTGAATTGCCATTTGTCGCTGTCAATAACTGACCAGAATCTTTATGAGTGACGGAATCACTCACATGAGGGCGTATCGGGGCAACCTTGATTTTTTTACCCAAGCCATCATTTACATTGGAAATGTATTCGGTACCGCTCTTCCTATATCCCAATGCACCCTTTTGGTATTTCCCCAATGTATCCTCATTGCCGAAAACCGCTTTGCTGTACTGCTTCTTGGCTGCATCAAGGCTGATTTTGGAAGAAGCCCAATAGTTGAATCCGGCATCGACAGCTGCACCTGAAATCAATCCTTTTACATAGGAAGCTTTAGTAGCTACTTTGTAAGCGGCCTTTTCTTCCAGCCAACCTCCGAATTTTACCGCACCTCCCTTCAGGACATATCCGGCTGCTCCCTTGGCAGCAGCTTTCAATGGTACGGCAGCTACAGAACCGACAACATCCAATGCCGGTGCGTCCATAACAGCTCCAAAGGCAAAAGCCCCGGCTTTCTCCACTTTTGACGGCTTATAGAGTTTATTGCCCAGCTCACGATTCTCTTCTTCTGCAGGTGAGAGGTCGCGACCACGCATGAACCTACCGGCCAATGTCATCATAATAGAACTGTTGGCACCCTCTTTCAGGATATATTCCAAAGAGGACTTGGGCATATCGGTTCTGGCCAAATGCTCTTTGAGCAGCTCCATAAAACGAATCTGTCCATAGTGGACTGCGGGATCGACGAATTTCCGTTTTTCCACCTTTTCCAACTCCTCCTCAACTCTTATGTAGCCTTTTGTTCCTAACTTGGCGATAAGAGATTCCCGATACCTGTCTATCAAATGCCCCCAGTCCTTTTGGAAGTTCTTGCCGGCAACAATCTTGTTTACGACCCCACCAATAAAATCGTCGAGATTTTTTTTGTTCCATTTCCCTGAAGACGATGCGTTCACATTTGCAGTCTGTACACGTATCATTCCTTGCATGACGGATCCGGCACCGATATTAGCCGGCATTTCATTGTAGGCCTTATAGAACTCTTCTGTCTGCTTACGGTGATAATATCTGTAATCCTTGGCGATGACAGGAGCACAATACTTGCTGAAGTATTGGTTAAAACAATACTCCAACTCTCCGAAATGTTGATTATTACGTGCCATGTGATGGTTTTTATATACCTAATAACTGTTTGCGTGCCTGCTCGATAGCCTTGTGGCAGACGTTCATCTGTTTGGGATAGAAACGTGCGAGCCAATCATCCAACAAGATTTCGTCATTGATGAACTTTACTGCCAGCTGGCGAGTGATCTCTATTGATTTCTCTCCTTTCTCCCTGCCATTGAACCATGCCTTCGTCCAACAGCGAGTCCCCGTCGTGTCGAAGTAGATGGATGCCTCACGGCTGATGTCGTAACTATGAATGTCTATTTCAAGATTTTGCAAAGGATCCTCCATCAATCCGTTGGCGGCAGCTTCTTCAGAAAGTTTTTTTTTTGAGACTCGTCCCACGACTGGGGATAGATACCTTGACGGACGGCCAAGAATCCAAGAAAGTCCTCTATCAGGATTTCCTGAATCTTCTCTACCAAAGGGGCACTACGCCCGGATAATCCTAAAGGATTGCCCAAGTCGGGAATCGTCTCGTAAAAGTAGTTCTTATCGGCAGCTTTCGAGAGGATATTCTTCAGCGATGCTTCCATCTTTTTAGGAGGCGTATAGGCCTTTGTACGAAGTTCGTTCATGTAAGTGGGCAGCCAACGGAGCATCAATGCCATGATCTCATCCTGACAATCGTCATACTTGGTGACAATTTTCTTGTTCCCCAGGACTTCGGCTGTAGGCTGATGGGTAATACCCATGGCGGCCAACTGCTGTATGTTTGCCCAAATCATGGCAATAAAATTGTCAGGGTCAAGCTCTTTGCCGTTAAATCGGACTCCCATGTGCAGGAACTCACCGGCATGGGCAATCTCTTGCCCGGCCTTTACATTCGTACCATAAGGGGTGTAGGCCTCGGATATGTGTCCATAGGTAACCTCGTATTTGCCGTATCTGGTGATGATATAGTTTTCGTGAACCGCATCATGCCCGGCACCGATGACCATGCCGCTTGCAATGGCATACAAGGGTTTGTCCTTGATGGCATAATCAACACCTTGGTGCTGAAACTTCTCTCCTGTCTTGGGGTGGGTTTGTTCACCGAAAGGGAGGATGACATTCAGCTCTTCTTTTTCGTCTAAAGCAAAAGGCATCATGAAGCCGCTTGCGGACTCCAGGAGCATGTCCTTATAATCTGTTGCGTCCATATATTATACTTGTTAGCTTGTTAATTTTTAACTTCATATTCCACGAGAGCGTCGCACCACCGGCTCTTCCGATACTGAAAAATCTACCTGTGATACAGACTGTCCTGCTGATACAGCTGGTGCGGCAGCATAACGTTGCATCTGCTGCATAGGCTGGCTCTCCGATTGTCGATGGTTGATGTTGCGCATGGTCATACCGCCCAACATCAGACTGGCCATCTTGCCAAGCCAACCAAAAGGCCCGAACATCATGTAAGATGAAAGTGCCAGGGATGCTAAATTCATCTTTGAGACATTGCCTCCCGTAAGTTCATTGGCAATGGAATGTACACCGTTCACCATCGTACCTGTAAGTCCTCCTTGTTGTGGAACACCTTGTGTCATTCCCGAGCCCATTATTTGGGATGTTGACGGATATTGGGGAGTCGTGGGATCATAGTAACCTCCGTTGCCGTTCGATACCATACCATTACCCGAAAAATACTGACCAATCTGCTCTTTACCTGTCTCGTAGAGATGAGCCCCTTCACCCAAGACAGAGGAAACGCCGCCTTTAACGCCTTGATATACCCCGGCAGCTTCACCTGCAACGGAACCTACCCCGGAACTGACCTTCCCATAAGTGCCATCACCGAAAAGGACATCCGTCAGATTTGCGACCATGCCGACCTCGTTTCCTTGACCGTCCACTTTCTTGCCCAATGTCGTTTCTCCAAGAACACCGACAAGACCTTTTTTGGCAGCATCCTCACCGCCTAAGGACTTCATCATGTCCGGTAGCAGGGTGCGTCCTGTCAGCTGGCGGTAGGCAACGGAAGAAAGAATAAGGCTTGCCACAGGGTGGTTTGCCGAATATTTTGCATATTGACCTGCCCATCCGGCTGTCTTATTGATTACCTTTCCACCTTCGCGCCAACCAACCTTTGTCGCATTCTTAAGTGTCTCCTTATTGATAAGGGCTGCTTTTTTCGCGGTCTCTTCAGCAACCTTTTCAGCTGCTTTTGTAGAATGGACAACACCCTGTCCGGTTGCCTTGGTGCCATCGACCATGATTCGTTCTGTCTTTTGAGCGGTTTTAGATCCGATATGCTCGGCTGACTTGAAACCGGTCTTGAATTGGGGCAGGCTTTTTTCCCAACTCTTAAAACCTGACTCCACCTTGGTCGCCTTGCCTCCCATGGACTCTATCCACTTGGTATAGTTGGCCTTGCTGGCATAACGCCCTTCCTTCATAGCTGCATTGGCCAAAGCCCTACCGACAGATTTTTCAGCACTTTCCGCTGATTTCTCTGCAAACTTAACTCCTACCTTGGCAAGCGGCTTTTCTGCAACTTTGGCGGCTGCTTTACCAAGTTCTTTCATCCAGCCCATAATCTTCTGTATTTTTAGTTAGAATATTTTATTTGAACGATCGCACGTGCCTTATGGCTTTCCGTCTTCGGGGTCTCTATGATACCACCGTTGGCAGAGGAGCAAAGCCATGCTTGTAAACCGCTATTTTCGCTTACTTCAGTGGAAGTCCAATACCAACAGTCTCCATCTAAAGCTATCGGCGTGCCACCTAATCTTTCTATGACGGGATTGATGCTTCTGGCAGAGACATTCAGTAGACGCTGTTCCGCAACGCTGGGTAAGAAGTCACTCTGACCACCAGCATGGAAAGTAAAGAGCTTCATGGCCAGCGGGCTGCCTTTCTTTGTCCCGGCATTATAACTCTTCTGCATGGCTCGTGTATTGGCAGAGCCGTCAAAAGCGGTAAGGCTGCCGCTCGTTCCGTTGGGAAGGCCAACAGAATCACAGAAGACTTCATTAAGCTCTTTCAACATGACTGCCATGAGCGGATGGTCTTCCGTCTGTTCTGCAAAAACAACCCCCACGGCCTTATGGGTAGTTTGAGAAAAGTAGGTCTCCGGATCCATACAACTATGGTTCTCACACAAGATATATCCTACATGGATTGCATTGTCGGCAGGCTGATAATCGTCACATGAACTAAAAGCCATGAGAACAACCAATACGGCAAGTCCCCATACTGCTCTGTTTTTGTGGCGAAATCTCTTATGTGAAGACTGGTGGCGTACTCTATAAGAGACACGCATGATCCTGCGAGAAAGTCTTATCACACGCATAATCGCCATAAGCATTTTGTATATGTTCATATCTATCTTTGTTTATAATGGAATCTTAACGCCGATGGCTCCACCGGTACGGAATAAATCCTTGCCTCGCATCGTCACATCTTCCTTTACCTGAAAGAAAACACTCCAGCCATTATAGAGATTGAAAGTATGTTCGTAGCCAAGCGACCCAACACCGACAAACTTGTGCAAGTCACTGCCGCCACTCACACCGATTCTGATGTTGCCATGATGGTTACGGCCACGTGTCACGCAGGGCTTATAGGCAAAACCGACATTCCAAATGTTGTAACTGTGCCAAAAAGATTTCTTGGTGACATAACCTGCTTCAGGGTCGGTCTCATACTGAATGTAGTAGTTCGCAAAATACTCCATTGCGTTGTGATAGTTCATTTCATGCTCATATGCCAGTGTAGCTTCAAATCCTTTCGGGTAGGATGCCCCTATGCCAACCATTAAATGGTTACCATGTCCCTGCCCCATAGCAGAGACGCCAAACAGACTGAAAAGAAAAAAAACTATTGCCCTTGAAGACAGAAAATGGAAAAACTCTTTATGGATTTTCATAACGCCCCCTTTCTTATTGTTCTTTCAAAAGTAACGTGTCGAAAGAATCGGCACTTAATACATCCTCATAATCCAAATTCAGTGAAATGGCCCGACCGCTAATCTGTTTCTCTGACAACTCCAATGTAAGTACCTTATCATTGGGGAATGTCATCTTCTTCAGGACTATCACATTACGATAACCTTTTCTGAACTTTACAGAGCGGTCAAGAATAAATGCAGGTTTCAATTCAATAATCTGTACATTGGTAGACTTTTCCTGCTTCTTATCCTGGAGCTTTACACGCAATTCGTCTATATCAAATGGCAGATTCGTTTTGTTCTCCACGGAGAAATCAATGAAGAAGTACTCGCCGACAACATAGATATTATTTAAACGCATAATCATCTTATCCTTTTTGGTGAAT
Organism: Segatella buccae ATCC 33574; assembly: GCF_000184945.1. GTDB lineage: Bacteria > Bacteroidota > Bacteroidia > Bacteroidales > Bacteroidaceae > Prevotella > Prevotella buccae. The sequence goes on from NZ_GL586311.1 coordinate 1,583,101, forward strand.
GTACTTCGGTATTTGGCCGGAGTGTTCCAGACTTTCATGCAATAAGAAGCCATGTCGATAGTAGACATACTTATTTCAGGATTATGAAAAGCATTGCGTTCCACAAGCTCCACTTCTTTATCTGAAACGGCTTCTTCAAGACGGTGTGTATAGATGAGCGCATATTGAACCCTGTAACGCTCGGTGATAATTGTAACAATACCCAATACATCACCATCTTCATGATTGCCAGACACGGGCTTTATACGTATCACATTATCCAAAGGCTTATCACCTATCACAGAATCGGTAGATATATCGACCAGCCGTATTGGTTCGGAAGCCGTGACAATGGTAGAAACTTTTTCGTTTACCGTCAACACTTCCATGTCAGAATAAGTCTTTTGTGCATGTGCACTTAGAACAGAGGTACACATTACCAAGACTGCAATGATTTTCTTCTTAAAAATTTTCATGTCTTTTATTTTTCTTGTTAGCGTTTTACTTTCTTTGTCTCTTCTCTTGCTGGCTTCCGTCTATCAGATAAACGAGCGTGCCATACTTCAGCTTCACCCTGTTCCTGCGAATGACTTTGCCTACGGCATTCATCACCTGCTGCGAGGCATTCTGTACAGCTTGGCTGGCCCAACCCTTGACACCTGTTGAAGAGGTGGTGTTGTCTACGATGTTCGTTCCGCCCTGCGTAGCTGAACCAAGAATTTCCTTGCCGGTCTCTTTAAAGGAGGACAATGGAACATAAAGCCCTTCCTGACCGTCCGTGTCATAGATGGAAAGGCTGACGCGGATAATCTCTTCTTTGCTGAAAATGCTTTGCACGGTTCCTTTCACTCGCTGATGCCCGAAACCTGACATCTGGGCATAGAGATAAGTCCCTCTCTTGACGGTCATATCGCCAATTTCTACATCATCCAACAAGCGAAGGCGCACACGGCTGCCCTCCTGTGCTTTCACATCCTCGTCTATGATGGCTTTAATGAGCTTGGACTCTTCTGTGGAAGAAGAGGAAATGGTATTGAAATAGTCAGAAGAAGTCTTTCTTTTCTTGACTACCTTTTCAGGTACTCCCTCCGGCTGTTCTCCCGCTCCACGAACATTATCTTCCGTTCTGGAAGAAGCCAAAGAGCCGTTATTTCCGTAAGATAGGTTGTTAGCACCGTTCTGAGAGCCGGCTACGGGCAGACCATATTCGCCATCACCCCCATAACTGTCTTCATTGCCATATCTGACACGACGTGAAGGGGAACCGAAAGCGACACCATTGAGATCTTCATTTATATTCTCCATCTCACGCTGTCTTCTCCTACGGTCAAGACGTGCAATCTCGGAGTCGTTGACAGGAGCGACAAAATTATCGGTTGGCGAGGAACTGCGAGAGTGGGCATTACCTTGGCGGACACGATCTTGCATCTCTCGTATCCTACGCTGTTCTTCCTGCTGCGCACGTTGCCGTTCCTGCTGCCTTCGCACCATTTCAGCCTCCCTGTCGCTGTATTGTGAACTGTAATCCTCCTTCTTGTTAACCGAGTCTCGGTCGTTCTCGACATTCTCGACACCAGAAAGGTCATTGATTTGTCCGTACTCACGCTCGGCATTGTCCAACTTGCCACCCAATACACTGTCTGTATTGGCTGCGGGGAGGTCGGAATTCAAATAATCCGTTGTTTTCAAACGAGGGTCATTATCGGACACATCAGTATTTACAGTATCAATAATGAAATATCCCACAAACAAAATCAACGGGTATAGAATTGCGGGAAAGACATATTTTCGGTCTTTGAAATTAATTTTCTTTACATCCATTTTACTATCTATTTATGATACGTCTTTGATGTAATGCGGAATCTACCTGCTCTACGGCAGTAGATCGGTGAGTCTTAGAAGCGTTGTAGCTACGTACCATATTGAAGATATTAATGGCAAAACAACCTATCACAATACCGAATACGGTAACGAGGAAACCTACACGATGGCGGTTGGCCAACGTCTGTATCTTCATGGCCAGCCAACTCAAACCGCTCTTGTCTGCAAACTGTTTACCGGCTTCCACTTCTCTTTCATAACGCTCCTTATATTTCGGGTCGTTCTTGTCTGGCATAGGTTCGCCCATAATGATTTTCTTCAGTCCCATAAATGTTCAATACTTTAATGTTAGAAATTGGTTTTCTGATTCTCGGAGAGATCCTTATTGACAAGCGTCCTCCAGCCAAAGATGATAAAACCGTGAGGATTGTTCTCAGTGCGCGGAACCCTCCTTAGGCTTCCGGCGGTAATGAGCTGACGCATCAAGATACTTGTACGACGCTCAATGCGTTGGCGGCCATAGTAGGTAAAGGTCATCTTCTGTTTGTCTAACTTGATGGAGTCACAGAAAATGCTGCATATCGTACTCGTTCCGATGATATTGTTATAAAAGCCTTTTTCCTTCAAGGCGTTGTACTGCGCAAGACCGGACTCGTCTATAAGGTACATGGCTTTCTTGATGGTATAATCAATATACTTGTCATCGGGAGCCAATGTAAAGAAGAGATTATGGAACATCTCCACATGGCTCTTTGCTTCCACTTCAAAAGTCTCGTCCATGGTAGTCTGTTTGACAAGAATGGGCACGGTGCCATCAAGGACATAAATCTTCTTATGGGCATCAGCGACCATGCCTCTGGCAACAAAAAGGCTCCCAAGGCTGATAACGACACAACCTATCAAAAACAGGCTGGTAATAATCAACACCAACTTTATCTTGTTTTCTAATTTCTTTAATACAGCCATAGCATTGTCATTTTAATGTATTCGGGGCATAACAGACATGGCACTTGACTTGACGGAGGATGCCACCCCTTCACCAAAGTTGCGGGTAGAGAAGGCGGTGTCGCCTTCAGGGATCATCCATGCGGCAAGGTCTGGAACCAAGTTCAGGCATCTCAAAGCAACCACGGAAGCTGCAAGGAGATAGCCACAAGTCAGGAAGGCATTTTGTATATAGCCGTTAATTGTACCAGTAGATGATGTAATGGCGGTAAGATTTTCTACCTGAACACTGATAACAATGTCAAACAGCAGCAGCACATAGAAACCTACGAAATAGAGCATGGCTCCATAGAAATGGACTGTCAGGTAACGGATGAGCCACTTAGCCCATGCTCCTTCCCATTTAGGAAGAACGGAAAACGCCCATTGGATAGGGCCGAAGATAGTCAGCATGCCCAATAATATCTGCTGACAGAATATGGTGGCCCACCAGCCGACCCGATACAGTACCAGCGCAAGAAACATTACTATCTTATCAAAGCCAATGATGAGACCGGCAAAGACTGATGACTTTTTGGCTCTCATAGCTTCTTTTGAACTCTCAATAGATGCTGCAGAACCTCCAGTTACTTCTGATATTATATCCATACTTGTTGGATGACTAACAAAACTTTCTGCCGCTTCCACTTCAGATGCCTTTTGATACATCGTATCGCGTTTCTGCAGCAACGGCATCAATTCGTTGTATTTTTCACTGACCTGCACGGCTTCTGCCTCATAGAGGTCGTGGGTGTAGCTTCCTATACAGTTGGGTATATAGGCTAAGGCATCCAAGATGCTGCCATTGCCACTGCCCATACCGGTCATGCTGGGGGGATACCAAAAAATCATGATGAGCGCAATACCCATTACTTTGAGTATCTTGAATACATCGACGGCTTCACCCTTAACCATCATTTTGTAAGCCATGCTGGCTCCTACGATAATAGAGAACAAGGCTCCTAATGCCATGCTCATTTGAAGTATCCACCAGAACGGACCTTGTGTCCCGATAAAATCTGGATTACATAAAAACTCATTGGTCTGAAAGACAACGTTGTCGATGTCTTCCTCAAACAGATCAACTCCAATAGTCTGGGATAAGTCGGAAATCGTATTCGACAATCCTTGAAGCGAACCTGATGGCTGTGCTTGTAATAATAAGGAACTGAATGCCATAATTGATTTTCTTACTTGTTAGCTTATATTTTGTTTTATACTTTATTATCTTCTACTTTTTGTAGTTCTTGCTGGAAAAACCATCTACGGCCATCGCCACTTTCCAACGGTTCAGGGCATTGAAAGCTACCGTGTTGATAGATGAAAGTCGCTGGGGAGACTTGCTGTTCTTCTGCATTTCCTTTGCGGATTTTACGCTGTTCCAAGCGAGCAGCTGCTTGGTAAGTTGGTAATTACGCCTGACCACATCCCTATAGATGGCCATGTACTCCTTTTTCCTGCGTCCTAAGTCCTGATAGGACTCACGGGTAATCTTGATGGCGGTTTGAAGGCAGTTATAGATGTTCTTCCACTGACGATAGTCTTCTGCCGTTCCACCGTAGGGCATGATTTTATTGATGTTCTTCTGAAAGATGTCCAACTTGCCCTCTATCTTGCCTTTCTCGACCGTCCATGCCATATCGGTCATGGGACTGCGGTCAACGATATTCTGTGCTTCCACCTTGGCACGACGGGAGGTCAAGGCTTTGATGCTGTCGGAATAGACCTTTTCGTCTGCCACACGGGCTTTCATGTGAAGACGGAAAATCTGCTTATTCTCTGCATTGGCTGTCCTTTGATATTTCTTGTGGAATGCGTTGTAATAGTAGCGTGGGGTCAAAGCCCCTGCACCGGTTTCCATTGTGGTGAACTGCTGCATGATGTACTCCTCATGGTTTTTCGTGACTTGCACATAACCTTGGCTGAAAGCCGGAAGAACTGTTGCCTGCAGTCCTATCAAGAGCGTAATCCTGTTCCTAAGCAGGATATGTATTCTTTTGAATTTAGTCATAGTGTCTTCCTCCTATGATACCGCCACCACCCAATGGGGCGTGCTGGAATGACCTGTGTTGCTCCAAACATTGAAATGCCTGGACGGAGTTGCCAAGCCATCGTCCCAAAGCATCAGTGGCAATTTCCTTGACAGTCCTTGCCATGAAGAACTCTTTCTTCCAAAATCCCATCCTCACGGTCATATATGCCCACAATTCCATGTAGGAATGCCTGATGCTGCCGTCTATCTCGTCAATGGAACCGTTGATGTCACCTAAAATGATCATCAAGTCCGACGTGGTACAGTTCCTCACACCCGATACGAGCTCGGACAGTTCGATGTAAGATTTCCTTAACTGCAAAACGCCTTTGTAGACTCCTTCGACGGCTCGCTGGCTGGCATTAATGATGATGGTGTCGCTTGACCAGACTGCCCCATGCAGGAGTATTTCTTTCCTATATGTATCCAGGAGTTTGTAATAGGCGGAAAGATTTCTTTTGCAGTTGCCAAAGCTGTTGTAAGCATGAAAGCCTGTTGCAGTACTGTTCAGAATGAGGTCAATGATGTCGAAACACTTCCTGTATCTGTCCAACTTCTTGTTAACCGAAGTATAGTCTTCCATTGTCTTCATACTCTTCTTATGATAGGCACGCACACCTTCCTCTGCGAGAGCACGTAGCTCTAACATGGCCTTAACCGTCTTGTGATTACTGATCATGGCCTCCAAAGAGACAGGGTCAGTAGGAATGTCTATTGCCTTGGTTTCTCTTGGAACGAAGAGAAGGCATAGGCTCATCAACGATATGTATATCCATTTGTTCATGTCTGCTGTTATCTATGTTAATGTCTTAATTGCTGCCTATGGCTTTGCTTTTTGAGAAGTGGGGCTTGAAGAAGCTTTCTTGGCTTTGTCACTTGCGTCCGTCCATCGCCCTAAGGCGTATTCGGCAATAGTGCCACGGGACTTTCTCGTAATGGGATTCAACAGTTGGTTAGTCAGGAAATCTTTGATAGTCTGGCGGTCATTCATGACCTTTTCCAAAAGAACTAACTGGGAATAGATGACGCTAAGCTGATATTCCACATCCCTTGCCACATCTAACCGGTCGCTTGCCCAAAGCAGATGGATGGCATCTGAACCTTCCTCATTAGGCATATTCTTGGCATAGTTGTATCTCACCGTGATGGAACAGTCCGGCATGTCTTCCATCAACTGTTTCTGACGCTCGTTGACTTTCGCGGCACGCTCTTTTTCGGACAGACTCATATCAAGATTCATCGTCTCTATGACATTCTCTGCTGAATAGGCGGCAGAGAGCTTGTAATCGACACTCAATATGGCACGGTGGATGCGGATGCCAAGGAAATGCTTGGGCTTCGATTGGAGCTTCAAGACTGCCGTATAGGTCACCTGGCTCTTTACCTGTGCGCAATAGGCATGACGGACAAAGATGTATTGGCCATCGCCGTTAACCCATTCTCCGGCATCTTGCCAGGAAAGCTGGAACAGACTCTCCAACTCTCTCATATTGGAATTGATTCGGTAAGGACCGCCATTATCTTCACTAAGATCTTTATAGTATTCCGCTATGGCGTTGTCTATCTGCGCCAAGTTGGATTGAACCTGCGAAAGCTGACGTTTCAATGCAGCTTGGTTGTTGCTGATAGCGTCATATTGTGCACGGAGCGCGGCAACCTTGTTGTTATCGTGGGCCATCTTGGCTTGGTTCATCTGGGAGACCAATGAACTCATCTGTTTGTCCATGGAGCGAATCTGATTTTCAAGGCTCTTAATCTCGTCCTGACAGCCTTTCTTTTTCTGCTGTAGCTCGTTGGCCCCATTCGTGCTCACCTGTGTATAGTCCAAAGCGAAATTCTTCGATTTGGGGTCTTCCAAATGACTTCCCTGATTTCCATTCTCTTTCCAATTAAATGACCCCTCTGCAAGGGTTGCACCATCGTCGCACTTGGCTAAAAACACTACGGAGTTGCAGCCTTTCATCTTGTTCTCGTCTGCTATGGTGTAGTATTTCCTGGCATCGAAGCCTAACTTATACACAACGCGTTGGGAAGCGGCTTTGTCGCTCTCCAAGCTGTTGTAGTATTTGAGTTGGCTCTCCATACGCTTTCTGAATGTTTCTTCGTCCATAGACTCGGAATCGAAAATCTCTTCATGCACCTCGTGTTTGATGTTCCATGAGTCTGTCACCGTCATATACACTGTCCAGTGTTTGCCTCGCCAATGTTTTGAATGGCTGAAAGTACCTCCCTTTTTATCATATGAATAAGTGTAGGAGGCTGTTTCGTATTTTAGGGTTATTGTATGGCCGGGATTGTTCCTTTCATATTCACCTTTTCGTGTAGGACTCCAGCCAGTGGCACTTTCTGCAGCAGCCTTCAACTGATTGTATTCAGAAGTGGTGAGCGTGGGATAGTCTGGCGTACCGGTCCTCATATAATTCTCCTTAAAGAGCCAGTTGTCCCAATGATCGCTGTTGTTCGTATTCGAAGGATGGGAGGGATGGTAGGTAGCAACCACTTTCTGACCTTTATCCTCTGAATAGATATACCAGCGTTGCTTGTAGTGCTGGCCTTGCAACTCCTTGATATAGTTGCTCACATAACCCGTGATGCTGTAATTGTCTACTTGGAACAGACGTGAAACGGCATCTGCACTATTCGAACCGATGACACTCATCAAAATGGCCTTGACATTTCCGGCATTGCGGATGCTTTCATATTTGCTCCGAAAAGTCTGATATAACTGGTAAATCTCACTTGGCTTGGATTTGAAGATCCTGCCAATGGCGGAGAAGTCCCTCATATTGCTGTCCACAGCACCTTTTCCTGCGGTCGCAAGTACACCTCCGAGTTTGCCGATGTCGTTCTTGATATCCTCCTTGGCTGCTTTGATGTTGAAATCTCCGACTTTCTCCAAGAGTTCTTTCCAGTTGACATTGCCAAGCTGGGCCAAGTCAAAGACTTTTTGCAGCTTCTCGTTGATAACTAAGAAAGTTACATCCTTGAACGACAATTTTCCATTAGTAACGACAAGTTCAAACTGCTTGCAGAGCTGCTCGACATTCTTGGTGGTCTTGAACAGGTATGGCCCCCAATAGAGGGCATTGTCGGGTTGTTTGACCATCTTGGCTGCAACGACAATGAGCTTGGGCATGATGCCGTCCTTCACCAAATAGAGGATGCGTTGGTAATAGTAGTTCTCATCGCTGCCGAAAACTCCGACTTCACGCATGGCGTTCCTGTCTTTCAACTTTGACAGGTAGATGCCGGCTGTGGAAAGGCTGGCCTTGGTGTAGTGTCCTAAGATGGAGTCTACATCAGAGGCTGTCTTCCGTTCTGTCTCTTCCTCTATCGCATATGCGGCGGTCATGGCTGCCACGGTCTTCGCATCAATGTTGATGGCATGATACGACTGCGCTGACATGGATGTCACCGAGAGGATCAAAAGGATGATAGCGATGAAACGACGCATATGATTGATGAGTTTAATTGTCTAACACTTTTCTTTCTTTCAGTACTTTCCGTGCAAATTCCAAGGAACTCTTGATTCCGGAGCGTTTCCAATCACGCACGAAGGCTTCAATGGCGTGTTGATGATCACATTGGAGAATCTTCTTGTAGAGTTTCAGGGCAAGTTTCTCTACCTTCTCCGTCGTGTAACTCATGTAACACTCCGGCGGTTCTTCAATGCCGTACACATCGCCTTCCTGACCACGTTTGATGAACACTTCCTTGAATGGGGAACGGCCTTCCTTATTCTCCAAGCGGTTGATGGTGAAAATCTTCTTGCAGTCGATGTCGGTCAGAGCCAAGGTCTTTTTGATATTATCGAATTTGTCCTTGAACTTGCTCTGGTCAAGTAGCATGAACACGCCGGAGTTGTTGATGATGGCTTCCTTAACAATCTTGGACTCGGTAACGTCCTGTATTTCTTGCGTTACCACGCCGACCATGGCCCAGTGTTTACGGGCTGTCTTGTATAGATACTGTATATAGGTGGCCATGACAGGGGTGGCAATGGCTTTCCATGCTTCTTCTATGACCAGGCATTTCCGGCCTTCCTTTAAGAGCATCTTCTGTGTGAAGACATCCATGATGATCAACACGACAATAGGGAAAAGGACGGGATTCTCTTTTATTTTGTCAATTTCGAATACGATGAACTTCTCATTGAACAGGGAGGAATCCATTTCGTTGTTGAGTGTGTATTCCATCTCCCCTCCCTTATAGAACGGCTTTAGGATCGTGGCAAACTCGTTGATGGCAAATTTAACCTGATCCTGCTTCATGATTTGAGGAATACGCTCAATGGCGAACTCATAATAGGTGTTGAAGTTGAGTTCCGTAACCCTCATCTTCTTACGCTGGCGTTCTATCTTGTCGATTTTCCTGTTGATCCGCTGAAGATACTTACTCTCTATGAGTTCGGGAGTAAGGCGACGGAGCAGCTGGCTCTTCGCATTGTCTTTTTCTCCTTCAGTAGCGGCGGAATCGTCGATGACGGCTTGCAGCTTGTCACGGAGACGGAGGTCGCGCTGTTTCTTCCTTTCATCGTCATCATCTTCTTCTATATCGTCAATATCATCAGATACTCCGTAACGTTTTTCCAGCTCCTGTTCGTATTCCTCATACTTGCCGGTACGTTTGTCTTCAAGCTCCATGACATGGCGCATGTTGTCGCGCTGCTCTTCGGTAAAGCCTTCAAATGGGGTGAAATACTCTTCGAAGTATTCTATGAGGGTTTGGTTGATGATGGTTTCTTCGAGCTTTGTGGGCTCGCCGTTTCCCTTGAAGATCAGGAAGATGATATTCCTAAGGAAGTCCTTTTTTGCCTGGAAGTTCTGCTCATACTCGGCTTTCTCTATCTTGAAAGGGTTCATCGAGATGGGGTGTTCCTTTGAATAGGTGATGTATATGCCCTCGAAATAGCTGCAAAGACCTTCGTAGCTGTCGCCGGTATCTACAATGACAATATCGGTATCCTGCTCGTAGTACTGCCGCATGACGGTATTCATGAAAAAGGACTTGCCACTGCCGGAAGGGCCAAGGACAAAGAAATTGGAGTTGTCGGTATATCTAATCTTTCCTTCCTTGCCTGACACGTCAACAGGCATCGGTACGCCTTGCCTGTCTGTGTAGTAACATTTCAGGTTCGTGTCATCCCCTTTCTGTTGACGCTCCTTATACATAAGGCAGAGTGCAGGGTCGGAAAGTGTCAGGAAACGGTCGTAGTCGGCATTGAGTTCATAGCAGTTGCCGGGGAAGCTGGCAACGAACAACTCCAATTGGTTATAGGCACGCTTTGACAGGTGCATGCTGTATCTTGCCAAAAGGTTCTCCAAACAGTTGGTGATCTTTTGCAGGTTTCTGTCTGCCGAGGTCTTTACGATAAGATTATAATGTGCATAAACAAACTGCTTGCCGTCACGAGCTACTTCATTAAGGACGTTATTGATGTCTTCAACGGCAATCTGATTATTCGGATTGGGAATGGAAGCGTGACGGTTCTTCTTTTTCTCCAACTTTAAGATCTCCCGCTTCTGATTGGGAAGAAAGATGACCTGATTGTAAATAAGCGTGTCTACATCAGGGAGTGTGCTAAGGTCGGAAAGCAGATCCTGCGGCATGACGGAGTTGTTGACATTGATGTCGGCATAAGGGCGAAGGGTGCCGGGAAGACCGGGATCATCTACATCCAAGAGGCTGTAGATTTTCAACTGGTCATCGCCCATGCCGATCTTCTCGGACTCCACCTTGAAGTCATTCATAGAAACAACCTCGTTATTGAAATCAACAGCAAAGAAACGCTCGGTATATTCCTGACATTCGTCACCAGTGAGAAAGCGACAGTTGATGTTCTCGCTCTTCAGACGGTCATGGACTTTCTGTATCTTGACTTGGAAATCGCGCCACTTGTCGGCATCGTATGCCTTCAAACCGCCATTTCGACCACGTTGGGAGATGGTGAGATAGGTTTCAGAATCTATATAGGGACGACCGTTGAAGAACTTGAAATAGGCATCGGAAAGAAAATGCTTTCTCACATCGGTGTCCTTTCCTGCGATGCTCGACATATTGAAGTTCTTACGGACGAAAATATCCTGTTTGTGAATGGCATATCCTTCACCTAACACTTGTAGGACGGATGCCAAAAGGGAAGTGAACTCGTAATAACCGTCCGTATCAGCAGAGTACTTCCTGACGGGATTGTCCATCTTAAGGATGGCTGAATAATCGCCTTTCTTTGTGTAGACCACACCGATCTCATTGACATCCTCAAAGCTGAAGTAGATGTCTTCAAACACCTTGGCGCGTTTGCTGCCAGTACCGAAGGCTTTGATGGAAATGTATATTCCCAACAAGATGGAGGTAAAGACTAATATGACGATTAGGGTAATCATGAATTTGTTTTGCTTACAATCAATATGAATATTCTAATAATGTCTTGAATGGCTGAAAATGTAGATACCTTTCGGGGATTTCTTGGAATGGAGACCTTTATGTTGCTTGACAAAAATGGAGACTCCTCCTATTGACAGAAAAATTGTCAGCAACGCTAATGCAACAAGAAAACTGAAAATCACATAGCCAATCAAGAATGACAACAGACCTCCGCCAACGGTGACAGCGGCCCATACAATGTATCTTCCTCGAAGCCCCAGAAATTCAAGAGGCTTTTGAAGCCCCTTGAATACCGGGTAATCGGGATAGTCGCTTTTGACTGTTGCCATATTCCTCGTCTTAGAGTCCGAAGAACAGTGGCAATGCCTGGGCTGCCGCCACGAAGAAGATGCAGGCACCAACAATCATCATGATGCTCTTCTTGACATCCTGCTCCTCGTTGTTCATCTTGACGTAAACGGAGATGGCACCGAGAATGGCAACAATACCTGCAATGACGTAGCACAACTTCGTTATAACAGGGATGTACTTCTTCAGCGCATCAGTTGCCTTACCGATTGCCTGTGCACCGGAGTCCATGCTCTGGGCATCTGCTGCTACCGTGCAAACGACCAGCAACAGCATAACTGCTACAAAGCGGGGGTCCATCACTACGGCCTTGATTTTCTTACTTGCGGAGATACAAAAGCTCTTGGCTCCGCTTACCATTACTGACAAAGTCTGATTCATTGTCTTTGATTTTTTAAATAAATAATTAATAAATAATATGTAATAAAACAATTACCAAAGTCTGTCGGTCACGCCGAACTGGAAACCAAAGAAGGCTGGAAGGACGATAGTCGCTATAAGCAGGAAAAGGCAGCTGCCGACCAAAATAATGATGCTTTTCGTAAATCCTTCTTCCCCTGCCTGCATCTTGATATAGATGCTCGTCGCGCTGTATATGGATAAAAGGGCTGCTATGGCATAAAGCAGATACAATACGGCTGTACAGCATGTCAAGATGAATACCACCATATTATATAACCGGCCTGAATTGCCACTGTAATCCGTCGTACCACAGGTGGCCATGACGGGTTGCGTGAGCAACAGTAATGCCGACAACAGCAAATATGTCTTGGATTTGAATGTCTTCATAACTTAGAAACTAAATTGTTCTGCCTGCTCGTCTTCTCTCTTGGCTTTCAAATAGGCGGCTGCATAATCTTCAACGAACTCGTCTACATACACAGCTCCCTGAATGTCCGGAGACACACTGTTGAAGTTCTGCTTTATCGAGTCTGCCTTGGCTTTTGCCTGCATGGCCAATTCCTCGGCGTCGGACGCTGCAATATCTTCAGCCGTAAGAGGATTCTGATCAAATTGAGAAGTCTCCGCACCTTCACTGGCCTTATTGTAAGATGCTTCTTCTGTCTCATGTCCGTATTTCTCCGGTTCTTCTTCACCGGGGCGTTCTATCTGATACTTGCCTTCACCGGTCTCACTGATTCTGACAGGTGAGACTGCTGGTGTGGCATCCGCATTGTTAATAGGCACGCTGGCGCGAATAACTTCTACACTTTCTTTCTTCTCTCCTTTCGGGCCGAACAAATCCAGGCAGATCATGACTACATAATAGATAACAAAGATGAATGTCACTACGATTGCGTATATACCGAATGATCCCATATTCTTTTTATTTATTGGCTACAAAATAAATGACTTAATATCAGAAAGACAGCCTTAAAAAAAAGAAACTCTTATATTAACATTTTCAAAATGTTTTAGGCGGATTTACGGCCTTTTTGTGTTAAAATTCGGGACTTTAAAATTATGAATTATCCCGATTTTTGCTAAAACGAGTAAATTAGATGAGTCATGGGGGCTGCTCCTCTTATCTTGTTATTCCTATATCATTCTTATATACTTATTACCGTATATACATATTGGCGTATATACAACAATACATATATACGCATGGAGGACAATACATATACCTGACTTACCTGCGGTGCTTGTTTTACATTCACTTATATCTATCTTTCCATTTCCGTTTCTGATTTCGACCTCACTTTTCATCCGCTTGTAGTCATCTTCGACTTTTATTTTGCAAAGGTATCGCAGGCAGGGAACACGGCAAACACCGGAATACTCCTTATTGGCGGAAAACTTTTCATGACCCTCCGAAATCATAGATTACGGTTTCCTGAAAACTTTTACCGGCCAATTGTTTGCCTTAGGTTCCCTTAACGCCCACGATTTCACCTTGCACATAAAAGGTTCGAGATGACGGTTACACCGGAATGATAAAAAAAAGTTCGGGTCGAAGAAACGAAAAACCTATAAAAAGGTTGAGAATCAGGAGGCCCAGAATAAAATATTAAATCATAAACAATTAAAGCTGACCTACCGGCATGACGGGGAAATGATATGACACAGTTTGATTTTATTGATTTGGCGGCAAAAGCTGACCTTGAGTTGATTGAAACGACATCGGAGCGTAATGGTTATCCACGCTATCTGAAAAAGGCCATCATCGGCTTTGACTCTATGGAAGAAGCACGTGAATATGCAGAACAGCATAATCTCTGTATTGAGATCTTCCACAAACGCGATGGTTGGAGTCTTTGGTATAGAACAGGTAATCGGGCATACGATCCTTTTACTCGCACAGCCGAGGACTATGGTGACGACTATCTGTTGTTTACAGCCGATGATGCCAATAATTATTACGAGAACGAAGTGCAGGAAATCATATCAGATTTCGACAACTTCGATGATGTAGAGAATTTTCTGAAAGAACGTCGAGAGGTGTATGACGCTATTTGCGCTCTTGGAGAAGACGAAGCCGTGGTGACATATCAGGGTAGCTTGTATGAGGAAATAAAACTGCATTCCATGAGCTACTACTTTGATACGCATCATTATGCTATCGGACTGATTGACTGGGACAATGAGGATTAACAGCTCACCGTAGACTACAATCTCATTCACTGTATTACATTTTTAGCTGTGCTATCGGCTTGACGGGCAATATGATCAACTAACATTCCAACAAGAAAAAATGAACGAAAGACAACAAATACTTTATCTGACTGGTGGTGGACTGGATGTGTTTACACATTACTTAGGCGATGTATGCCTGAAGAGAATCTTTAAAAATCCTTTCAGGGAGGACAGCCGCCCGTCATGCCATCTGTATGCGAATAAAAACACATACGGACAAGTGGAGTATTATTTACAGGATTTTGGCGATAGCAGCTTCTGTGGCAACTGCTTTGCCATTGTGGCCAGACTGTGCAATATGAATGTAAAGACTGCATTTAAGGATATCCTGAAGGTGATAGACAAAGAGCTTTGCCTGGGATTGTTCAATAATCCATTTCCACAAACAGAAATCATCTATAAACGACTTGTAAAGAGACAGAAGCCGGAGACTTCCTCCACACTTTCATTCCAATACAAGGAAAAGCCTTTTACCATGGAGGAACTGTGTTTTTGGCAGCGTTATGGAATTGATCAGGATACGCTGGGACGCTATCATGTTGCAAGCCTTTCGTCGTGCAGAATGTCAAAAGAGAATGGAAAGGAGTTTACGGTTTATGGCACACCAAAGTATCCGACTTTTGGATACCTCTTTAATAACAATGATGGTATCAAGATTTATTCTCCTTGCTCCAAAAACAGATTTCTCTATGCTGGTGTCCTTCCGAGACCATACATTTTCGGTTGGGAACAGCTACCGCCACAAGGCGAATATGTCTTCATCACCGGCGGGGAGAAAGATGTCATGTCGCTGGCAGCACATGGGTTCCATGCGATATGCCTGAATAGCGAGACTGCCAAGCTTCCTGACAGTCTTATGCAACAACTTGCCGGAAGGTTCCGGACAATTGTTATCCTCTATGATATGGATGCAACAGGACAAAGTGAGTCAAAAAAGCGAGTACAGGAATATACTGGAAAATATAGTGTAAGAAGAGTCCTGCTTCCTCTTTTAGGTGAAAAATCGGAAAAGGACATCAGTGATTTCTTCCGTTTGGGGCACACCGCAGAACAATTAGCTACTATCCTGAATAGTGAAAGACCATAAATTCCATATTATGTATTCCAGTATTTCTGCTTGCATAAAGCAAAAAGGACGAGTGACCATTCCTGATTACTCTTCCTTTTTATGTGTGTAAAGATGATAGTATAGACTTCCATCCTTAGCGAAAGATGTTGTCTATATTGCCTTTGTTAATCTTTTTAGGTCGCACCGCCCCATGCGTCTCTTCATATTTAGATATAACCATGTCAAGACCTAAGGTAATAAGTTCATTGATTTGAATACCCTCTGTTTCTGATATGGTACGTATCTTATTCATGACGTTCTTATCGACGGAGGTACATATTCTTTCCTTTGAACCACCTTTAGATATCGGTTTATCCCCTGGGATGGATGTTACTTTCTCCTTTGAATTGGAGCTTGGATTTGGCTGGTGATTATCTTCCGGAGTTGTACTCCTGACAGAAGTAAGTCCTTCCAAAAGACTGCTCATGGAGTTTTTGTTAATACCTTTGCTCATAAATGTAAATTTATAGGTTCTTTGTCCTGTCTAAAAGTTCTCCTACGAAAGCCTTGTAATCAGCAGCTCCGTTGCTCTTCGGATCATAGTCAACAATATTGACAGCTTCCAGAGGAGCTTCGGCAATCTTGATGTTCTTTCGGATCTTGGTTTGGAACACTTTATCGCCAAGCTTGGCCCTAAGACCATCCTCGATCTGTCTGCTCAAATTGGATTTTTCCCAACGAGTGAGGAGAATACCGGTAATCTCAATCTTTGGATTTAGCTTCTGCTTTACCATTCTGACAAAATCGCTGATCATAGTAAGACCCTGGAAAGGCAGTACTTCTGCAAGCAGAGGTATGACAACCAAATCTGATGCTGTAACTGCGTTAAGAGTAAGAAGCCCCAAAGATGGGGGACAATCTATTAAGATGTAGTCATAATCAGCCTTCTTTTCCTGTAATATGTCTGTAAGGATGTGTTCTCTCGCCATGACAGAAGATAGTTCAAGGTCGGCAGATGCAAGACGCAATGAAGATGGAACGATGTCAAGATTTTCTGCTATCGGATAGATTGCCAGGCTGTAAGCCGTACCCCTGCAAGAGGCGGAAAGAGCATCATAGATGGTCTGATCAACTTGATTATCTTTTAACAGGGAGGTAGTAAGATTGCTTTGGGCATCCATGTCCACCAACAACACCTTGTTTCCCATAGAGGCAAGGATAGAACCTACACTGGCAGTAGTGGTAGTCTTGCCAACCCCTCCTTTGTGGTTGGCAAATGAGATAATTTTTGCTTGCTTTTCCATACCGTTTGATTTATATTTTTTTATATATACGTATTATCGTATTCCTTTATTGATTTATATACGTATAGCCGTATATACAGCTATACGCCTACAAAGATACATAACATATTTTATTTCGCAAAATTTTTACGCCAAATTATTTATTATAACGGGATTTTATACATTTATCTATTAACTTGAAGATTCCACAAAGTATTTGAGCAAGGAGCAGCTTGCTGACTCTCCTGCACTGTCGTAGATATAGACGGAAACCCTTTGCAGAGGTTTTGTATGGCTTATTGACCATCAGCAAGAGCAATAGGCATGTGGCAACATAATAAAAAGTTTTACCTGATTGCGATTGGTTGACTCCTGAAGAGGAAAGTTTACATTCCGGATTCATAAACGATCTATTTTTGAGTTTTAATATTTGGTTGTAGTGCTGCTATTCTCTTACGGAGTTCCTTTGCGAATACCATTTGAGCGTGCATTATCTTATCAAAACCACTACGGTCTCCCCAAAAGTAATCTTCAACTTCGTAGAGAATATCCAAGCATTCCCTTGTGGACAATTCTTTGACACCTACGGTAGGGACTTTGTAAGTTTTAACAAACTTCTCTACATCCTTTACGACACAAGCTTCCAGATTAACCATATGTTGTATTTCTTCAAAAAAATACTTGTAGGCCTCGAATTGAAAATCTTGGTCAACTGTCTGGGGGTCAAGCTCAGGAAGCTTGCCTTCGACAACTTCCAAAGCTTTGATATAACCATCCATGTATCCTCTTAATTGGTTGTCGGATTTTCCCTGAATGGTTTTTGCATATTTTTTTAAGTAATGTGTGAAAATAGTTCTTTTCATATCTATTCTTTTGGTTGTCTTATCTTTCGAATGTTAGTTCTATATTGCTATTGCCTTGGAAATAAGAGCTGCGCAAAGCGACTCGCAGAGTACCCTGCTCATGTTAACTTCAACGGCATTGCCGATATACTTCTTCTGTTCGGCCTGTGTCCCTACAAGGATATAATTGTCAGGGAAACCCATGATGCGTTTCAGCTCATTTATATTCAACATGCGCATCTTGATGTCTATGATTCCATACATGGCCATGAACTCCTTTATCTTGCAAGTCATTTCACTGTCCGTTTCAAATATCCTTATACCGATACCTTTTTCTGTGGAGATAAGGTAAGGGGGCATCTTATCCATCCGGGCAATCAAAGTGAAGCACGGCTTATTGATATCTCCACCTGCAGAGTTGAACTGTGGGTTCATCAAGAAGCAGTCAACTACCTTTTGCTTCGGTGTTGTCAACACTGCAGGGCAAGGTGCATCAATGCTGGAAAGTTGACCACCAGAGGAGTATTCATTTGCCAAAAAACGACTTGAAACCAATCCCAGCCTGTCTTTTGTGGTAAGCGTAGGGCATGGCGATTCAACAGAATGGTTCCCTCCATTACCATAGTAAGCAGTAACAAAGAAATGGTGATCCTTAGTGGTGACAGTTCCGGCAGGAATGTCTATCGATTGGTTCTTGGAATACGGATCTCCACTGAACGCCTTGGACATGAAGCTGACATTGGCAATCCCCAGACGGTTTTGGCAAGCGACAGTTGGGCAAGGCTCGTCAATTCCAGGAGCTGTGTATTTTCCTGTCTGGTTCATTGAATTATACTTAACAAGAAACGTTTCCCTTCCACCGGCGACGAATTTGATTAGGCCTGCGTAAATTCGCTTCAAGGTTTTCTCGCATAGTGGCTTCTTCCTGTCAAAGATGCTTTGGCCGGTATCATCCATGTCAAGCACTTCACGAACAGGCTTCCATTTCTTGTAGGCATGAAACATGCCACTGTCACCATTCTTCGAGAATGTTGGAACAGGAAAAGCTATGGGGAGGCCTTTCTTCGCGAATTGACCGAAAAACCTCTTGCGTGAGGTATATGCGCCGAAATCGGCGGCATTCAGCAAACGCCAATCATAATGATAGCCGTAAGAGATAACTTTATTTGTCCAACGAACATAGCTGCATCCCTTTAACTTTGAAATAGGGTGTCCTTTATCGTCCATATCACCCCAGCTCATGAACTCTTCCACATTCTCAATCTGTATATAGTCAGGATCCAGCTGCTCGATATAACGGAAAAGGTGCTCTGCAAGCGTCCGGCTGTCTGCATCGCGTGGTTGACCACCTTTGGCCTTGCTGAAGTTGGTGCATTCAAGTGAAGCCCATAGGACAACTAAAGCCGATGGGTATTTCATCCTCATTCGGTTCAAGTGAGCTGTAAGGGCAGTAAGGTCAAGTGTGCGAATATCCTCGGTGAAGTGTAATGTGTCGGGGTGGTTTGCTTGATGTGATGCGATTGCATTCGCATCATGGTTGACACAGGCGACAACCCTCGCACACTTTGTTCCATCTAACTTTGCATGTTCAACACCGGTGGAAGTTCCACCGGCTCCGCAGAACAAGTCTATATAGAGTAATTTGATGTTTTCCATTTGCTATTCTATATTACCCTCTACCTTATAACCTTTATTCCGAAGATATGTGGCGATATACTCATCATCACCAACATCTTTAAGTACGTCAAAAAGATACCCTTTTACATACTTGGCAATAGCTTCAGGAGAAGCCAAATCTACATGCTGCGATATGAACTTGCATTTCTTTGTCCTACCTAATTGCTCAAACTCGTATTCTAATCCTTTAGAATTGGTGTCTTCAAACAATTCAGATATATCACCTTGATGATACAACTTCCCATTAATATCCATTGCCGTACCATCACAGTAGTATTGCCTTAACTCTACCACCTCACCTGTCTTTCTAAGTTTTGCTTTCATAATTTAAATGCTATTTGATTAGCATAAGTCGATGCCGTTGTGTGGCTATTTTTATTTATTGCAATCTTCTTTCATGAAACAAATCCAATGAGTATTGGAACGTTTGCCCGATGGATGCCCAAAAATAGGCGTCTCCGAGGTAAGTTTCAATATTTCGGATACCTTGATGTCTGTTTCATTCCATTTGAATATTAAGAATCCTCCAGGCATTAATACTCGAAAGCATTCTGCAAAGCCTTTTCGCAAGACTTCTTTCCAGTCTGCATTGCCAAGAGCACCATACTTTATCATTTGGTAGCCTGTTACCTTGTTCTTTGGACTTGGTTCATTATATATATCGCATGTCTTACAGTTCTCAATACTTCTTAGTAAGTGTGGAGGGTCAAAAACAACCATGCGGAAGCTATTGTCTGGGTATGGCATGTTTGTGAAGTCGGCCTGAACATCGGGGTTGACCTCGAAGTGCCTTCCGTCACATAATGTTGTCTCCATCTTCCTTATGTCCTGAAACAGAACCCTGTCATCATGCTTATCGAAGTAAAACATCTTACCTCCGCAACAGGTATCAAGGATTGGGCTATTTATCATATTTGTTTTCTTTTATGTTAAACATTTCTTTACAGACATCCTCTGCTATTTTCCGGGCTTCTTTCTTGGAAATGTATTGGTCATCGCTTTCATCTTCTTCATTCCATGAATCTACTTCTTCCTCTTCTATATTCCATCCATCATACTCTTTCTCAATTTGCAGGAAAAACCACAGAATAATAAAAATGGCACCTATCCATCCTAAGAAACCAGTATGTAATATCCACAAGAAATCTGCCATTAGCAGTGAACCTATCAAATATACAATGAGTACAGCGAGTATGAAATAAAGCAAATGTTTCATACCTTGCCCTCCAATATTTTTAGAACATCACTATAACGATATAACTCACGGTGGGGAGTAATCCTTGTGGGGACAAGAAATCCTTTCCTTGCCCATTTTCTAAGGGTAGAATAATCAACAAGTAACAAGGATGCTGTTTCTCTTTTTGTCAAGAGCATAGGCTGTCCTTTATGTTGCTTGACCTTACGTTCCAGGTCGAGAAGTTTTTGACGTCGTTCCAGCACGTTGTAAATATCAGTTGAAAGGGTAGCAACTTTGCGAGCTTGCTCTTCATTCACCGCTCTAAGACTGTCTCTAATCTCTGCCATTGACATATCAACCAATCCTTGGAACATATTTGGAAGTTGCTCTTGCAACTTTTCTATCAGCTTGTTGGCTTTGGCTACCGCGAGAGTCTGCTGCATTGCGCGATCTTCCCTAAATCCCATTTCTTCATGAAAGCACATGAATACGAAGAAATATAAGAATAGAAAGAGTGGTATTACCGCTATCCATATCCAAGGAGTGTTGTGCACACACCACATCAAATCCAATGTTGCCAGCGATATTAAGAGGTAGGTAATAATGGCAGCACCTATAAAAAGATATATATGTTTCATTTTCTATTGGCCACATTTAAGATTATTCCATATCAACTTCATAATTCCAATCACAAGCGTCACTTTCGTGAATATGATCAGAAAGCCACTCGAAACCAGTACATACTTGCTCGTCCAAATTCATAAGATCACAGTTTACACGCCCTTTATCTGCCAAGGCGTTTAGATCATCATAAACCTTTTCGCTGACTTCTACGTCATGCAAACCAACAGTATAGGTTACTGTTACGGTTAAATCCTTTATCTTTTTCATTCTGTGTATACTTTTAATATTAAATGTGCTATTGAAGTTCCAATTGTACATGGAAATGATACTCGTTGCATAAACAGACAATTTGCCTGACTTCATTGGGGTCCTCTCCATAGGGAAAGAAAATCATACGCTCCTTGGTCAAACATCTGACTCCTTTCTTTCTTAAATTATACAAGAGGTTAGTCCGTCTCTTTGTCACTCTGTCCATGTGTGCTGAAATTTTCTTTAAGTAGCATATTGTCCTTATGGAATGCTGCTTCAATGTGTTCTACCAAATCAATCGGTCTCGTCACATACGCATCAAACATCTGGTACATCAGCTCGGGCGTTGGTTTCTCGGACATATCAAGGACAAACACTTTCTTGCCTTGCCCTTTCATCCAACCGGCTTCAGAATGGGCAGAGCGGCCACACGGTAAGAGGAGGACACAATAGTCCGCTTCCTGCATGGCGTGAAAGTCTTTTTCAAATGCCTTAACAGCCTCGGGATGGTGAAGCCCTTCCTTGAAATCCCTACAAGTCCACTTCTCGAAGTCCTTATCGACTTTCTCCCAACTGAATCCGCTTAGTTCATTGTCCTCGGGATGCTTGAAGTCATAGGTATAGTAACCCTGAATCCGTAGGGCGTTCAATAAATTCTCGAAATGCTTGTTCCGCCAGCTGCTGGCTAAATAAATCTTTAAAAATCTCATAAGTGTATTTTTTATTTCAGTAATCCTTTACATACCATCTCCACGTATTTGAGACTATCCCGTAATACCGGATAACTTAAACTCTCATATTCAGACCTTTCAAGAAACTCTATCTGTCTGCTGAAGACAGAATTGTCATTGTCAAATTTGTTCAGCAGAAAGTATCTCAACCACATGTCGGCACACCGGGGACGTGGCAAGTCCAAATAATCCAGGATCAGGACGGAAAGTCTCTTCTGTTCTGTACGGTTCAGCACGATGCACTCACCAGTCTCTTTGTCTATCCAGCCACAGAGCATGTGTACGGTGTTGTTCTCTCTGTCGATGGAGATTTGAAAACAAGATGGGCCGAACATCGTTTCTATCTTGTTTGCAAGACCTTGTAATTGCCAAAGGCTGATGGAGCGCTTGATAAAGAAACTGATACTCCTTATGAGCTTCATGCTGGCAAAAGGCTTGAGTTTCTTCTTTTGATAAATCAGAGCCAAGAGCTCTTCTTTCTTTTGCACAAAAGTGTCTGTCTGATAGTACTCGGGGGTACGGATGAGATCCGTAACTCCGGTTTCAATACTTAAAACATAATTAATCATACTTTTACTTGTTAGCGTTTTATACTTGGAAAGGATGCACTTACATCAATCCCTTTATCTTTCATTTCCTGAACTTGTCGTCGTCGTAGCTATGGGTGATTTCATAATAGAAAGCTGCCCCCAAAGCTATCAGCAGGACAAGGATGATTATGACATATACCATACGGCTCTATTTGCTGTTTGTGGTGATCTCAATGGCTTTTACGAACTGCAACAGGTTGTTATAACCTTTGTACAGGGGATTACACTCAATGGCATGCTTGCCATACCGATCCTTTAACGTCTTGGTTATGGTGCAGCCCATGACATCATTGGGAAAGTAGAGATAAACCATATCATAGTCATCTCCTTCGACCGAGATGTGGATGAAGTTCCTTACATCCGACATAATCATGAAATCACAGTCTGAAGGCAGCCTGACAAAGCCATTCTTCTGCAAGGTCTGGTAGGCCAAATAATCCATCATGTCTGCGAACATACACAACTTGTCGCTCCTGTGCTCTTTCTCCATGGGAAGAAAAGTCACACCGGAACTATTCAACGTCATGGGGGAGTCTGTCAGGTCTTGGCCAACAAATTCTATCCCGTTGTTCTGGTTTATGACACCCACCCCGTGATAGGTCTTGGAGAGAAAACGATAGGAGACCGAATGAACCTCCGGAAACTCCTTAACATCAATGCCCATTATACTTGGCGTGGCAGCATCTGTCAAGGTTCTGATCCGAATATTATCGGAGCTTCCTCCTGCGTGCCTGAATATAGTTTTACTTATTTTTCCTAATTTCATTTTTCGATAATTATAGCTTTTCTATCATTGCTTGCAGTTCTTCTGCGGTGTGCCCCAGACGGAAGAAATCACTGATGTCCTTTTCCGATTTCTCTCCGGACAGCGGTAGGTCAAGTTTCTGAACGTTGTATTTCTCGCCGTACTGTTGTATCCGCAAAGCAGATTCCCTTTGCCCGGTTTCATCTGTATCATAGAGAAAAATGATTCGACGGAATCGTTGGGAAAGTTTATCCATTACATCTTCGGGAATGTTGGCCGTCTCGCTGTTAAATGTCAAGGCCGGAAATCCATGCGCCGACAGCGACATGACATCTTTCTCGCCACCTGTGACGAAAACGAGTGCTCCTTCTTCAGGCAGTTGCTCACGCCCGAAGATATAGGGCTTTGGGAAGTGACCGGCATACATGAAACGTGTCTTTGCCTTAGGCCTGTAAATCTTCAGCCTACGTCCGTCATCGAAGAAATATCCGTAGGTCGGAATAGCCTTTGAACCGTAAACGGCAAAGTTTCCACCGGACGATTTCTTGAATGTACAACTGCTGATGCTCTTTACGTTGTAACGTTCCAGCGTTGAAAGTCCAATGCCATATTGCCCCCAATACTCTTCCTCCCATGGCATGAAAGGCTGTGTCACAACCTCAAAACTCGCTATGGAAGAACATTTGTACTTCTGTGAGGGTGTGGCTTTTCTTTTCATCAACACATTGTGCTCACTTCGTTGTTCATCAAAAATGCCAAGCCCAAGGTCTCTGTCTATCACTTGAAGCACTTCGCGAAAGTTGGTTTTTGGGTTGATATTACACAGCCTTCCCACTATCGTAAAGCAGTTGCCACAGAAGCTGCTGTCTCCGAAGTCTTGGAGGTAGTATTGGCCGTTGCCATATCCGCCTCTGTTGGCATACAGATGGCATGACGGGCGGCTGTCCTCCCTGAAAGGGTTACGGAAAGTCCGGGCAAGGCACTTTTCACCAAGGTAGTGAATGAACACAGCCAAGCCCCCATCGGTCATCTGTAATATTCTTTGAGCTTCATTCATAAGCGTAATTCAATCTTAAATGGTTTGTAGTTCTGACCCTATGCAATGCGGTATTGAAGCCGTAACCCTGTACCGAAAAACTTGTGTAACACCGTTCTAACAGTATCAAGGTAATCAGCTTCCAATATCTCAAATATTCGCTTATTCGGAAGAACAAGTGTCAGCGTCTTGGCCACATTGTCGAAGGACTCAAAAGAGACTTGTTGGAAAACCGATGCAAAAGCACGTTCGCTTACAATCTTGGCAAAGGCAGACATACACTTGTCCCAAAGAACTTTTGCATAGTCTTTAGACGGTGTTTGCGCCTTCAGTTTATGCAGCAGCTTCTTTTCATTTCGTTTATACCAGTTACAGAAATAGTCAAGGAACCCCTCCAGTCCTTTTGGAACTTCTTCTTTGCGACACTGCAAGTTCGCCAAGAACAAAGTCAGGGCATTATAGAGCGTTTCCTTATCCGGGAAGCCATAAAGCAGCTGCATCGAGCGCACCCATTCGTCATCACAGACCAATTCTTCAATTGACGAAAATTTTCGCGCGGACGAATAATTATAATAATGAAGATTCTCTATTCTCTTATCTCTATTCTCTTTTATAATAGGATCACGCGCGTAGCCGCCCCCATGACTGTTTGGTAGCATTTTGGTGGCTTCAACTTTTGGACGGTTTTGTTCCCTCTTTTGGCCCTCTTTTTGACCTTTGGGTTTGTAAGTAGCTGTATTTCTGTCATTTACAAAAGACTTGGTAGACATTTCGTAACTGTTTCGTACAGAATTTTGTTGGGCATCTTTTGGCCCTTCTTTTGGCTCCTTTTGTTCAGTTTTTATCCCCCCGTCTTCGAAACTTATAATGGCAGCTCCATTAGATGAGGAGTTTTCCAAATCAGAGAAACTTTCGACTGATGTGACATGACTGGCAGAGGGACCTATTGATGTTACCGGACAGGTGTCCTTGACATAATCGGGGAACTCTATCAAACGAACGGAAGAAAGTTTCTTCTGACCGTTATAACCAATATTCAGGATGCCCAGCTTGCGTAGCTTCTGGAGGGCCTCTTTAATGCCTTCTACAGGAATGCCGGTCGAAGCACTGATCTTCTTCATGTCAAACCATAGCGGATCCTCATAGTTTTCACTCTCCGAGTAAGTATGAAGAAGTAAATGGAGATAAATATGAAGAACCTGTGCGTTCACAAAGAAATCTTGGAAGTCAAGGTCGTAATACAGCTTCACCCAGCCACCTCTCACATTTTCCAAAGCCAGGAACTTTGAAAATTCACGAACGGTAATGAGAACACCGTTACGTCTTAGAGAGGCAACATGGATAATGCCTGCCGCCTTCAGCTTATCTAAAGAACGTCGGGCGGATTTACGGCTTATCTCCAAAAAACCCATGATGTCTTTAATTGAGGTGCGAAACTGCCCCCTCATCGTAATTTTGTCAAAGTAAGGCTTATCCTCCCTTTGAGCATTCAAAAAAATGTGCAGGAACATTTGCACGGCGTTGCTGTCATTATAGAAAGAACAATTATAGAACTTTCTGATAAGACAAATCCATTTGTAATCTCCCATAGGTCAGCTATTTTGGGGTTCAATGGCTATCGCCCTTACTTCTGTATTCTCATTGATGTTCTCGAAATCGTCAAAGATCTTACCGGTTGGATCTACGAGGACAAATGTTGTAATTGTCTTTCTACTGTTATCTATTTCCATACTGCTGTTCTTTTAAAAGTCAATTGTCTGATTCTATTCGAAAGGAAAGAAACTTTGAGCCTCGGTTTCCTTTGATCCAAATACATGTCTCATCGTGGGTGATGGTTTGAATAGATGATAACAAGGATTTACCATGATGCCACCTTACCCGGGCATCTAAGATGAGAGAGAGAATGGTGTTGAATTTACCAATAACCGTTTCCTTTGACCCTTTCTCCCGATACAAGGATGGGGTTATCTGAAAGAGCAAGTCAACCAACCATAGTGGTTTCTTGCGCACATGGACTTCTTTTATGATGTAATACATGAAAATCCGCTTTTAAAGGTTATCCTTTAGGAGAAGGCATACAGACAGGGTTGGTTCTATCTCGGTAGATACCCTCCCTTTTCAAAAGATAGTACACTGTACTTACACTCATGTAGAACTCGTTTGCAAGCACACGCATGGCTGCCATTGGAGAAATAAGTTTTTTCTCTATTATCGGGCCATATTCGTTTATGTACTTATCCACGATTAATTGCCTTCGCTTGACAGTCGGAGTCTCAAAAGCCAATACCTTCTCAACTTCTTCCCGGACATTGGGAGGAAGTTGCGCAACAGCACCGGGAGATACGGATTGGAGTTTTTTTCGCCTTCGTCTCTTGGTTTCGGCTAATTCAGGATCATACACGCCGTTGTCTCCGACATTGCGGTTAATCTCTCGCAATATCGTGGTACGGTCAACCTTTAGAACTTCAGCAATTTCCCTGAAATTCTTCCCCTCTTGAAGGAGCTTGGCAATTTCTTGCCGCTGTTTGGAATCTAATTGCTTTCCCATATTGTTGATGCAAAAGTGTTAAACGGGTCAGAATCTCTTCTTTCCCTCTATTTTTTGTGCATCAACAGTTGTGTTTTTCTTGAAGTTTTAGGACTTCAATACCTACTGATTATCAATGTTTTAAAGTCTATTGTCCAAACGCGCAATTAACACTTTTAACAAATTGTACTTCTAACTTGAACATCGGAAGGTGGAATTTGAGGCAAAGAATAAAATAGGAAGGGCTCTTACGGGTGAAATGATTAAAGCTGTCTGTTGGAAACTTGAAATAGACCGTCTGGGGAATATTCTAAAAGTTATAAAATAATTCTACACCATGATCAAAAAGACACTTTGCTTTAGCAATCCAATTTATCTGAGCTTGCGAGATGCTCAATTAGTGTTGCATTTGCCCGAAGTGGAAAAAGACGAAGCTTTACCAGATCTGATGAAAAGAGATGCCGAGCGCACCATCCCGATAGAAGACATCGGGGTGGTCGTACTTGACAACCGACGTATCACCGTCACATCAGGTGTCTTAGAGGCTTTGTTGGAAAATAATTGTGCCGTTATCACTTGTGGACAGAATGGTATGCCTATTGGCTTGCTTCTCCCTTTATGTGGTAATAAAACGCAAAATGAGCGGTTTCGTTTACAGTTGGATGCTTCCCTCCCTTTGCGTAAACAACTCTGGCAACAGACCATAAAACAGAAAATACTTAATCAAGCGCATGTACTCAGAACCAGCACTGGCAAAGAAACTAATTGCATGAAAGTTTGGGCCAATGAAGTGCGTAGCGGTGATCCTGACAATTTGGAGGCAAGGGCCGCGGCTTATTATTGGCGTAATCTCTTTCCTGCACTTCCCTCATTTGTGCGTGAACGGGAAGGAATGCCACCCAACAACTTGTTAAATTACGGTTATGCCATTTTGCGTGCCGTCATAGCAAGATCATTGGTGGGGAGTGGTTTGTTGCCGACTTTAGGGATCCACCATCATAACCGCTACAATGCTTATTGTCTTGCTGATGATATTATGGAACCATACAGACCATATGTTGATCAGTTGGTAATTGGTATTATCATCGTACATCTGATATGTCCGAAATAACCAAAGAACAGAAAATACAACTTTTGGGTATCTCGATGTTGGATGTGGTCGTGAATGGCAAGCGTAGTCCGTTGATGATAGCTGCTCAGCAGACAACATCCTCACTTGCTAAATGCTTTTCAGGAGAGGTGCGGCATATTAGCTATCCCGAAATGTAACCTGTTATGTCTGGTTTTGACAGATTTAGTGAATATAGAATTATGTGGATTCTTGTATTCTTTGACTTGCCTACGGATACAAAGAAAGAGAAAAAGGCCTATATCGATTTCCGTAAGGTGCTGATTAAAGATGGATTCACGATGTTCCAGTTTTCCATTTACGTGCGCCATTGCGCTAGTATGGAGAATGCTGAAGTGCATATCAAGCGTATCCGCAATAATCTTCCGAAGTTTGGAAAGGTCGGAATTTTGTGTATTACAGACAAGCAATTTGCCAACATACAGTTATTTTATGGGGAAAGGCCTACCCTTCCTAATGCTCCTTTCCAACAGCTGGAACTATTCTGAACGTATTGTATAGAAAGCGAAAATCCCATTCGTTGCGAATGGGATTTTGCTTTGCGGTGTCATTTTATTTTTCTTGCAATAACAAAGTATCTATTTGTAATTCAGTGAATTATAGATATCGAGTTGTTGTTGCTACCACAAAGGTACAAATTTTCAAGCAAATCACAACTTGGAGTATACTACTGTTGCCCGTGCGCGGTTGTTGTTGCTACCACAAAGGTACAAATTTTCAAGCAAATCACAACTGGAAGACCTCTATAGTGAGATCGTATTCTGTTGTTGTTGCTACCACAAAGGTACAAATTTTCAAGCAAATCACAACACCACAGCAACCGCCTTGTGTCCAAAAATTGTTGTTGTTGCTACCACAAAGGTACAAATTTTCAAGCAAATCACAACTTTCCGGCCGCCGAGTGTGGAGTGTCCGTGGTTGTTGTTGCTACCACAAAGGTACAAATTTTCAAGCAAATCACAACTCGAAGTGCGGCCAGGCTATTCCTACACATGTTGTTGTTGCTACCACAAAGGTACAAATTTTCAAGCAAATCACAACTCCCCATCAGGCAGAATGAAAGCCGGAAGCGTTGTTGTTGCTACCACAAAGGTACAAATTTTCAAGCAAATCACAACTGAAATATACGATTTCAGAAAATAGTCGGCGTTGTTGTTGCTACCACAAAGGTACAAATTTTCAAGCAAATCACAACAGGTGCGCCCCGTTGCGGAAGATAACCGAGTTGTTGTTGCTACCACAAAGGTACAAATTTTCAAGCAAATCACAACATAGTTAGCCTTGTCGTCCTGCCCATAGTGGTTGTTGTTGCTACCACAAAGGTACAAATTTTCAAGCAAATCACAACAGTAGATACTCCCCATGCGGCCTCCGGCCTGTTGTTGTTGCTACCACCAAAGGTACAAATTTTCAAGCAAATCACAACCAAAAAGCAACCTGCGATTTGTCAGATACAGTTGTTGTTGCTACCACAAAGGTACAAATTTTCAAGCAAATCACAACATCATCTCACGGACGGTGTACTTCTCCTTGTTGTTGTTGCTACCACAAAGGTACAAATTTTCAAGCAAATCACAACACCTGGTCTGCTCGACCCTCTGCGTGATGGGTTGTTGTTGGCTCAAAAATATACGAATAATTCCATAAATCCAAATCTTCGCATTCATATTTTAAGCAAAAGGATGGTGGCTGTACCGATGTATTGAACTTCGGTACAGTCACCTTTCTATGTTGTGTCGGTGGGTGAGGCGTTTGTGTGGGAAGAGGCGTGGCTATATGAATGAAGAAGCAGCACCTATAGTCGCTTAGAATGTCACACCCACATTGAGGTTGAAGCAGCCCGTGCGAGTGTCGTCGAAAACGTCTTGGCCCACATTGGCGAGACCTATGTCGTAGCCAATGCCTATGGTGAGCATCTGGAAACTCACGTCGCAACCTATTTTCAGACCACCGTCGAAGCGGTTGAAGTAGCCGTCTTCAAAGCTGCTGAAGGCCGCACGCTTGCCGTAGTCCTTGATTTTACCGCCTACGCCGCAGGCCAGATAGCCACCACCGTAGGGCTCGATACTCACGTTGTCGGCAGGAAAGAACTTGTATTTCACCACCAATGGCACTTCAAGATAGTTCAGGCCGTAAGTGAACTTGCCCGAACCGTAGTTGCTCTTGCCGCCTTTCTCGGTGTAGAAGAGGCCCGTCTCGAAGTAGAGTGGGGCAGCAGTGGTGAGCCGTTTGCCCACAATGGCTCCTACGTTGAGGCCCGACTTGGCACTGTTGCCGTCGAGTTGCGGCGAGTCGGAGCTCACGGTGCTCACCCCCAGTCCTATGCGGAACCCGTAGTAGATGTCCTGTTCGGGATATGTACCCATGGTGTAATTGCTGCCGGAGTGGTGGCGATGGCGGGGCGGAATGGGGCGGCCGTCGGGATAATACTGTGCCGAGGCCGGCAGAATGGAGGCGATAACGGCCAGTGAAAGGAATAGTAACTTTTTCATATTTTTTGTCTTTTAAAGTGTGAAACGTTGTTTTCGGGTATGAGGCCTCCATCCGTTCGCCGTCTTCGGAGAAGGTTGACGGACAGGAGGAGCTCAATGATACCGGACGTGCAGACAGGCGGAAAGCATGTTCCGCATAGTCTCCACGCTGGCAAAGTTAGGCAAAAGTTTGTGAACCACCTACGGATTTTGCCTATTTGAGCATAGGCATATCCCTAAATCAACTTTTTTACGCTAAGTTAAAAGTATAGTGAGGTCGTGAAAAAGCTTTACTCCTCGCTTTGGAGGATTCCGATGAGGTTGCCATTCGGCTGAGACGATTTTCCCGGAAAAGCGACTTCTCTTTGACATCCGGCCCAAACGATCTTGCAAAACGGCCACACTTGGAAGCTCGGTCGGGCCGAATGAGAAGCTCGAAGAGCCCCTTTCGCAAGGCCATTCAGGCCTGAATAGCCCCTTTTAGGGGGGTGGGGGACTGTAAGTAGGTGGGTAATCAAAAAAAGGGAAACGCCTATGCGCTTCCCTTGCTTATGCAAAGATACGATATTTTGTGGCTTTTTGCAAATGTCGCATAAAAGATGCTGACAAAAACGGAGCCCATTTACTTTATGTCGCCCACCTTGATCAGATATTCGGCTATCTGCACGGCATTGAGTGCTGCGCCTTTGCGTATCTGGTCGCCCGTGAGCCACAGCGTGTTGCCATTGTCATCGGCAAGGTCTTTGCGCACGCGGCCCACATACACATCGTCGTGGCCTGCACTTTCCAACGGCATGGGATAGACATAGTTTTGCGGGTCGTCGACGAGTTTCACCCCGGGAGCTGCCTCCAGTGCTTGGCGTATCCGGGCCACGCTGAGCGGCTGCTCGGTCTCAAACCACACGCTCTCGGAGTGGCTGCGGAGCGAGGACACGCGCACGCAGGTGGCACTTGTGCGCACATCGCTGTGCATGATTTTGCGCGTCTCGTTGAACATCTTCATCTCCTCCTTTGTGTAGTCGGTCTCGGTCATCGAGTCAATTTGCGGTATCACGTTGTAGGCCAGTTGGTGCGGGAACTTCTTGATGGTCTTCACCTCTCCCGTCTCCACGATCTCTTTATACTGCTGTTGCAGTTCGGCCATGGCCACGGCTCCGGCACCGCTCGCACTCTGGTAGGACGAGACATGCACTTTTCTGATGGGGCTCAGCTTGTTGATGGGTTCCAGCACCACTACCATCATGATTGTGGTGCAGTTGGGGTTGGCGATGATGCCGCGCGGGCGGTTGAGTGCATCGGCCGCGTTCACCTCCGGCACCACCAAGGGCACGTCTTCATCCATGCGGAAGGCACTCGAATTGTCTATCATCACAGTCCCGTGCTTGGTGATGGTTTCGGCAAAATCTTTGGATGTGCTGCCGCCGGCAGAGACAAATGCAATGTCGATATCCTTGAAATCATCGTTATGCTGCAAGAGTTTCACTTCATGGTCTTTTCCCTTGAAGGTGTATTTTCGGCCGGCACTACGCTCGCTGCCAAACAACACCAGTTTGTCCATCGGGAAATTTCTCTCGGCGAGAATGCGCAGGAACTCTTGTCCCACGGCGCCACTTGCGCCAACAATCGCTACTTTC
The DNA here is from genome assembly GCF_000184945.1 of Segatella buccae ATCC 33574. Lineage (GTDB taxonomy): Bacteria > Bacteroidota > Bacteroidia > Bacteroidales > Bacteroidaceae > Prevotella > Prevotella buccae. Next base: position 1,615,049 of record NZ_GL586311.1, read on the forward strand.
ATAATCGGATTTTGTTTAATGAAATAAAGTATGTCGGTTGCAAAATTACAACTTTTTGCGCTATAAAAGACAATAAATCGATGTTTTTTCTTTTGCTTTGATGCAATATCGGTGTTTTGGACGCCTCCACAGGCGACTTTATGGCGAGTGTGGTGACAAAAAGCGGACAAAAGATTTTGATATTCAGACGATTTGCATTAACTTTGCACATATTCTATATAGAACGATCCGTCCACCAAGCCCGCTATGTTGTATATCTCGCATTATTTCCCCATCACCGACCCGACGCTCATCTTTTTTGTGGTGTTGATCATCATCCTCTTTGCGCCGATCATCATGGGTAAGTTGCGCATCCCCCACATCATAGGCATGGTGCTGGCCGGAGTGCTCGTGGGGCAGTATGGACTGAACATACTCAAGCGCGACTCCTCGTTTGAACTTTTCGGGCGTGTGGGCCTCTATTACATCATGTTTTTGGCCGCTCTGGAGATGGACATGCAGGGCGTGAAGCGCAATAAGTATCGTATGCTCGCTTTCGGTCTGTTGACTTTCTCCATCCCCTTCATCCTCACCTATTTCATGGGCACCTGCCTACTCGGCTATTCCGGTTCGGCTTCGCTGCTGTTGGGGTGCATCATGGCTTCCAACACGCTCATAGCCTACCCCATCGTCACGCGCTACGGGTTGCAGCGCAAGCCCAGTGTGACCCTCAGTGTGGGGTCGAGTATGCTCTCTCTGCTCATGGCCCTGCTCGTGCTGGCAGGCCTTGTGGCCTCCCATCAGAACTCGGGTGGGGCTGCCTTTTGGGTGTGGTTTGCTTTGCGTTTCGTCCTCTATTGTGCCGCGATGATATGGCTCATCCCCCGGCTGACGCGCTGGTTTCTGCGCCGCTACAGCGATGCGGTGATGCAGTTTATCTTCGTCATGGCCATTCTTTTCATGAGTGCCGCCCTTTCCGACATAGCCGGTGTGGAGGGAATCTTCGGCGCCTTCCTCGCCGGCCTCATCCTCAATCGCTACATTCCCCATGTGTCGCCACTGATGAATCGCATTGAGTTTATCGGCAACGCACTGTTCATCCCCTATTTCCTCATCGGTGTGGGGATGATTATCAATGTGGGGCTGCTCTTCAGTGGAGGCCACATCTTGTGGGTGGTGTTCTGCATCGTGCTCTTCGGCACGCTCGGCAAGGCCCTTGCCGCCTACGGGGCTTGTCTGGGATTCCGTCTGCCCGTGTCGTCGGGACACATGATGTTCGGTCTCACTTCGGCCCACGCCGCCGGCAGCATTGCCATGGTGCTGGTGGGAATGAGGCTGGTGGTGGCTCCGGGGAGGTATCTTGTGGACGATGACATGCTCAACGGCGTGGTGTGCATGATACTCTGTACGTGCATCATCTCGTCGATGATGACCGACTGGTCGGCCCGTAAAATCATCCTGCGCGACAACACGCTGCCCGCAGATGACGGCCGGCAGGCCGACGATGAGAAGATTCTCGTGCCGGTGAAGTATCCCGAATATGCCGACCTGCTCATGAGTCTGGCCATGCTCATGCGCAATCCTAAGCTCAATCGCGGACTTATAGGGCTCAATGTGGTCTATGACGACAAGGACATGCGCTACAACCAAGAGCAGGGCCGCCGCCTTCTTGACCATTGTATGCAGCTTGCTGCGGGTACTGACGTAAGGATGCAGACCCAAGTGCGCATTGCCGCCAATATCGCCAATGGCATTAAACATGCCTTCAGCGAGTTTCAGGCATCCGAAATCATCATCGGTATGCACATGCACAAGGAGGTCTCAACCAAGTTCTGGGGAGAGTTCCATCAAAGCCTTTTTAATGGTTTACGCCGCCAGATAATTATGGCCCGCCTCCGCCAGCCGCTCAATACCATCCGCCGCATACAGGTGGCTGTGCCCTCACGGGCCGAGTTTGAACCGGGATTCTATCGCTGGCTCGAACGCCTGTCGCGTCTGGCCGGCAATCTGGAGTGCCGTGTGCAGTTTCATGGACGTAAGGAGTCGTTGGCCCTTATCAACGAGTTTGTGCAAAACCGGCATCCTGCCGTGAGAGCCGACTATGCTCTCATGGAGCATTGGAACGAACTTCCGCGCCTGGCTTCCACCATAGCTTCCGACCATCTCTTCGTGGTGGTGGCGGCGAGAAAGGGTACGGTGTCTTACAAGACGGCTCTCGACCGGCTGCCCGATGAGCTGACACACCACTTTTCGGGTATGAACTTGCTCATCATTTTCCCCGATCAGTATGGTGAAGCACCCGACTCCATGACCTTTGCGGAGCCCCAGCATCAGGAGGAAGTAAGTGCCTACGAGTTGCTCAGTTCGTGGGTAAAGCGCCATTGGCGGCGTTGAAATCTGCGTCAAAGGTCGCCGGAAAAAACGGTTGGCGGTGACAGGAGTGGCAGGAATAAGAGTCCGAGCATCTCTATTAAGTAACAAAAATCACATCAAATGATAGACATCAAATGATAGACATCAAAGGTATAACCAAGAGCTTCGGCTCGTTGCAGGTGCTCAAAGGCATTGACTTGCGTATAGACCAAGGAGAGGTGGTGAGCATCATCGGCCCCAGTGGGGCGGGTAAAACCACACTTTTGCAAATCATCGGTACACTCGACCGGCCCGACAGTGGGCAGGTCGTGGTAGACGGTGTGGATGTCGGTAAGTTGTCAACGGGAAAGTTGAGTGACTTCCGCAATCTGCATCTCGGTTTTGTTTTTCAGTTCCATCAGCTCCTGCCCGAGTTCTCAGCACTTGAAAACGTGATGATTCCGGCGTTTATCGCGGGTCGGAGTAGGGGAGAGGCCAAGCGGAGGGCAACTGAACTTCTTGACTTTATGGGGCTTGCCGACCGTGCTTCCCACAAGCCCGCCCAACTGTCGGGAGGCGAAAAGCAGCGTGTGGCCGTGGCCCGTGCGCTGGTAAACAATCCGTCCGTCATACTGGCCGACGAACCTTCGGGCAGTCTCGATTCCAAGAACAAGGACGAGCTCCACCGCCTTTTCTTCGACCTGCGCGACAAGTTCGGCCAGACGTTTGTCATCGTGACCCACGACGAGGGACTTGCTGCCATCACCGACCGAACCATACATCTGAAAGACGGGCAGGTGGTTGGAGATTCCTTGGGTGCTGCCCATCCTGAACGGTCTGCCGGTGCTGAGCCGGCTCCAAGCACGCCGTCCCCGGCAGAAGAAAGCCCGGTAACAGAAGGAAAGGAAAATGCCGGATAATCATTTAAACAAAGAGAAGATAATGGAAAAAGAAAATCAGTATAACGACCCACGCCAACCGAGACTTGGCGAATACAATCGGTTGCGTGTGAAAGAAGTTGCCCGCCGCGAAGGCTATGGCGAGGTGTTCGGCATGTATCTCGACGGAGGCCGCGAGGGAGACATCCTCATGCCCCAGCGCTATGTGCCCGAAGGGTTGCAGCCGGGCGACGAGGTGGAGTGTTTCATCTATCTCGACCAAGACGAACGCCCCATCGCCACCACCGAGAAACCGCTGGCCAAGGTGGGAGACTTTGCCTATCTGGAAGTGAAATGGGTGAATGAATACGGAGCTTTCCTTGGTTGGGGACTGATGAAAGACCTCTTTTGTCCTTTCCACGAGATGAAACGAAAGATGGTGATAGGCGACAGCCATGTCGTGTATGTCCACATCGACGAAGAGAGTTACCGCATCATGGCTTCAGCCAAGGTTGACAAGTTTCTCGACACCTCTCGTCCGCCCTATCGCCCCGGTGATGAAGTGGAGCTGCTTGTGTGGAAGAAGACCGACCGCGGCTTCAAGGTGATTGTGGACAACCGCTTTGCCGGCCTGCTCTATAAAGACCAGATATTTCAATATGTGCATGCGGGCGACCGCATGAAAGGCTACATTAGCCAAGTGCGCCCCGACGGGAAGATTGATGTGGCCCTGCAACCTGTGGGCCGGAAGCAGACGACCGACTTTGCCGAAACGCTCTATCAGTATCTCAAGGACAACGACGGCACGTGCGACCTTGGCGACAAGAGCGAGGCCGATGACATCTATGCGCGTTTCCACGTGAGCAAAAAGGTGTTCAAGCGTGCTGTGGGCGATCTCTATCGCCGCCGGCTCATCGAGGTGAGTCCCATGAGCATCAGGCTCGTTTAAGGTAGATGACCGCTTCCACAACACCCCTTGCGAAAAGATAAACGATGAAGGCCAGCCACAACGCGTGGTTGGCCATTGTTGTTTTCAGGCCCATGTAGACGGCGAAGAAACACACAGCAGCCATCACCGATGACAGCAGCAGCCCCTTGGTGTGGGTGATGCCCACGAAGATGCCGTCGAAGATGAAGGCGGCCATGCCTGCCGCCGGTATGGCCACTGCCCACGGGAAGTAGGCTCCCGCGGCCTCCACGACCGTCTCATCGCTCGTGAGCAGGTGCAGGAAAGCGTGTCCCCCACTTATATATAATAAGGTGAAAGCTACCGTGACGATGCTCCCCAGCACGAAGAGTCTCCTTACCGTCTCGTGGAAGGCCTGCCGGTTGCCCGCCCCGTGGTAACGGCCGCAAAGTGCCTCTCCGGCGTAGGCGAACCCGTCGCTGAAGTAAGAGAATATCGTGAAGAGCTGCATGAGCAGTGTGTTGACGGCCAGAATAAGCACCCCCTGTCGCGAACCGGCTGCCGTGAACGAGAGAAACACGGCCACGAGAAAGAGTGTGCGCAGGAATATGTCGCGGTTGACAACGAAGAAACGGACAAGTGCTTCGCGATTGAACAGCCCTTGCAAGCGGGCGTGGATGCGCAACCGGCCGTAGTGCCGCCACAGCAGTGAGACGGCTATAAGCAGTCCGCCCCACTGGGCGATGACCGTTCCGGCTGCCACACCGGCTATGTCCATCCGGAAACCGAGCACCAGCGTGAGGCTGGTCACGATGTTGATGATGTTTTGCGAGATGGAAACCACCATCGGCAGGCGTGTGTTCTGCATGCCCACGAACCATCCCGTCAGCCCATACAGACTCAGCATGGCGGGAGCCCCCCATATACAGATGTTGCAGTAGAGCCGGCAGAGGCCGAGCATGGAGTCGTCGGGCTGCATGGCCCACAGCCCCAGGCTGATGACGGGGCGTTGCAAGAGCACGAATAGCAGCCCGATGCCGAAGCCGATGGAGAGCGTGCGCAAGAGGATGCGCACCACCTCGTCGAGCTCCCTGCGGCCGTAGGCTTGCGATGTCATGCCCCCGGTGCCCATGCGCAGGAAGCCGAACACCCAGTAGAGCACGTTGAATATCGTCGTGCCTACGGCTATGGCACTGATATACCGGGCATCGCCTATGTGGCCTACAATAGCCACATCGACAAGTCCCAATAGCGGCACCGTGATGTTGGAAACAATCGACGGCAACGCCAAGCGGAGTATTTGTTGGTCGCGATGATGCATAGTGTTCTGCAAAGGTAGATAAAAAAGCCGGAAAATGAAGCCCGCCGTTTCTGAAGATTATTAGTCTCTCCTTGCCATGCAGTGTATCTCGAAGTTTTATGCGGAGACTTGTTGGCACACCATATTTTTACAGTTGTACATCCAACGGAGTTTCCTTAATTTGAAGGTCTGACTTCAGCCTTTTCCGAAACTCGACTTTTGCTTTTTGTATGGCAGTCGTAATTCGCGGAGCAACCTTTGTGCATACAACATACGAGTGACGATTGCCATCATGTTCGCCAAGTTTAAGGATGGTTGTACGAAGTTGTACGATTGCATGTGGAATGTCAGACCCTTTCAGTTCTATATATCTTTCTTCATGTTCATCGGCAGAGCAAAGCATGTTGTCACACTTCGCACCCTCATGTAAAGCACCCCCGTCTACTTTTACCTTTTTGTATAAACTCCTTTGAGAATTGTGAAATCTGATAATGCTTCGTAGTTTCTGAAACTTTATAATGGAGTCTGTTGTTTTCCTCACACAGCTGTCCGGCACGTTTCTCATATATTCAACAGATAGTCAAAGTCGTTACTTATTTCTTGCGAGGCTGCATCAATGGCGTCAGCGGAAATCAAACGGAAGTCTTCGTCCATGATAGAATGGTTTCTCCCGTTCGACATCTCAAAGGCTGCAACTTCATCATAGCATAGTGTTTGGCGTTTGGGCATTATCACAGAAACTTTATCTGCCTTCTCTTTAGACATTGCCATCGTCTCACCCGCCAAAATGATATTGTTGAATGCCGTTAGGATATATGGACTGTGAGTTGCGAGGAAACATGTATGTTGCACATTTCCATTAAGCATTTCTACAAGTGAATACACAAAACTTTTCTGTGTAGAAGGAAAAATGTGCGCTTCAGGTTCTTCAACGAACAAGTCTGTGTGGTGGGGGGTGAGAATCGTGTCGATGATATTCTGCTGTTCTCCCTTGGTCAGACCGGCACATTCCTTTGCCACAACTTCATGCAAGTTTTGTCTGAGCATGTCTTGTTCAACGTTGGTATGAGCTTCCTTATAATATTCCGAAGTTAGATAGCGAAGCATCACATATAGAGGAGTCAAGGCTTGAAGCCCACTCGATGCGACTGTCAGATCAAGTTCCTTTCCATTTTCCAGCTTTATGCGATCTCCTTGATTATACGCATTATATTCGTATTTGACAGGTAAATCAAGTATCTGTTCTCCTTTTAGGAATGCCTTGCGGGCAAATTCCCACTCTTTCATGAAATCAAGAATGTTATCCTTATTCATGTTCACTTGATACCAGTTTGGTATTGCAGCCACAAGATTTCTCTCAGCCGGGATATAGGCAATCTTGGTCCGCTTGTATTTCCAACGCTTCGCCTCGTTCCATTTGAAGGTACATTTCTTGTTCTTCTCTGAATAATCAAAGGAAACGGCATCATTTTCATATCTGATATAAGTCTCCTGTTGCAGATAGCCTTCCAACTTGTGAAAACCTATAAGATTTTCGATGAAGAAGTTTGAGTCGCAGTATTTATCAGGATTTTGAGTTAGTTCTATCTGCCTTTCCATCCAGTCGCAGAAACATGCAATCTTCAGTATGGTGCTCTTTCCGGAACTCTGTGGCCCAATAATGATATTGACACGTCTTAAATCCATGTCCGCCTCTTTTATTGGACCAAAATGGCGAATTACTAAGTGTTTCATATTTGATGATGGTTTTAGCTCAAAATCCTATCTTCTGCAAAGATAGGAAAATATCTTCATTTGACAGTAAACGCGTTGTTGTTTTTATTTCTTTTTTCGTTTTATCTACTTGCTTCCTGTCTTCTTGCCTTTCGTTACTTCATAAAGACATCGGGAGCACCCCTTGCAGGACGCTCCCGATGTGTGTATGGTGCTTAAAACAGCTGTCGGTCTCATGTTGTCAGCCCTTTCGGACGGCAACAACTTTACTTTCTCTTGCCTTTCGAAGCCAAAGCTTCACGGCGTTCTTTCAGCATTTGCCGGCAACGGCTGGCCGTCTGGTCGCCGATTTTGGCATTTACTTGAATCAAACTTTTATCCATCATGTTATCCTTACTAAATATTGGTTTGAGCTGCAAAGGTATGTTTTTCTCTCCTTTCGGCCATCTTTTCGGGCGAAAAACGGTGTCATTGCCGGTCGTTTTTTGACCTATGTCAACTCCGTTGTGGTGTAATGCGGGCTTTTTCTCCCCATCCCGCGGCCTCGCCAGAGGTCTCCAAGAAGGCAGTTTCATGTCCCCGATAGGGATTTCCTCCTGCGAAATAGGATTTTCCCCTTTTACGATTGGAAGAAAAAGCCGACCTTTGCGCACGGAAATTAAATTTTAAAGAGAACTTGCTTTAAACGAAACATCACAATGAAGAAGATAACACTGATGATTGCGGGCGCGGCCCTGCTGCTGTCTGGTTGTGGAGGAATGGGAACAATGGGAGACACTTCGTCTCAAGCCACATCGACAACTTTGTCTACGGGCAGCGTGCTCGGAGGCATATTGGGGGCCGCCACCGACGGCGAGACCATCGGCAACGTGCTCTCTTCGGTCATCGGACTGGACAAGCTGACCTCCAAACAACTCCTGGGCATTTGGCGCTACGACGGACCCGGTTGTGCTTTCACCTCGCAGAGTGCTTTGGCCAAGGCCGGTGGCGAAGTGGCTGCGACCGAAGTGGAGAAAAAACTCGAGGTGCAATACAAGAAATTAGGGTTCACTCGTTCCAACACCTATATCCAATTTGAAAGCGACGGAACCTTCGCGGCCAAACTCGACGGTAAGAGTTGGAGCGGCACCTACACCTTCGACACCGCCACCTCACAGTTGCGCCTGCAAGGACTACTGCTCAACCTCACCGGCTATGCCAAGCGCAACGGTTCGGGCATCAGCATACTTTTTGAATCGAAAAAACTACTCACGCTCATCCAAACCCTCTCGGCCATGAGCGGCAACACCACGATAGCTTCTATCGGCGAAATCAGCAAAAACTACGACGGTGTGCGTTTAGGGTTTGACATGAAGCAATAATCCAAGTAACAAAAGACGGTAATAACAAGCATGGGACGCATGAGGAGAGAGCTCCGAGTGCGTCCCTTTCCCGTGTTCGGGAAACCGTTGATGCCCCGACCGTTCCTGAGAAGCCGGCAGGAAGTGTCTCTTGATGACGAACAACCTTTACAAAAACACTTCCACGAAAACTCTCCAACCAGATTGGAACACGGGACTTGGAACCCTGCGAAAGCCCCTCCGATTTGCCATTTGGGCCCCTCGGGCTTGCGAAAGAGCCACAGTTGGAAACTAAAAGGGCCACAGTTGCAGCGCAAGATAATATCTAAAATACAACTTATTGGAAATAAAAAAGTTAGCTTGTTTGTCAAACTGAATAGGTAACGATTTGGAAACGAGCGAACTACTTGGTGTCGCTGTTTTCTGCCTAACAAAGAACGCTTGTTATTCTGTTTGCAAAGATAATACTTTGTTACCGAATAACAAGCGTTTTCAAAGAAATATTCACATATCTGCATTTTGGATTGTTGCTGTTGGAGTTGCTATAATCCTCTCCCTCGCTTCTTCTTTCTGTTAGCTTGGTTTCTGAGCTTGCGCTGCCATGCGGTCTCGGCATAGTCATCGCCATGTGTAGTTGGCGTAATCATTCCGCCTACTCCCTCCACCAAATCATCGGCTGTGCTGATGGCTGCATCTGCCATATCTCTTATAGTTTGTGCGATTTTTGGCGTTTCCTTAGTTGGTGGTGGACTGTATGAACGGCTTGGGGGTACGAGTTGATAGCCAGCATCCTTAGTATCTGTATGCTTTGACGATTTGCGTATTACTTGGTCAGATATATTCGTATCGGCTTTCTTACCTGCCTCGAAGTTCTTTTGCAAAGAACGGTAGCCAAACTCTCTGCCTACTTCCGATGCCTTGAAAGATTGTCCTCTGTATGAGAACTTCAAGCCATATACCTTGCCCTGCTTGTTTTTCATGCGTTCTATGGTTACTCCTTGCTTGTTCAACTCATAGAGGAACATGGAATGTCCCGTGATGCCTGTACCTTTGTATTTATCAAGCAGGCTATAGCATATCCCTTGCAGTTCTTTCTTTGCTTCCTCCCTTGTGGGATTGACTTTTGCCTTTTGGTGTTTTCTCTCCGCCTTGACCTCCTTTGCGATGGTCAAGCCTTTCTCCCTGCTAATGTCCTCCGCCACCCTTGCTGCCCTGTTGCTCACAAAAGTGGTATCATATACCTCACCGTACAGACTGATGCGGTTGGCGATGATGTGGATATGCCTGTTGTCTGTATCCTTGTGCGTTACTGCCACCCACTGATGGTTGTCAAGTCCCATTTTCTTGGCAAACAGATGGGCTATTTGGGCAAGTTCAGAAACTGATAGTTTCTTCTCGTCCTGTGGTGCGATGCCGATTTCAATGCGCAGGAACTTGTTCCTGCATCGGGTATTGTAGTCGCCGACTACCTTCATTTCCTCGTAAATAGCCTTTGATTCTCTGCTACAAAGGTTATGGAAGGCAAGCCGATTACCCAGCTTGCCCTCTCTGAAGATATAGTCCAATGCAGTACTTCCGTGTGCTATCGCCTTACACTTTCCTATCATATCTCGGCAGATTTAAGACCTTATATATATCGTCACCAATGCGGAAGTGAGGGTCGAAAAAACGCTTAAATGCTTCTTTGGCACATATCGAAAGGTTCTTGGTTATCGGCACCCATGACTCGTCCTTTATCCTGATGAGGTTGGAAACCTGTGCGTAGTACATTCCCGTTCGGTGGAGTACGGCAATGGCTTCCTTTTCATTGTCGGTCATCTTGGGAACGGCTACCACTTCACCATTCAAAAGAATCTCACGGCAGTACTCGGAGAACTTCCGCCCTGTGCTTTCTGCCTTTGCCTTGATGCGCTGCTTCTCCTCCAAAGTACACCTAACCTTGATGAACTCCGTCTTGTTCATCTGCTTTTCTTCATTGTCCTTCTGCTGCCATTGGGTAGCTTTTCTTCTGTATTTATTCATATAAATTTCTCCGAAAGTTAATCATTATAGATGATTCATTGCTGCTTAATTTCTGAATGATGACCGATGAGAACGGAGTGATTACGGTCTAATCTCCCCGGCTGTTTATCGAGGGGAGCAAGCGCAGTTTGTGGGTACAAACTGACGTCTTGCAATGCTACCCTAACAGACCGTTTACGCATAAGGCGTTTTGTTGCCAAAAAGTGAATGCACGGCATTCCGTGTCTGACTGCGTTCGTGGCATTCCCACCGTTCAGTATGCTTGACAAATGTCCGTTTTCATACTCCCGAAAAAGGGTTGAGGGAGAAGTGAAAATGAAAGAGATGTTCCTCCTCTTATCCCCCTCGTCCCTTTCTGTCGGTTTACAATCTTCTCCATTTCTCTATATCCTCACCATATTCCTCCAGATGAAGGCGCACGATGTTCTCCACAAAACTTGAAAGGTTGCTGCCCCTGTCGCCCAATCTGCGCACGATGAAGTCCGCCCGCTCCTGTGTCTCCCTGCTCAGATAGACCGCCTTTCGGCCTATCAATTTGGTTGGAACAAGATAGGCTTGCTTGTAGGCTTCAAGCGTTTCCTTTCTCATCTTGGCGCTGATGCGTCTTTGAACGGCTGTGTTCTCTGTGTGCTGTGATGGCACTGCATCCTGTGATGATACAACATGCTGCTCATGTTCCGAGTTCTCCGATGGAATACCCGACTGGTTTATAGGTGCTCTTTTTTCCTGCTTCCTGACCTCTTCCCATTTAGGGATAAGTATGTCTTTTTGTTCAGTTGTCTTTGAAGAAGTATCTTCTTCGTTACCACCCAGGTAATATAAGAGGTCATGCTCCTCGTCTGTTGTTTTCTTCTTTTCCATTGTCTTTATCTCATTTTATATTTAACTTGTTTTGTCTTGATAGAATTGGTTTGCGGTTGTAATGTATTCAGTGATTGTCTTTTCTGCTGTCCACGCACCCTGTGGATATGGTACTCGTTGAGGTCTTTGAACCGTCCGTAATGCACGGACATATCCTCCACCTTGAAACCTGCCCTGATGAAATCATTGGTTGCTTTCCGTCCAGCATCGTCATTGTCAAGGAAGGCACGGATATGGGTTAGGTGTCTGTCGTTCAGATAGCGGATAGCCCTTGCAACGTTGCTTACGGAGTTCAGCACAAGACAGGCACTCGTTACTTCTTCTTTCATTGAAAGGAAAGAAAGGAAGTCCATGAAGCCCTCGAACACACAGACCGGTTGTATTTTGTCAGTCACCTTATTTCTCGACCTATCCATGAATATAGGGGTAATGTCCTTCGGGGCAATCGTTCCCTTGAACGAGCCGCTGTCCCGAAGCTCATAGCCACCCGACTGATTGGCGAAGCCGATGGCTTGATAATGCTGCCCCCTTACCTCATAGCTGATACATTTGAGGAATGGCTTTGCCTTTGCCAAATCAATGTAGCGTTCTTTCATGAGGTAGTCCTGCAAATGTGGCGGCAAGGTGTCTGATATGCCTGTCAGTCTCCTTGTCCCGTTTGCCGATGTAGCCTGTCCAATACTTTCCTGATTGGAAGTGCCATGTACACATACCATACGAGGACTGCACGTTGTATCGGGAGCGTTCCGCCCCAAAAGGCGGATGGCTTCCGACAGGCTGCATCGCTCCATGCGCATACAGAGGTCGATGATGCTTCCGCCACGTCCCTCGGCATAATCTATCCAGAGGTTCTTCTCCGTGTCCACCTTGAAGCTCGGATGCGTTTCCTCCCTAAGCGGTGAGCGATAAAGGGCATAGGCTGGTGTCCTGCGTACAGGCTTGATGCCTTTCCTTTCAAGATACTCCACGATGGGGTATCGCTTGATGAGTGATAAATCTTCTTTCATTATTGCGATATTTATTGGTTGAACATTTCTTTCTTATCTCAAAATATTCTGTTCGACAGGACTCTACTTCCTTGATTATCTTTTCCAAAGTTTTTCCCTTCCAAACTTTTTTATCTTTCTTCTTACTACATACTAATATGTTGTAAGTTATTGATAATCAGTGATAATTTGTAGTGCACAGCAATACTACACGCCCTACTACATCAGGCTACTACAACTACCAAGCAGGGGACAGGGTAGTATCTTCCTTACTTTGTACACATAGATGGGACTGCCACCGTCACGCCTCCTGCTCACTTTCTCAAAGCCTGTCCTTTTCAAGGCTTCGCCCATGTGTTTTAAGGACAATGGATGATGTGTATAGGTACCTAAGTAGGTAAGTATCTCCGTTGTGGTCATATAGGAGCAGTGGGGACTATCCTCCGCAGGCTTCTCAAAGCAACGTAGCAGGAGTTCCATTTCTGCGGTCTGCACCTGAAATTCCTCGCTCTCTTTGTATAACTCCACTATCTCATCATCGTCAAACCAATATCGGAAGCCTGAGTTTAGCAGGACTTTGGCTTCGGTATAGACGGCATCCATAGAAATAGCCTTTGCTCGTTCTATATCAATGGATAGCACCTCAAAGGGCAGGAATCGTCGGCTGCCCGTGGGATCAGTCAGGAAATCGTTGCCGTTCACCGAAGCCACGAAGCTCGCCAGGTGTGGATGTTCCTCCACATACTTGTCGTAGGGCATACGGTATTTGACCATCGGGCAGGTGATAAGGTTCTTCAGTTCATTCTCGTCCCGCTTGTTGAGGGCTTTGAGCTGGTCGTCAATGTTTACGATGAGGTTCTGCCCGATATAGGTGAGCGTGTCCTTCTCCTGAGGATATATCTTACCCGTGTAACTGTAACCGTGAAGGGCAGAAGGACAGAGCAGGTCAAGGAACGTTGTCTTGAACTTTCCCTGTTCTCCTGTCAGTACAAGGCAGGTGTGGTTACGACACTCTCGGTCGTCCATGGTGTTGGCAACCACTGCCACGAGCCACTTGGTGAGGTACGGCAGCCATTTTTCAGCGTTGCGGACGGTAACACACGAAGCGAGATTGGCGATTGCGCCTTGACCTATCTCTATCTTGCGCAGTACTTCCGAAGCATCAACCGTTGGCAAAGCCTTGAAGTATTCCTGTATGGGATTGATGCGTGGTGAAAAGCTGCTTTCAATGATGGAATAGAGGTTGTCGGACGATGTAACGATACCCACGTCGAAGTCAAGTTTCCTACGGAGAGAGTTGATTTCATAGCGACCTACTTTTGTGAAACGACTGCCTGCATCTTTATAGCTACGGTATTCTGTTCTGCCCAGCACGGTGTTGTACCTGAACGCATAGTGCGTCCGGAGATAGGTTTCTATCTCGCTGTTCTTGGAGGTGTTTCCCCTGCGTTCGGTAGAATTGCCAGTTGTTTTCATTCTGCTTTTATCTGCTTCATTTTTCATTGTTTATCCGTTTTGGTTTCCTAGAATGAAGTTACGGCGAGAATGTCAATGTTCCAAGCATTCGGAGAGTGCTTGCATAATGTTGCGCTCATTGGCAATAGATTTCTTACGGAATTCTTTCAGGAAACAGCAGGAAAATAAGGATTTAAGCCAAGAACAAGCGCACAAGTGTAGAAAAGTAATAGGAAATGTCTGTACCTGTTTGCTTCAATCAGCACTGTATTGCTTTGACTAAAACAAACGTAGAAAAAAGGAAGATAAGGACCGGAAGAAGAGTAAGAAAGATAACCTCATTTCCTTCTGTTTCCCTATTCTTCCCTGCTGTTCCTTGCCGCTTTGTGGAATGGAAAGAAGCGCATACTTTTGCACGCAGAAACATGCGATGGAAAGCAAATCGCAAAAGGAAAATATAAACAAAACAATATAACGCTATGGGATATTTTATCATTACCGACAAGCAATGGGCAATGCTGAGGGACGAAATTGTCGTTCTTGCCCAGACCTGCCACAAGGCATTTGGAGAATCGAGTAAGCACACTGATTGGCTGCACAACGGAGATGTGTGTCGGTTACTCAACATCAGCAAGCGCACCTTGCAGCATTACCGTGATACGGGCATGCTTCCGTTTACACAAATCGGACACAAGTGCTATTACAAGCGTGAAGACGTGGAACGGTTGTTACAGATAAAGTCAGAGAAAACCAAGAACAACAAATAAACAATGAAAAGATGGAAACAGTTAGAGATTTAAGCATGGATGCGGACGAGATGCAGGTGGTGCTGTCCGCTATCCACAGTGTGAACAGGAGAATTAAGGAAGTGGCACAGACGCACAAGCCTCTATTTGGCGGTGAGCATTTCCTAACGGGAAAGGAGGTGTGCGAGCGGCTGTATATAAGCCCTCGCACCTTGCAAGACTATCGAGACAGAAAGATTATTCCCTACACGCAGTTTGCAGGAAAGATTCTCTACAAGGCTTCGGACTTGGAGAGATTACTGGAGGATTGTTATAGGACCTCAATTCCGCAGCATTATTCCTTGTGAGGTACTTTTATATATTGAAGTGACATTTTTGGGATTTATCCATTGATATGGGGATTTTCTGGGGTTCATGGTTCTTGCATAGTCATGAAATCCCCCACCCAAACCAATGGGGAAGTATGAAAAGCCACAAAGAAATGATGTAAATTCCACCGAAAGAAGTGATATTCTCGTTTTTAATTGCTACCTTTGTCATGTCAGTTTTTTGCTTACTTGTTATGTTTGCAGCACCAAGATAGGTGAAATTTCTGACTATATCCAAGTGTTTTGAGAACTTTGTTTCTCAGAAACTTAGAGTTCTTACAAGAATTTATGCTGCGGAATTAAGGTTATAAATCACACAAAATATAATTATAAATAAAAAATTTATAATAACAAATTTATTTTTTATTATTATAAATTTTCTCTTGCTTATTTCAACCCAAACTGAGGGGGGAACAGGATATAACATTTGATTGTAAATTTATCCAGAATTACGTTTAAGATAGGGGTGTTTATCATTCTTTATTTCTCGCATCCCCTAAGTTTTCTATCTTTACAATCTTTTGAGTAACAACTTTATTAAATCTTTTCGTAAATGGTTCTTTCTTTTGGTGTTATGTCTATACTGTTGCTAAACTGTAGTCCTTTTAAACCTGCTTCGAACAACGCTTTCTTTATCTTTTCATTTACAACAATGCTTCTGTGCATCTCTTCGCAACGTACAATGTCTGCATTATCATCGTTAAAGATATTTTCTCTAAGTTTCATGTAATAAAACATATATTCTGGGTTGTTTCGATCGAAATTCATCAGACGAAATTCACTATTTTCCAAATCAACACATTTCATGCGGTGTGGCAAATTCATAGCGTAAAATCCTTCGACCTTTTCTTTGCCACAGAATAAGTCCACATCAAAAAACTGTATGTCTTTCCGAAGATATCTGTCTGTTGCCTGCCATCTTTGTCTTTCAAAGCCCAACTTTGAGAAAACGTCCATAATATGAAAAACTCCATCGAAAGAAATGATATTCTCGTTTTTAATTGCTACCTTTGTCATGTCAGTTTTTTGCTTACTTGTTATGTTTGCAGCACCAAGATAGGTGAAATTTCTGACATATCCAAGTGTTTTGAGAACTTTGTTTCTCAGACACTTGGAGTTCTCACAAGAATTTATACTGCGGAATTAAGGATGAAAGTGTTTTTACTTCTTTTATTATTATATTTTCCTCTTAACAGTAAAGTAGCGGAAGATCATCAGGTGGATGTTACCTTATCGTATGAATCTGGGTATATTTCCAAGAGTCTATATATAAATGGAAAGAAAGAAGCTGTCTATAAAAGCAAGAAAAAGAAACCTATAAGGCTCTCAAAAGTCGAGAAAGATATGCAAAATATCTTTTTCGAACAATTAAAATACTTGGAATCGTGGGGGGTGATTATAAAATATCCAGAGGTTATTTTCGAAGACCTTTGTATTATCTCTGATATATTATCCAATTATGATAAGTCGGAAATTCAATCTTTTATTCAAACAAAAGGCGATTGTAAAACAATTAATATATTAAAAATCAACAAATATTACACATATATTAATGCAAGAGTCGATTATGTTTTAACGCTCACAATAGTTATAGAAAAAGGTTTACTTAAAGAGTTCCGATATGAATACATGCCAGATTTTTCTGACGAGACCGTTATTTACAGATGTCAGTACAAATATGATAATTATGGTAGAATTATATATATAACAACTTTGGGGAAAGAAAAAAATGAGATTAGAATAACATATGCGAGTTTAAGATAATCCTTAATTCCGCAGCATTTTTTCTTGTGAGAAAATTTTATATGTTGAGATGTCTTTTTGGGGCTCTATATGTTGATATGAGGTGCTTCGGTGTTTCTTGGGTCTTTTCTAAGCATAAAAGACCCAAACCAATGGGGAAGTATGAAAAACCACAAAAAATACTTCCATAACAGAATGCTTTGCCGCTACTTCCACGTTTACCCAATACAGATTCGGTAAGTTTTTCAAAGCTCAACTTTGAGAAAACATCCATAATATGATAAATTCCACCGAAAGAAGTGATATTCTCGTTTTTAGTTGCTACCTTTGTCATGTCAGATTTTTGCTTACTTGTTATGTTTGCAGCACCAAGATAGGTGAAATCTCTGACATATCCAAGTATTTTGAGAACTTTGTTTCTCAGGCACTTGGAGTTCTCACAAGAATTTATGCTGCGGAATTAAGGTTATAAATAAATATAGAAGTGAATACACCTCCCCTAATCGCTTATTATTCATACTCCGGAATAACAAAGGCACTGGCAGAAGACATTGCCTTGATTACCGATGGAGAGCTATTGGAGCTTATTCCACAGAAGCCATATTCTTTTTCCTACAATACTGCGGTGAAAGAAATCAGACAGGAGATAGAACGAGAATATTGCCCTCCTTTATCTAACTGTTTCGATAGCGTTGCAGTCTACGATACCATCTTCATCGGTTCACCTAACTGGCTAAAAACCTTTGCGCCGCCTATACGCTCTTTCTTGAGAAGTGTAGATCTGACCGGAAAAACAATAATCCCTTTCTGTACACATGGAGGAGGAGGATTCGGACATATGGTAGAAGACCTTCAACACGAGTGTAGCAACTGCCTGCTAAAAGAAGGTATTGCCCTAAAAGGCAACTATGATTTTGAAGAAGTGCAGAAATGGATTATAAGTCTTTAAACAAAACTCGGCATATGCTTCCTCAATTCCGCAGCATTATTCCTTGTGAGGTACTTTTATATATTGAAGTGACATTTTTGGGATTTATCCATTGATATGGGGATTTTCTGGGGTTCTTGGTTCTTGCATAATCATGAAATCCCCCACCCAAACCAATGGGGAAGTATGAAAAGCCACAAAGAAATGATGTAAATTCCACCGAAAGAAGTGATATTCTCGTTTTTAATTGCTACCTTTGTCATGTCAGATTTTTGCTTACTTGTTATGTTTGCAGCACCAAGATAGGTGAAATTTCTGACATATCCAAGTGTTTTGAGGACTTTGTTTCTCAGGCACTTGGAGTTCTCACAAAAATTTATGCTGCGGAATTAAGGAATACCAAGATGAAAAAAATATTGCTTTTAGAATTAATGATGGCTGCCTGCACGGGCTTAAATGCCCAAATCATGTTCAAAACCGAATATTTCGGAGAATCGGATTATCGAATGACAGAAGGCGATACGGACAGGAAAGTGGGAAACAGCAAAGGTTCGGCGGTTGTTTATCAGGGCGGTGTCAATATTCCGCTGTCGATGAAACTCGATGAAAACAAACGCCCTACCATGTGGGCACTCAGTGTGGGAGGAGCATATGTAAGGCTCGATAACAAAGGTTTCACGGAGCCTTTGGTCATCGACGAGATAATGAACCTCGGCCTGAGCCTGAATCATTTAAGGCCTTTGAATGACAGATGGTCGATGCTCGCCACCGTCGGAGGCGGCATTTATATGCCGAGCACTAAGCTTTCCAAAATCAGGTTCAAGAACGTTTTGGGCAGTGTGGGAGTGGTTTTCATCTATCATCTGAAACCGAATCTTGAATTGGGCGGGGGGATTGTTTTGAATAACTCCTTCGGCTATCCGATGCTGTTCCCCGCCTTTTACCTGAACTGGGCGACGGCTGGAAAATATACCGTAAAAATCTCGATGATGGACGGTGTGGAAATGTCGGCGGGATATAATGCGAACAGGCATTTAAGTCTGAACATCGTGGCGGAAATGAAGGGACAAATGGCGCTGATGGTGCAGGACGGAAAAGACAAAATCTTCTCCCACCAATACATTATCGCTGGCTTCCGCCCCGAAATAAAACTCGGCAAACGCATCTCTATTCCCCTCACGGCCGGCATTCATGTCATACGCCCTGCGGAAATCACTGACAGGAGCTTAAAGAGTATGTTTCGGGACAGGTCATGCTATTTCCAAGTATCTCCTTATGCTTCTGCCGGTTTGAATATCGAATTTTAGCCGATGATAAGAAGTTGCCTTTCTATGCAATTATATCTGTGTGCTAGCGATTGAAGCGTGTCCCATCATCTTGGCGATACTCTCAATAGGAATTCCCGCACTCACGCCGCTTTCTATGTAGGCTGGCCTAAGGCATGGGCGGTGTTCAACATGGCCAAGGAGGTGTGGACTTCAGACATACAGACCAAAGAAGAATTTCAGGCAAGCACACCCTATCCCATTGGCGAGCCTAACACGGGCTATGCCAAATACTTCATAGGGCTGAGTTATCTCGCTCCGATGGAGGCTGACAAGGGGGGCGTGGTAAATGTAACGTTTGAACCCCGTTGCCGCAACAACTGGCACATTCATCACAAAGCCGTTCAGGTGCTCATCTGCGTTGCCGGCCGTGGCTGGTACCAAGAGTGGGGCAAGACACCTGTAGAGCTTTGCCCCGGTGTTGTCATTGCCATCCCTGCCGAAACCAAACACTGGCACGGAGCCGCCAGAGACAGTTGGATGCAGCACCTGACTTACAATACTCACGTTGAGGATAGCTCATCGAACGAATGGTTGGAACCTGTCACTGATGACATCTACGACAAACTCAAATAAGGCATTGCTTTCCCTATAGAAAGTTCATTTCGCGAGTTATTAGCCTACAATCATGCATTTTGAACTGACTAATGTAGAATGTCGTCAAGAAGTAGTGATTTCTATCCGCCGCCTCTGACTACATCCTAATCCTTTCTCTTTCACCGTATTACCCCTTATTGTAGTAATGTAGTAGGATAATATCGGTGAAAGAAAAAGATAGGAATAAATCAATGGTGTGTACCTCCAGACAGGAATATCGGTGTTATGGAAGTTGCGGGTTGCTGTACCTTATGGCAGACATACTTTCTGAACAAATGAGCTTCCATGCTGTCCAGCAGAAAGGCGAGGGCGATGATTGCCGGGAGCGGATAAAGCGGTGCATAACCTGTCAATTCATTATCTCTGACCATTGCCTTCTCACCTGCACACATTTCATCAAGGTGCAGGTTGGAAGATTTCTGTATCACTTGTAGCTTGCCGTTAAGTTTCTTCCATGTCACACCGAAAAACCTCGCAAGTTCTCCCTCCGTCATGGCTATCTCGCTGCCTCCCTTGCGGATTACCTGCATATTGCCGCTCCAATCAAGGCGACTACGCTCCATGCCAGTCTTTGGTCTGTTTGTTGTATTCATGCCGTTTCCTCCTTCTTATATGCTAATATGTTCAAGGGTTCATTTCCCACCAGCTCTTTGTTTTTCTTTTCCTTTGAGGAAAGTTTGGCGATGAGCCTGTCCATGTCTTCCGAAATCTTGCAGTCCGTCACCTGTGCATAAATCTGCGTGCTTGATATGGAAGCATGCCCCATCATCTTGGCTATGCTTTCGATGGGTATTCCTGCACTAAGGCTCATCGTGCCGAAAGTGTGTCGTGCCATGTGGAAGGAAAGCCTTTGGCTGATACCGCAAGCCTTGCCCACAATGCATAGTTTGGCACTCATCACACTACGGGTGCAGTCAGGGTGAAAGACAAAGTCCCCGTCTTTTTCTTTCATCGTCTGCTCGTCCTGTCCTGTTGTTAAGTCGTTGTGATTTGCTTTCCTGCAATGGCTGATGATAGTTTCCGCTATTGGGTGCAGCGGTACGACAAACTCCACCTTGGTCTTCTGTCGCTCCTTGCGGATATACTTCTGTCCGTCCGCTGCGGTTTGGATATGCTTGTATTGCAGGGTTTCCATATCCGCAATAGCCAGTCCCGTGAAACAGGAGAAAATGAACATCAGCCTTGCCTGTTCCGCCTCGCTGTCATTCATCCTCATAGCCATGAGCCTTGCCACGTCGTATTTTTGTAAGTATCGTATATTCTTATCCTCTTTCTCATACTTGGCATTCTCAAAGGGATTACAGCGTATGATGTTCTGACTGACCGCACGGTACATCAGCCGACTCAGCCAGCAGAGATAGTTGTTGATGGTCGTTCCTTTCAGTCCACGCTTTTTGAGGTAGAAACGGTATTCCTCAAACAAGTCCTCCGTGATTGCCCCAATAAGGATGTCCTGCACTCCTTTGTCTTTGACAAACTCATGGAGATTCCTGTCTGCATGAGATAGGTTCAGGTACGTTCCCTCTGTCCTTGACCTGCCTACGCTCTCCCTGACCATTTGCAGTTCCGCCCTGCTCATGGCAAGGAGGGTTGTCGGATGGGTGGCTATGTCCTGCAAGCGGTTCTTGATGAGTTCCACGCTTACCACTCCGTCCCTTACGAGAATATCCCGATAGGTCTTTTCCACAAGTTCCCTGAACTCATGGAGCCTTTGGTTGGTCTTTCTATCGGTTGTCAAGCCCTGCCTGGCATTCCACTCGGAGGGATTGCATTCCTCGCCTGTGGTAATGGCGGTACTCTTCCCGTCTATGGTGATACGGCAGAGGATGACTGTCCGTCCGTCTGCCTTTGTCTTCTGTCTGTTGATATAGAACAGTATCTTGAATGTACTTCTCATTGTCTTGATGTTTTGAAAGAAAGGATAATAAATAAAATAATTGTGATAAGGATTAGATAGCCAGCTGCATGTCTTCGGTGAAAGAAAGGAAACGTTCAAATTCCTCAAAGAGTTTCTGGGGTGTTACCTTTGCGTAGCGTTCCGTCATGCTTATGTTGGAATGTCCCAGCATCTTGCTCACCGTCTCTATGGGTACTCCCTGTTCAAGCGTGATGAGCGTGGCAAAGGTGTGTCTTGCGGTATGCGTGGTAAAGGGAAAGGATATGCCTGCACGCAGCCTAAGGGCTTTCAGGCAACTCTGATAGTTCTTGTACTTGATGAAAGGAAGCAGCGTTTCCCTTTCATCGCTGTGAAACCTCTCTATCAGCCGTATGGCTTCGGGCAGTAGCTTGACGCGACAGAGAACTCCTGTCTTCTGACGGTTGAACTTCAGCCAGAGGCTGCCCTCGTCATCACGGACAAGATGGGACTTGCTCAGTTCCATCAGGTCGCAATAGGCTGCACCGACATAACAGGCAAAAAGGAAAATGTCCCTTGCCGTTTCCATTTCCTCCTCCAAGTCCTCGAAGCGGAGGACCTTCAACTTGTCCAAAGCTTCCCTGTCAAGAGCTTTTGGCAGTTTGTTGTCTCCCTTTGATATTTTCGCCTTGTCAAAAAGGAGCGTGTCTGCCAACCCCTCACGGTATGCCAGCCTGCATACCGTTTTCAAGAAGGTGGCGGCATTATAGAACGTACATTCCTGAAAGCCACACTCACCCACAAAGTACTGTCTGAAATCGTAGATAAACTGCTCCGTGAGTTGTGAGAAAGCCAAGTCCGATACCTTGTACTTCCTTTGTATAAATCTCTGCAAATGGATTCGGGTGGAATGGTAGCCGTGTATGGCTCCTTCCTTGATGTCTATGCCAACATGACTTTTCTTCTCCTTGATGAGCATGTCCAGCCTTTCAGTGAGCATGCAGCGTGCCTGTACGCTGCCTTGAAACAGCCCCTTCACATCGGTTGCGTCAAATGGGCAACCTTTGGATAGCAGAGACTGATAGGCAACCTGAATGGAAACAAGCAAGTTCTCCAGCCTGCCGTTCACCTCCACCGCCTCATGGCTCTTGCCGTCCATTCTACTTTCACGGGGATTCCACAAATCGGGGTTACAGGACAGCTTGCAGCTGAACTGCGCAATGGAACGACCGATAGTAATGCGCCCCATAATCGGAGCCTTACCCGACTTGTCCAGACCGCTCTTTTTGAGGTAGAGCAGCACCTTCATTTTCTCTGTTTTCATACGCCTTAATTTTTATGGGCAAAGTTACCCGAATTAAAGCGTTCTTCACTTATGCAGAAAACTGCCGACCGAAGCAACAGCCACACGGGGCGAAAATAATTCAGTTACCTGACATTGTCCCGTCGTTACCTATGGCAAAATAGGGTAACGGTTTAGTAACTGAACTTTTGCCTGAATCTGCATATTGCTGCCCTTTGCGAACAGGGCAATTTTATGCAAATCGTTCCGTTTCGTGCTCATTGTCAGTCAGTTTGCACCAACTTCGATTTTTCTTCATTTTCAAGGATTAGTTGCAGCGCAACTGTGGCCCTTTTGCAAGCCCGTTTGGCCCATTTTCGGCCCATATTTGGGCCTCAAGAGGTGTTGATAAAATTCAAATGCCTGATTTCCAGTGATTTAGAAACTTCGTCAAAACTCGCGTATTTGCCCCCGACCGATCGCTCCACGAAAATATCGCAAGCAGGGAGGCCGAAAATCAGTAATTGGTTTGACAAAACGATAGAGCCCGGACAGCCAGGCAAGGATATGGAATGCCCCCGTCGCGCTTGTCAGCTTCAATGTCGTCAGCCATCCGCAGCGGATGGCTGACACTCACTGCCCATAGGCGTGTACGGGATAGTCGGTCGTGAAATGCAGGCCGCGGCACTCCTTGCGCTCGATGGCCCAACGGGTGATGAGGTAGCCCACGTTGATCATGTTGCGCAGTTCGCAGATGTCCCGGCTGGCCTTCACGTGCTTGAACAGAGCCTCCGTCTCCTCGTAGAGCAGGTCGAGGCGCGTCCACGCCCGTTTCAGCCGCAAGTCAGAACGCACGATGCCCACATAGTTGGACATGATTTCGCCCACCTCCTTCACGCTCTGCGTGATGAGTATTTTCTCCTCGTTGGTGAGTGTGCCCTCGTCGTTCCATTCGGGCACATTGGTGTTGAACGCATAGTCGTCCACATGAGCCAGACTGTGTTTGGCAGCCGTGTCGGCATAGACCACCGCCTCGATGAGCGAGTTGCTGGCCAGTCGGTTGCCGCCGTGCAGGCCCGTGCAGGCACATTCACCGATGGCATAGAGGCGGTTGATGCTCGACCGCCCGTCGAGATCCACCTTGATTCCGCCGCACATATAGTGGGCCGCCGGGCGCACGGGGATATATTCCTTGGTGATGTCGATGCCGATGCTGAGGCACTTGTGATAGATGTTGGGAAAGTGTCGCTTGGTCTCTTCCGCGTCTTTGTGGGTCACGTCGAGGCACACATGGTCGATTCCGTGCATCTTCATCTCCTTGTCGATGGCCCGTGCCACGATGTCGCGCGGGGCCAGCGAGAGCCGCTTGTCATATTTCTCCATGAACGACTCGCCCGTGGGCAGTCGCAAAATGCCGCCATAGCCACGCATGGCTTCGGTGATGAGGAAGGCCGGATGGGTTTCGCCCTGATGGAAGAGAGCCGTGGGGTGGAACTGCACAAACTCCATGTCGGCCACGGTGCCCTTGGCCCGGTAGACCATCGCCTCGCCGTCGCCTGTGGCCACGACAGGATTGGTGGTGGTCTGGTAGACGGCACCGCATCCGCCCGTACACATCACCGTCACCTTGCTCAGATACGTGTCCACCTTCTGCGTGTCGGGATTGAGCACATAGGCCCCGTAGCACTCGATGTTACGGGTGCGGCGGGTCACTTCCTGCCCCAAGTGGTGCTGCGTGATGATTTCCACGGCGAAGTGGTTTTCCTTGATGTCTATATCGGGATTGGCGCGCACGGCAGCCATCAGTCCGCGCTGGATTTCGGCCCCGGTGTCGTCGGCATGGTGCAGAATGCGGAACTCGGAATGTCCGCCCTCGCGGTGAAGGTCGAACCGTCCGTCTTGCTTCTTGTCGAAGTTCACCCCCCACTGCACGAGTTCTTTGATCTGTTCCGGTGCTTTCCTCACCACCTGCTCCACGGCCTTCCGGTCGCTCACGAAGTCGCCGGCAATCATGGTGTCCTCGATGTGCTTGTCGAAGTCGTCCACTTCCATGTCTGTCACCGATGCTATGCCACCTTGGGCAAACGCCGTGTTGGCCTCTTCAAGCCCCGTTTTGCAGATCATGCAGATTCTTCCCTTGTGCGCTCTGGCTATTTTCAGGGCGTAGCTCATGCCGGCCACTCCCGAGCCGATAATCAAAAAGTCGTATTTGTAAACCATAATTTTTAGTGCGTTGAGCGGTGGCGTTGAGCGGGATGGGCCGGCGCTATCGCTTGCTTTTGGTTGCAAAAGTACGAAAAAGAAAACATAAATACATCGGATGCGTATTTTTTTTGTAATTTTGCAGTCGATTGTTGATAAAATGATTGTTTGCCGGCTTCTCCAATTTTCTTCATCCCCTTGGAGCAGGGCCTGCGAAACTTAGAATGACAACGTATGGACAGGACTTTTCACCGGAGGTTTACGGTAGGCGCAAAAAGCGGCATAGCCCTCTTTTCTCTTTTGGCCCTCTACTTTTTTTGGACGAAGACCGCCGTCATCGGCCTGCTCTTGCTGATTGTGGTTGTGGGCATGATAGAGCGTGTGATACACACTACCTACACCTTTCGGCGTGTCAAACCCATTGACAGAGACGAGGAGCACGAGTTTCTGGTTATCGACAAAGGGCGGCTTTCGACCAATGTCAACATTCCCGTGAATGAAATTGTGAAGGTCTCGACCATTCGCACCGCCCTCGGTCTGGGGCATTATCTGCTTCTGGAGTATGGAGCGGGCAACATGACCGGTGTGGAGCCTGAAAACGAAGAGGCCTTTCTGAACGAATTGAAAAAGAGACAGGCCATCGGCGATATGGCTGTGAAAAAAGAAGATGATGAAACGTAATTGGAAGTATTTGTGTACGGCGCTGCTCGCTCTGTTCGTGGCTTTGCCCCTCTCGGCGCAGCGCGAAGACGAGCGCATAGAGGATAACGACGATTCGGCCGTGGCCGATGCCCAGATGGTGGACAGCCTGCTGGCCGACAGTGTGGCCCTGCCGTGGCCGCAGTCTGTGCAGCGGCAGATCGACCGGCTGTTGGAAAGCAAACTGTTTGAGACCTCGCAAGTGGGCATGATGGTGTGGGATCTCAATGCCGACTCCTGCATCTATGCCCGCAACGCCCGGCAGTTGCTGCGCCCCGCCAGCACGATGAAACTCGTCACGGCCATTACAGCCATCGACCGGTTGGGCGGTTCCTATCAGTTTAAGACGCAGTTGAAATATACCGGAACGATAGAAAACGGCACGCTCACCGGCGACCTCTACTGCGTGGGGGGCATGGACCCGCGGTTCAACAGCGACGACATGACCGCCTTTGTGTCATCACTTCGGGAGATGGGCGTAGACACCATCCGCGGTTCCATCTATGCCGACAAGACCATGAAAGACGATGCCCTGTATGGCGAAGGGTGGTGCTGGGACGACGATAATCCCACGCTCACCCCACTGCTCATCGGGCGCAAAGACTTGTTCATGGATCGGTTCACCTCCAAACTGCGTGAGGCGGGTGTGGTGTTTTCTGCCTTTGCCACTTCCAACCGCCGTTGTCCGGCCGATGCCTACAGCATCGTCACCCGTTTTCACACCATCGACCAGATACTCATGCGTATGCTCAAGGAGAGCGACAACCTCTATGCCGAGTCCATGTTCTATCAGCTGGCAGCCTCCACGGGCAACCGGCCGGCAGGAGCAGGAAGTGCTCGGGCATTGGTGAAGCAACTCATCGACAAAATCGGACTGGAGGCCTCGCGCTACAAGATAGCCGATGGGTCGGGCCTGTCACTCTACAACTATGTGAGCGCCGAACTGCTCACGCGCCTGCTGCGCTATGCCTACAAGAATGACAACATCTATCTGCAACTGTTTCCGGCACTGCCCGTAGCGGGCGTGGATGGCACATTGAAGAAGCGTATGCACGGTTCGTTCACCAGCGGCAACGTGCATGCCAAGACCGGTACGCTCACGGGCATCATCTCCCTGGCCGGTTACTGCACGGCTTCCAACGGGCACAAGCTCTGCTTTGCCATCATCAATCAGGGGGTGATGCATGGCAAGAATGCCCGTGCCTTTCAAGACAGGGTGTGTACCGTGCTCTGCCAGCCCCAATAGTGGGAGCTGGGGCAGCACAATGTGTATTGGAAAACAAAATGGATAAGGAAATAATGATATGGACAGAATAAGAATTTTCGTAGAAGAATTGATCAGTTTGGCAGGGCTCACCGGCTCAGCCGTTCCCGTGGTCCGCCACATACTTTTGATTGTCGTGGCCATAGTCTTGGCTTGGACGGGCGATTTCTTGGGACGGAAGGTGTTGGTTCCCCTCATCGGAAAGCTGACCGGGAAGACCGAAGCCAAGTGGGACAACGTGCTCTTCAACCGTCAGGTGATAGTCTCGGCCTGCCACATCATCCCCGCCGTCATCATTTGGGAACTCCTGCCCATGGTGTTCTATCAGTTTCCCTTGGTCAGGGAACTGCTTGCCCGGCTCACGGCCATCTACATCACAGTGATGATCGTGCGCACGGGCACGGTGTTCATCAATTCTTTCAGCTTGCTCGAGACCGACGGCCGCCGTTCCAGTGCGCGCCAGTATTTTCAGTCTTTCTGCGGTGTTTTGAAGATTCTGATGTTTTTTGTCGCCGCGGTTATTGTGGTGGCCATTGTTCTGGGGCGGTCGCCCATGCGACTTTTTGCCGGTCTGGGTGCCACCTCGGCCATTCTGATGTTGGTGTTCAAAGACACGATAGAAGGACTTGTGGCCGGCATCCGCCTCACGAGCAACGACATGCTGCACAAGGGCGATTGGATCACCGTGCCCGGAACGCAGGTCAATGGCGTGGTGGAGGACATCTCGCTCACCACGGTGAAAGTGAAAAACTTCGACAACACCATCCTCACCGTCAGTCCCACGGCTCTTGTCAGCGGCAGTTTCCAAAACTGGATAGGTATGCAGCGGAGTCCCGGTCGCCGCGTGCAACGCAAGCTCTATTACGATTTTCGCAGCATCCGATTTGTTGACGAGGAGCAAAAGACAACCAACCTCACACAGTTTCGCTATGCTGCGGAGAAGTATCTGGCAGGTCTGGAGGCCGTGAACAGCCAGATGATGATTATGGTGCGCCAACTTGAAGCTACCCAGTGCGGTCTGCCTGTTGAGTTTTATTTTTTCTTGAAGAGCAAGGAGTGGAAGACCTACGAACATCAGTTGGCCGACATCTTGGAATGGTTCTATGCCAAGTCGGCCGATTTTGGGTTGAAGATATACCAGCAATATCCCGAGCAGTGACATCGGTCCGGTGTCTCCTGTCATGCCGTCATTTTTCCTGTCAGCCGTAATGTGTTGGCATTCAGCTGACTGTGGCGATAATGACAGCATGACGGGAAATCGGGCCTAAAATAATTTTACTCCCTGTGTGGCTTGCTTTCCCTTGCTGTCACGGCCAAAGCCACGGTGATGTCGTCGTAGGAAATATAGTCCGGACAAGCCTCTTTGATGGCCGAACGACTGCGACTCTCGATATGGGCGATGGCTTGCTGTATGGTTTGCAGTTTGCTTTTCGTGAGCAGTTGCTCCACAGGCAATGCCCCAATAGCCACATAGTGGGCCAGATGGGTGATGATGGTGCTTGTTTTCAGGTCTCTTTCTCGGGCTATCTCTTTCGGTTTCATGCCTTTCTGATACATTCCGAAGCTCACGGCCTTGGTGTCTTCCTTTGGCCCGGCGGCCTTTCTTTCCTTTTTCTTCTGCTCCTTCTTGTTTTTTTGTGCCCGTTTCTTGGCCTCTTTCGGGTTCATGATGTCCATTGCTTCGAGCATGGAGAGTTGTTTGGCCTTCAGATAGGTGGCAGTGGAAAAGCCCTGTGCGGCAATCTTTTCGAGCAGCAGCTTCTTGGAGTGGTAGCCCTGTTCGAGTTCGGCCACGGCATTGGCATAGCGTTTCATGGCCGCCTTATTGCCTATGGTGGCAGTGCGGGTGGGGGAGAGAAGTGGGGCGAAGAGCTCGCCAAGCGTGTCACTGAAGTAGCAGGCACTGCGGCTCACACGCTCCAGAAAGTCCCTGTCGTGGAGTTGCTGCCGAGTGAGGCCCGCGATGTGAGTATTCCATTTGTAGGCTACGTTGTTCACCTTTTCGCCCATGCCGGCGGCCAACTGCTTGTGTGCCAGTGTCAGTTGTGGGTGAGAATGGCTGAAAAACTCCATGAGCAGCCTGCTCACGTATTGTTCCTGTCGCAACAACTCGGCAAACTGGAACAGTTCAAGCAGCTGGTGGCGGTAGTATTCCTCCTTCATGTCGGGCAGTGCCGCGAAACTTTCTTTTGCCGCTTCGCCCTGTCGGCTGATGTAGGAGTCTACACGCGGATCGTTGATGATGGCTCTTGGTTCGATGGGCGACGAGAGAACGAGCCCTTCGAGCGACTTGCAGCGGCTTAGGGCCACGTAGACCTGCCCTGAAGCAAACGAAGCATTGGCGTCGATGATGGCGTGGTCGAAGGTCAGGCCCTGGCTTTTGTGGATGGTGATGGCCCAAGCCAGTCGCAGCGGGAACTGTCTGAACACACCCTGCACGTCAGACTCTATCTCCCTGGTCTCCTCGTTGAGCACGTATTTGGCGTTTTCCCACTCCTGTGGTTCCACCTTGATGGCATCCCGGTCGCCCGGACAGTGTACGAAAATGGTGGAATCGTCGAGATAGGTCACGTGGCCTATGCGACCGTTATAATAGAGGTGGTCGGCCGACGGGTCGTTCTTGATGAACATCACTTGCGCTCCCACTTTCAGCGTGAGTGTTTCTGCTGTGGGATAAGCGTACTCCGGAAAAGTGCCCTTGATGTCGGCACGGTAGGTGAACGGGGTGTTCGGCAACTTGCGGAGTTCCGACTCGTTGTAGTTGTCGGCCAAATAGTTGTGTGTGGTGAGGCGTATAAAACCCTCCTCAGGACGGGGACGGAACCCAGTATTGCACCGTGTGTTGAGCTGTTGCAGGTCGTCTGCCGATGTCCGGCCGTCACGGATGTGGTTGAGTATCTCGATGAACGAGGAGTCCTGCTGCCGGTACACGTGGTCGAGCTGGATGGTCACATAGTCTATCTGCTGCAAAGCCTTCGATCCGAAAAAGTAGGGCGTGTCATAGTAGGGATTGAGTATTTCCGCGTCTTCGGGCGTGACGACGGGTGTGAGTTGTTGCAGGTCGCCTATCATCAGCAGTTGCACGCCGCCGAAAGGCTTGTATTTGTCACGATAGCGGCGCAGCACCCAGTCGATGGCGTCAAGCAAATCGCTTCTCACCATCGATATCTCATCGATCACGAGGATGTCGAGTGTGCGGATGATTTTGCGCTTCTCCTTGCCGAAGTCGTAGCGGTCGCGGATGTCGGTGCCCGGAACGAAAGGCGACAGAGGGAGTTGGAAAAACGAATGGATGGTCACGCCGGCCGCATTGATGGCTGCCACTCCCGTGGGTGCTACCACCACCATGCGTTTCATGCTGTGCTCTTTTAGTGCCTTGAGAAATGTCGTCTTGCCCGTCCCGGCTTTCCCTGTGAGAAAGATACTCTTTCCCGTGTGCTCCACAAAGTCCCATGCCAGTCGCATTTCCTTATTTTGTTCCATGCCGTTTAGTCTTTTCTTTTTCTCGTTTCGTTTGCCGATAGTGCAAAGTTACGCTTTTTTTTCGTATTTTTGCAAAAGCAAATAGAAAACCTCACAGCTTGTTTCCGATGATTCATCCCTATTTCTCCATGACAATACTTCGCTGGTTTGAGGCTCATGGCCGGGTGCTTCCGTGGCGTCAGACGCATGATCCTTATGCCATTTGGCTCAGCGAAATCATCCTCCAGCAGACCCGCATTGAGCAGGGCCGACCCTATTGGGAACGGTTCATGCAGCGTTGGCCGTCGGTAGAAAAGCTCGCCGCGGCCAGTGAGGACGATGTGTTGCGCGAGTGGCAGGGATTGGGCTATTATTCCCGTGCACGCAACTTGCACAAAGCGGCGAGGCAGATCGTGGAGTTGGGGCGGTTCCCCGACACGTTTGAGACCATCAAGCGACTCAAAGGGGTGGGCGACTATACGGCTGCGGCTGTAGGTTCCATCGCCTTCGATCTGCCCGTAGCCGTTGTCGACGGCAATGTGTATCGGGTGCTTGCCCGTCATTTCGGCATATCCACCCCCATCAACTCCACCGAAGGCAAGAAAGAGTTTGCTGCATTGGCACAGGCATTGTTGCCGCCCGACAAGGCCTCGGCTTACAATCAGGGTATGATGGATTTCGGGGCTATGCAGTGTACGCCGGCTGCCGACTGCGCGGGCTGCCCGCTTCAAGAGTCGTGTGTGGCTTATCGGGAAAACCGTGTGGGGGAACTGCCCGTCAAGTTGCGGACGGTGAAAGTGAGTGAGCGGAGACTGGTGTATGTATATATACGGTGTGCCGGATTTACAGCTATTCGCCGTCGCACCGCCGGAGATATATGGCAAGGGTTGTGGGAACCGGCCAATGTTTCGGCTTTTCCAGAATTGGAACTGCTGTTGGGAAAAGCCCGGTTGGTGAGAAAAGATGTGAAACATGTGCTCACCCACCGCATTATCTATGCCGACTTCTATCTGTTGGAAACAGATGAACGTCCCTTGCTTCCCTCAGATTATATCTGGATCAGGGAGGAAGAAATGGATAGTTACGGCATTCCGCGCCTCATCCAACTGTTTTTGGAATCTCTCTGAAGGGTTGGGATGGAGTTGTAGGTGAAAGACTTTCCTATTGCTTGATTTCCTCAATGCGGGTGACGATGGAATCACCGGAAGGCAACGTGTAGAATTTCACGCGCACCACGCGACCAATGTCAGCATTGCCCGTCACTTTCAAGTGTCGGCCTTTGCTAAACGAAGCTGTGTCGCGCCGGCTGGGATAGGAAAGCAGTTGGAGGGCCTGTGCGTTTGATTCCGGACCGATGAAAAACAGGTCGGCACTGTCTTTGGTGTTTTTCATCCTTGCTTTGAGCAGCGTGTCCTGCCCGGCTTTTCGTCTGCCGGCCATTGTCGTGTCGTAAGGTTCAAACACGCTTGCAGCCACGGTGTCACCCAATTCCTCTTTTGGGGCAAACTTGCAGGAAGTGTGTATAAAGGTGATGAGCACCGTCACCAAAGCAAATATCAGCAGCTTTTTCATTCTTTTTCAGAGGAAAATAAGAGAGGTTTCGATTCCGGCCGCATCTTATTTCTTCACAGCCAGATTGTAGTTATAATAAGAGGTGTTGCCCGTGATGTCTTTCACCACGCGCAGGAATGGTGGGAAGTTGATGTCCTCGTGGTGGGCGATGCCTTTGGTCTCCAATATTACGAGATGATTGGCCGGTTCAAGATAGGTATCGAGTTCGAAAAACTGCCCTTTGTAGATGAAACTCTTACGCAGTTTGTGGATCGTCTGCCGGTAGGGATCGGCCTGTTGGAGCAGCGACTCGTAGAGATTGTTGCTCACCTGCCGTTCCACTACAATCTCCTCTTTGGGCGATATGCGTTTGGTCGTGGTGTGTACGTTGACCCGGTTGCCCTGCCACTCGCGCTTGCGCAAGCGCACCTCGCTGCTTGGTTCCGAGACCAGATAAGTCTGTGTGATATCGGCCACATTGTCGTCCGGCACATCACCGGTCACCTCCACGATGTATTTCCGTTCGTTGGCAATGGGCTGGGGCAGTCCGAGCACGTTGCTGATTTCTTTCACCACCCGGTTTATCTTGCGGTCGAAATCCACGTCGTTGTTGATCACCCGCAACCGTGGATGCCCCGTCCAGGCATTGATGACCTTCTTGTCGAGCAGCCGGGCCAGTTCCAATCCTTCAGTGCGTTCCTTGTTGTTGGAAGTGGTGTAGAACCGTTCGGCCCCGTCGGCCGCCGACACCAGATGCAGCACAGCATCGTAGCGTTCGTCGCGCAGCGCCCGGGTCGATGTGCCAACGGCCTGCGTGATGTCCTCCCACATCTCAGGTTTCATGTAGGCCGAGATGTCCATAGCCCCCCGGTCGCACACGATGAGTGTCGGTTTGTCGCACTCCTTGGCCATGCGCATGAACTTGTCTTCCAGTCCGAGCTGTATTTCGAGCGTGGCCTTTTCCCCTTGATAGAAAAGTCCTTGGTTCTTGGTGAGATAGTTCATGCCTGCCTGGGCAAACATGGTGGGCACTTCCGGGATAGTGAATACCTGATAGCCGAGGCTGTTGAAGTGTTCAATCACCTTGATGAGCGCCGTTGTCTTTCCGGCGCACGGGCCTCCTGTGAGTACGATTTTCTTAATTTCGGGCATAGTCGTTTACTGTAATCTCTTGCGTTGCAGCATCTTTTGCACGTGCAAAGGTAGTGTAAACCCATGAGAAAGCAAAAGAAAAGCCCGTTTTTCTTTGCTCTGACGAGTTTGCCCTTATACCGTGAAAGCAAAAAAGAAAGCGCATCCCTGTGCTGGATGCGCTTTTGTAGCTTGCCGATTGGGCCGTCATTTCCCGATATATCCCTTCAGTGCTTCCACGTAGGCAGCGAAGGCATCGGTGCCTTTAGGCGTGATGCGGCAGATGGTGCAGGGCTTTTTCCCCTTGAAAGTTTTCTCCACCTCTATATATCCGGCCTTTTCGAGTTTGTCGATCTGTACGCTCAAGTTACCGGCCGTGGCCCCGGTCTGTTCCTTGATGTAGGGAAATTCGGCTTTGTCGACACTGATGAGCAGTGACATGACCGCCAATCGGAGTTCGCTGTGGAGCAGCGGATCTAATGGTGTGAACATAGGCCTACCCTTTCCTGCACTGGATGATGATGCCCGGGACGACCAAGGCGACGAATGCCGACAGGGCCAAAACGAGGTGTTGCGACGGCCCGAAGCAGAACAGACTGCCCACACTGCCGCCCAAGCCGGCCACGAAGCCGCTCATGGTGATGGTCATATTGTCCAACACCCTGCCCGTGATGGCTGTGGCAAGGCCGAAGAGCAGAATGATGATGGAGGTGATCGGGAATATCACTATCGGCTGTATAATGCCCGTACCGATGTGCTCGACCGACACTCCCATGAAGCTGCACGCCACTCCCAGTGCCATGGCCATAATGCCGAAGACGGCCCAGACCTGCCCCATGGTCTTGGTGACGAACGTATCGGGCAGATGTTCTTCGCGTTTTGACATGAGATAGTTGATGCCCCACGTGGCGAGCATGGCCGGGCACCACACAATGTTCCATTTCGAGCCGAAAGAAGTGTTGGCCCAGAGCAGCCATACGGCGATTGCCGTCACGATGACAGCCGTCCCCCACAGGAGGAAATACTTGCCTGAAAGGCTGACGAGGACTTTGCGGCTTTGCTCGATGCTCTTGGTGATGATCTCCAAACTGCGCTCGGCAGTCATGTTCTTGTTTTCTTCCATGATTCAGTTTTTTATCGGTTATACATTTGTTTGGGTGTTTGAGGTCTTTCTTTTGCAGACCCTTTGGCTACCGGCGTGCCCTCACTTTGAGTGAAGGGAGAAATCCTCTTTTGTGTATGAATCACATTGCAAATATAATTAAGTTTATAATATAAACCAAACTATTTAATAAATAAATTCATCTTGGCGCGCATTTTTAACATTTCGACCTTCCGAAGCATATAGCAGGAAACTCATCCGGAAAATCAAATACATTTACATGGAGTTGTTTCGGAGTTTTAGAAGAAAGGAGATGAATGTCCGTTTCCATTACCTTTGCCTTGTCATTCGGCCCAAACGGCATTGCGAAACGGCCACACCCGGAAGCTCGCCCGGCCCGAATGAGAATGCGAAAGAGGCCCTTTCACAACGTCATTCGGGCCGGGAAAGCCCCTTTAGGGGAGGTGGGGGCCGGTGGTGGATTGGAGATCTAAAAAAAGGAACGCATACGCGCTCCTTTTGCCAATGCAAAGATACGATATTTTAAGGCCGATCGCAAATCAGCGATGAAAAAACATTACGGTGTGATGGTCTGCCTGAGATGTGGCCTAAGGCTTATCCGCTGCTCGTTGCAGGTGTTTCATCGGGTGTCCGCCCCATTCCGCGTCTTCCACGAAGCGGAAACCGAGTCGCTTGTAGAGCCGTTCGGCCTGTGGGTTGCCCTTGTCCACAAGCAGTCCGGCGGTCGGAAGGCACAGCCGGGCCGCTTTCTCGCAGGTGGCTCGGAGCAGGGCTGAAGCGATGCCGTGTCCGCGATAGCGACTGTCTACGGCCAGACTGTCTATGTAGAGTTCGCCCGCCTGCGTCTCATCGTCCATGCCGCTGTGATCGATGCCAAACTCCGTCAAGGCCTCTTCAATGAACGCTTGGCGCAACGGGCGGAGTAGTGCGCCGTCGTAGCTCACGCAGATGCCTACCACCTCGGACACTTCTGTGTCGGCATCGCCCCCGGTCGGTTGTTCGGCTACGGCCACAAGCGTGTTGAGATAGGAATACTGCGAGTCTTCCCGGCTCACGAGTCGGGTCATCATCCGGTGGAAGTCGGCAAGCGAATGTTGTGGGCCTGCGAAATATTGGCAACACTCGTGGTTCATGGCCTCCATGATGAGCGTCGCTATCCGGAAGGCTTGAGAGGGACGGGCGTTAGCTATTATAATAGGTGGTGTGGTTGTATGCATAAGAGTTGGTTAGTTGGCTGCAAAGTTACGACTAAATATCGGGAAAATAGATGCGGCAAAACAAAAAGGTGAAAAATAGAAAAGAAAATCCGTTAATAAGGATAGGGGCGTTGCTTTTTGTAGAAAAATTTACTATTTTTGTTTGAAGTTAATGGATTTATTCGTAAGTTTGTGGTACGAATTTATTGAGATTGTCTGAGTTATTCTGAAATCAAATATCAGCCTTTGTAGCA
>NZ_GL586311.1:1651683-1713499 GCF_000184945.1 Segatella buccae ATCC 33574
TAGCCAGCAGCATGATGCAGGCGTCGTTCGAAGGAAAAAGTGTATGGAAGACTGGTGACTTGAGCCTATTGTCGTCAGCTGCAAGCTATGGCATTGGAAAAATATTCAAAGGGGCAGCTGCAACTTTTGGCAAAGAGCTGTTGCGTGCAGGAGCCCACGGCTTGGCGGCGTTGGTGTTGTCCCAGGAACGATTGTTGGCGGTGCCATAGGAGGGGTAGTCGGAACTTTTGGTGGCGGTTGGTTAGGTACAAGAACTGTGGATATAATTTATGGAATGTAAATGTAGGTGTAAATGATAAACAGCAATAATTTTGAATATTTTTTAAACGCCATACATTATTGTCTTTGGATCGGTGATATGACATTTGGCGATTTTATGGGGAGGGTAGTCAATATACTACTTTCTCCCATACCCAAGTATCTCTTTACGAAAGAATATAAAAAGAAATATTATGAGCGTCGGCAAAGAGAACAAAAAAATATAGATAAGTTTTTCTATGACGAAGAATATGGTTATCATATCGGTTGGGCCCACCATTGGTTTGGTTATTTTTATTCTTGTTATCCGGCTTTTTTGTCATTTATATTACTTGGTATCGTTTTCCGATACTTTGGAAAGGTAAGTTTCCTTGTAATTATATTGACAGTGGCTATTCCCGTTGGAATTTTCTATATTCCAGCCTACCAATCTGTTTTTAGTAAAGATCGCTATCTGAAATACTTCAAGCAGTTTGAAAAAAAAGACAAGCCATGGCATCAGAAGTGGAAAAGGATAACAATTCTGTTCTGTATTGGTGCTATAGCTACAGTGTTTTTGGGGATTGTGGCCATGTGGGGGGTCTTGCTACTATAATCAGGGCTACGAACTGAACCACGAGAAAGAGAAGATAATGGAAAATGGTACGGTAAATGCTATTTGGCTTATAATTTGTGTTGTGGCAAGCAGTGCCAGCCTGTTAATGAATTTCTTTTATCGACCTTACATCTATGGTAATCATCTGTTTGATTATCATATAGCGGATTCTTATTCCAATTTCCTTGCAGTTCCTGCGTGTTTAGGATTGGTATATACTTTTCGACCAGCACCTTTCTGTAGATTTTTAAAAGATGTTATAGCAGTAGTTCTCTTTTTTATCGTATATGAATTTTTAAATTATCCCCATCAGGATATATTTGATATGCTGGCTTCCCTATTAAGTGGAGGGTGTGTATTCTTGCTTTGTAAATATTTCCGGAATTATCTTTTTATAGTGTGAGAGGCGGCATTTGTTCTGATAGGCCGTTTACAGCTTCATTGTTGTAAGAGCGTCTTTCGCCTTAATCTTATGAGATAATGCCATATTGTATGCCACTGTCTAAACACACGATGAGTAGTGGCTGTCGATAGTCTCCGTAAGAAATCCTGATTGATTTTCTTCTAAATAAATGTTAAACTCGGAAATCTCATAGGGGTTTTTCTCATCTTCCGTGTTTAAGTATCAGACAGCAGAAGGAAGAACTCACGTCGATGCCTTGTGCATGGGGCGTAAATAGATAAAGAGGTATGAAGTTTAACGAAACAGTGATGAAAAAGCTGGTACACTCACTCACCGAGGGTGAGGGTGCTCCGGCTTTCTGCATAGAAGACGAGTTTTACAGCTATTGGGAACTGGCTGCATGTGTGGCCCGAATCAGAGGGGCACTGCGCCGGGTGGACGAGAAATACATCGGTCTTGTGGCCAATGACGACTTGGAGACTTACGCCTCCATCTTTGCCCTCTGGATGGAAGGCAAGTGCTACGTGCCCCTCCACCCGCTGCAACCCCTTGGCCGCTGCCTCGACATAGTGGGGCAGGTGGGCATGAAGACGATTCTCGACTCGAGTGAAGAGACACGATATGAGGGCTGTCACGTGGTGATGACGCGCACGCTGGAAGATGGCGATGCGCTGACCGACAAGCCCGTAGAGTGCGCCGACAGCGAGACGGCCTATATCCTCTTCACCTCAGGCACCACCGGACGGCCCAAGGGGGTACCCATCACGCGAGGCAACGTGGCCGCTTTCATGGAAGCCTTTGAGGCACTGGGCATGGAAATCGGGCCGGACGACCGCTGCTTGCAGATGTTCGACCTCACGTTCGACCTCTCCGTGCAGTCTTATCTCATTCCCGTCTTGGCCGGTGCCTGCACCTACACCGTGGCCCCCAACCGCATAAAATATCAGGCCGTGTTTGAGCTGTTGGATGAATACCGGCTCACGTTTGCCATGATGGTGCCATCGGTGATACACTATCTGCGCCCCTACATGGACGAGATAGACGTGCCCGAAATGCGCTATTCGCTTTTTGCCGGCGAGGGACTGCCCGTAGACGACACCGAGTGCTGGAGCCGAAGTGTGCCCTGTGCCGAGGTGTGGAACGTGTACGGGCCCACGGAAGACACCATCTACTGCACCGCCTATCGCTATGAGCGCGAGGAGGAATGTAAGGCTGTGAACGGCATCATGAGCATCGGACGGCCCATGAAAGATGTAGACACATTGATTGTTGATGTAGATTGCAAGGTTGTCGGGACCGGCGAGCGGGGCGAACTCTGCTTGGCCGGTCCGCAACTGACACCCGGCTACTGGCATGACGAGGAGAAAAACCGCCAAGCCTTCTTTCTGCTCGACGGCAAACGATATTACCGCACGGGCGACATCTGCTCCGTAGATGCTGACGGCGACATTGCCTACTATGGGCGGAAGGATTCGCAAATCAAGATTCAGGGTTTCCGCATCGAGTTGAGCGAAATAGAGTGCGTGGCGAGGAAGTTCTTCCACGACGAGGCTGCCGTGGTGGCCCTGCCGGTGTATGATGCCCGCAAGAACTGTTCGATCAGTCTGGCCGTGGAGACCCGCGACCACGACTGTGGTGACAACCTGATGAAGCACATGAAGGCGTTGCTGCCCACCTATATGTTGCCACAGACCATCCACTTCCTTGACCGTTTCCCGCTGAACGTGAACAACAAAATCGACCGGAAGAAGATAGCGCAAATGGTGTGAGGTGGAAGACATCCTCCACACACACTCGCGTTAAGAGAATGACTGACATTTCCCTCAACCACACAAAGAACAAAACTTAAAAGAAGAACAAATAAACAACAGATAAATGGAAAGAAAAGAAATCATGGCCGAGCTGGAGAAAATCTTTGCTGAGGCC
Source organism: Segatella buccae ATCC 33574 (assembly GCF_000184945.1). Lineage (GTDB taxonomy): Bacteria > Bacteroidota > Bacteroidia > Bacteroidales > Bacteroidaceae > Prevotella > Prevotella buccae. The sequence continues at coordinate 1,654,866 of NZ_GL586311.1, forward strand.
TTGCAGGAAGAACAAGTGACACTGACCGACGAAACCACTGCTGCCGATGTGGAGGGATGGGACTCGGTGTCGAACATGATTATCATCAGCGAGGTGGAGAAGCACTTCGGGTTGAAACTGAAATTGCGCGAGATTATACGCATGAAGAATGTGGGCGCACTGTGCGACCTGATAGTGGAAAAGACCAATAAATAGAAACCGGACAACTCGCATGGAGTTTCTCTCGATTCCTTTTGTGGTGTGCCTTGTGCTCACCTTTGTGCTCTACTATATGCGCACCGGCCGCCGTTGGCAACATGGCGTGTTGCTCTTGGCCAGTTGTGTGTTTATAGGCTACTATCATTTGGTCTATCTGCTGTTTGCTTTAGGTATCACGCTCCTGACCTTTTATGCCGGCCTGTGGCTTCACCGCAAGCGTGACACCCGTCTGGCTTCGTGGATATTCGGCGGTTCGGTGGGTGCGCTCGTCGGCATCTGGCTCGTGGCCCGCTACTGGTCGCCGCTCTTCCCGCTGGGCATTTCGTTCTATACTTTTCAGGCCCTGTCCTATTTGATAGAGATATACTGGGACGAAGAACCCGAACGCAGTTTGCCTGACTTCACACTCTACATGCTGCTCTTCATGAAATTTCTCTCCGGGCCCATTGAGCGCGGTTTCGATCTCCTGCCGCAGTTGAAGGCCGGCAAGGCATTCAGCTACGATAGGGTGGTAGACGGCATGAAGGTGGTAGCGTGGGGAGCTTTTCTCAAACTGGTGATTGCCGACCGCATAGCCCCTTCGCTCGACGGGGTGTTCGACGCTCCCCGGGTGGCTTCGGGCATGCAGTTGCTCACGGCCACGATGCTCTATCCCATCCAACTCTATGCCGACTTTGCCGGATACACCTGCATGGCCATCGGCTTCGGGCAGATGTTCGGTTTCCGATTGTCACCCAATTTCAACCGCCCGTTCCTCTCGCAAACCACCGGTGAATTGTGGCGGCGGTGGCACATCTCGCTCTCTTTCTGGGTGCGCGACTATGTGTTCATGCCCCTCTCGGCCGAATTGCGCAACTGGGGGCGGTGGGGTGTCTACGCCACGCTGCTCGTCACGTTTGTCGTGATAGGCGTGTGGCACGGGGCCGGATGGACTTTTGCCCTCTACGGACTGTTCCAAGGTGTCGTGGTGTGCTATGAGACGATGGCAGGGAAGTGGCGTGGTCGGATGCTCGGTCTGCTGCCCCACGGGCTGTCGGCACTGCTCATGCAACTGCGCACCTACCTGCTCTTTGCCCTCTCGCTGCTCTTCTTCAGAGTGGCGAAGGTGGAAGACACCTTTTATATATACCGCCATCTGCTCGACGGTTTCAATACCAACATCAAGGAATTGCGTTTGGGGCTGACCGACTTCTACTGGATAGTCTTTGCCGTGGCCGTGGTGATGATGTTTGCCGGGGAGCAACTCAATGGGCGTTTCGATCTCAAAGCGTGGTCGTGCAGCCGGCCGGCATGGTTGCGATGGTCAATGTATGTAGGCACCGTGGTACTCATATTCCTTTTTGGGGCTTTCGGTGTGGAGAACTTTATCTATATTCAATTCTGAAACAGGCATGAAACAGCATAAAACCATACACCGATTCTATTTTAGGTGCGCTCTGTTGGCACTGCCGTTTCTCCTGTTGGGAGTGCTCTATGTGGTGGAAGACCCCTTCATGGTGTTGCGCCGCTATGCCGACTATGACCATCCCAAGGTGTGCCAGAGTGAGGGCACAGTAAGCTGGCTCAAGTATAAAGCCAATCGCGACAGTATGCACTACGATTCGTTTATCATGGGCTCGTCGTGTACGAAGGCTTTTTCTACAGCCGACTGGAACCAATATATCCACGGCCGTCCGTTCCGCATGTTTTGCAACAACGAAGGGGTGGCCGACCTTTGCCAGAAGCTTGAGGCTCTCGACCGGCAGCCTCATCAGCCCATCCGCCACCTGCTCATTGTGTGTGAAGACCGCTTCTTTGTCAATGCCGACGTGCAAAACGATGTGATGCACGTGATGCCGCCGGAGGTGTCTGGACTGGGCGGGCCGGCCTATCAGGCCATCTTCATGCAAGGTTTTTTCAGTCCCATGTTCTTGGGAAAATACCTCAAGTATCAGCTCACGGGGCACTACGAACCTTCGATGAACGGTGTGATCAACCCGTTCGGACAAACGCACACGCGCTACACCAACGATGCCGTGTTGCCCGACGAACGGAAGATAGCCCGTATGGGCGAGGATTTTTGGCAGAGTGACCATTGGCGCATGGAAAGACGGCGGCACGGGGTGCGCACGGAGAGTCCGCGCACGATATACAGCGGACAGTTGGCAACGCTGCAACGCATCCGCCGCATCTGCCGGAAGCACCGTACGGATGTCAGATTGGTCATCGGGCCCATGTACAACGGCCCGGCGATGAACCGCGAAGATGTGCGTATCTTGCGCAGTCTATTCGGCGAAAAAAAGGTATTGGATGCCTCTGACAGTGCCCATGCCTATCTGTCGGACTATCACAACTTCTATGACGGGGCGCACTATCGCGTCGGTATCGGAAAGAAATTGCTCAGAGAGTTATATTGTATATAGTGATTATGATCGGATTGGATCTATGTGAATAGGTCTGTTCCCACTTATGTTTGTTCCAATTTTTTTAAACTCCCGCTGTCGGTTTTGAGACAGTGGGAGTTTGCTTTTGTCTGCGGTGATGGTGGAGGCTGTGTGGTGGGAGAGAAGTCCGGCGGGTGTGGAGCAAAGAAAAAGGCGTGTCCGCTGTCGGACACGCCTGATGGGTGAGTTGGCTTTTTGCGGTCTTTCAATGACGAGAGGCCGCGATAGGCGTTTCTTATTCGCCTGCTTCGGCTTCTTGCTCTACGGCACGGAAAGACGGAAGGTCTTCAGCCTTGAAGTTGTTCACGTAGGCGGCTTTGCCGAGAACGTTCTCTTCCGCCATGCGGACGTACACCTCGGCACTCTTTCCGAAGAGTTCGGGGGCACGCGAAGCGTCGTCGATGATGAGCAGCGACATGATGATTTCGGTCGTCATGTCGTAGAGGCGGCGACCGAGGAAATCGTGCAACTCTTGGTTGTCGGCCTCTTTCACATGGTTGACAGCCTCCTCGTAGAGAGCCACCAACTTGGCTACGCGGCTCCGGAGCGGTTGCAGACTGTCACAAACGGGGGCTTCGAGCATCTCCTTGATGATGGAGAGGTAGGTGCCATTGGTGATGTAGCGGATGGCGGCAACCACCTGAAGCTGTGTCGTGCCTTCATAGATGGAGAAAATGCGGGCGTCGCGGAACAGTCGCTGACTCTTATACTCCATGATGAAGCCCGACCCGCCGTGGATGCTGATGGCATCGTAGGCGTTCTGGTTGGCATATTCAGAGTTCATGCCCTTTGCCAGTGGCGTGAACGCATCGGCCAGACGATTGTATTTTTTCATCTCTGCACGCTCCTCGGCATCGAGCTTGCGGTCGCGTGAGATGTCTTCCAGAGCTTTGTAGATGTCCACGTAGCGGGCGGTTTGGTAGAGCAGTGAGCGGCCTGCGTCAAGTTTGGCTTTCATGCGAGAAAGCATATCGTAGACGGCAGGGAAGTGGATGATCTTCTGTCCGAACTGCGCACGCTCTTTGGCATAGGCCAGTCCTTCGTTGTAAGCCTCCTGTTCTACACCCACACTTTGGGCGGCAATGCCCAGTCGGGCACCGTTCATCAGTGCCATGACATACTTGATGAGGCCCATGCGTGTGTTGCCGCAAAGTTCGGCCTTGGCATTCTTGTAGACCAGTTCGCAGGTAGGCGAACCGTGGATGCCGAGCTTGTTCTCGATGTGGCGCACGTTTACGCCGCCATCACGTTTGTCATAGATGAACATGGACAGGCCGCGCCCGTCTTTGGTTCCTTCTTCGGAGCGGGCCAGAACGAGGTGGATGTCGGAGTCTCCGTTGGTGATGAAACGCTTCACGCCGTTTAGCCGCCAGCAGTTTTCTGCCTCGTCGAAAGTCGCTTTCAGCATCACGCGCTGCAAGTCAGAGCCGGCATCGGGCTCGGTCAAGTCCATCGACATGGTTTCTCCGGCACAGATGCGGGGGATGTACTTCTTGCACTGTTCTTCGGAACCGAACTCATAGAGGGTGTCAATACAACTCTGAAGACTCCAGATGTTCTGAAATCCACCGTCGGCAGCGGCAATGATTTCACTCAACATGGAGAAAGTGACATTGGGCAGGTTCAGTCCGCCGTAGCGGCGCGGCATGGAAACGCCCCAAAGTCCGGCCTTGCGGGTGGCATCGATGTTCTCAACGGTCTTGCCGGCATAGATCATGCGCCCGTTCTCAAGATGCGGGCCTTCCAGATCAACGGCCTCTGCATTGGGTTCAATGATATTGGCTGCCACATCGCCTGTGATGTCAAGGATGCGCTTATAGTTCTCGATGGCATCCTCATAATTTACGGGAGCATCTTCAAATTGGTCTTTGTCTGCATAGTTGCGCTCTTTGAGATCAACGATGCGCTTCATCAACGGATGGTTCAGGTGGAACGCTATCTCCGGATGGTCGGTATAGTAATTTGCCATAGTTGTTTTAAAAGCCTTATCCCCGTCCCCTCTCCGAGGGGGAGAAGGGAGTGAACGGCCTTGTGGGAAGGCCGGGGAGGAGTTTTTTATTTTTTTACTTACTATTCTGCTTATAATACTTAATGAGTTTCGGAACAACGTCTTCTACAGTTCCGTTGATCACATAGTCGGCAATTTGGTTGATGGGGGCATCAGGATCGCTATTGATGGAAATGATGATGCCCGAGTCCTGCATACCGGCGATGTGCTGTATCTGTCCGGAGATGCCACAGGCAATATACACCTTGGGATGAACTGTTACGCCCGTTTGGCCAATCTGCCGGTCGTGGTCGATCCAGCCCGCATCCACAGCGGCACGGCTGGCTCCCACCTCTCCGTGGAGTTCCTTTGCCAGTTGGAAGAGCTTGTCGAATCCTTCCTTACTGCCCACGCCGTAACCTCCAGCGACGACGATGGGAGCACCTTTCAGGTTGTGCTTGGCTGCCTCTACATGCCGATCGATGACCTTCACTACATAGTCAGCTGTGGGCACATATTTGGCTGTGTCGGCATAAACCACTTCTCCTTTGGCTTTACCCTCGTAAAGGGCTTTCTGCATGACACCCGAACGCACGGTAGCCATTTGTGGGCGATGGTCGGGATTGACAATAGTGGCAACGATGTTGCCCCCGAAAGCCGGACGAATCTGATAGAGCAGATTTTCATAGTGCTTACCGGTTTTCTTTTCGTCGTAGTCTCCTATTTCCAGTTGTGTGCAGTCGGCTGTGAGTCCGCTGGTCAGTGACGAACTCACACGCGGGCCGAGATCTCGCCCGATAACTGTTGCCCCCATGAGGCAAATTTGCGGTTTCTCCTCTTTGAAGAGGTTGACGAGAATGTCGGTATGGGGAGCGGAAGTGTATGGGAACAACCCTTCCGCATCGAAAACAAACAATTTATCCACACCGTAAGGGAGAACCTGCTCCTCCACTTGACCTTTGATGCCTGTTCCGGCAACAATGGCATGGAGTTCCACACCCAGTTCGTTGGCGAGCTTGCGGCCCTTGGTGAGCAGTTCTTGAGATACTTCGGCAACGGAAGTGCCTTCGATCTCGCAATATACAAATACGTTATTCATAAAATCTTAGTACACCGTTTTTAGTTAACCGATAATCTTTTCGTCAATAAGTTCCTTCACGAGGTTTTCCACATCAGCGTCAGCCGAGGTAAGAGTCTTGCTCTCTTTGGCTTGGAACACGATATTCTGTACAGCTTTCACCTTGGTGGGCGAACCGCTCAGACCACACTGCTGCGGATCTCCGTTTACATCGGCCACACTCCATTGGTTGAGCGTGAGGTAAGGCCGCTCGTCGTAGAGGTTGCTCCAAGGTTCGTTGCCCTTGCGCTCCATGGGACAAGTGGCATACTTGTATTTCATCACGAGCTTGGCGTTGCAGGGGCGGCAAGGGGCGGCCGAGCCGTTCACGGTGATAACAACCGGCAGCGGAGCCTCGACCGTTTCCACGCCACCGTCGATGTGACGGCGAATCGTAGCGATGCCGTTTTCGATTTTCAAAATTTCTTCAGCGTATGTCACTTGATTCAATCCCAACTTCTGGGCTACCTGCGGTCCCACCTGTGCCGTGTCTCCGTCGATGGCCTGACGACCGCCAATGACGATATCCACATCGCCAATTTTCTTGATGGCCATAGCCAAGGCATAGGAAGTGGCCAGTGTGTCGGCACCTGCAAAGAGACGGTCGGTGAGCAGCCAGCCGGTGTCGGCACCGCGGTAAAGTCCCTGACGGATGATTTCGCCCGCACGTGGAGGCCCCATTGTGAGCACTCCGACAGTAGATCCGGGGTGCAGCTCTTTCAGTCGGAGGGCCTGTTCCAATGCGTTCAAATCTTCAGGATTGAAAATGGCAGGCAAAGCGGCGCGGTTGACAGTCCCTTCGGCTGTCATGGCGTCTTTGCCCACGTTTCTTGTGTCTGGTACCTGCTTGGCAAGTACTACGATTTTTAAACTCATAAAACGATATCAATTATATATGTAATATTGCAAGGGTTAGATCGGTGTAAAACAGTAAAAATACGGTCGCAAAAATACTTCTTTTTTACCTGTTGAGCAAATAAAAAGGTTTAAAATTGCACAACGAGATGGTTTTTGCGCACAAAAGGAGTGAATTGTGCATCGTTTCAATTAAAAACTTTTAATGCCGTTGCCGTTATCCAACTTTTTCGTACCTTTGCATATATAATAAGGTATGATAGATAGAGCTACAATAGATAGAATCATGGATGCCACCAATATTGTAGATGTGGTGTCCGAATATGTGTCGTTGCGGAAACGTGGGGTCAACTATGTGGGCCTTTGTCCGTTCCACAACGACTCCCATCCTTCTTTCTCCGTGTCGCCGAGTCGTGGCATTTGCCATTGTTTCACGTGCGGAAAAGGAGGCAACGCCGTCAATTTTCTGATGGAGTTGGAGCAGATGACTTATCCTGATGCGCTACGCTGGTTGGCCCGGAAATACAATATCGAAGTGCGGGAACGGGAACTTTCCGATGAAGAAAAGAAACGCGAAAACGAACGGGAGTCGATGTTCATCGTCAACGAGTGGGCCGCCAAGTATTTCCAGCAGATTCTCCATGAAGATGTCGACGGAATGGCCATCGGTATGCAATACTTTCGCAGCCGCGGTTTTCGGGACGATATCATCCGCAAGTTTCAGTTGGGCTTCGCACCCAATCAGCGTGATGCTCTCTCACAGGCAGCTGTTAAGCATGGTTATCAAGCCGAGTTCCTGATCAAAACCGGACTTTGTTATCAGCGCGATGGCGGTGGATTGGTGGACCGTTTTGCCGGCCGGGCCATTTTCCCTTGGATAGGGGTGAGTGGAAAGGTGGTGGCTTTTGGTGGGCGTGTGCTCGACTCAAGAACAAAAGGTGTGAGTCAGAAGTATGTCAATTCGCCCGACTCGGAGGTCTATCACAAGGAGCGCGAGCTCTATGGCATCTATCAGGCCAAGAAGGCTATCGCCAAAGAAGACTGCGTTTATATGGTGGAGGGCTACACGGATGTGATTTCGATGCACCAATGCGGCATCGAGAATGTGGTGGCCAATTCGGGAACGGCCCTCAGCAACTATCAGATACGCATGCTCCATCGGTTCACCAACAATATCGTGTTGCTCTACGACGGCGATGCGGCCGGTATCCATGCAGCTATGCGTGGTACGGATATGTTGCTTTCTGAAGGTATGAACATTAAGGTTTTGCTCTTGCCCGACGGTAACGATCCTGACAGTTTCGCACGAAATCATACGGCTGCCGATTTCAAAAGCTACATTGAGGAACACCAGACCGACTTCATACAGTTTAAGACCAATCTGTTGCTGAAAGGTGTCACCGACCCCATTAAGCGTTCGGAAGCCATCAACTCTATTGTGGAGAGCATTTCACTCATCACCGACCAGATAGTCCGGGCCGCCTATATCCATGACTGCGCACAGCGGTTGGGCATCAACGAGGCCACGCTCATCAGTCAGATGAACCGCTTTATCCGTAACGGAAAAGACGAGCGGCAGAAGGCAGAGATGCGGTCGGCGGGTTTGCAGCAGGCTCCCGGCGAACCGTCGGTACCGGGAGCGGTCGAGTCTCGTCCGGCAATAGAGGCTGCAAAAACCACACAGGAAAAGGAGGTGGAACGCATGATCATTCAAATGGTGTTCAGGCATGGGGATGAACTGATCAGCGTAGATGCCAATGGCGGTGAGGGGGAGACTGAAACAGTTACACTCCCTGTGGCCCAATACATCTATTACGACTTGGAGGCCGACGGCCTGAAGTTCAAAAATGACACTTACAACCGTGTGCTCACAGAATGTGTCGACCATCTTGATGATGAAACTTTCAAGGCTGAGAACTATTTTTTACGTCATCACGATCCGGAAATCAGTAAGTTGGCCGTTGAGATGAGTGTGGACAAAGTGCCTATGCCCAAAAACGTGCAGACACAACCGAGCGAAGACAAGCTGCGCAATGAGGTTGTCCGCTTGGTTCTCGACTTCCGGATGAACTATGTGGAGGGGCATCTTGAACAACTGAAACGGGATATCCTTCGCCATGCCGACGACAACGATAAGATGATGGCATTGATGGAAGAATACAAGAATATGCAGATTATCCGCAACAACTTGGCCCGCCATTTGGGCAGCAACATCGTGCTTTAGTCTTTGACCTCTGATGCGGGAAACAAGTGTTGTGCTCTTTTCCGCTTATGTCAAGTGACTTCTCCTTTAACTCTTAAATATTGAGACTTTACGCATGGAGGAAATTTTGTTAAACGTATTGGTGTTTCTGCTGCTTGCAACTATCTTGGTTGCGGTTTTTTGGTTCTATGGTCTGCCTCTCTACAGAATATGGAACCAACATAGTCGTATCCGTAAAGACATCGACAAGATAGACCAGACGGCCAATCAGCGAATCATCAAGGCTGCACTGCGTGAACTCAACTGTAAAGGAACATGGGTCACTGATGGTAACGACCGGGTGGTAAAGTTTGATTTCCAGCGTGGACATTTTCGTTTGCGGGTGAGACGTGGTACACCCTATGTGCGCTTGCTCTATCTTTTCTTTTGTGACACGTCGGCGGAGAACATCGATCTGGTGAGACAACTTTGTAACCAAACCAATATCAATGCAGATGGGCTCACGGCCTGTTACACATTCAACGAGAAGGAGAATGTGGTCGATGTGCATTTCTATGCCGGACTGTTGCTTGACGAACAAAGGGCTGCCAGTATGCTCAAGCATGTAATGATAGATGCATTTTCTTGGCAGAATGCTTTTGTCCGCAAGTTGGAAGAGGGTGTCGAACATGCCAAGCGAGCAGGTATGTTCGACTTTGAGACGGAACATCAGCAGTTTGAACGTGAATTATTCCTTATCCGTGAACAGGAGATGGCACATCAGCAGACGCCCGGCAGTTGGCGTGCCGGGGAAGACGCACCCCTCACGCTGCACCTATGGATGGAAGTGGCCATGCAGCTGCATGAGACGGTTCCCGTGGCATTGACTGTTGACGGACAAACTGTTGAAGCCGATGACCGGCTGAATCTTGCCGAGATGCTCATCGCTGGCAGAAAGTTTGTCAAGACCGAGGCCACGTTGTCCTATACTTTCTATCAGGCATCCGACTTGACGCGCGAGCGTTCTTTGGTGATCCATCTGTTGGCACTGCCCGGCTGTCAGCAGACGCTCTACTTCCGCATCACGGCGACGCTTGTCCCCCTTTCCATACAGCCTCGTTACCCGAAGGGCAATATTCAGGCGCAGCCACTTACGCGTTCGGCTCTTGCTGCCTACGACCTGTCTTCGCCCGACGAGCGTCTGCAAGAGTTTCGTTATCATTGGAAAGAGGCCCAAGCCAAACTTATGGGTGGGAGCGAGGAAAAACTTTCACCCGACGAGCGCATTCTCAGCGAATGCCTCAATCCTCAAGTGGGCCACGCCGTCTATCGCGGTCGGCAACTTTTCTTGTCTGAGCGCTATGTCGAAGCACTTCCGTGGCTGGAAAACGCTTTCCGACTGACGCAGAATGCTTACGAGAAAATGCCGCCCGCAGCGCGTGAACATTTCTATGAGGTGTGCTATTGCATAGGCTTTGCCTATTGCCAGTTGGAGCAATACGACAAGGCCTACTTCTACCTCAACCTCATTTTCGGGCTCAATCGGGTGACTTATACCGAGGCTTTTGTCAACTGCCTTGTCAACAGCAATGACTTTCGGGCTGTGACTGTCATCGACACATTGCTCGCCGAGGTGACACGCGGTATGGAAGAAGGGGTTGAGAAAGCAGTTTATGCAGTAGGTTTCCGCAACTTTCTGTTGCGCCGGAAAGCCACACTGCTCATCCGCCGTCACCTTTATACCGCTGCCGAAGTGTTGCTCAAAGCTTTGCTCAATGAGCCTGACAGTAGCGATTATGCCCTCAATGAATTGGCTCTTCTGCAGAAAATCAGGGCTGTCGATCTGGAGGATAAGGCTACCGGCAGACAAAATACAAAACAAACAGAAGAACAGGAAAAATAAAAGCAAAATTTTATGTTTTACGTACAGAAGACATTGGAGATATCGGCAAGTCATCACCTTTCACTTTCCTATGAGAGTAAATGCACACGCATTCATGGTCATAATTGGAAGATCACAGTCTTTTGTAAGGCCCGTGAACTGAATGCCGACGGTATGGTGGTGGACTTCACGCTCATCAAGCAGAAGATTAAGGAACCTCTCGACCATGCCGATCTTAACGAAGTGCTCCCTTTCAACCCCACGGCAGAGAACATTGCACGGTGGGTGACGGAACAGATACCTCTGTGCTATAAGGCCGTGGTGCAGGAGAGTGAAGGCAATATTGCCATCTACGAAAAAGATGAGTAGAGCCATGAAACGCTATCGCATCAACGAGATATTCTATTCTTTACAGGGAGAAGGGCGCAACACAGGACGTGCAGCCGTGTTTGTGCGATTCAGCGGATGCAATCTTGCGTGTTCTTTCTGTGACACCGATTTTAGGGCCTACCGTGAGATGACTTCCGATGAGGTGGTCAATACCGTTAAAGGGATTTTGCCCTCATTTGTTGACAATCGGTCGGGAGAGGGCGTGGGGACAGCTCGTAGTAGCGTGCTTGTGGTCTTGACCGGGGGAGAGCCCACTTTACAAGTAGACTTCGACTTGATTGATGCCCTGCATCATGCCGGTTTTCCGGAAGTGGCAATGGAGTCGAACGGGACGAAGGAACCTCCTCCCAATCTTGACTGGCTCACGGTGTCTCCCAAAGAACAGGTGTCTGTCAACCGCTGCAATGAACTGAAATGCCTTTTCGATGAGTCCGGCAGGGCGGATGATTGCGGCATCAGAGCTGACTTTTATTATCTCCAGCCTTGCGACACGGGCGACCCTGTGCGCAATGCCGAGATCATTGCTGCCTGTACCGAGTACATCAAACAGCATCCCAAGTGGCAGCTGTCGTTGCAAACTCACAAGCTGATTGGTTTCAAATAGAAAGGCAACTTGAGCGTATGGTTTACTTGCATTGGATGATTCTCGCCGTCTATGTCGTCGTGATTGTAGCCACGATGACAGCTGTGCTGATGGACAACCGTCAGCCGGTGAAGACCATGGCTTGGCTGATGGTGCTCGTATTCCTGCCCGTGGTGGGCATTGTGCTCTATTTCTTCTTCGGTCAGAACATACGCAAAGAGCGCATGATCAGTCAGCGCAGTATGGATCAGCTCACCAAGCGCTCCATGCTCGAATTTGCCGAACAGCAGAACCTCCATATTCCCGAAAACCAGCTTCCGCTGATGAGGCTTTTCGCCAATCAGAACTTTGCGTTGCCGTTCAAGGACAACAATGTGGAAATCTACACCTCGGGCTATGAGTTTTTCCCCGCCTTGTTGGCAGACATAGCCCGGGCAGTTCATCACATTCATCTCTCCACCTACATTATTGAAGACGACCCCTTGGGCAATCTCGTGGCCGATGCACTCATCGCCAAGGCTCGTGAGGGGGTGGAGGTTCGGCTCATCTACGACGATGTGGGCTGTTGGCGTGTGCGTGACAGCTTTTTTGAGCGTCTGCGTGACAATGGGCTTGATGTCCATTCGTTCATGCCTGTGAAGTTTCCTGCTTTCACGAGCAAGGTGAACTACCGCAACCACCGCAAACTCTGTGTTGTCGACGGTCGTGTAGGATTCATCGGTGGCATGAACATCGCCATGCGCTATGTCAAGGGAACCCGCCGTTATGCCTGGCGCGACACCCATCTGCGCATAGAGGGTGGAGGGGTATATGCCATTCAGCGCACTTTTTTGGTAGACTGGTATTTTGTCGATCGCACCCTTCTCACCAAGCGTCTCTATTATCCCGATGTCTCGCCCACCATCAATAACGACTGCCTCATGCAGGTGGTCACGAGCAGTCCGGTCACACCTTGGCCCGACATCATGCAGGGCTACGTGCGCATTCTCTTGCAGGCTAAGTATTATGTCTATATGGAGACCCCCTATTTCCTGCCCACCGAGCCTATTCTTTTTGCCATGCGCACAGCGGCATTGGGTGGCGTGGATGTGCGACTGATGATTCCCCTCCACTCCGATGCCAAACTGGTGGAGTGGGCCAGCCGGTCATACGTGCTCGAAACGATTGAGGCGGGCGTGAAAATCTACTTTTACGAAGCGGGCTTCAACCATTCCAAGTTTCTTGTAAGCGACGACACGGTGGCCACCTGTGGCAGCACCAATGTCGACTTTCGCAGTTTTGAAAACAATTTTGAAGCCAACGCCTTCTTCTATGGCAAGGAAATGGCTTTGCGCCTGAAGACTGTTTTCCTTGATGACCAGCAGCACTGCCAGCTCATTGAAGAGGTGACCGACATCAGCCACCGGCCGTTTCTCACCCGTTTATGGGAATCGCTCGTGCGCTTGTTGAGTCCGTTGTTGTGAATGGAATTAGAGGAAGTGAAGAATGTGGATACCGCGTTGCGCAGGCATGGCTAAGTTGCAAGGGGGAAGAGAGTGAAAAGTCCCGGTAGCCGGTTTGTTGGAGAGAAAGAGAAAGGCCAAGACCTCACCGTGTGTGGTCAGCTGACGGTAGTGCTCGGTGCGCATTGCCCGGTGTATGCGTGTACAGTCGTGCTGAACCTGAATCGTAATAGATGCCGGTTGGCATCGTGCCGTTGGTTCCGTGCGGCTGTGAATGCATGGAGATGCTTGTTTTTAGCTCGCTCCACGTTGGGTGGGTCTTGGCCTAAAGGTTTTTATTCAGCCAATTCGGTTGTGAAGTTGGCCGATTGTATTTTGTAGTCGAGTTCGCGCAATTCTTTTGCCAGTTTATCTATTTGTTTGCCAAGTTGTTTGACATCTACATTCGTCACCAGTTTTATCTCCGTGCGGCTATATCTGTCCTGTGTTTCCGTGGCTTTGTCAAACACACTGCGCAGTACATTGATTTTAGTTGTGAACATGTCCCGTTGGGCCAGTAGTTCGGTGAGCGTCCGACCGTCGATGCCGATTTCCATATTGGTCTTGTTGATGTAGAAGACCAAGGTCTCCAACCGGGCCAGACTGTCGTCAAGTTCGGTAAACAGTTCGGTCGGCTGTTCGGCCGGTTCGTCTCCTTCCTGTGTTTTTACACTGTTGAGCAAGCGTGCCTTGATTTGCTCTACACGCTTTTGCAAGTCTTTTCTGATGCTGAGTGCTTCTGCTAGTTTCATTGCCTTTTCTTTTAATGGTTTCTACCTCTTCCGGATAGAAGCGGGTGGATGCCTCGTGCCCGTCACTCTCTATCTCCGGTGGTTTCTTCTGTCCGGGCTACACGAAACAGGGAGAAATTCACACTGCCATAACTCCGATGTTCCACAAAGTTGGGATGGCTGGAGAAATCGTTTCTCTTGCCATGCTCAAAAACAAGCAAGCCTTCCGGTTCCAGCAGGTCGTATTGGAACACGAGGTCGGGTATTGTGGCCAATTCGGTTAGGGTATAGGGCGGGTCGGCGAAAATGAAGTCAAATTTCCGGTGGCATGATTTCATGAATCGGAATACATCGCCACGTACGAGGATGTCACGCTCCGTGCCCAATTTTTGCATACACCGGCGTATGAAGTTGGCGTGGTCGCGATCGGCTTCCACGCTCACCACTTGCCGGCAACCGCGCGAGATGAGCTCAAGCGAGATGCTGCCCGTGCCGGCAAAGAGGTCGAGTGCCGATGCACCGTCAAGAGCGAGGTAGCCTTGCAGCACATTAAAGATGTTCTCTTTGGCAAAGTCGGTTGTGGGTCGGGCCTTGAATGTACGAGGAATGTCGAAATGTCTTCCTTTATATTCTCCTGTGATGATGCGCATGTCAGGTGATAGGTGGTGGGTGATAGGTGTGTTAAGATAATCAGTTCCGTTTCACGTAGAGCGAGAGCAGGTCGAAGGGCAGACCTTTGATTTGTGTTATCGGTGCCCGGTTGAACTCTGCCGACGGATTGATGATGTAGACTTTTTGCAGATAGCGGCGCAAGTCGGCCAGCATGTCATCTTTGGCAGGCATTTCGCCCACGAGGTGCAACTCGTCTTTGTGGGTGTCCAGTCCCATCTGTTTCCACACGTAGAGCATGAAATAGATGGCATCTTTGGCATGGGAAGCCTCAAAGCTGTTGGTAAACTTGAAGCGGTTTTTGTCGAAACTGAAGATGTCGAGTTGTTTGTTGTGGAAATACGCATAGAGCTTGCGGTAAGTTCCGGTGAAACTCCTCACGTGCAGATGGTTCCACACGGGCAGCATGAGAGGCAGATAGCGCACATCGCTGAAGTTGTCTTCAATGACGATGTGCAGGTCTTTGCCAATGGAAAAGGCTGCCACGGCATTGAGGTCGGGCAGCACAGTGTGGAGCACCACGTCGTTGTCATAGCCGATGAACGAATGTCGGTAGAGTGTGGCGATGCTGTCTTCGCCAAACTCGTCTGTCGGCACCATGAGCACCGGTGTGTCTATCATCACCTGTGCTTTGCCGAAGTCGTTTTGTGGTAACTCACACTCTTTCAGTGCTTCCCGCAGATTGGCGGCGAGCGACATACCGCTTTTCACGGTGTAGGGCTCATAGCACACCTGCTTCTCGCTCTCTTTGTCCAAAGCCGAGAAAGCTATCGTCTTGCGGCTGAGGCGAATGGTCAGCCGAGGCTTTTTAGTGGTTGTCGGTTCTTTATCCATATATGGTTATTCGGCTTTTTCTATTAGAATGGTGTGGCAAAGTCCCGCATTACGGATCGCACAATTATATAGGGAGGATATTATCCTTGCTTTCTATTTTTGTTTTATTCGGGCTTGTTTTGGAAGAAGTCAACGAAGTCATCAAAGTCGCGGATAACGTCGGTAATATTCGGATTGTTTCTCTGAACGATAACAGCAGCGTTATTGTTTATGCATCTCCTCAAACTCACGTTCCGTCTTTTCCACCCATTAGTGTTTGCGTTTCATCATTTTGCGCAAGGCTTCCGCCGCTTCGTCGCGGTTGCGGTATTTTACAGTTTCGTATTTCATGCTTTGCTCGTTATTGATATTCGACAACAAATATACAACATTTCCCCAACATAGCCAAATCGAAAGGATTTTAGTTTTCTGTCATGGTGCGTGGAAATTGTTTAGGGACCGTCCGGATTATTGTGTGCCATTGGTGTCCCCGATGCTCACTCCCGGAAACTTTCCTGCCGCCATGGCATCGTCTATCAGTCGTTTAATGTGATTTTCGTCGAGTCCGTTCAGATAGGCTTCGTAAGGAGCCGAACATTCCACAAGGGGCCGTCGGTGTCCTGTCGGAGATACATCTACTGTGGCTTGCAGGACGAATCGTTGACCGTTGGAGTAGGGAATGAATTGCAGGGAGTCAGCCAGCAACTTCTCGGCGGTGAGCTGCCGAAAGTCGGCCGTGTAGACCCCATGCTTTTGCAGATAGCCTTTTTCGGCCTGCCCGATGAGCCGTATGCGCTCTATGACGGCCGTTTCGCGTGCTTTCCGCTTACGGTCGAATCGCAACGGGCGGTTCACACTCACAAAGGCGGCCACGGCAAGGGCCACAATACAGAAGGACAATATGTAATTATTGCTAATTTTCATTTGCATCTTAGCATTATTTCGTAACTTTGCAAAGTTACGAAAATGTTTGCAAACAGATTCACTAAATGAGGAAAAGGTTTTCTTTTAAGGAGTTAAGGGAGTGAAGGAGTGAAAGGGAGTTAAGATAAATAGCCTTATTTCCTAGAATACAAGGAATATAAACACCTATGCCGTTGTCTTATTCCCTTTCACTCCTTCACTCCCTTAACTCCTTAAAAAATCCTCCCCTCCGGGAAAGAATGATCATCGACGAGCTACGATACCAGATACTCCGGCAGTTTGCCTTTGACCCCACGGCCGAGCAGGACGCGGCTATCACGGTCTTTGCCCGTTTTCTCACCGACCGCCATCCGCAGACGGTGATGATTCTGCGCGGGTCGGCCGGCACGGGAAAGACTTCGCTTGCCGGGGCCATTGTGCGAACGATGGTGGCACTCCGGCAGAAGGTGATGCTGCTCGCACCCACCGGCAGGGCCGCCAAGGTGTTTGCGCTCAACAGTGGTCATGCCGCCTTCACCATCCACCGGCGCATCTATCGCGAAAGGGCCTATTCGGGCATCGGCGGCCGGTTCAACCTCAACGACAACCTCCATCAAGACACTTTATTTATAATAGACGAGGCCTCAATGGTGTCGGCCGGTTCCGGTTTCACGGACGGAAACAGCATGTTTGGCAGCGGCAATCTGCTCGACGACTTGGTGGGCTTTGTCTACTCGGGGCGCAACGACCGCCTGCTGCTCATCGGCGATCGGGCACAGTTGCCCCCGGTGGGAGAGGAGGAGGCTCCGGCACTGAGTGGCGAAGTGCTGGAAGGCTACGGACTGAAAGTGTATGAGTGCGACCTCAACGAGGTGTTGCGCCAGAGCAGCACTTCGGGCATCCTCTACAATGCCACCGTCATTCGCCGGATGATAACCCATGACGAGGCCACGCAGTTGCCGAAGATACGCTTCCGGGGCTTTGCCGACATCAGCATGGAACTCATCGAGGCACTGGCCACGAGCTACACTGAGGTGGGGCAGGACGAAACGATGGTCATCACGCGCAGCAACAAGCGCGCCAACATCTACAATCAGGGTATCCGCAATGCCGTGCTTGACCGCGAGGATGAGCTCTGTACGGGTGACATGCTGATGATCGTGAAGAACAACTATAGTCTCACTGCGCCCTCGCGGTCCGGCGAGGAGCGCGACAGCCGGGCTCCCTCGTTCTTGGCCAATGGCGACAGAGCCAAGGTGTTGCGCGTGAGAAACGTGCGCCAACTCTACGGCTTCCGTTTTGCTGACACATGGTTGCAGTTTCCCGACTATGACGACTACGAGCTCCGGGCCACCGTCATCCTTGACACGCTCACCTCCGAGGCTCCCGCACTGACCCGCGAACAGAGCGAACGGCTCTTCAACGGCATCATGGAAGACTATGCCGACTTGCCACTGAAGAAAGACCGCATGGACAAGTTGCGCAGCGACAGCCATTTCAATGCTCTGCAAGTGAAGTTCGGTTATGCCGTCACCTGCCATAAGGCGCAGGGCGGACAGTGGGCGCATATCTATCTCGACCAAGGTTACATGACCGACGACATGCTCACGCCCGACTACATCCACTGGCTCTACACGGCTTTTACCCGCGCTTCGGAAAAACTCTTTCTCGTGAACTGGCCCAAGACACAGACCGACGGTGACGTGGAAGCGGAATAAAACGGAAAGGCCGGGAGGAAGGCGCGGACAGGCGGGAAACTCGCAAGCGCCGTCAAGCGGAGGTGACGGAACGGTGTAAACTTATTTGAGTGCCGATTTGGATTCGGCTGAAAAAAGCAGTATCTTTGTAGTGGAGGAGTGCCGGAGGGTGCTCCTTTTTTCATGCCTTTTGGTCAAGCACTGTTGCCAAAGGGGCTTCCTGACCTTGCGAAAGGGGCCGTTTGGCCGTCTGACTGTGGCTCTTTGGGCTTCTGACTGTGGCTCTTTGGCAAAGTCATCCGGGCCCTTCGGCAACCCGACTTGGCTTTTGCCGGCTTTCCGTCGGGGCTTGCCCGAAAGCCCATGTCAAAAAGATTGATTTTCTTACTATACATCGTCGTGTGGCAATGTTTTTTTCTTGTAAATGCAGCGGAAGTCCTTTGCCACCGCCATTCCGGGGAAAGAAAAATGGAATGCGTGCAGTTTTGTGCTTCGGAATATCCGGAATTTGTTACGCTTCTACCCTCCCTCTTGACTCTTCGTCCGTTTTCCACCATCTGTGGGCAGATTCTGTAATAGTGGTAGTTTTTTCTTTTGAGCGGATGGAGAGGCTTTCGCAAAAACTTCTTACCTTTGCACCCATGAGATCATATTGGATGTTATTGTTTCTCCTTATCCCCCTGTCGGGATTGGGATATTCGCTGTGGCGCACTTGGACCATTCTGCCACTCGCGCCGATATATAAATGGATGGTGCTGGGAGTGATGCTGCTGTGCTTTGTCTGTTTCTTCCTCAACTTCGCTTGGGGACTCGACGACAAGCCCATGCCGGTGGCCATCGGCATGTATGAGGTGGGTAACTCCACGATTTTCATTCTGCTTTATCTCATGATGATCTACCTTCTGCTCGACCTCGGGCGGCTGGTTCATCTCGTGCCGCCGTCGTTTGTGACCGGCAGCGTGAGAGGGTCGCTCGCTGTGGTGGGTCTCTTGGCGGTGTTGTTCACCTATGGCTATTTCCACTATCAGGACAAAGTGAGGCAGGAAATCACCCTCGCCACCTCGAAACCGCTCCCGCGGCCACTGAAGATGGTGATGCTGAGCGATTTGCATCTGGGCTATCACAACCGCGTGGGGGAGTTTCGACGTTGGGTGAAACTCATCAACGACGAGCATCCCGACCTTGTGCTTATCGGCGGAGACATCATCGATGGCAGCATACGCGCACTCAACGAGCAGGGCATGGCGGCGGAGTTTCGCAAGCTCAATGCACCCGTCTACGCCTGTCTGGGCAACCACGAGTATTATAGCGGCAACAGCAAGGCGCAGCAGTTCTATCGTGAAGCAGGCATCCATCTGCTCATCGACTCCGTGATTACCGTCGACGGCATCAACATCGTGGGGCGGGACGACCGCACCAACAGCCGGCGAGCCTCGTTGCAAACGCTTGCCGGGAAGATGGACAAGTCAAAATATACCATCCTGCTCGACCACCAGCCCTACCACTTGGAGGAGGCTGAGAAGGCCGGTATAGACTTCCAGTTGAGCGGACACACCCACTACGGGCAGGTGTGGCCCATATCATGGATAGAAGATGTTATCTATGAAGATGCTTACGGACCGCTGACAAAGGGGCGCACGCAGTATTTCGTCACCAGTGGCATCGGCATTTGGGGCGGAAAATTCCGCATCGGCACTCGCTCGGAATATCTGGTGGCGACGCTCGCCAACAGTGACTGATGGGCGCGGAAGGGAGCTTTCTTCTTGTCTCTCTCAGGAGCGAATCGGCGAAAAGAGGATAGGAGGTTCTTTTAAAAGTAAAACGGAAATTTCAAAACCTGACAAACGATGATCGTTACGACAGCATGGATGGAACAGTGGTTTGGGGAGTTCAACCGCCTGTATTTTGGCAGCGGACTGCCCGTTCCGCTTTTTGCCTTGTCGCATGCACGCACCCAACTCGGACAGATGGCCTGTAAGCGCACGATGAGATGGGGGCGCACCAAACTCTACGATTTCACCATCAAGCTCTCCACCTATTATGATATGACGGAGGATCAGGCCAAGAATGTACTCCTCCACGAGATGATTCATTACAGCATAGCCTACACCGGTGTGAAAGATACGGCACCCCACGGCATTGTGTGGCGCGGAATGGCCGACTCGCTCAACCGCAAGCATGGCTGGCACATACAGGCCATGACCACCACGAAAGGCTGGAAGGTGGCCGACGGGAGCAAACCCCGAAAGGTGGGCCCGCCGTCTGTCTATCTCGTCTTAGCTCTCCGCATGAGAGACGGCCGGCACTTCCTGTCTTCCGTCAACCCCCGCTTTGCGCGTACTATCGACCGCCAGCTTGTCCGGCTCAGCGAGATAGGCAACTACGGATGGTACATCACGCACGATGCCTATTTCAAAGATTTTCCCCGGTGTCGCTCCCTGCGGGGGCGGCGGGTGTCTGTCGATGTGTATGAGGAGAAAACAGCCGAGATGAAGCAATATGTTTTTTAATGCTTCGTCCCCTTGTTATAGGTTTCCTTTCAAGATGCGAAAAAAGCCGCACTTCCTCACGGAGGCACGGCTTTGCTGATTTAGTGAAATAAAATATAAGTGTATTTGCTTGTTTTGCTTGCTTACAGGGCGGCCAATTCTATCACCTTATCCACGGCTGCATTGAGTCCGTCGATGTTCTTGCCACCGGCCTGTGCATAGTGGGGCTGGCCTCCTCCGCCACCTTGTATGAGTTTGGCTGCCTCACGGATCATCTGTCCAGCGTTGAGACTGTGGCCCTTCACCATGTCGTCGCTCAGCATCACGCTCAGCATCGGCTTCTCATGAGCTTTCGATCCGATGACACACAGCAGATTCTCTGGCAGTGCCTCGCGTATCTTAAACACCAGATCTTTGGCGGCAGACGGCTCCATCTCGATGACGGCCCGTACCACTTGCACACCGTTCATGAGCTTGACGCGCTTTACCAGTTCGTCTTTCAAACGCTCAACGGTTTGTGCCCGGAACTTTTCGATGTCCTTTTTCATGGCATCGTGCTCCTCGATGTACTTGCCTACAACACCCTTCAGATCTTTGGCATTGTTGAAAAGTGCCCTCACATCGGTCAGTGTGTCTTGCAGGGCATAGATGGCTTCTTCGCAGGCTTTGCCCGTAAGTGCCTCTATGCGGCGTATGCCGGCAGCGACACTGCTTTCGCCGATGATCTTGAAAAAGCCGATGCGGCCTGTAGACTTGGCATGGATGCCACCGCAAAACTCGCACGACGGCCCGAAGCGAACCACACGCACCTTGTCACCATACTTCTCTCCGAAGAGGGCGATGGCACCAAGTGCCTTGGCCTCTTCAAGCGGAGTGTCGCGGTGTTCGTCGAGCGGGAAGTCTTGACGGATCATATCATTGACGATGCGTTCCACTTGGCGCAGTTCCTCATCGGTGACTTTCTGGAAGTGGGAGAAGTCGAAACGCAGCGTGTCGGCACTCACATAGGAACCTTTCTGCTCTACATGGTCACCCAGAACCTGCTTCAGCGCGTAGTCAAGCAGGTGGGTGGCGGTGTGGTTGGCAGCACTGCCGTCGCGCTTGTCGATGTCCACGCAGGCCATGAAGTCGGCCCGAATGTCTTTAGGCAACTGCTTCACGATGTGGATGCTTTGGTTGTTTTCTCGTTTGGTGTCGATGACTTCCACGGTCTCGTCGGCTGAAACGAGTACGCCCGTGTCGCCCACCTGACCGCCCATCTCGCCATAGAAAGGCGTGTGGTCGAGCACCAGTTCGAAGAATGTATTTTTCTTTTGTGTCACCTTGCGGTAGCGCAGGAT
Source organism: Segatella buccae ATCC 33574 (assembly GCF_000184945.1). Lineage (GTDB taxonomy): Bacteria > Bacteroidota > Bacteroidia > Bacteroidales > Bacteroidaceae > Prevotella > Prevotella buccae. Next base: position 1,676,606 of record NZ_GL586311.1, read on the forward strand.
GTGGCACTCATACTCCGTGTAGTCGTAGCCCACAAACTCCTGTTCGCCCTCTTTCACCACTTCCCAGTCGCCGTTTTCCACGACGGCTGCATTGCGGGCGCGGGCTTTTTGCTTCTCCATTTCTTCGTCGAAGCCTTTGCCGTCTACGGTATAGCCGTTTTCGCGGCAGATGAGTTCTGTCAGGTCGAGTGGGAAACCGTATGTATCGAACAGTCGGAACGCAGCCGCTCCGTCAAGTTCGGTCTTTCCGTGAGCCTTGAGTTCGTCCATGTCGCCGTTGAGCAGATTGATGCCTTTGTCAAGTGTGCGCAGGAAAGAGTCTTCCTCCTCTTTCATCACACGGGCAATGAGCTCCTGCTGGGCCGGCAGTTCGGGATAGGCAGCACCCATCTCTTGCACCAGTACGGGCACCAGCTTATACATGAAAGCTTCTTTCCGATTGAGGAACGTGTAGGCATAGCGCACGGCCCGGCGCAAAATGCGTCTGATCACGTAGCCGGCCTTGGCATTGGAAGGCAGCTGCCCATCGGCAATGGAGAAGGCCACGGCGCGCAGATGGTCGGCCACGACGCGCATGGCCACGTCGATGTTTGTCTGTGTGCGGCTGTCGCCGTGGGCGTCTTCATATTTCAGCCCCGTGAGCCGCTCTATTTCCTTGATGATGGGTTGGAAGATGTCGGTGTCGTAGTTGGAGTGTTTGCCCTGCAACATGCGCACAAGCCGCTCGAAGCCCATCCCGGTATCAATGACATGCATGGGCAGCGGCTCCAGTGAACCGTCGGCCTTGCGGTTGTACTGCATGAAGACAATGTTCCATATCTCGATGACCTGTGGGTTGTCCTTGTTCACCAGCTCCCGTCCGGGCACTTGGGCCTTCTCTTCGGGCGTGCGGGAGTCCACATGAATCTCCGAGCACGGGCCACACGGTCCTGTGTCGCCCATCTCCCAGAAGTTGTCGTGCTTGTTGCCGTTGATGATGTGGTCGGCCGGCACGTGCTTGCCCCAGAACCGGGCAGCCTCGTCGTCGCGGCTGAGATTTTCTTCCGGCGAACCTTCAAAGACCGTCACGTAGAGGTCTTCGGGATTCAGATGCAGCACGTCCACGAGATACTCCCAGGCATAGTCGATGGCCCCTTCTTTGAAGTAGTCGCCGAAGCTCCAGTTGCCCAGCATCTCGAACATGGTGTGGTGGTAGGTGTCGTGCCCCACCTCCTCGAGGTCGTTGTGCTTGCCGCTCACGCGGAGACATTTCTGCGAATCCACCCGGCGCACGTCTTTTCCGGGGTCTTTGGTGCCGAGAATGATATCTTTCCACTGGTTCATACCGGCGTTGGTGAACATCAGCGTGGGGTCATCTTTGATCACCATAGGGGCCGATGCAACGATTTTGTGGCCTTTCGTCTCAAAGAATTTCTTGTAAGACTCGCGCACTTCATTTGCTGTCATCATATAAGATATGTCGTTTTATTTAATTCTGAATTAGTCCAAAACACGTGCAAAGATACAAAAAAGATAACATACGAGGGGTGGGAGATAGGAGATTTTTCGTATCTTTGCAAATAAATTAGACATTGTTGGATAAAAAGCTGTGATTTTATGGCACTGAGCAAGGACAAAAACGTGAAGTTGTACTATTCCATCAAGGAGGTGGCAACGCAGATTGGGGTCAACGAGTCGACGCTGAGGTTTTGGGAAAAGGAGTTTCCGCATCTCAGGCCGAAGACCACGGGCAACAACGTGAGGCAGTACACCGAGGGTGACATTGAGCACATCAAGCTCATCTACAACCTCATCAAGGTGCGCGGTTTCAAGATTGCCGCCGCCCGCAAGATGCTCAACGAAAACCGTTCGGGGGCGGAAAAGAGCGGCGAAGTGCTTGAGCGGCTTCTGTCGGTGCGCGAACAGCTGAAGGAACTCAAGCGGGCTCTCGACGGCATCGTATGACCATGAAATGGCGGTCCGGCTGTGCCGAGACGGCTGTCAGCAAAATTTTGTATGGTCGTTTGGCCGTGGAAATCCGTCTGTGCGGTCACTTCTTCTGTCAGGATATTTCCTGCCGGATTTGCATTCGGCCTATTTGTTTTGTATCTTTGCATTAGCAAGGGAAGCGCGATGGCGTTTCCTTTTTTTATGTCCCCAAGCCTCTAACAGCCCCCCAACCCCCTAAAGAGGGCTTTTCCGGCCTAAATGGCTTTGCAAAAGGGCCTCTTTTGCATTTTCGTTCGGCCCGAATGAGTTTCTGGGTGTGGCCCTTTTGCAATGTCGTTTGGGCCGAGTGGGAAAATTGATGGGGCGGATGAGGCTAATGAGACGGATGGAAATGGACGGACAGATGAATACAAGAAAAAGGCATGTAAGGCTTTTTCGTAATCTTAGTAGGTTTTGTGCTATATGGAGAAGAGGCCTCCCCCGGCCCCTCCGAAGGAGGGGAGTGCCTCGCGGGACAAAGGATGATTGAGATGAAGGACAAGAGATTGGGGAATGGGACACAATAGAAAAAGGCGTCCACACGGGCGCCTTTTTCTATTGTGAGGTGATTCTTAATTGATTGTCTTTCTGTATGAGAGATTGCTATTGTACGTACTTCTTGCCATTTTTGATCACTACGCCCTTGAAAGTCTTTGAGACCTGCTGGCCTGCAAGGTTGTAAATAGGCGTATTGAGTTTCACAGGCGTGCTGATGTTTTCTGCTATTCCTGTAGACGATACTTCATGTAAGACAACGATGAACCCCAGTTGTTCACCCGTATTGGTGAAGGTTATCTTTGTGGCAGGGGAGTCAAGAGAGAACTCTCGTTTATCGGGATTGTCCAATCCTACCAGTCCGGCTGCACCCTCCACTGTTGGATCGAAAGTCTGATTGCAGCTTTTCATGGCTCCACCTTGTTCTTCCATAGAAACAGAGGTGTTGTTGAACTCCTTCCAATAGGAAGCCCTGACCTTTTGGGCATCAGCTTTCATATTCATATAACTGTAGAACGTCACCTTGTCAAAGGCTTTGCCGTCGGGAGCCTCTAAGGTGTTTTGTGCTCCATTTGACAGTTTGAATGTGGTGTATTCGGTTCCGTCAATCGTGATGACACTTCCTGCACTGTAGGTCTTGCCATTTTTTAAGATGGTCAACTTGTAGCCTGAAGAGGTTGTCACACTTTGGGCTTTATCCATGGTCTTTTCCCATGTGAGAGTGGTCTGTGCGTTGACACTCATGGCCATAGCTGCCATTGCGATAAGAGTAAAAAGTTTTTTCATCATTGTTTGTTTTTAGTTATAAGAAATGTAGATATTAGTATAAGCGTAGTATTGTAGAGCAAAGATAATGAAAAATATTGAAAGCGCGAATGTTTTGGAGTCTTTTTTTCCGAAAAACTTTTATATTCGTGTTTTTGAAAGAGCAAGGAAGGGAAAAATACAAAACGGAGCGCCGAAATGTGCGACGCTCCGTTGGAAGATTGTTGTGGGGAAATAAGCAGCCTTGCAGAATGGTTGCCTGCCTCCTGCCGATTCAGAAAAAGGATCTGCAAGGCCGGTTTGTCAGTATCCCGGATTCTGTTCCACCTTGTTTTGGTTTTTGTCGATGGCATCCTGCGGGATGGGCCGCAATATCTTATACTTCCCGCCAGAACCTTGCATCATGGCTTCCGTCACTCCGTCTTCATTGTATTTGGTGACATACTCCACGAGTTTGTGCGTGCGCTTGAGGTCAAACCAGCGCACATACTCGCCTGCCATCTCGCGGGCCCGCTCGTCGAGCAGGAAGTCGATGGTCATGTCGGCATCCGAAACGGTCATGGCTGTCTGATAGCCTTTCTTGATGGTGCCCGGACGCTGGCGCAACTTGTTGATCATCTCAGCGGCGGCCCGGGTGTCACCTGTCTGTACGTAGGCCTCGGCTGCGATGAGATAGGCTTCCCCAAGGCGCGCTGCCACAAAGTCGTGGGTGCTGCATGATGTGGAGCGGTTGCCCATAGAGGCCTCTGTGTAGTCGTCAAACTTCTTGATGCAGGGCACACCATAGTCTTCCGACCGGCGCACGCTCCATGTTTCGGGAATCTCCTGTGCAGGGGCGAGGCCGCCTGTGGCCAAGCTCTTGGAGATGATAGTGTTCTTTTTCTGATTGTGCGGATCGTCGGCTTTCCAAGCAGCGATGTCGGCATCGGTTGCCCATGTCGGTGCGTAATATACCACAATGGGAGTCGTGGTCGGTGCATTGTAGTAGTCGAAGTAGCTGTCTTTCTTGCTCTTTTCACTTCCACGCAGTTCAAGCATGAATGTCTGTTCGAGTCGTCCGTCGCCGCGGGTGTACATTTGCAGCAAACGGAGGAAAGGAGACTCGTTGCCGTCTATGGCCTTGGTCTTGGGATATTCGGCCCCACCGAGGTAGCTGCCAAACTGTGCTTGTTGATAGCTTCCCTCTTTTGTCGCGTTGCCGAACGAAGCGGAGCTGAACTGCACAGACCAGAATATCTCGCCATTGCTCTCGTTTTTCACATCGAAAGCATTTTCGATGGAGATAGAAGGCACTTCATTATTGATGGCTTGAAGCGCGTAGGTGATGGCCTTCTGGAAATCAGAACTTTGTGCGATGTTCTCTTCTTGTGCCTCATAATCTTTGCCATTGAGATAACCTCTGGTCAGATAGGCTTTGGCCAAGAAGAACTTGGCCGCCCGTTTGTTGGCACGCCCCACATCCGATGCGCTTCTTTCAAGCAGTTGAGAATTGTTGGCCAGATACTCGAACTCGGAAATGATGAAGTCGTAGAGTGTCTTCAGATCGGTGCGTTCGAAATTCATGTGGGCTGCATCAAACATCTCCTCCACCAACGACACCTTTCCAAAGAGTTGCACGAGCATGAAGTAATCCCATGCACGGATGAAGCGCGCCTCATCAATATATCGGGCTCGGGTGCTGCTCTCGGCAGTTGTTTTGCCATAGGCGATGACCGAGTTGGCCAGCTGGATAGACTTGAAGAAGTTGGTGTAGAGCGTGAGCACGTTTCCTTCGGTGGCCGTATGCTGGTAATAGTTCATGGCCACTCCCGAGGACTTGCCGTCGCCAAAGAGGTCGGTGCCGGCCGTCATGGTCAGAGGCGACGTGTTGTAGAGGGGGCGTAGAGACGAATACATGCTGTTGGTCAGACTCTCGTATCCGTTTCTGGTGTTATAAAAAGATGATGCCGGTACATTTGATTTGTTGTCTTGTTCCAGAAAATCGGAACAGCCGGTGGTGAGACCAAGCATCAAGACTGCTGCAAAAATATATTTTAGTTTCATGGTTTTACGGTTTAGAATTTAACACTGAGACCGAACTGATAACTTCTTGAGGCCGGACCACCCGTGCCGTCGTTAATCTTAGCCGAGGCCCATTCGGGGTCGAAACCTTTGTAGTCGGTAAATACGAAAGGATTGACAAAGTTGACATAGAGGCGAAGATAAGTCAGCCCGATGGAGGCTATCCACTTCTTGGGGAGGGTGTAGCCGAGGATGATATTCTTGATTTTGGTGAATGAGTTGTTCACAAAATACTGTGAACCGGTGGAGTTGTTCACCCAGAACTGTCCTGTACCCTTGTTGTTGCCGCCATTGGTGGGGAAAGGATAGGTGCCCGTGTGGGCCTCGGTGGTGGTATAGAGCTTGCCGTCGTCGCCCAAAAGTTTTACCCCGGCCGGCGTGTAGAAGTCCATCTTCAACCGCCCCATGCCGCGCTGGCCAAAATCGGTGAACTCGGCCATAAACGGACTGTACACCTTGCTGCCCTGGCTGGTGTAGATGTTGAACGAGAAGTCGAAGCCTTTCCAAGTCAGAGTGGAGTTGATACTGCCCGTCCAAGATGGCTCGGCGTGTCCAAGCACACGGCGGTCACTCGGGTCGATGACACCGTCGTTGTTCATGTCTTTCACCATGTATTCTCCTTCATAGAACTTGGTCTTCTTCGATGCGTCGGCAGCGAGGGCGGCAGCTTGCTCGGCTGTGCAGATGCCTGCCGGCACATAGCCGTACACAACGTCGATGGGCTGGCCGATAAACCAGCCATTGCCGGTCATGTCTTGTTTGCCGCCGTTCAGTTCGATAATCTTGTTCTTGTTGCGGGCAAAGGTGAAACTGGTGGTCCAAGTGAGGTTTCGGCTTTGGATATTCACTGTGTTGAGTTGCAGTTCAAGTCCCGTATTTCTCACTTTACCCACGTTCCCCCAAATGGCTCCGGTGGAAGAGCCCATCTCAAGTGGGGTCTCCATCTCCATCAACAGGTCGTGGGAGTTGCGGGTGTAGAGGTCTACAGAACCGTTGATACGGTTGTTGAGGAAGCCGAAATCCAAACCAAAGTCAAACTCGGTGGTCTTTTCCCATGTCAGGTCTTTATTGCTGAGGTCATAGCCATAGCCGTTGGCCACGACATTGCCAAAGTTGTAGTAGTATTTGGTGTTGGCCAAGAGCTGGGTCTGATAGGGACCTACGGCTCCATTGTTGCCCGTTACGCCAAAACTCAGACGCAGTTTCAGGTTGCTCAGCCAGTCTTTCGTGCTTGCCATCCAAGGCTCTTCGGTGATCCGCCAAGCCACGGCAGCCGACGGGAAGCATCCCCAACGATTGTTTTTCTGGAACTTGGAGCTTCCGTCCCAACGCGAAGATACGGTCAGCAAGTAGCGGTCTTTATAGTCGTAGTTGAGGCGCAGCACCCATGATAGCATCGAAATCTTCCGGTAGCCGCTCGACTTGTCTTCTACGTTTGCTGCCGATCCCATGTTGTACCAGTCCACATCAAAGGGCATGTCGGTTGTGATGAGCCCGTCGCCTTCGGTCTTCTGCTGATAGACGCTGAACAGTCCGAGAGCATTGATGGTGTGATCGCCGAAGTCTTTGATAAAGTTAGCCTGCGTGTCCCACGTATAAGAGAACGCGTCACGGCCGATGGTTCTGGCATAGTTGGTCTTTCCATTACGTTCCTGCGTGGTGTTTCCGCCATAGAATATGCCTTCCTTGTTGCGGTCGTACATGGGGGAAAGGGTCGTCTTTAAGATAACTTCCTTGATAGGGGAGTATTGCAGATAGAGGTTGGCCATGGCATTGTAAGTGCGTGTGTTGTCTTTCGAATGCTCACGATCGACGAGTGGATTGAGCGTAGAGGTGGGACCGCCTCCGTAGGGGTAAATGGCCGGGTCTTTACCCGGTTGTGCCACCGGTGTGCCGGCATTCTCGCCATCCCAATAGAAAGCATCCATCATCGGTGACATGCGGAATCCGTTGATGACAGAGTTTTTACTGCCACTCCTCTTCAAGGCAGTAGACAGGTTGACGGAAGCCCCCGTAGCCCAATGTTCGTTGATGACATTGTCTACGGCGGCCTTGATGTTCCAGCGCTCGTAAGCATCGTAGAGCACCCCCTCTTCGTTCTGGTAGCCCAGTCCTACGCGATAGCTTGTGTTCTTGGTGTTGCCCGTGATGTTGACAAAATGGTTTTGCTCATGGCCGTTTCTGGTCACGAGGTCGGGCCAGTTGGTGAAGTCACGGTTCTTGTATTTATCATCCCAGCGCGGGCTGTAGTTAGCCCATGCGGCCTTGAGATTGGAGTCGGTGAGTGTCCATGTGGTTGAACCGGTCTTCGGATCCAGCTTGGAGGTGGTGTATCTCATGATGCGCCACTTCATCCAGTCGGCACCATCCATGAAGTCGGGCATGTTGGCCACGGTCTTGATGCCATAATATCCGTCGTAGCTTACCGTGGTTTTGGCTTCTCCCGGTGCCGACCCTTTCTTGGTGGTAATCATCAACACGCCATTGGTGGCGCGCGAACCGTAGATGGCTGTCGATGATGCGTCTTTCAGTACGTCCACTTTCTCGATGTCCATTGGGTTGAGAAAGTTGATGTTGTCGCATACGATGCCGTCGACTACATAGAGTGGTTCGCCACCTTGCAGCGAACTTTTACCACGAATCTGCATGGAGAAGCTGTCGCCCGCACGGCTTGATGACTGTGAGATGTTGACACCGGCAATCGAACCTTGCAGGCCTCCGGCCAAATTGGTCGAGCCTTTGGCCACAATGTCGTCGGCATGAATGCTGCCTACAGCACCTGTAAGGTCTGACTTTTTAACCACGCCATATCCCACAACCACAAGCTCGTCAAGCGTTTGATTGTCTTCCTGCATGGTGATGTTGAGCGTGTTGCGATTGCCCACAGGGAGACGCTGCTCCTTATATCCGATGTAACTGACTTTGATGAAGGCGTTGGCGGGTACATTTGTGATGGTGAAGTTGCCGTCAAGGTCGGTCACGCCGCCGATGGAAGTGCCGTCCACGATGACGCTCACTCCGATCATCGGTTCTCCCGAAGCGTCTTTCACGTTGCCTGATACCGTCTTCTGCGCAAGCGCACCAACGAAACAGCATAAGCACAGCAATGCGGCCAATGTGGCTCTTTTGATTTGTAAATACATAGAAGTTTGTTTTGGTTATGAATAATAGATTATTAGAACTTGTTTTTTCTTGGTTAAGATGAGTTTTTGCGAAAGATAGATAGGAGTGTTAGATTATCAGATGATGGCGGTTATGCGAAAGGGGCTGCTTGTAAACGGCAAACCATTGATAACGGAATGCGCGGGCATCCGTTATCAATGGTCTGTGTTCTAATAGCGTTTACCATCCCGGATTCTGCCAGAAACCGGTGGTGCTGTTCACTTCCGTAGTGAGGTTCTGCACCGCATCGAGTTCGTTTTGCGGTATCGGGCGGTAGAGGAAATGCTTGTTGCTGTCGGCCTTGAGCTGGGGCGAAGCCTGTGCGTTGTACTTGATGACATACTCGTGGAGCTTGCCTGTGCGCTTGAGGTCGAACCAGCGCATCTGCTCACCGCAGAACTCAATGGCACGCTCGTTAAGGATGGTGTCAATGGTGGGCGTTCCGCTCAGCGAGTTGTCCGCACCGTCCTTGGCACGCACGGCACGCAGTTGGTTGATAGTTGCCAATGCGCCGGTGGCATCTCCCTGTGCCAACTGCGCTTCAGCCTTGATGAGATACATCTCGGGCAGACGCATTACTATGGCATCCCGACTGGAGATGTCCCATGTGGGGAAAGTCGGATTGTACACATTGTCGAGGAACTTCTTGATGCCCGGATACGACTGCCATCCACCGATGGCCACGGAGTTGTAGCGTTTGTCTCCATACACATCAGAGGTGGGTTTGGCTGCCTCGGTGGGTTTGGCTAAAGCCGGGTCGTTTGACGAGAATACCGGAATGTCTCCACCGCTCATGAACTGGATGCGGTAACGGTTTTTGGCCCATGCCTGCTTGGCCTTGCCTTCAGCAGAATTACCGTCAAGCGGGCAGTAGTAGATGGCTGTGTCTTTCAAGAGCGGATAGTTGCGGGCATTGCCGGCAAGATCCGGTGAGGCTATGTCGTAGTGGTCGAGCAGCGTTGCTTCCGTGCGCTGGTCGGTGGCGCGGTGCTCTTCGAGCAGCTGCCACAGGCGCATGGAGGGCACATAGCGGCAGAAGCCACGGCCGTAGGGCGAATAGGCTGCGCCCACTTCGATGTCTTTCTTTGTGGCCGCACTCTTGATTGTTGTCTTGCCGGCAGCCACACGCCAGAATACCTGTGTCTCTTTTTGTCCGTTGCCTCCCAAGTCGTTGCAGCCGTTGTTCCATTTGGAGACGAACATCAGGAGCATGGCCGAACCTCCGCGCGTGTAGCCCGTGCGGGTGATGAGTGAGTTGTAGTTCAACGGTTTGCCCGATTCGTCATTCTTATAACGATAAGGTATGCAGTTGACATTGCTCGTGATTTGGTCGGAGTAGGTGATGCCGAACAAGGCTTCGTGATTGTTTTCGTATGCCTCATTGTCCATCGACCACACATCGTTGTAGTTGCTGTAGAGCGAAGCGTAGCCCGTTGCCCCCATCACGGCTTCGGCTTCAGCCTGTGCGGCTGCGTAGAGCTGTGTGCCGTTCATGGCAGCGTAGCTGTCGTTGCCGGCCACCTGTTTGCCCAACTGGCCATTGAGCCACGATGCTGCGTAGATGAGCACGCGGGCCTTCAAGGCGCGGGCTGCCCAATAGTTGGCCCGGCCTTTGGCCTTAGTCTTGTAGTCGGCAGCCTCAAACTCCTTGATGGAAGTGTCAAGGTCGGCCAAAATCTTGCCATAGACCATTTCTTCCGACATGCGGATGGGGTTGAGATTCTGCGATTTGATGGGTGCGTCGTTGTAGGGCACGGCTCCCCAGATGTTCACCATGTGGAAATAGTAGAATGCCCGCAAGAAGTAAGCCTCGCCGAGATATTGTTGTTTCTCGCTCTCCGAGAGCACGGTGCTTTTGCCCACTTGCACAATGGCATTGTTGCATACGTCTGCCGCGCAGTAGAACATCTCCCAATAGTGGTCGAGCGAGGAGTTGTCGTTCACGTTGTTGTCCAGAGCGGCCGAGGTGAAAGTGTATTGGTTGAGCGACTTCTGCTTGTTGTCAAAGCCATAACAGAAGAGGTCGGTTCCCATTTCGCTCAGTCCCAGTCCGGCCTCCTTGCCATACCAGCCTCGGGCAAAGCTGTAGCAGTTGGCCACAAGTCCGTCTATACCGGTCTTGGTGCTGTAGGTGAGATCGGCCGTTTCGCCCACTTTATTCTCCTCTTCCAGAAAGTCGGAACAAGAGGTGGTGACTCCCATGCCGAGAGCCAGAGCGGCCATAGATATATAAAGTTTTGTTTTCATGACGTTTGAAGTGTTTGTTTAGAATTCAACATTGATACCGAGTACAACTTGCTTTTGCAGCGGGAAGGTGACAGCTCCGCCGCGCTCGGGGTCGTAGTTGTCGATGCCGCTGATGGTGAAGAAGTTTTTCAGCGAACCATAGACGCGGCAGTTGCTTATATAGGCCTTCTTGATGAGTGACTTGGGCAGGTTGTACGACAGGGTGATGTCTTTCACCTTGAAGTAGTCTGCCTTCTCATATTGCAGTGCCGAGCGATACTGCGTGTACCACTTCTGTTGTGCGCTGGTCAGTCCCGGGTTGGGGAATTTGGCCCCTTGGTTGTTCGGAGTCCAATAGTCCACATCAGCCCAGTTGGCCGTTTCGAAGTTCATGTTGTTGGAGAGCTGGTATTGGATGTAGCCACCCAGACGGGCGTACATCTGCACGCTCAGCGAGAAATTCTTGTAGGAGAACGTGTTGGTCAGGCCGAAAATGTGATCCGGGTCGCGCTTGTAGATAACGCGGTCTTCGGCATCGATGGTGCCGTCGTCGTTCACATCGACAATCTTCGGTGTTCCCGGGTCTCCGTAGTTGGCGGCATAAGACGGTTCCTGCCCGTTGTGGCGGGCCTTCCAATTCTCCAGATAGGTCTTGTATTCACCGATTTTCCACGTGTTGTCGGCCTTGTAGTCGTAGAATACGTGCACCGGTTCGCCGACGATGAGTGCCGTATTGTCGCGTGGATAGCGCTTGACACCCTCTGTGAGTTCCTTCACTTCGTCGGAGAAGTGCGTATAGCTGAGGTTGGCGTTCCAGTTGAAGTCTTTGGCGCGGATGATGTCTGCATTCAAAGCCACTTCGACACCGAAGCCCTTGGTCTTGCCCACATTGCTGATCACACTCGTGAATACCGATGAGGCGGGTGCGGTCTTGTAGAACAGCAGGTCGTAGGTGTTGCTCCAATAGAGGTCTACCGTGCCGTTGATGCGCCCGTTGAGGAAGCCATAGTCCAGACCGAGGTCAAAGGATGAAGTCTTCTCCCAAGTGAGGTCTTCGTTAGCCATGCTGCTTGGAATTTTGCCGGGAATGCTGCTGCCATCGGCATAATAGTAATAGGTGGTGGGGCTCAGCTGTGCCAAGGTTTGGTAAGCCTCGATGTCCGAGTTGCCCGAGATTCCCCAAGAAGCGCGCAGTTTCAGGTTGCTCAGCCAAGAGGCGGTGCCTTTCATGAAGTCTTCTTCTATGATGCGCCAACCGGCTGCCACGGAGGGGAAGTAGCCCCACTTGTGGCCTTTCGCCAGAACGGAAGCTCCATCGGCACGGAGCGAAGCCGTGAGCAGGTATTTGTCGGCATAGCTATAATTGACACGACCGAAAAACGAAACCATGCTTTTCTTGCGATAGGTAGGCGTGAGCTTGGGCGAGTTGATCTTGGAAACGTCGTAGAAGGAACTCTTATAATAGTGGTTCTTTCCTGCATCTCCGTAGATGTCGGTGCCTTCTTCTACCAGTTGGGTCATCTCGTGTCCCAGAAGGAAAGTGGCGTTGTGCTTACTGCCTCCGAAGTCGGTCGTGTAGTTGAGGGTGTTGTCCCAAGTGAAAGAGGTGTTGTGATATTTGTATAGGTCGATGATACTGGTCTGGCCGGCCTGGTAGCGCCCTTGGCTCAGATAGTCTTGATACATGCCGTCGCGCGCGTCACTGCGGTCTACGGCAAACTGGGAGCGGAACACCATGCCCTTGACCGGATAGAGTTCGCCATACACGTTGCCGAAGAAACGCGTGCTCTCCACATTGTGCTGGAAGGCTCCCGGAACCTCGTCGAGCATCGGGCTGCAATGGGCCTCATACCACGGGTTGGGCTGATAGTTGATGCTTTCCTTGTCCGTGCCCGGATAGAGATATGGATGGGTGATGCTGGTCATCTTGAGCATCTGGGTGTACACACCCGTATTGCGGCGGTTCCAGTCTTTGTAGGTGAAGAGCAGGCTCGTGCCCACTTTCACGTAGTTGCTTATCTTGTGGTCGATGTTGGCCTTGCCATTGTAGCGGGTCATCTGGTCGCGCTTCATCAGTCCGCGGTCTTTCATCAGTCCCAGCGATACGGCAAAGTTGGTCTTGTCGTTGCCGCCGTTCACGCCCACTTCATAGTTTTGCGATGTGCTGTTCCTGATGATGAGGTCGCTCCAGTCGGTGTACGACTTGTCCTCGTAGATGCTCTGGGCCGTGGTGTTGTCTTCGAGGGCATAGCCTGCCAGCACGGTCTCCGGTGTCACGGTCTGTGTGCCCCATGTGCCGGTCTGCACATAGTCCTTGTAGTTGAGGGGATATTCGGCCTTGTCTTGCATGAATCTCACCTCTCTGTCGCCGTAGAATGCGTGCGGAGTGGCGGTGGCGGAGTTCCACGAGTTGTAGACATTCAGCGAAACATTCGTCTTGCCGGCCTTGCCGCGCTTGGTGGTGATGATGATGACACCGTTGGCACCACGCGTACCGTAGATGGCCGTGGACGAAGCGTCTTTCAGAATGTCCATCGACTCGATGTCGGAGGGGTTGAGATCGAGCGTCGAACCATATTCCACGCCGTCGACCAAGATGAGCGGGTCGTTGCTTGCGAGGAGCGAACGGGCCCCGCGCAGGTTGATGTTGAGCTTGCCGCCCGTCTCACCCGAGGCCTGCGTGAGGTTCATGCCCGGCACTTTGGCCTGCATGGCCTGCATGGCGTTGGGGGCAGCCACGTCTTTCAGGTCGCCCGCCTTGATGGAGGAAACAGAGCCCGTGAGGTCGCGCTTCTTCTGCACGGCATAGCCGATGACCACCAGTTCGTCAAGGTTCTGGTTGTCTTCTTTCATAGTGATGTTGAGGCTCGACTTTCCGGCCACGCTTATTTTCTGTTCGCGGTAGCCCACATAGCTCACTTTCAGTGTGGCATTGTCGGGCACGTTGGGGATGGTGAAGTTGCCGTCAAGGTCGGTCACGCCGCCGATGGAAGTGCCGTCCACGATGACGCTCACTCCGATCATCGGTTCGCCGGCGGCATCTTTCACGTTGCCTGATACCGTCTTCTGTGCAAACGCACCGACGAAACAGCACAAGCATAGCAATGCGGCCAATGTGGCTCTTTTGATTTGTAGATACATAAATGTTTGTTTTAGTTATTAAATTGATAAAAGATCTTTGCTCTCTGTTGTTGATGAAGGCAGATTGTAGTTTGCAGCCGTTTGGGGTGATAGACTATTAAGACGGGGCTAAGTTACGAATAATATTCAGATGACAGGCTATGTAGGGATTGTTTTTTAGGAATATTAACGGTTGGTCCGTGCGTTTGTCACTTGTCAAAGTGCCCCTGTCGGATGTAAACAAAAAAGAACTCAAAAGGGTACTGAGATTTGCCCATTTGCCCTTAAGAATTCCTTAGGGCTGAAATACGCGAAAAACGGGCACTTTTGTAAGGTGTTGATAATCAACCTGTTGACTATTTTGGAGATTTCTTGGCATCTTAAATGCCGGCTCACTTAGCCTGAACGGCTCGCTCAAACAGGCTCTTTGAGGCGGTCAAAGGGCCGTAGCGAAGTGGTCAAAGAGCCTCTTTTGCATGGTTGGATGGGCCGTTTTGCATCGAAAGGGGGAGAAAAGAGGAGGATTGGTGTGTTTTTCGTGGCATCCAATCGTCTGTTTCTCAAAGTCCAAATGTTACGCAATTTTACTTTTTGTCGTGTTCTTTGCCAATCAAAACGATGTGGATAATGAAAAAGAGGGTGCGCCCATGACAGGCTGCACCCTCTGTTATGTGTCTTCTTGTCAGACCTTTTCCAAGGCTCCTGAACGTTTATCTGACCATCAGTTTCTCGCACTTCCGTGTGCCGTCGGTGTAGGTTGTCACCTTGATGGTCACTCCGTGTTGCGGCTGTTGCAACCGTCTGCCCGTGAGATCGTAGTAGGCTACCGACTGCCCGTCACTACCGGCATGGGCCGTTTTGATTCCCGTGGTGGTCGAAGTCGTGTTCGTTGCAATGTCATAGACAAGTCGCTTTGACACTTTCGTCACGCCTTTCACCCGATACAGGGTCTCCACTCCGATGGTTTTCGTTGCCGGGGGGAGAGCTGTGAAATAGACATACTTCTTGTTGGAGCTCCCCTGAATGGTGTGATAGTCGGAGAAAGTGAATGGTATTTCCTCCATGTCGTCGTCTCGTCTCATTTTGGGATAGGCGGCCTTTTTGAAGGTGTAGGGCTTTCCGTCCACATATATTCTATAGGTGAGGAAGTCGGTGTCGAGTGCCATTCCGTCTGTATCCTTGTCTTGAATATTGATGACAAACTCCTGTCCGGAGGCATCGTAGCGGATAAAATCGGGAGTCTGCGGTGTGGCAGGCTTCAGTTCGTTGAACGAGAGGCGCAGTTGGTTGTAGGCTTGAAAGAGGTTCATGTTGCCGTTGTCGTCAATATTGTAGTTGACCAAGGCTGCATCGCCGTCAAGACCTGTCAGCGAACGGGCGGTTGCGTCATATTTCAAGCTGAACGAGGCCTGTTGTTCAAATTGCTCTTTGCCCGTCTGTTTGGCAGCGTAGGCCACGTATGGATCATCCTGTGAACTGAGGTTCACCATTTGCCGGGACAGAAAAACGATTGTGCCGTCGTCTCCGATTGTGCCTTTGAGCCATGCCTGCGGATATTTCGGATCCAACCCTTTCACGTAGAAATCTTTGCCGTCGAAATATCCCTTGGCTTTGGCCGCCCCCACAGTGTTGTCTGTCAGGATGTTGTTGTAGGTGAAGTTATACGAATCTAATTGTGCTTCAACCTCGTCTTTCTTCACAAACGTGGGGTTGGAGCCCTTGCCCAACATCTCGGAAAGGTCATTGCCGAGATAAAGGGCCAGACAGAGGCCTTGGTCCGTATAGGTGATTTTGCCGGTGCCCTTGTCAATGGCGAGCTTGAAAGTCTCTGTCTCCACGGGTGCTCCTTGCTCGTTGGCCACATACAGCTGATAGTTTTCCTGCTTGTTGGGGGCATATCCTACGGCCTGCTTGTTGGCAAAGACGATGGTGTCGCCGGTCAGGTTCAGCTTTCCTTTGAGCAGGCCTTTCATCCGTTTGCGCGAAACGAAATTGGGCATATACACATCGCCATTGTCGCAAAAGGTGACTGCCACCTCGTTGTGATAGTCATATATGTTGCCCCCGGCATCATCGTGGGTCAGCAAGTCCATCAGATAGACGGTCTTCTTCCCCTCAGGAGCCTTGGTGAGCGTCTCGTCAGCGGCTTTCGTCCGGATTTTCCCGTAGGCAGCGTTGTTTTTCACCTGCGCGTGGCTGCTGGCCGTGAGGCCACACGCCACGACGCAAATTGATAGGAGTAAGTTTCTTTTCATGTTGTTTTTTGATGTGTTAAATGATGAATTTGTATAGACAGAAATGTGTCTTGTAAGGGCAAAGTTACGCATATTCCATGTGTTCGGCCAAACGCCGGGCGCATAAAATCACATTCACGCACGCGAAATACCCAGTTCTAAGTATGCCGATGGGAAGAAAAACGCTAACTTCCCGACTTTCTCATGCAATTCGGAGCCCGGGTTGTGAGTGCGGTTGCGTTCTTATAAGCGGTTTGGCGAAATGCAAAAGAAAGCCCGGAAAGGGGTACAGGACTTCTGTAAGGGTTGAAAGATGGATGAGAGGTAATAAAAACGGATGCGCCATGGGCGCATCCGTTGAGATTGTTGTAATCAGCCGTAAGGGAAGGCTACCGGCTTGCAGGAATCCAACTGCGGTCGCTGCCGAACACCGTTGCAAGGGTAATCTTGGCTGCTTCTTTTTTGGTGAGTTGCCGGCTCCAAGGGGCACGACCGGCCGTAGAGGCTCCCGGTCCGCGGTTGTCGTATTCCATGTAGCGGGCGGTCTGTTCGTTGGAGGTCTTGCCCCAGTTGTGCCATCCCTCAGGGCGGATGTGTTGGCCGAGGTCGCAATCCATGAACAGCGTGTAGGCGTAGGGCCGCCACGGACGCCCGAGATACACCTTGTCTACCTCGGAAGCTGCCGTAAGCCTGCAGTGATTGAACACGTAACCGAAGGCTTGGGCAGCCGGTGTGGAGGCAGCTGTGATGTAGCTGTCGGCCTTACTGAAGATGGTGCAATCCTCAAACCACGCCGTGCTTGGACCGAAGATGAAGTCGGTGGTGCCCTCGATGTAGCAGCCGAGGAAATAGAGACGGGTGCCTCCCACGCCGGTGTAGACGGTGTCTTGGTTGCCGAGGAAGCGGCAGTTGACAAAGGCGATGCGGTCGCCCTCGGTGTGCAGGGCCACGGCCTGCCCGAGTCGGGCGGCATTGTTTTCTATCGTGATGTTCCGAAGCGTGATGTCGCTGCCTTCTATCTTCAATGTATAGGTGCGGAAAGTGCCCATCGGCCGGCCGTTGTCAAGGCGTTTGATGTTGGCATGATCATCGTAGGTGATGATGGTTTGGTCGCGGTCTTCCCCACAGATCTCGATGTGGGTGAGCCAAGAGGGGATAATGAGCTTCTCCTTATAGATGCCCTTTTTGACGAATATCACTTTGTGATAGTCCATGAAGGCGCGGCACACCTCGATGGCATCATCGATGTTGCGGAACTCGCAGGTGCCGTCGCGGGAGACGAAGAGCGTGTCGGGATTGTCATACTTGTTGGCGGCGTGTATGCCGGTGGCGGCCAACAGGAGTAAGGTGAGCAGTAGATTTTTCATTTTTATGTAGTTTTTGGTGTAAGTGCATGGCAGATCGGTGGAGTCTTTTGAGAGGCAAGAGCTTCCGGCCTTAGCACTAAAGCAGGAAGCCCTTGTCCCTCGGGGGGAGAGGAGCAGGTCAGATGATTTGCTGTATCTCCTGCAAACCCTCGATTTTCTTGAGATTGTTCATGATGACTCTGACATCTTCGCGGTCGTGTACGCGCAATTCGATGCTGCCGTCGAAGATGCCGTCGTCACTCTGAAAGGTGATTTTGTGGATGCTTACGGCCAACTGGTCGGAGATGACTTTCGACACATCGAGCAACATGCCCATGCGGTCGATGCCCCGCAGTTGGATGGTGGCATCGAAGAGGAGCTGCCTGTGCATCTCCCACTTGGCATCGACAATGCGGTTGCCGAAGCTGGATTTCAGTTTGGCTGCCACGGGACAAGACCGCTTGTGCAGTTCGATGCGGTTCTGATTGTCGATATAGCCCATGATGTCGTCGCCGGGAATGGGGTGGCAGCAGTCGGGCATGATAAAGCGGGAGAAGTTTTGTTCGCTGACGATGATGGGCTTCTTCTTGTTGAAGTTCTTGTCTACGACCATCAGGTTGGGGGCAGCTGTGTCGGTTTGCGGTTCCTTGTCTTTCTTGCGGTCTTTGCCCATGAAAGGCACGTATCTTCTCCACCCGATGGTGTCGGTACCCTCTTTGCGTGATTTTCCCAACAGTTCGTCGTGGTCTTTCTCCCCCGGCAGGATGTTGTGTTCACCAATGGCCTGCAAGAGGTCTTCATGTTTCTTCACATCGTGGAACTCGCAGAGCTTGTCAAGCACGGAGGTGGACAGTTCCATGTCGTGCTTCTTCAGCCATGCAGTGAGTATCTCCTCTCCCTTTTTCTGCGACTCGCGGTTGTCCCGGCGCAAAATGGCCAGTATCTTGCCGCGGGCCTTGGCCGTGGAGACGAAGTTGATCCACGAGGGCTGTACGTGCTGCGACTTGCTGGTGAGTATCTCCACTTGGTCGCCGCTTTGCAGTTTGTGGCTCAGCGGCACGAGCTTGTGGTTCACCTTGGCACCGATGCAGTGGCTGCCGAGGAAGGTGTGGATTTGGAATGCGAAGTCGAGGGCCGTGCATCCGGTGGGCATGGTGATGATCTCACCCTTGGGCGTGAAGACAAATATCTCGCTGGCAAAAAGGTTGAGTTTGATGGCATCGAGAAAGTCCATGGCATCGGGCTGTGGGTCGTCAAGTATTTCCTTGATGGTGCTCAGCCAGTCGTTGAACTCGCCCTCATCCTCGCTGTATTCCTCGCCTTCCTTGTATTTCCAGTGGGCGGCAAAGCCTTGTTCGGCCACCTCGTTCATGCGGTCGCTGCGTATCTGCACCTCTATCCAACGCCCCTGTTTGGACATGAGCGTGACGTGGAGGGCCTGATAACCGTTGGCCTTGGGGTGGTTGAGCCAGTCGCGCAGGCGGTCGGGATGACTCTTGTATATCTTGCTGATAGCCACGTAGATGTTGAAGCATTCGTTGATTTCGTCTTGACGGTGCTTGGGCGTGAAGATGATGCGCACGGCCAGAATGTCGTAGATTTCATCAAACGACACATGCTTGTTCTGCATCTTGTTCCAAATGGAATAAGGACTCTTCACACGGGCCTTGATGGTGTATTCGATGCCCATCTTGTCAAGGGCTTCCTTGATGGGTTGGGTGAACTGACTGAAGAGGGTGTCGCGTTGCGCCTGGGTGGACGCCAGCTTGCGCTCGATATTGGCATACTCTTCGGGATGGTCGTACTTGAAGCTCAGGTCTTCCAGTTCGGTCTTGATTTTGTTCAGTCCGAGACGGTTGGCCAGCGGTGCATAGATGTAGAGGGTCTCGCCGGCAATCTTATATTGCTTGTTGGGCGGTTGCGAACTGAGTGTACGCATATTGTGCAGACGGTCACAAATCTTGATGAGTATCACACGGATGTCGTCACTCATGGTGAGCAGCAACTTTTTGAAGTTTTCTGCCTGGGCCGAAGCGCGGTCACCGAAGATACCGCCCGAAATCTTGGTCAGGCCGTCCACGATTTGCGCTATCTTCGGGCCGAAGATGTTCTCAATGTCCTCTACCGTGTAGTCGGTGTCTTCCACCACGTCGTGGAGCAGGGCCGAGCAGATGCTCGTGGAACCCAGGCCCATTTCCTCGCAGGCGATGCGGGCCACGGCAATGGGGTGCATGATATAAGGTACGCCCGACAAGCGGCGGACGCCTTTGTGCGCTTGGCGAGCAAAATTGAAGGCTTTGGTGATGATGTCCACCTTTTTGCGGTGGCGCGAAGCCAGATAAATGTCGAGCAACTCTTGGAAGGCCGTAGTGATCATCAGGTCGTCGGCAGCTTCTCTTTCCTTGTCCTTGATGGCTTGTTCGTCCATGTTCATGCTGAATGTATGATATATAAGGTGTGGTGTTTGGGCTAATGCAAAAACCCGACCGACAGCCTGTGTGGTGTCTTTCCACAACAGACAGTCGGCCGGGCATGGCCTTGGTTTATTTCACCTTGATTTTCTTTCCGGCACGGATCCCCGATCCGCTGATGCCGTTCAGTCGTTTGAGTTTCTTCACGGTGGTGTGGTTGCGTGCGGCAATCTCTGAAAGCGTGTCACCGCTCCTCACGGTCACGCTCTTGTTGCGTGCCGAGCGTTTCTTGCTGCGCTTGCCCCGGCTCTGGCGACTGCTACGCGAACTGCTGCTCCGGGTATAGGTTCGGGGGCTCCGAGTGTAGGTTGGTGTCTCGTCGTTCACCTCCACTTCGTCACGTTTGAGCAACAGTTCGTCGGCCTTGTAGCTGTATATCGAGTCTTCATTGTCGATGAACATGCCTATCAGTGAGGTGGGCAGGCGCACGGCCATCGGCTCGTTGAGCCCGTTGATCACATCGCGGCGGTATTGTGGATTGAGTGAGCGTAGCTCGTCCATGCCTATGTTGAGCACCTTGGCTATCTGCTGCAAGTGTACGTCCTTGTCCACGACCACAGTGTCGGTCTTTGCCGGCAGCTCCGTGACCATCGGACAGATGTTATGGTCGCAGTAGTAGTTCATGATGTAGTTGGCTGCGATGAAGGCCGGCACGTAGCCCCGTGTCTCTTTGGGGAGATAGGGGTAGATGTTCCAGTAGTCGGCGTTGCCCTTGGCGCGATGGATGGCCTGGTTTACCTTGTCGGGCCCACAGTTGTAGGCGGCAATCACAAGATTCCAGTCATCGTAGATTTTGTAGAGGTCGCTCAGGTAGTGGGCGGCGGCGTAGGAGGCCTTCACCGGGTCGCGACGCTCGTCTACAAGTGAATTGACTTTCAGGCCGTAGCGTTTGCCGGTGGCCAGCATGAACTGCCAAAGGCCGGTGGCCCCTACGCGGGAAACGGCTGTGGGGTTGAGTGCCGACTCGATGACGGGCAGGTATTTCAGTTCCAAAGGCAGGTTATAAGTTTCCAGTGCCTGCTCGAAGATGGGCATGTAGAAGTTGGTGGCTCCCAGCATATAGCTCACGGAACGGCGAAGCCGGCCGCTGTATCGGTCGATAAACTGCCTCACCACATCGTTGTAAGGCATCTCAATGACAGTTGGCATACGCTTCAGGCGGTCTATGTACACCTCCTTGTCAAACACAGGATTGACATCGCGGTAGTGGCAGTTGGTGTCGGGTTGCAGGTAGTTCTTCGCATTATACTGGTGGAGCAGGCTGTCGAGTTCGTAGCTCATGCCTTCGGGAAGATCTATCACTTCCTGATTTCCTTGTGCATCGGTCACTGTGATTTCTTTGTCGTTGTCGGTCTGCGCCTGCATCGCGCACGCGCCACCGAATATCATTGCGACCATCAATAAACGGATTTTCTTCATTCTGTATTCCTTAACTTATATATGGTTTGAGTTTGGGTGTTGTTTAAAAGGTGAGGCTGCATTGCAGTCCCAGTGCCCCCGATTCCCATGGGTGGCTCATGGTCATATTGCTGTTGATGATGGCCGGTTGGATGTGCAGGCTGAGGTCTCTCGATATGTCGAAGTCGGAAAGGGAAGCATCGACGTAGGCATCAATGACCGAGAGTGCATAAACCCCGATGAGGGCAAATACGCTCATGTCGCGCCAGCGGCGGTAGCGGTCTTTCCGTTTGCGGAAGAGCTCTTGATAGCGTGTCCTGTTAGACTCGTCGATTTTGTTGCCTAAATGCAGAAACTGGTTGTAACTCTGCGTGGTCGGGTCGTTATCCATGATGTCCATATACGCCTGCGAGTAGTCATGATACATCATGTTGTTCCAAGTCATGGCATAGGCACAGCCTACAAAGCCCCCGTAGAGTATGGGGAGTTTCCAGTATTTGCGATTGTATATCTGGCCTGCCCCGGGCAATACAAGCGACAGCCACATGGCCCGTTTGGTCTCCGGACGCCACGTTGTCCAGTCACGCTTGGTGCGTTCTGGCTTTTGGGGAGTCGTCGAAACGGTCCCGGACACGACCGGCTTGTCTGTCGGAAACGAGTCGACAACGCTTTCGATATTGCCGGTAGAGACTTGTCCGACATGTTCTTGGGCCCACGTTCCGGACGCGGCAAGCAGCAATGCTGCAACGAGGCATAACCGTGATACTGTTCCTTTCACAACGAGAATCTTAGTCTTTCAGTTTGTCGAAAACATTCATGATGCGTTCCAGTTCAGCCTCGTTGGCAAAGGGAATGCTGATTTTGCCCTTGCCTTTGGAGGAACAGGTCATCTGAACCTTCGTGTTGAAAAAGCCCGAGAGGTGCTCTTTCAGCAGATTGAACTCTTCGGGCAACTGCGATTTGGCTGCAATCTTTTTCTTTCCGGCCTCTATGTCAATGCCGTTTTTGAGTTGCTGCACCAGCTCTTCCACTTTGCGCACGGAAAAACCGTTCTTCTGAATTTCCTTGAAGAGTTTGATTTGGAGTGACGGACTGTCGAGTGCCAACAGTGCCCGGGCGTGTCCCATGTCTATTTCTTTCTTCTGGAGTGCCATCTGCACTTGTGCCGGCAGTTTCAACAGTCGCAGGTAGTTGGCTATGGCCGCACGGCTTTTGCCAACGCGTTCCGAGATCTTTTCCTGTGTCATGCCACTCTTCTCCAACAGATGCTCGTATGCTAAAGCTATTTCTATCGAGTTGAGATCTTCGCGTTGGATGTTCTCCACCAATGCCATTTCCATGACGTTTTCGTCATCGATGGTGCGGATATAGGCCGGAATGGCTTTTAGTCCGGCCAACTGTGAGGCCCTCCAACGGCGCTCGCCGGCAATGATCTGAAACCGGTTGTCGTCGGTCTGCCGTAGGGTGATGGGCTGGATGATACCTATTTGGCGTATGCTGTGGGCCAGTTCTTGCAATGCTTCCTCGTCAAACTCGCGGCGAGGCTGGTTGGGATTGGCCTCTATCCGGTCTATTGCCACCTCGTTGATGGTGCTGCTGCCCTGTGTACGCACCGTCTCGGTGGAGATGAGTGCATCAAGGCCCCGCCCGAGAGCGTTGCTTTTGGCGTTGGAATTGAATTTCTTGTGTACTGCCATCTGTCTTCGGATGAAGTTGTATTTATTGTGGAGTAGGACGGGAGATAGTCGAAAATTGTTGCTGTCGATTTTCTTGTAGTGTCTTGTTCTGCCCCTGTCTTTTTCTATTGTCTGTTAGCTGTTCTTGTTGATGATCTCCTTTGCCAGTGCCAAGTGGTTTTTGGAACCTGTGGAGTCGGCGTCATAGAGTATCACAGGTAGGCCGTGGCTTGGGCTCTCACTGAGTTTTACATTGCGCTGAATGACGGTCTTGAACACCAATTCTTGGAAATGCCGCTTCACCTCGTCATAAATTTGATTGGCCAGGCGCAGACGGCTGTCATACATGGTGAGCAAGAACCCTTCTATCTCAAGTTTCGGGTTGAGTTTGCTCTTGATGATGCGGATGGTGTTGAGCAGTTTGCTGATGCCTTCCAAAGCAAAATACTCGCACTGTACGGGTATGATGACCGAGTCGGCAGCCGTGAGCGAATTGACCGTGATCAGGCCCAGTGAGGGCGAACAGTCTATCAGTATGTAATCATATTCGTCGCGTATCGGGGCCAAAAGATTCTTGATGACTTTCTCCCGATTCTCAAGGTTCAACATCTCGATTTCGGCCCCCACCAAGTCGATGTGGCTGGGGATGATGTCCAGTCCCTCTATGTCGGTGGTGTAGATTGCTTCGTGGACATCGGCATGGTCGATGATGCACTCGTAGAGCGAACAGTCCACCTCTTTGATGTCTACGCCCAAACCACTTGAGGCATTGGCCTGTGGGTCGGCATCAACAACAAGCACCGTTTTCTCAAGTGTGGCCAGAGATGCTGCCAAGTTGATGGTGGTGGTGGTCTTGCCCACACCGCCTTTTTGGTTAGCCAGAGCTATGATTTTTGCCATTGTCTTCTTCTTTCAAATACCAATATGTAGTTTGCAAAGTTACATATTTTATGCGAGAAACGCGCCGTTT
Source organism: Segatella buccae ATCC 33574 (assembly GCF_000184945.1). Taxonomy (GTDB): domain Bacteria; phylum Bacteroidota; class Bacteroidia; order Bacteroidales; family Bacteroidaceae; genus Prevotella; species Prevotella buccae. The sequence goes on from NZ_GL586311.1 coordinate 1,700,498, forward strand.
ACACCTTTTTTTAGTAATTTTGCATCGAAATCAAGATGAAAATGAAGAATTTTAAGAAACCTTTTATTCTTATATCCAACGACGACGGCTATCATGCCAATGGCATCAAGACGCTGGTACGCATCCTTTCCGGTGTGGCCGAACTTTTGGTCTGTGCCCCCGAAGCCGCTCGTTCGGGTTTTTCCTGTGCTTTTTCGGCCACCACGCCGCTGCGTCTCAAGCGCCGCCACAATATGGGAGATGTGGAAGTGTGGTCATGCAACGGCACACCGGTTGATTGTGTGAAACTTGCGCTCGACCGTTTCTGTCGCAACCGTCGTCCTGATCTCATCATCGGCGGCATCAACCACGGTGACAATTCTTCGGTCAACAATCATTATTCGGGCACTTTAGGTGTAGCTAAGGAGGGATGTCTGAAATACATTCCGTCGATAGCCTTTTCCAGTTGCAACTACGATGAGGATGCCGACCTTTCACCGTTGTCCGACCATATCCTGTCGATAGTGATGAAAGTTTACAAAGACGGACTTCCTAAAGGCACTTGCCTGAATGTCAATTTTCCCGTGCAACCACCTTTCAAGGGAGTGAAAATATGCCGTATGACATACGGTAGCTGGACCAATGAAGTGGTGGCAAGGCACCATCCGCGCGGCTATGACTATTATTGGATGGTGGGTGAATATGTCAATGACGAGCCTGAAGCGGAAGATACCGATCAATGGGCTGTAAATCACGGTTATGTAGCTATCACACCTACGCGAATCGATGTTACTGACTATGACTTTGCAGAGCAGTTGAAGACATGGAGTCTCTAATAAGTTTTCCATTACCGGGAGGTTTTAGGGCAAGTGCCAATTTGTAATACTGAAGTTATGAGATACTATTTGATAGTAGGTGAAGCCAGTGGAGATCTTCATGCCAGTAGGCTAATGCGTTCGTTGAAAAATGCGGACGAATTGGCCGAGTTCCGCTTCTTTGGCGGCGATGTGATGGCTGCCGAGGGCGGTACGCTTGTCAAGCACTATCGCGATTTGGCCTATATGGGTTTTGTGCCTGTGTTGCTCCACTTGAACACGATATTCAAGAACATGGCTTTCTGTAAGCGCGACATAGTGGCTTGGAATCCCGATGTGGTAATTTTAGTGGATTATCCGGGATTTAATCTCAACATAGCCAAGTTTGTGCATGCCAAGACCCACATTCCCGTCTATTACTACATCTCCCCCAAAATATGGGCTTGGAAGGAATGGCGCATCAAGCGTATCAAGCGCGATGTGCGGGAAATGTTTTCCATTCTGCCTTTTGAAGTTCCTTTTTATGAGGAAAAGCACAAGTTTCCCATCCATTATGTGGGCAATCCCACGGCTCAGGAAGTGGCCGAATTTCGTGCTTCCTATGACGAGACGCGTGAGGAGTTTTGTGCCGCCAACGGTCTTGATGCCGACCGCCCCGTTATTGCCCTGCTTGCCGGCAGTCGCAAGCAGGAAATCAAAGACAACCTACCGGCCATGATAGAGGCGGCCGAGAAGTTTGTCGACTATCAAATGGTGCTGGCCGGTGCACCCTCCATTGATGACGGATATTATGAGAGATTCATTAAGGGCACGCCTGTCAAACTGGTTAAAGACAGCACCTATCAACTCTTGAGCCACTCGTCGGCAGCACTGGTGACCAGTGGCACCGCCACGCTTGAGACTGCTCTATTCGACGTTCCGCAAGTGGTGTGCTATGAAACCCCCGTACCCAAGCTCATCCGGTTTGCTTTCAATCATATTATTAAGGTGAAATTCATCTCGTTGGTCAATCTCATTGCCGACCGCGAAGTTGTTCCGGAACTACTGGCCGACCGCTTCACCACCGATAATATCCTGTCTGCGCTGCGTCGCATTCTGCCGGGTGGGGCTGGTCGTGAGCAGATGTTGGCCGACTATCGGGAAGTACGACAGAAATTGGGCGACACCGTCGCTCCTGACAATGCCGCCCATATCATGGTTGATTTGTTGATAAACCGTTTTCTTTAGAGGTCGATCTCTGTGTTATGCAGGGACGGCCTTTTTTGATTTTCCAGCTTTTCGTGTTTCGTCAAGGGGTGTATTGGCGTAAGGTGTTGCGCACCAACTGGCCCCACGGTTTGATGACTCCAGTTTGCCAAATGCCTGTCGATTGGGCACCGGGCAACAGCATGGAGCAGGTCTCGTCTTTATCGGAAATCGACCAGTTGACCCAACTAACCTTGTTTCTTTCCATCGTTTCCAGCCATTTCCGGTATTCTTCCCGGTCTAACGGCCCGTCTCCGGAAGCTTCCATTCCCGCACATTCGCTTACAAATACCGGTAAGCCGCCTTTCACGGCAGTCTCCAATTTGCTGCGCAGTCCGTCTTTGTGGGTAGCGGCATAGAAATGGAGCGTGTACATCACATTGCTGACACCTTCGAGCGGACTCGCGGCCACGAGGTCGATGTCCTGATCCCAATGGGGGCATCCCATGAGAATGATATTGTCGGGATCGTACTTGCGTATCTCGGCAATAACCGTCCGGGCATACGTTTTCAAGCTTTCCCACGAGTCGTCTATGGGCTCGTTGTAGAGTTCGTAGATGATATTGGGATATTTGCCATATTTCCTGGCCATTTGTCCGAAGAAGTCTTTTGCTTCTTCGGTGTACATGTCGTGTGCGTGCCAGTCGATGATGACATAGAGGCCGTTCTTGATGGCCGACTTGATGACAGGGGTGATGCAGCTGATTGCAAATTGGGGATTCTCCAGATAGTTGTTGTCTATCTTCACTCCCATGGCGGCACGCACCACTGTGGCGTGCCAGTCGTCGGCCAGCCACTTCACCGCCTGCTTGTTGTAGAACCGTGGCCACAGGTTGTGCCAGCCCAAACTGACTCCCCGCAACACGACGGGCTGCCCCTTGTGATCGCACAACTGTGCGCCTTTCACTTGCAGTTGTCCCCATTGTTTCACCGGTTTTGTCGCCTGAATGGCCTGCAAAGACAGCATCAGCAGCAGCGAAAAGAAAAGCCTCTTCATCGTCTTATGGTTTGAAGTGTGAGACGTTATTTTGGATTGGTGGGCCCGAGTGGCTATGCGAATAGCTGTAGAGTGTAAAGATAGACCACCGCAGCCGGAATGGCCATGAGCGACGAGTCAAACCGGTCGAGCATACCGCCGTGTCCCGGCAATATGTTGCCGCTGTCCTTGATGCCCAATGTACGCTTGAACAAACTCTCCACGAGGTCTCCCCATGTCCCGAACACCACTACCACAAGCCCAAGGCCGAGCCACTGCCACAGCGGCATACCGGCCACAAGGCCATCCGTCTGCCCGACGTTGAGGAAGTAGATGATGGCTGCGGCTATCATTACAAACACCGCTCCTCCTATGCTTCCCTCCCAGCTTTTTCCCGGGCTGATGCGTGGGAAGAGTTTGTGCCTGCCCAAGAGCGAACCGCTGCAATAGGCTCCGGTGTCGTTGGTCCAAAGAAAGATGAACAGGCTCAGCGGCAGCAGCCATTCAAAGGTCACGTTGCCATCAGGCGTGCTGCGGAAAGCCAGCACGTTGATCATTGAGAAGGGGAGGGCGATGTACATCTGGCTGAGCATGGTGTAGGCCCAGTTATTGATGGGATTGGTCTGTTTGAGATAAAGTTCGCTCACGAGCAGATAGACCACCGTGAGCAGATAGGGCACAAAAGCCGCCGAGGGTGTGAGCCCGCTGCAATAACCTGCCACGGCCAGAAAGAAGTAAATGCCTGCCGCCGTCGATATGAAACGGTTCACGGCTACATTTTCCGATTGGTTCACCAAGCCGGTAAACTCCCATATTGTCAGCCCCGTGATGGCAGCAAAGAGCAGTATCATCACGTCGGGCCGGAAAGAGATGCCCACCACCATGATGGCCACAAACACGGCACCCGTAATGGCCCGTATAATCAGGTTTTTCACTTTCTCACTCATGATGTGCAGTCTTTATTTATCCTCGTCGTTCTTTTCCTCGCTTTTCATTTTCTCATGTTCCTTGATGGCCGCCTGCACCTCGGGCAGATTCTTCACCGTCTCGTCGTCGGCTGCTGTCTCTTTGACAGCCTCCGAAGCCGACGGACTGTTACCGCCAGCCTGCGTTTCGTTCATGATTTCCTGACTGCGGCTCACCCACGGACGCTTGCCGAAGATTTTCTCCACATCTTCCGCAAATATCACCTCACGCTTGATGAGCAGTTCGGCCAGTGTGTTGTGCCCCTCCTTGTGCTCGGTCAAGATGCGCTTGGCCCGCTCGTATTGTTCGTTGACCATCTTCAGCACTTCCTCATCAAGCAACTTGGCCGTCGACTCGGAGTAGGGACGCTGAAACTGATATTCATTGTTGTTGTAATAGCAGATGTTGGGCAGCTTTTCGCTCATACCTGCGTAGGCAATCATACCGAAAGCACTCTTGGTGGCCCGTTCGAGATCGTTCATGGCTCCGGTGGAGATATGCCCCGTGAAAAGCTCTTCGGCGGCACGGCCTCCCATGAGCGAGCACATCTCGTCGAGCATCTGCTCCTTGGTCGTGATTTGCCGTTCCTCGGGCAGATACCATGCGGCCCCAAGGGCCTGCCCACGCGGCACGATGCTCACTTTGACGAGTGGGTTGGCATACCGGCAGAACCAACTGATGGTGGCGTGTCCGGCTTCGTGGAGGGCTATGGAGCGTTTCTCCTCGGCTGTCATCACCTTGGTTTTCTTTTCCAGTCCGCCGATGATGCGGTCCACGGCGTCAAGGAAGTCTTGTTTGGTCACGGCACTGCGGTCGTGGCGTGCGGCAATGAGAGCCGCCTCGTTGCACACGTTGGCTATGTCGGCCCCCGAGAATCCCGGTGTCTGGCGAGCCAGCAGGTCGATATCCACCGAGTCGTCCACCTTGACAGGTTTCAGATGCACTTGAAATATCTCTTTGCGCTCGTTAAGGTCGGGCAAGTCTACATGTATCTGGCGGTCGAAGCGGCCTGCACGCAGCAGAGCCGCGTCGAGCATGTCCACACGGTTGGTGGCCGCAAGGATGATCACCCCGCTGTTGGTTCCGAAACCGTCCATCTCGGTGAGCAGGGCGTTGAGGGTGTTCTCCTGTTCGCTGTTGCCATTCATCATCGAGTTTTTGGCACGGGCACGGCCCACAGCGTCAATTTCGTCGATGAAGATGATGCAGGGAGCTTTCTCTTTGGCTTGCCGGAACAGGTCGCGCACACGGCTTGCCCCCACACCCACAAACATCTCCACGAAGTCGGAACCGCTCATTGAGAAAAACGGTACTCCGGCTTCGCCCGCCACGGCCTTGGCCAGCAGGGTCTTACCGGTTCCCGGAGGGCCCACGAGCAGTGCGCCTTTGGGGATTTTTCCTCCGAGGTTGGTATATTTCTTCGGATTTTTCAGAAACTCCACGATTTCTTCGACCTCCTGTTTGGCTCCGGCCTGTCCGGCCACGTCTTTGAAGGTGATACCGAGGTCGTTACCCTTTTCATACATGCGGGCTTTCGACTTGCCCACACTGAACATACCGCCGCCGGCACCTCCGCCCACACGGCCTGACATCCACCAGAAGAAGGCCAGTATGAACACGAAAGGCAGCACCTGAATGAGTATGTTGACCAGTTCGTTGCCGCTCTTGTTCTCATAGCTGAAGTCTTTCAGCTTGCCGGCTTTCTGTTCGGCCGTGAGATATTTCTCCAGCTCGTCTACCGAACCGAATTCCACCTTTACGTATGGATTGGGCCCCAGTTCTTTAGCCGACCGCTGGAACACGTCGCGGGTGTTCTTGGAGTTGACAAACATCTTCAACGTGCTTTCGGTCTTGTTGACCACGACATTGGAGGCATAACCCTTTTGCACGTATTCCTTAAACTTGGTGTAGGTGGCATCCTGCGACGAACTGCCGGCCATGGAGTTGGCCGCGTTGGTATAGAACAGCACAATCAGTCCTACTAATATAATAAGGTAGAACCACCCCATGTTGCGGGGTGTCTTGGGTTGCCTGTTGTTGGGATTGTTGAAAGAGTTATTGTTCATTTCTTGTTTATTGGGTCTCGTTAGTCAATATCTGCTATTTTTGTCAGTGGAGCATCTTCCCAAAGATTCTCCAAATCATAGAAGGCCCTTGTCTCTGGTTGGAATATGTGTACCAGCACATCCACATAGTCGATGGCCACCCATTGGTCATTGCCCAGGCCGACCACATTGACAGGTTTTTCGCCGGCTTTCTTGCGGGCGAAATCAGATACTGATTCTGCTATCGCCTCCACTTGGGCGGGAGAACTGCCCTGACAGATGACAAAGTAGTTGGCAATGCTGCCCTCTATCTCTCTGAGGTCTGCAATAACTATGCCAGAACCTTTTTTCTCCTGTATGCCTTCTGTGATAATATCAACTAATTGCTTTGTCTCTTCCATTAAATTCAGATTATGTTTGATGAAAAAAATCATTGTTTTTATGTTACAAAGGTACGCCTAAATATCCGAAAAACGCTAAAAAGCATCTTGAATTTCGCTTTTTTATGAAAAAACTCCCAATTTATTTTGGAGAATCGAAAAAATGCAGTAACTTTGCAAACACGATGGGGCTGGAGCCTTGTTGTAAAGACATTGGGATATGGTGTAATGGTAACACTACAGATTCTGGTCCTGTCATTCTTGGTTCGAGTCCGAGTATCCCAACGTAGATAAAAGGCAAGTGATTGATGTTCAATTACTTGCCTTTTTGCTTTTTTAGAATTGCCCGAAAGGTTTGCGACAGGCACCGGCGGAGTGGCCAAATATAGAAACTTTTTGCCATTTCTTTGCATTGTCCACTCACTTGGATTATTTGCTGATATTTCCCAACTGACAAGTGTTTGTTTTTTTGTGTGTAAATCCGATAAGAGAAGACTCCCCTTCTGCGGATGGCAAGTGAATGGAGCCCGTTTGCAAGAGGGGGAAACGGCCCTATAGTGTTTAACATACAGAGATTGTGAAAAAGGCTTACACTTGGTCGGACATGGAAAGTATAGTATTGGCCTTTCTATGGTTTGAAAAAACAGAAATCATGATTTTTTCTTGTTACCAAGCCCAAGCGACTATGCAAAAGAGCCACAGTCGAAAGGTCGTTTGGGCCGGATGAAAAACTGAAAAAGGCCATCTTGCAAGACCATTCGGACCGAATGACAATCACAGAAGGGAGAAAAAGCCCCCTTTCAGAGGCTGGAGCTAAAAAAAGAGGAACGCCATCACGCTCCTCTTGCTATTGCAAAGATACGAAAGAATAGGGGGAACTGCAAATTGGTAGAGAAAAAACATGACTTTTCTAAAGATTCAAATAAGTCGGAGTGTATTCCCCTATGTTTTGTGGGGACGATCATTGAAGGCTCGAAACAGAATAGCAATAGGGAAATCCTTTTCCACTCCCATAAACCTTATACAACAAAAAAATCCGAACGTTTCACAACGGTCGGAAATTTCCTTCCACTTCCCAAGAAAAAACTTGTGGGGGAAGTGTACGATTAATCTATCATTTTACTTTTCTAAGAACTGCCACAAAGGTAGAGGATTTTTCTTCTTTGGATGGGGTAAATTCTCTTTTTTCGGGTGGAAATTTTGTGGAAATCTCCGTATATACACGATTTTACACTATTATGAGTAAATATTAACAGGTCTAATCTTTCTTTTCCCGATACTCCGAAGGCGTTACACCCATTTCCCTTTTGAACACTTTTGAGAAGTATTTCGGGTCGCTGAATCCCACACTGTAGGCTATCTGAGTCAGTGACTGGTCGGTGTCGTTGATGAGTTTTTGTGCCCGTAGCAGCCGGATGTGCCGCACGAAGTCGACCGGTGTCATGCCCACAGCCGTCTTGATTTTGGAGTAAAGCACACTGCGACTCATGCCCACGTTGACGGCTATGTCGTCTATCTTGAGATTTTGTTCTGCGATATGGTCGTCGATAAAATTGACAATCTGTTCGATGGTCGGGTCTATGTCTTCACGCTCATGTTCGTCACCGTCTACTGTTTCAACGTAGCTGTCTCCGATAGAGGAGACAGCAGAGGGCGTGTCGGTTCCGGCTGTCGGTTTGGTGCCACTTGTAGTGTTTTCGGCAGTTACAGTCAGAGTCTTTTGGTGGAGTATCTGTTCGAGTGCTTTTTGCTGGTACATCTTCTGGTGGGCCAGAATGTTCTCGATGCGCCCCTTGAGGTAGGCTGCCGAGAAAGGTTTGGTGATGTAGCCATGCACCCCCTCGCGGAGGCCCTGTTCCTGATCTTTCATAGAGGCACGGGCCGAGAGGATGATAATGGGCAGGTGGGAGATGTCTTTGTTCTGCTTAATGTGATGCACCATCGTGAGGCCGTCCATCACGGGCATGGAGACATCGGTGAGGATGAAGTCGGGCATCTCCCTAATAGCCATTTCGAGTCCTTCCTTTCCGTTCTCGGCCATGATGACATTGTAGTCACGGCCCAGAATGCTGTAAAGGAACGTGCGCAGGTCGCTGTTGTCCTCCACCACGAGGATGGTCACCTCCTTGTCGGAATCGTATTCGGGCCGGCTGCCAAGGTCGAAGCCCTCTTTGATGTATTCCGCCGCATTGGCATCGTCGATGCCTTCGGCTACAGCAGGGTCCGTGGCCCCTTCACCGACGGAGAAGTGGCGGTTGTCGTAGCGTGACATGCGGTTGACAAGGGCGAGCATGTTTTGTACGTTGCGTACTACCATTTCGAGCAGCATGGTGCCCTTGTCGCTCAGTTGTTCTTCACGCAGCACTTCGGCCACCGGTCCGCCGATGAGCGTGAGTGGTGTGCGCAAACGGTGGGAAGCGTCGTTGAAAAATCTCGACTTCATTTCGCCCAGGTTGTGTTCCATGCGGGCTGCCTGTCGGTCGTTGTATATTTTCAATCCCAGCAAGATGAGTCCACCCGCCAGCATGAACAGGAACAGATATCCCCAGATGCTTTCCCAGAAAGTGGGGCGGGCGTAGAGGGTGAGTGTGGCTTCGTTGTCGGCCCATACGCCGTGGGTGTTGGTGCCCTTGAGCAAGATGGTGGTGGTGCCTGCGGGTATGCGGTTGAAGTCGATGTTGTTGCGGCTTCCGATGACAATCCACTCGTCCTCTCTTCCCTTGATTTTGTAGGCATATTTCTTTTGATAGTCGCGCGAGTAGTCGAGGGCGGCAAAATAGATGGCTACATGGCGTTTGTCACTGGGTATTTCTATTCTGGAGGTGTTGTTGAGGATGGGGCGCTTGCGGTTTTCCCCCGCATACTGCATGGCGGTGAAGACGATGCGTGGCTGGTATTGGGTCTTGGTGAGCTCGCGGGGAAGGAAGGTGATAAAACCCTTGGAGGTGCCTATGGTGACGTGGTCGGTCTCGGGATCGTGTAGGGGGCGTGCTTCGGTGAAAGTGGTGTTGCCATCGAAGTCGTTGGGGCCGAACACCTCCATGAGTCCTGTTGTGGGATTGTATTTGTCTATGCTGGCTTCACGCACCACCCACAGATTGCCTGCATTGTCTTCGGTGACGGCCTGCACGATGCCCTCTTCCGGGTCGAAAATCTTCTGATAGAGCAGTTTGAGGTTGTTGCGCAGCAGCTGTTTGCCTTCCACACGTTCGATACCTCCACCGAGACTGGCTACGTAGGTGTCGCCATCGGGGCGCACGCTGACGGCTATCACATCGTTGGCCAGCATTGAAGTGGAGTCTTTGTCAATGTGGTGGCTGGTGAAATATTTGAGCCGGCGGGGACTGGCGATATTGTCGGAGAAGGTGACCAGACCTCCCGTGGTGCCAAGCAGAATCTCACCGTTGCGGGTGGCGGTGAGCAGGCGGGTGCGGAGAAAGGCTTCGCCACGGGGCAGATTGAGTCCGTTGCGGATGCTGACAAACCGGATGCTGCCATTGGCCTCTTCCTGCGCATAGCAGGCCCCACCCCCAAAGGTACACACCCAGATGCGCCCGTGCCGGTCGGTCTGGATGTCGCGCACGTCGTCGGAGGGCAGCGAATGGCTGTCGGCGGCATCATAACGCAAGTGCAGGGGCCTTTTCCCCTCTTTTTCAAGCACGTAGAGTCCGTCGCCATTGGTGGCTATCCATAGGCGGTGGCGGGCATCTTCGAAGATGTCGTAGATGCCCTTGTCGGAAAAAGGCTGTTGGCGGGAGGTGATGCGCCCATTGCGGTCGAGGAATCCCATCTGCCGTCCATCCCGGTCGCTGATGAGTATCACGCCGTTGCCGAAACCGCTCCAACAGCGTCTCTTGTGATCGAGGGCAAGTGACCGGTTTTCTGATTCGCTCTCGGGAAGCCGGGTGTAGCGGAAGTTGTGATATTTGAAATTCACCTGTGTGAGCTCATGCAGTCCTGTGACCCATAGGATGCACTGGTCGCTGATGGCGTATTTGTCGATGAGCGGCACGTGTGACACGTTGCCTGCACCGTATGACACCAAGGGGTAGGGCACGAGTTTCCGCTCCGTCTCGTCGTAATAGCTGAAAGTGCCGCCCGACGGAATCATCCACACCGTGTTATGGTCATCTTCCATGATGAAGTGCTGTGTGCAGGTGGTGCGCAGCATGGGATCTTTGATGTCGGCCATGAGCCAACGGGTGGAGAAGTCGGTCGGATTGACGAGGGTGATGCCTCGGCCATCTGCAAACACCCAGATGCGTTTATGGCGGTCTATGTATATCTTTGTGGCCTCAGGCGAAGGCTGGTTGGGATGTTGTATGGAGAGGGTGCGCATGGCACGCGTTGCCTGATTGTAGGCCACGAGGCCCTTGTTGGTGGCGAGATAGAGGGTGTGCCCGTCGGTCTTGATGTCGTTGATGGTCTTCACCCCGACCGGCATGGCGATGGGATGGAGGCGGTCGTGCTCGTCGTATTCGGCCAGCCGGCCGTCAGCCGAACAGAGAAACACACTCTTGCCACTTTGGCACATCTGTCGCCACGCCACATTGCTGTTGAAGCGATGTCCGTAGACAAGCGTATTGCGGTCGGTGAATATCCACTCTCTGCCCAAACTGTCGGTCTCAATATTCGACACACGGGCACTGATGAGTCCCTGCTCGCCTTGACGAATGAGTTTGGGGCATTTGGATTGGGGGGATGGCAGGTCTGTTATGCGCACTACAAAACGGTTGTCCATGGAGGTGAGCCAAGTGTTTCCGTTCTTGAGGGTGAACACGTCTCTCACGCGGATGTCTATGCCCAATTCCTTTTTGATGACTTCTCCGATATCCACAAATTCGCATAGGTGGGTATCGAAAATATAGGGCTTGTGGTCTATGGTAACGACCCACACGTCGCAGAGAATGTTGGGACGGATGAAGCTTATACGATTGGTAGACAGCAGATCGCGACTGTTGGGGGCATCGCGGAAGGTGGTGAATGTGTAGCCGTCGTAGTAGGAGAGGCCGTTCCATGTGCCAAACCACATCAGTCTGTCAGGAGCCTGCTTGAGATCGGAAATGGTATTGGCGGCAAGGCCGTCGAGAATGGAGAATTTGCGCACGTCACAGTAAGGCTGTGCCCATGACAGGAGAATACCGAGTGATAGTATAATGGAGGTTGTAATCCGATGCTGCAGCATGATGAGAATTTGGCATTTGAGAGTCACAAAGTTACTCATTTTCCATTAAAATGACAACTGTAATGGGCGAAAACCTATCGAGAAATAGGAATTTCCCTATCCGTTTTAGACAAATTACCTTTTTCATGCAGATTATTTATACTACATTTGCAGCATCGGAAAGAGATAATGAATACAGTAAATAACAATTTAAAACGCATACGATTATGAAAAAGTTTACCGCGATTTTCGCAATGGCACTCATGTTGCCGATGTCGCTCTTGTTTGTGAGCTGTGACGAGGATGCAGAGGTGGCCTATCATCTCGACGGAGCGTGGAGGGGAAATATGTATGTGAAGACAGCCTATGGCGGACGGACATACACTGCCACTTATTCGGAGATAGAGTTTTATAGTGGTTACAATTCCGGTACGGGCGTTTGGGTGGACTATTATAGTGGTGCTCCTTACGACTACGTGGCCAACCACATCAGGTGGGCGGTAAGAGACGGGAATATCTATATCCACTTTGTGGAGGAGAATATCGATGCCATTATCTCCAACTACAGTCTGGGCACATACGATTTTTCCGGTCGTCTGGAGGTTAGAGACGGTGACTATGCCAACTTCCATCTTACCCACATCAGTTCACCGAACTGGAGCGACTACAGGTATGGTTGGGAGTATTGGAGCAAGCAGCAGACCTACTTTGACGGGACGAGAGCTTCGTCTACCCGGGAAATACCGGTACGTTTATTTGTCAAATAGAATTAGGAGGGAATCATGAACAAGATGAAAAAATATGTGGTTCTGCTCGCGATAGCGATTGTGCCACTGGCTTTCGCCTCGTGCGATGATGCCGATTGGTATGATGGAGATCCTTGGTGGTATAGCTACTACGGTGGAGGGTACAGTTGGAATAATGATTACTACAATAACGGCGGCTACTATAATGGCGGTGGCTATGAGAACAACGGTCTTACCACACTTGATGAAGCACAAGTGCTTGCGGGCGAATGGGATGGCAAGGTGGACTATACCAATGGCATTACGGGAGAGGTTTCGCAGTTCTATGCCAACATGACCTTTGTACAAAACAATTCGACGGCTATCAAGGGCACCGGCACTGAGAGGGACTATGATGGTAACGGAAATTCGCAGATATTGAGGTTTTCTTGGTATATCGACATCAATAATGGTGATATCCATATTCGTTACACGGACAGTAAGAACGAATTTGTCATGGATTATGGTTCTACCAATCGTGGCTTCTGGCTCAACGAGTCATCCGGAACATTTGGCGGCTATATGATGGGTACCAACAACAGAGATATGGTGTATATCGACCTCACCCGTGTGACGGCGGGTGCCAAGGCTACCCGGGCAGGTGTTGCAAATGACTCTACAGCCACTACAATGACAGCTACTACCGG
>NZ_GL586311.1:1714597-2168328 GCF_000184945.1 Segatella buccae ATCC 33574
GAGCGTTTCTTCGGGAGTCGGAATGTGGTGAAGCCTCGCACCAGTGACACCAAGCACCGGCTCGTGAAACACTAAAGACACTTTTTAAATCTCGTGACAATAAGCAAAGCCGCACGTCTCAACTTTAGAGCGTGCGGCTTTTTGTTGTTATGACATCAGTTTGCTGTCATGCCATCATCTTTAGTGTCAGCCGTAAAGCGTTGAGTGTCTTATGATTATAGGGATAGTGATAGCATGACGGCAAAATGGTGAAAAACAAATAACGTGTTTTATTTGTTGAATCCCCAAGCTTTCATCACATTTTCCGTCGCCAGACCTTCCACTCTGTTCTCTATGTCGTCGGGCAGATTGCAGAAGAAGTCAAGGCCTGTGAGCTGCTCCAGTTTGTCGATATTGACCACGTAGTTGGCCAGATTGTCGCGGCTGTGGTCTTCATCAAGATGCTCCACCCAAAAACCTATGGCCTTATAGCCCAATTTGTTTTTGGCCAGTAAGGCCATGAAGAAGTATCGGGGCACGATAAAGCCGCTTCTGGTGCGGGTCAATATCTGGTCGTTTCGGTCTATGGTGCCCCCCTTGCAAATGTAAAGGGTGTCGGTTTTGCTATCGGCAGCCAACGTGCGCACTCGTGCTTCCAACTTCTGCCACACTCCTTCGTTAAGGTTTGATACCTGCGGCATCATGTTAGTCATGTAGAAGGTCTGTTCATTGGCGTCTTTCGAATAGACACGGTCTTCCGATGCGCAGATATGCCCGCGTTGAAAATAGGAGTTGGTGACCGGATGATGGCTTCCACTGAACTCACCCCGCACCGAGGGCTGCTCGTTAGCCGGCACTTTAGGATCACGCTGAAACGGGTCTCCTCCCCACTGAGTGCTTCCCCAGTTTTTGCGCGCCCAATTCTTGGCCCTGTTGCCGGCATAGATTTGGAAGCAAGTCCAGCGTTGTGCGCGTTTGGTGTGATCCCATTCAAGAGCGTAGGTCATGCCGTATGCAGAGGTTGAGTGTACAATCACCTCGCTTGTTCCGCCTTTCACTTTGGGAAATTCGAGTCGTAACACTTCTTGCGGAACACCTACTGTGACCATATTTTTATTGTTGTTGGCAGTGTCTCCGCCGTTTCCGGTGTTGTCGTCTCCTCCGCAGGCATAAATACTGATGAGCAACGCTGCGATGGCGATAAAGAAAAGTCTGGTTTGTTTCATTTTGCTATGGATAAAAACAAAGAAGTGCGACCGACCGTATATGCAACTACGCCCGAACGCACTTCTAAAATGGGGATATATACTTGATGAAAAGGATATATGCTTACTTCTTCAACTTACCGTAGCGGTTCATGAAGCGGTCAACACGACCGGCCGTATCAACGAGCTTGCTCTTACCGGTGTAGAACGGGTGGGAAGTGCTGGAGATTTCTATCTTGAGCACAGGGTAAGTTTCGCCTTCAAATTCTACTGTCTCTGTGGTCTTGCATGTAGACTTTGAGAGGAACATATCGCCGTTGGACATATCCTTGAATACGACGGGACGATAGTTTTCGGGATGAATACCTTTTTTCATTTTGATCTAAATATTATTGTTATTAACTTCTTGTCACAACGTAACAGGGTGCAAAATTACAAAGAATTTTGCACCCTGCCAAATTATTGGGGATATTTTCTTGGTATCATCCTTTATTTATAGGTGATGATGATGCTCTTTACACGGAGCTGGATGCCACCCTTTGACTCTGTAAAGTCGTTGTTGATGACCACAGTTTTCCCGTTCAAGCCATTGAAGCTGATCTGGGTGTCGCTATCTTTGGTGATGGGAAACTTATTGGCTCCCACTTGTGCAAAGGCTTCATTGTTGCCATTGTATTTTGTGGTAACACCATCCTTAGTGTAAGGATCAGATGTCATGATGACTATTTTGGCAATCTCCTTGGTGGCTGTCACGGTCAGTGTGTTTTGAGCGTACATGCGGACAGAAGCGTAGGTGCCATCGTAGTAAGCCGGTGCAGACTTGCCACTTCCTTGTGCAAACTCCAGTTTCGTCCCGTCTGTGCTGGTGAAGACTGTCAGCGGTTGGCCTTTGGTGAAGCCCATGCCTGTAGCATCTATAGTGATGGTCTTCTCTCCGGTTTGCGGTGTTTCTGGGGTTGTAGATCCGCCGTCGATAGAGATGATCTTGCTGCCTTGGGCCACTTGGGGGGTGTTGCCTTTGTAGTTGACGAGTGTACCGAGGATGACTACTTTCTGACCCACCTTAATCTGGTCGGCAGAGGTGAACTTGGCACCATCCAGATACAGACCGCGGAATACGGAGAACTGGCCGGCTTCTTTGCCGTCGTCTGAAATGGCGTAGGTGGCATTGCCATACTGGGTATTTACATCCTTCACTGAAGAAACGATACCTGTAATGTACACATTCTCCACCTTTCCACTTTCATCAAGGGCTTTTGCGGCCTTTGCAGCTGCAGCCGCATTGAACGGAGAGGCCTGTGTGCCATCGCCCTTCGGCGTACCGGTCTCGCCACCGGTGTTGCCGCCTTCTTCAGTCTTGCCGTTGAGCGAGTAAAGATAGGTGGCACCCTTGCCGACTGTCTCAGGCTTATTGCCGTTGTAGTTGACAAACGGGCCGTAAACGACTACCTCATCGCCAACCTTGATTTGCTCTTGTGAAGTAAACTTCTTGTTGCCCAAATAGAGGCTTTGGAAGATATAGAGCTGGTTGGTGGCAGTGCCGTCGTCGGAGATGTAATAGGTAGCATTGCCGTAGGTTGCTGTCTCCACACTGCTGATGGATGCAATCTTGCCTTTCACATACATCGGCTCTGTATTGACATTGGCAGCCTGTGCCTTGATTTTCCCTAAAGCAGCAGCCACATTGTATGGGTCTTCCTTTGTGCCCGAACCCTTGGCCTCGGGTAACGGCTTCACATCTTCTTTCTGCGGCAAGTTGTAAGGCATAGGTACATCTTCACAGCTTGTGAATGTCATGGCTGTCATAGCCAGTGCCACCATTGAATAAATAAGCTTTTTCATGTTTATTTCGATTTTTATTTTTGTTTCTGAATGTGTTAGTTGTTTGACGGACCATCATTTGATGGAAATAATCTTGTTGCCTTGTTCCACTTCCGGTGTCGTGTTATAGAGCTTCAGTTTGCCTACGATGGTCACTTTCTGCCCCACCTTGATTTGGTCTTCTGCCGTAAAGTCGGCTCCATTGAGATATTTCCCACGGAACACCATGAGCTGCTTGTCTGTCTTTCCATCGTCTGACAGGTAGTAGTCGGCATTTTTGTATTGAAGGGATATGCTCTTGATATCGGAGATAATACCTGTGATGTAGACTTCCTCGGTGGGATTGTGGGCCCCTTTGGCTATCAGACTCAGAGCTCTGGCTATATCGTAGGGAGACTCGATGGTGCCTTCACCAGTGCCGTCGATACCTTGATACTTGTTAGCGGTCTGCACATCGTCGGCCGAGAGCAGGGTGATCTGCCAAGTGTTGTTGTAACGGGTGAAGATGCCGGTGATGTTCTGCTTGCCCGAGGGCAGTTTGGCATTGGCAAAGTCGGCAAATGTACTTGTGCGCACAACGATGTTTCTGGAGTTGTATTCATTCAGTGCACGGTTGACACTGCCACCCTGTACTGTGGCACTTCCATCTTTGGGGGCATAGACATTCTTGCCATTGGCATCCTGGAACGATACGTTCTTGATGGTCATCAGCCGGCCGGCATGTTTGGCTATATAGTCGGCATCTGACATTTTGGTCACATCAAACTCTTCTCCGAGCGTCTCCTTATAGTTCAAGTCGATGTTGCCGACTTTTCCGTAGAGTGTGGACCATGTGAAGCGGTCTATTTTGCCCACCGACCCCTCGAAGAGCGTACCGAGCTGTGCCTGCTTGCCGTAGCCACCGATATAGAGTCCCTTGAGGTTGAGGAGAATCTGCTGACCTACGGGCAAATCGCCGTAGAGACCACCCTTACCGATGCGTACGAGTATACCGCCTGTCTTGTCCTGCAAGGATATCTGGTTGTAGAAATTGCCTTGTGCATCGTTGCCGGTGACAGTGGCGAGTATCTGTATGTCTTCGGTGATTTCCTTGTAGCTGTTACCATTGATGGCTGTGCTATATTCCTTGATTGTTTTCAGCGAGTCGATGGAGATAACATTGGTTTGCTTGATCTCCGGCTGCTTGCTTGCCGGTTCGGCATAGTCGCTACCCATGCAGGAAGCGAAGAGCACGCCGGTCATGGCCATGATGATATATTTAATCTTCTTCATGAGTGCAATGAATTAAAATCTGTAAGATACCTGGAACATACCGTTGGTACCGAATATGTAATACTTCTTAGGATTCTTGGAGAACTTGTAGGTGCGCTCCTTGTTGCGTTCACCGGCATCGGTGAAGGAAGCGTCAAGACGGCTTTGCTCATAGCCACCATTTACAATCGTCTGGTTGTTGAGAATGTTGGTCACCATGAGGTTGAAGTTGAGCTGTCCGTGCTTCAGGCGCACGCTCTTGCCGATGCTGCCGTCCAACATCCAACCACCGTGGCCCTTAGCCTGTCCGGGCACGACATAGTTGCCTTCGTTGTCGACATTGCCGTTGGCTCTCAGCACTTTGCCGTAGCGATAGATCGGCGAGTAGGAGAGGTAGATGCGGTCGTAGTAGTTGGCATTGAGGCTGGCAAACCAACCACCCTGGTGGAAGTCCAGACCGATGCTTCCTGCTGTGAGCGGAGTGCTGGCCTCACGCATGTTCTTATTATATACGATGTCCTGCTTCATCACAGCTGAAGTGGAATTCATGTAAGTCACCTGAGCGTTGTTGATGTTGCGTGCATCGCCCCATGTGCCGATGGTCTGGAGGTTGAGGAAGGAGGTCAGCTTGAAGTCAAGTCCGGCTTCCACACCATAATACTTCTTCTTGATGCCCGTCATGCTCACGTAGGTGAACGAGTTGTCGTAGTCGGAGAAGTAGTTCTGCCACTCGGTCACGTGGTCGAGGTAGCTGAAGTAGGCACTTACGTTGGCATGGAGCCATGAGGTTTGATACTGATAGCTGAAATCGCTGCTGAACACATGCTCATCACCCAGATTAAGCACATAGTCGTTGTTCACTTCCGGGGAGATGAAGGCCGTAGAAGCCATAGGTGGCCGCCACTCGTAGCCGGCACCAATCTTAAACACATGGCCATGGCCTGCATTGAGTGTGGCACTACCTTTCGCGCCTCCCTCGCCGAAACGAGCCCTGCCGCTCTTGCCGTAGGAGTTGTCGGCAAACATACCATTGCGCATGTAGCCCTTGCGACGCATCTGTGTCTCTCCCAGTTTGCCGGCCATCATCAGCTGCCAGCGGCCTACATTGGCCGCGTAGTTGGCCCAAAGCAATCCTTTCTGCACAAGGAGGTCATAGTCGTAGCCGAACTTGTCTCCCTCGTAGACGAGTTTGCCCAAGCCGTTGGGGCCTGCGGTGTTGAGGTCATACTGTATGTAGGGATTGTCAGCGGCATAGTTCCCCAGTGCGTAGGTGTTGATGTTATGGAACGATTTGGCACCGAGCATGTCCTCCATCGTCTGGTAATGCCGACCTATGTTTTGTGCGAGCACCAAACCGCCGTTGAGCCTTGAATCTTTAGTGAGCTGAGTGGTCAGCGTAGATGCAAGGTTGAACATCAAGTTGTCGTTGTGCTTGGCCTGCACATAGTAGAGTGCGTCACCGCCAAGGATAGCATTCTGCCGGTTGGCCTCGTAGAGGTTGTCCCAGTTGATTTGTCGGTTGGCCTTGCTGGCGGTCCAGTAATTGTAGGCCGTCTGCCACAAGGCGATGCCCGATGCCGATGCTGATGTTCCCCACACGTCGACAAAGCTGCTTGGCATAGACTTCCAATAGTCAGGTTGCGGATTTTCGGAATTGTTGTAGTTGAGTCTGGTGCTCTTGTACATGCTGTATTTTCCGAAGACCGTGGTGGTCAACTTCATGTCGTCGTTGATGTCCCAGTCCCATGTGAACAGGGCCGACGGAGCGAAGTCGTTGACTACGCGCGAATTGCGCTTGTGTCCGTTCTGGTAGCCCCAGTAGGGGTTGTACTGATAGTCGTTGGCCAGCCAATAGGCTTCATCGGTCGATGCGCCCTGTGTGGAACGCTCCGTGGGGTTGCCCCATGTGCTAAAAGCCAGACTGTGGCCGTTGTTCCATTTCTTCTGCACACCGAAATAGTAAGACAGCGCATTGTAGAAAGTGCCCTCCACATATCCGTGGTTGGCCCAGCGGTAGGTGAGTCCGGCAGCCACCGCCCAACCCTTGCTGTTGAAGCCCGAGGCGTATGTGTACATGCCGCGCAGAGTATAGTTGCGGTTGGCAGCACCTACCGAGACGTAATGGCCGGCCCCCATGCTTCCTGCACGCAGATCGTAGTTGTTGCTTCCGGCCATGCCGGGCATTGAGAAATTGTTGCTCTCAAAGGGAAGCGCAAAATCTACGTTGCGGGTAAATCTGTTCAGACCGCCAATGCCGGAATAGCGGAACTGTCCGGTCTCCATATCGTTCATCGGGGCTCCATTGATGTAGATGTCGTTATACTTCTGGTTGAAGGCACGATAGCGGAACCGTACCGGCGAGAAGAGATAGCCCACCTCCGACGCATACACATTGCTGTTGGAGTTCAGTATGGTGACGTTTTGCGACATGTTGTCGTCTTCGCCCAACTGTGCTTCAGTGAATGTGAAGGCATTCTCGTCCATGTTTTTGGCCACCTTTTGCTCGACATTGTTGGTTTGAGCAAGGGCCAAAGGAGCATAGCAGAGAGCGATCACTGCAATTTTTACCTTGTTTTGCATAGTTCGATGTTTAATTAATTTTTCACTTTCAGTGCAAAGTAACGAAATATATTTTGAAAAGGAAAGTTTTTTTGATTAAATTTTCGTGAAATTTGCGATTTATTCAGATTAAATAGCGATATTTGCAGAATGTTTCCCTACTTTTTTGGATGGCAGGGGGCGTGGACGAGAAAACAATTAGTTGATAACTATAAATTTTTGATATGAAAAAACCTTTATTGCTCATTGCTGCTTGTCTATTGATAAGCATGTCGGTTTCAGCCCAAAAGAAGTATTCGGGCTATGCCGTTGGATTCTACAACCAGGAAAATCTTTTTGACACATGCCATGATGCCGGTAAGAACGACTATGATTTTTTGCCTAATGGCAGCTACCATTGGGATGCCATGCGTTACACCAACAAACTGAAGAACATGGCCCGGGCGCTTGCCGATATGGGCACGGACAAAGAGCCGTTGCGCAACACGGGATGTGCCGTTATCGGACTGAGCGAGGTGGAGAACAGTCGTGCGCTTGATGACCTTGTGGCCCAGCCTCAGTTACGCGCGCGTGGATATAAATATGTACACGTAGAGGGGCCCGACCGCCGAGGCGTGGACTGCGCCTTACTCTACAATCCTGCCCTTTTCACCGTGGAGACCGTGAAACTGGTGCCCTACGTGCAGGAACTCGCGAAAGACAGTGCCTACAAGACCCGCGGCTTCCTCACCGTGACCGGGCGTATGGCCGATGAACATGTGGCCTTCATCGTGTGCCACTGGCCCAGCCGTTTCAGCGGTCCGTTCTATCGGGAGAGTGCCGGCCGCCAGACCCGGGTGGTGAAAGATTCGCTGCTGCGTCTTGACAGCGAATGCAAGATATTCGTCATGGGCGACATGAATGACGACCCTGTGAACAAGAGTATGACCGAGGCCCTGGGAGCCAAGGCCGAGATAAGCGAAGTGGGAGAGGGCGAAATGTACAACCCGTGGTATAACCTGTTGGCCAAGCAGGGCATAGGTACCTTGAGCTATCGGGGTTCGTGGAACCTTTTCGACCAGATTGTGATGACTCCCAATCTGCTCAATCCTAAAGGCAGCAAAGACTTCTCGACCCTCAAGTTCTGGCAAAACCAAATCGTGCGCCGTGACTATCTGCTCCAGCAGGAGGGCCCCTACAAGGGCAGTCCCAAGCGCACCACGGCCGGCGGTGTGTGGCTCAACGGCTACAGCGACCATCTGCCCGTGGTGGTCTATCTGTTGAAGGAGCAGAAGTAATGGAGATAGAGACGCATCCTTTCGAGCCGTGGTTGCCTGCCAATGCGCGTCTGCTCATGCTGGGCACGTTTCCGCCGGCTCCCCACCGCTGGTGTATGCCATGGTATTACCCCAACTTTCAGAACGATATGTGGCGCATTTTCGGCATCTGCTTCTTCGGCGACAAGCTCCATTTTGTGGACGAAGCGCACAAGACCTATCGGCTGGAGGCACTCAAGGCCTTTCTGAAAGAGAAGGGAGTGGCCATCTTTGACACGGCACTGCGCATTAGGCGCACTAAAAACAACGCCTCCGACAAAGACCTCGATATCGTGGAGCCGGCCGATCTTGACGGCATGTTGCGCTGTTTGCCTCAATGCCGGGCCGTATTGGCTGCCGGGCAGTTGGCCACCAAGGTGTTTACCGACCACTACGGCATCAAGGCCAAAGGCCTCAAGATGGGCGGCTATGTGGAGTTCGGCTTCGAAGGGCGCACACTGCGTCTCTACCGTCTGCCCAGCAGCAGCCGTGCCTATCCTATGGCTGTGGAGAAAAAGGCGGAATATTACCATCGCATGTTTGAAGACATACTTTAGCCATCATGTCTCCGCAAGGGCTTTCCACTGGTGGGCCATGCGGAGACATTTGCATTGTGACAACTCTTTAACCCAACTTATATGGATGACAAAATCACTATCATAGGCATTGCCGGAGGTACCGGCTCCGGCAAGTCTACCGTGGTCAGGAAAATCGTGGAGACCCTCCCGCCGCACTTTGTGGCTGTGGTGCCTCTTGACTCCTATTACAACGATACGACCCACATGACCGAGGAGGAGCGTCATGCCATCAATTTCGACCATCCCGACGCTTTCGACTGGAAACTGCTTCATAGGCAAATCAACGACTTGCGGGAGGGGCGGGCCATCGAGCAACCCACCTATTCCTACATACAGTGCAACCGTCTCCCGGAAACCATCCATGTGGAACCGAAGCCTGTTATCATCATCGAGGGCATCATGACACTGCTCAACAAGAAGTTGCGCGATCTCATGGATCTCCGGATATTTGTCGATTGCGACCCCGACGAGCGGCTCATTCGCAACATTCAGCGCGACACCATCGACCGCGGGCGCACCGTGTCTATGGTCGTAGAACGTTATTTGGAGGTGCTCAAGCCCATGCACGAGCAGTTCATCGAGCCCACCAAGCGTTATGCCGACATCATCATTCCGCAGGGTGGCGAGAACGCCAAGGGTATCGGCATTCTCTGCAAATACATCGAAGGCCTTGTGCCGAAGGAATAAGAAAGTGTAAGCATATTTCCTTTTCGATTTGCATTCGGAGGAAAAAAGTGTTATCTTTGCATGAGCAAGGGAAGTGTGGGAGCACTTCCCTTTTTCTTGATTCCAATCCACCAATAGATCCCTAACCCCCTAAAGGGGGCTTTTCCACCCTGATATGGAGTGTCATTCGGCCAAAATAGCACTGCAAAAGGGCCCGTTCTGCGTTCTTGTTCGGCCCGAGTGAGCTTTCAAGTGTGGCTTTTTTGCAACATCGTGTGGCCCGAATGACATTCCTTTTTCATTTTTCTTGGCGGACGAATCGGTTGTAAAGTCTTGTCCGGACAATCGCTCTAATTCTTCAAGTAATGTTTTTTCGCAATCCGGCTAAGTTTCTTGCTATAGGTGGTGAGGTGCAAGTTTTTCTGCCTGTCCTTCTTTCCCGTCTACGAATTTCATATTTCTGAAAAATCATTCTGCACAAAAATAATTCTTTTCGAGAATAATACCATTTTTTTGAACCATTATTTCGTGTTTCCCTGCATATCGGCATGTTCGTTGTCATCCGCACTATGCGTGCGGACTACCCCATTATGCCGCCCCCCCTCATCCGGCTTCTGACCGGATGAGGGGGGGCGGCATAATAAGGAGATGCACCATGCCCTCCTCTTATGAGAAAATATGGCTTCCCTGTTACTCCTCTGAAGCAGACGATTCATTGCTTTCTCCCGTGAGGCACTCCCCTCCTTCGGAGGGGCCGGGGACGGCTTCATACTTTCGTCGCTCGTTGTGTATCTTGATGGCATTGACACATTCCACGATGCCGTATATCAGCATACACCATCCGATGATGAAAAGCATGGTGGAGATGGGGTCGATGCGCTTTACGATGACAAACAGGCCGGCCAGCAGAAGGAGGGAGGGCATAATCCAATAGCCCGCTCCCACATGCCCAATCTTGCGGGCAAGGCTGAGATTCACAAACTGGTTGATGGCACCGAGGATGAGGATGGCAGCGAGAATGTACATCAGCCCATAAAGAAATGTGCCGGGCATCAGCGCCAATATCACACCCAAGATAAGGCTTCCCAGTCCCACGATGGGGAAATTGGGCCGCAGCCCGGTGAGTTGGTTGCCTTGGGCATCGTAGACCACTGTGTCGCCCGCCCGCTTCTTTTGGCTGTAGTAGACGGTGCAGGAGATGACTCCCGAGAGAAAAAACAAAACGCCGATGAGGATGGTGAGCCAGGTGGCTGTCTCCTCGCGGTATCTGATGAGCAGTGTGCCCACGATGATGGCGATGATGGCACGGAAAAAGGAACTTTGTAATACTTTCATATCGATGATGATTTTTTGCAAAAGTAATCTGAGTGATCGCAAGGAAAATTTGTTTTCAAATTGCCGAATGCAGTTCACTTTCTGCAAAGTTACGAAAAAAGTCTATGCGGTCTATGCTCTTGTCTCGTCTTTTTTGTATTTTTGTGCACAAAAAGTAAGGAAATGACTGTATTATATCTCGTTCGTCACGGCGAAACGGTGGCCAATGCGGCACAGATACTCCAAGGGCAGACGCAGGGTGAGCTCAACGCCAAGGGCATAGAACAAGCCGAGGAGGTGAGGGACAAAATGCGCAGTGAGCGGTTTGACGCCTTTGTGGCGAGTGACCTTCGCCGCTCTGTGCGGACTTGCGAAATCATCGCCGAGCCGCACCATCAGCCTGTTGTCACCACCCGGCTGTTGCGCGAGCGTGACTGGGGTGACTTTACCGGCAAGTTCATCCCCGACCTGCGGGGGGTGAGTCCGTGGCCTGCCAATGTGGAAACGCTCGAGGCCATCAAGGCCCGTGCCGATTGCTTTATAGCGTGGCTACGCGCTGAGTATGCCGATCGGCGCGTGCTGGCCGTGGGACACGGCATCATCAATAAGGCCATTCAGAGCGTCTACTATGACAAACCTATGGGCGAAGTGCCAAAGATGGGCAATGCTGAGGTAAGAATATTGAACTTATAGGCCTTTTCAAGAGATTGCAAAACAGAGGGGGAGCTTTCCGTATCGGAAAACTCCCCCCGTTCATAACTCTCTAAAGTGTTATCCTAAATCTTTTGATAATCCATTATATTTATATTAACTTGACAGGTTCGTCTTTGTGCCGTTTATCTGTGTCCGCCGAAAGGGCTGCCTCCATTGCTCGAACCGGTGCTGCCTCCGCCAAACTGCCGGCTTGTGCCGCCAAAGGAGCGTGTGCCCGGTGA
This sequence comes from Segatella buccae ATCC 33574, assembly GCF_000184945.1. Classification (GTDB taxonomy): domain Bacteria; phylum Bacteroidota; class Bacteroidia; order Bacteroidales; family Bacteroidaceae; genus Prevotella; species Prevotella buccae. Next base: position 1,726,201 of record NZ_GL586311.1, read on the forward strand.
AGGACTCGGAGTGGAGCGTGGAGTGAATGTCTGATTTGGAGTGGTGCTTGGGCGTGAACTGTTGCCAAAAGAGCGTATGCCCGGATTGCCGTTGGTCACTGTGGTGCGGGTAGAGCTCTGCCGGTCTATGGAACCGTCGACGAAGGAGCGGCGCGGGCTGCCCGGCATGTTGCCGAATGAGCGGCCTTCCCCCTGATGGGTGCCATTGCCGAATGAGCGGTTGCCGTTATATCCAGAGGTGTTTCCGAATGAGCGGTTGCTTGGGAACGAGTTGCGACTTTGGTTTCCGAACGAGCGGTTGCCCATGTTCTGTTGTGCGGCGGGTCGGTTTTGGTTGCCAAATGAGCGGTTGCCCACATTGTTATAGCCGTTGCCACGGTTGCCGAATGTGATGCCTCTGCCATAGTCGCCACGGTTGAAGCCGTCTCTCATCCCGAACCTGCGGTCTTCTCCCGGTCGTGGTCCGCCCCATGAGCGTCCGTGATACCACGAACTCCCGCCGTTCATCCGCCAGCTGTGATTGCCACGATAGTATGCGTAGAAATCCGGCCGACCGTAAAAGAAGTAGTTGCGACGCGGATAGCGGGCATAAATGCCAAAGTGCCAGTAGCCTGCATCCCAATAGAGCGGGCGGTAGAAGTAGTTGGCGGCGCAGTAGGCCCTGTATTGCCAGTCAAGCAGTATGTAGCTCAGGTCGAGGTTGCGCTGTTGCCAGTAGAGGCCGTAGAGGTCGTTGTAATCGTCGATGCTCATCAAGTAGTCGAGGTTTATCTCGTAGGCGGCCTCGTATTGGTCGTCGGTCAAATTCAGCTCATACGCCATCTTGTCCGTGAGGAAAAGAGCTTGTTCACGTGCCTGCTCGTAACTCATGGCGCGAGCCGAGACTGTTATGCAAAACAGTGCTGCAAAGGCAATTATTAGCTTCTTCATATCCGTATGCTTTAAATTGTAGATTTTATCTTCCGTGTGAGCCGGTCGCAAGCTCAATTCTTCAAGCCGTGCCCCCTTGTTCACGTTGCAAAGATAGGGCTAAATGCCGACCGGCCAAAAGGATTTTCCCTAAAGCGGGAGGGGAAAATCCCTAAACCTCTGTTTCCTCCATATCTTCTTTGTGGTGGATGAGGCTTGGCTGATCTTGGTTTGGGAGTTAATAATGCCCTGTACAATGATATGTTAATGAGAATTAAATGGATGATGTCTTCCATCATCTTTTTAAATAATTATCGTAGATTTGTAGCACAGACAATGTCGTGACGGAAAATTAAACTGATGAAGTGAATATAATAAAAACTAAACTTAGATTAAACAAAAAACAAGTGGATCGATGAAAAGAAAACTTTTGATGGCACTGTTGATGCTCTTCACGTTGGGCGTCACAGCACAGGAGAGTGTCTATGGCTTCAAGGCGAAAGACAGTGAAGGGCGCGAGGTGTCGTTGGATCAGTATCAGGGTAAGGTGCTTCTGATTGTGAATACCGCCACCAAGTGTGGTTTTACTCCACAATACAAAGAGCTTGAAACGCTCTATGAGAAGTATCGCGGTGAAGGATTAGAGATACTCGACTTCCCCTGCAACCAGTTTGGCGGGCAGGCTCCGGGCGGTATGGCTGAAATCAGACAGTTCTGCACTTCTAACTTCGATACCCAATTTCCGCAGTTTGAGAAAGTAGAGGTCAACGGCCCTGACGAACTGCCACTCTTTGCCTATCTCAAGCAGCAACAGGGATTCGTGGGATTCGGCTCCGGCGTGAAGGCGAAATTCATGGATGGGATGCTCAGAAAGCAGGATCCCGACTATGCCGCCAAGTCAGACATTAAGTGGAACTTCACCAAGTTTCTTGTCGATCGCAAGGGATGTGTTGTAGCCCGTTTCGAACCCACACATGACATGGCGGAAGTGGACAAGGCCGTGGCCCGGCTTTTGAAGAAACAAGACGGCCGATGAAAAAGATGCTTATTCGTGTCAAGGCCTGGCTCGGCAGCTTGTCTTTTCGCACGGGGGTGCTGGTCTTGCTCGCGTGCGTACCCTTCTATATATTGTCTTTCGCACAAATGGCCCTGCCCATCAGCACCGGCCTCAAGGGCACTTTGTGGGTGATACTCTTCGGGCTGGCCAAGACTTTCCAGTATGGTGGGCTCACCATTCTTGGTGTGGAAGGCGTGAGGCGATTGAAAAGGGTTTTCCGGAAAGAATAAACTATGTGGCAAGTCTCCCATTTGCAGACACCCGAATAGCGGCCGGGTGCCATGGTAGAAAGACCGTGGTGTCTGGCCTGTATTTGTTTGTGCGGGGGGCGGTGCGTTTGTGAAACGTGGGAGAGAAATATGGACAATGGGGTAATAAAGCGATGAAAAAGGCGTTATTACAATATTATTGATCATTATGACTAAGTTTACTCATGCTTTCTGTGCCTTAGCATTTACGGCCATTCCCTTTTCGGCCGGTGCGCAATATGCCTGGCAGGAAGGAGCTGAATCGGAGAAACTGAATCTTGGACACGACATTCATTATCGAGTGGAAACTCAAAGTTCGTTTTCCCATGGAAAGACACCTTTATGGTTGAATGCCAATAGGCACGGACTCAGTTCGCTTGACAGGAGCAACGGCTATCTGCGAGGCTCACTGATTCGTCCGCTCCGCACCGACTCGGCCCGTCGCTGGGGTGTGGGCTATGGGGTGGATGTCGTCGTGCCGGTCCATTATACGAGCAAGGTGGTGGTGCAGCAGGCCTTCGTGGAAGGGCGTTGGTTGCATGGCGTGTTGACGGTGGGGAGCAAAGAATATCCCATGGAACTGAAAAACCAACAGCTTAGCAGTGGTTCACAAGCGTTGGGCATCAATGCCCGTCCCGTGCCGCAGGCGCGTTTGGCTCTGCCCGAGTATTGGACACTGCCCATCTTCGGCCGCTGGTTCCATCTCAAGGGTCATATAGCCTATGGCATGATGACTGATGACAACTGGCAGCACGATTTTACCCACCGTCAGTCCAAATATGCCGATAATATGCGCTATCACAGCAAGGCTGGTTATTTGAAGATAGGCAGCGAGGAACGCTTCTGTCCTTGGTCGCTGGAACTGGGGTTGGAGATGGCTGCCGAATTTGGAGGGACAAGTCATAATTTGGTGGAAGGCAAAATGGTTGCCACCAAAGCCAATGGCGGATTTAAAGGGATGTGGCATGCCTTTTTGCCCGGTGGACAGGATGCTTCCGACGGGCAATATGGTAACATCGAGGGCAACCAACTGGGCAGTTGGGTGGCCCGAATCAATTATGATACCGATTCATGGGCGTTGCGGCTTTATGCCGATCATTTCTTTGAAGACCATTCTGCCTTGCTCCATCTCGACTATGACGGCTATGGAAGCGGAGAGGAATACAATGTGAAGAAAGACCGCCGTTTCTATCTCTACAAGCTGAAAGATTTCATGCTCGGCACAGAGCTGAACATCAAGTATGGGCGTTGGCTTCGCAACATGGTATTTGAATACATCCATACGAAATTTCAGAGCGGCCCTTACAATCATGACCACACCAAAAACATCCCCGACCATGTGGCAGGTATGGACAATTACTATAATCATGCCAACTATCCCGGATGGCAGCATTGGGGACAAGTGATGGGTAATCCGCTTTATCGGTCTCCTATCTACAATACCAATGAGCAGATTGGGGTGGAAGACAATCGCTTTATGGCTTTCCATTTAGGATTTGACGGCCGACCGGCTGACCGGATTGCCTACCGTGTTTTGGCTACCTATCAGGAGGGATGGGGCACATACGCTATACCTTATACGCAAAAACACCACAATGTGAGCTTTCTGTTGGAGGCAGCTTATCACTTCAAGCATAATTGGAATGTGAAAGGAGCATACGCCATGGATTTTGGTCATATCCTTGGAAGCAATGCCGGTTTTCAATTAACAGTGTCGAAGAGTGGTATCTTAAAGTTTTAGAGAGATGAAAGTGAAAATGAAATATGTCTATAAGTTACAGCTCGTGTCGCTGTTGGTGGTCTCTTTGATGACGATGACCGGTTGCGAACTTGAAACATCTGACAACGGGAAGCTCGATGGCTATTGGCATTTGGTGGCGGTCGATACACTCAGCACGGGCGGTAGAGCGGAGTTGGGGCAGAAACGTTTGTTTTGGGCTGTGCAGCATAAATTGATTCGTTTGCAAAATGCGGATTATACTTCCGATAGCTTTTATCTGCGGTTTTCTCAAACGGGCGATAGTCTTAAAGTGTTCAGTCCTTATGCTGATCATGGACACGAGGATATGAAAGATGGTGGAGACATCCCGGTGACGGATGCTGCTGTGTTGTCCATGTTTGGAGTATCCGGTTTGGAAGATTCTTTCTTGAAAGAGAGTCTGAATGGTTCCCGCATGATACTCAAATCCAAAACGTATCGTCTGTATTTTAAAAGATTCTGAAATAGCGTTTTGGAGAAAGATAAAAAACAAAAGGTTGGCAACCCGTATGCCGGGATACCAACCTTTTTGTTTTTATGAGCTTATTGCTTCTATGTAATCATTGTCGATAGATTTTCTGTCGTCAGAACACTTTGCCAAATAAAATGTTGATAAAGGTCTTGACCAATATCTTGGCATCAAACCACCATGAGCGGTGTTCAAGGTAGTATAGATCCAAATCCAAGCGTCTCAGCATCTTCTCCATGGTGTCGGTATAGCCGTTGTATAATGTGGCGTATGAGGTCACCCCCGGCCGAATCTGATAAAGGAACTGATAGCGGGAATCTTCTTTGATGATTTGGTCAATATAGAATTTGCGCTCCGGGCGTGGTCCGATAAAAGACATGTCGCCCCTGAATACATTCCACAGTTGGGGAAGCTCATCAAGATGATGGTCGCGCAGGAAGCGGCCAATCTTTGTCATCCGGTGGTCTTTCTTGTGTCCGAAGAGTTGTGGGCCGTGTTTCTCTGCATCCATTTTCATGCTGCGGAATTTATAAATCGTAAACGGTCTGCCAAACCGTCCTATACGCTCTTGCTTGAAAATAGCCGGCCCTCCGTCTTCCCGTTTCACCATGATATAGCAGATAAGAAAAAGGGGGGAGAAAATCACAAGGCATATCCCTGCAACTAAAAAATCGAAAATACGTTTGATATTCCTTTCAAACTCATTCATTCCGTCGGCAATAAACCGCGGATTATCTTTATCGTCATTCCATTTAATATAAGGGGGAATCTTTTGATTCATATCTGATTTTTTATTTATAACGGCTATGTGGATGCTTTATTATTTAAAATTCGGAATAGGGGGCTATATAACAAGTAGAGAGGGGGCGTAAATGGTTATTCAGTGCAGGGGAGGCCATAAAGAATATATTAGAATTTATTATTCTAACAATGTGTGCTATAATAAAAGTAAGTGTTGAGTGTTCTTGTATTTGAAGACTAACTAAAATGGTCTTTTTTCATAGATTGTGCGGTATAGATTATAGTAATTTTCAATCATCTTTTGAGCCGTAAATTTTTGATTATATAGCATTAATGAATGTTGGGAAAAATCATTGTAGATTTTTGGATCATCCAATACATATTTTATTTTCTCAACAAATAAATCAGCTTTATTTTTTAACGTATATCCATTATACCCTTCCATAACGATTTCAGAAGTACCTCCGACCTTAGATGCAAAGATTGGTTTTCCGTAGCTCATAGCCTCCAAGATGACCATGGGCAGCCCTTCGTAGTCACTTGCAAGCATAAAAGCATCTATTTCTTGACAATATCTACTTGCTTGAGGAATATTGCCCATAAAAAAGACATTGTTTGGATGCTCATTGACATCAAATTGGTTTCCAATCCAGATAAAGGCATAATTAGGAAGCATACTAGCTGTTTCCATGAAAATATCAGGTCGTTTTGGCTGAGTTAGTCGTGCTATACAAAGGATCTTTTTAGTATAGCTATTTACTTCTGTTGAAAATACGATGTCTTTTTTATTGATAGTCTTTGGTCGTTCAACCCCATTATAAATGAGTGATAGTCCGTGAGTAATACCTTCATTATGCAGGTTGTCTACATCATATTGACTAACTCCAACGATAGCCTGACAACGTGTTTGCATAATTTTCTCAATAGGAAGCATTCTTCTGAATGCAATTCTTATTGAGTCAAAACCATGTACCGTATAGACAATTTTGCATTTTGGAAAAGCCAATCGTCCAAGTATTCCGGCTTTTGAAGAGTGAAGATGAATAATATCCGGATTATATTGATGATAGATTTTATGAAGGAAGAAAGTGGCCTTTATATCATTTATAATAGAAATTGAGCGTTTGAGATAAGGACAATTTATTTTTATGGCCTTATCACTAATTACTTCCCACATTTTTCCGTTTCCCTCACCACCTACGACTATAACTTCGTGATTTTGGACAAGTGAATTCACTAATGTTGTAAGAACGCTTTGTGCTCCCCCAAGTTCTGATTTGGTGATAATTTGAAGAATTCTCATAAATATGCTTGTCTTTTATAGCCCCATAAGAGTTATGCTCTTTTTAATCTGATTTTCTTTTTTAAATCTGGATCAATTATATCCAATAACTGTTTTATTTTATCAAAGCACACCAAATAGGTCCAATAGAGTTCAGCTTGGAATTTGTTGGAGCCATTCTTGATAAGGAAATGCATATATTCTTTTCTTTTTTTTGTAAAAGAGTCACTGGTGGTGCCACCTAATCGAAACATCACCAGATCGCAATTAATGTATTTAAATTCTGCCCCTTGTTGAAACATTCGTGTCAGAAGATCTAAATCCATAATATAGTGGAGGGTTGTATCATAAATACCAAATTTATGATAAGCTTTTTGGGTAATAAAACTACTTTCATGAGTTACATGGATAGAAAAAGGTCGCTTAGGAAAGGTCATTGATGGTTTCTCCCTAAATTTAGCATTGGAAATATCGTTCCAAATGATTTCGTTTCCCCTGTATATATCGGTTTTTTCATCATAGTTTTTTGCGACCACACTTAATGCACCCGGAAGTAATATATCATCGGAATTAATGATGCCGATTATATCACCTGTGCATAGTCTGATACCCTTATTGAAAGCATCACTGATGCCTTTATCTGGTTCGGTAATGATTGTAGTTATCTTATCTTGATATTTGTTAATGATATCAAGTGTACCGTCTGTAGAGGCTCCATCAATAATTATATATTCATAATTATCATAATTTTGAGTGGTTACACTAAGTATAGTGTCTTCTATGTGTTTTTTACTATTATAAGAAATCGTGATGAGCGAAATCTTAGGGTTGAGATTCTTCATACTAAATTAAGAAAATTACAGATTTGGAAACGAATGTAGGTTCGCCAATCCGAAGCCATATAATGTTTGTCAAAGGCAACGGATAGGCGTTCTTTTATATTTCTATCTTGTTTAGCTATTTTCCCAGCAATAATTCTATTTTCTTTTGTCATATTCTCAGAGTATCCTCTGAGGATTTCTTGAGCCATTCTTGATCTTAGATGTTCGCATTGGGTAAGACGCCTTAGCCTTCTTTTCCATTCAGTAAGGGCATTATATCCCTGTCCGATAACATTTTTATCATGTTGGCGATAAAGAATTTGTGGTATCGCATCGAAGTGGATATCGGCTCCGACAGCTTGTGCTACATCATAAAGCCATACATCATGCATTGGCAAGTATTGGGGCTGATAGCGTATAATTATATCACGAAGAAGCTGGTTTATAACGATAGTGCATCCACCAATAAATTGATATATTAATGCTTCTCCGAAGGTGAGCAGAGGATGTATTTCTATGCTTGGTAAGAGCTTTAAGTCTTTATCGGCAAGTTGTGTTTGACAAAAATATAGCGCAGGAGTATTTGTACTCAATTTTAATCTTTTGATGGCTTGATTCAGTTTTGTCGGTTTCCAATAATCATCCTGATCGCTGAAAGCATAGTAATCTGCTTGGGGAGCATCTTTTAGCAACTGCATGAAGCTTCTGGCAGGTTTTAGATTCTTACCAGTATAGAAATTCAGTAATCCTGCCTCTTGATATTCTTTCAAAATTTGTAGCGTGCCGTCCGTAGAACCGTCATCCCTTACAAATAATTTGATGTTAACTTCTTGTTGGTGGAGGATAGAGTCTATTTGTTCTCTTATATATCGTTCCCCGTTATATGAGGACATTAGAACCGTTATTAAGTTCTCAGAATTCATCATTAAGCTTCTTTTTAAGCATTTCTGTGTATGAATAGGCCATGAGTAGAGTGATCATGCCCGTTGATGATAGAAGTAGTGGGTTAGTGCCTGCAATTAGAAGATAGGCCAAATACGCCCAAAAAGTACAGCTAATAAGTTTATCCTGCTTGTTCTCCCACATTACAGCCAAAGGCTTAAAAAATATACATATAATAACCAAAGCGAAAATTCCAAAGTTTCGGAATAACTCGATGTAGGACCATTCTGTTATATTAACAATCTTATTAAATCCTTCGCTGTAGAAATAAGTGCCAGGGCCTTGTCCAAATAAGATATACTCAGGATGTTCACCAAAAAGGGACAAATAGGAGGGGATGTGACCGTATTTCACGACATTGGATGCTTCGTTGGTATCAGTCATTAAGGCTATGAGCAAGGTTGTGAATCCGATTCCTATTATAGTTATTATAGGATACATGAAATATTTTGCATGTTTTTTATCCTTATATTGATAGTAGGCTGTTATTCCAATAAGAAATACAGGGAGGAGCATAGTGCTTCTTGTGCCACTAAAGCTGAACGCAAAAAGAATAATGGCTAAATATAGGATTCTTTTACTCCCTCTGTCGGATTTGTTAAAGAAGGAATATATATAGAAGAGAGCTACAAAGACAAAGGATATGCAGGATTTCAAGTACATGCAGAACACCTCGATTCCAAGAAACCATCTTCTGGCCATCATAATAGGGTAGTCTTTACTTTCCGACCATAGAAAGATGAAACTTTCTGTTTCGGGAAAAATACTTATGATCGTAAAAAGGGCATCCATGATAAGGCAACAAATGATGACCGGCCCTCTAGCTATTCTGACGAGATCAAATTCTCTAATCCAAAGTAGTAGGACTATAGGAGATATTGATTTGTATAGTGCGACAATGGTATCCAGTTCTGCCTCCTTATTGGATATGACAGAGAATATCCAAGGAATGCTGATGGAGCAAAAAAGAGATAGTATGATTGGCAATTTAGACCAATCAGGCTTTATTGTACACATGCAAAATCCTACCGTGATAACGAAAAATATATCTTTTTTGTGTAAAATAGTATTTGTCGGATCAAGCATGATGACCAATATAAGGAAGAAAAACAATATATCTCCAATTATATGGGTCAAAGGCCGTTTTTTCTTTTCCTTTTCTATATTAATTAGTCTTTTTTCCAGGGCCATTTGACGGTTATGCCTTTTGGTGGACTATTTGTGATTTTATCAGTGCAATACTGGTTACGCTAAACATCCCGGTTATAAAAAATAGGATGACAATCAAGGCTTTATGAGGAGAAGAGTGTTTCACCGGTACTGTTGCCGGTTGTATAACAGCATATACCGGAGTACGTTCTTGCAGTTTGGCTAAAGCCAACTGCTGTTGCTGAATGAGTTGGTTGTAGATATTGTATCTTAATTGCATTTCATTCTCCATCTCATTTCTTTTAGAAATGAAACTCTGTAGATTAGCATCTTCGTTAGCATCACAATATGCTGCATAAGTATCTTGTGCCTTTTGGTATTTTAGTTTAGCCTCTGCGACTAATTGTTTTATATCTTCCACATCCTTTCTGACCTTCGAAGTTCGATAGTTTGTGATGAATTTTTGCAAGTGTTCACTCATTGAATCAACAAGAGTCGTTGCTATTAATGGATCTTGAGTGGTGGACTTGATGGTGATGATGTTAGATTGCTCATCATAGCTGCAAGCGACCATTCCTTTAATAGACTCAATGACATCATCTTGTTCTTTTGTCAGTCGAAAAGCATTTATTCTTTTTGTCAAGTGTTGTCTTTGCCTTCCTTTACCAACAAACCACCAAGGAGATTTCTGATAATTGGCACAATAGTCGTACAAGGATGTGCGTAGTTTACCATCAATGGAAGTGACTTGGATATTGCATAATCCGACTATAAAATTAGTTGAAATGACAACGTTCGGATAGAACTGTGGCGCAATGGCATCAGGGGAATTCCCATTGACATTCACTCCAAAGGAAGAGGCAATATTGCTCAAATTACCTAATGAGTTGCTGCCATTATTGCTTTCTGGTGCTAACATGACTTTTGCCGTGTATTTTTTGGGAAGGCTTATGGCAACAATAATGCCGAGGAGAATACTTGCAAAAGCAACTGCAAGATAAATCCATTTCCACTTTAATAGAGTGGAAATCATCTCTCTGTTTTTACTAAAATTATCCATGACTTTGTAATAAAGATAAAGTGGTAATATTCACTTTGATTTGTAGTATTTTACCAATGTTTTTATATAGAGATTTGCCGTGGAACCAAGATGTGTGGAAAATAGAACATAAAGAATGTATTCGCTATCTATAATATGACCAATGTCTAATATGATAAAAATCGAGAGAAATAGAGCTATGTTCGGGTAGCATGATAATTGGTTAAACAAATACTTGTAAAATGGAAGTAAAGGGCGGCCTGATCCCTCTTTTTTCATTTGATATATACTTATATCTATAATATTACGGCTTATCAGTTCTGTGCATCCAAAGATCAAGAATAGTATGGTGATGATCGTGCTGTTGTATTTGTCCATTTGCATGTAAGTAAGCCAAAAGGAAAAATTCATCAAAGGATGGCTGATGAGATGAGCCATAAAATCCATTTCGACACCATATTTCGAGAATTGCTTGGTTGAACGTGCAACTTCACCGTCTGAACAATCCATGATGTACCACATCCAAAAACAAAGACAACCGATGATTTTACATGGTAAAGGTGGAAAGCAAAAGATAATGGATCCGACTACCCCAAATGTTATCATAAACATGGTTACAGTATTAGGCCTTAAATTCCATGCGATAAAATATCTGGAAAAGTATGGGGATATCCACATACATATCCATTCCACCAAAACAGATTGTCTGATGGGCCAATTAGGAGTGTCTTTCTTAATACTATGGTAACTGGGCTTTTGCATTATATGTCTTTTTTATGAGTTAAGCGATGAAAAAGTTGTTGGGCCATATCGTCTTTTATCAGGTATAAAACCGAGATGTAGAAGCAGGCGCATGAAAGTATTGAAACAATTATTATACTAATTGTATTGTGCATGTTATTTTTGATGAATAAAATAATGGGAATAAAAAATAGAGAAAGGAGGATGTACCTTAGGTTATATGATTTGAGGAGTCCTGTTTCTATATTGAGTGTCTTTTTTATATATATCAAACAAATTATTTGAAAAATAATTTCACAGAAGATAGTTGTTGCGACTGCTATCTCTGGTGTCAGTATCTTTAGAAAGATAAGGTCTAAGAGGACATTTAATAGGCCGCAGCCGGCATTAATCAACATAAGGAATTTTTCTTTACGAAAGAGGAAAATGATTTGATTGTAGATAATTGCTTCTGTTGAGATAACAATAATGCGGAATGCGAATATTTTCAAGGTGGGTATTGCAGCAAGATATTGTTTTCCGGAAAATAGTAGAACAATATTGTCCGATAGGGCGTAAACGCCAAATACTACGGGGGCTATTATCAGGATGGTAGTTCGCGTTAAACGTATGATACCCTGCTTATATGCAGTGGAGTCATTCTCTAAATAATATGACATTCGTGGTATAGTCACGGAGACAAGTGACAAAAATAGAATGCGTATCATCTCTGAAACTTTCTGTCCAACACCATAATATGCAACACTTTCTGCATTGAAAAATGTTCCCAAAATCGTTTTGTCAGCTATTGTATAAAGTAAGTTAGTGTTGTTTAGGATTAAGATCAAGAACAGAGAAGGTAAAAAAGGCAATAGGTCTAAATGTTGGAAAAGTTGTTTGGGATTTAGCGTAATGAATTTCTTAACATGGATAAAACTAATGACGTTGTTTATTATATAGGTTATGGAAGTAATGATAACATAGATATAATAATCTTTGTTGGAGGTGACGAAAACAAAAATACTGAATATGCTCAGAATCCGTATAATAATGGTCTTTATTGTTATAAATCCATAGTCTTCATGGGCTTCATTCATCCATTCTATATAAAAGACCTGCCCGATAATCATGATCCCTTGGACATACATGATTTTTTTCAAGATGGGATCTTTTATGAGAAAAAAAACGAATAGATAATATAAAATAGATATTATGATATTGCTTATTAAACCAATAACAAACAAGTTTCTGAAAACCCAGAAAGTTTTCACATGATTGTCCCTATATCTGCTTATTTCCCTAAGACCGTAATTATAAATACCTAATAATCCTACAAGACTAAAATAAGTATAAAGAGTTGTGCTGTAATCTATAAAACCAACAGATTTCGCACTGAGCACTCTGTAGATATATGGATATATGAGTATGGGCACTATAATGTTGAAAACATTAAGTGTCATTTTAGCTATCGTGTTTTTAATGATACTCTTACTCATGCCAATTATAGGCATTTTAATGCACTGATAAGTTTATTGTTATCTTTTTGATCTCTTATCGCAATTCTGATGAATTGTTTTTTGGTGTCTATATGACTTTTTGTATTACAGTTGCTGATTAAAATGTTTCTTTTGAGAAGTTGGATACCAAGTTCATCTGAGGTGTATTTCTCTATAATCTCACAAAGGAAGAAATTTGCTTGTGAAGGAAACACCTTTAAGTAAGGAATGTCTTGCAGCTTATGGTAAAATCTTTTCCGTTCTTCACGAAACAGCTCACAAGCCTTTTGATAGTCTGTAGAATATTTTCCAAACAGTTGCATATAAAATTCTCCAAATGAATTGATGTTCCAAATAGATAATTCTTTTTTCAACTTATTGATCAACTCTATATCGGAAGAGCAGGCAACGCCAAGGCGCAGACCGGGGACACCGTATGATTTACTAATGGATTTTATTACCACTAGATCTTTATATTTTTCAAGAATATCATTATGAAGGAGACTGTTATTTGGTGAATCATCTGCGAAATCTACAAAGCTCTCATCGACGATGAGGCTTATATGTTTCCTTTTGCACCATGCAATGAGGGTAAAGATGTCTTTTGATGCAATAAAATTCCCAGAAGGGTTATCTGGATTGATCAGTAAGAGAGTTGATATATCCTTCGTAGCGAAAAAAGTGATCAAATCGTTAACTCCATACCTATAATTCTCTTTTTGGGGGATAAAAGGGATGATATTTTTTTTATCCAACCTATTAGGATACTCTTCGAAAGTGGGGAAGATCACTCCAATATTGCCAGCAATATGTTTCTCCATAATACTTTTGATAAGTTCTGCAGCCCCATTTCCAACAACAACATATCTTTTTTTATTCCGAAGTATTTTCCTGCCAATAACGAGTTAACTTCCATCCCGGAAGGATAGTTGGTAAGAAGTTGATCAAAATTTGCACACATCTCATCTTTCATTCGTTTAGTTGGAAAATAAGGGTTGACGAGATAGCAGAAATCAAGTAGATGAGGGAAACGCCAATACCCTCCATATCTTTTATGATATTTCTGAAGAATTTTTTCTTCATCTGAAAATATATTTGATGCGATGTCTAAATCTTGGACATCATCAATCTCATACCATTTTTGCCCATTAAGGGGAAGTGCATGTAGATTTGATTTCTGAAGTAACGTTATAACTCTCAGAACTTGCTCGTAATATTCGTTATTCCCCATGACTTTGCAATAGGCATCAAGGAAAGGGAGATAAGAATTCTTACTAAAATCTTTACTGAATTTGTAGATGTTGACTGTCTTATAATATTCGTCAACCTCGTTATAATTAAAGGCATCTTTTGGTATGAAGTTTACAATTTCATGTTCTCCATTAATTTGAACCATCGTACCATCCATCCAAGTTTGATATTTGTCCACAAGAGCGAGGTTGGGATACGGATTCTCTACCAACATGTCTATAATGCAATCCTCAAAAATAATGTCAGACTCTAATAAGATAGTGTCATCTTCACTCAAAACATCTCGAGCCAACCATAGTGAGTATATATTGTTGGTCTTATTATAGATGGGGTTTTCTATATATTTAATGCGTTCGCCATATTGATTTCCAATATGTTCTATGAGTTCTTTTCCCTTATATCCGACAACTAATACGATGCGTTTAAAATCATGTTTTAGAAGTTGCTTGATTACTCTGTCTATAAGGCATTCACCATTTATTTTTACCATACATTTAGTAGAGTCTTTGGTGTATTCTCCAAGACGTTTTCCCATTCCGGCTGCTAATATTAAAGCCTGCATCTTTTAAAATATGTAAATATGATAATAATTTTTCTTATATGGGGATGTCCCTGATGGGTATGATTGTGATTTATTCCCGAGCACTTTTCAAATAAGTGTACATATTCCCCTCCTGCCCCTTTTAAGGAGAGCAGTGGCAAATGGAAAAGGTCTTGTTTCCGCAAAAGACTCTCCATGGAAAAAGGAGAGTCGCAGAACAACATTCCTTCCCTGAAATATTAGCTTTATAACACTTGCCAGATGGGGGAAGCACCTATAGTTGTTATTTTAAAGCTGGTGTTAATGTACACGACATACAACTCATGAACTTTGTGATTATTGCATAATAGTTGTATCGTCCAGTCTTAGTGCTCATATCAAAAAACTAATGATATTGATGAGATTGGACATGTGTGATTACTGTCAGGCGAGAGGCGTTATTTGCTCAGACTGGCGATCGTGGCTATCATGGCAGCGATACTGGAAATGCTGGAGCCCATGGTGAGCTTTTCAGCCAAACTCATCTTGTTGGTGGCTTTCGAGGGCACTACGATTTCGCACCCCGGGCGCACCTTTGCGCCGTGGGCCACCTTGCCTATCATGCCGTTCATATAAATGATGTAGGCATTACTCTTCTTGGCATCTGTGGCGAAACCGCCGGCAGCATCAATGTAGTATTTGGCATTTTTGCCTTTTTCGTAGGCTATGGTGTTGGGATACATCACAGCACCGTTGATTTTCACCGTGCCGTTGTATTTCGGAACGATGAGGCGGTCGCCCTCACGCAGCACGAGGTCGGCATCGCTGCCCGGACGGGACAGGGCGGTTTCGAGTTCGATGCCCACCTGATAGGTGCCGGGCACTTCAAACTTCTGTAATTGGGCCGACTGTCCTTTCTCCGCCATCTGCGATACAGCCGAAGCGTTGTTGCTGCGTGCTGCCAGTTCGAGCATATTTTTCTGCTGCTGTTCGATGGCCATTCTGTAGGCCGCTTGCATACGCGTCCGCTCAGCCTCGTTGGTGCGTCGTTCCAACCGTGCCCCTTTGATGTAGGCCAAATTGGTGGCTCCACCCGCAGCGGCTATGAGGTCGGAGAGGCGGGCGTTACGCTTGCTGAGCGTGTAGGTGCCGGCAAACATTACCTCGCCATCTACCTCCACGTTTTGCTGTTCTATGGTGCCGGGACTCTTGAACACACTCACCTCGTCGAAGGGCATGAGCGTAAAGCCCGGCGTACCGTCTACCACAAACCCGTCTTTCAGCGACATGGTGTAGTTTTTGGCTATCAGGCTGTCGGGCCTCAAGGCTTTGGGATTGGTCACACGGCGTGATACGTTCACCTTTATCGTCGAAGCCTTGTCGGTCAATCCGCCGGCTTGCAGCACGAAGTCTTCAATCGTCTCATTGTCAGCATATTTGTAGACTCCTGGGTAGTGTACTTCGCCCCGAATGGTGATGGTGCGCTCCGTTTGCACATCACCGCGAGTGGGGATAAAGAGCACGTCGTTTTCCTTGAGCGGAATGTCGGCCACCTTACCGTCCATGATGCCGGCGATGTCCACGCTCACCACCTCAAGTGTGCGGTCTGGTTTCATGCGGTGCATCACGGCCCGATTGGTGAAAGCCTCCTCGGTGAGCCCTTCGGCATGTTGGACAAGGGTGCGCACGCTGTTGATTTCGCCGTTGATGTTGTATTTACCCGGACGGAATACGGCTCCCCTCACCTCCACGGTATTCTCATAGCGTGGTAGGATGGAGTCGACACTCACCGAATCACCGTCGGCGATGTGAAAACTGCTGAACTCAAACTCCCCCACATTGAATACGGCATATTCACGGCCGGTCTTTCGGTTCACCCGCACACTCTTCTTATAAGCATCGCCTGTGAAACTGCCGGCATATTTCAGCAGCGAACCAACGCTCTCGTTCTTTTTCATTTCATAGAACATGGGGCGTTTCACCTTTCCGGTGATGTTCACCAAGCAGTCGTATGGCCCCACCACGATCACATCGTTGTCGGCCAAGCGCACATTGCCCGTAAGCTTACCATTAAGAATGTAGTCGTAGATATCTACCACGGTAACAAGTTTGTTGTGCCTGTACACCTTGATGTTGCGCAGTGTGCCCAGATCGTTGGTGCCTCCGGCCATGTAGAGTGCATGGAATACGGTGGCAAAGGCCGAGAGCGTATAAGTGCCCGGTGCTTTCACCTCACCCATGACATTCACCATGATGGTTTTGGTCTGCCCCACGGTGAGTTTCACACGACTGCTACTGTAACGTGTGCCAAGTGTGGATCGCAGGCGGGCGTTTGCCTGCGCCACGGTGAGGCCGCTCACCTGCACAGGGCCAAATCCCTCAATGGTCACCTCGCCATCGGGACTTACGGTAGCTTCCACCGTCTTCTGTGAAGCGCCGTAGATGTCGATAATCACCGCGTCGCCCGGCCCCAACCGATAGTTTTGCGGTGTGGCTATGTTCATATTGGGCTCAAACGAGAGCATCTTGTTGTTGAAGATGTCACGCCCGAACACTTTGTTTTTCTTCGCCTTGCGTTCCTCCAGCAGTTTCTTGAGCAACTCTGTGGAGTCCATGGGCACTATTTCGCCCAACTCGCTCTCCATGTCCGTATATTCCACGTTGGTCTTGTCGTAGGTACGTGGATAAGTGGTGTTGCCATCCTTTATCTGATAGTTGGAATAATTCTGTGCAGCCTCTTGATATTCTTCGCGCGTTTTTCCATTGTTTTCGCGCATCCGTGTTCCCGTCTTGCCTTCGTTCACACTCCCCAGACTTCCCTGCTGCTTCATTTCGCGCTCATACTTGTTTCTCACACGGCGTATCTGTGTGATGTCCACTCCGCGCTGCATCAGTTTGGTCACAATCTGTGCATTCGACGTACCGGCTTCATGCTCTTTCACCACAAACTGCATCGCTTGATTGTCGGTCATCGACGATTGTGCTGCCACACCGAGTGTGCAGAGCGTGAGTAAAAGGGAGAATATTAGTTTCCGTTTCATTTATGCTGCTATCTCTTATTTCTTATGCTATGATAACTGAAAAAGACGTATTTTGTTGCAAAGGTACTTATTTTTAATGGAAAAATGCGCCTGTTTGCCGTGTAAATCATACATTTCTTCTATTTTTCCTTGCACGTTTCGAAGATTGGCATTATCTTTGCAATCTGATATAATGTACCAATATTTTCGGGCTTGACTGGATTTGACGGCGAGACGAAATGGTATGTAAGCATGCGGAGCCTCGTTGGCTATCTCCTTAAACAGAGTGAACAAAAATTTAATTGGCGAAAACAATTACGCTCTCGCTGCCTAGTCGAAGTATAGTAGACTATTGGCTTTATTCCGTCACCAGGTGATGGAACGAGACACTGCTCCAAAGATGTTGTTCCGAATCAGAGGGTCAAGCGGTGCAGGTAAATCGGAAATAGCTTGGGTATGCCTCGCTGCCCGAGTGAAATTTAGAGGATAAGGCATCAGTTGGTGGTCCGGGTCTTGCTGATGTTCGAAAATCAAAGGCCGGAATAAGCATGTAGAAAGCGTATGATTTCCTTGTGCGGACGTGGGTTCGACTCCCACCAGGTCCACGATGTGGACTCCGAAAGGAGAAAGCGATAAGAAGGTATTGTTTTGTTAATTGCCGCAACTTTGACGAGTTGCGGCAATTTTTTTTGCTGGGTTGCAACTTTATGCCATCCCTGTGCGTCAAATAAGCAAATGAGAATGGACAAATTAAAATAATGTAGTATGAAAAGGAATATTCTATTGTGTTTGGTAGCCTTGTTGGGGTGGGGGATATGGACTTCCTGCCACATTGACAATCTTCTTGAAAGGGCTGACGGTGGAGAAAAAGCACCCGATAAAGTGCTGAATGGGTTGCAAGATGCGCCGGGAAGATTTTCGGAGGCAACGGTGATATCCGGTTTGTCTGGACTAGCCGATCTTGTACGCAATAGCGGACAACGGAGCCTGCGTGCTGCAGAATCGGCGACATCGGGATGGGGTGGCAAGACGGTGAGCCAGACCTATCGGCTTGAAGGATTCAATGAGATAGAGTGTAGTGGAGTTGCCCAAATTTACTTCACACAAGGTGACCGCTATTCGGTAAAAGCCACAGCTGACGAAAAATTGTTGAAATACCTGAAGATGAAAGTAAGTGATGGTGTGCTCGTTGTGGAGACTAAAATAAATCGAGGTGTCAACAATGCGAAAATCAGGGTAGATGTCACGGCACCCCATCTGAAAGGTGTAGAGATTTCGGGTGTATCGGGATTCCATGCCGCCAACATTGTGGCAGACGACTTTGAAGTGGAACTCTCGGGAGTTTCCGTTTGTGAATTCTCAACCATCAAGTGTCGTACATTCAGTGGAGAACTGAGTGGAGTGGGGAAAATAAGCGGCCGTGTTGCAGCCCGTAAGGCAGAGTTGGATGTGTCAGGCACGTGCAAGGGTACACTTGACATCGCTGCCGATGTGCTTTCATTGGAGCAGTCGGGGGCTGCCAAGATGGAAGTGAATTTTAAGGGCCGACTGGCAAAAGTGGAGAACAGCGGTGCAGGCTATCTCAATCTCCGGGTTAATAGTGATCTACTTGAGGTGGAAAACAGTGGTGTATCACGAATCAAACTTTCCGGTGTGGCTGCACGTACCAAAATTTCGAGAAGTGGTATGTCGAAAATAGATACCGATGCACTCAAGAAGCGGTAAACTCCGAGTTTTTGTCCTCGTTTGCGACAGAGGCATGCTCCCTTAAACTATAAAAATAAATCTCTCTCTCAGTTGAAGCATGCAAATGGCTTCGACATAAAAACCGCCGTATGGAAGGAAGTGTCCTTTGTCATACGGCGGCTGTTTATTGTGTGGTACGTGGTCCTTTTATTCTTTATTCTCGGCATCGATGGCCTTGATTTTCTGTTTGACAAGTTCCATGTCGTCTTTCAGTTTCTGCACCTTTCGGTTCATCTCGTCAATGAGACTGTTGCCTTTTTTACTGCTGGCATTGAGAAATCCGAGGTTGTTCTCGTATGTGTTGATCTCCTGTTTGAGTCCCTCGTAGCGTCGCATGAGCCGGCCTCGCTCGTTATCCAGTGCGTCCACTCCTCGTTCGGCCACATTCTTGAGGTTGCTTTTGAAATTGTCAAGTTTGCGGCGAGCCACCGAGATGTTGAGGTCTTTATACAGTTTGTCAAGTATGTCGTGATATTCCTTGTATATCTTGTCCTTCTCCTTGAAAGGTACATGACCGATAGCCTGATATTCCTCAACCAGTTTCTGCACATTTTCCTGTAAATTATCACTAGCCGACTCGGCAAGCGCTTTCAGTTGGGTGACAATGTCTTTTTTCTTTGAGAGGTTGCTGTGCTCCTCATTGCGGGTACCTGCATTTGCCGCATTGCGCGCTTCGAAAAACTTGTTGCAGGCACCGAGGAAGTCATTCCATAGTTGGTCGCCCAACCGTCTGGGAACAGTGCCGATGGTCTTCCATTCCTTTTGCAGGGCGATGAGCTTGTCACTGGTAGATTTCCAATCGGTGCTGTCGGCCAAAGCCTGAGCTTTTTCTACAAGCACTTTCTTTTTCTCGGCATTTTCGGCATACCGTTGTTTCAGTTCTTTAAAGAATAGGGCTTTACGGCCAAAGAAGTCGTCACAGGTTTTGCGGAAACGCTCGAAGATTTTTACGTTCATCTTCTGAGGGGCGAATCCTATCTTCTTCCATTCCGATTGGATGTCGATAATCTGCTTGGTATGTTTCTCCCAGTCGGCTGTACCTTTGTTTTCTTCCTTGGCAATAGCCTCCACCTTTTCGCAGAGAGCTGTCTTTTTGGCAAGATTGTCTTCTTCCTGTGCCCTCAACTGCTCGAAGTGTTGCTGATGTTTCTTGTTGATCACAGTGCTGGCTGCCTTGAAGCGGGCCCATATCTCCTCTCGCTGTTCCTTGGCCACAGGACCGATTTCGCGATATTGTTGATGCAACTCCTGCAACTGGTGGAACGCACTGATGATGTCGTCTACCTCGTCGAGTTTCTCGGCAGCCTCACAGAGTTTGGTCTTGAGCTCCAGGTTCTTCTTGAAGTCGAGCTCGCGGGCTTCACTGTTGAGTTTCAGCAAGTCGTAGAACTGTTCCACATAGAACTGATAGTTACGCCACAGTTCGTTAGCTTTCTCGGCTGGCACAGCCTTGATTTCCTTCCACTGCTGTTGCAGCGCCTTAAATTCCTGATATGATTTGTTGGCCTCTTCGGGCGAAGTGGCCATGCCTTTTATCTTTTCGATGATATCGAGTTTCTTTTGCAGGTTCTCCTTTTTTTCGTTTTCCTGCTCCTGAAACTGTTTGGCACGCTTTTCCTTGATGAGTATCATTTCGGCCTTAAAGGTCTCCTCGTCCTCATCCGGAGTCACCTGATATTTGTCCGGATCTCCTCCGTTGTCGAGATATGCCTTCTGTTCGGCTTCTCTTTCAGCTATGTGTAGCTTGTAGAAAGTCGTCTTGAGGTGATCCACCTCGTCTTTCTGCGGTTGTTCTTCGCCGTGGGCGAGTTCTTTCACCCTTTTCAGTACTTCTTGTTTAGTTGAATAGACGGTCTTGACAGCCTCTTTCGCTTCCGCAGCTTGGGGGGCATCGGTATCCGGAGTCGTCTGGTCGACAACTTCAGCCGGCATGTTTTCAACTGGTGAGGCCGTAGGCTCCACCTGTTTCTCTTCTACTGCATTTCCCTGTTCGAGGATGTTTTCTTGAGAGTCCATCATTTAACTGCTTTTAGTTTATGACATGATATTCCATCACTTCGCTTTTCTCATTGAATCCACCGGATAGGTTTTGTTTTTCAAGACCTTGGTGTTTTGCGAAGCCCTTATGTTGTGCAAACTTAGTTAAAAATATCGTAATTACCTAATTTTAGGTCTTTTTTTTATAAAAAATCGCTTAAACAAGCCTTTTAAAACGCAAAATCCACCATGACACCCCCGACACTATGACGGATAGTACGAGCGCAATGGCAAAGCCGAAACGGCTCGTCTCCATGCCGTTGACGAGGTTCATGCCGAAAAGAGAAGCGATGAGTGTGGGAAACATCATGATGATGCTCACCGAGGTGAGTGTACGCATCACGGTATTCATGTTGTTGTTGATGATGCTTGAATAGGTGTCCATCGTCGATTCCAGAATATCGGAATAGATGCTGGTTGTTTCCCGGGCCTGAGTCATCTCGATATTGACATCCTCAATGAGGTCGGCATCGAGTTCGTCCACTTGCAGTTTGAATTTCAACTTAGCTAACAGATTTTCATTTCCTCGGATAGAGGTGATGAAGTAAGTGAGTGAGTCTTGCAGCCGGCTTAGGCCGATGAGGCTCTCGTTGTTCACGTCTTGATCAAGATTACGTTTGGCCTTTTCGATGAGGGCATTGATTTGTTTCAACCGTTTCAGATACCACACGGCCGAGGAGAGGAACAGGCGGAAAGTGAGATCTACATAGTCGGTAAACCCTTCGCCCCTTTTCTGCTGATAGCCCACAAAGTCCATCATCATCGTCGTCTCGTAGTAGCACACAGTGATGGTCACGTCACGCTTGTGTATGATACCCAGCGGCACGGTGGTGTAAGGTGTGCGCGAGCGTATTTCTTTCACGTAAGGGATACGCAGAATGGTGAGCATCCATCCATCGTCGTATTCGTAGCGGGCCCGCTCGTCGGTATCGCTAATGTCGGAAAGGAAGTAGTCGGGTATGTTGAATTTCTCTTCCAGCATATCCCGGTCTTCGTCCGTGGGGCAAGTCACTTGTATCCAGCAGCCCGGCTGCCACTCCTTGAGTGCAGTCAGTTTATCGGTAATGTTCCAGTAGGTTCTCATCGTTGCTTATCTCCACAATAATAATAGGTGTGGGGATTAGCAGCTTGCAAAATCCTCACGCCTTAGAAATTGTAATTTTCCGCGTGATAATCGTCCATGTTGTTTATGAATGTTTCTGTTTTGCGTTGCAAAGGTAGTGTAAAAAAGGTAAACTACAAAATAAATGGTTGTTTATTTTGCAGTACTTTCTCCTGCAGGCTAAACTTTCGCATGGCTTCCGCCATTCATCTGTAGGTGAAGTAGGAGCCTCCGTCGCTGTGCGCGTATTGCCGTAGCAACCGTTGTATGAATTCGGCATTGGCCCTCACCTTGTCTTCGCACCCGTCATAGCCGTTGATGAGCACCATGAGGTGGGTGGTGGCAATGTCTATTTTCGTGCGCTCATTGTCGCTGGTGGGTGTGCCCACTCCGCCACGAGCATCACGATAGACCGGCAGCCCGGCTATGTTGATGATGCCCCTGCCAATGCCTTCGTAGGGTTCTCCCTCGCGCCCCACACCCAGGGTGAGCGTGTCGCCCTCAAACTTGTCGGCATCAAATCCGCCTATGCTGTAGCCGTATGCGATGCTGGCAAGGTTGGTGAGATCCACAAGCGTGTCTATTTGGTAGAGTTCTTTGCCCAGCAACAGACGGCGGATGAGGGCTTCCGAGGCTGGCCTGTAGCGCGACGGATCTTTGCCACAGGCACGATACACGCGGCGTGTGGCGGCAATACCGCTGATGTCTTTCAGCGTCTCTGTGGTCAGTTCGGCCTTGAATTTCTCGCCCAATGCCTTGATTTCTTCCCAAAGCGGTTGGCAGAAAGGCGTATTCTTCACCTCAGCCTCCACGCAGGCTCCCACAAATCCCGGGCATACCGATTCTATCTCCTGTGATACAATAATGTTCATTGCATTCTGTTTTGTAGTTTCTTTTCCGGATAAGCAGTGTTGATGATTCAAAATTACAGTTTATTTTCGAGAAATATTCTCTGGCATTCCTAACATTTGTTTTTTATCATCGGACCATCTGTCTTCTATTTTCTAATCTCCTTTCAAGCATCGGGTTACGACGACCGTTCCATGCCCCGTTTCCGGAAAATCCATATTTCCACCGAATTGATGATATTCTGCCACAGAATGTAGCAACCGGGGCCCACGGAGGAGAGCGGATGGAGGAATGCCGTGGCCACCCAGATGGAGAAAGCCGTATTCTTCTGGCCGAGCGACTGGCCGGCTTCGATGGTCTTATCGAAATAGTGCCCTATGAAACGACCGGTGGCAAACTGGATGATGCAGAGCAGCAGGCCCATCACAGCGATGGAACAGAGAAAGAAAACGGAGGTGTGTTCCCATGCTTCGACAATGTTCATGGCGGTGGTGCCGGTGACCACGACAAGCGAGCAGCCCCATAGATAATAGCTCAAATCCTTGACGCTGACTATCCGGCGATGGAGACGCTTGAACCGGTGCTTGACGATGTAGGCGCACAGCATGGGGAGCAGCAGCACGATGCTCACCTTATATAATATGGTGAGAAACAAGGGAAAGAATGCCGCCACTTCAGCTGCCTCACCATCCGCTGCCGGAAGTAGGGGGAAGCAAAGGGGGATGAGCAGGGCAGAGATGAAATTGGAGATGAAGGTATAGGTGGTCATTTCTTCCAGACTGCCCCCCAGTTTGGCTGTCACCACAGCCGCCGCGGCTGCGCATGGCCCGATGATGCACACCAGTATGGCTTCCATCATGATGAGGGCGTTGCCCCTGAGATTGAAACCGATGATGATTCCCAACTGCGCAGCGACGAAGACCACTTGCTGTATGCCTATCCAGAAATGCCACTTTACAGGCAGCAGTTTCCTGAAATCGACCTTGCAGAAAGTGACAAAGAGTATGAGAAACATGAAGTCGGGCAGCACATTTGCATTGTGGGGCGCATACCATTGGCCTATCGGGCGGAGAGCAGGGACGAACCGGAAAAGCAGATAGACAATGCCCCCCGTGCCCATAGCCACGGGGAGCGTCCAGTTTTTGATGAAGCTGACGAGTGCGTTCATGTGTGAATGCTTTTAACCGATGCAAAGTTACACCAAAAAAGCGTAACGGCAAAGATAAAACGGGGTTTTATCCGGCTGTTTTTCCGGCAAGATAGCGTTGGAATTTCTCTCTGAAGGCCTCCGTCACATGGATGATTTCGTTGCCGATGTAGATGCAGTTGTTTTTGTCTACCGACCTTATTTTGTCGAGTGCGACGATGTAGCTGCGGTGCACGCGCAGGAAGCGGCCTGCGGGTAGCAGGCCTTCTACGGCCGTCATAGTCAGGTGGGTGATGAGTGTCTCCCCTTTAGCGTGCTCTCGGTGGGAGTCATCGGGCAAGAGCTGAAACACCACATAGTCTTTCATGCCCATCACAAAGAGCAGCCGGCTCAGTTCCACCCGTTTCAGTTCGCCGTCGGCCTTGATAAACAGTGCGTCGTCGGTCGCAGTCTCCGTGGGCTGTTTGGTTGGTGCGGCTGCAGCTTTCTCCCGCAGTTCAAACCATTGTTTGGCCTTTTCGGCTGCGGCCAGAAACTTGTTGTAGCGAATGGGCTTGAGCAAGAAGTCGAGCGCGTTCACCTCGTAACTGTCGAAAGCATATTGCTTGAATGCCGTGGTGAAGATGATGCGGGTGTCGTCGGGCACCATGCGCGAGAGTTCCATGCCGTCGAGGTCGGGCATTTGGATGTCGAGAAATACGAGGTCGGAGGGATTCTCCCTCAGGGCCGAGAGTGCCTCTACGGAGTCGGCATAGCTTGCCCGGAGGGTAAGAAAAGGCGTGCGGCCGATGAAGTTTTCGAGCAGCCGGATAGCCAGCGGTTCGTCATCTACGATGATGCAGGTCAGTTGTTCCATAGTCTGATGTTTACGTAATAGGTGTCGCCATCGGGACCGCATACGAAGTCGTGGCGGTCGGGATAGAGCAGTTGCAGTCGCCGGCGCAGGTTCTCGGTGCCTATGCCCGACCCGCTGCGGTTGCTGTCGCCTTTAGGATAGTTGCTGTTTTCGCATGAGAAGGCGAGGCTTCCGGCATGCACGGAGAGCGAAATGTGGATGAAAGAGGGCTTGCTGCTGCTCACTCCATGTTTGAAAGCGTTTTCTATGGGCGATAGAAAGAGCATGGGGGCTATCGGGAGTGCCCCGTCAACGGTCTCGAAATCTGTCGTTATGACCACGTTAGGGCCGCAGCGCAGACTCATCAGGTCGATGTAGTTTTGCATGAATTCCACCTCGCTGCCCAGTGCCACGCGCTCCGAGCGTGTCTCGTAGAGTGCGTAGCGCAACAGATCGCTCAACCGGCCTATCTTGTCTTGTGCCATGTCGGCATCTATCTGTGTGAGGCTGGAGATGTTGTTGAGCGTGTTGAAAAGGAAGTGGGGATTGAGCTGGTTCTTCAGCCATGCCAGTTCGGCCTCTGTGTTTCTCTGTCGTTCCTCGGCGAGTTGTCGTTTCAGTTGTTTTTGGTGCAGATAATAGTGGCGGCCTATGGCCAGTCCTATCATGGCATAGTTGATGACTATCAGCACCACGTGGAATATATAAGTGCCGATGCGGGTGGCTTCGTTCCACACCACTTGCGAGCCGTCGGGGCCGTGGAGTAATATCTCGCGGTTTAAAAGGAGGATGATGCCAAGATTCAACAGCCAGAAAAGCCACCGTTTGATTTTAGGATGCTTTTTCGATTCGTAGATTTTCGGGACGAGCAAGTAGTTGTTTAATCCGAAAACAATCCAGAGTATCAGGAGCAGCGAACTGGTGATTCTTATCGACTCCCAAGCGGCATCAAGATTTTTCTCGATGCTGAAAATCACGAGTGACCATATCCCGATGAAGGTGAGATAGAGGAATGTCTGTTGGCCGAAGAAGACCACTTCGGAGTGTTTGAGTCGTTTTTTCATCATGCTGCATTGTTAGAGAGGCGGACTTCCGGCAGGAGATCCGCCTCTGTGTTTTTACATGCCTATACCGGTTCCAGACCCGATATTGTTCAGTTGCTGGCTCTCCGACTTCCGTTCTCCGAAGTCGTTGTTGATGCGGCTTTGCCGTTGGCGGAATTGTTTTTGGGTGTTGCCGAATTTCCATGTGGCCGTGAGCCGCACCATCTGTATGGGTACGAGGATTTTAGTATGCTGCTCGAAGTCGGCCCCGTGGCTGTAGCTGTTCACCCGATACTTACCCGTAAGCGGCACCACGTAGAGCAGGCTCAGTGTGAGCCGGTCTTTGCAGAGGTCTTTGTTGAGCGAGGTGAACAGCAGGCTGTTGCCGCTCTGATAGCCCTGAAGGTCGTAGTGGCGGGAGTTGGCATACACGCCGAGCGACCATTTCAGCAGCCACGGCAAGGTCTGTTGCAGGGAAGCGTAGCCCATGGTCTGCCATCCGTGGTTGCGCCGGTTGAGGGTTGAGGAGCGCATGTCTCCGTAGTCCAGGGCGGCATTGAGCATCAGCGTGGTGTGCTTGCCCGCCATCCAGCGCATGAAGGTGTTGAAGCTGGTCCACCGGTTCTTCACCACGTTGCCGTAGGTGGTGTGCAGCCGGTTGTCTTCCATGAACGAGTAGGTGGCAATCTGGTTGTTGCACAAGTTTTGGCCGAGCGTGGCGTTGACCATCAATTTGGGTGAATAGTAGTTGAACACGAGGCTTATGTAGTGTGATTTCTCCACATCGAGTGCCGGATTGCCATAGCTCACGTTGGTGGGATTGGAGTTGTCACGATAGGGGTTGAGGTAGGTCACGCCCGGGCGGAGTATGCGCATGTTGTAGTTGAGTCCCAGATTGGTTGTGGGTGCAAGGTTGTAGCTCAGTGTGGCCGAAGGCACGAGATTGCCGTAGTGCTTGGAGAAGTCGCTGCCCGCCCCCTTGCGGAAGTCGATGTTTTCCCAGGTGTGCTCGTAGCGCAGACCCGCTTTGGTGCCGAGCTTGCCCAGTGCGGCGCGGTATTCGGCGTAGCCGGCCAATATTCGTTGTGTGTTTTCGTAATCGGTGCTGTTGGCCTCGTCATAGTTTTTGGCATTGCCCGCAATGTTGTAGAAACGCGAGTCCGACGTGTTGCGGTGAGAGATGAATTTGGCCCCGACATCTAATGAGTGGCCTTTGGCCACCGGGGTGGCATAGTCTATCTGCACGGTGTGTTCCGTGCTGCGCAAATGGGCGTCCGAGTAGCGGTCGGTGAGGTTGAGTCCCGTGATGCCCGAGGGGGCATCGTAGCGGCTCTCACTCTCCGAGCGCGACGGGTTGGCGGTGAACAGGTAGCTTGCCGTGAGGCTGCGTGTGTGTTCCCGGTTGAAGAATCGCTGATAGTCCATGCTGCCGTTGAAGCCGAAGTTGTGGTATTTGTCGGCCCTTTGGGCGGAGTAGGTGAAGCCGCTGCCGTAGCTGCCGCCCGAGAGTGAGGTGCGTGGCAGTCCGTCGGTGGATGTCCGGTACTGCGTGATGCCGATGTTGGCATTGAGGGTGCTCATCGAGTCGAGGGCGTAACCCAGACTCATGTTGCCCATGTTGAAGGGAGTCTTGTTGTCACTGCGCTGTTCGTAGTGCATCTGTGAGTTGCCGCCTGGGGCCGTCTGGGTGCGGTCGATGGATATGCGTATGTTCCGGTTGCGGTTGAGATTGTGCGTGGCATTCGCGCTGTAGCTGAATTTCCCCTGCTGTCCGCTGACGAAAGCTGAACCGCTATATCCTCTGTTGCCCGCAGCCAGACTCACATTGCCGTTGTAGCCGTTGAGGCTTTCAGTGCCTTGACCACCCGCGTGGTTGATGACGATGTTGAGCACACCGCCCGTCCCCTCCGCGTCGTATTTGGCTCCGGGATTGGTGATCACCTCAATGTTTTTCACCATCGAGGCCGGCAGCGACTTGAATATCTGCGAGGCATTGGCCTGAAACATCGGGTTGGGCTTGCCGTCTACATACACCTTGAAGCTCGCCGAACCGTTCACGCTGATGTTGTCCTGTCCGTCTACTGTCACCATGGGCACCTTGCGGAGCATGTCGAGCAGCGTCATCGACTTCGAGTCGCCGTCTTCCTGTACGTTATAGGTCATCTTGTCGGGTTCCATTTTCACGATGGGGCGCTGTGCCACCACCTCCACGTTTTTCAGTGCCGTGGCATCTTCGGCCGTGCATACGTCTCCAAGGGCAAGCATGGACTGCCCATTGAGTGTGACTTCGCGCATCACGGGCTTCTTGCCCACGGAGGAGAATGTAAGTATGAAAGTGCCTTTGCCGTCGAGTGCCTGCTTGATGCGCCCTTCGGCATCGGTGAGCGACATGGCTACAGGCTTCTGCCGGTTGGACGGCCGGAACACGCGCACGGTGGCGTATGGTTCCGTTTCATTCTTGACAGAGTCTTTCAGTGTGCCCGTGATGAGGGTGTGTTGTGCAGATGCGGATGTGGTTATCAGCAAAGAGAGGGCGAAAAGGGCGGTTTTCTTTTTCATGTTGCGTTAGAGTTGAATATTTTCTTTTGCAAAGGTAGTTTAATTCGCGCAGTAAACGATAAGGTTTTCGATGATTTCCCGTGTTTTTTTCGACCACTTTATGACTTTCGTGAGTCAGCTTGTCGGCATTGGCGGGCATATAGCACGATCTATTAAAACTTTTGAAAAAGGCTTACACGCAATTTTTCCATCCCCATTTTCCCCTCTCGTCCCATTCGCCTTATCAGCCCTATTCGTCTCATCCATTTTCTCACTTGGCCCAACCGACCTTGCAAAAGAGCCACACTTAGAAGCTCATTCGGCCCGAATGAGAACCTCAAAGAGCCCCTTTTGCAAGGTTGGAAAGCCCCTTTTAGGGGTTGGGGGCTCTCTTTAGGGGGGTGGAGGGCTTTTGTTTTAAAAAAAGGGAAGCACCCGCGTGCTTCCCTTGCTTATGCAAAGATAATCCATTTTTGGGCTGAATGCAAATGTGCAAGGAACAATCCTTACATCGCAAAAGCCTACGATCTCTTCTTGTTGAGGCTCATTTGTCGCCGACTTCGAGCAAAGCCTGCTTGATGAGTGCCCAGAACGGGGCGGCTGTGGCAATGAGGCAACGCTCTGCAGTGGTGTGCGGACTGCGGATGGTCGGGCCCAGGCTCACCACATCAAGGTGCGGATATTTTTCCAAGATGATGGAGCATTCCAGTCCGGCGTGATCCACTTGCGTGATTCCTTCCTCGCCATTCTGCTCTTTGTAGATCTTTTTGAACAGGTTGAGAACCTCGCTGTCGGGGTTGGGATCCCAACCACCGTAGCTTCCGCTCATCTCCACTTTCATGCCGGCCATGTTGAAGCAGCTCTCCAGCGAGGTAGCGATGTAGTCTTTCATGTCTTCGCGCGACGAGCGGACAAGTATCTTGATGAAAGCCTTTCCGCTCTCGATGTCGATGATGGCGAGGTTGGAAGAAGTCTCTACCACGTCGGGATAGACCGGAATCATGCGCACTACGCCATTATGGCAGGCATAGATGGCATTAATGAGATTGTCTTGTATTTCCACCGGCACTTCCTTTTCGGGGGTGGGTACCTCTTCGGTGAAGAACTCGATATTGTGCTCGATGGTTTTGTACTCGTCTTCAAAGACGGCTTTCCAGTCGGCCACGAGTTCTTTCAGAGCCTCCACGTTCTCTTTGGGCAGGGTGAGCACCACCTCGGCCTTGAAGGGAATGGCGTTGCGCATGTTGCCGCCGTGCCATTCGGCCAACCGTGCATCGGTCTCTTCGATGGCCTCGCGCACGAAACGCACCATCAGTTTGTTGGCGTTGGCACGACCTTCGTTGATTTCCAGTCCGGAGTGTCCGCCGCGCAAGCCCTTGAGTGTCACTCTCATGGCAGCATCGGTCTTGTCGGTCTCAGCCTCCTGATAGTCGAGTGTGGCGGTG
Organism: Segatella buccae ATCC 33574; assembly: GCF_000184945.1. Taxonomy (GTDB): domain Bacteria; phylum Bacteroidota; class Bacteroidia; order Bacteroidales; family Bacteroidaceae; genus Prevotella; species Prevotella buccae. Next base: position 1,756,366 of record NZ_GL586311.1, read on the forward strand.
AAGTCGATGCCGCCGGCCGAGCCGATTACAAATTTGCCCCAAGTCTCGGAGTCGAGGTTCATGAGGATGTCACCATTGAGTTCGCCCTCGGGCAGGTTGGTAGCCCCATACATGCTGGTTTCCTCATCGGCCGTGATAAGGCCTTCCACGGGCCCGTGTTTCAAGTCTTTCGACTCCATGACAGCCATGATGGTGGCTACTCCCAGGCCGTTGTCGGCACCGAGTGTGGTTTGGTTGGCACGCAGCCACTCACCGTCGATGACGGGCTCGATGGGATCGGTCGTGAAGTCGTGCTTGCTGTCGGGGCTCTTCTGCGGCACCATGTCCATGTGGGCCTGCAAGATGACCCCCTTCTTGCCCTCCATGCCGGGAGTGGCCGGCTTGCGCATGATGATGTTTCCGGCGGCGTCTTGGAAGGCTTCTACGCCTGCCTGCTTGGCAAAATCGAGGAGAAACTGCTGTATCTTCTCCAGATGTCCCGATGGGCGGGGCACTTGCATCAACAAATGGAAGTTACGCCAAATCTCAACCGGGTTCAGATTTTTGATTTCATTCATAGCTGTATGGTTTAAATGTTATACGATAGTTTGGTTGGTTTCGATATGCTGTTTGCAGTGCATTCACCCCGTTCAAGGGCTGCCTGCGGGCTACGCCCTTTTCCCCGTGAAAGACAGGGCCAGCCAAGCGTAAATGCCGAGAAACACCACAAGGAGTGTCTGCACGGAGTGGACGATGAGCACAAAATAGAGGGCGTCGTTGGCCCCCACGCCGTAAAGGATGAGCATTGTCTTCACGGCAAAATGCCAAGGGCCCGCCCCGTTGGGCGTGGGCACGATGACGGCAATGCTGCCCACAATGAATGTGACCAGTGCGCACATCATGCCAAGACTCGATGTGGCCTCGAAGCAAAAGAAGGTGAGATAGTAGTGGAGGAAGTAGCTGCCCCAAATGGCCAGTGTGAAGAAAATGAAGAGCGGCACGTTTTTCACATTGCGCAGCGACATCACGCCTTGCCAGATGCTGCCGAGCGTGTCTTTCACCTTATTATATATGGAGAGTTTCTTCACCAAAAAGTAGAGGAGCACGGCTACGGCCACGCCGCAAACGGCCGTCACGAGGTAGCCGACAGTGGTGAACCGGCCGAACAGACCGTCGATATCGGTGCCGGTGGTGCGGAAAAAGGTGAGGAAGACGGGGATTTGCAGCACGAACGTGATGGCCGTTATCACCATGACGAGCAGCGAGTCGATGGCACGCTCGGTGACAACAGTGCCCAAAGCCTTGGGAAAAGAAACGTTGTCCCATCGCTTCAACACGCCGCAGCGTGCAAATTCGCCAATGCGTGGCACCACCAGACTCACGGCGTAGGAAAGGAATATGGCGTTGACGGCCGTCGCGAGGCGGGGATGTTCGTCTATCGGTTCGAGGGTTTGCCGCCATCGCCAGCCCCGGAAAAGCTGGGCCGAAATGCCGAGCGGAAAGGAGAGAAGCATCCATGTCCAGTTCATCTCATGGAGAAGGACATACTCCACGCGTCGGAAATCGAATCCCCGATACATCCAGTAGAGTATGGCCCCGCCCAGCAAGAGCGACAGAGATACTTTCAGAGTGCTGTTTGATAGCTTCCTTAATTTCATAATATATAGCCACAAAGGTAACGTAAATCATGCAAAGCACCAAACAAAATGCCTTTTTTATTTACTCATCGGATTGACATGAATCAATAAAAGCACCTAAATATATGTTTTATAGCATATTTGTTTGCGTACACGGGAGTTTCTTCTTACCTTTGCATCGTCGAAAAGAAATGACGTGAGCCATCACTTGACGACCAAGGATAACAATAGTAGTAAGAACAAAAAAGAAAGGTAAAAAGATTATGGTAGCATTATTATCATTCGCCATCGTAGCAATCATGGTTGCTCAGGCCATCAACGTAGACGGAAAATTGAAGTTTTAAGTTGATAAGAATAGAAATTTGGTTTAAAAATTGAATAGACGAGATCGAGCCTTTGGCCCGGTCTTTGTTCGTTTATGGGGGCGGCTGTTTTGCCGTTCCGTTTATTTTTTCTACCTTTGCAGCACATTCGGCAGGGGCTGCCGGGGGAGAAAATACTGCTTTTTGGGGTGTGGTCTCCGGTGGTAACGGCCTATCACGTGCAAAGAACATGAAGTCAGTCAAGCCTAAAAAGAATCTCGGTCAGCACTTCCTGACCGATCTGAACATCGCCCGGCGCATCGCCGACACGGTGGATGCCTGTCCCGGCCTGCCCGTCTTGGAAATCGGACCGGGGATGGGAGTGCTCACACAATATCTTGTGACGAAACCCCGCGAAGTGAAGGCGGTGGAGATAGACCGGGAAAGTGTGGCCTATCTGCATGAAACATTCCCCACACTGCACGACAACATCATTGGCGAAGATTTCCTGCGCATGGACTTAAACACGGTTTTCGGCGGGCGGCCCTTTGTGCTCACGGGCAATTATCCCTATGACATCTCCTCGCAGATATTCTTCAAGATGCTCGACAACAGGGAGCTTATTCCTTGTTGCACGGGCATGATACAGCGCGAAGTGGCCTTGCGTATGGCATCCGAGCCCGGCAACAAGGCCTACGGCATCCTCTCGGTGCTCATGCAGGCGTGGTATGATGTGGAATATCTGTTCACCGTAGACGAGGATGTGTTTAACCCTCCGCCCAAGGTGAAGAGTGCTGTGATACGCATGACGCGCAACGGCGTGACCGATTTGGGATGCGACGAGCGTCTTTTCAAACGCTTGGTGAAGGCTGTTTTCAACCAGCGCCGCAAGATGTTGCGCGTGAGCCTCAAGCAACTGTTTGCCGGAGCACAGCCGAGTGGCGAGTTCTTTACGGCGGAAGTTATGACCCGGCGGCCCGAACAACTCACCATAGCGCAGTTTGTGGAGCTGACCAACGTGGTGGAGGCGGAGATGCGCCGTCTCTCCTTGATAGGTTAGACCGGGTTGCGATAGCTTCTTGACAGCACCGGCAGACATCAAACGATCAACCAGACTGCATGAATATGACGACCAAAGAATCCCGCTATGAAACCCTTGTGGCGCAGGTGGCTGCCCTCATTGAGGGAGAAACCTGCCGTATGTCGGTGCTCGCCAATGTGACGGCCGCCCTCCACGATGCCTTTCCCGAAATATTCTTTTGGGTGGGTTTCTACATGGTTGAGGATGGAGAGTTACGCTTGGGACCGTTCCAAGGCCCTGTGGCTTGTATGCACATAGCCTGTGGGAAGGGTGTCTGTGGCACGGCATGGGCCGAGAAACGCACGCTTGTGGTGCCCGATGTGGAAGATTTTCCCGGTCACATCGCTTGTTCGTCGCTCTCCCGTTCGGAGATAGTCGTACCCGTTTTTGGCCGTGGCGGGAGTGTCAAAGCGGTCATAGATGTTGACAGTTGCAGTCTTGGTGCCTTTGATGAAGTGGATGCCCGCTATCTGGAAAAGATTGCAAAAAATCTATCCAAAGAGTTGGCACTTTGAAAATTAATCTCTAATTTTGTAAAATCGAAATTTAATACAGACCCATAGAATATGATTGACGTAAAAGCAACATTAAACGAAGCACAAGAGCGCATGGAGATGGCAGCGATGTATCTCGATGAGCAGTTGGCGCGCATTCGTGCCGGCCGTGCCAACGTTGCCATCCTCGATGGCATCAAGGTAGAGTCATACGGGATGAAAGTGCCGCTCAACCAAGTGGCCAACATTTCCACGCCCGACCCCCGCACGATTGCCATCAAGCCTTGGGACAGAAAGGCTATACGGGATATCGAGAAGGCCATTATGGACAGTGATGTAGGCATCACGCCCGAGAATAACGGCGAAATCATTCGTCTCGGCATCCCACAGCCCACCGAAGAGCGTCGTAAGGAGCTGGTGAAGCAGTGCAACAAGATAGCCGAAAAGACCAAGATTGAAGTGCGCAACGTGCGTGGCGAACTCAAGGAGAAGTTCAAGAAGGCCATCAAAGACGGTCTCTCGGAAGACTTGGAGAAGGATGCCGAGGACGAATTGCAGAAGATTCACGACAAGTTCATCAAGAAACTGGACGACTTGATTGCCGCGAAGACCAAGGAAATCATGACCGTATAACAATCACCAATGCCTCATTAGCATTTGAAAGGTTTAGTAATCAAGAACACCGGTAGCTGGTATACCGTAAAGACTGATGACGGGACGGTCATCGAGAGCAAGATAAAGGGCAACTTCCGATTGAAGGGCATACGCAGTACAAACCCCGTTGCGGTGGGCGACTACGTGCAGCTCATCACCAATCAGGAGGGCACGGCTTTCATCTCGGCTATCGATGACCGTCGCAATTATATCATTCGCAAGTCTCCCAATCTCTCCAAGCAGAGTCATATCCTTGCAGCCAACATCGATCAGGCCCTGTTGGTGGTGACGGTGAACTATCCTCAGACCTCCACCACGTTCATCGACCGGTTTCTGGCCGGGGCCGAAGCCTATCGGGTGCCGGTGGTGCTGGCGTTCAACAAGTGCGATATTCTGTCTGAAGAGGAGTTGCACTATGAGCGAATGATGATGACACTCTACGGGCACATCGGCTATCAGTGCATAAAACTATCGGCTGCCACGGGCGAGGGTATCGACCGACTGTTGCCTTTGCTTGTCGGCAAGGTGACATTGTTGAGCGGTAACAGCGGTGTGGGCAAGTCGACACTCATCAACCGGCTCATTCCCGGGGCATCCTTGCGGACAGCCGAAATCAGCGATGCGCACAACACGGGTATGCACACCACCACATTCAGCGAGATGCTGGAACTCCCCGCCGGCGGCGATACTGTTACGGAGGAGGGGGAAAGCCGGCATCCGGGCTATTTGATAGACACGCCGGGAATCAAAGGCTTCGGCACTTTTGACATAGAGCCGGAAGAACTGACGAGCTATTTCAAGGAAATTTTCGAGTTCTCGAAAGACTGCAAGTTCAGCAACTGCACCCACACCCACGAACCGGGATGTGCCGTGCGTAAGGCCGTGGAAGAGCATTACATCTCGGAAAGCCGCTACCAAAGCTATCTTTCCATGCTTGACGATAAGGAAGAAAACAAATATCGCGAAGCCTTTTGAGGGGCTCCGCGATATTTGTTTTTGTAGCAAACAGCATTAAAATTTCAACTTACAAACAGCTGCTTGCTTTTTGTTACCCATAGTTTTCAATAAGCTTCTCCTTGCTCAATTTCCTCTTTGGTGATTTTCTTCTTGTCAAGGCAATACCATGCATAGGCGATGTAGGCAAGCACAAAGGGGATGAATAGACTCACGATGGCCATGGTCTGCAACGTAAATTCGCTGCTGCTTGAGTTAGTGATGGTGAGCGAACTCTGCAAGTCGGCGTTGGAAGGGTAGTAGGCGGTGTTATTCCAACCGGCACAGAGCAGAAGTGCCAACACCGTCAGTACCACACCAATGCCCGTAGGCCAGATGCCGCGGATGTAGCTTTTGGCCAGTAAGGTGCGCCCGATGCCGAACAGCACAAGCACCACGCCGACGAGCAATATGGCTGTGACATACCACATTTCGAGGAAATTGTGAAGATACTTCAGCGGTTTCATGAAGATGACCCCTGTCTCGGGATTCACTGCATAGCCATCTTTCAGCAGCGTGCGGATGAGGAACGCGAGGAAGAAGATGAGAAACAGCACCGTGTTGCTGCGCAGAAGCATGCGGCCTCGGTTGCGCAAAGCGTCATCGTCCACGTTGTTGATGATGTAGAGCAGGCCGAGGATGCGGGCGAGGAAGAACACTCCGAGTGCCAACACCAGATTCCACGGGTCGAGCAGTGCGTCAAGACCGTGACTGGCATTGGCCCAACTGCTGATGACGGGATTGAAACCGCTCACGATATTGTCTTTGGCAACGGTGAAATTGCTGCCGTCGAAGAAGGTGGCCACAGCCCCCCCGAGGAGCACCGGCCCCAGAATGCCGTTGATGACAAGGAAAATCTGGAAGGTGTTTACACCGAGTAGATTGCCCAACTTGTTCTGGAATTCATAGCTCACGGCTTGAATCACGAACGAGAAAAGGATAATCATCCACAGCCAGTAGGCCCCGCCGAAACTGGTGCTGTAGAAAAGTGGGAAAGAGGCGAAGAACGCCCCGCCAAACGTAACGAGCGTGGTGAAGGTGAGTTCCCACTTGCGTCCCGTGGAGTTGACCACCAAGCGACGCTCTTCGGGCGTATGTCCCAGACTGAATATCAACGAGTTGGCCCCTTGTACAAAGAGCAGGAACACAAGCAGGGCTCCCAGTAGGGAGACGAGAAACCACCAATATTGTTGTAAGAATGCGTAAGTCATGTTCATTGTTGTTTATTGTTTGACAAACCGGTTAGCCTATCCTCTGTTCCCGATTTCGGCGAGACTGTATTCCGGCCCCTTCTTGATTTGCTTGCACAAGATGTTGATTTCCACGCAGAGCAAGAGGGTAAAGAGAATCAGGAAGATGAAGAACGTGATGATGACACTGTCCGACTGCAAGTTGCTCACGGCCACCCATGTGGGCAGCATGTCCTGAATGGTCCACGGCTGACGGCCGAATTCGGCTACCAGCCAACCGCTCTCGCTGGCAATGTAGCCCAAAGGCAGTGAACTGATGCCGGCAATGTGCAGCCATTTCAACTTGGTGATGTCCTTACGATAGGCCAAGAACAGCACCACGGTGAAGAACAGGATGAAAAGTGTGCCCAAGCCCACCATGATGCGGAAAGCGTAGAAGTTGACGGGAATACTGGGCACGAGGTCGGCCTTGTCTTTGATGTAGCCATAGCCGAAATACTTCATGTCTTTGTCAAGCACGCCCAGCGAGGCCTCCATGCCCTTCTTGTTGTCTTCCTTCTTGGCTTTACGGTAGGTCTGAAGGGCTGTGATGGCATTCCGTCCCCGTGCAATCTTCTCATCCACAGAGGGTTCAATCTCTCCCTTATGGTTGACATAGCCCCCCCTCATGATGTCGTTTACGCCGGCCACATAACCATGGAAATCGTGTGTGGCAAGAAACGACAGCGCGTTGGGGATGCCTATGCGCATGGCCGGTTCCTGTTCGTTGGCATAGTCGGGCTGGCTGAAAGGCGGCACGGCGGCGATGAGCGTCAGCGGTTGGTCGGTGCCACCGTTGTACAGGGCCTCCATGGCAGCGAGCTTCATCGGCTGCACCTTGGCCACCTGATAGGCACTTTCGTCACCGGTGTAGAAAGCCAGCAGCGAGGCCACCAGTCCCACACTGCATGCTATCTTGATGCTCTCCTTGGCCAGTTCGGTCTCACGCTTTTTCAGCAGATAGTAGCAACTCACGGCCAGCACAAACACGGCGCCGATGATCCATGAGGAAGTCACCGTGTGGCAGAACTTCATCACGGCAAAAGGCGACAGTGCAATCTCGGCAAAGCTGTCGAGATTCATCTCGTTGCGCATTGTGTCGGCATTGAAGTGGAAGGCCACAGGATTCTGCATCCAGGCGTTGGCCACCAGTATCCACCATGCCGAGATGGTAGCCCCCAAGCCCGTGAGCCAAGTGGAAGCGAGGTGGAAGCCTGCGCTCACCTTCTTCCAGCCGAAGAACATCACGGCCACGAAGGTAGACTCCATGAAGAAGGCGATGATGCCCTCGATGGCGAGCGGTGCGCCAAAGATGTCGCCCACAAACCAGGAATAGTTGCTCCAGTTGGTGCCGAACTCAAATTCAAGAATGATACCCGTAGCCACTCCCATGGCAAAATTGATGCCAAAGAGTTTCTGCCAGAACTTGGCTGCAGTTTTCCAGAACTGTTTGCGCGTGCGATAGTAACAAGTTTCCACGATTCCCATAATCACGGCCAGACCGAGTGTCAGGGGAACGAAAAGCCAGTGATAGATGGCCGTGAGGGCAAATTGCGCCCTCGACCAGTCTATGGTGCCGGCATCGACAGATAATAATAAGTTTGTCATAATATGGTTATAGATGTTATTGATTTTTCTGTAAAAAAGGGAGAGTGTCCGGCGGCTTTGGAATACCGGTCTCCCGCCGGCTGTTTTATCGGGCCCTGCCTGTTATTTCGGTGGCTACAAAGTCCGATTCCTTGCCTTCCTGCGAGTGTTGCTTGATGAAATTGGGGAAGAAAAACACCTTCAGTATGGCAAACATGATGAATAGTTTGACCAGAATGATAAGCCACAGCGTTTTCCCCACCTGCATGTGGCGGAATCCGTCGTAATAGAGATCAAACACCCGATAAAAGAATCCGGATTTATTCATAGTTTGATTTTTGTACTTTTTACATTTCGGGACAAATTTAAATAAAAGTTGTGATAACTCCAAGTAAAATGCCTTTTTTCTTGTTCAAAAGTGCGTAAGAACATATTTTTTCGCCTATTTTTCCTCCACCAATGGGATGACGAGACAACTGAAGCACCGTTTGTTATGTCTCTGAGGTGGTGGCATAAACCGGTGGGAGCCGCCGGTCGGGCATCCAACTTTTGGGCGTTCGATGCAAGAGGTGAGTCGTGTGATGCCGCTTAAAGCGGAATAACCTTTACAAAAGTGTGCTCACGGAAAATCTCCAACCAGAGCGGGAAACGGTCTTGAAACACTCTCCAAAGCCTTCCGATTTTCTCGTTCAGGCTCTTCGGCATTGTGAAAGGGCCACACTTGGAAGCCGAAAGGGCCTCGGTTGCACTGCAACCGAGGCCCTTTTACAAGCCCGTTTGGGCTTTTTTAGCCCTTTTTTCTGGCCGGGAAATGTGTTGATAAAATTCAAATGACTGATTGTCAGCATTTTAAAAGTATCGCCAAAATTCGCGTATTTGCGCCCGAGTCATGGTCGTTTGCAAATATCGCAGAATAGAGGGCCGAAAACCGGAAAATGGTTTGACAAAACCATCAGCGGACACCCCACACCGTCAAGGGCATCTTGCTTCCGTCATTGGTCATTCACAGTCTGCCTATATAAAAGAGGTGTACGGCTTGTCGCTACTCGCCTATGGTGATGGTGTATTCGCTCATGAAGCTGGCACCGGGCTGCAGACTGTTCATCAGATACTTGTCCTTGAACTCTCCGGCATATTCCACCCGGTCGTGGATGCCGTACCACGGTTCGATGCACACGAAGGGCGCATGCTTACCCGTAGGATTCCAGATGCCCACGGCCGGACTCTTGAAGTCGACCGTCACCTCGGGATGCCCCTCCCCGTTGAGCAGGGAGATGCGCTTCAGCTGGCTGCGGTCGAATATCACGGCATCGTCGGCAAACGAGTTTTCGGTGAAATGCCACAGTCCGCCTTCCGTCTCCACCTTGTGATAGCCCTCCACAATGCAGCCGCCCACGTTGCCATAGAGGCGTTCGGGAGCCACATTGTCAAATTGCAGCCGGCCTTTCACTTCCTCGCCCTTGCGGGCTCCCGGCACGAGAAAGGCCGGGTGGCCGCCTATCTGGAAGAATATTTCCTTGTCGTCGGTATTTTCCACGTGCCAAATCACATGTACCTTGTTGCCATCCAAGCGGTAGGTCACGGCCAGATTGAAACGGTAGGGATATAGCTTGAGTGTCTCCTCGCTTTCGTGCAGGGCAAAGGTGATGCGGCTGTCGGTCTTGTTGATGAGCGTAAACTCCGTGTCGCGGGCAAAGCCGTGCCGCCCCATGTGGTATTCCCGGCCACTGATGCGGCAGGTGTCTTTCCACAGTCCGCACACGATGGGGAAGAGAATGGGCGAGTGGCGGTTCCAATACTGCTCGTCGCCGTCCCAGAGATATTCCTTGCCTTTGGCATCCCTGATGCTTTGAAGTTCGGCCCCCATCGGAGCCACACTGATGGTCAGTTTTTCGTTTTTGATTTGTTCCATGATACAATTTAATTAGAATCTACTTGCAAAGATAAAGATTTTATTCGTAATTTTGCACCTGCTTTCGCTGAAATATTGTTTTTAAAGACAGCGGGCACATTGGTGATGAGTGATAAGGTAAAAGGATTTCTGGCAGCTGTCGTAGCCGCCGTTTGTTATGGCACCAACCCGCTGGGCACGCTGCCTCTTTATGCCGATGGCGTCAACTCCGCTTCGGTGCTGTTCTATCGTTACGGGTTGGCCGTCCTGATGTTTGGCGTTCTGATGCTTTTTCGCGGTGAGCACTTTGCCATCCGGCCCGGCCATGCCATCCGTTTTTCCCTTCTTGGGGTCTTTTTTGCCATGTCGTCTACCACGCTCTACGTGAGTTTCCACCACATAGCAGCCGGCATCGCCTCCACACTGCTCTTTGTCTATCCCGTCATGACGGCCGTGCTCATGACTGTTTTTTTCCACGAGCGCGTCACGTGGGGCACCTCTATCTCCATTCTCTTGGCACTTTTAGGCGTGGGACTGCTCTATCAGGGCGACGGTCATGCGAGACTGAGCACGGTGGGTTTCACACTCGTGATGCTCTCCTCGTTTCTCTATGCCGTCTATATCATCTCCGTCAATCGCTGGCACACCGACATGTCGCCGCTTAAGTTCACCTTCTGGGTGCTCGTCTTCTGCTGGGCCACTATCGGTGTGTTCAGTGTGATGTCGGGTGAACCGCTCATGCTGCTTCACGGACCGAAACAGTGGGGCTGTGCCACCCAGCTGGCTCTGTTGCCCACGGTGCTCTCGCTGTTCTTCATGAACATCTCCATCAGCAAGATAGGTTCCACCCCCTCGGCCATCATGGGAGCCCTCGAACCCGTTACAGCCGTCATTATCGGCATTTTCGTTTTCTCCGAAACATTCACTCTGCGGTTGGCTGTGGGCATCCTGCTCATCCTCTTGGGCGTGACACTCATCATTCTCAAGCGGCAGGGATAGAGGTGGTTGCCATTTTTCCCCTTTTCCCGACCGCCATTCTCTCATCTTTTTCGTAACTTTGCATCATGTTAGATATCAACGAACTGAAAGACAAGCGCATCGCCGTGCTGCTCTCCGGTGGCGTGGACAGCAGCGTGGTGGTATGCGAATTAGCTGCTTTGGGGCTGCATCCCGACTGTTTCTACATCAAAATAGGGCCCGAAGAGCAGGAAGAATGGGACTGCTCTTCGGAGGAAGACCTTGAAATGGCCACGGCTGTGGCGGCCAGATACGGTTGCCGACTGCAGGTGGTGGACTGCCACCGGGAGTATTGGGACGAAGTGACCCGTTACACGATGGAGAAAGTGAAGGCCGGCTTCACGCCCAATCCCGATGTGATGTGCAACCGGCTCATCAAGTTTGGTGCTTTCGATGCCAAAATGGGGCACGACTACGACCTCATCGCTACGGGCCACTATGCGCAGACGGAATGGATTGACGGGCGGAAATGGCTCGTGACCAGTCCCGACCCCGTGAAAGACCAGACCGACTTTCTGGCCCAAATCTACGACTGGCAGCTGCGCAAGGCCATCTTTCCGATAGGCCACTACATGAAAGACGAAGTGCGGGAGATAGCCGGGCGCGAGCATTTGGTCAACGCCAAGAGGCGCGACAGTCAGGGCATCTGCTTCTTGGGGCAAATCAATTACAACGAATATCTGCGCCGCTATTTGGGCGAACAGCCCGGTGATGTGATAGAACTGGAGACGGGCAAGACCATCGGCGAGCATCGCGGACTGTGGTTTCACACCATAGGGCAGCGCAAGGGGCTGGGTTTCGGCGGAGGCCCGTGGTTTGTGGTGAAGAAGGATGTGGGGCGGAATGTGCTCTATGTGAGCCACGGCTACGACCCGCAGACGGCCTACAAGCAAGACTTCCGGATGCACGATTTCCACGTGCTCACAACTCCGATTGACTCGGAGCGCGTCACGTTCAAGATTCGCCACACTCCCGACTATCTCCCCGCCACCGTAGAGAAAACCTCAGAAGGTATCTACACGGTGCATGCCGATGCCCCTATCCACGGCGTGGCCCCCGGACAGTTTTGCGTGGTCTACGACGAGCAGCATCACCGATGCTTCGGTTCGGGCGAAATAACACTCTAAGGATGTTGTCAATCTTTGACGAAAAACAAGGTTGGAAAAAGCTTGAAATAAGACGGGAGAATCGACTCGGAAAGCCGATTCTCCCGTCTTCTGTTGCTATCAGGCCGTGATGAGAGACTTAAAAAGGACAGGAGCGGGAGGTCAGAGAACTCCTTTGAAAATCCCGTTTGGGCCGAACGTCACCCCATGTCTGGAGTTTTTGACATTTCTGCACTCCATCGCAGCAAAAGGAATGTAATGGAGGACAAATGCCAAGATAATCACCCCAATAGTGCTGACAATAAAAATAAAAGTCTTATCTTTGCATGAACAAGACGGCATCCGGTTCGCACGCGACGATGCTGCCACAAACCATCAACCCCCAAACTGCACATTATAAATGATGAGAGAAAAGATAGACGTGTTCTTGCCGGCCATAGCTGCCGATACACTTGCAGAAACCGTGCAGGTGCTCAACGACGACAAGACCGTGCAACATATCGTGTTCCTGCAACCGGAAAGCAACGCCATTGAAAACGCATTGGCCTCCACGGAGACCATTCTCCACATAGCCGACAACACCGATGCCGACTTTGTGCTGCTCTGCACAAAGACCACACACATGACATTGGGCCAGAATGCGCTCCACCGGATGCTTCAGGCGGCCGACGACACGGGAGCGGCACTCGTCTACAGCGATCATTACACCGTCACAGGCGGGCGGACGGAGCGTCATCCGGCCATCGATTATCAGCCGGGAAGCATCCGCGATGACTTCGACTTCGGCTGCCTGCTACTCGTGCGCGCATCGCTGCTGCACGACTATGCCAAGGAGGCACGCGCTGCGGAGAGCAGCTATCGTTTTGCAGCCCTCTACGATCTTCGGCTCTACCTGAGCCGAAAGGGCGACTTGTTCCACCTCGACGAGTTTCTCTATACCGAAGAAGAGGTCGACAACCGCAAGAGCGGCGAGAAGCAGTTTGACTATGTAAACCCTCGCAACCGCGAGGTGCAGGTGGAGATGGAGCAGGTGGCCACGGCCCATTTGAGAGCATTGGGAGCATTGGTGGACACCGGAGTTTATGGTCATATCGACTTCGACGAACAGGAGTTCGACTGCGAGGCCAGTGTCGTTATTCCCGTCTTCAACCGCGAAAAAACTATAGCTGATGCCGTAGAAAGCGCGTTGGCGCAACGGGCCGATTTCCGATATAACGTGCTGGTGGTGGACAACCACTCCACCGACCGCACGGGCGAGATACTCACGGCCCTACAGTCGACAGACAGAGCAAAAGGCGGACGACTCGTGGTGATGACTCCCGAGCGGAGAGACCTCGGCATCGGTGGTTGCTGGAATGTGGCTGTGAACGACAGCCGCTGCGGACGGTTTGTCGTGCAGCTCGACAGTGACGACCTCTACTCTTCGCCCCATACGCTGCAACGGGTGGTTGATGCTTTCCACGAGCAGCAGGCGGCTATGATCATCGGCAGCTACCGCATGTGCGACTTCGAACTCAATACGTTGCCCCCCGGCTTGATAGACCATCGCGAGTGGACCGACGATAACGGCTGCAACAATGCCCTGCGCATCAATGGTTTAGGGGCTCCGCGTGCTTTCTTTACCCCCCTGCTGCGGCAGGTGCAGTTTCCTAATACAAGCTACGGCGAAGACTATGCGCTGGGACTGGCTTTCAGCCGCTGCTACCGCATAGGACGCATCTACGACGAACTGTATCTTTGCCGTCGTTGGGGAGGCAATAGCGATGCCGCACTGAGCATCGATCGCGTGAACGCCAACAACCGTTATAAAGACCGGTTGCGCACGATGGAGATACAGGCCCGCCGGCAGATGAACGGTGGTAAGGATGACTTGCAGGATGCCTACGACCCGATGACGCGGTTTTTCAACCGTCAACTGGAGGTGTGGGAGGATGCCCGCCGGCGCTACCGCGACTTGAGTAATGTGAAGACACGCACGCTTGATACGCTGAAAGTGCAATTCAACCCGGCCCGCATCGTGTCTACGGGGGCCAAGCTCGACCGCTCTACGCTCAGCGGCCGGCCCTGCTTTCTCTGCAAGGCCAACCGCCCGAAAGAGCAGATGGTGAAAATGCTTGACAACGATTTTGAACTGTTGGTGAATCCGTTCCCCATTCTTCCCATGCACTTCACGATAGCTTCGCGCCGGCACGAGCCGCAAAGCATAAGGAAACACTTCGTAGAGATACACCGTTTGCTTGAAACCTACGGCAGTCTCATGGTGTTCTACAACGGTCCCAAATGCGGAGCCAGTGCCCCCGACCACCTGCATCTGCAGGCCGGTACGAGTGGTCTTGTGCCTTTGCAGGCCGAATGGCAGCGGCTCAGCCGTGAGGTGGTGAAGTTGGTGGAGTGCGACGAGAACGACTATCTGGCCGAGGTGACGGGCTATGTGGTGCCATGTTTCGTCATCCGGAGCCGGAATGCTGAAACGGGTAACAGACTTTTTATGCGCCTTTACGACAGCATGGGGAAGGCTGCCCGTACACCCGGCGAGGAGCCGATGATGAACATCATGGCATGGAGACAGGGAGATGATACGCTGACGGTGGTGATTCCGCGTGAGAAGCATCGCCCCAACTGCTACTCGGCCGAGGGCAGCGATCGGCTCATGGTGAGCCCGGGGGCTCTTGACATGGCCGGTCTTATCATCACTCCGCGCCAGGAAGATTTTGAAAAACTCACCCCGGAACTCGCCACGGCTATCCTCCGCGAGTGTGGAGCCGGTGCAGCACGGATGCAGGAAATACGCGAAGGACTGCGAGTGTCAGCTGCCCCTTGCCGCCACCACACGGCCGACAAGCAGCCCGATGTGACGGTGGGCGTCGTGAGTGCGCAGAAGATACATTTTGTGCTCAACTGCCCCTATCTGGCCAAGGGCGAGGAGGTGTGCGGCGAACAAGAAGTGGAGTTCTATGAGGGTGGCATCCTCTGGAACGGCAATCAATACAGTCAGCTCACTTTTCATCCGCATACGCCCGATGCTTCATTCTCCATCGATGATGTGACCATTGGGGTCGACTTCCATTGGGAGCGGCAGGAACGGCAGACTTTCCTCGGTATGTTGCGCTTGGTGGTGGAGGAAGGAAAGATATGCGCCATCAACGAACTGCCCGTGGAGCAATATTTGGAGAGTGTCATCTCAAGTGAGATGAGTGCCACGTCAAGTCTTGAACTGCTTAAGGCGCATGCCGTGATTTCGCGTAGTTGGCTGTTGGCGCAGATGGAAAAACGCCGACAGGTGGCCGAGACGGGCAACAGCTTCTTCTCTTTCGTTAAGAAAGATGACGAACTCATTCGGTGGTACGACCGTGAAGACCATGCCATCTTCGATGTTTGTGCCGACGACCATTGCCAGCGTTACCAAGGCATCACCAAAGAAACGGCCCCCCATGTGGCAGAGGCTGTCCGACAGACGCGCGGTCAGATCCTCATGAGCGGTGGGGAGATATGCGATGCGCGTTTCAGCAAGTGCTGCGGGGGCATGACGGAGGAATTCCAATACTGTTGGGAGAATATCCGCAAGCCCTATTTGTTGGCTGTGCGTGACACGGAAGGCGAAGCGTCCGGTGTCGATCTCACGGTGGAAGCCAACGCTGAAAGGTGGATTCGCACTTCGCCGGAGGCTTTCTGCAATACGAGCGATGGGCGGGTGCTCAAGCAAGTGCTCAACGACTACGA
The DNA here is from genome assembly GCF_000184945.1 of Segatella buccae ATCC 33574. Taxonomy (GTDB): domain Bacteria; phylum Bacteroidota; class Bacteroidia; order Bacteroidales; family Bacteroidaceae; genus Prevotella; species Prevotella buccae. Next base: position 1,772,056 of record NZ_GL586311.1, read on the forward strand.
CCAAGAGACGGCCGACTTCTATCGCTGGCGGGTAGAATACACGCAGGAAAAACTGCGCCACCTCATCGAAGACAAACTGAAGATGGAGCTGGGGGGCATTGTAGACCTCGTACCCATAGAGCGCGGGGCGAGCGGACGCATATCAAAGTTGAAGATTGTGGGCACCGAACGCACGTTCACCATCGGCAAGGAACTCGAGATACGCCGGGCGTTGAGCGAGAGCCATCTCTACAGTTCGGCTTTCGTCGTGGACAAGAGCGAGGTGGATGCCACAAACGGAGTGCCGCAGCACTTCACCCTTGTCGGGGCCGGTTGGGGCCACGGTGTGGGGCTTTGCCAGATAGGGGCAGCCGTCATGGGAGAGCAAGGCTTTGGTTATGATGACATCCTTCTGCATTATTATAAAGGTGCAACGATTGAGAAATATTACAAATGATGAAGAATCGCATGACTCCGTGGGCTTGGGTGCCCACCCTCTATTTCGCTGAAGGACTGCCCAATGTCATCGTCATGAGTGTGGCGGTGGTGATGTACATGCAGTTGGACATGACTGATACCGACATTGCCCTCTATACCAGTTGGCTCGGACTGCCGTGGGTGATCAAACCGTTTTGGAGCCCGTTTGTCGATCTCTACCGTACCAAACGCTGGTGGGTATTGGCCATGCAGATACTCCTCGGTTCCTCGTTGGCAGGCGTGGCCTTCACGCTCAATGCCGCTTTCTGGTTTCAAGGCACCATGTTTTTTTTCTTTCTCATGGCTTTCAGCAGTGCCACTCACGACATAGCAGCCGACGGCTACTACATGCTGGAGCTCGACGACCACGCTCAAACGTGGTTTGTAGGCATCCGCAACACGTTCTATCGCATCGCCGTGATCATGGGCAAAGGTCTGCTTGTGCCGGCCGCAGGTATGCTCCAACTCATCTTCCGCAATCAGAAGGCATTCACGTGGAGTCTTGTTTTCTATGGGTTGGCAGGCCTCTTCATTGCCATTTGGCTCTATCACGGCTTCATCATGCCACGCCCCGAAGACGACGCTGAGAAGAAAGACACTTCTGCCAGCGAGGTGATGGCAGGCATGAAGAAGATGTTTGTGGCTTTCATCGGCAAGATGCCGGGGCGCGAAATGCTGGCAGCCCTCTGCTTTCTGTTGTTCTATCGGTTTCCGGAGGCCATGCTCTCAAAGATGACCGATACCTTTCTGCTGCGCCCGAACTCGGAGGGCGGACTGGGACTTTCGCCGCAGGAATATGGCTTGGCCAATGGCACCGTGGGACTAATAGGGCTCCTGCTGGGCGGCATCGTGGGTGGAATGCTCGCCAGCCGCGACGGACTGAAGCACTGGTTGTGGCCTATGGTGTGCGCCATCACGCTGCCCGACATCGTCTATGTGTACATGAGCTATGCCATGCCCTCCAACGTGTGGGTGGTCAGTGCATTCCTTTTCGTCGAACAGTTTGGCTACGGCCTGGGCTTCACGGCCCTTACCCTCTACATGCTTTATTTCAGCCAAGGAGCTTATAAGACCTCACACTACGCCATCTGCACGGGCATCTCCTACCTTGGACTAATGCTCCCGGGTATGATTTCAGGCTATCTGAAAGACATCATGGGCTATCGCACTTTCTTTATCCTTGTCATGGGATTTTGCGCTATCACCTTTCTTGTGACGGCATTTATCAACATTGACGACTCTTTCGGCAAGAAAGCGAAACGGCGGGAGGAGGTATAAAGAAGAAGCCTGCAATGCCATTAAGACACAGCCGCAACGGAGTGACAAACCATTCCTGTTGCGGCTGTGTCGGAATATAGGGATAGTGGATGCCCGAAGGAATCTGCCGTAATTATAATTTTTGTAAATTGTGGGGACTGACTAAAACTTTTTATTATCTTTGCAATATTAAAGAAAAGATTCATATACATACAAAACTAAGGAATAAAAAGAAAATGAAAACAGTCTATGAGTTCTCTGTTAAAGACAGAAAAGGTAAGGACGTATCACTCAAAGAGTATGCCAACGAGGTTCTTTTGATTGTCAACACCGCCACGAAGTGCGGGTTCACGCCCCAATATGAGGAACTTGAGAAGCTGTATGAGCAATATCATGCCCAAGGCTTTGAGATTCTCGACTTCCCCTGCAACCAATTCGGCCAGCAGGCACCGGGCACCGATGAGAGCATCCACGACTTCTGCAAGCTCAACTACGGCACAGAATTCCCCCGTTTCAAGAAGGTTAAGGTAAACGGCGAGGATGCCGATCCGCTGTTTAAATTCCTCAAAGAGTCGAAAGGCTTTGCCGGATGGGATGAAACACATCCCATCTATCCCATCCTTGAGAAGATGCTCAGCGAGGCCGATCCCCACTACAAAGAGAAGCCCGACATCAAGTGGAACTTCACCAAGTTCCTCATCAACAAGAAGGGACAAGTGGTGGCACGCTTCGAGCCCACCGAGAAGATTTCCAACATTGCCAAGCAGATAGAGGAACTTCTTGCCCTCTAAAAATCCAAAGGAGGACTTCAGAACATGGCAAACAGAGAATACACACGCTGTCTCATCATCGGTTCGGGGCCTGCCGGATACACGGCAGCCATCTATGCCGGTCGTGCCAATCTGCAACCGATAGAATATTGTGGTATGCAGATGGGCGGACAGCTCACCCAGACCACCACGGTGGAGAACTTTCCCGGTTACCCGCAGGGGGTGGACGGCAACCAGATGATGATGGAACTGCGCGAGCAGGCCGAGCGGTTCGGTGCCACGCTGCGTGACGGAGAAATCGTGAAAGCCGACTTGAGCAAGGCTCCCTACCTGCTCACCACCGACCGCGGTGATGAGATAGAGGCCGAGACGGTCATCATCGCCACCGGGGCCACGGCCAAATATCTGGGACTCGATGACGAAAAGAAGTATAACGGACAGGGTGTAAGTGCTTGTGCCACCTGCGACGGATTCTTCTATCGTAAGAAGGTGGTGGCCGTTGTGGGAGGTGGCGACACCGCTTGCGAGGAGGCCATTTATCTGGCACAGCTCGCTTCCAAGGTCTACATGATTGTGCGCAAGCCCTATCTGCGGGCCAGCGACGTGATGAAGAAGCGCGTGGAGGAGAACGAGAAAATCGAGATACTCTACGAGACCAACACACTCGGACTCTACGGCGAGAACGGTGTGGAGGGCGCCCATCTCGTCTACCGCAAGGGAGAGGCTGACGAACGGAAGTACGATCTGCCCATCGACGGCTTCTTCCTCGCCATCGGGCACAAGCCCCAGAGCGACCTGTTCCGCGACTTTGTCGATGTGGACGAGCAGGGATACATCAAGGTGGACAGCCCCACACAAGCCACGAAAGTGCCCGGTGTGTTTGCCGCCGGCGATGTGTGTGACCCGCGCTATCGTCAGGCCATTGTCGCAGCAGGCACGGGTGCCAAGGCTGCCCTCGACGCCGAGAAGTATCTCAACGGGCTGGGCAAGTGACGCCACTTAGCCAAAGGCCTGCAAAAGTCAACATGCCATTGAGCATCAAGAGCTCATAACCGAACTTATATCCGGTCATCTGTGTAGTCATCATGTCGATGGCGAAACAGATGGCCGGACTTGTTATGCAGATATAGGGCACCCAACGGTCGCGCACAGGCCGTCGGCCGGCCAGCAGACTGAAGGCAAAAAGTCCCAGCAGCGGACCGTAGGTGTAGGAACAGAGAATGTAGATGGCATCAATGACACTCGTGGAATTGATTACTTTGAAGCCCAAGATGAACAGCACGAAGACCACGGCCATGCCCAAATGCGCACGTTTGCGCAGCCGCTCATCGTCGGGCTTGCCGCAGATGTCCACGCAGAAGCTCGTCGTGAGAGCCGTAAGGGCCGAGTCGGCACTCGAAAAACTCGCCGCCACAATGCCTATTGTGAAAAGCACCACCACCGCACTGCCCAGCGCGCCCGATGCCGTGAACATGGGCAACAGGTCGTCGCTCATGGCAGGCAGGTCCACTCCCCGGCTCCGGGCCAGCATCAGGAGCAGCACGCCCAGTGACATGAGCAGCAGATTGGCCGGTACAAAGGCCACACCGTAGCTGCACATGTCCTTTTGTGCCTCCCTGAGCGACTTGCAAGTGAGGTTTTTCTGCATCATGTCTTGGTCGAGTCCCGTCATCACGACCACGACAAACACGCCGCTCAGAAACTGTTTCCAGAAATTCTGTCGCGACACCCAGTCGTCGAATACGAATATCCGGCTGTGGCTGTCAACTGCAACCGCACGGACAGCCTCGCCCACCGTCATGTCCAACGCGCCAATCACCTTATATATAATAAGGAGGAGAGCCGCAAAAAGACAGAATGTCTGAAACGAATCCGTCCACACCAGTGTTTTTACTCCACCCCGCCGGGTGTAGAGCCAGATGAGTGCCACCATGCCGGCTACCGTCACAGGGAAGGGAAGGCCCACCCCGTCGAACACGAACTCCTGTAAGATGATGCACACCACGTAAAATCTCACGGCTGCGCCCGTCATCTTCGAGAGCAGGAAAAAGCCCGCCCCCGTAAGGTAAGACTGCCGGCCCAACCGCTGTTGCAGGTAAGAATAAATTGTCGTGAACTTGTATTTGTAGAATATGGGCAGCAACACGAAAGCCACGACAAAGTAGCCCAAGATGAAGCCGAGGCACATCTGCAAATAGGTCATGTCCATTTTCATCACCATGCCGGGCACGCTCACGAAACTGATTCCCGAAATAGAGGCCCCCACCATTCCGAAAGCCACCATATACCAAGGCGAATTGCGATTGGCCATATAGAAGGCATCGTTGTTGGCCTTGCGCGAAGTGAACCTGCTGAACAGCAGCAGACAGCAGAAATAAATCAATACGGTCGTGATGATAATCATAGATGCAAAGTTACACAAAATGGGGGAAATGAGCAAATAATATTCATTCAGGAGCTCAAGTAGGATATTTTTTCGTATATTTGCAACCAACAACCGCGATGAGGCGACAAACTAATATAACAACATCATGAGACAGAAGAAATTCCTACTGCAAGAGAAAGACATCCCCACACAATGGTATAACATCCAGGCCGACATGCCCAACAAGCCGCTGCCGCCCCTCCATCCAGCCACCCATAAGCCTATGGTGGCCGAAGACCTTGCTCACATCTTCAGCATGGAATGTGCCCGTCAGGAGCTCGACACCCAACATGCGTGGATCGACATTCCCGAGGAGGTGCGCGACAAGTATGCCTACTACCGCTCCACACCGCTCGTGCGTGCCTACGGACTGGAGGAAGCCCTCGACACTCCGGCCCATATCTATTTCAAGAACGAATCGACCAATCCGCTGGGTTCGCATAAAATCAACTCGGCTCTCCCGCAGTGCTACTACTGCAAGCAGGAAGGCGACACCAATGTGACCACGGAGACCGGTGCCGGACAGTGGGGAGCGGCACTCTCATACGCCGCCAAACTCTACGGACTCGAGGCTGCTGTGTATCAGGTGAAGATCTCCATGCAGCAAAAGCCCTACCGTTCGGCCATCATGCGCACCTTTGGTGCTACGGTGGAAGGCTCTCCCTCGATGAGCACCCGGGCCGGTAAAGACATCATCACCCGCGAGCCCAACCATCCCGGATCGCTCGGAACGGCCATCAGTGAGGCCATCGAACTGGCTACCACAACGCCCAACTGCAAGTACACACTTGGTTCGGTGCTCAACCATGTGGCTCTCCACCAAACAGTGATTGGTCTTGAAGCCGAGAAACAAATGGAGATGGCGGGTGAATATCCCGATGAGGTGATCGCTTGTTTTGGTGGCGGAAGCAACTTCGGCGGACTCGCTTTTCCTTTCATGCGCCACAACATTCTTGATGGCAAGAAGACCACCTTTGTCGCCGCCGAACCCTCAAGCTGTCCCAAACTCACCCGCGGCAAGTTCGAGTATGACTTCGGTGACGAGGCTGGCTACACGCCGTTGCTGCCCATGTACACCCTGGGGCACGACTTCAAACCAGCTAACATCCACGCCGGCGGACTGCGCTACCACGGTGCGGGCATGATCATCTCCCAGCTCATCCGCGACGGCTACATGCACGGCGTTGACATTCCGCAACTTGAGACCTTCGAGTCGGGTATGCTTTTTGCCCGCACCGAGGGCATCATTCCTGCTCCGGAGAGCTGTCATGCCATTGCCGCTGCCATCCGTTCGGCCCGGCAGGCCAAGGAGGCTGGAGAGGAAAAGGTGATTCTCTTCTGTCTTAGCGGACACGGACTCATCGATATGACGGCCTACGAAAACTACATCAACGGCGACCTGCGCAACTACACCATCTCGGATGACGACATAGAGAAGTCGCTCCGGAACGTTCCGCAAGTGGAAATTTAACCTTCATCGCCTCTTACATCGTCCCCGCACCGGTTCTGCAAGGTGTGGGGATTTTTATTACAAAGTGTTGTGCCCGAACACATTAACGAGCATGAAAATAATACAAAATGTGCCCGTTCACAATGTTAAAAGATGTTTTGAGTTAAGAAACTTCACCGGAAAATTTACTATATTTGTATTATTCAAAATAATGATACGGCAGCTGTGAAGCTCCTTGGTTATCATCATCTTTTACTTTGCAAGCGCCCCGGCAGCAACTGTCGGGGCGCGCAAAGAAGAAGAAACAAAAGGCTTGTTGACTTTAAGGGTCTGCCATGCGATGACTCAACCTTTGAAAAAGACACAACATTGAAAAACCACAAACTGTGAAAAGGCTAATAATAAAAACTCTGACATTTGGTACAAGACGACAAAAACAATCACATTGGCGAAGACAGGTATACAAGCGAATGGGGTTACAGTTTTGCCCGTAAAACCAAACTGGAAAGAACCGGCGCTCCAATTTTCTATAAACGAATATGACATGAACGAGAAGTTATGAACCAAGACCCCCCACCCCCTAAAAGGGGCTTCCCTCCCTGCAAAGAGAGGGGGCGCAAGCCCTCTAAGTTAAGGGGCGGGGGGCTTTAACGAGGGTGACAATGCCATATATAGCATGAAACTTACTAAGGTTACGAAAAAGTCTTACATGAATTTTCATAGCATCCGTCCTCCTGTCCATTCCCATTCGCCTCATCGTCCCAATCCGCTTCATTGATTTTCCCACCCGGCCCAAACGACTTTGCAAAACGGCCACAGTCAGAAGCTCGCTTGGGCCAAATGAGAACCTCAAAGAGGCTCTTTTAGAAAGCTGTTTGGGCCGGAAAAGCCCCCTCTAAGTGGTGGCGGGGCTCTCAGTGGTTTGGAGAGATCAAAAAAAGGAAGCACTTCCGCGCTCCCTTGCCAATGCAAAGATACACCAAAAATAAGCGAAATGCAAACAGTAGTCGAATTTTCTTGACAACAGAAAGAGGAATCAGAAAACATTCGGGGACTTCCCCTCAAGCCCTAAAGGCCGGAATGAGTCTGCCATCTACGCTATATGCTCTATCCTGTCGAGTATTCCCACAGCCACTTCAATGGTCGGCACGTTGGAGACACTCATGAGCCGGCGGTTGTTCTTCTCCTTGAGTTTGGCGCGACGCACATCCTGCGTGGCGTAGGTGATGACCTGCGAGAAGGCATGGCTCTGATAGAACGGACTGTTCACGTTGCCGACAAACTGCATCTGCATCATGCCCTGACGCAGGATGATCTTCTCGCAGCCGAGTCGTTTGCCGAGCCGGCGCAGCCGCACCACGTGCATGAGTTCCTCCCCCTCGTGGGGCACGGGTCCGAAACGGTCGACCAGCCGTTGCCGATAGGCGGCCAGTTCGCGATCGTCTTCTATCTTGTCGAGCTCGCGATAGAGCAACATGCGTTCGCTGCTGCCGGGCACGTAGGTGTCGGGGAAATACATCTCAAGGTCGCTCTCCACGGCACAGTCGTCCACAAAATCGTCACCGCTAAGGCGGTTGCCCTGCGCCATCTCCTCGGCATAGATATCTTGGAACTCCTCGTTTTTCAGTTCGGTGACCGCCTGCGAAAGGATTTTCTGGTAGGTCTCGTACCCCAGGTCTTCCATGAATCCGCTCTGTTCGGCTCCCAAAAGATTGCCCGCACCGCGGATGTCGAGGTCTTGCATGGCCAAATTGAATCCACTTCCAAGGCCCGAAAAGTTCTCCAGTGCCTCCAGCCGGCGGCGTGCCTCGGGCGTGAGCACACTCTTGGGGGGAGCCAGCAGATAGCAGAAAGCCTTGCGGTTGCTGCGCCCCACGCGCCCACGCATCTGGTGCAGATCGCTCAATCCGAAACGATGGGCATCGTTGATGATGATGGTATTGGCATTGGAAATGTCGATGCCGTTTTCCACAATGGTGGTGGAGAGAAGCACATCGTAGTCGTAGTTCATGAATCCCATGATGATCTGTTCGAGCTCCTCGGGCTTCATCTGCCCGTGGCCGATGGCAATGCGGCAGTCGGGCACATATTTTTTGATGAGTGCGGCTATCTCGGGCAGGTTGCTGATGCGGTCGTTCACGAAATACACCTGCCCGTTGCGGCTCATCTCGAAGTTGATGGCATCGGCGATGACTTCATGCCCATACGAGGCCAGTTCGGTGTGTATGGGATAGCGGTTGGGCGGCGGCGTGCGGATGATGCTCATGTCGCGCGCCCCCATGAGGGAGAATTGGAGCGTGCGCGGAATGGGGGTGGCCGACATGGTGAGTGTGTCGACATTCACCTTCAGCTTGCGGAGCTTTTCTTTTGTGGACACACCAAATTTCTGCTCTTCGTCGATGATGAGCAGACCGAGGTCGTGCCATTTCACGGCCTTGCCGATGAGTTTGTGTGTGCCGATGAGAATATCGATCTTCCCCTCGGCCAAGTCGGCGAGCACCTGCTTGGTCTCCTTGGCACTGCGGGCCCGGGAGAGATATTCCACCCTCACGGGCAGTCCTTTGAGACGGCTGTTGAAAGTCTGGTAGTGCTGGAAAGCCAACACCGTGGTGGGCACGAGCACGGCCACCTGCTTGGAGTCGCAGGCAGCCTTGAAGGCCGCTCGGATAGCCACCTCGGTCTTGCCGAAGCCCACATCTCCGCACACGAGTCGGTCCATAGGGCGTCCGCTTTCCATGTCGCTCTTCACGTCTTGCGTGGCTTTATTTTGGTCGGGCGTGTCTTCGTAGAGGAAAGAGGCCTCAAGCTCGTGTTGCAGATAGCTGTCGGCACTGTAGGCAAAGCCCTTCTCCCTACGCCTGCGGGCATAGAGTTTGATGAGGTCGCGGGCGATGTCTTTGATCTTCTTCTTGGTGCGCTCCTTCAGTCGGTCCCAAGCCCCCGTGCCGAGTGTGGAGAGCCGGGGGGGCTCGCCGGTGTCTTGCCGGCGGTATTTGCTTATCTTGTAGAGCGAGTGGATGGAGACATCCACCTTGTCGTTGTTCTGATAGATGATGCGGATCATCTCCTGATAGCTGCCTCCTGTAGGCACCCGGACGAGTCCGCCAAACTTGCCGATGCCGAAATCCACATGCACGATGTAGTCGCCGGGCTCCATCTCCTGCAACTCCTTCATCGTGAGAGCCATCTTGCCGGCTCGTGCAGCGTCGCTGCGTAGGTTGTATTTGTGGAAACGGTCGAATATCTGATGGTCGGTAAAGAAGCAGAGTTTCAGGGCATCGTCGGTGAATCCCTCATGAAGCGTGCGGTTGATGCCTTCGAAAGTCACCCCGTATTTCTTTAGTTCGTCGCCGCCGAAGATGTCTTGCAAACGGGCTATCTGCTTCTCGCTGTCGGCCAGAATGTAGAGCTTATAGCCCTTGAGCAGATAGTCTTCGAGGGTCTGGGCGAGCAGATGGAAGTTTTTGTGGAATAAAGGTTGGGGGGTGATGTGGAAAGTCAGGACAGCCTCGCTGCCCGATGGCGTGGAACGGATGTCGGCAGCGGCATCGTCCGACTTAGCATTGGGGCCGAACTCCACGCGCTTGCGGCCTGCCACGCCACGGTCAAAGAGCGTGGCAGTACAGAGGTTGGCCTCTTTGCGCAGGTCACGGGCTATCTGCGCCTGCTCCATCTCGGTGGCCCCCTCCATGCGCTCGGCAAGGGCCTGAGAGGAGAATCCCTCATCGTAGATGCTTGCTATCCGGTCGTGGACAAACGTAAAGTCTTTCATCACAAGTAGGGCATCGGCGGGCAGGAAGTCCAAAAACGGCATCTTGTCGCTTGAAAGTCCGGCCAGTTCGGGCACGATTTCCACCTCCGTCTTCTTATCTTTCGAGAGCTGGTCTTCCACCTCGAAAGTGCGTATCGTGTCTATCTCGTCACCGAAGAAGTCGATGCGGAAAGGGTATTCACAGCTGTAGGAATAGATGTCGAGAATGCTTCCGCGCACGGCAAACTGCCCGGGCTCATACACGTAGTCGGTCTCTTGAAAGCCCAGTTCGCGCAGCCGTTTCTCCAAGCTTGGCAGATCTACGGTCTGCCCGGTCTTGAGACGCACAAGCTGCGTGTCAAGATTCTGCTGTGTCACCACCAGTTCGGCGAGTGCCTCGGGATGGGTCACGATGAAGAGTGTGGAGGGATTGGGAGCCGTAGCCGACCGGGCGGCTTCACCGGCAGAGGAAATGCGGGCCAGCACTTCGGTGCGCAGAATCTCATTGGCGGCATCGCGCTGACCGTATTTCACGGCCCGTTTATAGCTCGACGGGAAGAAGAACACCTGCTCCTGTCCCATGAGCTGAGTGAGGTCGTGATAGAAATAGCCGGCCTCATCGGCTTCGTCAAGGATAAAGAGAACGACGCGTGCCAAACGGTCGGCTAAAGAAGAAAAGAGCATGGGGGCCGAAGAGGCCAACAGCCCTTGCAGGAAAACGGTCTTCACCGACTTGTCTTCCAGTGTTTGAAAGAGTGCCTTCGCCTGTGGCGAGGGGGCATACAATCTTTTTACGTCCTGTATATTCATTTAATTTTCGGATACTTCCGGAACCAGCCGTCAAGGCGTAAGCGCATCACGCCGAAGAAGGCTTCGCCGAAAATGCCTCCACTCATTTTGCTGACGCCCTCTCGGCGATTGACGAAAATGACGGGCACTTCCTTTATCTTGAAGCCCATCTTGTAGGCTGTGTATTTCATTTCGATTTGGAAACCATAGCCCTTGAAGCGTATCTCGTCGAGGGGGATGGAGTCCAGTACGCGCCGCTTGTAGCATTTGAAGCCGGCCGTGGTGTCGTGTACTTGAAAACCGGTGACGAAGCGCACGTATTTGGAGGCGAAATAGCTCATCAGTACGCGCCCGATGGGCCAGTTGACGACATTCACACCGCTCACGTAGCGCGAGCCGATGGCGAGGTCGAAGCCTTCGTTGTGGCAGGCATCGTAGAGTCGGGGGAGGTCGTTGGGGTCGTGGCTGAAGTCGGCGTCCATCTCGAAAATGTACTCATAGTTGTGCTCCAAAGCCCATTTGAAACCGGTGATGTAGGCGGTCCCGAGTCCCAATTTCCCGCTCCGCTCGATGATGAAAAGGCGGTCGGTAAACTCTTCCTGCATTAGCCGGTGTACGATAGTGGCCGTGCCGTCGGGGCTGCCGTCGTCAATGACAAGGATATGAAAACATTTTTCGAGTCTGAAGACGGCTCGGATGATTTTCTCAATGTTCTCCTTCTCGTTGTAAGTGGGAATAATGATGATGCTGTCGCTCGTATTCATATCTGCTACACGTTAGTTGATGCAAAAGTAGAAAAATTATTCCAAACTTGGAAGAAAAGAACTTTTATTTTGCTCTCTTCCCTCTTTTCTCTCCTCTGTGGGGCTTCCCCGGCCACTGCAAGGGACTGATGGTTATTGGTCGGGATTCTCTACGAAGCCGCGATACTCCTCGTCCAGTCCGTCCATGATGGCCGTATAACTGCGGTCCATTTGGTTTTTCACGTTCTCCGGGCCCTTGCCAATGGGAGCTATCGGCTCGTGAATGGTGAGCCGGAGCGGATGCCAGAACACCCAAAAGAAGTCTTTGGTGCGGGGCTTGACGCAGAAAGAACCGTTGATGGTGAGCGGAACAACAGGCAGCTGGAGATCGTCGGCCAGCATGAAAGCACCGCGGCGGAACACGCCCATGTGCCCGGTAAACGTGCGGGCACCCTCGGGAAAGACCACCAGAGACATACCCTCGGTGAGTATTTCTCGGGCCTCATCGTAGGTGGCACGTATCTTTGACGGCCCGCTCTTGTCCACAAAGATGTGGTGGGCATACTGGCAGGCGATGCCCACAAGAGGTATCTTGCGGATGCCTTTCTTCATCATCCACTTGAAATTACGGCCCAAGAAACCGTAGATGAGGAATATATCGAAGGCTCCCTGATGGTTGGCCACAAAGACGTATGACTGGTGGGGCTTCAAGTGTTGTCTGCCTTCCACCTTCACGGGCAGCAGAAGCAGTCGCACCCAAAGCCACGACCAGCACTTGCCGGGATAGTAACCCCAGAAATGACCGTTGCCTATCATGCAGCCCAGCACGGTAGTCAGGGAGGTGAGAATGCTCGCCAGTACGAGTATGGGTAGACAAATGACAAGTTGGTAGAGGCGGTAGAGATATTTCATGATGATTTATTTGGTTTGTGGATGTTTCTTGTGAAGTGTGATGACGGCTATCTCGGCGCTCGCCCCGAAGCGGAAGGGCACCACGCCACTCAGTCCGCTGGTGACATAGAGACTGCAGCCGGATTTCTCGTGCAGGCCGTAGTCGTAGTGATAACCCAACATGGTGGGGCGCAGACCGAAAAGGCTCAACTGGCCGGCATGGGTGTGGCCGCAGAGTGTCAGTTGTGGAGCGACATGCTTGTTGTGCCCCGCAATAGTCGCCTCCCACTCTTTGGGATCGTGCTGAAGCATGAGGACAAACTGCCCCTTGCTCATCCCTGCGAGTGCTTTCTCGTAGTCGGCGTAGTTAGGTTTGCCCGCATTCTCTGTGCCCGCCACGATGATGGAGTCTCTTCCTCGCACCACGGGGCGGTGCTCGTTCATCAGGAGTGTCCAGCCAAACTGTCGTTCGCGACTCTGCACCTCACGCTCGTTGGCGGCCTCCACGGCAGGATCGGCGTGGATGTAGTAGCTGTAATCGTGGTTGCCCAGCACGCTATACACCCCGTCGGGGGCATGAAGTCGCTTGAGTTCGCCGATAAAAGGATAAAGTTCGGAGGGCTGAATGTTCTGCAAGTCGCCTGTAAAGCAGATCATGTCTGCCTTCTGGGCGTTGATGGAATCGATGTCGCGACGGATCATCCAAGCCCTTCTGCCCACGAGTGTTCCCACATGGGCATCGCTGAAATGGACAATGCGATAGCCTTCGAAAGTCTCCGGCAGATGATCCACATAGACCTCTACATGTTTCACTTCAAGCCGGCTGAAACCCCAAGTGAGTCCGTAAAAGAAGACAAACAGCGAGGTGATGCCGAGCAGGAAGCCGATGAGGTTACCCCAGTTGTGGTGGGTGTGGTGGAAAACACAATGCCGCCATCCCAAAAAAGAGCAGAAGGCATAAATGGCTTTCGGCACCACCAAAACGGCAAAGAGATAGAAGAACCAGTCAATGTAGGCTATATCGTCGGGGATGAAGTTGCGGGAAAGGGCCAGCACGGATGTGTAGACCAGCATGACAAGGCCGGGAAGCCACCACAAGAGACGCTTCCACAGAGGGAAACCTTTCTTGTGACGCAGATAGTGGAGGTCAAGGTAAAGATCGGGAAGCACTATCAGCAACAATAATAGTAGGTAAACGCGAGCTATCATCTTTCTGTATGGTTCTTTGTTTGGTGTTTATTTTGCGCGGGCATCAGATTTTTCGGTACCAAGTGCCGGACTTTCCAATGCCCTCCTTGCGCTCTTACCGCTTCAACAAACTCGATTGCAGGAAACGCCTCATCACCTCTACGGGAATGCCGCGACGGCAGGCATAGTCGCGAAGTTGGTCTTCGCCGATTTTCCCCAAATCGAAGTAGCGGCTGAGGGGATGCGAGAACATGAAGCCGCTGACACTGGCGTGTGGCACCATCATGCCACTTTCGGTGAGCCGGATGCCCACGTCTTTCATGCCGAGCAGGTCGTTGAGGATGAAATTGACGCTGGTGTCGGGCAGTGAAGGATAGCCCACAGCCGGTCGTATGCCTTGATAAGCCTCGTTGTGAGTTTCCTTCATGGTGAGTTTCTCGTCGGGTGCATAGCCCCAGTAGTGCCGGCGCACCTCCTCGTGCATACGTTCGGCTGTGCCTTCGGCCAAGCGGTCGCAGAGCACTTGGGCCAGCATCCGGTTGTATTCGTCGTGTTTGTAGGCCTCTACTATCAGTCCGTCGACCGTCGTACAGAACACGCCCGCAGTGTCTTCCACCCCTTGGGAGAGCGGCCGCACGAAGTCGGCCAGGCACAGATTGGGACTTCCCGGCTCTGTGGGGTGTTGCTGGCGCAGCATCGGTATGCGCACATCGTCCAGCAGGAGGTCGTCGCCATCGCTGTTGGCAGCGAGGAGGGCAAACAAGGCACGTGTGTGATACCGTCCCTCCCACGTTTGCAGCATGGCCAAAGCGTCGGCCTGCACACGTTCTTTCTCCTCCCGGGGCTTACCGGAGAGTCCCCATGCGTGAAAGAAATAAATCCAGTTGATATACGGGACTATCTCGCTGATATCGTAAGTCAGTATTTTTCTCATTGCGGTCGGTCCCGTTTCTAAGCATGTCCGGCATGGTCGAAGCGCAACGCTTCGCCCCTGCTTTCGCCATCGAATGCCCCTTTATTGTATATCAGCCGGCCATTGCAGAAGGTCTGTTCCACTCTCCAACGGTATTCGTGGCCCTGCATCGGACTCCATTTGCACTTGCTTTGTATGTTGGCTTCCGTCACAGTCCAAGGCGCATCGGGCTTAACCACCGTAATGTCGGCTTTATAGCCTTTACGCAAAAAACCGCGACCGCACACGCCGAAAAGCCGTGCGGGATTGTGGGCCATGAGCTGTACAAGCTGTTCAAGGGTGATCACGCCCTCGTCGACCAGTTCCAGCATGGTGACTAAGGAGAACTGCACCATCGGCATACCGGAGGCTGCACGCACGCATCCGCCCTGCTTGTCTTTCCATTCGTGGGGGGCATGGTCGGTAGCCACGGTCGTGATGCGTCCGTCGGTGAGCGCCTTACGGAGTTCGGTGCGGTCTTCGGCCGTTTTGACGGCAGGGTTACACTTGATTTGTGCCCCCTTGGTGAGATAGTCCTCGCTTGTGAAAAGGAGATGGGCTATGCACGCTTCGCCCGTCACAAGCGGCTCGTGCCCGTTGGCGGGAGAAAGCAAAGCGAGTTCCTTTGCCGTGGAGAGATGGGCAATGTGGAGCCGGGTGCCGAATGTATGGGCCAACTGTGCGGCGAGTGCTGACGACTGGTAGCAGGCTTCTTCGGAGCGGATGAGCGGATGAAGTACAATGTTCGGATCATCGCCATAGGTCTCTTTCATCTTCTTGAGGTTGTTGCTGATGATCTCCGAATCCTCACAGTGGGTCATCAGCGGAAGGCCGAGACCGGCACATTGCTTGAATATCTCAAGTAGCGCACCGTATTTGTCCACCAGCATATTGCCCGTACTGGCCCCCATAAAGAGCTTAATACCGGGAATGCGTCTGTGGTCGAGTCCGGCAAAGGTGGCGGCATTGGTGTTGGTGGCACCATAGAAAAAGCTGTAATTGACATGGCTTTTCGCCTCCGCCAGGCGAAACTTTTCTTCCAAGGCCTCGGGAGTGGTGGTCTGTGGATTGGTGTTTGGCATTTCGAAATAGGAGGTCACTCCTCCGTATGCCGCCGCCCTGCTCTCGCTCTCGATATCGGCTTTGGCCGTGAGGCCGGGCTCGCGGAAATGCACGTGCTCGTCGATCACGCCGGGCAGAACGAAACACCCCGTGGCATCTACTTCTTGACTGTAGACCCCACGGGGTATGTTTTCTCCCTCCACGAGTTCTGATATGCAATCGTTGTCGATGACGACAGCGCCCCGGAAAGAGCGTCCCTCGTTAACGACTGTTCCTCCATATATGACTTTTTTCATTTGCCATCAGTTGTTTGGTTCTGCCATCAGTCGGCCGATGGAGCCGGCTTGGCCAATTCGTTGGGTGTAGGTGCAGAAGCGGTGGGGGGAACCGGAGGGGTGGGGGTGGCTCCTGAAGTGCCCGGAGTCTCCTTCATTCCGTTCATGATCTGTTCGTTCTCCTGCGCCTTCTGATAGTAGTCTTTCACGTATGGGTCGTTCTTGAAATTGTCGGTGGCCTTGCTCATGATGTCTTCTATCCACGGCGAGAGCATGGGATACTCGTTGCCGATGGTGAGCATGAAGAAGATGCCCGGGCCGAGTACATTGTCGAAGTTCTCGGTGACAAAGCTTGTGATGAGTTTGTCTTCCTGTTCGGAGATGTGTATGGCCTCGGCATTGAGTCGTCGGTTCATCACAAGTTCGTCGTCACCGTTCATCAGGCCGCGGTCGTGCCGGTGGACAAGTTCTATCTTCTGGTTCTCAAGCTGATTGTATTTGGTGAAAAACTTAAATAGCTTGTCGTTGAGCGGCGTGCCGCTCACTATCTGTTGGGTGGTGTTTATCTTTACGGTGATGTCGCCGCTTTCCAGCACCAGCGGCAGCACGCTTTCATCATCCATGAAGATGTTGGCCATGCGTACACTGTCAAGCGTGCCCGAGAAGGCAAACTGTCCATGCACCACATCGCACGAATCCACACTCTTGAAATCATTGTCCTTCAAGATTTTGAGGTACAACATGCGCCCATCAAGCGTCGAAACGTTTGATGTGCCCTGAATATTGTAGGTATTGGCACAGGATGTTAAGGCCAACAATGATATCAATGAGTATAAGACTTTATTCATAAGCTGTGCTTCTTGTTCAGCGATAACAAAGGTACAACCTATTATCGATGTAAGAAAAAAAATTTATGCTATTTAATTTTAATCTGCTATCTTTTATGTTTTTTTCGCAAAAGGGATTGACTTTCCATTTTGCCTGTTCCACGCACGAGCCGCCTTTCGGGCCGGGAGGGCTTTCAGTCGGCTTCCTCCTTCTTCAGTTCGGAGGCTATGCGGTGGGTGGTATAGAGCTCGAGCACGGCCGCCACGAGTAGCAGAAGCACCCACTTATTATATATATAGGTGAAATAGGACACCAGGTCAGAAAACAGCGGGCGGAATATCTGATAGACCGTGTCGATCATCGAGATGCCTGCGAGGATGAAAAACAACCCGGCAAACTGCTGTATGCTCTTCAGCCGGCGCACGGCGAGGTTGCGCCCCTCGTAGGCTTGAAGATTCTGCATGAGCGAAAAGAGGATTGCGCCCAACAGAAACACCCAGCATACCACCTGCAACAGAGTGGGGTAAATAAACCCGAAAGCAAAGCAACCGGCACTGATGACCATCATCGTTCCGCCGGCAAGGAACAAGATGCTTTGAAATCTATTCAGCTGTTTCATTGTTCTTGGTAGGTTTCTCGTCGTCGCTCAAGATAAAGATGTCCTCGTCATCGGCCTTCATGAAATATCTCTCACGGGCGATTTTCACAATGGCCTTGGGGTCGTTGCGCAGTTCGCGGAGCTTCTTCGAGTCGGCCTCATACTGCGCATTGTACTTTTCTATCTCGGCCTTCATGTTACTTATCTGAATTTCATATTGCTTATGGCGCAAATAGCTGTTCTCGTCGAGAAAGCCCACCACAGCCACACCCACTACTATCACGATGAGATACTTGTAGTGGGAGATGAAACTCCATATCACGTTGAAACGACTTGCCATTTGATGTTGATTGATGTTGCAAAAGTAATGAATAAAAAGAATATGGGGAAACGATAAATCAAAAATTATATTAATTGCGCTGCAAATATCCTGTTTAGCGATATTTTTACTACCTTTGCAGAAGATAGGCTGCACTCGGCAATCCGAAAACAAGCTTTCATTGTCCTCGTTTGCGCTATCTTTGCAGAAGATAGGCTGCACTCGGCAATCCGAAAACAAGCTTTCATTGCCCTCGTTTGCGCTACCTTTGCAGAAGATAGGCTGCACTCGGCAATCCGAAAACAAGCTTTCATTGCCCTCGTTTGCCCTATCTTTGCATACCGAAGACAACTACAACAACTATGGAATATATCGTTTCGGCAAGAAAATACCGCCCGATGTCGTTCGACTCGGTGGTAGGCCAAAGCGCACTCACCACGACGCTGAAAAACGCCGTGAAGAGTGGCAAGCTGGCCCATGCCTACCTCTTCTGCGGTCCGCGGGGGGTGGGAAAGACCACTTGCGCGCGCATCTTTGCCAAGGCCATCAACTGTGAGCACCCCCACGACGACGGTGAGGCATGCAATGAATGTGAGAGCTGCAAGGCTTTCAACGAGCAGCGCTCCTACAACATCTTCGAACTGGACGCTGCCAGCAACAACTCGGTGGAAAACATCAAGGCACTCATGGAGCAGACCCGCATCCCGCCGCAGGTGGGCCGGTACAAGGTGTTCATCATCGATGAGGTGCACATGCTGTCTACGGCGGCTTTCAACGCATTTCTCAAGACACTCGAGGAACCGCCTGCACACGTGATTTTTGTGCTGGCCACCACGGAGAAGCACAAGATTCTGCCCACCATCTTGAGCCGTTGCCAGATCTACGACTTCGAGCGTATGACTGTGCCCAACACCATCGCCCACCTCAAAATGGTGGCCGACAAGGAGGGCATCACCTACGACGAGCAGGCGTTGGAGGTGATTGCTGAAAAGGCCGACGGCGGTATGCGCGACGCGCTGTCCATCTTCGATCAGGCGGCCTCGTTCTGTCAGGGCGACATCACTTATGCTAAGGTGATAGAAGACCTCAATGTGCTTGATGTGGACAACTACTTCAAGATGATAGATCTGGCCCTGCAAAACAAGGTGAGCGACCTCATGGTGCTGCTCAACGGCGTGTTGGAGAAAGGGTTTGACGGTGGCAATCTCGTCAACGGGCTGGCCGCCCATGCGCGCAATGTGCTCATGGCCAAAGACGAGAGTACGCTCCCGTTGCTGGAGGTGAGCGAACAGCAGAAGCTGCGCTACAAGGAGCAGGCCCGGAACTGCAAGCCCGACTTCATCTACAAGGCACTGAAGATCATGAACCAATGCGACATCAACTACCGCCAGAGCAGCAACAAGCGGCTGTTGGTGGAGCTGACGCTCATTCAGGTGGCGCAGATCACGCAGCCGGAAGACCAAGATGTGCCTGTCGCGGGGCGCACGCCCAATAGATTGAAATCCCTGTTTAAGAAACTGATGACTTCTCAGCCTCAACCGGTCCGGCAGGTGGCCGGGGCTGAAAGACCGCTCGCCCACCGGCTTGAGCGGACGGGAGAGGCTGCGCCCGTGTCGAGAGAGGCAGCCGCTACAGTGATGCCCACACCGACGGCCCGGGCTACGGAGGCTGCTCAACCGACTGCTCCCGAAGCCCAACCGGCGGGGGGGAAGGGCCGGCGGGCACAAATCAAGCTGGGCTCCGTGGGCATGACATTCAACTCGCTGCTCCATCCCAAGAAGCCTTCTTACCGAACACGCGAAGAGGAGCCCGTGCCATTGCCCCAAGCGGAGGGCAAGGCCACCAGCGAAGAGTTCACGCAAGAGGAACTCGAGATGGTGTGGCTGGGCATGTGCAACCGTATGCCCGAGAGCATGGCTGCCATGTCGTCGCGCATGAAAAACATGATTCCGAAAATCTCCACCTTCCCCGACATAGAACTGCTGATGGACAACCAGATTCTGCTTGACCAGATGCAGGCCATCAAAGGGCGCATACGCAGTACGCTGGTGAAGAGTCTGCACAACGCGAACATACAGCTCACCATGCGGTTGGCCAGGGCCGACGAGGTGAAGAGGATACTCACCAAGCGGGAACTCTTCGACGAAATGAGAACTAAAAATCCTGCTATCGAGAAAATGCGGGAATTGCTCGGATTGGAGATGTCTTGACAAGCGGACATCTCCTTTTTTATTTTCCGGCCCGTCCCGTTGCCTTGTAGTTCCCCGTCCGTTCCTTGCAAACTGCATTCGGAGGCGCGGTACGTTTGTCAAATAAAACACAGATTTAAGGAAACAGTCGTTATTTGGTGGAGACTATGGATAGATGTGTGGGTCACACACCAATAGAGATAGGGCTTGCCCGCTGTCGGATGGTGGCGAATAATACTGACAAAAACACCTCCGCAAAAATGTTCCAACCAGAGCGGAAGATTAGTTTTAAACCACCGGGAAGGTCCACCGGTTTTCTCATTCGGGCTCTTCAAACTTGCAAAAGAGCCACAGTCAGAAGCTGAAAGGGCCACGATTGCGATGCAACTGTGGCCCTTTTGCAAGTCCGTTCGGGCCCATTCAGGCCTGTTTTCCGGCCCAAATTAGTGTCAATAAAATTCAAACAGTTGGTTATCAGCTGTTTGGAAATGCCTCCAAAATCGCCCGTATGCAGCGAGTGGGGTGGTTCGTTACAGATATCGCAAGCAGAGAGGCTGAAAACGAATAAAAAGTTTAACAATTATTCTATCCGCAGATCTCCCCGATAAATATTGATAGAGACATTTGAGGCTCTTCTTTTTAGATAGTCAAAGCCGTCATCCCTTTTTCTCCGGTTGAACATGCAGTGTTATCGTCCCTAATCGGAGATTTGAGAGAATGCTAAGGACTCATAATCTATCGGAATCGAGAAATTTGTTTTTCTTTTTTACTGCAACCGGTTCATAATCTCGGGAATTTTGCCTAAATTTGCACTATGAATACAAAAACATCGCTTTTGGGGCTTTCACTGGCTGAACTGAAAGACGTGGCCAAGCGTTTGGGTATGCCCGCTTTCACAGGCGGACAGATGGCCAAATGGCTCTACGGACAGCACGTGAAGAGCATCGACGAGATGACCAACATATCAAAAGCCAACCGCGAAAAATTGGCCGGGCACTACACCATAGGTTGTGCCGCACCCATAGACGAGCAGCGGTCGAAAGACGGGACGGTGAAGTATCTCTTCCCCGTGACGACCACGGCTGTCGGGGAGAATCGTGAGGCACCCGTGAAGTTTGTGGAGACAGTCTATATACCCGACAAAGACCGGGCCACACTGTGCGTCTCCTGTCAGGTGGGTTGCAAGATGAACTGCCTCTTTTGCCAAACCGGCAAGCAGGGATTTGAAGGCAATCTGTCGGTTGCCGACATCCTCAATCAGGTGTATTCGCTGCCCGAAGTGGACAAGTTGACCAACATCGTGTTTATGGGGCAGGGCGAACCGATGGACAATCTGGACAATGTGCTGCGCGCCACGGAGATACTCACAGCCGACTACGGATGGGCGTGGAGCCCGAAGCGCATCACGGTGAGCAGTGTGGGCGTGAAAAACAAGCTGCGCCGCTTCCTCGAAGAGAGCGACTGCCATGTAGCCATCAGCATGCACTCGCCACTGCCCGAACAGCGCGCCGAGCTGATGCCTGCCCAGCGGGGAATGGGCATTGAAGAGGTGGTGGAGCTGTTGAAGAACTACGATTTCTCCCACCAGCGCCGCCTGTCGTTTGAATATATCGTGTTCGGAGGTGTGAATGACTCCAATGCCCATGCCCGGGAAATCGTGAGACTGCTCAAGGGCCTCGATTGTCGGATAAATCTTATCCGTTTCCATCAAATACCCGGAGTGGCATTGCATGGGGCCGAGGAAAAACGCATGGAAGAGTTGCGCGACTATCTCACCGCCCACGGGGTGTTCACCACCATACGCGCCAGCCGCGGCGAAGACATATTTGCCGCTTGCGGACTGCTGAGTACATCGAAGAAAATAGAAGAATTGAGAAGCAAAACATCTTGAGACTCTTCGCCGGGCAGCACCGGGCCATGAGGGCAGGGACTGCGGGGGAGGAGCGAAACAAATAAATAAAACCTTTATGGAAGATAGAAAAATTCGTGTGGCGATTACACACGGCGATACCAATGGTGTCGGATATGAACTGATTTTTAAGACTTTTGCCGAGCCCGAGATGCTGGAACTTTGTACGCCCATCATCTATGGGTCGCCCAAAGTGGCGGCCTACCACCGCAAGGCACTCGACTTGCAGGCCAACTTCTCTATTGTCAATTCGGCCGAAGAGGTGCGCGACGGGCGCATCAATTTGTTGACCGCCGTGGAGGAAGAGGTGAAGGTGGAACTGGGAATGCCCACCCCGGAGTCGGGCGACGCTGCGCTGAAAGCACTCGACAAGGCAATGACCGACTATCGGGAAGGACTCTTCGACGTGCTGGTGACCGCTCCGGTGAATCGTGACAATATGAAGGTGAACGGTTTTCCATTCTCGGGGCACACCCGCTACATTGAGGCCAGCGTGGGGGAGGGACAGAAAGCCCTCACCGTCTATGTAAACGACCACTTGCGGTTGGCTTTTGCCACGGCCGGTATGCCGCTCAAGAGTGTGGCTCAGGCACTCAACAAAGACGATCTCGTGGGTAAGGTCAAACTGCTGTACAAGACGGTGAGGCGCGATTTCAACATCTCCAATCCGCGCATTGCCGTGTTGGCACTCAATCCCGCTTCGGCAGGCAAGGCCGCCGATGAGGAGGAGCAGGTCATCGCACCGGCCATCGAGGAGTTGGCCAAGAGTGGGGTGGAGGCTTTCGGGCCATACGCCGCCGACGAATTCTTCGGCAACGGAGACTTCGAACATTTCGATGCCGTGCTCGCCATGTACTATGATCAGGCCATGCCGGCCTTCAAGTCGCTCTCGGTGGAGCATGAGAATGTCTTCACCGCCGGCCTACCTCTCATCCGAACGGCTGCCTGCGAAGGTGTGGACTACGAACTTACCGGGCGCGGCGTGACCGATGAGGGTTCGTTCCGCCATGCCGTCTATCTGGCCATCGACACCTTCCGCTATCGCGAAAACTATGATCTTCCGCTTGGCGACCCGCTCAAAAAACTCTATCACGAGCGGCGGGACGAGAGCGAGAAGGTGCGCTTTGCCATCCCCAAGAAGCACTCGGGGCAGCCTTTCCAGCCACGCCGCGCGGAGGGGCAGCCCAAGCAGGAGGTGCCTAAGAAGGAATGAAGAAAAAGTATCAGAACGCCTTTTTTGTTTTTGGCGTAGTCATTCTCGTCGTCATGGTCATGCAACTGAACTTCGGCGAGGTGTGGAACGGACTGCAAAGAGCCGGCTACTGGTTCTTTGCAGTTGTCGGCTTATGGGCTTTTCTGTACATCTTCAATACTTCGGCATGGCTGGTCATCATTCGCAGTCAGGAGCGGCGGCAGGAGGTTTCTCGACGGGTGAAGATACCCTTCTGGTGGCTTTATAAGACCACCGTTTCGGGCTTTGCCCTCAACTATGCCACACCGGGCGGACTGATGGGGGGCGAACCCTACCGCGTGATGTCGCTTACGCCCCTGATTGGGGCCGAGCGGGCCACCTCATCGGTGGTGCTCTATGCCATGACCCACATTTTCAGCCATTTCTGGTTCTGGTTGGCATCGATATTCCTTTATCTCTTAGTCCACACCCCTGACTTCCTCACGGCTTGCATCCTTGCTGCCTCACTGGCCTTTTGTCTGTTGGGCATCTGGTTTTTCATGGTGGGCTATCGCAAGGGGCTGGCTTTCCGGTCAGTCCGTTTGTTGAGTTATGTGCCCTTGCTGAAGCGGTGGGCCAAACCTTTTATTGACAGCCATCATGCCCAGCTTGATGAGGTAGACCGCCAGATTGCAGCCCTGCATCGTCAGAATCCGCGCACATTTCTGTTGGCTGTGGCATTGGAATTCGGTTGCAGAGTGGCCTCGGCTTTGGAGATCTATTTCATCCTGCTGGTGCTGATGCCGAGTGTGAACTATGTCGACTGCATTCTCATCCTCGCTTTCACCTCGCTGTTGGCCAACCTGTTGTTTTTCATGCCCCTGCAGTTGGGAGGTCGCGAGAGTGGTTTCCTGATCTCTGTCACCGGGCTGGCCATGAGTGTCAATGCCGGTATTCTCGTGGCACTCCTTGTGAGGTTGCGTGAACTCATCTGGGTGGCGGTAGGCTTGTTGTTGATGAAAGTGGGGCGGAAGCAGCAACACAAACGTGGGGAATAACCTATAAAAGATTAAAAAACGTGCCATAATTGCAGATTCTCAAATAAAATGTGTAATTTTGTCAGCTAAATGAACACATCGGAACTTCAAAAGACCAAGCAAAGATATAACATCGTCGGCAATAGCGACGGATTGAATCATGCGCTCGATGTCGCCTTGCAGGTGGCACCCACCGACCTCAGTGTGCTTATCATCGGGGAGAGTGGTGTGGGTAAGGAAATCATTCCACGCGTCATCCATGACAATTCACCGCGCCGTCGCGAGAAGTATTTTGCCATCAACTGTGGTTCCATTCCCGAGGGAACGATCGACAGTGAACTGTTTGGCCACGAGAAAGGTTCGTTCACCGGTGCCATCGGAGAGAGCGAAGGCTATTTCGGTGTGGCCAACAAGGGTACGATTTTCCTTGATGAAGTGGGAGAACTGCCGATGGCCACGCAGGCCCGTTTGTTGCGTGTGCTGGAGACGGGCGAATACATCCGTGTGGGCGGACAGGAAATCAGGAAGACCGATGTGCGCATTGTGGCTGCCACCAATGTCAACATGCGCAAGGCCATCAGCGAGGGGCGTTTCCGCGAGGATCTCTTCTATCGCCTTAACACCATTCCCGTGCAGATGCCGCCGCTGCGCGACCGTGGGGAAGACATCATTTTGCTGTTCCGGCTTTTTGCCATGCAGATGGCCGAGAAATACCGCCTGCCGAAGATTACGCTTACAGACGACGCGAAGCTGGTGATGCTGAAATACAAATGGCCGGGTAATGTGCGGCAGCTCAAGAATATCACGGAGCAGATGTCGGTGCTGTGCAGAAACCGGGAAATCGACCGGGAAGAGCTTTTGCAGTTTATTCCGCAAGACAGTGAGAGCACCCAGTTGGCCACCATCGCACAACCGGGTGAGCATTCATACGAGAGCGAACGGGAGATACTCTACAAGATACTCTACGAGTTGAGAGGCAATGTGAGCGACTTGCGACGGGACATGAGTTCTTTGCGCAAGCAACTTGACGAGGCGAGGGGGCTGAACGGAGCCGTAGGTTTTGGTGCTGCCATGCCCGCATCTCGGTCTGTAACTGATGCCACGCTTCCGGTCCATCAGTCATCTATCAACCCTTCCGGCACTATCGGGCAGTCGGCCGGCGGCATGATTGAAGATGCCATTGCTGAGGAAATCAATGAGCCGGAGAGTCTAAACCTCAACGACTTAGGACGTCAAATGGTGGAAAAGGCCCTTGAGCGTAATGGCGGCAACCGCAAGAAGGCCGCACAGGAGCTGGGCATTTCCGACCGGACGCTCTACCGACGTCTCAAACAGTATGGACTGGAGAAAAACTGAACGTATGAAGAAATACCTCTTCCTGTTATCCGTGATTGTATTGACAGCTTGCAGTGTGTCTTACAAGTTCAATGGTGCGAGCATAGACTATACGAAGACCAAGACCATTCAGATAGTCGACTTCCCCATACGTTCCAATTATGTGTGGGGACCGATGGGGCCAATGTTCAACAATGCACTGAAGGATGAATACGCCAACCATACCAAGCTGATACAGGTGAAACGCAACGGCGACCTGAAATTGGAGGGTGAAATTACGCAATATTCGCAGCGTAACAAGGCGGTGTCGAGTGAGGGACATTCTAATATGACCGAACTTTCTATCACCGTGAACGTGCGATTCACCAACAATGCCAATCATAATGAAGACTTTGAGCGGCAATTCACATCAAGCAAGTCATACGAGACGACTCTAAGCCTTAATTCTGTGCAGGAACAGCTCGTGAGACAGATGGTGGAGGACTTGGTGGATCAGATATTCAATGCAACGGTGGCTAACTGGTAAAACTGAAAGTATAAAATGGAACTGACGCAGTTGATTAAACATCCGGAGATGATGGACAAGGAGACGCTCTACGATCTCCGGAGTCTTCTTGCGCTCTATCCATATTATCAGACGGCCCGACTGCTGATGTTGCAGAATCTCTATTTGCTTCATGATCCGTCATTTGACGAAGAGTTGCGGCGGGCGGCCATTTACATTACCGATAGGAAAGTCATCTTCCAACTCGTGGAGGCGGCCCATTATAAGGTCAGGCAGATCAGAAAACAGCCTATCCAACCGGCTTCTGCCCAGGATAAGGGCAGTCGTACGGTGGCGCTTATCGACAACTTCTTGGAGTCTATTCCTGCCGAGGAGGAGGGGAAGAACAATAGGCGCAGGCCGACACCGGCCGATGCTGCGGTAGACTATGTGTCCTATTTGCTTGAGACCGAGAGCGAGGAGGAGAAGGCGGCTGCTGTAAACACGCCGCAAATGAAAGGACAGGCACTCATTGACGATTTCATTAACAACGAGGGGGGCAGTTTCACTTTACAGGAGATCCCTGAATATTTGCCCACGTTAGAGGATTTGGATAATCAGGAAAAAAGCGAGGGTGAGGAGAATTATTTTACCGAAACGCTCGCTCGCATCTATATAAAACAAGGTAGATATGAAAAGGCATTTGAAATAATTCAGCGTTTAAATTTGAATTATCCACAAAAAAATGCTTACTTTGCAGACCAGATGCGCTTTTTGGAGAAATTGATTATAAATAATAAAAATAAATAATTAAAATGTACACACTTTTAGTAACCGTAATCGTATTGGTGTCCTTTCTGATGATTGGCATCGTACTCGTACAGGAATCAAAGGGAGGTGGTCTTGCTTCCAACTTCCAGTCTGCCAACCAGTTGTTTGGGGTTCGCACGGCCCACAACGGCGTAGAGAAAATCACATGGGCTCTCGCCGTTCTGATGGTCGTAATCAGTGTGGCCTGCGCCTATGTTGCCCCCGTCGCAAAGAGTGACGGCAGTGTGATGGAAGGTGCCACCACAGAGCAGACGGCTACACCTGCCATGCCGGGCGCAAGCAATGACGCTGCTGCCGGAGCGCAGAAGGCAGCCCCTGCTGCAACTCAAGCCCCTGCCGCTCCGAAAGTTCCGGCTTCTCCTGCTAAATAATTAGGAAAAAAGATTGGGATTTGTTTGGATATTCCAGATAAATCCCGTACCTTTGCACTCGCTTTCGAAAAGCTTCGATAAGACACCAGATGGTGCCCGTAGTTCAGTTGGTTAGAGCGTCAGATTGTGGTTCTGAATGTCGTGGGTTCGAATCCCACCGGGCACCCTCTAAGAAGCAAGCGGAAATCCTATAAACAAAAGGTTTCCGCTTGTTTCTTGTTTATACCACTATGCACGATGGCTTGTGGTTTATCTAAAGTTTGAAAGTTAGAAGCCAAATGGTGGGCAGATATTGACCGAAAACAGTTATGGCTATGTTTTAACCGGCTCGGGGGATATTGTCGGACTCTCGACAATATCCCCCGAGTCTTTATATTGGCCACCGCTTAATCGATGAAACGGCGGGTGATGTCAGTGTATTCTTCTATGCGTCGGTCACGCAGGAACGGCCACCAACGGCGCACTTGCTCGCTATGGGCAAGGTCAACATTGACAACGGCACTCTCTTCCTCGCTATCTCCCGAACGGAAAAGAAACTCGCCCTGTGGTCCTACCACCATACTGCTGCCCCAAAACTGTATGCCGTTGGTTTGGCCGCTGGGATCCGGTTCGAAGCCCACACGGTTGACGGAAATCACCGGCAGCCCGTTGGCCACGGCATGACCACGCTGCACGGTGGTCCATGCGTCACGTTGTCGCTGCTGTTCGTCGGGCGCATCGCTGCTTTCATAACCGATAGCTGTGGGGTAGATAAGCAACTCCGCACCTTGCAATGCCATCAGACGGGCAGCTTCCGGATACCATTGATCCCAGCAAACGAGCACGCCAAGTTTGCCCACAGAGGTTTGTATTGGCTGAAAACCGAGGTCTCCGGGGGTAAAATAGAACTTCTCATAGTAGGCAGGGTCATCGGGAATGTGCATCTTGCGATAGATGCCGGCAATGGTGCCGTCGCGCTCCATCACCACTGCCGTGTTGTGGTAAAGCCCCGGTGCGCGGCGTTCGAAGAGCGACGTGACAATCACCACATTGAGTTGTTTGGCCAGTTGGCCGTAAAAGTCAGTCGAAGGCCCGGGGACAGGCTCTGCCAAATCGAAGTTGTCAACACTCTCCACTTGGCAGAAATAGAGCGAGTTGTGCAGTTCTTGCAGCACGATAAGTTCTGCACCGCGTTGGGCAAGGCTGGTGATGCCGTCGGCCAATCGGCGCATGTTGTCGCCTCGGTCTGCCACGTTGTGTTGTTGTAAGATTCCTATTTTCAGTTCTTTTGCCATATCTTGTTGTCTTTGGTGGACGACGCACGTCCTTGTCTTATGATTGATGAATGCTTTACGGTTACCCCTCACGAATGACTCCTGCGGGAAACTGCATGGTCAGACAATGTAGCGAACCGTGCTGACGGATAACCGTCCGGGCATCGACACCGATGATTTCGCGATCGGGGAAAGCCAGTTGGATTTGCCGGCGGGCCTGCTCATCCTTGTCGGGCTGTGCATAAGTGGGATAGATCACGGCCCCGTTGATGATGAGAAAGTTGGCATAGGTGGCCGGCAAACGCTCGCCGTCGTCGTAAATGGCATCGGGCAAGGGCAACGGAAGCAGTCTGTACGGGTGTCCACCGGGCGTGCGGAGGGCCTTCAGTTGTTCTTCAAGTGCCTTGAAGTCGCCAAAATGCTCATCATTCTTATCCTCACACCTTATATATAATAAGGTGTTGGAAGGTGCCACGCGCACGATGGTATCAATATGTCCGTCGGTATCGTCACCTATGAGACTGCCGTGGTCGAGCCATACGATGCGGTCGGCGCATAGTCGCTGTTTGAGTTGTTTCTCTATTCGGTTGCGGTCGAGAGGCTGGTTGCGGTGGGGGGCGAGCAGACATTGTGAGGTGGTGAACACCGTGCCGTGCCCGTCGCTCTCAATCGCCCCTCCCTCCAGAACGAAATCGAGGTGGTCTTCCATGACCCCTTCAAACGCCCCTTGGCTATAAAGTACACAGTTGATGGCATTGTCTTTGTCAGCTTCAAACTTCTTTCCCCATCCATTGAAACGGAAATCGAGCAGTTTGGCATCCGACACCGGCTTTTCGCTTTGGGGGCTTCTCAGTAGGGTGACAAATGCATGGTCGCGTGCCCATGTGTCGTTGGTGTCGCAAGTGAAATAGAGCAGGTTGGGCTGCATTTCCTCCGGTAGTTCCTTAGCCAACAGTGACTTCACGGCTGCAGTGTCGGGAGAGACGATCACCACCTTCTCTCGGGCGGCAATGATGCGCGCCATGTCGACGAATGTGGCGGTGATCCGGTCGAGATAAGGCTTCCAGTCGGTCATGTCGTGGGGCCATGTGAGTTGAATGCCGCTTTGCGGATGCCACTCTGCGGGCAGGAAGTAGTCGTACATCCTTGTTTTATCCATTGTCATTGATGGTTTTATTCCGGTTTCTTATGTGCCGATTCCTCCGCGCTTTGCAACCGGTCGGTCTGCAAAAGGAGTGGGGAAAGTATAGTTGGTCGGGCAAAGTTAGTGAAAAAGGAGCGAAAACTGCATAAAACGGCTTAATTTTTAACCCCCATTTCCTTTTATTCTCTCGTCTTCGAGGTGTGTGAGAGCCTTCTGCCAAATCTTGTCCAAGTCCCGCAAACAGGCCTTGACCCATGTCAATCGGGTTGATAAAGGTCAAAAAGTCGACCTTTTAGAGCTAAAAACCGCCCCAAAAAGTTGGTAGTTGGCAAAATGGCACTACCTTTGCATCGAGTAAAGCAAGAAAGCTCCAAATCGCGAACAGATAAAAGCAAAAAGGATAACAAAGATGTGAAGCGACATCTTGCAGAGTTAAATAATAAAGTATTAGTAGAATTTTAAAGGTAAAAAGATTATGAAAGAGAGAATGCACAAAATGATGAGACGAGTGAGTTATTATTTGGTCGATATGATTCAGACATACAATTTTGGACGTGTGAATATGGCTTAATGCCCTTATCGACTATACAAAAGCGGGCCGGAATCCAGCAATGGGTTTCGGCCCGTTTCCTTTTCGGGGCAGCAACACCCGTAAATGATGGAACAAGACGTTGTGGTAAAAAACGTTAAACGCCTGTGTGCAGCATTCCCGCTCTCACAAATTTTCGCTATCTTTGCACTTTGTAAATATCATAAATAGCTGTAAAGCGTGAAAATAAAAGAGGTAATTGCTGCCCTTGAACATTTCGCGCCTCTGCCTCTGCAAGAGGGCTTTGACAATGCCGGCTTGCAAGTAGGGCTGACAGAGGCGGTGGACGTATCAGGGGCATTGTTGTGTCTGGATGTCACTGAAGCTGTGGTCGACGAAGCCATTGCGCAGGGTTGCAATCTCATCGTGAGCCATCATCCCGTCATCTTTCACAAGCTCCGCCGCATCAGCGACGAAGACTACGTGCAGCGCACAGTGATGAAAGCCATCAAAAACGATATCACCATTGTCTCCATGCACACCAACATGGATGAGGCCGAGGGGGGAGTGAACCACAAAATGGCCGAAAAGATGGGGCTTGGCAAGTTGCGCTTCTTTGGCAAGCAGAAAGAGGAGCGCGTGCAGACCGCCGATGCCGGTGAGGCCACGGTGCAGGCCGGTGAGGGTGTGATCGGCGAATTGCCCGAACCGATGGCTGCCGATGACTTCGTGCTGATGCTCAAGCGCGCGTTTGAAGTGGAGTGTGTGCAGTGCAACCAGCTCCTGCGCCGACCCATCAGCAAGGTAGCCGTCTGCGGCGGTGCCGGTTCGTTCATGCTCGGTGAAGCCTTTGCGGCCGGGGCCGATGCCTTTGTCACGGGCGAGATGCACTATCACGAATACTTCGGCCGTGAGCAGCAGATCCAGATAGCCGTGCTCGGCCATTACCAAAGCGAGCAATACACCAACGAAATATTTCAATCAATCATAAAGGATTGTTGCCCCGGTGTGAAGACTTTTCTCACCACGGTAAACACCAATCCGATTATCTATTTATAAGATTATGGCAAAGAAAGACCCTACAGATTTGACGGTGGAGGAGAAGCTGAAGACGCTTTTCCAGCTTCAGACCACCTTGTCGGGAATCGATGAGAAGCGCGCGTTGAGAGGCGAACTGCCCCTCGAAGTACAAGACTTGGAAGATGAAATAGCCGGTCTCACCACCCGCATCGAGAAAATCGAGGCCGACATCCGCGACTTCCAGAGCGCGATGGTGCAGAAGCGTGGCGAAATTCAGGATGCGCAGGCCAGTGTGGAACGCTACAAGCGTCAGCTCGACGAGGTGTCCAACAACCGTGAGTATGACACGCTGACCAAGGAAATCGAATTTCAAACACTCGAAATAGAACTCTGCAACAAGAAAATACGTGAGGCAGAGGTCAAGGTGGCCGAGAAGGAGCGCGACCTTGAGCAGAATCATGAAATCATCGACGACCGCCGCAAGGCCCTTGAGGAGAAGAAGGTGGAACTCGACGAAATCATGCAGGAAACTAAGGAGGAGGAAACGCTGCTGAAGGAGAAGGCCTCGGAACTGGAAAAGAAAATCGAACCCCGGTTGCTCACCAGTTTCAAGCGCATCCGCAAGAATGCCCGCAACGGTCTGGGCATCGTTTATGTGCAGCGTGATGCCTGCGGCGGTTGCTTCAACAAGATTCCGCCCCAGCGCCAGCTCGACATCAAAATGCACAAGAAAATCATCGTGTGCGAATATTGCGGCCGCATCCTCATCGACCCCGAACTGGCCGGCGTAAAGGTGGCTTCGCCCGTGGAAGAGAAGCCCAAGCGCAAGCGTTCCATCCGCAAGACCGCCAAGAAGAGCGAGGAAGAAATCCCCGAGGGGGCAGAATAAGCGTCTGCACTCAAGGCGAAAAGCATCGTGAGAGTCTCATTCGGAATCCATTCTCGGGTGAGACTCTCTTGTGTTGTAGGAGTGTGAATGGGGGAAAATTGGTGTTGGGCAGTAAATCCTCCGAATGAGATGGATTGTTAAACTATTTGTTCGTTTTCGGCCTCTCTGCTTGCGATATTTGTAACGAACAGCTCATCGGGCGCAAATACGCGAATATTAGAGGTGTTTTTAAAAGCTTGGTAATCAGTCGTTTGAATATTATTGACACAGCTTTGAGTCCGAAAATGGGGCTGAAAGGACCCAAACGGGCTTGCAAAAGGGCCACGGTTGTCGTGCAACTGTGGCCCTTTTGGTTTCTGACTGTGGCTCTTTTACAAGTTCGGATGGTCTGGGTGAGATAAACGGCAGGCCTTTTCGGCAGTTTACGGCAGGCATTCCATTCTCGTTGGAGAATTTTAGCAGAGGTGTTTTTGTTGATATTATTCGCCACCGCCCGGCATCTTGCGGAGGCCCCTTTCTTCGTTCATTGTCGGTGTGCGGGCAATGCAAATGTTCATTTTTTCATCAAATATCCACTGTTCCTCTTATTGATACTGTGAGCATCTGTGTTTTTTTGATGGTGGAAACCGTTTTCCTTTCTCTCGAAAATGCATATTTTCCTTTAAAAGGAGAAAAGGCATGGAGCCTTTTGATAAAGGAAATTAAGAGCTTTGTTGAATGAAATACCGCCACCGCAAAATGGTCTTTGCGGTGGCGGTATGTGATATTGTGGGGAAGGATTAGAGGCCCCGTGACTTGTAAATAAGGTCTTTGGCAGCGTTGATTTCCTGAAATTTCAGTTCGGCAGCTTTTCGCACATCGTCGCCAAGGGCTGCCACCTTGTCGGGATGGTTTTGCAAAGCCAGGCGGCGATAGGCTTTTTTCACCTCCTCGTCGGTGGCTGATGGCGACACGCCAAGCACCTTGTAGGCATCATTGAGATTGCCACGCGAACCGCTCTTGAGGTTGAGCATCGAGTCGACATCGGCTGCGGAAAGGCCCATTCTCATGGCTACTTCCTTCAGGGCCTCTATCTCGGCCTGCACGACGAGCCCGTCGGCCTGGGCTATCATGGTGAGGAAGTTGAGCAGTTGGAGTCGTTGTTCGTAGGGCATGTTGCCGGCTATCTGCGCACAACTGTCGTGTATGACGCTGCGAAATTGGGCAGTGCCGAGCTTCTTTTGCTGTTCGAAGAGTTTGAGCAATATCTGTTCCCCCTGCGTCTGGGCCGCCATGCCAAAGTTTTGCCTCAGGAAATTGCGCACCAATTCCATTTCAGAGTGCATCACCTTGCCATCGGCGTGGATGATGTAAGAGGTGAGGACAAGCAGCGAGAACATAAATGAGTTGCGTTGCCCTTCATAGACGCGTTGCTGCGCCTGCCATTGGGCTTGACCGTTGTCATAAGCCCGATGGGTGTGTCTGTAGGTTTCTTGTCCGTTTTCGGTATTCACGGCGTCCAGACCGCCGTCGAAGAGTGCTCCCAGGGCGAAGCCGGCCAGTGTCCCGAGCGGACTGCCGGTGGTGATGAACCCTAAGAAGCCGCCTATCCATTTTCCTAATGCCATACGTGTGATTGCTTATTGTTTGGTTGATATAGGGGAGTTTGACAAAAGCCGTGCCAAACTCCCACAGTCTGGCACGTGGTGTGTCAGCGGGCCATTCGGTAGATGGCTCGCATGTCGTCGGGTGCTATCACCTCCATTGCCCCCACGGTGATGGTGCCGCCACGGCTGCATTTGTCCACCATTTCATCTATCTGCGCCTCGGTGATGTCGTGCCCGAGAAGTTCTTTGATGCTGGTGGGCATACCAATGGCGTGGAAGAAATGCTCCATGCGGCAAATGCCTTTCTCGGCAGTGGCTTCGGGATTGGAGAAATCGTTGGGCACTCCCATGACATTGACGGCAAACTGCACAAAACGACTTATGTGCTTTTTCATCACATAGCGGGCCCAGGCCGGCCATACGGCAGCCAGACCGGCCCCGTGGGTCACACCGAACAGGGCACTCAGTTCGTGCTCAAGACGATGGGTGGCGAAATCTTTTTCGAGGCCGCATTCGGTCAGGTCGTTGTGGGAAAGGCTGCCTGCCCACATGATTTGTGCTCGGTTGCGATAGTCTTCCGGATGCTTCAATACCTCGAAAGTGCTCTCTTTCACGGTGCGCAGCAGGGCTTCGGCGATGGCATCGGTGAGTGTCATGTCTTCATGTTTAGAGAAATAACGCTCCATGGTGTGCATCATGATGTCGGTGGCTCCGGCGGCTGTCTGATAGGGCGGGAGAGTGTAGGTGCGCTCCGGATTCATGATGGCAAACTTGCATCGGCAAAGGTCGTTGTTGAAACCGCGCTTCACGGCTCCTTCATCTTTGGTGATGACACAGCTGTTACTCATTTCCGAACCGGCGGCGGGAATGGTGAGCATGGCACCCACCGGGAGGGCGGCTGTGGCCGGCTTTCCATTCCAGAAGTCCCACACGTCTCCTTCGTAAGGCACGCCATAGGCTATGGCCTTGGCAGAATCGATGACAGAGCCTCCACCTACGGCCAAAATAAAGTTTACTCCCTTGCGTCGGCAGAGGTCAATACCTTCGTTCACTTTTGAAAGGAGCGGGTTGGGCACGACTCCTCCAAGCCCCACATGTTCTATACCGGCATCGTCAAGCATGCCGTAAACCTTGTCTAACAGTCCGGAGCGCTTGGCACTGCCTCCGCCGTAATGCACCAGCACCTTCTTTCCGCCGGCTTCCTTGAGGAGCCGTGGTAATTGTTCTTCGGATTGTTTGCCGAAAACCACGCGGGTAGGGGCATAGAAATTGAAGTCTTTCATTTGCTTTTTCGAACTTTTAGTTGTTAAATATTTTGGTAGTCTGGAATGTCTTCTAAAAATAAATATTTTTGATTGTCATAATCCATCTTGCAGCAGTAGTGTTGCAGACCGTTACTGACCACGAGATAGTCTACATGCAGCAGCATGTTGTAGGCGGAAATCTGGTCGAAAACTTTCTGGGTAATGGGGATATGAGGAGCCTTGTATTCGGCGATCATTCTGGGGCGAAGTTCTCGGTCGTAGAGCACGCTGTCGGCACGCAAGGTTTTGTTGCCTACTCGGAGTTTTATCTCGTTGGCAAGTAGGGTGGCGGGATAGTTTTTTTGGTTGATGAGAAAGTGGATGAAGTGCTGGCGTACCCATTCTTCGGGGGTCAAAGCAACATATTTCCGTCGGAGAATGTCGAATATGGAAGGATGCTCTTGTGTGCCGGACAGTCGGATGGGGTAATCGGGTAGGTTCAGCTGTATCATTCAAAAACTTTCTTTTTTATTTTGCATTGTCTGTTAATTCCATTATCTTTGCATGAAGACAGGCTGCGTCCGGCTATTGTTGTGGGAGAACTCTCATAGGGCGCGTCGGCACCGTCTTTACAAATACAAAGATAAAAGAAATCTCGGATAAAGCAAAAAGAAAAACTTCTTTTCTCGTTTTCAAAAAAGCGAGTTACACCTTATTATATATAGAGAACATGGCAGAAAAGAAAAGCGGCCCTTCCTTTGACGCAATCATGCGCGATCTCCAAGCAAGAAAGTTTGCGCCTGTATATGTGCTGATGGGGGATGAGTCTTATTATATAGACAGAATCACAGATTACATAACGGAAAATGTACTCTCTCCGGAAGAGCGGGATTTTAACCAAATGGTTCTTTTCGGGGCCGATACTACAGCTGCGCAAATTGCAGATATGGCCAGGCGGTATCCGATGATGTCGGAATATCAGGTTGTTGTCGTGAAAGAGGCGCAGAATTTGAGAAATCTGGAACCGATAGAGAAGTATCTCGAGAAACCGGTAAAATCGACTATCTTGGTTTTATGCCATAAAAATGGAGTACTTGACCGCAGAAAAAAGATTTTTGCAAAGGCGCAAGCTGTAGGAGTTGTTTTTGAAAGTAGGAAACTGTATGACCGGGAATTGCCTCCGTTTATTGAAAATTACTTGAAGCGGAAAAATGCGGCCATTGATCCGAAGGCCACACAGATGATAGCCGACCACATCGGGGCTGATTTGAACAGGCTGACTTCTGAACTTGAAAAGGTGCTCATATCTCTTCCCGAAAGTAACCGAAGAGTAACACCGGAAGTGGTGGAGCGGGAGATTGAAGTGAGCAAAGATTTTAATGCTTTTGAGCTTCGGGATGCAATCGTAAATCGCAACGTTTTCAAAGCCAATCAGATTATCAAATACTTTGACAGTAATCCAAAGGCTGGGAGCATCTACTCATTTCTCCCGTTGCTCTTTTCTTATTTCCAAAATTTGATGATCGCATATTATGCTCCTAAAAAACAGGATGCGGATGCTGTTGCAAAGTTCCTGGATTTGAGAAATAGTTGGGCAGCGCGTGATTATCTGACAGGAATGCGCAACTACTCCGGCAACAAAACTTTGCAGATAATTGATAAGTTGAGAGAGATTGATGCCAAGAGTAAGGGACTTGATAATCCCGGTACTGATGCTGCTAATCTAATGAAGGAGCTCATCTTTTTCATCCTCCATTGAACGATTAACATTTTTTAAGGTCTAAGATCCCTCTTTTTCTTCTATATTTGAGCCTGAAAACCGCCCGATTCAACAAGAATCGGGCGGTTTTCAGTTGAAAAAGACCCAAAAAAGGCCGTTTTTTAGCTAATTGAAGACATTTTCCGGAAGTTTTTTCAGCGATAATTTTGCTTAAAATCAGTGGTTTAGCTTCAATTTACCCCCTCTGAAATTCACGAATTTGAAAGTGTTTGAAGTCCATTCCGTAATTCGCGAATAATGGCGAAATGTGGCTGTATCTCCTATGCAAGATTTAAGATTAACCATATTTAAGTTTTACTTTTATAAATCATGTTTCCGCAGTAGAAGATAAGTTTAATATTTGTAAACCGAAATAACACTCATTTTAGGCATTATGAAAAGATTTATATTGATTTAGGAATGCAAATCGAAACAACGTAAGGCAATTCGAAGTTGCTAATTTATATTTATACAATCGCATACGCATACCAACAATCAGCAGGTAATCAGTGTGTTATGACAAAAAACCAAGCTGTTTGGTCTACTAAAAGTCTAATTCGCATAGTTGATAGCGTATATTGGTGTAGATTCTCGATATTCAAGATCTATTATCATTTAATAGTCAGTATTTTGTAGAATAGCATTGTAGTTTTGTATAGCTATATATTTGGATCTTAATTTTAAATTCATAAAACTAAACGCTAAAATCTTTGTTTTGTGTTTGTGTTTCCGAATTATTGAAACGCAAATCCAAAAGCAAATTATTGAATTTTGTTTTTTACTATTGTAGATTCCATTTTTTTGTTTTACCTTTGTAAAATCAAAGATAGAATTGGATTTTCCTCCCTATCTCTAAATTTTAAACCGAATGAAGGATAGAATCAAACAGCTCATGGAGAGCCAACACATGAACCAGTTGCTCTTCTCACAATACATCGGAATTTCTTCCGCATCGCTAAGTAGCATTTTCAATGGACGCACGAACCCATCGTTGAAAACAGTTGATGCTATCCGAAAACGATTCCCTAACTTGAATATTGATTGGTTGATGTTTGGAGAAGGACAGATGTTTTTGGATGGAGAGTCAGGCGAAGGCACTCCTACTCCTCCACCGACTACACCCGGTGAGGGATTGGTGGATTTCAGTAATGCCTCCGATGTGGCCTCGCCTTCTCTCTTCGACCAGCCTGCGGAGCGGAGTGTGCAAAATACACCTAAAATAGCACCTCAAATTGTTATCAAGGAAGTTGACAAACCTCAACGAAAAATAACAGAAATAAGAATCTTTTATAATGACAATACTTGGGAGACATTTGTCCCTAAGGCTTGAAGTCATTTCATGGCATTTTCCACTTTCTATAGTCAGTGAGGGATGGATGCCGGGAAAAGATGCCAATGTTTGTGAGAGAAGTTTCAAAGAGCTTTAATATGCACTTGTCGTACTTCTGTTGGAGATGGGTAAGTGCTTTTATCTGGAGTTCCCGTCTCTCAAGGTTGATATATTGAACGCGCGTACTTCTATAATGGGAACCTGCCGATCGGTGTATTCCAAAAAAGAACGTTATTCCCTTTGTGGTGTCTCTATTTTGCTGTATCTTTGCCGAAGCATAGTAAAGACATAAAAATGAAGAAATACATTTTGGATCTTGAGGTGGCTTCGATTGAGCATTTGAATAAAAAGAATGTGCTGTTGAAACTTTCGTCCTCAGCCCCTTTACCTGATATCTTGCCGGGACAGTTTGTTGAAGTGAGAGTGGATGATTCACCTTCAACATTCCTCCGTCGTCCTATCTCAGTCAATTTTGTCGATCGTGCAACCAACCGGTTGTGGCTGCTTGTAGCTACCGTAGGCGACGGAACACGCCGTTTGGCACAACTGCGGGTTGGAGATACACTGAATTGTGTGCTGCCTTTAGGGAACAGTTTCACGATGCCGACATTGCCAGAGCAGAAGATTTTGCTCGTTGGTGGTGGCGTCGGCGTTGCTCCGCTTCTCTATTTCGGAAAACTTATTTGCGATTTCGGAGCAGAACCTACATTCCTTTTGGGTGCTCGCAGTGCAGAAGACTTGTTGGAATTGGACGAGTTCAGGAAGTATGGCCGTGTGTTTATGACCACGGAAGACGGCACTTGCGGCGAGCAGGGATTCGTCACCAATCATTCCATTTTGCAGACAGAGAGTTTTGACCAAATCAGCACCTGTGGGCCCAAACCCATGATGATGGCTGTAGCCCGTTTCGCCCATGCCAACGGTATTGCTTGTGAGGTGTCGTTGGAGAATAAAATGGCTTGTGGCGTAGGTGCTTGTCTTTGCTGTGTGGAGAAGACGACCGAGGGCAACGTATGCGTGTGTAAGGAAGGTCCGGTGTTAAATATTAAGAAACTGTTATGGCATCTTTAAATGTAAATATAAATGGTCTTAAACTGAAGAACCCGGTTATGACCGCTTCCGGAACATTCGGTTATGGTTTGGAGTTTGCCGATTTTGTACCCTTAGACGAATTGGGGGGCATCATAGTCAAGGGCACCACGCTCGAGCATCGGGAAGGAAACGACTATCCCCGCATGGCGGAGACCCCCTCTGGGATGCTCAACTGTGTGGGTTTGCAAAACAAGGGAGTGGATTATTTCGTCGAGCACATCTATCCGCAGATAAAGGATATCGACACCAATATGATAGTCAATGTGAGTGGACATTCAGCCGACAGCTATGCCGCTTGTGCGGAAAAGATTGATAGCTTGGAGCGTATTCCCGCCATAGAGGTCAACATCAGCTGCCCTAATGTGAAGGATGGCGGCATGGCCTTCGGTGTCACCTGCGAGGGGGCAGCGAGTGTGGTGAAGGCCGTGAGAGCCAAATACCACAAGACGATGATTGTGAAGCTCTCGCCCAATGTGACCGATGTGGCCGAAATAGCCCGCGCTTGCGAAGCTGAAGGGGCCGACAGCGTTTCGCTCATCAACACGCTTATGGGCATGGCCGTAGACATTGAGAAGCGTCAGCCCATGCTGAGTATCCGCACGGGGGGCTTGAGTGGCCCTGCCGTGAAGCCTGTGGCACTCCGCATGGTTTACGATGTTTACCATGCCGTGAAGATACCTGTAGTGGGCTTGGGAGGCATTAGCAGTGCCCGAGATGCCATCGAATTTATGATGTGTGGTGCTACAGCCATCGAAATCGGTACGGCCAACTTTATAGATCCGGCTATAACGAAGAAAGTGAAAGACGGCATCAATGATTGGCTCGATGCCCACCATATAGCCGATGTCCACGACATCATTGGCTGCATTTGATGATCAACCATTTATGCTCCGGTCGGTGTTTGGTGGAAAGCTCTCCGGATAATGATTGTTAAATTATTTATTCATTTTTGGCCTCTCTGTTTGCGATATTTGCAACGAACGAGCCTCTCTGCGTAAATAGGCGATTTTGATGGCTTTTTGAAAACGCTGATAGTCAGTTATTTGAATTTTATTGACACCGACTGGAGTCCGAAACCGGGCCTGAAATGGGCCAAACGGGCTTGCAAAAGGGCCCCGGTTGCATCGCAACCGGGGCCCTTTTGGCGTTCAACTGTGGCTCTTTTGCGAGCTCGAAGAGCTTGAATGGGAATATCGGCGGACTTCTCCGGTGGCTTAAAGCTGTTTTCCCGCTCTGGTTGGCGCATTTTAGCGGATGTGTTTTTGTTGATATTATTCGCCGTCATCCGGTGCCTTGCAGCGATGGCTTCCACCAATGTTGCGGTGTGTGACCAATCCACATGTCTTATTCCTTTCCCCATCAAAGCATTGACAGTTTCCCCATTTCAATATCGTATAAAACAAATTTGAGGGCGACCGAACCGGTCGCCCTCAACCAACACAAAAACTAAACTAGACTTAACTAAACAAATTTCAGACTTTCGCAAGCCTTCAATCGTCTTTGCAAAGGTAATATCTTTTTTTAGATTACCTCCTATAAATCGTATGTTTTTTATCCTTTTCTGATTGAAATTATAACTTTGTGGTCATATTTAGAAGATAATTGTCCAAAATGACCATAGCCGCCATCGCCTCAACGATAGGTACCGCCCGTGGCAGGACACATGGGTCATGCCGCCCTCGGGCATTCAGTTCAGTGGGAATACCCTCTATGGTCACTGTGTTTTGCTTCATCAGCAAGGTTGCCACGGGCTTGAAAGCCACCCGGAAGTAGATGTCTTGTCCGTTGCTGATGCCACCTTGTATTCCACCGCTATGGTTGGTTGAGGTTGATATTTTGCCATTTTGATTGATGAAGACATCGTTAAGCTCGCTTCCTTTGGCGGTTGCGCAGTCGAATCCTTCACCATATTCGAATCCTTTTACGGCGTTGATGCTGAGCATAGCCCCTCCCAGTGCTGCGTGCAGTTTGCCGAATTCCGGCTCCCCCAGCCCTACGGGGCAACCTTTGATGACACACGTGATGATGCCCCCCACGGTGTCTCCCTGCGCCTTTACGCCCGCAATGAGTTCCTCCATTTGCTTGGCCTTGGCTTGGTCGGGACATCTCACCGGATTGTCCTCTATAGTGCCAAGGTCGTAGAGATGGTAATCTTTCTCCAGTTTGATATCGCCCACTTGTGAGGTGTAGGCCGTGACGCTGATGCCCAGCTGCTGCAAGGCCAATTTGGCCAAGGCCCCTCCCACGCATCGGGCAATGGTGATGCGTGCCGATGAGCGTCCGCCGCCACGATGATCGCGCACACCATATTTATTATAATAGGTGAAGTCGGCGTGTGAAGGCCGGAAAAGTTGGCGCATGTTGTCATAGTCTTTGGAGTGCTGGTTGGTGTTTCTCACCTCAAAGGCTATCGGAGTGCCTGTCGATTTCCCTTTAAACACGCCACTGAGCAGCTCCACCTCGTCGGGTTCCTTGCGGTCGGTGGTGATTCGGCTTTGCCCCGGCCGTCTCCTTGCCAGTTCGTTTTGAATGAACTCAAGGTCGATGTCTATGCCGGCCGGAAAACCGTCAACGATTCCCCCTACCGCCTTGCCGTGGCTTTCGCCGAATGTGGTCAGTCTGAAAAGGTTCCCGAAAGTATTTCTCATTGTGGCAAAGTCTGTGATGTGGGTTTATGTTCTTTGAGTGTAGGCTTTTTAGTGATGGCATCCGCCACCGCAGTGGCCGTCGTGGTGATGCTCCCCATGCTTGCCTTCTCCACAGTTGCAATCGCCTTCACCGCAGTTGCAACCGCCTTCACCGCAACCACCGCCACAGCCGTTGCATCCGCCTTCGCCGCTCAGTATTTTGGCATATTCGGCCACTTCAGCAGCCGAAGCCTCGTGACAATCTTTTATTTCTCCCACGAAGTGAAGATGTTTGCCGGCGAGCGGATGGTTGAGATCCATCTTCACTTTGTTGTCGGTGATGTCAAGCACCCGGCCGTTGAATCGGTTCCCCTCTTGGTTCTGCAAAGGCACGATGGCATCCTTGTAGATGTGTTCTGCGTCAAACTTACCGTTGATGGTGAAGATACCCTTGTCCAAATCGAGCACATGCTCGTTGTTGTATTCGCCGTAGGCCTGCTCGGGCGTGAGGGTGAAGTCGAATTTGTCGCCCTTGTCCAGTTCGATGAGGGCGTTCTCGAAGGCCTCAAGCGCGATGCCCATTCCACTGATAAAGTCGAAGGGCCGGTCTTCGGTTGTCTGTTCCACCAGTTCTTTCTTTCCGTCAGTCACATCATACAGCATATACGAAGCTGCGATATATTTATTGGTGTTCTTTTCCATTTCTTTGTCTGTCTTTAATTT
This sequence comes from Segatella buccae ATCC 33574, assembly GCF_000184945.1. Classification (GTDB taxonomy): domain Bacteria; phylum Bacteroidota; class Bacteroidia; order Bacteroidales; family Bacteroidaceae; genus Prevotella; species Prevotella buccae. The sequence continues at coordinate 1,814,333 of NZ_GL586311.1, forward strand.
AACTTGCGTGCAAAGGTACTAAAAAACGTTCAGAAAACTCCATCTTTTCTTTTATTATTGCTCCGATGCCTGTCGTTAAATTATAATTGAGAAGCTTTTTCGTTTGATTTATATCAATAAAACATGCTGTTTGCGCAAACAGTGTGACAAATTGTTTGGCTGGTGACGGAATAATGCTTACCTTTGCATCGTCAAAAGGACAAAAGTAAGGATAATTTAACGGAGCCTGTCAATAGGGGCTCACAAAGAAAAGAAAGGTAAAAAGATTATGAAGAAGATGATTTTGATGGCAGTAGCATTGCTCAGCATGACTACCGCAACATTCGCAGCAGACGAGAACGCAAGTGCAGCTAATGCTGCTTCTGCTTACAATATGAACGTAAACATGAGCAGTCTTGCCGATGCTCTCGGTCTGAATATCGACCAGGTGGAGGCTGTGGCCGACATACACAAGAATTTCAGTGCCGATATGTTGAACGCAGCTTCCGCTTCGGCTGAGGATCGTCAGCAGCTTGTGAACAAGGCCATTGAGAAAGATTTGAAGTACATGCACTACATTCTTTCCAATCAGCAATATCGCAAGTATCTGCTTTTGCTCAACACCACCATCAACAACCGTGGGCTGAACAAATAAAGATTTTACGAGAGAGAATTTATGATAAAGTCGCAGACTCTGCAAAGAGTTTGCGACTTTTTTGTTGTTTTTATGCGCCAATGTTTGTTTTTATCATGTTTTTTGCCTTATTTTGCAACATGATAAAGAGGTTATTTTCCTTTGTATATGCTTTTTCGGTCGGTTTGACGATGGCTTTCGGGCAGCAGGCCGACTATGGCAAGTTGTCACCTTGGGTGCAGGATATTGTGGCCGAGCAGTGTGAACGTCCTCCCCAACGTGTCCCGGGGCGGGCGGCCAAACCTGTTGACAATCGGCGGCTCACGGCCTTTGTCCGTCTGACTGACAGCCTGTCAGTCTCTGCGTTTGCCGACAACGATTGCCGCTCGCTGGCCCGTTTGGGGGATGTCCATATTGTCAGCATTCCGCTCGGGCGCTTGGCGGCATTGTCTCTTCATCCAGATGTGGTGCGCATCGAAGCCCGCCAAGGCTCCAGCATCATGCTCGATGTCACTCCCGGGTTTGCCAACGCCTTGCCTGCCTATGCCGGGACGAATCTTCCACAGGCCTACACCGGCAAGGATGTTGTCATGGGAATCATGGATATTGGCTTCGACCTTACCCATCCCACCTTTTTTGATGCTTCCGGAACCGACTATCGCATCAAGGCCCTTTGGGACCAACTCACCACCGACACGGTGGGCAGCCGCTTCACGGTGGGCAACGACTATGTGGGGCGCGACTGCCTGCTGGCCTATGGTCACTCGCGCGACGGTCTTGACCAGACTCATGGCACCCATACTACGGGCATCGCCGCCGGCAGCGGTTACACCACGCCCTACCGTGGCGTGGCCTACGAGAGCGACATTTGTCTGGTGGCCAATGCCACGGGAGAGAATGCGCGGCTCATCGATTCCGCTGATATCTACAAATATACGCTTGCCACTGATGTCCTCGGTTTTAAATACATCTTCGATTATGCCAAAGCTGTGGGAAAGCCCTGTGTCATCAGTTTCAGTGAAGGCTCGCCTCAAGATTTCCGTGGTGACGATCTGCTTTACTACTATATGCTTAGAAAACTCGTTGGCCCCGGACGCATCATTGTTTCCTCAGCGGGCAACAATGCGCTGAACAACGGTTATATCTCCAAGCCGCTTGGGGTGAAAAGCCGTGGTGCAGTGTTGCGCTCCGACCGCCAGAATGCCAAACTTACACTGCGCACAGCCGGTAGTGTGACGCTGCGTCTGGTGGTTGTTGGTGAAGCTACGGCCGACACCATAGCCTTTTCCTCGGCCGATGTGCGTTCCAGACCGGCTTCGGTGTTGCGCGATTCGCTTCCTTTGCCGGGTGGTCAGTTGGTGCTTTCGGCCCGTGGTTATAGAAATGTCTATGACTCCACGCAGACCGTGGTCGATGTAGAACTGACTCGCCCCGGCAACTTCAATGCTAATCCGTATATCACGGTTGAGATGGTAGGGGACAATGCCCAATCCGAACTCTATGCTGCCGGCATGAGAGGCACCCACTTTAAAAATCTTGAAGGCATCGATGGTCTTGACGGTGCAGAAAACACCCACAACCTCAATTCTCCTTCCACCTCGCCCGATGTCATCTGTGTGGGGGCTACCTCTCATGTCAGCTCCTATATAAATATGTATGGTCATCTCCGCACGGTAGACTTTGGGGCCAACGGGCTGCGTAGTGCCTATTCCTCTCAAGGCCCCACCTATTATGGCCGTGTGAAGCCCGATGTGGTGGCTCCCGGCACCAACATCGCTTCTGCATACAACAGTTTCTATTACGAAAGCCATCCTGATGCCTACGACAACAAGTATAATGTCAAGACGACTGTCGATTTTCAGGGGCGCACTTATCCGTGGAGCTACAATTCCGGCACCTCTATGGCCTCTCCCGTTGTGGGTGGGGCTGTGGCCCTTTGGCTTCAGGCCAAGCCCGATTTGACTCCTCGCGAAGTGATGACCCTGCTCAAGCGCACTTGCACGCACCCCGATCCTTCGCTCACCTATCCTAACAATGCATACGGCCGTGGGGCAATTGATGTCTATGCCGGTCTGCTCGATCTGCTTGGACTCACCGGTGTGAAGGGGCTCTCCGGCCACCAACCCGCCGGGGCTCGTATTGGCGTGGATACAGAAGGCGTGCTCACCATTCGGTTGGACGCCTCTGCGTCCCACCCATTTACAGTGCAGGTGTTCAGCGTGTCGGGCGCAAAGCTCCTCTCCGCCACCATGCCCGCCGGGCTCACTGCCTATCGAGTGTCGCTCGCCGGCCTGCCCCGCGGTGTCTATGCCGTTCAGCTCAACGGCGAAAAAAGCATCAAAGGGTCGTCGCTTGTGAGGAGATAATCCTGCTTTCCCTATTCCCCATTTGTAGGTATTTATGCCAAACCCTCATTTTTAGGTATTGCATGGATGCAAAAAAACTCCTATCTTTGCACACGTAAACGATTAAGAGATACGTAAAAGATAGATTAGTTATAGATTGTGATTAGTCGTAGTCACTAATAAATATAAGAAAGTTAGATAAATCTTGTTCGCAAAATTCATAATGTTTTTGTATAATATGTAATAGGCTTGTCGTGAGATAAGCCTTTTATTGTTTTATGGCTGATTGTCAGTTAGTTATAACTATTAACTGTAACCGGAGACATTTAGGCTGAAATGGCTAAAAAGTGCCCCGTAAAAGGCGTTTAAGAACCATTTTAATAACCATTTCGGGGTATGAAGTTTGGGTTTCGAGGCCTTTTTGGTGGCTGCGGGGATAAAAATAAGGAGCGTGTGCGCGCTCCCTTTGCCGGTGCAAAGATACGATGCGGAAAGTGGGAATGTAAATGAGGGTGGATATTTATTGACAAAATAATGAGGAATGCCGGTTGCCGGATGGAGTGGATTCCCCGCCGTCACCGTGGGGAAATAAAAAGGGGACATTCTTTTGTGTTTCCCCCGAATTGCATTATCTTTGCATTATGAAAGTAAAAATAGACTGGAAGAAAGCTGTCATCTTTCTCATTGTGGCAGGTGGATTGTATTTCATCTTTGAGAGTTTTGCCATGGCGCTTGGCATCATCCTCATTCTTTTTGTCATTGATTATTTCATCGCTGATAAAATGGATGACCGCCGGCGTCGGAAGGAACGCGAAGAGGAATAGCGGACGGCAGACCCGAAAGGAGATAGGGTAGAGGTGTCTGTGATGATGTCTGGAAATGAAAAACGGATATGGATAAGCTGATTGAACTATATACAGAGTGGGCCGGAGCAGAGCCGGCCGGAGTAGAGAAATTGCCCGTACAGGGGAGCAACCGTGCATACTATCGTCTCACGGATGCCGATGGCATGAGTGTTGTGGGCTGTGTGGGGACCAGTCGTGATGAAAACCACGCATTCATCTACTTGGCACGCCATTTTGCCAAGCGCCGGATTCCCGTGCCCAAACTGCTTGCCGTGAGTGGTGATGAACTGCGCTATTTGCAGGAAGACTTGGGAAAGCAGTCGCTCTTCGATGCCATCCGTGGGGGGCGCGAAGCCGGAGGACGGTATAACCAGCGGGAGAAACGCTTGTTGGTGAGTGTCATACGAGAACTGCCCAACATACAGTTGCGTGGAGCGCGTGGTCTCGACTGGTCCAACTGCTATCCGCAGCCGGAGTTTGATATCGACAGTGTGCTTTTCGACCTCAACTATTTCAAATATTGTTTTCTCAAACCCACCGAGCTCGATTTCAACGAACTCAAGCTCGAAGCTAATTTCCGCCTTTTTGCCAAAGACCTCACTTCCGAGCCGATGGACAGCTTCCTCTATCGCGACTTTCAGGCTCGCAACATCATGCTGGATGCGAACGACCATCCTTACTTTATAGATTTCCAAGGCGGACGCAAGGGGCCTTTCTATTATGATTTGGCCTCTTTTCTCTGGCAGGCATCGGCCAAATATTCCTTTAAGCTGCGTCGCGAATTGGTCTACGAATACTACGATGCGTTGAAAAACTACACCGAAGTACCCTCCGTCCGCCATTTCGTCAACCGCTTGAGCCTGTTCGTGCTCTTCCGCACCTTGCAGGTGCTCGGGGCCTATGGCTTTCGGGGTTACTTCGAACGGAAAAAACATTTTCTGGATAGCATTCCGCCCGCTATCCAAAATCTACGTGATGTTTTGAAGATGGGGGAGAAGGTGTTCCCTTACCCCTACATGTTGGAGATGCTTCGTCGTCTAACCGAACTCCCTCGGTTTGCCCAGCTTGAGCAACCAGCGGTGAACCGCGCCGACGGTTTTCGGATAACGGCCCAAAACATTTATCGTGCTCATCCGCAGGACGGGCCTGCCACCTATTCTAAATACGACGGCAAAGGCCCGTTGGTAGTGCGCGTCTACAGTTTCTCCTATCGCAAAGGTATTCCTGAAGACCCGTCCGGCAATGGTGGTGGCTACGTGTTCGACTGTCGCAGCACCCACAATCCCGGCCGCTACGAACCTTACAAGAAGTTGACCGGACTTGACGAACCGGTTATCCGCTTCCTTGAGGACGACGGTGAAATCCTTCAATTCCTGGAAAGCGTATATAGGTTGGCCGACCATCATGTGAAGCGTTATATCCAACGTGGTTTCACGAGCTTGATGTTTTCTTTCGGCTGTACGGGTGGCCAGCATCGCAGCGTGTATAGTGCCCAGCATTTGGCCGAGCATCTTCACAATAAGTTCGGAGTGGAAGTCATTGTCAATCATCGCGAGCAGAATATTTGTCAAGTGCTTGAGGCAAGATGACAGATTATGATAGGAGGTGTTGTAGGAAACGGAATGTCTCCAAGAAAATCATTTCACGACTGTAGCAATTGTGGCTACAACGGATAATTTGGAGTGGATGTACAGCTTGTCTTTTTCGAGACGGCACACATATAAGGTGGATTTCCGATGACAATATCAAAGCCGTCTTTCGCTTGATATCCCAGACTGTTAAAAAAGTGTAATGGCCGGGAAATGGTAATTGGCAAAAGGGGGTAATTGACAGAAAATCATTACCTTTGCAACCAATTTGGAGGAGTTGCGATTTCATGGAAGGTTTGAGGAAACTGCCGATATGAACTTTGCAATATAATTCATTTCACAACAAACATAAAGTCTAACTTTATTAATTAAATTTATTTATTCACATTATTTATGTCAGATTTAAAGAACGTAAAGCCTTTGGATGACTTCAACTGGGACGAATTCGAGAATGGCGCAAACGCCAATGTCAGCAAGGAAGATCTTGCTAAGGCTTATGATGAGACTTTGAACAAAATCAGCGAAAATCAGGTGGTAGAAGGCACTGTGATTTCTGTTGACAAGAAAGAGGTTGTGGTGAACATCGGCTACAAGAGCGATGGTATCATCCCTGCTTCGGAATTCCGTTACAACCCTGAGCTCAAGGTTGGCGACAAGGTTGAAGTCTATGTAGAAAATCAGGAAGACAAAAAAGGTCAGCTGGTACTCTCTCACAAGAAGGCTCGTCTCAGCAAGAGCTGGGAACGTGTCAATGCCGCTCTTGAGAACGAAGAAGTTATTCAGGGCTACATCAAGTGCCGTACCAAAGGTGGTATGATTGTTGATGTGTTCGGTATTGAGGCTTTCCTCCCCGGAAGTCAAATCGACGTTCACCCCATACGTGACTACGATGTATTCGTAGGCAAAACAATGGAGTTCAAGGTTGTTAAGATCAATCAGGAATTCCGCAATGTCGTTGTTTCCCACAAGGCCCTTATCGAAGCTGAGCTGGAAGCACAGCGCAAGGAAATTATCTCTAAACTTGAGAAGGGCCAGATTTTGGAAGGTACGGTAAAGAACATCACTTCCTATGGTGTATTCGTTGACCTGGGTGGTGTTGACGGCCTGATTCATATCACCGACCTTTCTTGGGGTCGTGTGAGCGATCCTCACGAGGTTGTTGCCCTTGACCAGAAAATCAATGTTGTTATTCTTGACTTCGATGAAGAGAAGAAGCGCATTGCCCTCGGTCTGAAGCAGCTCACTCCGCATCCTTGGGATGCACTCAGTGCAGATCTCAAGGTGGGCGACCACGTAAAGGGTAAGGTTGTTGTGATGGCCGACTATGGTGCATTCGTAGAAATAGCTCCCGGTGTGGAGGGTCTTATCCACGTTTCTGAAATGTCTTGGAGTCAACACCTTCGTTCTGCTCAAGAGTTCATGAAAGTGGGCGACGAGGTGGAAGCTGTTATTCTCACACTCGACCGCGATGAACGCAAGATGAGCCTTGGTATCAAGCAGCTGAAAGAAGATCCTTGGGAGACCATTGAAGTGAAGTATCCTATTGGCAGTAAGCACACCGCCAAGGTTCGCAACTTCACCAACTTTGGCATCTTCGTAGAATTAGAAGAAGGCGTTGACGGTTTGATTCACATCTCAGATCTGTCTTGGACCAAGAAAGTCAAGCATCCTTCCGAGTTTACCACCCAAGGTGCCGACATCGATGTTGTTGTTCTCGAAATCGACAAGGAAAACCGCCGTTTGAGTCTCGGTCACAAGCAACTCGAGGACAATCCTTGGGATACTTACGAGACGATATATACTCCCGGTTCCGTTCATCAGGGTACAATCACCGAACTTATGGACAAGGGTGCCGTTATCACTTTGGCTGAAGGTGGAGAAGGTTTTGCCACTCCCAAACATCTTGTCAAGGAAGATGGTACTCAGGCACAACAGGGTGAAACTCTCGATTTCAAAGTTATTGAATTTGTAAAGGAGACTAAGCGCATCATTCTTTCGCACTCTCGTACATTTGAGGAGGGTAAGGATGATATCAAGCCTGCAAGAAAGCAGCACAGCAACAAAAAGAGCTCCAATGAGACACCGACTATCAACAATGTCGCAGCCGGCACTACTCTTGGCGATCTTGATGCACTTGCCAAACTGAAAGCAGAGTTGGAAAAAGGTGAGTAATCACCAAATCTTGTATATTAAATCAGGTAGGAGGTAAACACTAATTATAGGTGTTTATCTCCTACTTTCTTTCATGTCTGTCGACATCCCGCGTCGCTATACAGGCAATGCCCCATCATTGTCATGTATTCGTGGCCCCCTCCCGATATAATGGCTTTGTCTTTATTCTTATCCCGACTTCATTTACACTAATTGTTCTGAAAGACACCGAACTTTCACTTGTATGGTCAAAAGCTTCAAACTAAACGACATCGCAACGGTACGCTATTCAGTGCGGGACTCTGAATAAATACCGCTAAGCAAACTCGTATAATCAACGAAACGGTCAGAAAGGATAGCCCACGGCAAGGTGTATGCTTTGAGCATCGTGGAAGTTTTTGACATTATAAAAACCGCTTCGTCCGGTTTCGTAGGGCACATGCAGGCCTACCCCCCAATCAAGACGGATGACGAACATCCCCATGTCGTAGCGGATACCGACACCTGTACCGACGGCCATCTGGCGAAAGAAATTCTTGAATTCAAACTGTCCGCCCTGACGGTTGTCATCTTGGTGGAGCGTCCATACATTGCCGGCATCAAGAAAAAGAGCACCATAGAGGTCGCCAAACAGTCGGGGACGATATTCTAGATTAGTCAACACTTTCACATCGCCGGTTTGGTCAATATAGGAGAATCGGCCTTCGGAAGGCACATACTTGCCGGGACCGATACTCCGCACATTGAAGGCACGCACACTGTTGGCTCCACCCACATAAAATTGCTCGTAGTAAGGGGCCTGAGAGGCATTGCCATAGCTCCACACCACGCCCACATTGGCATGGGCGAGGAACGAGGAGTGCTCGGAGAGCCGCCACCGCTTGACGAAATCAGTTTCCACCTTAAAGAACTGTGCGAACGGATTTTTAAACATAGTTTTGTTTTTCCGACTCCATTTTTCTCCAAATGCGGCATAAATTCCGCTGACAGCATTGCCCGCTTCGCTCACGCTGATTTCCCATGTGATGGGGTTGCGCAATTCGGATGGGCTGATGTAGCGATAGGTGTAGCTCATCTTGGGAATAAACTGGTCGCGCATGGAAATTTGCAAATAGGGATTGGCCAACAACAAACTGTCGAAAGCGGCGGTCTTGCTCTGCATGTATTCGTAGGAGAGGGTGAGTGGACTGAATGTATGATGAGAACTGGCCGTAGTCCACCAGTCGTAAGTCAGTTCGCCTGACACCACATGACGCTTGAAATAGTCTGCCCGATTAAGCACATTGGTTGACGCCTTGAGTGTGGTGGTGGGCGTACTATAATATTGTCGGGGACGGCGACGAGGACGAGCCTCACGACCAACTATGGTGTAAAAAAGACTACGCGGGGTGAGCAAGCGGGGCATGACAACAGAAGCGTCAGCGCCATACTCATAAGAATTGAAGCCACTGGATGAGCCTTCACTTTTATGTCCGGTTTGCCATTCATACTGTCCATGCACATTGACATCCAACTTTTCACCTCCATGGAAGGCATTACGCTTGGTGAGACCCAACACCATTTCAGGTCCCATGCGACCGGAAGTCTTGCCTTTGGCGTTGGCTTCGACATAAAAGTCATAGGGACGATCGAAAACCAAGTCGAGGGTGAGATCGAGACTGTCACACGTGGCTGATGTGTCGCGTGGTGTGAACGTGAGAGTATTGTAGCTGAAAAGGCCCATAGACTGAATACTCCGACGACTCTGCTCCTCTTTGTCGCTACTGTAGGGCATTCCGTGATGCAACTTCACATCGCGCAAGATGGCTCCCAGACGGATGGGAGGACGGCGCCCGTTGTAGCGGACTGTAAGAAAATGCCAACGGGTGGAATCGCCCAACTCTTCCATTATTTGTTTGCGGAAATTGATGTTGATATTACCAATATACCACTTATGGGTGGCACGCGGACTGAGGCTGTCGGCCATAATGAGACGCAGGGCTACCTTACCCGGCACATTGACGGTGTCGGCCAGATAGGAAGCATAAGAATTGTTGTAGTAGTAATAGCCGTCACCACGAAAAAGTTTGGTGATGCGCCGGCGTTCCGACTCAAGTGTCGAGACACTGAAAGGATCACCCTTGTGCAACAAGGCATTGGCATGTGTATGGGTCATCAAGCTGTCGGTGGCCGAAGGAAAGTTCTCATACACCACCGTATCGAGTGTCCATAGGTGGCCCATGTCTACTGTATAGGCTATTTTTGCTTTCTTTGGATTATGTCCCGTAAGGATTTCGTAATTTACCTTGCCATTGAAATAACCAGACTTTTTCAGTTGTGATTCGGCAATGGAAGTGCGGAGCTCGGGCCTCACTTCTCCCACCAGCTTGGGACGGGAGCCGAAAGTCTTGGCTATCCATTTGCCCATACCATTGTCAGATTGTGAAAAGGCATTCCACACCCAAAGGCGGACGGGAAATGGAGTGCGGTAATAACTGCTCCCAAACAAAGCTCCGTTGGGAGCAGAAGCAAGCACATATTCCATTTCTTCTTGTGTGGAAGTTGCATGGTTGTTGGTCTCGTAGTTGACGTATGTTATCTTTTTTAATCCTGTGAACAACTGTTCGCCTTCAGGAATGGCACTGGTGGTGGAACACGACGCCATCAGGGCTTCCCCCAACACCATCGCCATAAACACATAAATATAATGTCTGAATTTCATTTACTCGTCATCTGGTTATCTGTTCTTTTGCTTTTCCGGAACGGTCATCGCCCCACTTTTTACAGTATCTTTGGAGACTTGTATGGGGGGCAGTTGTGACTTCTCTTTTCCAAATCGGAAAATATCTCTGAAATGTAAAAGCTTACGACGCCACATAAAGCCGATGCCATACTCTCCAATCCTACCTTCAAGCCAATCATAAGTGCTGTTATCGTAGAAAGCACGCAAATATTTGCTTGAGTTCTGGTCAAGACGATATTCCAATTCCACATTATCGAAAAATGAATTGTTATGGTTACTTTGGTCAAGTTCTGCACCGGTGGACACCTGTCCACCAACTATTACACTCAGTCGGTTGTTCCACAAACGCTTGGCAAATTTGAAATTATAGTCGGTGTGCAGGCCGCCGGCAGCGTTAGTGGAATTGTCGACGGTCATACCCAGATCAAAGCCCATAGAGCGTATGGCCGATCCGGCAATATTGTTGATTTCGGAATTGAGGAAACTACTGAGGGCACTGTTCATCGAGAACGAACTTGTGTTGCCGTCGACAAGATACATGCCTGAAGCCAACATTGTGATGGCCACTTTTCCACGCTCCTCCACCGACATGGTGTTGAGTTCGTCTTGAATGGACATATCATTAGGTGCTGAGATGATAAACTGAATGCCGGGATGGGTGAGGGTCTTTGAGAGTTTAACACCACACTCGAAATCGACAGACCGCCCGGAGCCGGTTCCACTATTGACAGAAGCCTTGACTTCTTCCGTGGCTGTGATGTTCAGTTGCGGGTCGTAAGGATCACCGGTAAACTCAATGCGACTGCCGTCCTGAATACTGAAAGTCTTGAGTGGAATTACAGGCAACGAATATTTCATCTTGCCATTGTTGAGCGTATAGCGGCCGGTGAGCTGCAGATTGTCGGAAGGATTGTACGACATTCTAAGTTCTCCACCTCCCATCAGATCGATATAATTGGAGTGGTCGGCATTGAGTGCACAAAGGATATGGGCCGACTCATCGATACCCACACTCATCGCCATGTCAAGGCCTTGGGGCTTAGGCCGGGATATGGGCTGAATCTTCTTATCTTTGAAATTAATGAACTTCACCAGTTCGTCAAGTTGATTGTCGGTGGTGAGTTCCGACTCCCGAAGTACGTAGGTCATGTCCGTAGTTCCCAACACATCAAGTCGTCCGCGCATCTGCAAGTTGTCCAATGGACCGCGCATCATGCCGAAAAAGTTCACAAAAGCCTTGCCGTATGCTTCTGAGCGGTAGTTCTCTTTGGCGGCTATGAGCTGGAAGTTTTCGGCCCTCATCCGCACATCAAGCACCATGCGATCAAGATTGGAAAAGTCGAAATCGCCTGCGATGTTGAGCGGGCTGGAGTTATTAGCAAACATCTCGAAGTTTTCGAAGAGCAGATGGCTGCCCACAATGCGTACAGGGTCGTTGGCAAAGCGCATCTCTACGCCATAGGGAATACTGAAGAGGTGGGCGGAATCAAGGTAGACTTCACCGTTTACTTGTGGTTGCTTCAAAGAGCCTTTCACGTCAAGTTCACCTTCTCCATATCCTCGCAGACCCATCAACTGGTTGGGAATGAAGCCGTTGACAAAATGCAGTGGCAAGCGTTCGAGCCCAATCTTGGCATCAAGATAGCCGTCGCCGTCAGAGCGATAGGTTCCTTGAAGGGTGCCCACCTCCTCGTCTTCATACAGCAGCCGCCCGTCTACATAGTGACTGCCGTCAGCCTTTGGCATATACACAAATTCGGAACTGACATTCCCCACCGGAGAATGTTCGTAAACAAGATTGTTTATTGAAATATTGGAAGAAACTGAAAGTTCTTTTGCCGTTTGAATGGCATGGAAGTCGCCATCCATAATGCCCGAAACATCCGGAGTGTAAGGAATCACAGACAGAATTTTATCCAAATTGAATCGGTGAAGACTAAGCGTCACGTCTTGTAAGGCATCGGTATTGTCATCATTGGTGAACACATCCACACCGGCTCCGTCGGAGGCCTGCAACTGCAATTTGGCCGAAACCCGACGGTTGTCAGCCAGGAAGAAGTAGTTGTTACTATTAGCCTCAAATCGTTTGTATCCTAAAATCGGACTGGTATCGGTGAGGGAGAGACGCACCCCGTTGGCCTCCATCGTGGCAGCCATCCCCACATCGATCCCCAGCCTATTATTGATGTCGAATATACGAGTGCGCAGGTCGGAACCTGAACGTCCCAAAGTGCCTGAGACGATGGCTTTAAAGGTATATTGGGGATTGTTCTTGTTGTTGATTACTTGCAGATTATAATTGAGCACACTGTCATTGGAGGAGAAGAGGGCCCTGACGGTATCCAACTGCACACCGGAATAGACCAAAGAGTCGGCAGACAAATAACCGTCAAGTCCTTTCTGTGGCGAGGAAGTCAAATCGGCTCTGACTGACTTGTAGAAACAGCCATAACGCTCAAGTATATGGCAAATGAAATTGTCTCGCCCCGTATCAAGATAGATGCGCACAAGTGGAAAACGATGACGCAAGACTATCTGGTCTATATGGCGGGCCTTTAGTTGAATTTGGAAGTCGTTTGACAACCGGGTAAGTTGGGATTGCAGGTGGCGATAGCCGCCACGGGCATCCATATTGAGGTGGAAGTCACCACAATCGACAACGGCATGGGTGGTGTCGCGGCGGGTAAGCACATCCATGACCACGTCTTCCGGTCGGTAGGCCATGCTGTCAGTCCACACGGTGATATCGCTCACAAGCCCCCGCACCTGATAATAGTCCTTCATGTCGCTGCCCACATCAATGTGTCCACACACCGAAGCTACGATGGGCGTGTCGCTGATGCGGAGATGAAAGAGGTCTATTTTGTCGAGATCGGCCGACACCGTTGCTTGCAAGTGCTTTACATGGGTGAGTGCCTGCACACTGAGCCGCCCCTTGAGTAGGGCGTTACGACTGTCTATGAGAGCGTTGATGCGTCCACGTTCCACGCGGGCTGTGGCATCGATCTGGTCTAAATTGTATCCTCCAAGGTTGAATCGTTCGATTTTAGCATGGGCTGTGAGGCGTGTCTTGGGGGAGAATAAATCGGTTCCCACGCCCTCAGCTTCCACATAGCCGGTAAAGGGATGGAGTCCTTGCCGAGGCAAGAAGTGTTGTAAGGGTAGAGCGTGGACTTGGAGCTTGGCTTGATAGGCCATGCGCGGGACATCCATCCGGGCCGATCCGGCTACTTGTCCGCCACCTTCACGAGCGATGAAACGAGCAGCATAGCATTGCCCGTCGACGCTAAAACTTCCCTCAGCTCCAATACCTCGCGGAATGTTGATTTGCTTCATCAATGCCGGATCAAGCAGAGATGTAAGGAATGCCAAATCAAATGTTTTGGCATCAAACTTCACCTTAGCTCGCATCTTATCCACCGAAGTGAGATTCCTCGCCCATCCATCGGCTTTGAAACGGAATGCTGTCGGAAGACTCACTTGCAGCCCTGCAAATGACAAATGGCGCAGATTGCCTTTCATGGAACCATCTATGCGGAGCGGATAATTAGGCCAACGCCGACGGAAATCCGTTGGCATGTCACTGAGAAAACGCATGAGGTCTTGTTTACCGATAGAGCCGTGCAGAATGGCACGGAGACGGCCGGGAACTGTATCGGCGAAAGTGTTCAATTCCATATCCACATCGGCCTTCACAACAGACTCGGTGGTTTGTACTTGCAGGTCGGGTAGTCGTAGGCGGATGCTGTCAAGCAACAGTGTACCTGTGAGCGTTTTCACCTTAATGCCGCTCTTTTCACAAAAGTGGCCTTTATGGATGCGGATAGCCAAGCGCGAATCGCAATAGCTGAACGAGTCGGCCTGCAAATCCAAACTGTCAAGCAATAAATGATTGAAGTCGAGCCCTTTGGTCGCTGTGGCAAAGTTATTGTCGTAAGCCGCATGTCCCCCAAGCCAATCGACTTGCCCCACCTGATAGAGTCCTTTATGCAAATCAAGGAACACACGTCGGGCATCGGCCTCTGTGAAGAGCGTATTCACTTTGAGGGTGTCGCCGGGCAAATGGAGGGTGAAATCTGTGTTGCGGAGTTTAAGATGAGCAATGTCGATTTTCCAGAAGTTGGTACTCGGAGTCGTATCTTGCTTTACGGTGTCGCTCAACTCCACAGACAACCATCCGTTGGCCACTAAAGCGTCATCTACCCGCACTTTCTCCTTCCCCCAATCTATGCCGTGGGCTTTTAGTGAAAGACGGGAAAGCTCACCCTTAATACGCGCTTCATGGATGAAATTGGTGGTGTTGACCTTCATCTTTCTGAAGTCCAACTCATCCACCATGACCTGTTTGCTGAATAACGGCAACACCTGCACATCGACAACGAGCTTGGCTATATCGGCCACCGTATCTTTTATCTGCGGAATGGAGTCATTGCGACGGACAACTTTGATGCCTTCCACGCCCAAATCAAGAGGAAATTCAAGATTCACATGAGACACAGAGACTTCCATTCCCATTTTCTCAGAGGCGTATGAGGCAACCCGCTTTACCGCCCAATTCTGCACAGGAGGGAGATAAACCAGTATTGCAAGAAACAGAAAAAAAAACATAGGGGCCAAAATGGCGCTCCCAATCCATTTCAAGGTTTTCGTCATAAGCCACACAGGAGGTAATCCGCTAAATGGGGATAGATGTTATAATACTTGCAAAGTAAATAAAATTTGCGGATATGAGAAAATAATAATGCAAGTTTTTTATACGAAGAACACTATTCCGGAGAGAACGCCTTCCATAGAGCATCGGCAGGAAGCGGACTGACGGCGGATATTGTTTCTTTCGAAACCGGATGCACAAACTCTACCCGTCGTGAAAGCAGGGAGATGCCTCCATCAGGATTGCTACGGGGAAAACCATATTTCAGATCACCCTTGATGGGGCAACCGATATGTGCCAACTGGCAACGTATCTGATGATG
Organism: Segatella buccae ATCC 33574; assembly: GCF_000184945.1. Lineage (GTDB taxonomy): Bacteria > Bacteroidota > Bacteroidia > Bacteroidales > Bacteroidaceae > Prevotella > Prevotella buccae. Next base: position 1,829,571 of record NZ_GL586311.1, read on the forward strand.
GCGTCCCGTTAGGAGATTTACTTCCAACAGACAATAATGCTCGGAACGACTGATGACATGATATTTCAGAACCGCTTTCTTGGAATTAGGCACCTCATGGTCGTAAGCATAACTTTTATTCTGTTGCTCGTTGCGCACAATCCAGTTTTCAAGCGTCCCTTCTTCATGCATTGGAGCATCTTTCACGATGGCCCAATAGGTCTTGTGTACATCGCCGTTGCGAAACATCATGTTGAGCCGGGAAAGGGCTTTTGAGGTCTTGGCAAAGACAACCAGCCCGGACACGGGGCGATCAAGACGATGCACCACGCCGATAAACACATTACCCGGCTTCTGATACTTTTCTTTGATATATCGTTTCACGGCCTCGGACAAAGGCTCGTCACCCGTCTTGTCACCTTGGACAATCTCACCGCTTTCTTTGAAAACGATGATCAAATGATTATCTTCGTAAACTAGTTTCAAATCTCAATGGAATGATTAAAAGAGATTTCCCCTCTTCGCAATCAAAGAGAGGAAATCCCTATTATTTGGAAATAATGTATTGGCAAATTACATATTCATGCCGCCGTCTACTTGAATCACCTGACCGCTTACATAGCTTGACATGTCAGAGGCCAGATAAACAGCCGTGTTGGCGATATCTTCCACATTGCCACCACGACGGAGTGGAATCTTGCCAATCCATTCCTTGCGGATGTCTTCAGGCAATGCCTGGGTCATGGCTGTATCAATGAAACCGGGAGCGATTGCATTGGCGCGGATGCCCTTGGGGCCCATTTCCTGGCCGACACTCTTGGCCAAAGCTATCATACCGGCTTTGGAGGCGGCATAATTGGCTTGTCCGGCATTGCCATGGACACCTACCACGGAGGCCATATTGATGATGGAACCGCCACGCTGACGCATCATCAAAGGCACACAGGCATGGATGAAATTGAAGGCACTCTTCAAATTCACAGCTATCACTGCATCCCACTGCTGTTCTGTCATACGAAGCATGAGGCCATCCTTAGTGATACCTGCATTATTGACGAGGATATCTATCGATCCAAATTCTTCCTTCACCTGTTTCACCACTTCTTCGGTTTGGGCAAAGTCGGCAGCATTGCTAGCAAATCCCTTGGCTTTCACACCTTTGGCAGCAATCTCTGCCTCAGTAGCTTTCCCGTTCTCATCAATCACGAGATCGGTAAAAGCAATATTTGCCCCTTCTTCGGCAAACTTCAATGCGATGGCCTTTCCTATGCCACGTGCGGCACCTGTAATCAAGGCCGTCTTACCTGTCAGTAATCCCATTTTCTTTTCTTCTTTTTATTTAATTTATGATTGTCTATCCATTGATTGGATTGTTCTGTTTCTACAGCTTGAAGCCCGACTTGCCCAAAGCACCATAAACGACCTTGGCCACAAGAGGCTTGCTTGTTTCTTCCGTGAGTCCATGTCCCAAACGTCCATAGATGAAAGGCACTTCAAGACCTTTAATGCAATAGTGGGTTATATCGGCAACCAATTCCACATTCTCAATATCGAATTCGCCGTCGGCTTTTCCTTCGGAATATACCTTTCTGAAAAGTTCGATCTCGTCTTCATCAAAATTCTTCCGTACCTTTTCCACCATCCAAATATTACGGAAAAATTCTGCACGAAGATTGCCATTCCTTACCACTGTTTCTTTAATCATGCTCAGATGAGTATAAATCAGCTCTATGATTTTATCCTGTGGCCGTATCTTTTTGGCTGCCACTTCATCCAACTTGTCGGAAAGTCGTTCCAACTCAGACTCGATTACAGCATAATACACATCTTCTTTCCTATTAAAATAGGTGTACAATGTGCGACGTCCCTTCCCGGAAGCAAGGGCTATATCATTCATAGTTGTGTTGGCCACGCCGTTTTTAGCAAATAACTGGCGTGCGACATCAACCAACTTTTGGCGAGTTTTGGAAATGGACATATTATTATAATTCCAACGTCTTTTCGGTTGCACATAAATATAACTATGTGCAAAAATAAGTATTTCAACTGGAATATGCAAATAACTTGATGCGCAAAACATCCATTTTAGCAATTTTTAGTGTGTTGGTTCAATCGGTGTTTGAGGGGGGAGAACTCCGGATAGAATAATTGTTAAACTATTTGTTCGTTTTTGTGTCTTAACCGGCTTTAAGCCGGTTAAGACAGATGCTCCCCACGGCAGGGGCTGAAAAAGCCTCCTTTATGGAAAGGGAAACTTTTAGGTCTAAAAAAAGGAGTACACGAGAACTTCCTTTGTTATAGCAAAGGTAAGATGAATATGTCTTTTTTGCAAATGTGTGGTGAATATATTTGGTAAACTTAGGGGGGGCTGATGCTTTGTTGATGCCCGACTTCAGGAAAGTCTTTCCGACTCCTTCTGCCTTACTCTGCGCTTAAGTCGGAGACCATTTTGCGATACATGGCATATATGTGAATACGGCTGATATATCCTTTCAGTCGGCCGTCCACATCGGCCACCGGTAGTTGGGCGGCATCTGTCTGTTCAAATTTCTTCATTACTTCCTCCATCGAGTCATTTTCTCCCAAAACAGCGGATGGCTCTTGCATGAGTTGGCGCACGGTGAACCGGTTGTAAAGTTCGGTGCGGAAGATGATGTGGCGGATGTGGGTGATGTCGATGATGCCCAACAACGTGCCGGCATCGTCGACTACGGGCAGGAAATTGTTGTTGCTTCGGCTGATTTCATGCACCAGACTGCCCATGGGCAGATCGGGCTTCACGGGGTGGTAATCTTTCTCTATGACGCTCTTCATGCTCATCAGGGTGAGTACGGCGCGGTCGGTGTGGTGGGTGATGAGCCGCCCCTCGCGTGCCAGTCGCAGGGCATAGATGCTGTGGGTTTCAAAGATGTTGGTGGTGAGATAGGCCGAGATGCAGACGATCATCAGTGGCATGAGCAGTCCATAGCCTCCCGTAAGCTCTGCTATGAGGAAGATGCCGGTCAGTGGGGCGTGCATCACGGCTGTCATCACGCCGGCCATGCCCATCAGAGTGAAGTTTTGTTCGGGAATGTAGGTGCCCACCTGATAGGTGTTCCAAAGGCGGGAGAAGAAAAAGCCGGCAAAGCCTCCGATGAACAGAGAGGGGGCAAATGTACCGCCGCAGCCGCCGGATCCGTTGGTGGCCGAAGTGGCAAAGACCTTCGACAGCACCACCATGCCCACGTAGAGTAGGAGCAGATTGTCGTGGCCGTAGAACAGTGAACCGTTCATGATGGTGTTCCAGTCGGCGATAGTCTTGCCGCTCAACAATACATTGACAGCCGAATAACCCTCGCCGTAGAGCGACGGGAAAAGGAAGATGAGCGTGCTTAACATCAGCCCTCCGCATACCAACCGAAGGTAGGGGTGCTTGGCCATCTTGGCAAACATGCCCTCGCAGGATGTCATGCCCCGCATGAAGTAGAGTCCGACAAATGCACAAAACACGCCGAGGAGGATGCAGGGTGGCGTACGCTCTAACTGCCAGCCATTGGTGAGTGTGAAATCGAAGAGGGAGGAGTTACCCATGAAGATCACCGAAAACACAGTGGCCGTGACACAGGAGATGAGGATAGGGAGCAGCGAAGCCATGGTGAGATCTACCATCAGCACTTCGAGGGTAAACACCAGACCGGCGATGGGGGCCTTGAAGATGCCGGCAATGGCAGCCGCGGCACCACACCCCACGAGGAGCATCAGCGTCTTGTTGTCCATCTTGAACAGCTGGCCGAGATTGCTGCCTATGGCCGACCCGGTGAGTACAATGGGAGCTTCGGCACCCACCGAACCGCCGAAACCGATGGTGAGCCCCGAGGCAATGACGCTCGACCAGCAGTTGTGGGCTCGTAGGTGTGACTGTTTGGTGGCGATGGCATACAGCACACGCGTGATGCCGTGAGAAATGTTGTCTCTCACAACATATTTGATGAAAAGATAGGTGAGATAGATGCCAACGATGGGGAATATCAGGAACAGCCAGTTCGATGAGTTGGCCCTCATGCTTCCCGTGAGCAGTATCTGGATTTCGTGAATGATGCTGTGCAGGATGAATGCTGCCACCGAGGCGAGCACACCTATGGTGAACGACAGGATAAGAGTCATCTGGCGGGTGGAGACGTGGGCCGTCCGCCAGCTGTGCAATCGTTCAAACATGGTGCTTGTTTCCATCCTCTACTTTCTGATAATGGTTACTTCTCCGTTTCGGCCCAACTTGATGATGCTGCTCGGTGTGTGAGGTTTGTGCTCCTGCCTGCGACTCCAGCACACATAGTCTACGGCCTCCACTACTTCTGGGGCAATGTCGCAGAAGTTTTGCGCGGCAGGTTGTCCGCTGATATTGGCACTGGTGCTGACGATGGCTTTCTGCATGCGGAAACACAGTTCTTTGGAAAACTTCTCGTAGGTGATGCGCACGGCCAAACTGCCGTCTTCGGCTATCAGGTTGGGGGCCACGTTGACGGCATCGTCAAGGATGATGGTTGTGGGCTTGCCCCCCTCGGCGGTGGAATCGACAAGCTCCCATGCCACAGAGGGGATATTGCGGAAATATTTCTGCATTCGTGCATCGGAGTCTACCAAACAGATGAGTGCTTTCGAGTCGTCACGCTGCTTGATTTGATAGACTTTAGCTACAGCTTCCGGATTGGTGGCATCGCAGCCGATGCCCCAAACAGTGTCGGTGGGGTAGAGGATGACTCCCCCTTTGCGCATACACTCCACTGCATTCTTGATATCTTCTTGTATAGTCATAGTTTCTTCTTTTTGTTTGGTTCGGGCTCTTTATAGTTTGTGGAAGCCCGTACCGTTGTCGGTATATTTACAGTTTGGCGGCAAAGCCGTTAAGGAAATCTTTGGCCGCCATGCGCTTTTTGCCAGCCATTTGAAGTTCGAATATCTCCAGCCACTCGTCCCGGCAGGCAATGAGCAGCCGTTTGCCCTCTTGGTGAACTGTGCCGGGCGTGGCAGCTGTGGCCTCACCGGTTTTCCCGGTCTTGAATATTTTAAGTGGTGCCTTGGTCGGAAAAGACACGTTGTCGGTCCAACTTCCAGGGTATGGACTCAGTCCTCTCACGAAGTCGTACACCCTCTTGGCCGGTCGGTTCCAGTTGATGCGGCAAGTCTCTTTAAATATTTTGGGTGCCGTGTGCAGTGTGTCGGTGGGCACATTGTGGTCTAGCCACTCTGCCTGCGCTGTCGAAGCTACGGTTCCGTTGCCTGCAAGAAGCCTGTCTACCGTCTCTACGGCAGTCTGCGCTCCAAGTTCCATGAGTCCGTTGTAGACATATTCTACATCGGCATCATCGGGTATGGGGAAGTGCCTTTGCAGGATGATGCGCCCCGTGTCGATGTCTTTGTTAAGGAAAAAGGTAGTGACACCGGTCTCCGTCTCGCCGTTGATGATGGCCCAGTTGATGGGGGCCGCTCCACGATATTGGGGGAGTAGTGCGGCATGTACATTGAATGTGCCGAAACGGGGCCTACTCCAAACGACTTCCGGAAGCATGCGGAAAGCGACCACTATTTGCAGATCGGCTTTATAGGATGCCAACTGCTCTATAAAAGTCGGATCTTTCATTTTCTCCGGCTGCAATATTGGCAGCCCGTGGGCAAGTGCATATTTCTTTACTTCTGATGGCTGTAGGGTATCTTGATGTCTGCCCACCGGTCTATCGGGTTGTGTCACCACAGCCACTATATTATATCCACCCTCATAGAGTCGTTTCAGAGTGCCCACGGCAAACTCCGGGGTGCCCATGAAAATAATGCGTAAGTCTTTTTTCTCCACGATCCTTGAAATGACAAAATGTTGTATACAGCTAGGAATTATAAGCCAGTCTCAATGTTAGAAGCAACGAAAACGGTAGCCGACGGTGAACTGTGCGCCCATGTTGCGGGCTTTGCCGAGGGCTTGCTTGCCCCGTTCACTTTTTCCCAACTCCTTGACCGATACGGCATAGCGGGCATCAATGAAGAAGTTTTTGATGAGGAAAGTGAAACCTGCCGGCACCATGATGTCGCCGCGATGGATGTCCGATTCTATGTTGCGCTTGTCCCCTTGGTTGGTATCCCAATCGGCGGTGGCCGTAAATTCACGCTTGAGACCAGCTCCTAAATAGAGTCCCAAACACTTTGCTGGATAATATTTAAAAAGGTAATCAATGTTGAGATAATCAAAGGTATAGGTAAATTTCATGGGACTACCATCTGTATTGGTTGAATGGCCGGAATTGTCATCGGCATTCCCGCATGACAGGTGGCTCCAATAGACTTCAACATTGGAGGAGAACTTGGGTGTGACATATACTTCGAGAAAGATACCTGCTACCGGTCCTGGTTTCCACGAAGCATTAAGAGAGGTGAGTGTAGAGTAGTTGGCACCAATCTTGGGGCCGACGAAAATATCCCATTGATTTCGTTTGTCCTTATATTTGAATGTCGACTGAGCGTTGATAGTGATTGTCGAAATCATGCACAATAGCATGACTAGAAGAAACTTTTTCATATACATCGAATTTTATGTTGCAAAAATACGTCAAATCGCCGATATAAACAAATTTTGCCCTTTCTTTTTCTTTCTTTTCGCAACCTTTGTCCTGCTGCCAAACGCGTTTTGTTGTGTACTTGGATGTCGTTTTCTGTCAAAACAAAATGAAAAAGGGCCGTTCTTTTTGAAGTTTGAAAATAATTGTTTACCTTTGCCCTCACAAAGAGAATGGTTTTGAGTTTCTGTTCCCTATACAGTATTGACATCAAGATGATGGTCTGAATTGTAAACGCATGAGTGTTAAAAAACGACATCACACGGTGTCTGTTAGTTGTGGTTGAAATAATCTTGCTTATGGAGGAGCACTCGAAAGTTGCACTGATATATGATTTTGATGGAACGTTGTCTCCGGGCAATATGCAGGAATTTGGCTTTATCCAAGCCATAGGAAAGGATAAAGATGAGTTTTGGGCGAAGAACCGGCAACTTTCTGAAGAGAATGATGCCAATGGCATTCTCTGTTATATGTATTTGATGCTGCAGGCCGCTTTGCAAAACAACATCTCGCTCAAGCGTGAGTCGTTCCGTCACTTCGGTTCGAAGATAGAGCTTTATGAGGGGGTGAAAGGTTGGTTTAAACTGGTTGGAGACTACGGCAGGTCTATAGGGCTTGATGTGCGCCATTATATCAACTCTTCAGGATTGAAAGAGATGATAGAAGGCACGTCCATCGCCCATGAGTTTGACAATATTTACGCCTGCTCCTATCTTTATAATGATAACGGTTCTGCCTATTGGCCGGCCATAGCAGTTGATTATACGACGAAGACGCAGTTTTTGTTCAAGATCAACAAGGGCATTGAGGCCGTCAGCGACGATATTAAAATCAATGAATATGTGCCGGAGAATGAACGTCCTATCCCTTTCACACACATGATATATTTCGGTGATGGAGAAACGGACATTCCCTGCATGAAGATGGTCAAAGAGCATGGAGGACATTCGATAGCCGTCTATTCAGACAAACGGAAAGAGGCCACGGCCCTGAAACTGATAGACGAGAATCGTGTCAATTTTGTTTGCCGGGCCGATTATCGTGAATCTGGTGAGATTTATCATGTAGTCAGGCGTATTCTGGATAAGGTAAAGGCCGACTGCGAATTTAACAAATTGTTACGGGTGCATCATGATAAAATAGCGAGTGAGTGAGCAGAGAGTACCTGTATTGATAGTAAGACTCAAAGTTATAATATTTAAATGAACAAGATATGGTTTTGTTAACACTTTTTGGAGGTATGTTTGAATACATGACATTGAGACTGTGGGTATTGGGAATAATCCTTCCTTTTGTCAGTGCAATGGTTATCACGGCTTTGGTTCATCCCGTCATCGTCAAAATGGCATTGAAGAAGAATATGACCGACGCCCCTGATTATAGGAAACTCCAGAAACAACCTGTTCCGGTTATGGGTGGTCTGGCTGTGTTCTTTGGTGTGGTTGTCGGAGCCGGGGTAACGAGCATGTTCTTTAACACCTATGCTTTGTTTACTTGCGTTGTCGCATTGACGGTCATGATGTATGTAGGCATGCTCGACGACATGGTGGGACTTAGCCCCATTGTCCGCATCGTCTTGGAAATAGCTGTCATTGCGTTTGTCGTGAAAATGGATCTGACCAACATCAATGACTTTCATGGGCTTTTCGGCATTGGGAAACTCCCGGTTTATGTATCTTTGCCACTTTGCACTGTTGCCTGTGTGGGAATCATCAATGCTGTCAACATGATTGACGGTGTTGATGGGTTGTCAACTGGCTTGTGCATATTTGCCTGCCTGTGTTTTGGGGTGGTGTTTTGTGCCTCTTACGACGGGACAATGAGTGTTATGGCTGCATTGGCTGCAGGAGCCTTGGTTCCTTTTTTCTTTCACAACGTGTTTGGCAGCACTTCAAAGATGTTTATTGGAGATGCCGGTACCATGATGATGGGTATGCTGATGAGCATATTTTGTATGCGCATGATAGACAACACGTCGTTGGCAGCAGCCAATCATCCGGGGTTTGGGGTGATTGCTTTCTGTGTGAGTGTGTTGAGCATACCGGTGTTTGATACCTTGCGCGTGATGACGGGACGAATGTGGAAGGGTGTCAGTCCTTTCCATCCCGACAAGAGTCATTTGCATCATTTATTTATAGAAATAGGTTTCTCTCATGTTGGAACCACGATAATGGTGATAAGTCTCAATATGCTGAATGTGTTGTGTTGGTTTGTTGCCTATTTGGCGGGAGCTGATGTCACATGGCAATTTATTGTCGTTGTGGTGGTTGCTTTCCTGAATACTACAGTGCTGTTTTATACTGTGCGGAAAATGAATCATAAGCATCTGCCTTACCGCATGTTAAAACGGATAGCGGAACTTAGCCACATGGAGACAGGAGAGTGGTTTATGACTATTAGGAGGATTCTTGACAAAATATGAAAGCCGGCTTTTCGGGTGGGTTTGGCTTATGGGCAGGCTCCTCATAAAGAAGGTAAAGAAAATGGCAAGTCAACGAGAGGTCTCGATGTCTTGCCATTTTTTGGTGTAAGGTATTAGCTTGTTTCTCTTTTCTTACGGGGCGATAGCCTTTTGTATCCCGCATCCAAATAGGGCGAAATCGCCTTTGAGGGGATCGTCGGGAAAAACCTTTCGCAATTCATCTGTGAGTTTTTGGGCAGTGCGCATGGAAGGTTGTGTAGTGGCGAGCAGTCCCAATCGTTTAGCCTCCTCCATAACGTGGGTGTCAAGTGGGATGATGAGTGTGCGCTTGTCGATGAAAGTCCATAGACCTAAATCAACGGGTGAGCAGTCACGTACCATCCAGCGAAGCAGCATACACACCCGTTTGCACGATGAGGTGGTGCTTTTGGGAACGAGATGCCCTACATCCCATAAATGAAAATGACGGGTCATAGCGGTTATAGCATCGTGGGCCGTAGTTGCCCGTTCTTTGACAAATTCTCCGATGCTGCCATGTTTTATCAGGATATCTTGTATTCCCATGAAGAGTTGGTGAACATGATGATAGGTCTGTAATCGGTAAAATCGTTCCGGTGTATCGGGAATTGCCACTGTAAATGAATTGTCCTTGATCCATGAATAGATATTACCGCGCGACTCTTTCAAGAACAATTGAATCTTTGGCATAAACAGCTTGCGGTTCCCATAACTGAGGCAGGAGGCTATGAGTGCCATAACTTCTTGGTTGTGTGGGCCCTCCACTTGGTGCATGAACCAACTGGGATCACCTGTCAGAAAGTCTGTCGTCTCATATTTGGCAGCATATTCAGTTAGCAGCTCTCTGGTCTTACAATTCATTTTTTGGTCTTTTGTCTCTATTGGTAGTTGGCTCCTTGTTGGTATAGAACTGGAGGATAAAGGTGGGTAATTATTTTCTTTTCCTTTGATCGATAGATTATTCCTCATCCCATGTGGTCCAAATGGAGAAGTCTTTGGCACTCGCAGTAATCTCATCTGTCCCATTATCGGCTTTGTCTATATTAAGACTGCGGATAAACTCATATTTGGCCGATGATGAGGCTAATAAGGGCTGGATGCTAATATGATATCTTTTTATTGTCGGCTGAAGGTATTTCTTTCTTTTCATATTTTTATTATGATTATAGATGATGGTTGTATGGTTTTCTTTCATTAAATTATTGCACAAACTTCTTTCCATTGCAGATATATATTCCATGAGGCAACGAATTTCGGGTATCGGCATCTGCCACTTTCATACCTTGCAGGTTGTAGATGGCAGAAGTGTTTTTCTTTGTTTCACGGTATTCCATATTCTGAATGCCGGTACCGATATTGAGCAGAAACTCTTTTGCAGTAGCAGCTTTTTCAGAAGTAATATACCAACGGTAGGGCTTGATTTTGATTGTACGGTTTTTGCATGAATAAATCTTGTTGTTGGCCACCACGTATAAGTCGGCAGCCTCTTTGAACTCTTGGTTTTCGTATGTCGCATGATAAGTGATGTCTCCTACCTTAACAGTTTGCTCTTCACCCCCATACTGAAACTTTGTGGAAGCCGGGAAGATGAAAGGTTGGCTGTTGAAAGATTCTCCTTTAATAAGATAAGGTTTGTTGGCTTTCATCGTTTCGCCGTTGTCCATAGAGATAAATTCTATCGCTTGTGTGTTGTCTTCATTCAGCCGATAGACCGTGGTTTGCATACCGAACACCTCCCGATAGTTCTCAACATCAAACGGGAGAATTAACGTGTTAAGCGCATTGGGTTCAAATGTACGGTGAAGGGATACGGCAGCATCTTCTCCCTTGTTTGTTTTTGTAGGGAGTGGGCTGTCTTCTGTTAATGTGATGCCGTAGGAGGGTAATCGGGTGATGGCGTATAGATTAGCTGCAGGATGTTCCTTTGTAGGAGAAGCGTATAAACCAAAATAATTGTTAGTCTTATGGTAACATAAATATGTCTTATAAAGCTGTAGACCTTTTCCCGATTTTGTCAATTTACAGAAATCATTTGCTTTGTCATAGCATTTTAGCCAATTATATTTTTCTTTACTATAACCAACATATTTTCCTTTTTTAGTGTCGTATAAGAAAAAGTTGCCATCGCATTCTATAAGTCTAAATAGATTACTCTCAGTGATAGCCTCTTCTTTTGAATATTTTGCAGCCGCACCATATAAGAAAGGGCCATTTTGTGCTTGCTCTTGTATGGGAACCGTTTTACTGTATTTCGCTTTTTCTATGCGTGTCATTAGAAATAATTGCCCTGCGCCATTGGATAAAGATTCCAGAGGATCTGAGACTAATTGGGGAGTTTCTGTTTGTGCTTGTCCGCATAGAGTCACTGTCATGAAGATACATGACAATAGAAGATGTTTTTTTACCATTGTATTTAAATTGAAATGTTGTTCACATTATTATACTACAAAGGTAAACAAAAAATACTTGGACATGGTTTCTCATCCAAGTCCATTAGCATAATTTAAAAAATAGAGGGCTGTTTTTGTAAAGATTCACATTTCTACGGCGATTATCCGATACATGACATTATAACTATGCACAACTTATCTTATTTCCCACCAGTTTTACGTGGCTTTGATCTAAATATGTTTTTTAACTATAAGCCTTTTATTATCACATTTTTCTTACCCCATTCTGCTATGTTTTTCATTTTTTATCCATACCTTTGCAGCAAATAGGTGGCATTCGATGAGTGGAATGAGAATACTCATACCGCTTGTTTGCACAATGAAGGAACGATGGCAGAAGGCTTTTTTGTACAAAACATAGGCCGGTCACATCTGCCCACCCATAGAAATAAAAAAGATAAAAGTGCGCTTTTTAATTACTTTAAAACCGAAATAACAATGAAACCAACATTAGTTCTCCTCGCTGCAGGAATGGGTAGCCGCTATGGTGGCTTGAAGCAGTTGGACGGCCTGGGCCCCAACGGTGAAACAATCATGGACTATTCCATCTACGATGCCATTCAGTCGGGCTTTGGCAAGATTGTGTTCATCATCCGCAAAGATTTTGAAGACCAGTTCCGGCAGCAGGTACTTTCCAAGTATGAAGGGCATGTGCCCGTGGAACTTTGCTTCCAGAGCATCGATGCCCTCCCCGAAGGATTCAGTGTGCCGGCCGGCCGCGAAAAGCCTTGGGGCACCAACCATGCCGTGCTCATGGCCAAGAACGTGGTGAAAGAACCTTTCTGCGTAATCAACTGTGACGACTTCTACAACCGTGACTGCTTCAAGGTGATGGGGCGTTTCCTTGCCGAATTGCCCGAGGGCAGCAAAAACAAGTATGCCATGGTAGGTTTCCGCGTGGGCAACACGTTGAGCGACAACGGTACGGTGGCCCGCGGTGTGTGCTCGAAAGATGCCGAAGACCATCTCGCGACCGTTGTGGAGCGTACCGAAATAGAGCGTCGCGAGGGCGTGGTGAAGTATAAAGACGAACAGGGCGAGTGGGTAGCCATTGGCGACAACACACCGGTCTCGATGAACGTATGGGGATTCACACCCGACTATTTCGAATACAGCGAAGCCTATTTCAAGGAGTTTCTCAGTGACCCGAAGAACATGGAAAACCTCAAGGCTGAGTTTTTCATTCCTTTGATGGTGAACAAGCTCATCAACGAAGGCACCGCTACCGTAGAAGTGCTCGACACCACCAGCAAGTGGTTTGGCGTGACCTATGCTGCCGACCGCCAGAGTGTCGTGGACAAGATTCAAAGCCTTGTAGACGAAGGCGTTTATCCCAACAAACTTTTTTGATGCAGATTAACATTTTATCAGAATCAGAAGCCGCTACCCTCCGCGAGTTGATAGCGGCTTCTGAGCGTATAGTCATTTGCGGACATAAGTCGCCCGACGGCGATGCCATAGGTTCCTCCCTCGGGTGGGCCGCCTATCTTCGCTCTTTGGGCAAGTCGCCCGACATTGTGATGCCCGATGCCATGCCCGACTTTCTCCATTGGTTGCCCAACTCCGAAAAGGTGGTGCGCCACGACAAGCGCACGGCTGAAGTGAGCCGGATGTTGCAGCAGGCCGACTTGTTGTTCTGCCTCGACTTCAACGATCCGGGCCGTGTGGAAGACATGCAGGCCGATGTCGTGGCATCACCTGCCCGTAAGGTGATGATCGACCACCACCTCGACCCCAATTTCCCCGACACGGCCCTCGCCGTTTCCCACCCGGAGATGAGTTCCACTTCCGAGATGGTGTTCCGGGTGGTGTGGCAGCTGGGTGGTTTTGAGGGGCTTGACAGGCAGTGGGCTGCTCCCATTTATTGTGGAATGATGACCGATACCGGTGGGTTTACCTATAACAGTACCAACCCCGAAATCTATTTCATCATCAGCCAGTTGCTTACCAAGGGCATCGACAAAGACAAGATCTACCGCAACGTGTTCAACAACTACAGTTCGTGGGCCGTGCGCCTGCGAGGCTACATGATGTGTCAAAAGCTCAACGTTTTTGAAGACCTGCACGCCTCTTACTATGCGATGACCCGCACCGAGTTGCGCGACTTCCACTTCATTCGCGGTGATGCCGAAGGGCTCGTCAATGAACCTCTTCGCATCAAAGGGCTCAAACTCTCCATCTCGCTGCGCGAAGACACCGAGCGCGACAACCTCGTGCTTGTGAGCGTGAGGTCGGTCGATGATTTCCCGGCCAATGAGGTGGCTGCCCGCTTCTTCAACGGTGGCGGCCATGTCAATGCCGCCGGCGGCAAACTGCATTGCAGCATCAGTGAGGCCGAACAGGTGGCCCGGAAGGCCATCCGGGCTTTTGCTGACAGACTGAAGGCGTAAATTCCGTTAAATGAGGAATCAAACTTGATAAATAGACTAAAAAACTCGATGGGCTCTCGCCCGTGTGTAATCTTTTTATTAACTTTGTTCCCTGTTAAAATGTATAATAAACAATACAATGAGAAAAGTAGTATATGGATTGCTGGCCGTCGTCGGTGGAGTGATGTTGTTTTCTTCTTGCAACAGGGGAGAGACCTACGCCGAACAGAAAGACCGCGAGCGTGAGGCCATCAATGCCCTTGTCGTGAAGCAGGGCATCAAGGTGATTTCGGAAAGCGAGTTCTTGACCGACACCACTACCGATGTCTCTAAAAACGAGTTTGTGCTGTTTGACAATACCGGAGTCTACATGCAGATCGTCAAGAGGGGAACCGGCGAGAAAATAGCCGACGGCGAGACGACCGATGTGCTGTGCCGTTTCAAGGAGGCCAATCTGTTTGTCAACCCCAACCTCTCGCCCGACTCTTGCCTGACCAATACCACCCATGCTTATGCTTACAAGCCCGACAAGCTGACCGTGACCAACAATTCCGGTACTTTCACGGCCTCGTTCTTGAGCGGTTTGATGTACGATACCTACAAGACGACTTCCGTTCCGTCGGGTTGGCTCATTCCGCTCACTTATATCAAGTTGGATCGTCTCAAGAGTGCCGGTTCCGAACTGGCTAAGGTGAGGCTCATTGTGCCCCACACACAGGGGCAGCAGAATGCCACGCAGAATGTCTATCCCTGCTATTACGAAATCAGTTACGAGAAGGGTCGCTAATCTTATCCACACGCATTTAACATCTAAAAATATTCAGGCATTATGACGTTAATCAAGTCTATATCCGGCATTCGCGGAACCATCGGCGGACGGGCCGGTGACACGCTCAATCCGCTCGACATCGTAAAGTTCACTTCGGCCTACGCCACTTTCATTCGGCGTAGTGCCCGGTCAGACAGCAACAAGATTGTTGTGGGCCGCGATGCCCGCATTTCGGGGCTCATGGTGAAAAACGTGGTCTGTGGCACGCTCATGGGCATGGGATATGATGTGATCAACATCGGTCCCGCCACCACTCCCACCACCGAACTGGCCGTGCGCATGAGTGGGGCAGCCGGCGGCATCATCATCACTGCCTCCCACAATCCTCGCCATTGGAACGCCCTGAAATTGCTCAACCACGAAGGGGAGTTTCTCACCAAGGACGACGGCAACGAGGTGCTCGCCATTGCCGAACATGAAGACTTTGAGTTTGCCGATGTTGACCATCTCGGCAGCTACACTGACGACCGCACTTTCGACGATCGCCACATCGAAGCTGTGCTGGCTCTCCGGCTCGTTGATGTCGAGGCCATCCGCAAGGCCCACTTCAAGGTGGCTGTGGATGCCATCAACTCCGTGGGCGGCATCATTCTGCCTCGGCTGCTCGACCGTTTGGGCGTGGAATATACTTTTCTCAACGGCGAGCCCAATGGCAATTTTGCCCACAACCCCGAGCCGTTGGAGAAGAATCTGGGCGGCATCATGGCCGAATTGCAGAAAGGCGGCTACGACATGGGCATTGTGGTAGACCCTGATGTAGACCGTTTGGCCTTTATTCAGGAAGACGGCAAGATGTTCGGCGAGGAGTACACCCTTGTCAGCGTGGCCGACTATGTGCTCTCTCACACTCCCGGCAACACGGTGAGCAACCTCAGTTCCACCCGTGCCCTGCGCGATGTCACCGAGCGTCATGGCGGTCACTATGCCGCTGCGGCTGTGGGCGAGGTCAATGTCACCACCAAGATGAAGGAGGTTGGGGCCGTGATTGGCGGCGAAGGCAACGGCGGTGTCATCTATCCCGAGAGTCACTATGGGCGCGATGCCCTTGTGGGCATAGCCCTTTTCCTGAGCAGTTTGGCCCATAAGGGGTGCAAAGTGAGCGAGTTGCGGGCCACTTATCCCAACTATTTCATCGCCAAAAACCGCATCGATCTCACTCCTGACACCGATGTGGATGCCATTCTTGTGAAAGTGAAAGAGATGTTTGCCGCCGATGCCACGGCGCAGGTCAACGACATCGATGGGGTAAAAATCGACTTTCCCGACAAATGGGTGCATCTGCGCAAGTCCAACACCGAACCCATCATCCGTGTCTACAGCGAAGCGGCCACGATGGACGAGGCCGATGCCCTCGGCAAGAAACTCATGCAGGTGGTCTATGACATGCAATGATACTCGTAGCTCTGCGCGCAATGTGATAAACAAATCGGGCTGCCGGAAACTTCCGGCAGCCCGATTTGTTTGGTGTAGGGACTTTCCATAAAAGTTGTTTTTTGTCGTTCGGCATACTGATAAGGAATATATCGCTGTCTGCTTTTTTCGTCATTGATTTGCAATCACTTCATTTTTGTCGTATCTTTGCATCGCCAAAGGGAGTACGTGAGTGCTCCCTTTTTTTAGCTTTCCTTCTGCTATGGATATCATTGAGGCCGAATGAGCTTGCAAAAGAGCCCCTTGGGCATTCTCATTCGGCTCGACTGAGCTTCCAAGTGTGGCCCTTTCGCAAGGTCGTTCGGGCTTAGTGAGAAAATTGATGGGCCGGATGGGGCAAATGGGAGGAATGAGATAAGACGGAAAGATGAGTGGCGAAAAGTCGCATGTAAATCTTTTTCGGAAGTTTTAATAGTTCGTGCTATACGATGGTTTTATCCCTTTTACTCAGCACCCTAACCCCTAACTTAGGGACTTAGCCTCTTGTCCAATCCCCCCATTCAAGATATTAAACAGGCTTTTTTCCGCGAGGCACTCCCCTCCTTCGGAGGGGCCGGGAGAGGCTTTCATCCCTCCTTTCCTGAATTTCCCACCATATTTTGTTGGGAAAACCGGCTTTCGTTTTGGTTGTTTGAAAGAAAAAATATATTTTTGTAGACAATTTTTTAAACCGAAAAGATAAAAAAGGTATGAGAGTAATCATCGAACCTAACTACGAACTGTTGTCGCAATGGGCTGCCAACCGTGTGATTGGCAAGATCAATGCGGCCCGGCCCACAGCCGACCATCCATTTGTGCTGGGGCTGCCAACCGGTTCTTCGCCCATCGGCATGTACAAGGCGCTGATCAAAGCCCATGAGGAGGGGTTGGTGTCGTTCAAACATGTGGTGACCTTCAACATGGACGAATATGTGGCTCTGCCCGAGACGCATCCCGAGAGCTACCACAGTTTCATGTTCAACAATTTTTTCAATCATGTCGACATCGACCGCAAGAACATCCATATACTCAACGGTAACGCCGACGACTTGGAGAAAGAGTGTGCTGACTATGAGAAGGCCATTGAGAAGTTTGGCGGCATCGACCTGTTTGTCGGTGGCATAGGCCCCGACGGGCATATAGCCTTCAATGAACCCGGTTCGTCGCTCACGAGCCGCACCCGCATGAAGACGCTCACGAGCGACACCCGCATTGCCAACAGCCGCTTCTTTGGCGGCGATCCCAACAACGTGCCGCAGTTTGCCCTCACCGTGGGAGTGGGCACGGTGATGGATGCCCGCGAGGTGATGATTCTGGTCAATGGCCACGGCAAGACACGTGCCTTGCAGGCAGCCATCGAGGGAGGCATCACCCACATGTGGACCATCAGTGCCCTTCAGATGCACCGGCATGGCATCATCGTGTGCGACGAGGATGCCTGTGACGAACTCAAGGTGGGCACTTTCCGCTATTTCAAGGAGAAGGAGCAGAACTATATTTTGCTGTAATTTGTGGTGCTTACACAACGGAAAAGCCCCCATCCGAATAGCCATAATCTGTCGGTTGACGATGGCTATCGGATGGGGACTTTGCCGTTATTCTGTATTTGGAGGTATAACGATGGCGCGGAATTCATATTCCGGTACGCTCGCAGAGTTTCCGGTCATTTATACTCTTTGGCTTCTCTTTCACCTTTAAGCACGGCCAGGGCGTTTGAGGCGAGAGCTCCCATTTCGTCTTCTCCCGGATAGACAGCCACGGGGGCAAGAAATGCGATGCGCTCTTTGAGTCGCGGAATGATGTATTTTGACCGGGCCATGCCGCCGGTCAGAATCATGCCGTCTATCTTTCCGCACAGCACGGCCCCCTCGGCCGCAATGGCTTTGGCCGTGTGGAAAATCAATGCATCAAGCACCCGGCGGGCCTCGTCGTCGCCATTGGCAATCCGCTGTTCTACTTTCCGTACATCGCTCGTACCCAAATGGGCGATGAGGCCGGACTCGCCTGAGAGATATTTTAACAGACCTTCCTCCGTGAATCGGCCACTATAACATAGGCGTATCAGGTCGCAGACCGGCAGAGAGCCCGTGCGCGAAGGGGAGAAGGGGCCTTCGCCGTCGAGCGCATTGTTGGCGTCTATGGCCCGTCCGTGGGCGTGAGCGGCTATGGAGATGCCTCCCCCCAAGTGGCAGACTATCAGGTTGAGGTCTTCGTAGCGCACGCCCCGTTCACGGGCGAAGCGGCGCGCCACGGCCTTTTGGTTGAGTGCGTGCCAGATGCAGATGCGCCGGATGAGCGGGGTGCCCGTGAGCCGGGCTTCATCGCACAACTCATCCACCACACCGGGGTCGGCAATGAAGCTTCGGCAGCCCTCAATGTCTTTGGCGATGTCGTGGGCCAGCAGACAGCCGAGGTCGCAGGCGTGTTTGTGAATGGCGTTGCGCGTGTCTTCCAGCATCAGTTCGTTGATTTCATACACTCCTCCCTCCAGAGGCTTGGTGAGTCCCCCGCGGCCTATCACGGCCCGGAAGTCGAGTTTGATGCCTTCCCGTCGAAGTTCGTCGATGATGAGTTGGCGGCGGAAATGATACTGATCGGTGACCTCGTGGAAGCGGCTCAGTTCGGTGGCAGAATGTGCGATGTCTTTGTTTAAGAGTGTTTTTTCGTCCTCATAGACGGCAATCTTCGTCGATGTAGAGCCCGGGTTGATGGCAAGTATTCTCATAGCGGTCTTTTTCTATTCAGATTTTCAGTTTCTTGGTGCTACCCCGCGATGGCGGCAAGCAGCAGGCTCAGATATTTGGCGCGATGGTTGTCGCCTCGCGACGGTAGCACCACGGGTTTCAAGGTGCCCTGTAGCACGCCTGCCACTTCGGCTCCGGCAAATAGCGTGACAGTCTTGTAGAACAGGTTGCCCGCCTCGATGTCGGGCAGGATAAGCCCGTCGGCATCTCCCGCAATGGGCGACCGGATGCCTTTGATCTCCATGCTGTGCAGGTCGCAGGAGGTCTTTACGTCGAGCGGCCCGTCTACCACGCAAGAGCCGAAAGTTCCATGCCGGGCCTCATCGACTATCTGCAAGTAGTCTTCGGTGAAGGGGAAGTTTTTTGCATCGGCCTTTTCCGAACAGTGGATGAGGGAGATTTTCGGCTGTCCGATGCCCAGCCGGTGGCAGAGGCCGACCATATATTTCACCTGCTCCCGGCGTTGTGGTGCGGTGGGATAGGGGATGACGGCTGCGTCGGAGTAGAAAAGCAGTTTGTGGTAGGTGGGGATTTGAGCCACGGCGATGTGGGTGAGTGTACCTCCCGGTGGCAGAATGCCCGTCTTCTTGTCGAGCACGGCACGCAGAAGGTCGGCTGTCTGCACAAGCCCTTTCATCAAGATATCGGCCTCGCCTTGCCTGACGAGTTCCACTCCGCGGCGCGATGCCGCTTGCGGATCGGCATCATCTACAAACAAAGGGGTGATAAATCCTTCCTCCTCAGCCTGCTTCACGGCCGCAAGAGTCGACTCGCCATGCGGACACACCACGGCCACGCGTTTCCTGTCCGGATGCTCGCGCAACCGATGCGTCAACGCTTCAAAACTGTCAATGCTTTTTTCCATGATATTTCTCGTACTTCTTGGTTGCAGCCTCAAAGATACACAATAAGTTGAAAACGGCGGTAGCTTTTTGCAATTATTTTCATTTTAAGGTCTGCGGCAGGACTGTTGGAGGGATATAATGGGAATGACAAGTGGAGCGGTGAGTGTAGAGAAGATAAAAAAAGCTCCGCAACCTGAATGGCTGCGGAGCTTTTTGTTTGTCTTGGAGCTAAAGGGAGTTAGAGGCGTTGGCACTCGTTTCCCTTGTCACTCTTGAAACTTGATTTTGTGAATCTTAGTTCCTGAACACCAGTCCGTCTCCGAACTCGTCGACGATGATGGGCTTGTCGCGGCTCACTTCCTCGGCCAGGAGTTTCTTGGAGAGGTCGTTGAGCACGTAGTCTTGGATGGCGCGCTTCACCGGACGGGCACCAAATTCGGGATCGTAGCCCACTTCGGCCAGATAGTTGATAGCCTGTGGCGTCCACTGCAAGTCGAAACCCTGCGGCCGGAGCATCTCTTTCACGCGGTTCATCTGCAACTCCACCACCTTGGCAATCTCATCCTTCTGCAACGGTTTGAAGGTGATGATGTCGTCCACACGGTTCAGAAATTCCGGACGGAACGTGGCTTTGAGTGCCTCTCGTTTGGCATTGGAAGTCATGATGATGATCGTGTTCTTGAAGTTCACCACACGTCCCTTGTTGTCGGTGAGCCTTCCGTCGTCAAGCACCTGCAACAGGATGTTGAATACATCGGGATGGGCTTTCTCTATCTCATCGAAGAGCACCACAGAATAGGGTTTGCGGCGCACGGCTTCGGTGAGTTGTCCACCCTCGTCATAGCCTACATATCCCGGAGGCGCACCGATGAGGCGGGTGACACTGAACTTCTCCTGATATTCGCTCATGTCGATGCGGGTCATCATTTGTTCGTCATTGAACAGATATTCGGCCAGCGCTTTGGCCAGTTCGGTCTTACCCACACCCGTTGTTCCGAGGAAGATGAATGAGGCAATGGGGCGCTTGGGATCCTGCAAACCGGCACGACTGCGGCGCACGGCATCGCTCACGGCCTTGATGGCTTCGTCTTGGCCGATGACGCGGCGGTGGAGTTCCTCCTCCAAATGGAGCAGTTTCTCGCGCTCGCTCTGCAACATGCGGGTCACGGGTATGCCCGTCCACCGGCTCACTACCTCTGCTATGTCGTCGGCGGTGACCTCCTCGCGCACGAGTTGTTTGCCTTCGGTCGACTGTCCGAGTTGTTCCTGAGTAGCCTTGATGTCAGCTTCGAGCTGCTGCAACTTGCCATATCGTATTTCGGCCACGCGCTGGTAGTTGCCTTCCCGTTCGGCCCGCTCAGCCTCAAACTTCAGGTTTTCAATCTCCTGCTTGTTCTGCTGAATCTTGTTAACCAATCCCCGTTGGGCCTCCCATTTGGCTCGGAAAGCCTTTTCCTGGTCTTTCAGTTCGGCAATCTCCTTGTCGAGATAAGACAGTTTGTTGCTGTTGGCATGGGCGGCATCCCCCCCTTGCGATGGACTTGCAGCGGATTCCAATTCGCGTTTGATAGCTTCGCGTTCTATCTCCAACTGCTTGAGCCGGCGTTCCAGTTCGTCAAGTTCCTCAGGAACGGAGTCACGCTCCATGCGCAGTTTGGCTGCCGCCTCATCCATCAGGTCGATGGCCTTGTCGGGAAGGAACCGGTCGCTGATGTATCGTTCCGAAAGTTGCACAGCCGCAATGCAGGCATCGTCTTGTATCCTCACCTTGTGGTGATTCTCGTAGCGTTCCTTGATGCCACGCAGGATGCTGATAGCGTCTGCCTCGTCGGGTTCTTCCACCATCACGGTTTGGAAGCGGCGTTCCAATGCTTTGTCTTTTTCAAAATATTTCTGATACTCGTTGAGCGTGGTGGCACCGATGGCACGCAGTTCACCCCGGGCCAAAGCCGGCTTCAGAATGTTAGCCGCATCCATAGCTCCCTCGCCACCTCCGGCACCCACCAGCGTGTGTATCTCGTCGATGAAGAGGATGATGTTGCCCTCACTGTTGGTCACCTCCTTGATGACGCTCTTCAACCGCTCCTCAAACTCACCCTTGTATTTGGCACCGGCCACAAGGGCACCCATGTCGAGCGAATAGAGTTGCTTGTTTTTCAGGTTTTCCGGTACGTCGCCACGCACAATGCGCTCGGCCAGTCCTTCGGCAATGGCCGTCTTACCCGTACCCGGTTCACCTATTAATATAGGGTTGTTCTTGGTGCGGCGGGAGAGGATTTGCAGCACTCGGCGTATTTCCTCATCGCGCCCGATCACAGGATCGAGTTTGCCCGAACGGGCCTGTTCCACGAGGTTTTTGGCATATTTGTCAAGTGCCTGATAGTTCTCGTCACCCGACTGCGACTGCACTTTCTGCCCTTGTCGCAGACTTTGGATGGCCATTTCCATCTCCTTCTCTGTGCAGCCGGCATCTTTCAAGATGCGGCCCGCCGTGGAGTTGACCTGCAAGAGGGCGAGCAGTATGGGCTCTATGCTCACAAACTCGTCGCCTTGTTTTTGGGCGATGTCCTGCGCTTTGACCAGAATCTCATTGGTGGCGGAGCTCAGATAGGGTTCTCCCCCCTGCACCCGGGCCTGATGTTGAATCTCGGAAGCGACGAGCGTGTCTACCTGTTGACCGTTGACTCCCAGTTTCTGGAAGAGATAACCGGTCACATCCTTGCCTTTCTCCAAGATACCTGCCAACAGATGCACAGGCTCAATGGTCTGCTGTTGGTTGCGCTGCGCAATGCTCACCGCAGCCTGCACGGCCTCCTGGGCTTTGATTGTAAATTTCTCGAATGTCATATTCGTTTCTCCTTTCTATAATATTTTGCTTTTATCTATGTTCTTTTTCCGTTTCAATAGATGAAGTATCAAAGGATATACCGAACCGCGTTTTGTGACAGAATGTCGCTTTTTGGATGCCAATGTGTCGCTCGTTTATGTGGTTAAAGATAGTTAAATAGAAGCCTTTGGGTATCCTGTTCACCGCTGTTTCTTCCTTTTTTATTATCTTTACCGCTTGAAAGGGAACTATTTCCAATCGAATCTGCAAATATCATCTATGGATAGAAGAATATTAAACGTGCTGGCCACGTGCCCGCTGTTTGCCACAATGTCGGAACTGGAGCTCGACCTGACGCTCTCTTCCGTGAGCCATCGGGTGGTGGACTACGCCAAGCGAGATGTCTATGCCTTGGCCGGAATGCCCTGCCGATATGCCGACATCGTGCTCACGGGCGAACTCGTGTGCCGCATGTCGTCGCTTTCGGGCAAGCAAGTGGAGGTGAGCAGGCTTCGTCCGGGCAATTTGGTGGCTCCCGCCTTCGTCTTTGCCAAAGACCGCAGTCTGCCTGTCAGCGTGGAGACCGAGGTGCCCACATCCGTTTTCCGGCTCCGTCCGGAGACACTGCAAGAGTTGATAGACACCAATGCCACCATCCGGATGAACTTCATCCGCGTACTTTCCCAAATTGATGTGTTTCTCACCCATCGCATGAAGGTGCTCAGCTTGTTCACCGTCCGCGAGAAAGTGGCCTCGATGTTGCTCGAACAGGCGGGCAAGCAAAACTCCAATGTCATACAGCTTGACCAGTCGCGGCAGGTGATAGCCGACTCTTTCGGCATACAGAAATATTCGCTGCTGCGCGTGCTCTCCGAAATGCAGGACAACGGGGCCATCCACATCAAGGGCAAACAAATCGAGATCCTTGACCGCAGTTTGCTTTGACTTTAACCCTATAACCTTATTTATATGTTAGAAGAAGCTGTTTTTTTCTTCATTATTTTTGTAACCGTACCGCTCTTTGCATGGTATCGCATCGAGCGTTCGCTCACCAGTGTGCAAGACCGGTTGGAGGACTTGCATGATAAATTGAATCGGTTGCAGGAGCGATTGGAAGCGGAGACAATCCCGGAAGAGCCCCGGCCGGTGACGGAAACGCGCAACGAAACGATTGCCGACGAGCAGAGTGAACCGCTCTCAGAGCCCATTCCCACAGCCGTTATTGATATAGAAACCGAACCGGCTGCCATTGACGAGGAACCCGGGGAGACCGTTCCGGTGGAAGAACCTGCCGAACAGGTGGAAGAATCTGTTGCAGCAGAAGAACCGTCTGTGCCCGTGGAGACTCTTGAAGCGGAGCCGGCAATGGCCTCGGAGCAAGAAGCAACAGAGCGGCGGGGCTTTGATTACGAGAAATTTATCGGTGAAAATCTGTTTGGAAAGATCGGCATCTTGGTCTTTATCATCGGTATCGGCTTCTTCGTGAAATATGCCATCGACAGAAATTGGATAGGAGAAGTGGCCCGGACAGCTTTGGGCTTTGTGGTAGGCGGCTGCATGGTGGCTCTGGGCGAACGGCTTCGGGAACGCTATCGGGCTTTCAGTTCGCTGCTCATCGGCGGAGGCTTCGGTGTGTTCTACATCACGGTGGCCATTGCTTTTCACTACTATCATCTCTTTTCCGACACCATTGCCTTCCTCACACTTGTGGGGCTGACGGTCGCGATGGGAGGCATGGCGATATTCCACGACCGCCGCGAGCTGGCTGTCACGGCATTGGCGGGAGGCTTCATAGCTCCGTTTATCACGTCGGTCGGCGAGAATGACGCGCTGTTGTTGCTAAGCTACCTTGCCATCCTCAATATCGGTATGTTCATTCTCTCTGTCTATAAGGAGTGGAGAGAGCTGCCCGTTGTGGCTTTCGGTTTCACCAGTTTGGCAATTTGCTTTGGTTTAGTGACCGGTTCGTTCGTGGAAAATGACAGGATAGGAGTGTTGATGTGGCTGTTTTCCACACTGTTTTTCTTCATCTTTATGCTTTCCCCGATTTGGCTGTTGCGTGATGGCAAAGCCGAAAAACTGACTTATTGGCTGATAGTCACACTGGTGGCCAATGGTTTTGTGTATTTGCCTTTAGGCGTTTATTTCCTTGAAGAGCAAGTAAGTTTTGAGACTTCGGGCTTGCTCAGCTTCTTCATCTCCGCCGTCCATATAGGGTGTTATCTTATTCTCCGCCGTAAGGACTGGGCAACCGATACGCTTCAGTTTGTCTTGCCGGCCTTGGGCATCATCTTCTTCTCGATGGCCATCCCGCTTCAGTTTGACGGACAGGCTATGCTTGTGCTTTGGTCGGCTGAGGCAGTGATGCTCTTGTTGCTGTATGTCAAGCTTTGCGACCGGGTCTACGCCTTGGGCTGCATGTTGCTGTCGGCCGCTACGCTGTTTTATTATCTTTATACGGTTGAGGACAGTTATGTTTACGATGAACTCATTCTGCTCCCCGTGTTCTTCAATGGCACGTTCTTCACCGCCCTCTTCCCCGGCCTCTGTGCGGTGGCTGTGGCTGTGGTGATGGAGCGTTATCGCAGTCTTTTTGAAGACACCGACTCGCTGTTGCCCTATCATCCGTTGCATTTGGGCTATCTGTTGCTTGGCATCACGACCGTCTATTTTGCCTTTTACATGGAATATGAATTCCACACTCCCCTCGATTCCAGTCTCAGCGACGTGCTCTTGGGGCTCACTCTCGGCGTTTTCGCCTTTGTGGAGATGTGCTTGGGTATGAAGCTCCATCGCAAGGATCTGCGCATGGTGAGTTTGGGAACCTTCGGACTGGTGCTGTTCAAACTGGTGATCTATGACGTTTGGATGATGCCGGCTTGGGGCAAGATTGTCGTGTTCATCGTCTTGGGGCTGCTGTTGCTCACCCTCTCTTTCCTTTATCAGAAGTTGCGGGATGTCCTCTTCTAAACGGCGAGGTTGGTAACGGTGGCTCGTCCTATGGTGGAAGATAAAAGCTACTTTCCGGACAGCATAATGTCAAACCATTTGTTCGTTTTCGGGCACTCTGCTTGCGATATTTGCAACGAACAATCCTGCGGATGCGAATTGGGCGATTTTGGCGACATTTAAAAGGAGCTGATAATCAGCCGTTTGAATATTGTTGACACGCTGTTAGACTCAAAAACCGGCCTGAAAGGGCCTAATCAAGTTGGCAAAAGGGCCACAGTTGCGACGCAACTGTGGCCCTTTCAGCTTTCAAGTGTGGCTCTTTTGCAAGTTCGGAGAGCCCGAATGAGAAAAACAGCGGGCTCTCCCGGCGATTTAAAGCCTACTTCCCATACTATTTGGCGAGTTTTTATGGAAGTGATTCTGTAAAGGTTATTTATCATAGCCCCGTATCTTGCAGCAGCGTCTTTTACCTGATTTTGATGGCGAGTGAGCAAAACATTTCCCCATGAAATGGTGGCTATTCCCTTTCTCCGTCTGCCAACAGAAAGCCCCGCACGGGAAATGGTTCTCGTACGGGGCATATCAGGGGATGCCGGCTTGTTATCCCATCACAACCTCTACGGTGTGCCTGCCTTCGCTGAAAGGCACTGTGTTGCCCTCCATGCGTTGTCCGTCAAGGAGGAGGGAGCGCACGCCCTTGTTCACTCCCTTGGGATTTTTCACCTTTATGATATACTCCGCACCGCGGAATTTGCGGCAAACTTCATACTCCTTGGCCGATGTCGGCAGACACGGATCAATCGTCAGACCGTCGTAGGAGGGTTTGATGCCAAGGATGAACTCCGACACGGTGTACCACATCCAGACTGCCGTGCCCGTGAGCCATGAGTTCTTGCCCTCGCCGGGCCGGGCTGCATCCTTGCCCGCCACCATCTGGCAGTTCACGTAGGGTTCCACTTTGTGGAGCGTCTGGTACTTCTCCTCCACGTAGGAAGGCAGTATCTTGGTGTAGTGGCTCCATGCGTCATCGCCGCGTCCGGCCACGGTTTCGCCAATAATCACCCACGGGTTGTTGTGGCAGAAGATGCCGGCATTTTCCTTGTAGCCTTCAGGGTAGGAACTCAGTTCGCCCATCTCCACGTGGTAGGTGGTGTAGGCCGGGTTGTTGAGCACAATGCCGTGCTCACACTCCATGCGCTCCTTCACCGAGTCGAGCGCCTTGTCCACAAAGCCGTCTTCGAGACCGATGCCCGCCATCGTACACCAGCCTTGACTCTCAATGAATATTTTGCCCTCTTCGTTTTCGTGACTCCCGATTTTGTTGCCGAAGAAGTCGTAGGCACGGAGAAACCAGTTACCGTCCCAGCCATGCTTCTTTACGGCCTCCTCCATGTCGCTCACGGCCTGTGCCATGCGCTCGGCCTCCTCGTGCTTGCCGAGATGTCGGCAGAGTTCCACGTAGTCTTTGCCCGTCACGACAAACAGACCGGCTATCATGAGACTTTCTGCCTTGGAGCCCTCGCTCTTGTTTTCGGTGGTCTGGAAACTCTCGTTGGGATCCCATGAGAAGCAGTTGAGGTTGAGGCAGTCGTTCCAATCGGCACGCCCGATGAGCGGCAGCCCGTGCGGCCCGAGATTGTTGAGCACGTGGTTCATGCTGACTTTCAGATGTTCGAAAAGCGTCACCTCAGAGCCGGGTTGGTTGTCAAACGGTACCATCTCGTCGAGTATGGAGAAGTCGCCCGTCTCTTTAATGTAGGCCACCGTGCCGAAAATGAGCCAGCAGGGATCATCGTTAAAACCGCCCCCGATGTCGTTGTTGCCACGTTTCGACAGCGGTTGGTATTGGTGGTAGCATCCGCCGTCGGGAAATTGGGTGGAGGCGATGTCGATGATGCGCGCGCGCGCCCGTTCAGGTATCTGATGCACGAAGCCCACGAGGTCTTGGTTGGAGTCGCGGAAGCCCATGCCACGGCCGATGCCGCTCTCGAAGAACGAGGCCGACCGGCTCATGCAGAAAGTAATCATGCACTGGTATTGATTCCAGATGTTCACCATGCGGTCGAGTTTGGCGTTGCCGCTCTTGAGCGTGAAGACACTCAGCAGGCTGTCCCAGTAGGTTTTGAGTTCGTCAAAAGCGCGGTCCACCTTGGCCGTGGTGTCGAAGTCGGCAATCATCCGGAGTGCCTTCTCCTTGTTGATTGTCTGTTTGCCGGCAAACTTCTCTTCGGGAGCGTTTTCCACATAGCCCAAAAGGAAGACAAAATCGCGGCTTTCGCCCGGGGCGAGTGTCACCTCTATATAATGTGAGGCGATGGGGCTCCACCCGTGGGCAAAGCTGTTGCGGGCCCTGCCTTCAACCACGGCTTCGGGTTCGGCAAACTCGTTGTAGAGGCCGACGAAGGTCTCGCGGTCGGTGTCATAGCCGTCGATGGAGGCATTCACGCTATAAAAGGCATAGTGGTTGCGGCGTTCGCGGTATTCGGTCTTGTGGTAGATGACGCTTCCTTCGACCTCCACTTCGCCCGTGGAGAAATTGCGCTGAAAGTTCTCCATGTCGGTGGCGGCATTCCACAGACACCATTCCTGAAATGAAAAGAGCTTCAGCGTCTTTGTCTCCGTACCGAGGTTTTGCAACGTGAGCTTCTGCACTTCACCCCAAGTGTGGAGCGGAACGAAGAAGAGCACTGAGGCTTCGACGGCATTTTTGCGTCCTGTGATGCGGGTGTAGTTCATGCCGTGGCGGCACTCGTAGAAGTCGAGAGGAGTCTTGCACGGCTTCCATCCCGGATTCCAGATGGTGTCACCGTCTTTCAGATAAAAGTAGCGGCCGCCATTGTCCATTGGCACGCTGTTGTAGCGGTAGCGCGTGAGACGGCGGAACTTGGCATCCTTGTAGAAGCTGTAGCCTCCGGCCGTGTTGGAAATGAGTGAGAAAAAGTCTTCATTGCCCAGATAGTTGATCCACGGCCAGGGAGTTTTTGGATCGGTGATCACATACTCCCGGTGTTCGTCGTCGAAGTGACCATAACGTTTGTCTGCCATCTTTTCTTGTTGCTTTTAGTAATGTAAATGGTTCTTGGGATTCTAACAACGCTGCAAATGTACAAAAAATAGGTGAAACGAGTCGTGTTTTCCGTGCATTAAACCACTTGGAAGCGTTAACTTTAAAGTCGGGACAAGGAAACGGGCAAAAACAAAAGCCCCCGAGCACATGTCGGCATGACACGCTCGGGGACTTTCATGGTGATTACGGGCAACTCCTAACCAAGGTGGATGTCTCCGTCTGTGTGGTTATCCGCAAGGCTGCACTTTGTCGAGATATTTCTCCGGCAGTTTGGGCATCGCACCGTTTTGCGTACACACGTAGGCACTGACCTCCACGGCTGTCCGGTGGGCTTCACACACCGACTTGCCTTTCAGAATGGCTGAACAGAAGGCTCCTGTGAACGAGTCGCCGGCACCCACCGTGTCGGCCACTTCCACTTTCGGGGTCTCTTGAAACGACATGGTGCCCGGAGTGAATACATAACTGCCGTTCACGCCGCAGGTGAGCACGAGTATGTCGAGGTCGTACTTGCCCAAAATGAGCCAACACTTGTTTTCGATGTCGAGACCCGGATAACCGAACATGCGGCCGATGCTCACCAGTTCTTCATCGTTGATTTTGAGAATGTTGCACAGTCTCAATGATTCCTGGATAATTTCTTTCGTGTAGAAGGTCTGTCGCAGATTGATATCGAAGATTCGGAGGCAGTCTTTCGGGGTGGCTTTGACGAATTGCTGGATGGTGTCTCGCGATACCACATTGCGTTGGGCCAGTGAGCCCCAACACACGGCACGGGCGTTTCGCGCCACGGCGAGCATCTCGTCGGTCAGCGGAATGTTGTCCCACGCCACATTTTCGCGAATGTCGTAGGTGGGCACTCCCTCGTCGTCGAGTACCACTTGCACCGTTCCGGTGGGGTAGGGCACTTGTGGCATGATATATTCCAGCTCTTTCTCGTCGAGTGCGGCAAGGGTTTCCTCGGCCAGCTTGTCCTCTCCGAGGGCACTCACGGCCAGTGTCTTGTTGCCGAATTGGCCGGCATGATAGGCGAAGTTGGCTGGTGCACCGCCCAGTTTCTTACCGTCGGGAAGCACATCCCACAGGGCTTCGCCCAGTCCGATGATATACGATGTTGTCGATTTCATAGTTTCCATTGTTGTTGAAGTTTCTTTAATGTTTCACTTGGGGAATATAGGTAAAGAGGTAGACCACGCCCACGGCCATCACCAATACGGCTCCCATCTGCCCGATGGAATCGCTGGCAAAGCCCATGATGAGCGGGAACACCGTGCCGCCGAAGAGTCCCATAATCATCAGTCCGGACACGGCATTCTTGCGTTCGGGCACGGAAAGCAGTGCTTGGGAGTAGACGAGGGAGAAGACATTGGAGTTGCCGTAGCCCACAAGGGCAATGGCTGTGTAGAGAACGGCTTTGGAAGTGCCGAAGAACAGACCGCACATGGAGAGTGCCATCATCAGAATGCTGATGATGAAGAACACCTTGTTGTTCATCACCCGCAGGAAGAAGGAGCCCGTGAGGCAACCGATGGTACGGAAAATGAAATAGAGGCTGGTGGCAAAAGCGGCCTCATTCAAGCTCATGTCCAGTCGCTCCATCAGTATTTTCGGTGCCGTGGTGTTGGTGCCCACGTCAATGCCCACATGGCACATGATGCCGATAAACGACAGCAACACGACGGGCAGACCCAGCAGCTTGAGGCACTCGGCAAATGAAGAGGCCTTTTCTGTTTGTTCCTCTTCGGTGATGGGAGTCATCCAAAGCAGCAGCGTGGCGATGACACCGATGACCATGTAGATGGGAAACAGCACCCGCCATTGCAGGCCGAAAGCCGGAATGGAAGCCGTGGCACCCCACATGGCGATGTATGGAGCCAGAAAAGAGGCTATGGCTTTGACAAATTGGCCGAAGGTGAGTGTGCTGGCGAGGTTTCCGCCCTGTATGACAGTGGCCACAAGCGGGTTGAGCGAGGTCTGCATCAGTGCGTTGCCGATGCCCAACAGCGAGAAGGAAGCGAGCATGAGCCCGTATGATTCGCCGAAGATGGGGAGCAACAGCGACACAAACGTCACCAGCAGACTGAGCAGTACGGTCTTCTTGCGGCCTATCCTGTCCATCAACATGCCCGTAGGCACGGAGAAGATGAGAAACCAGAAGAAGACGAGCGACGGAAAGACATTGGCCGTAGAGTCGGTCAGATGCAGGTCGTCTTTCACATAGTTGGAGGCAATACCCACCAAGTCCACGAAGCCCATGGCAAAGAAGCAGAGCATCACAGGGACGAGTTTAAGATATTTTTTTTCAGTCATAGGGCTTGATGATTTAGTTTTTCAGTCTCATAAAGATAAACGGAAAGGGGGAGGAACTTATTGTTATGAAAAGGAGAAGAAGTTAAGCCCATGCCGTTTGTGGCAAAGTAGCGGGAGGGCTTAACTCTCTGCATGTTAGCTTGTGTTTGATAATGGAATATCCTTTCGGCTATCTATCTTTACAAACTCAGTTGGCTCACTTTTACATTTTTGAAGTCTGCCTTGTTTCCGTTGGTGTAGAATCTGGCGGAAGTATAGGGGGCTGTCGGGAAAATGAGGTTGGTCATGGCGATACGCCCACCGTCTACGAATATTTCAACAGAGCACTTGTCGACATAAACATCCAAATGATAAGTCTTGCCGTTACAGAGATTGAGCGGTGCCCAAGTGCCCAAAGCGAAATCATTTTTGTAGTTGATGGAGTTGGCTTTACGGAAAGGCTCCTTGATTTCCCTATGTTCGTGTACGTCGAATTGCTTTTCTATGTCGTGGGCTACAGCTTTGTCACCAAATGCAGTGAGCCCGCTCTCCGTGCGATCCATAACGAGTTTGCCGGTATTCATGTCTAAATAGATGTTCA
The DNA here is from genome assembly GCF_000184945.1 of Segatella buccae ATCC 33574. GTDB lineage: Bacteria > Bacteroidota > Bacteroidia > Bacteroidales > Bacteroidaceae > Prevotella > Prevotella buccae. The sequence continues at coordinate 1,860,954 of NZ_GL586311.1, forward strand.
CTTTCTCTCCTTTTTCATTGTAAAAAACAAAACCTGTTTGCCCGGTCTTGCCGGGTGTGACATCCATTTCAAGTTCAAAATCATTTTCCTTATTGTCAGAGATATTCTTGAAATCTTTCTCTCCTTTAACATTGTTGACTTCCAAATTCTTAGTATCCTTGCGCAAAGCTTTCACCTCGGGTGCTACATTGGAAGCCATATATATCCGACCGTCCTTGCTAAAGAGGGAGAGTTCACGTGGCAACGTATTGGCACCACGATATTGTTTGATGGGAGTCACGTTGGCATACTGCCAGTTACTCATCCATGCAATGCCCAGCACACGATCGTTAACACCCGAGAATGTTACGGTTGCATAATGGTCTTTGCCATAGTCGAGAAATTTGGCCACATCGGGTTTGCTGTCGCAAGTAAAAGTTTTTCCATCGAAATCTCCCACGAAGTATTCTGTGGCACTGCCACCGAAAAGGCATCCCGGATTGATATTGACAATCATCACCCACTTTTTGTTATTCCTGTTGCCATCTACGGGAAGTTGGAAAAAGTCGGGACATTCAAATTGGTTGGGTTGCGCACCATATCCTTGACCGAATGAGCTTACATAGGTCCACTTTTTCAAATCGGGGGATGAATAGAAGCGCATCTCTTTGTCGGCAGAAACGATCATATACCACTGTTTGGCCGGTTCGTACCAGAATACTTTCGGGTCGCGGAAATCCTTTAGACCATCAAACGGAGTGAGTACCGGATTTCCTTCATATTTCTTGAAAGTGTAGCCACCATCTGTACTGTAAGCCATGCATTGTATTTGTCCGTTTTTGTCACTGGCAGAGGTGTAAGTGGCGACGATGGCATCCTTACCATAGCCGGCCGTACCATTTTTGTCTATGACGGCACTACCTGAGAAGATGTGTCCCATAGGGTCGCGTGCGATGGTTGGAGCAACTTCCTGCCAATGGATGAGATCTTTGCTGATGGCATGCCCCCAATGCATGTTACCCCATTTTGAACCGTATGGGTTGTATTGGAAACAGAGGTGATAAACGCCGTCTTTGTAGAACATGCCATTTGGATCGTTCATCCAACCGTAGGAAGGTGTATGGTGATACGATGGGCGGTAGAAATCAGTGTTGGTCACATTCCACTCGTTGGATAGTTTCATTTGACCGTCGCGCAGTGTAAGGGCATCTTTCTTGAGATTAAGAATCTTCACAACGGAAGTTTTGCCCTTATTGAGCTCGAAAGGCACATAGTAGTCCACGTTGTCTTGTGCCAACCGGATATCCATCCAAGTGTCAGTTGGTTTCCCGTTATCTAAGAGCACTTGGGCTTCTTCCTTCTCCTCCTCTATCGGCAAGATGAGATACTTTGTGGAGTTCTCTACACGGATGATGGTTGTATCTCCGTTGTGGCTGATTTGCATACTTTGTGCCATGTTTGGTATGGAAACGCATATCATGGCAGCGCTGAGTATTATATTACGCTTTTTCATGATTGTTTGGTTTATGATTGTTATTGAGATTTAAAATTTCAAAGAAGCGTTGAATTCAATGGTGAATGGGCGCAGATAACTACCGGTCATCAGAGTGTTTTTGATATTCTTGGCTTGCTCTTTCGTGATGAGTTCCGCACCGGCAATACTGCCCTTCGCGCCCGTTTGGTTGAGGAAGTTGACAACTGTGCAGCCGAGTGACAGTTTCTTGTTCATTTGCCAGTTTATACCGCCGAAAGTCTCCCAGTGTCCATTGAAGTAGTAGGCATCGTTGATGTTGGCGTAGGTCTTGCTGAAATAGCGGAAACTCGTCCACACCTTGATGTCTTTGGTAATCATGTAGCTTGGATCGAACTCGATCAGCACTCTGGGAATTTCAGCCACGATATTGCTCGTTGCATTGATGTTACCCACATAGCCGTCGGAGAATGTGACGGAAGTCTCATATTTCTTGTAAGTCGGTCGTTGGTAAGTGAAAAGAAAGTGGATGTCGAGTCCTTTTAGTGGGTGAGCCATCACGTCGGTGGTCCAACCAATGGTTTGAATGTCGTAGGTGAGCGGTGCTGCCAAAATCTCACTGCCATGTTGGAGGTTCAGTGTGGAGTTGTTGTTGGTCTTGGAGATATAGGAAAACAGCGAAGTGAGACTCATCCACGGAGTGTTATAGTAGATGCCCACACGCCCGAGTGGAACGGATATCTTGTTGGTGTTTGGCAGAGTGGCTGGCGAGAAGGCTTCAAATTTCGGATGTTGTACAATATAAGTGAAGTCGCCCGTAAAACCAAACTTTTGTGAGAGCTTGTAGGTGGCTGCTATGGCAAGGTCGTAATTGAACCAATCGTAGTCGAGTTCTCTTGGGAGTATCTTGGTGCCGTCGGCGGCTGTGGCACCGATATAGTAGTCGGTGAACCGACCAACGAAGTTGCCTGCGGCATTGGTAACGGCGAGGTTTTCACCGCTGAGCTTCTGATACTCCAACCGTGCACCATAATAGATATTCAGTTGTGGCAGAATATCCCAATCGTGGGTGAAATATAGGGCCAGCTTGTTTTCATGTCCTTTATAGTATTCAGAAGCATTCTTGTTGTAGTCGTAGAAATAAGAATTGCGCAAGTTGGCATCATATACCCGCACGGCATAGCTGCCGTCTGACGGCACACTTTGGTCATACATGGTGGTATTGGAAGTGTAGTCTATATTATAATACCATTCGTTTACTCCAAGACGAAAAGTCGAGGTGCGAAACTTCTTGGTCAATTCAGATGTGAGGAGAAACTCATCGATATCTCCCGAATTCAAACATGACATGCGGGTTTGAACGTAATCGCCGGTATAGGCCGATTGACTGCCGTCAATGTTGTAGAGCATATATTTGTAGGCACTGTTGTCTTTGACATTGATAAGCGACATTGGAGTCTGATAAACGAGTGCACCATGAGCATGGTCGTAGCGCATGACGGCTTTCCATGACAGGCCGTTTCCGAAGTCTAAATTGTTTATCAGTGAGATTTCACTGCTTCGGTTGCCGATGGCGTCATAGAAAGAAGTACTTTTCAGTTGTCCCGTGCGCATGTCTCGATAGGTGATGTTGGCGTCTGTCGGGAGATACGATGTCGTTCCGAGTTTGAAGTCGCCGTATTCCTCTACGCTACCATCGCCTACGTAGATGAATGGTGCCGACTGTGTGGCGTAGGTGTAGACCGGATGGCTGTTACTGTAATGGTACATGGCTGTAAATTCACCACGGTTGCCGGCATATCGTTTGGTGATAGCTGCCTTATAGATCTGTGTGCGGTCTTGATATTGGGAAGACTTGATTTTGAAGGTTCCCGGGTCGAAGTCTTGATACATGCTACCGCTGTAATACCAGCCATTACCGATGGATCCATTCATATTCAAGGAGAATTCTTGTAATCCGAAGTGATTGGACTTGTAGTTTAATGTACCGTGGAAACCTTCTTGACCAAGTTGTGTAAACGAGTTGACGGCATAGCCAATATTACCGGTTGTGATGGCCGTCTCTGAAATCTTCAATAGCCCTTGATGGCTGAGGCTTGCGTCGCCGCGCCATATTGAGTTTACGCTGTGCGGATTGGTGGCGTATGTTACAGGCAGACCGTTCTCCAACACATTCACATCGGCTGAGGGGAGACCTATTTGGATTTCCCGGGGGCCGTTCGCACTGGCCGCATTGAGCATCACATTGCGGTTGTTCTCCTCTTTGGAGCTGGAAGCATTTTCCTTTTGTGATTGAGGCGACTTGTTCCCGTTTTGTGCCTGAAGGGTACTCATGCACAACAGAGAGGCAAATACTAAGATTTCCAATCTTTGATGGATTTGATTTAGATTCTTCATGATGGTAAATTTGATTACACTTATGAGTTATGAAATGTTGTTAGGTTTTTGTTCCGGGGGCAAATGTACGCTACTATTTTGATGCAGGATATAAAAAAACGCTCATTTGGTGTCATAAAATAATGTTGCAACCTATTTGATAGAGGTTGCAACAAAAGTGCTATGCTACTGCACCCGGTTATTTCCAAGCGAAAGGGGAAGCACAAGCATGCTTCCCCACGATTGTATGTAAAAAAGGTGTTCTTCTCCTGCCTGCAGAGCGTTGTCACTTCATGTAAAGCGGGTGTATAGTCACTGGCGGGCGTTGGGTGTGTGGCCGAAGTGCTCGCGATAGCATTTGGTGAAGTAGGAGGGGGAAGAGAATCCCACCTCGTAGGCTATTTCGGAAACACTCTTGTCGGTGGTCTCCAGCAGGCGATCGGCACGTTTCAGGCGAGCCTCGCGAATGATGTCTACGGGCGAAGTGCCGGTGAGCGCCTTGATTTTGCGGTAGAGTTGAGCCCGGCTAAGCCCCATGGCACTGCTCACTTTGTCGATGTTGAGACTCGGGTCTGCCAGATTGTCCTGTATGATGCGGCGGAATTTCTCGACAAACAGGCTTTCCGAACTTTTTGGGGCAGCTTTTTCCTCTTGCGTGGAACCATCGCCGGCGAAGGCTATCTTCATCAGCTTGCGGTTGTCCAGCAGATTTCTTACGCGCGATTTCAGCACTTCCCCGCTGAAGGGTTTGGTGAGATAGGCATCGGCCCCGTAGTCGTAGCCCTCCACGCGTTGCTCCTCCAAGGTTCGGGCCGTAAGCAGCAGCACGGGGATGTGGCTCGTGATGACATCATGCTTCACGCGCCGGCAGAACTCCAGCCCGTCCATCACGGGCATCATCACATCGCAGATGATGAGGTCGGGCACGTCTCTCATGGCCTTGTGTAGACCTTCCCGACCGTCGGCAGCCTGCTCCACATTATAGTCGTTGCCCAGTAGGGTCATCACATAGGAACGTATGTCCGGATTGTCGTCTATGACAAGCAGCGAGGGCTTTTCCTTTTCGCCCGGCCGGGTTATCTTCTCGGTCATGGCCTGTGAGGTAATGTCTTCTGCCGCCGAGTCTTCGGGTGGATATTCGGCAGGGGTATAGACTTCTGTGGTTTCGACGATGTTGGTACCTTTGGCCTTCAGCGGCAGAGTGACGGTGAATGTGCTCCCCCGGCCCGGTTCGCTCTCCACGGCAACAGTGCCCTTGTGTAGTTCGGCAAACGACTTCACGATGGCCAAGCCGATACCCGTTCCCCCCTTGTGGGGGTGTCTTACCTGATAGAAGCGTTCGAACACATGGGCCGCCTCGTCTCTGGTCATGCCAATGCCCGTGTCGGTCACACCGATATGAACGAAGTCACCCTCCGTGACAGCCGAGAAAGTGATGCGGCCGCCTTCCGGGGTGTACTTCATGGCATTGCTCAGCAGATTATAGCATATTCGTTCCACCTTATATATATCGGCACGGATGGACAGTGGGGAAGCAGCGTGCAGTTCCAACGAGATTTTCTTTTTTCCGGCTGTGGTGGCGAAAACATCCAGCCACTGCCGCATGTAGACTGCAAGGTCGAAGTCGCTCAAGGTGAGTGTCATCTTGCCGTTTTGTATTTTTCTGAAATCGAGAATCTCGCTGACAAGCCGGGTGAGCACGTTGACATTGCGCCGCACGATGAGCAGCATGTTGCGCTGTTGACGGGTCAGGTTGTTGTCGTCGATGATATGCTCCACTGGGTCGGCTATCAGTGTGAGCGGTGTGCGCAGTTCGTGGCTGATGTTGGTGAAAAACTGCAACTTGGCATTGGTGGCCTCTTCTTCCAGCCGGCGCCGCATGATGATGGTTCGGTAGATGTAGACGATGAGGCCTACGAGCAGCAGGATGATGATGGAGAACAACAGCAGGTAGACCTTTTGGTGGTTGTATTGGGCCAGATAGGTGTCCACACGGTTGTGGAGCGAGTAGAGGCGGCTGCGTTGCTTGTTCATCTCCTCGCTTTGCAGCAACAGCACATGGGCATTGTCGCGCGTGACGAGTGCCCCCTTGAGATAGTTGTCGCGCTCGTAGGGCTTATGCTCCAGAATGTTCATGGCCAGTTGCAGCACGAGGTCGCCGCGGGTGGGATAGATATAGGATGCCTCCAACCGGCCGTCGCGTACATTTTCCAGTCCGCCACCCGGCACGGGGAGTGCGTCTATGCCTACAAACTTGATGTCCTTGAATCCCCGTTTCTTGGCTGTTTGCCGGGCCCCGATGGCCATGCGGTCGTTTTGTCCGAACACATAGTCGATGTGGTGGTGTTCGTTTAAGATACTGTCCATCTCTATTTGGCTACGCTCTTTTAGCCATCCGGCATGGTGTTGTGCGATAAGGCGTATGCCGGGGTATCGGCCGATGGCTTGCATGAATCCCTTGTGGCGCTCGATGGCGGGCGAAGAACCTGTGAGTCCGGCTATCTCGGCCACGTTTCCCCGGCCCCCTAATTGGCGGGCGATGTATTCGCCCATCGTTTTGCCCGCCTCGAAATTGTCGGCTCCAATAAAAGCTGTGTACTTGCCCGAGTCGGTCTTGCGGTCGAACAGGATGACGGGAATGCCCCGGTTGTAGGCTTTGTCGATGGCGGAAGTGATGGTGTGTATCTGGTTTGGGGAGACAATGAGCAGGTCTACACCGTCTTCGATAAACTTATTGATTTGTTCCGTTTGCAGTCTGTCATCGTCATTGGCCGAGGCAAACCTCAGGCTCACGTTGTCGTGCTGGTAGGTGCCCATCACGAGTTCGTCGTTCAGTTTGTCGCGCCAAATGTCTTCGCTGCATTGTGATACACCGATGACATATCGCCGTTCGCTCTTGTTGCAAGCAGCGAGCAGCAACATGCAAACGACGTATAGGATATATTTCGATACCGGTTTACATTTCATGGGCTATGGTCGATGATTGTTGAAAACAGGCCCGTAATGGGCTTTAAAGGCAGGTGCCGGCTCTATATCTTGCAAGCTTGGGCTCACCTATCTTATGCAAAGATAGCTAAAATTAGCCAACTTTGTTAGTTGCAGATTCAATAAATGAAGATTTTTCTTTTCATGGGGGCTTTTTGACAGGCTTTGAAAACATGGTAGATTATCGCAATTAGAGAGAACATTTTCTTGTAAAATATTGCATTTAAGATGATTGGAGATAAGAATGTATGTGAAGTATACGAGATAAAAACAGCTTTTCTCCTTGTTTTTATCTTCTATAAAAGATAAAAAAATAAATCACTTCATATAACATGCTACTAAAAAAGCTCAAATATAACTTTTAGGTCAAGTGTTTGGAGGTTACAATCCTTTTTTCTATCTTTGTTGTAGATAAAAATATTGATCCTTGTTTTACGAACCAACGGTGAAGATGAATATAGAAGAAGTAAGGGAATATGCAATGGCATTGCCCGGAGTGGAGGAGGATATGCCCTACGGTCCAGACTGGTTGATATTTCGCATTGAGGGCAAGATATTCCTTCACATTCGATTGGAGGCACCGGAACCGGTATGCGCCGTGAAGCTCGATCCTGATGAGGGGGAGGAGTTGCGTGAGCACTACGACGGCATCCGCCCGGCCTATCACCTGAACAAGACACATTGGAACGACCTTTATCTGGAAATGCTTGACGACAGGTTGGTCAGGACACTGATAGAAAAGTCGTACATGATAGTGCGTTCACGGCTTCCAAAGAGGTTAAGAGGCAAGTATGAACAGGTGGATGGTTGATGGGGCAGGCAAGGAGTTATACTACGTCAACAAGGCTATTTTTGCATTAGTTCTCCTTGCACCATAGCCATTTTCAGATAGATGTCCATATAGTGCTGTTGGAATGAGACCAGATCGAGTGAGTCTCCGTGGTCGTCAAAGATTTCGGTGTGTGGTGCCCCTTGCGGACTTACTTTCATGTGGATGGCCATTTTGCCGTTGCGGTGGAAGAAAGTCAATTCCTGCAACTGCCCGTTTTCGGTTTTGAAAAAGCCCGAAGTGTTGTCGTCTGTCCAAATGTCACCGGTGTAGGGGCGGCCTTGATAGATTACGGTGTCTCCTTTGAAGGAAATGTCGTGTGTGTAGATTTTCTTGTGGCAGGCAGTCAGCAGGATGAGAACTGCAAGGATGTAAAACTGTTTCATGAACGTTGTGGAATATTGATTGGTAGTGGAAGGGAAAAATATGTGGGCTTTGTCAACTGAACAGGATGCTTCCGAGGGCATCGGTCAGCCGAAGAAGCAGCTTGACAAGGAGAATGATAGCTGCAACAAATGTCAGCACGATGATTCCCGAGTAGACGGCTTTACGGTTGACGGCACGAATGATGTCGCGGTCGTTGTTGATGAAACCGTCGATGAGGGCCATGTTTTGCTTGTTGGCCCGATGGAAGAAATCTATCACATTGCCCACATAGAATGGCAGCAAACCCAGAAAAAGGTCACGCAGACAGTTGTTGAGTATAGCCAAAGTGAGTGGGAGAGAGCGCAGACGGAATGCGGCAAAATAGACATGGACGAGGGAGAACAGAGATGAAAAGGCATCTCCTATCCCACCCGGGACAAGCCCGGCTATGGCATCGAGATAATATTGGTCGAGCCATAGAGTGATGTGCTGCATCCACCGGTAGAGTGTTGAATCTTTCAAGTTTTGTCGTCGGTCGGTCATGGCAGGCGTCCTTGTAGGAGGAGAGTGAAATTCTTTTTATATGCTTCCACCATCAATTCATGGTCTTCTTTCTCGAAGCATTGCTTGAAGACTTCGGTTTTGGCAAATCGGGGGTATATCTCCTCGAAGTGGTCAAGCAAGGCCATCTTGACGGCTTGCGGATCGTTGGAATCGGCATGTGCCTGAAGAAGAATGTCGGAGGCGAAGTCATGGAAGAAGTCGCGAATGGAGATTTCAAGTTGATTGGTCATGTCATGCTTGTTTGTTGATTTTGGAGGGGGGCGGTCAAGAACGTTTTTCCTCTTCTTGCAGCTGGTCCTGTACCGTGTGCTCTTGTAGGGTTGCCGCTGTTATGTTTCTTACGAGTCCGGCATATTTGGCCCTCTTTACCGCACTTCCTTTGAAAAGGGAGCGGTATTGTTCTTCAGAAAGATGCTGCCAGTCTTGTCGTGTCATGTTGAGCAGCTCTTGTTTGGGCTGAAACTCGGGTATGGTGTTGGGATGTGCATAGCGGTTCCAAGGACAGGCCGACTGGCAGCGGTCACAACCATAGATGGTGTCGCCCATTGATTGTTGGGCCTCGGAAGTAAGCTGCCCACGGTTTTCTATCAGTTGGTAGCTCAGACAACGGTCGGCATGGAATATTTTGCCCAAGGCCTTAGTGGGACATGCGTCGATACAAGCGTGGCAGTTGCCACAGCGATTGGACATGGGGCTGTCGTAGTCGAGTTCTACATCGACAAGTATCTCGCCCAAGAAGAACATGCTTCCCGCTTTAGGAATGATGAGTTGATGGTTGCGCCCGGTCCATCCAAGTCCGGCCCGTTCAGCCCAATAGCGTTCGAGAATAGGACCGGAGTCAACGAAAATACGGCATTTATGGGCATTCTCATCTTCGTTGTGCAGTGCGTCTTTCCATCCGAGGTGGGCTGCCAGTTGCCGAAGGCGGTCTTTCACAACATCATGGTAGTCTTTCCCTAATGCATAGGCCGCCAGCTGGTATTCTCCTTCTGCAGGTCGTGCAGCGGGTGTATAGTTCATGGCCACGCTGATGATGCTGCGTGCCCCCTCCATGAGCAGGCGCGGATCAAGCCGCTTGTCAAGGTAGTTGGTCATGTAGCCCATGTCAGCGTTCCCCCCCTCAGTGAGCCAATGGCTGAACGAGGCAGCCACGCCGGCATCGACCGGTTCGGCTTTGGCTATGCCACAAGCAAAAAAGCCGAGACGTAGGGCCTCAGCTTTGATGTCATTGCTATTTAAAGATTTTGAACTCATATCCTTGTTCTTTCAGCCATTCTAAAGCCTTGGGCAGTGCATAGTGGAGTTTGTCAATGCTCTTCAGTGAATCGTGAAAGGTGATGATACTGCCGTTGCGGGCGTAGCGTTTCACATTGTTGAGCACATCTTGGGCTGTCATCCACTTGGAATAGTCGCGGGTGACGAGATCCCACATGATGATTTGATACTTGTGCGCCATCCACCAATAGACACTCGGCCGCATCCATCCGTGGGGGGGGCGGAAGAGATGAGAATGGATAAGTTCGTTGGCTTTCTCGGTGTTGAAGTGATAGGTGAGTGCCCAGTGGCGCAGCGACCCGATGTGGTTGAAGGTGTGGTTACCCACCTGATGACCTTCGGCCACAATACGATTGTACAAGTCGTGGTGCTTGAGCACATTTTCACCCACCATGAAGAAAGTTGCTTTGATGTCGAACTCGCGGAGTGTGTCGAGAATGAAGGGAGTGGACTCGGGGATGGGGCCGTCATCGAATGTCAGATAGACTGCATGTTCATCCTTCCCCATCCTCCAAGTCGCCTTGGGGTAAAGCCAACGCAACCATTTTGCCGGTTGTTCGATAATCATGGTTTTCTCCCTTTTGTGGTCTTATTCCGGCGACTGTCCGCCAAGGCTGCGATAGCGCGTAAAGAGCGTGTTGAGCATTTTGGTCTGCTGTACAGCCATGTTGTGGTCTACCATTTCCGAGACTTCTATCAGATGCTGTATGATCCAGAAGTGGGTCATGCACTCATTCTGTGATTGGAGGAAGCGGTCGGTATTCAAGCTAAGATACCACTGCAGGTATTGCACAGAACCGGTAAACAGCTGCTGCAACATGGCTTTGGCCTTATCCTTCTGGCCGATAAGCGCATAAGCACGTGCCATGTCGAGACTACCTCCCATGTAGTTGAGCGGAACATTGTAGGATGGAATCTCTTTTTCTGCCTTTGTCAGCACCTTGAGGGCCTTGTCGTTCTTGTGCTCTGCGATGAGTTGGAGAGCCAGTTGAGCCATCAGACGACGATGGGTGTAACACATGCGCATGGTGGTCTCATCGATATACAGGCCCGGTGTGCTTAGACCACCAAACTTGAAACGTGTCATGACATTGTGGTAGGTCTTCTCGGTGTCGAAGTTTTTGGCACCGGGCACATTGGTACGGAAAGGAGTGATGCGGTTGGCCAGACCTTCCTGAACGAAGTTGTCACCAAGATTCATATAGTTTTCTTGTCCTACGGTGAGAGCCACGTAGATAGGACGAGTCCAATTACACTGGGCAAGCATTTCGAGCATCATCAAATCGTTCTTATAGAGTGCATTCTTGCCGGCCAGAGAAATGGTCATGCGGTCGGGGATGCTGTCGGAGGCCATGAGCATGCCACTCTTCCTGACAGCTTCCTTGTCGATAGTAAGATAGACCGTATCGGTGGGTATCACGTGACGGTCTTTATCTTTGGAGCGCACCCAATACTTGAGGATGTTCTTCAGTTCGAAAGGATCTTCGCCAAATTGTTGCTTGGCTGCCTCCGGATATTCCTGATAGAACTTCTTGATTTCATTTTTCAGCCCGGGTTGCACTTCCACATACTCGTTGGTGCCCGAACAGAAGTCGAGGCGTGGCCACTTGATAGGTACCGACGGAGAATTGTAGGCAGGACGCTTCATCTGGTCAATATACCAATCGGTCTGTAAGTAGCTTAGGTTGCACACACGGGCATCTGTACCCACGCCTTCTACCTCTTGGTTATACCAAAGTGGGAAAGTGTCGTTGTCGCCGTTGGTGAAGATTATCGGATTTGACTTTTCTTGAAGCGACATGAGATAGTTCTGGCCGAAATCACGGCAGGTGTAACGCCCCGAACGGTCGTGGTCGTCCCACGTTTGGCTAGCCATTTGTATGGGAACGATTAAGGCCAGCAGAGCTACAATGCCTGAGAGGGCTGTGTCGTTGAACCGTATGCGTTTCTTGAGTAAATCGATGATGGCGGCCACACCAAGGCCGCACCAAATGGCGTAGGCGTAGAACGAACCGGCGTAGGCGTAGTCGCGCTCGCGTGGCTGCATGGGTGTCTGGTTGAGGTAGATGACGATGGCAAGTCCTGTCATGAAGAACAGGAAGAACACCACCCAGAACTGCTGAATGCCGCGTTTGCCCCGGTAGGCCTGCCAGAAGAGACCGATCAGACCAAGCAGCAAAGGCAAGCAGTAGAACACATTATGTCCTTTGTTTTCTTTTAAATCGTCAGGAAGTTTACTCTGGTCCCCCAACCGCATATTGTCAAAGAAAGGTATTCCGGTAATCCAGTTGCCGTGTTCCAGTTCGCCGTTACCTTGCAGGTCGTTCTGTCGGCCGGCGAAATTCCACATGAAGTAGCGCCAATACATGAAATTGCATTGGTAGGAAAGGAAGAAACGGATATTTTCCAGTTGGGATGGCACCTTCACCATGATATTTTCGCCACATCGGTCGTAGGGAACTTCCGTGCCGTCAACACCACCCATCCACGACTCGTAAGCCTGTGCATGTGCTTGGTCATACATGCGGGGGAAGAGCATGTTTTGTGCATATTGCAATTTATTCTTGTGGCTTACAATGAAGTAGGAGTCCTTTTCGTCTTTGTTTGCTTTCTCCTTACGCTGGTAGATGGGAGCACCATCCTTATAATGGGGACGGCAGATGTTACCGTCGACATCAAATTTCACTTGCGAGGTGTAGGCTTGTCCGTAGAAAAGCGGACGGTCACCATATTGATCACGGCTCAGGTAGTTGCCAAGTGTGAAGATGTCCTCGGGTGAGTTTTGGTCCATCGGCGGATTGGCCGAGGAGCGGATGACGATGAGGGCGTAACTTGAGTATCCAATCATCAGCATGAGCATACAGAGCAGGGCCGTATTCTTCACACGCGCACTGATGAGGGGGATGAGGCTTTTCTCCTTTTTCTGACGGTAGTTGAGTACAAACCAGAGAATCACCACAATCACGAGACCGGTGAGGGCAGCTCCCCAACCATAACCGTAGAAAGGGATGCCAAGCATGGACACGGCCAGAATGAATGCCAAATTGCCGCGCTTGAAGTTTTTGTCAGTATAAGTTTCGTAGATGGCCCAGATAACTGTTGCCACGAGGAGGAAGATATAGACGATCTCACCTGTGTTGAACGGCATGCCGAGAGTGTTGACAAAGAAAAGTTCGAACCACCCACCTACGGTGATAATGCCTGGAACAACACCGTAGAGCACGGCCGCTACCACCACAAAAGAGATAAACAGCGCCATGAGCGAGCCTTTAAGGTTGGCATCGGGCACCCGTCGGTAATAATAGACCAATACGATGGCCGGGATGCAAAGCAGATTGAGTAGGTGTACGCCAATGGACAGACCGGTCATATACATGATGAGCACCAGCCAACGGTCGGCATGGGGCTCGTCGGCATGGTCTTCCCATTTGAGAATCAACCAGAATACGACAGCTGTAAAAGCTGAAGAGAAGGCATACACCTCACCTTCCACGGCTGAAAACCAGAAGGTGTCGGAGAAAGTATAAATGAGTGCGCCAACGAGTCCGGAAGCCTCGATGGCAATCAACTTACCGGTAGTGAGTTCGCTCCAGTCTTTAAGTATCAGCTTGCGTGTGAGGTGGGTAATGGTCCAAAAGAGGAACAGAATGCACGTCGCACTGAGCAGCGCACTCATGGTGTTGACCATGCGGGCTACTTCTGAAGCGTTGGAAGCAAAGTGTGAAAACAAGTTGGCTACAAGCATAAAGAATGGTGCTCCCGGTGGGTGCCCGATTTCGAGTTTGTAACCTGTTACGATAAATTCAGGACAGTCCCAAAAGCTGGCTGTCGGTTCAATCGTAGAACAATAAACAAAGGCGGCTATTAGAAATGTCAACCAGCCCAGTGCATTGTCTATCAACTTGTACTGTTTCATTTATGATAAAATAACTGTTGTTTCAGGATGCTTGTTTCAAGATGACCGAACTAAAGAAGAGTGTTACGCCCTTCATAGTGTCGGTCAAAGTGCTACTTAATCTTTGCAAAGGTAAGAAAAAGATTATAAATGGTGGCTCGTACAGGGTGTTTTTTCATATATTATAACTTTCGGCATCACATCTCGAGGAAATGTCTTTCGAGCTGTGCCATAGGAATATTGGTGTGGTCGTGGTAGTGAAGCGAATGGTTGACACAGGCCACATGTTTTACATTGTTAAGTATTTCTGCTATGTCGTGGCTGACAATGATGATGGCACAGTCTTGGTTTACCTTGTTCAGCATTTCATACATCTGAGCCTGAAACCGCTTGTCGATGTAGGTGTTGGGTTCGTCCAACACGACGACATCGGGATGGGCAACGATGGCCCTGGCCAACAGAACACGCTGCAACTGGCCGCCGCTGAGAGAACCGATGTGACGGTGCTTGAAATCTTCCAATTCCATTTGTCGGAGTGTCTCTTCCACTTGTGCGTGCTGTTGTGAAGTGAAAGGGTGGAACAAACGTTTCTGTCTGCTCAAACCGGAAAGTACCACTTCGTAGACAGAGATGGGAAACTTTTTGTCGATTTCGTTGTATTGAGGAAGATAACCGATGGAAAGCTCTTTCACTCGCTGACCTTTTCTGAAGAACTCCACTGTACCACTACTTGGCTGTTTGAGGCCGAGGATGATCTTGATGAGTGTGGTCTTGCCACCGCCGTTGGGGCCGATGATGCCCATATAGTCGTGGTCGCATACTTCCAGACATATATCGTTGAGCACTTGTTTGCCGTCGTATTCGGCATAGATATGGTTGAGTCGGATGATGGTGTCCATGTCGGTGGAATTGGGGTTGGGAGATTACTGCAAAGCTTCAGCGATGTTCATCATCTCCTTGGGCCAGTTATAGGCCAGTGGATTGATGTTTACTAAACGGGCATTGACTGCTTTGGCGATTGTGTGGGCGTTACGTTCATCAAACTCTTTTTGAATGAAGATGATACCGACATTGTTGCGTTTGAGATTGTCTATGAGTATTTGCAACTGTCGTGCACCGGGTTCACGTCCTTCTTCTTCAATGGGGAATTGGCGTAATCCGTAGTCACGTGCGAAATAAGTGAGGATGGGGTGATAGATGCAGAAAGCTGAAGGTCTGCTTTCTAATCTTCGTTTGATGTCTCTGTTGAGTGTCTTAATTTTTCCCAACAGTATTTTTTCATTTTGTCTGAGCAAAGCACTGTCTTGCGGTTGTAGGCTGATGAGAAACCGGGTCATGTTCTTGACAAGTATCTCTGCATTTGCACAGCTCATCCAAGTATGGGGATCGTCTGTGTCGGGGGAAGATTGAACCGGTTTTATCTGATAGGCGTCATCAGAAGCTTTAATGACTTTCATGTCGGGAATGTTAGCCTTGATTTTTTTCATCCAAGTACGTTCAAAACCAATATCTCCTACCATAATATATCCTTTGGCTTGTGAGAGGTCTACCATCTGCCGGGGAGTGGGTTCGTATGTTTCGGGATTGCTCCCGTTGGGTACCATCGTGCGTACCTCAAAGCAGTCTCCTCCTATTTGTTTTGCAAAGTAGCGGAGCGGTTCGATAGTGACAAATAAAATCTCTTTGTTGGTAGCCGATTGGTTCCTGCATCCTCCAAATGCCAGAACAACGAGCAATAAAAGTATGTATTTCTTCATCTTTTCTATGATTATATAATCAGACTGACACCGTACACCAACACCACATAGCGTAGCAATTTACCAATGCTGATGCTGAGAATGGATATTGGTAGATTGGCTCTTGTGAGACCGAGCACAATCGTTATTGCACTTCCTAAGACGGGAAGAAAGGCAAAGAATCCCATCCAAGCGCCATGCCCCTTCATAAATCGTTGGGCCTTGTCAAGACTCTCGTGCTTGACATGCAGATATTTTTCTATCCAATCGAGACGCCCCATACGCCCGATGCTGTAGTTGAACATGCCACCTAACACATTGCCTATGGTGGCATAAATCACCAGTTGTAGTGGAACGAGTCCGGCCGACTGCAATCCAACAATGACTGCCTCACTGCTAAAGGGAAAGAAACTGCCGGCAAGGAATGCCGAGACCAGCATTCCCCAATATCCCCAATGGATGAGAAAACCTATCAGAATATCCATAGTTGGTTGGTGATAAGCAGATTGATGACGGTCATGATCAGTGTGCCTATAATGATGAGTAAGAAGGCGATATTGGTTATTTTGGTGTGGGTGAGAGCAATAAAATGCGCAATCAGAGGAGAAGTGTTGATGATAAGGATGCCCAATAACTTGTCGAAACGCCGGGGCTGTAAAGCCATAAATACCAATGTCGTCCAAAAGATAGCTATGAATATCTCATAGATCATACGAGTGCGGATCTTGTCTTTATAGCTGCTATGCCAGAAATGTCCCATGCCGGTGAACCCGAGTATTCCCACCAAGGCGAGCGACATCACGTGTTCCGGTTTCAAACATGAGTAATCGAGGATAGGAGAAAAAGTTGTCAATTCGACTAAATGTGCCATCAATGTATCTGTTTCTCCCGAATAGGCCAAATATCCGCCTACAAACCAATAGGGAACCAGCAATCCCAAAATGGAGGCGAACAATGTGCGAGGGCTAAAACTTAAGATTCGGAAAGCCATCAACAGCCATAAAACAGGTATATAAAAAAGCAACTGGACAAAGAATATGGAACCGATACCAAGGCACAGAAAAGCGTAAAACACCCAGCCTGATGCCGTCTTGTCTTGATAGGCATGGAAAAAAAAGAGATAGAAAGCTACAAAACTGAGTATGGTTGCCAATGTTTCCGAAGAAGAAAACAGAAAATTGGCCATGTTGAGCAAAACGAGAAATGAGCAGGAAACCATGCGGCTGTAAATGCGCATGAGGGAGTTTTGGTTGTTTAGTTCTACCATCAAGTAGCCGGCGATAACAGTACAGCCAAACGTAACCCACTGCTGATGGGAGAACAATCCTCCTACCAGCCATACCAAAATGGTATAGACGGTCACTGCGGGGAGAGCAAACTTGCTTTCAGCTATCCTATTCTGTAATCTCTTTATCCTCAATGGTTGTACCTTTGTCTTCTGCTGCTTGTGTTATGTGTTCCGAAAATAGGGGAGCGTGTGTACCCGTCAAGTTGCAGGCGCACACGCTGATGATTACTTTTTAGAGATCCCGGCCAATGTCAGAACGGAAATATTTGTCTGTAAATTGTATCTTCCGGGCCTCTTCGAAACTCTTCTTCAATGCTTCCTCTTTGTTGCTGCCATAGCTGCTTACGGCTATTACACGCCCGCCATTGGTGACGATCCGACCATTTTTCTCTGCCGTACCACTATGGAAAACAATGCTTTCTTTTATCTGATCGATGCCGGAAATGGGGTAGCCTTTCTTGTAAGCTTCCGGATAACCGCCACTGACCAACATCACGCAGACTGCGGCACGCTCGTCAAATTCTATGGTCCGCTTGTCAAGGTCTCCTTTCGCCACACCTTCAAAAAGGTCTACAATGTCGCTTTTCAACCGTAACATCACACTTTCGGTTTCCGGGTCTCCCATCCGGCAGTTGTATTCAATAACCATCGGCTCACCATCCACATTGATTAAGCCAAAGAAGATGAAACCTTTGTAGTCGATATGCTCCTCTCCCAATCCTTCGACCGTTGGACGGATGATGCGGTCTTCCACTTTCAGCATCCACTCTTTTGTGGCGAACGGAACCGGGGTCACACTCCCCATGCCTCCCGTGTTGAGACCTGTGTCGTGTTCCCCAATGCGCTTGTAGTCTTTAGCCTCTGGAAGAATCTTATAGTGCTTGCCATCAGTCAGTATGAATACAGAACATTCGATTCCGTTTAAAAACTCTTCGATGACGACTTGTGCTGAAGCATTGCCAAACATTCCACCGAGCATCTCTTTCAATTCTTTCTTGGCTTCTTCGAGTGTAGGCAAGATGAGAACTCCCTTTCCGGCACAAAGTCCATCTGCTTTCAATACATAAGGAGGCTGGAGAGTCTCCAAAAACTTGAGTCCTTTTTCAAGTGTTGTTCCGTCAAAAGTCTGATATTTGGCTGTAGGAATATGGTGACGCAGCATGAAACTTTTGGCAAAATCCTTGCTCCCTTCGAGTACTGCACCGGTTTTCGACGGTCCGATAACAGGGATATGAGCCGTTCTCCCATCGTTTTTGAAATCGTCGTAGATGCCTTTTACCAAAGGGTCTTCAGGGCCTACGACCACCATGTCGACTTGTTTTTCAAGGGCAAAGGATTTCAAGGCTTCGAAATCATCGGCTTGGATGGGTACATTGTGACCGCAGTTGGCCGTTCCCGCATTGCCGGGAGCAATGAAGAGTTCATCTACTTTTGGGCTTTGCGCGATTTTCCATGCCAAGGCATGTTCACGGCCACCTCCTCCTAACAGTAATATTCTCATTTTAACTTTGTAGTTTGAAGTTTCTGGGATTATATGGTTATTTTTGCTTTGCAGGCATGTAGTCAAAGAAATATTGGCTGATGCGTTCGTGCAGATGAGTGCTCTGATGTCCGCGCATGTTGTGGGGTTCACCGGGATAAATGAAGAAATCCGGTTGTGTGCCGTCAAGAATGCATTGATGGATGAACGACTTGGCGTGCTGGGGCACTACGACCGGATCGTTCTCTCCGATGATTATTTGCAACTTGCCTTTCAAGTTTTTGGCTTGTTTGATGAGGCTAGTCTTGGCATATCCCTCGGGATTGGTCTGCGGAGTGTCCATGTAGCGTTCTCCATACATCACTTCATACCATTTCCAGTCGATGACGGGGCCACCCGCCACGCCAACCTTGAAAATTTCGGGATAATTGGTCATCAGCGAGATGGTCATAAAGCCTCCGAAGCTCCAACCGTGTACCCCGATTTTGTCAGCATCGACATACGGGAGGCCCTTCAGAAACTCGACACCCTTCATCTGGTCCTGCATTTCTATCTGGCCCAACTGCCGGAAAGTGGCTTGCTCAAAGGCTTTACCTCGATTCTCGCTTCCACGATTGTCAAGGATGAAAAGAAGATAGCCGTTCTGTGCCATGTAGGTCTCCCAACCACGGCTGCAATAGTTCCAGCGGGCATCCACGTTGTGAGCATGTGGCCCCCCATACACGTAGATGATTGTCGGATATTTCTTTTGCGGATCGAAATTGATTGGCTTCACCATGCGGTAGTATAAATCAGTGATTCCGTCAGCAGCTTTTATAGAGCCGCAAGAGAACGTCGGAGTCCTGTATCCTTTCCATGGATTGGGCGCTTCGAAATAACGGGTGTGTTTGACATTCTCCACTTTGATGATGTCTATGCACCTGGGGACATCCGGTTCAGAGTAGTTGTCGACAATATATTGTCCGCTTTTGCTGAGGTTGGCCGTGTGCCAGCCCTTGCCATTATCCAGTAAGGCTCGCTTTCCGGTTTGCACATCCACCCTCCAAGTGTTCTTTTGGATGGGACTGCATTCGTTGCTTTGGTAGATGACTGCTTTGTGTTTGGCATCGAAGCCAACGAGATCTAATACAACCCATTTGCCCGAAGTAAGTTGTCGAATCTTCTCACCTTTTATATTATATAGATACAGGTGGTTGTATCCGTCTCTTTGACTTTGCATGACAAACCGGCTTTTGTCCCATGGCAAAAACACAATCGGATGTAGCGGTTCC
Organism: Segatella buccae ATCC 33574; assembly: GCF_000184945.1. Taxonomy (GTDB): domain Bacteria; phylum Bacteroidota; class Bacteroidia; order Bacteroidales; family Bacteroidaceae; genus Prevotella; species Prevotella buccae. Next base: position 1,880,469 of record NZ_GL586311.1, read on the forward strand.
ACATATTTGGCGTCCGTCTCACGGTAGATTTCTGTAATCTTATCCCCCGTCTCCGCATTGTAGCTTACCAATCGGCAGTCGTTTTGGTCTCGGTTGAGCTCGAACATGTAAATCGTTTTCGAGTCGGGATTCCATGAGATGTTGGTAAAATAGCGGTCGGTCGGGTCACCTGATTTAAGGTAGACTGTCTTTTTATTCTTTAAATCGTAGACTCCCACTGTGACCTTGTGTGAAGTTTCCCCTGCCATAGGATATCTGATAGGCTCCGGAGTGGCAATTCTCGATTGTCCTTCGGTCGGTACCCAGTCGTTTTCCGGCATTGTGACAAGGGGAAACGTGCTCACCATGCTTTGATCCATACGATAGAATGCCAATTTCTGTCCGTCAGGACTCCAGAACAATCCGCCGTTGATGCCGAATTCATCACGGTGTACACTTTGTCCATACACGATGTCGCTACTGCCGTCGGTGGTTAGCTGGACGACTTCCTTACCATCCTTGACATACAGCTGATTATCTTTTACATAGGCTGTGGTTTGGCTTGCAGGGTTCCACTCCGCCACCATGTTGGTGCCGATGTCCTGTAACCATACGATTTTCTTCTTTTTGAAATCGAAGAGTGCCCGTTGTTTTCCGTTGCCAAGTAATGCGTATGGTTTGTCTGCGTATGGAAATTGGGTATAATAAAAGCTATGGAGGGAGAATGTCGGTACGCACGCATCACTCTCTTTTTTGATATCAGATAGGGTGAAGAGCTGTTTCTCTTTGCCTGTGTTCTTGTCAATCAGTTTGCAGTCTTCTGCATCCAAACGTATGAGTTGGTCGCCCCACCATTCCAAATAGCGGTTTTTGACCACCATGTTGTGGTAGTTGTTACCACCGAAATTGAGGTCTTCCAACGTGAAAGACTTCAACTCTTGTGCCTGTGCAGGACCAACCATTGTGCAAATAGCCAAAATGATGCCTCCTAGAAAATTCAGTTTTTTAATCTTCATCATCGAATCTTCTGTTTTTCTTTCCCAAGCCTCCGCGTTTGTCCGATCGGTCAAACCTTTTGCTTCCACGTTCAAATCGCTTTCCGCCTCGTTCGTCACGTTTGCTTCTGTCGAATCTTCCAAAGCCGCGTTCTTCTCTGTCTCCACGTCCGAATCTCTTTCCTCCGCGCTCATTTCTTCCGGTTCTGCGCTCGTCACCGTCATTTCTGCCAGTGCGTTCTTTGCGGAATCCCAAGTCTCCGATGTCGTGTTTATGGAAAGAGAAAGAACGGATGTCCCCTTCTTCGTTGGCCTCCTGCTCATCAAGACGTTTTTTAAATTCACGCTCTTTCTTGAACCGATGTTTCTGGGCCATCTCTCGTTTCTCCGCATCAGTCTTGACAATGCCGCCATCGGCTCTGAATTCTTTCATTCTGCCGTCGAAAAGAGCATATTTCCGAAATTCACATTCCAAGCTTCCATTGAAAACCGGGATTTTGATGGATGGTTTGAGACCAATCTGTTCAAAACATTCTTCGCGATAGCTGAGAATCCATGCATCGTTACCCGCAAAAGTATGTTTGAGCCGTTCGCCTATCATCTTGTAGGTGGCAAGCAGGTTGGGGGTTGATATACGTTCGCCATACGGTGGGTTAGTCACCATGATGCTTTTCTCCGTCGGTGTCTGGAAGTCCTTAAAGTCAGCTTGCTCTATAGTCACCTCCTTGCTCAGGCCGGCAGCCTTGACATTGATACGGGCCGTGTTGACAGCCTTCATGTCGATGTCGTATCCATAGATATGATGAGTGAATTCTTTCTCTTTCGAGTCGTCGTTGTAGATGGTATCAAACAATTCTTGGTCGAAGTCTGCCCACTTTTCAAAAGCAAACTCCTTGCGGAACACACCCGGTGAGATGTTGCGGGCTATGAGGGCCGCCTCTATGGCAATGGTTCCCGAACCGCACATAGGGTCAATGAAGTCGGTGTCGCCTTTCCATCCGGTCATCAGAATCATGCCGGCCGCAAGCACCTCGTTGAGTGGTGCTTCCACCGACTCTTGGCGGTAGCCGCGGCGGTGCAGGCTTTCACCGCTGGAGTCGAGCGACAGCGTAGCGTCATCTTCGGCAATGTGGATATTCAGGCGAATGTCCGGATTGCTCACCGAGATGTTGGGGCGTGTGCCTGTCTTTTCGCGAAACCAGTCTACGATGGCATCTTTCACTTTGTAGGTGACAAAGCGGGAGTTGCGGAACTCTTCAGAATAGACCACCGAGTCCACCGAGAAGGTCTTTTTGTTGTCAAGGTAGTTGCTCCATTCTATCTTTTGTATCTCGTCGTAAACTTCTTCTGCCGAACGGGCCTTGAAAGTGTGAATGGGTTTGAGTATGCGGATGGCAGTGTGTAACTGGAAGTTAGCACGATACATCATTTCCTTGTCGCCGGTGAATGACACCATGCGCCGTCCGGTTTCCACGTTGTTAGCACCCAGTTGGATGAGCTCTTGTGCCAGCACGGGTTCCAGTCCCATGAAGGTTTTGGCAATGAGCTTAAATTCCTGTTCCATTATTGAATTCAAAATCTAATTTATCTACTTTTTCTTGTTTATACTTCTTGGTGTTTGGCTTCATGTCCCGTGTGACCCACACGTTTGCTCCGATCACGCATCCCTTGCCTATTGTGATGCGTCCGAGCACAGTGGCATTGGCGTAAATCACCACATCGTCTTCGATGATCGGGTGTCGAGCTATGCCTTTGATGGGGTTGCCGTCTTTGTCGAGGGGGAAACTTTTGGCCCCCAGCGTCACTCCCTGATAGAGTTTCACGTTGTTGCCTATGATGCAGGTGGCTCCGATCACCACTCCCGTTCCGTGGTCAATGGTGAAATGGCTGCCTATCTGTGCATCGGGATGGATGTCGATGCCGGTCTCCGAATGGGCTAATTCCGTCATGAGCCGCGGTATGAGCGGCACTCCCAATATCGACAGCTCGTGGGCGACGCGATAGTTGGCCAAGGCTTTAATGACCGGATAGCAGGCGATGATCTCACCGATGCTCTTGGCTGCGGGGTCACCCTCGAAGGCTGCTTCCACGTCGGTAGCCAGTATTTTGCGTAGTTTTGGGAATGTGTTGATGGCTTGGGCCGCCATGATGCTTGCTCTCGCACGGGCCATGGACAGCTCTTGTGTGGTCTCTTCCTCACACTCGTTGGTAAAGCACAGGCCTGCCAGAATCTGCTCACTCAACCGGGCGTAGAGCTTCTCCAGCCTCACGCCTATGTGATATTTGATGGTGCTGATGTTGACCGATGAGTTTCCGAAATATCCGGGGAAAAGGATGGAACGCGACAAGTCGATGATTTCTTCGAGCGCCTTGCCCGAAGGGAGGGGATTCCCGTCACGGTGTTGATGGAAAAGGCCTTTAAGTGACTGAAGGCAAGAGAGTTCTTCAACCGTTTCCGTCAACTGATGAGTCAATGTGGTCTTACTCATTTTATTGTCTCAATAAATTCCGGTGCAAAGATACTTATTTTTTTGCTTATACTGCTATGGAGTCTAAAAAAAGTAGCAGTCGGTTGGTGACATTTACCGCACTCACTCCCGAATCGAAGTCCAACGACACAAGGTTGAGCTCGGGAAACTTTTCGTGTAATCGCTTTTCGATGCCTTTCGACACCACGTGGTTGGCGATGCACCCGAAAGGTTGCAGGGATATGACATTGGTGATGCCGTCCCGCAGATAGCCTATGATGTCGGCCGGCAGGAGCCAGCCTTCTCCAAATTGTGCTGCCAGCGACACGATGCCGTCCACTTCCTTGGCATCGTCATAGATGTTGGAGAACGGGCGGAAGTAGCGGAACTTCCCGGCGGCTTTGTTGATTCGTCTGATTCTTGTGCCGATGAGGGTCTGATAGGCACCTCTGACAACGAAGTCGGGAACGTGCGAGCAGCTCAGTCGCAGGTGTTTCTGTACTTCCACATTGACAAATTCTTGCAGGAAGAAGGGGGCCAACAGGGGAGGAACTACCTCTATGCCTTTGGAGATGATGTATTTTTCAAGAAACTGGTGTGAGAACGGGTTGAATTTTAAGAATATCTCTCCCACAATGCCCACCTGCGGTATCTCTTTGTCGGTGGCTGCGTTGTTAAATTCTTCAGCGGCCTGCGCTATCAGTCTCACCAGCCCCTTTGCGTCGTTGCGCAAGATGGGGCCGTCAACGGCTTCCATGTATTTGTTGCGCAAGGCAAGGGCCAGGCCCGGTTGTCGTTCTCTGACGATAGTGGCATGGTACATCTCCGATATGGCATCACCGTAGAGGATGGCTGTGACGATGATGTTGGAGTATTTCAACCAAGGCACCTTGAATCCTTCCTGCTCGTTTCCCTCTCCGGCTGTAGCCGTCACGCCGAGTGTGAGCAAAGGCACTTCCCGGAATCCGTTGGCCACCATTGCCCGCTTGATGAGTCCGGCATAGCTGGTGGCCCGGCATTGGCCTCCCGTCTGGCTCATCACCACGGCCGTGTTGTTCAAGTCATACTTTCCGCTTTGCAGGGCTTTGATGATGTCGCCGATGATGAGCGTGGCCGGATAGCATATTTCGTTGTTGGCATATTTCAAACCGAGTTCCGCACTCTTCTCGTCGCTCATGGGAAGCACTTCCACATCGTAGCCGATGAGTTTCAACACCGGGTGGATGATGGGCGTGAGGTATTCCGTCATGTAGGGGGCGAGTATTTTGCGCCCGGCATCCCGAGTACGGAAAGTCCGGGTCTGTTCAAGTCTTGCCGTTTCCTGCCTTTGAGCGGTCCTCATCTTGTTGTTGAGGCTTTCCACAAGCGAGCGCACACGCAGTTTCAAACTGCCTATGTTGCTCACGTCGTCTATCTTCAGCAGTGTGAAAGGTTTGCTGTGTCTTTGCAGGATGTCCCTCACCTCATCTTGGATGAAAGCGTCGGGGCCGCACCCGAACGAGGTCATTTCCACAAAATGCAGCCGGTCGTCTTGGTCGGCCGCCCATTGTCCGCTTTTGATAATGCGATTCATGAACGCCCATTGCTTCACGAGATAGGTGTCTCCGGCACTTGTTTCCGTGTTTCCCCTTACGATGTCGTCGCTAATCACATCTACGCCCAGTGAGGCAATCATTTCCGACAGTTTGTGTTGTATGAGTGGATCGGTGTGGTAGGGCCTTCCCGCCAGCAGGAGTGTCAGCCGTCCCGCTTTTCGTCCGCTCTCGTATATGTCTTCTGCTTTTTGTCTGATTTGCCGTGCAAACTCATTCTGTGCCATGAGGGCTTGGGCAAGAGCTTCTTTGGCCTTCTTTTCCTTTACGCCCAGTGTCTTCAGGTAATCCACAATCTGCCTGCCCAACAGCCGTTGGTTGGCAAAGTTGATGACCGGCGTGTCGAGCGGTTTGTCAAGTGTCATGGCACTTTTGATGACATCCGAGTAGCCCGACACGATGGGGCAGTTGAATGAGTTGAGTGTCCGTTTCGCGTCATCGTTGCGTTCATACACCACGTAGGGCATGAGAATCCTCGACACCTGCGGATTGCCGTTCAGTTCGGCTATATGGGCATGTACGAGCTTGGCCGGGAAGCAGATATTATCAGACATCACCGAATTTAAGGCTTCTTCGTAGCGGAAAAAGGTGGATTCGGATGACAGTTGCACGGTAAACCCGGATGCCGTGAGCAGTTTGTTCCAAAAAGGGTAGTCCTCATACATGTTCAGCACGCGCGGCAGCCCGATAGTTTGCGGTTGTTTAGTGGCTGCGTTTCCCGACTCCGGGTCATCCGGTAGGGTGGGGCGGTCAAACAGCAGACGGTATTTGTAGGTGTAGATGTTTTCTCCCTTGATGTCATGCCCGCCTTTGTTATTATACACCCGTTCGCACTTGTTGCCCGAGTAGAACTTGTTGCCCCCGGCAAACGTGTATCTCGATACGAGGCAGTGGTTTTCGCAGCCTTTGCACTGCATCTGCCGAGTCTCAAACGAGGCCACGGCCAGCAGTTCATCAATGGTGCGCCCACTCTTTTGTTCTTCTTGTTGGTCCTGTCCGTTTATGATTCCTGTCAGGCTGTGCAGGGCACAACCATAGGCCCCCATCAGTTCTGGCATGTTGCTGCGTGCCACTTCATTGCCCGTGAGCAGTTCGAAAGCCCTCACCACCGCATCGTTGCGCATGGTGCCTCCCTGCACGACTATTTTCTTGCCCAGGCTGTCGTTGCCATGTAGTTTCAGCACTTTGTAGAGACAGTTTTTGACTACCGAATAGGCTATGCCGGCCGAGATGTCGGCCACGGTGGCTCCTTCGCGCAACACTTGTTTCACTTTTGAGTTCATGAACACCGTGCAGCGTGTGCCCAAGTCGCAAGGTGCGCCGGCCGTACATGCCAGTCGGGCGAAGTCGGCCACCTGATAGCCTAAGTTGTTGGCAAAAGTTTGGATGAATGTTCCGCATCCCGACGAACAGGCTTCGTTCAGTTCCATTCTCACCACAGCCCCGTTTTCCACGAATATGGCCTTCATGTCTTGTCCGCCGATATCGAGAATGAATGAGACATCGGGCATCAGCGAAGCCGCCGCCCTATAGTGGGCCATCGTCTCGATGATGCCCTCATCGAGGTTGAAGGCAGTCTTGATGAGTTCCTCGCCATAGCCCGTGGTGCAGGCCCCGACCACTTCGAGTTCGGCCCCGGCGTGTGAAGCCTCCTCCTGTAGGGCTTTCAGGCCGTCTTTCACCGCCCCAATCGGGTTGCCCAGATTGAGCCGGTAGTTGGTAAACACGATATCGGGTACCGGTACGTCTTTCCTGTTTTCGGAGGGATTCGGCTTGGAAGAAGGCACCCTTACAGCGACAATCTTGGTTGTCGTCGATCCCGAGTCAATGCCGATGACCACCCGTTGCCTGCCCTTGTCGAAGTGACAAACCGCTGTGGCAAAGTGTTTTTTGACATTAAGCCACTGCCGGTGCTCTTCTTCGTGCTTGAAGAGGGGTGGCAGGTTGGAGGTAAAGACGGTGGCATCCGCTTCTTTGTGTCGGGCACGTTGGATGAGTTCACCCAGTCTGACGGGGGCTTTTCCTTCTTTCGCCCACTTGTCTTGGTTCTCTCCACTCTTGATGGCGCAGCCTATCGCCGGAATGAGGTTGCTCCTTTCCGACACGATGAAGTCTTTGTCACTCAGGTGCAGGTAGTCGGCGAAGGCTTTTCGTAGTGCCGGAAGAAATGTCAGCGGCCCGCCACACAGCAGAATGGGTGTTCCGAAGTCGCAGCCATGACTCAGCGTAACGATGGTCTGCACGGCTATGGAGTGGAAGATGCTGGCCGCGATGTCTTCTTCCGGAAGGTTTCGGGACATGAGATTTTGGATGTCGGTTTTGGCAAACACTCCGCAGCGGGCGGCCATCGGATAGAGGTGTTTGGCTTTCAGTGCCTTGACACTCATCTCTTGGTTATCGATGCCCATGAGCACACTCATCTGGTCAAGAAAGGCTCCGGTGCCTCCGGCGCAGTTGCCGTTCATCCGCAGTTCCATGTTGCGCCCGTTGAAGAAGACCACCTTTGCGTCTTCGCCACCGATGTCAATGAGTTCCTTGGCCTCTGGGTGCATGGTCTTGGCATAGACAGAGGCCGCCACCACCTCCTGCACGAAGTCGGCCCGAAGCGTCTCAGCCGTACTCATGCCCACAGAGCCTGTCACGCATATCGACACCTCGGCATCGCCAATAAGCCTGAAAAGCTCTTGGAAATAGTCGTCTACCAGTTGGCTGACATGTGCGTTGTGGCGTTCGTATCTCGAATGAATGATGTTGTTTGTTCCGTCAAGGACGGCCATCTTGGCAGTCGTGCTGCCAACGTCAAGGCCTATCCTATATATGTGCCTGTCCATACATCTCTGAATTGTATGATGCAAAATTACAACTAAATTGCGAGAATGAAAAATATTCCCGACTAATTTAACGTGTGTCCGACAATTTCAAAATATGGAAAGCAGGGAGCACTGCCTACGAAACTGATGGCGATGTTTGATAACTGATTTGCATTCTCAACCCACTGTGGTCTCTATGTCTCAAAATCGCTTGCAGTTTTTCTGGTAGAATACTTGTCGTAAGATTAAGAAATGGAAAACATTTTCAATTCTTTTTTATTGTCCTGATTATAAGGGACAAGTTTGATCTGACCGCTTTCGTATTCGGCTAAAAATATCTCAGAGGCGGAATTATATCCTGCTTTTTGCAGCTCTTTCAGCAACCATTCTTCTGTTTTGTCGACATCTTCAAGCACGCTGCTCTGAATAATGCCATCGGTGATGATGGGATATTTCGGGTTTTCTTCACCTGTAAGTACAATGATAAGTTCGCCATTCTGTTCGAATACGGCTCTCTTCACGTCCCTTATATGATATACTCCCTCTCTACGCAGTTTGAAGGCTATTTCATTTGCCGTGATTTTGGTCTTTTTGCAGGCCTCTATATCTATTTTTCCATGGTTAATGATAATAATAGGTGTTCCGTCTACAAATCTTCTGAAAGCGTGGCTTTTAGTTTTTAGCTTACGCAGTCCGATGATGAGGAAAGCCCAGATGGCCAGAACTATGGCGAAATGGAAAATGGTGACGGAAGGGCTATAGATGACTCCACCGATAATGCCGCCCAATACATAATTCTGCACCTGATCCATGGCTGAGCTGGGAGCAAGATTACCTTTGCCGGATCTGTTGATGATCAAGACAAGTGAAAGCAGTCCCAAAAGCAATTTTAGAAAAACATTCAGATAGAAAATCTCTTCGGATTCGAAATAAGAAATAACAGACATGTAAAATATGTGGTGGTAAATAATTTGTCTTTTGTTAGAACGAAAGGTCGATGCCCGCATCGACGGTATTATAATCTTTTCTTACGGGTACAATAGGGGAAGTGTCGTAGATGAGACGATAGGTTCCGCGTATTCCGATCGTAGGCGTGATATTGTATTTGAGATCAACGGCTCCTCCGAAACGGGCTTTCTTAAAATAACTGTCGGGCTTTGCCTGATGGATGGCAGTAGTTGTAAGAGCCCAGTGATCGCCCAATCGATGTCTAAAGCTGACTGACAGATGGCTTTTGACACTACGGCTATAGGCGTATGGTTCTGCAATGTTGTCGGTAGATGGGTTTTCCCACTTTTCGAACTCGAAGAACACCCCGACTGTAGCAAACATGAGACAGTTTTCGCTGTTCACTAACCGATAACGTGATTGCAAACCGGTGGAAATTTTATAGGTCATCCCTCTACTTCCTGCCCATTGCGATTCAACATAAGGATAGACTTCGAAGGCATGATGCAACAAATAGCGGTATTCGGCGTGTACGTATCCTCCACTTACGGTTATTTTTTTACCATAAGTTGAAAATTCGAGTTTGTTGATCAGGTTTATCACTCGGTTGTGTTTTATCAACAGATTGAGATTGGCGGTGTTTTTGAGGGTGAGCACATTCTCCTTTTCGGTCTTGAAATCCAGTACAGGTAAGAGCGAACCCTGTATGGTTTTGGTGCTGTCTATGTCCATAGTGAGATTCTCGGAAAAGAGCATTTGCGAATACATCGGAAACGGGGCCGACAATATCAACAGTATGTAAAGTAATCGTCTCATTGTTTATTTATCAATCATTTGTTAATTAAAGCACAAAGGGAATATGGTCTTTGTTAATGTCTCACACTTTATAAATGCTGCAAAGATAATTGAAATGTTTTACTTTACCAAGTCTAAATTCTGAAAATATTACCAAGCAGCAATGTTTACGATGCAAGAACTCTGCCAACGGGCAAGTGTAATATCCGAATAAGATGTTGCGTGCACAATAAGTTGACAGTTTACTAAAACTGTTCCGGGCTTGGTGCGAGGCTGTCGAACGCCCCGTGCATGGCCCGTGAACCACTTGTGCAAGAGCTTTGCACGGGGCGTGCAGAGCCCTTGCACCGGGCCGGGGGGGCGCTCAACGCTTTTCTCATCGAGGCCGGAATTGCCGTTAATATCAGTCTCACAGTCGTTTCATTGTTACGGAGGGGCAAGCTGGCGGTGTTCCTTTAGCGAAGGCAATTCTACCAAACGGTGTATTTAAAACTAAAAAACACTAAAAGGTTTTGTGCTTTTACATTTATTGACTATATTTGCCTGCAGATTTATGACTCTGAAAAACTTAATGAGAAGTTTATGGAACGAACAAACGTGAAGCCCGCTGAGGGCAAGTTGGGAATTATGGTCGTGGGCTGTGGTGCTGTTGCCACGACTTTCATGACAGGTGTATTGATGGCCCGCAAGGGACTGGCCAAACCCGTGGGTTCGATGACACAGTATGACAAGATACGGGTGGGCAAAGGTGACAACAAGAAGTATTTGTCCTATGCTGACATTGTGCCGTTGGCCAAACTGGACGATATCGTTTTCGGCACATGGGATGTTTATCCCCAAAACGCCTATCAGGCAGCGATGTATGCAGAGGTGCTGCAAGAGAAAGACATCAACCCCGTGCGTGACGAACTGGAGAAAATCGTGCCTCTCAAGGCCGCTTTCGACAAGAATTATGCCAAGCGCCTTGACGGTGACAACGTGAAAGACTGCAAGACGCGTTGGGAAATGGTGGAGGAACTGCGCCGGGATATGCGTCGGTTTAAGGAGGAAAACGGCTGCGCGCGCATCGTGGTCATCTGGGCGGCTTCCACGGAAATTTATGTGCCCGTAGACGAGCGGGTGCATGGTACGCTGGCTGCGCTTGAGGCTGCCATGAAGGCCGACGACCGCGAGCATGTGGCTCCGTCGATGTGCTATGCATACGCGGCTCTGAAAGAGGGTGCTCCCTTCATCATGGGTGCCCCCAACACCACAGTCGACATTCCGGCTATGTGGGAACTGGCCGAACAAACCCGTATGCCCATTTCCGGCAAAGACTTCAAGACGGGGCAGACACTGGTCAAGTCGGGTTTTGCGCCCATCATCGGCACCCGCTGTCTGGGGCTGAACGGTTGGTTCTCTACCAACATCCTCGGCAACCGTGACGGACTGGTGCTCGATGAGCCGGCCAACTTCCACACCAAGGAGGTGAGCAAGCTCTCTACGCTCGAAACCATCTTGAAGAAAGAGGACCAGCCCGACCTGTATGGGGACATCTATCACAAGGTGCGCATCAATTACTATCCGCCCCGCAACGACAACAAGGAGGGTTGGGACAATATTGACATTTTCGGATGGATGGGCTATCCCATGCAAATCAAGATCAACTTCCTTTGCCGTGACTCCATTCTTGCCGCTCCGTTGTTGCTTGACCTCACGTTGCTTAGCGACCTTGCGGCGCGTGCCGGCCGTTATGGCATACAGCGGTTCCTGAGTTTCTTCCTCAAGAGTCCGATGCACGACTACACGCAGGGCGAGGAGCCGGTGAACAATCTCTATCAGCAATACACGATGCTCAAGAATGCGATTCGTGAGATGGGAGGCTATGAGCCCGATGAAGAGATAGATTGATGGTTGGAAGCCGGCAGTACGGCTTTCAACGACGGTATATATACGAAAGAAACCCTTTCGCTCGTGCCCCATTTGTCGGGGTCATGAGAGAGCGAAAGGGTTTCTTTTGCATTTTTTGGGGGCGGTTCTCGGGAATGGAGAAAGTCCGCTAAAGTGTCGGGAAGGGGAGATATGTGTGGCGTGGCCTGCCCGTCTGACAGTGTCTTTTTAGTGGTGTCTTGTCACGAATCGATAGGCCCATTCCCACAGACAGACTCCTGCGAGGGCTGTCAAGATGCCGAGCAGGACATCGATGATGTAATGGTGACCCGTGTAGACGGCTGTCCACCAGATGCCGACACAGATGAAAGCCGCCCCCCCCCGTCACATATCGGCGCTGCCGGCTCATGGCTGCATAGATGGTGGTGACGAGCATGTAGGCTGCATGTAGGCTGGGCACGGCGGCAAATACATTGGCATTTTTGCCATATAGAGCGTGGAAGACGGGCAGACCGGTCATGGCATCCCAACGGCCGAGGCCGGCCACGTTGCCGGGCGTGTGAAGAATGGGGGTGAAACCGTAGTGCATGGCATACCAAGGTGGGGCGGCCGGATGGATGTAGTAGCCTACGAAACCGAGCCAGTTGACGAGCAGGAAGGCCCATGAGAAACGCAAGAACCAACGCCGCCGGCGCGTGGCATAGAGGTAAATGGCAAACCCGATGGGCACGGGCACCCAACAGAGGTAGAAGATGCCGGCCATGAAGTCAGCTGCCGGTGTGTGGTGGATGGCGAAATATTCGCTTGGGATGAGTGCCCTGTCGCGCACGATGGCAGCTGCCGACCTTGGGCAAGCGACTTCCAACTGCTGTCTCCAAGTGGTCGGGTCGGTTTCTATGCCAAAGAAGTGCTTTTCTGTGGTATAGAGACTGCTCACATCAATGGCGTTGACTTGGTAGTTGGGGTAGAGACGCATGGCATCGTAGGTCACGGCAAAGAGCACCCACGGGAGAAAGAAAACAGCCGGCCGACGGGTCTTCCTCCATGCCAGCATGAGGGCGAAAACAAAGATGAGGTATAATGATGTCATGTCGGTTATCCTTTGATGGGGACGGATTGTCGGGCCGGTGTTGGATGTCTCCTATCGGTCTTTCAATTCCTTATGGCAATGGGCCACGCGCCAAAAGGCTGTGATGTTGGCCAAAATGGCGATGACTGTCATGCCGCCGGCAAGCCACCACAGATTTTCCGTGAGCCCGGCAAGGATGGCTACAAAAGCCGTTACCACCACACGCTCGGGCCGTTGCATGAGTCCCACCTTGCATTCTATGCCGAGCCCTTCGGCCCGGGCCCTCACATAGCTCACCATGACCGACCCGATCATGGCTGCAAAGGTGGTTATTCCCATCCAAAACCAACCGGCCTGAATGAATATCAGGCAGATACCGAAGAGACTGATGAGTTCGCTGTAGCGGTCGAGTGTGGAGTCCCATAGGGCCCCGAAAGTGCTCGACATGTTGCCCAGGCGTGCCAACCGACCGTCTATCATGTCGAACAAGCCGGCAAAGAGTATCACGGCACCGCCCCAACCCAGCAGTTGGAAAGCCGCCATGGTGTTGTCGGAGGCATTGATGGCCTCGTCGTTGAACTGCATGGCACTCTTGACAAAAAGGGCCGCTGCTACGATGTTGCCCACAAAACCGATAAAAGTTATGATGTTGGGGGTAAGTCCCACCTTGATCATGGCTTTGATGAGGGGATTGATTACCCAATAAATGACTTTCTGAAGGAAATCTCGATAATTCATATCTGACAATTATTAGTATTCGTTGTTTGTGCCATTCCGGGGCAAAGGCGGGTGTTGGAGGGGATCTTTTTCCTTGAAAACAAATTTGCGTTGGGCCGGATAATTGATGAATATGGCCACGAGAAGGGCCATCAGACACTTCACAATGATGAAGTAGCGTGCCCCCACATGGTTGGTGATGAGGTTGGTTCCGCCCCCATTGAGCGTCAGACTGACGACCCAGACGAGAAAATAACGCCAGGCCACCTGCTTCTTTTTACGGTTGCTTTGTCTGAAGACATAGCGGTAGTTGATGCAACAGTTGGTCACACCGCCACTGAACACCCCGATAAGATTGGCCCAGACATAGCTTAGCACGTTCAGATCGGTCAGCCCGATGGCCAGTCCGAAATCGACAATTCCGGCCATTGATGCGCTCATTTCCGCTTTGCTGAGCAACCATAGCTCATGTTTCAGATGACCCATCCCGGAATGTTGCCAATGATTGATAACACGATAAGCGCATAGAGTCCGCCGAGCAAGTCATCGGCAATCACCCAAAAAGCACCGGTCTTCCGGTCGAGTCGCTTGATGCCCAAAGGTTTCACAATGTCGAAGAATCTGAACAGCACAAGTGCGGCCAGTGCCATCCATATCCGGTTTTCAATCTCAAAGAAAGGGGCGGCCAGCAAGGCAGTCCATTGTCCCACCATCTCGTCGACCACCACCCGAGAAGGGTCTTCGCCCCATATCGGCATCAACTTGGCGGTGGCCCAAACACCCAGCACACTGAAAAGGAGGATGAGGGCCACGGTGAAAGCCTCAAGCACCGCGATGGGGACCACATAGGCCAAGCCCACCCAGATGATGCCGGCCAACACGGAACCGGCCGTTCCGGGGCCCCAAGGCCAAAAACCGCTGCCGAAACCGGTGCCTATTATCACGGGGAGGAGCGGTGCCTTTTGGTCAGAAATGTTTCCTTTGTTGTTCATTTGCTCTGCAAAAATAATAGAAAAAACGTGAATATCCAAAAAGTTTTCCTGCTTTTCACAATATTATATATAACTTTGCACCCGTTTTTATAGTGATAGAATAAGGTAAAATAGAGAGTTTTGAAAATCAGAATCAGCATACTTCTCATGTTGCTTTCCCTCTGTTTGTCGGTGAAAGCACAAATCAACGGTCGTGTGGTGGATGCCAATGGCTATGCCATTCCTTATGCCAGTGTGGCGTATAAAGGCCATCAGGTGGCTGTTTCGAGTGATGTGGAGGGCCGTTTCACGATAGAGCGCCACAACGGGTGGGTGCTCACCATCAGCAGTTTGGGGTTCAAGTCGCAGGCACTCAAGGTGGACAATGACACGAAGAACCTTGAAATCAAACTCAAGGAGGACAGTCATAAGCTTGATGAGGTGGTGGTGAAATCGCGTCGGGGCAAGTATTCGCGCAAAGACAATCCGGCCGTGGAGCTGATGCGCCGTGTGATAGCGGCCAAAAAGAAGACAGATCTGCAGAACCACGACTACTACCAGTATGACAAATACCAGAAACTGACGATGGCTGTCAACGACATCAAGCCTGAGCAGTTGGAGAACGGCTTTTTCAAGAAGCGCCAGTACCTCATTGACCAAGTGGAGGTGTCGCCCTACAACAACAAACTCACACTCCCGCTCTCGGTAGACGAAACCGTGACCCAGCATCTCTATCGCAAGAATCCGCACAAGGAGCGCGACATCATCAAAGGCCAACAGAGCACGGGTATTGGAAACATCTTGCAGACGGGCGATGTGATCAACACTACTTTGAAGGAACTGTTCACCGATGTAGACATCTACGACGACCACGTCCGGTTGCTTCAATATCCCTTTCCGTCACCGATAGGCAGGACAGCCATATCGTTTTATCATTTTTACATCGAAGACACGGTCTATGTGGACCGTGACTTGTGTTACCATTTGCAGTTTATTCCCGCCAACTCCCAGGACTTCGGCTTCCGTGGCGAACTCTATGTGCTGGCCGACTCGTCGCTCCACGTGAAGCGATGCAACCTCTTCATGCCCCACAACTCCGATGTGAACTGGGTGGACAACATGAAGATAGAACAGGAATATACCAAGCTTGACAACGGCGAGTGGGTGCTTACCAAAGACGACATGGTGGCCGAACTCTCCATCACGAACTATCTCTCCAAGTTGCTTGTGGTGCGCAACACGCGGCTGAGCGACTATCAGTTTGCCGAAATATCCCATCAGCTGCTGCGGGGCAAGGCTCTTGTCAAGCACGATGCCGAGGCTATGAACCGCGACGAGAGTTTCTGGAAAGACTATCGGTCGGTGGATTTGACCAAGAGCGAGTCGTCGATGAATCAGTTTATCCACCGGCTTGAGAACTCCAAGGGATGGAAATGGATTATCGTCAGCGTGCGGGCACTGATGGAAAACTATGTGGAGACGGGCAGGAAAGACGCAAAGAGCAAGTTCGACTTTGGTCCCATCAACACCTTCCTTTCCAAAAACTATGTCGACGGCATACGCTTGCGGTTGGCCGGGCGCACCATGGCTGCCCTCAATCCGCATTTCTTTTGGAACGGTTATGGAGCGTACGGCACCGACTCCAAGCGTTGGTACTACGGCAGTGAGTTTACCTATTCATTCAACAAGAAGAAGAGTTCGTCTTTTGAGTTTCCGCAACGCAACATCATCTTTGAGAGCAGCAAAGACGTGATGTCGCCTTCCGACAAGAATCTGCTTCACAACAAGGATAATATCTTCATGACATTCCGCGCCTCGACACAGAAAGAGATGTATCTCTTCAACCGCCAGAAGCTGTCGTTTGTCTATGAAACCGACTGGGGATTCTCGTTCAGGGCAGGTGTCAAAACCGAGAGCAACGAGACTGTGGGCGACCTGCACTATTGGCTCGGGCCGTCGACAGCCAATATGAAACGCATCGCCAACGGGCGCGTCGTGGGGCGGGAGGTCAAGAAAATCCGCATGTCGGAGGTTTCACTGGGATTCAAATATCATCCCGGTGTGACATACGTCAACACCAAACAGCAGCGTTTGCCCATCAATCTCGATTCTCCCGAGTTTTGGGTTGTACACCGTGCGGGATTCAAACATTTCCTCGGTGGGCAGTACAACAGCAACATCACCGAACTTGGTTTCTACAAGCGTCAGTGGCTGGGCAGTTGGGGATATGTGGACATTCATGCCAAGGGGGAGGCGCAATGGAACAAGGTGCCCTTCCCGCTGCTTGTCCTTCCCCCCATCAACTTGAGCTATTTTGAGCATGAGAACACCTTCAACCTCATGCGCGATTGGGAATTTCTCAACGACCGTCAGCTGTTCTGGGCTGTGTGTTGGGATATGAACGGTAAACTGCTCAACCGCATTCCACTTGTCAAGCGGCTTAAATGGCGCGAATATTTTGCCCTCAAAGGCATGATGGGTACGCTTACTTCCAAGAACAATCCCGACTACGACGACAACCTTTTCCGCTTCCCCACCGGAGCACACCGCATGGACGGCCAGCCCTACTGGGAGGCTGTGGCAGGTGTGCACAACATTTTTAAATTCTTCTCTATGGAATATGTGCGCCGCTTATCCTATCTCCACAATGAGAAAATTGACAAGTGGGGCATCCGCTTTGGCTTTGACATGACTTTCTGACCTAGCCGGTATCGGCTTCAAGCCGGTGTGACAGATAGAGCGAGAGGCCATCAGCCACATTCCAAAGAACTATGCGTGCAAACGATTGCAAGGCGTTTGCACGCATTTTTTCTTCTTTTTGGTATCAACGAGGGAGATTCGTCGTATCTTTGCATCATCGAAGTGAAAGATATATACTTATTGTCGATTAAACATATACGAAGAGGTAAAAGTTAAGGTAGAGATTGTTTTTCGTGTCAATGGGTATCAGTCGAAGAGGTAGGAAGATTGTTGGAAGGTTGATAGAATAGTGAGAACAGATTAGGGTATTTAAGTGTTTGATAGTTTTGTAGTTTGTGTTTTAGTAGATTGATTGTTAGAATCAGAAAGTTTAGAAAGAAAAATAATTAGTTTTTGTTGATTTAGTGAGTTCAAAATCCTCAGGCGCAGTGGTTGCGACTGAGGGTTTTATTTTATGAGTCCATTGTTCGGTGGGAGAGTCTTCTTGCTTTGGGGGCTATTTTGATAGGGTTACGTTTCGTCCGGCTTTCTCTATATTTGCATTCACTGATGGCATAACTCTTGTGTCTTTCGCCTTCAGACTTTGGGCAATCGTTTGCACATGGAGATGATTTGTATGTTGTCTTGAATGTAAGAAAAAATCTTTGTCGATTTGCATTTTGGTCGTTTATTCACTATCTTTGCATTGGCAAGGGAAGCATGTAGGTGCTTCCCTTTTTT
The DNA here is from genome assembly GCF_000184945.1 of Segatella buccae ATCC 33574. GTDB lineage: Bacteria > Bacteroidota > Bacteroidia > Bacteroidales > Bacteroidaceae > Prevotella > Prevotella buccae. Next base: position 1,898,102 of record NZ_GL586311.1, read on the forward strand.
TAGCCCCTCCCCCCTGAAGGTGGCATTTCCCTGTCGTGGAGTGTTGTTTGGCCCAAGTGGCCTTGTCAAATGGCCTCTTTCACATTTTCGTTCGGCCCGAACGAGCTTCTGAGTGTGCCCGTTTTGCAATGTCGGTCGGGTTTGGTGGGAAAATTGATGGGCCCGATGGGGCTAATAAGGCAAATGGGATAAGATGGACAGAAGGGCGGGGATATATTGCGTGTAAGGCTTTTTCAAAAGTTTTAATGGTTCGTGCTATACTGTCCGTGTAGGGCGCATTCAATGTGGTCGTGCCTTGACAGTTTCGCCGCTAAAATCTATTTTCACCTTCTCGTGTCCCATCGAATTGAGCAAACGGGTAAACTGTTCTTGGGCATTGACCTGGGCTGTGGCGATGTTGGCAGCGGTGAGGCAGCGTGCCTTCATTCGCTCGTATGCCCTGTTGTAAAGGGTTTCTCGGTCGGCATCGCTCCAAGAGCCGCTCTCGTAAAATGATTGGGTGCGTGCTTCATCAATGAAGTCTTGGTCGAGAAGTTTCACCTGGGGGAGCGTGCAACGCAGCGTGTCCCCGTCTTCGGAGAGCCAATGGGGGCCCAGTTCGTGCAGATTGACGCCCAACCGGAGCGTTCCGTAGTAGATGCGGACGAGTTCGCTGTCGCCGAAGAAACCGTGCTTGACAGTGTCGATGAGTTCTTCGGTGTTGACGGAGAGGAACTCCCATTCGCCGATTTGCTCAATGGCTGTGATTTGAGTGGGGCTAAGACTTATCTTGTCATCCTTGCTGATAGTCAGTCGGTTGTCTTTGTTGAAATAATAGAGGGCCGTCATACCGGCTATGACAACAAGGATGATGGCCACCAGTGCGATGCCCACGGCCCCTGTCACGTTTTTCACAAAGCGTTGAAGATTATTATTGTGCTTTTCCATATTCGGTGGAATTGATGTTTAGGAAACTCTTGATTTCGCTTGGCGTGAACTCTTTACGGAAAGTCACAGTGATGTCTTTGTCCTCATATCCCATCTGTTCTATCAAGGGGATGAGCGTGTTGGCGGCACTTTGGCGGGCTTGCTCCATAATGTCCATGCGAGCGATGTCATTGATGATGGCCTGACGGCCCTGCTGCTCATAGTTAGCCAGTTCCTCGTCAGTGAAGTTGCTGCGGGTGAGAGCCACATATTGCTTCACGTCCTTGTGGTCTATCTTCGTAGAAGTGAGATCCACCTTAGGGTCTGGGAGGGTGATTTCTATCTTTTTGCCTTGTCTGCGTACATTCTTTTCGGAGAATCCCGTGAAGTCGATATAGGTCTTGAGCGTGGCATCCATAGGGATGGCCACCTTTCTTTTGCCGGCCGGCAGATTGATGCTGAAATCCTTTTTGAAAAACGAGCCGTTGAGCTGCAGCTTGTCGTCGTGGGTCACGATCTTGTGTATTCTGAATTCGGAGGTGTACAGTTTGGAGCATTTCTGTATCTGCATCACCAGCAGCGGAATGGTGTCGATGTCTTCCGGCCCGTCTGGAGTTTTTCCCTTGCTGCACGACAGGAGCAGGACAGCAAGGAGAGCTGTATGGATGGCTATTCTTTTCATACGGAAATGAACTTTCGTTATGTGCGCAAAGATAATAAAAAAATGTCAAAGTCTTAGTTTGGAGCCATTATTTTTAGGTTGTCCGTTAAACTTTATGCCTTCCGATACGTCATGTAGTTATAATGGTCAAGAGATGCACTAATGTGCGAAAATGAATAGTGGTACAAGGATTGAACATCGGTGATATTATGTGAAAATCCGATAGGTTGATTGAGAAGGTATTCAGGTGAAGGCACCGGCTATGAATTTAGCCGGTGTCTTTTTGTCTGTTCCGCTTTTTTTATTAACTTTGCAAACATGTTTACCTGTGGCAAGTCCTTGCTGCAAATCGTTATATGGCAATTACGTATGAAAAAGATTCTTATAATAGGTGTGGCCGTCATGATGTCAATGGCCTTTTCTTCGTGCAAGAAAGAGAAAAAGAGTACGGACATCATTACGACGAAGCCGGTGGTCAAAGCTCCCAAGAAAACACAACAGATGAGCAATTATGTGCAGATGCGTGAGGTGTCGTGGTTGGGGGCGACCTACCAAGTGGAGGTGAAGCGCATGTCGGATGCCACGCTCGATGTTGTGGCATTGGAGGATGGCAGCAAGTATTTCGACAACAAGATTTCGGTGCGCATCTTGCGAAAAGACGGTTCGGAGTTCTTCAAACGTGTTTTCACTAAGGCTGATTTTTTGTCTTACATTGATTCCGGCACTAAGAAACACGGTGCCTTACTGGGCATTGTCTATGTCAAAGCAGAGGGCGACTGGCTCTTCTTTGCAGCCAGTGTCGGTTCTCCCGATGTCACGAGCGATGAGTATATTCCTATGGTACTGAAGATTTCCCGCATGGGGGCTGTCAGCATCAGTAAGGATACGCAGTTGGACAGTGCACCGTCTGCAACGGCTTCCGGACAGGAGGAGGGCGGAAGTGAGCCTATGGATGACGAAGACGGGGAGGATGGAGTTTAGCGGTTGGGCATCGCCCGGCTGCCGAGCCAACCGTTGAGCCTGCTTTTGTATCTACCGGTGGAGAAGCAGATTGGCTACCTGTAATACCGGTAAACTGGGTTCCGGACATGTCCGGGTGTGGTCGAAACTTCTGTCCAAGGGCCTGTTTGAGAAGTGTAATCGACGAGATAGAGGAGTGGAATAAGCGGAATGAAACAATAAAAGGCGGGAAAACCGGATTCGGTTTTCCCGCCTTTATGTATGATTTTATCCTATACGAATCTTAGGAAGGCTGTGTGATGGTACTGGAGGTTTATCTTCTCAGTTTCCTGTATTCGTCATCGAAACTCTTGGGATGGTGTCCAATAAAGAGTACGTTGAGTAGACAGTTGGCCGCGATCTCGTTATCGCTGAGGTCGACCCCTTTCTCTTTCTTGATATCTTTGCCCAAAAGTAACTCCCATGCTGCATCAAAGTTGCTGTCATCGGCACCGACAAACATTTCGCCTGAGCCCGAATCTTTTCTCAACTCATATTTAATGACTTGTTTGTTAATTGCCGGTTTCATGTCACAGAGAATGTTGAATGCTTTCTCATAAACCTCACGGTGAAGCGGGGCATTGGGAAACATGTCGGTCACTTCCGGGAAGATTTCTTCAAATTCGAAGGCTTGCAAAAATTGATAGAGCTTCATTTCATTAGAATTTAGCCATCTTAATGGCGACGACGGCACACTCATCACCCTTATTGCCAAATTTTCCGCCACAGCGATCCAATGCCTGTTGCAGGTCGTTGGTGGTGAGCAAACCGTAGATCACGGGGATTTCCTGTGTGGCGTTAAGCCGGGCTATGCCGTAGGTCACCCCCTCACAGATATAATCAAAGTGCGGGGTCTCGCCGCGAATGACACTGCCAAGGATAATTACAGCATCGTAACCGCCGTTGAGCACCATTTGACGGGCTCCGTAGATGAGTTCAAAACTGCCCGGGACAGTCTTCACGTGGATGTTCTCGGGAATAGCTCCATGTTTCTTGAGCGTATTCACTGCCCCGTCAAGCAAGGCTCCGGTGACAGTCGGATTCCATTCAGCCACGACGATACCGAAGCACATGTTGCTGGCATCGGGAACCTTGTCGAAGTCGTAGTCGGAAAGATGGTGGAGTGCTGTAGCCATTATGTCAATTTACTGAAGCTCTTTCGATATACTTGTCAATCTCCTGACTCTGTACGAGCATGGAGGCAACGTATTTTTGCTTGATGTCTTGGTAAATCTTCAAGGCCTCGTCTTTTTTGCCTTGGCTTTCCAATATCTCTCCGGCTTTCAGCAGGAATGTGGGCGAAAGACTGTTATTGGTGCCGTTTTTGGCCTTGCTGTCTGCCTTCTGGGCGGCCTCCTTGAAAGAGGCGACTGCCTTGTCGAGTTGCTTCACATGGGCGTAGGCATCACCTAAAGCTGCTATGGCGGCCGGGCTCACCATTTGGTCTCCGGCGGGAGAGTAGGCGTTGAGGAACCTCACTGCCTCGTCCCACTTGCCGAGATTGGCGTTGCTCAAGCCGGCATAGAGGTTGGCCAGATTGGCTGCGTCGGTGCCGCTGAAGTCACTGGCAATCTTTGCAAATCCCACATATCCGGCACCGTCACCGTTGAGTGCCTTGTCAAACTGCTGGTTGTTGAAGTATTCTTGACCGCGGGCTATGGCGGTGCTGGCTTTGTCTTCGCGCGGGCCTGCGATTTGGGAATTGTAAACGAAGACACCGGCAATGATGACGAAAACGGCCGCTACGGCGATGATGATAGCCTTCTTGTATTTCAAGATGAAGGCTTCGGAAGTGTTGAGGGTTTCAACTTCTTGAGTACCTCTGGATTGTTTGTTTGCCATTATTTTAGATTTTTTATTTATTGCACAATTAAGCGCAGCAAAATTACGTATTTTATCCCATATATTGAAATTTATTTCAGACTTTTTTCGTCTTTTGGGCAAATTCCATTAACTTTGCGAAAAAATCTGAGAGAGCACGATATGGTTTTAAGAAAGTTATCCATTGTCAATTATAAGAATATTCGTGTGACAAACGTTGATCTGTCACCGAAGATGAATTGTCTTATCGGGCATAATGGAGTGGGGAAGACTAACTTTCTGGACGCTGTTTACTATTTGTCTTTTTGCCGTAGTGCTTTCAATCCCGTTGACTCGCAGTTGATTACGCATGGGGAAGATTTTTTTGTGCTTGAAGGGGAATACGACACTGGAGCAGAAGATTCAGAGCAAATATATTGCGGTATGAAACGCGGTACGAAGAAGCATTTCAAACGTAATAAAAAGGAGTATAAGCGCTTGTCCCAGCATATTGGCCTCATCCCATTGGTTTTTGTTTCGCCTTCCGATACGTCGCTGATAGAAGGAGCCAGCGAGGAGCGCCGGCACTTGTTGGATGTCGTCATTGCTCAGTATGACCGCTCTTACATGGAGTCGCTGGCGGCCTACAACAAGGCTTTGCAACAGCGTAATGCCCTCTTGAAGACGGAAGACGGTGAACCTGACGAAACGCTCATGGAGATTTGGGAGGAAGAAATGGCGCGTAACGGGGAACTGATCTATGAGAAACGGAATGATTTCGTGCGGAAACTGATCCCCGTTTTTCAGGATATTTATCAACATATTTCGCAACAGCGCGAGATCGTATCACTCAAATATGTTTCCCATTGTCAGCGTGGTCCGCTGCTGGAGGTCATTCGGCGCGACAGGTTTAAGGACAGGGCGGTGGGCTATTCCCTGCATGGAGTACACCGCGATGACCTTGAGATGCTGATAGACGGCTACCAGCTGAAGAAAGAGGGGAGTCAGGGACAGAACAAAACCTTTGTACTGGCATTGAAACTTGCGCAGTTCAACTTTCTTAAAAACACCACTTCGGGCACGACACCACTGCTTCTGCTTGATGACATTTTCGACAAACTGGATGCCCAACGAGTGGAACAAATTGTCAAACTTGTGTCTGGTGACAATTTCGGACAGATATTTATCACTGACACCAACCGTGATCACCTTGACAAAATACTCCATTCGAGTGCGATGGATTACAAAATATTTGCAGTTGAGAACGGTGAACTGACGGAGAGGGGGGGAGCCGATGTTTAAGCGGGAGGTACAGTCGTTGGACGATGTGTTGCAGAAGTTGTTGCGGCAAGAGGGCTTGGAGACCCCCTTGATGCAGAAGCGGCTCATTGATGCTTGGGGCGAAGTGGCCGGCTCTGTAGTGGAGAAATACACAGGAGACAAGTTTATCAAGAATCAGACACTCTTCGTGAAGATTCTGAATCCGGCCTTGCGGGCCGACTTATCCATGATGAAGCAACGGTTGGTGGACAAGCTCAATGCCAAGGTTGGCAGCCGCCAAATCATTGATATTCGTTTTTACTGATTCTCAATGGCATTCCAACGGGGTCAAAGAACTTCATCCATAGGAATATCTGTAGGCTCTGTGGGAATCGTTTCCACCTTTTGGAAATCGAAACATACACCTATTTTATATGCCTGCGGTACTTGCGTCAAGAAGCGGTCGTAGTAGCCTTTGCCTCTTCCGAGCCTGTCGCCGGAAGATGAGAAAGCCATGCCCGGAACGGCAATGAGGTCTATTGCCTGATAATCGGTGAAGGGGAGGCCTGTCGGTTCCATAATGTGGAAATGGCCTTCTCGCAAGTCTTGTATTCCTTCAAACTTTCTGACAACCATCTTTCCCCCATCAATGACCGTAGGAAGCAGCACTTGTTTCCTCCTCTTTATGAGTTCCAGAATGGCCTTATGGGTGTTCACCTCGTCGGGCAATGAGTAATACATCAACACGGTGTGTGCTGTCTGCATACGCTCATGGGCCAAGAGGCGTCCCATGATAGGCAACGACAATTCGTCCAACTGCTGTTGGGAGAATTGTCGTTTTTTGTTGCGCATCGCTTCTCTCAGTTCACTTTTAAGCATACAGCGTTCTGATTCTTTCGCTCGTTGTGTGCCCCTGTAGTGTGGCTTCGTGTTTGACGAAAGCCGTTTTTTTATTTTTTGAGGTCGGAGTCTTGGGCTCCGGTTTCTTTGGGAAGGCACTGTTGGTTTTGAATACCTCCAAAGTTTTGGTAATCACCGGGTCATTCTGATTGAGATACTGATTCCATGCCTCTTCGTCAAGCATGTTATAGATGATGCGGCTATTGATGTAACGCTCCAACAGCTTGTGCGACTTCATGATCATCAAGTTGCGGCGTTTCAGTCCGTGATTGTCGGCATAAACAGCAAACTGTTCCACCGTGTTTTGCTTCACCAGATAGTCTGCCAGTTTTGCCATCTCCGTGAAGTTGTTCAGTTTCAGTCGGTTGTTGTCCGTATATGTGTAGGCAAACTGAAGAATCAGACCGCTCATGGCCGCCCTCTTATAATAAGAGGTGATGTTGAGCGTGTCTTCCGGTACGAAGATGTCGGGCGTGATGCCTCCTCCACCATACACCACGCGGCCCAATCCCGTGTGATAGGCAGGCCCCGTGTGCTTGATGCTGTCTTGCGAGAAGAACTCGCCATGCTGATAGCGAGTGAGCAAGTCTTGTGCGTAGTCGCTGTCGTCGCCCAGCGTGTAGGGTTTCTGTATACAGCGTCCCGACGGTGTATAGTAGCGGGCCACAGTGAGTCGGATCATGCTATGGTCGGGAAACTCTATCTGCTGTTGCACCAATCCCTTGCCGAAAGAGCGACGCCCGATAATTGTGGCACGGTCGTTGTCCTGCATGGCACCGGCAAATATCTCCGAGGCCGAGGCCGAACCCTCGTTGATGAGCACCACGAGCGGGATGTTTTGATAACTTCCGTTGCCCTTGCTCACATAGTCCTGCCGGGGCGATTTGCGTCCCTGGGTGTAGACGATGAGCTTGTTTTTGGGCAAAAACTCGTTGGCAATCTGCACAGCCGACTGCAAATAACCACCTGTGTTGTCGCGTAAGTCGATGACCAAATTGCTGAATCCTCCTTGCGACAGCTTGGCCAGAGCGATGAGAAGTTCGGGATAGGTGGTTTCGCCAAAGTTCTTGATGCGGATGTATCCCGTGTTTTCGTCGAGCATGTAAGCGGCACTGATGCTCTTTTGTGGAATCTCGCCGCGTGTGACGGTGAATTCCCTGACCTTGGTACTGCCATATCTCACCACGCCCACTTTCACCTTGGTGTCTTTTGGACCCTTCAACCGATGCATGGCTTCCTCATTGGTCACCACCTTTCCCACAAACGGTTTGCCGTCTATCGTCACGATCTTGTCACCGGCCAAGAGACCGGCGCGCTCGGCCGGCCCGTTCTTGATGACATTCTGCACGTGTATGGTGTCTTCGCGAATGGTGAATTCTATGCCCACCCCCGAGAACGAACCTTTGAGGTCGTCGGTGGCCGTCTGCACATCCTTGGCACTGATATAGACGGAGTGCGGGTCGAGTTCGGCCAGAATTTGCGGGATAGCTTTGTCCACGAGCGAGTCGATGTTCACCTCGTCTACATACTGGTCGTCGATGATGTGCAGCAGGTTGTTGAGCCTGTTGCTGCCCGAATTGATGATGTTGAGCCTATTGCCGGAGAAGTGGTTGGTGAAAAACGAACCGATGCCGATGCCGATGACCACGCAAAGGGCCAACAGCATGGGCATATATCTGTTTGACTTATTCTGACTCATTGTCGTTGGGATTTAGATAAATTACTTCTATGTTTGCTCTCTTGAGCAGGTTGATGCCGTCTTCCAGCCGGTATTTCTCACCATAAACCACTCGTTTGATGCCCGCCTGAATGATGAGTTTAGCACACTCGATACAGGGCGAGGCTGTCACGTAGAGCGTAGAACCGTCGCTGTTATTCGAACTTCGCGCCAGTTTGGTGATGGCATTGGCTTCAGCGTGTAGCACGTAGGGCTTGGTGATATGGTTTTCGTCTTCACATACGTTCTCGAATCCGCTCGGCGTACCGTTATATCCGTCGCTGATGATCATCTTGTCCTTCACCACCAGCGCACCCACTTTGCGCCGCTCGCAGTAGCTGTTTTCCGACCAGATGCAGGCCATGCGCAGATAGCGCAAATCCAGTTTGTGTTGTTTTTCCTCTCGTGTTGTCATGTCAGTTGCCGGTTTGTTGCTTGATACCGTTGCGCTCCAGCAGGGCGTCGATGGTAGGTTCTTGTCCGCGGAAGCGCCGGTAGAGCGTCATGGGGTGTTCCGTGCCGCCCTTTGAAAGTATGTTGTCACGGAAACTCTGTGCCGTTTTCTCATTGAAAATGCCATTTTTCTTGAACACGCTGAATGCGTCGGCTTCAAGTACTTCGGCCCATTTGTAGCTGTAGTAGCCTGCCGCATAGCCTCCTGCCATGATATGGGAGAACTGTACCGTCATGCAGGTTTCGGGCAACTGTCGGCCGAGGATGGCTTTGGCCCACGCCTTTTTCTCGAATGGCATGATGTCTTCGGTGAACTCCTCCTTTTGGGTGTAATAGGCCATGTCGAGCAACCCGAAGCTCACTTGTCGCAGACAACTGTAGCCGACGAGGAAATTGCGGCTTTTCACGATGCGTTCTATCAGTTCGTCGGGAATGGGCTCGCCCGTCTCATAGTGGAAAGCAAACGTGCGCAGAAAGTCTTTCTCCACGGCATAGTTTTCCATGAATTGCGAGGGCAGCTCCACAAAGTCCCACCACACATTGGTGCCCGAAAGGCTCTCGAAGCGCGTGTTGGCAAACATGCCATGGAGCGAGTGTCCGAACTCGTGGAGGAAAGTCTCCACCTCGCCGAGTGTGAGCAGGGCGGGTTTCTCGTCGGTGGGCTTGGTGAGATTCATCACCACGCTCACGTGCGGCCTCACATTGTTGCCCTTGCTGTCTATCCACTGCCCTTGAAACTCGGTCATCCAAGCCCCGCCCTGCTTGCCTTTGCGCGGATGGAAATCGGCGTAGAACACGGCCAGATAGCTGCCGTCCTTGTCGAACACCTCGTAGGCCTTCACATCGGGGTGGTAGACGGGGATGTCGTGATTTTCCTTGAACGTGATGCCGTAGAGCCGGTTGGCCAGTCCGAACACCCCGTCGATCACCCGGTCGAGCCGGAAGTAGGGGCGCAACATCTCCGCATCGAGGTTGTATTTCTCCATTTGGAGCTTGTGCGAGTAATACCCGAAGTCCCAAGGTTGGAGCTCAAAGTCCTCGCCCTCCATTTTCCGGGCGATGGCCTTCACTTCTTCCAACTCTTTCTCCGCTGTGGGTTTGTAGGCCTCAAGGAGGTCGTTGAGCAGTTTGTAGACATTGCCGGCATTGGATGCCATGCGGTGTTTGAGCACGTAGTCGGCATAGGTGTCGTAGCCGAGCAGCTGCGCCAGTTCGCGGCGCAGGTTGACAAGCCGCTTGCATATCCCGAGATTGTTTTCCGGGTTGTCGTGCGTACATTCCGTGTTGCGTGCCATGAATATCTCCCGGCGCAGTTCGCGTCGGGTGGAATAGGTCATGAAAGGCGAGAAACTCGGGAAGTCGAGTGTGAAAATCCATCCCTCCTTGCCGTTGTCTTTGGCCGTCTGGGCAGCCACCTCACGAGCAGTTTCGGGCAGTCCGTCAAGATCGGCCTCGTCAGTGAGGTGCAACTGGTAGGCCTTGCTCTCTTTCAGCAGGTTTTGGGAAAACTGCAAAGAGAGCATACCGGCCTCTTCCGTGAGTTGGCGCAGCTTCTCTTTGTCAGCCTCGTCGAGCAGCGCACCGCTACGTACAAAGCCGTCGTAGCTCTTTTCCAGCAGCATCTGTTCCTCGGGTGTAAGCTCGCGATGGTGTTCATACACCGCTTTCACGCGTTCAAACAGCCGCTTGTTGAGACTGATGTCATTGGCGTGTTTCGTCAGTATGGGGCTCATCTTCTGTGCCAATGCCTCCATGTCGTCGTTGGTCTCGGCACTCATCATGCACGAGAACACGTTGGACACGCGCTCCAGCAGGTCGTAGTAGTGCGGGCCCTTTTCCTCGTCCACCCTTGCGATGGTGTTCTCGAAAGTGGGGGAGGCCGGGTCGTTGACTATCTTGTCGGTCATCTCGTCGTCGCGCCTGATGCCCTCCATGAAAGCTTCCTCGTAATGTTCCAGCCTGATGTTGGGGAAGGGTACCGTGTCGTGTGGGGTGTTGTAGGGAATGAAGAAAGGATTGGTGTGAGTCGTTTCTTGATTCGTATTTTCTGCCATACTAACTGTCTCGTTTTATTTTAGTTACAAAAGTAGTGAAAAAAACTGTGTTAATCTTGTTATTCTGTTACTTTTTAACGAATATTACATCAGCCGGTCCGGGCATTCGTCAGTGCGTGTCTGTAGCTGTGGTGTGGGGCGGTGGCTTTCTCGGAATATCTGGGGCATATATAGCATGAAACTTACCGAAATGGTAAAAAAGCGTTACGCCCGGGATGTCACCGAATGTATAGCGTTTTCGGTAGGATTGGGGGAGGTGTCGAGACAAACGGAGAATTTGTGTGACGGAGGCCGGCCGGTAATGTCAAAAGGCCACAGTCAGAAGGCAAAAGGGGCCGAACGAGGAGCCCGTTCCACCCCTTTTGCAAAGCTGTTTGGCCTTACTGACACCCCACTTCAGAGGAAAGTGTTTTTCCAAAAGGATGGGAAACTAAAAAAGGAAGCGTGAAAGCGCTTCCTTTGCTAATGCAAAGATACGATGTATATGACGGAAATGCAAACGGAGATGGATTTTTCTTGACAAACGACACGGGCTCGAAAACGTGTGAAAAGATCCGACGGCTAAAGGCTTCCGCCGGTGTCGAGCAGCAGTTTCTCCATGTCGGGCACATCTATTCTTCCGCGTGAGAGTATAAGGAGCCCCTGCTTTTGCAGGTGGTTGAGTGCGTGGGATATGTCAAGCCGGCTGTCGTTGAGCTCTTCGGCCAGTCGGGTCATCTTGATCTTGAAATGCTTTTCGCCCGTAGGTTGCAGGCAGTGGGAGGCCAGAAAGGAGGCGATGCGGGAGGCAAGCGATGGAGAAACCGGTTGCCACGGACGGTGGAGAAGCCGCTGCGACTGAGTGGACAAAAGATTGAGCAGGTTGATGCGGAAGATGGCCGATTGGCGAATCAGTTTGCCCACTTCCTCTTTGCGCAGTTGGAGCGTGCTGCAATCCGTATGGGCTGTGAACGTGCGGGAGTGGCGCTGCACCAGTCCGAAAAGGTGTTGCGGCTGGATGACCATGGGTGAGGGTAGGCTTTCGGTGAGTTCATAGCCTTGGTCGTCGGCTGTGGCGTGTACTTCCACTTCTCCGTTGAGCACAAATGTAAGGTGGTCGCAGCTGTCTCCGGCCTGCACAAGGGTCTCTTGCGCTGCGAATTTCTCAAATCCGAGCTTGATATGGGCCACCACATGCGACAGTTCGTCCTTGCTCATGCCTTGAAAGAGGGGCAGAGTGAGAAGTTTGTCGTATAGTTGCAGTTCGGCCATGTTGCGTGTGTCGTGCCTGCCTGCGGAGACCATGCGCCGCGAGAGCCATTGGTCACGGGCAGCAGGCGGTTATTGTGCTATTTTGTTTTGGAGTGAGGGAGAATACCACACCGACCATTTGCCATTGTCGTCGTAGATGAAATAGGCCATCAGTTCGGGATGCCTGTCGAGCACTTTTTTGGCTCCCTCAATGCCAAGCACCATGAATGAGGTGGCGTAGGCGTCGGCCGTGGCGCAATTTTGGGCCAGTACGGTGGCCGAGAGCAGACTATGTTGCACGGGATAGCCGGTTTTGGGATCGATGGTGTGGGCATATTTCTTGCCGCCCTTGTAGTAGAAGTTGCGGTAGTTGCCGCTGGTGGCCATAGCCTTGTCTGTCACGTTGAGCACGGTTTGCAGTTCGTTGCTTGTGTTCAGTGAGTCGTCGGTGGGTTTGGTGACACCTATCTTCCACGGCAACCGCTTTTGGCTGATGCCGCTTGTGACCACCTCGCCGCCTATCTCCACCATAAAGTTCTTGATGCCCTTGGCGCGCAGGAATCGCGCCACCACATCGGACCCGAATCCTTTGGCGATGGCTCCGAAGTCGAGCATCACGCCCGGTTTCTTTCTCGCCAACACCTCTTGGCCGTTGGAGTTTTGGATGGCAAGCAGGTTCATGCCAATGTTCTGTCTAAGCAGGTCCACGTCTTTCTGCGTGGGCATCTGCTGGTTTTTAAACCCGAATCCCCAGGCATTGACAAGCGGGGCCACGGTGATGTCGAAGGCTCCATCGGTTTCCTTATCAACGGTCTGCGCCAAGTCGTACACCTCCTTGAACATGCCGCTCATGGCCAGTCGGCCTGTGCGGTTGAAGACTGAGACACTTGACTGCTTGTCAAACATGGAAAACTCGTCGTTCACCTTCTTTAGTTCGCTTTCAATCTCTTTTTGCAGGTCTTCATCGTTCTGGTAGGTCACGTTGTATACCGTGCCGAAGACGAAACCTGTGTTGTGCCGGTAGGGCGTGTTCCGCTGTTGGCGGATGATGAGAAATGTTCCTATGATGAGCAACAGCAGGAAAGGAATTTGCCAAAAGAGCTTCTTGTTCATAAGTCAAAAATCAGATTAAACGTTCCGCCGATGCGCGAACCGCCATTGCGGCCGTAGCCCGGCACATACCATGCGTCGCCTACATCGCCCTCCCGATGGAAGAGCCGGCGCTTGTATCTCACGCTCCATCCAAGATGCACAGGGCCCCATATCTTGGCGTCCACACCGAAGGCCAGTTCCAGCCAGTGCATGTTGCCCTCCACATCATGGGCTTCGTATGGGGCCATGCCGCCATAGTTAGGGTCGATGACACCGGGGGAGGAAATGTCAAACTTGTAGGAGGTGTAGGCATACCGGCCTCCGGCATAGAGTCGGTAGATGTCGTGCTTGTTTTTGAGCATGTTGAAGTCGATGCCGATACGGCCGTAAGGGGCCTGCGTCTTGTAAGTGATGCGCGTTGATTCGTCTTCGGCGTCGGCCTTGCCGATGCCCAGTTCTATGATGGGGAAATAGCGGTCTTTGAGGTTGATGCGCAGGGCTGCCTCGTATTGTCCGTAGTCGCTCAGCAGCAGTTGGCCTGTGCCTAACAGGTCGTAAGACACAGCTATGCCTCTGAACAGGGCCGTTGTGTCGGCCCTGTGTGTGACTGCCGGTCTTTTCGGTTGGCCGAGTGCCCGGGTGGGCAGGAGCAGCAGGAAGCTAATTGCCAGTGCGGAAATATAGGCGGAAATGTGGGGTCGTTGCATCGTAGGTCACATTTGGTTGGTTGATTACCACCGAGTCGATGGCGTGTGTGGTGTAGCTCACACCGGTGATGGTGTGGAAGTAGGCCGGATTGCAGTCCACCGACTCGAAGTGCGGGTGGTCTGTTTTCTTCACCTTGACGGTGTCGTTGACCGTGGTGCCGTCTGTAGTGGTGAGTTGGAAATGCAGTTCATCTTCCGCTTGTACGTAACTCATGGGTATCATGAGGCTGTCCACTTTGGTGTCTTGGTTGATAAGCACCGAGTCGGTTCCCGAAGTCCTCTTGATGGCGACGGTCAGCGTGCCTGTAAGGGTGGTTACATCTCCGGCCAGTTTGTACTTCGTGTAGACGGTGTTGTTGAGCGGGCACTCGATGGAGGAGCAGCCGCCTGCAAGCAACATGAGTCCGGCAGCGATGACAGCCGGCAATCCTGAACGTCTATTCATGGTCGTTGATTTTGATGGTGTCGGAAATCTGGTAGTCGTTGCGGTTGGGATTTTGCCTGCTGATGAGATCTCCCAAGAAACCGGCCAAGAACAGTTGCGACCCCAGTAGCATGGCCGTGAGTGCGATGAAGAAGTAGGGGGAGTCGGTCACCAAGTGTCCGTAGACCCCATTGTGCAGTTCGATGAGCTTGTCCACGCCTAAGCATACCAAGGCCAAAAAGCTGATGAAAAAGACGATGGAACCCAAGAAACCGAATACGTGCATCGGTTTCTTGCCGAAATTGCTCAAAAACCAGAGGGTGATGAGGTCGAGATAGCCGTTGAAGAAGCGGTTGAAGCCAAACTTGGAACTGCCGTATTTCCGGGCTTGATGCTGCACCACTTTCTCCGCTATCTTGTCAAATCCGGCGTTTTTGGCCAGATAGGGAATGTAGCGGTGCATCTCGCCATACACCTCGATGTTCTTGACCACATCGCGGCGATAGGCTTTCAGTCCGCAGTTGAAGTCGTGCAGGTTGTGTACACCGCTCACCTTGCGGGCCGTAGCATTGAACAGTTTGGTGGGAATTGTCTTCGACAACGGGTCGTAACGTTTCTGCTTGTAGCCCGACACGAGGTCGAATCCGTCGCGGGTAATCATGCGATAGAGCTCGGGTATCTCGTCGGGCGAGTCCTGAAGGTCGGCATCCATTGTGATGACCACGTCGCCCTGGGCTTCCTTGAAGCCGCAATAGAGGGCCGGACTCTTGCCGTAGTTGCGGCGAAACTTGATGCCTTTCACCTCTTGGGCTTTGAGGCTGAGGTCTTTGATGACGCCCCATGAGTTGTCGGTGGAACCGTCGTTCACGAAGATGAGCTCGTAAGAGAAGTTGTTGGCCCTCATTACGCGGTCGATCCACGCGTAGAGTTCGGGTAGCGATTCTTCTTCGTTGAACAGGGGGACTACGACTGAAATATCCATATTGCGAGTGTCGTTAAATGATTTTTCAAAAGTTGTTGTGCGGCTTCTCCAGTTCCCGGCTCACATCCTTGCGTGTGAACAGCGCGATGGGGATGCTCGCCACCAGTCCGCCAATGATGCTTAGCAGGCAGCCTATCATGGCAAAGTCTATCGGCCGATAGGAGGCATAGGTGTCGAGCAGTTGTTTGGAGGTGATGCCCTGAGTCTTGAGCAGTTCCTGCATCTCAGGCAGGGTGTAGGCCTTTTGCAGGTAGTTGAACACGAAGCTGTGGTCGAAAAAGGTGTAATAGATGAAGATGCCGGTGGCAAGGATGAGCGAGGCGTAGAAGAAAATGCTCATAGAGTAGCTCCACGAAAGGAGAAAAGTGGTACGCCCGTGGCACACCGTGTCGCGGTAGCGGCGCAGGTATTTGGCTATGAGAATGAGACTGTATATGCCCAACGCCGTGCCGAAAAGCACCAGCAGTTGTGTCTCATACCCTCTCACCGAAAGAAGATAACTGGCTGTCCATAGCAGTCCGATCATCAATCCGTCGTGTTGGGCGTAGCCGGCCAGTTGCGCTCTTTCTTTTAAAAGTCTCATCATTGCTTCTCAAATCCTTTATTGAAATAATGTGCAAAAATAGTCATTTTATCTCACATATTTGTTATAGAGGCCTGATTTTTTGCTTTTTTTGCTAATGAAGAGGGGACTGCTGCCCCGTAAAGGAGACAAGATGGCAAGGCTGGTATAGTGGTATAGCCCGGGGGGTGGGTGGGAGGTGTAGTGGCGGGTGGAAAGGGAGGAGAAATGGAAAAATGAAAAAGGCAACATCCCCTTGGGATATTGCCTTGGTGGTGAGCCTCTTGTCGGATTCGAACCAACGACCCCGAGATTACAAATCACGTGCTCTGGCCAACTGAGCTAAAGAGGCGGGTGGGCAAGCGGTTCATATCGCGTCGCTACAACCAAGTACCCTTGCTATGTTCCCATCCTGGGGGATTCCGAGGGAGCTGACCGTATGAGACTTGCCCATGTTGCGATTTTGCGGGTGCAAAGATAGAATAAATATTTGTAATAAGCGAATGTAAGACCGTTTTTCTTTATTCTTTATGATTCGTTTTTGGTCTTTTTAACAGATTGCGGTTTTAAAAATCGACCACCGTGATGCCGGCTCCGCCAAATTGCACGTGCTCATCGGCATAATGGGTCACGTTGGGCACTGTGGCGAGATAGTCGCGTATGAGTTGGCGCAGGATGCCGTTACCTTTGCCGTGGAGGATGCGCACGCGGGCCACACCCACGAGAATGGCATCGTCGATGAAGTATTGTACGGCAGACAGGGCCTCATCGCCCCTCATGCCTCTTACGTCAAGGTCTTGCCGGAAGTTCTTTTTATGGTCGTCGATGGTCTTGCGGGTTTCGTGAGAGATGCTGTGTGAGGTGAGCCGTTCGGCCAGTTCCTCATTGCGTGTGGTGGCTGTGGCGGTGGAAGAGCCATTGGTGTCCGAGGCGGCTGTGGCCGGTTCGAGGCGGTTGAGACGCATCTTGGTGCGCATGTCGCCAAAGATGACCGTGGCCATCTTGCCGTCGTGCTGCTCCAGTCGGCCAACGGAGGTGAGGCCTTTGATTCTCACCATGTCGCCCACTTCCGGGCAGCGGTCGGATGCCGGGGTGGCAGTTGCGTTGCGTAGTGCCTCAACCGCCTTCTCCTGATTCTTGGCCTTTTCGGCTTTACGCTTGGCGTGTCGCTCTTTTCGCTGTTGTATTTGCGCTATTTTACGGGCTATCTTGCCATCGTTTTCTTGCTTGTCTGCCTCGCTTACTGTAGCCTCAAAGGCTTTCAGTTCTTGTCTGATGCGGCGTGTCTCTTCCTTCTCGGCCTGTTTCTCTCTGATTTCCCTGATAGCATTCTCAATGCGTCTGTTGCTCTCGCGCAACAGTTCTTCAGCCTCTTCACGCGCTTTTTTAAGTATGTTTCGGCGCTGCTGTTCCACCTCTTGTAGGTCGGCCTCGTAGCGCGAGATGGTCTTTTCCATGTCTTTCTCGCGTTGGTGAATGTTTTGGCGCTTGTTCTCCCAGTAGCGTTTGTCTCGCACAATGTCTTGCAGATACTTGTCGCTTTGTATGTAGTCGGTCCCAACAATGGCACTCGCCCGGTCGATGACTGTTTCGGGCAACCCTATCTTTCGGGCTATCTCTATGGCAAACGATGAGCCGGGTCGCCCGATGGCCAGTTGGAAGAGGGGCCGCATCTCGTGGCGGTCATAGAGCATGGCTCCGTTGACTACCCCCTCGTGGGAGTCTGCGAAGTGCTTGAGATTCTGGTAGTGGGTGGTGATGACACCGTAGGCCTCCCGTCGGCAGAACTGTTCGAGCACGGCTTCGGCGATGGCTCCGCCAATCTGCGGTTCGGTGCCCGTACCGAATTCGTCAATGAGGATAAGTGTACCATTGCCGGCTTGCCTAATCATGTTTTTCATGTTGAGCAAGTGGCTGGAGTAAGTAGACAGGTCGTTTTCAAGGCTTTGCTCGTCTCCGATGTCTATCATGATGTCGTTGAAGATGCCCGTGACCGACCGCTCGCTTACGGGGATAGACAGGCCGCATTGCAACATGTATTGTAACAGTCCCACGGTCTTCAGACAGACTGACTTCCCGCCTGCATTCGGGCCGGAGATCACTAGTATACGCTTCTCGCTTGTAAGCATGATGTCAAGCGGCACGACATCTTTCGGTTCTGTCTGCCTTGTGTTTTTAATCTTGAGCAACGGATGCACGGCCCTTATCCAGTCGATGTGCGGTTCGGCTTTCACTTCCGGTTCGATGGCCTCCAAACGGTCGGCCAGCTTCACACAAGCTTGTATAAAGTCTATCCGGGCCATGAAGTGATAGGAGTCGAGAATCTCTTTCACATGCGGACGGATGTGGGAAGCCAACACCGTGAGTATTCTCACGATTTCCTGCCGCTCCTCGCTCTCCAATTCTCTGATGCGGTTGTTGGCCTCGACAACCTCTGTCGGTTCGATGAAGACAGTCTTGCCCGTCGCACTCTCATCATGTACGATACCCTTGATTTTACGTTTCAGTCCCGGTGCCACCGGTATCACCAGTCGCCCGTCGCGTAGGGTGGGAGTGACATCCTTTTCTACGACGCCCTCACTCTGTGCTACTTTTAATATATTATATAAAATGCGCGAGATGTTTCCTTCCGTGCGAGACAGTTCGCGGCGTACTTCGGCAAGTTTCGGGGAGGCGTTGTCGCGTATGTGCCCGTATTTGTCGAGTATCTGGTCGATACGTTGCAGGAGAGTTGGGAAGGTCGCTACGCCGTCGGCCAACCGGTAGAGGGCCGGATAGGGAACTTTTGCTTCGTTTTCATCGTCGGCCAATTCGTCTTTGTCAACGAAGTTGGTGGGAGCCAGCCGTTTCACCATTTCGCCTATCGTTCCCAACGACCGGCGCATGTCGAAAAGTTCGTCCACCTCTATATGGGTGTTCTCAAGTCGTAGGCGGGCTACGGCCATACGCACGTCAAAGAAGTAGGTCAGCGGAAAATCTTCCTGCTCCTCCAACAGCCGTCTGAACTCACGAGTCCGGCTCAGCCTTTCGTTTACCTCGTCGGCTTGGGTGGAGAAGGCCAGTCCGCCGGCCAATTCTTGTCCCAGTGGGGAGAGACAGCCCGCTTTAAGCATCTGTCTGATCTCGTCAAATCCTATTTTCACCTCTATGTTTGTGGGGTATACCATCTGCCTTTTGTCCTTGTTTGTCTTTATTGCGGTGCAAAATTACTTAATTTATGACTATTGGGCAAATTCCATGCTCGTTATTTTCCTTTTGCTCCGTGTGCATGGCGGTAGGAGCTTTTTTCGATAAAAAGCATGTCTGTCGGCATGAGTTATGGGAAAAAACATTATCTTTGCATCAGATAGCGTTCCCGTGCATGAATGCAGGCTTGGCCGGCATGACATCCGTTTTGGAGCAGATTGCAAGTGTCGGGGGCTGTTGGGAATCATCAAGAACAAACAAACAGATATAAAAAGAGACATAAGCAACAATGAAAAGTATCAAGTATTTTGTATTTACACTGCTGGCCGTCCTTGCGTTATCATCGTGCGGCACCACACAGACCGTTCCGGTCACCGGTCGGCAACATCGCATTTCCGTATCCGATGAACAAGTGCTCAGCCTTTCCCGGCAAGAGTACACCAAGTATATGGCTTCAGCCAAGAAGTCGACCGATGTCCAAGCCACGCAGATGGTGCAGCGGGTAGGCCGTCGGCTGGCTAATGCCGTGGAGACTTATCTGCGCAATAATGGTTTCCAAAGCGAACTAAAGAATTTCCAATGGGAGTTTAATCTCGTGCAAGATAAGAGTGCCAACGCTTTCTGTATGCCCGGCGGAAAGATTGTAGTCTACGACGGATTGTTTCCTTATACCAAGAATGAGACCGGCTTGGCCATCGTTCTCGGACACGAAATAGCCCATGCCGTGGCCAAGCATAGTGCCGAACAGCTCACCAAGCAGCAGAACCAGAGCATAGGCACCAACATAGGGGCCAATGTGATAGGCATTGTGACCGGCAGCAACACTATCGGCAATATAGCAGGACAAGTGGCCGGACAGTATTTTTCGTTCCGCAATTTGAAATATAGCCGTGAAAATGAGCTTGAGGCCGACCACATGGGGCTCATCTTTGCAGCCATGGCCGGCTACGATCCGCAGCAGGCTGTAAGCTTCTGGCAGCGCATGTCGGCAGGCAACGGCAATACCAACGACCTGTTGAGCACCCACCCGAGCGACGCCAAACGCATTGCTGCCATCCAACGGGAGATGCCCGAAGCCTTGAAATATTATAGGGAGTCCACCGCCACCACAGCTTCAGTCCCGGTAAGGAAGTCGGCTGCTACGAATGCTGCGGACAGAAGACGCACGGCGAGAAGATAGCCCACATGTGAAAAAACGTTTGGAAATGGACAGCAACACCATTTCTAAACGTTTTTTCGTTAAGAGAAAACGCATCCCCATATTACGAATCACACTCAATCGAACCAACTGTCATGAAAGACTGTTTACGACTTTTAGTTTGCTCCGTCGCCTTTCTTCTTATAGGTGGCATCCACGCCCAAACGGGCAAGTATGACCAGATGAGCCGTCATGCAAAGGAGATTATCGCCCGAATGACGGTCAGTGAGAAAATCTCGCAGTTGATGAATGAGAGTCCGGCCATCGAGCATCTCGGTATCAAACCCTACGACTGGTGGAGTGAAGGTCTCCACGGTGTGGGGCGCGACGGGCGGGCCACGGTCTTTCCTCAGCCTATAGCCCTTGGTGCCACCTTTGACGAGGCACTTGTCAGGGAAATTGGTGATGCTGTGGCCACGGAGGGACGGGCGAAGTTTAACGTAGCCCGGAAACTGAAAAACTATTCTCGTAATGCCGGTCTCACGTTCTGGTCGCCCAATGTAAACATCTTTCGCGACCTGCGATGGGGCCGTGGCATGGAAACCTACGGTGAAGACCCGTTGCTTTCGGGTATGCTCGGCACGGCCTACGTGCGCGGTTTGCAGGGTGATGATGCCTTCTATCTCAAGACCGGAGCCTGCGCCAAGCACTACGCCGTACACTCCGGGCCGGAGGGCACCCGCCACGAAGCTGATATCCATCCCTCCCGGCGCGACCTCTTTGAGACCTATTTGCCACAGTTCAAGATGCTTGTGCAGCAGGGCCGGGTGGAGGCCGTCATGTCGGCTTACAACCGTGTCTACGGTGAGCCTTGTGGCGGAAGTAAATATCTGCTGACCGACATTCTGCGCAAGAGTTGGGGATTTAACGGGCACATCGTTTCCGACTGTGATGCCATCAACGACTTTTATGGTGGCCACCGCTATGTCAAGACACCCGAAGAAGCCTGTGCTGCTGCCATTAAGGCCGGTCTTAACGTGGAGTGCGGTCATACGTTCAAGGCCATGCAGGGAGCTCTCGACCAAGGGCTGCTCGCTGAGGCCGACCTCGACAGGGCTTTGTTTCCCCTGGTGATGACACGCCTCAAACTCGGCATTCTGGAGCCCGATTCGGCTTGTCCCTACAACAGCTACGATGAGAGCGAGATATGCAGTCCTGCCCACACGGCCTTAGCCCTCCGCGCGGCCGACGAAGCCATGGTGCTCCTGAAGAACAACGGCATCCTGCCTCTCGACAAGAACATCCGCACGCTCTTTGTTGCCGGGCCCGGTGCGAGCGATGCTTTCTATCTCATGGGCAACTATTTCGGTTTGTCCAATCGCTACAGCACCTATTTGCAAGGCATTGTTTCACGTGTGAGTAGCGGCACGAGCGTCAATTTCCGTCCGGCTTTTATGCAGATCACCGAAGAACTCAACGATATGAATTGGGCTGTTAACGAAGCCTGCGCGGCTGAAGTGGCCATCGTGGTGATGGGCAACAACGGTAACATGGAAGGCGAGGAGGGCGAGGCCATCGCCTCTGCCAGTCGTGGCGACCGTGTGGGCATCGGGCTTCCGGCCTCGCAGTTGAATTATCTCCGGCGCGTGAAGGCGAGGAAAGGAGGTCGGATAGTCGTTGTGCTCACAGGCGGAAGTCCCATCGACTTGCGCGAAATCTCCAAATTGGCTGATGCTGTGGTCATGGCTTGGTATCCCGGGCAGGAGGGTGGGGAAGCCCTTGGCGACCTGCTTTTCGGGGATAAAAACTTCAGTGGTCGGCTTCCGATCACCTTCCCGGCTGATGTGGACAGCCTTCCTGCTTTTGACGATTATTCCATGAATGGGCGCACTTATAAATATATGTCGGGTAATGTGATGTACCCTTTCGGCTACGGGCTTTCCTACGGCCGTGTGACCTATACTGATGCCCGTGTAGTGGGCAGGATAAAGAAAGGCGAGCCGCTCGCTGTGGAGGTGGTGCTCACCAACAACGGCGACCGCACGATAGATGAGGTGGCCCAAGCTTACATCGCTACTCCCACGGCCGGCAAAGGTTCACCGATGGCCTCGCTTGTCGGGTTTCGGCGCGTCAGCATCCCGCCCAAATCGTCTGTCAAGGCAGTTTTCAAGATTGTCCCCGAGCGGTTGATGACCGTCCAGAGCGACGGTTCTTCCAAACTGCTCAAGGGCAACTATACACTTACCATCGGCGGTGCAGCTCCCTGTGAACGCTCCGAAGCCCTCGGTGTGAGCAGCAGCAAAGTGCAGTTTAAACTCTAAACCTATTATAATATGATAGACTACATCACATCCAATCTCTGGCTCCTTTGGAGCATTCTCGTCTTTGTGTGCCTGATTCTCGAACTCAGTTCCGGCGACTTCTACATCACTTGTTTCGCCATCGGCGGCTTGTTTGCCATTGTGAATGCTCTTTTAGGTATTCCCTTTTGGGCGCAGGTCATCGTCTGGGTCGTGTGCTCGCTGTTGAGTGTCAGGCTCATCCGCCCCCATTTGGTGAAACGGCTCCATCGGGGTGGCGAGCATCGGGTGAGCAATACCGATGCACTCATCGGTCGGGTGGGCACCGTCATCGAGACCATCGAACCCGACGGCAGCGGTTATCTGAAAGTGGACGGTGACAACTGGAAGGCTGTCACTGACGAATCTCAAACTATCCGCCGGGGCGAGAAGGCCCGCATCGTGTCTCGCGAGAGCATCATTGTCAAAGTAGTGAGAGTGGAGGAATAATCCGTTGTTGTCTTTGACTTCCAAAAACGAGTTTTCAACACTTGATTTAATAACCTGTAAAAATAAAGAAAACATGGACATTTTAAGTTACGTGCTCATTGCACTGGTCGTCTTGGCACTCATCTTCGTCAAGAAGACCGTAGTCATCATTCCGCAAAGCGAGACCAAGATCATCGAAAGGCTCGGTAAGTATTTCGCCACACTCAGTCCGGGCATCAACCTCATCATTCCGTTTATCGACCGCCCCAAAGAGATGGTTACCATGCGGGCGGGCCGCTACGTGTATAGCAATACTATTGATTTGCGCGAACAGGTGTACGATTTCGATCGCCAAAACGTAATCACGAAAGATAACATCCAGATGCAGATCAATGCCTTGCTTTATTTCCAGATTGTAGATCCATTCAAGGCTGTTTATGAAATCAACAATTTGCCAAACGCCATTGAAAAACTTACGCAGACCACCTTGCGTAACATCATTGGTGAAATGGAACTCGACCAGACACTTACCTCCCGCGACACCATCAACACCAAACTGCGCGCTGTGCTCGACGATGCGACCAACAAGTGGGGCATTAAGGTGAACCGTGTGGAACTGCAAGACATCACTCCTCCGCAAAGTGTGCTTTCGGCCATGGAGAAGCAGATGCAGGCCGAGCGTAACAAGCGTGCCACCATCCTCACGAGTGAAGGTGAGAAGCAAGCCGTCATCCTCCAGTCGGAGGGTGAGAAAGCCTCCACCATCAACCGTGCTGAGGCCAGCAAGCAGCAAGCCATCCTTCAGGCCGAAGGTGAGGCGCAGGCCCGCATACGCAAGGCTGAAGCTGAGGCTGTGGCCATTGAGAAAATCACCGAGGCTGTAGGCAAGAGCACCAATCCTGCCAACTATCTCCTTGCACAGAAATACATCCAGATGATGCAGGAGGTGGCACAAGGCGATCAGACCAAGATGGTCTATCTGCCCTATGAGGCTACCAACATGCTTGGAAGCATCGGTGGCATCAAGGAACTCTTCAAGGGAGAGTGACCTGTGTCATGCCTGCTGTGTGGGAGGCTTTATAGATGTGCCAGGATGTTTTTTTCTACATTTGCATTTGGCCGTAAATATTTGTGTTTTTGCATTAGCAAGGGAAGTGCATGGGCGCTTCCCTTTTTTGTTTTCCAATCCACTAAAAGACCCACAGAGGGTGTGCCAAAGTTCTTGCTTTTGACACATCCTCTTGCCAACGTATAAAAGAGCGAAATGTAAATTGTGAGCGAAAGTTCTTTACATGAGGAAAAAACACGATCAACAGTGCAGAACATGCAAAGTTTTGCGCAAAGTGGATGCAAGAGTAATGATAAAAATACTAAAATAGTAGGCCACTTCAATGTTTTTTCTTAACTTTGCAATCAGATTAAAGAATATATTCGAGTATAATTATATGAATGTTTTAGAACTTAGCGAACAAGAGATTGTTCGCCGCCAAAGTCTTCAGGAGCTGCGCGCAATGGGTATCGACCCATATCCGGCAGCAGAGTTTCCCACAGACGCTTTCTCCACCGACATCAGAGACTGCTTCAAGGACGAAGACAAACCGCGCGAAGTGGTCATTGCCGGTCGACTGATGGGTCGCCGGGTGATGGGCAAGGCCTCGTTTGCCGAGCTTCAGGATAGCAAGGGCCGTATTCAAGTGTACATAGCCCGCGACGAAATCTGTCCGGAAGAGAATAAGGATTTATATAATAAAGTATTCAAGAAACTGCTGGACATCGGCGACTTCATCGGTGTGAAAGGCTTTGTCTTCCGCACCCAGACGGGCGAAATCAGCGTACATGCCAAGAGCCTCACACTGCTCTCGAAGAGCCTGAAACCGCTGCCGGTGGTGAAATATAAAGATGGCGTGGCCTACGACAAGTTTGACGATCCAGAGATGCGGGCCCGTCAGCGCTATGTAGACCTCGTGGTGAATGAAGGGGTGAAGGACACCTTCCTCAAGCGTGCCACCGTGTTGCGCACCATGCGTCGCTTCTTCGACGAGGCCGGCTACACGGAGGTGGAGACCCCGACGCTGCAAAGCATAGCCGGGGGAGCCAGTGCCCGCCCGTTTATCACCCATTTCAATGCACTCAACGTGGATATGTACATGCGCATCGCCACCGAACTCTACCTGAAACGGCTCATTGTGGGCGGTTTTGAGGGCGTCTACGAAATAGGCAAGAACTTCCGCAATGAGGGTATGGATAAATACCACAACCCGGAATTCACCTGCATGGAACTCTACGTGCA
Source organism: Segatella buccae ATCC 33574 (assembly GCF_000184945.1). Lineage (GTDB taxonomy): Bacteria > Bacteroidota > Bacteroidia > Bacteroidales > Bacteroidaceae > Prevotella > Prevotella buccae. The sequence goes on from NZ_GL586311.1 coordinate 1,923,231, forward strand.
GTACAAGGACTACAACTGGATGATGGCGTTTACGGAGCGCCTGCTCGAAACCATCTGCACAGCCGTAAACGGTACGACCGAAGTGAAGAACGGTGACAACGTGATCTCGTTTAAAGCACCGTTCCGCCGGTTGCCCATTCTGGAGGCCATCAAGGAGAAAACGGGCTTCGACCTCTCGGAAAGAAGCGAGGAGGAAATCCGCAAGATAGCCACGGAAGACCTGAAAATGGAAACTATCGATGAGAGTTTCGGCAAGGGAAAACTCATTGACGAGATATTCGGCGAGTTCTGCGAAGGGTCGTTCATACAGCCCACTTTCATCATCGACTATCCGGTGGAGATGTCTCCGCTGACAAAGATGCACCGCTCCAAACCCGGACTGACCGAGCGTTTCGAACTGATGGTGAACGGCAAGGAACTGGCCAATGCCTATTCCGAACTCAACGACCCCATCGATCAGGAGGAGCGGTTCAAGGAACAAATGCAATTGGCCGACAAGGGAGATGACGAGGCCATGATCATCGACCAAGACTTCCTGCGCGCCTTGCAGTATGGTATGCCTCCGACATCGGGCATCGGCATCGGTATCGACCGCCTGTGCATGCTCATGATAGGCAAGGAGAACATTCAGGAAATCATGCTTTTCCCACAGATGAAGCCCGAGGCCAAAATGCCACAAAGCAGCATCAAGGAGTGGGCAGAGCTTGGAGTGCCCGAAGAGTGGGTCTACGTGCTGCGCAAGGCAGGTTTCAACCTCATCTCGGACATACGCGACCAGAAGGCTCAAGGGCTGCAACAGAAGCTCGGGGAAATCGTGAAGAAATACAAACTCGACTACGAGAAGCCCACTGTAGAGCAGTTCCAACAGTGGATAGACAAGGCGGCAGCCACATCCGACTGTGCCGACTGAAGAGTCGCTAACGCATATCATCCAACATGAATCCCGACATCCGCATGGCACGGGCCTTGCCGGAGCATCACGGGAGAGGCTGTATATATGTATAATATAGGTAAGGTAGCAATCATCGGCGGAGGTTCGTGGGCCACGGCCATAGCCAAGATTGTGGTGGGTCACACCCATCACATTGGATGGTATATGCGGCGTGACGACCGCATCGAAGACTTCCGGCGCTTGGGGCACAACCCGGCCTACCTGATGAGTGCGCGCTTCAACGTGGATGAAATCTTCTTTTCGAGCGATCTCAACAAGATAGTGGAAGCCTACGACACACTCGTGTTCGTCACCCCTTCTCCTTATCTGAAAAATCATTTGAAGAAACTCAAGACACGCATCCGCGACAAGTTCATCATCACGGCCATCAAAGGCATCGTCCCCGATGACAACCTCGTGTGTTCGGAGTATTTCCATCAGGTCTACGATGTGCCCTATGACAACTTGTCTTGCATCGGCGGACCTTCACATGCTGAAGAAGTGGCACTCGAGAGGTTAAGCTATCTTACAGTGGGCTGTGCCGACTTGGAGAAAGCCAAGGCTTTCGCCGACAACTGCCTGTCGAGCGACTACATCAAGACCAAGACCTCCTCAGATGTCGTGGGCATTGAATACTCCTCGGTGCTGAAGAATGTTTACGCCATCGCTGCCGGCATTTGCGGCGGTCTGAAATACGGTGACAACTTTCAGGCTGTGCTCATGTCGAATGCCGTGCAGGAGATGCACCGCTTTCTGAAAGCCGTCCACCCCATAGAGCGCAGCATGTACGACTCGGTGTATCTGGGCGACCTGCTCGTCACGGGCTATTCCAACTTCTCGCGCAACCGTACTTTCGGTACGATGATCGGGAAAGGCTACTCCGTCAAGAGCGCGCAGATTGAGATGGAAATGATTGCCGAAGGCTATTTCGGCACGAAGTGCATGAAGGAAATCAACCGCCATCTGCATGTCAACATGCCCATCCTCGATGCCGTGTACAACATACTCTACGAGCGCATCAATCCCCAGATCGAAATCAAACTGTTAACAGATTCGTTCAGATAGGAGTAGAAGGAATGGTCGGGAGTTGAAGACATCAGTTTCATACGGAGGAATCAATAACAATTATCAATAAACGGGAGCAGGAACAAGAGCTGTCAAGGTGTGTTAAACATTAACGACTTTAACTACCCTAACTTCTTTAACTCCCAAAACTAACAATCAGATATGAAAAGTATCAACTTAGACATTACAAAGGCTGCACAATTCCTTTCAGAAGATGCAGTGAAGGCTTACGAGCCCAAGGTGAAAGTTGCCCAAGAAGCTCTTGAGGCCGGCACTTGTCCGGGCAACGACTTTTTGGGATGGCTTCATCTTCCCTCATCCATCACTCCCGCTTTCCTTGACGAAGTGCAGGCCGTAGCCAACACGCTCCGCGAGAAGTGCGAAGTGGTGGTAGTGGCCGGCATCGGAGGTTCCTATCTCGGTGCCCGTGCCGTGATTGAAGCACTCGGCAACTCGTTTGCCTGGCTCATCAACGACAAGAAAAACCCGACAATCATGTTTGCGGGCAACAATATCGGTGAGGACTATCTCTTTGAACTGACAGAATATTTGAAAGACAAAAAGTTCGGTGTTATCAACATCAGCAAGTCGGGAACCACCACCGAGACTGCCCTCACATTCCGTTTGCTTAAAAAACAGTGCGAGGCACAAATGGGCAAAGAGGTAGCCAAAGACGTGATTGTGGCCGTGACCGATGCCAAGAAGGGGGCTGCCCGCACCTGCGCCGACAAGGAAGGCTACAAGAGTTTCATCATCCCCGACAATGTGGGAGGCCGTTTCTCCGTGCTCACGCCGGTAGGTCTGCTACCCATTGCCTGCGCTGGCTTCGATATCAAGGCCCTCGTACAGGGAGCCGCAGACATGGAGAAAGCCACGGGTAAGGATGTACCGTTCGAACAGAACCTCGCAGCACAATATGCAGCTGTACGCAACGGGCTCTACAATGAGGCCGGCAAGAAAATTGAAATCATGGTCAACTTCCAGCCAAAACTCCATTTTATAGCTGAATGGTGGAAACAACTCTATGGCGAGAGTGAGGGCAAGGACGGTAAGGGCATTTTCCCTGCATCCTGTGACTTCACTACCGACTTGCACTCCATGGGCCAGTGGATTCAGGACGGTGAACGCTCCATCTTTGAGACTGTCATCTCTGTAGAGCAGCCTAACAAGAAATTGCTCTTCCCTCACGACAACGAGAACCTCGACGGACTCAATTTCCTCGAAGGCAAGCGCGTGGACGAGGTGAATAAGATGGCCGAACTGGGCACTCGTCTGGCCCATGTGGACGGTGGTGTGCCTAACATCCGCATTAGCGTTCCAGAGCTCAACGAGTATTATATCGGCCAACTCATCTATTTCTTCGAGATAGCTTGTGGCATCAGCGGCAACGTTTTGGGTGTCAACCCGTTCAACCAGCCGGGTGTGGAGGCTTACAAGAAAAATATGTTTGCACTACTCAACAAGCCCGGTTATGAGGCCGAGAGCAAGGCCATTCAGGAAAGACTGGCCCAAGAGGCATAAAAAATGATAGAACAGAAAATCAAGGAATACTTGAAAAAAAACGGCTTTGGGCACTTTTGTCCCAAGGCCGTGCTTTTTGATATGGACGGTGTGCTCTACGACAGTATGCCCAACCATGCCGTGGCTTGGCAACGATCGATGGCCGGATTCGGTATCAAGATGACGGCTGCAGATGCTTACGCCACCGAAGGAGCGCGAGGAATAGACACCATAAGACTATTTGTGAAACAGCAAAAAGGCGAAGGCATCACATTAGAAGAAGCACAGAGAATGTATGATGAAAAGTCACGCCTCTTCCATGAGATGCCCACACCTCCCATCTTTCCGGGGGTCATTGACCTGATGAAGAAGATCAAGGCGAGCGGTATGCAAGTGGGTGTGGTCACGGGGAGCGGCCAGCGACCGCTCATTCAGCGACTGTTGAATGATTTCGGCGAGTTTATAGACGAACGACATATCACCACAGCCTACGATGTGGAGCAGGGAAAGCCCTTTCCTGATCCCTATCTCATAGGGTTAAAGAAAGCAGGTGGGCTGCAACCGTGGGAAAGTATCGTGGTAGAGAACGCCCCTTTGGGTGTGCGGGCCGGTGTGGCGGCAAAATGTTTTACGGTGGCTGTGAACAGCGGACCACTACCTGACAAGGCGTTAGCCGACGAGGGTGCCGACCTTATCTATCAAAATATGATGCAACTCTGTGCTGACTGGGCAGAACTGACAAACCAGCCGAATGATACAGAGGAGTTAACAAAAGTATAAAATATCTGAAATAACACTCAACAGCAAATGAAAACGGGGCTTATCATGGAAGGCGGTGCATTGCGTGCTTTGTTCTCTGCGGGTGTCATTGATGTGATGATGGAGCATCATCTCAAGTTTGACGGTCTCATAGGTGTGTCTGCCGGTGCCGCTTTCGGATGCAATTATAAATCGAATCAGGCTGGACGCGCCATCCGTTACAACAAGCGATTTGCCCATGATACGCGCTATTGCAGCGTGCGGACATTGCTCAAGACGGGCGACATCTTTGGTGGGGAGTTTTGCTATCACACACTTCCCGAACAGCTTGATATCTTCGACCAAGACACTTTTGAAACCAACCCAATGGAGTTTGTAGTCGTCTGCACTGACGTGGAGACAGGACAAGCTGTTTACAAACGCATTGACAAATGCGGACACGATACCTACGAATGGATCAGAGCTTCGGCCTCCATGCCACTGGTCTCTAAAATCGTGGAAGTGGAAGGCTGCAAGTTGCTCGACGGTGGCATTGCCGACTCCATTCCCCTAGCCTATTTCCAACAGCAGGGTTATCGCCGTAATGTCGTGGTACTCACCCAACCGGAGGGTTATGTCAAGCAACCCAACTCGCTGATGCCCCTCATGAGGCTCAGCTTGCAACGATACCCCAAGATGGTGAAGGCCATCGCAGACCGCCACATCATGTACAACAGGGAGGTGGAATATGTGAAAGAAGAGGAGCTGAAAGGCGACACGCTCGTCATCCGCCCCAAGAAAAAACTGCCCATCAATCATCTTTCACACGACGAAGCGAAAATGGAAGCCTGCTATCAGGCCGGGCGTGAAGTGACTCTCAACATGTTCGATGAGCTTAAAGCATTTCTTGACAATAAATGAATAGCCGTTCCGGCATCTACTATCTTAAGACTTAAAAGAAAGAATACATGAAAAAGGCTGTGCAGGGACTCTCCCACACAGCCTTTCATGTTCTTTAAGCACACGCCAAACACTTGTATGCATACCATCAATCGGCAGATGGCAAAGTGTTTATTTCTCCTTATCCACCTTGTACTTGTGTGACACGAGCATATTCTTCGGATCCAGGGCCTCATCAAGTTCTGCCTGTGTCATTAGTTTTTTCTCCAATACGATGTCATAGACCGAACGGTTGGTTTCCAAAGCCTCCTTGGCCACCTTCGTGCAAGTTTTATAACCGATGTATGGATTGAGGGCTGTGACGATGCCGATGGAGTTTTTCACCATCTCATAGCAACGATCCTTATTCACGGTGATGCCAAGAATACACTCCTCGGTGAGTGTGTCAATGGCATTGCGCAACCACCAAAGGCTCTCAAAGAGCGACTCCGTGATGACGGGTTCCATGACATTGAGCTGCAACTGGCCGGCTTCGGCGGCAAAGCACACCGTGGTATCGTTGCCTATCACTTTGAAACAAACTTGGTTGGTCACTTCGGGAATAACGGGATTCACCTTACCCGGCATGATGGATGAGCCCGGAGCCTTGGGCGGCAGATTGATTTCATTGAGACCGCAACGGGGCCCTGATGCCATCAGACGCAGGTCATTGCATATCTTCGACAGCTTTACAGCCAAACGCTTCAAGGCAGAAGAATAGCTGACATAAGCTCCCGTATCGGGCGTAGCTTCCACAAGATCGGCAGCCGAAACGAATGCTTCGCCGGTGAGTTTGCTCAAGTTGGCTGCACAGAGTTTGGCAAACCCCGGCACGGCATTAAGCCCCGTACCGATGGCAGTACCGCCCATATTGATCTCGTGAAGCAACTTCACGTTGCGCTCCAGATTTAACACCTCTTCCTCCAAATTGTTGGCATAGGCATTAAACTCCTGTCCGCTGGTCATCGGCACCGCATCCTGCAACTGCGTGCGCCCCATTTTGATAACATCCTTAAACTCTTCTCCTTTATAGCGAAGCGCACTGATAAGTCCGGTGAGACTGGCCACGAGACTCTTGTTCATGCGGATGAGGGCCAGGCGGATGGCCGTCGGATAAACGTCGTTGGTGCTTTGTCCGCAATTTACATGGTCATTTGGATAGCAATACTGGTATTCTCCTTTTTTATGTCCCATGATTTCAAGCGCACGATTGGCAATCACCTCATTGGCATTCATGTTGACCGATGTGCCCGCCCCACCCTGCATCATGTCGATGGGGAAGTTTTCGTGCATCTTTCCATCGATAAGTTCGCGGCAGGCTTGGCACACGGCACCCGCCACTTCATCGCCAATGACACCCAAAGAGTGGTTGGTCTGCATGGCCGCCAGTTTGACGTATGCTATGGCTATTATGTAGTCTGGATAGTCACGCATCTTCTTGCGTGAGATGTGATAGTTGTTGATGCCGCGCTGTGTCTGCACTCCATAATAGGCATTGGCAGGCACTTTGAGTTCTCCCAATAGGTCGGACTCCACTCTGTAGTTCTGTTCTTCCATCTGTGTTTGTTGTTTTAGTGAGCCGGATGGTCATGCCTTTTCTGCAAGACAAATATCAGGTGTAGCATATCGTGAGTGGGCATTCCACTCTTGCAGGAGCCGACATGCCATCCGGCTTCGTTTGTTTAAGATTGATAGTTCCCTTTGAATAACTTTAGTAGGCCTTGATACGGTACATGAATCCAAGCTCTATGCGATTGGTGTTATAATCCTTCAGACCGCATTTGTCACTGTAGTCAAACCGCCGTCCGGTGTAGGCAAGGAAAACGCGGAAGTCTTGATCCTTCATGGGGTAATACTCCACGCTCCCCATGTAGGCGTATGACTTGCGATAGTCCTTATATTTCTCCACCTTGCTCACGCTGGCCGTTTCATACATGCCTTTGAGCATGAGGTTCCATTGCGGTGCAAACTGCCAGTTGGCTTTGGTGATGAAAGAATTATAATGTACGTCACTCATCCACGTAGGATGACCCGCACCATCGCTCGGAGTAAGCTCTGAACTGGCAATTTTCAGGCGATCAAGACCGTCCCAAGCCCCCATATAGTCGAAATACCACTGGAATTTGGGTAGATTGAGCTGCTGGCCGAGGATGAGCATGCGCGAATACTTATGCTTAGCTTGCGTTTGCGTGCCCCACGACCAGCGCGTGTTGATGAGGCCACCGGCAAAACTTCCATTCCAATTGACAATATAGGTCAGCGGATGATTGGCAGCTTCGAGTGCCCTAAAAGCCGTACCGTCACCTTCAACCGAACGGGCACCGTCTCCGTATTCATCGACAAACTTTCCATTATTGGCATCCGAGATTTCCACGGCAATCTCCTGACTGGGCACAGGCTTAAAGGAAGCCACCACACCGGCCATGAAGTTGTCCATATTATCCACCATGTCGGAATACTGATAGATGTACATCGGGTTTTCGTCAAACTCGAATCCGCCCCATATCTGGCACATCTTACCTCCTTGCAGGCTCCACTTGTCGTTGAATTTCCAGCCCACCATCATGATGTCAGTGGCTTTGGCAAAATTGTCTTGCCCCTGGGCATTGTTGGCTTTGTTCATGCGATGGCGCAGGCGATAGGAAAGATGTTCTCCTATGTTACCTTTGATCTCCAAGCGGAGCTGCTTGTTGGCGAAGCCTGAAGTCCAATCGTTGTCGCTCACTTTCTCTGTCCGAAAACTGGCGGCGTAGTTGAAGTAGACATTGAAAGCCTCGTTTTTCTTCTCCAGTTTGAGCACTTTCTCTGCCAGCGACTTATAGTCGCCGTCATTGCCTCCCATACCTGTATTGTGGCCTTGCGCACCGGCTGTCAGTACACATGCTGCCACGGTGCCTAATAAGATTGTACGTTTCATATCGTATTGATTATTTAAGTAAGTAATGGATGAAATGGTTTAATACTCTTGGAAATACTTTTGAATCTGCTGCCAATCGTGAGTCTTGGTCAGCGCGAGCATCAAGAGCACGCGGGCTTTCTGAGGATTGAGATTGAGTGCAGCCACAAAATGGTATTTCTCGTCGTCCACTTCACCATTCAGACAGGTCGGTCCTGTGGGGCAACGGGAAGCACGCACGATTTGGATACCGTCTTTCTGTGCCTTCTCGGCAATGGGGAACACATCCTTATAGAAGTTGCCATCACCTACACCGGCCAGCACAATACCATCAAACTTGGCATCCACAAAGGCCTTCATCGGTAGTGGAGAGCAGTTGGCATAGCCGTAAACGATGCCCACCTGTGGCAGAGCCGTGAGATTGTCCACGTTAAACTCCGAATTGATCGTGTTCCGACTGGTCACCTGACGATAGTAATAGGGCTTACCGTTATACACATAACCGATGCTGCCAAAGGTGCCGCCTTTGAATGTGGCACAGTCGGTAGTGTGGGCCTTGATAAGATCCTTGGCATCAATAAGTTGGTTGTTCATGCACACCATGACCCCATGTCCTTTCGATGCCGGGTCGCAAAGTGCAGCCACACCGTTATAGAGATTAGCCGGGCCGTCGGCACTGATAGCCGTGGAGGAGCGCATACTGCCCACCAGAATCACCGGTTTAGAGGAGTGAACGGTCAGATTGAGAAAATAGGCCGTCTCCTCCATCGTGTCGGTGCCGTGGGTCACAAGCACACCGTCATAGCCTTCGCCGTTGAGCAACTGGTTGATGCGCTTGGCCAACTGCAACCACACGTTGTCGTTCATGTCCTGACTGCCTATGTTGACAAGCTGTTCACCGCTCACATCAGCCAGTTCCTTGATTTCCGGCACTGCATTGATAAGCGTCTGGATGCCTACCTGACCGGCACTATAAGCCGAAGATGTGGAGCTCGCACTCACTCCGGCGATGGTTCCGCCCGTAGCGATGATACGGATCTTCGGTTTTGCACATACTGACAGAGAGACGATCAATGCCAGAATCATCAACATAGAAATCTTAAATGTTTTCATAATCGTTGTTGTTTAAGTTAGTATTTAGGTAATCTAATAGAAAAATCTTACGACAAGATAGCCTATCCCTATGGAGACAAAGGTGGTGATGAAGCCCGACAACTGGAACGAGTGGTTCACCACAAAGCGCCCTATGCGCGTGGTACCTGTACGGTCGAAGTTGATGGCGGCCACCTCAGTGGGATAAGTGGGGAGGAAGAAGTAGCCGTTGACGGCCGGGAACATGGCCACCAATGCAAAGGGCGGAAGCCCCAGGCCAACACCCAACGGATAGAGTGTGCGGACGGTGGCAGCCTGTGAGAAAAGCATGATGGACATGAAGAACAGGGCTACGGAGAACAAGAAAGGATATTGTGTCACGACATCGGCAATATGAGTTTTGAAGAATTCCAAGTTGCCGTTGAAGAACGTGTCGCCCATCCAAGCTATACCGAAGATGCTCACCATTGCGTTCATGCCTGCCCCAAAGACATTTCCTTTTACGGCATCGCCCACCTTGGCCTTTCCAACAAGAAGAATGAGGGCTGCAACCGACATCATCACGATCTCAATAGTTTCGGGCATCGACAATCGGGTAAGTTCACCATCAACCATGAAGGACGGCCGCAGTGAGGGTACAGAACCGAAGACGACCACTAGCAAAACACCCAAAAGGAAAGCTAACACCGAGTATTTGGCACGGGGCTTAGGACTGGTCTCAAATTGTTCCAGCAACTTGGCATCGGCTTTCGGATTGATGATCCCCTCTTTCACCCGGCGCCGGTATTCGGGATCATCGCCGAGTTCCTTGCCCACCCGATTCTGCACGAACGATGCCACGAGAATGGCTATGAAGGAAGCAGGAATGCAAATGAGCATCACATCCTTAAGCTCCACCCCTGCACCTCCCAAGAGATCGGTAGAGATGATGGCAGCCGTGGCTGCCGACACTGGGCTTCCCGTGATGCCGAGCGAGGCTGCTATGGCCGAAACGCTCATAGGCCGCTCTGGTCGAATCTTCGAATTGGTGGCTATCTCGGATATGATGGGAAGCAAGGAATAGGAGGTGTGGGCTGTGCCGGCCACAAGACAGAAAAGCCACGTGGTGAGCGGACCGTAATAGGTGATCTGTTCGGGATGTTTACGCAGAAACTTGGCAGCCAGTCCCACAAGATACTCCAACCCACCTGCAGCTTGCAGGGCAGCCGCTGCCGTGATGACAGACACGATGATCAGCATCACGTCGATGGGCAGCTTGCCGGGCCGGAGTCCGAAAACAAAAACGAGGATAAACACCCCTACCATACCATAGATACCGAGTCCGATTCCGCCAAGTCGTGCTCCGATAAAGATAAGGGCCAACACAATGAGTAATTGCAGTATCACCAAAAAGGTAGCCATAGGCGTCAATATTTAAAAATAGTAATAAGTTTAGGTTAGTTGTCTGGAGCAAAATTAACTTGAATTTGTCGATATGTATTTACAAAATCCTGCTTTTTTTTTGTAAATTACAAAACTGTTAGTATATTTGTACATTATACCAACCAAACACAAACAGCATGAAAGACTTTCATAACCTGTCTAACTATGTGGCATCCAATAACATCAGAGACTGCTTCGGCGCCATGACAGCATATATTGCGGCCAATAAAGAAAGTATCGGAAAACTGATAAATGGTATTAAATATGTGAATTTCTATTCGCTCATCCTTGTGGTCGACGGCTTTTTAGAACTCTCGGTCAACGACGAACGTATTCTCGTGGAACAGCACGACATGCTCCGCCTCTCCCCTCATCAGCGCGTCGACTTCATCACCTGCTCTCCCGAGTATGAGTCGGAGCAGCTTTTTTTGGAAGCCGAAATGTACAAAGACATCATCCACAACGACGAAAACCTGCACCATGCCACCCCACCACAACAGTTGGAACAGCTGCTCCACATCAGTCTGAGCGAATCGAAGGCCTCCGAACTCAACGGGATATGCTCACAGATACAGAAAACTATCAGCCATCCACACCTATATAAAAAGGAGATGCTGGAGTTTCTTATCCACTTATTGCTGATGTTTGTCTCCGAAGTGTCGTCGGGCAACAAGGTGGAGCCGATGGATCTGAAACACAAGGAGAATATCTTCAAGATATTCATGCACTTGGCCGCCAACCACTTCAGGCAGGAGCGACAAGTGAACTTCTACGCCGACCGCCTCAACATCACGCCTGCCTACCTTTCGCGCATTGTGAAAGAGGTGTCGGGCAACACCGTTTACGGCTATCTGTCGGGCTTCGTCTACAACGAGGCATGCAATCTGCTCAAGACGACTGACAAAACGATAGGCGAAATATCCGACGAACTGGGCTTCAAAGATCAATCGGCCTTTACCAATTTCTTCAAGCAGAAATCGGGACTTTCGCCCAAGTCTTATCGCAGATAATCACTTTCTCCTTTTCTTTCTCACACTATTGGGCCAGCCGGTTGAGCAGTCCTTCACATCCGTCTTCTATCAAGTCGAGCGCCAGCTCAAAATCTTCCGGGCCGCCATAGTAGGGATCGGGTACGGCAGACTGGTTATGCCTCGTGAAGCAGTCTGACATACGGAGCACCTTCTCGCGGTCGGCTGCTGAGGCGGCACGGCCGGTGACGTTGCGGTAGTTTTCCTCGTCCATCACAATGATATGGTCGAAACGGGCAAAATCTTCATGCGGATCGAACTGCCGGGCACGATGATCGAAGCGATAGCCACGACGGCTGCCGTGCTCCCTCATGCGGCGGTCGGGCAGTTGCCCCACATGCCAGTCACCTATGCCTGCCGAGTCTATCTCGAAAGTGTCGCCCAGTCCGCGTTCGTCCACCATCTTTTGCATCACGGCGTGGGCTGCGGGCGAACGGCAGATGTTGCCCAGACAGATAAAAAGAAGATTGGTCTTGTCTTTCGTTTGAATCTTTCCCATAAGATTGTCAATTTCGTTTGGTCGAAGCGCAAAAGTACAAAGAAATAACTACCTTTGCAAATAAAAACTCCAAAAACCGTCATGAACCGATTTACCGACAACATAGCCACCCGGCTGGCCTTCGCTCCGCACAGCGTGGAAAACACGCTCGCATTGCTCGACGAGGGATGCACCATTCCTTTTATCAGCCGCTACCGCAAGGAGCGCACGGGCAATCTCGACGAGGTGCAGATAGCCCGGATCAGCGAACTCTACGACAAACTGAAAGAACTGGCCAAGCGCAAGGAGACCATCTTAAAGACCATTGAGGAGCAAGGACAGCTCACCGACACTCTGCAAAAGCGCATCGACGACTGTTGGGACACGGGAGAACTGGAAGATCTCTATCTGCCCTACAAACCCAAACGGCACACCCGCGCCCGGATAGCCCGCGAACAAGGTCTCGAACCGCTTGCCACACTCCTCTTGCTACAACGCGAACTGTATCCCGAACAGGCTGCCGAGCGGTTTGTCAAGGGCGAAGTGAAAGATGCAAAGGCGGCCCTGAAAGGCGCTCAAGACATCATCGCCGAGACCGTGAGTGAAGACGAGCGAGCCCGAAAGGCCGTGCGCGGCATCTATCGGCGCGAAGCGGTCATCACTTCCAAGGTGGTGGCGAAAATGAAAGAGGAAGAAAAGGCTCGTAAATTTTCCGACTATTTCGACTGGTCGGAACCTCTGAAACGATGCTCCTCCCACCGTCTGCTGGCCATGAGGCGCGGCGAAGCCGAAGGGGTTTTGCGCGTGACGATTTCTGCCGACGACGGCCAATGCACCGACAAGCTTTCCAAACTGTTTGTCCGGGGCCGCGGAGCCTGCCAACACCTACTCGACGAGGCCGTGGAAGATGCCTATAAACGACTCATCAAGCCCTCTATGGAGACAGAATTTGCCGGCTTGAGCAAGGAACGGGCCGACGAAGAGGCCGTCCGTGTGTTTGCCGAAAACCTGCGCCAACTGCTTTTGGCGGCCCCATTGGGGCAGAAACGTGTGCTCGGGGTGGATCCGGGATTCCGCACGGGTTGCAAAGTGGTGTGTCTGGACGGACAGGGCAATTTGCTTCACCACGAGGTGATCAAGCCTCATCCGCCCGTGGGTGATGTGGCAGGAGCTGCCCGTCAGGTGCTGCGCATGGTGGAAAACTTCCGGCTGGAGGCCGTGGCCATAGGAAACGGCACGGCATCGCGCGAAACAAACGACTTCATCCACAGTCTGGATTTCGGCCGTAAGGTGCAGATTTTCGTGGTGAGCGAAGACGGGGCCTCGGTCTACTCGGCTTCGGAGACTGCCCGTGAGGAGTTTCCCAATGAAGATGTCACCGTGCGTGGAGCTGTGAGCATAGGCCGCCGGCTCATGGATCCGCTGGCCGAATTGGTGAAGATTGACCCCAAAAGCATCGGTGTGGGGCAATATCAACACGATGTGGATCAGAGCCTGCTCAAGAAAAGTCTCGACACCACCGTGGAACTCTGTGTAAACTCGGTGGGCGTGAATCTCAACACGGCAAGCAGCCATCTGCTCACCTACGTGAGCGGACTTGGGCCGGCACTGGCTCGCAACATCGTGGACTACAGGCGGAAAAACGGCCCCTTCACCTCGCGCGCCCAACTCAAGAAAGTGCCACGCTTGGGACCCACAGCCTATCAGCAGTGTGCGGGATTCCTGCGCATACCCGATGCCAAGAATCCACTCGACAACAGCGGAGTGCATCCCGAAAGCTACAAACTGGTGGAGCAAATGGCCAAAGACAGCGGATGCAGCGTGACGGACCTGATGAAAGACGCCGAGCGGCGCAAACGGATAAACCTCAACTGCTACGTGACGACCGAGGTGGGAATGCCTACACTCACCGACATCATGCGGGAATTGGAAAAGCCGGGACTTGATCCGCGCGGCCCGATAGAGACATTTGAGTTTGATACCAATGTACATACGCCTGAAGATCTCTGTCCGGGTATGGTGCTGCCGGGCATCGTGACCAATATCACCAACTTTGGAGCCTTCGTCGATATAGGCGTGCATCAAGACGGTCTCGTGCACATCTCCCAACTGGCTGATCGCTATGTGAGCGATCCCAATGAGGTGGTGCAGGTACACTGCCACGTGCGCGTAAAGGTGGTGGAAGTAGACTTGCGCCGTCACCGCATTTCGCTCACCATGAGAGGGGTGGAACAATAACACCTGTGCTCGGAACATTGGAAGAGAAGGGGTGTCCACAGGCAGGAACACTGTTATAAGGAGAGAGATTTTTCCGAGCAGTAGGAGTAGCGTTTTATGTTCCTGCTGTGGAGTGTTATTAGGGCCGAACGACTGTTTAAAATGTCTTGACTTCGTTTTAGCTTGTCATGTTTCTTTGTTTTTAAATGTGCTTTGAATATGACAAGCTAAAGCCCGGTTGAGACAGGGTGAGCGTATATTTTCTCTTTTTTGTTCCAACAAATGCCCACTATACTTTTTTGTTTGATTTTTAGAGGACATTATTTCGGCTATTTTCGAAATCTTGCTATAGGTTTAAGACCTTTCCTCCTTCAATATCCCTCATTCTGTTTCAAGTTACCATTAAGGGAGATGGCATTCTTGGGAATAGGAAATACGATGGTGTGGTGGTCTTTCTCACTGGCGAGTGCAGTGCGTAGATCATACGAGCGGTCGAACAGACCGAAGCGTATGAGATCCTGCCGTCGCCACCCCTCCCACATCAGTTCCAACAACCGTTCGTCGAGAATGTTCTCCAAGGTGGCCGTGCGGACACCCATTCTCACCCGGTTGCGCACGGCGTTGAGCTCTGCCGATCCATCTTCACCGTTTCTCACTTTGGCCTCCGCTTTCATCAACAGCACATCAGCATAGCGGAACAGCACGATGTCGTTTCCTTGCAGTTTGCCGTCGGAATAGGCAGTGCGGTCGATTTCGTATTTGCTCATGCGGGCCCCGGCTGTCTTTTCGTATTCCGTACCCGTGAGATTGAAAGCTGTTACGGCCAGCGGACGATAGATTAGTGGAGTGCCGTCTTCCAGCAGCACTTTCTTGCCGTCGACGAGAAGCGTGTCGGCATAGAAGTTGATTGGCCAACGGGCATCGACGGTTGCGGTGCCGTAGCCGTATTTTTTCACGGTGGACAATGTGCCCACAGTGCCGTTTTCGGCATCCATGCTGATGGCCGAACCGTGGCGGTAGTGACGCGAACGGAAGAGATATTGAAACTGGTTGGTGTAGAATGTTTTCTCCATCGGGATGGTGAAGATGTTTTCTACGGAGTTTTCGTTGTGTATGGCGAAATTGGAAGCGTAGTCATCGGCAAGGCGATAGCCTGCACCGGCTATTTTGTCACAGTAAACCACGGTGGTTTGCCATGCGTTGAGGCTTCGGCCGTCCACGGTGAAAGTGATGTTGCTGCCGGCCGGATAATGGTCATCGGTGGGAGTGTCATCAGCGTAGATCTCGGCATTGAGAGCCAGTTTGGCCAGCATGAACCATGCCACCGGACGGGTGATGCGTCCATAGTAGTTGCCCTCATAGTTGCTGTGTGCCAGTGGCAGGGTTTCCGCAGCCTCTTGCAGCTCGTCTACGATAAATCGAAACACTGTGCTGCGCTTGCTCTGGGCGGTCTGAGCGAGTGATGTGCCGTGGGTAGTGACGAGCGGCACATTGCCCCAAAGATCCATGATATACCAATAGTACATGGCCCGCAGGGCTCTCACCTCGCCTTCGTAGCTCCGTCGTTGGGCTTCGGTGAGTATGTTTTTGTGGGCTTCTATTTGGTGGAGCGAACGGTTGCAGAGTATCACCACCTTATAGAGATAGTTCCATGTGGCAAAAAGGGCGTTGTCGGTCGAAGTCCACGAGTGTTCGTAGAGTCGCTGCCAGAAGCCGCCGTCATACCAGTCGCCGCCACGGATGGGGAGCATCTGTTCGTCGGTGGTGAGCGAGTTCCAGTCATAGACTCCGCGATCGGTGCCCTGAAGTCCCTGGCTTTCGTCATGGCCGCCGATGTAGTTGTATAGGGTGGCTACACAGTTGAGTTCAATGTCCTTGGCCGAGGAATAGGCTTCAGACTCGGGCATTTGCCCTTTCGGGTCTTCATCAAGGCAACTGCATGGCAACAGTGTGCATGCAGCGAGTGCGGCTATGAGGAAGGGAGTGGTGCTGATATATTTCATGAGAATGGAGCTTAATGTGTAGGGAGATAGCGTTAAAATTGTATGCTTACGCCTAAGCTGTAAGAGCGGTAGGGAGGATAGGAACGCTTGTCGTCGATGCCAAGCGTACTGCCCACCACGTAGCTGTTGATCATCGGCGTGAGACCGGAGTAGCCCGTGAGTGTGGCAAGATTATTTATTGAGAGCGAGAGGCGCAGACTGTTGATATAGCGGCAGTGTTTCTTCACCGGCACATTCCAGCCGACGGTCACGTAGTCGAAGTTGAGATAGTCACCGCTTTCGAGCCAATAGTCGGTGGCGGTCTGGTCGGCGATGTTGGCTTCGGATGCCCCTTCCATGACATTGTAGGCCGGGAAACTTGTCATGTTCATGTAGGTGAGGGCTGTACCGTTGTATATCTTATGTCCGAAAGCTCCGTTCATTTGCACGGAAATGTCGAAGTCGCGGTAGCGGAAACTTACGTTTGAGCCGAGTGTCATTTTAGGTGTGGCCTGTCCGGCTATATACCGGTCGGCCCCATCGGCTATGTCCACCACCTTGTTACCGTCAAGATCGGCTATGTCGTAGGTGTATTGCCCGTTGGCATTCTTGGAAAGTCCCGTACAATGAGGCAGATAGAACACGCCGAGAGGTTGTCCCACAATTTGGTAGACGATGTTGTTGTCACCTCCGTGGAAGCCTGCACCTGTGAGATGGCCTATGGGGGTGATGTCGGAGGTTGACAGGTAGGTGCCGTTGTAGTTGCCGCTGAGTGAAAGCAACTTGTTCTTTTGGAACGAGAGGTTGACATTGATGTTCAACTCCATGTCCTTTTTGAGCAGTGGGGTCAGGCCAAGTCCCACCTCAAAGCCGCTGTTGCTCATGGACCCGATGTTGGCCAACAGTTTGTCATAGGTGAATGGCGGCACGGGCACATTGTACATGTAGAGCATGTCAGTGGTTTTGGAATAATAGTATTCGGCTGTCAGCACGAGTCGGTTGTCAAACAGTCCGATGTCGGTTCCGATATTGAAGGTGCTGCGCAACTCCCATTTGAGATCGGGATTGGCATTACTGGCTATACCGAGCGTGGCGGCGGGTGTGCCATTCCACGAGACGAGTCCGTTGGGGTTGAGCAGTAACATGGAGTTGTAACTCTCTATACCACCCGTGTTGCCCGAGACTCCATAACCCGAGCGCAGTGTGAGTTTGTCAAGCCGGTGCAGCTGTTGCAGTGCGGAAAATGTATGGAGAAGATTCCACGAGGCAGAAAGCGAAGGAAAAAAGCCCCACTTGTTGCCCTTGCCGAACATCGACGAACCGTCGGCGCGGGCATTGGCCGTGAGCGTGAAAAGCCCCTGACAGTCGTAGCTCACCTGCATCATGGCCGAAGCCAGTTTAGGATTATCGTAATGGCTGCCCGTTCCGCCGTATGGGATGGTGGCTCCGGCAGCGAGGTTGTCATAGCCGAAAGCATTGCTGGTGAATCCTTTTACGGTGGTGAAGAAGCCACGCTGCAAGCGCGACTGGTATTCCCCGAGAAGCAACGCGTCGATGATATGCCCTCTGAAATCGTGGTGATACGTGAGGGAAAGGTTGCCCAGCCAGTCTTCATTTTTCACTTCGGCACGATAGGCCTGCCCTTGTGCCCACACCCATGTGGGGAGATATTGGGCTTTCTCGGTGGAGTTGTACGAATAGGAACCAAAAGCTTTCAGTGCCAAGTCTTGGCTGAGAGCGAAAGAGAGCTGTATGTGTGTGTTGAAGTTGAGTAGCTTGTCATGGTCTTGCTTATGGAGCAGAGACAATGGGTTGCAAATTTGCGAAGCGAGCGCATTTCTGTCCCAGCCACCGGTGGCATTCATACCGTCGGGGTAGGTGGGGTTCTGTGTGGCTGCCGAGTAGAAGAGTTGTTGAGTGTCGAAGATGTTTTTGTTGTTCTGGGAAGAGCCGAATACCCCCAAGTCGATGGTCAGCAGATTGTCGAATGCCTTTTGAGTGAGATCGATCTTGGCCACGAAATTGTCGTATTCGCTGTTTTTTATCACGGTGTTGTGATCCATGAAGCCCAGTGAGGCGCGGTAGCTCGAACTTTCACCGCCTCCGCTGAAAGCGACATGATGGTTTTGTATGAATCCCGTGCGGGTGATGGCTTTCTGGAAATCGGTGTCGAAACCTCCGTCGTTGTAGCCGAGTCCCAGTGCTTTGGCGGTGGAAATGTAGCCATTTCTGTTGAGCATTCTGATTTTGTCGTAGACAGATTCGAAGCCCATGTTGCCATCGTAAGAAATGTGAAACTGCGAACCATGCCCCTTCTTGGTGGTCACTTGTATCACTCCCGAGGCACCACGCGAACCGTAGGGGGCCGTCTCTGCAGCATTTTTCAATATTGCGAAACTGGCAATGTCGGCAGGATAGATGCCACTCAGGGTAGAGAGGTCGCTGTAAACGCCGTCGATGATGACCAACGGGTCGTTGCCACCGGTGAGGGAGGTGGTTCCTCGCACGCGCACGGAACTCAGCATGGCCATGCGGTCGTTACCGGCGGAAGCTATGTTTACACCAACGGCTTGACCGGAAAGGGCATCAAGGGAGGAGGTGATGAGACCTTTTTTCATGCGCGACTGATCCACCACATCTACCGAACCGCCCTTTCCAGTGGAGATGCCTCCCATGAACTCCTTTCTTAGCGAGTCTTGCACAGATGAGGTCAATGCCGTGGTTTGGGCGTGGAGTGGAAACATGGAAGAACTTGCACCAAACAGAAACAGGACTGTGAAACTGCGGATATTTATCATGTCAGTGTCTGATCATTAGGTTGATAAATGTTAACTACAAGGCAAATATAGTAAAAATATATGTAAGAGGATGTTAAAAGCTAATCTTTTTTTAATTTTGCAGACATAAATAGTCCTAACAACAAATTTTCAGAAAATGGAAATCAAGCCTGTAGCCGTCTTTCATTCGCCCTTTTGCTCTAAATTTGGGATACCCAAGCAGAGCGGCATTGTCGGCAATTTACGTGGCAAAATCGTTTTTGTTCCCGAGTTCCGAAATCCCGATGCTTTGCGGGGCATGGAGGAGTTTGAATACTTGTGGCTCGTGTGGGAGTTTTCGGCCAACCGGCATGGGGAGACAAGTCTCATGGTGCGTCCGCCCCGGTTAGGGGGTAACAAAAAGGTGGGTGTGTTTGCTTCTCGCAGTCCTTTTCGTCCCAACAGTCTGGGACTGTCCTCTGTGCGCATTGATCACATTGAGTGGGAAACCGCTTGCGGGCCGATCATCCATGTGCTGGGAGCCGACCTCATGAATGGTACACCCATCTATGACATCAAGCCCTATGTCACCTATGCCGACAGTCACCCGGAGGCGAGGAGCGGATTTGTGGATCGGAGGGAATGGAAGCGACTGAAGGTGGAGATACCCTCTGAGGTGAAAGAACGCCTCATGAGACAAGATGGAATGACGGACGAAAGCATCATGCAGTTGCAGGAGGTGCTGGCTGAAGACCCTCGTCCCCAATACCAAAAAGACCCTCAAAAGGTTTATGGTATGCCTTTTGAGGGTCTGGACATTCATTTTTGCGTAGACGGTGATTGTCTGACGGTTATCTGAAAGATTTTATTGGCGGTTTTCGAATGTCAACAATCTGACATTGGTCAGTTTAATGTCGCTGTTGGCATCAATGTCCGTACTTTTATCCGTATAGAAGATGCAGGAATTTTCAATAGTAATGTGGTGTATCATTCCCCGTTCTCCGTGAGCGGCAATACCTGTCTTTGCCCCGCGACAAATTATATTGGAGATGTGGATATCCTGAAATTCGGGCACATATTCTGCTTTTATAGGAGCTGTAGCTTTCTTTGCACCCACATGGTTGTCCCAATAGGTGGTCTCGAAGACAATAGCTTCATTCTTGATGTCGGTCATGTAGATGTCGCTGATGAAGATGTTTTCGGTTTTGCCACCCCTTTTGACGGCGCTCTTGAAACGCAAACCGGTGTCTGTACCACAGAATTTATTGCGTCTCACGACAATGTTTTTCATACCGCCTGAAAATTCGCTGCCTATGACGAATCCGCCGTGGGCGTTATAAACGGTGTTGTTTTCTATCAGTACATTGGCAACGGGCCCGTATTCAACTCCCTTTGCCCCGGCTCCCGCCTTCATGCAGATGCCGTCGTCTCCGGCATCAATCACATTGTTGATAATGAGCACCTGTCGGCAACTGCTGATGTCTATGGCATCACCGTTTTGTGCATTCCACGGACATTTTACTGTGATACCGTCAATGACGACATTGGTGCAGCGGGTGGGGATGATGTGAAACTTAGGGGAGTTGAGTAGTGTGACACCCTTTACAAGCACGTTTTCGCAGTCAGTGAAGCGCACGAGGTGAGGGCGATATCTTTCTTGGGTCTCATACGTGTCAGCCACATTGCTGAAATGGGTCAGGTTGAACGGATACCAAAGGTCACCTTTAGGAGTCACTGTACCGCCCATGGCTTTGAGCCGGTTCCACTCGGTGTCGCTCACCTTGCCGCGTTTCACGGGTCGCCACCATTCACCGTTGCCGTCAATGATGCCCTCACCGGTGATAGAGATGTTCTTGCGTTTGCTGGCATTGATGCCGGGCGTGGCTTTGTCATCTTTCATCCCGTTTTCAATTTTGATAAAATCATTCTTGTCGGGGGAGAGCACAATAATTGCATTTTTGTCTAAGTGCAGGTCAATATTATCCTTGAAAGAAATCATGCCTGTAAGGTACACGCCTGCCGGCACGTCCAAATGCCCGCCACCTTTCTTGCTTAGCTCACTCATGGCTTTGCCAAAGGCTTCGGTATTCATCGTAACGCCGTCTCCCTTACCTCCGAAATCCGGTAGTGAAACCCGGTTGTCGGGGATGGTGGGAAGTGTGGGGGCACTCATTGGGATGGGCAGATTCTGATAATATTTGTCGTATTCGTTGGAGACGGCCATGGCCCATGATAGCATGAAAAACAGTGTGATGGAAATAATTCTTTTTTTGTTCATTTTGATATGTTTGGTTTGTTTGTTTTTATAAGTGGGTGAAAAGGTAGTGCATATAAAAAAGGATGAGGACTGCCTCTTGCGAGAACAGTCCTCTAAATGAAAGGAGGAGTGGTACCTCTTGGAGTTGAACCAAGGACACATGGATTTTCAGTCCATTGCTCTACCACCTGAGCTAAGGTACCCTTTTCTTTTGCGGTTGCAAAGATATAAATTTTATTTGGAAAGAAAGAGTTGGAATTTGAAAATTTCATGCAGGTTAATATTTATTAACAGAGAACCGTTTGCGATGCTTCCTCCATAGTCTTTAGGCATCAGTAAGGAGAGAAAGAGGGGGATATGTCCTTTTTGAAAAGTGAATTCCTGCCATGCTGCCATTCCATGATAGCTGATGAGATGCAAGAAAACAGCTTGTTGTAAAGGTGAGGCAGCATGGCAGGAGGATCGGAGAAAGCTATTCGCGCACAATCGCTCCTTATCTAAAATGTGGTGGCGGAAGTTATTTAAGTGGGTTCCAACCTTGTGCTTGTAGGGCAAATTCTTGTCCGTCACGTGTGATGAGCATGGCTCCCAAGTCTTCTTTAGTGATATAACCGATCTGCTTGATATTCTCCATGCCTTCTATTTTCTCGTGGTCTCCGATAGGCACGGTAAAAAGCAATTCGTAATCTTCGCCGCCATTCAGGGCACAAGTGATGACATTCATGTTGAATTCTTCTGCCATGACAGCCGCTTGATAATCTATTGGAATATTTTTCTCATAGATGCGGCAGCCGCATCCACTTTGTTTGCAGATATGTAACAGTTCGCTGCTCAATCCATCGGAAATGTCCATCATTGATGTCGGGTGGATGTTGGCATCGCGTAGTTGGGCAATGATGTCACCCCGTGCCTCCGGCTTGAGCTGTCGGTCAAGCAAATACTCCTTTCCGGCAAAGTCGGGCTGGAAATCTTTCATTCTACTGAGTTCGTCGTTTAGGGCGGCAATGTGTTGTGCATTGCCATCGGCCTGTGCCTTCCGCAGCCGTTTTTGTATGTCTTCCACCTGTTGATAATAGACCGTTTTCTCCCTTTCGAGCAGTTGCAGTCCCAAATAAGCTGCCCCGAGATCACCACTCACACAGATGAGGTCGGTCTCCTTGGCGCCGTTGCGGCAGACGATCTCCTCTTTCCGGGCATCGCCAATGCAAGTGATGCTGATAGCCAGACCGGTATAAGAAGCCGAGGTGTCGCCACCGACAATGTCCACATTCCATTTGTCACAAGCCTGTTGCAGACCGCGATAAAACTCCTCAAGGTCTTCTACGGTGAAACGCTTGCTCAAAGCGATGTTTACGATGAGTTGACGAGGCGTACCATTCATGGCGAAGATATCGCTCATATTTACCATGGCAGCCTTATACCCCAAGTGGTACATGTCCATGTAGGTGAGGTCGAAGTGTATGCCTTCCATGAGCATATCGCTGGTGACAAGCACTTCCGTGTCAGGATAGTGCAGAATAGCACTGTCGTCTCCGACACCCTTTATCGTAGTTTTGTTGGTGAGTTTAATGTTTTTGGTGAGTCGGTCAATAAGACCGAACTCACCGAGTTTGGATATTTCCACAATAATATATAATATGAAAATGTCAGATTTTTAACTTCTGCGGATCATTTCGCGCATGATTTCCGTCATCTTGGGTTGGGCAGAGTTGGCAGCAACCTGCACTTCCTCATGACTCACTTCAACCGGCACGTCGAAGCCTCCGAGGTCGGTGATGATGCTTACTCCAAACACCCTGATGCCGCAGTGGCGGGCAACAATGACTTCAGGAACGGTGCTCATGCCCACAGCATCACCGCCTAAAATGCGATACATGCGATATTCGGCCGGGGTTTCAAATGTCGGTCCCTGCACCCCTACATAAGCACCGTGCTGCAATTTGATTCCCTTGCTGTCGGCTATTTCATTTGCCAGTGCTATCAGTTTGGCATCGTAAGGTTCGTGCATATCCGGGAAGCGCGGGCCTGTGGGGAAGTTCTTGCCGCGAAGCGGATGCTCCGGGAAGCAATTGATGTGGTCGGTGATGACCATGATGTCGCCAATGTTGAATTTAGGGTTCATACCGCCCGATGCGTTGCTTACAAAAAGCATTTCTATGCCCAATTCATACATCACGCGTACGGGGAATGTCACATCTTTCATGGAGTATCCTTCATAGAAATGGAAGCGTCCCTGCATGGCGACGATGTCCTTGTCGCCGAGTTTGCCGAAAATCAGTTTTCCGCTATGTCCTTCGACTGTCGAGACCGGGAAATTGGGGATGTCGGAATAGTTGAATTCGTAGCTGTCAGTTATCTCTGAAGCTAATTGTCCCAGTCCTGTGCCCAGAATGATGGCTGTCTTTGGACTTGTTGTCATCCTTTCCTTTAACCAGGATGCTGTTTCTTGAATTTTTTCGTACATAACTAATAATTTTATCATTAAAGTTTTCTGCTCCTTCGAGCATGAATTTTATCTGTATGGGCAGAGCGTAGATATTTTTCCTGACTTCTTCGCTTAGTCCTTTGAGGTCTTGTAGTCTTGCGGCATCTTTCTCTGTTGTGATGATAGCCTTGGGTGAGGGCAGGGCATCGAATGCGCTGTTGATATTGTCTGCATCATGTGTCTTGAATTGGTGATGATCGGGAAAGGTGAGCGTCGTGAGATGATGCATCACACCATTCAGGTCGTTGACCATCTGGCGAGGTGAGGCAATGCCTGTGATGAGGAGTACATTGTGAGTGCCCAACTCTTTCATCGAGGCCGGACAACTGTCATTTCCCTCCGGGAATACAGGTTGGGGAGCGGCATAGTCGATGGTGGTGAAAAAGAGTTTCTGGTAGGGATAGAGGTCAAGAGCTTTAGTGAGCACTCTGAACTCCATCGGCTTCAGGTCTTTCGGACATTTGGTGATGATGACCATGTCAGCCCTGTTCTTTCCCGAGAGTGGTTCGCGAAGCCGGCCTGCCGGAAGCAGTGTGTCGTAGATGATGAGCCGGTGATAGTCTACAAGTAGGATGTTGATGCCCGGTTTCACATAGCGGTGCTGGAAAGCGTCGTCAAGCAAAATTACATCCGTATCCTTGGTAGCCTCGTCGTGTTGCAGTCGGTCGATGCCATGTGTGCGTTTCCTGTCTACGGCTACGAACACACCGGGAAACTTCCGGTGCATTTGGTAAGGCTCGTCGCCTATCTGTTGCACCTGCGTGTCATCGTTGGCGAGCACATATCCACGGCTTTTGCGCTTGTAGCCCCGTGAGAGGACGGCCACCTGTGCCACTTTCTCCAACAGCCGTATGAGATATTCCACGTGAGGAGTCTTGCCCGAACCGCCCACCGTGATGTTGCCCACAGCTATTACAGGAATGTCGAACGCCCGGCTTTTCAACACACCAATGTCGAAAAACCAGTTGCGAAGTCTCACTCCTGCACCGTAAATCCAACTGAGCGGGCGCAGAAATTCATTGATTTTGATAAGATCTCCTTCTGTTCTCACATTGCTTTTTTCTTAATATGGGTGTTTGAAAAGAGCCGTCTCTTTTGCCGTTTATGGTTTCTTGTGTTGACGTTTACATATCCCCATGGGTGTAAATCTGCCAAGCTGTGGCCGACCGACTCCTCATTTCACATCAAGCGTGAAGGGAATCCGGGCCTGCAGCAGTTCACGGTTGCGGGCATTGCGCAGCTCCACAAACGGTTGGTAGAACTCTCCCAAAACCATTCTCATGTGGCTGTCAAGATAGTTATTGTGGTTTTCTGCCTGATTGAGCAACTGTTCCAAGAAGCTGCCAACCAGCGGATATTCTTCCGCATGGTACTTCTTTAGTTTGGCCAGTTGGGCTGCTTTGGTCATTGCCTCTTCCAAACCGCCAAGCTGGTCTACCAGTTTCAGGTGCAGGGCATCCGTTCCCAGCCACACGCGGCCTTGTGCCACGTCTTCCACCTGGGCTGTTTTCATTTTTCGTCCTTCAGCCACACGCTGGCGGAACAGCACATAGCCACGGTTCACATAATTCTGAATGGCTGTAGCTTCGGTCGCATTGAAATGCCGTGCCATGGGCACCATACCTATCGGATAGCTGAAAGTGGCCATCTCGTTGGTCTTTTCTTCATCAAATCTGATACCCAATTTCTGGTTGTACAGCTCGCTGAAATCAGGCAGACAGGCAAAGATGCCGATGCTGCCGGTGAGTGTTGTGGGTTGTGCTACCAGCCAACGGGCACCCATGCTCATGTAGTAGGCCCCCGAAGCAGCCATTCCGCTCATCGATACCACTACGGGCTTTTTGGCGTTGAGCAGTTTCACCTGTCGCCAAAGCTGTTCCGAGGCGTAAGCGTCACCGCCCCCCGAGTTGATGCGCAACACCACCGCTTTCACGTCGTCATCGTCAGCTAAATCGGCCAAGTCGCTGCACACCACGTCGGACACGATTTCTTTCTCGCCACCGAAAAGGCTTTCCGACGGCATCCGCACGATAGAACCTTCACAGTAATAGACGGCTATGGCATCGCCTTGAGAGTCCTCCTCGCTTGCCTCTATCACGTCGCCAACCGTCACTTGGTTGATGTCTTCGTCCTCTTCAATGCCCAGTTGCTTTTTCATGGCAGCCTTCAGTTGGTCGTAATAGAGTAGTCCGTCCACGATTTTATTGCTCACGAGCATCTTGTTGTCGTTCAGGAAGAGGGTGCTGTCAGCCAACTGCCGGAGCTTGGTCGGAGCGATGTTGCGGCTTTTCGACACATCCGCCACCATAATGTCCCATAACCCGTTGATGTAGCGTTTCACTTGTTCGTGGTTGGGTTCGCTCATCTGCTCCTCGGTGTACCGTTCGGTGTAGCTCTTGAACTTGCCCACTTTAAACACCTGATATTTCAGTCCCACCTTGTCGTAGAGTCCTTTGTTGAATTGTATTCGGGCTGCAATGCCGTGCCAGTCGAGCATTCCCTCGGGGTTGAGGTAGAGTTTGTTGGCTATCGAAGTCAGATAATAGGCTCCCTGCGTGTAGGAATCGCCGTATGCGATAATCCACTTGCCGCTTTTTTTGAAGTCGGCCAGTGTGTTGCGCAGTTCCTGTAGCGTGGCGTAGTCGCTCTGCAACACGCCCGCCTGCAAGTAGATACCCTTTATCTTGTCATTGTCTTGTGCTTTCTTGATGGCGTCTTTCAGCTCGTTCAGTCCCAGTTGATTGATTCGATTGCCTGTGAGCCGGCCGATGAAATCTTCTTCCGCCTTTTCGCTGATATCCCCTTGCAGGTTTATCACCAACACCGAATTATCGTCAATCTTGGTCGTTCCGTTGCCAGAAACCATAATGCCGATGAGGCTGATAAAACCCAAGATGAGCATTACGATGCCGAAACCGAAAAGTCCGACAATCGTGGCAAGAACGTGTTTCAGAAAATCTTTCATGTGTCTTCGTTTATGATTGAAACAATAGTATCAGATGCAAAGATAATAAAAAAGGAGAGAAAAGCAAAAAAATATAGAAAAACTACACCATTATTTATTAACTTTGCATAAAATAGGCTGCATTCGGCAATTAGAAAGCAAGCTTTCATTGCGCTCATTTGCGCTATTTTTGCATAAAATAGGCTGCATTCGGCAATTAGAAAGCGAGCTTTCATGAAGCCCTTCGATACACTCAACATACAAAATAAATCGCAAAAACAATGAACAAAAAGATTCTTTCAAGCATGATGGGACGGATGTTGCTGTCCTTTTTGCTGCTTTTCCCGATGGCATTGTCTGTTTCGGCACAAGAAACCGCCCGCAAGTTTCGGCTCTCCTTGTCGGCCGACGGCGAAGCCCAACTCTTTGCCTATCTGCCCTCCTCGCCCACAGGGCGGGCCGTGGTCGATTGTCCCGGTGGAGGTTATGCCCATTTGGCCATGGAACATGAGGGGCATCAATGGGCCGACTATTTCAATCGTCAGGGCATTGCTTTCTTCGTGTTGAAATATCGTATGCCACACGGTGACCGTTCGCTGCCGATAGGAGATGCCGAGGCTGCCATGCGTCTGGTGCGCGACAGTGCAGCCGTGTGGGGCATCAATCCGCACGATGTGGGCATCATGGGCTTCTCGGCCGGTGGGCATTTGGCTTCCACATTGTCCACTCATGCCCCGTTGGCGGCCCGGCCGGATTTCTCCATTCTCTTCTATCCGGTCATAACGATGAATGGGGGCGCACACTCCGGCTCGCGCGAGAATCTTTTGGGCAAGCACCCCGACAAGCAGTTGCTCGACCTTTATTCCAACGAGACACAAGTGCGTGTCCACCGCACACCCCCTGCCATTCTCATCATGGCCAACGACGACAAGGCTGTGCCTCCCGTGGAAAACGGTGTGGCCTATTACAGTGCCATGCGTCGGGCGGGCAATGCCTGTACGATGCTCATCTATCCTTTGGGCGGTCACGGCTTTGGGTTCCGTTCTTCATGGCCTTACCATGAGTTGATGCTCAGCGAACTCACCGCATGGCTCCATCAGCTCCCTTCGTCCAAAGTCGGTGCGCTGCGTGTAGCCTGCATCGGCAACTCCATCACTGAGGGCTATGGCATTCCGATGGCTTCGCAGA
Source organism: Segatella buccae ATCC 33574 (assembly GCF_000184945.1). Taxonomy (GTDB): domain Bacteria; phylum Bacteroidota; class Bacteroidia; order Bacteroidales; family Bacteroidaceae; genus Prevotella; species Prevotella buccae. Next base: position 1,951,149 of record NZ_GL586311.1, read on the forward strand.
ACGGTTATCCGGCTGTGCTTCAGTCGATTTTAGGCAACGGCTACTTGGTGAAGAACTTCGGGGTGAGCAGTCGCACGATGCTGAACAAGGGAGACTATCCCTATATGAAAGAGCCGGCGTTTCGCGACGCTCTTGATTTCTGTCCCGATGTGGCCATCGTGAAACTCGGCACCAATGACTCCAAACCCGAAAACTGGCAGTATGGCAGTGAGTTTGCCGCCGACATGCAGACACTCATCGACTCCCTCAAGGCGCTTCCGTCGAAGCCGAAGATTTTCTTGACTACGCCGATACCGGCCTTCAAGTCCACATGGAACATCAGTGACAGTGTCATCACGACCGGGATAATCCCCGTCATCCGCAAGTTGGCCAAGAAAAACAAATGCATGGTGATTGACCTCCACACCCTTTTTGCTGCCGACGGTGACAAAATGCTTCCTGACGGCATCCATCCCAATGCCGAAGGTGCGCGGAAAATGGCCGAAATCATAGCCCGCGAACTGTCTCAGAAAGATCGGAAAAGAAAATGTGAAAAATAAAATGTTAAAATTAAAAGACTTTACACGCCTTTTTGTCGGGAAATAATTAGAGCCTTGTAACAGCCGGAATATTTTCCCGTAGCAGTCCTTTGACTTTCTGAAAGGGCCACGGTTGGAAGCTCATTCGGGCCGAGTGAGAATCCAAGTGTGGCCCTTTCGCATGGCTGTTTGGGCCGGATGACACCCCATATTGGGGGTGGATGGCCTTTGTGGATATAGGGAATGAAAAAAGGGAACGGCTACCCGTTCCCTTTGCTATTGCAAAGATAATACATTTTGAAGCCGTTTCCAAATCGGGTGTGAAAGTTGTTGACAAAGACGGGGCGGCGAGTTTTAATTTTTATCCTTTTTGTTTGGCTACATCGAATATTCTTTTTATTTTTGCAAATCATAGTAACCGGATAAATAATAAGCGTGAGATTGTTTAAATGAATGATGGTTTTGAATTGGCCGAAGTCGAAAAGCTCCTCTTTCAGGGAGGGCAACTCCGACCGGATGAACTTCCCCTTAATGAAGTGGAGAACTGTTATCGGTTTCTGGAAGACTTCTGCTCCGACAAGATTATTTACGGCATCAATACCGGCTTTGGCCCGATGGCGCAATGGCGCGTGGCCGACCTGCATCTGACAGCACTCCAATACAACATCATCCGCAGCCACGCAACGGGGGCAGGCGAACCGTTGCCCGACCTCTATGTGAAGGCGGCTATGATAGCCCGCTTGGGCACTTTCCTGCAAGCCAAGTCGGGGGTGCATGTCGATTGCGTGAAGTTGCTGGTCGAATTTATCAATCGCGGGATATTCCCTTTCATTCCCGAGCATGGAAGTGTGGGCGCAAGCGGCGACCTTGTGCAGTTGGCCCACATCGCACTGACGCTCATCGGCGAAGGCGAAGTGCATTATCGCGGAGAGTGGCGCAAGGCCGGCGATGTGCTTCGTGAATGCCGGTTGGAACCTCTCCGGATTCATATCCGTGAGGGCTTGAGCATCACCAACGGCACGAGTGTCATGACAGGCATCGCCATGGTCAACCAGTTTCGTGCCGAACAGTTGCTTGACTGGGCCACCCTGGCCGGCGTGATGATGAACGAGATAGCCTCGTCGTTTGACGACTTGATGGCCCGTGAGCTCAATGAGGCCAAGCGTCATGAGGGCCAACGGGTGATAGCCGAGCGTATGCGCGCCCTTGCCGAGGGCACACATTGCATGGAAAAGCGCGAGCATGAGCTTTACAACGGCGGGCATGAGGAAAAGACATTTGGGCACAAAGTGCAGGCCTACTATTCGTTGCGGTGTGTGCCGCAGATATTGGGGCCCATTTATGAGACGCTGGCCAACAGCCGTAAGGTGATAGAGGAGGAACTCAACTCGGTCTGCGACAATCCCGTGGTGGATCCCGTGTCGCGGAATGTCTATCACGGAGGCAATTTCCATGGCGACTACATCTCGCTCGAAGAAGACAAGGTGAAGATAGCGGTGGTGAGACTGGCCATGACTTCCGAGCGTCAGCTCAACTATCTGTTTCACGATCGCATCAACGGCATTCTGCCGCCGTTTCTCAATCTGGGCACGTTAGGACTCAACTATGGAATGCAGGCCTGCCAGTTCACGGCCACGTCGACCACGGCCGAGTGTCAGACGCTTGCCATGCCCAACTACGTGCACAGCATTCCCAACAACAACGACAATCAAGACATCGTGTCGATGGGCACTAATACGGCGCTTATCACCCGCCACGTGATAGAAAACTGCCGCCAGATCATCGCCATCCAATACATTGCTTTGGCACAGGCTGTAGACTGTCTCGGCATTCAAGATAAGTTGGCATCCACGAGCAGGCGCATCTATGAAGAAGTCAGAAAGGTCTGCCCCACGTTCGTGGAAGATACACCTTTTTATAAAGATATAAGGAATGTGGAGTGCTGGATGGCCGATCATCCTCTGCGGCTCGCCGATGATCGGGGCGGAAGAGAATCTTAAACAACGACAAACGACAAGTAAATGAAATACGCATTGGTAACGGGAGGATCCCGTGGCATCGGCAAGGCCATCGCCTTGAGGTTGGCACAGACGGGGCTGCCCGTGATAGTAAACTATTGCAGCAACGACGAAGCGGCCCGCCAAACAGTGGCGGAGATAGAGACTGCCGGCGGAAAAGCCGAACTACTGAAGTTTGATGTGTCCGACGGCGAGGCTATTGAGGCTGCGTTGGAAGCGTGGGAAACTGCCCACCCCGACGACTATGTTTCGGTGTTGGTGAACAATGCCGGCATCCGTCGTGACAATCTGCTCATATTCATGCAAAACGAAGAGTGGCGCGAGGTGGTCGATACGCCCCTCAACGGCTTCTTTTTCGTCACCCGCCGGTTGCTCAAAAACATGTTGGCCCATCGTGGCGGGCGTGTCATTAACATTGTCTCGTTGAGTGGCATCAAAGGTCTGCCCGGGCAGACCAATTACAGTGCGGCCAAGGCGGCCCTCATCGGAGCCACCAAGGCTCTTGCCCAAGAGGTGGCCAAGCGCAAGGTAACGGTCAATGCCATAGCCCCCGGCTTCATCGCCACGGACATGACAAAAGATCTGGACGAGAAGGAGTTGAGCAAGCTCATTCCTGCCGGCCGTTTCGGCAGACCCGAAGAAGTGGCTTCGCTCGCCGCTTTCTTGGCCGGTGATGAGGCTGCCTATATCACCGGACAGGTCATCCAAATCAATGGTGGGCTGCATACTTAAAATGCAAAAGGTGAAAAAATAGGTAGCATGAACAATAGGGGAAATGGCCAAATAAACTATGGCTAATTTGCTTCTTTGATCTTCAAATTAGTAATAAAATAAATGTAAATATTCACATAGATGGTGAGGAAATGGGCTCTTTGCACCAATGACGAGGATAGAGAAACATCTGGCAAGATGATGAGCAGGAGTTTTCTTTGCATCTTTGAATTTTTAAATATTTGAGTTTTAAATGATTCGTGTGGTTATTACGGGCATGGGCATTTGGTCGTGTCTCGGAAAAAATAAGGAAGAAGTCACGCAGTCACTTCGTGAGGGGAAGTCGGGCATCGGCATCGAAGAGGAACGGCTGGTGTATGGTTATCAGTCTGCCTTGACGGGACTCGTGGAGCGTCCTGTACTGAAAGGATTGCTCCACCGCCGATTGCGTGCAGGTTTGCCGGAAGAGGGTGAATATGCTTTCATGGCCGCCCGTGAGGCTTTTGAGCAGGCCGGAATCGATGAGGCGTTTCTTCAGCAACACGAAGTGGGCGTCATTTTCGGCAACGACTCGTCGGCCCGCCCGGTCATTGAGGCGGCCAAAATCATGGAAGAGAAGCACGACACCCAGCTTTTGGGGTCGGGCTATATCTTTCAGTCGATGAACTCCACAGTGAATATGAACTTGAGTTCTATCTTCCAGTTGCGCGGCGTCAACTTCAGTGTGAGTTCGGCTTGTGCCAGTGGCAGTCATTCCATAGGCTTGGGCTATCTGCTCATCAAACAGGGATTGCAAGACCGCATCCTTTGTGGTGGGGCGCAAGAGGTGAACTATTATTCCATGGCAACTTTCGATGCGCTTGGCGCTTTTTCCATGCGTATGGATGAACCGGCCAAGGCCTCCCGCCCGTTCGATCGCGATCGCGACGGATTGGTGCCGAGCGGTGGCGGTGCAGCTGTGATGCTTGAAAGTTATGAGAGTGCTGTAAGGCGTGGTGCCCCCATCCTTGCCGAAGTGTGTGGATATGGCTTTTCGTCCAACGGCGGTGGCATCTCGCAACCTTCCGATGAAGGCAGCGTGATTGCTATGGAGCGTGCGTTGCAGATGGCAGGACTTGAAGTCGGCGATATTGATTATATCAACGCCCATGCCACTTCCACCCGGCAGGGAGACATGTTTGAAGCAATGGCACTCGATCGCATGTTTCGTGGTCGCCATGCACTCATCTCGTCCACCAAAGGCATGACGGGGCATGAGTGTTGGATGGCCGGTGCAAGTGAAATCGTGTATGCCACGCTGATGATGCAGCACGGTTTCGTGGCTCCAAACCTCAATTTTGAGAATCCCGATGAGTATTCCGAACATCTGAATATTGCCACCCAAACAGTGGAAACAGAAATCAACGCAGTTCTAAGCAATAGTTTCGGATTCGGAGGAACCAATTCGGCCTTAGTGATAAAGAAAGTAAAAGAGTAGCAACTTTAATATTTCACGCTTATGAAAAAAATGATGATGGTGGCAGCTTTCTTGCTGTCTGTAGTTTCTGCTTTTGCAGGAGAGAAAGTTGATTTAAGTGCTCTGAAGGGCGAACAGAAAATCAATTTTGTGGTAGACTGGGCCGACTTGACCATCGACCGTAAGTCTGTTCCCAACTGGCTGGAAGTTCGTCAGGCCGACCAACCTGATTGGGATGCCAAGAAAGAACTGAATGAGGAGTTGAAACCTCGGGTAGACGATTTAGTTGAGGCTGCCAATAAGAAGTTGAGCTCTTGCAACTTGTACCTCAGCAAGGACAAATCTTGTAAGTACACATTGGTTTTGAAGCCTCAGAACGTCAGCAAGAAGGGCGACAATATCATCAAGTGTGTGGTGAAGACGACTTCCGGTAAGAAGACCATAGCCGAGTTTTCTATTGCTGGAAAAGGTGGAACGTTCGGTTCGATGTCAAACCTTTGGGGAGATGGGTTCAAGGATTCCGGCAAGAAGTTGGGCAATTTTATCAAGAAAGCTTTAAAGTGAGGGCGGTTGGTGGCAGATTTGCCATCATCCTCTATGAGAAGTTATAGACCATGTATCTTTCGGCACCGTTAGAAAGAAAATATACGAAAGAAACGTTGTCAGCACGCGAAGCACAGCGGTTGGCAGAGTTTATTGCTTTCGGCCCGATAGTTTTTGAGGTGTCTCGCTTGATGATCAAGTGGGGCATCCTCGAAATGCTACGTACAGAAGAATTGACCGCAGCAGAAGTGGCGGAGCGTGCAGGCGTGAGTGTCTATGCGGCCAAGTGCCTGCTGGAAGCCTCGTTGGGCATCGGCACAGTGTTAGTCAACAAAGACACCGACCGCTTTTCGATATCCAAAACTGGTTGGTTTCTGCTCAACGACCCCGCTACGCGGGTGAACGTTGACTTCAACCACGATGTCACCTATCAAGGAATGTTCCGGTTGGAGGAGGCCCTAAAAGAAGGCCGGCCGGTAGGTTTGAAGCATCTCGGTGATTGGAGCACCATCTATGAGGGGCTGTCACGGTTGCCCGATGATGCCCGGAAAAGCTGGTTTGCCTTCGACCATTTTTATAGTGACAGTTCGTTTGAAGAAGCTTTGGCTATTGTTTTTGCCAAGAAACCGCGTGAGTTGATGGATGTAGGAGGCAATACCGGCCGATGGGCCATGCAATGTGTGGCTCACGATGAGGCGGTGCGGGTCACCATCGTCGACTTGCCGCAGCAACTGGAGCTGATGCGCCGGTATACTGCCGGGAAGCATGGAGCCGACCGCATTGATGGTTATGCCATGAATCTGCTTGACCGCGAGAGCCGGTTTCCGACTGACAAGCACTTTGATGCTATTTGGATGAGCCAATTCCTCGACTGTTTCGGCGAAGACGAGATAGAGAGCATTTTGGCGCGGGCGGCCCGGGTGATGGACGAAAATACTACTTTATATATTATGGAGACCCTTTGGGATCGCCAAAAATATGAAACGGCAGCCTTTTGCCTGACCCAGACCAGCCTTTATTTCACCGACATAGCCAATGGAAACAGCAAGATGTATCACTCTGATGACCTCATCCGTTTGATTGGAAAAGCAGGCTTGCGGGTGGATAAGATACACGACAACCTCGGACAAGGACACTCCATCATAGAGGTGAAGACCCAATAAGAATATATCAATAGAAATCATATCAATTTATGGAAAGAAAAGAAATAGAAGAAAAAGTTAGAGAATTTCTGATCGATGATCTGGAAATCGACGAAGAGAATATTGCCCCCGAGGCCCTGTTAAAAGACGACCTCGGCATTGATTCGCTCGACTTTGTAGACATCGTGGTGATTGTCGAAAAGAAGTTCGGTTTCAAAATCAAGCCTGAAGAAATGGCGGGTGTGAAAACTTTGAAGGATTTCTGCGATTATATCGAGTCGAAAGTATAATTCGGATTTTTGTCTTTTCCGGAACAAAAGAATACACGATAGGGACAAAATGTGTGAAAGAGAACTTAGCAGGCCTTAGCCTGACAAGATGAGACTAACGATGAACAAGAGCAAGGAAAAGCCGGAATGGAAAGGCAAAACGGAGGGCACATTGTGGATGCACCGTTGCCTGATATGGATGATGGGATATCTTCCACTCCGTGGCCTATATGTCTTCACCGATGTTTTTGTGATTCCTTTCTGCATGTTTTTCTCCCGTCAAGGCTATCTGGCGATATACCATTACTTTCGTCGACGAAGAAACGAGGGAGTGTGGCGCGCCTTTCTGCACACCTATCTCAATCATTGCAAGTTTGCAGAAGTGATTCTCGACCGCTTCTATATCTACGCCGGCGGGAAGTTTGATTTTGACATCGAAGACAATGGACGTTATCTTGACCTTTCAAAAGGGAAAGACGGTTTTGTCATCTTGAGTGCCCATGTAGGCAATTATGAAGCTGCGGGCTATACGCTCGTGGCGGAGAACAAGCGATTCAATGCTCTTGTGTATGCTGGGGAGGCCGAGACGGTGATGGATTATCGACGAAAGATGTTTGAGGGGAATAATCTTCGCATGATTCTCATTCGTGACGACATGAGCCATCTGTTTGAAATGAACAATGCGTTGGCCGAAGGTGAGAGTGTGAGTATTCCCGCTGACCGGATTTTCGGAAGCAGCCGGCATTTTGACATCGATTTTATAGGGGCGAAAGCTAAGTTTCCCATGGGACCTTTTGCAACCGCCGTTCAGCGGAACTTGCCCGTACTGGCAATCAATGTGATGAAAGTTTCGGCAAAGAAATACCGTCTTCTCATCAAGCAGTTGGACTATGCAGATGAAGGACAGAGCATCAAAGTCCGTGCCGAGAGGTTGGCACACGCATACGCCCGGAATCTTGAGAGGGTGCTTGATGAATATCCCACACAGTGGTTTAACTATTTTGAGTTTTGGAACTGATGGACTTGGAGCAGATAGATATACACGAGTTGTTGCCTCAACGGGAGCCTTTCGTGATGGTGGACAAGTTGGTCTATTTTGACGAAAAGACCACCACGGCAAGCTTTCTTGTGCGGGAAGACAATCTCTTTGTGGAAAATGGCCGGCTGAATGCGTGTGCATTGGCAGAAAACATTGCCCAGGCCTGTGCCGCCCGGTTGGGATATGTCAACAAGTATATTCTCAAGCGAGGCATACAGATAGGCTTTATCGGTGCGGTGAAAGACATGAAAGTCATTGATACGCCGGTCGTGGGCGATGTGCTTACCACCACTATCCATGTGTTGGAGCAGATCATGGGACTCACTTTGGTGACGGCTGTGATTAGGATTGGAGACCGAGTGGTCACTACTGCTGAAATGAAGATTGCTTTGGCCGATGAGGTGGCAGCAGAGCAACCGGTTTCGCAGAAGGCTCAAACGGAAAGAAAGTCATGAAAGAATTGAAGGCATCCAAGGAGTTTGAAATACGATTCAGTGAGGTCGACTCCATGAACTTTGTGTGGCATGGTTCCTATCCACTTTATTTTGAAGATGCGCGTGAGACGTTCGGAGCTAAATATGGGTTGGAGTACATGACCATTTTCGGCAACGGATGCTATGCGCCGCTGGTGGATTTGAGTTTCCATTACAAGAAACCCTTGCTTTATGGTATGCACCCGCGCATTGACATAATCTATCGTCCCACGGAGGCTGCAAAAATAGTCTTCGAGTATGAAATCTATGATACGGTTACGGGCGAACTGATGGCTACGGGTGAAAGCATACAGGTATTTCTTGATAAAGATTATCAGTTGATGTGGGAGAATCCGCAGTTTTATGAAGACTGGAAAAAGAAATGGTTGAGATAATAGCCGATAACATAACATCTCCTTTAGGTTTCACGACCGAAGAAAACTATCGGGCAGTGAAAGCAGGGGGCTCCATGCTTCGCCGGTATGACGGCAAGTGGGGGATTCCTGAACCGTTCACAGCTTCCCTTTTTACCGATGAGCAGTGGGGGGAGATGCCCGGAGAAGGGAGGTTTACACGTTTTGAGCGCATTCTTATCCATTCCGCCGATGAAGCCTTGCACCATACCGGTGTCAACCCTAAATCGGAAAGAGTGCTCTTTGTGGTGTCCACGACAAAAGGAAACATCGAATTGCTTGATTCAGTCGAGGCCGACTTTTCCCGCGAGAGAGTGTTACCGGGATATGCTGCCCGCATGTTGACAGCTTATTTCGGTAACCCGAACGAACCGTTGGTGGTCTCTAATGCCTGTATATCAGGTCTGAGCGCACAGATAGCCGCTGCCAGAGCGTTGGAGAGCGGACATTATGATTATGCTGTCGTGGTGGGAGCTGAAGTACAAAGCAAATTTATTATAAGTGGTTTTCAGTCGTTCAAGGCATTGTCGCCAGTAGCATGCAAACCTTTTGACAAGGAGCGGTGTGGACTGAATGTCGGTGAAGCTGCTGCTTGCATGATAATGAAACGGGCTGTGACACATGGCGGTTGGTGCGCTGTAAGCGGTGCAATCCGTAACGATGCCAATCACATATCCGGTCCCTCTCGTACAGGCGAGGGCAGTTACCGGGCATTGAAAGCGGTGCTGATAAGACAAGCAGGCAAAGTATCATGTGATGATAGTGTTTTAACCGAAGAGCTGGCTTTCATCAATGTACACGGTACATCCACGCTCTATAATGACGAAATGGAAGCAACGGCCATCCATAGAATGGGGCTGTCGGTTCTTCCGGTAAACACGTTGAAAGGCTATTATGGCCATACGATGGGTGCTGCGGGCATCTTGGAAGCCGTTTTGTCTATGCGTGCCATTGATGACCATACGGTGTTGGCTACGCGAGGATTTGACAAAATGGGCGTTTCCCATGCTGTCAACATTTCCAACCGGAACCGGTCGACAAACAAACATGCCTTTGTAAAATTGCTCTCCGGATTCGGAGGGAGCAATGCTGCCATGTTGTATAAGAGAGGAGGGGAAGCATGAAGATTGTCCGGCAAGTGGAAATAACTCCCACCCATGTTATCGTTAATGGGCAAAGGCTTGATGTAGAGGGCACGGGAAGCGAAATGTTGAAAAACGTGTATCGCACGAGAATAGGCTTCTATCCGAAATTCTTTAAGATGGACACTTTGTGCAGACTGGGTTTTGTGGCTTCAGAATTGCTGTTGCAAGATGAAAACCCCAACCGCGTTTTTGATGAAAAAGGACGTGTGCCTGAAGGAGAAGGACGGGAAGACAGAGCAATCATCGTTTTCAGTAGGCTGGGTTCACTCTGCAATGACAAGGACTATGAGCATACGATAGAGCGTGCAGATAACTATTTCCCAAGTCCGGCTGTTTTCGTTTACACACTGCCCAACATCGTGACGGGTGAGCTTGCGATACGCAACAGATATTTTGGAGAGGCTTCCTGCTATGTGCTGGCCGAAGAAAACGAGGCATTGATGATGTCCGTAGCTGAAGAGACTTTGCTCGATCCGATGACGACAAGCATGCTCTGCGGATGGCTTGATTGTGAAGACAAGGAACATTTTAATGCAAAATTATATTTAATGGAAAGATAATGGAATTGCAAGAAGAACTGAAACATAAGATTATCGAGGCATTAAACCTCGAAGAAGTTACCCCCGAAGAGATTGACTCCGATGCTTCACTCTTTGGTGACGAAGGCTTGGGACTTGATTCGATCGATGCACTTGAGTTGATTGTGCTGCTCGAGAAAAACTATGGTATCAAAGTCAAAGACCCCAAAGAAGGTAAGCATATCTTTAAGAGTGTCAAGGTGATGGCCGATTATGTAGCTGCCAACCGCACAAAATAATTTTTGTTGCAATAAGCATTGAGGTGGATAAGAATGTAGTCATAACCGGAAGCGGGATTGTTTCTGCCATTGGAAATAATAAACAGCAATGCTACGCCTCGCTTGTTGAGGGGCGGGGAGGGATTGCCCCTGTGCGCTATCTGCATACAACCCATACGGAATATCCGGTGGGCGAGGTGAAGATGAGTAACGGGGAGATGGCAGAACTACTGGGACTGAAGTCTGGGGAAGGATATGCCCGTACCGAACTGATGGGTATTATAGCCTTAAAAGAGGCATTGGAAGAAGCGCAGCTCAAGGATGTCCGGGCTGCCTTTGTCTCCGGGACAACCGTTGGGGGAATGGATATGACAGAGCAGTCTTATCCGGATAACCTCACACCGGAATTGCTTGACCGACACGACTGTGGAGCAAGTACAAACCGGATTGCCGACTATTTCGGTGTTTTCGATTTCACTTCTACCATCTCCACTGCTTGCAGTTCGGCCACCAATGCTATTATCTTTGGTGCCCGACTCATTCAAAGTGGAATGCGAGATGTTGTCGTGGTGGGGGGAAGCGAAAGCCTTACACGTTTTCACCTCAATGGTTTCAAGTCGCTGATGATTCTCGACGAGGAGGTCTGCAAGCCTTTTGATGTAGCGCGCAAGGGACTCAATTTAGGTGAAGGAGCCGCTTATCTGGTGTTGGAAAGCGAAGCGTTTGCCCGTAGACGGGGCGCAAAGATTCTCGCCCGGTATGAAGGAGGAGGAAATGCGTGTGATGCTTTCCATCAAACGGCATCTTCCCCCGATGGAGAAGGGGCTTTCTTGGCCATGAGAGAAGCATTGCATGAGGCCGGACTGATGCCGGAAGAAATCCAATATGTCAATGCTCACGGTACAGGTACGCCAAACAATGATGCCAGTGAGAGTGCAGCCTTGAGGCGCGTTTTTGGTGATGCCTTGCCGGCCGTGTCATCGACAAAAGGCTTTACAGGGCATACGACGAGTGCAAGTGGAAGCATTGAGAGTGTTTTTTGCCTTTTGGCACTGCAGCACCGGTTTGTACCACAGAACCTTAATTGGCAGAAATCTGATGAGAAATGTATCGTACCGGTGCATGGAGTGTTGGCAGACGGTCTCTCAAGAAGTATGGAAAAATCAGAGGAGCATGATGGTTGCCCCATGCTGAATCATGTTATGTGCAATGGCTTTGGATTTGGTGGTAATGACTCTACGGTGATTTTGGGGCGTTTCGAACAGGGAAAAGCCTTGTGAACAGCGTGTCCGAATAAAGATGCGAAAATCGATATGGAGAATAAAGTATATGTCATAGGGCGTGCGGAAAATGTGCCGGAAGAGGAATATCGCCGGTATCTCAATCCGATGAAAACCCGTCGTTACGGCAGGTTGCTGAAGCGTGCGTTGGCCACAGCCCTGAAAGTCATCGGAGAAACCGGTGTGGAGCATCCCGATGCCATCATCAACGGTACGGCTTTAGGATGCTTGGAGGAGACAGAATATCTGCTGAACGGACTTGCTTTGGAAGGTGAAGAGGTGAGTATGCCCACCCATTTTATGCAGTCCACCCATAACACGGTGGCCTCTCTTATTGGCATCTACACCCATACACATGGGTACAACTGCACGTACAGTCATCGCAAAATATCCTTTGAATGCGCTATGCAGGACGCGTTCATACAAATGAAGGTGGGAAAAATCAGGACGGCTCTCGTGTGTGCTAATGACGAGCTACCCCCGGGGGTGAAGAAAATTTTTAATGATTTGGGGTTTGGAAAAGAATTGGTGGATGGAAATTCCATTCCGATGGTAGGTGTTGCGACCGACCGTTCGGTGGCGGTGATGTTGTCGACCGAACCGGGAAAGCACCCACTTGCAGAGATTACGGCTGTAGAAATTTGGCATGGTGTGGGCAAAGAAGATACGGCAGAGATCAAATATACGGCCCTATGAGATTGTTTTTGATAGCCGTTGTGCAAAGTATGTTGCTCTGTGGAGGACAAGTTTTGCTTAAGTTTGCACTCCAAAAGATGGGAGGATTCGCGTGGACTGTACATTTCTTTGCGAGCCAACTTACCAACTGGTGGTTTCTCGGTTGTGGGATCTGCTATGCTGCGGCAACAGTCCTCTGGATGTACATTATCAAGAACTTTCCCTTTTCCATGGCTTATCCGATGATATCGCTTAGCTATGTATTTGGCATGTTGACAGCTATGCTTATTTTCCACGAGACGATTCCTGTAACAAGATGGATAGGCGTTGCGCTCATCATGGGTGGTTGCATATTGGTTGCACGTTGAGGGGGAAGGCTAAAGTGCATGTTGCGAAGTGAGACATGATATGAACTAACAAATAAATGTGGAGCAAATGAAGTCATATATAAGAAATTTTATAGTTGGAGCAGTGCTTTCGCTGGGGACAGTCCTTCCCATGTCTGCACAACAGTTGCGCAAGGTAACGGCGCAACAGAGTGCCGTTATGATTAAGGAAATCTGCAAGTCAGCGCAAACGGTGAAGGCTTTGAGTTGTGATTTCATCCAAGTGAGTGAGGTGTCGTTTTTGGAAGAGAAAGTCACTTCCCACGGTTTGATGAAGTATCGTAATATGGGTAGTCTGGTGTGGCAATATACCTCTCCATTCAAATACACGTTTTCGATTGATAATAATGTAGTCACGATGAAGTCTGGAAGTCGCACGCAATCTGTTGATCTGGCTGCGAGTAAAACCTTTCAAAACGTTGTCAAGATGGTGAAAAGCAGCATCACAGGACAGAATCTTAACAATAATCGGGATTTTAGCGTGGTCATGTATGCCGGTGGGAGCACTTGGATGGCGCAGCTCACTCCCCGTCACAATCAGATGAAGCAATTTGTAAAAACCGTCAGTCTTTATTTTGATAAATCTCGTTGCATGGTGAATAAAGTAGTGATGATACAAGCCAATGGTGATAAAATCACTATTGAGTTGACTAATATAAAGGTGTCGCGATGAAGCTGTTACACTCTATGTTCGAAATAAGTGGGGACAACATTGGCGGCAAGGCAGTTTCTTTGTCAGATGAGACAGCTTCCCATGCCGATTTCACTCTCTGTTTCAATCCTGACCATCCGATTTATCAGGCGCATTTTCCCGGTAAACCGATCACTCCCGGTGTGTGCATCGTTAAAGTACTTGGCGAATTGCTTGAGTTGAAACTCGGAAGGCGGCTCGAACTGAAGGAAATCAAAAACCTGAAGTTCGTTTCTCCTATTTCGCCGATAGCCAATGCGAGGGTAGATGTCCGCTTTCGTAAAATAGATGTGAGCGAACATGTCAAGGTGCAGGGGGCCATCACTCGGGGGGAAACTGTCTATACGAAATTCTCTTTGATATTTCATGAATAACGAGGAAATTAGAGCCGTCATGGAGACTGAGCACATTTGTGTGCTCATTCCTTCCTATCACAACGAGAAGACGATTGTCGGTGTGTTGCATCGTGTTATGATGTACACCGACAACGTTATTGTCGTGCTCGACGGCGAACCTCAAAAGGCGTGTCAAGTTATAGCTGATGCCGGTCTGAAACCCTATATCTTGTCATACAAAAAGAATCAGGGGAAAGGCCATGCCTTGAAAGAAGGCTTTAAGGAGGCCATCCGCCGAGGTTATGAATATGCCATTACGCTAGATAGCGATGGACAGCACTATCCCGAGGACATCCCTCTCTTCATTGACGCTTTTCTTGCCAATAGAGGCTCTTTTCTTGTTGGTGTTCGAAATTTTGGCCATGAGAATATGCCGGGTGGAAATACTTTTGCCAATAAGTTTTCAAACTTCTGGTTTCATCTCCAGACCGGTCACTCCCTCGAAGACACCCAGTGTGGTTTCCGTATGTATCCTCTTTCCATGCTCAATGCCGGTTGGGTCATCACCTCTCGCTATGAATCGGAGTTGGAACTGCTCGTCTATTCGGCTTGGAAAGGCGTTAAGCTTGTCCCAATACCCATTCGGGTTTATTATCCCCCTCAAGGAGAAAGGGTCAGTAACTTTCGCCCATTCCAAGATTTCATGCGTATCACCCTATTGAATATCGTGCTTACGACAGGTGCTCTTTGCTATTATCTGCCGCTGCAAATGATTAGGAGGCTTTGCCGATGAATACGTTTTTCTTGAAAATATACGATGTTTTGGGCAGGCATAAGGTCATGACGGTGGTTTTGATGCTTGCTTTTGTCGCAGCGTTTGTGGCAATGGCATTACGCGTGGACTACGAAGAGGATATTTCCAAGTTTCTCCCTCAGAACGAGCAGAATGAGAAGTATGCCGATGTGTATCGGCAGATAAACTCTCAAAACCGTATAGCTGTTATCTTTGAGATGCGGGATACTACCGCCGTAGTCGATACCGACAGCATGGAAGAGGCCATGGAATATCTTGGCACTTGTTTGAGGCAGATGGCGCAATCTTCCAGCTTCCAGACTAAAACCGGTCTTCGGGTGACGAATCTACAAACGGCTATTGATGAGGAAAAGCTGCTCGGTATGCTCGATTTCGTATATCGCAACGCTCCTTATTTTGTTCTTCCGGATGATTATGAACGTTTAGACACGATCGTGCTTAATCGGGAATATATTCACAACCGGCTGGTGGAGGCCAAGCAGCAGCTTATCGTTACCAACGGAATGGCCATGCAGACACTGCAATACGATCCGTTGCAACTTTTCGCCCCTGTGATGAAACGGCTTCAAGACTTGCGGATGAACGACAGTTTTCAGCTGGTCGATGGTTATATCTTTACCAAAGACGGGCGTCACTCCATGATTACTTTCGACAGTCCGTATGGTTCCAGCGAGACCCAAAAGAATGCAGAGCTTGCCGGTGCTCTTGACACATTGATGGCCCGGACCGAAATGCGTTTTCCGTCCATCCGTGTGTCAGCCATTGGAGCCCCCTTGATAGCAGTCACCAATGCCCGGCAAATCAAGACCGACTCTCTCATTGCCGTGTCGATAGCGGTGGTTCTCATTCTGGTATTGCTCGTTTGGCATTATCGTCGGTTGTCCGATATCGTGTGGATTGGTGCAAGCATTTCGTTTGGATGGCTCTTTGCCATAGCCGGCATGAGTGTTTTCTACGACAGTGTATCCATTATCGTGCTCGGTATCGGCAGTGTCATCATCGGCATTGCTGTCAACTATCCGCTTCATTTCCTTGATCACATTCGTGAAGTCACCGACAGGCGTGAGGCTTTACGTGAAATGGTGTCACCCTTGTTGATAGGTAACATCACGACGGTGGCAGCTTTTCTCTGCCTTGTATGGCTTGATGCACAGGCCATGCGCGACCTCGGGGCATTCGGCAGCCTGATGTTGATAGGTACCATTCTTTTTGTCTTGGTTTTTCTGCCGTTGTTTACCAAGGCTCACAAACGCCGGCAGTATGAACATCACAGTTCCCGTTTCCGTCTTCCCCAAATCCCTTACCTCTTCCCGCTGGTTTGTGCCATAACGCTCGTGTTGGGTTATTTTTCCTTGCAAACTTCTTTCGATTCTAATCTTGCCCATATCAATTATATGACTCCTTCCCAACGTTCGGACATGGAGTTGCTGGCTTCATCCGTACATGATGCACCGGTCTATGTGGTGGTTGAGGGCAAGACCCTCGAAGAAGTAGCTGGACAGAACAGACGGGTGGAAAGGGAATTGCGCCAAAAAGGGATGCCCTTGCAAGGTGTTGGCGATTTTTTGAATGTGGACGGAGATTCCCAAGTGACGGGAAATGAATGGAACCGGTATATGAATAAGGATACCTATTTTGTCGGTCGTGCCTCCTGCAAGTGTGAGGAAGACTTGCGTCATTTGTCCCATACAACTGTCCGTGAACGGTTGTTGACCGTTTTTCGCAATGAATGTCGGTCATTGGGCTTCTCCGAGCGCGCTTTCCAGCCTTTCGTCGAACTCATCAGCCGTAATGTGTCTCCCCGTTCCGTTTCTTATTTCCAACCATTGACCGCCCAATTTTTGGGAACTTACATTTTGAAAACGGGTTCAGGCTATCGTATGGTGAATTATCTCCACACCGAACGGGAGCAACTTGCGAAAGATGCCGTCAGGGCCTCGTCGGCCAATGCCTTTGCTTTCAGTGCCAAAGATATTGGCAACCAACTTGTTGACATTCTCAACAACTCGTTCAATTACGTTGGTTTTGTTTGCGGTTGTGTTGTATTCTTTTTCCTCTGGCTTTCTTTCCGTCGCGTCGAACTGGCTTTGATGTCCTTTTTGCCGTTGGCAGTCGGATGGATTTGGATATTGGGTCTGATGCAGCTTTTAGGCATTCAGTTTAATATTGTCAATGTCATCCTTGCTACATTTATTTTCGGGCAAGGCGACGACTACACCATTTTCATCACAGAGGGGCTGCTCTATGAACACACCACCGGACAAAAAAGGCTTGCAAGCTATAAGCGCAGTGTGATGCTCAGTGCCGTACTCATGTTCATCGGCATTGGCACTCTTATTTTTGCCAAGCACCCCGCTCTTCGTTCTTTGGCCGAAGTGACTATCATTGGTATGGTTACTGTTGTCCTGATGGCCAACTATCTCCCTCCTCTTGTGTTCCGTTGGCTGGTGCGAGCTGATGTTGCAGATGTCCAAAAACGTTTGGCATCCACCGGGAAAACGGTTCCGGTGCCAATGAGGGGCAGTTCGTCAGCCTTGGCACCAACGGCATTCTTCTCCCGCCCGCTCCCCCTCACGCTGAAGCGTTTGACCTATTCTGTAGGCTACATGCTGTTTTTTCTGATGTTTATGTATTGCGGGGCTCTGCCTTATACATGGCTGTACTTCCATCTCGGGCGAATAACGGAGCGGAAACGCCTTCACTATCACCGTCTCATCAGGGGCGTGGCGAAATATGGCTTGCGTTTGCTTCCCGGCATTCGCTTTGCTGTTGACAATCGGGTAGGAGAGACTTTTGAGAAGCCGGCAGTCATTATTTGTAATCATCAGAGCCATCTTGACATCCTCAGTGTGTTGCAATTCTCGCCGAAACTGATTATTGTCACCAACGGATGGACGTGGCACAATCCATTCTACGGTTCCGTGCTTCATCATGGCGACTTCCTGCCCGCAGCTGACGGGATGGAAAAGAATATGCCCAAACTACGCGAACTTTACAAGAAAGGTTATAGCATCGTCATCTTCCCCGAAGCCACTCGTAGTGCAGATTACAGCATTTTGCGTTTCCATAAAGGCGCTTTTTATCTGGCCCACGAACTTGGTGCCGATATCCTGCCACTCTATATCCACGGTGCAGGCCATGTGTTGCCCAAGAAAGACTTTATGTTGCGTCAAGGCCGAATCCTTATTGAAGTGGGGCGGCGTGTGTGTTTTGAGCGATATGATGATGAAGGCATTACAGCCAATGAGGCCATCCGTAAGATGACAAAGGCTATGCGCCATCATTATCAGAAACATTATGCTGAGTTGTGCTCATCGATAGAAACCGATGACTATCTTGCTCCTTATCGCAAATTGCGCGACTATTACAAAAACTAATGAGTATGGAGAAAGATGCAATCATTATAGGTGCCGGCTTGGGAGGACTTTCCACCGGTGTGGTGCTGGCTAAAAACGGTTATCGCGTGACAGTGCTTGAGCAGGGTGGGCAGCCCGGTGGCTGTCTGCAATGCTTCACACGTCAGGGCGTTAAGTTTGAAACCGGTATGCATTTTATTGGTTCTGCTGCAGAGGGGCAGACCCTGCACCGACTTCTTCATTATCTGGAAGTCGATGTGCCCCTTTCACAACTTGATGCAGAAGCATACGAAGTCATATCCCTGCAAGGCCGCCACTATCCTTTTGCCTGTGGCCGTCGGCGTTTTGTAGAACGCCTTTCTGAGTTTTTCCCCGACCAGCGGGCCAATCTTGATCGCTTCTGCGACCTCATCAGTCAAGTAGCTGAAGCCTCCTCCCTCCACAGTTTGAAGCATACGGAAACAGATGCTGCCATCAATACGGAGTATCTGTTGAAGAGCATCAATGAGGTGGTCGATGCGACCATCACCGATCCTGTCCTACGGCAAGTGGTGGTAGGCAATTTGCCCCTTTATGCCGCAGAGAAAGACAAGACCCCTTTTTCTACCTACGCTTTTGTGATGGATTTCTATAATCGTAGTGCATGGCGCGTGGTGGGAGGCAGCGACCGCATTGCCCGCAGCCTTGTCCGGACCATCCGTCGGTATGGCGGTGAGGTGCTTATTCGCAAACAGGTGACCCACATCGACTGCGATGCCTCCCACGCCACGGGTGTCACCTGTGCCGATGGCAGCCATTTCGAGGCAGCCGTCATTATCAGCGATGCCCATCCCGTCCGCACACTCGAACTTGTAGATTCGCCGCTCCTCCGTCCTGCCTATCGACGCCGCATCAAGTCGCTGCGCAACACGGTGGGCGGCTTTTCTGTTTATCTGCGTTTCAAGGAGAACACCGTGCCTTACATGAACTATAATTTCTATGGCTATAAAAGGCCTTCACCTTGGAATTGTGAACACTATACGCCGGAAGAGTGGCCCAAAGGCTATCTCTACATGCACTTTTGTGACGAAGAACATCAGCAGTACGCCCGCAGTGGAGTCATTCTTTCCTATATGCAAATGGACGATGTAGAGCCGTGGAAAGGTACACAGGTGGGAAAGCACGGAGAAGCCTACGAACGTTTCAAGACCGAACATGCCGAGCGCCTGTTGGATGAAATGGAGAAAGAGTTTCCGGGGTTACGCAGTCGGATAGCCGGCTATTATACTTCCACTCCGCTCACCTACCTCAATTACACCGGTACAGAGGACGGTTCGATGTATGGCATAGCCAAAGACATTCATCTCGGACCGGCAGCCCGCGTGCATCATCGCACAAAGATTCCCAATCTTCTGCTCACCGGCCAGAATATCAACAGTCATGGCATCCTTGGGGTGCTTGTGGGGACAATGGTCACATGTGGCGAGCTGTTGACAAGTGAAAAGATATTTAAGGAGATTGTCTATGGAGAGGAGTAGTTATCAATCTTCGGCCGGCAGCCGGCAGCCGGCATCTTTGCATGAGCAGTCGGCTGTAGTCATCGGTGGCGGATTGGGAGGACTGTTTACGGGGGCCATCCTTTCCAAAGAAGGCTATCGCGTCACCGTGCTTGAGAAAAATCAAGTCATTGGCGGCGGTCTTCAGATGTTTCGCCGTCATGGTGTGGCCTTTGAAACGGGTATGCACCTTCTTGGGGGCATACGGCCGGGTGGCAGCATCTATAAGCTCTGCAAGTGGTTGGGCATCACAGGGCACATCGCTTTGCGCGATGTCGATGCCGACTGCATGGATGAAATCACCTATCTTGCCGATGGCAAAACCTACCGCATACCCGAAGGCAAAGGGGCTTTTATCCGTTATTTCCAGCAGGAGTTTCCCGATGAGGCGCAGGGCATCCGCGACTATGTGGAAGAACTCTATCGTATCACCGGTGAGATAGACTTTTTCTATCTCCGCACGGGCAACAGCCATGTCTACACCCACGACGAGAAATTTTACTGGCCGGCCGACCGCATTGTCAACTACTATCTGAAAGATCCGAAATTGCGCGATGTCATATCCTACATGAACCCGATGTTCGGCGGTGTGGCCGGTCATACGCCCGGTTATATCTCTGCTCTTATCAACGTGCTCTACATTGAGGGGCCGTCGCGTTTTGTCGGAGGCAGCCAGCAACTGGCCGATGCTTTGGCCCATATCATTTGTGCCGGCGGGGGAGAAGTGAAGGCCGGCTGTAAAGTTGTGGAAATGGAAGTCGCCGACCGTGAAGTGCGGTCGGTCACCTATCGGCATGGAGGCCGCCGGTTGCAATTGCCCACATTGGGCGATGACGGACAGGCTGTGCCCGTTATCTGCGCCATCCATCCGCTGCAGCTGCTGCGACTCACCGATACCAAGGCTTTCTCCAAAGCCTATCGGAGTCGTATGGAGGAAGTTCCCCAAAGCTACAGCACCTTTTGTGTGTATTGCCTGTTGAAACCAAAGAGCTTCCCTTACATCAACCACACCTGCTACTATCAGCGCGACTATGGCAAAGTGTGGCACTATGGTGAATACGACCCGGCTGACTGGCCCCGCGGGTTCATGTATATGACACCTGCCGAAACCGGCCAAGGAGAGTGGGCCACGAAGGTGGTGATCAATTCCCCCATCCCCTATAGCACCTGCTCTCAATGGGCCGATACCACAACCGGCAGGCGCGGAAGTGACTATGAGGCGTGGAAGCAACAGCACATCGACCGCATCATCGACTGTATGGAACTTCTCTATCCCGGTTTTCGGAGCAAGTGCGAATATATCTTTGCGGCCGGCCCGCTCACCATTCGTGACTATTACGGTCAGCCCGAAGGTTCACTTTACGGTCTGTTGCGCGATTGCGACAATCTTGCACGCTCGCAAGTGCCTGTGTTCACTAAGTTGCACAACCTTTACATGACCGGACAGAATGTCAATCTGCACGGCTTCTGTGGCGTGCCGCTCACAGCTATTAATACGGTTGAAGCCATTGTCGGACTCAATCAAATCATCAAGAAAATCAATGAAACAGAATAACTTTCTTTGTATCCGTCGCCTGTCGATGCTCCTCCTTATCGCCGGCTTTTTGCCATCTGCTTTGTCACTCTCTGCCCGGCGGCTGCAGGAGTTTTTACCGGCAAAGTCCACCTCCACGGCCGTCGTCGTGTGCCCCGGGGGCAGCTATTGCTGGTTGAGCAAGAAGACGGAGGGTAGGGAAGTAGGCCAATGGTTGGCCGACCACGGCATTGCCGCCTATGTGCTCTATTATCCCACGGCCGGCTGGGCGGGTTTTGCCCTTCACTCCCGATGGCTTTTTCACGGTCGTCAGCATCCCGACCAGATCAATGCCCTCAACCGTGCCCTCGAAATAGTGCGCTCTAAGGGCTACCGGCGAGTGGGGGCCATGGGATTTTCAGCAGGTGGTCATCTCGTGTTGCAGGCCGCAGCTTACAGTCCCCGAAACCTCTCTCCTGATTTTGTCGCCCCCATCTATCCTGTTGTCTCGATGAGCCATCCTTGTGTTCATCGGCGTAGTCGTCGGGGGCTTTTGGGCGAGTGCAGATGGAGAGACAAACTCGTATGTGATAGTTTATCGATGGAGCGACATGCGGATCGTATTTGTTGCCCGGTATTTATGATCAACTGCATGGACGACCCTATTGTGAATCATCATAATGCCGAGCTCATGGATAGTGCGCTCACTGTTCACCGTGTGCCTCATTTCTACAGACAATACCGCACCGGAGGACATGGTTTCGGTGTCAATCCCCGCAAGACGAGTGAGGAAGCCATCGAATGGAAAGAAGAGTTTTTGAAATGGATTAAAGCCATCATGCAATAAATGGAAAAGGATATTGAATTTGAATCGCTTGAGGCCATTAAGGCCTTTCAGGAGCAGAAACTCCATGAGGCGTTGCTGTATTTGCAGCACAGCTCCCCCTACTATCAACGGATGTTTGAAAGTCAGGGCATTGACATCGGTAAGATAAGGCATCTTGAAGACTTGACGGCCATTCCTTTCACGGAGAAGAAAGACTTGCAACTCTTCA
The DNA here is from genome assembly GCF_000184945.1 of Segatella buccae ATCC 33574. Taxonomy (GTDB): domain Bacteria; phylum Bacteroidota; class Bacteroidia; order Bacteroidales; family Bacteroidaceae; genus Prevotella; species Prevotella buccae. The sequence continues at coordinate 1,973,312 of NZ_GL586311.1, forward strand.
ACGACGACTTCCTTTGTGTGCCTCGGGAGAAGATTGTTGACTACATCACGACCAGTGGCACGCTTGGCGACCCCGTCACTTTCGGCTGCACGGAAAAAGACCTGCAACGGCTGGCCTTTAACGAGGCCAAGAGCTTTGCTTGTGCCGGTCTCCGGCCCGGTAACATCTTGCAGTTGATGACCACCATCGACAAGCGTTTTATGGCCGGCCTGGCCTATTTCCTCGGTATCCGTCGGCTTGGCGCTTCCATCATCCGGGTGGGCAACGGCATTCCCGAGCTTCAGTGGGACACCATTCGACGCATCAAGCCCGATAGCATCATGTGTGTGCCCTCGTTCATTCCCCGTCTCATACAGTATGCCGAGGAGCATGGCATAGACTATCGCAAATCCAGTGTGCACCGTATCATCGGCATCGGTGAAGGACTGCGCAATCAAGATTTTTCACTCAATCTTCTGGGCCGTCAGATCAAGGAGAAGTGGGATGTCGAGCTCTTCGCCACTTATAGCAGCACTGAGATGGGGGCCACTTTCAGCGAATGCGAATACGGGGAAGGGGGCCATTGTCATCCCGAACTTATCATTGTAGAGATTATAGGAGAGGACGACAAGCCTGTCAGCGACGGCGAAGTTGGTGAAGTCGTGGTCACAACGCTGGGTGTGGAAGGCATGCCGCTGCTCCGTTTCCGCACAGGCGATATGTGTGCCAAGATCACCGAGCGTTGTAAGTGCAGGCGCAACTCTTTCCGTCTGACTCCGTTGGTGGGTCGGAAGAACAATATGATAAAACTCAAAGGTACCACCCTCTATCCGCCGGCCATCAACGATGTGCTTGACAATACACCTTACGTGCAAAACTATGTGGTATGTGTGAAAGAGAGCGAGAGCGGGACAGACGATGTCATCGTGAAAGTGGGCTTGAAGTACCGTCCCCCCTTCGATGCCGTGAAAGACTTGAAAGACCATTTCCGCAGTCATTTGCGTGTGGCTCCGCAAGTGGAGATTCTGCCTGTGGAGGAAGTGCAGAAAATCAATTTTCCACCCAAGACGCGCAAACCGGTCAAGTTTCTGGATATGCGGCAATGACGGCCTGTAACAAACTTGACAATGTTAAAACCCAACCTTGAAAGAAGAATATGGAACAACTGAAAGGCAATCAAGAACCGACTGGAGATGTCCGAGAGGGACATGCCACAGTGTCGCAGGGGACCGACGGGGGCGGGGGCGGTGCAGTCTCCTTCGACGACATTCGCCCCTATAATGATGCGGAGATTCCCGCAGCAATGCAGCGCATTGCAAAAAGCGATGCTTTCCCGCTGTTGGCCTCGTGGATATTCCCCGACCGCAAGTTGGAGGACATCCGCGAGATGGTGAGCCGGCTCACCACCACATGGAATTTTCAGCGGCAGGTAATGATGCCCGTCAACTTGCAGATCATCGGGCGCACCATTAACAGGCTCACGTTCAGCGGTATGGAGCAGTTGCGTCCCGACCGTCAGTATCTCTTTGTGAGCAACCATCGCGACATCATGCTCGACGCTTCGCTCCTGCAATATCTGCTTGTCAAGGCCGGCCGCGACACCACTGAAATCACATTTGGTGCCAATCTGATGAGTCCCGGAGTGGTCACCGACATCGGCAAGTCCAACAAGATGTTTCGGGTGGAGCGCGGGGGAAAGCTGAAAGATTTCTATATGAGCAGCCGCCACTTGAGCGATTACATCCGCCACACGTTGCTGGAGAAGCGGCAGAGCGTATGGATAGCCCAGCGTAACGGTCGCACCAAAGACGGAAACGATCACACCGACCAAGGCATCATCAAGATGTTTTGCATGAGTAAGTCGGAGGATAAGATCAAGGCGCTCAGCGAGCTCCATATCATTCCCGTTTCCATCAGCTATGAACGGGAGAGTTGTGACATCCTCAAGGCCATCGAACTTTACGAAAGTCGTTTCTCACCCTATATCAAGAAGCCGGGAGAAGATCTCAACAGCATCCTTACCGGTATCGTGCAACACAAGGGCAACGTGAACATCGCGCTTTGCAAAGAAGTCACGGAGGAAGACCTTATGCAGTTTGATGCCTGCACGAGCAATGAGTATCACAAGCGGGTGGCACATCTGCTTGACGAGCGTATCAATGCTGCCTATCAGCTCTCGCCGTTCAACTACATCGCCCACGACCTCCGCTACGGCCGGCAGACCTATTGCAACCATTATACCGAAGCCGAGCGCAACGCTTTCCTGAAATACATGGAGCGGCTCAACGAATACGACATCAGCGAGCCCGATGTGCTCAAGGATATCTTCCTTGGCATTTATGCCAATCCGCTGAAGAATAAGGAGAAGGCAAAAGACGAATAAAGAACTGCTGCCAAGTCGTGCCGGCCCATAGTATAGCATGAACTATTAAAGAATGCGAAAATACGCGACATGAGAAATGTTAAAGGGCGGAATGCAGACCGAAAACTCCACTCTCTGATGACAAGAAAAACGAAAAAGTTCTCCCGGTGTGGCTCTTTGACATCGTGAAAGGGCCACACCGGGAAACAGAAACGGCCGTAGTGAGAAGCCGAAAGGGCCACTTTTACGGTCACTTTTGGTTGTGATGGAAAGACAAAATGCCGGAAAATGAAAAAAGGGAAACATCTGTATGCTTCCCTTGCCAATGCAAAGATACTGCTTTTAGGGGCAGAATGCAAATGCGTGTTGAAAAACTCTGACAGATAAATGGGGCGATCTGTACACTTACTGATGCTGCTTCCGCCACCACCAATGATACACCCTGAACCAAGGCTCCCATAAACATTCGGACGGGAAATACCATGCGAGACGCATGTCCCGGACGATGCGTTGAATGTTTTTCATGAATGGAGAGTTGTAGGCTCCGCTCAATGTGCGTTCGTCGTATTTGCCGAAATTCCCTCCGGCCACCATTTCGCGGAGCACCACCTTTCCCAATCTCTCATTGGGGGGCACGATGAGACATTCCGCTTCCAGTTCCAAAAACTCTTTCAAGAGCCACATCACGGCTCCGGCAATGGGTATCAGTCCCAGACGGTCGATGGTTTTGGCTATATCGGTCTTCGAAGTGTCTCCCGACTCTTGGCGGCGTTTTAGCAATTCGTAGTAGTCGATGAGCTGACGCAGGCCTATCCCCTCGTGCAGCAGATGGTTGTAGAGATGGGCAAGCATGAAGACCACGTTGAAGTCGATGGTGGGAACGGCCGTGTCTTTCGTGCTATTGGACAGATGTACATAGTTGGTAAACTGCTCTTCCGCCATTTCTTGGAAGAAGCATTGCAGCCTTCGGTTGTGCCACGGATTGTTCAGCCATTGCGGGCGGTAGTGTACTTCTATCGACACGCCTTTTGGGGAAATGAAGTCTATGTGATGATAGCACGCCTTGGCTTTGGGCACTATCTTGTGTACGTATTGGATGATGTCGTGTATCTCTGGGTCGATTTCTCCCTGCGTTTTTCTACGCTTATCGGCTGTGTTTTCCCTTGTTTTTCTCACCCATACATCCACATCGCCCGGTGTGCGCATTGCTTTGTGCGGATAGAGGAGAGCTGCCCCTTGGCCTTTAAGGATGCAGGCGTCATACCCGGTGGCCTTGAAGTTTTTGGCAGTCCAGACGGCCACTTCATCTACTTTTTTGTTGAGCGTGGTCACCATGTTCTTTGCCGACATCCATGCCATGACATCCTCGTCCGTAGGCTTGTTTGACAGGAAGCCTTCATCGTGCAGCAACGCCTCGTTGTCGTTCAGCAGCCTTTCGGCGAAGATGCCCACTACGGTTTGCTTTTTGGCAAACTCCAACAGCTTTGTCCAGTTGATGGACGACACGCAGGAGGGTACGGGGCGCGTGTCTGACAGGCAGAAACTGAGAAAAGACAGGTATGAATGTATTTCTTTGTTCATAGGCATTCTGTGGAAAACGGTTAATTCTTCCTCCTCTATCCGACCAAAGGATAGAGCCTTGCAAAGGTAAGCATTTTGTGTGGTTGCGGCAAGAGATTGGGTGGAAAACCTCTGTCGGTCGGCTGATGGGAGACATTGCGCAAGGCTTTTGCGTGTTCGTCGGATGTGCTTCATTTACAGTGTGTTTGCTTCTGTGATTGTTACGTTTATGTTGAAAATGGTGGAAAAGTTTTTGCTTTTTCGTATATTTAGTGTAACTTTGTAACCGTGATCGACAGGATTTATAAACTTAAAAGAATCGGAACTATGATGAAGAAGTTAGGAACAATGGTAGTTGCGTTGATGATGGCAGTGGGTGCCCACGCACAGTTTGAAGAAGGCAAAGTGTATGTCGGCGCTTCATTGACAGGCATCAACTTGAACTACAACGGCAACGATGGTTTCAATCTCGGTGCACAGGCCCATGTAGGCTATCTGTGTATGGACAACTTGATGCTGCTCGGACAAGTCGGATACGAACATAAGGGAACCGATGGCATGCCGGACAAATTGACCTTGGGTGTGGCCGGTCGCTATTACATCATTCAAAACGGTCTTTATCTCGGTGCAGGCTGCAAACTCGTGCATGCCAACCATAACTACAACGATGTGATGCCGGGCGTGGAAGTGGGCTATGCCTTTTTCCTCAGCCGCACGGTGACCGTTGAACCGGCCATTTACTATGACCAGTCGTTCAAAGACCATTCCAACTATTCGACGATAGGTTTGAAGATTGGCATCGGTGTCTACCTATGAACTGAATAGGGAGACGAGGGTAACGCAAATTAAATAGGTATGAGTAATAATGAAGAAGTGAGCGCCTTTCAGGTTGTTCACGAGGAGTTTTCTACCCGTGAGGCAATAGAAGAAGCCAAGCGATGCTTGCATTGCAAAGTGCCGTCGTGCGAGAAAGGATGCCCGATAGGCAATGACATCCGTGATTTCATCCACGAGCTGTCCAAAGGCAACATGGGTGATGCGATGGCCATTATCAACGAAAAGAGTAATCTGCCGGCCATTTGTGGCCGGGTGTGTCCCCATGAGAAGCAGTGCCAGGGGCATTGTGTGCTCGCCCGCAAGGGCAATCCCATACAAATAGGTAAGATAGAGCAGTTTATTGCCGACTTTGATACAAGTATGAATCTCACCCGCGAGAAACTTCCGCAGAAGGATCGGGGTAAGGTGGCGGTTATAGGTAGTGGTCCTGCAGGCCTCACTGTGGCCGGCGACTTGGCCCGTCAAGGTTTCTCGGTGACCATCTTTGAGGGGCAGGACGAGCCCGGTGGTGTGCTCATGTATGGCATCCCGGAGTATCGGTTGCCCAAAAAGGTGGTGCGTGCCGAGGTGAAGAAAATCGAGGCGTTGGGAGTGAACTTTGTCTGCAATGCTTTGGTGGGCGAGAACAATGTGACGGTAGACAGCTTGTTTCGTCAGGGGTTTGATGCCATTTTCATGGGAACCGGTACCGGAGTGCCGCAGAATATGGATTCCACTCCGGGGGCCGACTTGCACGGAGTGAGCCAAAGCACTTATTTCCTTCACAATGTAAACAGTTTCAATGAAGGAGCCGTCGACCGCAATGTCATTCCTCTGCGCAAAGGCGAAAGGGTGGGTGTTATTGGCGGTGGCAACGTTGCGATGGATGCAGCCCGCACAGCCATTCGGTTGGGAGCCGACGTGACGGTGCTCTACCGGCGCACACAGGAAGAGATGCCTGCCATACTCAGCGAGTATGAGGAGGCCGTGAAAGAAGGCGTGAAGTTTGAGTGGGAGACCACCGTGGAGGAGTTCATCAAGGGCAAGAACGGCCGTTTGGGGGCTTGCCGGGTAAAATCTCCTGCCGGCGAGCGCATAGAAGAATTTCAACGCATCTATCTGGCCATTGGAAGCCGACCCGCCAATCGCATTGTGAGCACCACCGAAGGGATTGAAGTCGACGAGAAAGGATATGTGAAAGTGCTTGATCGGCCTGTGGGCATGACCACCCGTCGCGGAGTGTTTGCCGGGGGCGATGTTGTGCATCGTCCGCAGACCGTGGTGCTGGCCATGAAAGCTGCCAAGGAGGTTGCCCAAGGCATTGCCCAGTATGTGGATGCCATTAAGTTGTTGCAAGATGTGGGAGTTGAACTGAAAGAGGAACCGACAGATATAACCGCCGGTTCCGATGCCGCTTTTGAAAAAAAGTGATTTTAGTTTAATTCCATTTAATAAATTTGTCGAATACAATTCAAACCTTTACTTTTGTCGCAAAATTTTAAATGATTTGGCGATGGGAGTAGCGGGTAGAGGCGTTTTTCTCTTGATGGGGGTGACGATATTTGGGCAGGCCGACGCACAACGTACATGTGTGGTGGCTGATATGGAGAATCATGTCCCCATCAAGGAGGCGGTCATACATACCAATACGGGCCATTGGGCCCGCACCGACTATCGGGGCTATTTCGCCATGAAGTATGCTTTCGATTCGGCCAAGGTGTCCAAGCCCGGCTACATTCCGGTCACCATCCATTTGGCCGCACTCCCCGATACGGTGTTTTTGCTGCCTGCCGCCCATCAAATAGGTGAGGTGGAGGTGTGGGGGGAGAACCAGCACAATGTCTCTGTGTTTGAAAAGGATGCCGGCAATGCAGCTCGCACAGTTCCTCGCCCGGGGGGTATCCAAGGCGACTTCCTTGGATGGATGGATCGTCGTGCCGTGCGCGACCGCAAACATTATAGAAAAGCCAAGAAGATTATAGCTGAATTGGACAAGGAGACGGGAGATCCCATTGTGGATACTTATCTCCAACAGAAGCGGGCCGATGAGGAACGGAAGCTACAGGCCGCAGAACAAGAAAAGGCTAAAAAGGAGCGCGAAGCGGCCAAACTTGATGATCTGAAGGCCCGGGAAGAGGCGAAAATAGCCAATCAATGACGATAAAATATGATAATTCGTTTTGTCGTTTGTTCATTTATATGTACCTTTGCAAACCAAAAGGAATTAGCTAAATATGTTTGAAAATCTTAGTGACAGACTTGAACGCAGCTTTAAGATTCTGAAAGGTGAAGGCAAAATAACGGAAATCAACGTTGCCGAAACGATGAAAGACGTGCGCCGGGCATTGCTTGATGCGGACGTTAATTTCAAAGTGGCAAAGAATTTCACCAATACCGTCAAGGAGAAAGCTTTGGGCATGAATGTGCTCACGGCTGTGAAACCCGGGCAGTTGATGGTGAAGTTGGTGCACGACGAGCTTGCCGAACTCATGGGGGGCGAAGATGCGCCGCTTGTGTTGAAGAATCGTCCTGCCATCATTCTGATGAGCGGTCTGCAAGGTTCGGGTAAGACTACTTTCAGCGGCAAGTTGGCTAATATGCTCAAGACCAAGGAACATAAGAATCCTTTGTTGGTGGCTTGCGATGTTTATCGTCCGGCTGCCATTGACCAGTTGAAGGTCGTGGGTGAGCAAGTGGGCGTGCCGGTCTATGCCGAGCCCGACAACAAAGATGTTATTGCCATTGCCGCTAATGCGCTCAAGGAGGCTAAAGCCAAGAATTATGATGTGGTCATCATCGATACCGCCGGTCGTCTGGCTGTCGATGAGCAGATGATGACTGAGATTTCAAACCTCAAACAGGCTGTCAATCCTGACGAAACGCTTTTTGTGGTCGACTCCATGACCGGTCAAGATGCTGTCAACACGGCTAAGGAATTTAACGATCGACTTGATTTCGACGGTGTGGTACTTACCAAACTTGATGGTGATACTCGTGGCGGTGCAGCCCTTTCCATTCGGACGGTGGTTACCAAACCGATCAAGTTTATCGGTACCGGCGAGAAGATGGAGGCTATCGATGTGTTCCATCCGGCCCGTATGGCCGATCGTATTCTCGGTATGGGCGATGTGGTCAGTCTTGTGGAGCGTGCCCAGGAACAGTTTGATGAAGAGGAAGCCCGGCGCTTGCAGAAGAAGATTCAGAAGAACCAGTTCGACTTTAATGATTTCCTTAACCAGATAGAGCAAATCAAGAAGATGGGTAACCTGAAAGATTTGGCATCCATGATTCCCGGTGTGGGCAAGGCCATTCGTGATGTAGATATTGATGACAATGCTTTTAAGGGTATTGAAAGCATCATCAAGAGCATGACGCCTAAGGAACGTTCCAATCCGGAAATCCTTAACTCCAGTCGTCGGCAGCGCATAGCCAAAGGCTCGGGGATGAATATTCAGGACGTGAACCGGCTGATCAAGCAGTTCGACCAGACTCGTAAGATGATGAAAATGGTCACCGGTAACAAGATGGCCGGCATGATGGGCCGCATGAAAGGTATGCCCGGTATGCCTAAGATGTAATCGAATTGCTTGTTAAGACAGACAAAGAGACGGAATATGACACTAATCGACGGTAAGGCAACGGCAAATGTCATCAAGGCGCAGATAGCCGAAGAAGTGAAGGCTATTGTGGCAGCAGGGGGGAAGCAGCCCCATTTGGCAGCTGTACTTGTGGGCCATGACGGTGGTAGCGAGACTTACGTAAAGAATAAGGTGATAGCTTGCGAGCAATGTGGGTTTAAGTCTACTCTCATTCGGTTTGAAGATACAGTGACCGAAGAGGAACTGTTGGCTTGTGTAGACCGGCTCAATGGCGATGCGGATGTAGACGGATTCATTGTGCAGTTACCCCTGCCCAAGCACATCAATGAGCAACGCATCATTGAAGCCATTGACTATCGGAAAGATGTAGATGGTTTCCATCCCATCAATGTGGGACGTATGGCCATCGGACTCCCTTGCTTCATATCTGCCACGCCTTTGGGCATTCTTACTCTTTTGCAGCATTATCACGTTGATACTTCAGGCAAGAAGTGTGTCGTGCTTGGCCGTAGTAACATTGTAGGTAAGCCTATGGCGCAACTCATGATGCAGAAGCAATATGGCGATGCCACTGTGACTGTGTGCCACAGTCATTCCCGTGACCTGAAAAAAGAGTGCCGTGAGGCCGATATTATCATTGCTGCTATCGGTCGTCCCGACTTTTTGACAGCCGACATGGTAAAGCCCGGAGCAGTCGTTATCGACGTGGGCACCACGCGTGTTCCTGATGCTACGCGCAAAAGCGGTTTCCGACTCAATGGCGATGTGAAGTTTAATGAAGTGGCCGAGAAGTGCAGCTTCATCACTCCTGTGCCCGGTGGTGTGGGCCCCATGACCATCTGTTCGCTGATGAAAAATACGTTGGCGGCAGGTAAGAAGGAATTTTATCAATAAGACCTAACAATAAACTTGATTTTTTATAACTCTCTAATTTGTTCGGGGGGCTTTTCGCAGTGATGCGGGAAGTCCCTTTTTTCTGTCTTTATTTTTTTGTTAAGGCCGGTACGACCTCTATACTGATGCAGTGGGAGTTCTTTTTTTCTGTCTGTACTTACTTTCTCAAGGCAGCCGGAAGCACCCTGTCGTCTTGTTTTAGAGATAGGGTGTGGCGATGGTGCAAATAGAAATTATGAGGGTTGCCTTAACTTTTTTATCGTAAAGAAGCGAAATATCAAAAAAAACATGTAAGTTTGTGCAATCAGGAACCTTGGAGTATGCCTGTAATGAGTCTTTTACCATTTTAATGACCGTCATGATTATGAAGCATGCAATAGTTATCGGAGCCAGTAGTGGCATTGGGCGTGAAGTGGTTTTGCGCCTTATAGAAGAAGGTTGGAACGTGGGCATAGCCGCTCGTCGTCAAGCACTTTTGGAAGAATTGCGCTCGAAAGCACCGGAGACGGTGACATGTCGGGAGATAGATGTCTGTAAAGACACCGCGCCGGAAGTGCTACAGGAGTTGATTGCTGAGACGGGAGGAATGGAGCTGTTCTTCTATGCTTCCGGCATAGGCCGTAAGAATGTGGATTTGGAACCGGGCATAGAACTGTCTACCGTGGCTACCAATGGCCTGGGATTCGTTCGGATGGTTGGAGAAGCCTACCGCTATTTCAGTCGGCATGGCGGTGGACATATTGTCTGCATTACAAGCGTGGCAGGGACAAAAGGATTGGGTATGGCCCCAAGTTATAGTGCCACAAAAGCCATGCAGAGCACCTATCTGCAAGCACTTGAGCAACAAGCCGCTTTTCGTCATTTAAATATTCGGGTGACCGACATCCGCCCCGGATTTGTCGATACAGAATTGTTGCGTGGAGACGCACACTATCCGCTCCTGATGAATACAGAAAGCGTTGCCGATGAAATCATGGATGCCATTCGCCACCGGCGTCACGTTTGGATTATCGACTGGCGTTGGCGCATTGTCACTGCACTCTGGCGCAGGCTCCCACGCTGGGTTTGGCGCAACTTGAGAGTGGCAATCAAATGATTTTCCTTCTCGAATTGACAGTTCGTTACAAACATTTTTGGGCGCGTCAGGTAAATTTCTGGCGGGTTTTATTTTAGTTTTTTATTTTACCGTTTTATAATCGGAATATTTTACTTATATTTGCACGTAGAACAATACACAACTATAAAATTGTCAGACTATGAAAGTTCATGAGTATCAAGCAAAAGGATTTTTTGCGAGTTATGGCCTGCCCGTTGACAACAGTATTCTCTGCTTCACGCCCGATGAAGCGGTAGCGGCATATAAGAAGCTGGGCGTGGAACGGGCTGTGGTAAAGGCCCAGGTGCACACCGGAGGCCGGGGAAAGGCCGGCGGTGTGAAACTTGCAGGCAGTGAAACGGAGGTGAGAGTATGTGCCGAAGCCATACTGAGAATGAATATTAAAGGATTTACCGTAGACAGAGTCCTTGTAGGCGAGGCTGTGGATATCGCCGCAGAATATTATGTGAGTATTGTCATCGACCGCAAGTCCAAAACGGCCATCTTGATGTTGAGCCGTGAAGGGGGCATGGACATCGAGGCCGTGGCCAAGGAGACACCGGAAAAGATTTTCAAGATAGCCATTGATCCCACCATCGGGCTTGCCGACTTCAAGGCGCGTGAAGCCGCTCTGAAACTCTTTGACGACATGGCGCAGGTGAAACAAGCCATACCATTATTTCAAAAACTCTATCAACTCTTCGTAGAGAAAGACGCATCACTGGCCGAAATCAATCCGCTTGTAAAACTCAAGGACGGTTCGTTGAAGGCTATTGATGCCAAAATGACTTTCGATGACAATGCCCTCTACCGTCATCCGGATATATCGGCCATGTTTGAACCCACAGAGGAGGAAAAGAAAGAGCATGAAGCCAAGGAGAAAGGTTTCAGCTATGTGAATCTCGGTGGCGAAATTGGCTGTATGGTCAATGGTGCCGGGCTGGCTATGGCCACCATGGACATGATAAAGCTTTATGGTGGAAACCCTGCTAATTTCCTTGATATTGGTGGCAGTTCCAACCCACAGAAAATCGTGGAGGCCATGAAATTGCTGTTGGCCGACAAGCATGTGAAGGTGGTGCTCATCAACATCTTTGGCGGTATCACACGTTGCGACGATGTGGCCAAGGGGTTGATAGAGGCCTTTAAGGAAATCAAAACTGACATGCCGATTGTGATTCGGCTCACGGGAACCAATGAAGCCGAAGGGCGAGAACTGCTCAAGGGCACGGCTTTCCATGTGGCAGCAACTATGAGCGAGGCCGGTAGAAAGGCTGTGGAGTTGGCCAAATAGGGTGACAAATCTATGAAATGGTTGATGAAAAGTTCAACGAATAACAAGAACGAATAATATGAGTATCCTTATCAATAAAAATACGCGACTGATTGTGCAAGGCATCACAGGGCGCGACGGCAGTTTTCATGCCACCAAGATGAAAGAGTATGGTACCAATGTCGTAGGTGGGACATCCCCCGGAAAAGCCGGACAGGAAGTGAGCGGTATACCGGTTTTCAACACCGTGAGAGATGCGGTGGAAGCTACGCAAGCCAACACTTCCGTTATCTTCGTGCCGGCACCTTTTGCCAAAGATGCCATGATGGAAGCAGCTGATGCCGGCATCAATCTCATCATCTGTATCACGGAGGGTGTGCCCACGCTTGATGTGGTGCAGGCCTACAACTATATCAGGCAGAAGGGCGCCAATCTCATAGGCCCCAACTGCCCGGGATTGATTTCACCCGAGGAGAGTATGGCGGGCATTATGCCCACCGGTATCTTCAAGAAGGGGCGCACGGGCGTGATAAGCCGTAGTGGCACACTGACCTACGAGGTGGTTTACAACCTCACGCAAAGCGGTCTGGGGCAGTCCACCGCCGTGGGAGTTGGGGGAGACCCTATCGTGGGCCTCTACTTCCAAGACCTTTTGGAGATGTTTGAGAAAGATGCCGAAACCGACAGTATTGCCATCATCGGTGAAATAGGTGGCGACGCCGAAGAGCGTGCTGCCGCCTATATCAAGGCTCATGTGACCAAACCTGTTGTGGCTTTCATTTCCGGGCGTGAAGCTCCGAAGGGCAAACAGATGGGGCACGCCGGTGCCATCATTTCAAGCGGTTCGGGCACGGCGAAAGAGAAAGTGGCTGCTTTTGAGGCTGTCGGCATTCCCGTGGCACGGGAAACTGCCGAGATTCCGGCCTTGTTGAAAGCCCGGTTGGAGAAGTGACAGGTATATAAAGTGTCTGTCATTAGACGATGTTACGTCAAAAGGGAGAAAGTTCCGGCTAAAAACCGGAGCTTTCTCCCTTTCTCCATTGTGCCAAATTGCAGTGTCATCCCTTTGCAGAAAGAATATCGCGAGGCTCTTTTCGGTTTTGTGCAAGGCCATTGCACCATCCGTGCAGAGCCCATGCACGAGTGGAGCGGCAGCCATGCACAAAGTGTGCAGAGGCTCCGCACCATTTTTATGGTTGCCTGCCGATAGTTTGGTTTTTGCCCACCGATGCCTCCAATGGGGGAAGGTCGGAGTGTCAGGGAGACATGCCGGCTCATGTTGCAGGGTGTCGGGGGCATGCAACCTTCCTACACACGGAATATGTCTGCCACCTGCCGGTCTGTCAACTCCTATATCTCGATATTTTCAATGCCTCCGTAGTCCGTAAGGTTTTCGAAGGCGTTTTCTTTCTTGAAAAGTCCGCCATAGATGCCGGCGCAGATGAGTACACCTCCGTGGGCGAAGATGGCCACATGGCGGTATGGCTTGTTTTTCAGTTCGTCCAGAAACTCTGCCACGCGGGCATACATGATAGGAAAACTCTCACCCCCCGTGGCTGCAAGGTGCATGTAGTCATTATACCAGTCGAGGATGTGAGGATCCACTTTCGCGATGTCGTCGTAGAGTCTCATCTCCCAGTCGCCCATGTTCATTTCCTTTAGTCGGTCGTCTACGAGCGGGGAAGGGTAGCCGCAGAAAGCAGCCAGTTTGCGGGCGCGGGTGAGGGGTGAAGAGTACACACGGTCGAAATCGGCAAGGTGCAAGGGGGACTCCCGGAGTTGTCGGTCAAGATTTTTCCGGGTCGTGGCAGCCTCTTCCTCAAAGGTCTCAGCCAGAGGCACATCGCTCCAGCCATAGCAGGTTCCTTTGGGTACACCTACGCGAGTGTGTCTTATCAATGTCACTTTCATAGTTTTCTGTCTTGTTTATGTTGTGGTAAATCGTAAGCTGTAATAGAGGGCTGTCGTGATGTAGAAACAGAGTTCCGTCAGCAGAAATACGGCTCCGCAGCAATCGCCCGTATAGCCGTGTATGCGTCGTAAGAGCAAGGAGTAAAGAGCGAAAAAGCACAAGCCGGCAAACGCGAAACTCTCATAGTAGAAGGCAATGTGTTCTCCTTGCAGAAGCGGTTGGAGTGGACCGTAGTAAGCCAATAACATCAGGAGTCCTACGGGAAGAAGTCCTTGGAGAGCCAGACTAATGCCTGCGCGGATGCCGAATCTCCGGTAGACGACTCCGTTTTTGGAATCCTCGGCCGAACGTGCGTAGGGAAGCCAAAGGATGAGTTGGCCCGCAAGTGTCTTGCAGAACGGGTCGGCTATCAAGATGGTCAGCGCTGCTGTTGTCGGAGAGTTCAAGGCATACAGTGCCTGATAGAGAATGGTCGTGTAGAGGATGAGTCCCAGCACGCCGTATGTGCCTATGTGGGAATCTTTCATAATTGTAAGTATCCGTTCACGGTCGTGTCCGCCTCCTCCGAAACCGTCAAAAAAGTCGGCCAGCCCGTCTTCGTGCAAAGCCCCTGTGAGGAGTATGCGAACCGTGATGGCCGCAATGATGCCAAATGGGAAATTGACATAGGTTCCTGCCAGATAGAGTGTCAGTGCCATGATGCCTCCTGTCAGCCATCCTGTCAACGGCCAATGTTCCACTACGGTTTCGTAGGCTTCTTTCTTGGGCTGGTGGATGCGCCAGAAGGGAAGGCGCGTGAAAAATATCAAGGCAGCCCAGATGCGGTCATACCATGCGAGGTTGTTGTCAATGGGGATTCTCATGTCAGAAATATTTTGTGATGTGTGCGTTTTCAAAGTTGTTCATCTCGTTGATCATGCGTATCGCCGACTCTATGATGGGGTAGGCACAGAGTGCGCCCGTCCCTTCTCCCAGTCTCATGCCCAACTGCAACAGCGGCCGGGCCTGCATGAGGGAGAGCATCTTGCGGTGGCCGCTCTCTTCTCCGCAATGGCCGAAAATCATGTAGTGAAGGCTGTCCGGATAGAGGCGTGTGGCGGCCAATGCACATGCCCCCATGATGAAACCGTCTACCAACACCGTGAGATGGCGCTCGGCAGCGCGGAGCATGGCACCGATGGCGCCAACCATCTCGAAGCCGCCGAAATGGCGGATGATTTCTTCCACCTCGCTGGTGGATGACATGGGTGGAAATGGGGTGTGGCACCGGTGAAAGTTGTCAACGGCCTTTTGGAGCACAATGCGTTTATGTTCGATACTTTTCGCATCAAGTCCGGCTCCGGCTCCAATGCACTCATCAAGCGGGATGTGTCCCAAGAGACTCATCCAAATGCTGGAAGGCGAGGTGTTGGCAATACCCATTTCACCGATACTGATGATGTTGCACCCTTTCTCTACACAACGGTCTACAAGCATCGCGCCGCAGTCAATGGCCCGATCGAGTTGTTCACAGCTCATGGCCGGCTCGTGGAGGAAGTTACGGGTGCCGCGGGCCACTTTGCAATTCAGAATGTCCGGGTAGGGTGTGAGGTCATAGTCCACTCCCATGTCAACGATGGTGAGGTCGAACCGGTGCTGTCGGCAAAACATGTTTACTCCTCCTCCGCCTCGACTGAAGTTGATCATCTGCTGCCACGTGACCTCACGGGGCGACACGCTCACGCTTTCGCGCTCAATGCCATGGTCGCCTCCCAGCAGCAGGTGGCAGGGGTGGCGGAGGGCAGGGGAGAGCGTTTGCTGGATAAGCCCAATCTGAAAGGCGAGTTCTTCAAGTCTGCCCAAAGAACCTTTGGGCTTGTTCAGATTGTCTATTTTCGCTTGCAGAGCTTCTGACAGATGTGGGGCGGGGCGTTGTATGTTGAAAATTCTCATGCGATTTTCTTGTAGTGTGAAAGGCAACGAATGATGGGTTTGTCGTAGGAGTGATCATCCTTTTATTTTTACGGGAATGCCCGACACCATCAAGATCACTTCGTCGGCGCGGGCAGCCACGTATTGATTCATCCAGCCTTCGAGGTCGGTGAAGCGTCGCTGAATAGGGTTGATGCTCACGCCGCCACAGCCTATCTCGTTGGTGACGAAGATAAATGTGGCATCTTGAGCGACAAAGCTGTCGAACTCCTGCCTGAGTTGCCTGAGCACCTCGTCGACATCGGGCGACTGCTGTTTGTCTGCATCGGGCGTGTAGAAGAAGTTGGTACACCACAGCGTGATACAGTCTATCACCGCCACCTTATTATATATAGACAGTCGCGAGAGATATTTCTCTTCCTCAATGTTGGTCCAGTTGCTGCCCCGACGCGCCCGATGTCGTTCCACCCGCTCCCTAAACTCCTCGTCCCAGATGTGGGCCGTGGCTATATAGCAGGGGGTGGAGGACAGGCTGAGGGCGAGTTGCTCGGCGTAGGAACTTTTACCGGAACGTTGTCCGCCTGTGATCATGATGATTCTTTTCATACACGACAAAGGTACATCTTTTTGTGGATAAATGATGGTTGCTATTGTTCTAAATCACACCTACTATAATTGTTTTTACTCCTTTTATGTTGAAGAACATAAGATTTTATTAAAAATATTTGGAAGTTAGAAGTTTTTTTTATTACTTTGCACCCGAAACGAGAATAAGGTAATATCAATTCTATAAATAATAATAAATTTCAGAGAGACATGAAAAAGTTAGTTTTATTGTTTGCTGCCGCTTCTATGGCAGTATCCGTTTCGGCTCAGACCGTAAACGAAAGCAAGACTTTTGACAACTTCTACATTGGTGTCAATGGTGGTGTTGCTACAGTGACCACCGGTCACAGCTGGTTGCGTGACTTGAATCCCAATGCCGGTCTGCGCATCGGTCGTTGGTTCACTCCGGTTTTTGGTTTGGCTGCTGAGAGCAATGCTTATTTCTCCAACAAGCCCGGTGTGTCTACCGGTACTGCAGTGCGCTACCTCAACACCAGCCTGCTTGCTACTGTTAACTTGAGCAACTGGTTCGGTGGTTACAAAGGTGAACCCCGCGTGTTTGAAGTTATCCCCGTATTCGGTTATGGATGGCTGCACACTTTCAACAGCAAGGGTTTGAAGAATACCAACGCCCTGACTTCCAAGGCCGGTATCGACTTCGCATTCAACCTTGGTTCCAGCAAGGCATGGCAGGTGTATGTTGAGCCTTCTATCCTTTGGGCTCTCAATGGTGCCGGTTACGATGGCGTTGCTTACAACATCAACAAGTCGCAGGTGCAGTTGAACGCCGGTGTCATCTATAAGTTTAAGAACTCCAATGGCACTCACAACTTCACCATTGCAAAACTTCGTGACCAGGCCGAAATCGACGGTTTGAACTCTCAAATCAACAGCCTGCGCAACGACCTCAATGGTAAGGACGCACAGCTTGCTGCCAAGGATCGTCAGATTGCCGACCTCCAGAACGCTCTCGACGAGTGCAACAAGAAGCCTAAGTATGTGAAGCCCGCTACGGCTACTAACCTCCAGCCGACCGTTCTCTTCCGTCAGGGTAAGTCTGTTATCGATCCTGCCCAGTATGCTCCGATCGAGCTGATTGCCACTTACATGAAGAAGAATCCTACCGCTAAGGTTGAGATCAAGGGCTATGCTTCTCCCGAAGGTTCTGCCGAACTGAACCAGAAGTTGTCTGATGCTCGTGCCGAGGTGGTTAAGAAGGCTCTCATCAAGAAGTATAAGATTGCTGCCGACCGCCTGACAACAAAGGGTATGGGTGCAACTGACAAGCTCTTCGAGCAGGTTGAGTTCAACCGCGTTGCTACTTTCAACGATAGCTCTAAAGGTGAATAATTAGTCATCTTACAAATATCAAAGTCCCGATACAGCCATGTGTCGGGACTTTTTGTATTCGGATGGTTTTAGATTGCAATGACCATGTTGTAATAAGTTACGATTTCGCTCTATATTTCAACTTTATAGTTGTATTTGTTGGTTATTCTCTAAAAACTATGTATCTTTGCACGAACTATTGATTTATATACAAAAATGATATGAAACATCAGTTGAGAAGTTCGGTATGTACAGAAGGCCGGCGTATGGCTGGGGCCAGAGCACTTTGGGTTGCCGGGGGAATGAAGCACGAGCAATTCGGCAAGCCTATTATAGCCATCGTCAATTCGTTCACGCAGTTTGTACCCGGGCATACTCATTTGCACGAGATTGGCCAAATTGTGAAAAGCGAAATAGAGGCTATGGGGTGCTATGCCGCCGAATTTAATACGATAGCCATTGACGACGGCATTGCCATGGGGCATGACGGTATGTTATATTCGCTACCTTCACGCGATATCATAGCCGACTCCGTCGAGTATATGGTAAATGCTCACAAGGCTGATGCGATGATTTGTATTTCTAATTGCGACAAGGTGACACCCGGTATGCTGATGGCCGCCATGCGCCTGAATATCCCCACGGTTTTCTGTTCGGGTGGTCCTATGGAGGCCGGTCGGTGGAGAGGGGAGAATGCCGATTTGATCACAGCGATGATCAATGGTGCCGACGAGAGCACGAGTGATGAGGATATGAAGAAGATTGAGCAGAGTGCGTGTCCGGGGTGTGGAAGCTGTTCGGGTATGTTCACTGCTAATTCCATGAATTCGCTTACCGAGGCTATTGGCTTGAGTCTGCCCGGAAATGGGACGATTCTGGCAACTCACGAGAAT
Source organism: Segatella buccae ATCC 33574 (assembly GCF_000184945.1). GTDB lineage: Bacteria > Bacteroidota > Bacteroidia > Bacteroidales > Bacteroidaceae > Prevotella > Prevotella buccae. The sequence continues at coordinate 1,991,542 of NZ_GL586311.1, forward strand.
CGCATCCGACTTTTCCGCGATGCTGCCCGGCAGATCGTGAAGAATGCTTACGCCTATTATGAGAATGGAGATGAAAGCGTGTTGCCGCGTAATATTGCTACACGCAACGCCTTTCTGAATGCCATGACACTCGATATCGCTATGGGGGGAAGCACTAATACTGTATTACATTTACTGGCTGTGGCACAAGAGGCCGAGGCAGACTTCCGCATGGAAGATATAGACCGTCTGAGTCGTAAGGTGCCTTGTCTGTGCAAGTTGTCTCCCAACACGCAGAAATATAGCGTGCAGGAGTGCAACCGTGCAGGAGGAATATTGGGCATTTTGAATGAACTCAACAAAGGGGGACTGATAGACGGCAGTGCGCGTCGGGTGGATGGAAAGACGCTTGACGAGCAAATGGCCAAATATGATATTACTGTTGCAGACATTGATCCGGAAGCCGACCGCGTCTATCATAGCGCACCGGGTAGAAGATTTTCTACCGTCATGGGAAGCCAGAATGCTCAATGGGAGAGTCTCGATACCGACCGTGAGAATGGATGTATCCGTGATTTGGAACATGCCTACACAAAAGATGGCGGACTTGCCGTGCTTTTTGGCAATATAGCCCAGAAAGGGTGTGTCGTGAAAACGGCTGGTGTGGATGAAAGCCTATGGCATTTTGAAGGCCCTGCCGTAGTATTCGACAGTCAGGACGATGCCTGTGAGGGCATTCTTGGCGGTAAAGTCCATGCGGGCGACTGCGTTGTCATCACCCACGAAGGACCTAAAGGTGGCCCGGGGATGCAAGAGATGCTTTACCCCACATCGTATATCAAGAGCCGGCATTTGGGCAAGGAGTGTGCTTTGATTACGGATGGTCGTTTCTCGGGTGGGACATCCGGCTTGAGCATAGGGCATATTTCGCCGGAAGCCGCTGCCGGTGGCAACATAGGAAAGATAAAAGACGGTGACATCATCGTTATAGATATTCCCAATCGCTCAATCAATGTGAAGCTGTCCGATGAAGAGCTGGCAGCCCGTCCACAGCAACCTTTGCGGCGTAAGCGGGAGGTGAGCAAAGCCTTGAGAGCCTACGCGCAGAGTGTCAGTTCGGCTGACATGGGTGGAGTAAGAATTATAGACTAATAGATTATTTATGGCAAAAGAAGTTATTTCCGGTTCAGAAGCGTTGATGCGGGCCCTTCATCTGGAGGGCGTGAAAACCATTTTTGGTTATCCCGGTGGAGCTATCATGCCCGTGTTTGATGTTCTTTACGAATATACACGTGGAGAGAAAAAGATGTTCGACCATATTTTGGTGCGTCATGAACAGGCTGCTGCCCATGCAGCCCAAGGGTATGCCCGAGTCAGCGGAGAGGTGGGAGTGGCCTTGGTGACCAGCGGCCCTGGTGCCACCAACACTTTGACGGGAGTGGCTGATGCCATGATGGATTCGACACCTTTGGTGGTTATCGCCGGTCAGGTTGGCATCGGAGCTCTCGGCACGGATGCTTTTCAAGAGGTGGATCTTGTGGGTGTGGCACAGCCTATCACGAAATGGGCCTATCAAATACGCCGTCCTGAAGATGTGGCATGGGCTGTCAGCCGTGCTTTCTATATTGCCCGGAGTGGTCGCCCGGGTCCTGTGGTGCTCGATTTTCCCAAAAATGCTCAGACGCATGGTTGCGAATGGGAGCCCGTGAAGGTAGACCATATCCGTTCTTACAATCCTTATCCCAAGATAGACGCTGAAGCGGTGGCTCAAGCGGCAGAACTGATCAATGCTGCCGAACGCCCGTTCGCATTGGTGGGGCAAGGAGTAGAACTGGGAGGGGCGCACAATGAACTGCTTGAATTCTTGGAGAAAGCCGATATTCCCGCAGGACGCACGCTGTTGGGGCTCTCCGCATTGGCTTCCGATCACCCCTTGAATATGGGTATGTTGGGAATGCATGGCAGTTATGCCACCAATATGAAGACGCAGGAGTGTGACGTGCTCATCGCTATCGGTATGCGTTTTAGCGACCGTGTGACAGGTCTCCCATCCACCTACGCCAAGCAGGCAAAGGTGATCCATTTAGACATAGATCGCGCCGAGATTAACAAGAACATCAAGTCGGATGTTGCGGTGGTGGGCGATTGCAAGATGTCGTTGCCTGCCATCACCCGCTTGTTGAAAAAGAATGAGCATAAGGAATGGATTGCTTCTTTCGACCAGTATGCTCGAATGGAGAATGAAAAGGTTATAGAACGCGACATTCATCCTACAGACGGGCCGTTGCTGATGGGCGAAGTGACCAATGTCGTGGCAGAGGTGACTAATGGAGAAGGAGTGTTGGTTAACGATGTGGGGCAGAATCAGATGATTTCAAGCCGGTATTTTCGGTTTAGGAAAAAGCGTTCCATTGTTACCAGCGGTGGGTTTGGAACAATGGGCTTCGGTCTGCCGGCTGCTATTGGTGCTACGTTTGGTGCACCTGATCGTACCGTTTGCTGCTTCTTCGGCGATGGGGGATTCCAAATGAGTATTCAGGAGCTCGGCACCATAATGGAGCAACAGGCACCTGTGAAGATGATCCTTCTCAACAATAACTATCTGGGGAATGTGCGCCAATGGCAAGATCTGATGTATGAAGGGCGTTATTCTTTCACCAGAATGCTTAACCCCCACTACGATGATATAGCCAGAGGATACGGTATTCCGTATGATGCAGTGATTGATCGTAAAGACTTGCGCGCCAAGGTGGAGAAGATGATGAATACCCCCGGGCCCTATTTGCTTGAATGTGCCATCAAGGAAGATGAAGACATTGTGCCAATGACCTTACCTGGCAAGAGTGTTGACGAGATGTTGTTGGAACTTCATTATTGACACTCGGAATTTTATATAATGATAAGGTGACAGCCACAGTTACAGGTAGGTGGATACCATTTGTGCATGCGTCTATTTATAGAGCAGGTGTGATTAAAAAACAAAGAAAATCAAGATGGACAACGAAAAGAAATTATATACCTTGCTGGTCTATTCGGAGAATATAGCCGGTATCTTAAACCAGATAACGGCCGTGTTTACCCGTAGGCAAGTAAATATCGAGAGTCTTAATGTTTCTGCGAGCAGCATTCAAAACATTCATAAATACACGATCACCGTTTGGAGTGATGCCGAGCAGATAGAAAAAATAAACAAGGCCATTGAGAATAAGATAGATGTGGTTAAGAGTGACTATTACACAGACGACCAATTATTCATTCATGAAGTTGCCTTGTATAAGATTTCAACTTCGTCACTGCTTGAGAATCCCGAAATCTCCCGTACCATCCGCAAGCATGATGCTCGTATGATGGAAGTAAATCCTACTTACAGTACTGTGCTACTTGCCGGTTTGACGGAAGACATTGTCGATTTGTTCGAACAGCTCAATGGGTTTGGGTGTGTGCTCCAGTACACTCGGAGTGGTAGGATTGCGGTGACGCGCTCTTTTGAAGAACCTGTGAGCGACTATCTTGACCAAGAGGGAAAGCAAGAAAATGGAATTACTGAGTAAAATAGGACGTTACGATTTTTTGGCGGAGCCGTTTCATTGCGACTTCGCCAATCGCTTGTTTATGGGCCATTTGGGTAATCATCTGCTCAATGCGGCTGATTTCCACAGCAATGATCGGGGATATGGTATGCACTATCTCAACCCTAACCATAAAACGTGGGTGCTATCCCGGCTGGCTATCGAAATGAGCGAAATGCCCAAGGCGTATGACCGTTTCACGGTAGACACATGGATAGACGGAGCTATGCGCTATTTCACAAGTCGTAATTTCGCCATAAGGGGACAGAATGGCAAGGTGTACGGATATGGACGCAGCATTTGGGCTATGATAGATACAGATTCTCGTCAGCCAACAGATATTTTAGCCATCCATGACGGGCTTATTATGAGCTATGTCGATACCGAAAAACCATGTCCCATAGAGAAAAGTTCGAGGGTTAAAATGGATTCCGGTGCTGAGTTTATGCGTACCATTGACACCTATTACAGTGATGTGGATGTAAATGGACATATTAATTCGGTCAAGTACATCGAGCATATACTTGATTTGTTTGATATTGATTTTTATGGACAACACCACTTGAAACGTTTTGAGATAGCGTACGTTGCTGAAAGCCATCAAGGCGATCAGCTTAACTTCTATCGCCAAATGACAGGCGAGAGCGAGTATTGTGTCCGCATCACAAAAGGCATCAAAAATACAGATAACGAAGCGGAAGTTGTTAGAAGTAAGATGATATTCGTAAAAGATTAAAAGAAAATTTGGTTGTTACAATTAAAATTGTTATCTTTGCAGCCGTATTTAAAACAATGATTTCCCCTGCCGTCATTTTGGATAGGTGATGGATGGATCGACAAGAGGACTGCTTTTGGATAAGGTGGGCATGGTTCATAGGGATAGTATTAACTGCGCACTCTGACGGAGGCGTTATAAAATTTTTGTATTTATGGCAGAAATGAATTTTGGTGGCGTGATTGAGACTGTTGTCACCAGTAAGGAATTTTCATTGGAAAAGGCTCATGAAGTGTTGAAAAACGAAACCATCGCCGTGATTGGTTATGGTATTCAGGGGCCCGGTCAGGCTTGCAATCTGCGTGATAACGGTTTCAATGTGATTGTGGGGCAGCGTGAAGGAAAAACCTACGAGAAATGTCTGAAAGACGGATGGGTTCCCGGTAAGACACTGTTCCCCATAGAAGAAGCTTGTAAGAAAGGAACCATTATCTGCATGCTGCTTTCTGATGCCGGTCAGATTGCCGTTTGGCCTAAGATCAAGCCATATCTTACAGCCGGTAAAACATTGTATTATTCGCATGGTTTTGCCATTAACTGGCAGGATCGCACGGGTGTCGTTCCCCCCAGTGACATAGATGTCATTATGGTTGCTCCTAAGGGTTCAGGCACCTCCTTGCGCACGATGTTCTGCGAAGGACGCGGGCTGAACTGTTCTTATGCCGTTTATCAAGATGCTTCCGGCAATGCAGAAGAGAAGACGATAGCCTTTGGTATCGGTATCGGTGCAGGCTACCTCTTTAAGACGACTTTCCAGCGCGAGGCCACTTCCGATTTGACTGGTGAGCGTGGCTCTTTGATGGGGGCCATTGAAGGGTTGTTTGAAGCCCAATATGATGTGCTCCGTGCTCATGGGCACTCTCCTTCTGAAGCTTTCAACGAGACCGTGGAAGAGCTGACACAGAGTTTGATGCCGCTCTTCGGCGAAAAGGGTATGGATTGGATGTATGCCAACTGTTCCACGACAGCCCAGCGCGGTGCGCTTGATTGGGCTCCCCGCTTCCGTGAGGCCATCAAGCCGGTCATGGAGTGGCTCTACTTGAGTGTGAAGACCGGTAACGAAGCTCAAATTGCGATAGACAAGAACTCCCAGCCAGACTATCGTGATAAATTGAACAAGGAACTTGAAGACATGCGCAACAAGGAGATGTGGCAGGCCGGTGTGACGGTTCGCACGCTTCGTCCGGAAAACAACTGATAGTTTGACAACTAATTTTTCTCGTACATAATTAAAGGGCGTTTCTCGTTGAGAGAAGCGTCCTTTTTGATTATATGGTGGTCGTGGCATGAGATATAAAAGAGGAGCATGGGAAAGGATTAAATGTGTAAATTATCCATTGGCAAGGGTAAAAACGCCAAGTTTTTTGTCTTCCGTGAGACAAGCCTCTGCCTCCGCGCGGTTTATAAAAAGAGGAAAGAAGCATCCACACGGACCGTCTCTTCATGTATGAGAAATCTCAGAGCCTCCTGAACTTGTACGGGCGGCAAGAGTATCTTGTTGATTTCTGTCACATGATGTCTTTTTCCGTCATTGAGCAAATTCAGAATTTGGTCTTTAGCCTCTTTTAAATTAGCGTCACTTGTCAGGTCTTGTTGGTGCTCAATGCAGACATCACAGTGTCCGCAGTCTTGCGAGGTTTCTTCCCCGAAATAGAGCAATAGTTGACGCGACCGGCACACATGCTCTCCCTTGGCATATTGCAGAAAGGCCTCAATGCGATTGACATACTGCTCTTTTCTCGTCTCATAAACCTCTTTGGGGATAATCACATACTTTTCTTCTTCCCTGTCTTGCAAGTAAGTGATGTAGGGAGTCTTACTACGAGGGATGAAATGAATGACCTTACGGTGGCTGAGGTTTTTCAGAATCATATAAACCTGCTGTCTGTCAAGTCCGGCCTGTTGTGCCACCAGGCTCTCATCGATATAGACATATTCGGCGAATATTCCCGTGTAGAGCCGCATGAGACTGGTAAGTACGTTTTCTTCGTTTTTGGATAAATCTTCCAGATGGTCGAGCGTGTGTCTGCTCACGGTGAAGATAACCCGTGCATTGTCATTGGGATCACTCTCATAGTGTATATAGCCGGCATGTTCCAACAGGCGGAGGGCCGAATCTACATACGTGGGAAAATACTTGTAGGTAAAGCAGAATCTCCCTATGTCGAAAGCAAAAGTGCGTCCGCATCCGCTCCCTACACCAATCTGATAAAAATAGGCCAGATGCTCATAGACATCTCTGATATAATCTTTCTCGGGGAAATTTTCTGCTATCCGTTTATGGAATTTGTGTTCGTCGCTCCCGTCGTATATGAGTACGGCGTAGGCTTTCTTGCCATCTCGTCCCGCGCGCCCTGCCTCTTGGAAATAGGCTTCCAAGGAATCAGGGCAGTCGATGTGGACTACCACTCTGACATCGGGCTTGTCGATGCCCATACCGAACGCATTGGTTGCCACAATAACCCTCACCTGATCGTCCGTCCATGCCCGTTGGCACTCGTCTTTGACGGCTGTGTCGAGTCCCGCATGATAGAAAGTGGCGTTGATGCCGTTTTCCGTGAGTAGTGCGGCCATCTCCTTGGTTCGTTTCCGGCTCCTCACATAGACGATGGCCGAGCCCGCCACGGAGTTGAGTATGTGTATGAGTTGCGAGGGCTTGTCGGGTGTTTTCCTTACAATATAAGCCAAATTTCTCCGTTCAAAACTCATCCGGAAGACATTCTTCTCCTTGAAAGCCAACCGTTCCTGAATGTCATCCACCACGCGTGGCGTAGCCGTGGCAGTGAGAGCGAGTACGGGAACATCGGGCTTGATGTTGCGGATGGCTGCAATTTCCAGGTATGACGGGCGGAAATCATACCCCCATTGACTGATGCAGTGGGCTTCATCTACAGTGATGAAGCTCACTTTCATGTGCCTGAATTTGATTTGGAACAGTTCAGAAGACAAGCGTTCGGGAGAGACATAAAGTATTTTTACCCCACCGAAGATGCTGTTTTCCAGCACCTGTATGATTTCGCTCCGCGAGCGTCCGGAGTAGATGGCGTCGGCCTTGATACCCCGTTTACGCAGATTCAGCACCTGATCTTTCATCAAGGCTATCAAGGGGGTGACCACCACGCACACGCCGTCGGCCCCCATGGCGGGTACCTGAAACGTGAGCGATTTTCCACCGCCCGTGGGCATCAGTCCAAGCGTATCCCGCCCGGCTGCAACACTTTCGATGATGTCGCGCTGTATGCCCCTGAAGTCGGGGTAGCCCCAATACCGATGAAGTATGTTGGTAAATCTGTCTTCCACCAAAAACTCACTCCTTTTCCGGTCGAATATCTTCTATTTGTAGTTGCACTTGGTTGTGCTTGAACACGTTGTCCTCTATTGTATATACAATGTCAAAGCTTCGTTTGCTTTTGATGTAGCGGGCCGAAGCACTCTGGCCGAAGGCGATGCCGTTGACCACATTGCTCGACTTGGAGTCTACCAGTTCGAGTTTGATGTGCTCTTGTTCGCGGCCCACCACCTTGCTCGTACCGTAATCGTACACGCCACAAGTGCAGAAAAGCGGTTTCGAGTTGCCCGGCCCGAAGGGTGCAAACCTTTTCAAGTCGGTGTGCAGACGCTTGTTGATGTCCTTGAAGTCGATCATGGCATCGATGTTGAGCGTGGCCTCCGTCTGTTCTGGTTCTATGTGCTCCTCTACGAATTTTTGGAAACGGTCTCTGAATTCCTTGACATGTTCCCACTTCATCGTGAGGCCGGCTGCGTATGTGTGTCCGCCGAAGTTGATGAGGATGTCCCTGCAACTTTTGATGGCCGAATATACATCAAAGCCCGTCACGCTGCGTGCCGATCCCGTGGCCATGTCACCGTCGCGGGTGAGCACCACCGTGGGCCGGAAATAGATTTCCGTGAGGCGGGAGGCCACGATGCCGATGACTCCTTTCTTCCAGTTTTCGTCGTAGAGCACGATGCTTGACCTATGGCGCTGGCTCTCCAGTCGGGAGACTATCTGGTTGGCCTCCTCTGTCATTTGTTTGTCGATGTCCTTGCGCTGTTCGTTGTATTCGTTGATGTGTGTGGCCATGCGCAAGGCTACCGGAAACTCCCGTTCCACCAGCAAGTCTACACTCTCCCTGCCATTTTCCATGCGTCCCGAGGCATTGATGCGCGGTCCTATCTTGAACACGATGTCACTCATCGAGATTTCCCGGCCGTTGAGGCCGCAGATGTCAATGATGGATTTCAGTCCGATGCTCGGATTTTGGTTGAGTTGTTTCAGTCCGTGGAATGCAAGAATGCGGTTCTCGTCCATCACCGGCACGATGTCGGCGGCAATGGCCACGGTGCAAAAGTCGAGTAGGGGAATGAGTCGGGAAAAGGCAATGTCGTTGTTCTTGGCAAAGCCTTGCATGAACTTGAAGCCCACGCCGCATCCGCACAGATGTTTGAAGGGGTAGGAGTCGTCGGGCCTTTTGGGATTGAGGATGGCCACGGCCGGTGGCATCACCTCGTCGGGCACATGATGGTCGCAGATGATGAAGTCTATGCCAAGGCTTTTGGCATACGTGATTTCTTCTACGGCTTTGATGCCACAGTCAAGAATGATAATTAGTTTTACACCCGTTTCTTTCGCGTAGTCTATTCCTTTCTTGCTCACACCATACCCCTCGTCGTAGCGATCGGGGATGTAATAGCCTATATTGGAGTAGAACTGTTGCAGAAACTTGTACACCAGTGCCACAGCGGTACATCCGTCCACATCATAATCGCCATAGACCAAGATGCGCTCTTTCCTGCCCATGGCATCATTGAGTCTGTCCACAGCTACATCCATATCCTTCATGAGGAATGGATTGATGAGGTCGGCCAGTTGGGGACGGAAAAAGCGTTTGGCGGCCGATTCGGTGGTGATACCTCGCCTGATGAGCAGTTGTGCAAGCGTGGGGCTCATATTCAGCTTTTCCCCCAACTCGTCAGCTGCCTGTCTTTCGTCCGGTGTAGGTGTTTGGTAATTCCATTTGAAATGCATTTATATTGTTTTTATTTTCTCAAGTGTTAGATGCTTTACGTGGCGACACCGCTGTGATGGTCGCCCGATATAGCTTTGCCGAATTTGGGATCTTCGGCGAGACATCTGCAATCTTCTTTGATGTGCTCCTTTCTCTCTGCTTGTTTGCTTGAAAAGGACTGCAGTCGCTGCGTTTTGCCGGTCTTTCACCGAAATGGCATAAGTAGGTGCAATAGGAGTCTGTTTGGAAACAGCCGAGTGCAGACTATCTTTTGCAAAGATAGTAATTATTTCTGAATCATGGTATACGAAGATAATTAAAAAAGGTTGTCAACGGTAATATGTGAGTGGTTTCATGAAAAGTCATCCGGAGCGTCGCCTGAATCGGAACTGCTTGAAATAGTACGATAGACGAATGCAGACGTATCGGCCAGTCTACGGTATTCAGTTGTGCGCATTATGCCACCACGATGTGGAATTTGGTGGAAGCGTCTTGTTTCCGTTCGAAGCCTTTGAACGCTTTGTGCAAGACTGTCGAACAGCTTGCGCATGGCCTATGCGCGAGTGGTGCGAACGTCTTGCACAAAGATGAAGACGGAACGATGCTGCCCGAACTTGTCTTTTGAGACTATCTGAAAACACAACGGGGATGTGCCTGTTTTGACACACCCCTTTTATGTTTTGGTTTTGACAATGCTCTATCCGGAAATCTCCCTGCTTAATATCGGACGGCTTGTGATTATTGCTTATTGCTCCGCAACCGGCAGGATGGCATTCCCGATGCAGGCGTTGGGCTGTTGGATATGCAGCATTTGACACACCGTAGGCGCAATGTCAACGATGCGGGTGGGCAGCGCAGTAGCCCCGTGCTTGATGTTCCATCCCATAAAAACCAATGGGATATGAGCGTCGTATGGGTAGGGTTGTCCATGCATGGTGCCCCGATAGTTTGGTGAGTCTGTTGCACCGAAAAATCCCGGACGCGTCACCACTGTTATCTCGCCACTTCGTTGCCGGTTATAGCCGTTGGTCAATCGCTCTTTGAGCATGGAAGGCATCGTTTCATTGGCCAAATTCTCGTTATCCACGATGTAGAGATACTCCTTCGTGTTCTGTTTTAACCATTTGATGGCATCACCGACAACCTTTTTCTTTTCCAGTCCCTTGGCTTGGATGGTGCTGTCGTTGAAATAGAATTGGTAGTTGTCTTCTCCCATCACCGGTGCGATGCCAAAACGGCTTTCAAGATATTTGTTCAGTTCGGCAGTGGCTTTCTTGTAATTCCATGCCCCTGCAGGGATGCGATGGTTTTTCATTAAGTTGTAATTGTGGGCTGCTCCGTGGTCGGCAGTGAGAAACAGCAGGTAGTTGCCTTTTCCCACTTCCCTGTCGAGGGCGTTGAGGAACGTTGTCAAGTCTTTGTCCAACTGCATGTAGACATCGTGATTTTCTTTGCCACGTGTCCCGTATTCGTGCCCGATGGCATCTGTCGACGATACGCTCACGGTGAGCATATCCGTATCGGCATGTTTGCCCAACTGCTCATTTATTAAGGCCGCTTCTGCCATTTGAAATGTCAGTGTGACCCCGATATTGGCCGTCTTGACATTGGTACCGGTTTTTTGCCGGTGTGTCTTGTTAAACGCCGTCACCCAATCGGGAAGCTTGTCCATGTAAAAGGTCGATGTGATAAATTGTCCGGCCGATGTGTCCCACCAATAGGCACCGTCGGCACTGTGTCCGGCCGGAAGAATGGAGGCACGGTCTTTCAGTGCTACACCAATCACCTTTGAGCGAAAGTCGGTGGCGATTTTCAGTTGGTCGCCAATGGTGGTCGCCAACATGCGGCTAGGGCTCATCTTGCCTTCGGGCGAATTGCTGCCCACACCGGCCACTTGGTTGTCACCACAGCAGTAGACACCGGCATCGTCTTGATAGAAATTGTTGCCCGCAATGCCGTGAAGGGCTGGTACGGTTCCCGTATACACACTCGCATGGCCAATGGCCGTCACGGTCGGTGCATAGTTGATCATCGTGTTTTCACAGCTGAATCCCTCGTTGATCACTCGTTTCAGCCCTCCCTCTCCATACTCGTTTTGATAGTAGTAGAGGTAGTCCCACCGCATCTGGTCGACTACCACTCCAACCACCAGTTTCGGTCTGGGCACTTGTGCGGAGGCTGTCAGCGTGGCGATGCACAGGAGCAGCCATACAAAGTTCTTTCTCGTCATAATTGTATTTTTATTATAGTGAAGGTGCTTGGAATATCCGTTTGATTCTCATACTTTCATCAAGAAGTCTTTGAAATCATTAAAGTCTTTGGACATCTCTATACTCTGCTTCCTGCCACGCATGAAGTTGGCCAGCCGTTCAGGTATTTGGATGTTTCCATTGAGAATGGCATCCACCTTTTCTTTGAACTTTGCCGGGTGGGCAGTTTCGAGGAACACTCCCGTCTCTCCCGGTTGGAGGAGTTCTTTCAAGGCTCTGTATCCGCACGCACCGTGAGGATCCAGCGTGTAGCCCGTATCTTTGTGACACTGTCTCATGGTTTCCATGATTTGGGCGTCCGTATAGGTAGCCCCACTGATGCGGCTCGTAATCCTCTCGTGAGAACCGCCAAACAAGTCATAGATGCGGGCGAAATTGCTCGGGTTTCCTACATCCATAGCGTTGGCTATGGTCTGTTTGGAAGGCTTTGGCTCATATTTTCCGCTCTTGAGATATTGATAGAAGATGTCGTTGGCATTATTGGCCGCAATAAAACGCTTGACGGGCAATCCCATTTCGTTGCCGAAGATGCCGGCCGTGATGTTGCCGAAGTTGCCTGACGGCACACATATCACGACTTCATGCTGCCTGCCAAGTTTTTTCAGTTGTGCGTAGGCATAGAAATAGTAGAATGCCTGGGGCAGGAAACGTGCCACGTTAATGGAGTTGGCCGAAGTCAGTTTAATATGCCTGTTCAGTTCTTCATCCATGAAGGCCGATTTTACCAGAGCCTGACAGTCGTCGAATACGCCGTCGATTTCTATGGCTGTAATATTCTGTCCGAGCGTGGTAAACTGGCATTCTTGAATCTTGCTCACCTTCCCTTTGGGGTAGAGCACATATACATGGATTCCATCGACACCCAGGAATCCGTTAGCTACGGCCGATCCCGTGTCTCCGGAAGTCGCTACAAGTACATTAACCGTTTGTCCGCCGGCTTCTTTCTTGATGAAATGCTGAAGCAGACGGGCCATGAAGCGGGCTCCCACGTCTTTGAATGCCAATGTCGGGCCATGAAAAAGTTCAAGACTATAGATGTTGTCTTCCACCTTCACGACCGGAGCATCAAAAGCCAGCGTGTCATATACGATTTGTTTCAGCGCATCGGGCTCCACATCGTCTCCAAAGAAAGCATCGGCCACCCGATAGGCTATTTCTTGAAATGAGAGCGTCTCTATATGGTCGAAAAAGTCTTTCGGCAGTTGCTTGATTATCTCGGGCATATAAAGTCCCTTGTCGGGGGCCAGCCCTCTCACGACCGCTTCTTCCAAAGTGGCGTGTGGCGCCACCTGATTGGTACTGTAATATTTCATCTTTTTGTTAGTATTTCATGAATGTTTGCATAAACTCTTGCAGGTGAAGCATGCCGTAACTGCCACTTACACAACTCACCTCGTCATATTGTTTCACCTCGTCGGCGACGATCCCCGGATACCATATCAAGAATGGAACCGGCTCTTTCACATGGGTGCGGATTTCCACGGGAGTGGGGTGGTCGGGCAGTACGGCTATGCACACCGGTTCTTCCCACTTGCTCACCTCTTCGTAGATGGGCTTCACCACCCGCCGGTCAAGATTTTCTATGGTCTTGATTTTCAGTTCCAAATCTCCATCGTGTCCCGCTTCGTCGCTGGCTTCCACGTGAAGGAATACAAAATCTTTTTTTTTCAGTTCCTCGAGGGCAGCTTGGGTCTTGCCCTCGTAGTTGGTGTCGGCGAGTCCGGTGGCTCCGGGAACGATGATGACTTCCAGTCCGGCATATCGTCCTATGCCGCGTATGAGGTCTACGGCCGATATGACACTTCCGCTTTTGACCTTCGGATAAAGCTGCATCAGTGTTTCCATGGAAGGGCGGTAGCCACCGCTCCACGGCCAGATACTGTTAGCCGGCCGTTCGCCACAGGCTGTTTTTGCCTTGTTGAACGGGTGCTCTGCCAGCAGCTTTTGGCTTTTTATAATCAGGTCGTTTATCAAATCGGCCGTCTCTTTGGGTGTCATCCGCCCCTTTTCTGCCGGGTCGTTGCTCCAGTCCCCCTCTTCGGGTTTCACGAGCAGGGGGTGCCATTCTTCATTCGGGTGGTCGTGTGGGGGAGCACAGACAATATGCTTACTGGCATTTTTGATGACCAGTAGGTGCCGGTATTGGATGCCCGTGATGAATCTCACCTGTTCGTTACCCAACTTGTCGTTCAGATAGTTGATCAGTATATCGGCATTCTCTGTTGAAAGGTTACCGCCATTGTGTGTGATGATTTTTCCATCATCCAAGGTGATAAGATTGCAGCGCATGGCCATGTCTTCCGAAGCCATGTCATATCCTATGCTGGCTGCTTCCAGCGGTCCCCTGCCTTCATACACCTTGTTGAGGTCGTAGCCGAGGATGGCTGTATTGGCCACTTCGCTTCCGGGTAGGAAACCGTCAGGCACGGTCATCAGTCGTCCGGTTTTTCCCTGTTTGGCCAACAAGTCCATGTAGGGCGTATTGGCATACTGCAAAAGCGTCTTGCTCCCCAGACGCTCCACGGCGTGATCGGCCATACCGTCGCCTAATATAATAATGTGTTTCATCTTGCGTCTCTTTATTTGGTGATTGGGTTATATGTTTGCTATGCTCATGATATTGGCAAAAACACCGGCAGCCGTCACGCCGGCCCCGGCTCCATAGCCTTGTATTTGCATCGGATAGGCCTTGTAGCGGTCGGTGGTGAGCAACACGATGTTGTTGCTTCCTTCCAAATTGTAGAAAGGATGGTTGCGATCTACAGCTTTCAGGGCTACATTGGTCTTTCCGCCCTCCATTGTTGCCACGAAACGCCAGCGTTTGCCTTCCGCTTCGAGTTGCTTGCGGCGCTTTTCAAAGTCGGCATTGAGTCGGGGCAACCGCTCCCAAAAATCCTCCAAACTGCCTTCAAAGTATTCGTCGGGCACGAAAAGATGCTTCTCCACGTCGGCTTGTTCCACCTTGTAGCCGGCCTCGCGGGAGAGAATCACCAGTTTGCGGACAACATCCGTACCACTGAGGTCAATGCGGGGATCGGGCTCCGAATATCCTTGCTCTTTAGCCCTGAGTACCGTTTCGGAGAAGGGGACATCGGCACTGATTTCATTGAAGATAAAGTTGAGTGTACCGCTCAGCACCGCTTCTATTTTCAGTATTTTGTCTCCCGAGTTGCGCAGGTCGTTGATGGTGCCGATGATGGGGAGCCCTGCCCCCACATTGGTTTCAAAACGGAATTTCACCCCTCGTGCCAGAGCCGTGGTCTTGAGTCTCAAATAACTGTCGTAGTCGCTCGAAGCGGCTATCTTGTTGGCTGCAACCACAGAGATGTTGTGCTCCAGAAACGATTGGTAGAGCATGGCTATGTCTTTACTGGCTGTGCAGTCTACGAACACCGAGTTGAATATGTTCATGTTGATGACGGCATCACGCAGCCGTTCGGGTGTACTGGGTTCGCTCCGTTTCAGTTCGTCATGAAAATTCTCCAGATCGAGTCCGTCGCGGTTAAAGATGGCGTTTCTTGAACTTGCGATGCCCACCACATTGAGTTTTAGGCGGTTGCGCTCTTTCAGTTCTTCGTATTGCTTCTTGATTTGTTCGATGAGTTTGCCCCCCACAGTGCCCACACCGCAGATGAAAAGGTTGAGCACCTTGTATTCAGAGAGGAAGAAAGAGTCGTGAAGCACGTTGAGGCTCTTGCGTAGAAACTCTGCCTTCACGACAAACGAGATGTTGGTTTCCGATGCTCCCTGTGCGCAGGCTATTACGCTGATGCCCGAGCGACCGAGTGTGCCGAACAGTTTACCGGCAATACCGGCAGCGTGTTTCATGTTCTCACCGACAATGGCGATGGTGGCCAGTCCACATTCGGCATGCATGGGAAACATGGCACCGTCTTCTATTTCTGCGGCAAACTCATCGTTGAGCACCTCCACGGCAGCAGCAACATCCTGCTCGCGCACACCGATGGAGGTCGAATTTTCCGAAGAAGCCTGACTCACCATAAACACGGAGATACCGTGTGCCGCCAGTTTGGAGAATATGCGGCGGTTCACGCCTATCACTCCCACCATCGAAAGGCCTGTCACCGTGATGAGGGCCGTACCTCCGATAGACGATATACCCTTGATAGGCTTCCGGTTGTCTTCCACCTCCTGCTTGATGATGGTGCCCGGATTTTCAGGATTGAACGTGTTTTTTACCCTGATGGGGATATTCTTGATGCATACGGGATAGATGGTCGGAGGATAGATGACCTTGGCACCGAAGTTACAAAGTTCCATGGCTTCGATGTAACTCAACTCGTTGATGGTGTAGGCTGTCTTGATAATGCGAGGATCGGCAGTCATGAATCCATCCACGTCGGTCCATATTTCCAGCACCTCGGCATCAAGCACAGCTGCCAGTATGGCTGCCGTGTAGTCACTGCCGCCCCTTCCTAGATTGGTAGTCTCATCTGTGTCGCGGTCGCGGCTGATGAAGCCCGGCACGAGCGACACCCGCGGCAGATTGTCGAAAGTGTCTAAAACTAACTTGTTGGTCAGCTCGTTGTCGAGAACGTGCTTGCCATTTTTGCGCTCTGTCTTGATGAAGTTGCGGGCGTCATACCATTTGGCTCCGCCGATGAGTGTGGCCACGATGTTGCTTGAAAGTCTCTCGCCATAACTCACGATGGCATCTTGGCTCTTCTCGCTCAGGTCATGTATGAGGTACACACCGAAGTAGATGCTCCTCAACTGTTCGAAAAGGGCATCGACGGTGTTGAACAAGTCTTCTCGTTTCTTGGTGTCGGTGATGATGGTGTCTATCATTTTATGGTGTCTGTCCACCATATCGTCAAACTCCGTTTTCCACCCATCATCGTGTTTTAGGGCTAACTTTGAGGTGGCTATCAGCTTGTCGGTAATACCCCCAAGGGCACTTACTACGACTACAACCGGCTGATGCTTGGCCTCGTTTTCTACAATCTTCTTTAAGCTGAGAATGCTTTTGACGGAACCAACAGATGTTCCGCCGAATTTTAAGACTTTCATTTGCAATAATGTTTAGTAATGCAATGCTCCCCCCGGAACAAACGGGGCTGAAGCAAAACTTGGTTGCAAATTTACAATAATTACATCAAATCCGCAATAAATCCGATGATATTTTGTAGATTTTTCCACGGTATTGTTATCCGGGCGGAGTGTAGCTGCATCTTGACTTCACTTAATTTTCGGGAAAAATATCCCGTTTATTTTTGCTGTTTCTATAAATTCTTCCTACTTTTGCAGTAATTTACATATAGTTACAAATAATCGTATCATTTGTTATGGTAAAAATCACATTTCCGGATGGCTCTGTCCGTGAGTATGAACAGGGAGTGACCGGACTTCAAATCGCCGAGAGCATTTCGCCGGCTCTCGCTCGCAACGTTGTATCTTGCGGTGTCAATGGCGAAACAGTAGAGCTGAACCGTCCTATCAACGACGATGCAACCATTGCGCTCTACAAATTTGAGGATGAAGAAGGGAAGCACACTTTCTGGCATACATCCGCCCACTTGTTGGCTGAAGCCCTGAAAGAGCTTTATCCCGGCATTCAGTTCGGATTCGGTCCGGCCATAGAGAATGGTTTCTTCTATGACGTGATGCCGGCCGGCGGGCAGACTATTTCCGAAAACGACTTCCCCAAGATAGAGGCCAAGATGCTTGAATTGGCCAAAAAAGACGAACCGGTGGTGCGGCGTGAAGTGCCCAAGGCCGAAGCTCTGGAAGAATTTAAGGCCGACGGGCAGACTTATAAGTGTGAGCACATCGATTTGGATCTTGAAGACGGAAGTATTTCCACCTACACTCAAGGCAATTTTACCGACCTTTGCCGTGGCCCGCACCTTATATCTACCGGTGCCATCAAGGCCCTCAAGATAACAAGTGTCGCCGGTGCTTTTTGGCGCGGTGATGCCAAGCGCGAACAAATGACCCGTATCTACGGCATCAGCTTCCCCAAGAAGAAGATGCTTGATGAGTATCTTGTGATGCTTGAAGAAGCCAAAAAGCGTGACCATCGCAAGATAGGCAAGGAGATGGAACTCTTCATGTTCTCGGAGCGGGTGGGCAAGGGGTTACCCATTTGGCTGCCCAAAGGCACCGAACTTCGTCTTCGCCTGCAAGAGCTGCTGCGCAGCATGTTGCGCCCTTACAACTATCAGGAGGTCATCACGCCGGGCATAGGCGGTAAGAGTCTTTATGTCACTTCCGGCCACTATGCACATTATGGCAAAGACGCTTTCCAGCCCATTCATACGCCGGAAGAAGACGAGGAATACATGCTCAAGCCGATGAACTGCCCTCATCATTGTGAGGTGTTCGCCCGCAAGCCCCGTTCCTACAAAGATTTGCCTTTGCGCATCGCCGAGTTTGGCACGGTGTTCCGCTACGAGAAGAGTGGCGAACTGCATGGTCTCACCCGGGTACGCACGTTCACACAAGACGATGCGCATATCTTCGTGCGTCCGGATCAGGTGAAGGCAGAGTTTGAGACCAATATCGACATCATCCTGAAGGTATTCAACATCTTCGGTTTCGACAACTATGAGGCCCAGATTTCCCTCCGTGATCCTAACGATAAGGAGAAGTATATCGGATCCGACGAGGTGTGGGAGGAGAGTGAGACGGCTATTAAGGAAGCCTGCGCCGAGAAGGGACTCAAGGCCCGTGTTGAGCTTGGTGAGGCAGCCTTCTATGGTCCTAAGCTCGACTTTATGGTCAAAGACGCTATTGGTCGCCGTTGGCAGTTGGGCACGATTCAGGTTGATTACAATCTCCCGAACCGCTTCAAGCTTGAATACACTGCCGAGGATAACTCAAAGAAGACACCTGTCATGATTCACCGTGCGCCGTTTGGCTCACTGGAGCGTTTCACCGCCGTGCTCATCGAGCACACTGCCGGTCACTTCCCCTTGTGGCTGACACCCGATCAGGTGGCCATCCTGCCCATTTCAGAAAAGTACAATGACTACGCCAAGAGCGTGGCACGCTATTTCGACTCTGTGGGGGTGCGTGCCATCATTGATGAACGCAACGAGAAGATTGGCCGTAAAATTCGCGACAACGAGTTGAAACGTGTGCCTTACATGGTCATCGTCGGTGAGAAAGAGAGTGCCGAAGGCCTTGTAAGTATGCGTAAGCAGGGGGGGGGCGAGCAGGCTACCATGACGATGGAAGAGTTTGCGCAGCGCATCAACAGTGAAGTGGCCGACATGCTTTCGACCGTGAAAGAATAAGAATAACTCCCAAGAAAGCCTGTCTTTCTGATTTTTTGGAATGGACGGGTATTGGGTTTTTAAAATAACGAAACGGGTGACAAATAGCTTCATCAAACTATTTGCCACCCGTATTTTTTCTTTTTGTTGTGTAGTATAGCCATTTCGGCTTACCGAGCTTCTTTACTTCAAGTGTCACAAATGCTACCTTTACTTTGGTGCGAAGCCCTTGAACCATCTGTGCGGAGGCTTTGCACCATCTGTTCGGCAGCCTTGCACAGTATGTGCAACAGCCATGCACAGTCTCTGTGGCAGGACTTTTGGGTTGGCACTTGGTTGGTTGGCATATACAAAGGAGTCCTGATACGCTTGCATGGAGTTATTTTGCTTTCTGCGAACAGATTGCGTTAATCTTCCAAATTCTTTCGGTTTTTACGGCGAATTTTCGTAAGTTTGCAGGTGCTTAGAAAAAGGATTTGGATGAAATCAAACAAGAATAAGTTTCTTCTCGGTTTTTCTGTTGTTGTGGTGGTGCTGGCCATCATACGCTGTGTGTTTCCCCGTATCGCTGAACCAAGGGGCAGTGGTGTGGTTGCAATGGATTCTCTCTCGACCGATTCTGTGGCTTATGCCCTAAGTGACAGTGTGGACAAGGTGTCGCTGAAGGAGAAAAACAAGGAAACAGTGCCCGCTAATGATTCCGATTTTCGGGTGGCGGCGACTTCACCTTTTTTCAATGAGGACGGGACATTGACCAAACATCGTATATTCAGTGTTCCCAATTTTGCACAGACATTTCCCGACCAAAACGATGTACAGTTGGAATCGGCCAACAAGTGGGGAGTGCAGCCGGTGGCTAATCGTTCAGAAGCTGAAGGTAAGAAGGCCGAACTTGTGTATGTGGGTAGTAATCCTTATTTTTATATCGACGAGCTCCGTTCCAGTATTCCCTATCTTGTGCCGCGGGCTTCGGAACTGTTGCAGGACATAGGGCGCAATTTTTTCGATTCGTTGCAAGTGAAAGGAGTACCCTTGCACAAGCTTATTGTTACGAGTGTGATGCGGAGTAAGGAAGATGTGCAGAAACTTAGAAGTCATAACGGCAATGCCACTCAAAACTCCTGTCACATGTATGGGACGACTTTTGATATTTGCTACAACCGGTATAAGACAGTTGAAAGTCCCGGCGAGAAGCGTCGAGCAGTGCGTAACGATACGTTGAAATGGGTACTCAGTGAAGTGTTGCGCGACCTTCGGCAGCAGGAACGTTGCTGGATCAAGTATGAGGTGCATCAAGGCTGCTTCCATATCACTACGCGTTGATGCTGATAGTGTATATAATTCTGCTTGGGCAGTATATGGGGAAATGTGGGAAAAGTCGTATAGGCCAGCTATTTTGAAATCAGCATTTGATAGCTAAGAAAACAAAAAGTAAGGGAATTAAAGAATAGAATCATGTTGAAGCATGAAACGATATTCTTTAATTCCCTTATTTTTGTGATTATTTTGCGATGCACGCAAACTTTGATTCAAAAATGCGGAATGTCAGAAGTGGCTTTCGTTAGTATTTTGACCAGTCTATGTTGCGTATCACACCGAGAGCTTTTTCCCAATCGCAGTCCAAGCAAAACTGTAAGGGATAGTCATCGCGGTCGTAATAGGCATTTACAAGTTCTTTATCTTCATCATTGAAGAGCGGACTGTCAATGGTGGCACGCTTGAAGAAGAATATCACCTTATCGCGGTTTTTCTTCTTGCATTCGTCCAAACGTTTGAAATAAAGTTGGAGATACTGGTGCATGGCATAACTCAACTCGTTGAGTTGTTTGATTTTGGCATTGAGCGTATCTACATTCATGTTGCCGGAAAGCATATCGGCTGCCGGAAGGATTTTGCCGCGAATGTAAGTGAGTTCGTCATATTTGAAGATGGCCACTTTCCTTTCGAATAAGCTCTTGGTCGTGTCATTGACCGTTTCCAATGCGTTGTGCATCATGTAGTTGAGCACATCTTGCGCTTTTGTTGGAGTGCATAGCAGCATGGTGAAAAACACCAAAGATAATAGTTTCTTCATATTTTCTAATCGTTTTTAAATGTTATTTTTTTGTTCTTTTTGTGTATGTCGGGTGAGAAAAAGTTGATGATCGATACATGTGGGAAGTTCTTCCTGATAGTGTGTGACCATGATCAGTGTCTTGTCTTGTCGCTGGCAAAAAATGTCTATGATGTCTTTTACTTTACTTCTGTTTGGATTGTCAAGTCCGTGAAGAGGTTCGTCGAGAATCAACAATTCCGGATCTTTCACGAAAGCACGGGCCAATAACACCAGTCTTTGCTCGCCACTGGAAATTTTGAGGAATGTCCGTTCGGCCAACGCTTCAATGCCGAAAATGCGCATCCAGAAGCGACACCAGGCATAGTCTTCCTCTTGCGGCTTGGCATAGAGCCCTATGGAGTCTGTCAGTCCGCTGGCTACAATCCGGATGCAGGGCAGGTCGCGCCGATATGCACGGTGCATTTCAGGAGATACATAGCCTATGCGTTTTTTGATTTCCCAGATGGTTTCGCCGCTTCCTCTGGCTTTTCCGAACAAGGAGATGTCGCAAGCATAGCTTTGTGGATTGTCGGCACACACTAAACTGAGTAGGGTAGACTTTCCCGAACCGTTCTCTCCACTTAATGCCCACCTTTCTCCCTTTCTCACAGTCCAATTGAGACTCTCTAAAATAGGACGTTCCCCATATCGGATATTCACTTTATTCATCCTGACCACATTTTCTGATAGGGCGGCTACGTGGATGTAAGGGAGGGAGAGGATGGCTTCTCGACAGTCTTGTGGGAGCGTGGCGGAAAGCCATTCGTGCCGGCGGGCAATATAATCTGTACGCTTTTCCTTGGCACTCACCCGAAGATTGTTGATTTCCACCACGTGAGTGATGAATTCGGGAATCTCATCGCATTTGCTCAACACGAGGATTATTTGTAGCGTCTGTCGGGCGGATAATTCTCTGAGCAAGTCTTTCAGTTGCTTACGGGTGCCGGCATCCAGCCCTATGAACGGATTGTCAATGATGAGCACCCTTGGGGAAGATAAGAGCGTGGAAAGGAGTTTGAGTTTGCGCAATTCGCCGCTTGAGAGGAGAATGATATACTTATCAAGCAAAGTCTCCATGTGGAAGAGCCGACAAAGGTGTTCTTTGAATCTATGACGTTCGGGAGAGTCCTCGCCGTCCATACGATAGGCTTCTTCCAACCATTGGTCTGCGGTGGGCGTATTCTCATCTATTTCCTGCTGGTTCCAGCGTTGTTGTAAGAAATAAGTACGGTCGTTGTCACTGCCATAGGAGTCGTGGAAAGTGATATACTTGATGTTGTCACTCACCAACGGTTTGGTACTTGGAGAAAAATCATAATGGGGAGGATGTGTCAGCAAGGAGTGCCGGCCTGTCAGCATATTCACCAACATGGATTTGCCACCGCCATTCGGCCCGACGATGGCGATGTGTTCACCATCGGCAAGCTCGAAATCAACGGGCTCGGCCAGTCGCCATTCGGGCATTCCTGCCACTCCTTTTTCTATATGTATGATCTTTTGCATCCCCGTTAACGAGTTGTTGTGGGCTGTTTACACCGGTTGTTCACGACATCTTGCCTATTTGCCGCTATTTCACTCTGTCCATGTTCTTGGCCACAAAGTCTTTCCAACTTCCATAGTGTCTGGCTCCCGATTGTGGACGGCCCATTTGGAGGTAGTGGCAATAGGCGGCCCCGAGCGCATCGGTGGCATCCATAAACTTAGGCATGTCTCCATCGCTGATGTTCAGTATGCGCCTCAACATCTCCGCCACTTGTTCTTTGGAGGCCTTTCCTTGTCCTGTGATGGATAGCTTGATTTTCAGCGGTGCGTATTCATGAATAGGAATGTCGTGGTGAATGGCGGCGGCGATGGCTACCCCCTGTGCCCTTCCGAGCTTGAGCATTGACTGCACGTTTTTCCCGAAAAAGGGTGCTTCGATGGCCATTTCATCGGGCAGATATTCGTCGATGACACCCGTCACGCGGTCGAAAATCTTGCCCAACCTGAGATAAGGGTCTCGCTCCTTGCGCATGTCAATGATGCCCATGACAACGAGTGATGCCTTGTTGTCCACCACTCTCAACACGCCATAGCCCATAACGTTGGTTCCGGGGTCGATGCCTAAAATGATTTTCTCCGCCTTCATCTATCCATATAAGGGTTGTGGGCCAGTTCATTCCCGATGGTGGTCGTGGGACCGTGGCCGGGATAGACGACTGTCGAGTCGGGCAACTGGGCCAACAAACGGAGGCTCTGGATGATTTGGAACATGGAGCCACCTTCGAAATCGGTGCGTCCGATGGAACCGGAAAATAAGGTGTCGCCGGTAAAAGCCACTTGTTCTTTCGCAGAATAGAATGTCACAGAGCCACATGAGTGCCCGGGCGTCTCAATAATGGTAAACTCGGTATGGCCAAACTTGATACTTTCCCCTTCTTCAAAATAATGACCTACAGGGGGGAAGTCTTGCTCCAAGTCTATGTGAAAGAGGTTGTTACCTTGTTCCTTGAGCTTGTCCATCAGATATTTGTCCTTGGCACTCACTTCCGGCTTCAGTCCGAAAGTGTCGTAGATAAAGCGGTTGCCAAAGTTGTGGTCTAAGTGTCCGTGTGTCAAGAGTAAATGGCGGGGGGTCAGTTTGTTTCCGCGAATATAATCTTCAATGGCATTGTTCTCCTCTTCGTAGAAGGCACCACAATCTATGATTACACATTCTTTAGTCTCATCGCTTACTATGTAGCAGTTTTCCATGAGCATATTGCATGGAAACTTTCTTATTTCTAACATTGTTTGAATCGTCTTTTTATGGGTTTTCAAATGGGCAGATAAATAAGTTTCTTGTCTTCCTTGAACCAGTCTTCTTCGAAAAACGTGTCGAGTGAGGTCACTTCCACGATATTGGAGAAAGGTTTAAGTTCATCTTCCAAATTGCCACCTTTCAGACATAAAACTCCGTTGGGGAGGGCATTGGCAGAAGTTTTTCGAATATTCCTTTTGACAATCTTCACCAAGTCGGGGAGAGGCATCACGGCTCGGCTCACTACGAAGTCGAATTTGCCTTTTTCCTCCTCGCCACGTTGATGGACTGCCGTGACATTCTTTAGTTCCAAGGCCTGTGCCACCTCGTTGACCACTCGTATTTTTTTGCCCGTTCCGTCAATCATGCGAAATTTTACTTCAGGAAACATGATGGCTAGCGGGATGCCGGGAAACCCTCCACCGGTGCCGAAATCGAGCACTTCGGTGCCCGGTCTGAAATGTATGTTGCATGCTATGGCCAATGAGTGGAGTACATGACGCTCATAAAGATTGTCCATATCCTTACGTGAAATAACATTGATTTTCGCATTCCACTCCCGATAAAGTTGGTCGAGCTGTGCATATTGTTCTTCCTGAATCTTTGAGAGATTAGGAAAATATTTCTTGATAAGGCTTATCATTTTTATTTCTTGAGTATATCTTTGATGTCGCTGCGATCTATCTCGACGCGTATTTCTCCCTCTGCGTGAGGTGCCACTTCATCTTCACAATAGATGAAAGTAATCGTGTCGTCTGTGGGGATGAAGTTGTCGGGGGCATAGAGTTTGCCGTCCGCAAAGAAATATCGGTCACCCAACGCTTTCCAATCGTCCACTTTGTATTGCTTCATGAGCTTACTTTTGAGGACTTCGTTTAGCCTGTATTCATAACCTTTTACGAACAAGTCATTTATAGTGATGAGTTTCCCAGTCTTCACATTGAAGTTTTTCACGATGGTCTGGTGGCTTGTATGGGCTCCACCTCCGTAGTAAGCTATCCGGGCGATGTAGGTAAGTATGCCCTCGGCTCCACTTGTGGTGCTGGTGTTCACCTTGTAGAACGTGTTGAACGATGACGCATGTTCGGCATCTTGGCGGTAGATTTCCTTATAATCGGCTACATATCCATTCAGATATTCAGCAGCAAAAGAGTCTACACATTGCTTCACGTTCAGGTTGGTTTGCCCATCAAGTGAGAAATAGTCGGGGGTGAGAATGCCCGACTTAAGTAGCTCGTTGTTGATGATTTCTGCCAATTTTCCCCCTCGTGCGTATTGCATCGAGATGCTAACCTCACATTTGGGCGAGTTGGGGTCGGCGGTGATGTGTGTAGCCGTGTCTATCACCACACTGTCGAATGTCAGGCCTTCGATTTGAGCAGTGCGTCCTCCTCCCTTGCCCCCGCATCCGGCAATGGCCAGCACGGCAAGTCCAATCATCAGAATGTTTTTTGTTTTAATCATTGTTTCCTCTCTGTGTCCCCATTCCCAATTAAGGAATCAGTTTTCCTCCTTGCATCAAACTTTTGGTGGCAAAGTTAGTGTAATTCAAAGATAAATCAAAATAAAACATGAATATTTTAGGTTTGTTCACGTGATAATCCTTGAGAAGTATGCGGATATGAATTAAAAATGGTAACTTTGCAGACCGAATAAAGTATTGAGGATTGCAAAATGATAAAAGTAGCACTTTTCGATCTTGATGGTGTGGTTTTTGATACGGAGCCACAGTACACCATTTTCTGGAATGGCATTTGCAGGGAATTCCGCCCTGATTTGCCCGGACTTGAACACCAGATTAAAGGTCAAACACTGATACAGATATACGATAAGTATTTCAGCGGACTCAAAGATGTGCAGACCGTTATCACGCGTCGCCTTAATGAGTATGAGAAACGGATGGAATACAGGTATATAGCCGGATTGGAAGATTTCTTGAAAGATCTCAAACGCAACGGGGTGCACACCGCAGTGGTGACGAGCAGCAATCTTGAGAAGATGGAATGTGTCTATGCGCAGCATCCCGAGTTTTCCGCTCTTTTTGACCGTATCCTTACTGCGGAAGACTTCTCCAAGAGCAAGCCCGATCCCGATTGCTACCTGAAAGGTGCCCGGGCTTTTGACGAAGAGGTGGCCCATTGCGTGGGATTCGAAGACAGTTTCAATGGTCTGAAAGCCGTCAGAGCTGCCGGCATGTTCACTGTTGGGCTTTCCACCACCAACTTGGCCGAAGATATCGCTTCTTATGCCGACTATGTGATGTCCGACTACACGGATATAGATTATTCGAAATTAGTGGAACTCGCACATCTGTCTTGATGAAACTACATACTTCTACAAGCAAATATTGAAAAAAATTATGGGATATCTATCAACTGACAAGAAAAAAATAACGACCAAAACCTTTGCCGAGATGAAACAGGCCGCGGAAAAGGTGACGATGCTTACGGCATACGACTACACAACGGCCGGTATCATTGATTCGGCGGGAATAGACAGCATCCTCATTGGCGATTCGGCTTCGAATGTCATGGCCGGCAATGCGGATACACTCCCCATCACTGTCGATCAGATGATTTACCATGCCCGCTCGGTGGTTCGTGCTGTCAACCATGCTTTGGTGATATGTGACATGCCTTTTGGCAGCTACCAAGTGAGTCGTGAAGAGGCCCTCCGCAATGCATGCCGCATGATGAAAGAGAGCGGGGTGGATGCCCTAAAACTTGAAGGTGGTGTGGAGATTGTCGACACGATAAGCGGACTTATTGCTGCCGGTATCCCTGTTTGCGGTCATTTAGGTCTCACTCCGCAAAGCATACACAAGTTTGGCGGCTATGGTCTTAGAGCCAAAGAAGAAGCTGAGGCGGCTAAACTTGTAAGCGATGCCAAGGCATTGGACGAGGTGGGATGTTTTGCCATCGTGCTTGAGAAAGTGCCGGCTGCCATAGCATCGGAAGTGGCACGGCAGGTGAAGGCCGTTACCATAGGTATTGGAGCCGGAAGCGGCTGTGACGGACAAGTACTGGTTTATGCTGATGCACTTGGCATGACGAGTGGTTTCAAGCCCAAGTTTCTTCGTCATTTTGCCCAAGTGGGCCAATGTATGGCAGCCGGGGTGGAAGAATATGTGAAGTGTGTGAAGGAAGGTTCTTTCCCCGGTGAAGCCGAGAGCTATTGATTCTTGTGGCGTTTGCAATGTGACGGAACGTTTTGTATCTTTGCACAAGCCTATTTTAATATTCCTCTAAAATAAGACCTGTGGATACCCAGAATACTCCTATTCATATCAAATTATGGCATCGTGACTTTTGGCTGATGAGCATGGCCGGTCTGTTGGTCACCATGAGCGTTTATATGCTTGTGCCGGCTTTGCCTCCCCACTTGTTGATGAGTGGATTCAAGGGATGGCAGGTTGGACTGGTTATGGGCGTTTTGGGACTTGGAATCTATATGTTTGGGCCCTTTTGTTCTTACTTGTTGCAACGTTATCGCCGCAACCGGGTGTGCATATCTTCCATGATTGGGATGGTGGTTTGCATGGCGGGATTGTATTATGCTGACCTTTTGCCAACAGACAGAGGTAGATTTGAAGTTTTGGTTGCGTTGCGTTTTTTGCTGGGTGCTTGCTTCGGTTTGGCTCAGATGAGTTTGTACAGTACGCTCATCATCGACAGTTGCGAATCATTCCTTCGCACCGAGGCCAATCATTCTTCCGTTTGGTTTTCGCGTTTTGCCCTTTCGCTCGGTCCGGTAGGTGCTCTGCTGGTTTCAAGACTTTTAGGCTATCGGGCTGTTTTGGTCTTTGCCGGTTGCCTCTCTGTGGTGTCATTCTTGCTGATAGGCATGGTCAGATTTCCCTTTAAGGCACCTGACGAACACATGCGCAAGGTCTCTCTCGATCGCTTCTTTCTTCCTTCAGCCTTTCCGCTCTTTGTTGGGTTGGCCGTTTTCACCTCAATAGTTGGCCTGCTCTTCTCCCTGCCCCATGTTGAGGAATTTTACGGTATGTTGATGTTTGGATTTTTCATCGCTCTTTTGGCTGAAAAATATGCTTTTGCCGATGCCAACCTCAAGAGCGAAATCGTGGCCGGACTGATAGCCTTGGGGGCCGCCGTACTCATTACCTTTACCGGTGAGGCAACGGCTCTCCATTGGATAAGACCGGTGTTGGTTGGTTTTGCCGTAGGCATTGTGGGCAGTCGTTATCTTTTATTTTTCATCAAATTGGCCCGTCACTGCCAGCGTGGGACGAGTCAAAGCACATTTTTCCTTTCGTGGGAGACCGGTATGAGCCTTGGACTCTTTGCCGGTTGCACACTTGCCGGCCGACATGTCGATATGCTGGCCTTGATCTTGGTGGTGTTAAGTCTGATTGCCTATAACTTTTTGCTTCACCCTTGGTATATGAAACATAAGAATAGGTGATGTTGGCCGTCACCTAATATAAAAGGCCCGTTCATTGTCTGATATTCAATGAACGGGCCTTTTATTTGTTTTGGATGGCAAAAGACATGCACGGGTGTCGCATCAGAACGGCTGTCAGTCGATGTAGTCCACTTTGATGACGATCACACGAATATCTTGATTGCCCGAATCATTGTTGACCTTGGCGATGTGCCAATCACCGGGAAAGAAAATGAAAAACCGGTCGGGTGTACTGTCGTAGAATTGGGTACGCCCTTTGTCATAACTATAATGTATAACATCTTTTCGGGCATCATACTTGCAATCGGGTGTGCTGGTGTAATGGTCTATGAGTCCGAAACGCTCGGTTCCTTTCACGACATATTGAAAGTCGATGTGATGACTGTGGCTTTCACTCCGTCGTTTCTCAAGCGGTTCGTTGTGGGAGTCTTCCACGCTGGCCGTGAGCGTGGTGCCCTCAATGGGATGCCTGCCCTTTGGGATGTTGACGAGGTCGGTTGTGGCAAGCCATTTGAAGAGTGCCTCCCACTGTGTCGGATTCTTTTGATATTGCCGGTAAAACTCCGTGAGGTTGACACTCCTGTGAGGTGATGCGCCGGTGAAGCCCTGCCGCCATTGGTCGGTGGCGCACCACTCCGCAGCCTGCTTTTTCAAGGACTTGTCGGAGTAGTAGCGGGTGTAGTAGCCTTTGTCTTGCGCCTCTACGGACAAGGTGAAATACAAGGTCGGCAAGACAAGTATGAGGGGCTTTAGAGTGTGGTGGAACAGCCACGTGTGGATGAATCGTGTCATGGTTGTTTAGAAACTTGGATGTTGGTGATGAGAATAAAATAAATGGTGAGTGGGGGGAGTGGAGAGAATGTGAATGGGGCGCTCCCTCTTCAGGAATCGCCCCACACACTATTGTCTTTTTATTCTCCGGTGGATGTTGATCTTCTTGTTGGGGCTTTAAGGGCCCTTGTCAAGAATCTCTCCAAAGCTTAGAGGATGGTCTTTACGGCTTCAAGCATGCCCTTTTCCTGTATGAGGTCGAGGTCTTTCTTCACAAGTTCGGCCAAGCCCTTCACGCTATGGAGGTCTTCACCCCAGATTGATTCTGCCGCGAGCACACCGTCGGTCACCTTCTGGGTGTCGCCCGTTGCCCAAAGGTTCTTGAGCAGATCCATGATGTCTTGTGCGTCATTGGGCACAATCTCGGTGCCGTCTTCGCGTTTTCCACCTTTATAATAAGTGATGATGGCCGCCAAGCCGAATACGAGTCCTTGCGGCAGCTCGCCCTTGCGCTCAAGATAGGTCTTCACGCCGGGCAGGTCGCGGGCACAAAACTTGGGGAAAGAGTTGAGCATGATGCTTGTCACCTGGTGGTCGACATACGGATTGTCGAAGCGTTCGAGAACATCGGCAGCAAACTGGCGAAGCTCATCCATCGGCAGATTAAGCGTCTGCATGAGTTCGTCAAACTGCACCTTGTGGATATATTTGCCGATGACCTCGTGGTTGCAGGCATCGCGTACAATGTTGACACCGCTCAAGAAGGCCACAGGCGAGAGCACCGTGTGGGGGCCGTTGAGCAGCGTCACCTTACGCTCGTGATAGGGTTTCTCGCTCTCGGCGATGAGTACATGGAGCCCGGCTTTCTCGGCAGGGAATTCTTTGCGGAGAGCTTCAATGCTCATGTTTTCCGGCTTTTCGATGACCCACAGATGGAATGTTTCGGCCTGCACCACAAGGTTGTCCTTGTAGCACACCTTTTCCTGAATCTCCTTAATGGTGTTGCGGGGGAATCCCGGCACGATGCGGTCCACGAGGGTGGCGCAAACATAGCAGTGGTTGGCAAACCAATCCTTGAAAGCGGCATAGTCGGCACCGAAGTCGTCTTTCCACAGTTCGATGTACTGATAGATGCACTCTTTCAGATGGTGCCCGTTGAGGAAGATGAGCTCGCAAGGCATGATGATGAGGCCCTTGGAAGCATCGCCGTTGAAGAACTTGAACCGATGGAAGAGCAGCTGCACCAGTTTGCCCGGATAGGAAGAGGCCGGAGCGTCGGCAAACTTGCAAGTATCATCAAAAGCAATGCCTGCCTCGGTGGTGTTGGAAATCACGAAACGAATCTCGGGTTGCTCGGCAAGTGCCATGAAGGCCTGATTCTGCGTGTAGGGGTTGAGGGCACGGCTGATGACATCAATGCGTGTGAGTGTGTTTACAGGCTGACCGTTCTCCCGGCCTTGCAGGTTGACATGGTAGAGGCCGTCTTGTCCGTTAAGCCAGTCTACCATGCCGCGTTCGATGGGCTGCACCACGACCACGGAGCTGTTGAAGTCGGTCTTCTGGTTCATGTTGTAGATGATCCAATCTACAAAAGCACGGAGAAAGTTTCCCTCGCCAAACTGGATGATGCGTTCAGGCATGACACCCTTGGGGGCGGTGCGCTTGTTCAAAGATTTTAATTCTGACATAGTTTGTTTTATGATTTGATTTTTAGATTTCGTTTGTGTAGTGCAAAGGTATAAAATATTGGAATAGGGAGTGCCGAATTTCTCCGAAAACGTTGCGTAAACCTTTGCGTAAATGGGATTCACCCCTCCCGCCTTTAGTTGCCGGGTGGGAGAGGTGGAAAGAGGAAGGGCTACATGGCGAAGCAGTTGAACCCTCCGTCGACCACGGCCATGGTGCCTGTGACAAATTTGGCGGCATCGGACATCAGATAGTGGATGGTTCCACATAGTTCTTCGGGATCGCCCATGCGCCCGAACGGTGTCTGGCGTATCACGTCCTGTCCCCGTTGGGTGTAGCTGCCATCGGGATTGGTGAGCAAACTGCGATTTTGCTCGGTGATGAAAAATCCCGGGGCAATGGCATTGACACGGATGCCTTCGCCAAACTTCTTGGCACACTCGGTGGCCATGTAGGCCGTGAAGTTGGAGATGCCGGCTTTGGCGGCTGCATAACCGCACACGCGCGTCATGGGGCGGAAGGCGGCCATCGATGAGAAGTTGATGATGCTTCCTTTGCCGGCCTCCACCATGGGTTTGAGAAACACCTGCGTGGGAATCACCGTGCCTGTGAGATTGAGGTTGAGCACTTTCTGAAACTGTGCAGCATCAAGGTCAAAAAAGGTTTGGTCGGGGGTGATTGTCGCTCCTGGCTGGTTGCCTCCGGCTGCATTGAGTAGCGTGTCGATGCGCCCATAGCGGTCGAGGATGTCTTGGCAGTTTTGTTCAACCACGGTCTGATCCATGACATCGGTCTTGTAAAACGAGGCTTCGCCTCCGGCCTTGCAGATGTCGTCAACGATGGCGTGGCCAACATCCTCCTTGCGGCCCATGATGGCCACTTTGGCCCCTTCGAGGGCGAGATATTTGGCAATGGCACGGCCCAGCACTCCTGTGCCGCCGGTGATGACTACCACGTAGTCTTTGATATTGAAAAGTGAGTTCATTGTATTTGTTGTGTTTGTGATGTCTTGTTGCTTAAAAGATAGCTTTGCGGAGTTTCCGCCCGTGCGCCGCACATTCAGTCGAAGAAGCCCGGTTGCCTGTAGTCGATGCCCAATTCCCGGTCTACGGTGGCGAGAATGCCCTGCACTTGTCCCATGGCAAACATGCGGCCGAGGAAGCTGTAACCGGCATTGTAGCCTCGCGATTCGTCGCCGAGCATGGTCATGCCGTGGTCTACGCGCATGGGTAGCTGTGGATTTTGCTTCTCGAAGATGCGTGCCAGTTCGATGATGTCGGCCCGGCCGCCCAAATGGCTGGCTTCGGTGAAGTCACCGTTGTGGAATATGTGGCACGAGCGCAGATGCACAAACCATGAGCGGGAAGCATATTTGCGGGCCAAAGCCACCACATCGTTGTGGGCTCCGGCCGAGAGACTTCCGGCACAGAAGGTAAGTCCGTTGTGAGGATTGTCCACGGTCGAGAGCAGCCACTTGATATCTTCGTCGCAAGTCACGATGCGGGGGAGTCCGAGGATAGGGAATGGCGGGTCGTCGGGGTGTACGCACATATACATGCCACACTCTTCACAAGTGGGCATGATGGCTTCAAGGAAGTAGCGCATGTTCTCGCGCAGCTGTTCTTTAGTGATGCCTTTATACAAGTCGCGCAACTGGCGGAA
Organism: Segatella buccae ATCC 33574; assembly: GCF_000184945.1. Classification (GTDB taxonomy): domain Bacteria; phylum Bacteroidota; class Bacteroidia; order Bacteroidales; family Bacteroidaceae; genus Prevotella; species Prevotella buccae. The sequence continues at coordinate 2,023,800 of NZ_GL586311.1, forward strand.
AAGTTCAATGGGGTGTTCATCATCTTCCTTGATGTTGCCGCTCACGAATCCTTGTGTTTTCACAATGATGTTATCCACGAGTTTGTGCTCCCTTTCAGGTGTCATGTCGCTTTTCAGCTTTTCCACCTCACTCATGATGTCGCGCCCCATGTCGTGGCCCATTTTTTCCCAATCGGCTGCAGCATTCTGCCTGCCGAGGATGTAGATGTCAAAATAGGCAAATTCGGAAAAACTGAAATAGAGATTGGTGGAGCCGTTGGGATTGGGATGGTTGAGGTCAGTGCGAGCCCAATCGAGCACGGGCATGAAGTTATAGCAAATGGTGTGTATGCCTTCAGCAGAAAGGTTGCGCAGCGATTGCTTGTAATTGTCGATGAGCCGGTCGCGGTCGGGCCCGGCATATTTGATGCTCTCCGACACAGGCAGGCTTTCCACTACGCTCCAACGCATACCGAATTGCTCGATGTAGGTCTTGAGCTCATTGATTCTTTCACGTGTCCACACCTCTCCGTTGGGCACATCGTGCAGGGCGGTCACAATGCCCTCCACACCGATTTGTTTTAGCATGGCAAGCGTAATCTTATCGTTTTTGCCAAACCATCTCCAGGTTCTTTCCATAGTTTTTGTTGATACTTTTTCTTGTCTTGACAGGGGTAGATATTCTACATGCAAAGATAATGATTCTTTTTGGAATGGCAAAGAAACGGGATTATTTGTTCAGAGGATTTTTACAGGCTGTGAAATCGTCTCTATAGTCGGATGTCGTATGTTTCATACCGTCTTCTTGGGCTTTATCGGGAGGATGGCATAGGTTATAGAGAGAAGTATATTGATATTTCGAAAAAGTTTTATACGTCTGTCAGTAGGTTTTCTTGCATGTAACAAAATGAGGGATATAAGAAGTCAAAAAAGAAGAAAAAATGATGCGATCAAGCCATGGTCATGAGATGAAAGGGCCACAGTGGGGATGCAATTTGGCCGTAGTGAGAAAGCCAAATGGGCCCTTTTGCACAGTTGTTTGGGTCTGATTGCAAGGGAAATTGGGAGAAAACAAAAAAGGGAAACATCAATGTGCTTCCCTTGCTGATGCAAAGATACAACATTTTATCGCCTTTTGCAAACGTGATGGGAGAAATGTTGACAAAAAGAGGTGGGTAAGTGTAGGGGATAAGAAATCTGGCAGATGGAGTCGGGGAGGTGCTTTTGGAATATTGAGAGAGTAGGGGGAGGAAATGACATTTTACCAATAAGGTGTGAAAAGGTGACAGTTAGGGTGAGGATATAAAAAGAGGAGGCCTATTTCTTTTACGAAATAAACCTCCTGATAGGTATTCATGATCTCCTTAAAAGGAGAAAGCAATACATGGTGAGTGTCAGTCGATTAAGCCTCAGTCTCATTACTCCAGTCCTCCTGCGACTTGCGCACATAGCTCTTATAACGGAGCTTGGCCATGTCTTCGCAGGCTTTGAACAAGTCATTGGCTTCTCCGGGGAACGCTTTCTTCACGGAGAGGAAGCGCACCTCGCTGTCCAAGAAGTCTTGGAACTTGGACCAGTCGGGAGCTTTTGAGTCGAGCGAGAATGGATTCTTGCCTTCCTCTGCCAGCTGTGGGTTATAGCGCCAAAGGTGCCAGTAGCCACACTCAACGGCGTTGGCTTCCTGTGCCTGGCTGCGTCCCATACCACCCTTAATCTTCAGGCCGTGATTGATACACGGTGAGTAAGCGATGATGAGCGACGGACCGGGATAGGCCTCTGCCTCGCGAATGGCTTTGAGCGTCTGGTTGTTGTCGGCACCCATTGCAATCTGGGCTACATATACATAGCCATAAGTGGTGGCCATGAGGCCGAGGTCCTTCTTGCGCACACGCTTGCCTTTGGCGGCAAACTGGGCAATGGCACCGAGCGGAGTGGACTTGGAACTCTGGCCACCGGTATTGGAATATACCTCGGTGTCGAGTACAAGGATGTTGACGTCTTCGCCGGAAGCAATCACGTGGTCGAGACCACCGTAACCGATATCGTAGGAAGCACCGTCACCACCGATGATCCACTGGCTGCGTTTCACAAGATAGTGGTCGAGGGTCTTCAGCTCTGTGCAGACGGGGCATCCGTGTTCGGCACCGGCAGCGATGAGCGGTTTGAGTTTGGCGGCAGCTACTTTTGATGCATCGGCATCATTCTGGCCGTCAATCCAGTCCTGTGCAGCTTCCTTGAAGTCGGCAGGAGTGTCTTCACGCCCTATCAGGTCGGTGAGCAGCACGGTGATACGTTCTTTCATCTTCTTGTTACCCATAGCCATACCCATGCCAAACTCGCAGAAGTCTTCAAACAGAGAGTTGTTGAAGGCCGGGCCCTGACCTTGTTCGTTGGTGGTGTAAGGTGTGGAAGGCACAGAAGCTGAATAGATAGATGAGCAACCGGTGGCATTGGCAATCATTTCACGGTCGCCGAAGAGCTGGGAGACGAGCTTCACATAAGGTGTCTCACCGCAACCGGCGCAAGCTCCGGAGAACTCGAAGAGCGGAGTGGCAAACTGCGTGTTCTTGGGATTGGTGCGGATGTCAATGAGGTGCTGCTTGGTTTTCACGTTCTTCACGAGATAATCCCAGTCGGCTGCGCGTCTGGTAGCCTCTTCCTCACCGGCAACGAATTGGTTCATTACCAGAGCCTTTTCGCCCTTCTTGCCCGGGCATACATCGGCGCAGTTGCCGCAACCTGTGCAGTCGAGGACAGAAACTTCGATGCGGAATTGCATGCCTTTAAGCTGCTTCGGAGCGAGCACGTCAAGCGTAGGCTCGTTAAAGCCGGCTTTCTCGTTCTCGTCAAGAACAAATGGACGAATGCAAGCGTGAGGACAAACGTAAGAGCACTTGTTGCACTGGATGCAATTCTCAGAAGCCCATGTGGGAACAAAAGCGGCTACACCGCGCTTGTCGTAAGCGGCTGTGCCCACACTCCATGTGCCGTCGACCGTGCCATGTTTCACAAAGTCGGAGACCTTGAGCAGGTCGCCCACCTGTGCGTTCATCGGGCGCACCAGCTCTTTAACGAATGCGGGTGCGTCGTCTGCCACCTCTGCATCGTCTGCTAAATTGGCCCAAGCGGGATCAACATCAAGTTTCTTGTATTCGTCACCACGGTCAACAGCAGCGTAGTTTTTGTCTACCACGTCCTGACCCTTCTTGCCGTAGCTCTTTACGATGAACTTCTTCATTTGTTCCACGGCCAAGTCGATGGGAATAACCTCCGTGATGCGGAAGAATGCCGACTGGAGGATGGTGTTGGTACGGTTGCCCAACCCTATCTCCTGAGCAATCTTGGTGGCGTTGATATAATATACGGTGATGTTGTTCTTGGCGAAATAACGCTTCACCTTGTTGGGAATAAAGTCTACCAACTCCTGCCCCTCGAAGATGGTATTGAGCAGGAACGTACCGTTCTTGCGGAGACCACGGGTCACATCATACATGTGAAGATAGGCCTGTACGTGGCAAGCCACGAAGTTGGGCGTATTCACCTGATAGGTGGAATGAATGTCTGAATCACCGAAGCGCAGGTGCGAGCAGGTGAAACCTCCCGACTTCTTGGAGTCGTAGGAGAAGTAGGCTTGACAGTGCTTGTCGGTGTTGTCGCCGATGATCTTCACCGAGTTCTTGTTGGCACCAACGGTTCCGTCGGCCCCCAGACCATAGAACTTAGCTTCGAAAAGGCCTTCACCGCCGAGCGGAATCTCTTCCACCTCGGGCAGAGAGGTAAAGGTTACATCATCTACGATGCCCACTGTGAAATGGTTTTTGGGCTCGGGAAGTTCCAGATTGTTATACACAGCGATGATCTTGGCAGGAGTAGTGTCCGAAGAACCGAGACCATAACGGCCACCCACGATAAGCGGCTTGTTCTCAACATCATAGAAAGCACTCTTCACATCCAGATAGAGCGGCTCTCCCTCGGCTCCGGGCTCCTTGGTGCGGTCGAGCACGGCGATGCGCTTCACTGTCTTGGGAACGGCGGCAAGCAGGTGCTTCACGGAGAACGGACGATAAAGGTGAACGGAAATCATACCCACCTTCTTGCCCTGTTTGAGCAGATAGTCGATGGCTTCGCGGGCAGCTTCGGTGGCGGAGCCCATGAGAATGATGATGTTCTCGGCATCCTTGGCACCGTAGTAGGAGAATAGATGGTACTCACGACCCGTAATCTTGGAGACTTCGCCCATGTAGTGTTCTACTACTTCGGCAACATCTTCGTAGGCAGAGTTGCTGGCCTCACGATGGGTGAAGAAAGTCTCCGGGTTCTCTGCTGTACCGCGAACTACCGGATGCTCCGGAGTCATGGCACGGTCACGGAAACGCTTAATGTCGGCCTCGTCAACCAATGGGCGGATATCGTCCTCGCTCATGCACTCAATCTTGTGATATTCATGAGATGTGCGGAAACCGTCGAAGAAGTTGATGAAAGGCACGCTGGTCTTCAAGGTGGCCAGATGGGGTACTGCCGAAAGATCCATCACCTCCTGTACCGAGCCGGAACAGAACATGGCGAAGCCTGTCTGGCGACAAGCCATAACATCTTGATGATCACCGAAAATGCAGAGAGAGTGCGAAGCGAGTGTACGGGCCGAAACGTTGAACACGCATGGCAGCAATTCACCGGCAATCTTGTACATGTTAGGTATCATGAGCAGCAAGCCCTGGGAGGCTGTGAATGTAGTGGTCAGGGCACCGGACTGCAACGAACCGTGAACGGCACCGGCCGCACCACCCTCGGATTGCATTTCCTGAACGCTGACAGTCTGGCCCCAAAGGTTCTTACGCCCACGGGCAGACCACTCGTCAACATGCTCCGCCATGGGAGATGACGGAGTGATGGGGTAGATGGCGGCCACTTCGCTAAACATGTAGCTGATGTGTGCGGCGGCCTCATTACCATCGCAAGTGATAAACTTTTTTTCTTTAGCCATAATCAATATAGATAAATGTTGTTTGTATAATTTAATGTTCCATTAAAGATGTTTCATATCTTCAACTCACCGGTCAGACCGGCGAAAAACAGAAATAATGTTTTTGTCGTCATCGTGTTGTCGGCTTATCAAAGCCCTTGGCCCTCCTCTTAATAAAGGAATCCCAAAAGCCAAAGCGGTATGCGGTTATCTTTTCCCACTTCGGTGTTATAGCGCGCATAGATGGTGTCGGGATTATATCTTATCTTGCTGGGTGCCTGGGCATCACACACTCTGAACTTTCTGTCACCGTCTACCATGAAGAAGTGGTCTTTGCCGGCCTGGTTCACCAAGTGGTCTTTCCACAAGGAGTTGACAAAGAATGTCTCCATGAGATCCTGTTCTTCCACAGTGATGGGATAAATGGCATACATCAAGTTAGAATTATGCATCATGATCTTGCCGGGCTTCTTGGGAAACTTTTGTCCTATGGGGTAAATCATGTTTATCAAGCGAGCGTCGGCCAGATACTTGATATAGTTCATCACTGTAGCACGGCTGGTCTCTATGGATTTGGCCAATTCACTGATGTTGGGTGCCTTGGAACCGTCAACGGCGAGCAGATAGAAGAGTTTCTTGATTTTTGTGAGGTATTTCAGCTCTATTTGTTTGATGAGCAGGATGTCCACTTCGGTCATCATATTCATCGTTTTCAGGAGATTTTCCGAGAAGTTGCGATGTTCAAGAAAGAAAGGGTAGAAACCGTGGTGGATGTAATCATGGAAATACCTCATCGGACTCACTTTGGGCAGGATCTGTTTGATGATATGTTCATGGTTCTTCAGTATGTCTTCAAGTTCGTAGGGAGGGAAGTTGTTGCCTGTTTGCAAATTCAGATATTCTCTGAATGAGAATCCGCGTAGATTGTAGCTTTTCACAATGCCGTTGAGTTCGGGATTCTCTTCTTTGAGACGCATCACGCTACTGCCCGTGAATACAATCTTGAGGTCGGGATAGAGATCGTGACATTTCCGCAACTCTTGGCTCCAATCGGGCTGCTTGAAAACTTGGTCAATGAGCAACACGCGCCCTCCGTGGCGCACGAAGTCACCGGCAAAATCGGCTATGCCACGTCCTTGGAAGTAGAAATTGTTCATGTTCACATACAGACATTGGCGGTCACCGGGGCCGAATTTTTCCTTGGCATACTGGAGGAGAAAGGTTGTCTTGCCCACGCCACGTGTACCCTTGATGCCTATCATGCGCTCATTCCAATCGATCTCGTCCATGAGGTTGCGTCGAACGGTGGCGTTTGTATGTTCAAGGAGGTACGCGTGAGTGTGAAAGAAAGCCTCTTCCATGTTTGTTTTTTAGCTTTTATTGTTTTTAATTTACGTTGCAAAGATAACACTTATTTTCATATTTGCAAACTCAAGTTGGCAAAATCTTGCTTTTTTTTCATTATTTAGCACTAATCTAAATGCGTACTCTTGGACGGTTTGTGCGTTTTTCTTATCTTTGTAGCATGATTCTACATGTATTCAATCCCGAGCATGACATGGCACTTGCTGCCGGTCGTGTGCCATTTACGGCACCACACGCCGGAAGACAGTTGCGCAACGACCTCGACTTCATGCCGGCTTTATGGGCGAAACGTGGCGATGTGGTGTTGGTGAATGATGTGGACAATGCCTTTGACAAGCTCCGGCATTTAGGTATGCAAGTACCCGAAGCCGATTTTGTGACGCTTCAGGGGCTTGGACAGCTTTGCCATAAGATCTCCGGAGTGAGTCCGTGGGGATGGGATATTTCTATCAAGCACCAGTTGACCCATGCCGGTGTGGAGGGAGAGGGTATGCCTTCTGATGGGCAACTTGAGGCTATCCGGCGGTTGAGTAGCCGTGAGTGGGCTGCCGCACACCTGCAAGGACAGGCCGTTTTTGTTGCTAATCTTACCGAACTTGAACACGTTATAGACGATTGGAGGGCGTGTGTACTCAAGTCTCCATGGAGCTGCAGTGGCCGTGGGGTAAGGTATGTTGGCGGGAAACTCGATACTTCTACGGCAAAGTGGGTTGCCAATATTATCGCCCGACAGGGTGGAATAGCCATTGAACCTTATTACAATAAGGTGATAGATTTTGGAATGGAATTTGAAGCGGGGGCTGACGGTACAATAACCTATTGTGGTTTGTCGCTCTTCCATACTGTAAAGGGAGCTTATGTTGGCAACTTGCTCGTATCGGAACAAGAAAAAGAAGATTTTTTAGCCCAGTATATTTCACGGGAAACACTTCGAAAAGCCAGAGAAAAAGCTATTAAGGTGATTTCTCCGGCTATACGTAATCTATATCAAGGGCCCTTTGGAATAGACATGATGCTCTATCGCCCTAAGGAAGTTAACGAGATAGAAGGAGCGTCGGACACCCCCCAACCGCTCAAGCTCAATGCGTGTGTTGAGCTCAATCTCCGGCGAACGATGGGGCATGTGGCTTTGGTACTCAGGGCTTTGGGGAATAAGTATGAACGCCGTCTGATGCGTATTGAATATGATGGGAACCGTTATCACTTGCGCGTCAACAGAATATCCGCCTCTCAGGAGGAACGAGACATTCTTTTATGACGGCATGGAGATGCTGGAAAGGCTCTCTTTCACTCACCATAAGAAGAATAACAGACAAATCAATCTAATAACTCTTAATCAATGAAACGTCTACTAAATCTCTGCTGTGCCATCTCCTTTGCGTTGGCGGTCGGCGCACAAGTGCCTTATGTTTCGCAAGTGTGGAACCCTGATTTGGGCAATGGCATGTACAAGAATCCGGTTATCAATGCCGATTACAGCGACCCCGATGTTATCGCTGTCGGCAATGATTATTACCTCACGGCCAGTTCGTTTGAAAGCATGCCGGGCCTGCCCATTCTCCATTCCACAGACTTGGTGAATTGGGAAATTGTCGGTCATGCCCTTCGCGAGCCCTACAATGTTCCCGGTGAGCGTCTTGGTCATGGTAATGGAGTCTGGGCTCCCTGCATCCGTTTTCATCAAGGCGAGTTCTATATTTATTGGGGCGACCCGGACACGGGAGTCTTCATGGTAAAAACCAAAGACCCGAAAGGGGAATGGGAGAAGCCGGTGTGTGTGATTCCCGGCAAAGGCATGATTGACACGACACCTCTTTGGGACGATGACGGGCGATGCTATCTGGTCAACGGATGGGCCAATAGCCGGGCCGGTTTTGCGAGTGTCCTCACGGTGCGCGAACTTAATGCCGAAGGGACTAAGGCTATAGGCGACCCCGTGATAGTTTTTGACGGCAACGGAACCGAGAACCGCACTTGTGAGGGACCGAAGTTCTACAAGCGTGAGGGCTGGTATTGGATTATGTGCCCGGCCGGAGGCGTGCCTACGGGCTTTCAGTTGGCCATGCGGTCGAAGAGCCCTTACGGTCCATACGAGGTCAAGAAGGTGCTTGAACAAGGAAGCACAGCTGTCAATGGCCCTCATCAAGGAGGATGGGTGCACACGGCTCAAGGTGAAGACTGGTTCATGCACTTTCAAGACAAAGGGGCTTATGGTAGGGTTGTACATCTGCAGCCGGTGACATGGAAGGATAACTGGCCCGTTATGGGAAAAGTTCCCACAAAAGGATATTGCGGCCAACCGGTGATAACTTTCCGTAAACCGAAAACGGTCAAGCCCTCGGTCAATGTCAATCCGCAGGAAAGCGACGAGTTCAACACCACCATTCTCGGCAGACAATGGCAGTGGGAAGGCTATTATGACCAAAAGTTTGGTATGCCCACTCCTTGGGGATACTACCGCCTCTATACGCACAAACTGAAGGCTTCCACCCCCACGATGCCCAAGGGGAAAGCTGGAGTGCCCTCTCTTTGGGATGCTCCCAATCTCTTGTTGCAAAAGACGCCGGCCGATTGTTTTACAGCCACAGCCAAATTGCGCTTTACCTCTAAAGCCGAACAGCAATATGCCGGTATCGTGGTTATGGGGCTCGACTACTCTGCCCTTGTTGTGAGAAGAGTAGGAGAGAACTTTGTGCTCCAGCGTTCCACTTGCATCAAAGCCGACAAAGGGGCTGCGCCTACATGGGAGGATATTGCCACTCTGGCTCCTACCGCTAAGGACCAAATAGACTACCAGCCGGGTATTCACCTTGACATTTATCTTCGCATGGTAATCAATGACGGCAAGGCTGATTTCTTTTTCAGTTCGGATGGAAGGAAGTTTAAGAAAGCAGGTAACACGTTTGCCATGAAAGAAGGAAAGTGGATAGGTGCCAAGATAGGACTTCTGGCCGAAGAACCCGACATGAAAGGCGGTCTTGGCTGGCTTGATGTCGATTGGTTTAGAATCACCAAATAAAGTTTGAATCCATTTCTATAGCCTTTTATCTGTATCATGAGCGTAGCCGATCACATTCGTCTCAATCCATTTGTGGGGATAGCCTTGCCCTTTGTGTGCGGGTTGCTTCTTGGAGACAGTGTGACCGGTTACCCGTTTCTTTGGACATTTGTTGTGGCTGCCACTACGTGTGTCGCCCTCTCTTTTTTCCTTACCTTTCCCCCTAAACTCCCTAATTTTCTTTCCCGTTTTTCATTTTTCCATTCTTCCCGAATGTTGGAGTCTCGCATGCTCCACGGGATATTGATCTATCTTGCCGTTTTTTTCGTTGGTGCGTGGTATGGATTGTTAGTCAACCGGCCCCTGCCGCTTCCCCGTCCTCAGAGTTATGAAGCCGTGGTCACGAGCACTCCTGTGGTTCATGGTAAGGTTGTCATGTTCGATCTTGTTATATCCGATGGGCCAAATGCAGGGGCCAAAATCAAGGCAAGTCTTCTTCGGGACACGCTGACCCATCGTTGGGAGCAACTCCGTGTGGGAGATGGACTGAGGGCTTTCTCCACCTTTTCAAAACCGTGGAGCCGTCCGACCGAAGGGCATTTCGATTATGCAAGGTGGATGCGGATTCATGACTATGCCGGTACGACTTTTATTCTTCCCGACAACTGGCAGAAGGCCAAAATAAGCCTTCTGCGTTTGTCTTCTGTGGAGCGTTCATTCATAGCCGCCCTCCGTTTTCGCGGCCGGCTGTTAAGCGGATTGTCTGCCAATGGACAGAGTGGGGCTGTGCTTGCCGCCATGACCTTAGGAGACAAGGCCGGACTCTCCAAAGCCATCAAAAACGATTTTACCGTTTCCGGAGCGTCACATATTTTGGCTTTGAGCGGGCTCCATGTGGGCATCATCTATATGTTTTTCATGTTCGTTTGTTCCCCTTTTCAGCGTAAGTTGTCCATGTTGTTCACACTGGTGACCATTTGGGCATACGTCTTCGTCGTGGGCATGTCGCCCTCCGTGGTGAGAGCTGCTACGATGCTCACACTCTGTTCGGTGGCTTCGCTGTTGGGAGGTTCGCGCATGTCCCTTAACGTTCTGGCCTTGGCCGCAGTGATTATGCTCGCGTTCAATCCCAACAATCTTTTTGATGTAGGCTTCCAGCTGTCGTTTGTGGCCGTACTCGGCATCAAGCTGTTTTATCTTCCCTTTGCCCATTCTTTCCACTTCCGTTGGTGGTTGCCCGACCGGATTTTGCGACTATGTGCTATTTCCATATCCGCTCAGTTGACCACAATGCCATTGACCCTCTACTATTTTGGGCGTTTTTCGTCTTATTTTCTGTTGACCAATGTCGTTGTGATACCTTTGGCCACTCTCCTCATCTACGGAGTGGTGCTCCTGATGTTTCTATCTCCCTTTCCACCGGTCTTCCAAGTCGTTCGCGAAGCCTTGCTGCTTTTGGTCGAGAAGATGGTTGGTGCTGTAAGTTGGATAGCATCGTTGCCGGGAGCATCTATCGGAGATATCCATTTCAATAGGGTGCAAGTGGTATTGCTCTATGTAGCCATGCTTTCGTTGTTGCTGGCTATTGGCAGAATAAGGCGGGTGAGTGTACGCACTTGGGAATGCTAAACAGGGCCCTCCGGTCTCCCTTGGACAGCTATTTGGAACCGAAGTAGAGGAAGAGCATACCCAAGAGCACGAGCAAGAGATCGACAAACTTGCTCTTGAGATTCTTCTCGTGGAAAACCGCCGCTCCGAAAAGAAAACTGACGATGACACTACCCCTCCTGACCATCGACACGATGGAAATCATAGCTCCGGGCAGGCTCAAAGAGTAAAAATATACAAAGTCGGCTGCACTCAGGAAAATGCTGATAAAGATAATTGACCAATGCCAATGGAAAACGGTGGTGTGACGGCGTGTTGGCCACCATACAACCATCAGTATGGCCAGCATCAAACCGCACTGATAGATGTTGTACCAACTTTGCACGATCATCCGGTCGAGTCCCACACCGCCATCGGCAGGCGATGCCATGAGGTATTTGTCATAAAGTCCGCTGACAGCTCCGAGCACGGCTGCCAGTACGATGCACAATATCCATCTGTTGTGTTTGAAATCAATGCCCTCTTTCTTTCCGCTGCGACTTAGCATTAAAAATGAAAACACAGCCAGCAGCACACCTATCCACTGATAAAGGTTGAGATGCTCGCCAAAGACGAGCAAGGCCCCCACAAGCACCATCACCGGGCGTGTGGCATTGATAGGGCCGACAATGGTCAGGGGTAGATGCTTCATGCCGAAATAGCCGAATATCCACGAGGAGAGCACGATAAAGCTCTTGAGCAGAATGTATTTATGCACCTCCCAGCCACCGGAAGACACATGAAAGATGGAACCGTTGAGCCAATCTGTCTGTGCGCTGAGCAGGATAAACGGGAGAAAGATGAGCGACGAGAATAAGGTGTTGCAAAACAACACGGGGATGACTGCGTTGCCCGACAATGCTTCTTTCTTGAAAGCGTCATAAAATCCTAAAAGAGTGGCCGAAAGAAAGGCCAAAACTAACCACATGGCTGTTATCCGTATTTAAAATTTGTTGTTATCCGATGTATATGTTGCAAGTTGCTCTGCCGGCTCTTGCCTATTCCGGCAGGACTCATGCCAATTATCAGTTGTTCGTGTCATTGGTGAAAGGATATTCCACCCGTTCCAGAAAGAGGGCGTGTCCGGGCATACTCTCACCGGCATCACTGCGCCTGCCTGCCTCCACAATATGCCTGAACTGGTCGAGTGTGATTTTGTGCCGCCCCAAATCGACCAGTGTGCCTACGACTGCCCTCACCATGTTGCGGAGAAAACGATTGGCCGTGATTTCAAAATACCAAGTTTCCGGCGATGTTTTCACCCACCGTGCTTCTGTCACCGTACAGCATGTTGACTTGTTGTCGGCTCCGGCTTTGCAAAATGCGGCAAAGTCTGTTTGTCTCTTCAGCAATTCGCATCCCTCCCGCATGGCATCGAAATCGAGCGCATAAGGCATTTGATAGGAGTAGTGCCGCTCAAAAGGCATCTTGCCCGTGTGTATGTAATAGTGATAGGTGCGTGCCACGGCACTGAATCGGGCATGCATGTCCTGTGCTACGGGAATGATTTTCCGGATACTGATGTCCCTTGGCAAGAGCCGGTTGAGCTTATAGCAGAGCTGGGGGCAGTCGATGTCTTTTGCCTCTTGCCCCTCCGTTGTGGTTCCCACCTCATAGTCGAAATGGGCCACCATCAAGCGTGCATGCACCCCTGCATCGGTGCGACCGGCTCCCACTATCTCCGTCTTTGTCCTCAACAGAAGCGACAGGGCTTTTTCCAGTTCCTCTTGCACGGAATTGCCGTTGGGCTGAATCTGCCATCCGTGGTAGTTGGTGCCGTCGTAACTTAAATAAATGAAGTATCTTTGCATTGCAGATGCAAAATTACAAAAAAGTTTAGAGACCCGTCCGTTGCATCGGTATATTTTTTTGATACACATTCAATTCCGAAAGAATTTCGGGGAATTATTTTGCAAATTGGTGATATTATTGTAAATTTGCGAACGATTTCTTTTGTAAGATTATGGCACAGAATATTTTCAGAGGCTTGGGCATAGCCCTCATAACTCCTTTCAATAGTGATGGTTCGGTAGACTATGTGTCTTTGAAGCGTCTTGTGGAATATCAGATAGGCAATGGCGCTGACTTTCTCTGCATCCTTGCGACGACCGGTGAGGCCCCGTGCCTTTCCCATGCCGAGAAGGAGGAGATCACCGACTTCATCAAGGAGATTGTCAAGGGGCGGGTGCGCATCTTGAAATATTGTGGTGGAAATAACACCGCTGCCGTGGTGGAAGAGATCAAGTCGACCGACTGGAGTGGCATAGATGGCATTCTGAGCATTTGTCCTTACTATAACAAACCCTCCCAAGAGGGACTTTATCAGCACTTCAAGGCCATTGCCCAAGCCAGTCCGCTGCCCATTGTGCTCTATAATGTGCCCGGGCGGACAGGCATCAACATGAAGGCGGAGACAACCGTCCGGTTGGCCAAGGATTTTCCCAATATCGTTGGCGTCAAGGAGGCCAGTGGCAGTTTGGAGCAAGTAGATGAGATCATCAAGAACAAGCCTGACAATTTTGATGTCATCAGTGGCGACGATGCCTTGACTTTCCCGATGATAGCAAGTGGTGCCGCCGGTGTCATATCCGTTATCGGCAATGCCCTCCCCAAGGAGTTTAGCCGCATGATTCGCCTTGAGTTCAGGGGCGAATATGAACCGGCCCGCAAGATTCATCATAAGTTTACCGAACTTTACAGCCTGCTTTTTGTCGAGGGCAACCCGGCCGGTGTGAAGGCTCTGCTCAGCGACATGGGGATGATTGAGAACAAGCTCCGTCTTCCTTTGGTGCCTACAACGATCAAGACCAAACAGAAAATGGCTGAAATACTGAAGGCCATCAAACTATAAACAGCAACCGTATGGGGGAATCGAGACGCGTCATACACGAGATCACACCTTTGATGGGTAGGGATGTGCTGTACATTGCAGACCGCCACAAAAAGGAGTTTACTTACCCGATACACAATCACGAGGTTTATGAGTTGAACTATGTAGAGCATGCGTCGGGGGTGCGCCGCATTGTGGGCGACTCACAGGAGGTAATCGGGGAGTACGACCTTTGCCTGATCACCTCGCCCGACTTGGAGCACGTGTGGGAGCAATATCAGTGTACAAGCGACGATATACGTGAAATCACCATCCAGTTTGATTTCTCATTGGGAGAAAACACACTTTTCGGTCGGAATCCGTTTGCAAGCATCACGCGCATGATGAATGAGGCGCGCAAGGGGCTTTGTTTCCCGTTGAGTGCCATTATGAAAGTCTACGGCCTGCTTGACAGCTTGAGCGTAGTGACCGATGGGTTTTACGCTGTCACCCAGTTTCTCACGATTCTCTACGAACTTTCCCAATGTGAAGGTGCGCGCACACTGGCCACAACCAGTTATGCCAAAGTGGCGGTGGAAGACGACAGCAGGCGCATCCTCAAGGTGAAAGACTTCATCTCCAAAAACTATATGGATGATCTCCGCCTGCCGGCTTTGGCCGATATGGCCGGGATGAGTCCGAGTGCGTTCAGTCGCTTCTTTAAGATGCATACAAGTCGCAATCTGAGCGATTACATTATCGACATACGCTTGGGCTATGCAAGCCGCATGTTGGTCGACACGGTGAAGAGCATCAGCGAGATATGCTATGATTGCGGGTTCAACAATCTAAGCAACTTCAATCGCATCTTCAAGAAGAAAAAGGGCTGCAGTCCCAGTGATTTCCGCGAAAACTATCACAAGACGAGAATCATTATCTGATGCCCAGTGCCGTCATGGGACGGTAAATAGGTGGTAAACGACTGTCAGCGTATTCTGCATAGGTCTTCATTTGTTAAGATTATTCGCGTATGATTTGCATTTTGAGCGATTATTTGTTATTTTTGCATTAGCAAGGGGAGCATGTTTGTGCTTCCCTTTTTTAGATCCCCGATCCCCTAAAGGGGGCTTTGCAAGCGTTGTCCGGCCCAAATGACTTTGTAAAAGGGTCTCTTTGAGTTTATTGTTCGGCCCGAGTCACCTCCCCGCTGTGCCCCTTTCGCTCATTCGTTTGGCCCGGCCGGGGGTGAAAAGCCACTTTTCCCGACTTTCAGAAAGGTCCGTTGCGCCCTGCTATACTTTTGGGTGCGCTCGCTGTGTAATGCTTTTTCATTTTTCGAATAGGTTTCATGCTATACTTGTCCCGATCTTAGACTGCGCTTGAAAATCTAGAAATCGAAGGATAATGTGCTTGGACCGGCTGCGCGTTTTCAACCTTATTTTTTGTCCGATTCAAAAACATTTCGTATCTTTGCCACATTATTATAAGAAGAAATCTGATGATAGAAGTTAGAATCTCGGACAGTAAGTTGCAGGGGGCGGCATCGGCCGGTGTCGATGCTTTTCTTGAAGCAGTCATATCCGCCATTAAAGATGCTATTGGTGGTCAGCTGACCGGGGAAAATATCACACAACTCACGAGTGACCAAATCACGCTGTTGGCTTGGGATATCTTGCACAACGAAGTGATGGATGGCGGTTTCGTACAGCTCATCCATAACGGATATGGTGCTTTTATTTATAAAAATCCCACAGCCAAAGCTTTTCGCGAGTGGGGACTTAGAGATTTGTATAAGTTGATAGACAAGAGTCGTCGCTATTACAACATGTATCATGACGAGATAGAGCAAGATTGTACGGACGAGGAATTTATGGCTATGTTCGAGCGTTTTGCCAAGTTTGACGACTTTGATGACGATTTTGTCGAGAACGAGGAGGAATGGAGTAACCAAATAGCGGTTTATGTAGATGACCACTTGAGTGACTTTGTGACGGTCGAAAACTGATCTTTTCGTTGAACTAAACAGGAGAACAAGTTGAATAAGAATGAATTGGAGCTCCGCAAAAAGAGTCCTATACAGATAAGAAACAAGAAAGCGTCTTTTGAATATGCTTTCTTGGATACCTATACGGCCGGCATAGTGCTGACAGGTACGGAGATTAAATCCATCAGGCAAGGCAGAGCCTCGTTGGTGGACACTTTCTGCTTTATCCATAATGGCGAGATGTGGCTGAAAGGGATGAACATTTCCCCCTATTTCTATGGTTCCTTTTCCAACCACGAAGCCAAGCGCGATCGCAAGTTGTTGCTCAACAAGCGGGAAATCCACAAGCTGCAAGAGGCCACCAAGCAGGTGGGCTTTACGATAGTGCCCACCTTGGTCTTCATTGACGACCACGGGCGGGCCAAAGTGGATATTGCCTTGGCAAGAGGTAAAAAGGAGTTTGACAAACGACAGACTATAAGAGAAAAAGAGGACAAGCGGGAAATGGAGCGGGCTATAAAGCGTTTTTGACAGATCGGCGTTTGTTCTGGTGGGAGGATGCCGAAGGCCCCTCGGCCGTTTGTATAAATGCAATGTCAAGTGGTGAATGATTAAAAAGTGAGCGATGAAAACAATTCAGGAGCTGGTTAAAGAGCGAATCCTTATCCTTGACGGAGCGATGGGAACGATGATCCAAAACTATCATCTGACAGAAGAAGATTTTAGGGGAGAGTTGTTCAGACGGCAGCCGGGGGTGATGAAGGGAAACAATGACATGCTCAATATAACCCGGCCGGATGTGGTGAAAGACATATTTCGCCAATACATTGAGGCCGGCGCTGACATCATCACTACCAACACGTTCTCCTCCCAGCGCATCTCGCAAGCCGATTATCTGCTTGAAGATTATGTAGGGGAAATGGCCCTGCAAGGGGCAAGGATTGCCCGTGAAGTGGCAGACGAGTATGCTTCCGAAAAGCATCCTTGTTTCGTGGCCGGTTCGGTGGGCCCCACCAACAAGACTTGTTCCATGTCTCCCGATGTCAGTAATCCGGCAGCACGCAATCTTACCTACGACCAACTGTTTGATGCCTATTGTGAGCAGATAGACGGATTGGTGGAAGGCGGTGTAGACGTGATTCTCATTGAAACGATTTTCGACACCCTCAATGCCAAAGTGGCTATAGATGCCGCTCTGACCATCATGGCGAGAAGAGAGGTGGAATTGCCTATCATGCTCAGTCTCACCATTGCCGATCTGGCCGGTCGTACATTGAGTGGCCAGACTATCGAAGCCTTTCTGGCAAGCGTTTCAAGCTACCCGATCTTTTCTGTAGGGCTGAATTGCTCTTTCGGAGCTCCTCAGATGAAGCCTTTTCTCGAGCAAATGGCAAAGGTGGCCCCTTATTATGTGAGTGTCTATCCCAATGCGGGCATTCCCAACGAGTTGGGGCTTTATGACGAGACGGCCGGGACAATGGCTCCGCAGATTGGTGATTTTGTCAACGAAGGGCTGGTCAACTTTGTCGGGGGCTGTTGTGGGACGACTCCCGAGTTTATTGCAGCCTATCGCCCTTTTGTAGAAGGGAAAACGCCCCGCCGTGTGCCGTCTCCCACAAGGCGGATGTGCTTGTCCGGACTGGATGTGTTGGTTCCATTAGACAATATTCCCGGGGAAGACGAACAAGCCGCAATCAGTGGTTTCACGAATATAGGGGAACGGTGTAATGTGGCTGGCAGTAGGAAGTTTTTGAGACTGATTAAAGAAAAACAATATGAGGAGGCCGTGGCCATAGCACGCAAACAAGTGGACGATGGGGCGCTCATTCTCGACATCAATATGGATGACGGGCTACTTGATGCCAAGGCCGAGATGGTGAATTTCCTCAACATGATAGCTTCCGATCCCGATATAGCACGTGTCCCTGTGATGATAGACTCCTCCAAATGGGAAGTTATTGTAGCCGGTCTGAAGTGCGTGCAGGGAAAGTCTATTGTAAATTCGATATCCCTCAAAGAGGGCGAAGAACAGTTTTTGGCCCATGCCCGCGACATTAAACGCTATGGGGCCGCCTGCGTGGTCATGTGTTTTGACGAGCAGGGGCAGGCAACAACCTTTGACCGACGAATAGAGATAGCACAACGGGCATACGATTTGTTGACCCGAAAAGTCGGCATACAGCCACAAGACATCATTTTCGATCCCAATGTATTGGCCATTGCCACAGGGATGGAAGAGCACGATGATTATGCAATGGATTTTATTCGTGCCACCCGGTGGATTAAAGAACATCTTCCCGGTGCTCATGTGAGTGGCGGGGTGAGTAATTTGTCGTTTTCTTTTCGGGGCAACAATTATATTCGTGAGGCCATGCACGCCGTCTTTCTCTATCATGCGATAAGCAACGGGATGGATTTCGGTATTGTAAATCCTTCGGCGAAAATTACTTATGCCGATATACCACAAGCGGAACTTGAGGTGATGGAAGACGTTGTTCTTAATCGCCGCCGTGGTGCAGGTGAGGACCTGATAGCCCTCGCCCAAAGGATATTGGATGTGAAGACTGTTGCCACAGAAGGGCCACAGAAAGGAAGTGACACGTCAGGCACAAACGGCACGCCCGAATGGCGTTCGACCCCATTGGACGAACGATTGGAATACGCTCTTCGCAAGGGTGTTGCCGATTTTTTGGAGGAAGACCTCCGGGAAGCCATGGATGAATATTCGAAGGCTGTAGACATTATCGAAGGTCCCTTGATGCATGGTATGAATGTTGTCGGTGAACTTTTCGGTGCCGGCAAAATGTTTCTTCCCCAAGTGGTGAAGACGGCCCGAACGATGAAGCGTGCGGTGGCCATCCTCCAACCGGCCATTGAGGCTGAGCGTAGGGAGGGAGCAACAAAGGCCGGTAAGGTGCTTTTGGCTACGGTAAAGGGAGATGTACACGATATTGGGAAAAACATTGTTTCTGTAGTCATGTCGTGTAACAATTATGAGGTGATAGACATGGGAGTCATGGTGCCGGCCGACCAAATCGTGAAAAAGGCTGTCGCCGAACACGTGGATATTATCGGATTGAGCGGTCTGGTGACGCCGAGTTTGGACGAAATGGTCAATGTTGCTACCGAACTTCACAAGGCGGGGCTGCATGTTCCGATCATGATAGGTGGGGCGACTACCTCCAAACTGCATGTGGCCTTGAAAATAGCACCGGTATATTCCGGTCCTGTCATTTGGATGAAGGATGCCAGCCAGAATCCAATAGTGGCATCCAAATTGTTGAATAAGACCGAAAAGAAGTCTTTTGCGCAAAAGCTCAATGCCGACTACGAGAAATTGCGAGAGGGCTATCATCAAGAACAAGACAAGTTGGCATCTATAGAAGATGCACGCAAGAATAAGTTGAATTTATTTGATAGTTAGATGATTAGGAATATCATTTTCGATTTGGGAGGTGTGATTTTGACGCTTGAAGAGACGCAAGCCGTCAAACGGTTTGAAGCACTCGGTTTGAAGGATGCCGGTCAACGGCTTGATCCCTATGAACAAACAGGAATATTCGGAGATTTGGAAGAAGGCAAGATAGATGCCGAAGGGTTTAGAAAAGAATTGAGCCTGCTTGTTGGGCATGAGGTTTCTCATGAAGAGTGCGCCGATGCCTGGCAGGGCTATATTAAGGAGATACCTGAAAGAAACCTTGAAACTTTATTGAAACTCCGCCAAGAAGGGTATAGACTTATCCTTTTGTCAAATACCAATCCGTTTATGATGGAATTTGTTGAGAGTGATCGGTTCGACGGAAAAGGGCATCCTTTAGCCTATTATTTTGATGCAGAGTATAAAAGCTTTGAGGTGAAGTTGATGAAGCCTGATGAACATTTCTACCGATATGTGCTCTCAAGGGAAAAAATCCTTCCCGAAGAGACGCTCTATGTGGATGACGGCCCCCGCAATGTAGCGGCGGCAAGTGAACTTGGTCTTCGCACTCTCTGCCCCAAAAACGGTGAAGACTGGACGGGCAGGATTTATGATTGTCTTCAGGCCAAGTAGGGCGGTCGATATATTTACCGGCAACTTATAGATATTCCGGACGACACAATAATGGTTGAACATATTAAAGAACAGAGAATTATGAAAAGATGTTTATTACTCTTGTCTATCATAACTTTGATGGTTGTGTCAGCATCGGCACAAAGGTTTTCATACGATGTCATTGCTTCTGTCTCGTTTGATGCGCAAACCCAGCAGTATGGCAAAATACAACCCCTGAACATGAGAATCGTAAAAGATGGCAATACGGCAATTTTCATTGGGGCCGATCGCTACGATTTGCTTCAGGTGAATGCCGAAGTAGATGAGGAGAAAACGAAATATATCGAATATACGGCCATCAATGGCAACAATGAGGAGTTTACCATTAAAGTGGTGCATGACGGAAATGCCGAGCATCCGGTGATGCGTGATTTTGTGCTTCTCATCAACAATAGCCATATTTATGACTGGACTTATTATTATACCAATGCTCCCGTGAAGGCTGAATAATATCTGATATATAGATGCATTTTCAAGACTTTTATGCCCGTTTCTTGGTATTTTGCAGTAACTTTGCGGGCGTTATATACAAATAGTCAATGATGTTTAACAAAAAGAAAAGATGGCATTGCCTTCCCGGACAACCTCTTACGGAGCTGGACAAGAAGGTGATGTATTGGGAAAGCAAAGGCAAGGAGGTGCCTACACGCCAGCTCATTAAAACGCCGGAACAGATAGAGGGCATCCGCCGGAGCGGAGTCGTCAACACAGGTTGTCTTGATGAAGTGGCCCGCCAGATACACGTAGGTATGAACACTCAGGAGATAGATGATATCTGTATGCAATATTGCAAGGAACATCATGCCATTCCGGCATGTCTCAACTATGAGGGGTATCCGAAGAGCGTTTGTACGAGTATCAATGAGGTGGTGTGCCATGGCATTCCCAAGAAAGAAGATGTTTTACAGGAAGGCGATATTGTAAACGTGGACATGACTACAATCCTTGACGGATATTATGCCGATGCCAGCCGGATGTTTATTGTAGGAGGGAAAACCACTCCCGAGAAAGAACAGTTGGTGAGGGTAGCCAAGGAATGTTTGGAAATAGGCATGGAGGCAGCACAGCCTTACTCGTTTGTGGGTGATATCGGTCATGCCATTGAAAAGCATGCAAAGAAATATGGTTATGGCATTGTGCGCGACCTCTGCGGTCATGGCGTGGGGCTTGATTTTCACGAAGAACCGGATGTGACCCATTACGGTCGCAAGGGTACAGGCATGCTTTTGGTTCCCGGTATGGTGTTTACCATTGAGCCGATGGTTAACATGGGTACATGGCGTGTGTTTATCGATGCTGATGACCCATTTGGCTGGGAAGTGATCACTGAAGACGAAAAGCCTTCTGCACAATGGGAGCATACGCTCGTAATGACTGAACATGGGGTGGAAGTGCTTACGTATTAATGCCAAGATAAAGAAGACTTTTCTGTAGATAACATAAATTAGACAGGCTGTCATGGACAATGATATATATATATTAGGTATTGAGAGCAGTTGCGACGACACATCGGCCGCGGTGCTGAAGAATGGTGTCTTGTTGAGTAACATTACAGCCTCTCAAGACGTTCATCGCGCTTATGGCGGGGTTGTGCCCGAATTGGCTTCGAGAGCGCATCAGCAAAATGTTTTGCCCGTTGTGGATCAGGCTATCCGGAGGGCCGGCATCTCTAAGAACCAGTTGTCGGCCATCGCATTTACCCGGGGGCCCGGACTCATGGGGTCGCTGTTGGTAGGTGTCAGTTTTGCTAAAGGTTTGGCTTGTTCACTCGGCATTCCACTGATAGATGTCAACCACTTGCAGGGGCATGTTATGGCGCATTTTATTAAAGACGCGGATGGTGACAACCATATACCTCCTTTTCCTTTTATTTGTCTGTTGGTCAGTGGTGGCAATTCCCAAATTGTCAAGGTCAACGCCTACAATGATATAGAAGTGTTGGGGCAGACCATCGACGATGCTGCCGGTGAGGCTATTGACAAATGCTCAAAAGTGATGGGTTTGGGCTATCCCGGTGGCCCCATCATCGACAAATTGGCACGGCAGGGAAATCCCCATGCTTATAAGTTCTCGGAACCGAATATTCCCGGTATGGACTATTCTTTCTCCGGACTCAAAACCTCTTTCCTTTACAACCTTCAAAAATGGGTAAAAGAAGAACCTGAATTTATCGAACAGCATAAAGAAGATTTGGCTGCCAGCCTCGAGTTTACCATTGTCGACATATTGATGAAGAAACTTCGATTGGCTGTCAAACAGACTAATATAAAGCATGTGGCGGTAGCAGGCGGTGTATCTGCAAACAATGGTTTGCGAAATGCTTTCCGTGAACATGCTGAAAAATACGGATGGACGATTTACATTCCTAAATTCAGCTACACTACAGACAATGCAGCTATGATTGGTTGTGTGGGAACCTTTAAGTATAAAGACAAGGACTTTGCTACGATCGACATGCCTACTTTCTCAAAAGTAACTTTCATGTAAGCTAATTTTAACCTCAAAAGATATATTCAACGTGGATTTAGAGACAAAAATACTTAGTAAGAGCATACAAGAACTCTTATATAACAGTGATAAGAAGATTGGTACGGCTGAAAGCTGTACGGGTGGTCGCTTGGCTGAAGCCCTCATTGCCGTACCCGGTTCGAGTAATTATTTCAATGGAAGCATCATTGCGTATACCAATGAAGTGAAAGAAAACCTGCTTGGAGTAGACCACCAAGTGCTTGAAGAACAGACGGCTGTCAGTGAGGAGGTTGCCCGCCAAATGGTGCTTGGAGCAATTAAGACTCTTCGTGTGGACTTTGCCGTGGCAGTGACCGGTGTGGCAGGACCTGCCGGAGGAACGCCTGAGAATCCGGTAGGGACGATTTGGATTGGATATGGCTGCAATACAGATGTGCGAACATGGAAACTCTCCGAAGATTTTGGGCGTGACATCAATCTTTCCATCGCTACAAGTAAGGCTCTCCAACTGATGGTCGAATTTCTCAAAGAGCATGAGCCCGATTTGAAGAAATAATCAATAAATGTCTCAAAGAGAGATATTTATGGACTACTGTGCATGAGAGTACAATTATAAGTTGAAAAAATCCTTAAAATAAAACTTTCTTTTTAGAATAATTTTGTTATTCGCAAAAAAGTTTGTAATTTTGCACCCTGTTTGGAATAGGTATCAATTAACGAATTAGAAAATTTTAGATAGCAATGTCGAAAGTTTGTCAGATCACAGGAAAGAAGGCACAAATAGGTTGTAATGTGTCTCACTCAAAGCACCGCACAAAGAGAAGCTTTGATGTAAACCTTTTCAGCAAGAAGTTCTTCTGGGTGGAAGAAAACTGCTGGATTACCCTTAAGATCAGTGCTGCTGGTCTTCGTCTTATTAATAAAATCGGTCTTGACGCTGCTATTAAGCAGGCTGTTGCCAAGGGATACCTGAGTGAAATCAAGGTTATAGCCGAAGCTAACAGTGCTAAAGTGGCAGAGGCATAAACTATAAAGAAGCAAATATCATGGCAAAGAAAGCAAAAGGCAATAGGGTACAGGTTATACTCGAATGCACGGAAATGAAGAATAGTGGACTGCCGGGAACAAGCCGTTACGTGACAACTAAGAATCGTAAGAACACTCCTGAGCGTCTTGAGTTGATGAAATATAATCCCATCTTGAAGAAGATGACTCTTCACAAGGAGATTAAGTAAGCGAAGTGTAGAACAGACTTTTAATTATAATTAAGCGTTATGGCAAAGAAAGCGGTCGCTACCCTCCACGAAGGTTCAACGGATGGTCGCGCTTATACAAAGGTGATTAAAATGGTTAAGAGCCCTAAGACCGGTGCTTATATTTTTGATGAGCAGATGGTTCCCAATGAGGCTGTTAAAGATTTCTTTAAGGACTAAGTCTCCTTAGATATATAATATAAAAAGGTCGTATCCGGCATGGATGCGACCTTTATCATTCTAAATGATAGAGAAGTAACTTATGATTAAGATGTATGTAATGGGGATTTGTGAACAGGTGCTATTTGGTGGGACAATATAATTAAATATTAATTGAGGTCTAAGCGGTCAAAGTGGGCATCGCCGGGTTATTAAGGTAGAGATTGTATTGTCATTCTTCACCAAATATGAAACGTAAATAAGTGCGGTCGTCAAAACCATGATAACCGGGCTTAATACCCTTTGTGGCCAAAAAGTGCTTGATGTTCTGAGGGTCGGAAGTAGCTTGCTTTTGTATGGCCTGCTCGGAAGCTCCCAATGTGGATTTTAGAAAAGGATAGCCATCAGAAGCCAACACAATTTGGAAAGGGAAAGTAGTTGCCCATTCTCTAAGCTTGATGATTGCAACTCCTGCATAATAGATGGGGAAACCGTCTATCACGGTGTAGTTTTTGTTCTGCCCTTCATGCATGGCTGTAATGAGATCGTGTTCTATACATCTTCGGGCTTCGTCAGGACGCATCCCGCCAATGATTAGCCGGGCACGCTTGCGGGCGATGGTTGCTTCGTGTGGTTTTGGGTTCTCAAACAGCTGCCCGTTTATCATGCATTGGCAATCGCCGATGAGCCAGACCTCTTGCCGGCATCGTGAAAAAACTACCACACTGGCAGTAGGACGCAGTTCCGGATGTATGGTGAGGGCATCTATATCCACATTCCGAACTAAATATTCCTGCTGAAAATGCTCCGTCAATCCCTCGCACAGTTCTTTGCAGGAAAGATGAGGGGCCGATGAGTCTACGGATTGCAGATAATCACGAATCAAGATGGCGGCAAGCTGACCGTTGGTGATATCGGGTTGCACCCTGTACTTGGTTTTACTCGTACTGCCGTCCACTACAGCCAAGAAGTTATTTGTCTTTACGATAGCGTCCTCGTTGTGTGCCGGCAGCCCTTTGGCCATTGTGCTTTCTTCTATTATGGTTATCATAAGTAAAGTTCGGATTAAATGATTTCCGCTCTGTCTTTTTGCCTGTAGTGTGATGTTGCTTTTCTATGCTGACAGAATCAGAAAGACTGCCTACAGGCCGGTTGCTGTACACAGTCTCTCGCTTGAATCGAGAACCAACAACACTCTTTCCCTCATATAGTTGTGGGATAAGATCCGCACGGCCTATTCTCCTCAATTCGCGTTCAATATTGTGCCGTTCCTCCGGTTTATACCAAAAGAAAAACTGCCGTTGTGCAAGTTTCTCACGGGGAGTTTTCGCACTGAACACCGGTTCCAGCGTATAAGGGTTGTAGCCGGTGTACCAGGTTTCGGTGGAAATGGTCATAGGGGTAGGAGTGAAGTCTTGAACCTGTTCAAGGTGGAAGTCGAGTTTTTTTGTCTTCACGGCCAATTCAGCCATGTCTTCCTCTTTGCATCCCGGATGACTACTGATGAAGTAGGGGATGATTTGTTGGCGAAGGTTTTCTTCTTTGTTGATGCGGTCAAAGATCTGTTTGAAAGCTCCAAACTGCTCAAATGGAGGTTTACGCATCAAATTGAGTACTGCGCCACTGGTATGCTCGGGAGCCACTTTGAGACGTCCGCTCACATGGCGGGTAATCAGTTCTCGGGTATATTCGCGAGCCGATGCGTTGGCATGTTCGTCTTTTCCTTTATAAAGTAACAGGTCATATCTCACACCGCTTCCTATGAAACTTTTCTTGATGCCCGGCAATCGGTCTACAGCACGATAGATGTCAAGCAAAGCCGTATGGTCGGTATCCAGATTGGGGCATATCTGTGGATTGATGCACGACGGGCGTTTGCAATGTTCACATGCCTTACGATTACGTCCCGCCATGCCATACATATTGGCCGAAGGCCCTCCGAGGTCGGACAGATAGCCTTTGAAATCCGGCATGTGGATGACTTTCTCCACCTCTTTGACAATACTTTCCTTACTTCGGCAAGTGACAAACTTTCCCTGATGAGCGGAAATGGTGCAGAAAGCACATCCGCCGAAACAACCTTGATGGATGTTGACAGAGAACTTGATCATCTCGTAGGCCGGTATTGTTTTGCCCCGATATTTGGGATGTGGCAGCCGGGTGTAAGGGAGGTCGAAAGTGGCATCGAGTTCTTCTGTAGAAAGTGTGGGGTAGGGAGGATTCACCACGGCATACTTCCCATCGACCGCTTGAAGAAGCCGTTGGGCATGGATTTTATTCGATTCCTCTTCGATATGGCGATAGTTTTCCGCTTCCGCTTTTTTATTATGCAGACACTCTTCGTGAGAATGAAGCACAATGTCATCAGCAGTTATACCGCCCGGAATGTCTTCCTCGCGGCTAAGAAATACGGTTTGTGGAATATGGTGTAAGGTTTCGATGCTTGCCCCATTTTCAATACCCTGTGCAACCTCAAGCAGAGATTTTGCCCCCATGCCATAGAGTATCATGTCGGCTCCACTATCACATAGAATGCACTTGCGCAAGCGGTCTTGCCAATAGTCATAATGGGTGAGGCGACGCATTGAGGCTTCAATGCCGCCAAGCAAGACAGGTACATCGGGATAGAGCTGCTTAAGTATCTTGGTATAGACAATGGAGGGATATTCCGGACGACAGTCGTGACGCCCGTCAGGACTGTATTCATCCATAGAACGCAAGCGCCGGTTGGCTGTGTATTTGTTCACCATCGAATCCATGCATCCGGGAGACACGCCAAAGAAAAGGCGGGGACGCCCCAATTTCTTGAAATCGCGGAAATCACCATGCCAGTCTGGTTGAGGCACAATGGCGACACGATAGCCTGCCGCCTCCAAAGAACGACCAATTACGGCTGCTCCAAATGAGGGATGATCAATATAGGCGTCTCCTGAGAAGAGGATAATGTCCAATTCATCCCAACCCCGTAGTTCACACTCTTTTTTGGTGGTGGGAAGAAAATCCGTCAACTGAGGAGCCCTATACTGCATAAGGGATGCTGTTTTGCCTTTACTGCCAATCAATCGCTTACCTCCTGCTCGTCAATTTCTACTTGTTCATGGTGCTTTTCTTTCCATTTGGCAAAAAGCTCGGCCAAATTGTGAAGACCGAAGGCTTTCATATTAGCATTGTAGATAACATCAAGGCACAAGTCAAGTAGATACTTGTCCCCTTTGCCTGATTCTGATTCGAGGAGCGAGCGCACATTCCATTTGAGGCGGTCAAGCACTTCTTCGTCAACAAAACCGTTGCTGTCAAAGAGGTTACGCAGCAGCTGGTACTTTTCTATAGTCTGCAAATGGGCATCAGAGACTTCTATGCTCCGTGTACCCGATTGGTTGGCTTGAATTTTATACATAAAGTCGGATGTTTAAGAGATTATCTGATATGTCTTAAATATTTTTATTTTCTTTTTGATACATGTGCCATTTGTCTTGCGAAGGCAACTAATCAAATAGGTAGGCCATAATGCCACTCATGATGCGTGCTCGCACTGTGGGCTCTTTGATACATTCAAAAGGGAATCCCATCGTGAAGCATCTATAATCTTTGTCCTTGTAGCCGACTGCAGCAGTAGAGCTATTGGAATATTGCATCGCACTTATCGCTACACCCACGGGCCAAAAACTATCCGGATGCGTGGCAGCGTAGTGCCGGCTGTTGAGGGTGTGATAAAAGTCGAAGTCCAAGCCTAATCCGATAATGCGGTCATTTGTTGGGATCGTATTTGTAGGTGCGTATTCAAGATGGAGTACTTCACGGAGGAATCGTTGTTCATCGGGTTGCTTCATGTCGGTGCCGATGTAGCTGCCACTGACCAGCAGCCGTCCGCCCCTGCGGGTATAAGCTGTGAGCAACCGTTGCATGGTGGGAGTGAAAGTCTTATAGGATTGGGATGAGTAACCGTCGTACCGTTCAAGTCCGAGAATGAGATCTACGCCGTCGTAGTTGTCTAATTTCACTTTTCCGCTTATGACAACATCTGCCGAACAGCTCACAACATTGTACCTGCCCGAGGCCGCCAAAGCAGCGGTGTGAGCCACAGGGTAGTTAAAATCATTGCCGGCAATGAACTGTCCCGCCAATTCATCTCCTCCATATCCCAATCCGCCGGGACCTTCGATCCCCATCTTGCGCCTGTCAAAACACTGTTGGCGACCATTCCAACCGGCTGTCAGTCCATAACTCACGCCCGGGTCGGCATCGAAATCAAATCCTTGAAGCGAGTCATTATCTATAACCTGCGGGGCGGCAAGGCGATGGAACCCATTGACTACGAGTATATTGTGGGTAGCCCGTGGCTGGTATATGGCTGAAAGCGTTTCCGTGGGAAAACTCTCGCCACCGCGATTGCACGCTGTGACATAAAAGTTGTATTGCACTCCCGGTTCAAGTGTGAGGTCATACGTTTGTGTACGAATATTCTTACCATTGTCGAATCCGCTTGTTCCAGTAGCCATATACACATTATAAGATTGGGGGGCAGCCCCCGGTTCTTGCGTGTCAGGTTGGGCCGACCATGAGAGACGTGCTTTCCCTTGCCCTTTCATTTCGATGCTGAAGTTGGTTGGCGGGAGCGGTTGTACCGTATAGCGTGCCCCATGGTTGGAGGACACGTATCTTAGTATGGTCTTATAGAGCGAACGTGCGATGGTGAATTTCACATTAGGGTCTTGTGCCATCTTCACATCGGGAAAATTCTGATGGGAGAGTGTTTCGATGATGGCCGACGGAATCTCCGGTACGCGCGTCTCGCTGTAGTTGCGATCCCAAAGATGGCGGTAGGTCCAGCGGTGATACTTGGCACGCATGTCTTGCGTGAGATTTTCAAGCAAGGCAGAGGCAAAATCCTTGGAAGTTAGCCGGCTTATGCCTGCGTTGAGCATCCCGTCGTTGAAGTCGGTCGTGCAAATGGCCAATGAACCGTATATGGACCTTCCGTCTTCTGCATATCCTGCGTCGCTATGCACAGCCAAAGACAGTTCAAGTGGCACATTCCTCCCTCTGCGCGTCGGTGCATAAACACTTCCCCCTGCAAGCCAGTTGGTCATGAAAGAGCGTGTGTTGATGTCGTCAGCATAATCGTTTTTTCCTTTTCGTCCGCCATATATTTCATAAGGAGCACCGGCCCATTGTGCTGCATAGCGTGCACCTTCCAGACACCGCGGCAGTCCGCTGAGGCTTCCCCCACGTTCTATGTTGCCCATTCCGCCGCCAAAACGCACAGCATCGGTGGTGACCACTCCCCGGCGTGAAGCATGGTTGGTGACAATAACCCGATTGTAGATGTTGCATCCCTTGTCGAAATCGAAAGTCCCCAAGTACACCCACGTACCTCCTCCCATGCGTTGGTTGACTGTAAATTCAGTTGCCTGCCCCTTATGCCACACAATGTATTTGGCATCGGGGACACTTTTGTGAAGGGTTTGATAGCTCACATAGACAGCATATCGTCCTGCCTCCGGCAAATTGGGTTGGTAAGACACCTCACTGGTATGTTTCTTCTTACTGGCTTTGGCTTTTCGTGCAGTACCGTTTTTGAAGGGATTTTCACCATCATGATATGTCCCGGTGTGAAAGGCAAAGCCGGCAGAATCTGTTGTTTCCCACTTTTTTCTGTCGACAAATTCTATGTAATAGGGAGCTTTTTGCCTGTCGTCGTTGTCCACTATCACCTCATGTGTCTGCCAGTCTCTTTCGCGAGGGGTAAAGACCGTGGCACCGGCATTCTCAAGCATGGGAATGAGGTAAGGCACAACGATAGTTTGTGTGAAGAGGTCTTCCGTTGTTCCAAAAAGGTTTGGACGCTGCCACACCCATTTACCTTTGTCCGCATCGTAATATCGTCCGTGGCTTGCCCATAAAGCGATGTGTCTGTTGAGCAGCCCTTCTGTAATATTGTTCGGCCGAGAGACGCGATAGACCCACGGATCGTCTTTATACTCTATGCTTCCCCACGCGCGAGTGTTACCGTCTTGATATTGAGCGGTAAGATGCCCTGCAACTGTGAGGGTGATAATCGTTGTTAAAAGCCTGACTTTCAATCTTATATCTTTTATTTTGATAGGTGGAAATGCAACAGGATGTGGGATGCACATTTATGAATATAGACACGTCAAAGTTTCCCTGGAATTTTGCCTCAGCCATTATAATCCTGTACTGAATTTCTCCGGATATTTTCCTTTAAAATTCTTGAAGTAAAGTTTGATTTCCGCCATTTCTTTATCTATATCCCCTGTTGGAACGAAGCTCCGGGTGCATTGTATGAGTTTCCGCTCATAGTCCACACCGTAAAGCAAGATTGGTATTTGCGCTTTTAGCGCGATGTAATAGAAGCCTTTTTTCCAATCAGGGTTTAGCGAACGCGTGCCTTCGGGCGTGATGCACAATCCGAACATCTTGGCTCTGACAGCCGTCTCTGCAAGATTGTCCGTCATGCTCGAGTGTTTGGAGCGCCACACCGGTATTCCTCCCATTTTCCGAAAGATGGGGCCTAAGGGCCAAAAGAACCATTCTTTCTTCATGAGAAAATTACTTTTAATGCCTTCTGCGTGGGCATAAAGTTGTCCTAATACCAGATCCCAATTACTGGTATGTGGTGCCAGGCAGATAATATACTTGTCGGGATGGTTCACGGAAATATCCTTGTGCCATCCCCATTGTTTATATAATATCCAAGAGCAAAGTTGTTGAAGCATGAAAAAACTTGTTAGAAATGATAGATGAAAAGCAAATGAAGCATTTGGGACATCTATTGCAAATTGCCTATCTGGTCGATGATTTCACCCACCTGCTTGTTAAATTCATCAATAAGTGCTCTATAATATTTTTTGGCCGGCATACCCGGTTCGGGATGCGACACGCGATTGATGAAGTCATTATGCACCACAAGAATGGAAGTGAGCAGCGACTCCACATTCTCCTTGTTAGGTGAACCGCCATACAACGAGGCAGCCACGCATTCTGCGAAAAGGTCGCTGCAAATATAATTGATTGAACGCTTTAAATCTCTTTTGTTGGTTGTCATAATCCTACTTCGTTTTTAAATTAAAGTTCTATTATCGTTCAAAGATAAGAAAAATATTGGAAAAGCAAAAATTTATGCGAAAAAAACTTTCAGTGGATTCAATTTCGCCCAAAATCTTTCCTTATTTCGCAGAAAAAAAGTAAATTTGCAATGTTTTTGAAGTTTCAACTTACAACATTTATAAATAGATTATGAAAAAAAGTCGCTTGCAGCGTGAAAGGGCAGAATATCGTCCCAAGCTGCCAAAAGGTCTTCAGGGTGCCGTCAAGGTGAAAGAAGGTGAACCGACGCAGAGCGTTGGCGATCAGGAAGAAATCAAGAAGTTGTTCCCCAACACTTATGGAATGCCGCTGGTGGAGTTTGTTCCCGGCGACAAGGCCAACTCCGGCAAGATGAATGTCGGAGTGATTTTGAGTGGCGGCCAGGCTCCCGGCGGCCACAATGTGATTTGCGGTCTTTTCGATGCCATCAAGCGCTTGAATCCTGACAATCGCCTTTATGGTTTCCTCATGGGGCCTGGCGGACTTGTTGACCACGACTACAAAGAGCTTACTGCCGACATCATTGACGAATACCGTAACACAGGCGGTTTTGACATGATCGGTTCCGGACGTACCAAACTGGAGAAGGAGGAGCAGTTTGAAAAGGGACTCGAAGTGATTCGCCAGCTCGACATCAAGGCCATTGTCATTATCGGTGGCGATGACTCCAATACCAATGCTTGTGTGTTGGCCGAGTATTATGCTGCCAAGAACTATGGCGTGCAGGTGATCGGTTGCCCCAAGACCATCGATGGTGACTTGAAGAATGATCAGATAGAAACTTCTTTCGGTTTTGATACGGCTACCAAAACATACGGCGAACTGATTGGCAATATCGAGCGCGACTGCAATTCGGCCCGTAAATATTGGCATTTTGTGAAACTGATGGGCCGTTCGGCTTCTCACATTGCCTTAGAGTGTGCGCTCCAGTGCCAGCCCAACATTTGCATCATCTCCGAGGAGGTGGAGGCAAAGGATATGACCCTCAACCAGATCATCGAGCAGGTGGCTTCTGCCGTAGCTTATCGTGCAGAGCAAGGCAAGAACTTTGGTGTGGTGCTCATCCCTGAGGGCCTCATCGAGTTTATTCCTGCCATCGGCCGTCTTATTGATGAACTCAACGACTTGCTTGCCGCCCACGGTGCTGAGTATAAAGATCTTGAGGCTGACGCACAGCGCGAATACATCTTGGCTCACCTCTCTGCAGCCAATGCCGAGACCTTTGCCACCCTGCCCGAAGGCGT
Source organism: Segatella buccae ATCC 33574 (assembly GCF_000184945.1). Classification (GTDB taxonomy): domain Bacteria; phylum Bacteroidota; class Bacteroidia; order Bacteroidales; family Bacteroidaceae; genus Prevotella; species Prevotella buccae. Next base: position 2,055,870 of record NZ_GL586311.1, read on the forward strand.
TGCCCGTCAGCTGTCGCTTGAGCGTGACCCCCACGGCAACGTGCAGGTGTCACTCATCGAGACCGAGAAACTGGTTTCCGATATGGTGGAAGCCAAGCTTGCCGAATGGGCCAAGGAGGGTAAATATGTAGGCAAGTTTGCCGCTATTCACCATTTCTTCGGTTATGAGGGCCGCTGTGCTGCTCCTTCCAATTTCGATGCTGACTATTGTTACGCCCTGGGTACGAGTGCCGCTCAGCTCATCGCCAATGGCAAGACCGGCTACATGGCTGTTGTGAAAAACACTACGGCCACGACGGACGAGTGGAAGGCCGGCGGTGTGCCCATCACGATGATGATGAACATGGAGCGCCGCAATGGTGAAATGAAGCCTGTGATACGCAAGGCGTTGGTTGAACTGGATGGCAAGCCTTTCAAGAAGTTTGTCGAGAAACGCGACGAGTGGGCTAAGGAAACCTGCTTTGTTTATCCCGGCCCGATTCAGTATTGGGGCCCGTCGTCTGTCTGCGACCGCACAACGAGGACCTTGGCCCTTGAGCAGGAGTAAGCGGAAAGGCCAAACCCAATAGACAAATAGAGGTGACAGTTGTCGGCAATTCTTTTTAAGTTTGCCAGTGCTTGTCACCTCTCTTTATTAGTAACACCATGTCCGCTGAGTCCGGTGATAGGGGAGGACGAATGTCGGTCTCTTCCGGTTCTTGGGAGAAAAGGGGGGCGGAATACCTGTATAAGGGTATTTCATTCATATCATATTTATAATAGAAACCGTATGACAAAAACGAAGAGAAAGACAAAAGGGAAAATCTCACCGGCGACTCGGCGGCGAAGGAAGGCCCCAATGCTTCCTCGTCCGCACTTGCCCCGTTTCCTAAGTCGCTTGCCTCGTTGGGCATGGTGGTTGGGGGCAGGGGGCGTCATCGTGTTGTACATTTGGCTTTTCTATTATTTCTTTGTCGGCCCAATGGGCTTCAGATGGCGTGCTCTCTATGGCGATGCCAACTATCCAGACGGTTACGAGATTCGTGGCATCGACATCTCTCACTATCAAGGGGAGATTGACTGGGAGCAGCTGCGCAATGCCATGATCAAGGGATGTCCCGTGCGCTTCATCATCATTAAGTCTACGGAGGGGGCATCGCGCATGGACGAGAACTTTCGGAGCAATTTCTATAATGCCCGCGAATATGGTTTTATTCGCGGAGCCTATCATTTTTGGAGTAACAAGTCTACAGCCCGTCAGCAGGCTTATTATTTTCTTGACAAAGTGCATCTCACTGATGGTGACCTGCCACCTGTACTCGACATAGAACATAAGCCCAAGGATGTGACGGTCGAAGACTTTCAGCGGGATGTGTTGGCATGGCTTCACATCGTGGAAGACCACTATCATGTGAAGCCGATTATTTATACCTATCACAAATTTAAGGAAAACTACCTGAGTGCCCCTGTCTTTGAGGACTATCCTTATTGGATAGCCCACTATTATGTCGATAAAGTGGAGTATAAAGGGCCTTGGAAGTTTTGGCAACACACGGATGCCGGCAAGCTGCCGGGCATCAAGGGATATGTGGACTTCAACATCTACAACGGCAGCTACTACGACCTCAGAAAACTGTGTATCGGTGCCCATGAGGATATCGTCTCCGAAGAGGATGATTCTTGACAGCAGACAGTCCCCTGTTTGAGTTTCTCATTGCTGTTTTCCATTTTGGTTGTAGTGCCTTTCACCCTTTCTTTGTAATAGAAGTTCTTTTCTGTGTTTTCATTTTTGTTCGGGGCCTTTGCACCATCCGTGCAGAGGCTTTGCTCAAAGTGTGCAAGAGCCATGCACGCATCGTGCATGGCCTCCGCACATTTCTCATGGCGAAGAAATACCTTCGTGTTCTATGCCAGTGTCAGGCATCGCCATTCCCTTTCGGCCTTGCGTCCGGTCTCTTTCAGTCCCAGCTGGGCCGCTTTTTCCACAATGGGGCGTATGTCCTGTTCATAGAATCCGGAAAGGATGAGCACGCCTCCGTGTGACAACACGCTCTTGAAAGTCTCCATGTCTTGGAGCAGTGTGTTGCGGTTAATGTTGGCCAAGACCACATCGAAGAGGCCGTTCACATGGTTCAGCACATGGGCGTCGCCATGATAGACTTCAAAATTCTCCACATGGTTGAGTTCTGCATTATGCCGTGTGTTCTCCACGCTCCACTCGTCGATGTCATAGCCCACCACCTCTCGGGCCCCCATCTTGGCGGCAGCTATGCCCAAGATGCCTGTTCCGCATCCACAATCGAGTATTCTTTTTCCGTCGAGATCCATATTGAGCAAAGTGGAAACCATCATTCGGGTTGTCTCATGCGTGCCCGTTCCGAATGCCTGCACGGCATCGATGCCGATTTCGATATGGTCTTCCGACTGGCCGGGATGGAGATCTGAAGCATGCTTCGCGTCGTAGATAATCACCGTATCATCCACTACGATGGGGTCAAATCCGGTAGCTTCCCATGTTTCATTCCAGTTTTTATCCTCCATCTCTTCTGTTTTATATTCGATTTCTGCGGAGGGCAGGGGGAAGTTGGCAAGCCTCTCGTTGAGCGTTTCTTGGTCAAAAAGGTCACGTTGTACATAACCGTCAAGTCCTTCTTCCGTCTCTTCGAAAGACTCAAAACCCGCACCGGCTGCCTCATCGGCCAACAGGTCGCGTGCCGTTTGCAGCTCTTCACCGGCGCACCTGATCTTAAAATGTGCTACAAGATATTTCATACTGATTGTTAAATTTATATTGCAAATATATAAAAAATAGGGAAAAACCTATCATCGTTTAGGGTTTTTCCTTATTTTTGCATCAAAAGAATAAATATTTTTGCATATACAAAGGTGGTTAATACATAAACAAGATACGCAATATGAAGAAAAAACTATTTCTACTCATAGTCCTGTTGGGAGCCATGCCATGGACGCTCATGGCTCAGGACGACGACCTCTACTTTGTACCAAAGAAAGCGGTCGAGAGAAACCATGACTCGCAGCAGCGCGCAGACATGGGCCCTGTGTATCACAGTGGGAGCAATCGCAATGTAGATGAATATAATCGCTATGGACGCTTGAGAAGCACCTATCAAAAGATAGGGACCGACTCGCTCGGCGATGATATCATTATGTTTCAAACCGGACGGGGCATCTATCCCGATTCTTCCTATGTGGACACGCTCTTTGCCGAACGCTATGCACGCAACGATGAGGATTTCGGCTATACGCGTTCCATGAGCCGGTGGGATGACTTCTACGATCCTTGGGTGTATGCCCGTTTCGGCTGGGGGCCATATTGGCGTTACGGCTGGGGTTGGCATAGCGCGTGGAGTCCCTATTACTACTCGAGCTATTGGTATGACCCGTGGTATGATCCGTGGTTTTATGGCTATGGCTGGGGCTACCCTTACTATCGCTACGGCTGGTATTCGCCCTATTATGGCTATGGCTGGGGCTATCCCTATTACGGTTATCCCTATTATGGCGGTGGTTATGTAGCTTACAACGGGCGTGCCCGCACCTCCTATTCTTCTCCCATAAGGTCGGACGGCAGCAGCCGGTTTGTGCAAGGAGGAGACCGTACCAATAGCTACACATCCCGGAGCAGAAGCAACAGGGCGTTTGGCAGTCGTTCCGGTTATGCTGACCCCACTCAGAGTTCAAACTTCCCACGCCAGAGCATTCCTTCCTCTACCCGTTCTTTTGGCAATGGCGGCTCTTCAAGCTATGGCGGGATGCGTGGCAGCGGATTTGGAGGCAGCCACTCCGGAGGCTTCGGAGGTGGCGGAAGCCGTCCAAGTGGCTTTGGCGGTCATCGGTAAGACTGTATAAATGATAGTGGTAACTATAATAAGTAAAAGATGAAAACAAAATATATTTATTTGGCAGCTGCGGTGCTTGTTGCAGTGCCGGCTTTTGCTCAAGAGACTTATCTTGACACGAAACTCGTAGAGAACGACTTGAACGGCACTGCCCGCTATGTGGGAATGGGCGGTGCTATGGAAGCTCTTGGAGCGGATATATCCACCATTTCGACCAATCCTGCGGGCTTGGGACTCTTCCGCAAGTCGCAAGTGACCCTTTCCGGAGGTCTGCTGATGCAGACCGGTGCCAAGAAGAGGTTTGAATATGATGGAGTGACTGGAAATATCGGAGGAAAAAAAGACAATCTTAGTTTTGATCAGGTGGGACTGGTTTGGGCCATTAAAATGGAAAATCATTCCATGCTCAATCTTGCTTTCCAATACAGGAAAAGCCGTAACTTCGACCAGCTCTTGAATGCTTTCGGCAATCTGGGAGGAGCCTCCCAAAGCAAGTTGGCCGCCTTGAAGTATGCCGAAGTGCAGGATCTGAAGAAGCGTGGTTACGCTTCCGATGCCAAGTATATTTGGAATGCAGTTGACGAAAACTTCGCCTCAGCCTTGGGAACAGGAGCTCAGGGATTGAACTATCTTGATGGAAAGAGCTATCTGTTCGGCCAATACCAGAAAGGATATATCGGTGAGTATGATTTCAGTGCAAGCGGTAATATCAACGATAGGGTGTATTTGGGATTGACCGTAGGCATCCATGATGTCAACTATCGCAGCAATAGCTATTACACGGAGAATTACCAACAAGGCTCTTATGGAGAGAGTTGGGAGGAGCTTCGCATGGACGGTACGGGGTATGATGTGAAGTTGGGTGTGATCGTTCGCCCCATAGAGGCATCGCCTTTCCGCATCGGTGGTTATGTGAACAGTCCGATATTCTATGATTTGGATACCCGTGGAACGGCCGACTTGCGCATTACGGATCCCGCATCCTCTGCCGCTCCTAACTATGTGGACAAAAGCAACGGTGCCACCAACGATTTCCGGGTGAATACGCCATGGAAGTTTGGTTTGAGTCTGGGACATACAGTTGGCAATTTCCTGGCTTTTGGGGCCACTTACGAGTTTGCTGATTATAGCCGCATCGACAATCGCTATAAGACCGGGGAAGGCTGGGATTACTACGATGGCTATTACGAGACAAGTGCCAGTGACAAGTTGATGAATGAGCACACCAGACAGACCTTAAAGGGTGTGAGCACCTTGAAGTTGGGACTGGAGTTTAAGCCGGTGAGCGCTTTCGCACTGCGCGTGGGCTACAACTATGTGTCTCCGATGTTTGAGACGAGTGGTTTCCGTGATGCAGCTGTTGCTTCCGATGGTTCACGCACGGCGACATCTACCGACTATACCAACTGGAAGGCTACCAATCGTTTGACTCTAGGCATGGGATATAGCTTCAAGAGTTTCTTTGCCGACTTGGCTTATCAGTATAGTTCGACCAAGGGTGATTTCTATCCTGTCGGCAATCAATATCTTTCTAAAGCCTATAATAATACGGTCACCACACCTGCGGCAACGAATGTCAAGAATGATCGGCACCAACTTCTCATGACATTAGGATATAGGTTCTAATTATAAATACTCATTCGTCTGCCTATATTCGTTCGGACGGATATAGGCAGACGATAATACAATGCTTCTACATTGCTCATGCTGATATCATCCTCCGTTAAATAACGGGGTGAAAATTTTGTATATTCAAATTAAATAAGTAACTTTGCAGCCGATTATCCAAAAAACAACATAAAATAGTTGAATGAAGAATGACAAAATGAAAAATCAGTACCGCGTAAATGAACAAATACGCGTACGTGAAGTGAGAGTGGTGAGCGATGGAGGTTCGGAAGTGATACCTACTCGCAAAGCTCTTGACATGGCTCGGCAGCAAGGCGTTGATCTCGTGGAGATTTCGCCTAACGCGCAACCGCCTGTTTGTCGTCTCATTGACTATTCCAAGTTCCTTTACCAGCAGAAGAAGCATCAGAAAGAGATGAAGCAGAAGCAGGTGAAGGTGGAGATCAAGGAAATCAGATTCGGCCCTCAGACCGACGAGCACGACTATCAGTTTAAGTTGAAGCATGCCCAAGAGTTCCTTAACGAGGGTAACAAGGTGCGTGCTTATGTGTTCTTCCGTGGTAGGAGTATTCTTTTCAAGGAACAAGGCGAGGTGCTCCTCCTTCGATTTGCCAACGATTTGGAAGAATACGGCAAGGTGGAGCAGATGCCAAAACTTGAAGGCAAGAAAATGTTTCTGTATATGGCTCCGAAGAAAACGGGTGTCGTGAAGAAGAGCCAACAGAAGATGGATCGTGAGAGGCGTGAAGCTGAGGCCAAGGCCGCTTCGGAGGTTGAGGCAGAAACAAGGGCGGAGCAAAACGGGCTTTTGGCTAATGCCAAGGGCGGTGAGGCTCTCAAGAAAATACTCGTTGAGGAGTAGGCTTGGAGGGAGTATGACTCCCTTTAGCGTTTTGAATAAAGAAAATGACTGAGTGGTACCGCCGGGTATATGCGTTGCCACCTTTTAATAATAACAATTATAAAATAACAAAAAAATGCCAAAAGTAAAGACTAATTCCAGTGCCAAGAAGAGATTCTCATTTACTGGTACAGGCAAGATTAAGCGTCATCACGCTTTCCACAGTCACATTCTGACTAAGAAAACCAAGAAACAGAAGAGAAATCTGGTTCATGACACACTTGTTGATCGGACTAACCTGAAGCAGGTTCGTGACTTGCTCTGCCTCCGTTAATTATGGACTTTTTAGTCGAACTTTTAAAGAAGAAAAACTATGTCAAGATCAGTTAATCATGTTGCATCAAGAGCAAGAAGAAAACGTATTCTGAAGCTCACTAAGGGTTATTTTGGAGCACGCAAGAATGTTTGGACGGTAGCTAAGAATACTTGGGAGAAGGGTCTCACCTATGCCTACCGCGACCGCCGCAATAAGAAGCGCACTTTCCGCGCTCTGTGGATTCAGCGTATCAATGCTGCTGCCCGTCTCGAGAATATGAGTTATAGCCAGTTGATGGGTGCGCTGCACAAAGCAGGCATCGAAATCAACCGTAAGGTTCTTGCCGACCTTGCAGTCAACAATCCTCAGGCTTTCAAGGCCATTGTTGACAAAGTGAAATAAGCGAATTATTTTGTACACATATATTTAAAGCGTCTGCCTTGCGAAAGGTCAGACGCTTTTGTGTGTTGGATAATGAGGAGGCATTTGCTTCTGTAGACTGTGCCGGACTTGTTGGCGGACTTGTTGGCGGAGAAGACCGCATGTTTAATTAAATGCAATTTATTTTGTCATTATGTAGATATTCCTTATCTTTGTAGGTCAAAATAGATAAACAGATGATTTCAGTAGAAGGATTGAAAGTTGAGTTTGGGGTTAAGCCCTTGTTTACTGATGTTGGCTTTGTTGTCAACGACACCGACCGCATCGCACTGGTGGGGAAAAACGGTGCCGGCAAATCGACCTTGCTCAAAATCCTTTGCGGGCGGCAGAAACCTACAAGTGGCGTGGTTTCAGTGCCTAACGACACGACTATAGGATATTTGCCCCAAGTGATGAATTTGCAGGATGACACCACCGTGCGTGAAGAAACACGGAAAGCTTTTTCTGACACCACGCGGTTGAAGGAACGGCTTGATGATATGCAGCAGCAGATGGCCGAGCGAACCGATTATGACAGTGATGATTATATCCAACTGGTGGAGCGGTTTACGCAGGAACATGAACGTTACATGATGCTTGGTGGCGAGAATTACGAGGCGGAAATAGAACGTACGCTTGTCGGTCTGGGATTCACGCGTGATGACTTGAACCGACCCACCAAGGAGTTTTCGGGTGGTTGGCGTATGCGCATCGAATTGGCTAAAATCCTGCTTCGCAAGCCCGATGTTCTTCTATTGGATGAGCCTACCAACCACCTTGACATCGAGAGCATTCAGTGGTTGGAGCAGTTTCTCGTTCAAAGTGCCAAGGCTGTGGTGTTGGTGAGCCACGACCGTGCCTTCATTAACAATGTGACCAATCGCACATTGGAAATCACCTGCGGACGGGTGGAAGACTATCGGGTGAAATATGACGAGTATGTGGTGCTTCGTAAAGAACGGCGCGAACAGCAACTTCGTGCCTACGAGAATCAGCAGAAAGAAATTGCCGATATGAAGGACTTTATAGAGAAGTTTCGCTACAAGCCCACCAAGGCCGTGCAGGTGCAAAGCCGCATCAAGCAACTGGCTAAGATTGTTCCGATAGAGGTCGATGAGGTGGATAACAGTGCCTTGCGGTTGAAGTTCCCTCCCTGTCTGCGTTCGGGTGACTATCCGGTCATTTGCGACGAAGTGCGTAAGGATTACGGCAATCACACGGTCTTTGATCATGTCACATTCACTATTAAGCGTGGGGAAAAGGTGGCTTTTGTCGGGAAAAACGGTGAGGGAAAGTCTACGCTCGTGAAGTGTATCATGAATGAAATTCCATTTACGGGCAGTCTGAAGATAGGGCACAATGTCCAAATAGGCTATTTTGCCCAAAACCAAGCCCAACTGTTGGATGAGGAACTGACCGTCTTCGACACTATCGACCAAGTGGCTACGGGAGACATGCGTCTGAGAATCAATGACCTACTCGGTGCATTCATGTTTGGTGGCGAGACTTCTGAAAAAAAAGTGAAAGTGCTTTCAGGTGGTGAGCGTAGTCGGCTGGCCATGATTAAATTGCTACTCGAACCGGTCAATCTTCTCATTCTCGATGAGCCAACCAACCACCTTGATATGCCCTCTAAGGATGTGCTCAAAGAGGCTATCAAAGTTTTCGACGGCACGGCTATCATCGTGAGCCACGACCGTGAGTTCCTTGATGGGCTGGTCGATAAGGTGTATGAGTTTGGTGGAGGCCGTGTCAAAGAACATCTTGGCGGAATTTATGATTATCTCCGTTCCCACGATGCCGATACGATCCACGCTGCATTGTCTGCCAATGCACATACGCCCGACAAGACCGTCATCCCCTCGGAAGTGAAAGAGGGGAATGGTAAGCAGAACTATGCCGAACATAAAGAACAACAGAAGAAAATAAGGAAGGCAGAGCGCGCGGTGAAAGAGACAGAAGATAAGGTTGCCCGATTGGAAATCCGGAAAACTGAACTCGACAAGTTGTTGGCCAAGCCCGATAATGCAGCCAATATGGATTTGATAGCCGAATACACGGATATTATGCAGCAACTTGACAAGGAGAACGAGCGATGGATGGTATTGTCCGAGGAGCTTGAAAAGATACAAGAATAAATAAATATACGTTTTAAAAAGTCAAACAGCTTATGAACATGAAGACTATTATTCCGATGATGGCCATCGCTGCCATGCCACTTACCGGTATGGCACAGAGTGGCAGCAAGTCGGGGCTTGTGGAGAAGAATCTCGACAAGACTGTTCGTCCTCAAGATGATTTCTACCGGTTTGCTACCGGCGGTTGGCAGAAGAACAATCCTCTGCCCCCTGCTTACAGCCGTTTCGGTAGTTTCGATCAACTTCAGGAAGACAACAACAAGCGCATCAACTCTATTCTTAAAGAGTTGCAAAGCAAGAAATTTCCTAAGGGTACTGTGGAGCAAAAACTCAGTGACTTCTACAAGTTGGCTATGGATTCTGTACGCCGTAACAAGGAAGGCATCGCGCCCGTCAAGGCTTTGCTTGACGAGATGGAAGCAGCTACGACCAAGGAAGCCTTGCAAAAACTCCAACTCAAGTATGCAAGCATGGGATATGGCGTGGCTTTCGGAAGTTATTTCGGAGCCGACGAGAAGAATGCTTCGATGAACATTCTGAATATCGGACAGGGAGGTCTGACGCTCGGCCAGAAGGACTACTATGTGAACAACGATGCTGCCACCGTAGCCATTCGTGAAGCATTCAAGCGTCACATAGCACGTATGTTCAAACTCTATGGATTCAGTGACGCTCAAGCTGCCGCTAAGAGTGAGGCTGTGTTTCGCAATGAGACCTTGTTGGCTCTTGTATCAAAGAGTATGACCGAATTGCGCGACCCGCAGGCTAATTACAACAAGATGACCCTCAAAGAATTTGAGGCCAACTATCCCAATATTCCACTTGCGGCTTTGTCTGAAGCCGAAGGCGTAAAGCATGACTACATCCAGGAACTGGTTGTTGGTCAACCACAGTTTATGACCGGTCTGGACAAAATTTCCGCTCTTGCATCGGCTGATGAATTGAGGGCCGCCATGGAGTGGGATGTTATTATGAATTCTGCCGGCTATCTGACCGATGAAATTCGGGAAGCCAATTTCGACTTTTTCGGGAAAACCATGAGTGGCCGTCAGCAAGACTACCCTCTCTGGAAGCGTGCCACCAATCAGGTGGAGGCGCAGATGGGCGAAGCTCTCGGGCGGATGTATGCTAAAAAGTTCTTCCCCGAATCGTCCAAGAAGATCATGCTTGATTTGGTGAAGAATTTGCAGCTCAGTCTTGGTGAGCGCATTGATGCTCAAACTTGGATGAGCGACACGACAAAGGCTGCCGCCCATGTCAAGCTCGACAGATTTTATGTGAAGATAGGCTATCCCGACAAGTGGAAAGACTACTCCAAGCTCTCCATCGATCCGGCTAAAAGCTTTTATGAAAACGTGTTGGCCTGCCGGCAGTTTGCTCACGACAAGCACATTGAAGAGAAAGCAGGTAAACCCGTTGACCGTGACGAGTGGCACATGACTCCGCAAACGGTCAATGCTTACTACAATCCTACTACCAACGAGATTTGCTTCCCCGCCGGTATCTTGCAATATCCGTTCTTTGCCCCCAAAGCCGATGAGGCCTTCAACTATGGAGCTATCGGTGTAGTGATCGGGCATGAAATGACCCACGGATTTGATGACCAAGGCCGCCAGTATGATGCCGACGGCAACATGAAAGACTGGTGGACTGCCTCTGACGCCAAGGGATTCAACGAGCGTGCCGACCTCTATGCCAACTTCTTCTCCAATATCAAGGTGCTTCCCGATCTCAATGCCAACGGTCGTTTCACACTGGGTGAGAACCTTGCCGACCACGGAGGTTTGCAAGTGGCATTCAATGCTTTCAAGCATGCTACAGCCAAGAAGCCTCTGAAAGTGAAAGACGGTTTCACTCCCGACCAGCGCTTCTTCATAGCCTATGCAGGCGTGTGGGGGCAGAATATCACTGAAAAGGAAATCCGCAATCGCGTGAAGCGCGATCCCCATGCGTTGGGCAAGTGGCGTGTCAATGGTGCTCTGCCGCATATTGATGCTTGGTATGAGGCTTTTGGAGTGAAAGAGGGTGACAAACTCTTCATTCCCAAAAGCGAGCGACTCCAGCTTTGGTGATTTTGTCTAAACAATATTTAAAAAATAAAGGGTGCCGAATCTATTTCGACACCCTTTTTACTTTTTCTCACCAAAAAACAGTAACTTTGCACAAATGCCCTTTGTTTTGGGGGGCGAACAAACCGAATTTATTTTTCCAACATTAGTTTCCGATTCACGAAATGCCGTTAAGATTACCCGATAGACTCCCTGCAATAGAGATTCTCAAGAAAGAGAATATATTCGTTATGGATGAGACGCGCGCACATAGTCAGGAAATCCGCCCTTTGAAAATTGTCATCCTCAATCTCATGCCGCTTAAGATAACGACGGAAACCGATTTGGTCAGATTACTGTCTAACACGCCGTTGCAGATGGAGATCTACTTTATGAAACTCAATAGCCACACGCCCAAGAATACCCCCGTAGAGCACATGTTGGCTTTCTATCGTGATTCGCAAGAGTTGATGAGGCAGAAGTTTGACGGCATGATAGTGACTGGTGCTCCTGTGGAAACTGTACCATACGAAAATGTTGACTATTGGCGGGAAATCAACAGCATCTTCGACTGGGCACGCACCAATGTGCAGAGCACCCTCTATTTGTGTTGGGGAGCCATGGCCGCACTCTATCATTTCTACGGGGTGCCCAAACACCTGTTGGAAAAGAAAAAATTTGGCGTTTTCTCCACTCTTCCCATCAATCCTCAGTTGCCTATTTTCCGAGGCTTTGACGATGTTTTCTCCATGCCCCATAGCCGTCATACAGAGGTGCGTCGCGAAGATATTGAGCGTGTGAACGGCCTTGAAATTATAGCCGAATCGCCCGAAGCCGGTGTGAGTATCGTCACTTCGCGTGGCGGACGGGAATTTTACATACTCGGGCATCTGGAATATGCGGCCAGTACACTCGACATAGAGTACAAACGCGACTTGGGAAAGCGCAACGATGTGGAAATGCCGGAACACTATTACACTCACGACAACCCTACGGAAAGACCGCAAGTGACTTGGCGTTCGGCAGCCAATCTTTTTTACAGCAACTGGATAGACTATTATGTTTATCAGGAGACTCCTTATAATATTAATGACATTAAATAATAGGCAGGCAACTATTGCTGCATGGTGACATATAGAATAAGGATGAGGACATTAGAACTTTTGGCTCCGGCAAAGAATCTTGAGATAGGTAAAGCTGCCATTGACCATGGTGCTGATGCTGTGTATATTGGCGCACCACGGTTTGGGGCCCGTGCAGCCGTTGGCAATTCCGTCAACGATATTCGGGAGTTGTGCCGTTATGCCCATCTGTTTGGGGCCAAAGTCCATGTGACGGTCAATACGATAGTCTATGATGATGAGCTTGAAGACACACTCATCATGATCAGCGACTTGGCCGATGCCGGTGTCGATGCCTTGCTTTTGCAAGACATGGGTGTGGCAGAACGCTGTCTGCAAATGCAGGTTAGCGGCGAACTGCCCCGGCTTCCCGTGTTGCATGCTTCCACGCAATGTGACACCCGTTCGGCTGAAAAGGTCAGGTGGTTGCAGTCGGTGGGCTTCAGTCGGGCTGTCCTTGCCCGCGAATTGTCAGTAGAGGAAATAGCCGCTATCCACCGGGCTGTCCCTCATGTAGAGTTGGAGGTCTTTGTGCATGGTGCACTTTGTGTGAGTTACTCCGGAGTGTGCTATGCCTCGCAACATTGTTTCAAACGCAGTGCCAACAGGGGGGAATGTGCCCAGTTTTGCAGATTGAGATTCGATTTACTCGACAGCAATGGGAGGGAGATAGAGCATCAGCGTCACCTCTTGTCGTTGAAAGATATGTGCAGGATAGACCATCTGGAGGCTTTGGCGGATGCCGGAGCCTGCTCTTTTAAGATTGAAGGCCGGCTGAAAGACATCGACTATGTGAAAAACGTGGTCTCGGCCTACTCTCGCCGGCTCGACGAATTGGTGGCCCGCCGCCCTGAGGAGTATTGCAGAGCGTCTCGTGGCAGGGTGGAATATCACTTCGAACCCAATCTGAAAAAGACTTTCAATCGGGGCTTTACATCCTATTTCCTTCATGGCCGCCAACCAGACATTGCCAGTTTTGACACTCCCAAAGCGATGGGCGAGTATGTGGGCAAAGTAAAGGAGATGCGCGGCAACTCTTTCAATGTGGCCGGAACAGCCGTTTTCTCCAATGGTGACGGTCTTTGCTTTATCAATGCCAACCGCGAGTTGGAGGGCTTTCGGGTGAATAAGGCCGAAGGCAACCGGCTGTATCCTTTAAAGATGCCGCACTCCTTGCGTCAGGGAATGAGCCTTTATCGCAACAACGATGTAGCTTTTGAGAAGCTCATGGCCGGTAACACGGCTGAGCGTAAAATACCTCTCAAACTGTTTTTTTCCATGACGGAGGATGGTTTCTCGCTCTCTTCAGAGAGAGTTGAGGCTAAAATCGCCTTTGCCCACCAACCGGCCCACCGCGTGCAGACCGACAACATCCTGCGGCAGTTGGGCAAGTTGGGCGGCACTCAATATGTGTGCGATGAAGTTGTGATAGAGCCGGGGGCCGACAGTTATTTTATTCCAAGCAGCCTTTTGGCCGATTTGCGCCGAAAGTTGGTAGAGGAACTTAATTCCAGACAGTCCTTGGCACCGGCTCCCGTGACAGAAATGCCGGTCACAAGCGTTTCACCGGTTGTGGAAGATGCTTCAGCTTCCATCGTGTGGCAACCGGAATACAAACGTTTTCCCTATCTCTATAATATCTCCAACCAAGCAGCAGTCAAGTTCTACGAGGGGCAGGGCATGGCGAATGTCGCTCCGGCTTTCGAACAAAAAGAGACGGGACATCCGCTCGTTATGCAGTGTCGCCATTGCATCCGCTATTCGTTAGGCTTTTGTGTGAAGCGTGGGGGAGAGCGTCCCCGATGGCGTGAGCCCTTGTTTCTGGCTTTGCCCGACGGACGTCGCTTCCAGTTGGAATTTGATTGCCATGAATGTCAAATGAATGTCTATGCGGTATAGAAGATTTTATCTGTTGGTGAGAACGTTTATATTCCTTGTGCTGGTGGCTTTGACTTTGACTGGTTGCTACCACCGCCGGATGCCCATGACCCACGATGCTCTTGTGCAGTTGAGTGAAAAGCAGAAAGACTCCATATCCTTTTCTTCCAAACACCACTATACAAACAATTATAATTTTGTGGTCAAGAGCGATTCGATAGCCCTCCTCAGGCAGCAGCCGGAGGAGTTGGTGAGCGGTATGCCGACTGACTCTTTCATGGTGAAGCACCATGCACATCTCGTCGTGGCGGATATTAGGATGGTGCCCCAAGACTCGATAGACTCCGTTTGGGTGCAGTTGGGCACCGAAGATGCCCGGTTCGGTTGGACACAAGAGTCCAAACTTCTGCCCCGTGTAGTGCCCGACGACCCCATTTCCCAGTTTATTTCCACTTTTTCGGACATTCATTTGCTCATCTTTCTTGTTGTCATTGTCGTGATAGGGTTTGCCTATCTTCTGCGCAAAATTATGCGCAAGAATGCTCATCTTGTCCATTTCAATGACATTGACTCCTTCTATCCCACGCTGTTGACACTCATCGTGGCTTTCTCGGCTACACTCTATGCCGGCATCCAGCTGTTCGCTCCCGAGGTGTGGCGGCATTTCTATTACCATCCCACGCTCAATCCCTTCTCCGTACCCTCAATCCTTTCCGTCTTCCTTATTTCTGTGTGGGCCATGCTTATTGTCGGACTGGCGGCCGTCGACGATGTGCGTCACCAACTTCCGTTTGCCGATGCCATGCTCTACCTGTGCGGTTTGGCAGGCGTATGTGCAATAGACTATATCGTGTTTAGCATCAGCACTTTATATTACATTGGTTATGTGCTGTTGGCAGCCTATTCCTATTTCGCATTGATGCGCTATTTCAAGTGCAATCACGTGGAGTACCTCTGTGGACAATGTGGCGCCAAGCTCCGCCGGAAAGGGCGTTGCCCGCATTGTGGAGCCGACAATGAATGATGTTGGAATATGGCCCTCCATAGAGATTTTTTTGTCGAATAGATGTTGATTTTATGTGTAAAATCCTCATTTGTGTGGATAAAATTCCTTACAAATGAGGATTTTCCGTTTTGTGAAATATTCGTAACTTTGCACCCGAAAGTTATAATACAGATTATTTTATGTTAAGATCCAGTTTGGTGGCAGCGAGCCTTCTCATGGCTGCCATTCCCTCTGTTGCAGAAGAGTTGGGCGATACCTCCAAAGTGCATGACTTGGACGAGGTGACCGTTGTGTCACAGCCCAAAGAAGTTTTTCGCTTACGCCTGCAACCAGTCAGTTCGACTATGCTTTCCCGGCAGACCATCAATTTGCTTGGTCTGCACGATTTGCGTGAGATTTCCTCTTTTGTCCCTTCTTTCGTCATGCCCGACTACGGTTCCCGACTCACTTCGTCCGTCTATGTGCGCGGCATTGGGTCGCGTGTCAATGCTCCCGCCGTGGGTATCTACGTTGATGGGATGCCCGTTTTGAGCAAGTCCGCCTTCAATTTTCACTGCTACGAATTGGAGCGTGTGGATGTGCTTCGCGGCCCACAAGGCACTCTTTATGGACAAAACTCTGAGGGCGGAATCGTCAGAGTTTACAATCGCAACCCGATGCACTATCAAGGCACCGACCTCACCCTGTCGCTCGGGAGCCGGATGTATCGCAATGCCGAGTTTGCCCATTACAGCAAGTTGAGCGACCGGTTGGCTTTCTCGCTTGCCGGCTTTTATGGCGGTCAGAGCGGTTTTTTTCGCAATCGGACAACCGGCGATCGGGCTGACAGCCGGAATGAGGCCGGCGGGAGATTACGCCTGATATTCCAACCTACCTCACGCCTGACCCTTGACTACATAGCCGATTATCAATATACCCGTCAGAATGGTTTTCCCTACGGGCTTCTCGATTTGGCTACAGGCGAGACGGCATCGCCTGCCACCACCTGTCAACCGGGTTATCGCCGTAACATGTTCAGCACAGCACTGAATGTCGGTTTCAAGGCCAATCACTTTGATTTTCATTCCGTGACCAGCTATCAGTATCTGTATGATTACATGTTGATGGATCAAGACTACCTGCCCGAAGACTATCTGCGACTTGACCAACACCAGTTGCAAAATGCCATGAGTCAGGAGTTTACGTTCAAGAGCAATGCTCCTGTGGGCGGCTTTTGGCATTGGACCGCAGGAACATTCTTCTCGGCACAATGGCTGAAAACCAACAGCCCGGTGCATTTCGGTTCGGCCATGAATACCTTCCTTTCCAAGACGGTTACCGATTATGCCTACAATGGCATACTCAACGCCATGGTCCGGCGGTTGACTGCCAAAGGAGTGCCCCCCACAGCCGCCTTGGAACAGGCTAAGGCTATTATTGCGCGTGCAGGCGGTTGCAATATTGACATGCAGATGCAGGGGGTTCCCGGTCTGTTCCGCACGCCTACCTATGATTTGGGCTTTTTCCATGAGTCCAATTTCACGGTCACCGACCGTCTGACGGCTACGCTCGGACTGCGCTATGACTACAGTCATGTAGGCATCGACTACAATACGAGTGGTGCGTTGACCTTGGCTGAAAACGTGATGGGGCAACACCTTGATGCACACATCACTACAGCCTTGCGCCACAAGACACACGACGATTTCAACCAGCTGTTGCCCAAACTGGGCCTTTCATGGGGGGTGGATAAACGTGGCAGCAACCTGTATGCCACCATGAGCAAGGGCTACCGGAGTGGTGGCTACAACATTCAGATGTTTTCAGACATCTTGCAGACCGAATTGTCGGCTGCGGCCCGCACGGCTCGTGGCAATGCAGACTTGCAACACACCGAGACCGACTATGAGAAGATTGCCAAGACGATAGCCTACAGGCCCGAGACGAGCTGGAACTATGAAACGGGTGCCCACTTGAATCTGTTTGGTAATACCGTCCAGTTGGATGTGAGTGCCTTCTTGATGCAAGTCCGTAACCAGCAGCTCTCGGTCATGGCAGGCAATTATGGTTTTGGCCGCATGATGGTGAATGCCGGACGGAGCCGGAGCTGCGGTGTGGAGCTTGCGTTGCGTGGCAATTCGCTGCGCGGACATCTTGACTGGGGAGCGAGCTATGGTCTGACCCATGCCGTGTTTAAGGAATATACCGACAGCATCAGCGGGCAGGTGATGGACTACCGGAACAAGAAGGTGCCCTACGTGCCCATGCACACAGTAGCAGCCTATGCCGATTATCGTTTTGTCATAGCTTCCACAGGACTGCGAAGCATCACGATAGGGGGCAACATGAATGCGCAGGGCAAAACCTATTGGGATGAGGCCAACACCTACGCACAGAAGTTTTATGCTGTGGTTGGGGCCCATGCCGATGCTGACTTCGGTTTTATGAAACTTAGACTTTGGGGGCGTAATCTCACCAAGACCGACTACAACACCTTTGCCGTGCAGAGCGGGGCCACAGGTAAGCGACTGACATTTGCGCAACCGGGAAACCCCTTCCAATGCGGTGTCGATTTGAAATTCCACTTTTAAAGGATAACCACAGTTAGAAACGTTTGACAGCGACACTGTCTTCCGTGGCTCTATGCCATTGAGGCGGTGTCGCTTCTTTTTGTGAGAGGTCTGGTCGTTGGGATATTTGGCCTGTCGGTATTTTTGTGACGGGTGTCAATATTTTTCTCTGTCGATTTGGTTCTATCCGTTTTATGTATTATCTTTGCAATAGCAAGGGAAGCACGAAAGTGTCTCCCTTTTTTAGATTCTCAAGTCTTGTGGCTTGCAATCAGGCCCGAACAGCTTCCTAAAAGAGCCTCTTTTGCGTTGTCATCCGGCCCAAACGGACTTCTGGGTGTGCCCGTTTTGCAAGGTCGGTCGGCCCGAGTGAAAGAATTCGTGGGCCGGATGGGGTGGACGAGGCGGATATAATCGGTGAAATGGATGGACAGAGAGAAATGGTGTGTAAGCCTTTTTCTCAATCTCGGTAAGTTTTGTGCTATATATGTCCTGATGCCCCTTGTTCAGCCCCCAAGCCCTTAACTTAGGGGGCTTAGACTTTTTCTCAATCTTGGTAAGTTTGGTACTATATGTCCGTGGCGAGGCCGAAAAAGGGAGGATGTAGCAAAGGATGAAGAATGGAAGGGGAGAGACTGGCATGGCATGGACTTTATAGGACTTCATGGGATATGTTTTGGCGGTTACGTTTTTTTTCATTACCTTTGGCAGCGCAATAAAAACGATATGAAAAGAAGATTATTCCCTTTATTTCTGTTGCTTTGCGCATTGGCATCGCAGGCCCAAGTGAAGCGTGAATTTCGTGGTGCATGGATACAATGTGTCAACGGACAGTTTTTGGGTATGACCACCGGACAGATGCAGCAGACACTCTCTTATCAGCTTGACGAGTTGCAGAAAGACGGTGTCAATGCCATTATCTTTCAGGTGCGCCCGGAGTGTGATGCGCTTTATGAAAGTAAGTTGGAGCCGTGGAGCCGCTTTCTCACGGGTGTGCAAGGTCGCCCGCCCATGCCTTATTGGGATCCGCTGGCATGGATGACGGAGCAGTGCCACCGGCGGGGCATGGAACTCCACGCGTGGATCAACCCCTATAGGGCCAAAACCAAGACGACCACTGCGCTGGCTTCCAATCATGTGGCAAGCCTGTATCCCAACAGGGTGTTTGCCTACGACGGACAGTATATTCTCAATCCCGGGCTGAAGGAGAACAAAGACTATATATGTAAGGTGGTAGACGACATTGTGGCGCGATATGACATCGACGGGCTGCACATCGACGACTACTTCTATCCCTATCCGGCACCGGGACAACAGATTCCCGATGCCGGGTTGTTTGATACCGATCGTAGAGGTTTTCACAACATTGGCGATTGGCGCCGCGACAATGTGAACGTTTTCATTAAAGCTTTGAGCGAGACGATTCATCGGCGCAAACCGTGGGTGAAATTCGGCGTGTCGCCATTCGGCATCTATCGTAACAGGAAAAATGACCCCAACGGGTCGGCCACCGGCGGATTGCAGAACTATGACGATTTATATGCAGATGTCCTTCTGTGGGTGAACAATGGGTGGGTGGACTATTGCGTCCCACAACTCTACTGGCAGATAGGCCATGCGACTGCCGACTACAAGGAACTCATCGGATGGTGGAACAGGCAGGCGGCAAAACGCCCTTTATATATAGGTGAAGATGTGGAGCGGACTGCCAAGTATGCCGATCCGGAAAATCCTTCGAGCCACCAGCTGCCTGCCAAGCATCGGTTGCATGGGCAGATGCAGAACGTGCAAGGCACGGTGTTGTGGTATGCAAAGGCCGTTGTTGACAATGTGGGGAACATCGGGCAAGCGTTGCGCAACAACTATTGGCGCTATCCCGCCCTGCAACCTTCTATGCCGTTTCTCGACGACAAGGCCCCAAAGAAGCCCCGGAAGGTGAAACCTGTGTGGACCGGCGACGGCTATGTGCTGTTTTGGCAGAAGCCGAAGGCCAAGCATTGGGGAGACGAGGCTAACCGTTTTGTCGTCTACCGCTTCGGAGCCGGCGAAAAAGTCAACCTCGACGACCCGTCAAAGATTGCAACCGTTACGGACAAGACGCATTACCGGTTGCCGTATGTCGATGGGGGGACGAAATACACCTATGTGGTCACTGCCTTAGACAGGGTGGGGAATGAGAGTAAAGGCAAAAAGAAAGGGATTAAGCTTTGAGCTTAATCCCTTTATGTGTGGTTGGAGTTTATTCTTTAAGCAGGTTGTCAAGGAAACTGTCCAAATCGGCATCCAGATTCTTCATCAAGTCTCCACCGATGATGACAGTGTCATCGTCCGCGAGATACAGTTCTCCGACAGGTTCCTTGTCGTCGTCTTCAAGAACCAGACTGAATGGTTTCATGATGCCCAAATTGTCGATGAGGGCGGCATTAGCCTTCATTTCGGAGCGTAGGATGTGGATGGCCTCATCGTAAAACCGTTCGTCCTTGTTGTCTATCCACTGCTCGATTACGCAACGGGTGATCTCTTCCTCTTCGTCGTTGAAGGCAAGCATTTCACCGCTGTCGGGAGAAACGCGGATATGAATGTCTGTCAGAACGGACGTGTCGTCCGACTTCGGAAATTTCTGCGCGATCTTTTTGATGAACCGTTCTATCTGTTGCGTGGTCTGTTCTGTCACTTTCATGTTGATGTCTTTGTAAAGAATAATAAGACAAAGATACGCTAAAAAGCAGTAATCTCCAAATTATTGCCCACCTTTTTATGTAGGCAGAGTGATTTCTCCGGCAAGAGACTGGTTCATTTTTTCGCGAATGATTCTCGGGTCGTGGTATCTGGCTTGCAGATACATGAGTTTGGTGACAGCTGCCTCCACCGTGCTGTCCCTTCCACTCACCACCCCGGCATCTTTCAGATGATAGCCGGCATCATATCGCTCCATAGCCACCGTGCCGCTCACGCATTGGCTGATGTTGACAATCACGACATCGCGCCGTGCCGCATCATTGAGTAACCGCGCTATCCAAGGCTTTTGTGGGGCGTTGCCGTTGCCGAAACTTCGCAGCACAATGGCGTGCAACTCGGGGGCTTCGAGTACATGGCGCACGATATTTTCCTCGATACCGGGGAAGAGTGACAGGACAATGACATTATTGTCCATCTCTTGATGGGGAACCATCGGGCGGTCGAAATCGGGACGGAGAATGTTGTGTGGGTGATAGTTGAAGGTCACGCCGGCATCGCATAAGTGGGGATAGTTGTACGACTCGAAGGCGTTGAATCCGTCGGCATTGATTTTGGTGGAGCGGTTGCCGCGCAGCAGGCGGCCGCTGAAATAGATGCACACTTCAGGCACCAGCGGTAGCCCGTCGGCATTGTGGGCGGCCGCGAGTTCGATGCTTGTCACGACATTCTCTTTTCCATCCGTGCGCAACTGGCCCATAGGCAGCTGCGAACCGGTGAGCACCACCGGTTTGGTCAGGTTTTCGAGCATGAACGACAAGGCCGATGCCGTGTAGGCCATTGTGTCGGTGCCGTGGAGAATGACAAAGCCATCGTGCGAGTGGTAGTGTTTGGTAATGATTTCGACCAGTTGGGCCCAGCACGTCGGGCTCATGTCGCTGGAGTCGATCGGCGGGTCGAACTGGTAGACATCGATGTCTGTCTTGACAAGTCTTAACTCGGGCATGGCATTGACAAGATGGTTGAAATCAAGAGGCTCTAAAGCACCCGTCTGTGGGTTGCATCCCATGCCTATCGTGCCGCCGGTGTATATGAGTAATATCCTGTTGGTTCTCATTCGTAATCGTTTTCGTAAAATCATTTGCAAATATAATTTAAAATGGATTATATTCCAAATTATTTATGTAGTTTTGCAGAAAAGAAGATCTACAAAACTTAAAAACGAAAAACGATGAAAAAGTTCATGGATGAAAATTTCTTGCTTGAGACGGAAACCGCGCAAGAACTTTTCCACAATCATGCGGCCAAGATGCCTATTATCGACTATCATTGCCATTTGATTCCCGAAATGGTGGCCAATGACCATAAGTTTAAAAGTATCACTGAATTGTGGCTGGGAGGCGACCACTACAAGTGGCGTGCCATGCGCACAAACGGCGTGAATGAGAAATATTGCACGGGTAACGATACCGACGACTGGCAGAAGTTTGAAAAGTGGGCGGAAACGGTTCCCTACACATTCCGCAATCCGCTCTACCATTGGACACATTTGGAGCTCAAGACTGCGTTTGGTATCGAGAAACAGCTGAGTCCTAAGACTGCTCGTGAAATCTATGATGAGTGTAACGAGAAGTTGCAACAGCCTGAGTTCAGTGCGCGGGGCTTGATGCGTCACTATCATGTTGAGTGTGTATGTACCACCGACGACCCTATTGACGACCTTCGCTATCACAAGCAGACACGTGAGAGTGGTTTTGAAATCAAGATGATTCCGGCATGGCGGCCCGACAAGGCCATGAATATCGAGAAGCCCGACTATGCCGACTATGTTCGGAAGTTGGCTGAGGTCAGTGGCTTGGAAATCAACAGTTTCGCCGCTATGGTTGATGCTTTGCAGAAGCGTCACGACTTCTTTGCGGAAAATGGATGCAAACTTTCCGACCACGGCATAGAAGAGTTCTATGACGAACCTTATACAGACTCGCAGATAGAGACCATCTTTGAGAAGGCCCTCCGTGGACAGCAGTTGTCCGCTCTCGAGATTCGCCAGTATAAGCATGCCTTCCTTCGCGTGTGCGCAGAGATGGATCATGCTGCCGACTGGACTCAACAATATCACTATGGGGCCATCCGAGACAATAATACATTGATGTACAACAAACTCGGTGCAGACACGGGATTCGATTCCATCGGTGAGTTTAATACAGCCAGGTCAATGAGCCACTTCCTCAACGAACTGAATATGGAAGGCCGGCTCACGCGTACCATACTCTATTGTCTGAACCCGTGCGCCAATGAAGTGATTGCAACCATGCTCGGCAATTTCCAGGACGGTTCTTGCCCGGGTAAAATTCAGTTTGGTTCCGGTTGGTGGTTCAATGACCAACTCGATGGTATGACCAAGCAGATGAATGCACTTTCCGTTCTTGGTTTGCTGAGTCGTTTTGTAGGTATGTTGACCGATAGCCGTTCGTTCTTGAGCTATCCCCGCCATGAGTATTTCCGTCGTCTGCTCTGCAATTTGTTGGGCAACGATGTAGAGAAGGGGCTGTTACCCAATGACTCGGAAGCCCTTGCTCGTATGGTGGAAGACATTTCCTATAATAATGCCCGTAACTATTTCAAGTTTTATTAAAAAAAGCTGACGGCATGGAAGATTGAAGGCAGCTTCTCTCATTCTGTGCCTGTTTAGAAATATAGGAGTTTGCATCTTTGTAAAATGGATGCAGACTCCTTTTTTTGTAAATTGTAGAGGAAAGATTTGTGATTCTCAAAAAATAAACGTATTTTTGCACAGTTTTAACGATATTGTCGATCGAAATGAAAAAAGTTCTTAGTGCGTTTGTAGTGGCTTTGACTATGATTGTAGTCATGGGCAGTTGTTCCGGTTCCAAGCAGGTAGCCTATTTTCAGAATGCTGATTCCATCAGTTATGCGGCTTCACGTATGCTGTATGATGCCAAGGTTATGCCCAAGGATCAACTCACCATTACGGTGATTACTACCGATCCGAAAGCTTCGGCACCTTTCAATCTGTCTGTCTCCAACACTATTGGCACGAGCGGTCAGCTCAGTACCGGAGGCAGTGGTTCGTTGCAAGGCTATCTTGTTGATAATGAAGGTAATATCAATTTCCCCATTGTAGGTAAGTTGCATGTGGAAGGACTCACCAAGAATCAGTGCGAAGATTTGATCCGTCGGAAGATTGCTCCTTATCTGGCTGCAACGGAAAATCCGATTGTGACCGTGCGCATGGCCAGCTATCGGGTGACGGTTATCGGTGAAGTAGGCCGCCCCGGTGTGGTGCAGGTTCCTACTGAGAAGATGAGTGTCATCGAAGCCCTTGCGCAGAGTGGTGACCTTACTATTTATGGTAAACGCGATAACGTGATGCTGATCCGTGAAGATGCAACCGGACAGAAGGAAGTTCACAGGCTCAATCTGAATGATGCCAATCTGATTAATTCTCCTTATTATTATCTCCAACAAAACGATGTGATTTATGTGGAGCCCAACAACGTAAAGGCCAAGAACTCAGGAATCGGTAGCTCTACAACGATTTGGTTTTCTTTTATCGGCATTGTGACATCGGTAGCTTCTCTGTTGGTAAACATCTTGAGAGACTGATTATAGGCAGCTTGGTACAAGAAAGCCGAAATTCAATTTGGCAAGGATGTATAGGTAAATTGATTTGACTTTATGTGTGGAATTGTTGGATATATAGGTAAGCGCGAGGCATATCCCATTTTGATTAAGGGGCTTAAACGGCTCGAATACAGAGGTTATGACTCGGCAGGCGTTGCGTTGATAAATGATAATGGCGGGCTTTGTGTGTATAAGACAAAAGGCAAAGTCGCCGATTTGGAAGCTTTTTGTGCCGATAAGGATTCCTCCGGTGTCGTGGGGATAGCCCACACCCGTTGGGCTACACACGGTGAACCTTCTTCGACCAACGCCCACCCGCATTTCTCCCAATCGAGGCGTTTGGCCATTATTCATAATGGCATCATAGAGAACTATGCCGATATCAAAAAGAAGTTGGTGTCGAAAGGTGTCAAGTTCTGCTCTGATACAGATACGGAGGTGTTGGTACAACTTGTCGAATATGTACAAATCACGAAAAAGGTAGATTTGCTTACAGCTGTGCAGTTGTCGCTTCGGCAAGTGATCGGTGCCTACGCTATAGCGCTTCTTGACAAAGAAGATCCGGGACAGATTATTGCGGCGCGAAAGCAGAGCCCGCTTGTTGTGGGAATCGGAGACAACGAGTTCTTCTTGGGTTCTGATGCCAGTCCTATTGTGGAATATACGGACAAGGTGGTGTATCTTGAGGATGGCAATATTGCAGTGATGCGTCTCGGAGAAGAACTAAAGGTTGTCAACATTGAGAATGTAGAGCTTAATCCCGAAGTGAAGACGGTGGACCTTGATCTTGGACAAATAGAAAAAGGCGGCTATCCACATTTCATGTTGAAGGAGATCTTCGAACAGCCTGAGTGTCTCAAAAACTGTATGCGTGGGCGTGTGGTAAGCCGAACGGTGGAGACACGTGTGATTACCTCCGATGATGATGCTCAACCGACTACAACCGAAACGGAAATGGGTGTGGTGCTTAGTGCTATTACTGACCATAAGCAGCAGTTGCTCAACGCCAAACGTTTTATCATTGTTGCTTGCGGCACTTCATGGCATGCCGGTCTTATCGGCAAGCAGATGATAGAGACCTATTGTCGTATTCCTGTAGAAGTGGAATACGCCAGTGAGTTCCGCTATCGCAACCCTGTTGTCACGAAAGACGATGTGGTTATTGCTATCTCCCAAAGTGGAGAGACGGCAGACACATTGGCAGCCATCAAGTTGGCTAAGGAGAAAGGAGCGTTTATCTATGGAATTTGTAACGCCATCGGTTCAAGCATAGCGCGGGCCACCGATACCGGCACTTATATTCATGTGGGACCGGAGATAGGTGTCGCAAGTACCAAGGCATTCACGGGGCAGGTTACTGTACTTACCTTGTTGGCTTTAGCCATTGGAAAAGAGCGTGGCACTATCAGCACTGAGGACTATCAACATATTACGGAGCAACTGTGGAGTATTCCGGAGAAAATGCAGGAAGTGCTTAAGACTAATGAGCGTATTGCCGACCTGAGCCGTACATTCACCTATGCGCGTAATTTCCTTTATCTTGGTCGTGGCTTTAGTTATCCCGTAGCTCTTGAGGGAGCTTTAAAGTTGAAGGAAATCAGCTATATCCATGCCGAAGGTTATCCGGCTGCAGAAATGAAGCATGGGCCGATCGCATTGATTGACTCCGATATGCCCGTGGTGGTGGTGGCTACCCATAACGCCATGTACGAGAAACTGCTTTCTAATATTCAGGAGGTTAAAGCAAGGAAAGGGAAAGTCATAGCTTTGGTGACGCAAGGTGACGAGACAATCAGTAAGATAGCTGATGAAGTGATTGAGTTGCCGGAGGTGCTGGAATGCCTAGAACCGCTCATAGTCACCATTCCGTTGCAGTTGTTGGCCTACCATGTGGCTGTATGTAAAGGCAAGAATGTTGACCAGCCTCGCAACTTGGCAAAGTCAGTTACCGTTGAATAAAATATAAAAGGGAGTCGCTTTTCTGCGATTCCCTTTTTTGCAATGTCAGGATATAAACACAAAGTAAGAAGGACAAGAGAAATGGAACCGTTGAAGCATGAATGTGGTGTGGCTATGATTCGCCTGTTAAAGCCGCTTGAATTCTATCAGCAAAAGTATGGCACATGGATGTATGGCCTTAACAAACTTTATCTGATGATGGAAAAGCAGCATAACCGCGGACAGGAAGGTGCGGGGCTTTCTTGTGTGAAACTGGAGACAGAGCCGGGCAGCGAGTATATGTTCCGTGTGCGGGCAGAGGGCAGTAATGCCATCACGGAGATATTCGGAACGGTCAATGACAACTTTAAGGAACTTCCTGTGGAGCGGCTTTCCGACATGGAGTTTGTCAAGCATTGTCTGCCTTTTGCAGGAAATCTATATATGGGACATTTGAGATACTCTACCACTGGTAAGAGTGGCATAAAGTATGTGCATCCTTTCCTTCGTCGCAACAACTGGAAAGCCAAGAATCTTTGTCTATGCGGAAATTTCAACATGACCAATATCGACGAGATATTTGAGAAACTCACCCTGCAAGGCCAATGTCCGCGCATTTACAGCGATTCCTACATCATGCTCGAACTCATGGGACATCGTTTGGATCGTGAGGTGGAGCGCAACTTCGTCGCGGCCAAAGCCATGGAAATGGAAAATACCGATATAACCCATTATATCGAAGACCATGTTAAAATGAGCAATGTGCTCAAGACCACAATGGATGGTTTTGATGGAGGATATGTGGTGTGTGGGCAGACCGGTTCTGGCGAGATGTTTGCCATGCGTGACCCTTGGGGCATTCGTCCGGCCTTTTATTATAAGGATGACGAGATTGTTGCGTTGGCCAGTGAACGCCCTGTCTTGCAGACAACTTTTGATCTTGACGCTTCCGATATTGTCGAGCTCCAACCGGGGACAGCCTTGTTGGTGAAACGAAATGGCGAGAGTTCCATTGAGCGTATTGTTGAACAGCGTGGAGATTCAGCCTGTTCTTTCGAGCGCATCTATTTCAGCCGGGGCAGTGACACCGATATTTATAAAGAGCGTAAGCGACTGGGCGAACAACTTACCAGCCCCATCTTGAAAGCAGTTGATTACGACACGGACCACACGGTGTTTTCTTATATTCCGAATACAGCAGAAGTCGCCTACTATGGTATGCTGAACGGATTTAAGCGTTATCTTAATGAGCAGAAAGTCAAATGCATAGAGGCATTGGGGCATGCGCCGACTCACGATGAGCTTGTTACCATTTTGAACAACTATGTGAGGTCGGAAAAGATAGCATGGAAGGACATCAAACTGCGCACGTTTATCACAGAAGGAAATTCCAGAAACGATTTGGCCAGCCACGTGTACGACATTACTTATGGCAGTGTGCAAGCCGGCAAAGACAATCTTGTCATCATTGACGACAGTATCGTGCGGGGCACAACTTTAAAAGAGAGTATCTTGCGTATCCTAGACCGCTTGCATCCTAAGAAAATAGTCATTGTGTCAAGTGCGCCCCAAATCCGTTATCCCGACTATTATGGCATTGATATGGCCCGGTTGGAAGAGTTTTGTGTGTTCCGTGCCACCATTGAGTTACTGAAAGAGCGCAAGATGGAAAAGACCATCGAAAGTGTCTATGAAGCATGCAAGAACGAGTTGACCAAGCCCAAGGCTGACATGACCAACCAAGTGAGAGCGATTTACGAACCTTTCCGGGTGGAGGAGATCAACGAGAAAATTGTGGAGATGCTTCGTCCCGAAGGTTTTACGACTCCCGTCGAATTGGTTTATCAAAGCATCGAAGGTCTTCATAAGGCCATCCCTCATCATCATGGTGACTGGTATTTCACGGGGAAGTATCCTACTCCCGGTGGGAATAAGCTCTGCAATCAAGCTTTCGTCAACTATTACGAGAACAAGTATGCTGTTTCCAAATAAAACAAATCATAAAGATAATTGTATAACAAACAAGACAATGAAGAATGTAACCTTAGTTTTGAGTGACGGAACCAAATTCCATGGCAAATCATTTGGTTATGATGCTCCGGTGGCGGGAGAGGTTGTTTTCAATACGGCGATGATGGGCTATCCCGAAAGTCTCACTGACCCTTCTTACGCAGGGCAACTGTTGGTGATGACTTTCCCATTGGTTGGCAACTATGGTGTGCCTCCTTTCACATTCGGGACCGACGGCATACCCACATTCATGGAGAGCACGCATATCCATGCTTCTGCTATCATTGTGAGCGATTACAGCGAAGAATACAGCCATTGGAACGCCTGCGAGAGTTTGGCCGATTGGTTGAAGCGTGAGCATGTGCCCGGTGTGACAGGCATCGATACGCGCCAACTGACCAAGGTGCTTCGCGAGCATGGTGTGATGATGGGCAAGATACTCTTTGATGACGCGCCGGATAGTATTCCGGAAGCAGACTATGAGGGCGTGAATTTTGTGGATAAAGTGAGTTGCAAAGAGGTGATACGCTACAACGAAGGAGCCGGCAAGAAAGTGGTGTTGGTGGACTGTGGCGTAAAGGCCAATATCATTCGCAGTCTTGTCAATCGCGGTCTTGAGGTTATCCGCGTACCGTGGAACTATGACTATACTTCGATGGACTTCGACGGACTTTTCCTTGCCAACGGTCCCGGAGATCCGGATGTGTGTGAAGAAGCCGTGTGCATTATCCGCAAGCAAATGAATAGCAGCCATAAGCCTATTTGCGGCATTTGCATGGGCAACCAGCTGTTGGCCAAGGCCGGTGGAGCCGATATCTACAAACTCAAGTACGGGCATCGCTCGCACAATCAACCTGTGCGCCTTGTCGGCACGGAGAAGTGCTACATCACTTCCCAAAATCATGGTTATGCCGTTGATGCCAAGACATTAGGCAGCGACTGGGAAGAACTTTTTGTCAACATGAACGACGGTTCCAATGAGGGCATCCGGCACAAGACCAATCCTTGGTTCTCCAGCCAGTTCCATCCCGAAGCCTGCTCCGGCCCTGTGGATACGGAATTCATGTTTGACAAGTTTGTTGATTGCTTGAAGTAATAGCCAATATAAAAAAGACCAGATATTCTTATGAAAGACGAAAATATAAAAAAGGTATTACTGCTGGGGTCGGGAGCCTTGAAGATAGGTGAGGCCGGCGAGTTCGATTATTCCGGTTCGCAGGCACTGAAAGCTTTGCGTGAAGAGGGCATCAAGACGGTGCTCATCAATCCCAACATTGCAACCGTCCAGACCTCTGAAGGCGTTGCCGATCAGATATATTTCCTGCCCGTACAGCCCTATTTTGTGGAGCGTGTCATCCAAAAAGAACGCCCCGACGGCATCCTGTTGAGCTTCGGGGGCCAGACAGCCCTCAACTGCGGTGTGGAGCTCTATCGTTCGGGAGTGTTGGAAAAATATGGAGTGAAAGTTCTCGGCACGCCCGTTCAGGCCATTATGGACACTGAAGACCGTGAACTCTTTGTGGAGAAGCTCGATGAAATTGATGTAAAGACCATCAAGAGTGAAGCCTGCGAGAATATAGAACAGGCCCGCACGGCTGCTGCCACACTGGGCTATCCTGTGATTATCCGTGCTGCTTACGCCTTGGGCGGACTGGGCAGCGGCTTTGCCGACAACGAAGAGGAACTCAATGTCTTGGCCGAAAAGGCTTTTTCATTCTCTCCGCAGGTGTTGGTAGAGAAGAGTCTGAAGGGCTGGAAAGAGATTGAGTA
This sequence comes from Segatella buccae ATCC 33574, assembly GCF_000184945.1. Classification (GTDB taxonomy): domain Bacteria; phylum Bacteroidota; class Bacteroidia; order Bacteroidales; family Bacteroidaceae; genus Prevotella; species Prevotella buccae. Next base: position 2,085,694 of record NZ_GL586311.1, read on the forward strand.
TGAAGTGGTGCGCGACCGCTATGACAACTGTATTACGGTTTGCAATATGGAAAACTTCGACCCACTGGGCATCCACACCGGAGAATCCATTGTCATTGCCCCCTCCCAGACACTCAACAACAGTGAGTATCACAAGTTGCGTGCTCTTGCCATCAAGATTATTCGCCACATAGGCATCGTGGGAGAGTGCAATGTGCAGTACGCTTTCGACCCCAAGAGCGAAGACTATCGGGTGATAGAGGTCAATGCCCGTCTTTCCCGTTCTTCGGCCCTTGCCTCAAAGGCCACGGGTTATCCTCTGGCTTTCGTGGCCGCCAAACTGGGTATGGGTTACGGCCTGTTTGAATTGAAGAACTCCGTCACCAAGACCACCTCGGCCTTCTTCGAACCGGCCCTTGATTATGTCGTGTGCAAGATTCCCCGTTGGGACCTTTCCAAATTTCGTGGCGTAGACAAGGAACTCGGCTCGAGCATGAAGTCGGTTGGTGAAGTGATGGCCATCGGCCGCAATTTTGAAGAAGCCATTCAGAAAGGTCTTCGCATGATAGGGCAGGGGATGCACGGATTTGTCGAGAATAAGGAACTTGAGATTGCCGACATCGATGCGGCCCTGCGTGAACCCACCGACAAGCGTGTGTTTGTCATCTCCAAAGCCATGCACAAGGGATATACGGTTGGCCAAATCCACGAGCTGACCAAGATAGACAAGTGGTTTCTTGAGAAGCTGAAACATATCATCGATATTGACGAGGAACTGAAAACCAAGAACATCAACACCCTTGACAAGGCACTTTTCCGTAAGGCCAAAGTCTATGGATTCACCGACTTCCAGATAGCCCGTGCCGTCGGACTTGAAGACGAGCTCCACAACATGCACAAGGCTATGCTCCTTGTGCGCCATTGCCGTAAGAATCTTGGCATCGTGCCTGTGGTGAAACAGATCGACACACTGGCGGCTGAATATCCTGCCCGGACCAACTATCTCTATGTGACTTATGGCGGCGTGGCAAGCGACATCGAGCCGGAGCACGACGGGCGTTCCATAGTTGTCCTTGGGTCGGGAGCCTATCGCATCGGTTCTTCAGTGGAGTTTGACTGGTGTGGTGTGCAGGCTTTGAATACGATTCGCAAGGAGGGTTGGCGTTCTGTGATGATCAACTACAATCCTGAGACGGTTTCCACCGACTATGACATGTGCGACCGTCTTTATTTTGACGAACTCACTTTTGAGCGTGTCATGGACATCATCGAACTTGAGTCGCCCCATGGTGTGATTATTTCCACCGGTGGCCAGATTCCCAACAATCTGGCCATGAAGTTGGCCGAGCAGCATGTGTCTCTTCTTGGCACCAAGGCCGAAGATATCGATGGTGCCGAAGATCGCGCCAAATTCTCGGAGATGCTCACCCGGCATGGCATCAACCAACCCGAATGGAGTGCGCTTACGAGTATGGAAGACATCGACGATTTCATCGCCCGTGTGGGATTCCCGGTTCTTGTGCGTCCTTCCTACGTTCTTTCGGGAGCAGCCATGAATGTATGTTCCAATGAAGAAGAGCTGAAACGTTTCCTCCGGCTGGCAGCCAATGTGAGCGAAGACCATCCGGTCGTGGTCTCCAAGTTCATCGAACATGCCAAGGAGATAGAAATGGATGCCGTGGCCAAAAACGGTGAAATCTTGGCTTACGCCATCTCCGAACACATTGAGTTTGCAGGAGTTCATTCCGGTGATGCCACCATCCAGTTTCCTCCACAGAAGATTTATGTGGAGACCGTGAGGCGCATCAAGCGTGTGAGTCGGCAGATAGCCAAGGCCCTCCACATCAACGGTCCGTTCAACATCCAGTATATGGCTCGTGACAATGAGATCATGGTCATCGAGTGTAACCTTCGCGCTTCGCGCTCTTTCCCCTTTGTCAGCAAGGTGTTGAAAATCAATCTCATCGAACTTGCCACTCGTGTGATGTTGGGTTTGCCGGTTGAAAAACCCAACAAAAATCTCTTTGACTTGGATTATGTGGGTATCAAGGCCAGCCAGTTCTCTTTCAACCGCTTACAAAAGGCCGACCCGGTCTTGGGAGTTGACATGAGTTCTACGGGCGAAGTGGGCTGCTTGGGTGACGACTCCAATCAGGCTTTGCTCAAGAGTATGCTCTCCGTGGGCTATCGCATTCCGAAGAAAACGGTGTTGCTGTCTACAGGCGGAGCCAAGCAGAAAGCCGAACTGCTTGATGCTGCCAAAACGCTTGTGGCCCACGGCTACAAACTCTACGCCACCGGCGGTTCGTCCAACTATCTTGCCGACAATGGCGTGGAGAATACCCGTGTCTACTGGCCTTCCGATGAAGGCAAGCATCCGCAGGCTCTTGACATGTTGCACAATAAGGAGATCGACATGGTTGTCAACATACCTAAAAACCTGACCGTGCATGAGCTTACCAATGGTTATAAGATTCGCCGTGCCGCCATTGATCTCAATGTGCCGCTAATTACCAACAGTCGGTTGGCCTGCGCCTTTATCAACGCTTTCTGTTCCTTGTCGCTTGAAGACATAGACATTAAGGCTTGGGGTGAATACTAAACATGTTTGCCGGCGTATGAAAGGTGGTGTGTCCTTCAAGGGGATGCACCACCTTTTTTATGCCTTCTTGTGCATACTTTTTATGCTTTTAAGCATCTGTTTTCGAGCACGATAAAACTTTAACATTTGTTGGCTATTTGTAAGTTATTGATTATTAGTGTGTTATATAAAAGTTACAAAACGACCTCAAAAAAAGTCCTAAAAAAAAGAACGGCGTATTTAAAAAATACTTATCTTTGCATCGTTTTAATAAACAAATGATTGTTTTACAGATTTAAAAAGCAAAGAAAATGAAGAAATTGGTTTTAATGTTCGTAGCTATCGCAGCTATCTCTTTCGCATCTTGTGGTAACAAAACAGCTCAGGCTCCTGCTCAGGACTCTGACACCGTAGCAGTTGATTCTGCTGACACTGTTGCTGCTGATACAGCTGCTGCTGACACTGCTGCTATGTAATCAGATTGCATACACGAACTGAAAAATTTTGAGAACACCGCTGGAAGCTAAGCTTTCAGCGGCTTTTTTATGCTTGTCTTTTCAGAATTTTACGCGCATTGCAGCAAACTGTATGCTCATTCATACTGTTTGCATTGATTCCGAAAGTTTTTTCTTTTCCTTGCTATTTTGTCGTGACGATCTCACCCATATTTTTCCTTGACTTGGGTTTTGCCGAGAATTTGTCGACATATCCTATCGGTATGATGGCTACCGGATATTCGTCAGAGCACAAATGGAGGCTGTCTTTGAGTTGCGACACGTCGAAATTGCAAACCCAACAGCCGCCCAATCCCAGTTCGGTGGCTGCCAGACAAATGTGCTCCACGGCGATGGCCGTATCAATGTCGGCATGGTTTTTGGCATCGCATTCCCGCACCCATGCCTCGGAAGTCTTTGCATAGGCGACAATGTAGAGCGGGGCTTGTGCAAACCATTCGCGCGGATAGCACTGCTGTACGGCTTTTCGGGCTTCATCGCTCTTGACCACGATGAAGCGCCAAGGCTGGTGGTTGACGGCCGATGGTGCCAGCCGGGCACACTCCAAGATATATTCAAGTTTTTCCTGTTCCACCTCTTTCGGCGAGTATTCCCTTGCCGAATAACGCTTTTTTGCTAATTCCAAGAAGTCCATATCATTGATTTTTAAAACATTTTATGCAAAGATAGTGCAAGTGAATGCAATGAGAGCTTGCTTTCAAATTGCTGAACGCCGCCTATCTTATGCAAAGATAGTGCAAGTGAATGCAATGAGAGCTTGCTTTCAAATTGCTGAACGCCGCCTATCTTATGCAAAGATAGTGCAAGTGAATGCAATGAGAGCTTGCTTTCAAATTGCTGAACGCCGCCTATCTTATGCAAAGATACGCATAATATGCGATATTTAGGCAAATCGTTTAGAACATTATAATAAAAAAGCAAGCATTGTAGCCATATAGAAATAAAGCCAAAAAGCATGACAAAAAAGCTTCGCCTAAAGTCCTTCAATTAGAGTGGGGAAATACGTTTGGAGGTCCGAAAAGATGCGCTGATTTTCGGGTAAAGGCCGGATGTGACCGTGCGAAAGAGGCTCTTTGAGCGTTCCAAATGGCTGCAATGAGCTTCTGGTAAGGGCTCTTTTGCACGTTAGTTTCGGCTTTTTGACGACCATTTAAAGGTCTTTTGAAATGTTGAGAAAATTCAAATGCCTGATTGCCAATGGCTTGGACGCCCTTGTGAAATTCGTGTATTTCCGGCCGGGTGTGTTTCAGTTGGGAATATTGCAAGCACAGAACACTTTTTCGACCAATATTCTTGACGAAAAGATTCCATAAAATGATTCTCTCCTATTGCAATTTCTCCCACAAAAAGTGTATCTTTGTAGGCACTTGAGGAAAATGGGAGAGGAGGAGATGACAAAAACAGACATTGCATTTCTGGTGGAGGAAGGAGTTGGAACCCCCCATTTTGAACTTACTAACAGATAAACCGTATACCATCAACATGATTTACATTGAGCACATCGCACTCAACGTGCGTGACTTGGAAGGAGCAAAACTGTTCTTCTGCAAGTATTTCGGTGGCATGGCCAACGAAGGATACCACAATCCGAAGACCGGATTGCATTCCTATTTCATCACGTTTGGGCAGGGGCCGCGTTTGGAAATTATGAATTGGGGAGACGATATGCCCCACGGAAACAAAGACCGCCATGCCGATGGTTACCAGCATATCAGCATGAGTGTGGGCAGTCGTGAGAAAGTGGATGAAATGACAGCCCTCCTTGTGGCTGACGGTTATTCATGTGTCAATGGCCCCCGCTATACGGGAGATGGAGCCTACGAGAGCGTTGTCCTTCTGCCCGGTGGTGAAGAAATTGAACTGACCGTTTGAAGATTACGCCGAGTTCCCGGTGGAGTTGAGTTATTCTTTCTGTTTTCTGCAAATATTACAGTGATTTTACGTAACTTTGCACTATGATTGATTATAGTGCTTTTCAGGGAAAAAAGGCGGCCTATTACACACTGGGCTGTAAACTGAACTTTTCCGAAACCTCTACGTTTGGCAAATTGTTGTCGGACATCGGGGTTGTTGCAGCGCAGAAAGGCGAGCGGGCTGACATCTGTCTCATCAACACCTGTTCGGTGACAGAGGTGGCCGACCATAAGTGTCGGCAGGCCATCCATCGCATGGTGCGCGAAAATCCCGGTGCATTTGTTGTCGTGACCGGCTGCTACGCCCAGTTGGAGTCGGAGAAAGTGAGCCGCATTGATGGTGTGGATTTGGTGCTCGGTTCCAATGAGAAGGCCGACCTGATACAATATCTTAACGATGCTTTTGTCGGAGGAGTCAGGCAGGAGGCACTTCACCGGCACCATTCGGTGAAGACCAAGGATATTAAAAGTTTTCAGCCTTCTTGCTCGAGGGGCAACCGTACGCGCTATTTCCTGAAAGTGCAGGATGGATGCAACTACTTCTGCACCTACTGCACGATACCCTACGCCCGTGGCTTCTCCCGCAATCCGTCTATCGCTTCGCTCGTAGAACAGGCTCGGGAGGCAGCTCTTGAGGGTGGACGGGAGATAGTGCTCACCGGAGTTAACATTGGTGATTTCGGTGCAACGACTCATGAGAGTTTTCTCGATTTGGTGAAAGCACTTGACGAGGTGGAAGGCATCGAACGCTTCCGCATCTCCAGTTTGGAGCCCGACTTGTGCAGCGATGAACTCGTGGAGTATTGTTCAATCAGTCGTGCGTTTATGCCCCATTTCCATATACCCCTGCAGAGTGGCAGCGATGAGGTGCTTAAACTGATGCACAGAAGATATGACCGCGCACTCTTTGCCCATAAAATCAACCTCATCAAGGAGAAAATGCCCGATGCCTTTATCGGGGTTGATGTGATGGTGGGCTGTCGGGGAGAGAAGCCGGAATATTTTGAAGATTGCTACGACTTCCTTGAGTCGCTTCCTGTGACCCAACTGCATGTGTTCCCTTACTCGGAGCGTCCCGGCACGAGTGCCCTTTCCATCCCATACGTTGTTGACGACAAGGAGAAGCGGCAGCGCGTGAAGCGGCTTTTGGATATGAGCGACCGAAAAACGGAGGAGTTTTATGCAAAATATATCGGGACAGAGTCGGTGGTGCTTTTTGAGAAAGCTGCTAAAGGAAAGGCCATGCACGGATTTACGGATAATTATATCCGTGTGGAACTTCCGGCCCGTATGGCCCGTGAGGAGTATGACAACCGGTTGTTCAAACTACGGCTGGGCAGTTTCAGTCGTGACCGTTCGGCACTTGTGGTCGACGAACTGATGGGGGAGGTGTGACATGGTAAAGACAGCAATCGTCATACTCAACTGGAATGGCAGAGCCATGCTGGAGAAGTTTCTGCCCGGCGTGATAGCCTGTTCGGCGGACGAAGCGGAGATATGGGTGGCTGACAATGCCTCTACTGATGACTCTCTCGCCCTCCTGAAACAATATGCGCAGGTCAAGACTCTCCTGTTGGACAAGAACTATGGTTTTGCCGAAGGATACAATCGGGCGCTCAAGCAGATTGATGCCACCTACTATATGTTGCTCAATTCCGATGTGGAGGTGACACCCGGTTGGCTGTCTCCGCTCGTCTCGTTTATGGACGGGCATCCTGAAGTGGCAGCTTGTCAGCCCAAACTGCGTGATTTCTGCCGCCGCACCCGTTTTGAATATGCCGGTGCCTCAGGAGGTTTTCTCGATCGCTATGGTTATCCTTTCTGCCGTGGAAGGATATTTGAAACCGTGGAAGAAGATACAGGGCAATATGACGAACCGGCTGAAGTGTTGTGGGCCACGGGCGCCTGCCTGTTGATAAGGGCGTCCGACTATTGGATGGCCGGAGCTTTGGATGGCCGTTTTTTCGCCCACAACGAAGAGATAGACCTTTGTTGGCGACTGTCGCTCATGGGGCGCAAAGTGTATTGTCTGCCCCAAAGCACAGTCTATCATGTGGGTGGAGGAACTCTCCCGAAGGAAAACCCGATGAAAACCTATCTCAATTTCCGCAACAATCTGACCATGCTTTACAAAAATCTTGGCGACGGTGAACTGGAGAAAGTGATGCGGATGCGCTGTTTCCTTGACTATCTGGCTGCATTTGCGACGCTTGTCTTCAATCGTAATTGGCGTGATTGCGTGGCTATATTCCGTGCTCGCAGGGATTTTCTGAAGTGGCGGCATACATTTGATGATGCCCGTTATCGCATTCAGGCGATGCGGGTAGACAGGAAAAATGACGGGCGGAATCCTTTCTCCATCTTGTGGAAATATTATCTGTGTGGCAAGAAAAAATACAGCGAACTATAAGTCTACTAAATAATAACTCAATATTTGCAAGTGCGATGGGGGTCGGGAGAATACTCCAAATGCCGGCGGTAGAGCGGGTATCTCCATCTCCTGACGGGCAACACGGGCACTGTCTTCTTCCGATTCTCGTCGATTCCTGAAGTTGGACTTACAAAACTTAAAAACCAAAAACATGAAAATCAAAAACAAACAAATGTTAGGACTTGTGGCAGCGTTGTTGCTGGCCTGCCCGGCCGTTCACGCTCGGAGAGCCACCATGCGTGTGGAGGTCACCAATTCTTCCAAAATGCCACGAACGGACGAACCGGTCGTTTTTAATCTGAAGGATATCGGTGAGGTGAAACGTGCCGTCGTTACGCTCAATGGAAAGGAGATTCCTTCCCAGCTCGATGATCTTGACGGTGATTGTGTATATGACGAATTGTGCTTTTTGACCGATGTCGGAGCCCATGAAACCAAAAACTATCGGGTGGAGTTGTTTGACGACGGTGAGCAGAAAACTTTCCCCGCTCGCACGTTTGCCGAACTTGTGCTTCCCTCGAAGGACAAGAAACTGCCCAAAAATAAGCAGGATGTCTATTTGCGCAGCATCACTTTCGATGCTCGCACTAAAGATACTTATCACTATGTACACTCCCATGGGGTCTGCTTTGAAAGTGAATTGATTGCCCTGCGTGTCTATTTCGACCATCGGCAGACTATCGACCTCTATGGCAAGAACCATAAGGGACTGGAGCTGGAGGCCACGCAGTTTTATCCCACTGACGAGCAGAAGGCCCAAGGTTTTGGCGATGATGTGCTGTGGGTGGGCAATACTTATGGACTGGGAGCCTTGCGGGGTTGGGACGGTCATGCCCAGCAACTGCTCACCGACGTAAAAATGCGCACACAACGTGTTGTGGCCGAGGGGCCGCTGCGTGCTATTGTTGAGGTGGAAGACAAGGGATGGGTGCCTGCCGAGGGCTTGATGCCGGTTAATGTGGTGATCCGTTATACCGTCTACGCCGGTCATCGTGATTTTGATGTGCAAGCCCGGTTCAGCCGCACGCCTGTCGATTTCCCGACCTATCGCTTTGCTACAGGGCTCATCAATGTGAAGGGATCGGAAGAATTTGGTTGTGAGAATGCGCGTGGTTGTTGGGGCAGCGACTGGCCCACGGGTAAGGATGATGGTCAACATAAGTTGGAAACAGTCGGACTGGGAATCTATATGCCGGGAGAATATCTTGTTTCGGAAGAGAAGGCTACCAAAGACGACTATACAAATGTCGTGAAGCCGGTAGACGGTGTCATCAATTATAAACTTGCCTACACTTCAGCCAATGAAAATTTCGGCTTTAAGGACAAGGAGGCTTGGTTCGCATGGTTGAGGAATTGGAATCGGCGACAGGCCGAACCTTTGAAAGTTTCCTTTAAACGGGAAACGAAGTAACGGAGCCGTTTACATCGGTCGGAAAACAAAAAAGGTGTACATCGTCTTGCTTTTAAGACAATGTACACCTTATTATATAATAGGCGACGCTTACATCAGTTCTCCTTAAAGGCAACCACTCGTGACAGTTCTTTGTCCATGTAGAAAGTCTGCATGTAGTCTTGTTCTCTGCCATGCCTGTCTGTCAGTGTGTATTTGACGTTCATCAACAGCAGTTTGGAAGGTATTCTATTGTTTTGTGGGTAGATGATTCCCTTCTTGAAGATGGCGATATCGTTGGCCTTCCGTCTCATTTCCCCCACTCGTTGCGGAGTGACACGCTTGGTGGAATCGAGACGCGAGAACTGTTCGTTGGTCCGGTCGCTTACCTCCAGATTTTCATTCAGAAAATCGCGTATCAAGTCTTCTGCATCGTGCTGTTGTCCACACGATGCGAGAAGGAGTGTTGTCAATAGCAGGAAAAGCCCACTTTTGGCTTTTGATGATATGCTCATTTGGCCGGTACGTTTTTCAGAATCTCCAGCAGATGATCCCAAACCATTTGTACAGTGGGGATGAGTAGTTTCTCGTCGGGTGAGTGAACGCCACGCAGGGTGGGGCCGAAGCTCACCATGTCCAGGTCGGGATAGCGCTCAGAGAACAAGCCGCACTCAAGACCGGCGTGGATGCCAAGCACTTTCGGCTCTTTGCCGAACAGTTTTTTGTAAGCCTCCACGGCAATGCGTGTAAGTTCGCTGTCTGCCCGCATTTTCCAAGCCGGATATTTGTCGTCGACGGCGATTTCGGCCCCGGCCAACAGGAAGACAGCTTTCACGGTGTTGGTCATGTTGTCGAGGTTGCTCATCACATTGCTGCGCTGACTGGCCACAGCCACCACGGTGTTGTCCGTGGTCTGAACGCTGGCGATATTGCTCGAAGTCTCTACCATCCATGCAATGGCCTCGTCCTGACAGTTGGTCAGCGGTCCGTTGTGTACGGCTTGTATGGCGCGAATCACATTTTGCCCGACGGTCTTGGGCATCACCTTGACGGCATCGGTGCTTTCAAGGCTGAAATCCATCGCCTGTTCGGTCACGTGGAATTCATCTGCCACTTCTGCGGCAAAGATATTCCAGTCGGCCTTGACCTGTTCCTTCAACTCTGCGGGCACGGCAAATACTACCTGACCGTCGCGCGGAATAGCATTGTGCAGTTTTCCGCTATTGAAATTTGCCAGACGCAGGCCTGCGATTTTCTCTTGTTGGATAAACAGGAAGCGGGCCAGAATCTTGATGGCATTGGCGCGCTTCTTGTTGATGTCGTCGCCCGAGTGCCCGCCGTTCAAGCCTTTTAGGGACGCCTTGAGGAAGAACAGGCCGCTTTCGGCTTCTTCTCTTTCAAAGTGGAAAGTGGCTGTTGTGGTCTGACCGCCGGCACAGCTCACGAATATCTGCCCTTCGTCTTCACTGTCAAGATTGATAAGCAGTTTGCCGGTCATGAAGCCGGCCTGCAGGCCATGTGCACCGGTCAGTCCGGTCTCCTCGTCACGGGTGAACAGACATTCTATGGGGCCATGCTCAATGTCATCAGAGTCAAGGATGGCCAACTGGATGGCATCACCGATGCCGTCGTCAGCACCCAAAGTGGTGCCTTTGGCTTTCAGCCAGTCACCGTCGACATAGGTCTGTATGGCATCTGTGTGGAAGTTGAAATCGAGGTCTACAAGCTTTTCGCATACCATATCCATGTGGCTTTGGAGAATCACCGTTTCGCGGTTCTCGTATCCCGGAGTAGCCGGCTTGCGAATGAGTACGTTACCTACTTCGTCGACAAGGGTTTCCAAGTGATGTGACTTGCCGAACTCTTTCAAATACTCAATCATTTTTTCCTCGTGCTTGGAGGGCCGGGGAATCTCATTGATTTTAGCAAACTGCTCGAATACGCGGGCAGGCTTCAAATTACTTTTATTCATTTAATTATGTTATTTTATTTTGTCTTTTTGACTAAAAATGCTACCTTTGCCCCGGAAAAGTGTTCCTTGAGCACTGCAAATTTAGTAAAAATGATAGAAACTCTGCTATTAAGCGTGTTAATAATTGCTATCTGTGTGGCATTGATGAGTGTGAAGTTGCTGTTGAAGAAAAACGGCAAGTTCTCTTCACAGCACGTGCATGACAATCCCGGCTTGCGCAGGAAGGGCATTCACTGTGTGATCGATCAAGACAAGGAGGCTCGGTCGGCCGGTCGGGCTTATTGAACAAGAGCACTTCCGACCGATTGTTATATTGCCATCAAACGAAAATAAAAACATAAAATACAAATAAAAATGAAGAAAAACATTCTTAGCACCGCTGCCTTTGCTGCTTTCGTAGCACTTGCAGTGACGTCTTGTAACAAGCAACAGCCTCAGGTGGAGGCCAAATCAAATAGTCAGACTGCTCCTTCGGAAATGAAGATTGCCTATGTAGAGGTTGACTCTATCATGTCGCAATATCAGTTTGCAAAAGACTATGCCGGCATTTTGGAGAAGAAGAGCCAGAACATTCAGAACACGATCAGTCAGAAAGGGCAGGCCTTGCAGGCTGCGGCTGCCAACTTCCAGCAGAAGCTCCAGCAGAATGCCTATACCCGCGAGCAGGCCGAGAGGATTCAAGCCGGTTTGCAGAAGCAGAACGCCGATCTTCAGGGATTACAGCAACGTTTGGGTAATGAGTTTCAGGCAGAGACAGAAAAATACAATAAGGCTTTGCGGGATTCCATCCAACACTTCCTTGCTGTATATAATAAAGATAAGAAATACAGCCTGATTTTGAGCAAGCAGGGTGATAACTTGCTTTATGCCGACAAGGCTTTTGACATCACCAACGATGTGGTGGCAGGCCTGAACAAAGCGTATAAAAGCGCACCTAAGGCAGCCGAAAAGGAAGATGCCAAGAAGAAGTAACTAATTTTTTCAGATAAATGACGAGAGAAGAAAGATACCATTTCATCCTCGACTATTTCCGTAAGAAACTGCCGAATGTAAATACAGAATTGCATTTCGGCAGTTCTTTTCAGTTGCTGGTGGCAACGTTGTTGAGCGCACAATGCACGGACAAGCGTATCAATCAGATTACACCGGAGCTGTTTAAGCACTATCCTGACGCCGCTTCCATGGCCAAAGCCGAGGTGGAAGATGTATTCGAGTATATCCGGACAGTGAGTTATCCGAACGCCAAAGCCAAACATCTGGTGGAGATGGCGCGGATGCTGGTGGCTGATTTTGGCGGCGAGGTGCCTGACGGGCTTCAAAACTTGATGAAATTGCCCGGAGTGGGGCGGAAAACGGCCAATGTGCTGCAAGCTGTGTGGTTTGGCCGCGCCGCTATGGCAGTCGACACACATGTGTATCGGGTGAGTCATCGCATGGGGCTGGTGCCTAAAACAGCTAATACACCGTTGAAGGTAGAGGAGTATCTGATGAAGCATATCCCACAATCGGATATCCCCGATGCCCACCATTGGCTCCTCCTCCATGGGCGATACGTGTGCAAGAGTGCCCGACCGGAGTGTGAGAAATGTTTTTTTGACCAATATTGTCCGAAGCTATTGGAAGGCAGTAAACTTTAATTATGCAATAGATATGCAGGCGAAACGAATCCTTGATTTCCTGAAAGGTGTGAGTGCTAATAACAACCGTCCTTGGTTTAACGAACATAAGCCGGAATATCTGGCTTGTAAAGAAGACTTTGAAGATGGTGTGGCCCAAGCCATTGCACGGATTTCTGAGTTTGATCCGGAAATAGCCCATCTCACTCCGAAAGACTGCTGCTACCGGTTCTATCGCGACACACGTTTCTCGGAAGATAAATCTCCTTATAAGAATCATCTTGGTGCGTATATTTGTGCACATGGGAAGAAGTCTCTGCGTGGTGGCTACTATATTCATCTGGAACCCGGTCGATGCCAGCTCTCAGCGGGGGCATACTGGTTGCCCACCAACATTCTGACCAGTTGCCGAAACGAAATCATGGGGAATATCGACGCATGGCGAAAAGCTGTAGAAAGTGGACAGTTTGTGAAGTACTTTGGTTATGCCAATGAGGGAAAGTGGTCTCCCGATGGCGAGTTATCGCCCAAAGGGTTCGGGTTGGCCCATTTGAAGACTGCACCAAAGGATTTCCCCCGCGACTATGAGTTCATCCACTATCTGCGAATGAAAGATTATGCCACTTGGCATCGTGTTCCGGATGATTTCTTTGAGGGCGACAAATGGTTGGACGAAATCGTCAAAGTGTTTAAGGTGGCCAAACCTATGTTGGATATCATCAATGCAGTGATTGATGATTATGAATAAAAAGCAAACTGGTGGAAAGCTTAATGAGTAGCTTTCCACCAGTTTGTCTTTTCTTTGCTTTTTAATGCGGCAGTGTTGTTGCTCGGATCGGATATGGTGATGCCCGAATAACTTTTTACTGTGATGTAAACAGGAGAGTTGTAGAGATTTGAGTAAAGGGTCTCCGTTGACTGTGTAGACTTGATTACTTTTCCCATCTGCGTGGTATATTTGCTCAAAAGGGATGTACTTGGTTTGAGATTCTTCACGTATGAAGTCATGTCGTAGAAGATCGGTTGGTTGAATCCGTCAAGCACTTGTATGCTGTCCCTTAGCGTTTCGTCTAATGTGTAGCCGGCATTGATTTCTTTCATGATGCCTGCGAGTGTTTCCATTTCCCTGCAATCAATGACCGACAAGGCACCGCACGGCACCGTGTATTTTGAATAAAAGTTATGGAAGGCCGACACGATGGCCGAATAGCCGGGAGTGGCAGAGCTAAGGTTTGACCACATGGAGGCGTAGGGCATACCAATGATGATGACTTCACTTGTGGAAGCGATCAGGTAGTTTGTCACATTCCGAAGTTCATAGGCCACTTCGGCATTGGCCATGTAGCAGTCGTCGAAAAGGATGTACTGCATCTTTAGCCCCGTGGCGGCAATGGCAGAAGCAATGTCCGGGATATTGATGGAATAGTTGGGGTCGGCAACACTTCCCATGAAGCGTGTATCAGTGAATCGGAATGGATAGGCACTGTCGGATGTTTTCCCATATACATGTCTCTTTTTGGCGTTGTGGGGATAGCTCTGCCAGTCTTCTTTCATCGTCCATCCCGTGCCATGACCTCCAATGACAAGTGCGTAGTTGAGTGCTTGTGCCTGTGTTTTCACTTCGTTGAGCACTTCTGTGATTCCCGCCGATGACGAAAAATCAAGATTGGTGTAGTCTTTTATGGGGTGGTGTGTGCATGAACCATTCTCATATTTTATTTCGAATAGTTGTGAATTTGTAGCCGATTTGCTTAAAAGTACCAACACGCGTCGTGTGGTACCCAAACCTTTGGCCGCCTTAATGCCCGCTTCCATGCTGTCGATGTTATTGAGAAAGTAAGGATAGAGGCCTGAGTTGGAAGATGAAGCATTGCCGGTCCACGGCATGTAAACGAGCAATGTTTGCTGCGTGACCTTCTCTGCATCATAAGCATCATCACTGCATGATGTTAGTCCTACGGCTATGAATAGAAGCAAATGGAGTGTTAGAATGATTTTTTTCATGTCGGTAAGAGGATTGGTGGTTAGGGGTGAAGGGGTTAGAAGTTAGGCGTGTTTGGTGAAGAGTAGGGGAAGGGAAGTAGAAAAACAGAAGTGAGGAGGAGAGGGAAGGTTCGTAGTGCGAGTATCTACTCTCTACCTCCTCACTTCTTGTTTTTACTTTTTCTTGAGTTCTGCGATTGTCGCTTTGAGGGCAGCGATCTTTTCCAACGAGTCATTTTCTTTCTTGCGCTCAAGGTCAACGACCTTTTCGGGAGCATGGGCAACGAAATTTTCGTTGGCCAACTTCTTGCGCACGCCGGCAAGGAAGCCTTCAAGATGCTGAAGCTGGGCTTCCGCTTTCTCGATTTCTGCCTCCACATCAATCAGTTCTCCCAATGGGACGGCAAACTCGTCAGTGCCTACCATGAATGTGCTGGCATCGGCTCCTTTCTCTGAAACAACCTCTATCTTGTCAAGATTAGCCATTTTCAAGATGACTTCATTGTATTTGTCATAGTTGTTGGCATTGACAGTCTGCAAGGTGAGTTGTTCCTTTTGGGCAATGTTTTTCTGATTGCGCACGGTACGCACGCCGGAAATGATCTGCTTCACGTTTTCGATGTCGCCACAGATATTCTTTTCTTCGTTTGAGGGGGTGGAGAGTTTCAGCTGCTCCCGCATAATAGAATCTCCATCTTTGCGATCGTAGATGTGTTGCCATAGTTCCTCCGTGATGAAGGGCATGAATGGATGCAGCATCTTCAGAAGGGCATCGAAGAAGGCCAATGTAGCCTCATAGCTTTTCCTGTCTATCGGTTGCTCGTAGGCCGGTTTCACCATTTCAAGATACCAACCGGAGAATTCGTCCCAGAAAAGGCGGTAGACTGCCATCAATGCCTCGGATATGCGATAGCTCTTGAAAAGCTCATTGAGTTCATCGTTGGCCTCTTTCAGTTTGGCTTCAAACCAGGCTATCGCAATCTTGTTGGCTGTCGGCTGCTCTTGGTCGGCCACTTCCCAACCCTTCACAAGGCGGAAAGCATTCCATATCTTGTTGTTGAAGTTGCGGCCCTGTTCGCACAAGGTTTCGTCGAAGAGGATGTCGTTGCCGGCCGGTGCACTCAGCATCATGCCCATGCGCACACCATCAGCACCATACTTGTCGATGAGCATGAGTGGGTCGGGCGAGTTGCCGAGGCTTTTCGACATCTTCCGACCGAGTTTGTCGCGCACAATGCCGGTGAAATAGACATGCTTGAACGGGGATTTACCCTTATATTCATATCCGGCCATAATCATTCTGGCCACCCAGAAGAAGATGATGTCCGGTCCGGTCACGAGATCAGACGTGGGATAATAGTATTTGATGTCCCCGTTGTCGGGATGGCGGATACCGTCGAACACGGAAATAGGCCACAGCCAACTCGAGAACCACGTGTCCAGACAATCGCTTTCCTGTTCCAAGTCTTCGGCTTTGAGGCTGCTGTTCTTCTCCTGCGCTTTCGCAAGGGCTGTAGCTGCATTCTCTGCCACCACGAAATCTTTCTTGCCGTCGGCTGTAGTAAAGTAGTAGGCCGGAATGCGGTGTCCCCACCACAGCTGTCGGGAAATACACCAATCCTTGATGTTCTCAAGCCAGTGGCGGTAGGTGTTCTTGTATTTTTTGGGGTAGAATTCAATGTCATCGTTCATCACCGGAGGCAATGCCAAGTCGGCAAAGTGCTGCATTCTCAAGAACCATTGGGTGGAAAGCTTGGGTTCTATGGGTACATTGGTGCGTTCGGAGAAGCCCACTTTGTTATCGTAGTCTTCGAGTTTTTCCATAAGTCCGGCCTGCTCCAAGTCCTTGGCGATCTGCTTACGCACTTCCATGCGATCCATGCCCACATAGAGTCCGCCGGCTTCGGAGATGGTACCGTTGTCGTTGAAGATGTCGATTGTGGCAAGTCCGTGCTTCAATCCCAATGCGTGGTCGTTGATATCGTGAGCCGGAGTCACCTTCAGACAACCCGTTCCGAACTCGATGTCCACATAATCATCTTCGATGACGGGAATCTCCCGGTTGACCAACGGAACGATCACGTGCTTGCCTTTCAGCCACGTGTTTTTCACATCGTTGGGATTGATGCACATAGCCGTGTCGCCCATGATTGTTTCCGGGCGAGTGGTCGCTACGACGGCGTAGTATCCTTTGGCATCTTTGTGCATGATATTACCCTCGTCAACCTGTTGACAGTCGGCCTCCACTACGCGATATTTCAGATAGTAGAGTTTGGAATGTTCGTCCTTATAGATTACTTCTTCGTCGGAAAGGGCAGTCTGTGCCTGCGGATCCCAGTTCACCATGCGCACACCGCGATAGATGAGTCCTTTCTCGTAGAGGTCGCAAAACACCTTGATGACACTCTCCGAGCGCGTCTCGTCCATCGTGAATGCCGTGCGATCCCAGTCGCAACTGGCTCCGAGTTTGCGCAACTGCTTGAGGATGATGCCGCCATGCTCGTGGGTCCAGTCCCACGCATGTTTCAAGAATTGTTCCCGAGTGAGGTCGGTCTTCTTCACTCCTTGTTCGGCCAGTTTGTTCACCACCTTGGCTTCGGTGGCAATCGAGGCATGGTCGGTGCCCGGCACCCAGCAGGCGTTCTTGCCCTCCATACGGGCCCGGCGCACGAGAATGTCCTGAATGGTGTTGTTGAGCATGTGTCCCATGTGGAGCACTCCTGTCACATTTGGGGGGGGGATCACCACCGTGTAGGGTTCGCGCCCATCAGGTTTAGAACTAAACAGCTTGTTGTCGAGCCAATATTCATACCATTTGCTTTCCACGGCATGTGGATCGTATTTACTTGCCAATTCCATTTGTTATATTATCTTGATTTTGTTTTCGTTACATTTTTATAGGAATATTGGTGCAAAATTACTAAAAAACTTCGTAACACGGGAATAAAATAAATTATTTTCTTACCTTTGCAACAGACAAACAGATAACACGATGCACACGAAAGAAGAAAAACTAAGGGCCTTCGGGCGTTTGCTTGACATACAGGATCGGCTGCGCAAGGAATGCCCGTGGGACAGAAAGCAAACCTACGAGAGCCTGCGGCCGAATACTATCGAAGAGGTGTTCGAACTCTGCGATGCCTTGATGAACAAAGACTACAAGAACATTTGCAAAGAGTTGGGCGACGTTCTGGAGCATGTTGTGTTCTATGCCATGCTCGGAAGTGAAGAAAGCCGGTTTGACATAGCAGATGTGTGCAATGCGCAATGTGACAAACTGATGTTCCGACACGACTTCATCAATTGGAACAAAGGAGAATGGTATGTCACCGATCCTGATATGCGCATCAATGCCAATGGGCAGGTGGTGTATAATGAAGAGGAGGTGAATGGTGATTCTACCGTCAAACCCACTACCGCCGAGCAGGTGGCTTCGACATGGGAAATGCGCAAGCAGCACGAGAAAAATGGCAACGAGTGTGTGCTCTCGGGTGTCCCCAAGTCGTTGCCTTCGCTTGTCAAAGCCTACCGCATCCAAGACAAGGCGCGTGGCGTGGGGTTCGACTGGAAAGACAAAGCCGACGTTTGGGTTAAAGTACGGGAGGAACTGGACGAACTCGAAACCGAGTTGCGCAAGGACGATCGTGAGGCTTCTACCCGGGAATTGGGCGATTTCCTTTTCTCTGTCATCAATGCCGCAAGGCTTTACCACCTCAATCCCGACAATGCGTTGGAGTCTTCCAACCAGAAGTTTATTCGCCGTTTCGGTTATGTGGAAGAAGAAACGTTGAAGAAAGGTAAGTCCTTGAAAGACATGTCGCTGGAAGAAATGGATGAACTTTGGAATGAAGCGAAACGTAAGGAGACCATAACGAAGAATCAATAACATCAAGATATGACTAAGCTTTTCTATACAACGGCGATAATTTGCGCTACGGCCTTGTTGGCCGTGGGGTGTAAGGACAATAAACCTGCCAAGGTGTTGTCGCCTACAGGCTCCTCCGAGGCTGGGATGGCTCCGGCATCTGACTCGACTGTCTATGGTGTGTGTGGAGAAGGGACCTCCATGCACAATTTGCAACTTATTGCCGACACGGGCGACACCATTGACTATTTCATCAGCGATGAGAGTGCCACCTCTCCGGTGAAAGGTGGCCTGATGGTGGGCGACCGTATTGCACTCACTGCCTTTAAAGGAGCGGAGGGGTGGCAAGCGACGAATGTCATCAATCTCACCACGTTGCTCGGCAAATGGACGAGCATAGACAAGGATTTTGAAATACAAGAGGGAGGCACGGTCAAGTCACTTGTTCAGGCAGAGTCTCACCCTTGGACATCGTGGAAAGTGGTTAATGGCAACTTGGTGTTCAACACCGATACCTTCACCGTCAACGGACTTGGCGCCGACTCTTTGTATATAGAAAACAAGCAAGGTATATTTGTCTATAAACGCACCAAATAGCCTTTCCGCCGCCATTGTGATTTTCGGGGTGACGGCGGGGCTGTTTGCCAACACAGAATGGAACCATTCAAAGTACATATATTAGGTTGTGGCAGTGCTTTGCCCACCTTGAAGCACAATGCCACATCGCAGGTTGTCGAGATACGCGAAAAGCTTTTTATGGTAGATTGCGGTGAGGGCACACAGATGCAGTTACGCCGTTCTCATATTCGTTTTACGAAAATCTCGGCCGTTTTCATCTCACATCTTCACGGGGATCATTGCTTCGGACTCATCGGTATGATTTCCACCTTCGGTATGCTTGGCCGCACGGCCTCGCTCCATGTCTATGCCCCAGAGGCTTTGGGCCCCATGCTGCAGAGTCAGCTCGACTTGTTTTGTCAAGGTTTGGAGTTCGAGGTGGTGTTCCACGCCGTCGATCCGAAGGTCAACAAGGTGGTGTACGAGGATCGGAGCCTAACCGTTGAAACCATTCCTTTGAATCACCGCACCCCTTGTTGCGGTTATCTGTTCCGGGAGAAATCCACCCTTCCACACATTCGTCGCGACATGATAGACTTCTATCACATCCCCGTCAGTCAGATCAACAATATCAAGGCCGGGGCCGATTGGATCACCCCGGAAGGCACGGTGGTGCCTAATGCCCGGCTGGTGACCCCGGCTGACGCTCCACGCAGCTATGCCTTTTGCAGCGACACGCGCTATATGCCTCACTTGCATGAACTGCTTGCCGGTGTGACCACGCTCTATCATGAGAGCACGTATGCCGATGATATGGCCGACAGAGCTCGGAAATATTACCACTCCACGGCCTCCCAAGCCGCCCGCGTGGCCCGGGACGCACACGTGGGGAAGCTGATTTTAGGCCATTACAGTGCTCGTTATGATAGCGAATCGGCCATCCTTGCCGATGCCCGCAAAGTCTTTCCCAATAGTTTTCTTTCCAACGAAGGACTTGTCTTCAATGTCTGACCATTTTGTCCGTAGCCTTGTGACAGCCGATCAGTGCCGGTTGCTGCTCATTATGCGGTCAAATGGCTGATGAGTATTTTCGTGCCTATGAGGCAAAGAATGATGCCGCCGGCCAATTCCGGTTGCAGGCGGTGGTTGATGCTCCGCCCGAATCTGATGCCAAGCAGTGTGCCTGTGAAGCTCAAGACAACCGATACTCCCCCAATCATGGCCAATGGCAGCGCGAGTTGTGACAGATTGCGGTAGCCGATGAAGGCAAATGTTATGCCCACAGCCAGTGCGTCGATGCTTGTGGCTATAGCTAAGAGTAGTTGGGTCTTGATTTTCTGTGGGTTGAAATGATGTTCTTTTTCCTCGGGTTGTAGGGCTTCTTTGATCATTCTAATGCCCAAAAAGGCCAATAGGCCAAATGCCAGCCAATGGTCGTAGGCTTCAATGTGATGGGCAAAGCGTCTGGCAACTGCCCACCCGATGAGTGGCATGAAAGCCTGAAAGAGTCCGAAGAAGAAACTCATTTGCAGAATGACTCGCCAAGTTTTCTGCCGGATGATGACACCGCTGACTATCGAGATGGTGAAACAATCCATAGCCAAGGCTACAGAGAGGAAAAAGAGATCGAGTGTACTCATAATGTTTCTTGCGAGTGCAAAGGTACGATAAAGTGAAGATAAAACAAAAGAAAAGCATGTTTTTGTTTTTCTTCTTTTAGGAAATGCTTGTCTCAAGATATAGTAAGAAACCTACCGACATTTAGAAAACACCTTACATGTGCCGATAGCCCCAAAATATAGCGATGGCTTTTGGAGGCTTTTGAATGTCGGCTTTTGTTGTTTTTGTTTGTCGCGGAGCCCAAACGGCAAGGTGAAACGGGTACACTTGGAAGCCGGAAGAGGCCGACTTGGAGACCCGAATGGGCCGGATGAGAAGGCTGTTTGGGCTCCGGTAGGGGGCAAGACGGAAAAAAGGGGGCACGTAAGTGCCCCCTTTGCTATTGCAAAGATACGATATAAATCGTCCAAATGCAAGTGCGTGGTTATTTTCCTTGACAATATGCGGTAAGACGCTACGGCTTGATTTTGCCTTGCTGACAAAGGTTACGGGCTGTATCGTCTGCCTCTATGGTTGACATGGAAGCCGTCCCGACAGCATTTTCGGCCGGAGGCCTATACCAGATATTGTGAGGAGATGCTTTCGTTGTTGACCACCCGTTTGATGGTCTCGGCAAACATGTCGGCCACGGAGAGCTGCTTCACTTTGGCACTGCGCTGAGAGTAGGGAATGGAGTCGGTGAAAACGATTTCTTCAAGTGCCGAATTTTGGACGCGCTCTGATGCCGGACCGCTCATGACGCAGTGCGACGCACAGGCCCTTACGCTCTTTGCGCCGGCAGCCTTCATGATATCGGCGGCTTTGGTGATGGTTCCGGCTGTGTCCACCATGTCGTCTACCACGATGACATTCTTGTCTTTCACGTCACCGATAATCTGCATACTCTCGACCACGTTGGCACGTGCGCGGGTCTTGTTGCACAGCACCAGCGGACAACCCAGATACTTGGCATAGGTGTTGGCACGCTTGGATCCGCCGACATCGGGAGAAGCGATCACGAGGTCTTTCAACTTGAGCGACTGGAGATAGGGCAGGATGACCCCGGAAGCGTAGAGATGATCCACCGGAACATTGAAAAAACCTTGAATCTGGTCGGCATGCAAGTCCATCGTGATCAGCCGGTCAATGCCGGCCACACTCAGCAAGTCGGCCACCAGCTTGGCACCGATGCTCACTCTCGGCTTGTCTTTGCGGTCTTGCCGGGCCCAACCGAAATAGGGAATCACGGCGATGACATTGCGTGCCGAAGCTCGTTTGGCTGCATCGATCATCAGGAGAAGTTCCATGAGATTGTCCGAATTGGGGAAGGTGCTCTGCACAAGGAACACGTCGCGTCCGCGGATAGATTCTTCGTAGGATACGGCAAATTCTCCATCGGAAAACCTTGTAACGACCAGATTGCCAAGCGGGCAACCCAAACTGGTACAAATTTTCTCTGCAAGGTATCTCGTGCTTGTACCGGAGAATACCAAAAAAGAGTTTTGTTGACTCATTCTCTTGTTGTTTTTATGTGTAGGTTTTATACTTGTCTTTTTTATTCTACCGCCTTCCTCAGTTTGTTGAAGTGGTTGATGAGTTGCAGATAGTCGGTTTCGTTGTGGATGTCGAAACGGTTCCAGAGGTCTCCGCATACCACTACGCCTCCGAATCCCAACTGCTTGGCCAGCTTCACATTCTCCAGACTCATGCCTCCCAGCGCATACACATGCTTGTCGATGAGACCGCGGTGGGCGGCATCTTCAAGCTCATTGAGATTGAAAGACGATTTCTCGCTCGGATACTCAATGCAGTCGAAAATGTTTTTGAGGAATACATAGTTGAACTTGCGCTTGGCCTCTTTCAGCCGCTTTGTCTCCGTGCATGTGGCACTCATCTTGCCTTTATAGCCCTTGGGGGCTTCCTGAAAGGCATCGTCGAGATGAATGCCTGCCAGGTCATATTCGTTTTTTAAATAGAAGTGGTCGTGTACGGTGATTTTTCGGTAAGTCTCTTCCGGCAATAATGACAGGAGGCGCTCGGAGTACATCGGAGACGAATCGGGCTTGTTCAGATGCAGATTGTCCATTCCCTCCTCGAAGAGCGTGGCTAAAATCTTGTCTTCTTCCACAAAAAATGTGGATTTGGTCATTATCACTAACTTCATTGTTATATACCAACTTTTCCAATGCAAAAGTATTAAAAAACTTTTAAACGGGCAATTATATTCGTGATAAAAAGCTATCTTTGCATCAATTTAGCAAATATAGGCAAGAACGGGAATTGCGACTCGTCTGATTTCTGTGTTTGTCAGGGTTGCCCACGCTCTCTGTTAGTGGGATTGGCAGACTGTGCAGGCAGGAGATGGGGATGTGATGTTCCCTTTGTTCCTTTCAACTCTTGAAGTTGATTTTGCGGAACTTAGATAATAATTAAGGTGTGAATTTTTTGAACCCCACCCGAGACAAATGATATGGTGAATTTGCAGACATTCGAAGAGATAAAACATCCCATGTATGTGCTGGAGGAAGCGCGGTTGCGTCGTAACCTCTCACTCATCAGCAGTGTGGCTGAAGCGGCCGATGTGGAAATTATATTGGCTTTTAAGGCTTATGCCTTGTGGAAGACTTTTCCTATCTTCAAGGAGTACATACAGGCCACCACGGCGAGTTCGCTGTGGGAGGCCCGGTTGGGGTATGAGGAGTTTGGGAGCAAGACCCACACGTTTTCGCCGGCATATACGGATGATGAGATCGACGAAATAGCTCGGTGTTCGAGCCACCTCACTTTCAATTCCCTCACTCAATATGAGCGTTACCACCAACGGGTGAGGACTGTCAATTCCGGCATTAGCTGTGGCATCCGCATCAATCCCGAATATTCGGAAGTGGAGACTTTGCTTTACAATCCTTGTGCTCCGGGCACCCGTTTCGGGGTGAGGAATGCGTTGTTGCCCGAAAAGTTGCCGACCGACATAGAAGGTTTCCATTGCCACACGCTGTGTGAGAGTGGGGCTGATGTGTTCCGTCGCACATTAACCCATATTGAAGACAAGTTTGGGGCATGGTTTTCTCAAATCAAGTGGATCAATTTCGGTGGAGGGCATCTGATGACCCGCGCCGGTTATGACATCGACTTGCTGGTGGCTACACTCCGGGAGTTTCATGCCCGTTATCCGTGGCTGAAGGTGGTGTTGGAGCCGGGAAGTGCTTTCGCGTGGCAGACGGGCGAACTGGTATCGCAGGTGGTGGACATTGTAGGCGGCACGGATGGTGAACCGACGACGGCAATCCTCAATGTAAGTTTCACTTGCCACATGCCCGACTGTCTGGAAATGCCCTACCATCCACGGGTGAGAGGTGCGGCGACACTCGAAAGTGAGGACGTTTTTTTGCCCCAAACAACAGAAGATGGAGGGCGGAGCTATGTCTATAGGCTTGGAGGCAATTCCTGTCTGAGTGGAGACTTCATGCGCAGTTGGGCTTTCGATCATCCGCTGCAGATTGGTGAGAATATCATCTTTGAAGATATGTTGCATTACACAACGGTGAAGACAAATACCTTCAATGGCATTTCTCATCCGGCGATAGGGTTGGTGAGATGTGACGGGAGTCTGGAAATGCTGCGCACTTATTCTTATGCAGACTACAAGGCACGGATGGACTGAAGCTTCCGGCTGTGTATTTATATAAATAGGTGGATGAAAAAAAACGTGTTTTACCGAAAAAAAAGCATGGAAAAGTTTGCAGACACAAAAAAAAGCGTTACCTTTGCAACCGCATTTAGAGAAGTGTTCCTGCTAAAGGATTATGCGGAAATAGCTCAGTTGGTAGAGCACGACCTTGCCAAGGTCGGGGTCGCGGGTTCGAGTCCCGTTTTCCGCTCAACATTCTGAATAACAGCCAATAAAGAGATTATCTTTTATGCCCAGGTGGCGGAATTGGTAGACGCGCACGTTTCAGGTGCGTGTGTTTCACGACGTGCAGGTTCGAGTCCTGTTCTGGGCACAATTATTCAGAATGCTTTATATGTTGGAGAGGTGGCGGAATTGGTAGACGCGCTACTTTGAGGGGGTAGTGATAATTGCATCGTGGGAGTTCGAGTCTCCTCCTCTTCACATAATGATAGTTTTTTAGGCGGAAATAGCTCAGTTGGTAGAGCACGACCTTGCCAAGGTCGGGGTCGCGGGTTCGAGTCCCGTTTTCCGCTCTTTTTTAGGAAAACATACTCATACATGAATCTATATTTAAGATATTTTGATAGGGAAACATTAGCTTATAATGTAGAAGAAGCTTTAGATTTTTTGTACAATATCCCCGAGATTGGCTTGGATGCAAATCTGATTGCTGATATTCGTGAATATGCGAATAGCGATGTGATGTATCCTAAAAGATATAAGGTGCGCCCACGTGTTTATTTTATCATCATCAAGACGGTGGCTGCCACCATGCAGGATTTTAAGGAGAAAAAGGCCGTACGGCAATCAAGTGAACCCAATTCTTTCCGGCACGACCAGTCAGCCAGCACATTGCTCCGACTTAATGAACACCGCCCCGGGTGGTATGAGGCCGAGTTTGATTTCAAACGGGTGGTGACTATCCCGTCTACGGGCAAGCATGAATATCGTGACACGCACTTTGCGGCCCGGATGAAGGCCACTTCCGGACAAGATTGCTACAATCGTGTGGTTGAGCATTTGCGTGGCAGAGTGGACAGCCGTAGTCAGTTCCCTTCGATGAAAGGCAAGAACTTCAGGTTCAAGTATCTTGGCATGTGGAAGTAAGACGGTCTTAACGCGTGTTGCTATGAACAAGGTGATGTTGATTGGAAATGTTGGTAAGGATCCGCTAGTGAGGTATTACGATGCCGATCAGGCGGTGGCGCAAGTGTCTTTTGCCACAAGCGAGCGTTCCTATACGCTTCCCAATGGTACTGTAGTACCCGAACGCACCGAGTGGCACAACCTTGTGTTCTATAAAAAACTGGCCAAATACATCGAGTCATACGTCCATAAAGGGGATAAGCTCTATGTGGAGGGTAAGATTCGCTATCGAAGCTATGACGATAAGGCTGGGCGTAAACATTATGTCACGGAGATTGTTGTAGACACGATGGAAATGCTTTCTTATCGGGGAATGTCGGCAAACGCTGATAGTAGCGGTACACCGGCCACCGAAAATGTTTCTCGGCAGAAGCAGGAAACAACGGATGCCGGCGAACAGGAGTCCGACAATGAACTGCCGTTTTGATATCGCCATGTCATAATCTTTTAGTCAGGGAACATTGGATATAACGAGTTTTTTAGAATCTTTTTCAGATGTTAGCTTCCAAGCACCTCACCCCGGGGTGATTTTTGCCGCTTTGCTGGCTATGATGTTGCTTGTTGTTTCCGGTTTTGCCAGCGGCTCGGAAATCGCTTTTTTCAGTCTTTCTCCTTCCGATATTGACGAGGTTGACCTCGAACGTACTCCCACCGATAAAAATATCCGGATGCTACGGGAGGATTCGGAGCGCACATTGGCGACGATTCTGATTACCAATAACTTTGTCAATGTGACCATCATCATGCTTTGCAACTTTGTTTTTGGTTCGATGGTGCATTTCGGCCCAAAGGCTTATTGGCTTGAGTTTCTCTCTATTACAATCATACTGACCTTCTTGCTTCTTCTTTTCGGTGAGATCATGCCCAAGGTCTATAGCAGGCAAGAGCCTTTGCGATTTTGCCGGAGAACGGTGGGTGGCATACTTGTTTTAAGAAAAATATTCTGGCCGTTGGAGTCGTTGCTTATCCATAGCGGTGTGATTGCTGAAAAGATTGTACAGAAAGAAAAGCATCTGCTGAGTGTAGATGATTTGGAACAAGCTTTGGAGTTGACGGATAAAGAAGAGATAAAAGACGAGCAAAGCATCTTGCAGGGAATCATCCGCTTTGGAGATGAAACTGCTAAGGAGGTGATGACCAGTAGGCAGGACATCGTTGATTTGGATATCCGGTCGAGTTATACCGATGTTTTGAAGTGTATTGTCGAAAATAATTATAGTCGGATCCCAGTCTATCAGAACAATACGGACAATATCCGTGGAGTGTTGTATATCAAGGATTTGTTGCCCCATTTGTCCAAGCCTGCCTCTTTCCGTTGGCAGAGTCTGATTCGCCCTCCCTACTTTGTTCCAGAGACGAAGAAGATAGATGACCTTTTGCGGGAATTTCAAGAAAACAGAGTGCATATTGCTATCGTCGTAGATGAGTTTGGAGGAACAAGCGGACTCGTGACCTTGGAGGATATTCTGGAGGAGATTGTCGGTGAAATCAATGACGAATATGACGAAGAGGAAAAGAACTACTCGAAGTTGAATTACAATACGTATATTTTTGAAGGCAAGACACTTCTGAGCGATTTCTGCAAGATATTGAATATCGGCGACGAGGAGTTCTCCGAAGTGGAGGGTGATGCGGATACGCTTGCCGGTCTGCTGCTTGAAATAAAAGGTGATTTCCCCAGTGTCTACGAGAAGCTGAACTATAAGAACTACAGTTTTGAGATCATGGAAGTTGAAGACCGTCGAATCAGTAAGGTGAAAGTTATTGTGCATCCGTTGCCCAAATCTGAAATCGAGGAGAAAGAAAAGTAGAGGGAAATGCCTATAATCTCTATACGAAATGTTTCAGTTGAGGCCCAACTGGGATTGTGGAAAATAGAAGAGAGCGTTGATGACTTCTATAGCCTTTATCCTTTGGAACGCTTCAGGCTGTATGTTGAGTCGCATCTTAAAAGCGAAAGCCGGAAAAGGGAGTTTCTGGCAGTTCGTGCTCTCTTAGCTTCTATGTTGCCTGGAAATGTTGTTGATGTTGATTATAATGAGGCCGGCAAACCTTTCATCAAAGACTATAAGTTGAGCATCAGCCACACTCGTGGATATGCTGCTGTGATTCTTTCCCCCCAACATGAAGTTGCGGTCGATATAGAATATGTTAGCGAACGGGTGGGGCGCATTGTCTCCAAGTTTGTCCGACATGATGAGGCAGCACCTGATATTCGGAGCCAACTGTTGCATTGGAGTGCGAAAGAGACGGTTTATAAGTTCTTTTCAGAAGATGATTTGCAGTATTTCGACATGCGTTTGAGAGAGATTGGAGACTCAGATTGTTTGGTTGACAATCTCAAGCGCGGTAGCCAAATCCTTGTCCATTATGAATGTAATCAAAGGTTTATGCTTACTTATGCTATTGCTGGGCAGTAGTCTATCTTATTCTCAGACTGTAAGGGGTCTTGGGAGTAGAGACTCGTTGAAGTTGGTGAGAGAGTACAAACAAAGAGCATTTCAGAAGCAGCTTCCACCGGGTAATTACAGTGGCATTGCCCCCATTGGAAATGGAAGATATGCCGTTGTTGACGATAAGTCTCCTACTGATGGTTTCTATGTTTTCAAAATTGATGTCGATTCTGTTACAGGGGTTATCACCAATGTGGAGAACGAAGGATTCCGGAGTAGTGGTGTGGCTAATCGTGACGGTGAAGGGATAGCCTTTGTTGGAGAAAGCCGGACTCTGTGGATTTCCGGAGAGCGTGATAATAAAATCTTGGAGTATCAGTTAGACGGGAGGCTGACCGGGCGTGAGACCATACTTCCAACAGGCTTTGCAGGTGCTTCTTCGAGTTACGGGTTGGAAGCATTGACGTTTGATGAAGTAGGAAGACGGTTGATTACGACTTCTGAAAGCACACTTCCTTGTGATGGAAAACAAGCCGGCCCAATGGACCCGGTTGTCAATAAACTCCGTTTGGTGTTGATCGATTATGATTCTCTGCACCCTCAAGCTCAATATTTCTATGAGATGGACAGGCCTGTTTCGCCCCAAAAACAGATGGCTAATTATGCTTTCGGTGTGAGCGAGTTGCTTGCCGTGGATGGAGCTTATCTGCTGGTGCTGGAACGTGAACTGTTTGTTCCTAAAAAGAAAATCGGGGCTTTTGTCCACAACAAACTCTATTCTGTTCCTATGCCTTTGAGAGGAAGGCAGCATGGGCTTGACAGTATTGGGACTGTCCACAAGTCACTGCTCACAGAGTGGGAGACAAGATTGAACCTGACTGTTCGTAGTTTCGCCAACTATGAAGGTATGTGCGTGGGGCCAAAACTGAAAAACGGCAATCAGGTTGTCATCCTAATTGCCGACTCGCAGAATCGCTATGCGGGAATGCTAAAAGATTGGTTTAAAACCATCATTGTCTCTTCACCCCAATGAAAGTAAAGGTTCTTTCGGATGAATGCAGGTATTGTGGTAGATGCTATAATACGCCTTTCGAACTTGGCAGCTCAAAATGGTAGATGTCCCGCGGTATGGCCATTTTTAAAGAACGCGCAAGAGCTTTAAAGATCCCTTCAATCTTGTGATGTTCGTTTGCACCTTCGGCTTTGACATTCAGATTCATCTTAGCAGCATCGCTCAAACTTTTGAAGAAGTGATAGAACATTTCAGTGGGCATTTCTCCTATTTTTTCCCGTTTGAAATCAGCATTCCATACAAGCCATGGCCTTCCTCCAAAGTCGAGAGCCACTTGGCACAGGCAATCATCCATCGGAAGGCAATAGCCGTATCGCTCTATTCCACGTTTGTCGCCTAATGCTTTGAGCAGACATTCTCCTAAAGCCAGACCGGTGTCTTCTATCGTGTGGTGCTCATCCACATGCAAGTCACCTTTAGTGTGGATTGTAAGGTCTATCAGAGCATGTTTACCTATCTGTTCAAGCATGTGGTCAAAGAAGCCTATACCGGTGGAAATATCGCATTTCCCCGTTCCGTCGAGATTCATTTTAATATGTATGTCAGTCTCCTTGGTTGTCCGTCTAATTTCCGCTATCCGTTCACCGGCAAATAGCAGTTCTGCAATTTTGTCCCATGTCATGCCTTTTTGGTCAAGAATGAGAGCCTTGCATCCCAAGTTTTTAGCCAATTCTGCATCTGTCTCACGGTCGCCTATGACATAGCTGCCGGTCAAATCGTATGCCGGATTGTCTATATATTCAGTCAGCATACCCGTTCCGGGTTTTCTCATGGGAGAATGGTCTTCCGGAAAATGGCGGTCAATCAGCTGATCGGCAAACGTGATACCTTCACCCTCAAGTGTTTGTAGAATGAAGTTGTGGACAGGCCAGAAGGTATCTTCGGGAAAAGAAGCGGTGCCCAAGCCGTCTTGGTTGCTCACCATAATACATTTGTAATCCAAATGTTGGCAGATGAATCCAAGGTTTTTGAACACTCCTTTCTTGAACTTCAGCTTTTCAAAAGCGTCAATCTGCTCATCAGCAGGTTCTTCTATGAGTGTACCGTCACGATCGATGAATAGCAATTTAGTCGGTTTCATGATACTTTTCCATTTGTTTTATTTCATATTCATTTGAAGTCGTTGAGCCGTAAATAAATACATAGACCATATTACTGTAAATCATGGCAAACGTCAAGATGAAAGAAAAGATAACCAAAACGCCGAATACAAGATATGGGAAATAGGCAGGAATTCCCAAATCATCGCCTTGTAGAGCACCCAGTTGCGAGAATGTCTGCGCCAGTACGATGATATACACCGGCATGGCAATAATGAACATGATGGCTCCAAAGATGAGCGAAAGTATCAATGTGGTGACAAATAAACCTCCGACTTGCCGTAATCCGATCTTATAATCCTGAAAAATACTCTTTAATTTATCCTTTTCGTTAAGCATGTATTTGGGGATAGCGTATGCAAATGGCAGTAGCATTACAACAGATATGGTCAACAGAAGGGCAATTCCACCTATTGAGAGTGCCAATGTGAGCCAATCGGGCGAAGGAAAAGATAAGGGTGAAGGGATATTTTTAGCGAGGATAGATGTTATACTTGCCAACAATAGCGCGACAACCAATAGAACACAAGCGACTTTTGCATATCTCCATAGGTTCCATGTGAGTCGTTTGTCATTGAAAAGACGAAAAAATCCCCCCGCAAACACGAAACTGACAAATATCATCAGGAGATATATTACGGTTTGGATGATAAATGACGTGATGGGAGAAGATGCTCCCCAGTCATGCAAAGCTTTGTTTGGAATCCGCAGATACAATGTTGCCGCCATGAAGACAGCGTACAGCAAAGCAGGTAACCACATCCGTCTGAATATTTCAGGCAGATTGTCTATGTATGCACAAAAGGCTTCCCTGATACATCTTTTATTGCTTCTGGGTTTAAATAAATCGATTTTCATATCATCAAATGTTTAACGCTTGTGCCTTTACTCTTTTCTTGTATCTTCCAATAATGATCTTCGTCTAAACTCTGCGCAGGTTATCGCAGTGGCAATGGCCACGTTGAGACTTTCAGCTGAAGGGCGGTCTTTTGGGTATCCGGGAATGAAAAGACGATGGTTTATATGCCGTGTTATTTCTTTGGAGATGCCTTTCCCCTCGTTGCCCATAATGATTACTCCGTGGTGCGTCAGCGATTGCTCGTAGATATCTGTCCCGTCCAGCATAGTCCCGTAGACAGGAGTCTCATTCGGAAGGCTTTCTAAATACGCAGACAAGTCGGTGTAGACAATCTTTGTGCGCGCTATACTGCCCATTGTGGCTTGTACCGTTTTGGGATTATAAGCATCGGCAGTATCTTCACTACACACAATATCTGTGATACCAAACCAATCGGCAATGCGGATGATAGTCCCTAAATTTCCCGGATCTTGCACCCCGTCAAGTGCTAAAATGAGCGATGAGTCCCATGCGGCAGAAGCTGTATACGCCTCTTGCGTTATGCTTGGGGGGGTGGAATGCTTATTAGGAATATCAAATACACCGATAACCATTTGGGGATGTTGTAAGAAACTTATCTTTCTGAGCTCCTCCTCTGTGACCTCATATTTTTCTGTCGAGGAAGAAATGGGGCTGTTTTTCTCAAACCACTCTCGGGTAGCAGCCAGCAAAGAGGCTTGCCCGACAGCTAGAAGTTCGCCCACAATTTTCGGACCTTCAGCAACGAACTTTCCTTCAGCCTTACGGTTTTTCTTCAGTTCCAGCGAATGGATATATTTTATCTTAGCCTTACTAATCATGCTACAAAGATACTTCAAAAATCTCTGTTACCGACTAAAAACAATATATATTTAAGACCGACAGCCTTGCATTTAACGGAAATTTATTACCTTTGCCCTTAAAACAGAAAGAATTGAAGTCGTTTAAACTCTTTTATGTCATACTCTTTGTCTGGCTGTTTGTTGCCTGTTCGGCCACGAAATTTATACCCGAGCGTCAATATATGCTTGACAAAGTGGAAATCAAGTCCGACACAAAGGGATTTGATGTGGCCTCATTGGAACCCTATATCCGCCAGAAGGCCAATTCAAAGTGGTTTTCGGTTTTCAAGATTCCGTTGGGAACATACGCTCTCTCGGGCACAGACACAACCAAATGGATTAACAGGACTTTGCAGCATATTGGTGAACAGCCTGTCATTTTCGACACTGTGCAGGCTCGTTTGTCCTGCGAAGACCTCAAGACTGCCATGCAAAACATTGGTTACATGCACGCAGGGGTGAAGTTGGAAACCAGAATTAAGGGCAAAAAATTGAAAGCTATCTATACGCTTAGCCCAGGCACACCATTTTATATAGGCAGCGTGAAGTATGACATTCAGGACAGTGTCATTCGTAAAATGCTGAAGATGGAGAAGCCTGATGGCAGGGGGCTTAAACCCGGTATGCCGTTTACGGTCGGCAGGCTCGATGCTGAACGTAAACGGATAACCGCTCTACTGAATGACAGCGGATACTATCGTTTCCACAAAGACTTTATCCAATACACTGCCGATTCCATTCGAGGAAGCAAAAATATTGGAGTGACACTCCATCTGTTGAAATACCGGGCTTCGGCTAATTCCGAAGAGACGCTGCATCCACGCTATATCGTGAGGAATGTCCACTTTCTCAGCAACGATTCTTCCCGTTTGCACATTAGACGGAAAGTCCTTGACAATACGACAGCCATCGAAGAGGGTAAGCCTTATAATGCTTCAGCCCTGCAGCGCACCTATAACAATTTCAGCCGTCTGCAGGCTGTGAAGTTCACCAATATCCGTTTTCTTGAGGTTCCCGACACAACATTACTTGATTGTAATATCCAATTAAGCGCCAACAAACCATCCACCATTTCTTTCCAACCGGAAGGCACCAACACAGCAGGCGACCTTGGAGCTGCAGCCACGCTGACCTACACCAATCGCAACCTGTTCAGGGGGAGTGAACTTTTCAGTGTAAGTTTTCGCGCCGCTTTTGAAGCGATAACGGGTCTTGACGGTTATCAAGACCAGAATTATCAGGAGTATTCCGTTGAAGGTAAACTGACCTTTCCACGCTTCTTGGCTCCCTTCCTCTCGCGGAGTTTCACGCGTCGTCAGACAGCCACGTCCGAGGTGTCATTGAGTTGGGATCTCCAGAACCGCCCGGAGTTTCATCGCCGAGTCTTTTCTGCAGGTTGGCGTTATCGTTGGAGTGAGCCTCATCATCACCTCAATTGGCGTCTCGACCTGCTCGATCTTAATTATGTTTACATGCCTTGGATATCCCCTACGTTCAAGCATGACTATCTTGATAGTGTGAGCAACCGCAATGCCATTCTCCGTTACAACTACGAAGATCTCTTTATTCTCAAGACAGGCTTCGGCTTGACTTACAATAACGGCACCAATGCTTTCCGGGCCAATGTGGAGACTTCAGGCAACCTGCTTAATGTGGTGGCTCGTATGGGCCGTTTCAAGCGCAATGATGAGGGACAATACACCTTATTTAATATAGCATACGCGCAGTATGTCAAATTTGATTTCGATTATACCCGTTTGATAAAGTTTGATGAGAACAATATGCTTGCCTTGCATGGAGATATAGGCATCGCCTATCCTTATGGCAACAGCAAGATATTGCCTTTTGAAAAGCGTTATTTCTCCGGCGGTGCCAACTCTGTGCGCGGATGGAGTGTACGAGAATTAGGACCGGGAAAATTCAAGGGGAGTGACGGTCGTATTGACTTTATCAACCAGACCGGAGACATGAAATTGGATTTGAATGCCGAGCTGCGCACCTTCCTTTTCTGGAAACTCCATGGTGCTTTGTTTGTTGATGCCGGCAATGTTTGGACACTGCGCAACTATGCAGAGCAGCCGGGTGGGCAATTCAAGTTCAATAAGTTCTATCAGCAAATTGCTGTAGCCTACGGTTTGGGATTCCGGCTTAATTTCGACTATTTCGTCTTACGGTTGGATATGGGTATGCGTGCCATCACCCCTGCCTATCAAAGTCAGCAAGAGCATTATGCGATATTCCATCCTAACTTCGGTCGCGATTTCTCTTTCCACTTCGCGGTAGGCCTCCCATTCTAACCAGCCACCTGCCGTTTCTCCGTACCAGATTCAGCACAAAGTCGGCTTGATTCACGAAATGCCCTTTCGTTCCGATGGTGTCCATGTGCAGATAGTTTCTCACTGTCAGGTGGGCCGTTGCCGTTGTGTCATTTTCATCCATGTTGATTTCTAAAATTTCATGTTGCGCACTTTCTTCCTGATGGGTCAAAAGGTCTATGTCTGCCTGATGCACATTCGATGCAGCATAGCGTAACCAGCGTTCCGACTCGGGCGTGCAATGCCGGGCAGCCTCTTCAAAATGCCAGTTGAAGTAGTCGCAGGCAAAGGAATCGACAGTTGCTTCAATGTCCGACTCTGCACCGAATGCTACATGCCGGCACGAGGATAGTGCTATGATTGTCACCATCATCAGCCATCCGGAGGCCAGGCTTTTGATCAAACGAAAATTCATATTAAAATCTTTAAATTTGCCACAAAGGTAATAAAAAAGTTTGGCAGGCTAATCTTTTTTGTTACTTTTGCATAAAGTAAGCTGCACTCGGAGGCTTGGAAGTAACTTAATTTTCTCCGTTTGCATTGCTTTCGCATAAAATACGAACTTGACATGCTAAGATTTATATCCTTCGGGAGTGGGAGTAGCGGCAACTGCTATTATCTCTTTACCGACACGGATGCCCTTTTAATAGATGTAGGAGTAGGGCTTCGGACCCTTAAAAAACATTTCCATGATTATGGAAAACGCTTAGATAGCGTGCATCACATATTGATTACCCATGACCATGCCGACCATGTCAAGTCGGTGGGGAGCGTCTGTCGTGACTTTCGGTTGCCAGTCTTCACCACCCGCAAAGTGCATGAGGGCATCGAACGCAACTATTGTGTACGGCAAAAAATCAACCCCGCTTTTGTACATGTTATAGAAAAGGCCACTTCTTTTACATTGGGCGAATTTCATGTGACGCCTTTCGGTGTTCCCCACGATAGTGCCGACAATGTGGGCTATAAGATAGAGTGTGAAGGTGTTGTGTTCAGTTTGATGACCGATGTCGGACATCTGACCGATGAGATGCTTCAGGTCATCGAAGAGAGCAACTATCTCGTGATCGAGGCCAACCACGACAAAGAGATGTTGGCACAAGGTCGTTATCCTCAATACCTCAAGCAGCGTATAGCCGGACCGATAGGGCATTTGAGCAATGCGGAGTGTGCCATGGCCTTGGCCGAACATGCCACCCCCAATCTCCGCCACGTGTGGCTCTGCCACTTGAGTGCCGACAATAATCATCCCGAGCTGGCCCGCAAAACGGTAGACCAAGTGTTGCGCGATCACGGCATTGTCATTGGAGAGGAATTTGATGTGGATGTATTGAAGCGTACAACACCGAGCGGCATTTACGATTTGAAGTAAGAATGACATGCGTGAAACCTTGCAAAGCCGTAAAAAAGTATAAACGGAGTCGGTTTGTAGGTAAAAACTTGCGTAAATCAAATAAAAAGCGTAATTTTGCAGCCGCTGTTACGAGTTAATGGCATAAAATTCAAACCTAATTAAAAAAGTTATTTAAGAAAATGGCAACAAAAATCAGATTGCAGCGTGGCGGCCGTAAGGGCTATGCCTTCTACCGCATTGTTATCGCTGACGCTCGTGCACCACGTGATGGTAAATTTACTGAGAAGATTGGTACTTACAATCCCAACACCAATCCTGCTACCGTAGATTTGAATTTCGATCGTGCTCTTTATTGGGTGGAAGTAGGCGCACAGCCCACAGACACCGTTCGCAACATCCTCAAGGGTGAAGGCGTTTATTTGATGAAGCACCTCCGTGGTGGTGTCAAGAAAGGCGCATTCGATGAGGCTGCCGCCCAGACCAAGTTTGATGCTTGGAAGCAAGGTAAGGACAGTGCCAACAATGCTGTTCGAGAGGCTGGTGTAAAGGCCAAGAAAGAGGCTGCCGCCAAAGAGCTCGAAGCTGAAAAGAAAGTAAATGAAGCCATCGCCAAGAAGGTGGCCGACAAGAAGGCTGCCGAAGCTGCTGCTAAGGCTGAGGCCGAGGCTGCAACAGAGGCTCCTGCTGAAGCACCCGCCGAAGAGGCTGCTGCTCCTGCCGAAGCATAGTCTTCAGAAATTTACGACACATAAGAAGCCGGAAACCAACAGTCGAGATTACGACCATGGTTTCCGGCTTTTTATGTGCCATTGTGTCAATATAATTCTCTATAGATTTGCTTTTGGACATTTCGTGTCGTATCTTTGCAACAGCAAGGGGAGTGCGCATGTGCTTCCCTTTTTTCATGCCTACGTCTCCAACCATTCCCTAAGTAACTTCCATCCCCTTAAAGGAGGCTTTCCAACCTTGCGAAAAGGCCCAAATGACACGCTGCGTGTGGCCCTTTTGCTTTATCGTTTGGGCTATTTGACGAATGAAAGCTGTAATTTTTAGTATTTCGGTGGACTGAAATGTCGGTACTATACTTTTGAAGTCTCAGCCTTTGTAAGGGCTTTTCTTGGGTTCGATTTACTTCTTACTATATGGGGCCTTTAAGGTTTGGACAAATAGAAAGCCTCGTATTGGCGCGCCACCTTGATGTAATCATGATGTTTGCGCACATACTCCATACTTTGTTGTTTGAGTTCCCGAATGCGCTCGGGATGGAGCACCAAGGCCTCTACTTCATGGTAGACACTTTCATAAGTCGGATCCACATTGATAATCGGCCGCAAGGTGTCTTCGTGTAGCATCTCATAGTTTTCCGGTTCTCCGCCACCAATGCATATTATACCTTTTGACATGGCTTCCAGAGGATTCATGGAAGGGGTGTAACTGTATAGCTGGTCAAGGATGAAGTCGCTGCCGTTCATCAGTTTCACGTAGTCGTTGAACGGGATGCCTTCAGCCACGGTGAGCTCAAGTATGTCGGGATATTTCCGCTGCACATCTTGGGCAGCCTTTAGCATGATGTCGGTACCTTTATATTCGCTGCGCCGTTTGCTGATGCCGATAAACCCTTTCACTTTTCCGGAATACTCGGATATTGGGGCTGTCTGTTGTCGCGAGACATCGATAGGGTAGGGAATGAAGACGGTTTTGTCGGGAAACAGAGGCTGATAGCACACCCAATATTCATACAGACCGGCTATGATGCCGTCACAGTCGTGGGCAATCATTTCGTTGAGCCGCTGTTTGGCCGTCCCGAGCCAATCTTTCCGCTCTTTCAGGGCATCGGTATTGGCACGCAGCCTGTTGCCGATGTTGAAGTCGCTATAACGCAACGGCATCTCCTCGCAGCAGGTCTTCACCCAATAATAGTCCATACCGAAAGCCCCTAGAAATATCTTCTTGTTGTGTTTTCGAAGGTATTTATAGATGGGAAAGATTCGTTCTGCTTTCAGTTCCAGAAACATCGGATTGATGAGTTGTACCACATCGTAGCCCCGCAGTCGGGGCAGTAGCGACAAGAGTCTGGCAAGATATTTGATGCCTCCCCACTTCGAGGGCACCCGTACAAGGTTGATGTCTCGCGGATAATCCTTCCAAAAGTCACCGTTTGAAAGCACTGTCACTTCGTGGCCGAGCATACGCAGCCCCCGGGCCAGCGTCCAATGCACGTTACTGTATTCGCCTATGAGCAGAATTTTCATCTTGTTCGGCTGAGGAGGGTGAACAATAGTATCCGTCGGAGGGGTGTCTGGGTCAGTTTTCTGAACAAGGTGTATTTTCCCGTGTAGCTCTGCTCCGGCAATGGGAACAGGCCCTTGTCCGACAATTCGCCGATACTCTTTTCCAAATATTTCCTGCTCTTGGTCAGAGTGATGACATTGTAAATATAGTCCATGGTCAGTTGGGCCACTCGCCGGGTCAGTGCTTCGCGGTCGCCGTGCGGCATACGGTCGGCCAGATAGCGGAGATGTTCAATCACTTGCAGGTTGTCGTGCAGTCGGGTCAGCTTGCTTCTGTTACCGGTTTTGTGCAGAGCCGATGCCGCATGTTGGCGATAGAAATAGGCTTTGGCATCAGTCGTGAACAACCGTTCGGCGCGTAGCAACAGTTGTGGTGTGAATTCCTCGTCTTCCCCATAAGCCACACGTGATGTGAAACGCAGGTCGATGAGAAGCTCTCGCTTGAAGATGTAGCCCCAAATGGCTCCATTGATATTGTGATGACGCATGAAGGTGGCTCCGTCCATAGGTCCGGAATAGTCAAATGTCGCCTTGCTGTTTCGGTTGGTCGACAGTTCAAGCATCACGACATCAGGTTCGTGATAGCGCACAAGGTCAAGACAATGCTCATAGGGAGCTTGGAAAAGATAGTCGTCTCCGTCGACAAACTGGATGAATTTTCCCTGTGCCGCCCTAATGCCTGTGTTACGGGCCTCCGACACTCCTTGGTTCTCCTGTCTGATATACACGATGTGCTCCCGCAGTTCGAGCAGTTCGTTGATGGGAGAGATGTCTGATCCATCGTCCACCACGATGATTTCCCGTTCGCTCTTGGCGAGTGAGAGCGCCGTGATACTTTCCAGACATTCTTTGAGATAGGCCGTAGGAAGATTGAATGTGGTGACAATGAAGCTTACGAGCGGTGTCTGTATATCTTGTGAATGAACTTGTTGAGTTGGCATAAGCGGTGTATTCCTAAGTAGTGAAGTAGTTTTAGTTTGAAGGTTTCTCGATAAGGCATGAGGGGAAACAGGGGAGGATCTCCCGTGAGTTCGTAGACATCCATTTGGATATTGAGCACATGCGCATAATAATCGGCATTGCACACCTTATTTATAATAGGTAGATGAGCCTCCAACAAGTCTCTGAGTTCGTTGCCTTTGGCTTGCGAGGTGATTCCCATCGGGTTGTCCGTGTAGTGATAAAGTCCTTGGTCGGTGACGGCCACCGTTCGGCATCGGGCCAGAATGAGTGGGAGGGTGAACACGTCTTCAAACACCCGGCCTTGTGGATAGCGAACGGTCGAAAAGAGTCTTCGGCGGTAAATCTTGTTCCAAGCGTATGTGTGTGTGTAGGCTTTCGCCTCCAGCCAATAGCGGTGCATGTCGGTGAAAACCTCGGGGGTGAAAGTCAACAGTTTTGTTTCTGTCCCTTTCCCTTCGTGCTCCACAACGGGATATTCTATCATGTCGATGACCGGGTTGCGGAGCAAGGTATCCATAAGCAGCTTATACGTGTCCGGAGACAGATAATCATCACTGTCGATAAAGGTAATATACTCTCCGTCAGCTATTTGTATGCCACTGTTTCGCGCATCACTTAGTCCTCTATTCTCTTGGTGGACGACTTGAATACGGGCGTCTGACGCGGCAAGCCGGTCACACAAAATCGGACAGCTGTCAGGCGAACCGTCGTCTACGAGTATCACTTGCAAGTCGGTATATGATTGCGTGAGCACACTCTCCACACAGCGGCGCAAGGTGTTCTCTACTCGAAATACCGGTATCACGACAGACAGCTTCATAAGGCAAAGATAGCGTTTTTTTCTGACAAGTCGATGGGAAGGCAATAAAATATAGGTTTGTACGTTGTTTTTATAATGGAAAAAGCGGAAAAGAAAGACAGTTATTCAC
Source organism: Segatella buccae ATCC 33574 (assembly GCF_000184945.1). Taxonomy (GTDB): domain Bacteria; phylum Bacteroidota; class Bacteroidia; order Bacteroidales; family Bacteroidaceae; genus Prevotella; species Prevotella buccae. Next base: position 2,125,051 of record NZ_GL586311.1, read on the forward strand.
ACATCCTTAAATATACGGGAGTTTTTGGAGGAGTGCAAACCCTGCATATTCTGATAGGAGTGGTGCGCAACAAGTTGGTTGCACTGCTTCTCGGTCCTGAGGGCATGGGGCTTATTTCGCTTTTTGTGTCAACCACCCACCTTGTTTCCGAGGCCTCCAACCTCGGACTTTCCATGAGTGCAGTCAGAGAACTTTCTGAAGCCTACGAGACCGGTGACACACTGCGTGTCAGGCACACGGTGAAGTTGGTCAGAACTTGGAGCCTGCTGACAGCTTTGGGAGGAATCTTGCTCTGTCTCATTTTAAGTCCTCTGCTGAGCAGATGGGCTTTTGAAAATGATTCCCACACGTTCGACATTATGCTGCTTTCACCTGTTGTTGGGATGGCTGCTATTGCCGGAGGTGAAACTGCCATATTAAAGGCTACCAGACAGTTGCGGGGATTGGCTGTAATGTCTGTTTATAATATTTTGGGCATGTTGCTGCTCACGATTCCCCTCTATTATTTTTGGCGTATGGCAGCCATTGTCCCCTCATTGCTCATCATTGCCTTGATGCAGATGCTGTTGGCCATTGCCTACTCTGTTCGCCGTTATCCGCTCTGCCGGCCATTTGACTTCAAGCGGTTGGGTGAAGGCTCCGGCATGGTTAAGTTGGGAGTGGCTTTTGTCGCTGCCGGTATCTTTGCAAGTGGTGCCGAGTTTCTCATACGTTCGTTTCTTAACACTTCCGGCGACTTGGCCGTTGTGGGACTCTACAACGCCGGTTACATGTTGACCATCACTTATGCCGACATGGTGTTTTCGGCCATGGGGACAGACTATTATCCCCGGCTCTCTGCAGTTGAAGGTACGGGAGAAAAGCTGAACTTGGTTGTCAATCGGCAGATAGAGGTATCACTTCTATTGGTGTCCCCCCTTCTCATCCTTTTCATTGTGGGTGTCCCCATTCTGTTGCCCATGCTTTACAGCGATAAGTTTCTTCCGGTCATGGGCATGATGAAAATCACTATTCTTGCCATGTATTTCCGTGCAGTGACGCTTCCGATAGAATATTTGCCATTGGCTAAAAACGATGCCAAGGCCCATTTGTTGCTCGACGCCATCTATTATGTGGTGATGGTTGTCTTGGTGGTGGCGGGCTATCATTGGCTGGGATTGGCCGGTACGGGTATAGCATTGGTCGTCACCGGATTGCTCAACCTTGCGTTGGTGGTATACTATGCCCGCTATAAATATCAGTATGTCCTTTCCCGCAATGTGGTGGTGTACTCGCTGGTGCAGATGCCCTTGGGACTTGCCGCCTATTTCACAGCACTGGTCACCGACGGTGTTTTCTATTGGGTTATCGGGCTTCTTCTGTTTTTTGTCAGTTTGGCCGTTTCTATCCAGATTTTTCAAAGCAAGGCACGTTTGTGGGAAAGTCTGTTGAACAAGTTCAAAAAGAGATTCGCCCGCAAGTGAGATGTGCTGTTGCATGAAGCGAGGCAGGTAGTGGGGAAAAGGGTTGTCGCTTTTGTGGCAAATCTTTATTTCTTTATAAAATCATAGCAAAAAAACGGACGAAAACTTGCAAGTTTCATATAATTTAGTAACTTTGCGGAAAGATTTTAGTTTTTGTTTATGACACTGCTCATCGTCACCATACTGATTCTCGGCTATATTCTCATCGCTACGGAGAATGTGACGAGCGTGAACAAGGCTGCCGTTGCTATCTTTGTGGCCGCAGTGGGGTGGGTGCTCTACATCTGCTATGGTGCCGATTTTGTAGCCGGTCGCTATTCCGAGGCCTACAACGAGTTTTATTCAAAGGTGTCAGGGACACCTTTGAATGAAAACGGTATGGCTCCGCTTGTCAGTTCCATCGTCAAACAGTTTGTTGCACAAAATGTATTCATCCCGTGGGTGGGAAAGGCGGCAGAGGTTGTACTGTTTCTACTGGCGACGATGACTATTGTGGAAATATTGAGCAACAACGGATGTTTTGATTTCATCGCCCAACTGTTGCGCACCCGTAACCGTAACCGGATGCTTTGGACATTGTCTGTTGTAACATTTGTCTTTTCGGCTAATCTTGACAATCTCACCACGACCGTGATGATGCTTATCATCATGCATCGCATTATTCCCAATCGCCGGCAACGCATGATTTATGGTTCGGCCATATTGCTTGCAGCCAATTGTGGCGGCGCATTGACTGTGATAGGCAATCCTGAAGGGCTGGTGTTGTGGAATATGGGAGCCGTGACTGCAACCAATTTCTCAATGTCACTTTTGGTTCCGTGCCTGCTGGCGTGGCTGTTTCCGACATGGTTGTTGGGACGTATGCTCCCCGAACGGATAGATACGGAATGGATCACGATGCCCTATCGGGGCGATAACACTCGGCTCAACGTGTGGCAACGCCTGCTGATGCTCTTTGTGGGTATAGGGGGGCTTTGGTTTATACCGACTTTCCACAACATCACTAAACTCAGTCCCTTTCTCGGGGCCCTGTGTGTGTTGGCGGTGCTGTGGGTGGTTAATGAGATTTTTAATCGCAAGCTGATCAATTCTGATGAAATGATTTATCGTCGTGCCCCACGGCTGCTTCAATATGGTTCCATTCAGATGATGCTTTTTGTAATGGGAATGATGTTGGCCTTGGGCGTGGTGAAAGAGACCGGAGCCATCGACAGATTGGCTGTATGGATCGATTCCGAATGCCATAACGTGTGGGTTCTTGGCGTCATCGCAGGGTTGATCAGCACTGTGCTTGACAACTTTGCAACGGCCATGAGCATGTTTTCGCTGCACACACTGAATGAGCCTGTGTTGCATGATGTTCTGAATGGCTATTCCGAACACTTTGTTCTGAACGGGGCGTATTGGAAAGTGATTGCCTATTGTGTCATGGCCGGAGGCAATGTGTTGACGGTAGGATCTATGGGCGGATTAGCTTTGATGAAGATGGAGCGGATGCACGTAGGCTGGTATTTTCGCAATGTGGGATGGAAAGCCCTTGTGGGCGGACTGCTCGGCTTGTTGATTTTATGGCTCTCCAATGCCGGCTTCCAGGTGTTAGGTAGCGGGCAGGCCATAGCTTCCTGATGAGAGTAAAAGAAAAACTTGTTGAAATAATAATATGAATTAAGGTGTATAAGATCATGGGAAAGATTAAGACGATTGGTATAATGACCTCCGGCGGTGACGCACCGGGAATGAATGCTGCAATTCGTGCTGTGACACGGGCTGGAATTTACAATGGTTTTAATATCAAAGCTGTTTATCGTGGCTATGACGGACTGATTGCCGATGACATCAGACCGTTTACGACGGAGAATGTGAGCGGCATTATAGGGACCGGCGGCACGATACTCAAAACTGCGCGTTCCAAAGAATTTATGACCGATGAGGGCAAGCAGAAGGCATACGACAATTTGGTAAAAGAAGAAATTGATGCGCTGATAGTCATTGGAGGTAACGGGTCGCTCACCGGAGCAATGAACTTCGCACAAGAATTTGATTTCTGCTGCATCGGACTTCCCGGTACTATAGATAATGACCTCTACGGCACTGATAATACCATTGGATATGACACAACTATGAACACCATCGTGGATTGCGTGGATCGCATAAGAGACACAGCGCAAAGCCATGAGCGCATCTTCTTCGTCGAAGTGATGGGGCGTGATGCCGGTTTCCTCGCCCAGAATTCGGCAATAGCCAGTGGGGCTGAGGCGGCCATCATACCGGAAGACTCCACGGATGTCGACCAGTTGGCACAGTTCATGCAGCGTGGCATCCGTAAATCGAAGAAGAGTTGTATCGTGATTGTGTCTGAAAGTCCGAAGTGTGGCGCGTTGTATTATGCCGACCGTGTACGCAAGGAGTTTCCCGAATATGATGTGCGAGTATCTATCCTCGGCCATCTTCAGCGTGGCGGCCGTCCGACGGCCCGTGATCGTATCCTCGCCAGTCGAACGGGGGTAGGGGCCATTGAGGCCATTATCCAAGGACAACGCAACATCATGGTGGGCGTGCGCAATAACGAGGTCGTTTATGTGCCGCTTTCGGAAGCCATCAGGAGCGATAAGCCTTTCGACCGCAAACTTATCAAGGTGCTTGATGAACTTAGCATCTGATGCGGAAGCTATGCCGGAAGCGAAGTTTAAAAGCTGTTAAATAAAGATATATTAGCATACTAAACTTTATTTTATTTTGTAGTTTCTGAAAATATTTTTTAAATTTGCGTTTACGAATTGTTGACTGGTAAATCGCAGCGGCATCAATAACGACAAACAAAAATCAAATAATTAAAAATACAGCCTATGTCACAAATTAACGGACGCATTTCACAGATTATCGGTCCTGTTGTTGACGTCTATTTCGATACCAAGGGCATGGATTCTGAGAAAGTGCTCCCAAAGATTTATGAAGCTCTTAAAGTAAAGCGCCCCGACGGTCGTGAACTCATCATTGAGGTGCAACAGCATATCGGTGAAGACACTGTGCGCTGCGTGGCTATGGACAATACAGACGGCCTGCAGCGTGATTTGGAAGTCACACCTACGGGGAGTCCGATAAGGATGCCGGCTGGCGAACAGATTAAGGGGCGCATGATGAATGTCATCGGCCAACCTATCGACGGCATGAAACAGTTGGACATGGAGGGCGCATACCCCATTCACCGGGAAGCTCCGAAGTTTGATGAACTTTCCACTCATAAGGAGATGCTTGCTACGGGCATTAAGGTGATCGATTTGCTTGAACCCTACATGAAAGGTGGTAAGATTGGACTCTTTGGCGGTGCCGGTGTGGGCAAGACCGTGCTCATCATGGAGCTGATCAACAATATCGCAAAGGGACATAACGGTTATTCTGTGTTTGCCGGAGTAGGAGAGCGCACGCGTGAGGGAAATGATCTCATTCGCGATATGCTTGAGTCCGGTGTAATCAAATACGGTGAGAAGTTCAGAAAGGCGATGGATGAAGGAAAGTGGGATCTGTCACTTGTAGATCCGGAAGAACTTTCCAAGAGTCAGGCTACACTTGTCTATGGACAGATGAATGAACCGCCGGGCGCACGTGCTTCTGTTGCGCTTTCGGGACTTACCGTAGCTGAAGAATTTCGTGATCATGGAGGCAAAGACGGAGAGGCGGCTGATATCATGTTCTTTATCGACAATATCTTCCGTTTCACTCAGGCTGGTTCTGAGGTGTCAGCACTCTTGGGCCGTATGCCCTCTGCTGTGGGTTATCAACCTACATTGGCTTCTGAAATGGGTTCCATGCAGGAACGCATCACCTCTACCAAGAAAGGCTCCATCACTTCCGTACAAGCTGTGTATGTGCCGGCCGATGACTTGACCGATCCTGCCCCTGCAACGACTTTCACCCATTTGGATGCCACCACGGAACTTTCTCGTAAGATAGCGGAACTTGGCATCTATCCGGCTGTGGATCCTCTGGGTAGTACATCCCGAATACTTGATCCTCTGATTGTGGGTAAGGAACATTACGAATGTGCGCAACGGGTGAAGCAACTGTTGCAGCGTTACAATGAGTTGCAGGATATTATCGCAATCCTTGGTATGGACGAACTCTCTGATGAGGACAAGTTGACAGTTAACCGTGCCCGTCGGGTACAGCGTTTCCTGTCTCAGCCTTTTGCCGTTGCCGAGCAGTTTACAGGTTTGCACGGTGTGATGGTGCCTATCGAAGAGACGATTAAAGGATTCAATGCTATCCTTAATGGAGAGGTGGACGACCTGCCTGAACAGGCTTTCCTCAATGTAGGTACTATTGAAGATGCCAAGGAAAAGGCTAAGAAACTCCTTGCCGCCGTACAGGCGTAAAATTGCAGTTCCTTTGGTCGTAATCCTAATGAAAAGTTCTTATGCTGAAACTTAAGATTATATCTCCGGAAAAGATCCTTTTCAATGGTGAAGTGGAAAGCGTGACGGTGCCGGGAACTCTTGGTGAGTTTGAGATACTGACAAGTCATGCCCCCATCATTTCATCGCTGGAGAAGGGCACTGTTACCTATTCCATTCCTCGTGAAGGAAAAGTCGAACTTGATATTTCCGGAGGATTTGTAGAGGTTCAGAAAGATGAGATAAGTTTATGCGTGGAGGTTTATAATGTTCTGTGAGAATGTTGGACATCACAATGACTGATATTGACAAACTTCGCTGGCGTTATGTAAAGCAAGGTCTTTTCTTGACGGTGAGCCTGGCACTATTGACATTGATCGTCATGCGAGTGTGGTTTTTGAATGAATTGCTTACACCGCTTATCGTGTCTGTTGCCTTTTCACTTATGGTCGAGAATATAGAGGCTTTACTTTGGAGGCGTGTAGCCAAGAAATCACCGGATGGCTTACCGACATTCTTCATGGCGGTTTCTGGGTTTCGTATGCTTTTGGCGATAGCGGTATTGTTTGTCTATTACCTCTTCTCGGAAAGGGGAGAGATGTATGTCTTCTTTTTGGTGTTCATCGCATTTTACCTCATGTTGCTGATTCATCACGCATTCTTCTTTGCCCTCAAGCGGAAAATATAACAAAGTGGGCTTTCACCGTATGTTAATAGAATAATAGATAATGAAACAGATAAAGTCGATACTTCTCCTGCTGATGGTTGCACTATTGCCTTTGCAGCTTTATGCAGACAATAAAGAGGAGGGCGAACTGAATATTCCCGAGATAGTGCTTGAGCATTTGTCCGATTCATACGAATGGCATATTGCATCTTACGAAGGTAGGCATCTCAGTCTTCCGTTGCCTATTATCGTGCGGAGTTCTGCTACTGGCGAGTGGCATTTCTGTACTGTTCATAGTTTGCCTCAGGGATTTTATTTTGATGGTGCTCATCATGGTAAGATATATGAGAGAATGTCTGACGGAAGTTGTGTCCGCCCACTTGATTTAAGCATTACCAAAGCTGTAGCACAAATATGGATTGTCGTGCTTGTTCTTATCACAGTATTCCTTTCATGTGCCCGTTGGTATAAGCGGCGAGACGAGACAAGCGAGGCCCCAAGTGGATTTGTCGGTGCAGTGGAAATGATTGTTATGACCATTCATGATGATGTCATCAAATCATCTGTGGGTGAAAGCCAATATCGGAAGTATGCTCCTTATCTGCTTACCGTGTTTTTCTTTATCCTCGCATGTAATCTGATCGGACTGATTCCCGTCTTTCCCGGAGGGGCTAATGTGACAGGCAATATCAATGTCACGTTGTTTTTAGCTCTGTGTACCATGATTGCGATCAATCTTTTCGGCAATAAGGAATATTGGAAGGATATATTTTGGCCGCACGTTCCGGTGTTCCTCAAGGTCCCCATACCACTAATGCCTGTCATAGAACTGTTTGGGGTATTCACAAAACCTTTTGCCTTGATGATTCGTCTTTTCGCCAATATGATGGCCGGTCATGCAGTTATATTGAGTTTCACATGTGTGATTTTTCTCGGTTGGTCAATTGGTGTAGGTTATGGTATCGGACTTAATGCTTTCAGCATCATCATGCTGCTTTTCATGAATTGCCTCGAACTCCTAGTCGCTTTCGTACAAGCTTATGTGTTCACGCTTCTTAGTGCAGTGTTCATCGGACTTGCTCATAAAGAGGAGGGAGCAGAATAGTTGGGTGAGTAAAAAGATGTTAGATGAGTCTGATTCATTATTTCAAAAAACAAGAATTTAAACAAATAAAATCAATAACGAATAAAATTTAGATTATGATGATTTCAACATTATTGGCTGCTGAAGGTCTGGCACAGCTGGGCTGCGGTCTCGGTGCAGGTATTGCAACTATCGGTGCAGGTTTGGGTATTGGTAAGATTGGCGGACAGGCCATGGATGCTATTGCACGCCAACCGGAAGCGTCCGGTAAGATTATGACCAACATGATCCTGACTTCTGCTTTTGTTGAAGGTTGTGCGCTTTTCGCCATAGCCGCTTGTGCATTTATCATTTAATAAGAAAGTAGCTAATGGAGAATTTGCCATCAATATTGACGCCTGACCTTGGCCTCTTGTTTTGGATGCTTTTGGCGTTTTTGGTGGTCTTTGGTGTACTTGCAAAATTTGGTTTTCCCGCCATCATCAATATGGTGGAGGAGCGCAAGAAGTATATTGACGAAAGTCTGCGCAAGGCACATGAGGCCTCAGAGCGTCTTGAGAATATCAAGCAGGAAGGTGAATCCATGTTGAAGGAGGCACGTGAGAAGCAGGCTCAAATAATGAAGGAGGCTGCCGGCACCCGCGACGCCATCGTTGAGAATGCGCAGGAAAAGGCACGCGAAGAGAGTGCCCGGCTTCTCTCTGATGCCAAGCGGCAGATCGAGAGCGAGAAGCAGAACGCCATTCGTGATATCCGTATGCAGGTGGCAGAGCTGAGTGTCCAGATAGCTGAAAAGATTCTTCGTGAGAAGTTGTCCTCCGATGACAAGCAAATGGATATGGTTGACCGGCTGCTGGATGAGGTTTCTGTAAAAAAGAATAAAGATTAACTTGTAAGCTATGGATTTAGGTGTAATATCAGTTCGATATGCCCGTGCCCTGCTTAAAAGTGCTATTGCTGAAAAGCAGGAATATGAGCTCTATCAAAGTATGCAGTCTTTGGCGGAGAGCTATGTCAATGTGCCTGAACTGAGATTTACGATAGACAATCCCATGCTATCTAAAGAAGCGAAGCAGACTGTGCTTGAAACAGCCTGCGGAAACAACGTGAATCAACTTACAAAGAGATTCATCGCGCTTGTTTTGAAAGAGGGAAGGGAGAAAGCCTTGCAATTCATGGCTGCATCGTATATTACTCTTTATAGGAAACATAACAATATCACCAGCAGCAGACTTGTCACCGCCTCTACAGTTGATACTGCAACAGAGCAGAAAGTGATACGATTGGTGGAGGACAACACGCAGGGGACTGTAGAGTTTCATGCTGAAGTGGATCCTGAGATCATTGGTGGGTTCATCTTGGAATACGATACATACCGCATGGATGCCAGTGTGAAGTCTAAACTTCGTCGTATCCTCACAGAACTTAAAAAATAAATAAAATGTCAGATAAAATAAAACCAAGCGAAGTGTCTGAGGTGTTGCTCCAGCAACTCCGACAAATCAATGGTGACGATCAGTTTGATGAAGTCGGTACAGTGCTTACCGTCAGCGATGGTGTAGCGCGTATTTATGGTCTTCGCAATGCAGAAGCCAATGAACTTCTTGAGTTTGAAAACGGCACCATGGCTATTGTGATGAACTTGGAGGAAGACAATGTCGGTTGCATTCTCCTCGGGCCTACAGCCGGAATCAAGGAGGGACAATCCGTAAAGCGCACCCATCGCATTGCTTCCATTCAGGTCAATGACAATTTCCTTGGCCGCGTGGTAAATCCATTGGGACAGGCTATTGACGGACTAGGCGATATTGATCTTACCGGCGCGTTTGAGATGCCCCTCGATCGTAAAGCCCCCGGCGTAATCTATCGTCAGCCGGTGAAGGAGCCACTCCAAACGGGATTGAAGGCTGTCGACTCGATGATACCTATCGGCCGTGGCCAGCGTGAGCTTATCATTGGTGACCGCCAGACCGGCAAGACGGCTATTGCGGTTGATGCCATTATCAATCAGAAGAGTTTCTATGAGGCCGGCAATCCGGTATATTGCATCTATGTGGCTATCGGCCAGAAGGCTTCGACTGTAGCCACACTCGTGCAGACATTGAAGGAGCATGGAGCGCTTCCTTATACCATCATCGTAAGTGCTACGGCTGCAGACCCTGCTGCCATGCAATATTACGCACCATTTGCCGGTGCTGCCATAGGGGAGTATTTCCGAGATCGCGGTCTGTCGGCTCTTGTTGTTTATGATGACTTGAGCAAACAGGCTGTGGCTTATCGTGAAGTGTCTTTGATTCTCCGTCGTCCTTCCGGTCGTGAGGCCTATCCCGGTGATGTGTTCTATCTTCATTCCCGCTTGTTGGAACGAGCTGCCCGCATCAACGACCAGCAGGAAGTGGCAGAGCAGATGAACGATTTGCCCGAGTGCATGAAAGGTCATGTGCGTGGTGGTGGCTCTCTTACGGCGCTTCCAATCATTGAGACACAGGCCGGTGATGTTTCTGCGTATATTCCCACGAATGTCATTTCCATTACCGACGGGCAGATTTATTTGGAAACCAATCTTTTCAACCAAGGTTTCCGTCCTGCCATCAATGTCGGCATCTCTGTATCCCGTGTGGGTGGTTCCGCACAAATCAAGAGCATGAAGAAGGTTGCAGGCACATTGAAGATCGACCAAGCTCAATATCGTGAACTTGAGGCGTTCTCCAAGTTCTCAAGTGATATGGATGCCGTGACGGCCATGACCCTTGATCGTGGCCGCAAGAACAATCAGTTGCTTATTCAACCTCAATATTCACCGATGCCCGTAGGAGAGCAGATTGCGATTCTCTATTGTGGCGTGCATGGGTTGATGCACGATGTTCCCGTGGATAAAGTGCGAGAATGTCAGTCGCAGTTCTTGGACACCATGCGTTCCACCCATCAAAATGCACTTGATGTTTTAGGAGGCGGAGGGCTGACTGATGAGGTCATCAAGGTCATCGAAGATACAATGGCCAACGTTGTCGGACAGTTCAAATCATGATTATCTCCCGGTTTGCTAATCATAAATAAATATTATGCCATCATTAAAAGAGATTAAGACGCGTATCTCCAGTGTCAACAGCACTCGTAAGATTACGAGTGCCATGAAGATGGTTGCTTCGAGTAAGCTTCATCATGCACAAGTTGCCATTCAGAATATGTTGCCATACGAAACTTTGTTGGAGCATATCCTGAAGAGTTTTCTTGTGTCGACACCTGATGCACAGAGTCCGTTGGAGATGTCTCATCCTGAGATCAAACGTGTTGCATTGGTCGTTTTTAGTTCCAACAGCTCGCTCTGTGGCGGATTCAATGCCAATATTCTGAAGATGATGCAGCAGGCTATTGATGATTACAAGGCTCAAGGCGTTGGAGAAATTGTGGTATATCCTATTGGTCGCAAGGTGGCTGAGAAGGTCCAGAAACTCGGCTTGAAATCGGGAGGCGACTTTGTGGAACTGGCCGATAAGCCCAATTCTGCCCAATGTGCTGCCATAGCAAGGGAACTTGAAGAAAAGTTTCTTTCTGGTGAACTTGACAAAGTAGACTTGATTTACCACCATTTCAAGAGTGCCGGAACTCAAATATTGACCAGTAAGACTTTTCTTCCGATCGATCTTTCAACAGAAACTCTTGGAGCGGAAAATGACAGGGATCTGACTTCCAATGTCACTACAGCCAAGGCTCAGGAATATCTTCGCAAGAAACAAGCACGACAGGGAAAAGGGGTTAAAGAGGCGGTTCCGCTTAATGACAACTTTATTGTTGAGCCAGATATGGAGACCGTACTGCAATCGCTTATCCCCAAGCTGTTGCACCACATGGTCTACACGGCATTGCTTGATAGTCAGGCAAGCGAACATGCGGCACGTATGGTGGCTATGCAAACAGCTACCGACAATGCGAACGAATTGTTGCGCGACTTGAACTTGCAGTATAACAAGAGTCGCCAGCAGGCCATTACAAACGAATTGCTTGATATAGTCGGTGGCTCTGTCAATAACTGACCAATAGCCTTTCCCTGTCAGAGAAGTTTAAGTACACAAATAAAAAATCCCGATAGGTTTTGCCTATCGGGATTTTTGTATATTGTGGTTCGTTTCATTATTCCGTTTGCCAAATCAATAGTTATCGTCATCGGCTACATCTTCTGCCTCAAGGCTGAGGTCTTCGGGATTGGTGTCAAAGGTGGTTCTGTAGCTTTCCTCCGTGAGTTTGTCTTCGTCGAAAGCATCATCCTCTTCGTCCACATCATTGTAGTGATCTTCTATCTCGGGAACATCTTCATCGTCATCCTCTTGTTCTGCCAGCTCGTCAAGCTGATCAAGTTCATCCTCGTCATCAAACTTGATCTTTGTCTTCTCTACTTCAGGCTTTTCTTTGGCAAAGATGGCTTCAACCCATGTGCCTTTAGGCACTTCCAACACCTCGAATCCATCATCCACCTTTTTCTGGTAGAGTCCTCCGGCCTTATGGAGTCTGTCTTTCGGAAGCGTTGTGGTGCTGATGTCAAAGCCACTCGTAATAATGTCTTGTAAACTTTGGCTTAGGCTGTCCCAGCCTCCACCGAAGTTGCGTTCGAGCACTTCGATGAGTTTGCGTGCGGATATGTGGTGGATGTTCTCGTAGGTGAGGTCGGTTACCCGCATGATGGGACGTTTCTTAATCGCCCATTTATCTTTGTTGGCATCATCGATCTTAAAAGAACCAATTTTAAAACCGCGTTCTTCATATTTTTTAATGACCTCAGGCTTATCGATTTTTACGATTTCCAAATCAAAAGCACTCTTAATAACGTCCATGTAATGACGTTGGTTATCTTTCAAATCAGCGTCTTTCTCTGCCGCTTCCCACATTCGGAAGATGTCGTTTTCCTGAACATCCCAAATATTGCTCTTATTCAATGTCTTAAGAGTTAATGATTTTTCTTTCTTCATATATAGCTTGTATGTTATTTCCTCGTTGTTGCAAAAGTAAATAACAAATTCTAAATTCGCAAACTTTTGCATGAAAAAATTCATCGGAAACTCCTTTTTTTATATCTTTGCACGCATGGAAAAGTTATTTGAGAAATTGCTCTTTATCGTGCTGTTTTTTAGCTCCTCTTCTTTAAAAGGACAGGTGGACGGTTCCGATGCACATGTGCATCTTCGCGATTCATTGGCCAAGGCAACAGAGATGTTGGCTTACAATCCGGACAGCATAGACTTGCGGTTGAAGAAAGTGGCATGGAATATCGAACTCGAACAATGGGATTATGCCAAAGACGATTTGGACAAGGTGCTTTTCCTGAATCCAACAAATGTTGCGGGCCTCTTTTATCGTGCTTTTGTCAATGAGAAGCTGCATCGTTTTAAGTTTGCCCGACTTGATTATACCAATTTGCTAACCCTCGTTCCCGGTAACTTGGAAGCCCAATTAGGTTTGGCCCTGCTCAATCAGAAAGACGGGCGTCTCACGGAAGCCTATGATGGAATAAACTCATTGGTGGAGCAGTTTCCCGATAGTGCCATTGTCTATGCTGCCCGTGCAGGTATAGAGAAAGAACGGAATATGCCGGAGTTGGCAGAATATGATTTCTCCAAGGCATTGGAACTTGACGCGGATAATGTCGACTATCTGCTTAACCATTGTGACTTGTTGATTTTGCTTGGCAGAAAAGAGTCGGCTCTTTCAGATATCAACAGACTGGTTGCGCTTGGCGTCTCGCGCTCGTCGCTACGTAGTTTGTTGGACAGAATTAAGTCGCTTAAATGACAGAGCATTTATTTACCGGTAGTGTTGGTATAGCTCTAAGCACGTAGTGAATCTGTCAGCATAATGTTGCCGAACGGCTGTGTGCCCATTGTGAATGGTGTCTTTAGACTTATGGGAAATGGCATCAAGCCTATTTGGTAGTGGTGCATAGCCCTTGCACGCCCCGTGCGGAGGCCTTGCACCATCCGTTCGACAATCATGCGCGGCGCGTGCAAAAGCTCCGCACCATTCCGATGATGTGCATTCGGTGATGTTATTATTATGGCATGAGTTGTCGGACAAAGCCTCGATATCTCGCCAAGTTTTTCCGAAGGTGGGATCTGTTTGTTTCGAAGAGGCTGGAGTCTGCCTCTCGGATCCCTTTTCCCATTTCCGGTTGCAAGGTTTGAGGGAGAAAGGTTTTTGCATTGACCATCTACCTTCTTTATGGTATTTTTGTCCTCTTTGATGATTTTTATGGGGTTCCAATTCTTGTTTTATGATGTTATTAACTATTTTTGCACCTCATAACGCGTGTGCATTGGCATTTTGCGATTAGTGATAATTAAAGTTTTCATCAATTGACCGCCCTGAATAGAATGGGCGAAATTAAATTTAGCATCAAAATATGAAAGATCAGATCATTACCTTGCTGTCATTTGCAGCAAACTTAAAGGGCTTGGGACTCAAGCTCATCCGTATTGCCATCCTTGTTGTGTTTGTATGGATTGGCGGTCTTAAATTCACTCATTATGAGGCCGACGGTATTGTGCCTTTTGTGGCTAACAGTCCTTTCATGAGTTTCTTCTATGCCAAAGAGGCTCCGGAATATAAAGACTACAAGAACAAAGAGGGCGAATTGGTGCCCAAAAACAGGGCGTGGCACGAGACCAACCGCACCTATGTATTCTCGTATGGCCTTGGCATTCTCATCATGAGTATTGGAATCTTGGTGTTCTTGGGCATCTTTACTCCCAAAATCGGTATATTTGGAGACCTTTTGGCGATAATCATGACCATTGGCACTCTGTCGTTTCTTGTCACAACGCCCGAATGCTGGGTACCGGATCTAGGAAGTGGCGAACATGGATTTCCACTATTGTCCGGAGCCGGACGGCTGGTCATCAAGGATACGGTCATCTTGGCCGGGGCCGTGACATTGTTGTCCGATTCCGCCCGGCGGCTGCTGGAGCAGTTGAAAACGCGTAATTAGATTTGGGCAAGCAAAAGAAAAAGGACCAAACGGGATTGGAAAATCCTCCCGTTTGGTCCTTTTGTTTTAAGGTAAAGATGGCATTATGAGTTCTCCAGCCAGTCATCCAATATCATCCTTGCGATGCTCAGTTTCTCGGGAATAGTAGGCAAATGGTCTTTGGTGAACCATGCGCCTTTGTTCAGTTCCTCCCTCTGCAAGCGCACTTCGCCACTTTCGTAGTCGGCATTGAAGCCCACCATGAGCCCGCAAGGATAGGGCCATGGCTGCGAACCAAAATATCTGATGTTCTTGATTGTAAGGCCCGTTTCCTCCATCACCTCTCGCCTCACCGCTTCCTCAAGGTTTTCTCCGGTCTCTACAAATCCCGCTACGAGTCCATAAAAGTCTCCTTTGAAGTTGCGGGCATGAACCAATAGCACCTCTTCACCTCTATGAATGAGCACAATGATTGCGGTAGCCAGTTGTGGCCACACCTCTTTTCCGCAGTTGGTGCATCGTTTGGAGATGTCGGTCTTCATCTCCATTGGTGCCCCGCACACCCCACAATATTGCGTGTTTCGGTCCCAATAAAGGAGCTCGTGGCATTTCCCGGCCTTGAGATATAGGATTTCCGAAAGTCGGTAGAAGGATGCTCTTAACCCGCACATTTGATACCGGGCGTCATTTGTGACGGGAGTGTCTATATAGAGTGTGCTGACCGGTGTCCCGTCATCCAATGGCGCGACAGACATAACATGGATGGAACTTTTTAATTCTACAGGTGCTTCTTCCGAATAGGGTATGGAGTAGGTATCGTCCGGTAGTCTCTCTAGCAGTAAGTCCATGCCGCAGAATACAAACCAAAGTCTTTTCATTTTTCAGTCCCTTCCGTTATTGTTGTTTGGAGTGGGGGAAAAGCAGTTTGCGGTCGCGCTCGATGGCCTGTTTGGTCCATGCTTCAGGAACGAACCGCCAGTTGTTGTGTGCCTGCGGGTTCATGACCTTTGCTTTTTCTATTTCCTTTGTCAGATAGTAGCGTTGATCCCTTTCGCTTTCAAAGACAATGCGTTTGGGCAACTCCTCCTTTGCAATTCCGGCCCCCTTGGTCAAAAGTTCTCCTCCACCGTTTCCCCGATAGCTGTTCATGGCCACCCGATAGGTCTTTTTGAGATCAAACGGTTCGCCGTTGCTCATCCTGAGGATATGCACTTTCTGTCCGTCGGGTTTGGTGACATCCACTTCATAGTCAATGCCCGCTGCGCTGTCGAAATTGAAGGCAAGGTTCTTGAATCCGAACCGCTGTTTGTCTTTGCGTGCTTCTTCGTTGAGGAGCATGATGTGGTCGTCCGGTGACTTCATGGTGTTTACCCATAGGTCATAGCTCATTTCCAGATGCTTGCGGATTTCATCTCCCGTCATTTTCAGCACGTATATCTGGTTTTCGTATTTGTAGAGATTGAACATGTCGCTTATATGTACGTCACCTGCCGGAATCGCTGTGTCAAAACTCAAGGGGGCGTTGAAGGAAACGTCTGCCCCTGTGATACTTAGTTGCAGGTCGTGTATGAAGTCGGTGAAGGCGGCACTGCCAAAATAGCAGTCACGCGTATATATCGCATTTTGGAACCGTCCTATTTTGCGATCGACAAACCTCCTGACCTCTTTCACCTCCTTGTCGAAGTGCTTCACAAAGGCCTTATCCACCTTCTCACCTCTGATGTCCACCAGCTTTCCATTGACCTTGGTGTGTGTGCCTTTGCTGTCCCGGCTAATAGTTATTTGTGTATCACTTACAAACAGCGCGTTGCATGAGGGATCCAAGCACACAACATCTTTCCCGGCCACGTTGCGTATCACGTCGCTGTGCAATGTGTGGTCGTGCCCATACAGCACTAAATCAAAGCCTGGAACTTCCCGTGCCACCTTGATAGACGCATCTTCATCGTATTGTTCTGTGTGTATTCCCCCATCTTTACCGCTGTGGAACAGCCCTATGACAATATCCGGTTTTTCGTCTCGTTGGATGATGGCCATCCATTTTTTTGCGCAAGAGACCATTTCTTCAAATCTGAGCCCACTCCATAGACTCTTGTTCAGCCAGTTAGGTATGGCAGGGGTCAGCATGCCGAGTACGGCTATTTTGACACCTGCACGATTGAATATGGCGTATGGTTTAAGGTAAGGAGTGTTGGTGTGTGTGTGTGTCACGTTTGCCCCCAGCATCGGACATTTCGTTTCCTTTATCCACTTGTCATAGACGGCATGCCCGGTTTCCACGTCATGGTTTCCGATGGTCTGGGCATCATATTTCATATAGTTGATGACACTTGCGGCGATGTTGGGTTGCTGTGGATTCACGAAGTTGCTGTAATAGCAGGTCGGTTGTCCTTGTAGGATATCGCCGTTGTCCAATAGCAGTAAACGGTCTCCATAGATATTCCTCAAAGAGTCTACATAGGTTATAACTCGGGCCATTGTACCTTCTTTCGGCTTCCGTTCAATGAAGTCGTAAGGAAAAAAACAACCGTGAACATCGCTCGTCTGTATGATTCTCAGTTCAATGTTTTGTTGTGTAGTTGCCATAGATTGAAAAGGGAGTGCTGCCATGAGCACCAACATGATTTTCTTCATAAGTTGATATTTTATATCCGCAAAGTTACTATTTTTTACGGATATCGGCACACTTTTTGTTGTCTTTTTTAATGCAGACAGTTGTAATGCAAAAGAGTAAAATTCTTAAAAAGGTGTTGTTATGGCATTTATTGACTATTATAAAATTTTAGGCGTTAGCAAAGATATTCCGCAAAAGGACATACGGTCAGCTTATCGTAAGCGGGCCAAGCAGTTTCATCCCGATTTGCATCCCAATGATCCGAAGGCAAAGGCTAAGTTTCAGGCCCTGAATGAGGCTTACGATGTGCTTTCTGATCCACAGAAACGCGCACAGTATGACAAATATGGCGAACAATGGCGCAATGCCGAAGCCTTTGGACAGAGTGGGGCTCACGGTGGTTCTGGTGGAGGAAATCCTTTTGAAGGATTCGATTTCAGCACTTTTAGCAGTGGTGGCGGTGGTTTCTCCAGTTTCTTCCAAGATCTTTTCGGAGGTGGATCCGGTGGCTTCAGCAGGTTCGGTGCAAGAGGACAGGGAACAGCCGGCTTTGGTGGAGGCGAGGATTCATGCGATACAGAGGCTTCGGTGAATATTGATATGTACACGGCTTTGCTTGGTGGAGAGGTCGTAATCCAGCTCTCTACCGGAACAAAATTGAAACTGAAGGTGAAACCTTACACACAAAATGGAACGAAAGTTCGTTTGCGGGGCAAAGGTAGGCCTCGTGTGGGTGGAGGAAGCGGTGACCTGATACTTACATACCACGTCAATCTGCCTACTCATTTGTCCGAGCGGCAACAAGAACTCTTACGCCAAATGCAAAACGCTTAAAGTCGTGAGCCGGCCGACCTGCGTTTCGTGTGAGATGTCCTTTTTGCTTATGGGCTTATTTTGAATGAAGCGAGAAAATATCGTATGCAAAATTTGGCAGAATAAAATAAAAGTTTTATCTTTGCAATCGCAAAAGCACGACAGGGTGTCTTAACCGAGCGGTTAGGTAACGGTCTGCAAAACCGTGTAGAGCGGTTCGACTCCGCTAGACACCTCTAAAGAGTGGTTCGTCATTATGACGGGCCACTCTTTTGGGATTCCTCAAATCGGAATTTAACTGAGCCAGAGTATGTTAAAAACACAACAATGTTATAACTGGGCCAAGACATGGTCACACACATTCACTTAATCTACACCAAACACTCATCTTGTCTATAAGAAAAGGCAACAAATATTTGCTGCCTTTTCTTTATAGTGATTAAGATTTTTACACCTTATGAATACCAAATGGACGAAATCAGTTGAATCCTGTCACGATCTGATTCTTCATTGTACACATTTTCGTATTCGAGGTTCTGAGCCTCAAACTCGAATTCATTTCTCTGTTTCATAGTCCGTCCTCCATTGATTAAGTATATAGTTGATAGCCCTGTACCGCAAAAATAAACAAAAAGCACGAATCTTGTTGTCATGAATTGCGAAAATGTCACGGATTTAACATTATTTACTTATAATGTTATCACTGGTAAATGAGGAAAGTGAGATGGAGTGATATTGGACAGAAGGTGCAGAGTTGCTTGATTTTTTTCTATACTTCAGCAGAGTTTTTACAAATATTATTCGTAATATTGCATTCGTTGGCCGTTCGTGTTCTGCTACCATCGGTGTTTCTGATGAGAATATGGATATGGCAGAATAGTGAAAATAGAAAGTTGAAATATGTATGAAGAAAATTGTATGGAGCATTGTGGTGGCTTTGTTGACGGTGAGGGCTGGGGCCTTTGAATTGAAAAGTGGACAGACGGTGACCGTAAGTTGCGATACAGGGCGGACAGAGCCGGTGGTGAAATCGGCACTGCGAATGCTGACCGGCGACATGGCAAAGGTGTTGTCGGCGAAGGTCTGTATCGGGAAAGAGGGAAGCATCATTGTCCGCCAGGATGGGCGGGCGCTGAACAACCGTAAGGAGGCATTTCGGTTGCAGGTTTCGGGCGACACCCTTCGTATCACGGGCAGCGATGCCCACGGGGTGGCATACGGCCTGTTGGAGGTCTCCCGGCTGTTGGGCGTCTCTCCGTGGGAATGGTGGGCCGATGCCACTCCGGCAAAATTGTCGGCCTTTAAACTTCCCGATGGGTATGTCAATGAACAGGCTCCGGATGTGGAGTTTCGCGGAATCTTCATCAATGACGAAGACTGGGGGCTGATGCCGTGGGCGAGTCAGACTTACGAACCGTGGGTGAAGGGACGCATAGGCCCGAAGACCAATGCTCGGATATTTGAATTGTTGCTACGTCTGCGGGCTAACACCTATTGGCCTGCCATGCACGAGTGCACGCAACCGTTCTTCCTGACGGAAGGCAACCGAGAGACGGCCAAGGAATACGGCATTTACATCGGTGGTTCCCATTGCGAACCGATGGCTTCGAGTACGGCCGGTGAATGGCCGCGACGCGGTGTGGGCGAATACAACTATGTGACCAACCGTGACAACGTATGCCACTTTTGGGAAAGCAGGGTGAGGGAGGTGGCCGGACAGCCGACGCTCTATACCATCGGAATGCGAGGCCTGCACGATGGAGCCATGAACGGGGCCAAGACAATCGGTGAACAGAAAACGGTCTTAGAACGGGTGTTTGTCGACCAGCGGCAACTGTTGGGCCGGTATGTGAACAGAGATGTGACGAAAGTCCCACAAGTCTTCATCCCCTATAAGGAGGTGCTTGATGTGTATAATGCCGGTTTGCAGGTGCCCGAAGATGTGTGCCTGATGTGGTGCGACGACAACTATGGCTACATCCGCCACTTCCCGACCGAGACCGAACAGCGGCGCAAGGGCGGCAACGGTATCTACTATCATGTGAGCTATTGGGGCCGCCCCCACGACTACCTGTGGCTGGGCACGTTTTCGCCCGCCTTGCTCTACCAACAGATGACGACGGCCTACGACCGCGGCATCAGGAAGATATGGATATTGAATGTGGGCGACATCAAGCCTTGTGAGTATCAGACAGAACTCTTTATGGACATGGCATGGAGCATGGAGGCGGTCCGCCGGCAGGGCCCCAGCGCCCATCTCGGCAGTTTTCTGCGGCGGGAGTTCGGCGACAAGGCCGGTGCGCAGCTGCTGCCTGTGATGTGGGAGCACTACCGGTTAGCCTATATCCGCAAGCCGGAGTTTATGGGAGGTACGCGTACGGAGGAGCCTGACCGCACCTATTGGAACACCGTGCGTGATCTGCCGTGGAGCAACGACTATATCACCCGCCGGCTGTCCGACTATCAAACCATAGAGAATGCCGCAGAAGCGTTGGCCGGAGAAATCAGGGAAGACGCACGGGACGAATATTTCCAGTTGGTGAAATATCCCGTTCTGGCAGCGGCCGAGATGAACAAAAAGATGCTCTATGCCCAGCAGGCACGGCACGGGTTGTGCGGATGGGAGAAAAGCGATGCTGCCCACGACAGCATCGTCCGACTGACACAAGCCTACAATGCGCTGCGTGGCGGGAAATGGCAGCGCATGATGGACTGTCAACCGCGGCGTTTGCCAGTGTTCAATCCGGTGGCACACACCCGTGCCGAAACTCCGATGCCGCAAGAGCGCGCTTATCTCTATCGGTGGAACGGCAGCGAATGCGCAGGAGGCGATTTCACCCTATGCGAGGGATTGGGCTATGAAGGGAAAGCCGTGCAGGTAGGGAAGGGAAAGTCCGTCTTGTTCTCTTTCCACGCGACAGGCATCGATTCGGTATCGGTCGAAGTCAGTCTGTTGCCCGTCCACCCGTTAACAGGAAAGTCCATCCGTTTTCGCCTCTCGTTGGATGGCACGGAATCGCCCGTCACCGACTATGCGACGCAGGGTCGCAGCGAGGAGTGGAAGACGAATGTGCTGTGCAACCGGGCTGTCCGCCGCTTCATTCTGCCACTCAAACGACAGGCTGCGCACCAACTGATACTTACCGCACTTGACGATGGAGTGGTTATCGATGAGGTGATGTTAGGTGACAGGTGATGGTTGTTAGATGTTAGGTGATAATGATATGACTTCTTGCTGTATAGGGAGATATGAGTCTTGGTTGATTTGATGGGTAGAACATAATAGCAACCGGGGCAGCACTTCCCATGAAGTGCTGCCCCGGTTGTGTGATAAGTGGTGTGATAACAATGGTTAATCGGCCATCAGCTTACGGTAGCGGCCTTTCTTGATTTCGTCTCCGAGACCCAACCGGCGGGCCTTGTTGATTTCGTAGTCGGAGTAGCCACCCTCGAAGAAGAACACCTCGCCGTTGCCTTCAAAAGCTAAAATGTGGGTGCAGATGCGGTCGAGGAACCAGCGGTCGTGGCTGATGACTACGGCACAGCCGGCAAACGACTCCAGACCTTCTTCCAAAGCACGCAGCGTGTTCACATCGATGTCGTTGGTGGGCTCGTCGAGCAACAATACATTGCCCTCCTGTTTCAAGGATAGGGCCAACTGCAGCCGGTTGCGCTCACCACCCGAAAGCACCCCACAGAGTTTGCTCTGGTCAGTGCCCGAAAAGTTGAAGCGCGAAAGATAGGCCCTTGCGTTGATGTCGCGTCCGCCCATGCGCATCAGTTCGTTACCCTCCGACACCACATCGTAGACGCTCTTTTGGGCATCAATGCTCGCATGTTGCTGATCCATGTAGGCCACTTTTACAGTTTCACCCAGTTCAAACGAACCGCTGTCGGGCTGCTCCAATCCCATGATGAGTCGGAAGAGAGTGGTCTTGCCAGCCCCGTTGGGGCCTATTACGCCCACAATGCCATTGGGTGGTAAGGCAAAGTTGAGGTCATTGAAGAGTATCTTGTCGCCGTATGCTTTTTTCACATGAGTAGCTTCAATCACCTTGTTGCCCAACCGCGGGCCGTTGGGAATGAATATTTCCAATTTCTCCTCGCGTGCCTTTTGCTCCTCTCCAAGCATCTGCTCGTAGGAGTTGAGGCGCGCCTTGCCTTTGGCCTGTCGCGCCTTCGGAGCCATGCGCACCCAGTCGAGCTCTCGCTCCAGCGTCTTGCGTCGCTTCGAGGCCGTCTTTTCCTCCTGCTCCATACGTTTAGTCTTCTGCTCCAGCCACGATGAGTAGTTGCCTTTCCAAGGGATGCCTTCGCCGCGATCCAGTTCAAGAATCCACTCGCTCACGTCGTCAAGGAAATAGCGGTCGTGAGTCACGGCAATCACCGTGCCCTCATACTGCTGCAAGTGCTGTTCGAGCCAGTCTATACTCTCGGCGTCGAGATGGTTGGTAGGCTCGTCGAGCAACAGTACATCGGGCTTCTGTAACAGCAGTCTGCACAGTGCCACCCGACGCCGCTCACCCCCTGAGAGATGCGTCACCGACCGGTCTCCCTCCGGACATCGCAGAGCCGCCATGGCCCTTTCGAGCTTCGAGTCCATGTTCCATGCATCGGTAGCGTCGATGATGTTTTGCACTTCGGCTTGCCGCTGCATCAGTTTATCCATTTTGTCGGCATCGCTGTAATATTCTTCCAGTCCGAATTTCACGTTGATTTCATCATATTCATGCAATGCGTCGTAGACATGTTTCACCCCTTCCTGCACGTTTTCTTTCACAGTCTTTGTCTCGTCGAGTGGCGGGTCTTGCGGCAGATAGCCCACGCTGTAGCCCGGACTCCACACCACATCACCGCGTGTGGGCTGTTCCAGTCCGGCGATGATCTTCATCAGCGTAGACTTTCCGCTTCCATTCAGACCTATGATACCGATCTTGGCACCATAGAAGAAAGAGAGATAAATGTCCTTGAGTATTTGTTTTTGGTTTTGTGGGATGATTTTCGACACGCCCACCATCGAGAAAATAACTTTCTTGTCGTCAACTGTTGCCATTGGTTTGAATAATGGTTTAGGGTTAAAAAAAATCAACGAACCGGCATACCGGCATACTGCCGCCGACCCATTTCAAGCGCAAAGATACGACATTTTCTTGAGAAAACAAAAAAGTTTTCTTTGCCTATCGGATGCTTGTCGGAAACTGACATAAATCATAGGCGATACTATCTGTTCAGAGTGTCGCTCCTTCTTCTCCCGCAGCCCCCTTCTTTGTTCAGAAAGTATATTATAGTCAGAAGCATTAAAAGTTTCAAAGGACCCCCGATACTACTATTTGAACTCTATTGTTTGGATAAACATTTGTAGTATCAGCACATCGCCATTCGGCCAAAACGAGAAAGCAAAAGATGCACTTTTAAAGCCCACTTAGGCCGAATGACATCTCATTTCAGAGTGAGAAAGCCTAATATGCCCCATGGAGGGTGTTGGCAACGTTACTGGTGGCGTAGAAACACATGATGGAAGAAAATCGTTGAGTGTGGTAATATCTCATTTTCTAAATGCCCTAAGAACCTTCTTTTTGTCCCTTTAAGGAGCTGTTTTAGGGGTGTTAGAACATTTTTTAGGATAATTATGCACGCAAGTAAAAACTTTTTGCTATATTTGCATCTGTCAATCAACATAAAAGCCGTATGAAAAACTTGAAACTCGAGATAGAATACCGATTTTGCCAACTCGACGAGTTGGACGGTCAGGAACAGGAACTGGTACAGAAAGCTATTTCCGCTACAGCCAACAGTTATGCCAATTACAGCCACTTCCACGTGGGAGCGGCCCTGCTTTTTGATAATGGAAAGATGATGATAGGTGCTAATCAGGAGAATGCGGCCTTCCCATCAAGTCTCTGTGCAGAGCGTTCGGCCATCTTTGCCGCTCAGTCGCAATGCCCCGAACAAGCCATAACAGCCATTGCCATAGCGGCCAAGAACAACAAAGGTCTGCTTGAAGACCCCATCACGCCTTGTGGAGCTTGCCGACAGGTAATGCTTGAGGTGGAAGACAGATATAAACACCCCGTCAGAGTCTTCCTTTATGGCACACGGGGTATCTATTGTTTCGATTCGGTGAAAGACTTGATGCCATTCAGTTTTGTTGATGCCAACATGCGCTGAACGGCCTCATACAGCATCTTGCGGCTAACGGTATGTGCCGAAGTAGTGGAAGATGCCACGATTTTTGTCGCTGTGGTGTCGGCAACTTCGGCCGATAGAGAAGGAATTGTAGGTTGTGGAATGTGCTTTTCACAACCGGCAATCATATTGTTTATTTGTACCAACCGGGCCCGTTCTTCCGGTCGATAGTAGGTATAATAATGGGCAGCCTGCTTATAATTGTCGCAGGCTTTTTGCCAATCCTCGGCAAACATGTGGCAAAAGCCCAGCCGATAGAAAGCATCCGCTTTCTCATTTTCATAGCACAAGTTAAGCATTTTCTCATAGAGCGGTATGGCTTCATCGTATCGCCCGAGCAAGAAGTGGCTCTCGGCATTGCTCCAATAGTAAAACGAACGCTCATGAGGGGAGAAAGCCGAAAGCTGCGGAATGGCTTTGTCGAGGTATTGGATGGCTTCGGCATAGTTCCATTCATAATAGTGACATACACCAAGATAGGCCAAATAACGTGGATTGAGCGTGTATTGCTTGTTCAAGCGATCCAAGATGAGCAATGCCTCATGGTATTTAGCCGAAGAAAAATACTCGATAGCACGCCCCAACTGTTCGACATCCTGTGAGCGTTGGGCGAACAACCTGCAGGCCGGAAACAACGCCATGAGCAGGAAAAGAAATGAAAGCAGACGCTTACTCAAGGTGATTATCTGGTGTAGAAGTCAATCAATCGGTGGATTGCCTGCTGGCATACGGGGCAGAACTCCGGATATTGGTTGGTACGCATACGACAGTCTTGCATACCGCGATACACACCTTTAAGACTGTAGCCTGCCCCTTCATATACACCCACCTTATTCTTATACTTGCCCGTTGCAGGAGTGGGAACGGGAGTCTTCTTGTCTATGAGGTTTTCCCATTTACCTTTAAAATCAGCAAGTGTCGTCAAGTTCGGTTCCCACGGTTCCACATTGTGAGGATACATCGGTATCTGTTCGGCCTCGTAGGCATATTCATCGCCCAATCCTGCAAACGAGTGACCGAATTCATGCACCACTACCGGACGGAACCAAGGATTGTCGGTCATGGAGAGATTATAAGAATTGAGAATGCCACCTCCACCATATTCAGCCGTGTTCACCAACACAATGATGTGTTCGTATGGCGTTCCGGCTAACTTGTCGTGCAGGTCTTTGAGGTGGAGTGTAGTGAGATAGCGATTACTGTAAAATGTATCGAAATTCGAATGTAGTGCCGTATTCTTCCATATCCCTTTCGACGGCTCACTGGGTCCTGACTCCTCAGAGGGAGACATCACTGCCACCACATTGAAACGGTCGCGGGTCGCCTTGAAAGGTTCGTGTTCGAAGAGCGCGTCGGTAGCCCGACGGGCATCACCGACAAACTTGTCCATCTCTTCCGGCCGGTAGCCTTCGGCTACAAAAGCAATGTGTATGCAGTGCGAAGTGTCGGCAGACTGCTGCAATGTGCGGTAGGGAGTGGGATGGTTTCCCACTTTCCGTATCAGTATGTCGGTGGGCACAACTTGGTGTGTGAGTGAAGTCACCACACGGCGGCGGTTGTCCATCAACTTGAGTGTTACATCTACCGTGTCTTTGGGCATGGGCACAAGAAATACGTTCTCAAACGACCTGTTTGTGGTTTCAGCCTCGGGATAGGATAGCCACTCTTGGAATAGGGTAGAGAACGAATTACGATAAATAACCTTTCCGGAGCGGTGATCGCACACGATAATTTGTCCGTTTCCCTCTACAGGCACTTCTCCCAATCGCCGGCTCTTGCCATACCATCCGTTCATCTTCTTAAGCTCATCCACGGCAATGAGTTGATGGTCTTTGTTACCTGCAAAAATGTAGTCGATGCGCAATGTGTTGTGCTCGAAATATTCTTCAAATGACTGGGCGGAAGCATGGAAAGTCAATACCGAAACAAAGACGGTCAGAACAATTTTTATCATATTCTTTGTATTTTGAAACGTATTTCAAGTGTGGTGGGCAAGTGTGTAACATCCCGTCTACCTCACCCGAAGTATTGCTCCGGGACGTATCTGATAGTCGGGCGAGAGCTCGTTGAGCTTATAGAGACTCTTGAGCCGCATACCGTATTTTTGGGAAATGGAGTACATGCTTTCCCCTGGCTGTACGACATGTGGCCGGTTCTTGAACTGCTTAGGAGCCTTTTTACGTTTCTTCTTCAAGAACACAATATCCCCTCTAACCAGTCTGTCATACTTATCGCGCTCATTATAACGGGCCAGTTTGCGATAGCTAATGTCCACTTCCTTACCTATACTGCGGAACGTGTCGCCATCGCGCGCCAGCAGATAGTAATTGTCATTGAATATATGGATAGGATGGAGCGTCCCCCTTCGGTTCACCGGTTTGTCGGTACCACTGTGTGAGGCCATGAAGCGGTCATAGCTCGTGGCGCGGTCGAATTCATAAAGCCTATACAGTTCGATAATCTCAATCAGTTTGTTGGCATAATTGGGATTGGTGGCATAGCCGCAAGCCTTCAGTCCGTAGGCCCAGCCGCGATAGTCGGTGAGTGAAAGTTGGAAGAGTCGGCTGTAACGCGTCTGCCGGGCCAAGAACTTGCTGTGGTCTTCATAGCTCTGCTTGGCATCGGCATACACCCGGAAACATTCCC
Organism: Segatella buccae ATCC 33574; assembly: GCF_000184945.1. GTDB lineage: Bacteria > Bacteroidota > Bacteroidia > Bacteroidales > Bacteroidaceae > Prevotella > Prevotella buccae. Next base: position 2,151,870 of record NZ_GL586311.1, read on the forward strand.
CCCTTTCGTCATCATCGTGATATTGTGTGGGCCCTGTCCAGTCGTGGCACTTGATGCCGAAGTGGTTGTTTCCCTGTCTCACGAGGTCACTTCGTCCCGCCCCGCTCTCAAGAAGTCCCTGTGCCAGCGTGATACTGGCAGGAATACGATAACGGAGCATCTCCTCAATGGCCAGATCCTTATATTGGTAAATGTATGTTTGATAGGCCTCATTCCACCTCATCTGGGCCGAAGCCGCCATGACGGTCATGGAAAGAAAGCAGAAAAAAAGTATTTTCTTCATTCAGGATATAAAACGAATATTCGAGTGACAAAATTAGCAATATTTCTCCAATAAAGATAGCGTTTAACGCATTTTTGCAATCCGCGTCCTTTAAAAATGCTAAAATCAATCAGTTGGGAGTGGCTGTCAGCAGGTTTATTGTTATATTTGCAGTATCAATAGACATGCGTTCGCAATGGAAGAAAAACGACGATTACTAATAGCTTTGGGAAGCAATTTCAGTCAGCAGAGCAATATGAACAAGGCCGAAGGCTTGCTGCGCCACTTTTTTGGCGGTATCGTATTCACCCCGACCGTATGGACAGACCCAATCGACAATCCCCTTCCAGACAAATATCTCAATCGGTTGGCCACGACTATGACACATCAGAGTTTGGCTGCTGTGGAACGAATACTAAAGGAAATAGAGCGGGAGTGCGGTCGTATGGAAGTTGACAGCAAGCAAGGAGTGGTGAGTATGGATATTGATATACTGCTCTATGGTGACACACGATATCATGAGTGTGATTGGCAGCGGCCTTATATCCACACATTGCTCGCCCTGCTGAAGGAGGAGCAAGCGCATCCCCATGATTGAAAAATCCTGCAAACGACCATCTGTGGGATGCTCTTTGAAGAAATAAAGGGCTACACGGCGGTAGCGGCCCAAGTAATGTTGAAGTGGGAGGTTTCCTGATAACAGTTGTCAAACTATTTGTCCGTTTTCAGACTCTCTGCTTGCAATATTTGCGACAAGCAACTCCGCTCTGTGCATACAGGCGAATTTGGCGACATTTTTAAAGTGCTGACAATCAGCTACCTGAATTTTATTGACACCGATTTGATCCCAAAAACGGGCCTGAAAGGGCCCCACCGAGCTGGTAAAAGGGCCACAGTTGCAGCGCAACTGTGGCCCTTTCACATCCCAACTGTGGCTCTTTTGCGAGTCCGGAGGGCCCGAACGAGAATGTCAGCAAGTTTTTTCAGTGGTTTAAAGCCTACTTTTCATTCTGGCTGGAGAGTTCCGGCGGAGGTGATTTTGTTAATATTATTCTTCATGCCCGAGCTCTTGCAGAATTGACAATCCCCGTCTCAATACAGACCGAAGGCGAAATGATAGAGCGAGGATATGCCGTAACCCGCTATTGTTGCCACTACCACATGTACCAGTCCGGGGAGCATGAATGAGTGGTTGAGCAGGTATTTGCCAATCACGGTAGTGCCTGATCGGTCGAAATTTACCGTCGCAATGTCCGAAGGATGGCTGGCTTTTTGAAGAGCTGTTGCCATGTTGGCGCACACGGGAGAAAAAGTTTTAATTGATTATTTTGTTGTTCCCAAAATTCTGCCTACCTTTGCACTGATAAGACTATATGTAAAAAGCGGCAAGACGCATGTCTGAAACATGCATCCGGCCATCTGTCTTGGATGATTACCGCTTTCCACATAATTATATATGATAATATAAAGGTAATAAAAAATAAGTTTATGTCAGTTCAAGTGGTATTTATCCTGTTTATTGCAGTCGCACTCACAGGATGGGCTGTAGCCGAATTAAAGACCCGCATGTTTACTTTCACCCATTCGGAAGAGGAAGCAGAAGAAAGTGCTATCATTGAGGCCGAGAAGCGGAAAAACGACTATCGGGAGATGAATTTGAAGGATCTTCTGGCACACAACAGCACCAAAGGCTATCAGGCAGTCTGAATGAAAAATCATTTTACGTCTGCTCTGCATGTCCTGGTAGTTGTAGTGTTGGTTGTTGCAAGCCTCGTTGCGTGTGGAGGTGGCAACTCCTATGAGGAGCGCCGGCGCATGGGAAAAGCCGAACGGGCTCGTCTCGACAGCATCAACCGCGCCGCCTTCAAGGTGGCGGTGATGCCTACGCTTGACTGTCTGCCGCTTTTCGTGGCCCGCGAGGCAGGAATCTTCGATACACTTGGCGTGTCGGTGAGACTTCGTATGTTCCGCGCGCAGATGGATTGTGACACGGCTGTTATCGGTGGAAGCGTGGAAGGCACTGTGACCGACCTTGTACGGGCCGAGCGTCTGCAACGCCAAGGCATCTCCTTGCGCTATCCTATAGCCACAGATGCCTATTGGCAGCTCATCACCAACCGTCTCGCTCGTATCAAAGAACTGAAACAGTTGAGCGACAAGATGATAGCCATCACTCGCTACTCGGCCACTGAGGCTTTGGCCACGATGGCAATAGATAGTGTAAAACCCAAATATGATGTCTACCGCGTTCAGATAAACGACCTTGATGTGCGTCTCCACATGTTGCTCAACAATGAGATGGATGCCATGTTGCTCCCCGAACCACAGGCCACCACGGCCCGTACGATGGGGCATCCCGTGCTCATGGACAGCCGCGACAAGCAACTGCGTTTCGGTGTGTTCGCTTTTCGGAGCCGTGAACTCACCCAGCCTCGTCGGCGTGACCAACTCAACCGCTTCATCAAAGGCTACAACATGGCTGTAGACAGCATCAATAAAAACGGCCTGCAACACTATGCTGCGCTTGTTGGCAAATATTGCAATGCCAACGAAAAGACTCTCAAGGCTTTGCCTGTCCTGCGCTTCCGGCACGCCGCTGCGCCTCGGGAGCGCGACATTCTGATAGCCCGCAAATACTTATAAATTTCACCCCATGCCCATAACTTCTCAAAACTTGGATGAAATCCATCATAAGATATCTCATCACAAATTAAATGATGCTATTCGGCTGATGCGTAACCGTCGTGACGAATGCTCCTGGCTGCGCGACAACGGCAATCTTGATGCACTCGAACGTGACTATCGGCTCATGCTCGACTATATGATGAAAGGGGTGCGCGACGAGAAACGCGACGAAGTGTTTGCCAAGTTTGTCGGCCGTGCTTTCCGTTGTTTGGGCGATATGACGATGCGCCATCTCTGCCACGACAACTCTGTCTATCGTAGTTTGGCATTGCTTACCGAGCGCGAACAACTGAGTGTTGAGACCATGCGCGAACGTTTGGAAACCTTTGTGGGGGAGCGTACCATGCTCACACTGCTTCCTGAAGAACAGAAAGCCGTCCGCTCGACTGAAATATACCGTCAGCACCACGAGCTGATGAAAGCCGTGTTTGCCACATTGGTGGTAGCTCCGCAGTGGAGCAATGCCGAAAGGGAGGCTTTTCTGGAGCTGCTGCTTTCACCGACAGTAGAGAGTATGGACGCACAAGTGATGACGAGTGCCATTACGCTTTCGTGCATGGCAGTCTACGATATCAACAAATGGCGGTTACTGGTAGAACTCTACCGTCGGTCGACCGACCTCCAAGTGCGGCAACGTGCGCTTGTGGGATGGGCTTTCACCTTATATTCCAATAGGGTAGATTTTCCTGCCGGCCAGGCGATTGTCGATGAGCTTACATCCAGTTCCGAGGTGTGTCGCGAGTTGCTCGAACTGCAAATACAGGTATTCTACTGCCAAGATGCAGAGAAAGACACCCGTACCATCCAACGTGATATCATGCCCGATCTTGTGAAAAACAGCCATCTCAACATCACCCGGTTTGGAATCACAGAGAAGGAAGATGACACGCTCAACGACATTCTGCATCCCGAGGCCGAGGAAAAAGCCATGGAAGACATGGAGAAACATTTCCATCGGATGCTTGACATGCAGAAGCAGGGGAGCGATATCTACTTTGGCGGCTTTTCGCAAATGAAGAAGTTCGGCTTTTTCTACACCATGATGAATTGGTTTGTACCATTCTATCAGGAACATCCCGATCTCGCCCATGTGAGCGACAAAATCAAAGACAAAGGATTTTTCCGCACCATGCTCACGGCCTCTCCCTTTTGCGATAGCGACAAATATTCCTTTGTGCTGGCCATGGTCAATGTCTACGATAAAATGCCCGACAGCGTGAAAGAAATGCTTGATGGTGATGCCATGTTTGTCGGTCATGAATCTGTGCATCCCGAAGATGCTGCCCGCCCGGCTTTTGTACGTTTGATGTATCTGCAAGACCTTTACCGTTTCTTTCGTCTTTACAACCAACATAATGAGCTATCCAATCCTTTTGATAGCCGTTATGACGGTGTCGGCCCCTCGTTCTTTTTCATGAATGCGGCCTTCAAGGGTACGGCTATTGACGATAAAAAGGGAGATTTGGCCCATTTCCTTTTGAAACGCGAACGCTTTGAGGAATTTGACAATTTGCTTTCCACTTATGGGAGCGACACAGACAAGAACTACCAGCTGCTTTGTGCGAGTGGCGCGTTGCGTTGTGAGGACTATGCCTCGGCTATTGTCTGTCTGCGCCGCGCGCTCAATGTGGATCCCACTGACACCAAGGCCCTGCGGCTATTGGGCAAGGCCCTGCTCATGGAAGGCGACAATACCGGTGCCGCTACCGTTTATAACCAACTGTTGCTTTTATTGGAAACGCCTCCCGGTCGCGGTCTGCTACTCAATTACTCTATAGCCCGCCTCAAGAGTGGGGAAGTGGAGCAGGCCATGAAAGACATTTTCCGTTTGGAATATGAATACCCAAATGATGCCGATGTAAGGCGCGTATTGGCTTGGGGCTATCTTTTACAGGGCAAAACCGCCGAAGCCATCGCAGAATATGGCAAACTCGAGTCCCCGATACCCGGCGATCATCTCAACTGTGGATACTGCCATTGGTTGGACAACAATATTCAGGAGGCTGTCAGACTGTTCCGCAGTTATGCAGAGGAATGCGGCCTTCACCATTTGGAACGGGAATTCAAACAAGATTTTCCTTACTTGAAAAAGCTCGGCATTGTGGAGACAGATTGCGAACTTATGCTCGAATTGGTGGACGCAGATTGATTTCACCAGTTTTCTTTTACTATTCCGGATAGCATCATAGAGATCATACGTAGAAGGATATTGACTCGGCTTAAAGTTTTACTTCAAACAGAAGGGGTTGAATGCAGTGCTAATCAAGCATTCCACCCCTTTTTAAATTCAGTATTAGGACGAAAAGACGGGGGCGGGAAAAAGGGCTTTCCTGAACTTCCAAGTATGGTTAAAAACTCCGCCTCTCCCCAATGAAGGGGAGAGGTGTGCCAGTCTTTGTGCGGAGAATATGTGGCACAAAACCCTGAGTTGTGTTATTATCTCGTCTTTTTTAAGCGATATACTGTTAGATGTGTTGATAAGGTTTTGTTGCTGCGAGACTCTTACAAGTCTTCATGTTGTTTGCTGTAAGTTTCACGGTACACGATTGAAATATTTTTGTCTGTTGGTGATAATGTTATTCGGCTTTCGCTTTCTTGGAAGCAAAGTTATGCAAAATTAGGATTTTCAGATTTGGCAATAGGGGCTTCATATATGGCTAAAGGTACAAAATGTTCTTTTTTGCAGGGCGGAAATGAGCCGTTAACGAGTCACCACCCTGTTTTTTCGTTCTTTATTCTCCCCCTTACAAACTTATAAAAGACCGGTATTACCTGAAGAAAATTCGACAAAAAAGATGTACGAGAGTATCTTTTTATCCGTTTTTTCACTATCTTTGCAAGATACACAGCAAGTGCTCGGTATATATCCTAACTCAAGACTTTTATATGAAAATAACAATTAGAAAGGCCCGGAAGGAAGACCTCAGCACCATTTTACGATTGCGCGACGATGCGCGTCGGATTATGCAGACAACGGGAAATCCCGACCAATGGCCGGAAAACTATCCGGCGAAGCAGACTTTCGAGCGTGATATAGAGCATGGCACAAGCTATCTTTGTGAAGAAGAGGGATGCACCGTGGGGACCTTTGCCTTGGTGCCAGGGCCTGAACCAACATACGCCCATATCACCGGTGGTCGCTGGATAGATGAAGACAGAGCCTATTATGTGCTTCATCGTGTGGCTTCCGACAGCACTGCACATGGGGTGTTTGCCGCCATCATTGACTTTTGCAAGTCGCAAAGCGATAATTTGCGGGTAGATACACATCGCGACAATGCCATCATGCGTCGTCTGCTTGACAGGCATGGATTTACTTATTGTGGCATCATATACCTGTCTGACGGTTCCGAGCGATTGGCCTTTCAGTGGTTAGGATAAAATGACGAGGCAAAAGCACCATCCGGAAATAGACAGCAAGGAAATATCGACACACCGGACACAGCCACAAACATGCCGATGAAACCGACATGATGGTGTGGAACGGATTAAGTGGAGCGAGTGTTTTTGCGTTTCACTTTAAAGCGGTCGAACCCTAATCCGTAAACCCCGATCACCGCACTCTGCGATACAAAGGCCGTGGGGTCAATTTCTTCGATGAGTTGGAAGATTTTGGCCGATTCGTTCTGCCGAGCCAGCACGAAGAGCAGTTTCATCTCCTTGCCGGAGTAGAAACCGCGTCCGTCGATGACGGTGCATCCTCGTTCGGCGGTCGTATTGATGGCATGGCCTATTTCTTCATGCTTGTCGGAGATGATAAAAAACTGTACTGAGCGGCGTAGCGAGTTGACCACGCGATCGACAAACAGCGCAGAGATAAAGAGGTAGACATATCCGTAGATCACCGGCTCCCAATCTCTGAGCACCAGATAGCTTGATGTGACGATGACCGTGTCGCAGATCATAATGACATTACCCAGCGAGATGTCGCGGTATTTTTGCACCATGGCCGCTATGGTGTCCGTACCGCCCGTACTGGCGTTGTAGGAAAGTCCCAGTCCCGAACTGATGCCAAGAAAGAAGGCACCCACGACAGTTGCCATAAACGGTTCGTCGGCCAAGAAGGTCCGCCCCGCCATGAAGTGCTGGGTGAGCGAAAGGCCGATGGCGAAGCATCCTACAGCGTAGATGGTTTTCACACAGAAACGCCACCCCAACACTTTGAGGGCAACGGCAAGGAGTATCAGATTGAGTACCAAATAACTCACTTGTGGGGGGATGTGGAAGCCCCAGTAAAGAATGGAGGCCAATCCTCCCACACCACCCATCGTGATGTGATTGGGCAAGAGGAATACACCAAGGCCCACACTACCCATAAACATGGATAGGGCGATAACGAGATAGTCGAGTATCTCTCTGCGTTTGGTCTTTTGTCTCATTTTCTTTTTGGTAACAGGGTTAAAGGTTCAGACAATCCGTAACGTTTGTTTCAAATTGCAAATTTAACAAAAAGTGCTGTATAAAACAAACAAAAATCTTGATAAATATGTCCTGCTGACGAAGAATAGTTTATCTTTGCATCAAGACAGGCTGTATTCTGCAAGATGGAGGCAATCTTGCATCTGCGCCATCTTTGCAGACAGAACGGCTGTTGTAGGGGGGCAGTGCTCCGAAAGTATCAAAAAACAAGCGATGAAGACAGATATAGCAACCTTTCGTGACGAAGTGTATAGTGTGGTGGAGGCCATCCCTATGGGTAAGGTCGTCACCTATGGTGATATTGCCCTGCTTGTGGGCAGACCTCACCACGCTCGACTGGTGGGGCGCATAATGGGCGAAGCACCAGCTATACGCCGGTTGCCTTGCCACAGAGTGGTGAACAGCCGTGGGTGCACAGTTCCGAATTGGCACGAACAACGTGGGATGCTTGAGGCAGAAGGCGTGTCGTTCAAAATTGACGGGTGTGTGGATATGCGTGCCTGTCGGTGGAATTTTATGGCAGAAGGATAGTTTACAGGCATTGGCGATAAGAGACAGGTATTGCCCCTGCCTGCAAATTCGTATTTTATATTAAATTATAAGAGATTCCTCGGTAGGTTCTATTTTTTTTGTACTTTTGCAACTAAGTATATTCTAAAAGACGTCTAAATAGCATGAAGCTACCTTTCAATTCAGTCATATCGGGACTGGCTCTTATGGTGATTTTAGGCTTTGCGCAGTGTGCCGGCCGCCATCATGGGACTTCCCGGGAGGAATCAACGGTTGAGGTGGGTCAACAAAGTTATCAGAAATTAGAACCCTTACGCGTGAACTTCTATTTGGAGCGTTCCGGTTCGATGACTCCCTATGACAGCCCCCGGGGGGACGGTTCTTTCAAAGCCGCCTTTGTATCGATGTTGAATAGTGTGCCTGGAGATGCAAACAGGCTCTATATCGTCAATGACAGCATCTACCGGTATCCCAAGGGAATCCGTCAATTTATCAGTGACGATAATATTTTCGCATCTTCCAAAGGTATTGGAGACCCCTCCTATACAGATTTTCAACGCATTTTTCAGGCGATTCTTGAAAATACCGAAAAGAACGAAATTTCTGTTTTGTTCACAGATATGATTTATTCGGTCAAGACGATGGAAGGGACAAACCCTCGGAAAATCTTTTCGGATGCCACCGGCATGATTAGTTCGGTGTTCAAGCAGCGCGTGGGAGACATGTCGCTGTTGGTCGTTCAGATGCAGGGCTCTTATGATGGGGCTTATTACCCTTACAATTCTCCCTTTTCCGGACAGCAATATACCGGTGTCAGACCTTATTATATTATTGTTGCCGGAAATCGGCAGGCTATGAAACGACTGGAAGCCGATGACAGGTATGCTGCTTTTTGTGACTTTACACGGCTCAAAGGCTATCGTGACATGTATCTCTACCAGTTGTTTGGAAATGGGAGTGGGAGCGACAAAGCCTTTATACCTTATTCGGAATTCATGTTGAGTCATGAGGAGATCAGGGGCCGTTTTAAGCCGGACAGTGACAACTTGAATTGCGTCACCGGGCTTGAAGCCGACAAAGAGACGGGGAATGTCCGCTTGGCTCTGGCTGTTGACTTGGGGAGAAAGTTCATTCCGGCATCGGTATTGACCAATCCGGCCAACTATGCCATTGACAGGAAGGGCGTGAAGATTGAGAAAATCATCTCCATAGACAAGACCAAACTTTCCAAGCCCGAGCGCAACCGCGCCTTGTCGGCCACCCACATATTTATATTGAAGGTCTCTGATATAGCCTCCAAGGAGGAAGTGACCATTTCATTGCCGGATAAATTGGCTGATTGGATAGGAGAAAGCAACAGTGACGACGATACAAACCTTTCAGGAACAAAGTTCTCGAAAACAACTTTCGGACTTAAATATATCCTTGGGGGCATCTACGACAGCTACAGGCGGACATCGGTCAACTCGGGATGGGGAGAACCCTGCTATTTCAAGATAAAACTGATTTTGGAGAAATAACATCATCAAAGTGAAATGAAAAAGAATACAATATTATTGATTGCAGGCGTTGTTGTCACGCTACTTTTCATCATTTTAGCCATTCCTCTGTTTGAGGCGATGTATTATGAGAGAGAATTTTCTACAGCTATGTATGATGAGAATATCTATATGCTGGTGAGCGTTGTTACTGCTATTGTTGCCTGGGCCGTAGCAGGGGTTTTCTACTATGTGATCAACAGTGTAAGTTTTTCCCGTTGGTATCATTGGCTCATTATGCTGGCAGTAGCTGCCCTCGTGACACCAACGATCAATTATTTCTACGCCGATGGTGTCTTTGCGGCTATGGACTATGATTTCGGGCATCAGCTCTTTTCGTTTGCCGTCGTAAACATGTTGGTGGAAGTCGTCCTTTTTGTGGTAGCTTCTTTCTCTATGCGTTGGTGGAGTAGCAATTGTCGCCATACACCTATTCCCGAATAGGTGGACAAACGTAAACCTATGAAGCAACAAATGTATCAAAAGTAAAAACAAATATGAGATTATTTCTCTTTCTGGTTGGCGGAACCGGTTCGCGGGTGCTAAGGCCCCTGATCATGCAGTTTGCCGCTGGTGTGCATCCTCTCAATGAACAGGGGGTGCCTATGCCGTTGGAAGTGGTGCCCATTATTGTCGACCCACATAAGGCCAATGAAGACTTGAAGCGCACCGACAATCTCCTTCGTTGGTATAAACAGATTCGCCGTTCCCTGTATGGCGATTCGCCGGATGAGACACGGGGCTTTTTTTCTGTGAAAGTGTCAACGTTAAGCGACATTCTGCCGGGAGGCTCCAATTTGAGTGACACTTTCCTCTTTAATATGGGGAGCATCGCATCCAAGAAGTTTCAGGATTTTATCTCATATTCCACACTTGACACCGGTAATCAGGCGCTGTGTTCAATGATGTTTTCCAATTATCAACTGGACACCAAGATGGATATAGGCTTTGTTGGTTCGCCGAACATCGGAAGTGTGGCACTCAACCAATTTAAGGACAGTGAAGAGTTCCGCCAATTTTCCAATGTGTTTCAGAAGCAAGATCGCATTTTTGTTGTCTCTTCCATCTTCGGAGGTACCGGGGCGGCCGGTTACCCCATCATTGTGAAGAACATACGCAATGCCGCCAGCAATCCCAACATCAATAACCGGGGAGATTTGCGCGATGCCCGCATTGGAGCGCTCACGGTATTACCTTATTTTAATGTCCAGCAAGACGAGAACAGTCCGATATCCCGGGCTGACTTTATCTCTAAAACCAAGTCGGCACTATTCTACTACCATGACAATCTGACTGGTCTCAGGCAGGGTGGAGTGGAGCGGCCGGAATCGAAACTCAATGCCTGCTACTATGTGGGAGATGAGATACCCAGCAATCCCTACTTCAATGATCCTGGAGGTAACGGGCAACGCAACGATGCCCATGTGGTGGAATACGTGGGAGCTTTGTCGATATTTGACTTTATGGGCATTCCCGATGAACGGCTTGTAACGGTTGGCGGCAATGCGCAGAATCCGATATACAAGGAATACGGACTGGCCAACGACAAGATGCAGCTCAGTCTGAAAGATTTCGGACTTCCGACACGCGTGCTTGTCAACAAGCAAATGCTCAAGTTTCACTTGGCTTATATGTACATCACACACCAACTGCGTCAGGACATAGGCCGCGGATATACCCAAGATAAGCCGGAACTGACAAATGGTTTCCTGACAACAAGTTTCTTTACTACACTGACCAACGATTTTTTTGTGGGCTATCTCACTTGGTTGAAAGAGCTCAAAGGCAATCAGCGCAGTTTTGCACCTTTTGATTTGAGTGCAGAAAAGTTGGCAGATGTGTCTGTCGATATGCTCCCTAAATCGGGATTCTTCAAATCAGCACTTGACTACAAATCCATTCTTTCGTCCATGAACAAGGCGAGTCAAGCAGCAACTAAAGCCAATCGCTTTGCGGGTGACAAGGTAAGTCTCAAACTGTTGAGTCTGTTGGAAGAGACACTGGACACATTGGTAGATGAAAAATTCAATGGGGTTGTTTAATTCGTAGAATATCAGATTTATGTCGAAGATATTAAGCTATAACAAGAAAACCACAGGAGAAGGTTGGATATCCTTAAACAGTCAGTACAATGCGGATGAAATAGAGATGATAGCTGATCCCAACGGGGGGCTTGCACAGACTCCCCGAACGGCCATCCCGTCACCTTTCGCCCAAATGGACTTGGTGAAAAACGCCTTTTCCCGTTTGGCTGCCCATGCCAATCTGCAAGGCGAACTGATGGATGAGAAGCTGGTGGCCAATGCACTCGATGTAGCCCAACTGTTTTTCAATTATGGGGAGTTGCACAATTTGTTGCGCATTGTCGAGTGGAACAAAACCACAGAATTGGAAGCCTTGAAGCAAGAGCCCCAGCATCGGCTGCTCGGCGACACCCTTGAGATGTATCTTGAGCAGGACAAAGATGCTTTCAATTTTGATAGGATGGACAGACTTTTCTTTCTGGTCTATGGCAATCAGGTGGTAGGTTCCACTTCTCCTGTCACATTATTTATGGCATCTCCCAATGCACGTGAAGGGATGTATAAGATTCCGGTGGAGCAGAATATCAACATATTTGATGAATGGCGGCCGCTTTGGGAGCGCAATGAACCGTTCATCAAGTACATCTATGCTTTGTTTACCGCCTATCCCGAATTGAAGAAACTTTGTGGAGAGGTGAACAGATATCTCATCACGTGCTTCCCTCTACTTAAGCAACAGCTGCAAGAGATTATCTTGAAAGAAATAGGCAATCCAACGGCACTTGATACAGAAAGCGTAGAGAAGGCCAAGACCTTTCTTGAATCCAACTATTCGCGGATGGATGACGGGGTGGAAGCTTTGGGTATTCCGTTTTTTTGCGCACGCGCAGAAGATATCCAAGCAGCCATTCAGGCCAGTGATTTTCGAATAGTGCCCTCACGGGAGGTGGACGATTGTCTGCCACTGGTGCTCCAAAATCATTTGAATGCTCCTTCGAGCGATGCTTTCCGTTATGTTACGGGGGCGTGGGATGATAGCATTGAGATTCGCCCGACCGATTATGCAATACCGGTTGAGAAGCGTGTGCTTCCGGGAACAACTCATCAATACCCGTGGCTTACAGTCAACGATTTTCTTCAACCGTCTATGATCAAGCTCGATTACAGCCTTGACCGTGATAGTTTCTTTGATGGGAATTTGACCATTGCCAATAGAGAAGTTGATAATTGCGATTTTCTATTACCCTTGAAGCCACTTTACTTTAAATACTTTAATGTAAATGATTTGTGGGGAACGATAGGGGGGCGTCCTCGCTTTGAATTGGTTCATGGACGGCTGGGCAGTGTAGATACTGTGAAGGCTGTCCTCAGAATCCCCGTTCAGAAAAATGGGTCATACATCACTTTGCAGCGTACCTATATTGAGTCACCGGATGGGGAGTTGAGCTATGATGTTGCTAACGACCGTGGTCGCTTTGTGACAGTTCCATTTGCATTAAGTGTGTTCCCGTTTGTCCGAGCACCCGGATTGGGACAATACAATGTACAGTTGGTCGACAGGGCTTTAGGAGCATTGGAAAACAGCCGGTTATCTTTGGAGTTCTTTAAGAATGGATATCTGCAACGTCTTGATGAACAAGAGGTTGTCGTTAGAGATCGTTCTCTGAAAAATGACAAGCGGGTAGGTTCCAGTTACTATCGTTTGGAGACGGATTTCGATTACATGAATGTTGTGCTGACCGATGAACGTGGCAATCAGGTTGCAGTGGGCACAGTTTGTCCTAAGTGGGCTGAATATATTCCCGGTTATGACGCGTTTACCTTTGCTGTCGACTTTGGAACGACCAACACCCATGTAGAATGTATGAAGGGAGAAGGAATGCCCGAACCAATACGAGTGGACTCCACGGGAAAAGACAGGCTGTTGGCTACATTATATAATGGTGAAAGCATTCTGTATGATGTCATCATTAAGCAAGAATTCTTGCCAAAGGTGATAGGTGAAGACTACGGTTTCCCGCAGCGCACAGTGCTCAGCGAATGCGAACGTATGGATGCGCGCAATGTGGATAATATCATAGCATTGGGTGATGCCAACATTCCCTTCATCTATGAGAAAGAGAGTATAGGCTACGGCAACAGGGTGGTTCCCAATCTGAAGTGGAGTACGGATATATCCACAGCCAAGCGTGTAAAGGCCTATCTCACGGAGGTCGCTTTACTGATGCGTACTAAAGTTTTGCTTGAGAATGGCGACCTACAGAAGACCCGTCTTGTGTGGTTCTATCCATTGAGCATGAAGGTCGGCACGGTCAGAAAAATGCAGGAGACTTGGGCCAAGATTTTTAAAGAAGTGTTCGGTGTGTCGGCCGATGATCATAATCTTATCCAAATGCCTGAATCAGTGGCACCTTATTATTTCTATAAGGGGTCGAGTAGATTCCGCGGTGCAGCATCAACAGTCGCATCCATAGATATAGGAGGTGGGTCGAGTGACGTGGTTGTTTACGAGAGTAATGCCCGGCAGCCGGTGGTTTTGACATCATTTCGCTTTGCTGCCAATGTGCTGTTTGGTGATGGTTTTTCCGAAATACCGCATGGCGATACCAATCCCATGTTGGTAAAATATGTCGATTACTTCAAACGCCTTTTCGATGCCGATGATGATAAGTATGGAGAACTGAATGGCATTCTTGATGACATTACATCAAAGAAGAAGTCGGAAGACATCAATGCTTTCCTCTTCTCGGTGATCAACAATAAGGTGATAAAAGACAATGATGTCTTTTCATATAACCAACGGTTGAATGAAGATGGGGCGCGTAAGATCATCTTTATCTATTTCTATGTCACGCTGATCTATTATGTGGCCAATTTGATGAAACATCATCGGCTGGAAATGCCACGTAGCGTAATGTTCAGTGGAACAGGGGCAAAGGTTTTAGACATCGTCGGACAACAGCGTGACCTGGATTTACTCACACAAATGGTTTTTGAACGTGTTTATGACAAAAAGTATGACGCTGACGGCTTTGCCGTCGTTATGGAAAAGAGAGAACCTAAGCAGATTACATGTCGGGGCGCGTTGCTGCAAGTCAGAGACAATGGAGGAACTGCGCAGGTTTTTGAGCTCAACCGATTGATGGATAATTTTGACAACCCCCTGAAGATGAATTATTCCATGATAGACAAAGAACGATTGGTCTATGACGACATGGAGTCAGATGCCCTCAGAGCCAAACTTGTGGATGAAGTTAGACGCTTCAACAACTTTTTCATCTCTTTGTGTGATGATATCCATGTCACAGATCGTTTCTTGGTAGATTTAAAGAGCCTGAATTTGTTTAAAGAACTGGTTAATAAGGATTTGGAGCATCATCTTGTGAATGGTTGGAATTTTGTTAACAAAAATCAAGAAGACAAGAATGGTGGTGACGCCATTGAAGACACCATGTTCTTTTATCCCATTATTGGCAGTATTCGTGATAATCTTATAGAAAATCTGAACTGATGTTTGGTAGTAAGGTCGCAAAACAAATAGAGGAGAGTGTCGCTCCCTTGTTGGAGAGAATTGCAGCGTTGGAAACGGCTAATACAGACTTAAAAGAGCAAGTGGAATCGCTTGCTGCAAAGATAGATGTATGTTGCGAGCGTATTGACAAACTCGAAAGTGCCTTGTCCGGACAGTATAGAAAAGAAGAAATGATGCTAGACGCTTCGGAAGCTATACAGAACGAACAAGGAGATGACCATTCTTATAGTTCTCATGGTGGCAAGACAGAATTGTTTGCCGGTGCACCGACTATTGACGGTTTATTCTCCGATGTGGCGAAAAAGGAGCGTATAGGTAAAAGTCTCTACAAACTCGTCACAGGCGATGGGGCGACAGCAACTTTTGAAATGCTGGACACTCCGGATGCTTTGGCCACAGCGATGATTAGTCTCAGCCAGTTTGTGAAACCTGTTTGCAAGATAGAAGGCAATACCACCGGACTTCTTCATCATGTGACGATCCTTGAAAGGGGAAGTGCTGTCATGGAAAATGGTGTGTGGAGAGTGATAAAAAAAGCAACGGTTCGCTTTGGATAATGATAAAATGTAGATGAAAAGCATGTTGGAAGTGAAGTGTAAACGATGCCGATTCCGCTATGAGGTGGAGATTGGCCTCGGACAGAAAGAGTTGGATTGCGTTTGTCCCCGATGTGGCACTCCATTTAAATATGTTATGCCTGACGATTATATGCGGGGAGACAATCTATCTCACGGAACGGAAGACAAGCCGTATATAAGTCAAGAGAGCATTTCGGAGGTGGAGTTTGCCTCTCCATCTGCTATGAATGTAGTGGAAGGGTCTGAAGTGTCTACACCGGTTGATGGTTCTTCCCAAATTTCATTGCCCCCTCCAGTTCCTCCGGCAATTCCCTTGAGGACTATCCCACCTCCAAATCCTTCCCCGAAGGGAACTTCATTTCCTCCCACAAACAACCGTAAAGGGAGCGAAGGCTCTTGTATGAAAGGGTGTCTGATTTTCTTCGTTTTATTGGCATTGCTGATTTGGGGAGCTAAAAGTTGCAACCGTCATTCTGCGGAGGATGAAGACGATGCACCTGTCGAGACAAGGGAAACAGTGGAAGACCAGACAGATAATGCAACCAAAGAACCGAAAACATTGTCTCTTTCGGTCTTGGAGGGACAGAGGGGGCAAAAAGACAATGCTGATACAACTGCGCAGGAAGCTGTTCTAGAAGAGGAGTTACCCGCGTGGGTAGAAGGCATTTGGTACGGAGAAGCACCTTATGGTCGTATTATCATGTTGATACGCGGAAATCAAATAACCATAAGGGTTGACAAAAAAATGCGTTCGGGTACATTGTCTTATAGCGAAGGAATGCTCCACTGCCGTTTCTCGGAAGGTAAAATACAGGATTATCGACTGGATTTTGACAAGCAACAGATTATCACTGGTGACGGACAACGAATGATAAAAGAATAAAGAAAATGAATATCCGCAATCATCCAAA
>NZ_GL586311.1:2169435-2259600 GCF_000184945.1 Segatella buccae ATCC 33574
GAGTTTGCACTGCCATTATTGTACTTGGCGCAGACTTTGTAGCTGTATTATTGACTAACAGAAAGGAGTTACTATGAATCTGACTGATTTCTACAAGACTTATCCGGACGAGGAAGCCTGTGAGCGTGCTCTCAGGGAATATCGCGAATGCAACACCCTTTATTGCCCGGAATGTGGCGGTCTGCACCTCAGTTGGAATCCAAGTCACAGGTCTTGGACATGTACGGATTGCGATCATGAGACGACTCTTCGTTCAGCTACCGTGATGCAGGGCAAACTTCCGGTTTTCGACTGGTTCGTGGCAATGTTTCTGATTGCAGGCACCAAGCGGGCCATTTCCGCTTTGGAGGTACAGCGCCGGCTTGGAAGGAAGCGGTATCAGCCGGTCTGGGAAATGATGCATAAGCTGCGTGACGTGATGGGAAAGCAGGACAGTCTCTATCGGCTGTTTGACCAAGTGGAACTCGACGAGGGTTTCTTCACCACGGAAACGCCTGACAGCGGGAAGTGCGACCCTTTCAAACGCGGGCACGGAAGCCAACGGAAAAAGGCAGTCCTTGTCATGGCGGAGAGTTCTGTCCCCACAGATATGCCAGCCAAGAAATACAGTACGTGTAAAAAGGTCGGTCACATCAAGATGATGGTCATACCTGACTTGAAAGCTGCAACGGAGGAAGACAGGGTAAAGAGGTCGGTGGATGCGAAGGCGGAGGCAACGACCGATGCCGCCGATTCTTATTCAACACTCGTCAGGAATGGTGTGGTTGCCGGACATGAAACTTATGTCATGAAGGACAAGGCCATGGTCGGCAGGGTGCTCCCGTGGGTACACATATCCATCAGCAATGCCAAACGCAGTATTCTTGACACATATCACGATGTCAAAGCAGACTTCCTGCAGCTCTATCTCAATGAGTTCTGCTATAAGTTCAACCGGAGATATTTCAGCTTCTACCTTTTTGAAAAGCTTGAACTCTGCGCATGTACTAATAGAACGAGTTTCAAACATCGAATTTACTGATTTGGATGATTGGGGATATTCATTAACTTTTATATGTGGAAAAGGTTTACCGGACAGCAATAATTGAAGATATTCCTGAACTTGCACATTGGCAAAGAAAAAGTGGATATCCTGTGAAAGGATACCCACTTATTTGACAGGTACGCTTTTAAATTACGCTCTTCGGCATAAGTGACAAAAAGAGACCTAAAATCTCTTGTAATCCCTTTATTTACTATAGTTTTGGGCAAAAACTTTTCGATGACAAAAAATCTGCTTTCATTGCGGCTCTCATCGCACCATTAAAAAGGGTAAGGAGAATGGTTATCAGCGTTGGTTTTGTAAAGACTGTAAACGTTATTTTATAGGACGCCGTCGCTTGAAAAAGGAAAATTAGGCTTATATGACAAAAAGAGACCCATTTTAGGTCTCTTTTTGTCATATAAGCCCGCTCTTCTATTTTTGTTTTTAAGAAAGGGAGGGGACTCAAGCCGGTTTTGAGGGCATTTGAGTCCTACCCAAAGAGCTTTACACAAGTCCCAACTGCTTCTTGATGGCCTCAGCCTTTTCGGTGCCTTCCTTGTCGCACCGTTCGTAGCAGCCTTCGCATTTCATTTGGCCCTTAACCTCAATATAGAATTTGATCTTAGGTTCGGTGCCGGAAGGACGAACACTCACCTTGGTACCATCTTCACAGAACCACTGAAGCACATTGCTCGTGTCGGGCATGTCGAGTTTGGTAACAGAGCCGTCAGCGTGGCGGGCCTCAAGTGTCTGGAAGTCTTTCCATACGGTGATTTTCGAGCCAGCAAGTTCTGTTGGAGGATTGTGACGGAAGTTTTCCATCATCTGTTTGATTTCGTCAGCACCGGTTTTACCGGGGCGCACTACATTGATCGTCACCTCTTTAGAGAAACCGTATTCAAGATAAATGCCCAACAACAGTTCGTACAAGGTCTTGCCCTGATCCTTGGCATAAGCGCAAATTTCAGCCAACAGACTCATGGCACTCACGGCATCCTTGTCGCGCACGAAGTCCTGTGCAAGGAAGCCATAACTCTCTTCACCGCCACCGATATACTTTTGCTTACCTTCGGAAATGCGGATTTCTCGTGCAATCCACTTGAATCCGGTGTAGCAATCGCGCATCTCGATGCCGGCTTTGTCGGCAATCTTCTTGATAACCTCTGTTGTGACAATGGTCTTGACGATGAAATCAGTCGGCTTGAGCAATCCCTTAGCCTTGCGGTTGGTGATGATATAATAAAGAAAGAGCAAGCAAGTCTGGTTACCGTTGATGAGCACCCATTCGCCCTTGTCGTTTTTACAGGCCATACCCACGCGGTCTGCATCGGGATCAGACGCCATTACAATGTCTGCATCCAATGCCTTTGCGTCGCGTATAGCTAAGGTCAACGCCTCGCCATTTTCAGGATTCGGACTGACAACGGTGGGGAAATCGCCGCTTCTCACCATTTGTTCCTTGACGCAATGCACGTTGTCAAAGCCCCAATATTTCAGCGACCGGGGAATCATGGTCATACCTGTACCGTGGAGCGGTGTGTAGACAATCTTCAAATCATGTTGCCGCTTGATGACTTCGGGATCGATACTCAAGGTTTTGATCTTCTCAATGTAGAGCTGGTCGACTTCCTCACCGATAGTCTGTATAAGGGCTTTATTGCCTTTAAACTTGACATCTTCTACCTTCACTTTGTTCACTTCATCAATGATGCCCTTGTCATGGGGAGACAGCACCTGCGAGCCATCCTCCCAATAGGCCTTATAGCCATTGTATTCCTTGGGGTTGTGACTGGCTGTGATGTTCACGCCTCCCTGACAGTGGAAATGGCGAATGGCAAAAGAGCATTCGGGCGTGGGGCGCATATCGTCAAAGAGGTACACTCTGATGTCGTTGGCTGAGAAAATATCAGCTACTGTCTCGGCAAATTTCCGACTGTTGTTGCGGCAGTCGTGGCACACAACCACAGCAATGTCGTCTTTCCCGGCAAAATTCTTTTTCAGGTAGTTGGCAAAGCCTTGTGTTGCCATACCTACGGTGTAGATATTCATGCGATTGCTGCCGGCTCCCATGATGCCGCGCAGTCCGCCTGTACCAAATTCGAGATCCTTATAAAAACTCTCAATGAGTTCCGTCTTGTCGTCAGCCTTGATTTTTGCTTCCACTTCCTTGCGTGTGTTTTCATCGAACGCAGGAGAAAGCCATGTCTTTGCTTTTGCTTCGCATTGAGCAATTAATTCTGTGTTGTTTGCCATAAGTTTGTTAAGTGTTAAAAATGTAAATTATATCGCAAAGATAATCATTTTAAATGAT
The DNA here is from genome assembly GCF_000184945.1 of Segatella buccae ATCC 33574. Taxonomy (GTDB): domain Bacteria; phylum Bacteroidota; class Bacteroidia; order Bacteroidales; family Bacteroidaceae; genus Prevotella; species Prevotella buccae. The sequence goes on from NZ_GL586311.1 coordinate 2,172,771, forward strand.
AAAACAAGTGAGAATGGAGTTTTTTTTGTAATTTTGTGGTCTTATAACAAGTAATCGCACATGCAACTGAACTATACTGGCGTTATCATAGCCGTCGGAACGTTCCTCATCATAGGAATCTTCCATCCCGTAGTCATCAAGGTGGAGTACTATACGGGTACCCGCTATTGGTGGCTATTTCTTTTGGTAGGCATTTTTCTTATTGCGGGAGCCTTTTGCGTGCCCAATGTCATCACCTCTTCTTTCCTTGGTGTCATCGGTGCTTCGTCGCTTTGGGCTATAGGTGAAATTTTTGCCCAAAAGAAGCGGGTTGAGAAAGGCTGGTTTCCGATGAATCCCAAGCGGAAAGGCGAATATGACCGTCTTCCGCCGGAAGACAACTAAAATATAGTTGGACTTTTCAATCTTCAATTATTAATGTAGATTTCATGAAGACCGAATTGTTGTTGGTGGGTAAGACTGTCAATAGACATTTTGTAGCCGGTATTGCCGACTATACCGAGCGTATAGGTCACTACATGCCCTTTAACATAACGACCCTTCCGGAACTTAAGAACACCAAAAATCTTTCTGAGAGTCAGCAGAAGGAGCGGGAAGGGGAAATGATATTGAAGTTTTTGCAGCCTTCTGATACGGTGGTACTTCTCGATGAGCACGGGATAGAGTTTCGTTCGCTTGAGTTTGCGACATGGCTTGGGAAAAAGCGCAACGTTGCCCGGCGGCTTGTTTTTGTTGTCGGTGGGCCCTACGGCTTTTCCTCTGCCGTATACGATCGGGCCGACGAGAAGGTTTCGTTGTCGCGTATGACTTTTTCCCACCAGATGATCAGGCTCATATTCACGGAACAGATATATCGTGCCTGTACGATTATTAAGGGTGAGCCTTATCACCATGAATAGGCTGTTATGCCATCGGTGTGCCCGCAGGTAGGAGGAGAAGAGTTTTCAGAGACAGTACGTTTGTCATTTAGGTAAAAAGAATCATTGCTATGGCCAATCAATATATAGAGGTAAAAGGGGCAAGGGTAAACAACCTCAAGAACATTTCGTTGAAGATACCCCGCAACAAGTTGATTGTCGTGACCGGTGTCAGCGGTTCCGGCAAATCTTCGTTGGCTTTCGACACGTTGTATGCCGAGGGGCAGCGAAGATATGTAGAGAGCTTGTCTTCATACGCCCGCCAGTTTTTGGGCCGCATGGGCAAGCCCGAATGTGATTTCATCAAAGGTTTGCCACCGGCCATAGCCATCGAGCAAAAGGTGATTTCACGTAATCCCCGGTCTACTGTCGGCACGTCTACAGAGATTTACGAATATCTGCGACTGCTCTTTGCAAGGATAGGAAAGACCATCTCTCCGGTCAGTGGTGAGGAAGTCAAGAGACACACGACAGAAGATGTTTTGGCGTGTCTCCGGCAGTTTGGAGTCGGCACTAAGTTTTGTGTCCTTGCTCCTTTGCACATCGTGGAAGGGCGTACACTATCCCGACAACTCGAAATGTACATTCAGGAAGGCTATTCCCGAATATATAAGAATGGGGAGATAGTACGTATAGATGATTTTCTTGCTTCTTCCACTTCCGATGCAGAGGGGCAGTGCCTAACAGAAAAAGAGGAAGGTAAAGATATATTTCTGGTCATCGACCGCATGAGTGTCAGCGAGGAAAAAGACCAGATATCCCGTCTGACAGATTCGGCCGAAACCGCTTTCTACGAGGGTGACGGTGCTTGTCGTCTGCTCATACTGCCAAGCAACCAGACTTTTGATTTCTCCACCCGCTTCGAGGCCGACGGCATCAAGTTTGAGGAGCCCAACGACAATATGTTTTCTTTCAACTCTCCGTTGGGTGCTTGCCCCACTTGCGAAGGCTTCGGATCGATCATTGGTATTGACGAAAAACTCGTCATACCCAACACGTCGCTCAGTGTCTATGACGGATGCGTGCAGTGTTGGCATGGCGACAAGATGAAAATGTGGCAGACTGAGTTTTGCCGGAGGGCTGCCAAAGATGATTTTCCCATCTTCAAACCCTACTTTGAACTGACCCGCCGGCAGAAAGACATGCTTTGGCATGGTCTGCCTTCCGAGCGCGGAAACGACATTCACGAGCAGGTGTCCATTGACTCTTTCTTCCAGATGGTGAAGGAGAATCAATACAAGATCCAATACCGGGTCATGATGAGCAGATACCGTGGCAAGACGGTGTGTCCCGATTGCCACGGCACACGGCTGAAGAAGGAAGCCGGCTATGTGAAAATCGGTGGCAGGAGCATCAGTGACTTGGTGGAAATGCCGGTCACCAATCTGAAAGAATGGTTTGACAAACTCCGGCTTTCCGACCATGAGACTGAAGTGGGCAAGCGCCTGCTTACGGAGATCAACAACCGCTTGCAATTTTTACTGGATGTCGGTTTAGGCTACCTTACACTTAACAGGCGTTCTAACTCTCTTTCGGGGGGCGAAAGCCAGCGCATCAACCTCACCACGTCGTTGGGCAGTTCGCTTGTGGGCAGCCTCTATATCCTTGACGAACCGAGCATAGGCCTGCACAGCCGCGACACTGACCGGCTCATTCACGTGTTGAAGGAGTTGAGAGATTTGGGCAATACGGTCATCATCGTTGAGCACGATGAAGAAATCATGCGTGCGGCTGACTACATCATCGACATTGGCCCTGATGCGGGCCGTCTTGGGGGCGAGATTGTGTTTGAGGGGCCTTTGAAGCTGTTGACCGGGGAAGACAGTGCGCAAGCTGCTGTCAGCCGTCAGGCCTCCCTTGACTATCCGTTGAGCCACACGGTGAAATTTCTGACCGGAGAAGATGTCCTTGAACTTCCGGCCAGCCGACGAAGATGGAACTACGCCATCAAACTCGAAGGTTGCCGGATGAATAATCTGAAAGGCATCACGGTCGAATTTCCACTCAATGTGCTCAATGTGATTACGGGTGTCAGCGGTTCGGGAAAGTCATCTTTGGTCAAAGGCATTCTCTTTCCTGCACTCAAACGCCATTTGGACGAGGTGTGCGATGCGCCGGGCGAATATACAGCCCTTGGCGGAGACTGGCAGCAGATCAAACATGTGGAGTTTGTCGACCAGAATCCTATTGGCAAAAGCACGCGTTCCAACCCGGCCACATACGTAAAGGCCTACGATGCCATCCGCAATCTTTTTGCCGAACAGCCGTTGTCCAAGCAGTTGGGCTTTACTTCACAGTATTTCTCGTTCAATGCCGAAGGGGGAAGATGCGAAGAGTGCAAGGGGGCCGGTGTCATTACTGTTGAGATGCAATTCATGGCCGACCTTGTTCTTGAGTGCGATTCGTGCCACGGACAACGGTTCAAGCGTGACATACTGGATGTCCGGTTTCATGAAAAGAACATCAACGATGTGCTCAATATGACCATATCCGAAGCGATAGAGTTTTTTGGTCGGTACAGCGAGAAGACCATCGTTTCGCGCCTGAAGCCTCTTGAAGATGTCGGTCTCGGTTACATCAAACTTGGTCAGAACTCAAGCACGCTCTCCGGTGGTGAAAACCAGCGCGTCAAACTGGCCTATTTCATCGGTCAGGAGCGACAGGAACCCACCTTGTTCATCTTTGACGAACCGACCACGGGACTGCATTTCCATGACATCAAGCGCCTTATGGCTGCCCTGAATGCCCTCATAGAGCGAGGCCACTCTGTAATTGTCATTGAACATAATATGGATGTCATCAAGTGCGCCGACCATATCATTGATTTGGGGCCGGACGGCGGCGACAAAGGGGGAAACCTCGTTATTGCCGGCACACCGGAGGAAGTTGCCCACTGTAGAGAGAGCATTACGGGCCATTTTTTGAAAGCAAAACTATAAACCAACCATTCACGATGGTGCTACAATATATCATAGTCGGACTCATCCTGCTTGCAGCTCTTTTCTATGTGGCTTATCTCATCAGAGAGACGATTTGCCATGCGAATGACAAGTGTTATGGATGTGCGGGCTGTGCCATCCATGACCGGCTCAAACGCAAACGGTGCAAGGCAGAAAAGGATGCACAAACAAAGGGAGCGAAGGGGAGACTATCCAAGTCTTCATGATGCGTATGGGGGCTCTGCATTGTCTTGGAATTTCTTAACAGATTTGCATTCCCGACTTTTGAGTCGTATCTTTGCAATGGCAAGGGAAGCGTGTAGACGTTTCCCTTTTTTAAGTCTCCAACGCTCCCTCCTGCTCCCAACCTGCTAAAGGGGGCCTTTTCATGCAAGGATGACTTTCTAAAAGAGCCACTCCGAGCCTCTCACTCGGCCCAAACGAGCTTCCAAGTATGGCCCTTTTGCATGATCGTTCAGCCCGAACCACCTTTTTTTGACTGCGTTCCGAACTCTTAAATGAACTTTAGGGTGGCCGCTATATTTTTGGATGAAAACAGGATGTAAAGCCTTTTCTCGTTTTTGCTATAATTTGCACTATATGCTTGTGAAAACGGATGAAGAGGGTAGAAGGTATAAAATAAGGGAAGACCTTGTAGCGGTCTTCCCTTATCCTATATGCCGGAAAACATTTTCTTTTACGCTCCGCAGAAGAATAATACGATGAGCTGTGCCGTAAAGATTCTGAGGAACATGCTTAACGGATACACAGTGGAGTAGCCTATTGCTGGAGCTTCGCCATTACAAACACTGTTGGCGTAAGCTAATGCAGGCGGATCGGTGTAACTTCCTGAGATCATTCCCATAATCGTAAAGTAGTTGAACTTATACTTCAATCTTGCAAATGTGCCTACAAGGAGAATTGGGATAATCGTAATGAGGAAACCCGTGTACACGTATTTCAATCCGTCACCTTGGACAACCGTATGCCAGAATGCATCACCGGCCTTGATGCCGACCGATGCAAGGAAAAGGACAAGGCCGAACTCCCGCAGCATCATGTTGGCCGAGGTGGTCGTATAGGTGACAAGCCCCATGCGATAGCCGAAACGACCAATGATGATGGCTATGATCAGCGGGCCACCGGCCAGACCCAGTTTTAAAGGCACCGGCATACCGGGCAGTGCTATGGGCAGACTTCCGAAGATGATGCCTACAATGATACCTACAAAGATGGTGGCAATGTTGGGCGCATTGAGACGCTTTTCCGAGTTGCCCATCATTTCAGCTACGCGATTCACATTCTCTTCAGGACCTACCACCATAACACGATCGCCCACATGGAAGTGGTGATTACGGCTGGCAAAAAGATCCATGCCTTGGCGGGTGATGCGTGTGACATTCACACCGTAGAGACTGGAGAAGTGCATCTTGCCGAGCGATTTTCCGTTCATTGATGAGTTGGTCACCACAATACGACGGCTGATCATGGGTTGGGGCTGATGCTCCTCGTCCCAGTCTACATTGATGACGGGGCCGATAAATGCTTGAATAGCTTCGGCATCAGACTCAGCGCAAACGATTAGCACTTCGTCGTTGAGTTCAAACTTGGTGTCGCGATTGGGAGTACTGAGATGCCCCTCGTGCATGATGCGCGTGCAAACAATGTCCCTGTTGAGAAACTGGGAAATCTCTTGCAACGTGCGTCCGGCAATGTAGGAGTTGTCCACTCGCAGGTGCATCGGGTGGGGCTTGGCATGAGGATTATCAGCTTCCGCGTCTTTCAACAGTTCGTTCTCTTCTTCAAACTTAACTTTACAAATGAACTTTATAGCGAGGGTGGCTCCGATAATACCCAAAACGCCTAACGGATAGGCACACGCATAGCCCGAAGCTATAGAGGGAGCCTGCCCGTCGGGAAATACGGAATGCAGGGCTTCGCTCGCAGCTCCAAGTCCGGGGGTGTTGGTCACGGCTCCATAGAGCGTACCCACCATCATGGGTAGGTTTACGGGATTGCCGGTATCGAAGAAGATGTAGTAGCAGGCAAACATCACAAGGATGTTGAGCATCACCGTGACGGTGCTCAGCATATTGAGTTTGATGCCGTCTTTTCCGAAGCTCTCGAAGAAGCCCGGACCCACCTGCAAACCGATCATGAAGACAAACAGAATGAGGCCGAAGTCCTGAAGGAAGTTCAGCACCGGCAGCGGACCGGTGAAACCGATGTGTCCGGCAACAATGCCGGCAAACAGAACGAAAGTCACACCCAAGGAGATGCCGCCTATTTTAATCTTACCCAGATAGACACCGACCGCTATAACAATAGAATAGAGTAGTGCTATGTGCGCTACTCCATCCTGTTGTCTGAATAGATTTATTAACCAATCCATTCTGTCTCAATTACTTTTCGATAGCTGCTACACCGGGAAGCACCTTGCCCTCAATGGCCTCAAGCAGGGCACCGCCACCGGTAGAGATGTAAGAAACTTGGTCGGCAAGACCGAACTTGTTGATACATGCCACGGAGTCGCCGCCACCGATGAGGGAGAAGGCACCTTCCTTGGTTGCTTCGGCCACAGCTTCGGCAATGGCTCTGGAACCACCGGTGAAGTTGTCGAACTCAAAGACACCGGCAGGTCCGTTCCAAAGAATGGTCTTGGCACCCTTGATAGCGGCAGCAAAAGCCTTGCGGGTTTCGGGGCCGGCATCCATGCCCTCCCAACCATCGGGAATGTCGTTGGAGGGTGCAACTTTCTGGTTGGCATCGTTCTTGAAGTCATCGGCGATGATGGAGTCGGTTCCGAGGACAAGGTTTACCCCGTTGGCTTTAGCCTTCTTCATCACGTCGAGAGCCACATCGAGCTTATCATTCTCGCAGATTGACTTACCGATTTTACCACCCTGAGCTTTGGCGAAAGTGTAGGTCATACCGCCACAGAGGATCAGATTGTCCACCTTAGTCAGCAGATTCTCAATGATGCCAATCTTGGTGGATACTTTAGAGCCTCCCATGATGGCTGTGAAGGGACGTTGGATGTTGCCCAAAACGGCATCCACGGCCTTCACTTCCTTCTCCATGAGGAAGCCGAGCATCTTGTGTTCTTTATCAAAACTGTCGGCTATCACGGCAGTGGAAGCATGCTTGCGGTGAGCAGTTCCGAAGGCATCCATCACGTAAACGTCTGCGTAGGAGGCGAGCTTCTTGGCAAACGCTTTCTGGCGTTCTTTCATTTCAGCCTTAGCTGCATCATATTCGGGTGTACCTTTCTCCACGCCTACAGGCTTGCCTTCCTCCTCGGGATAGAAGCGGAGGTTCTCAAGCAATAGAGCTTCGCCACCCTTCAGAGCTGCAGCCTCTGCATCGGCATTGGCGCAGTCTTTGGCAAACTTTACGTCTACGCCCAAAGCATCGCTGACATTTTTCACGATTTGAGAGAGTGAAAGTTCGGGCTTAACTTTGCCTTTGGGTTTACCCATGTGGCTCATCATGATCAGTGCGCCACCATCGTTAAGCACTTTTTTCAGTGTAGGGAGAGCACCGCGAATGCGGGTGTCATCGGTTACATGACCGTTCTCATCCAAGGGGACATTGAAGTCCACACGCACAATTGCCTTGTGACCGGCAAAGTTGAAGTCTTCGATTTTCATTTTTACCTTAAATTATTTTATCGATTTATAATACTTAGGCTTTATAACACTTGCAAATTTACTGTTTTTTATTTACATCTCAACGCCTTTGTAGAAGTTTTTTGTATTTTTGTGCGTTACAATCGGCGAATGTAAAGTCGAGTTGCCAAAACCGTCGAGTGGCTCCGACTTTTATCCTTCATACACCGTCGGGTCTTCGATGCCTGCCTCGGCCAGTGCCTCTTTCCGCTCTATGCAGGTACCACACTTCCCACAATGCACAACTCCGCCTTTATAACAGCTCCATGTCTCGCGATAGTCGATGCCAAGTCGTTTGCCGATGCTTGCTATTTGGCCTTTCGTGATGTCCGTATAAGGAGCTGAGACACCTACGTTGATGAATGTCCCGTAGCGTGCGGCCTTGTCTATGGCGTGGATAAATTCGGGGCGACAGTCAGGATAGATGGTATGGTCACCACCGTGGTTGGCTATCAGCACCTTTTTCAGGTTGTGGCTTTCTGCAATGCCTATGGCAATGGAGAGCATAATGCCATTGCGGAAGGGCACCACGGTCGATTTCATGTTGTCGGCTTCATAGTGCCCCTCGGGGATGGCATCAGCCCCATCCAACAGACTGCTTTTAAAATAGCGGTGCATGAAATCGAGATTGATGACGATGTGTTTGATGCCGAGACGCTCGCAGTGCATTTGGGCAAAGGGTATTTCCCGGGCATTATGATTACTGCCGTAGTCGAAAGAGATACCGAGGGCTATCTCGTCTTTTTTGTCATAAAGCAGCGTGATGGAGTCCATGCCTCCACTGACAATGATTGCTGAATCTTTCATATCCTATTGAATATAATATGGTGATTGGTGTTACTGATATGTTGGAAAATGGAGTGGGGGGTGTCTTGCCTATCCGAACAATACGCGCAAGGCTTCTTCCACTTTCCTCACGGGATGAATTTCTATCTGAAACTTTCTGTGGTCGAAACCATTGTGGTTGTTCTTGGGGATAATAATGTGCCGAAACCCGAGTTTCTCAGCTTCGGCAATGCGCTGCTCTATCCTGCTCACCGGCCTCACTTCGCCGCTAAGCCCTACTTCACCGGCCATGCACCAGCCATTCTCAATGGCTGTGTCCACATTGCTTGAGAGTACGGCTGCTATGACGCTAAGGTCCATAGCCAAGTCGGTGACTCGCAAACCGCCGGCAATGTTGAGGAATACGTCCTTTTGCATGAGCTTGAATCCCACACGCTTCTCCAACACGGCCAAAAGCATGTTGAGACGGCGTTGGTCAAAACCCGTGGCCGAACGTTGGGGCGTGCCGTATGCAGCACTTGAGACAAGGGCTTGCGTCTCGACAAGGAAAGGGCGAACACCCTCTATGGCACTGCTGATGGCTATTCCGGAAAGACCCTCCCTGTTTTCTGTCAGGAGCAGTTCCGAAGGGTTGGCTACGGGGCGCAAACCGCTTTGTTGCATCTCGTAGATTCCCAATTCAGAGGTGCTTCCGAAGCGGTTTTTGATACTTCGCAAGATGCGGTACATATAATGCTGGTCGCCTTCAAACTGAATGACGGTGTCCACGATGTGCTCCAATATTTTAGGACCGGCCAATGTGCCTTCCTTGTTGATGTGTCCTATGAGAATCACGGGCACACCACTGGTCTTGGCAAAACGAAGGAGCGATGCGGCGCATTCCCTCACTTGGGTGATACTGCCCGGCGAACTGTCCACTTGATCGGTGGAAATCGTCTGGATGGAGTCTATAACGATAATTTCGGGCTTGACCTCTTTGATGTTCTCGAAAATCTTTTCCAATGACGTTTCGCAAAGAATGGATATATTGTCACCTGCGGCCTGCCCTGTGTGTTCTTGAGAGGTTGTGATGCCGGCTGCGATGCGCTCGGCCCGCAACTTGATTTGATGCTCGCTCTCTTCTCCGCTTACGTAGAGTATCTGGCGGTCGCCCATACTCAGGATGGTCTGAAGGGTGAGTGTGCTTTTACCGATACCGGGCTCTCCCCCCAACAGAATGATACTTCCCGGAACCATGCCACCGCCCAGCACGCGGTTGAGTTCATTGTCGTGCATGTCAATGCGGGGCTCGGCTTGTGAAGAGATGTCACGCAACTTGATGGTGCGTCCGCTTCCCCTACCGCCAAACATTGATGCAGCTCCGCCATGCCGCAAGGTCATGGCGGCATGGCGGGCAGCTTCTCCTCCGTTGTCTCCGGAGATTCTGATTTCCTTAAACGTGTTCCATTGTCCGCAACTCGGGCATTTTCCGACCCATTTGGGAGATTCCTGTCCACAGTTGTTACAAACGTATGCGATTTTATCTTTAGCCATGATATTGAAGTTTTAAGCCATAAGGCCAACAAATATACGAAAACTTCGGCAGATGGACAATTTTAGACTTTAGTTTTTAAAAAGAAAAAGCAGCACACCATAAGGACGTGCTGCTTTTATATAAAATTTGTGCAATGTACGCTTAATAGCTGCGTGCAATAATGACGCGACATTTGGCCGGTTTGCCGCTTACCATGTCTACACCCGGAGTTTGCTCGTAGGCAAAGGGCACGCAACGTATGGTGGCCTGCGTATCTTCTTTGATCTTGGCCTCTGTCTCAGGTGTTCCGTCCCAGTGGCAAAGATAGAAACCACCGTCCTTGATACGTTCCTTGAATTCTTCATAGTTGTCGCATTCGTAGACGTGGGCATCACGATAATTCTTGGCTTTTTCGAGAAGATTCTTCTGAATGTCCTCTAAAAGTCCTTCCACGCGTTCTGCAATGCCGTCAAAGCTGACGCTCTCTTTCTCAAGCGTGTCGCGGCGCATGATTTCTATGGTGTTGTCTTCAAGATCGCGACCACCCATCACAAGACGCACGGGAACGCCTTTAAGTTCGTAGTCGGCAAACTTGAATCCCGGACGCTTGTTGTCAGCATCGTCATACTTCACGCTGATGCCCATGTCGCGCAACCGGTCGATAACAGGTTGAAGTTTAGCATTGATGGCCTGCAGTTGGTCGGCACCTTTGGTGATGGGGATAATCACCACTTGAATGGGAGCCAACTTGGGAGGAAGTACAAGGCCATTGTCGTCTGAATGCACCATAATCAAAGCACCCATCAAACGAGTGGAAACACCCCAAGAAGTGGCCCAGACATATTCAGGCTTGTTATCTTTATTTAAGTAGGTAACATCGAAACTCTTGGCAAAGTTCTGCCCGAGGAAGTGTGAAGTGCCGCTTTGGAGAGCTTTGCCGTCTTGCATCATGGCCTCAATGGTATAGGTGTCCAAAGCTCCGGCGAAACGTTCGGTTTCGCTCTTCACACCTTGCACTACAGGAACGGCCATCCACTCTTCGGCAAACTTAGCATATACGTGCAACATCTTCTTGGCCTCTTCTTCCGCCTCTTCCCGTGTGGCATGGGCCGTGTGGCCTTCCTGCCAAAGAAATTCGGAGGTGCGGAGGAACGGGCGTGTTCTCATTTCCCACCGCATCACATTGCACCACTGGTTGCACATGATGGGGAGATCCCGCCAGGAGTGAATCCAGTTTTTATAGGTGTTCCAAATGATGGTTTCCGATGTCGGGCGGATGACAAGTTCTTCGTCGAGGCGGGCTGCGGGATCAACTTCTACGCTGCAACCGTCTTCGCTTGATTTCAGTCGATAGTGTGTAACCACGGCACACTCCTTGGCAAAGCCCTTGACATGTTCGGCTTCACGTGAGAGAAAGCTTTTGGGGATAAGTAAAGGGAAATAAGCGTTTTGAGCACCGGTCTCCTTGAACATTTTGTCCAGTTGCTCTTTCATTTTCTCCCAAATGGCAAACCCGTATGGTTTGATAATCATACAGCCACGCACCGGTGACTGCTCAGCCAAGTCGGCCTTAACTACCAAATCGTTATACCACTGACTGTAATTGTCGGCGCGTTTGGTCAAATCTTTTAATTCTTTTGCCATAATTGCTTATGTTTTTTATATTTCAATTTCCTAATAAAGAGACTCGGAAGTCTTGTTTCGCGTGCAAAAGTACTAAAAAAAGTTGGTAAAAAACATATATTGATGAAAAAAGCATTATCTTTGCACGACGTATTTAAACGAAACAAATAATTAGAGATTATGAAAAAGATGCAAATGTCCGTCGCAGCAATGTGTGCGCTTTTGGTAATGAGTTGCAGCACGGTGAACAACGTTGCCGGGACAAGCGGTTCGAGTACACGTAATGGAAGTTATATCGGTGCCGGTGCCGGTGCTGCCGCAGGTGCCGCCCTTGGAGCTATTCTCAATCACAGCCATCATGGAACCGGTGCCTTGGTGGGTGCTGCCATCGGGGCTGTTGTCGGTGGGACCGCCGGCAATCTTATCGGCCGACACATGGACAAGGTGAAGAAAGAGGTGGAACAGCAGGTGAGCAATGCCAAAGTGGAGGAGGTAACCGATGCCAACGGTCTGAAAGCCGTCAAGGTGACTTTCGACAGTGGCTTGCTCTTTCCGTTGAACAAAAGCACGTTGAGTGCAAGTTCCAAGACCGAACTGGCCAAATTCGCCACGGTATTGAAGAATGATCCTCAGTTGGCTGTCGACATTCAAGGATACACCGACCGTACGGGCGGGGACAAAATCAACATACCTTTGAGTCAAAGTCGGGCAGAGAGCGTTGCCTCTTATTTAAGAAAACAGGGCGTAGGCTCTTCCTCATTCAAGAATGTGACCGGTTTTGGCAGTGCCAATGAAATCGAAAATGCGGCTGTCAGTCAGGTTAACCGTCGCGTGGAGGTCTATCTTTATGCCAGTCAAGAGATGGTTAATGCGGCTAACAACGGCACTTTGAAATAGTGTTCTGACAGATTAAATGCAATGAATTAAGTCAATGAGGCGCGCCTCCGTGTGCGCCTTTTTTATGTTTTTATATCAAAACCATGCTGGAGAAACTGTTAAGAATCGTTAGATGGATTTTGGTAGGCTTTTTTGTCTCTACCATTTTGGCAGTGGTATGCCTTCGCTTCATTCCGGTTTTCATCACGCCCCTTATGGTTATCCGTTGCGTGGAACAGGTGGGCGGCGGTGAGTCAATCAAGATGCACCATCATTGGGTGCCGATGGAGGAAATTTCCCGTCACATGCCGGTAGCGGTGATGGCAAGTGAAGACCAACGCTTCCTCAAGCATCATGGCTTCGATTACAATGCCATCGAGAAGGCTGCCATCCACAACATGAAAGGCGGGAAGAGACACGGGGCCAGTACCATCAGTCAACAGACGGCCAAGAATGTCTTCCTGTGGCCCGGCCGCTCGTGGATTCGTAAAGGCTTTGAGGTGTATTTCACTTTTCTGATAGAGATGATGTGGAGCAAGCAACGCATCATGGAAGTCTACCTCAACAGCATTGAGATGGGGGACGGCATCTATGGTGTGGATGCCGTGGCAGAATATCATTTCAACACCACGGCCTCCCAGCTGTCACGCAGCCAGTGTGCACTCATAGCTGCCACGCTGCCCAATCCCCGTCGTTTCAACAGTGCGGCCCCGGGTGAATACATGCGCAAACGTCAACGCCAGATAGAGCATGAGATGCGCTTCATCCCCTCCTTCCCGAAAGAAGGGGAAGATGTCGATCCGAAAACCGTTGTAGGAGGAGCCTACAAGAAATAATCATTAAGCACAACTATGGTAGATTTGCTTTCCGAACTCAATGATTCCCAGCGCGAAGCGGTGGAATATATAGATGGGCCTTCGCTTGTCATAGCCGGTGCCGGCTCTGGGAAAACCCGTGTACTGACCTACAAGATTGCTTATCTACTACAACGCGGCGTGAGACCCTACAACATTCTTGCCCTCACATTTACCAACAAGGCGGCGACTGAGATGAAAGCGCGCATCGGCAAACTGGTGGGCGAACGGGACGCTTTGGCCTTGCGCATGGGCACTTTCCACTCCGTGTTTTCCCGCATTCTGCGCGTCGAGGCGGCACATATAGGCTACAACTCCAATTTCACCATCTATGATGAGTCGGACTCACGCTCGTTGATTAAGACTATTGTCAAGGAACTTGCAGCCGGAAACGAGAAGATGGATGAGAAACAATACAAGTCTGCCACTGTGCATAACTGTATCTCCCGGGCCAAAAACCGTTTGATTACGGCTGAAAAATATGCCAATGATTCGGCTCTAATGGCACGCGACCGTCAACAAAATATGCCGGCCATAAGTCGTATTTACACTCTTTACGCCGATCGTTGCCGGCAGGCCAATGCCATGGACTTCGACGACTTGCTCGTACTCACTTACCAGCTTTTTGCTGAGCATCCTGATATAAGGGAAAAATATGCCCATCATTTTGAATATGTGCTTGTAGACGAGTATCAGGACACCAACTATGTCCAGCAGTGCATTGTGCTCCAACTCACACGCGATCATCAGCGTGTGTGCGTGGTGGGTGACGACTATCAGAGCATTTACGGTTTCCGTGGAGCCAATATTGATAACATCTTGCAGTTTAACGAGTTGTACAACGATCCGAAGCTCTTTAAATTGGAGCAGAACTATCGCTCCACCCGCAATATTGTGAAGGCGGCCAACAGTTTGATGAAACACAACGAGCGACAGATACCCAAAGATGTGTATAGCGAGAATGACGAGGGGGAGAAGCTCATCTACAAACCTGCCTACAGCGATAAGGAAGAGGCTGTCATTGTGTGCAATGAAATCAAGCGCATCAAGCGCAAGGAGGGAGGCGACTATCGTGACTTCGCCATTCTTTACCGCACCAATTCCCAGAGCCGCAGCCTTGAAGAGGAGATGAAAAAGCAGCACATCCCTTACCGCATCTATGGCGGACTGAGTTTCTATCAGCGCAAGGAGATCAAAGACATCATAGCCTATTTCCGCCTTGTGATCAATCCCGACGACGAGGAGGCTTTCAAACGCATCATCAATTATCCGGCAAGGGGAATCGGTAACACCACCATCCAAAAAATTGCTGCGACGGCTGTCGAACAGGGTGTCAGCTTTTGGACGGTCATCATGTCGCCCGGACATTACGGGCTCTCGGTCAATAAGGGAACCTTGGCCAAGATAGATGCTTTTCGCAGTCTTATAAGTTCTTTCATGCTTAAAAGTCTCGAGTTGGACGCTTATCAGTTGGGACAAATGATTATCAAGGAGAGTGGAATCTCGAAAGATATATTCTCAGGGGTTGACCCCGAGTCCCTTTCCCGTCAGCAAAACCTTGAGGAGTTTCTTGCAGGAATGCAGGATTTTGTGGAGAGTCAGCGCGAGGAAGGCAATGAGAATCAGGTCTTTTTGGCCGATTTCCTGCAAGAGGTGTCACTTCTCACCGATTTGGACAGCGACGAGGGCGACGACACCAACCGGGTGGTGATGATGACCATTCATGCCGCGAAGGGATTGGAGTTTCCCACAGTGTTTATCGTAGGGTTGGAAGAGAACATCTTCCCCAGTCCGTTGTCGGCCAACTCTCCCCGCGAACTTGAGGAGGAGCGCCGCCTGCTCTATGTTGCCATCACCCGCGCCGAGCGTCACTGCATACTCACCAACGCTCAAAATCGTTGGCGTTTTGGCTCCATGCAGTTTGACACTCCCAGTCGTTTTATATACGACATCGATCCGTCACTTATTGAGGAAGAAAGGATGGGAGCTTCTTATTCGGGTGGAAAATCTTTCCGTACGGGGCGGAATGGGGACTCCTACGGTGATGCTTTCCAAGACCTGCCTTTCTCTCGGAATGACACGCCTGAGTGGATGGAGGATAGGCTAGGCTATCCCCGCCCGGCATCATCTTCCTATCAAGGGCACACACCGACTCCCCGTGCCGTGTACCAACCGTCTCAGAAAGTGGAGCGGGGAAGTGGTGCTCCCGGCTCCGTGTCCGGTATGCAGTCGCTGAAGCCTATGCGGCAGGTTGCAGAAACCCCTTCCTCCCCTTCCTCTTCTGTTCAAGTAGGAGCATTGGCCGAAGGCACAGTCATAGAGCACCAACGCTTTGGTATAGGAACAGTAATTAAGGTGGAAGGAAGCGGTGAAAACGCCAAGGCCACCATTGAGTTTAAGAATACGGGCACGAAACAGCTGCTCTTGAAATTTGCCCGCTATACGATCATCAAGTAGTTTCTGATAGAGGCCGCTCTCAAGGAATTACTTGCAGGCGCATGTTGTCGAGATCGAATATCACTTTGCTAAACCACTGAAAGACATCCATGCCCAACAAGTCGGTGAAGTCCCGGTCTTCGACAATCCTCACCTCGGGCATTTTGCACCGTAGTCCTCCGATAGTCAGGATGAAGTCGTGCAGGGAATGTTGCCTGATATTTTGTATTCCTCCGATGCCCCAATAGCTTATCGTGTCGGTGGGGAGCCGGATTATCTTTTCTTTATTCCCTTCGAAAAAATGTTTTCCGAGCATACTCCAAGGCGCTCCGAAGTCGGGCATGCACATATAATGTTTTCCCTCGTGTTCATATTCCATCCGCAGGCCGCCGGTCTGACTGTCAAAACACAGGTTCGGCTCTATATGTTCAGACGGCGCACCGGCCTCTGTGTCAACGCGTATGCGCCGTGCTTTAAAGTCGATGTCAAGCCGGCTTAAAGCAAGCATCATCGGCACTCCCACGATGGCATTGATTTTATGTGAATAGCCTATGTTGGAGTTCATGTCAGGCAGATTACTGACGATGAACGGCACGTGCCCGAACACGACATTCCCCACACTCATTTCCCGGGCTATGACCAAAGCTTCCTCCAAGTCCTTGCTTCCTCTTACGGGCATACTTACACCGGTTTTTGTCAGGTTCAACCGGTCGGCCAACTCTTGTGACACCACGTTCATGGCTGCTCCCGTGTCAAATATAAATCGGACTCGCTCACCGTTGATTTCACCCTCAATCAGCATGACAACCGACTGCATGTCATGCTGTCTCACGGTGTCAACTTGGAATGGTATTTCCACTCCTCCGTATGGCCGGACATAGTGCATGGACTTGTTTCTTCCGATGGTCTTGTAGTATTGCCAATAGGCTGCATAGCCCGCCAACACCTCTTTGCCGAAGACTTCTTGCTTTTGTTTCAGCCACTTCTCCAGCAGTGATGCAGCCTTAGAGTTTTTGCCCCGCCTGGACAGGTTGGAGGCCAGCAGATAGGAGAGCCACAACTGGGTCTCGTCGTCCGTGCGTTTGTCTTTTAAGAGACGCTTCATCTTTTTGTAGCTACCTTTTTGGAGAAAGGCATTTCCTATCATGGCATCGGCATATCTTCTGGTATAATCATTCCATTCGGAAGACTCGCTACGGTATAATCTTCGTAAGTCAAACCACCGGCTATCATCTATCAACGATAGGACAAGACTGTCTTTTCCCTGTGCCATGATTCCGGCATGGGAGAAAGCCAACATTACTAAAAGGAATATGCCCAAGCGCTTCATAGCTATACTTTTAAGTTGTAAAGTGGTCAACGAATTCTGGTGTGTGGGTGTTGTCGTCATGTCTTGTTAGCATGAATGGCGTT
The DNA here is from genome assembly GCF_000184945.1 of Segatella buccae ATCC 33574. Classification (GTDB taxonomy): domain Bacteria; phylum Bacteroidota; class Bacteroidia; order Bacteroidales; family Bacteroidaceae; genus Prevotella; species Prevotella buccae. Next base: position 2,189,796 of record NZ_GL586311.1, read on the forward strand.
TTTTCCCGGCTTTTATGAAGGTAAAGTCTTCTATCTGCAAATTTATATCTTTTTTCGAGAATAAGCGCGGAGTAGCTGTAAAAAAGTTTTAGATTGGATGAAAAGAACTGTAAGAAATCGTTCTTACATGTTATTTTTCAACCTTAAATGCGTTGGCACAACGGCATCCGAGTTTTCTTGTCTCCCTGCATCCTTTTCCGTGCGAGGCTTTTGCACCATCGGTGCATGGGCCTTGCACCATCCGTTCGGCAGCCAAGCGCGGTGCGTGCAAAGGCTCCGCACCATTCTTGATGGAATCCCGTTGCGGCGGGAAATGGCAGAAGTGGTGGTCTCGCTTTTTCCTTTTAGTGTTACGCCCACGCTGCTGGGGGACAACTGCCCCGAAAATTACTCGTTCTACTTTGCTGCTAATGCCTATGCAGAGCTCTCGCCCACGAAGCATCTTTAGACTAAGCCTTTTCCACAAGATGCCATCAACAACTCGTGTAATGGAAAAATTACACAAAACATAGAAAAATGAATGATATAAAAAAAATCTTTGTTATCTTTGCAATGGTTGTTGCCACAGGCGCAGCTAAAGTGCAGGCGATCGTGACGGCAACTGTCGGTGGACAGACAAGCTCTAAGTCTGACGACAAACTGGTGAAAGGCAAGAAATATCTTCTTGCAGACTTTTGGGCCAGTTGGCGTCTCCCTTATCATATTGAGATTCCTGACTTGAAAAAGATTCGGACTGTGGAGATGACCTTTGGGACGATTTGCTTGAGGTACACCATAACACAAAGCTAAATGAACAGAACAATGAAGAAAGCGATGACACTGGCGCTCCTGCTGATAGCGGTGATAGCGGCCAACGCACAAATGCTCACTCCCGTGAAGTTTACCGCACGGCTCGTAACCAACGGTTCGGCAGAGGCTGAGATCGTATTTAGTGGTAAGATAGATGCCGGTTGGCATGTCTATTCCACCGACTTGGGCAACGACGGGCCCTTCGGTGCCACTTTCCATACCGATCGGCTGGATGGAGTGGAACTCGTGGGCAAGCTCAAAGCCCGTGGAAACGAGTTGTCCAACTATGATAAACTTTTTGGAATGAAACTGCGCTACTTTGAAGGGAGCGTGCAGTTTGCGCAGCGGGTGAGGTTTACCAAGCCCACTTATAAGATTGCTGCCTATCTTGAATATGGCGCATGCAACGACCAAAGCTGTCTGCCTCCAACTTCTGTTGATTTCAAGAGTTCCGGCAAATCACCTGCCGTAACCGCCGGCAAGGAAGGCTTAGATAAGGGTGCGACGAAGCAGCCGGCAGATCCGGCTTCTCCGGCTTCCGGGCAGGAAGTGACTAAAGGAGCTCCTACCGCAGCTTCGGCAGCTGATTCTCTTGCCGCTTTGAAAGTCGATTCGTCCACCCAAGTAGCCCCGTCGGCAGGAGAGTCTTTGTCAGCAGCAGACAAAGATGTACTCTGGCGGCCTGTGGCAGACAAGTTGCAGCAACTGGGGGGCAATGGCAATCTTGGCAATCACTCTCTCTTTTATATCTTCTTTATGGGCATTGTGGGTGGACTGTTGGCCCTCGTGATGCCTTGCATCTGGCCCATCATCCCCATGACAGTGAGTTTCTTTCTCAAACGGGCCAAAGATGACCGCCGAAAAGGAATCCGCGATGCCGTGACTTACGGCATATCCATCATTGTTATTTATCTGGGGCTGGGCATCCTTGTGACTGCCGCCTTTGGCCCCAACACGCTCAATGCCCTCTCCACCAATTCTGTTTTCAACATCTTCCTCTTCCTTTTGCTCGTGGTTTTTGCCGTGAGTTTCTTTGGTTGGTTTGAGATAAAACTGCCCGACAGTTGGGCCAACAAAGTCGATTCCAAGGCCGGTGAGGCCACCGGACTGTTCTCGATATTCCTCATGGCTTTTACCCTCGTGCTGGTGAGTTTTTCATGCACGGCCCCTATCATCGGGCTGTTGCTGGTGGAAACCGTCACCTCCGGCAACTGGGTGGGCCCCGCTGTGGGGATGGCCGGCTTTGCATTGGCTTTGGCTGTGCCGTTCACGCTTTTTGCTCTATTCCCTACGCTGATGAAAAAGTCACCCAAGAGCGGTGCATGGATGAATCAAATCAAGGTGGTGTTAGGCTTCATAGAATTGGCCTTTGCGCTCAAGTTCCTCTCCGTGGCTGACCTTGCATACGGGTGGCACATCCTCGACCGTGAAACTTTTCTCTCGCTTTGGATAATCATCTTCGTTGCCCTTGGGGCCTATCTTGTGGGTTGGCTCAAGTTCCGCAGTGACGAGACAGGCGGCGACATCGCCCGTCCGATGCCGGTACCAAGCATCATGGGGGGACTGTTGTCGTTGGCTTTTGCCCTCTACATGGTGCCAGGCCTGTGGGGTGCGCCCTGCAAGGCGGTGAGTGCCTTTGCTCCACCTATCAATACGCAGGACTTCAACCTCAATACCAAGACTGTGGAAGCAGCCTACACCGACTATGAACAGGGTATGGCAGCTGCCAAGGCGCAAGGAAAACCGGTGCTCATCGACTTTACCGGATTCGGTTGTGTGAACTGCCGCAAGATGGAAGCGGCTGTGTGGACTGATGCTTCGGTGGCCGACCGGCTGACGAAAGACTATGTGCTCATTAGTCTGTTTGTGGACGACAAGACACCGCTAGCCTCTCCCATGGAGGTGGATGACAACGGTCGCAAGCGCACTTTGCGCACCGTGGGCGACAAGTGGAGCTACTTGCAAAGCCATAAGTTCGGTGCCAACGCGCAACCTTTCTATGTGGCTGTCGACAGCGATGGCAATCCACTCACGGGGGCTTACAGCTATAAGGAGGATGTGCCTGCCTATATAGAGTTTTTGGATAGGGGATTGGCGAGCTTCAAAACCCGATAAAGATTAAGTTGAAGGAGAATTTAGTTATGCTCAATACCATCATTCGGCAACAAATCATTGCACTTATCCGTCGGCAAGTAGTGCCGGCTGTAGGGTGCACCGAACCTATGGCCGTGGCGCTCTGTACGGCACGGGCCACCGAACTTCTCGGTTGTCGGCCGGAGAAAATCACTGCACGGCTCAGTGCCAATATCCTCAAGAATGCCATGGGCGTGGGTATCCCCGGTACGGGGATGATAGGCCTACCAATAGCCATAGCCCTCGGAGCACTTGTCGGAAAGTCGGAATATGAGTTGGAGGTCATCAAAGACCTTACACCCGAAACACTTGCCGAAGGTAAGGCCTATCTTGAAACGAATCCTATTGATATAAGGCTGAAGGGCGATACGACCAGCAAACTCTACATAGAAATCATTTGCGAATGCTGCGGCAACAAAGCTGTGGCCATCATTGCAGGCACGCACACCTGCTTTGTCTATGAAGAACTAAATGGAAAGGTGCTTTTCGACCGAATGAAAGGCGTAAGTGGAGTGGAAGAGGAGGGAGATGTAAACCTCAATATGAGGATGGTCTACGACTTTTCCACCACCACACCCACTAACGAAATCAGCTTCATCCTTAAGACCCGTGACTATAATCTCAAGGCTGCCGAAGAGTCGCTTAAAGGCAATTATGGGCATTGTCTGGGCAAGACGATGGATCGACCGCTGAGCCATGGCATCTTCGGTGATACTATGTTTTCGCATATTATCTCCAAGACTGCCAGCGCTTGCGATGCCCGCATGGGTGGGGCGATGATTCCGGTGATGAGTAATAGCGGTTCGGGAAATCAGGGAATCTGCGCCACCAACCCTGTGGCTGTGTATGCCCTTGAGAACAAAAACACCGAAGAAGAACTGATTCGTGCACTCACCCTGAGCCACCTTACAGCCATCTACATCAAGCAGAGTCTCGGGGCCCTTAGTGCCCTCTGTGGTTGTGTGGTAGCCGGTATCGGCTCAAGTTGTGGCATCACTTACCTTATGGGAGGAGATTACGGCGACGTGTGCCATGCGGTGAAGAACATGATAGCCAACCTCACAGGCATGATATGCGATGGAGCCAAGCCCAGTTGTTCTCTCAAAATATGCTCGGGCGTTTCCACCGCCTTGCTCTCTGCTATCCTTGCACGTGAAGGCAAACATGTCACAGCAGCCGAGGGCATTATTGATGAAGATGTAGATCGCAGCATACACAACCTTACAGGCATCGGCAAGGAAGCCATGTGTACGACCGATGACATGGTACTCAACATCATGACCCACAAATGTTAATTTGCATTTTGGCATGAGAAAGACAAACAAAGTTAGTGCATGATGGCGGAGCGTGCATGATGAAAAAAGCAATAAAAAAATCTTATCTCGTTTCGGGATAAGATTTTTTGTGGGTGGTGATGGATTCGAACCACCGAAGTCGAAAGACAGCAGATTTACAGTCTGCCCCATTTGGCCGCTCTGGAAACCACCCTGTGGTGGGCGTTGACGGATTCGAACCGCCGACCCTCTGCTTGTAAGGCAGATGCTCTAAACCAGCTGAGCTAAACGCCCTTGTCCTGAAAGGCAGCGCAAAGGTAAAAGGTTATTTCCAAACTAACAAATATCAGCGTCGTCTTTTTTATTCTTTTAACATTTAAAAATCCCTTGATTCACGGTTTGATTCTCTTGATGTCCCTTGATGTTTCATGCTCTTTGGCGGCGACACAGTCGGATTTCTTGTGCTCACACAGAAACATTACCCACCATTTAACACCCGTCATCCATCACCTGCCACTTAACGGAAAAGATGTTGCAATAAATAATGGTCTTCCACGTTATATTGTCAATGAAACGTTTGTTGCAATATATATATTTGTTTGCCACGCTTACAACGCTTGTGGCAGCTTGTGCCGAAGACGACACATTCACACAATCGGCGGCCTATCGCCTGGCCTTTTCCACCGATACCGTGCGGCTTGACACCACTTTCTCCAATGTGCCCACGGCTACATGCACTTTTTGGGTGTTCAATCGGACAGGAGCCAATGTCCGTTGTGCCGGAGTGCGTCTTGAGCATGGCAACCAAACGGGCTTCCGTGTGAATGTAGATGGAACCTATCTTAGTCCGTCGGCCGGCTATCAGGTGCAAAATGTAGAGGTGCGCAAGGGGGACAGCGTGCGCGTGTTTGTGGAACTTACCTCGGCCTACAATCACGGCAACGGTCCCTTGCCGGTGGAAGATAACCTGATATTTACCCTTGAAAGCGGAGTCCAGCAAAAAGTGCGGCTCAACGCTTATAGTTGGGATGCCACTTTGCTGCGCGGACTGGAGGTTAGACACGACACGACTATCGCCCCCGATAGGCCTGTGGTGTTCTATGGTGACATCAAAGTGGCAGAGGGAGCCACGCTCACCATTGCTCCCGGCACCACACTTTATTTCCACGATCGGGCAGGTATCGACGTGAGCGGTCGGCTGCTGAGCAAGGGTGAGGCCGGGCGCGAGGTGATATTGCGGGGCGACCGCATTGATCGTATGTTCGACTATCTGCCTTACGACCTCACACCGGGACACTGGCAGGGAGTGCGTCTGCGCACATCAAGCTATGACAACGAAATAACATTCACCGACATCCATGGCGGTTACTATGGCGTTCTCTGCGACTCGGCCGATGTGTCCCGCACCACACTTACGCTCGAAAACAGCACGCTGCATAACGTGCAGGGTTCCGGATTGAGCGTAACCCATGCGGCAGTCATAGCCCGCAACTGCCAGTTTACCAACACGTTGGGCAACTGTGTGGGGATTAGCGGCGGGCGCGTGGACATCAATCAATGTACATTGGCGCAGTTTTATCCCCTCGACTCCAAGCGCGGTGCCGCCATCAGATTTGCCAACCACCGTTCGCTGGGACTCAACCTCACAGTGACCAACTCGCTCATCACGGGCTATGCCGACGATGTAATGGTTGGTGACAAAACCGACAGCATTGACTTCAACTATGCCTTCGACCATTGCATTATCCGTACTCCGAAGCTTGAAACCAAGGATAGTGTGTGTTTCACCCACGTTGTTTTTGAAGATCCCAAAGACACTGTGAAGACGGGCGAGAAGCATTTTGTGAAAATCGATGCCGGGAAACTGCGCTACGACTTCCGCTTGCGCAAAATATCACTGGCCATCGGAGCGGCGGACAAAGCCACAGCACTGCCAACCGACCGACTGGGCAGACGGCGCGACGACAATCCCGACATCGGGTGCTATGAGTGGAGTGAATGAATAACTTTGAACTTTGAGGGATATTAAGGAGATTTACAAGCGAAGATGGGTTATAGAGTCCCTCTATAAGCAGCTCAAACAAAACATTCCCCCAACATTTCTTCTATGGTGACAGTGTAAATACCATACAGACATGGGTGGTACTCATTGCGAATCCGCTCTGTACGGTTATTTCCAGAATAATAAAAGGCACGTGTCTTTCTCGCAGCTGGTAACCATGTTAAGACTTACACTGATGTATTATACCGGTTTCATCTCATTTATGGAAAATCCACAGAATGATGAACTCATGATAATGGTAAAAAGAGCAAATGCACTACTAAAAGAACTTGACTTATTTGATTAAGGGGGGCTTGGTTTTTAAAAAATGATACGGAATTGACTATTTGAAGGCAATCCCACAAGGAAATTTATGCTGTTTAAGTTTTACCGGGCAGCAATAAATATCAACAAAAAGACATCTGCCAAAATTTTCCAACCAGAACGGAAAGTCGGTTTCAGACGACAGAAATAGCTCTCCGATTTTTTTGTTCAGGCTCTTCGTGTTTGTGAAAGAGCTACACTTGGGCGCAGAAATGGGCACAGTTGCGATGCAACTGTGCCCATTTTGCAAGCCCGTCCGGGCCCTTTTAAGCCCGTTTTCGGGTCCGGATGCGTGTCAATAAAATTCAAACTGTTGATAGTCAGCATCTTGAAGTTACCGTCAAAAATTGCTCATTTGCAGCGAGGGGGCCTTCCGTTGTAAAAATCGCAAGCAGAGAAGCCGAAAACGAATAAATTGTTTGACAATCATTCAGCCGGGATGCCTCCCTGCTAAATATCGACGGAGCCCTATTTTTCCCTTTATCCATGATGAGTGGAAAGGGGAGGGCAATGACCATTTAGTGTTTAGAAACGAAATGAAACTTCCACATCAATCAAGGAATAATTGTGTTTGAGTAATGAGTGGTCATTGATGAAAGCGTACTCACCGCTTATTTCAAAGTTCTTATGGAACTCATAGTCAAGTCCGATTTCATATTGCGTTCTTTGCTTGCCGGCATCACCGGAAGGCTGATACATATCGTATCGTGCCTTGGCATGTAATTTCTTTTTAATGATAGGGGCTATCACGAGTGCATAAACGCCTTGGGCTTTGTCACCGTCTGCCGATAGGTTACAGTTGCTTGCAGAGGCATCGTTGGTGTTGCTCAAACTTTTGGCAAATGCCAATCCCGTGGAATGTACATACTCGGAGCGGAATGTCCAATCGTCTATGAGATATTCTGCCGAGAAGGCATAACGGCGCTGCTGGAGTCTGCGTATTCCACTTTTTGTTTCTTCCACGCCACTCTGCATGTTCTTTTCCGTCCAACTCCCTTTTCGTGCATACGAACCGGTCCAGCCGAATGTACCGATTCGCAACCCCTGAACGGGCATAACCCATACACCGCCAATAATATTTTTTTGCTGATCAACGTCTTTTACATTGATGCCCTGCCCGTTGAATACACCCACTTGATAGTGTATCAGATTGCGACCCTTGTTATTCTTGAGGAAATCTCCTTGAAATTGTAAACCGATGTCACGACCGTTCGAACTGTGTGCACCGGCCCTGTCACTGAAACCCGCAAGTTTCAGAACAGCTTGTCCGCAGCTCATGAAACCTTGGTCGATGGGGTGCATCGGATTTTCAAATGTAAACGGATTTTTGTATTGGCCAAGTTTGACACGGAAGAAATCATATTTCTGCCACTCGGCAAACAGATCGACGAGTCTCGGACTACTTCCCAATGTAGAGGTGTTGCCGTTGAATTGTATTTGGGCTTTCCAATAGAAGTCGTTTACAATCCGTCCATCAAGTGAAATACGGGCCAAACGCAGATTGAACGAGTTGGATTTGGCATTTTCTTGTGAACTGTATTGGTATTGTGTGATACCATATCCGGATAATTTGACATTACTCAGCCAGGCAGGCATTTGGGCCAACGTATCGGCTGTATGAAAAATGACAGCAAACAATGTCATTATGATTCCTTTTTTCATAGAATGAGAGCTTTTAGTTATTTGATTATTATTTGTTTTTGCAAATGTAGACAAAATTTCCAAAAACTACAAATAAAACAAGAAATAAGACAGCAAAGAAAAGACTATTTTCCGCAATCTTATTCCTTGTTTTTATGATACCTGTGTATGAGCTTTATCTTCTAACAAGCAAAACTACATTCTCCACATGGGGCGTGTGGGGGAACATGTCGACCGGTTGAACCTCCTCCACACGATAATCCACATCTAAGAGGTTCAAATCGCGTGCTTGTGTAGCCGGGTTGCAACTCACATAGACAATACGCCTTGGGGCTGCATGGAGAATTGTGTTCACCACATCCGCATGCATACCTGCGCGTGGAGGGTCGGTGATGATGACATCCGGACGGCCATGTTGGCGGATGAACTCGTCATTGAGGATATCTTTCATATCGCCCGCATAAAATAGCGTGTTGTCGATACCGTTGATTTCAGAGTTGACCTTTGCATCTTCAATGGCTTCCGGCACATATTCTATCCCGATTACTTGTTTTGCCTCCCGGGCAACAAAGTTAGCGATGGTTCCTGTGCCCGTGTACAAATCGTAAACCAATTCATCGCCTGTAAGTTGGGAAAATTCGCGAGCGACGGAATATAAATGATATGCCTGCTCGGTATTGGTCTGATAAAAACTCTTTGGACCGACCTTGAACCGGAGCCCTTCCATCACCTCAAAAATATGGTCATTGCCCTTATATACACTAATGGGCAAATCGCCGAATGTGTCATTACACTTCTGGTTGTCAACATAGAGCAGAGAAGTGATTTCCGGAAACTTGTCACCTATGTGCTGCAACAGAGCCAACGCCTTTGCCTCATCCCCTTCCTCATCGTAATGGAACTGCACGAGCACCATCCATTCTCCGGTGTTTGAATTACGAATCATCACATCCCGCAACAGTCCATGTTGCTGACGAATGTCATAAAACGATATCTCTGTGGCAAAGGCGAAATCGCGTATCGCATTGCGAATCCGATTGTTCAGGTCATCCATTAAGCCGCATTTCTCAATGGGATATATTTTGTCGAACGCTCCCGTGATGTGAAATCCGATAGCATTCATGTTGGTAAACTCTGTGCCGGAAGCTACCTCCTCCTTAGTCAGCCATCGCTTGTTCGAGCATCCGAATTCTATCTTGTTGCGATATTCCTGCGTTTTCACACTGCCCATGATGGGGCGGAACTCCGGAAGTTCCACCTTGCCGATGCGTGACAGCTGGTCATAGACTTGCTGTTGTTTTGCTTTGATTTGTTCTTGATAGGGCAGGTTTTGCCATTTGCATCCGCCACATATTCCGAAATGACTGCAAAATGGAGTCTCACGTACATTACTATATTTAATGAATCTGGCGACTTCCGCCTCACAATAGTGGTGTTTCTTCCTGCGTATTTGTAAATCGACAACATCCCCGGGCACACAAAAAGGCACAAAAATCACCATATCATTATGATGAACGACACATTTTCCTTCAGCTGCCACCGACTCTATGGTTACATTTTCCAAGAGGGGCAAGGGTTTGTTTCTTTTTCCCATAACATCTTTGTATTTTTGATGCAAAGTTACGATTTTTCTTCCATCTTCCCCCATTTTGCATTCTACATTTTCGGACTGTTTGCGCAAACAGTCTGAAATGTAAACTCGAGATGGCAGAAAGAATACTAAAAGTTTGTGTAATTTGAAAAATAAAGGTATATTTGCAACACAAAAAGAAACATACTATAAAGCATTGAATACCTATCAATTATGAATGAGAAAAGAGTTTATACCTTCGGCAATGGTAAAGCTGAAGGAAAGGCAGATATGCGAAATCTGCTTGGAGGTAAAGGAGCCAATCTGGCAGAAATGAATCTAATCGGTGTGCCTGTACCTCCCGGTTTTACCATTACGACCGATGTATGTAACGAATACTTCGAAAAAGGAAAAGAAAAAGTAGTAGCATTACTGAAGGCAGAAGTCGAACAATCAGTAAAGCACATTGAGACTTTAATGAACTCAAAGTTTGGCGATGTCCAAAATCCATTGCTTGTAAGCGTACGCTCGGGTGCCCGTGCGTCCATGCCGGGTATGATGGACACCATTCTCAACCTTGGTTTGAACGATGAAGTGGTGGAAGGCCTTGCCAAGAAGACCGGTAACGAGCGCTTTGCATACGACAGCTATCGCCGCTTTGTACAGATGTATGGCGATGTGGTGCTCGGCATGAAACCGGTGAACAAAACCGACATTGACCCGTTTGAGGCCATTATCCAACAGGTGAAAGCCGAGCGTGGCATCAAACTTGACAATGAAATGAATGTCGATGAGTTGAAAAAACTTGTCTTGCTTTTCAAGGAAGCTATCAAGAAACAGACGGGCAAGGACTTCCCCACCGACCCTATGGAACAGTTGTGGGGTGCCGTATGTGCCGTGTTTGACTCATGGATGAACGAGCGTGCCATTCTCTATCGCAAGATGGAAGGCATCCCTGCAGAGTGGGGAACAGCCGTTACCGTGATGGCTATGGTGTTCGGCAACATGGGCAACACTTCAGCAACCGGTGTTTGTTTCAGTCGCGATGCTGCCACCGGTGAAAATATCTTCAATGGTGAATATCTGGTTAATGCTCAGGGAGAGGACGTTGTGGCCGGTATCCGCACGCCCCAGCAGATAACAAAGGAGGGATCCCGGCGTTGGGCTGCCCAGCAGGAGATTCCCGAAGAAGAGCGTGTCAGCAAATATCCCTCTATGGAAGAAGCCATGCCCGAGATCTTTGCACAACTGAATGGATTGCAAGACAAACTCGAGCATCATTACCACGATATGCAGGACATGGAGTTCACCGTGCAGGAGGGCAAACTGTGGTTCCTCCAAACGCGCAACGGCAAGCGCACGGGCACCGCTATGGTAAAGATAGCCATGGACTTGTTGGCTGAAGGTGAGATTGATGAGAAAACGGCTTTGATGCGCTGTGAGCCTAACAAACTTGACGAACTTTTGCATCCGGTGTTTGACAAAGAGGCAAAGAAGGCTGCTAAGGTACTGACACGTGGATTACCTGCATCACCGGGGGCCGCATGTGGACAAATAGTATTCTTTGCCGATGATGCAGAGGAATGGCATGCCAAAGGCCATCAGGTGGTGATGGTTCGCATCGAAACTTCTCCTGAAGACTTGGCCGGCATGTCTGCTGCGGAAGGCATTCTGACTGCTCGGGGTGGCATGACATCCCATGCAGCGGTAGTTGCCCGTGGAATGGGTAAGTGCTGTGTGTCGGGAGCCGGTGCCATCAATGTTAACTATAAGAACCGGACTGTTGAAATCGACGGTGTTTTGTTGAAAGAGGGTGACTATCTGTCTATCAATGGTTCTACAGGTGAAGTGTATTTAGGTGAGGTGGAAACCAAGCCCGCTGAAATGACCGGTGATTTTGCCGCCTTGATGGAGTTGTGTCACAAGCACACAAAACTCGTGGTGAGAACCAATGCCGACACGCCGCATGATGCAGAAGTTGCCCGGAAATTCGGTGCAGTTGGCATCGGCCTTTGTCGTACCGAGCACATGTTCTTCGATGCGGATAAAATCAAGGCTATGCGCGAGATGATTCTTGCTGACAGCAAGGAAGGTCGTGAAAAAGCACTTGAAAAACTGTTGCCCTATCAAACAAAAGATTTCTATGGCATCTTGAAAGCCATGAACGGTTATCCCGTCAACATCCGTCTGCTCGATCCACCATTGCATGAGTTTGTTCCTCATGACCTTGAAGGCCAGCAGATTATGGCCGATGAGATGGGTGTATCGGTTCAAGAAATACAGCAGCGTGTCAACTCGCTGAGTGAGCACAACCCCATGCTGGGACACCGCGGTTGTCGCTTGGGCAATACCTATCCGGAGATCACGGCCATGCAGACAAAGGCTATTCTGGGTGCAGCCGTTCAGTTGAAGAAAGAAGGTATGGATCCCCATCCGGAGATTATGGTTCCACTTATCGGTATCGTCAACGAGTTTGACGCTCAGGAGGAAGTCATCCGCAAGACGGCAAAAGAACTCTTTGCCACTGAGGGGGTGGAGGTACCTTTCCGTGTGGGCACCATGATTGAGATTCCCCGTGCTGCCCTCACCGCCGACATCATCGCCAAGAAAGCCGAATATTTCAGCTTTGGCACGAACGACTTGACACAAATGACATTCGGCTACAGCCGTGACGATATTTCCAGCTTCTTGCCCGTATATTTGGAAAAGAAGATATTGAGTGTCGACCCGTTCCAAGTGCTTGATCAGAATGGCGTGGGCCAACTGGTCAAGATGGCTGTGGAGAAGGGTAGGGCCACCCGTCCTGAGCTTGTTTGTGGCATCTGTGGCGAACATGGCGGTGAGCCTTCATCTGTTAAGTTCTGTCACCGTGTGGGCCTCAACTACGTGAGTTGCTCTCCGTTCAGAGTGCCGATTGCAAGATTGGCGGCCGCCCAAGCAGCAGTGGAAGAGTAAACAACCAACCTCATGATAGTAGGCGGACATGTCTCTAAAAGAGCGTGTCCGCTTATATTTGTGAAATAAGATGTTGTTTTCATGCCACACAAAAAGTAAGTGGAATGCAATTTATACCCGATACTCACGTTTATATAAAAGTAGAAATTCAAAGATTGATAAAATGAAGAAAATGTTAATGTTGTTTGTACTCCTGTTTTCGTTGGCCGTGAATGCCAAAGGAGACACCGGCGTTGCAAACGTAGATTTCGGAACAAGTTATGACATGGCAATCACCAAGTTGAAACAAACTTTTGGAGAACCGGCGATGAGCGACTCCGCCAAAGTTGTTTTTATGAACAGACTTTATGACGGTGTCCGCTATGACAAGGTGGAATTTTATTTCGAACAGGAGAAAGGGGACTGTGTTTTCAATCAGGCCCGCTTCTATATCTTTTGTACCAACAAAAGCGTAGCCAGACAACGATTGAAATTCCTTTCAAAAGTGATGGGCAAGAAGTATGAAATCTCCTACGATGAAGAGGACGGGGGCGATGTGTTCTATAAAGGAGGCACTTCTCCTTTGGGCTATGGCAAGTTGTTTACCATCTTCACTTCGCCCATGGACGGCCGATGGACTGCCCAGTTGCGCTTTGGGCCGTTCAAGAATGTCAAACGTTAAAACTGCCACAGGCCGATATGCGTAGGTTTACCTTACTATCGTTATTGACATTTTTCATTGCCATCTCGGCATCGGCATACAGCATTACAGATGCGTGGATTTCGATGCCGGACTCTTTTGTACCTTCTCTCAGTGCCACGCTCCGGAGGGAGCTCGTTGACTTGAAGCAACAAGGCCGGCGCCCGGAAGTGGCCAACCTGCTGCAAGGAGAGACCACGCTTGACACGCTGACGGCCGACTATATGCGCGTTTCGTTGTCGCCGGCTGCCATTTTTGAGATGTGCCGCTTGCCCATGCAGAATGGCGACACCATCGTATGCGTAGTCAAGACCTATTCCGCACCAGCCAAAGAAAGCGAGGTGGCGTTTTATAACCAACAGTGGCTGAAAATCGAATTGAAACACGCGTTTGCCGGAAAATGCTTTGATGGCATGGTCAAGTCGCTCGTAGCCAAGCCCGACACCATGGCGCAATCCCGCTTTGAAGATTTGTCTGCCATGCTCGAACCTGTTATGGGGTGGGCCGAACTCTCGGCGAATGGCCCCTCAATAGTGTTTCATCGTTCCGCTCCATTGGTAGAAAGTGCAGACAAAAAACTGCTTGAGGCCATTCTCTTGCAAAGAAGGCTTAAATGGAACGGTGAAACCTTTAAATAATGTTATATTGGATATAAATTCTAATTGAAAAGTTTGCAGATACCCAAAAAATCAATAACTTTGCACCATGTTTTTCATGGTATTAGATTATTAAGGTTATAAAGATTGGTTGTCGTGAGACAATCAATTTTTTTTATTATATATCCCATCTCTTTTTTCTATCCAAAGGTTTGGGTCAATGGGAGTTTAGTTACCTATGTCCTGAAGCTACATAATGTCAATGATTTTCCCTGTTGATTTGCATTTGCGTCAAGTTTGTATTATCTTTGCAATGGCAAAGGAAGCACAAAGATGCTTCCTTTTTTTAGCTCCCCATCCGTCTAAAGAGGATTTTTGGTCAAAACAAGCTTGTGAAAGGGGCACATTGAACCGATCATCCGGGCTCTTTGAGCTTTTAAGTGTGGCCTTTTTGCACGGTCATTTGGGCCGGATGGAAATTTTGAAAGGCCAAATGGGACAGATATGGAGAATGGAATAGGTCGGACGGGTGGGGATGAGAAAAATTCATGTAAGGCTTTTTCGCAATTTCGATTAGTTCTGTGCTATAGGTCATGTAAAGCTATCCTATGGAAGATTCTGTATTTCCAAACCACCTGTCTGAAAGGAAGGATCGTCGGCAAATCTTCTTTGTTTGCAGGCTTTTTCCGAGAAGGACATTAATGCACGGCAATTTTTACAAGCGAAGACGAAAAAACTCCTATAAAGTCCTTTTGTTCCGATTAAATTGATTATCTTTGCAACCGAATATAACTTTAACAATCATGAATCTAAAAGTACGTTTGGCTGCGATGAACTTCCTTGAATTTGCAGTATGGGGAGCTTATCTTACTTCTATGGGAACATATTTGGTAAACATCGGTATGGCATCACAAATTGGATGGTTTTATGCCATTCAGGGTGTCGTGTCTATATTCATGCCGGCTCTGATGGGCATAGTTGCCGACCGTTGGGTGCCTGCCCAGCGCCTGCTTGGCCTGTGCCACCTTGCTGCCGGCCTATTTATGTTTGCAAGTGCTTATTGCGGCATAAGCGGCCTCCATTCGCTTCTATTCCCCTTCTATACGATAAGTGTGGCCTTCTATATGCCCACTTTGGCCCTGACCAATTCCGTGGCTTACAATGCACTCACCCAAGCCGGAATGGATACCGTAAAGGATTTTCCTCCCATCCGCGTCTTTGGCACCATCGGATTTATATGCACCATGTGGATGATCGATTTGCTTGGCTTCCAGCCCAATGAGAAGCAATTTGTTGTGTCGGGTATCATGAGCATGGTTCTTTTCCTCTACACCTTTACCCTGCCTGCTTGTCCCATCAACGCAGGAGGCAGCAAGAAGAGTTTCATCGACGCTTTCGGGTTGCGGGCCTTTGCACTGTTCAAGCAAAAGAAGATGGCCATTTTCTTCATTTTCTCGATGCTTCTTGGCGTAAGCCTTCAGATAACCAACGGTTTTGCCAATCCATTTATCACTTCCTTTAAGAGCATTCCCGAGTACGCCTCCACCTTCGGGGTGCAACATGCCAATATTCTCATTTCCCTGTCGCAAATGAGCGAGACCTGCTGCATCCTGCTGATTCCATTCTTCATGAAGCGCTACGGCATCAAGAATGTCATGCTGATAGCCATGTTTGCCTGGGTGTTCCGTTTCGGACTGTTCGGTTTGGGTAACCCCGGTCCCGGAGTCTGGATGTTTGTGCTTTCCATGCTGATATATGGTGTAGCCTTTGACTTTTTCAACATTTCCGGTTCATTGTTTGTAGACAAAACTACCGACCCGGCCATCCGCTCGAGTGCGCAAGGACTTTTCATGCTGATGACCAATGGCATCGGCGCGACGGTGGGCACCCTGTCGGCACAGGCCATTGTGAATAGCCACACGGTGGATGGCGTCACCGACTGGCAGTCGTGTTGGTTCATCTTTGCCGGCTATGCACTACTTGTAGGCGTCTCGTTCGCCTTGATGTTCCGGCCCAGAAGAGAGGATGTTTCTGCATGAATAAAGTAAAAGTAAATTTTAAAAGTATTTCTGAAATTGTAGGCACCAGCGACATAGGTCTGCTGGTGCTTGTTGATGAAAAGGAAGAACGGCAGTTGGCTGTCACTTGCGACAAGCAAATGATCCATCAGCTGTCACTTCGGCTGCAGCAAGCCCCGGAGATGGAAAAATTGCTACCGGAAGTCTTGGTGCAGGTCATCGGCAAACTCTCTGATGACCCTTTCGAACTGGTCATCTCTGCCTTGAAAGGAGGCGAATATAAAGCCATGCTGATCAACACCTCTACGCTTGACATTGTGCCCATCAAGGTGGGTGATGCCATTCTCCTTTCCGTTATCTCCGACATCCCGCTTTTCGTCGAACAAGGCTTGATGCTTAGGCAAAGCATTCCATATACGGTGCAGGCTAAAGGAATGAGGATTCCGGTCAATGCACTGACTGACGAAATGCTGTCAAGTGCCCTCGCTAAAGCCGTGGAAGACGAAAACTATGAATTGGCCACCCATCTGCGCGATGAGATAAACCGACGTAAGGCCGACCAATGACGCTTTGAAGATGTTTTAATGAAAGGGCGATTTTGAAATGAAAGAAACAAGATATTTTTATGTACCCGATGCCGCTCGGCAATCGGAATTGCCGGAAGAGGAAGCCGGTCACGCCCTACGTGTGCTACGGCTCAAAGCCGGAGACGAGATGTTTCTCATGGATGGAGTCGGAACCTTTTTCCGGGCAGAAGTCACCGTTGCTGCCGGAAAACATTGCATGTATGAGATAAAAGACCGTTTTCCCCAACACCCCACGTGGCGAGGCCATATCCATCTGGCCATTGCACCGACGAAAATGATGGAACGCATGGAGTGGATGGTTGAGAAAGCAACGGAAGTGGGCTTTGACGAAATCTCCTTCTTGGGATGTAAGTTCTCAGAACGTAAGGTGTTGCGGGCCGATCGAGTGGAAAAGATTGTTGTCTCAGCCATGAAGCAGAGTCGCAAGGCATGGAAACCTGTTGTCAACACGATGTGTTCCTTTGGCGAATTTATGGCCGTTGAGCATCCCGGTAGGAAATACATCTGTCATTGCTATGAGGAGTTTCCAAAGAAGGATTTCTTTAGTGAAATTCAGGAAACTATTGACTATGAGGATAATGAAGATATCCTTGTACTTGTTGGGCCGGAAGGTGACTTCTCGGTAGACGAGGTGCAGCTGGCTTTAGAGAAAGGATATGAATCGGTATCCCTCGGGAGAAGTCGTTTGCGAACGGAGACCGCAGGGCTTTCGGCTGTAATGATGGCCAATCTGGCCCGCAGAATCCAATAATGGAAATACTCAATGGATATTAGTCTTATGGATATGGGTAAATTTTGTTTGCGTTATGTCAAACATCCCTTTTGGATGTTGGCTGCTTTGATAGCCACCCTCTCTTCTTGTTCGGATGGCGATAATTATGTCAATGCTATTCCCGGTGGGAGCATGGCATTGATTTCCATTGACATGCCGCAGCAGGCAAAAGGAAAGGCCGACAGCAGGCTTTTGTCGCTGAAAAACATGCTGCATGTCGATGACCTCTCGGATTGTGGATTGGATGTAAGTGCCAAGTTTTATCTTTTTGAGGCACCGGATGGCAACTTGGGGCTATGTGCCAAGGTCAAAGATTCCGGCGATTTGAAACATTGGCAGGAGAAACTTTCCGCCAAAGGTATCTGCACTTCGCTTTCCGAGCGTCGAGGCTGCCATTTCGCAGTGATGAAAAACAGCTGGCTGGTAGGATTCTCCGATGAGGCACTGCTGGTGATGGGGCCTGTCGTCGGGAGTGCCCAAGCCGAATTGCGCCAGCAGATGGTAAGATATCTTAAAGCCAAGGAAGAAGCCGGTATCAAGAGTAGCCCGATGTTTGCTTGTATTGATACCATTTCGTCTCCTATGGCCATGGTGGCACAGACACAAGCTTTTCCGGAGAAGTTTGTGGCCCCATTTATCCTCGGAGCTCCCAAAGAAGCCGATCCTTCGCAGATTGTGATTGCTGCAAAGATTGCTGTTAACGGTCAGTGTTTGGATATTGACGGGCACACTTTCTCGTTTAATAAGGCCATTGATGCCAAATTGCAGAAAAACAATCAGGTCTTCAGACCGCTTGAAGGGCACTACTCGGATTTCGTCTTTTCAGATAAGCTGATGACGCTATTCCTCAATGTAAACGGACGGGAATTCCTTCCGATCCTGCAACAGAACAAAGCCTTCCAGGCCTTTCTTGTCGGCATCAATTCGGCTGTGGATATGGACAATATCCTTCGCTGTGTTGATGGGCATATTGTTATCCAAGTCAACAACCTGTCGGAAGGTCATGCGGATATGTGTATGGGGGCAGAGTTGGCTGACATTGGCTTTTGGAAGGATATCGACTATTGGAAAAAATCGTGTCCTAAAGGAAGCACCATCACTGCCTACGGATTCGACCAAACCAAGCCTTCATCTGTACCGGGATATGTATATACAAACGGTGATATGAAGTTTTATTTCGGTTCGTTAAACAAAAACTTCTTTTGTGGCACGGACATTGATATGGTGATGAGCCTTCGATATTATAAAGGAGTAGTGGATCAGCCTTTGGAAAAACAGCTCATCGGCAAAAGGCTTGTCATGGTGCTCAACCTTTTGTCGCTTGGTGACATGGAGGGAACATCGATAGCCTCATTCCTCAAACCGTTGTTCGGTGATGTCAATAAAGTTTTTTACAGTATCAGATAATGGAACAGATTCATTTGGACAACGTGTTGCCCGAGGTTTTTGCACAGCGCGACAATTTAAGTTCGGAAGTGTGGAAGCAACAGGTGACGTTCAACAAGGGCCATCTCTACCTTGTCGAGGCCGATAGCGGCATGGGGAAAAGCACCTTTTGCAGTTATGTTATCGGCTATCGGCATGATTATACGGGGCGCATATCGTTTGACAACGATGATACACACGAATTTCGCATGACCGATTGGATACGCATACGGCGTCGACACATCAGCCATCTTTTTCAGGAACTCAGGCTTTTTCCCGAACTGACGGCGTATGAGAATGTGGAAATCAAGAATAAGCTTACCAATTTTAAAAGTAAAAAAGAGATAACAGACTGGTTTGATGCACTTGGCATAGGCGACAAACTTGATGCTAAGATCGGACACATGTCTTTCGGGCAACAGCAGCGAGTGGCCATGATCAGAGCTCTTGTCCAGCCGTTTGACTTCATTTTGGCCGATGAACCCATCAGTCATCTTGACGATACCAACTCAAGTGCAATGGGCGACATCATGATGTCTGAAGCCAAACGGCAGGGCGCAGGGGTGATAGTCACCAGCATAGGCAAACACATTGATCTTAATTACGAGCAGACATTAAAGTTATGAATCTGGTTTGGAAATTATTGCGCCGACATATCAGCTTACCACAGTTTGTCGGTTTCTTCTTTGCCAATCTTTTTGGCATGTTTATCGTGCTGTTCGGTTTTCAGTTCTATCGGGATGTATTGCCCGTCTTCACCGCTGAAGACAGCTTTATGAAAGCCGACTATCTCATCATGAGCAAGAAGGTTGGCACGGGCAATACCATCAGTGGACGCTCAAATTCTTTCAGTGGCAGCGAGGTCGATGAGGTAGCCAACCAGCCTTTTGTCAAGAAAGTGGGGAAGTTTACCTCCACCGAATACAAAGTCGATGCTTCCATGGGCGTTGCCGGGACGAATGTGCTCAATTCCGAACTCTTCTTTGAAAGCGTTCCCGATGAGTTTGTAGATGTTCCCTTAAAAGATTGGAAATACCAGCCGGGAGACGGGGAAGTGCCTATCATCCTCCCACGCACCTACATCAATATGTACAACTTCGGTTTCGCTCAAAGTCACTCATTGCCCAAGATCTCCGAAGGATTAGTAGGCATGATCGATTTTCATATATTCATACAAGGTGACGGCAAGCAGCGACAATTTAAAGGCAAGGTGATCGGTTTTTCAAGCAGACTCAATTCAATACTTGTTCCACAGGCCTTTATGGATTGGAGTAATCACGAATTTGCCCCCGCCGACCACAGCGAAGCCACCCGCCTTATCGTTGAAGTAGGTAACCCGACCGATGACACAATCACTTCCTATCTTGAAAAAAAAGGCTACGAGGTAGAAAACGACAAGTTGGATGCAGAGAAAACAACCTATTTCTTGAAGATGATGGTGAGCCTTGTCATGCTTATTGGTCTTGTCATATCCATTTTAAGTTTCTATATTCTTATGCTCAGCATCTACCTGCTTGTGCAGAAGAACTCATCCAAATTGGAAAACCTGTTGTTAATAGGTTATTCGCCGTCACAGGTGGCCACCCCCTATTTGTGGCTTACACTTTCGCTGAACGCCTGTGTCCTCGTGATGACATGGATAGCACTTTTCATGATGCGCAACTACTACATGGGATTCCTTGAGACCCTCTTCCCACAGATTGATGAAGGAAGCATACTGCCGGCAATATGCTTGGGAAGCACCTTGTTTGCTGTCGTGACTTTGTTAAATCTGTTTGCTATCCGGCGCAAAATCATCAGCATTTGGAAACATAAGCCTGACGGT
The DNA here is from genome assembly GCF_000184945.1 of Segatella buccae ATCC 33574. Lineage (GTDB taxonomy): Bacteria > Bacteroidota > Bacteroidia > Bacteroidales > Bacteroidaceae > Prevotella > Prevotella buccae. The sequence goes on from NZ_GL586311.1 coordinate 2,210,425, forward strand.
GTATAGCTATTAACAGGGAATCCCCGTCTTTATTGACCTTCCTCTCTTTATAAACAAAGAAAATGCATCCATCACTTATATATTTCGGAATAGCTTCTGTGGCTATTCCGTTTTTTGTAATATTTCTATTTTTTTCAACCGTTCGTAACATTTAATTCAAAAAAATTAAGTAAATTTGCGACATAAAGTATTAACAGGGAATGTTCCCTTGATTATTAACCAAATTTCTATTAAAAAGGTATGCAGAAACGATTGCATTTTCTCATTGCGATGCTGATGTTCTTTACATCAGGCGTAATGGCACAAATCACTACTTCCGGTATCACCGGTAAAGTGACGAGCCAGGGCGAAGACGTTATCGGTGCCACCGTTACGGCTGTCCACCAGCCTTCAGGAACACTTTATCGTGCCGTGACTAACATCGATGGTCGTTACACTATTCAAGGTATGCGTGTAGGCGGCCCTTACAAAGTGGAAATCACATACGTTGGGCATCAGCCTAAAGTCTTTAATGGCGTAACTCTCAACCTTGGTGAAACCCGAAATATCTCTTGCTCGATAGAGGAAGACTCCAAAGAGCTTCAAGAGATCGTGGTCACCGGGAGAGCCGGACTCAACGCCACCAAAACCGGTGCGGCTACGAGCATGAATGCCCAACAGATAAACGACATGCCGAGTATCACTCATGGTATTGCCGATGTCGCACGTTTGAATCCGCAGTTGACAACCACCAGTTCGGGAGTGATGTCATTTGCCGGTACCAATAATCGCTACAATCAGTTCCTCATCGACGGTGCTGCCAACAACGATGTATTCGGTCTTGCCGGTACGGGCACCAACGGCGGACAGGCCGGAGCCCAACCCGTGTCTATGGAAACCATTGAGCAGATTCAGGTGAACATCGCCCCCTTTGACGTGCGCCAGAGCGGCTTTACGGGAGGTGCTATCAACGCCATTACCAAGAGTGGTACCAACCAGTTCCACGGTTCGCTCTATGGCTATGGCTACAACCAAAATCTTCTTGGCCACCACTATAAGCTTGCCGACGGTTCTGGGTATGCCCCCCGCTACCAGAAGGAGAAAGATTATAACTTCGGTGTGACCTTCGGTGGCCCCATTGTCAAGAACAAGCTCTTCTTCTTCGTGAACTATGAGAAGAACAACAAGTCTTACCCCAACCTCTACGCCTTTGGTTCAGACTATTCCGACGTAGGCAAGGCTGAAGCTGAGAGTATCTACACGAAGATTGTCGAGATGGCCAAAAAGCAGGGAGTGACCTATCCCGGTGTCTTCACGACCGAAGATATCTATACCAAGAGCGAAAAGGCCGGAGTGAAACTCGACTGGAACATCAACGAGTTCAATAAAGCCAGCGTGCGTTGGAGCCTTGTTACTGCCAAACGCCTTAACAACGCCGGCTCTAAATCCGCCCTCAATGACAACCTTTACAGCTATCCTTTCGAGAACAATACCAACACATTCGTTGCCGAACTCCAGAGCCGCCTCTCCCCGGTGGTGAGCAATGAGTTCCGTGCCAACTATGTACGCGTGCGCGACAAGCGGGCCGTGGGTGCTCCTTTCCCATCTGTCATGATCAACAATGTGGGCAAGGGTTCGGTCAATCTCGGTAACGAACGCTCCTCGATGGCCAACAGTCTTGACCAAGATGTCTACACCATAGAGGATAACCTGACATGGTATAAAGGCAACCACACTTTCACTTTCGGTACCCATAATGAGATTTATGATTTCAGCAATCTCTACATCCAAGACCTCTATGGAACATACATTTTCCAAAACCCGGACAAGTTCAATGATTACTATAAGGACTATATGGCCGGAAATGTAGATCCCACCAAGGCTTACCTTTATCAGTATCGCTATGGCTACGCCAATGTCGACGTGACAGGTGATCCCCGATGGAAGGCAAGCTTCGGTGCAGCCCAGTTGGGTTTCTATGTTCAGGACAAATGGGATGCTACCGACAACTTCCAGTTCACATACGGACTGCGTATGGACATACCCATCTTCTTCGACACGCCTACGGCCAACAAAGGCTTCAACGAGTATGCTGCCCAACAGGGATGGAACGTGAAAACCAACCACAAACTTTCCAGCACCCCCATGTGGAGCCCCCGCGTGGGATTCCGATGGGATATAGCCAACAACCGCAAGTACATTCTCCGTGGCGGTGTAGGAGTCTTCACCGGCCGCATTCCCTTTGTCTGGATCAGCAACAATTACTCCAACACCGGTGTGCAGCTCACCACCTACAACGTGAATAATCCTAAGGGAATAGACCTCATATTGGATCCCAACGGCCAGGGGGCCAATGCGCAAAAGCTGAAAGCCGTTACGGGCAATCAGATCGTGAACGTGTATGACCACAACTTCAAGTTTGCCCAAAACCTGCGTTTCAACCTTGGATTCGACTTTGAGCTCCTCGGCATCAACTGGACGGCAGAGGCCTTGTACTCAAAGACACTGAACGATATACTCTACCAGAATCTTGCTTACGAAATGTCCGGCAAGACATACGCGCAGGTTTACGGTTCGAAAGGAGTGCCGGTAGAAGACAATCGTCCGCTTTTCCAGAAGAGAACCAATGGCACGGCTTTTGACAATATCTATGCCTTGAGTAACACCTCCAAAGGATATACTGTCAATCTCTCCCTGAAGGCAGAAAAACATTTCAATTTCGGTCTCGACCTGATGGCCAGCTACACATGGACCCAGTCCAAGAGCGTGAACAATGGTGGCTCGATGGTGGCCGAAAGTAACTGGCGTTACAACTACACCTATCGCAACCCCAATGCACCGGAACTTGGCAATTCCGCCTACAACATTCCGCATCGCATTCAGGCCAGTGCCTACTACCATCTCAAATATGGCAAGAACAACTCTTGGCTGACGACCCTCGGACTGATTTATCAAGCGAAGAGCGGGTCTCCGTATTCCCTTTACTACTATGGTGATGTGAACGAGGATGGAGCCAATGGTAACGATTTGTTCTACATCCCTACGGACGCACAGATAGACAAGATGATCTTCGACGAAACGAAGTTTGACAATTCAAAGAATGGCAATAGATTGATTGTGAAAGCCTTCGGTGAAGGCTTTAATGGCGTGCTCACCCAAGAAATGCAACGTACGCTGCTGAAGACATGGATCGGAGAAGATTCCTACATGAGCAAACATCGTGGCGAATACTATAAACGATATGCCGACAACCTGCCCTTTGAGCATCATTTCGACTTCCACTTCGGTCAGAAGTACAGCTTCAAGGTGGCCGGTCAGCTGAATTCCGTTGAGCTCACCTTCGACATCATCAATCTCGGCAACCTCCTCAACAAGGATTGGGGACACACCTACGGTGACGGCTTCGGCATATACAGCAGCCCTGTCAACTACATGGGTGGTGGTCACTATCAGTTCACAGGCGGCCGTGCAGCCCGCACCTATAGTGAACTTTACAGCCGCTGGCGCGGTCAGATAGGTTTGAAATACACTTTCTGAACATTGTCGGCTACCCAATTACGGTAGGTTCTATCAAAGAGAAAATCGGATATTCCTATGCGGAATATCCGATTCTTTTATTATATTTGCATTCAAATATCAATACACTACATTATGAAAATAGATTTTGACCGCATTAGGGAAGCCCATCTTGAGGGCTTTAAGGGCGGAAATGGCAAATTGGATACCCGTAACTTTGTCGATGACAAAGTGAAAATCATGTATAGCACCTTGCGCCCCGGAGCATCAAGCGGACTTCATACGCACGAGGGGAATTGCGAGATCGTATATGTCATTAGCGGAGAGGCGACTTTCCACTACGATGACGAGGTGGAAGTAGTGAGGGTAGGGCAGGTACACTACTGTCCGGAGGGGCACTCCCACTATATGGAAAACCTCACCGACCACGATTTAGTGTATCTGGCCATTGTGCCCGAGCATCATTAAGGCTTGCAACGAACGATAGTGGACCCAAGCCCCGTTTGGCAGTTTTTCTGATAAACCGGGTGTCTGATTTTTTCGCAACTGATTTGCATTTTGCCATTTTGGGTTGTATCTTTGCAATGGCAAGGGAAGCACGCAGATGCTTCCTTTTTTTTGTATCCATCTGTGTTTTCGGTGGTTATTCGGCCAAAACAGGCCTGTCATCCGGCCCGAATGAAGGTATCACTCGATTGTTACCGTCTTCCAAGTGTGCCCCTTTTATCTCCTCGTTCGGGCCGAATAAGCCTTTAAAAGACATATTCCTTTACGTTTTTTGTGCATTGTGTCGGGACACTATAGGTTCCAGAGAAGAGATCATGTAAACCATTTTCATATATCAACTAAGTTTGTCACTATATGCTTTTCAGCTCTGCAAGTTGCGAGAGGCTGACAGAATACCGGCTACCGATAGGCATACTGAATCTGTGCAAGAATCGACACGTATATCTGAAAAATCAGCAAACAAAAAAGAGGTGTTTGTAAAAGCACCTCTTCTATATTGAAATGTCCGGTTTTGAGATTTTATTCCTATATGCCAGATATGGGCGGTCAATGCCCACCGACCAACATGTCATCCAAACGGTTATTCAACTATTTTCACCATATTGAATGAAGAAATCTTCATTTGGGGCGAAACGGTAGCCGTTATCTTGTAGCGTGTCTCCGAGTTTTTGGATGCATCAGAATACTCCACATTCTGTTTGGCAGAGAATTGCACTTGATATTCATATTCATCCTCTCCAACCTCGCGCTTCTGAATGGTGTAATCGTTGGCGAGATGCCAGTTCATGTTGGTCACGTCTTCTTTGTAAATTTTATGCATGAAGCTGATTACATCGCTCTTCGTCGCGCCGTCTTTTCCCAAAAATGAAGCAAGCACGTCTTCCACCTGGTCGGTCAGGCGATCCTCGTTGCGAGAATTGATGCTTTGGAAAAACTTCCTGAAAAGATCGTTCAGGCGTGCCCGCTCCTCCGGTTGCACTTCCTTTGATTTCACTTTCTTGATGTTCTCCGCAGCCTCATCTATGTGCGCCCCCTCGGGATGACTGTTCAGGTATTCCTGATAGGCATCGACTGTATTCTGCCTTTGGGCATCCACCCAGTCCAACGAATCGAGCTTGTTGTTGATTTCGCCCCGATGTGGCGTGTCCGGATGTTTGGCAAGATAGTCTTCAAGTGCCGCCTTCGAACCGCTCACAAGCACATTGGTCCATTCCTGATCCTGCTGCCTGAGCATGGCAAGATGAGACTGGATGGAGTCTATATGTTCTTCGGGCGCATCGGCACGATAGGTGTCGAGGTAGCTTTGAAGCACCATAGGGTCGTTGCTGGTCATGGCATATTCGTATGCCTCATGTTCTTTATTGTCTTTGGCCTGATTGTAGAAATAGAAACATACGCCACAGATGGCTAAGGCAATGATGAATGCCGCTATCAAGGCAGCGTGCGACTTTTTCTTTGGTGTGTTGTCGGTCATGTGATTGGGGGCCTCATCCGTTGCCGGACAGGCCGGTCGGGAAGTGGGAGGTGGCGGTGGAGTGGGGGAAGAAGACACCTCTGCGACTGTTGGCATAGCCTCAGCCGGTTGCGTCTCCTGCCGACGGGCAGTAGTGGGGCGATGGCAGTTGGGGCATGAGTCTTCATTCCTGAAATATATTTCCCCGCAATTGGGGCATTGTGTCACCTTGCCTGCTATTTCTACGCCGCAGTTGGGGCAAACGGGTGCTTTGTCACTGATTTGATGTCCGCACTCAGGGCATTTGATGATAGCCATGATATGATGTTGATTTTATGAACGTGTTATTGTATGGTCCGCTTGGAGGAAAAAGAAAAATGATGCAAAAACGATTTTCCGTTCCGCTCTAATCTTGTCGGTGTCTGAATCTGATCTCCTTCAATCTGTGGCCTCTCATAAACCTGCTCTTGTCCACGTAGCCGTTGATACCGTTCAGATGACCTTTACCGGTGTACTGCCACATCTCGAAGTCGCGCCCGTCATTGAGCACAGGTTCTCTGCGGGTGTATTGAGCAATCATCAGCCGATAGGCATCCAATTTGCCGGAGAGGTAGCTGTTGTAAAAATTGGTGCCGGTATAGATAAGCGGCTTTTGCTTGTAGACCTTTTCCACCAGTCGAAGAAATTTGAAGAGCGAGTCGCAAAACTCCTCCGTCGGCAATCCGCTTTTCGTCTCGATGTCTATCATGGGAATCAAGTCTTGATCGCCCGGACGGCATTGAGTCATGAAATTGCGAAGTTGTACTTCCTGTTCCACTTTTGGCCGATAAAAATGGTAAGAGCCCACTTTCAGCCCGTATTTGTGAGCCAGATCAATATTCTCTTTATATCTGCTGTCTATATTATTGCCGCCTTCAGTGGCCTTGAGATAGACGTATGCCATTTTTGAATTGTCACCGATAGCTTCCCAAAAGACAGTGCCCTGATAGTGACTCAAGTCAATGCCGTGGATGTGCGAGCAGGTGTCTTCACACTCCACTTGCGCCATCAGGCTTGTAGCTGTAAACAAATATAGTATAAAAAACAGAAGTTTCTTCATAACCTGCAAATATAGTGCAAATCAAGTTACCGACAAAATAAATTAAATATATTTTGCTTATTCCTCTATCTCGGACAGACTCTTGAAAAACTTGTACACAAAGTTGCTTGTTGTCTCTATTGGAGCCAAGTCAAAGTAGCGGATACTCCTTCGGAGGTTGCGCCTGAGATTGCGGCTGTTGGTACTGACAAAGCCCGTCGCATTCTGTCTGAAGTGCATTTGCTCGTCATAGTCTTGCGCATTATAGTTGAGTGAGCGCAGCGTGGACTTATAGGCACTGCTCTCCAGATGGTGGACAAATGGGATCTCATCAGCATCAAAATCGAAAAACTCTATTAGGATGGAGCCTTGCAGTTGGGCCATCCGGCGTATGTGAAGCCGGTCGAGCCATTTGTCGAGTTTCACGAAATCAACCTTGTCGCCCCGCGTGCGAAGATAGAGCCCGAGTTGTGTGATGCCCCGCAGGGGGATGCCCATTGTGAGTGTGCCGGTGATGTTGCTCACGATGATGCGCAGCAGGTAGAGCGTCTCCACAGAAGTGTCGATGGCATGGCGCTCCTCCGTTTGAATCTTGATGAGCCTTCGATTGAGGAAACCGTTGCTCAAAGCCACTTCTCCGGCAGGGACTGACTCGATGTTTCTGATCATCTGCTCTATTTTGCCATGCTTGTAAGTGGTCATGGGTTCCATCTCTTCGGCAGTGTGGAATATTTCAGCTCGGAGTCTCGTGAATAGATTACGTTGTAAGAAGTCCATAGTCTCGATGTTTTATGAATACCGTTTGGGATAGCGCAGGAGAATAGCTAGCAGGGCACAGATACCGATGGCAAACGGGTAATAGAGATAGGGCAGGATGGCCATCGGACTGACATGGGCCAGCCCCGCAGCCAAGAGCATCTGCACACCGTAGGGGATGATTCCCTGCACAGTGCACGAGAAAGTGTCAAGAATGCTTGCCGCCTTTCTGTTATCCACTCCATATTTGTCGCCTATTTTCTTGGAGATGGCCCCTACGGTGAGGATGGCCACGGTGTTGTTGGCCGTACATACATTGACAAGGCTCACCAATGCCGCTATCGACAATTCTGCACCTCGCTTACTCTCCACGTGGGCTGTCAGTTTATCTATAATATAGTCAATGCCACCATTCTCTCGAATCATCTCAAGCATTCCACCGGCCATCATCGCAATGACGACAAGTTCGCCCATGCCCATGATGCCCTGCCCCATAGCCTCCAGCCAACCGAAAAGACCATACGTGTTTTCAGCCAGACCGATGACGGCACAAAGGGCTATGCCCAAGACAAGAACTGCCATGACATTCATTCCCGCAATGGCAGAAACAAGTACGACAATATAGGGGATGACTTTCAAATATTCCACGGGAGCCACGTTCCGCGGTGGTTCCATGTCGGCTCCGAGAATGCCGTAAACGACAAGAATGAGCAGGGCGGCCGGCCAAACGATGAGAATGTTGACGTGAAATTTGTCACTCATGTTGCACCCTTGGCTCTGGGTAGCGACAATGGTGGTGTCGGAGATGGCCGACAGATTGTCTCCGAAATAGGCTCCTCCCACGATAACGGCAGTTGTAAGAGCTACATTGGCATCGGCCGAAGAGGCGATGCCTGCGGCTATCGGCACGAGGGCTACAACGGTTCCAACACTTGTGCCTATGGAAAGGGAAATAAAGCAGGCAGCCAAAAAAAGACCGGGCAGCAGCATGTTGGCAGGCAGATAGGTCAGAGCCATGTTGACTGTGGCATCAATGGCCCCCATCTGTTTGGCAGAAGCTGCAAAGGCACCGGCCAGGACATATATCCAAAGCATCAAGAGAAGGTTTCCCGAACTTGCACCACGGCTGTAGGTGTCAATGCGCTTTTTCAGTGGCAGATTGCCCGAAATGGCGACAGCATAGATGCTGGCAATCATGAAAACTACGGTCATGGGTACCTTGTAAAAGTCACCTGCTATGGCCGACAAGCCTACATAGAGCAGGATGAAAAGCAGCAGTGGCGAGAGAGCCAGTATTCCTTTCTTGTTGTTCAAGTCGTTGTGCGATAAGAGGAAAACAGGAATGCCTTTCCAGACTATTCCCGTCTTCCTGATGATTTTTACTTCATAGTGTCACACCATTTTTAAATATGGAAATCTCCCGATAGCCGTTGGCCTCATTGCGAGTGAGTTCTCCACTGGCCACAGCAATGATTTTATCAATAAACTTCTCGGTCAGTTCTTTCATGCCGGTGCCCTCTACCAGTTCTCCTGCGTTGAAATCAATCCAGTTAGGCTTGTTTTTATAGAGGGTGCTGTTGGTTGAGATTTTCATTGTCGGGACGAAAGTGCCAAACGGTGTGCCCCGGCCTGTAGTGAAAAGCACCAGTTGGCAGCCGGCTGAAGCCAGTGCTGTGGAGGCCACAAGGTCGTTGCCGGGAGCCGATAGCAGATTGAGTCCCCGCTCTTTCAGGCGATCGCCATAGCCCAAGACACCGCTCACCAATGCGCGGCCGCATTTTTGCGTACACCCCAAGGCTTTGTCTTCAAGGGTGGATATGCCACCGGCCTTGTTGCCGGGAGAGGGATTCTCACCGACAGGTTCGCCGTGAGAGAGGAAATATTCCTTGAAGTCGTTAATCAACTTGACCGTTTGTTCAAACAGGTGTGGAGTCTTGCAGCGGTTCATCAAGATGGTTTCCGCACCAAACATTTCCGGGACTTCCGTTAGGATGGTCGTTCCACCTTGCGCAACGAGGTAGTCGGAAAATTCGCCTACCAGCGGATTGGCAGTGATTCCGCTGAATCCGTCGGAACCGCCACACTTCAATCCGACACGCAATTCACTCAACGGGACATCCTCTCGCCGGTCTTCTTTGGCCACAGTATACAACTCTCGGAGAATCCTCATTCCTTCCTCGAGCTCATCTCCTTCAACCTTTTGGGTCACAAGAAGTTTGATACGCTTCTTGTCGTAGTCTCCAAGCATCTCCATGAATTGGTCAGGCTGGTTGTTTTCACACCCAAGTGAAAGCACCAAAACACCGCCGGCATTGGGATGCAGGCAGATGTCGCGCAACACCTTTCGGGTGTTTTCATGGTCACCACTCAACTGCGAACAACCGAAATTATGGTGCCAGGCATGTACAGCATCAATACCTTCCAAGCGGGTCTCGGCTTTCAGCATTTCAACCAACCGCTCAGCAATGCCATTCACACATCCCACAGTCGGCACGATCCAAATCTCATTGCGCACCCCGACTTCGCCATTCGCCCTTTTGTAACCCTTGAAAGTCCTGTTCTCTTTAGCAATGTTGAGAGTCTCCGTAACCGGATGGTAGGTGTACTCGAGGGTTCCGGCCAGATTGGTCTTCAAATTATTCTCATTGACCCACTGCCCGGCTTTCAAGTCTTCCTTGGCATGGCCGATGGGGTAGCCATACTTGATGATGTCGGCACCTTTGCTGACATCATTGATGAGCACTTTATGCCCGGCCGGCGTGTCCTGACGCAGCTCTATGCTCTTACCGTCTATTTCAACGGTTTCGCCTTTCTTCATCGGACGCAGACATACGAATACGGAGTCTGCCCGATTGATTTTGATAAAGCTTGATTGTTCCATAGATTTGTTTTCTTTCGTTTTTGTTATTTGTCTTTTGTATAATTGTGCATATCTTGGTCGCAAAGCCTCCTCACACCGTTAAAGTGGCATCATACCTGAAAATTACAGTTGTGTCCTCCTGTAAAAATCCACATTCTCTTTTGACAATAATTCAATGGGCATGTAATTCACCGGAGTTACTTTCTTTTTGAGTACGATTGCATTAAACAATGTGTCAACACACGAGTAGCCCTGCAAATAAGCATGTTGCGCTATCAGAAAAGAGATGGAACCTTGCCGGAGACATTCCACATTCTTGGCAACCATGTCATAGCCCATGATTTGTACATCCCGTCGATTGGTTTTGAGCAGGAACTCACCCACCAGATACGCTTTAGAATTCAGCGTGATGCAATGATGCAAATGCGGATGTTGGATGAAGAAATTCTCCATGGTGTGCTCATATTCCTTACGAGTGCCTTGCAGGGGTAGGTCGAGGTTGACAATCTCTATCTCGGGGAAATGGTCGTGCATGTAATGCCGGAATCCCACTTCTCGGTTATCCTGCTGCTTACTGACCAATTTGCCGTCTTTAGTTTGGCGCATGAGCATGATTTCTTTCTCTTGTGCAGCCAATAACATTAGCATCTTGGCAGCAAAATACCCACTGCAAAAAGAGTCTTGGCCATAGAATGACAAGGGCCGCAAATCTGGCATGTAAGAGTCAAGAAGAACAAACGGGATGTTGTGATCGTGTAATTTGTCCGTAAAGCGTCGTGTAATGTCAAGTTGTGCAGGAACAATGACAACACCATCAGGACTGGAATTGAGGATTTCAATGCACTTATCCTTGAAGGAGTCTTCATTGAATCTTTGATAGTATCTGATTTCCACATCAATATGGAAGTCCCGCCGGGTGTCTTCACATTTCTTGGCACCTTCCTCTATCTCTTCCCAATAGGCTTCTGACTCGTGCATGGGAATCAAAAGGAAGAAAGTGTATGACTTATTATATGCCAATGCACTTGCATACATATTGGGCTGGTAGTTCATCTCTTTGAGTGCTTTCTCTACCTTTTCACGAGCAGGCGGCGACACATTGGGGCGGTCGTGGAGCACTCTGTCAACCGTCCCCACCGAAACACCGGCCCTTTCGGCAATGTCTTTGATTCTGATTTTTGTTGCCATAGTTTTTAGTTGTTTGCTGTGTGACCGGCAAGAAACAACTGTAAAAAACAGCGTTGTGCCCGCACACATATACTATTTTCGGTACAAATATACTAATAAAAGTTGAATTGTGCGGAAGCACAGTCCAATATTTTGCACAAAATCTAATTTTTCCATGATTTTATTTCTTCGTTTGGTAAATTATGACTATTTTTGCGAAGAAAACAAATCAATTAACTAACAATTTAGTAAAACGAATAACAAATTAAACTATTTAAAATGGCTAAAATCGTAACATTAGGCGAAATCATGCTTCGTCTTTCTCCGGAAGGCAATGACCGATTCATTCAGAGTGACTCATTCCGCATCATCCCCGGTGGCGGTGAGGCAAATGTTGCTGTCAGCGTGGCAAATTATGGACATGAAGCATATTTTGTTTCTAAGTTGCCCAACCATGAGATTGGTCAGATTGCCGTCAATGCCCTTCGGCGCTATGGTGTGAACACTCAGTTTGTCGCTCGTGGAGGAGAGCGTGTTGGTCTCTATTACGCTGAGACAGGAGCTTCCATGCGGCCTTCTAAAGTTATTTACGACCGTGCTCATAGTGCCATTGCCGAGGCTGTTCCTTCCGATTTCGATTTCGATGCCATTATGAAAGGTGCCAAATGGTTCCATTGGTCTGGAATTACTCCTGCCATTAGCGACAAGGCCGCAGAGCTGACTAAACTGGCATGTGAAGCCGCAAAGCGTCACGGAGTAACAGTTTCCGTTGATTTGAACTTCCGCAAGAAACTCTGGACTTCGGAAAAAGCCATCTCTGTGATGCGCCCATTGATGCAATATGTTGATGTATGTATTGGTAATGAAGAGGATGCACAACTCTGTCTTGGTTTCAAACCCGATGCCGATGTAGAAGGCGGAAAGACTGATGCTGAGGGATATTATGGCATTTTCCAAGGTATGATGAAGGAGTTTGGTTTCAAATATGTAGTATCTACGCTCCGTGAGTCTTTCTCTGCAACACATAATGGTTGGAAGGCTCTTATTTACGACGGTAAGGAGTTCTACCAAAGTAAGCGTTACGACATTATGCCCATCATTGACCGTGTCGGTGGCGGTGACTCGTTCTCCGGAGGCTTAATTCATGGGTTGCTTACAAAGCCCACCCAAGCGGAGGCCTTGGAATTTGCAGTAGCTGCATCGGCGCTTAAACATACCGTTCCCGGAGACTTCAATCTTGTTTCTGTAGATGAAGTGGAAAGCCTCGCCGGTGGTAATGCTAGCGGTCGTGTGCAGAGATAGGCGCATCTCGTCTCTTTTGTCGAGAAAATAATAAGACATAAAATAGATATCATTTACACACTTCGTATAAATTAAGTATTCAAATAATGGCAAAGTTTAATAAGATGCAGGTCATGCAGGCTATGAAGGAAACCGGTATGGTACCTGTGTTTTTCAATAGTGACCTCGACACCTGTAAAAATGTAATCAAAGCATGTTATGAAGGTGGCGTGCGCGTGTTTGAGTTTACCAATCGTGGTGATTTCGCCCATGAGATTTTCGGGGAGTTGGTGAAATGGGCAACCAAAGAATGCCCGGAGTTGATACTCGGTGCAGGTACGGTGATAGATGCCCCTACAGCAGCATTGTACATTCAGTTGGGAGCCAACTTTATTGTCGGGCCAAACTTTAATCCGGAGATTGCTCCCGTTTGCAATCGTCGCCTTGTTCCTTATTCTCCCGGATGTGGTTCTGTATCGGAAATCAGCAACGCCCAAGCGGCAGGCTGCGATGTTACCAAGGTATTCCCGGCCGGCAATGTAGGTGGCCCTTCATTTGTCAAGAATATTCTTGGACCGTTGCGCTGGAGCAATGTGATGGTGACGGGGGCCGTGTCTCCGGACAAGGACAATCTCACCGAGTGGATCAAGAGCGGAGTACTTTGTGTTGGTATGGGTTCCAAACTTTTCCCTAAGGAGGTGATTGCCGCCCGAAACTGGCAGGCTATTACCGACAAATGTGCAGAGGCTCTCGGATATATCAAAGAGGCCCGTTCGTAAATCAAACGGAATGGGAAATGAACAGACCTCATCTCTTTTTACAAAAGATAATTAACTAAATATAAAGGTTGTAGGGATCGGTCTGACAGACCATCCCTACATTTTCATTTGAAGACTAAACTTGAAATAACACAGCTGCTACTGAAGGGTGTCTCCCTCTTGGTGACGTTCCTTTGGTTCTCGGCTTGTCGTCCTCCCCATCAGATAGAGGTTGACAAGCTGAATGACAAATCTTATGCCTTCCATTATCGGGATTTGGATTCTACCAAGAAGTATGCACTACAGGCATTAGAACTCTCTGATGACTATGGACAAGGCTACGCTGAGGCCTGCAACAACCTTGCTTTCGTTGACATCATGCACATGGATTATGCTGGTGCCTACAAACTTCTTGCAAAAGTGTCTACCCATACCGATGACCAGATAGAACTGCTTGTTGCCGACATTCAGCAGATGAGACTTTGCCAACGTGAATCACGGAACAAGGACTTCTATGATTTCCGGGAGCGTGCAGCACGCCGTCTGAAACGTATAGATGAGGAGGGGGACAACCTCTCCCGCCGGCAGAAACTGAGAATGGTCTATGCACGTTCCGAATTCGGCATCGTAAATTCCACCTATTTATATTATGTCGGATTGGAAAAGCCCTTTATAGAGGCTTTAGAGTCCATCAACCCTGTAGAAGTGGAACAAGATACGGCCCAATATCTCAATTATCTATATTGCATCGGAGCCGGCGGTGCCATTCAAGGCACTCGGGAGGAAGTCGCCCAAACCGAGTTTAACTATTTGCTAAGATGCTATCTTCTTGCTGATGGCTCCAATTATCCATTTTGGAAAGCTAACTCCATGCAAGCCATCAGTGAGCATCTACAATCGGATGTGATTCGCCGGTATCTGATTAAGAACAACCAATCCGCTATCAAATTCATCAACGTTGATCAGATGAATGACAGCCTACTTGCCGGTAATTTAGCCCAACGTTCTCTGGAACTCTTCATGAAATATGGCGATGTGTACCAGACAGCCGGTGCCTACCGCACATTGGCGCAATGCTATTGGTGCATCAATGACTATAAGTCGGCGGCCATCTGCTTGGAGACAGCACTTACCAAAAACAAGGCTATCAATGAAGCTCCCGATTTGGTGGCAAGCATCCGTGAGCAGTTGAGCCTGGTCTATTCAGCTATTGATGACAAGCCCAACAGTGACAGAAACAGAAATCTCTACCTTGATTTGCAAGAGCAGACTCGCCAAGACCGTCAGCTTGAAGCCCGTGCAGCACAGTTGGACAAGAATGCCGCACAACTGAACTGGATGATTATTGCCGTAATCACAATGATCGTCTTTGTCATTGTCCTACTGATTGCCTTTGGCATCATGCGTCGCAGAAATAACAAAAGATTTTCTTATGACAAACTTCTTGACCCGCTGAATGTGTGGAAAGAACATAACGAGCAAGAAGTAAACAGTCTGCTTGAACGCCAAGCTGAGATAGAAGAGAAACAGAATATCGTCAAGCAACATATTGATGAGAACAAACGCCGCAATCTTGAACAGCGTGCCAAAGTGCAGTTGGTCAACAGTATTACTCCACTTATAGACCGTATCGTCCATGAAGTGGCAAAACTATCAACCCAACAAGAGACTGCTGTCATCCGCAAAGAGAGGTTTGATTACATCTCGGAAGTGGCAGACAAGATAAGCGAATACAATGATGTGCTTACACATTGGATTCAAATGCGCCAAGGAGCACTCAGCCTGCACATTGAGAGTTTCCCACTGCAACTATTGTTCAATGTTGTCAAGAAAGGGAAGATGAGTTTTCTATTGAAAGGTATCACATTGAAAATAGGTGATACGCAGGCCGTCGTGAAGGCAGACAGGACGCTGACACTATTCATGGTAAATACCATTGCCGACAACGCCCGCAAGTTTACGGGGAGTGGGGGAGAAGTACATATTTATGCCCAAGAGACCGATGAGTATGTTGAAATCCGCATAGAAGATACAGGCAAAGGCATGGACGGTGAGCAACTTTCACATATTTTCGATCATACATATACCGGCGGGCATGGTTTCGGACTGCTCAACTGCAAAGGCATCATAGAGAAATACAAAAAAATAAGCACACTATTTAAGGTATGCGAGATTGGTGTTGAGAGCACAAAGGGAAAGGGAAGCAAGTTCTTTTTCCGCTTGCCCAAGGGCCTTGTGCGAGGGCTTAGGCTCTTCCTCGTGATGGTGAGTATGGCAGTCGGCTTGTCATCGGCTATGGCTTCAGGCGAATCCGTCCATCATGGAGTGGAGAATATGCCACAAAGTCTGGTTCTTGCCGGCCGTTATGCCGACAGTGCCTATTTTTCCAACATCAACGGGCGTTACAGACGCACGCTTGAGTTTGCCGATTCAGCACGGAAATATCTCAATGCCTATTACCTTGAAAAACATCCGGAAGGCAAGTTCTTGATGAAAGCATACGCCACGAGTGGGGAACCGGCCGAAATCCGTTGGTTCCACGATGGGCTTGTCACGCGTTACAGCGTCATACTCGACATACGCAACGAATCGGCAGTTGCAGCCTTGGCTCTCCATGAATGGCAATTATACACCTACAACAACAAGGTCTACACACAACTCTTCCGGGAACGGTCAGCAGATGACACACTCGACAACTATGTGCGCACCATGCAAGCCTCAGAGAACTCCAAAATGGTGGCCATCATCTTATTGATAGTCTTGTTGGTGCTCATTTTCCCTGCCTACTACCTCCTCTACTATCGTCATGTCGTTGCCTATAAGCTTGCTGTGGAGCAGGTTAATACCATCAACGCCATCTTGCTCACAGAACAGTCGGATGAAGACAAATTGAAAAACATCCGGCAAATATGGCAGGAAAAGCCGATTTTGAGAGTCAGCCCCCGCCTGCACGATGTGGTAAGGCAAATAGAGAAGGCCTTGGAAAAGAGCGTCGCTTATCATCAAAATCAGGAGGTCAGCATTGAACTTGCTGAGGATGAGCTTCATCGCAGCGAATATGAAAATGACAAACTTTATATCAGCAATAGTGTGCTTGACAACTGTCTGTCGGCCTTGAAACACGAAACCATGTATTACCCTTCTCGCATCAGACAACTGATTGACGACAATCCGGAAAATGTGGAGGCTTTGAGCGAACTTGTCGGCTATTACAAATCACTGTACACGATGCTCTCCGAACAGGCTATGCAGCAGGTTGTTGGAAATGTCAAACTTGACAAAGCAATAGTGGAATATCTCTTTGATATGCTAAGAAAAGAATCGGGAGGAAATAAACTTGAGCTTTTAAAATCAGAAAAGGACAGTCTTTACGTTATATATATGGTGAAGATTCCTCATCTTCGCAACGACGAGGAGTATCTTCGCCGATTGTTCACCCCGCTCACAGACAATCTCAACTTCCTGCTATGTAGGCAGATTGTTCGCGAAATCGGCGAGGTTTTCAATATGCGGAGATGCGGCATTCGGGCCTTTAAAGATGAGCATGGCTTGGGTGTCATAGAGATTGTCCTACCCAAAAGTTTAGAAAACGTAATTGGAAAATAGATATGGATAAGTTTAAAGTCATCATAGTGGAAGATGTGCCTTTGGAACTAAAGGGGACAGAGGGAATCTTCAGAAATGAAATTCCTGAGGCTGAGATTATCGGCACGGCAGACTGCGAGCAGGCTTATTGGAAAACTCTTAAGCAACAGCTCCCCGACCTTGTCTTGCTTGATTTAGGATTGGGAGGAAGCACGACTGTCGGCGTGGAAATATGCCGACAGACCAAAGAGATGCATCCGCATGTGAGAGTTCTTATTTTCACCGGAGAAATCCTCAATGAAAAACTTTGGGTGGATGTTCTTGATGCTGGATGCGACGGCATCATCTTGAAAAGTGGAGAACTTCTCACGCGTGGAGATGTCGCCAGTTGTATGAACGGAAAAAAGATGGTCTTCAACCAACCCATCTTGGAAAAGATTGTCGAGCGCTTCAAGCAAAGCATAAACAGGCAGTTGATGCGTCAGGAAGCATTAGTCAACTACGAGATTGACGAATACGACGAGCGTTTCTTGCGCCATCTTGCTTTAGGATTCACCAAAGATCAGATTTCTAATTTGCGTGGGATGCCATTCGGTGTAAAAAGTCTTGAGAAACGCCAGAACGAGTTGGTGCAGAAACTTTTCCCGAACGGTAATGGCGGATTGGGGGTGAATGCCACCCGCCTGGTGGTCAGAGCACTTGAGTTGCAGATATTGGATATAGACCGGCTTGAAGCAGATGAGGAATAAAGCGGCCACCTATATTGTAATTCTCCTGTCGGCAAGCCAACTCATCTTGATTTTGCTGTCATGGCTCATCACGGCCGCCTACCCCGACAAAACAGTGCATTCACTGCTAAGTAGTGAAGGCATCAGGTGGTATTTCGGTCGTTTTGTCGACAACCTTCAGACCCCCGTCCTTGTTTGGCTCCTACTGTTGGGCATGGCATGGGGAGCATTGGACAAATGTGGCATATTCCATTATCAGCCTTCCCTCTATCGGCATCGGTTGGCCATGCGGCTCGTCATCGCTGAGATAGCCCTGTGCATCGTCGTGATGTTGTTGCTCACGGCTATTCCCCACGCCATTCTCCTTAATGTGACGGGACATCTGTTTCCCGGCAGTTTCAGCGCGAGCATCATACCCGTACTTTCATTCATGGCCGTAGTCGCCGGAGGGAGCTTCGGGTTGTTGAGCGGCCATTACCAAGGCTTTTCCGAACTTGTGGACTCCTTGTCGGAGGGGTTAAGGCATATAGCAGTGCTTTTTGTACTTTATGTGTTGGGCGCACAGTTATATGCATCTCTTCATTTTGTGTTTTAGCCAATCATCATCCCCTTACTCCTCACTTTTTCTTTCCATCCCCTTTCATCATATATGCCCCGCATTCGGTTTGGTTCAGTGCCTTTGCGCCATCTGTGCAGAGGCTGTGCACAAACCGTTCGGCAGCCTTGCACAGAGCGTGCAAAGGCCTCGAACAGAAAGAAGACGCTTCCACTCTTGAGTTGTTTTGTGTAGGCATGGCGGTAAAGTGGAGTAATATTGCTTTTTCAGGTAAACCGGAATACCTTCATACTAAAACTATTGTGATTACCTGTCACGCTTTCCTGAAATGAAATCACAATGTTTTATGTGGATTTGATTCTATTTAGTTTTTTTTAATTATAGCTTTTCTGTATGTGCCAAATTATTAGTATCTTTGTGCGTTTTATGTAACTTAGTGGCTGGATATGAAAGGTAACATTAAGAAAAAAGCAAGAGAAATTCTTGATAGTTATCTTGAATTGCGGAGCCATCGCAAGACACCGGAGCGTTATGCGATTCTGGATGCCGTGTACAGTATGGACGGACACTTCTCTTTAGAAGAGTTGGATGCCCGGCTGGGAAAGGACAACTTCCGCGTGAGCAGAGCCACGCTCTACAATACGATGCGGTTGTTTTTAGAACTTCGTCTTGTGATAAGGCACCGTCTTCAAGATGGCACAAAGTATGAAGCGTGCTATGACAAAGGATGTCATTGTCATCAAGTATGCACCGTTTGTGGGAAAGTGACAGAGATTAGTGCGCCGACAGTCGTAAGGGCTCTTGATACCCTCAAGTTGAAACGATTCCGCAAGGATGAGTTTACACTATATATCTATGGAGTGTGCAGTTCCTGCCAGTCGGCCATAACCCGAAAGCGCAAGCAAGGAAACGCAAACGACGTGGACAAATAAGATCAAAAGAAAGCGAAATCTTAAAAGAAAAACGATATTACAATGAACACTGGTAAAGTTGATGTCCTTTTAGGTCTCCAATGGGGCGATGAAGGCAAAGGAAAGATTGTTGATGTGCTGACACCTAAGTATGATGTCGTGGCTCGGTTTCAAGGCGGTCCTAATGCCGGACATACATTGGAGTTTGAAGGCAAGAAGTATGTACTTCGTTCCATTCCGTCGGGTATCTTCCAAGGGGGCAAGGTCAACATCATAGGCAATGGTGTGGTTTTGGCCCCGGATTTGTTTATGAATGAGGCCAAGGAACTGGAGAAGAGCGGCCATCCACTCAAAGAGCGTCTCCACATATCCCGGAAGGCCCATCTTATCATGCCCACCCACAGAGTGCTCGATCGGGCCTACGAGGCTGCCAAAGGTAAGGATAAAGTGGGCACCACGGGCAAAGGTATCGGCCCGACTTATACAGACAAAATTTCACGCAATGGCTTGAGAGTAGGGGACATTCTTGACCATTTTGAAGAAAAATACGCTGCTCACAAGGCTCGCCACATGCAAATGCTCGCCAATCTCGGATGGACTGATTTTAGCGGTTTTGAGGAGGTGGAAAACACTTGGATGGAAGGTGTCGAATACATGAAACAGTTTCATATTGTCGACAGTGAACACGAAATCAACAACTTGCTGAAGTCCGGCAAGAGCATATTATGTGAAGGAGCGCAAGGTACAATGCTTGATGTAGACTTTGGCAGCTATCCCTTTGTCACATCGTCCAATACAATTTGTGCCGGTGCTTGCACCGGACTGGGCATTGGGCCCAATCGGGTGGGCAACGTGTATGGCATCATGAAAGCCTATTGCACACGTGTCGGCGCAGGACCATTCCCCACAGAGCTCTTTGACGATACGGGCAAAAAAATTCGCGACCTTGGACACGAATATGGTGCCGTGACCGGGAGAGAGCGCCGTTGCGGATGGGTCGATCTCGTTCAGTTGCGCTATTCTGTCATGATCAACGGCGTGACCGAACTGATTATGATGAAGAGCGACGTGCTCGATGATTTCGATACCATCAAGGCATGTGTTGCCTACAGACTCCCCAATGGAGATACGACAACTGAACTCCCGTATGAGCTGGAGGGTGTAGAGCCCATCTATCGGGAATTGCCTGGTTGGAAGGCAGACATGACTGCATTTACTGATGAGGCGCAATTCCCTAAGGCATTTAAAGACTACATCAAGTTCGTTGAAGACTTCCTTGAAACCCCCATCAAGATCATCTCACTCGGGCCGGATCGTGACCAAACGGTAGTCCGCCAATAAAATCATCACGTTATAATAGTATGTGCAATATAATCCTGTGGGGACGCTTGATACAGGCAACCCGCAGGATTGCAGCAATCAATTTGTGCCCTCTGGAAATATCGGAGAGCAAATAAAAAGTTTAATCTCAATCCAAATAAACATAATGGCCAACAAACCAAGTATCCCCAAAGGAACCCGCGACTTTGGTTCCGTGGAGATGGCAAAGCGAAATTATATATTCGACACCATCAAGGAAGTATATGCCCTTTATGGTTTTCAACAAATAGAAACTCCCGCCATGGAGACCTTGCAAACCCTCATGGGGAAATATGGCGAGGAGGGAGACAAACTGTTGTTTAAGGTGCTTAACTCCGGCGATTTCATGAACAAGCTGTCGGACGAAGAGTTGCAGGAGAAAAATTCACTCCACGTGGCAGCCAAGCTATGCGAGAAAGGGCTCCGGTACGACCTGACGGTGCCGTTTGCACGCTATGTGGTTATGCACCGGGATGAACTGCAACTGCCGTTCAAGCGTTTTCAAATCCAACCAGTGTGGCGGGCCGACAGACCGCAAAAGGGGAGGTATCGCGAGTTTTTCCAATGCGATGCCGACATCGTAGGCTCCGACTCTCTGCTCAATGAGGTGGAACTGATGCAGATGGTTGATACGGTTTTTACGAAGTTGGGGATCAACGTACAAATCAAAATCAACAACCGCAAAATCCTTACCGGCATAGCAGAAGTTATTGGAGAGGCCGATAAAATCATAGACATAACCGTTGCTATAGACAAACTTGACAAAATTGGACTTGAAAATGTAAATCACGAGTTGAAGTCAGCCGGTGTCAGTGGCGAAGCCATCGAAAAACTCCAACCGATTATCTCTTTGAGCGGAAGCAACGGAGATAAACTCAAGGTGATTCAAGCCGTGCTTGAAACATCGGAAACAGGCTTAAAGGGAGTGGAAGAAACACGCTTCATTTTAAACACTCTGGAGCTCCTCGGCTTGAAAAATGACATTCAACTGGACTTGACCTTGGCCAGAGGATTGAACTATTATACGGGAGCTATCTTTGAAGTGAAGGCTCTTGATGTGCCAATGGGAAGTATTACCGGTGGAGGAAGATACGACAATCTGACAGGAATCTTCGGTATGCCGGGGCTGAGCGGAGTCGGCATATCATTCGGGGCCGACCGCATCTATGATGTGTTGAACACACTCAATCTCTACCCCAAGGAGGCCGTCAATTCCACTCAAGTCTTATTCATCAATTTTGGTGAACAGGAAACAGCCTATTGCTTGCCCATCTTGAAACAAGTGCGCGATGCCGGGATACGTGCAGAAATCTATCCGGATAGTGCCAAAATGAAAAAGCAGATGAATTACGCCAATGCCAAGGGGATACCATTCGTCGTTTTGGCGGGGGAAAATGAAATGCAAACAAGGCAAGTGACCCTCAAAAATATGGAGACCGGCGAGCAGCGACAAGTAAGCCCTGCAGAGGCTATAACCTGTATACAAGGCTGACAACCATAATAAACACAGCGCAGGACATGCCATTGGAACAATAGCATGTTGCTGTGCAGTGTTTCATTACAGACAACAACTACTTAAACCTTACGACAATGAAACATTCTACTAAAACTGTTTCCATTTTTCTTTTGACTTGTCTAACCGCCATTGGTCTGACTTCATCCAACCGGAAAGTGACTATTTTTATCATTGGTGATTCTACCGCAGCCGAAAAGTCTTCACCAGCCACAAATCCCGAGCGAGGGTGGGGGATGGTGTTACAAGGATGTTTTACGGAAGACATTTTGGTAGACAATTATGCCGTCAACGGACGTTCTTCGAAAAGTTTTTGGGATGAAGGCCGATGGAAAAAGGTGGTCGACAGAATCGCTCCGGGCGATTATGTGCTTATACAGTTTGGCCATAATGACGAGAAACCGGCTCCCGACAGGCATACGGAGCCGGGCTCCACATTCGATGACAACCTCAGACGGTATGTAAGGGAAACGCGCGAGAAAGGAGGCTTTCCCGTATTGCTGAATGCCGTGGTGCGCCGTAAATTCTATTTGGAGAATGACCACAACGATGATGATGAAAAGTTGCGAAACAAAAGCTATGAAGGGGATGAACTGATAAATAGCGATACGCTGATAGACACACATGGCGAATATCGTCTGGTGCCGGAACGCATTGCCAAGGAAATGAAGGTTGTTTTCATTGATGCCAACCGGATAACCCACGACATAGAACAACGATATGGTGTGGTCGGTTCCCGCAAACTGCATGTCTGGTACAAACCCGGCGAAATCAGTTCGCTGCCCAAGGGCCGACAGGACAACACACATTATAATGTATATGGTGCCCGTATCGTGGCAGACGCTCTTGCTGCAGAACTCTCCGCAAAAATTCCGGCTCTCAGAAAATATGTGAGGCATTACGATTATGTAGTATCTAAAGAGGGGAGAGGCAACTATATGGATTTGCAAACGGCCATTGATGATGTACCCTCAAACGGGAAAACCTCTATTCTCATCCTTGATGGGACTTGGAATAAGCCGTATATAGCCAAAGGGAAAAAAGTAAAATTGATAAGATACTCCGGTGTAAGGTTCAAATGAGCCTTGTCGATCTATAGAATCGAATAAATAGGAAAGTCGGTCCTATCTCTGTAATTTATCCAAATGTTTGTTTGGAAATTTGGAAAAAATACACTACCTTTGCATTGTAACTTTTAAGGACAGTGTTTTTAAATAAAAAGATTATGATGAGAGATAGTGAAGGATATCAGCGGCTGATTGAGCATGGGGTTAAACCATCCGTCCAGCGATTGGCCATTATGCAATATCTCATGACGCACTTCAATCACCCGACGGTGGAACAGGTGTATCAAGGATTGTGCGATAAAATACCAACATTGAGCCGTACAACCGTTTACAACACGCTGCGTTTATTTTCCGAGCGGGGGGCTGCGACCATGATAACCATTGATGACCATCGAGTGTGCTATGACGGTAATACGAGTCCTCATGTACATTTCTTCTGCAAAGAATGTGGCAAGGTCATTGATTTGTTTGACGAACAGGCTCCTGCATTGGGGGATTCATACAAGATTGATGGTAATATTGTTGAAGAAAAACAATTATATTATAAAGGTGTGTGTGCCGAATGTGCCCAACGGCAGCAGTCGGATAAATCTTTGTTGCAGTAGACTTTAACCGCTCTGTGAAGAGTGGGGCTCTATTTGCTTTGGCAATGGATATGGTTTTTAGACCATTTTTGATATCATTATATTATACAAAACAAAAACATTATGAAGAAAAAGTTTATTTGCACCGTTTGTGGATATATCCACGAAGGAACCGAAGCACCGGAACAGTGTCCTATTTGTAAGGCTCCTGCCAGTAAATTCAAAGTAATGGAAGATGCCGCTTCAGGCGATCTCACATTTGCCACAGTGCATGTGTTGGGACAAGCCTATAAGGATCCTGTTGACGAGGAAGTAATTAAAGGTTTGAAGGATCACTTTAACGGTGAATGCGGAGAGGTTGGTATGTATCTTGCCATGGCTCGTCAGGCCGACCGTGAGGGCTATCCCGAGATAGCCGAGGCCTATAAGCGTTATGCCTATGAAGAGGCCGACCACGCCTCACGCTTTGCAGAGCTGTTGGGGGAAGTGCTCGGTGACACCAAGAGCAATCTGGAAGCTCGCATCGCTGCGGAGAAAGGGGCTTGTGAAGACAAGTTCCGCATTGCAAAGTTGGCCAAGGAACAAGGCTCCGATGCTATCCATGATACTGTACATGAGATGGCCAAGGACGAAGCACGCCATTGTGCAGGCTTTGCCGGACTGTACAAACGCTATTTTGGAAAATAAGAACGATAAAAATGCGAGGGGCCATATTCTTGTGAGTCCCTCCTTTTATTTTGTCCTAATTTCTTGATATCCAACTAAGCGATCTGTCCTGTCATTATTGCCACGATAGTAAACCAACACTTGATATTGATTCTCAGTTTGATAAAAAGAGCCTTCACTTGGCAATGGTGCAAGGGAGCCATCTTTTTTCTGTTGAAGGTACTGATAGGAGTAATAACCTTGCTTGAGCATGACAGAGGCTTCGTATAGATGCTTTTCCTCATTATATACCATTTTATACCTGTCAATGAATTGGTCGTTAGTCCATGTGCCATTAAGATATATGTCACCTTCTATTCGGGGGGAAAACAAAGTAAAATGCACCATGAGATATTCTGAGGTCACATCGTTTTCCCAATTATCGCTATTCCTTATATAAAAAGAGCCATTGGCACTCTCGTCATAGATATAATTTCTGCGCTGTTCATCCGCCCCAACGTAGGCATGATATGTGTGGCCATCCCAACCGATCCGCTCAAGCCCCATGGTCGTGTGACTCACATCAAGCATTTCAAACTTCCTATACTCATTGCCTGCAGGAAATATTAAATTGCGGTTGTGAGACCACCGCAGACCATCTCTCATGACAAATTGCGCCCGTGCATTTATCACTGCATTGTCCCAACGCCCATTCTGCATCACAACCGTCTTAATCTGGCTGTCTGGAGCCGCCACGCTTATATTGTTATAGTTCAGTTGCCAATTTATCTGTTGATAGGCACTATTCATCCCAAGTTCTGTATTTGCAGTTGCTTCCATTGTGACGGTTGTCTCCCGCTCGACAACCATAAAGCATGCTTGAAACATGAGCTCATTATCGTTGTTCTCGTCATAAACGCTCAGTCGATAGTTGCCGCTCATCTTTATCCTGCATCGCTCATTGGGTATTTTCAGTCGGTAATGAGTGTATAAGACATTGGTATTAACAGATTCTGCCATGTCGTCTATCGTTTGAGCATCGGTAAAGCCTTCAAGGTAATCGCTCAGGAAGATCCCCTGAGAGACAGACCAATCGGCTTCGCAATGTTCTATTTTATATACATAACGGTGATATTCGTGCGTGAGATCATCAAAAGAGATATTTAACGGTTGATTGCTGTACAAATCGACAACAGGAGGGGACAACCAGTTTTGGCCTGCCACAACTTGCAATGTCGCAATGCGTGGGCTAAATATTTCATTCTTTTGGGCACTTACAGGTGCAGTAAAGAGTATAATAAGAAGCGAATACAGATATTTCATTTTGATGGATTTAGTCTGTTTATATTGCAAAAATAAATAAAAAATCTAAGATTTTGATTCTGACAAGCTAAAAATATGAAGACAACTCCTTTGTATTGATATTTTCAATCGGATAATTATCTGATTCCGATAACAGGATGTAATCGAGCCGGGTAAATTCGACTTAAATTAACGTGAGTTCGACGAATTTAGAACAAAGCGAGAACTGTGTGTCAATAGTCCTTTGTACATTGACACACGGCTTCTTTGGGAACAAGCAATATGCAACAATGGCTCCCAGTAAATTGACGATGAAATTATCAAAGCACCTATGTCCGGAATGCTCTACTTGCGCAATGTTCTTAAGCTCATCATTCACGGTTTCTATAATGGATCTTTTTCTGAGTAAGTGTTTGTCAGAAACGCTCATTAAAGCTCCTTTCATGTTACTTTTCAACTTGGTGATAAGTTGTATTCCATCAACGAACTGTTTTTGGAAGAGGTTCTTGCCGATGTAGCCCTTGTCACCGACCAGCTTCCCATATATGAAATCTACAAACGCCTTGTATTCCAAAGGCTTACGGTCATCAACATCTCCTGGTGTTATCATAAAATTGAGAAGTTCGCCTTTTCATAGCAAATAAAACGAAGTAAGTAAATTCTATATGAGCTACTTACTTTAAATTATAGGTGTTTTGTTAATGGTTGTTTTGCAAAGTTATTTGCCGATGCAAAAGTGTTTGAAAATGTTGGCGAGGACTTCGTTAGGGGTGATTTGCCCACCTGTAATTTCGGATAGTTGGTCGAGGCAGATGTGAAGTTCTTCGCTGACGAGATCGCCACTAAGATTAGCATGAAGGGCATCTTGCACACGGATAATATCTTGTTTGGCATGGAGAAGGGCATCGTAATGACGTGCATTGGTGACAATAATGTCGTTTTCTGAGATATTTGGAATATTGGAAGCTTTGTAGATAGCTGCCTCAAGATTAGATATATTGAAGCCTTGTTTGGCTGATATGAAAACCTCATCATATATCCACTCAAGTTGAGTGGGAGAGGGATAAAGAATGGGAGACCCTGATGCGTTATCAGAATCTGGCCTCTCCTTGGAATAAAGTTGTGTTTTCTTAGAGTAAGATGGTGCTTCTTTTTTCTCTTTGATGCAATGCGATCTTTCTTGAAAACCATGTAGACATTCTTGAGGGTAAGAAGGAGAATGTGTCAGGGCAATATCCACTTTATTATGCACAAGTATTACGTTTTTCCCGATACATTTGCTCCTCATATCTTCTTGTTCCAAAGCGGAGGGAGAAGTGTCAATCATCCAGACAACAACGGTAGCCTGATCTATTTTTTGATATGTCCTGTCAATGCCTATCCGTTCAACTTCATCTTCTGTCTTCCGTATGCCGGCCGTGTCGATAAAGCGGAAAGCGACACCATTGATCAGGGTGGTGTCTTCTATAGTGTCACGGGTTGTACCATGAATGTCAGACACGATGGCACGCTCTTCGTGAAGAAGTCGGTTGAGAAGGGTTGATTTTCCGACATTAGTCTTGCCGACAATGGCAACGGGAATACCATTCTTGAGAGCATTTCCCGTTTCAAAACTTTGTATTAAAGATGTAATCTTCTCGTCAATCTGACAAGCTAACTCCAAAAGTTGCTTCCTATCTGCAAATTCCAGTTCTTCGTGGTCTGAAAAATCGAGTTCAAGCTCAAGCAAAGATGTCATTTTCAGAAGTCGGTCGCGTAATAATATAAGTTCGTTTGAAAAATGCCCTTTCAATTGACTGATTGCCATTTTATGGGTTGCACGGTTTGTCGATGCTATCAAATCTGCAACGGCTTCTGCTTGTGAGAGATCCATTTTCCCATTTAGATAGGCTCGTTGGGTGTATTCTCCCGGTTCTGCTTGTCTGCACCCATTTTGGATTAACAGGTGAAGTACTTCTTGTAAGATGTATTGTGAGCCATGGCAAGAAAATTCAACAGCATCTTCTCCTGTATAGCTAAAAGGGGCCCGATAGACGCTTGCCATTACATCATCAATAGTTTCACGGTTGTGATTGACGATCTCTCCATAGTGGAGCGTGTTTCCCTTAGCATTTGCCAGTTTCCGTCCACTTTTTGCCTTGAATATGTGGTCTGCAATTTTGATGGCTTCGGATCCGCTGACCCTGACAACACCAATTGCCCCTCCCGCCGGAGTGGCGAGAGCGCAAATGGTATTGGTTGTCAAATTATTCGGCATTCTCTTTTTATGCGAAATTACAACGGTCCGGATTAAATTCTATCCAGGACTTTAACGATAAGCTGATCTATCGTATTTTTATATCCTGTATTCGCCTCCTTGACACGGCGATTAGCGATGACCAGACAACATGTAAGAGCCTTATGACCCATGAGTTTTGAAAGACCGGCAACGGCACTACTCTCCATCTCAAAATTGGTGATGTGCAGGCCGTCGTAAGTAAAGTTCTCCACTTTTTCATTTTGTTTCGGATCGGCCAATGGAATGCGGAGTTCGCGTCCTTGCGGTCCAAAGAAACCACCACAGGCTATTGTCACGCCCCGCACCATATCATCCTGAGCTATGCGATCGAGCAGTTCCTTATCGGCATCAACCGTATAGGGATCACACAGTTGCGGGTTCCAGTTCATGTGTGCCTTGAAAGCTTTTTCAAACTCCAGATCACAAACCTCATTACGCCCGGCGTAGAAGTTGAGCAGTCCGTCAAAACCGATACTCTTTTGGCTGGCAACAAACGTTCCGGTAGGAGTGTACATTTGAAGTCCACCACATGTACCGATGCGGACAAAAGTCAATTGGCGGAACTCCGACTTCTCCGTACGTGTAGCGAAATCGATGTTGGCCAAAGCATCCATTTCGTTAACGACAATGTCTATGTTGTCGCATCCGATGCCGGTGGACTGGACGGTAATGCGTTTCCCCTTGTATCGGCCGGTCACGGTGCGGAACTCCCGATTTTCGACCTCTTCTTCAATATCTGTGAAGTGCGATGCCACCAATGATACCCGCCCGGGATCACCTACAAGAATAATCTTATCGGCAAGGTGTTCCGGCTTGAGGTGAAGGTGGAAAATGCTCCCGTCACCATTGATAATCAATTCAGATTCGGCAAAATACTTGTTCATGCGTTTTTAGATTTTAGTTATTAAAATTTTCTTCCATTCTTCTCGTGAATTACAAAGGTAAGAAAAAAAAACGAGACAAGAAAACATTTGGCGTTTTTTTATTTTAAGAACGCGATGACACCCTTTTCTGAAGGCCTAATTCGCCTTTTTCAGAGAAAGTAAGATGTGGCAAACAGAGGCTGTCAATGAAAGCCTTTCTGTTTGCCATTATTTGTCATATCATGTTATGCAAATGCCATAAAAGTATTAAACGTTTGCAGATAGGATATGGAAAACTGTAATTACGGTTATTGAAGCCCTACGCAAGGAGCTGTCCTGCCATATTGGCTGCCGCCCGCCGTCCGTCGCCCATGGCAAGAATCACGGTGGCCCCACCGCGCACGATGTCACCACCGGCGTAAATCTCCGGTCGCGAACTGCGCATCTGTTCATCTACGACTATCGTGTTTTTGCGACCAAGTTCGAGTCCTTCTATGGATTTGGGAACAAGTGGATTGGGACTTACGCCGACTGCCACCACCACCTGATCACATTCCAACTTGACGGTTTCACCCGTTGCCTCCGGCCTACGACGACCGGAGGAGTCGGGCTCTCCCAAGGCCATGACATCAAGAATAACTCCATTAACGCGCCCGGCCTCATCCGCCGTGTATTCTTTGGGATTATGGAGTGTGAGGAAACGTATACCTTCTTCCTTGGCATGTTTCACCTCCTCAAGGCGTGCCGGCATTTCTTTTTCAGAGCGACGATAGACGAGCGTTACATCTGCCCCAAGGCGTTTGGCCGTGCGACAAGAGTCCATCGCTGTGTTGCCGCCCCCCACAACAATCACTTTTTTGCCAATATTGATGGGCGTATCCGTTTCGGGATTGGCTGCATCCATAAGATTGACACGTGTGAGATATTCGTTGGACGACATGACATTGATGAAGTTCTCTCCGGGAATGCCCATAAAATTGGGCAGTCCGGCACCGGAGCCCACAAAGATTCCCTTAAATCCTTTGCTTTGCAATTCGGCAATAGAAATGGTTTTGCCGACAATGACATCGGTCTGGAAATGGACTCCCATCTTTCGCAGATTGTCAATTTCGACATCGACGATCTTGTTGGGGAGTCGAAATTCCGGAATGCCATATTTCAAGACACCCCCTATCTCGTGGAGAGCCTCAAACACATAAACGTCAAAACCGCGCTTGACCATGTCGCCGGCAAAGCTCAAACCGGCCGGCCCCGAACCAACAACAGCCACCTTGATGCCATTGGCCGGGTCCACATCGGGTAAGGCCATGCAGCCACTTTCCCGCTCATAGTCGGCCGCAAAACGTTCAAGATAACCTATGGCCACGGCCGGTTCGTTCATCTTCAGATGGATGCACCGGCTCTCGCACTGCTTCTCTTGAGGGCAAACGCGCCCACATACGGCGGGTAGAGCAGAAGTTTCTTTCAGCACCTTGGCTGCATTGAGTATTTCCCCACGCTCGATATTTTTGATAAACGAAGGAATGTTTATGTTGACCGGACAGCCTTCGACACATGAGGGTTTGGCACAATCCAAACAACGTTTGGCTTCTCTCATGGCCAACTCTTTAGTTAGGCCCTTGTTCACCTCTTCCAGACGGGTCTTGGCGCGATAGACCGGATCCAGTTCCGGCATTGTGACGCGCTCAATGGCAGTACGCTCTTTAGGCTTCATGCTTTTTCGTAAGGCGACACGCCATGCCGCACTTCGGTCGGTGAGTGACTGACTGTCACTCTCTGCCTCCATAGAGTGGGGGCTGCCGACAGTTGCATTAGCGTCGCTGTGGCGTGTGGCATCAGTTTGGCCGGCCTGTCGGGCAAGTTCCGGATGATAGTGCTCCAACTCTTCTTGCTCCACACGCTTGAATGTGCCCATGCGACTGAACATCTCATCCCAGTCAACAAGATCACCATCGAACTCTGGCCCGTCAATGCACACAAACTTGGTCTTGCCGCCTATCGTCAGGCGGCAGGCACCGCACATCCCCGTACCGTCAACCATAATCGTGTTGAGGGACACATCGTTGGGGATACCATATTTTTTGGCCATGAGCGAGCAGAACTTCATCATGATGGGTGGACCGATGGCCAATACCTTGTCTACGTGCTCTTCATTGAAGATCTTTTCCATGCCCACAGTAATGACACCCTTTTCGCCGTATGAGCCGTCATCGGTCATGATAATCACCTTGTCGGAATATTTCTTCACTTCATCAACCATGATGACCAGGTCTTTTGTCCTGCCGGCCAATACCGATACCACTCTGTTTCCGGCCTGTTTGAATGCCGTCAGTATGGGAAGAATGGCGGCAATGCCGATTCCGCCTCCTGCACAGAGCACCGTACCGTAATTCTCTATGTGCGACGGCGTACCGAGGGGGCCCGCGATGTCTTGCACCTCATCTCCCACATTGAGTCGGCAGAGTTTGAGGGATGACAGGCCGACGGTCTGGATGACGAGTGTCAGTGTGCCTCGCTGCGCGTCAGACTTGGCTATGGTATAAGGAACCCGCTCACTCTTTTTGTCTACACGGACGATGATGAAATTGCCGGGCTTGCAGCTCTTGGCTATCAACGGTGCTTCAACCTCGATGCAATAGACCTTTTCGGAAAACTGCTCTTTTCGGATAATCTTGTTCATAATGTTTTTCGGGTTGTGGAGATTATTAAAAAGGTCCCTAAGAGAATGCCAAACTGCGTGTCTGCCACACGTGACGAAAAAATAGCAGAGTGAGGCTAAAAGCCCTCCATTCTCTTAGGAACCCCTCTTATGTTAGTTTATGAAACTTGGCGCGAGAACTGCTTAGAAGTTCTTGTCGTCGAGCATTTCAAAACCGCAGTAGGGAACCAACACCTTCGGCACACGGATGCCTTCGGGCATCTGGTTGTTCTCAATGATAGTGGCCACAATGCGCGGTAGGGCGAGTGCCGAACCGTTCAGGGTGTGACAAAGTTCTATCTTCTTGTCGTCGGAGTGGCGGTAGCGGCACTTCAGACGATTGGCCTGATAGCTTTCAAAATTGGAGACGGAAGAAACTTCCAACCAACGCTGCTGTGCTGCACTCCATGTCTCGAAGTCGTAGCAAATGGCAGAGGTAAAGCTCATGTCTCCACCGCACAGGCGAAGAATGTGGTAGGGTAGTTCCAACTTCTGCAACAGACCTTCTACGTGATTGAGCATTTCGTTGAGACTATCATAAGAATGTTCAGGAGTGTCGATGCGCACTATCTCCACTTTGTCAAATTGGTGCAGACGGTTGAGTCCGCGCACATCCTTACCGTAACTTCCGGCTTCGCGGCGGAAGCAGGCCGAATAGGCACAACGCTTGATGGGGAGTTCTTTCTCGTCGAGTATCTCGTCGCGGAAAATGTTGGTTACCGGCACCTCGGCAGTCGGTATGAGGTAGAGATCGTCCAAGTTGGCATGATACATTTGGCCTTCCTTATCGGGCAACTGTCCTGTGCCATAGCCCGAAGCTTGATTGACGACAAACGGGGGCTGTACCTCCAGATAGCCTGCTTTGCGGGCTTCTTCAAGGAAAAAAGCTTCAAGGGCACGTTGGAAACGGGCCATCTTGCCAAGATAAACGGGGAATCCGGCTCCCGTGATTTTCACGCCCAAGTCGAAATCCACAAGATTGTATTTCTTCAGAAGATCCCAATGGCAGAGTGCACCGGCAGGCAATTCAGGTTTCTCTCCGCCCTCTTTCACGACAACATTGTCGCACGCGTCCTTACCTTCGGGCACGTCCTCATGGGGAATATTGGGAATGGCGCAGAGCTGTTCCACCAGCTCTTTTTCCGCTTTTTCCTGTTCTTCTTTCAGCTCATTTGAAGTGGTTTTCAATTCAGCCACCTTCATTTTGACAGCTTCTGCCTCCTCATTTTTTCCGCTTTTCATCAAGGCACCGATTTGCTTTGACAATCTGTTGGCCTCTTGCTTGTTGAGGTCAAACTTCTGTTGGGCATCCCGACGCCGGGTGTCGATGGCCAAGACCTTTTCAATAGCTTCACGGGCTCCATCAAAGTGCTTTTTCTCAAGCCCTTTGATAACACGCTCGGTTTCCTCACTGATGAGTTTAAGTGTAAGCATAGCTTGTTAATATTTTTAATTACGTAATCTTTTTCTTGCTTGCAAAGATACAGTTTTTTTTGGAGAAAAATATCAAGGAGACGGTTAAATGCATGTGCGGCTGTTAAAAACAAGCCGGCATGGGGCTGTTTGCTTTATTCTGTCAACTTTATTTGCCGGAAAATAGCAGGATGAATCGTATATAGCGAAACTTATCTAAGTTTTGAAAATAATTTACACACTTTCCCTCTGTGGAAGAATGCCCATGTGTGCTGACCGGATGTGGAAACTCGGATTTATGCAACTTCACGGTCACGGGGCCCTAACGGCAAAGTAAAAGGGCCACACTTGACACGCAATTTGGGCTTAGTCAAAAGCTCACTGTAGCTGGATTACCGTGCTGTTTGGCCCGAATGGAGCCCCCAAACGGTCGTATAAAGAAAAAGGGAAGCACTTATATGCTTCCCTTGCCGGTGCAAAGTTACAATAAAATGTCACCAAATGCAAACGTGTGCAGAATTGTATTGACAAAATCACTTAGGGAAGGAAGAGGATGAGGCGGAATCGCTACCATCAGGGCAAACCTGTCACTTCAGTACAGGGCAATAGGGGAGAGACCGGCCTCCCGGCAGCAAGAACTTTTGAACTGGTGTCTCATAAACGCAGAAATGCCAACTCCCGGGTGGGAATTGGCATTCTATGTTTGTTTGGAATAGTGTTTTGCTTTTAGGCCTCGACTTTCTTGGTCTTCTCGGCGTAAACCTCAGGAGAGAGCACTGAGACTGTACTCTTGTCGCGACGTCCCTTGTGGAAGTACACAACACCGTCGGTCAATGCATAGAGTGTGTCGTCTTTGCCTTGAGCTACGTTCTCGCCGGGGAAATGCTTGTTACCACGCTGACGCACGATGATGTTGCCGGCGATGATCTTCTGACCACCCCAAATCTTAACACCAAGCCGCTGTGAAGCTGATTCACGGCCGTTCTTAGAACTACCTACACCTTTCTTATGTGCCATTTCTTGTTCCTCCTAACGTTAAGCGATTACTGATTTAACTTCAACCTCTGTGAACTGCTGGCGGTGGCCATTGCGTTTCCGATAGCCCTTGCGGCGCTTCATCTTGAAGACAATGATCTTGTCTCCCTTCACGAGCGGGTTCACAACTTCTACTACTACCTTTGCACCATTTACAGTAGGCGCGCCGACTGTGACCGTGCCGTCGTTGTCAACGAGAAGCACCTTGTCAAATTCAACAGTCTTACCGGTTTCAACATCTTTGATGTGGTTGATGAAGAGCTTCTTGCCCTGCTCTACCTTGAACTGCTGACCGTTAATTTCTACAATTGCGTACATTATTTATATAATATAAACGGGTTTCTCCGCAAGGCGACAGGCATCATGCCCATACTTTCCCAAGCCTCCACGGACTAAATCGCGCGCAAAGTTACTAATTTTTGCGGATAGAAGCGAGAGAACCGCGCAAGTATGACTGATATTTTAAGAAGTATTAACCCTTTAGGCGGTCAAGTGGAGGAATGGAGCCTCTCTGTAGGCCTGCTCTCTTATCTGAGATCAATGACCTCGGTATGGGGGAAATCTTTCGAACGGAACACAAAGGTAGCATCCGACTGGTTCTTGGCCTTGAAATTGGAAATGTTGATAGTAGTCCAGTTAGTGCCATTCCTCATCTTCACAAGCGAGGGCACATGGGTCGTGCGGTTTATGGTGATATATAGTTCCTGAACCGT
This sequence comes from Segatella buccae ATCC 33574, assembly GCF_000184945.1. Taxonomy (GTDB): domain Bacteria; phylum Bacteroidota; class Bacteroidia; order Bacteroidales; family Bacteroidaceae; genus Prevotella; species Prevotella buccae. Next base: position 2,245,030 of record NZ_GL586311.1, read on the forward strand.
GCGATTTTTGTTTTGCGCTGACAGATGCACCACATGGTTGGAGCCGGTGGTGGTAAGCGTGGCATCATATCCGGTCTTGTAGATGTTGATGAAGCTATACGGATTCATGGCCATTTGCTGTGCCTGCGTGGGATGTGTGACATTCACCTCATTTGTTTTTCGCAAATAGCTCCATTGCGTTTTGCCGTCGTACCAGACGATGGCCTCTGAGGTGTTGGCTTGGAATTTATTGCCTTTAATGGCCAATGTGCCGCTGATTGTCCCATATTGGGAGCCTGTCAATTTGAAGTTTGCCTGCGCACCTCCCTTGCGGCCTATGACTGCTGCGGTCTTGTCAAGTACCTGCCGGGCTGTCTGTCCTTGGGAGCAGAGGCTTACGACGATGGCCAGTGCCATCAAAACAATCTTCTTTTTCATATTTGCGTATGTTTTGTTTCTACTCTGTTTGAAAGTGTCGCTAGCTAAATGCCAATATCTCAAACGGAGTTATGCGTTACCCCTTAATTGAGCAATGATAGCGTTGAGTTGGTTTTCATCTTGCACCAAGACATCGCGTGGTTTGCTACCTTGGGCTATACCCACTATTCCCGCACTCTCAAGCTGATCCATCAAACGCCCGGCACGGTTATATCCGATGGAGAATCTGCGCTGTATCATGCTTGTAGAACCCTGCTGGGTCAAGACAATGGCATGGGCTGCTTCTTCAAAGTAGGGGTCAAGACTACGGGCATCAACACCACCGCCACCAATGGCACCTCCATCTCCCTCTTGCGGTTCGGGCAAAAGCAGGGGCTCTACGGGGCCGGGCTGGTCGGAGATATATTCATTGATGCGTTCCACTTCGGGCGTGTCCACAAAGGCACATTGCACACGAACGGGTTCATTGCCATTGAGGTAGAGCATGTCTCCCCGTCCAATCAGCTGTTGGGCACCGGTGCGGTCGAGAATGGTCTTTGAGTCAATACCGGCACTCACCTTGAACGCAATGCGTCCCGGGAAGTTGGCTTTGATGTTACCGGTGATGATGCTGGTCGTGGGGCGCTGGGTGGCAATGACCATGTGGATGCCCACGGCACGTGCCAACTGGGCAATGCGCGCGATGGGCAGTTCAATCTCTTTGCCCGCGGTCATTATCAAGTCTCCGAACTCGTCGATGATGACCACGATATAAGGCATGAAGTCATGTCCTTTGGTGAGATCGAGTTTATGGTTGACAAATTTTTGATTGTATTCCTTGATATTTCTTGTTCCGGCCTGTTTAAGCAAGTCGTAGCGATGATCCATCAACGCGCATAGCGAGTTGAGGGTGCGCACCACTTTGGTCACATCCGTTATGATGGGCTCGTCCTCATCGTCGACTACTGCCATGAAATGGTCGGCGATGGGAGAGTAGATGGAGAATTCTACCTTTTTGGGGTCGATGAGCACGAATTTGAGTTCGTTTGGATGCTTCTTGTAGAGCAGCGATGTGATGATGGCATTCAGGCCGACAGACTTACCTTGACCGGTGGCACCGGCTACGAGCAAATGGGGAATCTTGGCCAAGTCTGCCATAAACACCTCGTTAGTGATGGTCTTACCCAAAGCCACGGGCAGTTCCATTTTCGTGTCTTGAAACTTGCGCGAGTTAAGGATACTCTCCATTGACACGATATTCGGTTTGGCATTGGGCACTTCGATACCGATAGTGCCTTTGCCGGGGATGGGGGCAATGATGCGGATACCGAGTGCGGCAAGGCTCAAGGCTATGTCGTCTTCCAGATTTTTGATTCTGGATATGCGCACACCCTCTGCGGGTTGGATTTCATAGAGGGTGATCGTCGGTCCGACGGTCGCGCGTATAGTCTTGATCTGCACACCGAAATTGCCCAACACCTCAATAATGCGGTTTTTGTTGGCTATCTGCTCTTGCTCGTCAATATACGGTTTGTCATCGTTATCATACTTTTTCAATAAGTCGAGCGAAGGAAACTTGTATCTTGTAAAAGGTTCACGCGGATTGATAGGAGCGTCGAGGGCATTGAAATTGTCCAATATGACTCCCTTGGCTTTCTCGTTCTCTTGGGTAGGGGTAATTTTGATACCGATATCGTCATTTCTCTCCGGGTTTGCTTCAGGGTTTCCCAAGTTGGTATCTACAACCGCATTTTCGGGCGAAATGTCATTTCCAGCCATCGATACATTTGGTGTACCTACATCGGTCAAATCTATTTCTACGGGTGCTTCCTCTTCATGAAGGGGATAAAGTTTCTCTTCCTGTTCATCTTGGACGGTGGTTTCGCTTTCATCTGTCGAGTCGCCTCCGGATGTCTTTTGATGATTGGTGATTGTAAACTTCACTTTACTTGAGATATACCCTATCGGGTTGAGGGCCTTACGAATAACGGTGATGGTCTCGGCACTCAAATAAGTGAGGAAGGCAATGGCTACGACCATCAAAATGGCAGTCAGTCCCGGAGGGCCGACAATGTTTTCCAGTTGCTGGACACAGAAAAGACCATGTTTGCCACCAGGGTTGAATACAAGACCTCCAAAAATGGGAGTCAGAAATTTGGCAGATGTCACGGAACACCACACCATGACCAAGGCCATGCCGAAAAACCATTTCCAAAGATTGACCTTATATGCCTGCATGAGTTGCAGTGACACCATAAAAATGAATGCCGGAATGAGGAAAGCCGATAGGCCGAAGTTGACGGTAATCAGTTTATATGATAGAATTGCTCCAATGGAGCCACAATAGTTTTCAAACTCGTGATTCGGGTTCAGCCATTCTCCCGGTCTGAGATTCTCTAAAAGACTTTGATCTGCTTGTCCCGTTGAAAAATAAGAGACCAGGGCTATTGTAACATAAATCGCAAACAGAAAGAGTACAATACCGAGAAAGAAATCAGCTTTTTCGTTACTGAATATATTTTTGAAGCCGACCGCTTCGCCAAGGCTCTTGGGTTTACGTTCAGTTTTTTTTCTAACCATTTAAACCTATATTTATAATTTTCATTGCAAAAATAGAGGAAAAAACCGAAACATGCGCATTTTTCCATGACTTTTTTCTAATTTTGCAGATTGTTACAACTGCATCATGAAGAAAAGAATCTATAACAAGGTTGACAAGAATTCCATCCAGTCGATGCCTCGTGCAGTGTTTCCCGGACGGATTGTCACGATTATATCTCCCGATGACACCAAGAAGGCTGTCGACTATCTGTTGTCGAGCGACATCTTGGGATTTGACACAGAGACCAAGCCCGTGTTCAGGCGGGGGCAGCACTCCAAGGTGGCGCTGCTGCAAGTGGCCAACAGAGACGCTTGCATCCTGTTCCGATTGAACTATACGGGCATGACTTCTGATATCATTCGCCTGTTGGAGGACAATACCGTCAAAAAAATAGGGCTGTCGTGGCATGATGACATACTGAGCCTTCAGCGTAGAAAGCCCTTTCAAGTAGGAAGTTTCATAGACTTGCAGGACATTGTGGGCGATCTGGGAATTGAAGACCGGAGCCTGCAAAAGCTCTATGCCAACTTGTTCCAAGAGAAGATAAGCAAGAACCAGCGATTGACAAACTGGGAGGCGGATGTGCTGAAAGATTCGCAAAAGCAATATGCAGCAACTGATGCCTGGACCTGCATCAAACTCTATGAAGAGATTGAACGGCTGAAAAGAACGGGAGATTATGAACTTATCAAAGTCGACAAACCAATTGTACCCGTGATAGAGGAACAATGAGGCAAGGAGACCATATCAAACGAACAAATTGACTTATGTACAAAAACGTATATCTTAAGCGAGGCAAGGAGGAAAGTCTCAAGCGTTTTCACCCGTGGATATTTTCGGGAGCCATCCACCATGCAGATGAGGGAATAGAAGAAGGCGAAATTGTAAGAGTTATCACTGCCGACGGAGAGTTTATCGCCGTTGGCCATTACCAGATAGGTTCTATCGCCGTAAGGGTATTAAGCTTTCACGATGAGCATATCGACATTTCCTTTTGGCGTGCTTCCCTTGAGTCTGCCTTGCAAATGCGCATTGCTGTAGGAATCGCAGACAGTCCGCAAAACAACACCTATCGCCTTGTGCATGGCGAGGGGGACAACCTTCCGGGACTGGTTATTGATTGCTATAGTGACACAGCCGTCATGCAGGCCCATAGTGTGGGTATGCATGTGTCAAGAATGGATATTTGCGAAGCGCTTGTTCAGGTGATGGGCAATCGTATCAAAAATGTCTATTATAAGAGTGAAACCACGCTCCCTTTCAAGGCGGATTTAGGGCAGGAAAACGGTTTTATTTACGGCAACACCAATGAGAATACGGCCTTTGAAAATGGATTGAGATTTCATGTGGATTGGCTGAAAGGTCAAAAGACAGGATTCTTTGTCGACCAACGGGAGAATCGCACTTTATTAGAGCATTACTCTAAGGGTAAACGAGTGTTGAACATGTTCTGTTATACCGGTGGTTTCTCCGTCTATGCCATGCGGGGGGAGGCAGAGTTGGTACACTCTGTAGACAGCTCGGCGAAGGCCATAGAATTGACCAAGAAAAATGTTGAGTTGAACTTCCCCGGCGACATGCGTCATGAGGCTTTTTGCGAGGATGCCTTCAAGTATCTCGACGCCAATGACGCCAAATACGATCTCATAGTTCTCGACCCGCCGGCTTTTGCCAAACACCGTGGGGCTTTGCACAACGCCCTGAAAGGATATACCCGCCTGAATGTGAAAGGATTGCAGCGCATAAAGAAAGGGGGGATTCTATTCACCTTCAGTTGCTCTCAGGTGGTGACAAAAGACCATTTCCGCAATGCGGTATTTACTGCTGCAGCACAAGCAGGACGCAGGGTTCGCATCCTTCATCAGTTGCACCAGCCGGCAGATCATCCCATCAATATTTATCATCCGGAAGGTGAATACCTTAAAGGCCTCGTTCTCTATGTGGAGTAGGGGACTTCGGCGGTGAGTAATCCCGTTTCTTGATTTTCACATAAAAAACAAACTAATCATCCAATATCGTATATGAAGTTTATAGGAATTATCCCGGCGCGATATGCCAGTACCCGTTTTCCGGGCAAACCTTTAGCCATGCTTGGGGGCAAATCAGTTATACAACGCGTGTATGAACAGGTGAAAGATGTGTTGGATGATGTGTATGTAGCCACTGATGACAGGCGGATATTTGATATGGTGCTTAGCTTTGAAGGCAAGGTGGTAATGACAAGCAGCAGCCATCAAAGTGGTACAGACCGCATAGCGGAAGCCATTGAAAAGATAGGAGGTGACTGGGATGTCATAGTCAACGTGCAAGGTGACGAACCATTTATCCAACGGGAACAAGTGGAAGCAGTTTGCCGTTGCTTTGAGGACGAATCGACACAGATAGCCACCTTGGGCAAGCCTTTTGCAACCATGGAAGCCGTACGAAATGTGAATAGCCCCAAAATCGTCGTTGACAACCAAGGTTTTGCCATGTATTTTTCCCGGAGTGTTATTCCTTTTGTTCGCAATGTGGAGGAGAATGAATGGATAGAGAGATTTCCTTTCTTAAAGCACATTGGTGTCTATGCCTATCGTAAAGAAGTGTTGAAGAATATCACCAAACTCCCTCAAAGTAGTCTTGAAAAGGCAGAAAGCCTGGAGCAGTTACGTTGGTTGCAAAATGGTTATAAAATTAAGGTGGGGCTGACCGACATCGAAACCGTAGGGATTGACACCCCGGAAGATCTGAAGCGTGCAGAACAACTGATATGATGTTAATAGATAAGGTAAAGGGATATATCCACTCGCATCAATTATTGCAAAGTGGTGAAACTTACATTGTAGCCTTATCGGGGGGAGCTGATAGTGTAGCATTACTCTTGATTCTCAAAGAATTGGGCTATTCTGTCGAAGCTGCACACTGTAATTTCAATCTCCGCGGTGAGGAGTCGAAAAGGGATGAAGACTTTTGTGTGTCTTTGTGTGCAAGTAGGGGGATAAAACTCCACCGCGCTCATTTTGATACGTTCGAATATGCGCATCTGCATAAAGTCAGCATCGAGATGGCCGCACGTAATCTGCGTTATCACTATTTCGACCAACTTAGATTAGCGATAGGGGCAAAGGGCATTTGCGTAGCACATCATCTAAACGACAATGTGGAGACATTGCTTCTAAATCTCATTAGAGGAACAGGTATTCAAGGACTTACAGGAATGGCTTCAAGGAATGGTTTTGTGTTGAGGCCGCTTCTGGATGTGCGACACGAAGAAATAAGAGAATACTTGCATTCTATAAATCAGGCTTTTGTCATTGACAGTACCAATTTGGAAGATGATGTGTTGCGGAATAAAATCAGACTAAACGTTATCCCCATGCTTGAAGGCCTGAATCCGGCCGTTGTAGATAATATAGCCAAAACCATTCACAATCTTGTTGATGCCAAGGTAGTTTTAGACGATGTTACCAAACAATTTATGTCACATGGAGTTGCTGTCATGGATTCATATTCCTCTTGTCCGTCTAATGATGTGAACACCAACACCTTGTCTGACAGCCAATATTTATCCATTGACATCCCCAAGTTGCTGGCATCACCTTCTGCAAGATTTCTTTTATATGAATTGATTAAAGGGTATCACTTTAATTCCTCACAGATTGATGATATCGTAAGCAAATTAAAGATTCGCGACAGTGAAGGAGACTTTTGTAGTCGCACTTGGTTCTCTAACGAATATGAAGCAATCATTGACCGTCAGCAACTTATCATAACCAAGAAGTCCAAGGAAAAATTTCGGGAAATGAGCATTCCCGAACCGGGTGTCTACATTTTGCCTACAGGCCAGAAACTCAATGTGGACCCCATCCCCATAAAATCATTTAAACTGGAGAAAGATAAAAGTGTTGCATGTTTGGATGCAGAAAAGACTGCATTCCCCTTGAAAATAAGAGCCATCCAAAACGGTGATAGATTTATCCCTTTCGGGATGTCCGGCACAAAATTAGTGAGCGATTATCTCACCAATATCAAAGCTTCCGTAATCCAAAGACGCAATCAATTAGTCATTACCGAACAAAATGACCATATCATTTGGCTTGTCAAAGAACGGCCGGACAACCGTTTTCGCATAAGTCCGTCTACAAAGAACATCCTCCGTCTACACATCTTGTGATTTGTTGGCGACACCGAATTCATCGTAGTTTTATCAGCCCTTCATCTACAATGGCAACGAGCAATGGCATAACATCATCATGATTGATTGCCGTTTGCCTTAACATGCTAATGTCAGCAGCTACATTCAGCCTTTGTTCGAAGTTCTTGCACTATTTGCGCATGACCCTTGCACAAATGGTGCAGAGTTCTCGCACGATGCGTGCAACAGCCATGCACCTTTCTCCATATCGGCAATTAGCAAGTTCGTTTTCGCATCATGATGTGCCTCAAATGCCAACAGAGCATTTCCTTATTACTACCATGATATTTGGAATATGCCTGACTCTACCAACAATAATATATTTTCGAGGCCACGTTTTGTTATAATTGGCATTATGATAAATAGCAAACAAGTGTTGGGAAATAATCCACTACTTTCTCGAGAAATAAATGAAAGCAAAATACGATAGATAAAAACAAGTTGCATTATTCCTTCCGCTCTCCTTCGACTTTGAATGCGCGCCTAAAAGCCTTGCGATGGAATTTATCTTCGGCTATAATGATTTGCAAAACTTTGCCTGCCGGAAGCATTTTCAGAATTTTCTCATGATACTGCTGTTGCAGCTTTTTTGTTTCTATGTCGAGTTTGTCTTGTTGACGAATCGCCTCCAGGGCCTCTGTGTCATTTGAAGGATCAATATGTCGGTAGCGTCGGCGTTGCCCCCACAAAGCTCGTTCTTTGGTTTTCCATTCACGATAAACCGAGAAGAATACTGACGCCTCTTGTGGTGAAAGACAAGCTTCTCCTACAATAAACTGCTCCAACTCTCTCTGAAAGCGTGCCGGATCAAAGGTCTCCTTCTGGTGTTTCGTACAAACATTTTGTCTTTGCCAACCAACAGCTTCAGCCTCATGACCAATCACAGGCATGGACAGACAAATGGAAAATGATATGAGGAGAAAAAGAGATTTCATTGTATATGATTCTTATTCATTAAGACTTAATATTCAGAGACAAAAGCATAGATATCCTCATTGTCAAGCATGCTATAATCTGCTGCTGCATCAGTAGCCGTATATGTGGCCCCCATTTGCGGAGAGGCCTTGTGGTGGTGAGAATTATTATGAGAATTTTGTTGTGCCATTTGATTGTCGACTTGTCTCAAAGAGAGAACTCCTATCCCCAAAATGAATGCCAACGAACAAGCAGCGGCGACAATCTTGAGCTGCATATTATGTGCATGTCTGAGCTTAATGATTTTGGGAGTATGCTTCACTTTCCCGCTCTCCAACTCCGGTAATAGCGCGATCATACGATCATTGAAATCACAAAAATAGCCGTCGGGAACTTTGAAATGATTCTTCCTTCCAACGGTTTTGTAGAGAATTGATTCTTCCTGATTCATTACCGATATTATTTTTTCGTTTATATTTTATTTGACGCACCTCTCTATAGAAAGTTTAATCTATGTGGTGGAAATAATCAGTAATCTTCTTGACTGCAAGATGATAAGAAGCCTTTAAGGCTCCTTCGGATGTTCCTAATATCAGGCTTATCTCACTATATGGCATGTCATCAAAATACCGCATGGTAAACACTGTACGTTGTACTTCAGGCAACAGTGCTACAGCTTGCTGCAACTGGGCTTGTGTTTCGTCTCCATCAAAGAAATCGTCTGCCAAAAGTTTGTTGGCTACATTACAATCAGCATCACTGCTCACCATTTCATTTGCTTTTTGTTTGCGAAGGAAATCAAGCGACTCATTTATGGCAATTCTGAAAAGCCAGGTAGACAATTTTGATTTACCCTCAAAAGATTGGATATTATTCCATGCTTTCAAGAAGGTGTTTTGGAGAATATCGTTAGCATCGTCATGACAGAGCACAAGCTTACGGATCTTCCAATATAACGGTTCGCTATATTGCTTGACAACCTCTGAAAAACCTTGCCGGCGAGTAGATGGTTGCGATAAACTATCAAGAAGCTGTTGCTCTGTCATTCTAAGGTGTGTTACATGTAATTTTTGAGTTGTCTATAAATTACTTGATCATAACCATAAACATCATCATAAAACGTCAACACCCCGTTCTTATCAGGATAGATGGTAAAGTATATGATAAACAGGGGCACTTTTGGCTTGACATAACATGTTCTGATTAGCAGTTTTCGATTTAATGTATCTATAGGAAGTGATTTGTTTTTGTCATCCCGATGGATGGAAATGTCTGCTTGAATTGAATATGCAATCTTTCTTATGAGTTCGTCATTGGCGTTTCCCAATATAAACTTAGCTAATTCAAACGGCTTTTGTACCCTGATACATCCATGGCTGACTCCCCTATCCTCACGTGAGAAGAAGTCACGTGAAGGTGTATCGTGAAGATAAACAGAGAAGTCGTTGTCGAAGCGGAAGACTATTCGCCCTAACGAGTTTCCTTTTCCCCCACGTTGTATTACAGCAAACTCTCTGTTTTCCAACATGCCGAGAGATGCTTTATCAAGGTCTATTTCTTCACCGGTATGTATGTTTTTTATAAGATATCCCCTACTCTCAAAATAATTTTTGTCACCAACATGTTTGATGATACTCTTTTTTACAATGCTGCGGGGGATGATCCATTGAGGGTTTATATCCATCCGCTTGATCTGGCTATACAACAACGGAGTCTTGGTTTCAAATGTCCCACACCCCACTCTCATTTCGAGGACACTGTCACCATCAACAGCACAAAGCTTAAAGGAAGGAATATTGACAAGAACATATTTCTTATACCGCTGGGGATAATCTTTCAAACGCCATCGGCAGCGCTCAATATTGCATAAAATCTTAGCTTTTTCATATCTTCCAACATCTACTTGGTGGAGGCGTTTGAGTAATCGGGCATACAAAGGGCTGACTGGTTGAACTGCCTTCAAAAAGTAGGTCAGACTGTCTTTACGAATCTTATTCATGGCCAATTCCGCGAAATAAGGCCCCGGACGTTCCATTTTTAAAGCAAAAAGTTGGCGATAAATGACATTGCCGTCAGTAGAATCCCGGACATCGATCCGGTTATATAAATAGATGGGATTCACGAAACCAAACCGTTGACCGTAGGTGTAACGCAAATAAAACTTGGTCAGATTGTATTCCAACCGCGCATAAACATGATTTATATTATTGTGGGCAGAATCAAAGGATAATTTCTCTATGCGCCGTAAATCTTCAATTATTTGACCAACACGAAATTTCTCGGTATCAAATCCCATCTGTACAATGATGTCAGCACAGTCTACAAGAGATCTTATCTGAGCCGCATCTATGCCGCATCTATTTATCCACAAAAAATCTTTTTTGTCCAAATAATACCGCTTGGTGTACCGGTCAGGAAGCATCGAATCACGGTCATTACGAGTTAAGCGTTGCAAATAGTTTTTTATATGGCGGGCGTTGAGTCTGTATTGTGGAACGGAAAATCGTTGATACGCTTCAATATCAAGATTTTTGTTTATATTTATTTTTTCCTTTCGGCAAGACGATAGCAACATGATTGCCACCAATGGCAGCATGACCATCGCCGTGCATGACACTTTCATTGACTCACAAAATTAGAGATTACACGCTTACCTTTTAATTATAAAGCCTAACTGATAGAAACTTTACGGACGGTTTTACCGACTTTGATGATGTAACACCCTTTAGGTAAGCTCAGTTCATAATGCTTGTCGTTTCCTTCTACTTTGAAAGCAAGAACCCTCACCCCCGTGACGTTGAATATTGACACCGACTGCCCATTGGCACCGACTATGCGCAAACTCGAACCGGTAACAGATATAACCGGCATTTGAGATTCGTTATCAATGATTTCTATCGCGTGTGTCGCACGCATCAGAGTTGGTGTCCCCCACGCAACCAATGATGCAAACACAATGGTGAGTATCTGTTTTGTCATAAGCTTATTTAACTTCGATATCAATGCAAAGATAAGCATTTTATGTTTGTTATCATCAGTTCCCAATGCAAAATATATGATGATTTAACGTTTTTAACTATCTCGGCGGATTCGACAGATTCCAAAAGCAAGTGCAAAATTAAAGTAAATATTCGGAAATATTGCAGTCCGGTAAACCTTTTCTATGGATGATTGCGGATATTCATTTTAAGTTTTACCGGACAGCAATAATCTTCAATGATAGTTTTTGGGCTTAATGACAAATAGTAATGTTTCATGATGACAATAAAAAGAAGACGCATATATTCTCTCTCAGAATATATACGCCTCCACAAAATTCGAGAGTGGAAACTCACCGATTATTTAATCAAATCGACACTACGTTTCAAGAAGTCGTTGAGGGCAGCTCCCTTCAACATGCCATTTTGAAGAAGTGCCAAATCTATCAGCTGATGCACCACGTTATTGCCTTTCGCATAATCAGCGAGGACGGCATTTCTCTTGCTTCGTTGCTCACTGATAGCCTTTTCGGTCGAAGCGATATCATCTTTCTCCTCTTGTGTCACTTCTTCCGGTTTTTTGGCTGATTTTGACTGCTGAAGCACTGCAAGGCGTGCTTGCAGCCCCTTGATTTCGCTGTCAATGGGTGTCAGTTGCTCCTTAACGGAAGCGTCGGCATCGTCAATCACTTTCTTCACCAACGGATGGTCGCTGTTCAAGACGAGCGTGTAACTATCGGGCATCTGCGCATAGAAACTCATTCCGGGTTGGAATTGGCTCATGGTCTTCATACGACGCATGTACTCATTTTGCGTAATCATGACCGGATAGTTGGTTTCACCAAGCTGCTGAACCTCTACCATAAATTCTACCTTGTCCAATTTTGGCATCTGAGAACGGAACACCTCTGACAAGTTGTCACTCGATCCCTGTTCCAAGGGTTCTTTCTTTTCATCATCTTTCACAATCAGATGCTCAACGATGTCAGCATCCACACGGGTGAAACGGCTTTTCTCAAGTTTTTGTTCAAGCAATCCCACCAAAGGTGTATCCAGCTGACCGTCCAAAAGCAGTACGTTGTAACCCTTCGACTTTGCTGCATCAATGTATGAATACTGCTCATCCTTGTTGTTGGCATAAAGGTAGACAACATTTCCGTCCTTGTCTGTTTGGTTGTCCTTAATGAGGGTTTTGTATTCATCAAGGGTGAAGTATTTTCCTTCAACGTCTTTGAGCAGGGTAAAATCTTTTGCACGATCATAGAAATCCTCTTGAGAGAGCATACCGTAATCGATGAAAAGTTTCAGACTATCCCATTTCTCCTCATAACCTTTGCGATCTTCTTTAAAGATAGAACTGAGCCGGTCGGCAACTTTCTTGATGATGTAAGTCGATATTTTTTTCACATTGGCATCGCTCTGCAAATAACTACGACTCACATTCAGAGGAATGTCCGGCGAATCAAGCACACCATGCAGCAGAGTCAGGAACTCCGGTACGATATTCTCCACCTGATCGGTCACGAACACCTGATTGCAATAGAGCTGAATCTTGTTGCGCTGTAATTCGATGTTTGACTGAACCCGCGGGAAATACAGAATGCCTGTCAGGTTGAACGGATAGTCCACATTGAGATGTATCCAGAACAAAGGCTCATCCTGCATGGGATAAAGAGTGCGATAGAAAGCCTTGTAGTCTTCATCCTTCAATGTTGATGGAGCCTTCGTCCACAACGGTTCCACGCTGTTTATGATGTTGTCTTCCCCGGTCTCCACCTGCTTGCCGTCTTTCCACTCCATTTTCTTGCCGAAAGCAACGGGGACTGCCATAAACTTACAATACTTGTTGAGCAGGCTTTCCACTTTCTGCTTTTCAAGGAATTCCTTGCAATCGTCTGAGATATGAAGCACGATATCGGTTCCCCGATCGCTTTTTTCGGCATCGGTAATCTCGTATGACGGACTACCGTCACACGACCACTTGATGGCCTTGCTGCCTTTCTTGTAGCTCTTGGTGATGATTTCCACCTTGTCGGCCACCATAAAAGCCGAGTAGAAACCGAGGCCGAAATGCCCAATAATGGCATTGGCATTCTCCTTGTATTTATCAAGGAAGTCGGTTACACCGGAGAAAGCAATCTGGTTGATATATCTGTCTATCTCCTCTTCCGTCATCCCTATACCGCGGTCGCTGAAAGTTAATGTCCCTGCCTTTTCATCCAATGCAACACGGACTGTCAGATCTCCCAAATCTTCTTTAAACTCGCCTTGGGCTGCAAGGGTGCGCATCTTTTGAGTCGCATCCACGGCATTTGACACCATTTCACGCAGAAACACCTCATGATCGGAATACAGAAACTTTTTGATGACGGGGAAGATGTTCTCGGTCGTAACCCCAATATTACCTTTTTGTGACATAATATGTATATAGATTTATTTTTGAAACTTTACCCCTCATGTTCGCAAACTTTATGCCAAACGTTGTATTTGCCACAAAATGGCAGTGTAAATGTATCATAAGATGGTGAAATATGTTTCATTTCTGCTTTTTTAATTGGAAATCGCATCATGGTACTCAAAAAAATCATTAACTTTGCGATAACGATAAAACATACATGAACGACTGATCATGGAAGGTACAGGCTCTAAAAACGAAATCATTGCCGAATACTATTCTCGGCACTACGAAGAGTTAAAAAACTTCGTGGGTAAACGCTTGGCATTTGATGAAGCTACCGAAGACATTGTACAAAATGTCTTCCTCCGTCTGCTTTCTTCCCACAAGATGATTACCGAAGTGACACTGCCTTGCCTGGTCTATACGACTGCCCGGAATCTCATCTGTGACTTCTGGCGTCACCGCCGTACAATCGAAGAATATGAGCATTATATCATAAGCGGAGATGTTAGACAGACATTTGGTGCCGATGCAGAGTCGGTCTATTCTGCCCACGAAATCACGAATCTATTGGAACAAGGCATTGCCCGGCTTACGGATAAACAACAGGCTGTGTATAGTCTGAACATCTATGAGGGTCTGCGCGTTTCTGAAATCTCGAAAAGGCTCGGCATCAACTATAAGAGTGCAGAAAACGGGTTGGGAATTGCCAGAAAAGAAGTCCGCAGCTATATCAGGAAAGAATTGAGAATGGCAGAATAGCCCAAATCTCCGTCGATATGTCTCCCTACTATCTACCGCACCTTTTTGCCTTTTGGGCCGTCAATGACCAACCTCTTGTTTCGGGAACATCCCGTATTCAGGCCATTCACCTATAAATTTAGACGGAATGCAGCGGTGCAAGATGTCGGGGTATGATGATTTTCTTTTACGAAAACACTGCCGATAAAATCCGTCAAATAAAGTGGGAGATTGGTCTTTCAAGACGATAAAGTCCCAGCCGTTTTCCGGTTTTGGCTTTTCGAGTCAGTGAAAGAGCCACACTTGAAAGTTCAAAGGGCCACAGTTGCATGTCAACTGTGGCCCTTTGACAAGCCAATTCGGGCCC
>NZ_GL586311.1:2261075-2280174 GCF_000184945.1 Segatella buccae ATCC 33574
AAGAACTGTTTTCGGGCCCGAAAGTGTGTCAATAAAATTCAATCGTCTGATTGTCAGCGTTTTAAAAACATCACCAAAATTGCTCATTTGCGCCCGAGTGGGTTGCTCGTTGCAAATATCGCAAACAGAGAGGCCGAAAACGAACAAATAGTTTTACAACCGCTCAACCGGAAGCATGGTCGCCATCTACAATTTAAACTTGTTCTTGCGTTTGGCCCTTTGCGGTGTCATTCCATGAAAAGAACTGAGACCGATGCCCCCACCTTTGGCCACGCCACGATATTCAGCCCAACGATTACGAATACGGTCGACATAATCCACCGTTTCATTGCCGCGCATGTATCCATACTTGACAATGGGGGCATTGTAGAACCGGGCTTCCCGCAGTTTCAGGACAAATTCGGCCACTTCCCCCCAGTTGTGCGCATTTCGTCCTTCCCTCCGGGCCAAGGCCATGGCATCGCGTATATGGTGGTAACCGCCATTATAACTGGCCAACACAAACCAGCATCGCTGTCCCGGGTCGGCAATATCATTGAAAAGTCCTCCCAATTCGGCCATATAGCGTGCCGAGGCTGCAATATTGTCTTCCGGATTATGGATTTGACTGATGGGAAGTCCCAAATGCGCTGCTGTGCCGGGCATAATTTGCATCAATCCCAAAGCTCCTGCCCATGAACGAGCTTTCGGATCAAAACAACTCTCCTGATAACATTGGGCAGCCATCATCCGCCAATCCATCCGGGCCATGGGAGCATACATCTGAAAATAGCGATCATATTCGGAGATGACACCTTTGGAACGATTGAGCATGGGAGAATAGACATGGCGAATGACACTGCGCGAACTAAGCATGAAACTTTCTTCACTTTTCACCTCGGCGATCATATCGGGGCGGAACCAGTTGTTGAGAGTGTCGGCCAATTCCTTGTTGTCTTTCTTCACTGCCCATTGCACTTGCAAAGAATCTATTCCGGCTCCACAAAATTGCAAGTCGCCCTTGGTGGTCTTCGGGAGCGGAAAGGCTATCACGTCGCCATCGCCTTTGGCCAATCTTTTTACCATCTCCGCCGTATCCTTACAGACTTCCACGCGCAACGAAACGCCAAGCTTTTGGGCAAACTTTTCACAAAGAAGATATTGGAGTCCCATCCCGTGATCATGATAGTCATAATAGGTTTCCGGGCCGCTGATGGTGAGCATAATCAACTCGCCGTTCTTGATAATATCCGGCAAAGAGAAGTTACCTGTGGCTTCAGCCGTATCGGCATCTTCGGTGAGCGTTGTCCCCCATGGAGTGACAACCGGCTGCTGGTTGCTCTGACAAGCAATCAGCATAAAAACCGAAAATACTATCAATAAATATTCTTTCATAACCAAATTCCCGACAAAAATACAATATTTTTTGCAAATACGGAGATAAAAACGTAATTTTGCAATGTTTTATTTAGAAAATAATAGGTATGTTGCGAATAGCTATTCAATCCAAGGGTCGTCTTTTCGATGACACAATGAATCTGCTTGCTGAAGCGGATATAAAAGTAAGCGCTTCCAAGCGGACTCTTTTAGTGCAGTCGTCCAACTTTCCTTTGGAAGTCCTCTATCTGCGTGACGATGATATTCCACAAAGTGTGGCCAACGGTGTAGCCGACATTGGGGTCGTAGGAGAAAATGAGTTCGTGGAGCGCAACGAAAACGCTCAGATCATTTCCCGTCTCGGTTTCAGCCGATGCCGGCTCAGTTTGGCCATTCCTAAAGAAATCAACTATACCGGGCTCGATTGGTTTAATGGGAGGAAAATTGCGACTTCCTATCCCAACATACTTCGCAACTTCATGCTCAAAAGAGGAATACAGACTGATATTCATGTAATTACGGGCTCTGTTGAAATCAGTCCGGGAATCGGTCTGGCCGATGGCATTTTTGACATCGTGAGCAGCGGTTCTACCCTCGTCAGCAACAACCTTCGGGAGGTGGAAGTTGTTATGAAAAGCGAAGCCGTGCTCATTGGTAATTGGAATATGGATGAAGAAAAACACCGGATTCTCAATGAGATGTTGTTCCGCTTCGAGGCCGTGCGTTCTGCCCAAGACAAGAAATACGTGATGCTGAATGCTCCTAAAGACCGTATCAAAGAGATTACAAGCGTATTGCCCGGCATCAAGAGTCCTACCATCATTCCTTTGGCCGACGACAACTGGTGCTCTATCCATACCGTGCTTGACGAAAAACGCTTTTGGGAAATCATCGGCAAGCTGAAAGACCTCGGTGCACAAGGAATACTTGTAACCCCCATTGAAAAAATGATATTGTAGAATCTTGTCCGGTCTCCAACCGGACTTTTGTTCTTTCAAGAAATTATGAGAATCATAAGGTATCCTGCAAAAACAGAATGGAAACAGATTGCTGAACGTCCACACATGGATGTGTCACAACTAAATGCAACCGTCTGTCAAGTGTTGGCAGAAGTCAAGGCTCATGGTGATGAGGCTGTAAAACGCTACGAGAAACTGTTCGACCATGCTGATCTTGAGCTTCTGGCCGTAAGTGAAGCCGAGATGAACGAGGCGGAAGCACTTGTAAGCGAAGAACTGAAAGAAGCCCTTGTCTTGGCTCATCGCAACATAGCCCGTTTCCATGAGGCGCAGCAGTTTACCGGTACCAAAATAGAGACTGCCAAAGGGGTCTGTTGCTGGCAAAAGAGTGTCGCAATCGAGAAAGTGGGCCTCTACATTCCCGGAGGTACGGCCCCCCTTTTTTCAACGGTGCTGATGTTGGCCACTCCTGCCAAGATCGCCGGTTGCAAAGAGATTGTACTCTGCACCCCTCCCAACCGTGAGGGGAAAGTAAACCCGGCCATTCTGGTTGCCGCACGCATCGCGGGGGTCGGCAAGATATTTAAAACAGGTGGTGTACAAGCAATAGGTGCTATGGCCTACGGTACGGAAAGCGTACCAAAGGTATATAAGATTTTCGGCCCGGGAAATCAATATGTAATGGCAGCCAAGCAGCAGGTTGCATTATACGATGTGGCTATTGATATGCCGGCCGGCCCTTCGGAAGTATGCGTCATAGCCGACGAGAGTTGCAATCCGGAATACGTGGCTGCCGACTTGCTGTCACAGGCCGAACATGGGGTTGACTCCCAAGTGATCCTCATCACAACAGATGCAGGAATGTTACAAAAAGTGCAGGAAGCGTTAAGCAGCCAACTTGAAACTCTTCCGCGCAAAGATATTGCTGCCAAGACTTTGGAAAATTCCAAACTTATATTGGTCGCTAACACGCAAGAGGCCATAGACTTGAGTAACGTTTACGCCCCGGAACATCTCATTATAGCAACATCCGATTATAAAGATTTGACTGATAAAGTGGTCAACGCCGGTAGCGTCTTTTTGGGAAATTTCGCTTGTGAGAGTGCCGGAGACTATGCCAGTGGAACCAATCATACGCTCCCTACGCATGGATATGCACTTGCCTACAATGGGGTGAACCTCGACAGCTATATTCGTAAAGTCACTTTCCAACATCTTACGGCCGACGGTGTGCGGTCGATAGGTAAAGCAGTTGTGTGTATGGCTGAAAACGAGTTGCTCGAAGCCCATGCGAACGCCATGAGACTGAGAATGAAAGATGTGTTATAACGGATACGCTAAGATTTAATTGACAAACGGAAATGAAATCACTGCAACAACTTTGTAGACCCAATATTTGGAGCTTGTCACCCTACTCAAGCGCACGGAATGAGTATTCCGGTCATACGGCCCATGTCTTTCTTGATGCCAACGAGAATCCTTACAACGCCCCACTCAACAGATACCCGGATCCTCTTCAACAAGAAGTGAAAAACAAGTTGGAGAAAATAAAGGGCATTCCCGCCTCAAACATCTTTCTCGGCAATGGTAGCGATGAAGCCATTGACTTGCCTTATCGCATTTTCTGTGAGCCTAAGATAGACAATGTTGTTGCCATCGAACCAACTTACGGAATGTATAAGGTGTGTGCCGACATTAACAACGTTGAATACCGACCGGTATTGCTTGATGATAACTTTCAAACAACTTCGGAAAAACTTCTCGGTGCGTGCGACGAGCATACAAAACTGATATGGATATGTTCGCCCAACAACCCTACGGGCAACCTCATACACAGAGAGACCATCCTCAGTGTTATAGATCGATTTGAAGGTATTGTCATTGTAGATGAAGCCTACAGTGACTTTTCGTCAGAACAGCCATTGCGCGCACGGTTGGGCAAATATCCCAACCTCATCGTCCTGAACACCATGAGCAAAGCATGGGGAATGGCTGCTATCAGAATGGGGATGGCATTTGCCTCAGAAGAAATCATTGGATTATTCAATAAGGTGAAATATCCGTATAACATCAACCAACTGGCACAAGAACAAGCACTGGAGGCCCTGAATGATCCTTTCGGAGTGGATGAGTGGGTAAGGCTTCTCCTCCGTGAGCGCGGAAGAGTGATGACCGCTTTCCGAGAACTTCCCATTTGTACAAAGGTGTATCCGACAGAAGCCAACTTCTTTTTGGCTTGCATGACAGATGCACAAACCATCTATGACTATTTGGTGTCTAAGGGTATCATTGTCCGCAATCGCACACATGTGGCTCTGTGCGGAAATTGCCTTCGGGTCACTGTTGGCAAGAAAGGTGAAAACAATGAACTTCTGGCAGCATTAAGACAATATCAGGTATAAAAATGAAATACTTTATTATTGATAACAACGAGCAACGAGGCCCGTTTACCATTGACGAGCTTTATCATCTGCACATCACCTCTGAAACTTTAGTGTGGAATGAAACGATGACCGATTGGACTCCGGCATGGAAAGTGCAGGAACTCAAATATATTCTTGAACAGCAACATCAGCCCCCTACTCCGCCGACTTTCAACCAGCCGGATAATAGCAGGCAATCAGCCACCTCACAAGATGGAAGGGAGCGGATACAAGGACAAGGTACCCAATCGGAAGGTAATTTCACCCACCACCAACAAAATGACACCTTAGTTAAGAAAAAAGACCATAGCAAGACCGCACTGTTGGCATGTATCGTCGGTATTCTCCTTATTGCTTTATTTTCATCCACATGCCCGAACAAGAAAAAGCATACAGAGGCCATCAAGTCGGAAATCACTTCGGTCATTGATAAGATACAAGAAAATAACGACGAGCAGGATCTGTTTTCCATGGGGCTTGACTTGATTGCCAAGACAGTCACTTCCAACCTTGTCAACACAATTCTTGACCAGTCCTTACAGATTAAGGGCTACATTCTCTTCAACAAAGGAGTCATCGCGCTCAATGGAAAGGAATATACAGTCTCTTATGGCTTGCTCGGTCATGTATTCACAGCCAGTGACGAAATCATCTTGAAAATACTCCAAAAAGGGGAAGGAGAGGAAACAGAGCCTGCTTCTATGTTGCAAGGGCATGAAGACTCTAAAGGAGAAAGTTTCTCCAAAAATGAGAAGGATGCCCCCAACACCTCTGAAAGTCAATCCGATGATGATGACAACAGCACTACATCCGTCGGCAAGGCCTTTAAGGACAAGGTCATCACTTCCGTTGGTGACCGGGTGAAAGAAAAGATTCAAGAAGATAATGACAGTACAACCAGTTCTGGTATCAACCGTATTGTTGATGCCATTATGGACTTCTTGAAAGGAAGTTAGCCCCTTACAGAACAAGACCATTCAAGCTTAAAGTCCGACATTCCGATCATGCGAATGTCGGACTTTTCTGTCAATGAGCAATCGCTTTCACGACATAGAATTTGCAACAAAATCTTCTCCCATCAATCATCATTAAGTGATGCTGCACGAACCCGGCTTAGAGTTTCAGGCGTCATTTGCAGATAATTGGCAATGAATACCAACGGGGCACGCAGAATAACCTGCGGATTAAGTTCGCACATTTTTTTATATCTGTTTTGAGCACTCTCAAAACGCACGAGGTCGGCATGGACTTGTGAGATAATCAAACTTTCCTCCAATATCTTACGGTAGAGCATCTGGATGTTGACATTGTGCATGGCCTCTTCTTCAAGCCGTTTCTTGGGCAACGCATAGACCAATGTCTGTTCCAATGCCTCCACTTGAAGTCTGGTCGGCTGCTCACGGAAAAGGCTCTCTATGCACATAAAGATGGTATGATCCTCTCCCAAGTGTTCTGTCACTTCTTTGCCGTTTTTGAAATAGAACTGACGGATAAGCCCATGTTCAATATAATAAATATTCTTGCATACCTCGCCCTCGCTCAGAATCATTTCCCCTTTAGCATATTTCATCGGCACAAGGATACTCTCCAATGTGTCAAGCTCGTTGTGGGTCATGGTACTGTACTTTCTTGCTAACTCACGTGCGATATCACGGGTAGTGACGATAGTCTGTTTCATACTTGTCCTCTCTTTCCTTAATTTATGGATTTTATGGATTAGGTCAATCAGTCCAATTTCAAGACTGCAAGGAATGCTTTCTGTGGTACTTCCACATTACCTATCTGCTTCATGCGCTTTTTACCTTTCTTTTGCTTTTCGAGCAATTTGCGCTTGCGACTCACATCTCCTCCGTAGCACTTAGCCGTCACATCCTTACGCACGCACTTCACTGTTTCGCGCGCCACAATTTTAGCACCGATCGCAGCTTGGATGGCAATGTCAAACTGCTGACGTGGTATCAGGTCTTTCAACTTCTCACACATACGCCTGCCAAAGGTTACGGCATTGTCTGCATGGGTGAGCGTACTTAGGGCATCCACAGGTTCACCGTTCAGCAAAATGTCAAGCTTGGCCAGCTTTGAAGGACGAAATCCGTCCACATGATAGTCGAAAGAAGCATAGCCCTTGGAAATGCTTTTCAACTTATCGTAGAAGTCTATCACGATTTCTCCCAAGGGCAACATGAAGTGCAGTTCCACGCGATTGCCACTAACATACTCTTGATTGATAAGTTCGCCGCGCTTGTCAAGACAAAGCTTCATGATAGGCCCGATGAAATTGGCATCCGTAATGATCGTAGCACGGATATATGGCTCTTCAATATGGTCTATCAATGTTTGCTCAGGCAGTCCGGATGGATTATGCACCTCCTTTTCTCCCCCCTGCTTGTCATATACCATGTAACTCACATTAGGCACGGTCGTAATCACATCCATATTAAATTCACGATCGAGCCTCTCCTGCACGATCTCCATGTGGAGAAGCCCAAGAAAACCACAACGGAAACCAAACCCTAAAGCCACTGACGACTCGGGAGAGAATGTCAACGAAGCATCATTCAACTGTAGTTTCTCCAACGATGCACGGAGGTTCTCATAGTCGTTGGGATCTATCGGATAGACACCTGCAAACACCATCGGTTTCACTTCCTGAAATCCGGCAATGGCCTTGGCACACGGATTATTCACCTGTGTTATCGTGTCACCCACTTTCACTTCCTTGGCATCCTTAATACCGGAAATGATATATCCCACTTCACCGGTGCCAAGTTCTTGACGGGGAATCATATCCATCTTCAACACCCCTACTTCATCGGCGGTATATTCCATGCCTGTGTTGAAGAACTTCACCTTGTCTCCTTTGCGAATAATGCCGTTTTCTATCTTAAAATAAGCGATGATGCCACGGAATGAATTAAACACAGAGTCAAAAATCAAAGCCTGCAACGGTGCCTTCTCGTCACCTTCCGGATGCGGCACTCTGTTAACAACGGCCTTAAGAATATCTTCTACGCCTTCCCCCGTTCTGCCCGAAGCGCGAATGATGTCAGAACGCTCGCATCCTATGAGATCGATGATTTCGTCTTCCACCTCGTCGGGCATGGCACTCGGCATATCTATCTTATTGATGACGGGAATGATTTCCAAATCATGATCAATGGCCATATAAAGATTGGAAATTGTCTGTGCCTGCACCCCCTGGGTGGCATCGACCACCAGGAGAGCACCTTCACACGCAGCAATGCTGCGTGAAACCTCATACGAAAAGTCCACATGCCCCGGGGTATCTATCAGGTTCAGAACGTATCTTTCGCCTTCCAGCCTATATTCCATCTGTATGGCATGGCTTTTGATGGTGATTCCACGTTCTTTTTCCAAGTCCATATCATCCAGCATCTGCCCATTAGTGATTTGAATGGTGTTGGTTTTCTCCAACAACCGATCAGCAAGAGTCGACTTGCCATGATCGATATGAGCGATAATACAGAAATTCCGGATATTATTTATATTGTCCATCTATCTTTTAACTTCACAATTTTGTGCAAATATACAAAGAAAAATCGGAAAATCTTCGTATATTTGCACAAAATAAGACTTGAAAGAAACGATGAGAAAACAAATTATCCATATCAGATTGCTTCCCCTATTATTTGCTGCATCCGGCTTTCTGGTGTCATGCGGTGAATCTCTTGAAGACCGTGCGGCTCGAGAGGCCAAAGAATTTACGGAAAAGTTTTGTCCGACACCGGTACAAAATGATGAGAGCACCGATTCTCTCACTTTCGACAAACACACAAAAACCTATACCTACTATCGCACATTGAGTGGGCCGGCCGATAATGCGCCTGTCATCAACGCCAACCGTACAAAACTTGTAGCAACACTCCTCGAAGCCTTGAAAAACGATCCCGGTTCCAAGAAATATAAGGAAGCCGACTTTAATTTCCACTTTGTGTATCGTTCCAAATCAAATGGAAACATCTTGTTTGAAACGACTTTGGGAAATAAAGACTATCAATGACTTAGTAAGCTATAACAAAGCCGCCCCACTCTCCGATTGAGAATGGGGCGGCTTTGTTTCAGGAAGTTTATTCTTCTGTGATTTCTTCCGGTTTCATGTTGGTATAGACCGTTTGCACATCGTCAAACTCCTCCAACTTCTCGATCATCTTGTCGATTGTCTCGCGCTCTTCAGGCGTTACATCTTTCAGATCGTTAGGAATGCGTGTAAACTCGGCCCCGGTTACTTCAAAGCCTTCTGCTTCCAAATGCTTTTGAATGTCACCGAAACTGGTAGGTGCACCGTAAATGGTTACCTCACCGGTCTCTTCGTCTTCATCATATTCGTCTTCAACTCCAAAGTCGATCAGATCGAGAATCAACTCGTCCATATCCATGCCCTCTTTCTTCTTGAAAGTAAACACACACTTATGGTCGAAAAGGAATGAGAGACTGCCCTGATTGCCCAGGTTGCCCGAAAACTTGTTGAAAATAGAACGTACATCGGCAACGGTGCGGGTAGTATTGTCGGTCAGTGTGTCGACAAACACGGCAATTCCGTGAGGACCATAGCCCTCGTATGTCACCTCCTTGTATTCGCTCTGGTCCTTGCCCATCGCGTTTTTGATAGCACGCTCGATATTGTCCTTCGGCATATTCTCACGCTTGGCATTGGCAATAATGGCACGAAGAGTCGGGTTGTTCTCCGGCTCCGGTCCACCGGCCTTTACGGCAATCGCGATCTGCTTGCCAAGTTTTGTAAATGTCTTGGCCATGTGTCCCCACCGCTTCAATTTAGCGGCCTTACGATATTCAAATGCTCTTCCCATTGGAGTAACTTTTAAATTTTATGATTATGATTCTGTTTTTGTTTTCCAAATTGTCCTTATCTCAATTCAGCTCCCAGCTTAGTAGTCAGATTCTTGATGAGTTTTTGCATGATAGCATCAATGGCCTTGTCATTCAGCGTCTTGGTGTCATCTTGCAAGATGAAATTGACTGCATAGCTCTTTTTGCCCTCAGGGAGATTCCTGCCTTGGTAGACATCAAAGAGTTCTACTTTCTTCAGCAATTTCTTCTCTGTCTGGCGAGCCACCTGTTCTATTTCGGCAAACTCCACGCCATTGTCTATCAGCAGAGCCAAATCGCGGCTGACTGCGGGATATTTGCTGATCTCCGTAAACACAAGTTCATTTTTCTTAATGGCCTTCATCACATTGTCGAAATTGATGTCGGCAAAGTAGACATCCTGCGACAAGTCGAATGTCTTCTTGATTTTCAGGTCTACAATGCCCAATTCTGCAAGCGCCTTGCCGCCACGAGTCATCATGGAAAGTCCTTTAGAGAAAATGTTGTTTTCGCTCTTTTGTACCACCACGGCCCCGGCTCCTACACCGGCACGCCGGAAGATGTTTTCCACGTAGGCCTTCAGTTCATAGAAGGTACTGTCTTCCGTGGGATGTATCCAACTGCCTTCGATGTGCTTGCCGGTCACCCAAAGTGCAATGTGGGTCTCTTGCGTGTAGCCCTTAACAGGATTCTCGGCACTCCACTTGTCCTTATCATAATGGTAGCAGTTGCCGGTCTCGAAGAAACGAAGATTGCCACTCTTGCGGTTCACGTTGCGCACAATGCTTTCCAAACCACCGAATAGCATGGTCTGGCGCATCACCCCAAGGTCAGCACTCAACGGATTCATCAGCTTCACGGTATGTTCCTCGGTATAAGCATTCAGGTTGAGGTCTGTGTAATAGGATAATTTGGAAAGCGAGTTGTTGAGAATCTCATTAAATCCACAACCTACAAGCTGTTCACCGATAAGATTCTGTAACTTGTTCTTCCGGTCTTCATCCCCCGCTATCGTCAACGAACTTTTAAGCTGTGTCGGAATCTCCACATTATTATATCCATAGATGCGCAAAATGTCTTCCACCACATCGCAGGGGCGTTGCACATCCACCCGATAGGCAGGCACGAGAAGCCTCAAGCCCGTCTCCGTCTCCACCTCAATCTTCATCTCAAGTGAGGTCACAATGTTTTTGATGGTCTCTTTTCCTATCTTCTTGCCGATGAGATTGTACACGTAGTCGTAGTTCAGTTCAACAAGTGTACCGTTGATAGGCTCCGGATAGACATCCTTAATATCCATGCTCACCTTGCCACCGGCCAGTTGCCTGCAGAGGATGGCAGCCTGCTTGAGTGCATACACCGTGTTGTCGGGATCGACGCCGCGCTCAAAGCGATAGCTGGAATCGGTGCTGAGGCCATGTCGGCGGGCACTCTTTCGTATCCATGTCGGATGGAAATAGGCACTTTCAAGCACCACATTGCGCGTGGTCTCATAGGTTCCGCTTCCCTTGCCGCCAAAAATACCGGCGATGCACATTGGGGCTTCGGCATTGCAAATGCTCAAGTCGTGCTCGCCAAGCGTATGCTCTTCCCCGTCGAGAGTGACAAATTTGGTTCCTTCCGGTTGGGTGCGCACCACAATCTTGTGTCCCACCACCATGTCTGCATCAAAGCAGTGCATCGGTTGTCCATAAGCCATCATCACATAGTTGGTGATGTCTACAATATTGTTGATAGGGCGCAGCCCGATGACCCGCAACTTGTTTTGCAGCCACTCCGGACTTTCCTTCACCTCACAATCGGTAATGCTCACACAGGCATAACGCTTGCAGGCCTCCTTGTTTTCGATTTCCACATCTATGGGCAGGCTGTGGTCGTCCACCTTGAACGCCTCGCAGTCAGGACGATGCAGCGACGTGGTGTGGCCATTCTGCACCAGCCAGGCATAAAGGTCGCGAGCCACACCGTAGTGAGAAAGCGCATCCGAGCGATTGGCTGTGATGTCTATTTCTATCACCCAGTCGCTCTCCAGATGATAATATTCCGCTGCAGGCTGTCCCACCGGTGCGTCTTCGGGCAGAACGATGATTCCGGCATGGTCGGTGCCAACGCCTATCTCGTCTTCAGCACAAATCATTCCGAAAGATTCCACACCACGCAGTTTGCTTTTTTTGATGGTAAACTCCTGTTCGCCATCATAGAGCACGCATCCCAAGTCTGCGACAATCACCTTTTGGCCGGCAGCCACATTGGGAGCCCCGCACACAATCTGCTGCGGCTCGCCCTTGCCCAAATCCACCGTCGTGACATGAAGGTGATCGCTATTGGGGTGAGGCTCACACGTAAGTACCTTGCCTACGAAAAGCCCTTTCAGTCCGCCTTTGACCGTTTGCACTTCTTCGAGAGCATCAACTTCCAATCCGCAAGAGGTCAGTGCGTCTGCCGTTTCTTGAGGGGTAAGGTCAAAGTCGACGTATTCTTTAAGCCATTTGTAAGAAATGTTCATTCTATCGCTTTTTTATATTCACAAAACGATGCAAAAGTACGAATTTTTAGGCATTAATACAAAGTTTGCAAAGAATATTTCATAAATGTCGGGGATTTTCAGAAGAATATTTTATACCTTTGCGAGCGGCAGCCGATGGCAGGCCGACTGATGCAGATGGGCACACTCTCTGCATCCAAGGCCTCATGACGGAAAATAGCCGACAGGAAACATTTGAATCATTTATACAAAACGACGAAAGCATGAGATTATCCGGAAGACGCGAAAGCAATCATGTTGAAGACCGGCGCGGCATGGGTGCCGGTGCCAAGGCAGGCATTGGAGGCATTGGCGGAGTTATCCTCATAGCCCTCCTCACGCTGTTGGGCGGTGGTGACCTGGGGGATGTGGTCAACAATGTAGTGACACAGGAGATGCAACAAAGCCGCATGACGGAGGCCCAAGCACCCAACCAACGGGAGTTTACCGAAGAGGAGCAGGAACTGGCTAAATTTTCCCGACAGATACTGGCCGGCACCGAAGATGTTTGGACGGAAGAATTCAAGAAAATGGGCCGGCAATACGTGCCGCCTACCCTCGTACTCTTTACCAACAGTGTGCAGAGTGCTTGTGGAGGCGCAACTTCGTCGGTGGGGCCTTTCTATTGTTCGGCCGACCAAAAGCTCTATATCGACCTGTCCTTCTTTTCGTCGATGAAAAGCCAACTCGGAGCTGACGGAGATTTCGCCTACGCCTACGTCATAGCCCACGAGGTGGGCCATCATGTGGAATATTTGTTGGGGATTCTCGACCGGGCCCACCAACAGATGAACCAAGTGGGCAAAGCCGAAGCCAACCGCATCAGTGTCAGACTGGAGCTGTTGGCCGACTACTATGCGGGCGTTTGGGCACACTACGACAACGAGCGGTTCCAATCTCTCGAACCGGGAGATATCGAGGAGGCTGTCGACTGTGCGCAAAAAATCGGGGATAACTATTTGCAAGAAAAGGCGCGGGGCTACAGTGTGCCCGAAAGTTTCACTCACGGCACAAGCAAACAACGTATGAAATGGTTGAAACTCGGCCTTGAGAAAGGAGACATAAATATAACAACTTTTGACAAAAGCGATGCAGAATTATAGCATCACTGCCATCCCACACACCCAACCACAATGGGGGAGCATCTTATTTGCAGATGCTCCCCCGTTGCTATTTCACACAGCCCAGCGGGTTCCACGCATCGACGGTACGTATAAGCCGTTGCACGGAATATTCATAACCACTCTGAAAAACAATTCGATACACCGCCCAACTTTTGCCGGAACGCACAGCTTTGGCATGAAAGCGATAGTTTTTAAAATCTCTGCCATCCTCCTGGAAGTCACCGTCTAATATCACTTCCCCTGTCTCATTCTTTTTCTTTTTGGCTTGTGGGAAAACGTGTTCAATGGACCGGCAGACAAAGGTATCTATCGCTATGTTGGTGAGACCGTGATAGGCGAATCGCTTTGCGCCGCTCCCGTCATCTTCCTCCACCCCAAAAAACTTGGGGTAGACTATGTCGTAGCCGTATTGTTCGTCATGATAGGTCTTCATCTCCGCTTGGTTGATTTCGTCATGAAGTATGTCTTCCAGACTTCTCATCCTTCCTTCATAAAGTCCGTCGGCCAATATCATAAGCACAATCCAACCGCCCATCATCCACAAGATATGTTTCATAAAGCATTCTATTTGACAATTCCCATATCGGAAATCGGTTATTCATGTCCTTATCATTTCCCCTCAACGCTCTTTATACAGACCTTTTGAAAAAGGGTTCTACCGCATCAGGTTAAAGTATTACTGTAAAAAGATAATTGAAAGTACCACCTATTCTATCATCCCTCGCAACGTTGGGGATTGATATACGCATAAATGATTTCCCTTTTTGCAAAAATACATATTTTTCTCTCTTGGCACAAGCCTTTTAACATTTTTATTTTTGCACCTCGCCCGAACACAAAAAGAGTCAGAGGCTCATCGGCAGAATGCCTGCCGGAGCAGGCCCCACCATTTCTACAGGCCGGATCGGTATATAGCAAGAAACCTATCGAAAAAGAGAAAAGGCTTTACACGATTTTATTTTGAGAAAGTATAGCAAGGTTTCCCAGCTTATTCAAAAAGCGAAAATCACAGGAGTTCCATCTCCATCCGGGCCAAACAACATTGCAAAAGAGCCACACTTGGAAGGTCGTTTGGGCTAAACCAAAACCTCAAAAGGGCTCCCTTGTATGGTCGTTCGGGCCTGATAACAGCCCATGGCAAGGGTTAAAGAGTTGGCAGACTGTTGGAACTAAAAAAAGAGGAGCACGTGCATACTCCTCTTGCCAATGCAAAGATAATATGTAAATAGGGCATCTGCAAATGGAGATGAAACTTCTTTTACAATTCATCCTCGCTGCCGGCCACTCTCCATCTGCAATGACCCGTTCCGATTGGGCATGGCCTAAAGTGCATTCAGATAGGCTGCACAACTGTCAGCACACCGCTCTCCATCGATGCCCGCCGAAACGATGCCACCGGCATAGCCGGCCCCTTCTCCGCAGGGGAACAGTCCGGCTACACGCAAATGTTGCAAAAGCCCGGCATCACGCACAATGCGCACCGGACTGGAAGTGCGCGTCTCAATGGCGATGAGTACGGCTTCGTCGGTCAGGAACCCGTGGCTGCGCCGCCCGAAGGCTTTGAAACCTTCTTGCAGCCGACGACTGATGAAGGCAGGCAACCAAAAATGAAGCGGACTCGAAATCAACCCGGGAGCATAACTCGACTTGGGCAAATCATAACTCAACCGATTGTTCACAAAGTCGGCCATGCGCTGGGCCGGAGCTGTCTGCCGCATGTTGCCTTGTTGCCAGCAGTCACGCTCCATGCGTTCCTGAAAGCGCATCAACCGCAAAGCGTCATTCTGCGTCGCCACTTCATCGCTGCCATTCTCTCCTGTCAATGACGGGTCGTCCATGTCTTCCGGTCGCACTTCCACCACCATGCCGCTGTTGCTCCATGCCGTGCCCCGATTGCTGGGACTCATGCCGTTGACGACTATCTGCTGTGGCCCCGTGGCGGCAGGAATGACGAAACCTCCGGGGCACATGCAGAACGAATAGACTCCCCGACCGTCGACTTGTTCGACAAACGAATATTCGGCGGCAGGAAGATACTGTCCCCTGCCCTGCCTGTTATGATATTGTATTTGGTCTATCAGCAGCGAAGGGTGTTCCAGTCTGACACCCACAGCAATGCCCTTGGGTTCCATCTCAATCTTGGCTTCTGCCAGATAGCGGTAGACGTCGCGGGCAGAGTGACCCGTGGCCAAAATGACCGGCCCGCGGAACTCTCTCTCTTGTGGGGCAGAGGGAAGGCCGTCAGCTTCTCCGACAGATACCGCCTCCACCCCCACAGCCTTGTCACCTTGAAGGATGAGACGCACCATTTTCGTCTGGAAATGCACCTCACCCCCACATTCGAGAATGGTGTTGCGCATGTTCTCTATCACCCGTGGCAGTTTGTCGGTGCCGATATGCGGATGCGCGTCAGCCAGAATGGAAGTGGATGCCCCATGCTGGCAAAACACATTCAGTATCTTGTCTACACTGCCCCGCTTCTTGCTTCGGGTGTAGAGTTTGCCGTCGGAATAGGCACCGGCACCTCCTTCCCCGAAACAATAGTTGCTCTCGCCATCCACTTTTTGTGTTTTGGTGATGAGCGAAAGGTCTTTCTTGCGCTCTCGCACATTCTTTCCACGCTCTATCACAATGGGACGAAGCCCCTGCTCTATCAGCCGCAAGGCGGCAAACAGTCCGCCGGGACCGGCTCCCACCACAATGACCGGCTTCCCGTTCCGCACATCGGGATAGTCGGTATGCACATACTCGTCGTCTTGTGGCAATTCATTGATATAGGCACGCACCTTCAGATTGACGAAAATGGTGCGCTGGCGGGCATCCACACTTTTCTTCAACACACGGATATGTTGGAGTGTGCGTACATCCAATCCTTTCTCCTTGGCGAGATATTGTTTGATGCTTTCTTCCTTGTATGCCACTTGAGGCAATACTCGAAGTTGATATTCTTCTATCATGACTGGTTGTTGGTTCTCCTTGTTTTATTTCATTTAATGTAAAGTTTTCCCATCTTTATCCGGCAAAAATAGCAATTTTATTTCACTTTCCGGTAAGGCTTTAGCATAAAAATGTGCAAAGATACAAGTGAAGGGAACAACAGGAAGAAAAAAACAAGAGGAACTGGCAAGGACAAAAAACAAGGAAGCTACGGAATCGGGACTTCAGTCTTACACTTTTGGAGCAATTCTGATACTCCAAAAAGACTGCTGCCACGACTCTGTAGCTTCCTTTAGCTTTGAAAAACTATTTTTCCATCTTCTTCAACAGCGAATAGGCATCATATATACCCAATTCGCCGGCCGTGCTGAGATCTTGTGCAGCCTCGCTTTCTTTCCCGGCTTTCATACGGGCCACACCACGGTTATAATAGGCTTCAGCCAAACGGTTGTCGAGTCGGATGGCTCGGGTGAAGTCATCAATGGCCTTCTGATATTCGCGTTGGCGGGCATGGAAATTACCACGGTTGTAATATAATAAGGCATTCTTGGGACTTCGGCGCAAAGCTTCATTGAGGTCATCGATGGCTCCGCGCACAAACATGGCACTGCTTATACCCTGCGAAGCATTGTACTCACCCATCATCGACTGGCACACGGCGCGTTGCCAATAAGCCAGCATTGATGTGGAGTCAATGTGGAGGTAGGATGTCAGGTCGTCGATAGCCTCATTAAAGTCTTGCATCACCGAATAGGCCACGGCGCGTTGGAACAGCAAATGTTTGGTCGCCTGCACATGATAGCTGCGCGCAATCTCTGTGGACAGACTGTCGATGAGCGAAAACAGCCGGCGCGTGTCGCCCTCCTGCAACTGTGTCGGATTGCAATTCACATAAAGGGTATTGAGCGGTTTGAATTGAAGATTAAACTGCTCTACTTGCGAGTCGAGCGAAGTACGACTGTTCACGCCATTGTTGTAAGGGAAATAAGAAAGCTGGTACATGGGCATAAACTCCACTTCCACACTACGGTTTTGCACGCGTCCGCGATATTCGCTCTTATATTCATGCTCGGTCTTCACCTCGTCGTCCACCACAATGGAATTATATTTGTCAAGATCTATCTCCGAACGCTTGCGTACCTGTTTCAGTTTGGCTTTGCTCCATCTGGGTTGTACTCCCACTTGCTTGTCCATCTGAGCCTTGAAAATGCGAAACTCGTCTTGTTCGGCCTTGCCTGTCATGCCCAAACGGCGATAGCAATTCGCCCGGTAGGACAAGCCTGTCCAAAAGTTGGGAAACTGATTGATAACAGCCGTATAGTCGTGTATGGCCGCCCGCAGGTTACCGGTCTTATCATGAAGAATGGCCCGATTGAAGATGGCCATTACATTTTGGGGCTCGTGTTGGACAACGAAGTCGAAATCTTTAATGGCTCGGTTGTCGTCGCCAAGCTGCATACGCAACAGTCCACGGTTATAGTGGCCGAGAAAGTTGTTGGGATCGAGGGTGAGGGCATTGTCATAATCATCCATTGCCCCCCGAAGATTGTTGTAATTGAGACGTGCCAAAGCCCGGCTGATATAATTGTTCACAACCTTGGGCGTGAGATGGATGGCCTTGCTTAAAAAGGTGTCGGCCTCTTTCCATTGGCGACGTGACAGGCTGATATGCGCCCGGGTGGTCCATGCACTCCCGTCGTATGGGTCGATGACCAGACTCTTATCAAGCCATTGGGCAGCCGAAGTGGTATCTTTCTGATGTAGGAATATCTCGGCTTTGAGCGAATAGGCATTGGCAAATTTCTGCCAGTTGGCTATCACGGTGTCCAATTCGAGTTGGGCTCCGTAATAGTCTTTGCCCTCCATGCGGCACAATGCGCGGTTGAACCAATAGTTGCGATTGCGCGGGGCTATCTTGATGGCATGTGTATAGTCATCAATCGCAGCCTGATAATTCTTCTGCCTGATGCGGCAAATGGCCCGCAAATCATATATACCGTCAATATAAGGGTTGATGTCGATAGCCTTTCCGGCATCGCGCTCGGCCCCGGCATAGTCATCGAGATTAAATTTTGCTATACCGCGATAGTACCAAGGTTCATATAGGTAAGGCTTGGCAGTGATTGCATGATTGAAATATTGGATGGAGAGCACATAGTCTTCATAATATAATGCGCTCCTGCCGGCTGTAATGAGCCTATCCACCCGATATTGGGCCGTGGCCGGCAATAAGGAAAAAACGGTAATCAACAAGAAAAAAGTTCTCTTCATATATCCTCAATACTTTTGTTCTTACTTTTTCACTTACACCCTTGCCGAGATACTCTCTAAACTTGCCGGGATTCTTCTACCAACACAACCGCCCCTCCGGGGGCACCCGCTATTTTTTCACTTTAGTGCGATAGTCACAGTGGAATTTTCCTTTCAGAATACCTTTCAACTTGTTGTTGATTAGACTCTTGCGGAGTGCCGAAATCCGGTCTACGAACATTTTGCCATCAAGATGGTCGAATTCATGCTGCATCACACGCGCCAAATAACCTTCCACCCACTCTTCATGTTCAACGAAGTCGGTGTCCCGATATTTCACACGGATGCGGGTGGGGCGTGTCACATTCTCATGAATGCCGGGAATGGAGAGGCATCCTTCCTCCATGGTTTCTTTTTTGCTATTTTCATCAAACTCCAATATGTGGGGATTGATATAACACTTGCGAAAGTCTTTATATTCCGGCAGGTCGTCGCTCAGCACATCAAGGTCGATCACTGCGATCCTAATAGATTTGCCTATCTGCGGAGCGGCCAAACCAACGCCTTCGCTGGCCGTAAGCGTCTCAAACATATCGGCAATCAATTCTTTCAACCCGGGATAGTCGGGCGTAATATCTTCGGCCACCTTTCTCAACACAGGCTGACCATATATATATA
>NZ_GL586311.1:2280589-2354188 GCF_000184945.1 Segatella buccae ATCC 33574
AATACTTTTTAATCAAATCCACACGCAGGAGAGCAGGGTTTAATATTGCCAAAGTCCCCATCGGAACTTAGTCTTTCAAAAGTTCTTATCCATCTCAAAAACGTATATTGTCCTTTCAACACGCTTTGAGGGCTTTCCGGCAGGCTAAAACCTTTTCCTTGACTTCATATAATCTTGAAGAATGATTGTGGCGCTGATTTCATCAACCAATCCTTTGTTTTCCTGTCTCACCTTCTTCTTCACCCCTCCATCTATCATAGCCCGGTGGGCAATGACCGATGTAAAACGCTCATCGTAATACTCAATGGGAATTTCAGGATGCGCCTTGCACCAGCGGTTGTAGAAGTTCTCTACACGCACAAGATTTTCACTCGGCTGTCCATTCATCTGTGTAGGCCTGCCTATGACGATACGCTCCACGCCCTCTTTCTTCACATAGGTCTCAAGGAAGCCGAAAAGCTCTACAGACGAAACAGTGGCCAACCCATTGGCAATAATCTGCAATGGGTCGGTCACTGCCAATCCGGTTCGTTTCTTACCGTAGTCGATTGATACGATTCTCATTACTTTTTGAACAACAGCCAGGCATCAGGATAATTTCCTGCACGGAACTGGTTGCGGCTCTGTACAGCACTCGACTTATCGGCAAAGGTCGAGGCCACTACACGATACATGTTGCGGGCAGAATTGTAAGCGATCTGTGCATCGTAGCCGGCATTCTTCAACGTATTCTGCAATCCCTCGGCATTAGCTTTCAAAGAGAAAGAACCTACCACCACGCTATAATTCTGCAGACCGGCACCGCTGACCACCGTTACATCTTCCGTGCGCACAGTGGCATTGTCGACATTATCAACCATAGTAGTCTGTGTGGCGGGAGTAGTTTCCAACGGAGTCACAACGGGCGTTTCTGTAGAGATAGGTCCTTGTGCAGCCGTCTGAGTCTCTTGGGCTTTGGCCTTCTCGTATGCTTTCTTATAAGCACTCTCACTTGACTTACAGCTTGAAAAAGCCAGCGCTACGCATAATCCTGCGCACAATACCATATATTTCTTCATAATGCGTAATAGGTTTATATTGTTAAACTTCAAATTCATAAAATAATTCGTTGCGAAAGTACAAAAATCTTATGAAACAGATAGAGAAAAGGCGCATAAAGTTTGTTAAATCAAGTTTATACAACACTTTTAACGAAAAATTAAGATTCAAACCGGCTGTATATCGGAACTTTTCCTTATATTTGCCCTATAGTTTTCTGCAAAAGGAGACTTACCTCTCTACTTCTGCCGATTCGGCAAAAATGGAAGGCTACAAATGAGAATGTTTAATTTTTAAAAGAAATTGCAATATGAAGACATTAGGTTACATTGGCGCATTCCTCGGCGGTGCTATCGCAGGAGCGGCTCTCGGTTTGGTATTTGCCCCGGAGAAGGGCGAGGACACACGCAACAAGATTTCTGACGCTATTGATGATTTCTGCAAAAGGCATGACATCAAGTTGTCTAAGAAAGATGTAGATGATCTCGTTGATGACATCAAGGACTCGGTGACGGAAACGGTATAACGCATCCACTATGTTTTCTAACGATAAAAACATAGAGACTATCGGGCAACTTGTAGAAGTGCTCAAACACTACATCGGGCTTCAGTCGGAATATATGAAGCTCGATGTAGTTGATAAGACCGTGCGCCTGCTCACCGTCACCACCATGACTCTCGTGCTCACGGGTTTACTCGCCTTGACACTTATCTATCTGTCATTCGCCGCCGCCTACGCGTTAGCCCCAATAGTCGGCAATGCTTGGGCCTTCTGCATCATTGCAGGTTTCTACCTGCTTGCATTGCTACTCACAGTGGCCTTCCGCCATAGTTGGATAGAGCGGCCGCTGGTAAAGTTTTTGGCCAGTCTGCTCATGCAAAAATAAGCTGCTATGTCACAAGTGTTTTCCCCCAATAATTGGAAAATTGAAGTCTCGGCATGAAATATGGCCACTCACATAATACAAGAAAGAATAAAGAATCATACATAACCGGCATGATAGAAACACACGACTCGTCACCAATCGCCTACAAGTCATTGGCCGACATCAGGCTCCACAAAGAAATGGTGCGTAATGACATCATCAAAGACGACCAAAAGATTAAGGCACTTTGGAACGATTTGTTCCACAAATCTGCTATGCTCAATGCTTCGGCTACCCCTTCCAAGCGGCTTAACGGACTCATGACAACCGGAGCCGGCATTCTCGATGGTATCATATTGGGCTGGAAACTCTATCGTAAATTCAAGAAATAGTTTTATTCCTTATTCTATTCCTCTACTCTCTACACATTTTTCTGCCCACATCATTATTCCTGTACCTTCATGTTCAAGGGAGATCCAAGCCGCCGGCCGGAATCACTTCGACCTGCCCTCCTTTTATGCCCGAACACTGACGAGGGGAAACATATAGGCATTAAAATACAAGCAGATATTTTATGAATTCACAAACTTAAGGACATAAAAAAGGAGTACCGCCGTACTCCAACCTTGTTAACCTTAAATCTAATACTATGAAAAACACATTGCAAAGATAATCATTTCTATAATGCTTACAATAGTTACAAGCAAAAAACGACCATATTACAACTATTTTTAATATCTATTGACTACTTTTCACCCCAAAAACAGCAACTTTGTGCAGGTGTAACGATTTTCATGCCTGAAATGAAAAGTTCTCTCAATGGCCATGACTTGCTAAAATGTCAGCACTTGATTGTCATACCCAAACTCAAAGCCTGCCGGTAAGCGGCGATTGGCATCTTCGTGAAAACCGATATAATGGGTAAGATGGGTGAACCATGTATGTTTAACCCCAATTTTCCGTGCCACCTTTATGGCATCATCCACCAGCTGATGGCTGTGATGGGGCTTTTCCCAACGAAGTGCATTGATTACCAAATATTCCACGCCTTCGAAGTAGGAGTATTCTTCATCAGCCATTGTCTTCATGTCAGTGATGTAGGCAAACTTGCCGAAACGGTAGCCGAAGATGGGCATCTTGCCGTGCATGACGAGTATGGGCATGATATCCAACTCGCCAATTTTCAATGTGCTGTGAGCCTCAATGGTATGAAGACTTAACACGGGGGCCCCGGGATAAAGCATCATCGGGTCGGATGGAAAACAATAAGGCATCATGTAGTGTAAGCCGCGGTTCACCTTCTCGTCGCAATAGACATCCACTCCATTGAAAGCATAGCAATAAGGCCGCAGGTCGTCAAGTCCGGCCACGTGGTCGTAATGGACATGCGTGAGCAACACGCCGTCTATCTTCTTGAAAGACTGTCCAAGCAACTGCATCCGAATGTCCGGCCCGGCATCTATCAGTACACGTGTTCGCTCGGTCTCCACCAGTGCCGCAGCCCTCAGCCTATGGTCTTTAGGATTAGCCGACCGGCACACTTCACATTGGCATCCGAGTGCCGGCACGCCACCGGAAGTCCCCGTTCCCAACAGCGTCACTTTCATCGGATATTCACCTCCGGATAAATTTCGATCCCGAAACGCGCCCTCACATCCCTACGAATGGTATTGCACAAATGCAGAATATCCTCTCCGCGGGCCCCTCCAAGGTTGACAAGCACCAGGGCCTGTTTGTCGTGGACTCCGGCCGGGCCGAGCCGCTTACCTTTCCAACCGCAGCGATCAATCATCCAACCAGCCGGAATTTTATAGGCAGCAGGCATCCCTTCTCCCGCTTCTGTCACTTGATAATAAGGCATCTGCGGATACTCTGCCTGAAGCGCAAGGAACTTTTCTTCACTTACAATGGGGTTCATGAAAAAACTTCCGGCATTGCCCTGCACAGCAGGATCGGGCAGTTTAGCCTGTCGGATGTCGATAATCACATCACGTAATTGCCGAGCCGTAGGCATATCTATATCAAGTTCTCCAAGCCGGGCACGAATATTGCCATAATCGAGTTTGGGCTCAAACCTTTTCGAAAAACGGTAGCTGACGTGTGTCACAAGATATTTGTCACGCCATTCGTGCTTGAATTTACTCTGCCGATACCCATATTCGCATTCGTCATTGGTAAAATTCACCATCTTTCCGGTGGCGATCTCCACCGCTTCCACCTCCACGATGAAGTCTTTCACCTCCACTCCGTATGCTCCGATGTTCTGTACGGCGCTCGCTCCCACTTCTCCCGGGATGAGCGAAAGGTTCTCTGCCCCATGATAGTCATGCTCCACACAATAGGCCACCACATCGTCGAAAGTGGTTCCAGCCCAGCATCTGAGCACCACAGAACAGTCGTCCTGCTCCACCTTTTCCACTTCAAAGCGTGGTTCGGGACTGACCACAGTCCCCCCATAGTCGCCCGTGAGCAGGAGATTGCTCCCCCCACCCAAAATGAGCAGTGGGGTGTCGGCAGCAGTCAGCATCTCACCTACGAGCCGACGGGCCTCTTCTGACGAAGAAAACTCCACATACCTCCTACAACGAGCATCTATGCCGAAGGTGTTGTGGGCAAGCAGATTATAATTCCGTATATCTTTCACGTCTATTGATTCAACTTGGTGAGCATCCACTTTCCACCCTGTTTGCGGAAAGTCAGTTCCAGTTCCAAACCATTGGCTATACCTCGCATGACAAATATCTTCTGGGTGCTCTCCGCATATTTCTGCCCATAAAGAATATTGTAAATCATGTTGCCGGGCAGTTGCGGAGCAAAAGCAGGCCATGTCTCGGGAGCTATTTCTCCCGTCATGGTACTGAAATCATCATCGGGGTCGGGGCCTGTGAACATCACAGGATTGTGAAGATGGCGATATTGGAAGGCCGTATCGGTAGCAAATTGTCGGTAGAACTTGAGGAACGAAGCGTTCAAATTCTGATACATCGGCTTATAGTTGATAGAGGTCATCATCCATTGCCCGTTGATGCGGTTGAAAAGATATTGTTTTACGGAGCCCGACTTGAGATACACTTTTTCAACGACCACATGGTCTATTGTCGTATCTTTCACCAGCTCCATTTGCTTCGCGTTGTCAAAAATCAAGGTATAATAATCCTGCCGCATGAAGAAATGTTCCATGCTCCACTGCTTCTTCTCCAACTTTGCAGTTATTTTCCCGTCACGATAGACCGGCAGTGGAAAGTGGATGCGGTTGAATTGCAGTTTTCTATTGGCCGCAAAATTGAACACAAAGTCGTCAAACAGTTCGTCGGCAGCCTTGGGCATGGGTGTTTCGGCGATGAGTTCATCGCTCGAATCTCTGGCCACCATGTCGGCCCCCAGCGTGTCGACTGCTACCGAATCGGTTGCTGGTTTCTTGTCTGAACACCCGGAAGTGGAGAAGCCTACCATCATGAGCAACGACGATAAAACCACTATCAATGACAGTTTTCTCATAAACCTTTTATATAGTCGAAATTTCATGGCAAAAGTACAACTTTATTTCGAGATATTTCGTCTTTTCCTTGAAAAATGTTATCTTTGCAGACAAATTGCAAAGCAGGGAAAACGACAGCTCTCCGGTGCCCGTTTTTCCCACTCAAACCACAATATTGGGATTATGTTATTAGAAAAGATAGAAACCCTTCTAAAAGAGGTAAGCGGACTCACGGCTGCCAATGCCGAGGAGATTGAACAATTTCGCCTGAAATATCTTAGTAAGAAAGGTGAAATCAATGCCCTCATGGCCGATTTCCGCAATGTCGCCGCCGAAGAGAAAAAGACGGTCGGCATCAAGATCAACCAACTCAAGCAGACTGCCATCGCCCGCATCAACGAGCTGAGGGAGCAACTGGAAGAGGCCGAGGCCACTGGTGACGACATCGACCTCACGCGCACCTCCTACCCCATTCAGTTGGGCACGCGCCATCCACTTACCATTGTCACCAACGACATCATCGACATTTTCTCGCGTATGGGCTTTGTGCTGGCCGATGGTCCGGAGATAGATGATGACAAACACGTGTTCACCATGCTCAACTTTGCGGCCGACCATCCCGCCCGAGACATGCAGGACACATTCTTCATCGAGCAGAGCGATCCCAACGATGTGACCAAAAACATCCTCCTGCGTTCGCACACCAGCGATGATCAGGCTCACTACATGGAATGTCATCATCCCCCATTCCGCATTCTTTGTCCAGGACGCGTATATCGTAATGAGGCCATCAGTGCCCGCGCACATTGCTTCTTCCATCAAGTGGAAGGACTGTATGTAGACAAGAACGTGAGTTTCACCGACTTGAAACAAGTGCTCCTCACCTTTGCCCGCGAGATGTTCGGCCCCGACACCAAGATACGCCTACGCCCGAGTTACTTCCCCTTCACCGAGCCCAGTGCCGAGATGGACATCTCCTGCCACATCTGCGGAGGCGAGGGATGCGGATTCTGTAAACACACGGGATGGGTGGAAATCCTAGGTTGCGGCATGGTAGACCCCAATGTGCTCGAAGCCTGTGGCATAGATTCCAGTGTCTACACTGGTTATGCGTTTGGCATGGGTGTTGAGCGTATCACCAACTTGAAATATCGTGTGAGCGATCTGCGTATGTTCTCTGAGAACGACACACAATTCCTCCGCGAGTTCGAATCGGCTCGCTGACCTCCGCGCAGCATGAAACGAACCGAAAGCGGAAAATAAAACATATTACCAAGCAAGATAAAAGGATGTGGCGTTTTAGCATGCCACATCCTTTTTTATTTGTAACACCGCTCCTCCGAACTTTCATCCTCATCTTTTAGACATATAGTGCAAAACATTAAAACACGAGAAAAAGGTTTACACGGACTGTTGTAGCATTTCTCTGCAAAGACAACATGACCGATTCCATTTGTCAAAAATAATCCTTTCCTCTCCTCGCAAGGCCCAAATGGTTTGGCGAAAGAGCCACACTTGCATCCTCGTTTGGGCCGAATGAGGAAGCGAAAGAGCCCGTTTTACAACGCCATTCGGGCCGGACGACCCCCAAAAGCAGAGGCAAAAAGCCCCCTTTAGGGGGTTGGGGGCTGTTGAGGACTTATAGAACCAAAAAAGAGGAGCACTTGCGTACTCCTCTTGCTAATGCAAAGTTAATGAGAAAATGGGGGAAATCCAAATCCGTCATAAACTTTATTTACAACAAAACACACACCCTACAGGACGAATACCACCGAAAAGGGAGATTCTTCGGCATGGAGAATCTCCCTTTTATGTGATTCGTTACTACCGGCTTCATACCGGTTGGACAATGTTACAAAATACCTATTTTGCAGAAAACGATCAAGCAGGCATATCCCATCACCAGACTGATGATGCCAACAGTGAAGCCGGCCTTCACCATATCGTTTTGTTTGATGAGTCCCGTGGAATAGGCTATGGCATTAGGAGGTGTGGAGATGGGCAGCGACATGGCGCATGAAGCCGCCACAGCAATGCCGATGAGTACGGTTGATGTGCCGCCAATGGCATCGAGACGGTTGCCCATGCCTTGGCAGACCACTGTGAGAATGGGAATGAGCAATGCCGCCGTGGCTGTATTGGAAATGAAGTTACTTAATGCAAAGCACACCAAGCCACTGATGACCAGAATGACTATCGGATTGAACTCGGCAAACGGGATGCTCTTCACGGCATTCTCGGCCAAGCCTGTGCCGTTCATGGCCAGACCAAGAGCAAATCCGCCGGCCACCATCCAGATGACGGCCCAGTCGATGTCTTGCAGGTCTTTGGCTGTAATGACTCCCGTAAAGGCAAACACGGCTATGGGAAACATGGCCACGGTGTTGGCATTGATGCCCAGATATTGCTTGCCGCCCACCCACAGCACGATGGTCAACACAAATGTGGCAGCCACCACGACGGTGCGCCAATTATGCTGCACATCGCCTTCGATATTGAGTTCGATGGTCTTTTGGGTGAAAGGGAAAAACTTCCGAAGCACAAACCACGCTACTATCAGCATCAGTATCACCATGGGAGCCATGATGAGCATCCAATGGCCAAAGGTAATACCGAGGTCAAGGCCTGTGGGATCATTGAGCACTTTATAGGCAAAGGCGTTGGGAGGCGTGCCGATGGGTGTGCCCATGCCTCCTAAGTTGGCACCGATGGGGATGGCCATGGTGAGAGCGATACGCCCTTTGCCGTTGGCAGGCAGGGCCTTGAACACCGGCGTGAGAAAAGTAAGCATCATGGCAGCCGTAGCCGTATTGGAGATGAACATGGAGAAGATGCCCGTGATGAGCATGAATCCCAAGAGCA
The DNA here is from genome assembly GCF_000184945.1 of Segatella buccae ATCC 33574. GTDB lineage: Bacteria > Bacteroidota > Bacteroidia > Bacteroidales > Bacteroidaceae > Prevotella > Prevotella buccae. The sequence goes on from NZ_GL586311.1 coordinate 2,288,834, forward strand.
CATTCTCGCTCTTTTTGCCAAATGGCGCTATCAGCGTCTTGGCCATAAGCACATCGAGCCCGCTCTTGGTTGCGGCGATGGCGAGGATGAAACCTCCGAGGAAGAGAATGATGGTGGGGTCGGCAAAACAGGCCATGACACCTTGATAGTCCAAGAGTTCGCCATATTCGCCTTCCGACCCTTGTAAAAAGTTGAAGGCTGAATCGGAGACACAAAACAGCAGTACAAAGATGATGGTGACCGAGGTGGCCCACGACGGGATGGCTTCGGTGAGCCACAACATCACAGCCATCACGAAAATGGCAATCACGCGCTGCTGAACCACGGTCAGCCCTTCGATGCCAAAGCTGTCGATAGGCAAATTCCAGACTACGAGCGTGAGGAGGGCCGTGACAATCAGCATCAGTCCTTTGCGCCGGTCAAACTCTCCTGTCAGCGTCTTTTTAACAGTTTCTTGCATAATGTGTTTTTTTGTTGTTTTATAAAGTCAATGTTCTTCGGTTTTTAGGTTGACAAAGGTAGTGTTTTTTTTTGATACGCCAAATTTATCAATAGGAAAAAATTTGTCTTTTCTCTCTTTCGCTCACGCCCGGTGCATCCATCGTCCATGACGGCACTCATCCGTTTAATTGCAGCTTTTGTTTGGCGGATTGCAGGATTTGTTTTATCTTTGCATCCGCAAGCCGGTTCATCCGATTGATTAAAAGGGAAGCAGGTGAAAGTCCTGAACAGTCCCGCTGCTGTAATCGGTCTTTCTTTGAGCGGAACATTCGTGCCACTGACATTTTTTCGGGAAGGCCGTTCCGTTTTTCCAGACCGTGAGTCAGAAGACCTGCCGCTTGTGTATATGGCTTCCGCATTTCGAGGAAAATGCTCAAGCAGTAATCTTTAGAGAATATCGACGGAATGGTATGTATCCGCATACATAGAGTGGCGATGATGCTGTGTGGCTGTATGATGTCGCCCGGCTTGTCGCTTTCGGCCCAAGAGCATACCGACTCGCTCCGGACACATCGGCTGCAAGGCGTGGAGGTGACAGAGAGCCGACACCATAAGGCACTCACAAGCGCAGCCCCGCTATATGTCCTCGGTCGAGGTGACTTGCTGCAAATGGGTATTACCGACATAGCCGATGCTCTGCACCGCCTGCCGGGGGTCAACCTGCGCGACTATGGCGGGGCGGGTGGCATGAAAACCGTGGGCGTGAGAGGGTTCGGAGCCCGGCACACGGGGGTGAGCTATGACGGAGTGCTGTTGAGCGAATGCCAGAGTGGAGAAATAGACGTTTCGCGCTACTCGCTCGACCATGTGGCTGTCCTGCAACTTGTGGTGGGCGACAACGACGACCTCTTCATCCCAGCCCGACAGGCTGCCTCGCCGGCCACACTCTCCATCGAAACAATGGGCGAAACACCCCAAGACCACAGTCCGCATCTCACCACCCAACTCCGAGGGGGGGCTTTCGGCTATATCAGTCCGTTCGTGCGCTATGCACAAGCTGTCACTGAAAGGATCACACTGTCGGCTGTGGGCGAATATGTCTACGCCGAAAACAACTATCCCTTCACTTTGCGCAATGGCATCTACAAGACTCGTGAGCACCGTGCCAACAGCCGCATGAACAGCGGCCACGGGGAGATAAATGTCGTGTGGCAACCCAACAAACTCAACCGGCTGTGGGGCAAGCTCTACTACTATGACAATGATCGGCGGCTGCCGGGTATCGTGAGATATTACACCAATGCAAGCGGTGAGACGCTGCACGACCGCAACTGCTTCGGACAGGCGCGGTGGCTCTCGCAAAACCGCGACGGGCGGTGGGCGCTGAAGACCACTGCCAAATACAACTGGGCGGCATCGTCCTACCGTGACGACCTCTATCCAGGAGGCGTGAAAGATGCAGACTATTGGCAACGGGAGGCTTACGCATCGGTGGCCCTACTCTGTCAGCCGAACGACCGGTGGGGCTTCGACTACTCAGCCGACTACATTTTCAACAATCTGAGCAGCAGTCTGCCCACCGCCACACGCCCCTACCGGCACACGGTGTTGCAGTCGCTGTCGGCAAAATACGCCACGGGGCGTTTCACACTGTTGGCCCGCCTGCTCCACTCGCTCTATTTCAACAAGGCCAAAGATGGGGCCTCGGCCAAGGATATGCGACGGTTGTCACCCTCGCTTTCGCTCTCCTACCGCCCGCTACCGGCCGAACAGCTTTTTGTGCGTCTCTCCTATAAGAACATTTTCCGCGTGCCCACCTTCAACGAGAGCTATTATTTTCACTACGGCAGCACCGATCTGGATGCCGAAAACACCGACCAATATAATATAGGTGTAACGTGGCAGAAGAATTTTGGCAGTCGTTGGGAAGCACAGGTGACAGCAGACGCTTATCTGAATCATGTAAGAGACAAGATTGTGGCCGTGCCTTACAATATGTTTATATGGACCAACATCAATGTGGGCAAGGTGGAAGGCAAAGGAGTGGATGCCACTTGGCGCGTCGGTTGCCGTCTGAGTGAACGGCAGCACCTCTCGCTGACAGGCAGTTACAGCCACCAACATATTGTCAACCGCACCAACCGGCAGTCGCCTTACTATGGCAACCAGATAGCCTATATTCCCCGGCACACCGGCTCGGCAGCTCTGAGTTGGGAGAATCCGTTGGTCAACCTCACGCTCCACGGCACAGGCGTCAGCAGCCGCTGGACCAACAACGAGCACTACGAGGGTACGCTCATCGCCGGCTATTGGGAGACCGGGCTCTCGGCCTATCGTCACATAGATCTGGGCAAGGGCCGATTACAACTGCGGGGCGACCTGAAAAACCTGCTCAACCGACAATACGAAATTGTCGCCAGCTATCCCATGCCCGGCATCAGTTGGCAAATGACCATCGGTTATGAGTTTTAATTGTTATACATATATTTAATAGAACAGAAGATGAAAAAGTATTTATTAAGTTTGGCCGTCGTGCTCATGGGCACAGCCACATTCACATCGTGCGATGATGACGATCCGTCTTTACGACCGCTCACGCCGGTATTGTCCTCCAAAGGAGCCTATGTCGTGTGTACAGGCAATCTGTCCGGCAAGATTGATGGCTCGTTGACGCATATCGACATTGCCACCAACAAAGCTGCCAACGGAGCATTCAAGGCCGCCAACGGCCGCAGTCTGGGCGATACACCCAACGACGGTTTAGTCTATGGCAGCAAGGTCTATATCGTAGTGACGGGTGAAAACACGATAGAAGTGACCGACAAGAATCTGAAATCCATCCGGCAAATCAAAACTACCGAGCTGCTGGGTACAAAGGATGGGGATAAGCCTCGTCACATCATCGCCGGTGGTGGTGCCATTTGGGTGACTACCTACGGTGGCTACGTGGCTGCCATTGACACGGCAACCTTCAAGTTGCGCAGTAAATATAAGGTGGGCTCTTATCCCGAGGGACTGACCGGCATCAACAACATCATCTATGTGGCCAACTCCGATTATGGAAACGGCAATGGCAGCATTTCGATTATCAACCTTAAAGATGGTCAAGTGGGGGAAAGCAAAGTGGAAGGCGTGACAAATCCAACAGCGGTCTACTACATCAACGACAACTTATATGTACTCGATTTAGGCAGATACGACGAGAAGTGGAACCAGAAAGATGCCGGCATCAAGCAGCTGACCATCGGCATGGGTAAAATATCACTGAAAAAAGTCGTTGTCCCTGACGCTACAAGCGCAGCCTACCACAGCGGTGCTTTCTATACCGTGAATGCCCCCTATGGCGCAGCCACCGTATCATACAGCAAGTATGATGTCCGAAACCAAAAGAGTTCTTCACTCAATCTTTCTGTAGAACATCCCGCGTCTATTGCTGTTGATCCGGCTACAGGACACATCTTCCTGACCTCCTATAACACAAATGCCGATACAAAAAGGGCAGACTATAAAGCTCCTGCTTATCTGAAAGAATATGATGCCAACAGCACAGAGCTGCGTAAATATGACATCGGTGTAGGCCCGGGTGCTATATTCTTCAACACTTCGGTCAGCTGGAAGTAAATGAAAAGGCTCTTCATTGCTTTTGCAATTCTCTTGTGCGGTATTTTCACCGCTTGCACCGGATCTTCCACAGGGCCGGCAGCAAGCGGTGGAGACACCGTAGCACTCTCTTACGCACGCCATCTCACCATCGTGAAATATGATGGTTACACTGTGGTGAAGCTCATCGACCCGTGGAATGAAGGAAAGACACTGCATACATACGCCTTGGTGCCTAAAGGCAGAAAAGGGGATGACCTGACAACCCGAATGGCCGGACTCGCCGGTAAAGAGGCTACGGTGGTGAGAACGCCAATAGAACGTTCTGTCGTTTTCACGACCGTACACTGCGCATTGCTCTACGACTTGAAAGCGGAACAGGCCATCAGTGGGGTGTGCGACTTGAAGTACATCGATATTCCCGATGTGCAGAGGCGCACGGCAGCCCCGTTGTCAAAGACCAATCCCCACTCCATTGTGGATTGCGGCAACGGCATGAGCGCCGATGTGGAGAAGATTATCGACCTCAAACCGCAGGCTTTACTCATCTCCCCATTCGAGAACAGCGGAGGCTATGGCAAATTGGAAGAAATCAACATTCCTATCATAGAGACAGCCGACTACATGGAGACTTCGGCACTCGGGCGCGCCGAATGGATGAAATTTTATGGTATGCTCTACGGTAAGGAGAAAGAGGCAGAGGCATTATTTGAAAAAGTGGACCGCAATTACCAAACATTGAAGGCAACCGCGGCCCACTCAAAAGTGTCACGCTCGGTGATCACGGAAAAGAAAACGGGTAGCGTGTGGTATGTACCCGGCGGAAAAAGCGTGATAGGCGAAATGCTGAAAGATGCCGGGGCACACTACCCCTTTGCCGGTGACACCCACTCCGGAAGCATCTCTTTGCCCTTCGAGACCGTGCTCGACAAGGCCGGGGAGGCCGATGTATGGCTCTACAAATATAACGAGCATCCGGCCACGCTGCAAGAGCTGTTGGCCGAATATCACGGATACAAGGAATTGAAGGCCTTCCACACGGGAATGGTCTTTGCGTGCGACTGTACACGCCGCCCCTATTTTGAGGAAGTGAGTTTCCATCCCGACCGTCTGTTGAGCGATATCATCCAAATTGTACACCCCGACATTGCGGGGTTTGCGCCCATGCACTATTACGAAAAATTGCGATAACCCAAGCGTATGCCCAAAGGAGTGAAACTTTGTATCGGACTGGGGGCTACAGCCATCGCACTGTTTGCCTTAAACCTTGTGGTGGGGAGCGTGAAGATTCCCGCCACAGGAGTCATATCCGTATTGTTTCCTCGCCTGTCAGCCATGCTGTTTCCCTCATCGGGACTTGTCGTTGCTGAACATCCTTCGTGGCAATTCATCATCATGGAAGCACGGTTACCTCAAGCCCTCACCGCCATGCTGTCGGGAGCATCGCTGGCCGTGAGCGGCTTGATGCTGCAAACGGCCTTCCGTAATCCACTGGCCGGCCCAAGCATCTTCGGCATCAATAGCGGAGCCGGACTGGGGGTAGCACTGGTCATGTTGCTGCTTGGTGGAAGTGTGATGACCAACGCTTTCACAGTGAGCGGTTTCGTGGCCATTCTTTTAGCTGCATTTACCGGAGCTATGCTCGTTACGGGTATCATCTTTGTGTGCTCTTCTATGGTGAGAAACAACATCATGCTCCTCATCATCGGCATCATGATAGGCTATCTGTCCAGTTCGGCCATATCACTGCTCAATTTCTTCGCCACAGAAGAGGGCGTCAAGTCGTATATGGTGTGGGGATTGGGCAACTTCGGTGGTGTGTCGATGGCGCACATGCCCGTGTTTGCCTCGGTCACATTAGTGGGTCTTATCCTGTCTATCGCACTCATCAAACCGCTCAATGCCTTACTGCTCGGCGAACAGTATGCAGAGAATTTGGGCATCAACACACACCGGGTGAGGAATATTCTGCTTCTCGTGACCGGATTATTAACGGCCATCACCACCGCCTTTTGCGGACCGGTGGCTTTCATCGGATTGGCCGTCCCCCATATAGCACGGCTGCTGCTCACCACCGACAACCACCGGCAACTGCTACCCGCAACCATATTGACGGGAGCCGTGGTGGCTCTGCTGTGCAACCTGCTCTGCTATTTACCCGGCGAGACGGGCGTCATACCACTCAATGCAGTGACTCCTCTACTCGGGGCACCGGTCATCATCTATGTAATCATCAAAAACAAATAGCTATGAAGATATATACGAAAAGAGGAGATGGCGGCGAAACCTCTTTGCGCCAAGGTGTGAGAGTGCCGAAAGACGACATTCGCATAGAGACCAACGGACAGATAGACGAACTAAACTCGCTGTTGGGCATCATCACGTCAATGATGGAAGATGGCGACGAAGGAAAGACATTCATACAGTCCATTCAAAAGCAACTGATGGCCATCATGGCCCTTATAGCTAACACGAAAAGCCAAGAAACATTTGACTTGGCGGCCATCATGACCCTAACCAAGAAACTGGAGATTTTTATCGACACGACATCCGGCAGCACACCCTTTACTTTCGTAATTCCCGGAGGCAGCCGGATGGCAGCATTCCTGCATTATGCCCGCTCAAAAGCTCGCACTTGTGAGCGTAGGATGTGGACACTTCAGCGCGAATACCCTTTAAACGAAGCCGTCATGAAATTTATGAACCGGCTCAGCGACTACCTTTTCATGTTGGCGATATGCGACCGATAATGTTTTGTGGCACGGGCAGCGATGTGGGTAAGAGTACCCTGGCCACCGCCGTGTGCCGTATATTGAGGCAAGACGGTTTGCATCCGGCACCTTTCAAAGCTCAAAACATGGCCCCATACTACCGGCTGACTGAAGACGGAAAGCAAGTAGCCCGAGCACAGGCCGTGCAGGCAGAAGCCGCCGGAATATCCCCGACTACGGACATGAATCCTCTACTGTTGATTCCGCAGGGAGACCATACGTCTGAGGTTATCCTCAACGGCACCTCATTAGGCTGTAAAACGGCCATGCAACTCTATCGGGAAGACGACCGTTCCATACTCAGACAACAGATATTTGCCGCTTTCGACCGACTGAAAGACATTTACGACCCTATCATCATGGAAGGGGCCGGAAGCGTCTCGGAACTGAATCTTCAACGCCAAGATCTCGTAAATATGCCCATGGCTGCATACGCCGATGCTGCTGTCATACTTGTAGCCGACATCGATCGGGGCGGTGTGTTTGCCAGTTGCTACGGGAGTATCAAACTTCAAACGCCTGAAAACCAAAAACGCATCAAGGGCATAGTCATCAATAAATTCCGCGGTGACGGCCGCCTCTTTGAAGATGGCAAGAGAATGCTGGAAGAGCTATGTGGCGTTCCGGTGCTCGGGGTGATACCCTATTACCACCATATTGTCATCGAAGAGGAAGACACTCTACGTGGGAACACGCCCGACAATGAATTATTAGAAAACGCTTCTTTTCGCGAAAGACAATACGACTTGTTGGCCGATCACGTAAGGAAATATCTCGACATAGAAGCATTGAAGGTACTGATGAAAAACAAAGAGGATATGTAAACTGTTTGAAAGAAAGACGATGCAACACCACGGTGATGACCTATACAACTATCCGAATATCCAAATCAATTTCAGTTCGAACATTTGGACACATGCCGACCTGTCTTTGTTAAAAGAGCATCTGTCCAAACGTTTAGACCTCATCCGCAATTATCCGGAACCGGAAGCCAGCTCCCTTGAAAAGATACTGGCAGAACGGTTGGGCATCTCTCAGGAAGAGATACTGGTAACCAACGGTGCAACCGATGCTATCCGGCTGATAGCCAATAGTTTTTCAGAGCGAAATCAAGTGACTCTTCACCCAACATTCTCCGAATATCCCGAGAAAAAAGGGACGGGAGTACTCCGGTGGATCTGTAATCCTAACAACCCGACAGGCCATAGCAGGCCACCTGCAGAACTTATTCCTCCTCACGATTCTGACGATTTGCATGTCATCGACCAAGCATACGAAGCCTACACCTTAGCTCCGATGCTGACCGATCGCGACATCGTGAACCGTCCCAACTGCATACTCCTCCACTCCATGACCAAGAAATACTGCATACCGGGATTACGGTTGGGCTACCTCACAGCCCATCGTGACCTCATCGCCCGGCTGCGCCGAAACATGGTGCCGTGGAGTGTCAATGCCTTAGCCATAGAAGCCGGCAAGTTTCTGGTGACTAACGATATCCACGTGCTTCCCGAAATGGCTTGGCTTTTGAAAGAAACTCAACGTTTCCGCTATCTGCTCAATCAGATAGAAGGGTGCGAGGCACAGCCCACCGACACTCATTTTTTCCTTGTGCGACTGAGTGGTCACTCTGCACGCCAAGTGAAAGAAGCATTGGCCCAACGGTATGGAATCCTCGTTCGGGACGCTTCAACGTTTAAGGGAATAGGCCCGGAATATATCCGGCTGGCTACCCAACTGCCGGAAGAAAACGACAAACTCATCAGATGTTTAATCCAATATCTCTCATAATTGGTTGGCTGCTCGACCTCCTGTTGGGCGATCCTTCATGGCTTCCCCATCCCGTTGTGGCATTTGGCAAAATGATCCGTGCGGGGGAAAGTCGGCTAAACAAAGGTAAACAAAGAAAAATAAAAGGCGGTGTGCTGTCCCTTGTACTTATAGGTTGCACATGGGGCGGCACATCGCTTCTTCTGTCTGTCCTGAGCCATGAAGCCAAAGTCTGCCTGGAAACGATTCTGATATTCTTTTGCCTGGCCGGCACCACACTGATAAAAGAAGTGGAAAAGGTGTTCGACGCATTGGACATCTCACTTGAAAAAGGTCGACGACAAGTGGCCCGCATCGTCGGAAGGGACACGACCGAACTGTCGGAACAGGAAGTGAAAAAGGCAGCTTTGGAAACTCTGTCCGAGAATCTTTCAGACGGGGTCATCGCACCGCTGTTCTGGCTGATGCTTTTAGGGGTGCCGGGAATGATGGCTTACAAGATGATCAACACACTCGACTCGATGATCGGCTACCGCACAGTGCGCTATAAGGATTTTGGGTGTGTGGCTGCACGCATCGACGATGCAGCCAACTGGCTGCCGGCACGGCTCACAGCCTGCCTGATGCTCATGGGTGCCCTCTTTCTTTCAACTTCTTTTCCGCTCTCGAGAACGTCCTTGGCCGGACGCTTTCGCCAAATGTGCTACTTCTCCCATGCCCACCTCAGCCCCAACAGCGGATGGCCCGAAGCGGCCTTGGCATGCTTGCTCGGTTGTCGCTTTGGCGGCGGACACAGCTATCATGGCGAGTGGATAGAAAAACCGTATATCGGTGAGCATGAAAGACCGCTACACCGTGACGACATGAAAGCAGCCGTCAGACTCAACCGCCTGACAGAAGCCATGATGCTTGTAGCGGTAATGGCTGTGACTATGACGGGAATGTTATACGCGAAGTGCTGACAATATACGCCGACTGGTCAGATTTCGTCTCCGGAGTGGGCTAATCTTGCCATGCCGGAACGGAAAACCAATTCACGCCACCACCTTTCCCTCTTTACCGATGAGGTATTTCTTCCGTCCTTTATAAGCCTCAAAATAAGGATACTCGTCACGCAAAGCTATATCATCATAGACAAACGGCGACACCACCGTCTCTTGTCCGTCAGGCAATATCAACCCCATGCGGCCGTCTTTCTGTGCAATGACCGGCAATGTGCGGAGGTCATCCACATAGACATAGCATGTGCGGAGGAATTGGTAGTTGGGCGCAATGATGACTTTTCCTTCATGGTCGCGCATACCGAAAAGTCCGTTCTCCTCAAACACTTCATGAAATTGCAGATATTTCTGCTTCATGTGGAGATAGTAGTAAATCATTCGACGCTTGTCATTGACCATTTTCAACATATACCCGTAGGTGTCGCAATAGTTGGCCACGGCTCTCACCAGCACCTGCTTGAAGTCCAATCCGTTGATTGCCTTGCGGTTGAGGTCGATATATCTGGCAATGGCCCGCTCCTTGTCAGCATCGGTGAGCGTGGCAAGTTGCTCCTCAAACTTCAGCATGATTTGCTTTGAGCCCGACATAGCCTTGATGTAACGATGAATCTGCCGGGCCATCTCACGGCAGATAAAATGGTCTATCTGCTGCTGCTCGATAGGATCGACGTATAGGGCGTCGAAGTTGTCTTGCGTAATTTTCATGGTCACTTCCTTTCGTTTTCGCCAAAGGTAAGGAGATTTTCTGAGACGGACAAATATTTGGCCCAAACTTTTTGGAACATGTTTGCAAATGAATCCTAATGCAAAAGGAAGACTAAGGCTTGGGAAACGACACCTTAATATAATATATACCGCACTTTTGCAAAAACGACAAAAGTTAAGCTACGACCCCTGTTAAATTATCAGCCAGGCACTCAAGCTGTCAACATATTTCCACATCCATTTGCATTTTGCCGCAAAAAGTTGTATATTTGCATGAGCAAGGGAAGCGCGTATGTGCTTCCCTTTTTTGTTCCCCCACCCCCTAAAGGGGGCCTTCTCCTACAGTGCCGGCCCGTATGGTATTGTCAAAGAGCCCGTTTCGTGTTCCCACTCGGCCCAAACGAGCTTCCAAGTGTGGCCCTTTGGCGTTGCGACGAAGCCCCTTTGACCATTTTTCCTCTCCTTTTTTGCTTTTCCGGCACAGCTTTTTCGTTTGCCGCCAAGAATGGGAGAAAGGAGCAAGTCATGTATTTTCAAAATCTCACTATACAACCGACTATTCTATCTTTCCCTGTAATAATTCAAGGCTGCGCCGATAGCCGTACAGAACTCGGAGTACTTGGGGATACGGAAATGAACGCCATAAAGCTTTTCCATGGCGGAATACACCTCCCTGCACTGCGGCAGGAGTGTCAGATTACCTATCATCACAAAGTCTTTGATGCCACTGCCCAGACTGCTTAAAATGCTGCCCGACCCTATCGACTGCAACACCATGTGTATCAGGCCGATGGCAATGTCTTCACGAGTAGCGTTGGCCTTGGCATTGCTGAACAAGCTGGCCGTAGCACTCATGGGCAGTCCCGGCAGAGGATGGGCACTGATGTCGCCAATCAGCAAGTTGATCTTGGTGATGTCGCCCTCCATTGCCAGAGCGGCTATCTGCTTGATGTCATCCGTCTTGAGCATGATGCGGCTCAGTCCGGCCAGCGTGCCCCCACCGATGCCGATACCGCCAATGTGGCGTATGTCGTCGCCCTCACATTTCACAAGACTGGTGCCGGTGCCCATACTCACAACGATCATGCGGTCGAGTTTGGACTCGTAACGCGCCCCCAGTCCGTCGGCGACAAACTCCTCGCTCTTGGATGTGGGCAGCCCATAGATGTCTTCATCGATGTAGGCGGCTCCCACGCCCGTGAGCATCACATGCTCCACGTCTTCCAACCGCACCCTGTTGTCGTGCAGGTATTTGCCAAAAGCCCCATAGAGAGAGGTGATGGGGTCGGTGGCCTTGATGCGGATGGGTGAAATCACCACACCGTCGGCATTGACACCCACTATCTTCGTTGTGCTGATACCGACATCGATTCCGATAACTATTTTGCTCATACGCTCTTACGTCTTTTTGATTGATGCTGCAAAGATAACAATAATTGTAAAGAAAAGGCTGGAAAAGGAAAAATAACTTAACACTGCCGGCATTTTATCTACATTTTTCATTAACTTTGCAACCATGACAGAAGACAAACGACAACAGATGCGACAGTTCGTCGAACGGCTCAATGCCGCCTCCGACGCTTATTATAACGGCCAACCGGAACTGATGACCGACTATGAGTGGGATGCCCTTTTCGACCGGCTCAGACAGTTGGAAGAAGAGACGGGGGAAACGCTTCCCGATTCGCCCACAGCCAAAGTCTCCGCCGACGATGTGAAGGGACAAAAGGAAGAACACGAGTTTCCCGCCCTCTCGCTGGCTAAGACCAAACGCCCCGAAGAACTTGTGAAATGGGCCGAGGGCCGTCCCATCTGGCTCTCGTGGAAGCTCGACGGACTGACACTCGTTGCCACCTACGACGGGGGAAGGCTCACCAAAGTCGTCACACGGGGTAACGGGCACATCGGCACCAACATCACCCATCTGGCACAAGCCATCAACGGGTTGCCTGCCAGAATCAAATCGGCCGGGCACACCGTGATCCGCGGTGAGGCCGTCATCTCCTACGAAGACTTTGAACGCTTCAACATGGAGAGCGACGAGGAATATGCCAACCCGCGCAATCTGGCATCGGGCTCGCTGACACTCAAAGATGTGAACGAAATCAAACAGCGCCACATCCGCTGGATACCCTTCACACTGGTCTATACCGACGAAGAAATAGACGCATGGGGCAAGCGCATGGACTGGTTGGAAGCCAACGGTTTCAAGCCTGTTGAGCGGGAGCTGATAGCCAACCCCACGCTTGAAGAAGTGGAAACTGTCATTGCCCGCTGGACGGAGAAAGTGACCCACCGCATCAATCCCTACCCCGTAGACGGGCTGGTGATCTCCTACGACGACACGGCCTATGCCGCCACGGGGGCCGTGACGGGACATCATGCCACCCGGGCCGGCCTGGCCTTCAAGTGGCAGGACGAGGCCGCCGAAACCGAACTCGACCATGTGGAGTGGTCGTGCGCCACCAACACCATCTCGCCCGTGGCCGTCTTCCGCCCCGTGGAGTTGGAGGGCACCACCGTGAAGCGTGCATCGCTCTGCAACATCAGCGAGTGTCGCCGGTTGGGTATCGGCGGGAGCGGCACGCGCCTCTCTGTCATCAAGGCCAACAAGATTATCCCCAAGGTTATCAAGGTGATTGAGACTGTGGGCGAGTTTGACATTCCGGGCAAGTGTCCCGTTTGCTGTGCGCCGACAGAAATTTCCATCAGCGGCATGAGCGACACCGAAACCCTCCATTGCACCAACGATGCCTGCCCGGCCAAGCAGCTCAAGAAGTTTACCCGCTTCGTGTCCAAAGAAGCTATGAACATTGACGGTATCAGCGAACAGACCCTTGCCAAATTTATCAATCTCGGATGGGTGGGCGAATATGCCGACCTCTACCATCTGCGCGAGCACCAACGCGAGTTGGCAGGGCTTGAAGGCTTCGGCGAGCGCTCGGCTGCCAACATCATGGCATCGGTTGAGAAATCACGCGATGCCGAGGCCCATCGGCTGCTCTTTGCCCTGTCCATCCCCCTTTGCGGAGCCGACGTGTGCAAGCGTTTGCTCTCCGCCTATCCGCTGGCTGACCTTCTGTCCACGGCCCGCACGGTAGAAAATCTCGACCACTTCGCCCATATCCCGGGCATCGGACCGGAAAAGTCGGCTTCGTTCATCAACTGGAACCGGTCACAAGCTAACCAACAGCTCGTCGACCATCTGTTGTGCGAGATTCGTGTGTCGCAAGTGTCGGAAGTCCCCCAAGGAAACAAATGTGCCGGTCTTACATTCGTCATCACAGGCGATGTGTATCATTTCAAGAATCGCAACGAACTGAAATCCTACATCGAGTCGGAAGGCGGCAAGGTGGCGGGCAGTGTGAGCGGGGCCACGAGTTTCCTCATCAACAACGATGTGGAGTCGACTTCGGGGAAAAACAAGAAGGCCAAACTGCTCGGCATCGAGATTATTTCGGAAGATGATTTCATAAGCCGTTTCGGCAATCCCGATGCGGTCTGAAGCATTTGCGGGGGCTTTCATTGTGAGTTTTGGGATTTATTGCTACCTTTGCCGAAAATATGAGAATAGACATCATCACCGTTTTGCCCGAAATGATTGAGGGCTTTATTAACGAATCCATATTGGCCAGAGCACAAAAGAAAGGACTGGCCGAGATACATCTGCACAACCTGCGCGACTACACGCAGGACAAATGGCGCCGCGTGGACGACTATCCATACGGTGGGTCGGCCGGTATGGTGATGCAGTGCGAGCCGATAGACCGCTGCATCTCCAAATTGAAAGGCGAACGAGACTACGACGATGTGATCTATGTGTCGCCCGACGGGGAGACTTTCAACCAAAAGATGGCCAACGAGATGTCGCTGCAAGGCAATCTCATCATCCTCTGCGGCCACTACAAGGGTATTGACCAACGCATCAGAGAACATCTCATCACCAAGGAAATATCAGTGGGTGACTTTGTGCTTACCGGTGGCGAACTGGCAGCAGCCATCATTGCCGATGCCGTGATACGCGTGGTGCCGGGCGTGATTGGCGACGAGCAGAGTGCCCTCTCCGACTGTTTTCAAGACAATCTCCTTGCCGCGCCCATCTACACCCGGCCGGCCGACTATAAAGGATGGAAAGTGCCCGAAGTGCTGCTGAGCGGCAACGAGGCTAAAATCAGGCAATGGGAGTTGGATCAGGCTATAGAGCGCACCCGGCGGCTACGCCCCGACTTGTTGGAATAAGCGTTGATCCAAAAGGTCGTACACGCAAAATGGCACGTTTGATTCTTGAGTGGTTTCCGTCTCCGGAAGATATTTTGAAAGCATTATACATCAAGGCCCGTTTCTCGATTGGGAAACGGGCCTTTTGGCATTTTACGTAACATTTACGTAAATCTTTACAACACGAAACGATGTTTTCACTATATTTGCGATGTATTAAAAGAGAAATCTATTATTGACTTATACATTATTAAATCTAATTTGTTTATGAACGGAATCCCTACTGTATTTTGGTTGGTCCCAGTAGCCTCTATTGTGGCTTTAAGCATGGCTTGGTATTTTTTCAACTCCATGATGAAAGCGGAAGAAGGCACTCCACGAATGATTGAAATAGCCGAACACGTGAGAAAGGGGGCTATGGCCTATCTCAAACAGCAGTATAAAGTGGTGCTGATAGTATTTATCGTACTGGCCGTTATCTTTTCATTGATGGCATACGTGCTGAAAGTACAAAATCCGTGGGTTCCGTTTGCATTTCTCACAGGTGGTTTCTTCTCCGGACTTTCCGGTTTCTTCGGCATGAAAACTGCCACTTACGCGTCCGGACGCACGGCCAATGGTGCCCGTGAAGGCCTTGACCGTGGACTGAAGATTGCCTTCCGCAGTGGAGCTGTGATGGGGCTCGTGGTGGTGGGACTCGGATTGCTCGACATCGCCTTGTGGTTTCTCGTGCTAAACGCCGTATATCAAGGCGAAAACATGGCCTTGGTCACCATCACGACCACCATGCTTACATTCGGTATGGGTGCTTCTACACAAGCCTTGTTTGCCCGCGTGGGCGGAGGCATCTACACCAAAGCAGCCGATGTGGGTGCCGATCTTGTGGGCAAGGTGGAAGCCAACATCCCCGAAGACGACCCGCGCAATCCGGCAACCATCGCCGACAACGTGGGAGACAATGTGGGAGACGTGGCCGGTATGGGTGCCGACCTCTACGAGAGCTACTGTGGTTCGATACTCTCCACAGCCGCTCTCGGTGCAACTGCTTTTGCCATGAATGCCGACATGCAACTCAAAGCCGTCATCGCCCCCATGATCATCGCCGCCGTAGGCATCTTCCTCTCGCTCATAGGCATCTTTCTTGTGAAGACCAAGGAGGGTGCAACAATGAAAGACCTGCTCCATTCGCTCGGAATGGGTACCAATGTGTCGGCAGTGCTCATAGCACTTGCCACCTTCCTCATCCTTTATTTGCTGGAGTTGGACAACTGGTTGGGCGTGTCGTTTTCCGTTATCAGCGGTTTGACAGCCGGTGTCATCATCGGTCAGGCTACCGAATACTACACTTCCCAAAGCTATACCCCCACTAAAAAGATAGCCGAAGCATCACAGACAGGCTCGGCCACAGTCATCATCAAGGGCATCGGCACCGGTATGATTTCCACCTGTGTGCCTGTGGTGACCATCTCTGTGGCCATCATGCTGAGCTATCTCTGCGCCAACGGCTTCGATTTGTCCATGTCGTCGGCCTCCATCTCGCGCGGTCTTTACGGCATTGGCATTGCTGCCGTAGGGATGCTCTCCACACTAGGCATCACACTGGCAACCGATGCCTACGGTCCCATAGCCGACAACGCCGGCGGCAATGCGGAGATGAGCGAACTGGGAGAGGAGGTGCGCCACCGCACAGATGCCCTCGATGCCCTCGGAAACACTACAGCTGCTACGGGCAAGGGCTTCGCCATTGGGTCGGCAGCCCTCACGGCACTGGCCTTATTGGCCTCATACGTGGAAGAAGTGAAGATTGCCATGGCCCGGGCTATGGAGGAAGGGACTCGTTTTATCGACGCTGCCGGCAACGCATTTAATCCGGCGACAGCCGACATGGCCGACTTCATGGCATTCTTCCAAGTAAACTTGATGAACCCGAAAGTGCTTGTGGGCGTTTTCATCGGGGCAATGGCAGCCTTCCTCTTCTGCGGTCTCACCATGGGAGCTGTGGGACGCGCCGCCGGTGCTATGGTCGAAGAGGTGCGCCGCCAATTCCAAGAAATCAAAGGTATTCTCGAAGGCAAAGCCACACCCGACTACGGACGCTGTGTGGAAATCTCCACCCGCAGTGCCCAACGGGAGATGATACTCCCCTCGTTCCTTGCCATCCTCATTCCCATAGCTGTGGGTGCTGTGCTCGGTGTGGCCGGTGTGTTGGGCCTCTTGGTGGGAGGACTGTCGGCAGGTTTCACACTGGCCGTGTTTATGGCCAATGCCGGAGGTGCTTGGGACAATGCTAAGAAACTGGTGGAAGAAGGTCATTTCGGCGGTAAAGGTTCGGAATGCCACAAGGCAACCATCGTGGGCGACACTGTAGGTGACCCGTTCAAGGACACCTCCGGGCCCAGTCTGAATATTCTTATCAAGCTGATGTCAATGGTGAGCATCGTGATGGCCGGCCTCACGGTGGCATTCATCTAAACGATAAAGCCCATCTTTAATAGGTTTTTCAGGTAAAATCATTCATGGGTAACACAGAAGGCTTCTCCAAGTGAGAAGCCTTCTTCATAAAGGCGTTCCAATTTATCAATGTCCTTTTCGATGCGCCCCACCTCCAAGGGACGCTGCGGGCGAATACACTCTATCTGCCCGGCGGCCTCCAAGTCGTCAATGAGTTGAAGCTGTTCGTTGTAAATCACATGCCGACGGCTCAAAGCCACCCTCAACCGGGGATAATTCTTATAGATGAACTTAGGCACCTTGCGGTCTCTACTCTCGTCCCGCCATCCCTTATTGCGAGTCAGCACCACCACATTCCGGCTGTGCCCGACAGCCATTGCACGCGCCACCGGTATGGAATCGGTGATTCCCCCATCGAGCATCGGTATGCCATCCACCTCCACTATCTTGCTTACATAAGGCAAACTGCTCGAGGCCCTTACGATATCCAAGGCTCGCCGTTGTTCAGTGGTCTCACTTAGATACATCGGTCGACCGGTCAGACAATTTGTCGTGACCATCTCAAAACCGGCGGCATATTTAAAATAAGTATCAAAATCAAAAGGCAACAACTGGTTGGGAAACTTGTCGTAGAGCAATTCACGGTCGAAGATACACCCTTGAGTGACCAGATGGCGAAGACCGATATACTGATAGCGCGCTAAAAAGTCAATATTTGACACACGGGCCCGACGAGGCTGACGGCTCACATACGACATGCCGTTGCAGGCCCCTGCCGAGACTGCCACAATATAAGGGAAATAACGTTCATACTTCATGAAAGCATCCAAAACACCACTCGTAAAAACGCCCCTCATACCTCCACCTTCAAGAACCAATCCCGTGTTTCTGTCTATCTTCACTCTTAATTATTTATAAATTTTCAAGTAACATTCATTTTTGATTGCAAAGATAACAAATATCTACAAAAAAAGTGTAACTTTGCAATCGATTCTGGATTAAATTCACTAATTATGTTTAAAACGGAAACTTATATAGCGCGCCGCCAACAACTTAAACAACTTGTTAACAGCGGCATTATACTTATTTTCGGTAATAATGAGTCGCCATGCAATTTCCCTGCCAACGGCTATTATCCGTTCCGCCAAGACTCGAGTTTTCTCTACTATTTCGGGCAGCAGAGAGACGGACTCGTAGGGGTCATTGATGTGGACAACGATACAGAGACGCTCATCGGTGACGATATCGACATTGAAGACATTGTGTGGTATGGCAGTGTGGAGAGCGTAAAGATGATGGCCGAGCAGGTGGGTGTGTCCAATTCCGCCCCCATGAAGGCCTTGCAAGGCATCTGTGCCGAAGCTCTGGCAAAGAGAAGGAAGATTCATTTCCTCCCTCCCTACCGCTACGACATCAAGCTTCAACTGTTCGACCTGTTGGGAATCCACCCCAACCAGCAAAAGCAGGAAACCTCAATGGAACTCATCAGGGCCGTTGTGAAAATGCGTTCGACCAAGACTGCCGAGGAAGTGGAAGAATTGGAACGCGCTGCCGTTATTGGATACAAAATGCACACCACAGCCATGAGACTCACCAAACCGGGCGTGACCGAGAAGTTCATTGCCGGCCAAGTAGATGGTACGGCCCATTCCTACGGCTCCATGGTCAGTTTCCCCACCATCTTCACACAGCATGGTGAAATCTTGCATGGCAGTCCTTCGCCCGCTCCTTTGGAGGCAGGCCGCCTCGTCCTCTGCGATGCCGGTGCGGAGACGGTCAACAACTATTGTTCCGACAACACCCGCACCATGCCCGTGAGTGGTAAGTTCACCCAACGACAACTGGAAATCTACTCCATAGTGGAAGCCTGTCACGACTATGCCCTCGAAGTGGCCAAGCCCGGTGTGAAATGGATGGACGTGCATTTTGCCGTATGTCGCCTGATGACCGACCGCCTCAAGGAGCTCGGACTGATGAAGGGAGACGCCGAAGAGGCCGTGAGGGCCGGTGCCCACGCCATGTTCCTCCCCCACGGTTTGGGACACATGATGGGCATGGATGTGCACGACATGGAGGCTCTCGACCAAATCAACGTAGGCTTCGACGAGGAGACGCGCCCCAATCTTGAGCAGTTTGGCACCAACTGCCTGCGCATGGGTCGCCGCCTCGAAGAAGGTTTTGTAGTGACCGACGAGCCGGGCATTTACTTCATTCCAGCTCTCATTGACGAATGGAAGGCCAACGGACATTGCGCGGAATTCCTTAATTTCGACAAACTCGAGACCTATAAAGATTTCGGAGGCATACGCATAGAGGATGATGTGCTCATCACAAAAGACGGTTGCCGATTCCTCGGCAAGGACCGTATACCCTACCATGCAAAAGACGTAGAAGAGTTCATGCAACACAATTAACCAAAAAACGATTATTATTTTCAACATTAAAACTTATAGATGAAAAAGTTATTAGCATTGGCGCTCCTCGCAGTGGTTGCTTCGGGAGCTGACGCAAAGACAGAAAAGGATTCGGTGAACAAGAACAAACCAGTATTCACTGTAGTCAAAGAACTCCCCATCACAAGCATAAAGGATCAGAACAAGTCGGGCACTTGCTGGGCTTATTCCACCTTGAGCTTCTTTGAGAGTGAAATACTCAAGAAGAGTGGCAAGACATACGACCTCTCGGAAATGTTCGTTGCCAACAAGACTTACCTTGATCGTGCCGTCATGGCCGTGAGAATGCACGGTGACGTGAGCTTCTCGCAAGGTGGCAGTGCCTACGATGTGCTCTACTGCCTCAAGAACTATGGCAGCGTGCCCGAATCTGCCATGCCGGCTCCCGGCACCATGACAGGTGACTCGTTGGCCAACTTCAGCGAATTTTTCAAGGCCTTGACACCCTACGTGGAGGCCGTGGCCAAGAGCGATGCCAAGAAACTTTCTCCGGCATGGAAGAACGGACTGCAGGGCATTCTCGATGCCTACTTGGGCAAGGCACCGGCCAACTTCACTTACGAAGGCAAGAACTACACCCCGAAAACCTTTGCAGCAAGTCTGGGACTGAACTGGGACGACTATGTGACTTTCACCAGCTATACACACCATCCCTTCTGGACGGAGTTTGCCGTTGAGGTGCAGGACAACTGGCGTTGGCCCATGAGTTGGAATGTCCCGATGGACGACCTCACCAAAATCATAGACAATGCACTCGCCAACGGCTACACCGTGGCTTGGGGCGGCGATGTCACTGAAGACGGTTTCACTCGCAAAGGCCTCGGCATAGCCTACGACGTGAAGAAAGTGCGCTCCATGGCAGGCACCGATGCCGACCGTTGGTTCAAGCTCTCCAAGACCGAGAAGAGCGAGAAGTTTGATTCTCTGGGTGTTAACGCTCCCGAAATCGTGCCCACACAACAAATGCGCCAAGACGCTTTTGACAACTGGGAAACTACCGATGACCACGGTATGCACATCTACGGTATAGCCAAAGACCAGAATGGCAAAGAATACTACATGGTGAAAAACTCATGGGGCAAGTATGGTGACTACTCCGGCACTTGGTACCTGACCAAGACTTTCGTTACCTATAAGACCATGGACTTTATGGTGAACAAGAACGCTGTGCCCAAAGACATCCGCAAGAAGTTGGGTATCTAAACACAGCATCAAAATACAGAAACAGCATCAAGAGCATCCGCCCAGGTTGGCAGATGCTCTTTTTTATGTTCTTCCGGCTCTGGTGCGGGATGTCTGCACCGGTCGTGCAGAGGCTTTGCACAAAGCGTGCAACAACCATGCGCGGATGGTGCACCAGTCATGCACCATCACTTGACAGTTGGGCAGACACTTCGAATATTTCTCTTTCGATATTTGTTGGTGGTTTCGATAAAACTTTGTAACTTTGCAACATTATTGATAATAAAAACGAAACCAGCTCTTAATCCATTGATAGAGAAGCATATTGTTCTTGAAGATATAGATCCCGTGATGTTCTACGGGATTAACAATGCACATTTGCAGATGTTGAAGTCGCTGTTTCCCAAACTGCGTATCGTGGCCCGCGACAATGTCATCAGACTGCTTGGTGACGAAGAGGAAATGGCAAAAGTGGAAGAAGACATCGAAACCATGCGGAAGCATGTGCTGAAATACAACACCATCAGCGACGAAGACATCCTCGACATTGTAAAAGGGAGACAGACAAAGGCCGATGCTGTGAAGGGAGTACTTGTGTACAGCATTTCGGGCCGTCCCATCAAGAGCCGCACGGTGAACCAACAGCGACTCATTGAGGCTTACGAACACAACGACATGGTGTTTGCCGTAGGCCCTGCCGGAACGGGTAAGACCTATCTGAGCATCGCTTTGGCCGTGAAAGCCCTGAAGGAGAAGACGGCCAAGAAGATCATCCTCTCGCGGCCGGCTGTGGAGGCAGGCGAGAAACTGGGCTTCCTCCCGGGCGACATGAAGGATAAAATAGACCCTTATCTGCAACCGCTCTACGACGCGCTGGAGGATATGCTACCCGCCGTAAAACTGCAAGACATGATGGAGAAACACATCATACAGATTGCTCCGCTGGCATTCATGCGAGGCCGTACGCTGAGTGATGCTGTGGTGATACTTGATGAGGCGCAGAACACCACCCCACAGCAAATCCGCATGTTCCTGACCCGAATGGGCTGGAATACCAAAATGATTATCACGGGCGACATGACCCAGATAGACCTGCCACGAGAACAGCGGAGCGGACTCCGTGAGGCACTGGGCATTTTACAGGGATTGGAGGGCATCGGTGTCGTGCATCTGGGCGACAAAGACATTGTGAGACATAAGCTCGTGACGCGCATCGTAAACGCATACGATGCCTACGACCGGGAAAAAGCCGAAGAGAAGAGTTTCAAACAAAATACTAAAAATGAAAGCATTAACAAAGACTGATTTCCATTTCGATGGACAGAAGAGTGTTTATCACGGCAAAGTGCGTGACGTTTACGACATCAATGACGACCTGCTGGTGATGGTCGCTACCGACAGAATCTCCGCTTTCGATGTCATTCTGCCCAAAGGTATCCCGTTTAAGGGACAAGTCTTGAACCAAATTGCAGCCAAGTTTCTCGATGCCACGACCGACATCTGCCCCAACTGGAAATTGGCCACACCCGACCCGATGGTCACAGTAGGACTGAAATGCGAAGGCTTTCGCGTGGAAATGATCATTCGCGGCATCCTCACAGGTTCGGCATGGCGGGAGTACAAAAACGGCTGCCGCGAGATTTGTGGTGTGAAACTGCCGGAGGGAATGAGGGAGAACGAACGCTTTCCGGAACCTATCGTAACACCGACAACCAAGGCCGACGAGGGCCACGACCTCAACATCTCGAAAGAGGAAATCATTGCTCAGGGCATCGTCTCGGCCGAAGACTATGCCGTGATGGAAGACTACACACGCAAACTCTTTAAGCGCGGGCAGGAAATCGCTGCCAAGCAGGGACTTATCCTTGTGGATACCAAATATGAGTTTGGCAAGCGAGACGGCAAAGTGTATCTCATCGATGAAATCCACACGCCTGACTCCAGCCGATATTTCTATGCCGATGGCTATGAAGAGAAATTCGAGAAAGGCGAACCACAAAAGCAACTTTCCAAAGAATTTGTGCGCCAGTGGCTCATCGAACATAACTTCATGAACGAGCCCGGACAGCAGATGCCCGAAATCACCGACGACTACGCCGAGAACGTGAGCGACCGCTACATAGAGCTCTATGAACACATCACCGGCGAGAAATTTGACAAGGCAACCGAGCAGGGAGACATCGCCACACGCATAGAGAAGAACGTGAGCGAGTATCTCGCCGCAAGAAAATAATCTCACTAACGGAAACGTGTACGAACAGGAAAGTATAAAGCCTTACAACTCAGGCGAGAAAGGAAAGCAGGTGGAGGAGATGTTCAACAACATCGCCCCCACCTACGACACCTTGAACCATCGTCTGTCATGGGATATAGACAAAGGATGGAGGAAAAAGGCTATCGCCCAACTGCAACCTTTCAGCCCCCGGCATATACTCGACATCGCTACGGGGACAGGTGATTTTGCCATTCTCGCAGCTCGGATGCTGACTCCAGAAAAGCTCATCGGAGCCGACATCTCAGAGGGAATGATGGATATAGGCCGGCAGAAAGTGAAACGGGCGAGGCTCGAACAAATCATCTCATTTGAGAAAGAAGACTGCCTGCAGCTCTCCTATCCCGAGAACTCTTTTGATGCGGTGACCGCGGCTTTCGGTATCAGGAACTTTCCCGATCTGGACCGCGGGCTGAAAGAAATATTCAGAGTGCTCAAACCGGACGGACATTTGAGTATCGTCGAGCTCACGTCTCCTGTCACTTTTCCCATGAAACAGCTTTTCAAGGTCTATTCTCACACGGTGTTGCCCATTTACGGTCGCCTCGTCTCACGCGACGACAGTGCCTACCACTACCTCACAGCCACCATAGAAGCTTTTCCACAAGGTGAGCAGATGGTTGGAATTTTCAAGAAAGCCGGCTTTTCTGAAGCCCGTTTCGAGCGGCTCACATTCGGTATATGTACCATGTATCTGGCCACCAAATAAGAGAATGGGCATATATAAAGTAAGGTGAATGTCACAGAAGATTTAAAGATTTTATCATTAACAAAAACGATTATGGACAAATTCGGACTGATAGGTTTCCCGTTAGGGCACTCCTTCTCGAAGAATTATTTCAACGAGAAGTTTGAGAACGAAGGTATTGATGCCCGATACATCAACTTCGAGATTCCTGCCATCGAGAATCTGACAGAGATACTCGACTCCAACCCCACGCTGAAAGGGCTCAATGTGACCATTCCCTATAAGCAAAAGGTGATGAGCTATCTTGATGCCATCAGTCCTGAAGCCCGTGCCATCGGTGCCGTCAATGTCATTAAAGTGACTCATAAAGGCAAGAAAGTGGAGCTCAAAGGCTTCAATAGCGATGTCATTGGTTTCACCAAAAGCATAGAACCGCTATTGGAGCGATGCCATAAGAAGGCACTTATCTTGGGAACGGGAGGAGCCTCCAAGGCCATCGACTACGGACTCAAAAGCCTGGGGCTGGAGACCTTGTTTGTGAGTCGCTTTGAGCGTCAGGGAACAATCCAATATGCCGACATTACACCGGAAGTAGTCAGGGAATACAATGTCATTGTGAATTGCACCCCTTGCGGCATGTACCCCCATGTAGACGAATGTCCGGAACTGCCATACGAGGCAATGGACACCCATACGCTCCTCTACGATCTTATCTACAATCCCGACGAAACCCTTTTCATGAAACGGGGAAAGGAATATGGGGCCACAACAAAAAACGGTCTTGAGATGTTGCTCTTGCAGGCTTTTGCAAGTTGGGACTTTTGGAATGGCAAATAATCTTTAAAAACATACTTAATCGAAATAAAGAAGTGAACAACCGTTATATGATGCGTGGCGTGAGTGCTGCCAAGGAAGATGTACACAATGCCATTAAGAATATCGACAAAGGAATATTCCCACGGGCTTTCTGCAAAATTATCCCCGATGTGCTGGGAGGCGACCCCGACTATTGCAATATCATGCACGCCGACGGTGCAGGCACCAAGTCGAGCCTGGCCTATATGTATTGGAAAGAAACCGGTGACATGGACGTGTGGAAAGGAATCGCGCAGGATGCCATTGTGATGAATACCGATGATTTGCTCTGTGTAGGGGCGGTAGACAACATTTTGGTGTCATCCACCATCGGGCGTAATAAGATGCTGATACCGGGTGAGGTGATTTCAGCCATCATCAACGGCACGGACGAACTGCTGGCAGAACTGCGTGGCATGGGCATCGGCATCTATCCCACGGGGGGAGAGACTGCCGATGTGGGCGACCTTGTGCGGACAATCATCGTAGACTCCACCGTGACGTGCCGCATGAAGCGTTCGGATGTGATAGACAATGCCAACATACGGCCGGGCGATGTTATCGTCGGACTCTCGTCCACCGGGCAGGCTACATACGAGAGACAATATAACGGGGGCATGGGAAGCAACGGACTGACAAGTGCTCGGCACGATATGTTCGCCAAATATCTGGCAGAAAAATATCCGGAAAGTTACGACCACGACGTACCAGACGACCTTGTGTATAGCGGACAATACCGGTTGACGGACAGTGTGGACGGTGCCCCCGTTGTTGCCGGCAAACTGGTGCTCTCCCCTACCCGCACCTACGCCCCCGTCATCAAAAAAATGCTTGACGAGCTTCGCCCGGAAATACACGGCATGGTGCATTGCACCGGAGGCGCACAAACAAAGGTGCTCCACTTCGTGAACGACAACTGTAAGGTGGTGAAAGATAACATGTTCCCCGTTCCACCGCTGTTCAAGGCTATTCACGATTGCTCTGCAACCGACTGGAAAGAAATGTACCAAGTGTTCAACATGGGCCACCGCATGGAGATTTATGTGCGCCCAGAAATAGCCGAACGAATCATTGCCATCAGCAAGGAGTTCAATATCGATGCCCAAGTGGTGGGGCATATTGAGGATGGAAAACGAAGTCTCACCATCGAAAGCGAGTTTGGAACTTTCAACTATGAAGGATAGGAAGAGGAAGACGGGACTCCCGTTCTCCATTTCTCTATATACATATCAACACATATTTAAACTATATGCCGGATAACAATAACATTTTAGAAAAATTAGACGGTCTTGAGAGCCGATTTGAAGAGGTATCGACCTTAATCACCGACCCGGATGTGATAGCCGACCAGCAACGCTATGTCAAACTCACCAAGGAATATAAAGACTTGGGAGACATCATGGATGTGCGTAAACGCTACATAGCCTGCCTGAATGCCATCAAGGAATCTAAAGACATTCTGGCCAACGAGAGCGATGCAGACATGAAGGAGATGGCGCGCGAGGAACTGGCCACGAATGAAGACTTGCAACCCAAGCTGGAAGAGGAAATCAAAATCGCATTAGTGCCCAAAGACCCGGAAGATGCCAAAAACGTGCAGATGGAAATCAGGGCGGGAGCCGGAGGCGATGAGGCGGCCCTCTTTGCCGGCGACCTTTTCAACATGTACAAAAAATACTGTGACTCCAAAGGATGGAACCTCAGTGTGACAAGTGTTTCTGAAGGAGCCGTAGGGGGATATAAGGAAATAGATTTTGCAGTGAGCGGAGTCGATGTCTACGGTACTCTGAAATACGAATCAGGCGTGCATCGCGTGCAGCGTGTACCCGCTACAGAAACTCAAGGCCGTATGCACACCAGTGCTGCGACGGTGGCTGTGCTCCCCGAAGCAGACAAATTTGAGGTGAATATCAACGAAGGCGACATCAAGTGGGACACGTTCCGTTCAAGCGGTGCCGGCGGACAGAATGTCAACAAGGTGGAATCAGGCGTGCGCCTGCGCTATCCCTGGAAGAATCCGAATACCGGAGAAGTGGAGGAAATACTCATCGAATGCACCGAAACACGCGACCAACCCAAGAATAAAGAACGGGCTTTGAGCCGTCTTTACACATTCATCCACGATCGCGAACATCAGAAATACATAGACGACATAGCCAGTCGGCGAAAGAGCTTGGTTTCCACCGGCGACCGTTCGGCAAAAATCCGCACCTACAACTTCCCGCAAGGCCGCGTGACGGATCATCGCATCGGCTACACCACACACGACCTGCAAGGTTTTATGGGTGGTGACATCCAAGACATGATAGATGCCCTCACTGTGGCCGAGAATGCCGAGAAACTGAAAGAGAACGAACTTTAGTCTCACCGCCCTCTCCCCATCTCCACCTTTTAGCCGGGCAAGAGGGGCAATAGGCCGGACACATTCAATCCACAAAATCCATTCCCATCCCATGACAAGAAAAGAACTCATAGAACAGATTTTCACAAAAAAAAGTTTTTTGTGCGTAGGTCTTGACACGGATTTAAAGAAAATCCCCGAGCACCTACTCTCGGAAGAAGACCCTTTGTTTGCATTCAACAAAGCTATCATTGATACTACAGCTCCCTATTGCGTGGCCTACAAACCCAATCTTGCTTTCTACGAATGCTATGGACTGAAGGGTATGGTTGCCTTTGAGCGCACAATAGTCTATCTTAAAAAGCACTATCCCCACCATTTCATCATAGCAGATGCGAAACGTGGAGACATAGGCAATACCTCCAAAATGTATGCCCGTACCTTCTTTGAAGAGTATGACTTGGATTCTCTCACCGTGGCTCCGTATATGGGTGAAGACAGTGTGAAGCCTTTCCTTGAGTATGAAGGCAAGTGGGTCATCTTGCTGGCACTGACAAGCAATAAAGGGGCGCACGACTTTCAGCTCATAAAAGATGCTCAAGGGGAGCGACTCTTTGAAAAAGTGCTGAAGAAAAGCCGTGAGTGGGGCAATAGCGAAAACATGATGTATGTTGTGGGAGCCACTCAAGGTGAGATGTTTAAGGACATTCGCCGATACGCTCCCGAACATTTCCTTCTTGTTCCGGGTGTCGGAGCCCAAGGCGGAAGCCTTCAAGAAGTGTGCAAATACGGAATCATCAAAGACTGCGGACTACTTGTCAACTCCTCCCGAGGCATCATCTATGCAGACAATGGCAGGGACTTCGCTTCCACAGCGGCCCGAAAAGCTAAAGAAATGCAGTTGCAAATGGAAGAAGAACTGAATAATCTATAACGCCCCATCATAATCCCTCTATATGCTCTTACGCAGGAACAGTATAGGGGGATTTTACATACGGTTTTCCCAAATGAATGACAGCAAAATCATCAATGATCCTGTATTCGGATTCATCAAAATCCCCAAAGGCATCCTTCTTGACATCGTGAAGCATCCGCTTATGCAACGGTTGACCCGTATCAAGCAGAACGGGCTCGCTTCGGTCGTTTACCCGGGTGCCCAGCACACCCGCTTTCAACATTCCATCGGAGCCTACCATCTGATGAGCGAGGCCGTACTCTCCCTGCAACAAAAAGGGCATTTCATCTTCGACAGTGAAGCGGAGGCCGTCGAAGCGGCCATCCTCATGCACGACATAGGGCACGCACCATTCTCACATGTGCTTGAAGGCACATTGATTCACGACATCTCGCATGAAGAAATATCGCTCATGATGATGGAAAAAATCAATCGGGAGATGAACGGTGCACTCAATCTGGCTCTAAAAATATTCAAGGACGAATATCCCAAACGCTTTCTCCATCAGCTCATCAGTTCACAACTTGACATGGACAGGCTTGACTATCTCCGACGAGACAGTTTCTTCACTGGCGTGACGGAAGGGAATATCGGCTCAGCCCGCATTATCAAAATGCTTGATGTCGTGGAAGATCAATTGGTGGTGGAGTCAAAAGGTATCTATTCCGTGGAGAATTATCTCACCTCGCGACGATTGATGTATTGGCAAGTGTATCTTCACAAGACGGCCGTAGGTTATGAAAAGATTCTAGTCAACCTGCTTAAACGCGCCAAACACTTGGCAGCCGAAGGACAAGAAGTCTTCGCTTCACCCCAACTCGCATATTTCCTCTACAACAATGTCGATGCCACATTCTTTCATGAGCATGAGAAGTCGCTTGACATGTATGAATTGCTTGATGACAATGATATCTGGAGCAGTGCCAAAGTATGGATGCACCATGAAGACAGAATTTTGGCATTGCTAGCCTCCGATTTCGTTAACAGGCGACTTTTCAAAATGGAAGTGCAAGAGACACCATTTGAGGCAGAATACCTCGACCATATCCGTCAAGGGCTGATAGACAATTTACATGTTTCAGAAGACGAAGTGGAATACCTCATGAGTTACAATACCATCGCCAAAGACATGTATGAGGCTGATGAAGACCGCATCACAATAGTTTACAAAGATGGTTCGATGAAAGATATAGCTGACGCATCTGACCTCCTTAATATAGCCATTCCTTCTAAAAAAATTCGCAAATATTATCTCTGTCATCAGCGTTTCTGAATATTTTTTGTTATATTTGCAAAAATAATTCAAGCTGATTGATAAAAATGGAATTTACCGCTAAGCAAATCGCTGCCTTTGTAGAAGGCCGAATTGAAGGCGACGAAAACGCCACCGTGAGTACTTTCACTAAAATCGAGGAAGGAGCTCCCGGTGCCATTTCGTTTCTCGCCAACCCCAAATATACCCATTTTATTTATGAAACAGCTGCATCTATCGTCCTCGTCAGCGAAGATGTGGAAATTGACAAGCCTGTAAAGGCCACGCTTATCCGTGTGAAAGATGCCCGCGATTGCGTGGCTCGCCTTTTACAGATGTATGAAGCTTCCAAAACAAAAAAAATCGGTATTGATTCCCTTGCATTTATTTCTCCTAAGGCCAAAGTTGGAAAAGATGTCTATATCGGAGCATTTGCCTTCATTGGCGATGGGGCCGTTGTGGGTGACGGAAGCCAAATTTATCCCCACGCCTATATCGGCGATGGCGTTGAAATCGGTACACAGTGTATTATTTACCCCAATGTGACCATCTATCATGGCTGTAAATTGGGGAACAAGATCATTGTCCACGCTGGTGCAGTCATTGGGGCAGACGGTTTCGGATTTGCACCTTCGAGTGATGGAAACGGCTACGACAAGATTCCACAGATCGGTATTGTCAATATAGAAGACGATGTGGAAATTGGAGCCAACACCTGTATCGACCGCTCCACAATGGGCAGTACCATCATTCGTAAAGGTGTGAAGCTCGACAATTTGGTGCAGGTGGCACACAATGTCGAAGTGGGTGAAAATACAGTGATGTCTGCCCAAGTAGGCATAGCGGGAAGTACCAAAGTTGGACAATGGTGTATGTTCGGCGGGCAAGTGGGCATTGCAGGGCATATCCAAATCGGGAACAAGGTATTTTTAGGTGCGCAAAGTGGTGTCCCGGGGAGCATCAAGGACAACCAGACACTTATCGGAACTCCCCCGATGGAACCCAAGCCCTATTTCAAATCTCAAGCTATCTTCCGCCGCTTACCCGATATGTACAAACAGTTGGACGACTTGCAAAAGGCAGTGGAAAAACTCAAGAAGCAGCAAAGATAATTTCGATCAACATATAAATAACGAATTTGATTATAGATATGTCTAAGCAGAGGACACTTAAAGGCAGTTTTTCACTCTACGGAAAAGGCCTACATACAGGATTAAGTCTCACCGTCACTTTCAATCCTGCTCCCGAGAACACCGGCTACAAGATACAGCGTATCGACCTTGAAGATCAGCCAATTATCGATGCTATCGCTGAAAAGGTCGTTGATACACAGCGGGGCACGGTTCTCGCAAATGGTGAAGCCAGAGTATCTACTGTCGAACATGGCATGGCCGCACTTTATGCACTGGGCATCGACAACTGCCTGATTCAGGTCAATGGTCCCGAATTTCCTATCCTTGACGGCTCTGCAGCCATGTATGTAGAGAAAATCCAGGAAATTGGAATCGTCGAACAAAATGCCGAGAAGGACTATTATATCATTCGTCATAAACTTGAGGTGAAAGACGAAGAGACCGGTTCTACGATAACGATACTTCCCGATGACCAGTTTTCTATCACGGCCATGTGCTCTTTCCAGTCGAAGTTTATCAACAGCCAGTTTGCAACGCTCGACAATATTGAGACTTTCCCCACAGAAATTGCACCAGCCCGCACATTTGTCTTCGTGCGCGATATAGTTCCGCTGCTTGATGCCAACCTCATAAAAGGCGGAGATCTTGACAATGCCATCGTGATTTATGAACGCGAGGTGACTCAAGAGCAGCTCGACCACTTGGCTGATGTACTCAAAGTTCCTCACATGGATGCAACGAAAGTAGGCTACATACAGCACAAACCGCTCATGTGGGAAAATGAATGCACACGCCACAAACTCCTTGACATCATTGGTGACATGGCACTGATTGGCAAACCCATTAAAGGACGTATTGTTGCCACACGACCGGGACACACCATTAACAACAAGTTTGCACGCCTAATGCGTAAAGAAATACGTAAACATGAAGTGCAGGCTCCTATCTATAATCCCAATGAGAAGCCGGTGATGGACAATATCCGCATCCGTCAGTTGCTTCCTCACCGTTACCCCATGCAGCTGGTTGACAAGATCATATCCATGGGCCCGACCAGTATTGTAGGTATCAAAAATGTGACAGCCAATGAACCTTTCTTCCAAGGACACTTTCCGGAAGAACCGGTAATGCCGGGTGTTCTGCAAATTGAAGCAATGGCACAATGTGGAGGGTTGCTTGTTCTCAATCAATTGGAAGAACCCGAACGGTGGAGCACCTATTTCATGAAGATTGATGAAGTAAAATTCCGTCAAAAAGTCATTCCCGGTGACACTCTCCTTTTCCGTGTAGAACTTCTTCATCCCGTTCGCCACGGCATAAGTTCCATGAAAGGCTATATGTTTGTCGGCGATCAGGTAGTGTCAGAGGCATCGTTCACGGCTCAAATCGTAAAAAACAAATAACATTCTAATATGAATCAAATCAGTCCGTTAGCCTTTGTTCATCCGGAGGCCAAGCTCGGCGACAACAACATCATAGGCCCTTTCTGTTACATTGACAAAAACACAGTACTTGGTGATAATAATGTACTTCAAAATAGTGTTACTGTCCATACAGGTGCCCGCATTGGAAACGACAATGAGATATTTCCCGGTGCAAGCATCTCTACCAAGCCGCAAGACTTGAAATTCAAGGGAGAAGAGACCACCTGTGTGCTTGGTAACAACAACAGCATCCGGGAGAATGTAACCATCTCCCGTGGTACAGCCTCCAAAGGAACCACTACTGTCGGTAGCAATAACCTGCTGATGGAGAATATGCATGTGGCCCACGATTGCATTCTCGGAAGTGGTCTTATCATAGGCAATTCTACCAAATTGGCCGGTGAAGTCACCATTGATGACAACGCTATCATTAGTGCCACAGTGCTCTGCCATCAATTTTGCCATATCGGCGGTTACGTGATGATACAAGGCGGAAGCCGTTTCTCTCAAGACATTCCTCCATATATCATCGCCGGTAAAGAACCTATCCGTTTCGCCGGTTTGAATTTGGTGGGACTCCGCCGGCGTGGATTCAGCAATGATCTCATCCAACACATCCACGAAGCCTATCGCCTACTCTACTCCAAAGGCGTGTTGGCCGAGGGTATACAGGAAATAAAGAATAATTTACAGATGACTCCGGAAATTCAATATATCATTGATTTTGTGAAGGACTCCAAGCGCGGAATCATCCGTTAATCCCCTTGCTGCATCATACCAACTGACAGACAAGATCCTTTCTATATATGGATACGCTCGTTATTGTTCTTGGTCCCACCGGTGTAGGAAAAACAGAACTCTGCCTACAGCTTGCTGAACATCTCGGCACTCCTGTCATTAATGCAGACAGCAGGCAGATTTTTGCAGAGCTTCCTATTGGCACCGCTGCCCCATCTAAAGAACAACAACGGTGTGTAAAACATTTCTTTGTCGGCAACCACCATATACAGGATTACTACAATGCCTCCATGTATGAAGAAGATGTTTTAAAACTTCTTCCCCAAATATTCCATTCCCATTCTCACAGAGCCCTCCTCTCCGGCGGCAGTATGATGTATATTGATGCTGTCTGCAAGGGTATTGATGACATACCTACCGTTGATGAACATACACGCACATTGATGAAACAGCGTTTGTCAGGCGAAGGGCTACCCACACTCGTAGCCGAGTTGAAACGACTTGATCCTGAACATTGGGAGATTGTGGATAAAAAGAATCCTCGCCGTGTTATCCATGCCCTCGAGATTTGTCACATGACGGGGAGGACCTACACCTCTTTCCGTACGAATCAAATAAAACGGCGACCGTTCAACATCATAAGGATAGGGCTTGACAGAGACAGGGAAGAACTCTATGAACGCATCAACAATCGGGTGCTCAAGATGATGGAAGAAGGATTGGAAGACGAGGCGAGGGCTTTATATCCCCTTAGAGGATTGAACGCCTTGAATACGGTTGGTTACAAAGAACTATTCGCCTTTTTCGACGGCAGCATCAACCGGGAAGAAGCTGTGCGGCAGATACAGTCCAACTCGCGTCGATATATGCGTAAACAACTCACGTGGTTCAAGCATGATGAACAAATCAGATGGTTTCATCCCGACAATATTAAAGAAATCATAAATTATCTGGACTGTCGCTTGCAGAATGAAATAAATGTGTAATTTTGTCTTATCAGTAGAAACTTTAAAGAAATGAACAAGATAAAGAATTTCTTCAGCCGGTGTTCCGGGATAACCCATAACGCCTGGCTTTGGTATAAAGGACTATACCATGGACGCGCATGGTATGTCAAGACAGGTGTCGCTTGTCTCTCCCTTTTTATAGCATTCTTCCTCTATTTGGGAGCTGTAGACATCAATTTCCTATGGTTGTTCGGTAAATCCCCAGGCTATTTCTCAGGCATCATGCACCCTCAAACAAGCGAAGCATCTGAAATTTACAGTGCTGACGGCAAACTCATTGGAAAGTATTTCAATGAGAATCGCACTCCCGTAAAATACGAAGATGTCAATCCCGCTTTTTTTCATGCTCTTGTAGATACCGAAGACGAACGTTTCTACAAGCATTTCGGTATTGACCCTATCGGCATTTTCGGTGCCATGAAAGATGCTGTATTGCATCATGACGGGCGCGGAGCTTCCACCATCACCCAGCAGTTAGCTAAAAACATGTTCCGTGTACGTTCGCAATATAGTACCGGACTTCTTGGCAAGATACCCGGTCTTAAGATATTGATTATCAAGAGCAAGGAGTGGATCATTGCCACAAAGCTCGAAACGGTTTACTCCAAGAAAGACATCATCACAATGTATGCCAACACCGTTGATTTTGGAGCCAATTCGTATGGTATTAAGACAGCGGCAAAAACTTATTTTAATACAACACCACGCGACCTGACAACCGAGCAAGCGGCTGTCCTTGTAGGTATGCTGAAAGCCACGACCTACTACAATCCGCGGAGCAATCCCAAGAACAGCCTTTCCCGTCGCAATACGGTGCTCAACAATATGATGAAGCATGGTGATTTGTCTCGCACGGCCTGCGATTCTCTATCACAACTGCCCATCAAACTAGATTTCAAAGTGGAGGAAAACTATGATGGACAAGCTAAATACTTCCGCGAAGCTGTTGCCAACTATCTGAAAGACTGGTGTGAACAGGAAGGTTATGATCTCTATTCAAGTGGCTTGAAAATTTACACTACCATCGACACGCGTATGCAGAAATATGCGGAAGAAGCTGCCATCAAGCAGATGAAGAAGGTGCAACAAAACTTCAAGGCACATTGGGGTAATAATGATCCGTGGATTGACGAAAAGGGTAAGGTGATTCCCGGTTTCATTGAAGGCATAGCCCAACGACAACCGGAATACAAGGCCTTGATGGCTCGATTCCCCAATCAGCCCGACTCCATCACTTACTATCTCAATAAGCCTCACAAGGTAAAGCTCTTTGACTACGAAAAGGGCACCATTGAGAAAGAAATGTCGACCATGGACTCTATCCGTTATATGGTGCATTTCATGCATTGTGCCATGGTGGCCATGGAGCCACAGAGTGGTGCCGTTAAGGCCTGGGTGGGTGACATTGACTTCAATTCATGGAAATATGATAAGGTGACAGCCATGCGACAGCCTGGTTCCACCTTCAAACTATTTGTTTATACAGAAGCCATGAACCAAGGGCTCACACCGTGTGACAAACGCCGGGATGAGTATATCTCCATGCAAGTATACGATAAGAACAAGCATGAGAACGTGACTTGGACACCTTCTAATGCCAATGGCTCATTCTCCGGTGACTCCATGCCGCTCAAGAGTGCTTTTGCCAAGAGTGTCAACTCCATTGCCGTGCGCCTCGGGCAGGAAATGGGTATCAAGCGTATCATTACCACTGCACAAGCCATGGGCATCCACAGTCCCCTTGACGATCAACCGTCTCTGGCATTAGGGTCCAGCGACGTCAATCTGTTGGAAATGGTCAATGCTTACTGTGTCGTTGCCGACAATGGGAAACACCATGATCCTGTATTGGTAACGCGTATCGTAGACCATGAGGGCAACGAAGTCTATGTGGGGCCGAAAACCGATGAACAGGTCATCCCCTACAAGAGTGCTTTCTTCATGCAAAAGCTGTTGATGAGCGGCACTCATGATGCCGGCGGCACTTCTGTGAGTTTTTCTTCTGCCGATTACGCCGGTTCTTTCTTCAGAGACACTGACTTCGGCGGAAAAACCGGCACCTCCAACAATCACTCCGACGCTTGGTTCATTGCTGTGAGTCCCAAGCTTGTGGTTGGAGCATGGGTTGGAGGCGAATACCGTAGCATCCACTTCCGAACGGGAGCACTTGGACAAGGCTCCAAGACTGCCCTCCCCATTTGTGGCTATTTCATCAAGTCCGTATTCTCCGACCCGGCATTTCAAGGGTATCACGGAAAGTTTGACAAACCGAAAGACGAGGATATCACAAGCGACATGTATGGTTGTGAAAGCTACTATAAGCCGGTGGTTCGCGACACCGTAAAGGAAGACAGTCTCACTCATGAAGACGAGATACAGCTTGATGCAAACGGCAATCCTATTCCACGCAATCTCATGGAGAGCGTCCAGGGCATCAAGGTGGAAGAACAAAAAGGTGAAAAGAAACGTACTCACCCTACAGAGCAGACAGTAACGCTCGAAGACTTGTAAATCCAGCCTCTCACTTTCTAACAGAATACCGGACAATATCGATACTCCAAAAGACATTGAACCAATAGATCTGGAGAATCCAGAATTGCAGAATGCACTTCAGATCATACAATTTACCCGTCGCTCGCTTTTCCTCACAGGAAAAGCAGGGACGGGTAAATCGACGTTCCTTAGACATATTGCAGCCACCACCAAAAAGAAAAATATTATCCTTGCCCCCACCGGTATTGCAGCCATCAATGTCGGCGGTTCCACCCTCCACAGCTTTTTTAAGCTCCCGTTCCATCCACTACTCCCTACAGACAGTCGCTATTCTCCGCGCAACATTCGCGACACGCTTAAATACAACACAGAGAAAATCAACATTCTGCGCGAAGTGGAACTCATTATCATTGACGAAGTGAGTATGGTGCGAGCTGACATTATCGACTTTATTGACAAAGTGTTACGCATCTACAACCGCAATATGCGGGAACCCTTTGGTGGAAAACAACTTCTTTTGGTGGGTGATATCTATCAACTCGAACCTGTAGTGAGGGAAGAAGACCGAAAGTTGCTATCACCTTTCTATCCCGACAATTTCTTTTTCGATGCCAAAATTTTCCAGCAAATGCAACTGGTAAGCATCGAACTTAAAAAAGTGTACCGGCAAACCGATCCGGTCTTCATCGACATTCTTGACCATATACGCACCAGCCAAATACGTACAACCGACTTAGCATTACTCAACAAGCGCGTAGGAGCCGAACTTAATACCGGCGACTCCAAGCTCTCCATCACCCTCTCCACCCGTCGTGACACGGTGGACTACATCAACCAGCAGCAGCTCGACCTGCTGCCGGGAGAAGCGACACTATTCAGAGGAAGCATCGAAGGCGACTTTCCTGAAAGCAGTCTGCCCACCCCTATAGAACTCTACTTGAAGACGGGCGCACAGATCATCTTTATCAAAAACGACACTGATCACCGCTGGGTCAACGGAACACTTGGCACCGTCATTGGATTTGATGATGACGACGAACCGAAAATATTTGTTCGAACGGAAGAAGGAGACGATGTGTTGGTAGAGCCCGCAGCATGGAGCAACATGCGCTATCATTTCAACGACAAGGAAAAGAAAATAGAAGAAGAGGAAATAGGACGCTATCTTCAATATCCCATTCGCCTGGCATGGGCTATTACAGTACACAAGAGTCAAGGCCTTACATTCAAACAGGTGAATATCGACTTCACGGGAGGAGTTTTCGCCGGCGGACAAACCTACGTAGCCCTCTCCCGTTGCACCAGTCTTGAAGGCATACGTCTCCAAGAACCGCTCCGTGCCTCCGAAGTGTTTGTACGCAACGAAGTCAAGCAGTTTGCCCGCAATTATAATAATCAAGGCGTCATCCATTCAGCCTTACAACAATCCCAAGCCGACAAACAATATTGGGATGCTATTCAAGCTTTCGACCGAGGCGACATGCAACAAGCCCTTGACAACTTTTTCCTTGCCATCCACAGTCGTTACGACATAGAAAAACCGGCAGCCCGCAGGCTCATTCGTCGAAAACTGAGCATCATCAACAGCCTTAAAGAAGAAAACAACCGACTCAAAGAGGAGAAGAAAAAACAGGAGGAATTTTTGAAAACCCTTTCCACCGAATATGTCATTTTAGGCAAAGAGTGCGAGAAAGAGGGCATGCGAGAGGCGGCAGTCAACAACTATAAAAAGGCACTTGAACTCTATCCCACCCATCCTGTAGCCACACGAAGACTTCAAAAACTGACAAAATAGACACCATATCCTTTAAAGCATGTTTTCAAGTTGCCTGACAGCATCAATAAGATCACTTTGAAAGGTCGCATGTTCTAAAAGAAAACCTTTTCTTTCTGCCGCCAACAAGCCATACAATTCCCCATTCATCCCATTAACGTATGTCGCAATGGCCTGCTCAATGTCATCTGCTTGGCCGTCACTCACCATACCGGAATACACCTGCAACTTCTGGTGGAAAAAGCAAAAGGCAGTTTCTACACAGTCTTTAAACATCTTCTCATTTTTATTCATGCGCGCAAAAATAATACATTTCTTTCGATTGGCAGTCTAATCCTTCCTTGTTTTTAATTTCTGTCGGTAGCTTACGATCTACTTACCATCTTTATCTAAAGCCAAAGGATTCTCTCAAATCGACAATACCGGGAATGGTGCATAGCTGTTGCACGGAGTGTGCAAGAACTCCGCTCGCCTTGTGCAAAGCCCATGCACGGATGGTGCAAGTACTTCGCACTAAACTTATTATGTACGCTCGACCATCTTCACTAAATGAATAGCTCGGTTGGCATTATTGAGTTCGATCTTGGAAATCAATATTCCATTCCTATTCGTCAGGTGCTTGACCCTTTCATAGAAAGGGGATTGTAACCACAACAAAACAGAAAGGGCAGGATTCTCCTGAAATGGAAATCCTGCCCCTATATCTATTCATATCATCCGGTATTTTATTCCGGCACTTGGTATTTATTGCCGGTCTCTTTAACCAATTTGCGAGCAAAAGCTGTCGGATAACCGGGCCGAAGGACACGTGAACCAATGCCTTCCGGTGTACGGGTAAAGTGGGCATTATGCTCCGGCTTGACAGCCATGTCGTTGAACTTGACGATAAGATAGACGGCCAATCTTTTCCAACGCTCGAGCATCTGTTGCGCCACAGTATTGCTATAATCATTCAAATAGGCCAGTGCTGCAGCTTTATCATTGCGGTAAAGTGCCGCGGCATGGGCCTCCACTTCTCCCTGACGCATGAAATAGCTTGCTTCAAGACTGTCGCGCACAGCAGCCAACGAAGGGAACATTTGGGAATAGCGGGGATAGACCATATTGCTCACCCAATTACATACCCAATAGGCATTCTTTTCTGAAAAGGTCAAGGCATCGACTCCGGGCGTGTTGTAACATTCGGGCTGTACGGTGTTGCCACAATAAACAGGAGTATAAGCCACCATATTGCCGTCATCGTTTCCGAACCAAAGGATACCACCAATCTCGCGAGGAAGCCATGAACGAAGTTGGGCAACATAGGTAAAACCTGTTTGTTGGGTCGATGTAGGACGCTCGTTGAAATATTTCTTTCCATCAACTTTATACATCAGTGGTGTAGGGCGATAGGGCATCTGCCACACTCCCCCACCTATATCTGTTGAGTCGAGAGCCAACGGTGTGTTCTCATAATGGTCGCGCATACAGGCTTCCACATCCTGTACGCTCAACTTCTTGCTGGGTACGATCCACAAAGGCATGTCTTCCGCATTAGGATCTTTGCCAAGTGCCCAAGGAAGATACCGACTCATATCTTGATAGTGGTTGAAGAAAGCCCAGACACGGGCATCGCAGAAGCGGCGTCCTGAGAAATCTGGCTTAGCGTATGCCATTTTCCACGAGAAGTCAGCATCCGCTCCTTTATACCATCCCTTTTTCCGAGCAAAGGCAACAACATCTTTTGAAAACATGACATTCTGTCTGTCCTTCATGTCAAACTTCCCGATACGACTCTGGTTGGCATGGGCACAAATAGCATCATCGGGAATGCGTTGTGCTACCCACACCACACTCTTTGAACCGGGGCCTTTACCCATCATCTCCATAATCCACGCTTCGTTGGGATCACAGATTGTGAAAGTCTCACCCTCTGAACAATAGCCATAAGTCTGAGCCAAGGTTGTCATCACACGAATAGCCTCACGGGCGGTACGCGACCGTTGGAGAGCCAAATAGATGAGTGAGCCGTAGTCAATGAGACCCGTGGTATCGACCATTTCCTCCCGACCGCCATAAGTGGTTTCACCTATCGATACTTGATATTCGTTGATGTTGCCTATCACATTATAGGTTTCGGCAGCCTCGGGGATTTCACCAAGATAGCGATGGTTGTCCCAGTTTACAATCTTACGCATCGCCCCTTTGTCATGCTTGGCGGCAGGGAAATGACAGAGCCCGATGAACATGCCATAATCATCGGCATTATAACTGCAAATCACAGAACCATCGGCCGAAGCTTTTTTACCCACAATGAAATTGGTGCAGGCTTGACTTACCACTGTTCCTCCTACAAGGAGAATGGCCAGTAAACTGAAAAATCTCTTCATAGTCTTGTCTATTGATATTATTTAATTGTTAGTTATTCTTATGTTGTCTCTTTCTGGGACTAAATAAAGACAATTTGTGAGGTTATTTTAATAGCTGAAATCTGTCTCGTAAATCCGCTTGTTATCGCGATTATCAACAGCCATAAATCTTAAATGATGGAGCTTCCCTGTCTTTCTGATAGGAGTTTCGGTTAAAACACAACGAACCCACGGACTCTTAGGAACTTCATCAAACGATACAAACTTGCCGTCGACATAACCGGCAAAACTCTTTAGCCCACTTTGGTTGTCGGTCATGCCCATGGTGATAACGCCCCCGATGCCAGGTGTTCCCACAGGTCCAACCCTTGGTGCCTCATCATCGTAAGCCAAAGTGTAAGTGGCTCCAAGCTCACGTAGTTTACCGGTAACCCATATTTCCGGTTTCCCATTCTTGTTTTTTACCGTCTGTACCACGCCTCCCATATAACGTTCACTCCCCCACTGGCTCACAACATACAGTTTGGACGGATCCTTGACAGGGGAAGTTGCGCGCAGCATGATATGTGCAAAGCTTAGCAGAGGGTATGATCCAGATTTCAGCCTATAGCTCAAGGAAAAACGGCCGCGGTTCACCGTAGGTTCCAAAACAACATGCTCGGCTAAGATATGACATGGCAACTTAAGTTGCATTCCCGGCAGCTGATAGTTATTATATTTGTCCCAACGAAGTTGGCGCAATGGTTTCACCGGTTTCCGAATAGAAGGTATGCGGGTGGGGGTGGCATGCACCGTGAATGTATAGCGACTCTGATTACCACGAAAATCTGAGAGCAGATACATGACATGATAATCCCGTTCCTCCTTAAAGTCAACCACACCGCGTTGTCCATTAGTCTCAAAAATCGGCAATGACACTCCGGGCAGCAGCCAGCTCCGCATATACCACACATGGCTGCGCAAATAATGCTGATAGTCTCCCCAATAGTTAACCTGTAAATTGTCTTCTACCGGAATTTGGGAGGCATCACTGCAAAAAAACAGATGATTGTCTACATAGAGTTCTATGCGCCGTATGCCATAATTATTATAAGTGGCTTCCATATAGTCGTTGGCCCAGATGCCGAACCCGACTTTCCCCCATGCAGTGAAACGAGTTTGCAGATCATGCCGACCAAATCCAAATACCTGTTTGGCAGATGAACCTCCAAAAACACCTTCACCCTCAATCGGATTCGCCATAAAGCCGTGAGCCTGTGGCGGCATGCCGTCTTTAACCTCCTGCCCGATAAACATAAGTGGATCATGCATGCTCCATGTAAGATTGTCATGGACTTCCAAATGCAGATGAGGGGCCTGAGAAGAACCCGTATTGCCACTAAACGCAACGAAATCTCCCTTTGCCACCGGCAACTCACCGGGACTAAATCGGAAAGTACCTACGCTTTGCTGCTGAATATATTGATGTTTCCGCAACTGAGATATTATGCGAGAAGAAAAACACTTGAGGTGGCAATAAACGCTTGTATAGCCTTCCGGATGATGGATGTAAAGTGCATTTCCAAAACCGAAAAGCCCAATGGTAATCTGACTGACATATCCATCGCCAATGGAATAAAGTGCCTTGCCTTCCACCTGACCGGTCTTGATGTCTATCCCACCATGAAAATGATTGGGGCGTGGCTCGGCAAAGTTGCCGGCCAACTCTATATTATAATGGACAGGCGACCCAAATATGATTTGAGATGCCATGAGAAAACCCAGCAGCAAACCCAAATCAACAAGCCTTAAAACTCATATCCAACCCCTTCACACTGTGTGTGAGGGCACCCACGCTCACAAAATCAACACCCTGTTCGGCATAGTCACGAATAGTTTCAAATGTAATACCGCCCGATGATTCTGTCTCATAGCGTCCTGCAATAAGTTCTACGGCTTTCTTCGTGTCGGCAACGGTGAAGTTATCAAGCATAATGCGAGTCACTCCGCCACAATCAAGCACTTGTTGAAGTTCGTCGAAATTACGCACTTCAATTTCTATCTTCAGGTCGAGTTTTTTTTCTTCCAAATATTTATGACAACGAGTTATTGCCCGCGCTATACCACCGGCAAAATCAATATGATTGTCCTTGAGCAAAATCATATCGAAAAGACCTATACGATGATTCATGCCTCCTCCAATCTTTACGGCTTGTTTTTCAAGCATACGTAAACCGGGAGTCGTTTTACGAGTGTCAAGTACATGGGTGTGAGTACCCTTGAGACGCTCTACATATTGATGGGTGATGGTTGCGATGCCACTCATACGCTGCATAATATTAAGCATCAGGCGCTCTGTTTGTAATAATGAGCGTGTTTTTCCACTCACAATCATGGCTATGTCACCCTTCTTCACAGCTGCTCCATCACTTATAAGCACTTCTACCTGCATGGTAGGATCGAACCGATAGAACACTTTCTTAGCCATTTCAACACCGGCCAAGATGCCGTCTTCCTTAATGAGAAGATGGCTTTTGCCCATTGCCTCTTCGGGAATGCAACACAAAGTGGTGTGATCACCGTCACCGATATCCTCTGCGAAAGCAAGATCTATCAATTTATCCTCCAACTGGTCTACTGTCAACATAATACTTTCATTTAATATTTGATACTAAAAAGATGATGGCAAATACATATATGTAATCTACATAACTTTATTAAATTATATCAGACAAGCCGCTTTCCATGAAGAAACACATAAAGTCCCCCATCGCTGTCATATCTCAGTTCGGCTCTACCGCCCAACCATTCTGTCATAGGTAATTCACCCTCAAACTTGAAATAAGTTGTTACATAACCATTTTCAAGTTCTACCACAGCCTGCTTTATCATTTCCCCGGTTGTGGTGATCACCTCATGAAATCCAATCCTCCGCTTTTGAGACATCAATGTACAGGTTGTAGATTACCTTGCTGTTCAGAAACCCGATTTATCGCTTTATCAGTCGGAATATCATGCACCGGCTGACTACCGGAAGATGAATCAGCTGTACCAAACGGAGTTTTAGAAGGTTCCGGGGTATCATGCTTGACATGCATTCGGATAAGGCGAATATTCTGGAGCACCAGCAGACGCATGGATGGTGACTTGGCGTCACCGGCACTCCCATTCCCTAAAAGAAAAAATCCACGTACTTCCTTTATCAACAAATTATCACGATCTTCGACAGACAACACATAATGTTGGGTGTTGGATACATGCAACATTTGACTGGCCACACTGTCATTGGCAAATTTAACTGCAATAACAGCAATGCCATCCCGCATACCGGACTGGAATAAGAACTGGGCATCAAACTCCAAATTCAAACGGTCGCCT
Source organism: Segatella buccae ATCC 33574 (assembly GCF_000184945.1). Lineage (GTDB taxonomy): Bacteria > Bacteroidota > Bacteroidia > Bacteroidales > Bacteroidaceae > Prevotella > Prevotella buccae. Next base: position 2,332,063 of record NZ_GL586311.1, read on the forward strand.
TTATGGAATGCGGAATCAGCCTTAAACGAAAAAGAGGAAGAGTTATAGGGAATCTGCTGTGACAGCACCATAGCCCGGCTGCCGGGCCAAATATTCGCAGTGTCGCCCTTGGTGCCTTGCGCCCCGTAAATATTGATATCGCTTGCCGAAGCTCCCAAAGACAAGGCCTCATCGGAGAGACGTTCAGAAAGATTTTCATAAATGTCATGCAAACGATCTATATGGCGGGTATAATAGACCATAGATGAATCAAACTCCGCCTCCGTAATCCCATATTTCTTATAAACTGCATCTAAATAGACGCGCTGGGTGACAGCACGGTCGGATGAGTTATCGGCCATAGCCATAGTCAAATGATAGTCATACAGTATATCTTCCATCTCCCCCGGTGACAGATATTTTGAGGGAACTGACGGCTTACAGGACACAAGAACAAAAGCAAGTGTAAGCCCTAAAAGCAGAATATGGAAAGAGAGATACTTCCTAACTATCATACTTCTGTTTTCTTTTCATTACTTGTATTGTAACCTTCACCATTCATATTTCCCGCATCCGCTGGTGTAGCTACCTTTCTATTACTGTCTGAATTGCCAAGTGTAGCCAATTCCGGTCGGCAAAAAAGCAATAAGCAAAGCGTACCGACAGTCACGCACGAATCAGCGAAATTAAAAATGGGATCAAAGAAACTGAATTGCTTTCCTCCGCATAGGGGAAGCCATTCCGGTAAGGTTGTGGAAAAAAGCGGAAAACTAAACATATCAACCACCTTCCCCATCAAGAAAGACTGATAACCAGACCCAAACGGAACCGTATAGGCAACATAATAAGGAGAAGAAGCACTGAAGACAAGGCCATAAAACATGGAGTCTATCATATTGCCGATGGCTCCGGCTAATACAAGGGACAGAAAAACTATATACCGCAAACGAACACCGACTTTGATACGACCTATAAGATAATAGCCAATCAGCACAATGGCAACTATCCTAAAAAGGCTAAGCACGAGCTTGTTGAAAAATGTCATACCCCATGCCATACCATTATTTTCAATGAAAGTAATGTGAAACCAATCGGTAATAATAAATGAATCGCCAAGGCACATGTGCGTCTTCACCCATACTTTGATCACTTGATCAATGATGAGTGCAACGAGTATAATTGCCAAGGAAATCCATGCGGTTTTCTTTTTCGTCATCATAAATACTTCAAAAAGGAGAGAGAGCATACGCCCTCTCTTTCTTAATGTTTGCGTGCATTCTTAGATTCTACACTCAGCGTAGCATGAGGTACGATGCGTAAACGCTCCTTGGGAATCAGTTCTCCCGTAATGCGGTCTATACCATACGTCTTGTTCTGAATGCGGATCAGTGCCGCTTCCAAACCTTTGATAAACTTCTGCTGGCGTTGGGCCATTTGGATGAGTTCTTCTTTTGACTGCGTCGTACTTCCTTCTTCCAAGGCTTTGTAGGTAGGAGATGTATCCACAACATCATTGCTATTGGCATTGGTTAGCTGTGCCATCATCTCTGTATAGTCTCTACGCGCCAATTTCAGTTTATCATTGATGATTGAGCGGAATTCCTCCAACTCTTCATCGCTGTAACGTGTTTTGTCTGCCATAAGTTTAGATATTAATTATTAGTGAATAAAGTAATAGCCTATGCTGTAAAGCACTTTCAATCGGCAGCAACCACATTGTTGCCGCCAACCGATATTATACAGCATTTATCCCTTTTTCTCAACTTTTATGTTGAGTTTGAAATCATCAAATTCGACCTCTGCACCATCATTTTCGGCCACATTGATAGCATCTGCAAGCACCTGTGTCCTAATGTATTCGCCAAAGGAGGCTATAGCATCATCAACCTGCTTGTTGGAAGCAACCGTGACAATGATGCGATCCGTAATTTCCAGTCCATTCTCTTTACGAAGATTCTGAATACGGTTAATCAACTCTCGGGCCATTCCCTCCTTGATCAGTTCGTCAGTAAGCTCTACTTCAAGAGCTACTGTAAGATTGCCATCATTGCTTACAAGCCATCCGGGAATGTCTTCACTGATTATCTCCACATCTGCTACCTCAACGGTTGCAAGCTGGCCTTCCACCTCAATGGTGATATTCCCCTGACGTTCAAAAGTCGCTATTTGGTTTTGGTCAAGGGTATCCATCTTGGCAGCCACCCCCTTCATAAGTTTGCCAAACTTCTTGCCCATCACACGGAAGTTGCACTTTACCTTTTTTACTAAAACACCTTGGCCTCCAACAAATTGCAACTCTTTTACATTCACCTCATTTTTGATAAGGTCAGCAACAGCCTCAATGTGAGCCTTTTGGTCAGAATCGACAGCAGGAATCATAATTTGCTGGAGTGGTTGGCGCACTTTGATATTGACCTTACGGCGCAGAGCAAGAGTCATTGAAGTAATCTTTTGCGCCATGCCCATACGTACTTCGAGATCTTTATCCACTATAGCTTCATCGGCTACAGGGAAGTGATCCAAATGAACACTCTCCATCTTGCCACCCAAATCATGATAGAGCTGGTCGGCGAAGAATGGTGCAAAAGGAGCAATTAACTTGCTGACAGTCATCAAACAGGTATAAAGGGTTTGATAGGCACTCAGTTTGTCTTCGCTCATCTCCTTACCCCAGAAACGCTTGCGATTGAGACGGACATACCAATTACTCAAGTCATCGTTGACAAAGTTGTCTATCAACCTGCCTGCACGAGTAGGATCGAAGTTCTCAAGCTCCGTCTCTACTCCCTTGACGAGGGTAGATAAGCAAGAAAGAATCCAACGATCTATTTCAGGACGTTTGGCCAAATCTACTTGGGAAGCCTCCGGATCAAAATTATCTACGTTGGCATAGAGAGCGAAGAAGCTGTATGTATTATACAAAGTGCCGAAAAACTTGCGACGCACTTCATCAACGCCATTCGGATCGAACTTCAGATTATCCCACGGTTCGGAATTGGTCATCATATAGAAGCGCACGGGGTCAGCTCCATACTTTCCGATCATTTCAAACGGGTCGGTAACATTACCTACATGTTTGCTCATCTTATTGCCTTTGGCATCAAGTACCAAGCCTGTAGAGATAACATTCTTAAAGGCTACAGAACCGAAAACCATTGTGGCAATGGCATGGAGGGTGAAGAACCAACCGCGTGTTTGGTCTACCCCTTCATTGATAAAATCGGCAGGGTAGAACTTGGGCGGAATGGGCATTCCGTTATAACGGCTCTCCACCATTTCCTGACGGTCGGCTTCAGTACCATGCTTCATCTCTCCCTCAAAAGGATAGTGAAGTTGGGCATAAGGCATGGAACCGGAGTCAAACCACACATCAATGAGATCAGTCTCACGATACATTGGTTTTCCAGACTCGTTTACAAGGACAATATTATCCACATACGGACGGTGGAGATCTATCTTATCATAATTTTCTTGGCTGTAATCTCCCGGGACAAAACCTTTTTCTTTCAGCGGATTACCGCTCATAACACCCGCTGCCACACTTTTTTCTATCTCATCATAGAGTTCCTGAAGACTCCCGATACACTTCTCGCCGCGTTCTTCATCACGCCACACCGGCAACGGGGTTCCCCAAAAGCGGCTACGGGAAAGATTCCAGTCGTTGAGATTTTCAAGCCAATTACCGAAACGTCCGGTACCGGTAGATTCAGGTTGCCAACGAATGGTTTTGTTGAGTTCAACCATCCGCTCTTTACATGCCGTATCTTTGATAAACCAAGAGTCAAGAGGGTAATAAAGGATAGGCTTGTCCGTACGCCAACAGTGGGGATAATTATGCACGTGCTTCTCTATCTTAAAAGCCACCCCTTCCTGCTTCATCTCCATGCAGATGACGATGTTAAGGTCTTCAGCCTTTTCACTGGCTTTCTTGTCCCACACACCATCCTTGTTAAATTCGGGTGCATAAGCATTCTTCACATAGTCTCCGGCATGATGCCCGTAGGCTTTCTCATCCATGCAGACAGTTACGAAGTTGTGATCAAGTTCGCTAAGCTCGTAATATTTTCCCTGCAAATCAACCATCGGACGGGTTTCCCCTTTCTTGTTGATAAGAAAAAGACTGGGAATATTAGCTTCTCTCGCAACTTTGGCATCATCTGCACCGAAGGTGGGAGCAATATGTACAATGCCCGTACCATCTTCTGTGGTCACATAATCACCGGAAATTACACGAAAAGCCTCACTCTCCATCTCAACGAAGCTATCTCGTCCATCCTCACTCGTAAATACCTTATTAGTATGCTTTTGCGCATACTCCTGAACAAAAGTAGCTGCCAAATCATCTACTTTTTCGCATGGCTTGACCCAAGGCATGAGTTGGGCATAATGCAAGCCCACAAGCTCGCTCCCTTTGTAACGACCAATAACCTTGAACGGTACTATTTTTTTCTCCTTGTCGAAATCAGGAAGCTTACCCTCTTTTATCTCCTGTTCCGGATTGAGATAGGCACTCACACGACTCTCGGCCATGATTAGTGTCATTGGAGTGCCATCATAAAGATTGTAAGTCTGTATGGCAACATAATCAATCTTCGGACCTACACAGAGTGCTGTGTTTGAAGGCAGCGTCCAAGGAGTCGTTGTCCAAGCGAGGAAATAGGGTTTGCCCCATTCTGTCCACTCCGTACGCGGATCCTTAATAAGGAATTGTGCCGTAACGGTGGTATCTTTCACATCGCGATAGCAACCCGGCTGGTTGAGTTCGTGAGAGCTGAGCCCCGTACCGGCCGCAGGCGAATAAGGTTGGATGGTATAACCCTTATAAAGTAACCCTTTGTTGTAAAGCTGTTTGAGCAACCACCACAAAGTCTCAATATACTTATTGTCGTAAGTGATATACGGATGATCAAGATCTACAAAGTAGCCCATCTTTTCCGTCAGCGAACGCCATTCGGCCGTGAACTTCATCACGTTCTCGCGACAACGGCGGTTATATTCCTCTGTGGAAATATATTTTTCTGAAGCCTTGTTATCAATGTCTTTCTTTGTTATGCCGAGTTCTTTCTCCACTCCAAGTTCAACGGGCAACCCGTGGGTATCCCATCCGGCTTTACGGTGAACCTGAAACCCCTTCATGGTCTTATATCTGTTGAAAGTATCTTTAATTGAGCGAGCGAGCACATGGTGAATTCCAGGATGACCATTGGCCGAAGGAGGTCCCTCAAAGAAAACAAACTGAGGGCATCCGTCACGTTCATCAATGGATTTGTGAAAGATATCCTTTTCCTCCCACTCCTTCAAAACTTCATTGTTGGTCTGTGTCAAATCAAGACCATTATGCTCGGCAAATCTCTTAGCCATATATCTTATTACTTTATTTATATGCTTTATTAGTCCGCAAAGATAGTAAAAAAATATCAGTAGGCAAAATCTACAATAAACTTTCTGCCTCGGCTAACCATATTGCCGAGGAAGCATCACTTGGCATACGCCAATCGCCACGTGGAGAAAGACTTACATTCCCCACTTTAGGACCATCGGGCAGACAACTACGCTTAAATTGTTGACTGAAGAAGCGTCGCAAGAAAACAACCAACCATTTTTGGACAATAATCTCATCATAAACACCTTCAAAAGCCCGACAAGCCAAGAAGAAAAGCTTTTTGGGGCGAAAACCAAAACGCAGAAAATAATAGAGGAAAAAGTCATGAAGCTCATAAGGGCCTACAAGATCTTCCGTTTTCTGCCGGATCTCTCCGGATTCGTCAGCCGGAGTAAGTTCAGGACTGATAGGGGTATCTACTATATCAAGCAAAGTCACACGCGACTTTTCGTCAACACCACTCTCGGCCACATAGCGCACCATGTGTTGAATGAGCGTTTTGGGAACACTGGCATTAACACCATACATACTCATGTGATCACCATTGTAGGTAGCCCATCCCAAGGCAAGTTCAGAAAGGTCACCGGTCCCTACAACAATTCCGCCCAGTTCATTACTCAAATCCATGAGAATTTGTGTTCTTTCGCGAGCCTGTGCATTTTCATAAGTCACATCATGGACGGAAATGTCGTGTCCTATATCTTTAAAATGTTGTTCAACTGCATCTGCAATGCTAATTTCCCGTATTGTCACACCAAGACTTCCCATCAAGGTAATGGCATTACGATAAGTCCGATCTGTAGTACCGAAGCCCGGCATCGTCACGCCGATAATATCCTTACGGTTCATCCCCAACTTGTCAAAAGCCTTGACACAGACCAGCAGAGCCAACGTGGAATCAAGCCCACCGCTAATACCCAAAATCAGATGCTTAGCACCTGTATGAACGATACGTTTAGCCACCCCCATGAGTTGGATGTTGAATATTTCCTCACAAGTAACTCCCATTTCTGCCTCATGGGGGATAAAAGGATGGGCATCTATCTCACGTTCCAAGACAAAGTCGCGCCGATTGAAAGGAGCGAGCATTTCAATATTATGAACGGAATACCTACCACTCCGAATGGCATATTTCACATTCCGCTGGGCATTGACATAAGTAGAATTAGTACGACGCTCAGATCGCAGTTTCTCTATATCTATCTGTGCTATACGCATCTGTGGTTCAAGGGAGAAACGTTCGCCTTCGGCTATAAGAGAGCCATTTTCATAAATCAAGGCATTCCCTCCGAAAACCACATCCTGCGTACTCTCACCAAATCCACAACTGCTATAAATATACCCTGTGATCGTACGGGCACTTTGTTGGGCCAACAAACTTTTTAAGTAAGTATGCTTCCCGCTCAGTTCATCACTGGCAGAGAGATTGAATATCAACTCGGCACCCGCCAAGGCAAGTTTATTACTTGGTGGAGCCGGAGCCCATACATCCTCACAGTTTTCTACTCCAAACTGTGCACCTTCGGAAGTAATAAAAATCTGCGGATCGGGAGTAACCGTGATGCGGTGACCTGCAAACCGGACAGTTGTCTCACGCAGATCTTGGGCTGAAGCAAACCACCGCTTCTCATAAAATTCACGATAATTGGGCAAATATGTTTTGGGAACAAGTCCAAGTATCTTGCCATGCTGGATGATTGCAGCACAATTTAGAAGCAGATCTCCGACAACGACAGGAAGTCCGACAATAGAGATAATGTCAAGTTGACGAGTAAAGTCAAGTAACATCATCATTGCTGTTTCTGCAGACTCAAGCAGCATTTGTTGAAGAAACAGATCCTGACACGTATAACCGGTTATACAGAGTTCCGGAAACACAATAATCTCCACCCCTTGCCCTTCTGCCAGTGCTATCTGGCTTTCTATCTGTCTGGTGTTGAACTTCACATCGCCTACCTTTACCGAAGGTATGGCCGTTGCAACCTTAATAAAGCCGTATTCCATTTTAACCAATATGTTATTTCACTGTAATCTGTGTCGCTCCGTAACCATATTCTTGAAATGAAGCATCCTGATAGGCATAACCTTTATATCGATAGTTCAGCTCATGGATAAGTGCATGGCGCAATACTCCTTCGCCTTTACCATGAATGAAAACGACACGCATACCTTTTTTGCCTTTAAGTCCATCCAGGGTCTTTTTGAAAACATCCAACTGGTAATGCAGAATATCAGCGGCATTCATTCCGGCCGTGGTTTCCAACAATTCTGTTGCGTGCAAATCAACAACAAGGGTACCATCGTCCTTTACCCGTTTCTGTTTCCGTGAGTCGGTTACAATTTTGTCCTCTTTATACATTTGTTCCTTCAGACGCTTGGAATCCACAACAAGCGGCCGAGCGATCTTATCGTTTTCTACAATGGTAAACAACAAAGCCGGTTGCTCGAAGAAATCATTTTCTTGGAAGGTATGAAGTTTGTAAAACTTCACCGGATCAACACGAAACTGAACGTCTGTTACCGGTTTAAGCAGAAAAGTCCTTTCACGCTTAAACGCTGTAAACTGGATTGTTATGCGTCCAAGTTCGTTCAAGGCTTCACGACCGAACTCTTCTAAAAACAATTTAGTATTCGGCTCGACTTCCCCTTCGCCTCTCAATGTCCAAGCATTTCCCTCTGCTACAAGATAGCTGAAATGAATGGAATAGTTACTGTCATTGACAAAATAAGTCTCAAATCTGGTATTGGTTATCTCCTTGACATCTACCGGTACAAAGGCCAGATAAGCTGACAATTTATTTCCACCCTGTCGCTCTTCTGCATGGGAGCGGAATGTCACTTCACGGTCAGCCGGATCGTAATCATCAACCTCCATGCTGATTTCTTCGTGACCTTCCGCTAACTTGGCCTTAACGCTTTTGCCGTCGCTAAGTAGCCCCTCTTCGTGACGCTGCATGGCTTCCGCTTGTGCATCCATCTTTGCAGAGACCATCTTCCCCATGCTGTAATCATCAGTATTTACTACGACGACATCACGGATAGAAGTAGGAATTTGGAAACCATCCTCGTCTTCAACCAGAACAATATCTTTTCCTTTAAAACCGGCAATCTTACCACCACCGGTCTCACTTAGAAACCTTACAGTATCCCCTATTTTCATAATCGTATTTTTTAATTCTTCACTATTGAGTGAGAATAATGTTCATAACCCCACCTTACCATGAGCTCCGTCACAAGGTGTTAGCTGCAAAAGTAATGCTTTTAGTTCACACAGACAGTGCTTTTACCATAACTTTTTCTTGAAAATGTTTCTTTTTCATCTTTATTGACAAGGAGCCCATTCAAAAAGATAGTCAAGCCCATGATACATAGATATTCTCATTATAGTTTATCAAGATGTCTCTTGGGGAGCTACCATGTGACTTTAAACCAATATCATGGAATGAGCAGACTGCTGTCTCCATAGCTCAAAAAACGGAAGTCATGCTTCAAGGCATAGTCGTAGACCTTCTTCCAATCCCCCTTCAAAAATGCACTGACTAGAAGGAGAAGTGTGCTCTGCGGTTGGTGAAAATTGGTAATGAGCATCTTCACGATCTTATATTCGTAGCCGGGTGCTATGATTATTTGTGTACTTGAATGCAGGGCCTCCAAACCATTACGATCCAAATATGATAGAATGTTACGAATAGCTTGTTCCGGCGTTATACCTTCCACCGTCTTTCCGTTTCTCCCATTGTCATAAGGATCCCATTGGCCAACATGCAAGTCTTCTTCCGAAGCCTCCGGATGATGTTCCAAGTAGAGACCTATATAATAAAGGCTCTCCAATGTGCGCACACTGGTTGTCCCCACTGCTATGGCCGAACATCCATATTCAAGTAACCGTTCAAAGGTGTGCCGATGCACCACAATATATTCCGCATGCATTTTATGCCCTGCAATCTCCATGCTCTTCACCGGTTTGAATGTTCCCGCACCGACATGGAGCGTCACTTCATCACGCACAATGCCATGCCTATCTACATCGGCAAGCACGTCATCGGTAAAATGAAGACCGGCCGTGGGAGCAGCCACACTGCCCTTTATCTTCGAATAGACTGTTTGGTAAGTCGTTTTGTCGCTCTCCTGCGTTGCACGGTTAAGATACGGGGGAATAGGCAGCTCACCGACAGCCTCAAGAATCTCGGCAAAGGAGACCTGCTGATTGTCCCAATCAAAATCTACCCAATAGTTGGTTCCACCGCCATGTACCGTCATGTTTTTTTGTCGGTCATCAAGCTGTTCATCACGCAACATGGTAGCCGTAAGGGTAAGACGATTTCCCTTAATATCAAAATTCCGACGGAGCATCCCCTCTTTCCACTTTTTCAAATTGCCTATCATACACAGCCAAGAGCAATGGCCTGACGTCTGAAACATCAGTTCATAGTCAGTGGGCATCGCCGGCTCCATCAGAAAGACCTCTATCAATGCTCCCGTTTCTTTTCGAAAATGCATACGAGCCTGAATCACCCGCGTATTATTAAACACCATCAAAGCCCTGTTCGGTAAGTGGTCGGTAAGGTGGTAGAACACATCTTCCCCCACTTCACCATGTTTATAGAGCAAAAGCTTAGAATGGTCTCTTGGAACTATAGGGAACTTCGCTATGCGCTCCTCAAGAAGTTCATAATTATAATCACTGATTCTAATATGTTTTGTTTCCATTTTCTGTTATTATACGATTAAACTTTTAATCAACGCATACATACATGTGAGTACAATGGTAGTCACAACCATGTCTATGCCGGTAAAGTCGTAACCCGAAGGCGTATATTGTGTGGATACATAAGTGGAGTCAGGCGATATTTTCTGATAGGTCCGCAAATAGGCATAATAAGCAAGGCTTCCGGAAATACTTCCCCACAACAATCCTACAAGTATGTCGAAAGGATAATGAGCACCAAGGTACAAACGCGTCCAACAGTTGATCAACGACCACCCTATCAGAAAGCAACTGAGCATACGGGATCTGACCAACAAGCAAAAAAATATGGCCAACGACATTGTGTTAGAAGCATGTGCCGAGAAGAAACTAAAACCGTCAGGGCGATAATTCCCCACGACATCAAAGGTATATCTCCATATAGGGTCATTGCATGGACGAAAGCGTGCCACAAGGGGTTTCACAACACCATCGGCCATACCATCGGATAGAAAGAGACAAAAAGCTACACTTGCCATTACCAAAGTTATCTGCCGCATCGTCTCATTGTTTTTCATCACAAGATAGAAGAGAACCATATAGAGCGGAAGCCATGTCAATCCTGATGTGAGTGTCATTGCCACTCCATCCAAAACTTGGGAATTGCTTCCATTAAACCAGTATAACAGTTCTCTGTCAATACTCATCCAATTTTCAATGGTCATACTCCATAAACTTTATTCACCGTCAACTTCTATCTTGCAAGCACAAGAAGAAAAGATTTCATTCTCGGTTATCCCTTTCTAAGACACTCCAAACTTCTTGCTTTGTCCGCCTTTTCATCAGATTTTCTCTATCTGCGAAGCCGGAATCCATCCTTCGCGACCATCCGCAAGCCGAATGCCACGCCAGTCTTTCATCCCTTCATCCGTAATATTCACCTTGGTGCCTTCATGAATGACAAACTGATCTGTCCCGTTATCTGTAGGGGTTTTCTTCACTACTGCCGATGGCACAATCACAATGGCACCTGTGCGGCACGTAAGTTCCTTATATTGCTGATAGGCAAAAAGATTACTAAAAATGAAGAGGAAAAATAAGGCCAATCCCATGAAAAAACTTAGTTTTCTCATCCACACCCGCGGAGAAAAGAGGTAGACCAAGGCAAGCAATAAAGCAATCATGATGGACAAAATAGCACAACATGCCCATCCGTCAACACTGGTATAATTGACAAGTGTCTTGTACCAAGTCACAAAAAACATCTCACTTTCAGGAGTTATTTTATCAATCGTTTTGGATCGGGCAAACTCGAGGTTGAAACGGATATCTGCATTACCCGGTTGCATCAACATGGCACGCTCATAGTTGAGTATGGCTTTTGTTATATTGTCAAGCCGGAAATAAGCGTTTCCCAGATTGTAATATATATCTGCATTCGCACCACTACGCAATACCTCCTCATAGTCTTTTACCGCTTGCTGATAATCTCCCTTGGTATATTCAGCATCGGCATTTTCCTTCGTAACAGCCCGCACACCGGATGACAAGCCCAGCATCAATATCAGCAATGTTGCGCTTTGAACCACCCACATGGCCCTACGTGTCCATTGATATTTATCTCGCTTCATACTATCTCTTCACTTTCTTCATCATATATTCTACTTCTACAATGGCTGTCATAGCCGAATGATAGGTGCGATTCATATTACCCACAGAATCGCCGGGGGCGTAACGCTCAAATTCGCACTCATCAATGGCCTCTACAAACTTACCTATCGTAGGCTCATCCACTCCACAGGCCGCCAACTGCTCCTGAATATTCTCACGAGACAGCTGCTCTACTGGGATATTCATCTTGTCTCCCACATACCCCCAAAGGGCACGTAACACTTCATCATAGAATTTGTCCTGACGACTTTCCATCATGAGTTTGTAAGCCATACGCAGTCGTTTGGCCGCCACTTTGCTTGCTTTCTTACCACGCATCTTGACAAGATCCGCATTCTCCAAAGCCCGTTTACGGAAAACCACAAGCAGAACGACGAATGCCAAAAAAGGAACCAAAAGGCTCACAAAGAATCCCCAAGTGCCATAAAAGAAGTCATCAATTTCGTGAAGTTTCACTTTTCCGGTTTTGATAGGCCGTATATCTTGATCCTTTGCCGTAGCAGAGAAGTCGGCCGACGCACCTTTTTTCCCGTCACCCGGCAACACCGCTAATTTGAAGGCTTGGGTTTTAATCGTTTTATAGGCATTGGCGGTCACATCATAATAGGTCATCTCTACCGGCGGAATGGTGTACTGTCCCTGATTGCGGGGCACAACAAGGAAGTCATATATCATATTTCCTTCCACTCCATTCACCGTCAGCTTGGTCTTGTCTGTTATTTTAGCATCATATTTATCAAAGTCTTTAGGAAAATTGACAACCGGCTGCTTGAGCAACTTTAAATTACCGATTCCACTCACCACCACTCGCAGCGTAATGGGATCACCAGCCTTCACCTCTTTCTTATTGAGTTGGGAGGAGATGTTAAAACGCCCTACCCCTCCGGAGAAGCCTTCCGGTCGTTTGGGAAGCGGAGCCACCTCTATAGTTAGACTGGGGGCTTCGATGCTACGCTTTACTTCCACATAGTCAGCCCCTCCATTAAACATGGCCTCAAAAGGATCTATATTGCGACGCTGACGTACCATTCCTGTGAAAGTCAGTGCAGGGATCTTCAGTTTGCCGGTCATTTGCGGGTACATGACAAACTGGCTCCACGTAAAACAGTTGTATGCTTTTCCATTCACCACTTCTCTATGAGCTGTGCGAGGAAGAGGGAGTTTCACTTCTTGAGAATGGAAACCATTCAATTCCGGCATGTGGTAATCGAGATTGGTCAGATTCACCAACGTATATACCTTATAGGTCAGGAGTATGGGTTCCTGCTCATGCACTTTATGCTTACTGGCTGTCACACGAATAAACAAATCACTCCCTGATATACGCGACCCGGCCATGCGAACTTGCTGTTGCTCATCGTCGTAATCATTATGCATGCGGGGAGCACCGTTTCCCGTATTCTGGGCCGTACCCGACACTCTGATTTGCGCTGAAGCCGATGCAATCTTCTTCCCACCAATGGTAGCGTGGGCAGGAGGAATTGTATAAGTTCCATTTTTCTCCGCATACAACGTATAAGTGAAAGTGACCGATGAAGACGAACTTGTGTGGCCGTTGATCATTTGGAAACTCGATTGGCGCGACTCGTATGGTCCGGCTATCACTTCCAGTCCTCCAGGAATCTTGCCTGCACGAAATTCATCCACATCCTGCGTGTTCACCGTATAAGCTATGCGGAAATTCTCTCCAGCCGACACATGTGACGGGGCATGAACCTGAATTTGTTGAGCGCTTACCTGCTGCACAACCGCTATCAAGCCTATCAATATGAGGTGAATATATCTATTTGTCAATTTCATTGGTTCAACAGTTATTGCTTACCAGTTTTTATCCAACGACCTGCGACGCGGTTGGCGCATATTCTTCTCCAACTTCTGCTTTGTAGCCTTTTCCTGTTGGATGGCTGCGTTAAGCATCTGTTCGATATTGTCTTTGCTCATCTGTTGATCGTCAAATTTCGGCTGTTGCTTGTCCTTGTCTTTATTCTGTTTCTGCTTGTCTTTAGAAGCATCCTGCTTCTTGTCCTGCTTCTTATTCTGCTTATCGTTTTTCTTTTTATCATCTTTATTCTTATTCTGCTTCTGAGGTGGTTGATTTTTCAACAGACGCTTGCACAAAGCCAGATTGTAGCGAGTCTCATTGTCATCGGGATTACAGCGCAAGGCCTCCTTATAGGCTTCAACGGCCTCGGCATATTGCCTGTGGTTTTGGAAGATGCACCCAATATTGTGATAACTGCGTGTCCTACGCAGTTTGTTGGGTTCCAATCTTCCTGCCATGCGGTAGGCATTCACCGCCAAAGAGTCTTTTTGCTGCATCATCAGTGCACAGCCGAGATTATACATGGCCTGCGGGTTCTGTCCGTTCCGGGCCAGTGCCTTACGGTAGAGTGTCTCCGCCTGAGCCCATTTTTCAGTTCTGAAAAGACGGTTGCCTTCACGGATGAGCGAGCGGTCGGTTTGCGCTTCCATCTGCATGGAAACCAACAGCATCGCTACACCCATTATAATATATAAGAAGTTTCTCTTCATCTCTGTCTCCTCCTAAACAGCTTTATATTCTTCAGCAGAGGATTCTTTGCCTCCAAGATACATACCTCCACCACCAGCAATAAGATGACAAGAATACCGAAAGCCTGAAACTGCTCATCATAGGCATTGTAAATGACGGCTTCCGAGTCACCACGTTGCAATCGGGCCAAATCATTGTTCAGTTCTGTCTGGGCATCACCGGTGTTATCCACATGGATATACTTTCCGCTACCGGCTTGAGCCACCTCACGACACATTTGCTCGTTCAAGGCGGTCATCACCGTTTGGCCCGAACGATCTTTCATATAACCACCATCTCCTGTAGGAATGGGAGCGCCCTTGGTGTCACCCACACCGAGGATAAACACATTGACTCCCTTTTTACGAGCCTCTGCAGCTGCTTCCACAGCTCCACCTTCATGGTCTTCACCATCAGTAATCACGATAATGGCGCGCCCTATCTTGTCAGCTTGCGTAAAACTATGGAGTCCCAAATTGATGGCCTGAGCAATGTCGGTACCCTGTGTCTGGATGAGTGAAGGATCAATATTTTGCAAAAACATTTTTGCCGATACATAGTCGGATGTGATAGGCAACTGCACATAGGCATCTCCGGCAAAGACTATCAAACCTATTTTGTCATTGGTAAAGCGGTCCACCAGACTCTCTACCAGCAACTTGCTTTTATCCAACCGTGATGGGGCCACGTCTTGGGCCAGCATCGAATTGGATATATCCAAACAGATGATAGCCTCTATGCCATTACGCTTGTCACGTTGGACTTCCGCCCCAACCTGTGGACGAGCCACCATCACCACAAGTAAGGCCCAAGCAACCAAAAGTAGCCAAAACTTCACTGTGGGTCTGAACTTGGACACATTGGGCATCAACTGTCTCACAAGTTCAGGATCACCGAACTTGCGCAGCTTGCTTCTGCGCCTTCTCCAACCTGCCAGCCGGATGAGCAACAGCACGGGGATGATGAGCAGAGCCCAGAGATATATAGGATCTTCGAATCTGAACATTTTATGGGATACGTCTAAAAACTGTTAACCTCAACAAAATCTCCAATAAGAGTATCAATACTGCAGCGATGGCAAACGGTTGATAGACCTCATACCACTTGGCATAGCGCGTGACGCTCATTTTCGTCTTTTCCAACTGATCTATGTCATGATAGATTTGTTTAAGTTGCGCCGTGTTGTTGGCACTATAAAAGTTACCCTCTGTGACTGCAGCAATTTCGCGCAACGTCTTGGTGTCTATATCGGCCGGGCGGCTGATATACTGCACTCTCCCACCCACTTCTATCGGATAAGGAGCTACCTTGCTCGTCCCCACAGCGATGGTATAGACCCTAATGCCAAGGCTCTTGGCCATTTGGGCGGCAGTGAGCGGAGAAATGTCACCGGCATTGTTGGCACCATCGGTGAGAAGTATCACCACCCTACTCTTGGTTTTCGAGTCTTTCAGCCTGCTCACAGCATTGGCCAATCCCATTCCTATTGCCGTTCCGTCATTGATAAGTCCGCGGGTCGCCATATCGGTCCGCACATCCTGCAAAAGTGTGAGCAGACTGGCATGATCGGTGGTCATCGGGCATTGGGTGAAAGCCTCACCGGCAAAGATGGTAAGGCCGATATTATCATTAGGGCGACCCGAAATAAACTCTGCAGCAACATCCTTGGCCGCTTCTATACGGTTGGGCTTGAGATCTTCGGCGAGCATACTGGCCGACACGTCCATGGCCAGCATGATGTCAATACCCTCAACCGTCTTGTTGTCCCATGCGTTGTGGGTTTGCGGACGGGCCAAAGCTACTACAATAAGCGTGAAGGCCACGCACCGCATCACCATGGGAAGATGAATCAGGCGTACCCGCCAACTGACAGAGGTGTATCTGTAAGCCTGCGTATCGCTCATGCGCAGCGTGGGCTCGCTTTTCTTCCTGTACAGAAAGTACCATATTATATAGGGTACAAGCAACAGGAGCAGTAGAAAATATCCTTTACTTACAAATTCCATTTGTTTCTTAACATTTCGAGTGGCAGGGCTTTTACTCTTTTCCCGCCTTCACTTGCACTTACTACATCAGCAAATCAGACAAGGCAAGGCACATATAAATGAACAGGGCGACAGCTGCCACAATCACTACCCCCAGCATGATTCCGGCCAACAGCCGGTTTTGCCGGCTACGACGGTCTTTTTCTGTGAGTATAGGTGCAATGCGCTCCTCGGTGGGCAGTTCGTCGGTCTTGGTCTGGTCGATGAAATGAATGGCATTTACGAGATTGGCATCATTCTCATTGATGAGCGTCTCATACTTGGCAAACTTCACCAAATCGGCCGTTTGGAACAACTCTCGCAACTCTTCTATCATCTCCCGGTTTCCGGTCGCCTGCAAGCGTTCAATAATCTCGCCGCTGGTCATTTCCATTGCGCTGAATCCAAACCTGCTTGAAATGTATTCACGGATGGCATCGGTGAGTTTTGTATAATAGACCTTTTGGGCCTCCCGGTTTTCTGTATGTTCGTGCTTGATTTCTTCTATTTGGGCCAAGGCTTTTTGATGAACCGGCACCCGCTTCACTACGCGTATGGTTGCCACGATAGGCTTATTTTGCCTCCACCGGTAAAAAACATAGGCGGCAAATGCTGACAGCACAACCAAAAGGACACCCAACCAGAACAGCAGACTCCATTCCGACCAGCGGAAGGGATTGTCCTGCACATCCTTTGGCGGGAAGAATTGATTGGGATGAAGCGTGTCGACTTCCACGGTCTGCACTTTCAGAGCCAACTGGTTGCCTCGATAGTTACGACCGTCCACCTTCACGTTGAGGGCCGGAATGGGATAGAGCTTTTCATCAAACGATGTGAGTGTATAATCACGGCCTATCTGCACCATCCCATTGCCAAGATTCAAGGTGTCGTGGTCGTGCTGCCCAAGCACCTCCACTCCCGGGGTGATATGTTGTCCGGGCTTGAAGTGCGGCAGCGTGGCACGCTGCCCATTCTTCATCGTCACTTGCAGATGCAACAGGGTCTGTTCACCGATGAGCATCTCTATAGAGTCTATCCGTTGCTCAACCTGCACTTGTGCGGAGACCACGCTCCATTCTGCTGCTCCACTGACGAACGAGAGAAGCAGTGCCGGCAGCACCAACCGTATGATATTTTTCAATTCTTTCAACATCATGACTTGGAATTAGAGCATTATCCTCTCCTTTTAAACAGCATCAGCAAAGCGCGGGAAAAATCTTCGTTGGTAGCAATAGACGTCCAATCTACGTTGCTTTTCGAAAACACATCGCGCAACCGGTCTTGTCTTTGCAGCCACAAGCGCGTGTGTGCCTGCCGCATCTTACCGGAGCTCGTATCGATAATCATTTCGTGACCGGTCTCTGCATCCAGCACTTTGACCAGTCCGATGTCGGGCAATGTTCTGGCACGCGGGTCATACACTTGAATGCCCACCATATCATGCTTCTGGTTGGCAATGCGCAACGACTGACAAAAGTTCTGTCTGTCATAGAAGTCACTCAGCACAAATGCCGTGCAGCGGCGCTTCATCACCCGAGTGAGATATTCCACGGCAGCACCAATGTCGGTTTTCTTACTTTGTGCTTCAAAATCGAGCATTTCACGAATGATGTAGAGAATATGGCGACGCCCTTTCTTGGGCGGTATATACTTTTCAATGCGGTCGGAAAAGAATATCACACCTATCTTGTCATTGTTCTGTATGGCACTGAAAGCAAGTGTGGCAGCTATCTCGGTGACCATGTCACGCTTAGTCTGACGGACGGTTCCGAAATCGAGCGAACCGCTCACATCCACAAGCAGCATCACCGTGAGTTCACGCTCTTCTTCAAACACTTTGACATAAGGGCGGTGGAAGCGGGCCGTCACATTCCAGTCAATATCGCGCACATCATCACCAAACTGATATTCCCGCACTTCGGCGAAGGCCATGCCTCGTCCCTTAAAGGCAGAATGATATTGTCCGGCAAAGATGTTCTGACTAAGCCCGCGGGTCTTAATCTCGATTTTCCTGACTTTCTTTAATATATCTGACGTTTCCATTGACTCTGTTTCGCTTTATCCCTCACCTCATTCATCGGCCTTTCCGGCCTCAAGTCGTACAACGCTTAGGGCACTTCTGTCTTGTTGATGACTTTTGAAACGATTTCTTCGCTTGTCACATTGCCGGCTTCGGCCTCATAACTGAGTCCCACGCGATGGCGCAACACATCATGGGCCACAGCTCTAACGTCTTCAGGCACCACGTAGCCGCGATGCTTGATAAAGGCATAGGCCCGGGCAGCTTTGGCCAAAGAGATGCTCGCACGCGGAGAACCGCCGAAAGTGATGAGATCTTTCAGTTCGCCAAGTCCGTAACGCTCGGGATAGCGAGTGGCAAAAACGATGTCTGCAATATATTGTTCTATCTTTTCGTCGATGTACACTTCATTTACCACGGCTCGTGCACGGAGTATTTCATCGGCCGTTGTGACGGGACTCACCGTAGGCAGCCCACCCACGATATTCTCCCGTATGATGAGTTTCTCCTCCTCCAATGTAGGATAATCGATGATGACTTTAAGCATGAAACGGTCTACCTGCGCTTCGGGCAACTGATACGTGCCCTCCTGTTCTATCGGGTTTTGCGTGGCCATCACAAGGAACGGATCGGGCATCTTGAACGTACGTTCGCCGATGGTCACCTGATGCTCCTGCATGGCTTCGAGCAAAGCACTCTGCACTTTGGCCGGAGCGCGGTTGATTTCATCGGCCAGCACAAAGTTTGCAAACACGGGCCCTTTCTTCACATGGAAGCTTTCATCCTTCTGTGAGTATATCATCGTTCCCACAACGTCGGCCGGCAAGAGGTCGGGCGTAAACTGTATGCGGCTGTAATCGGCATCGATGAGTTGGGCAAGGGTCTTGATGGCAAGGGTCTTGGCCAGTCCGGGCACACCTTCAAGCAGGATATGACCATCACTCAACAATCCGATAAGGAGCGAATCCACCAAATGCTTCTGCCCCACAATCACGCGGTTCATCCCCGTCACAAGGTTGGTTACAAACCGGCTTTGTTGCTCAATCCGTACATTCAGTTCACGAATATCAATAGCTTCTGCCATAGTAATTATTTTTTCTACGTTAATTCATAATTCAGCGCAAAAATACTGAATTATCGTGGGGCGGTCGAATTATAGAGCATAAATTATATTAAAAAGTCTGACAACCCTGATAATTTAAGAAACTTTTAAGGAAAAGCCACAGGTTTATAAAATGAAGTAAACAGCACACCGCCATCTCGCGAGAATGCTTGTTTTACTCGTTGGTAGAATTAATTTTATTGCTGTCTGGTAAAACTTTTTTCTCCCAATCTGTGTAAGAGAAATCGTCTTTAATATTGCATTTTTTGACATTAGACTTAACATTTAAGTCGTTATCTAATAAAAATAAGCGTTTTTATAATGCTTACTATTTGTAACCGAAAGACAAGCCCCCATAGAGTAAAAGTACCTGTAATGCCTTTAGACTAGAGGATTGCAGACTTTCAGTTTGTTTTTACCGGACAGCAATAATTTGATAATCATCGCTTGCTAATTTTGTAACTTGTTGATGTCCAAATATGAAGGTACCAAAATCTGCGAGATCACCAACTTTTTGACAACTAACTTATCCCGAATCTAGGCTAATGACATATTGCGTCAATGACCGTCTCCACATAGCTCGGCCCATCTACAATTAACATTGCGTCAAGGAAATCCTCACAGGCATATTCCTTGAGTTTTTTTGTACTTTCTCTAATATAAAATAACATTTAAAACGGCAACAGGTGTGCGGACATGGAATATCCCAGTCCGCACACCTGGCTATTTGTATAGGATTAAAAAACTATTGAGAAGTCCACAGCTTATATCCATTTTCTCGGTCGCTAATATTGCTTAAACCAGCCTCCTTGTCATTGAAAAACAGGTTGTAAGCTTTATCAAAATACGGTTCCGGAGTTTTTGTCCAATAGAATCCATATTCACGGAAATTCTTGAGTTTTCCGCTTGCATAGTTCCCCATAGCAGGTAGGAAGAAATAGTCGCGGTAGTTATCAGGCTTTCCCTTCAAAACACGTTTGTTGCTAGGTGGAGTTTCAAAAGTCTTTTTAGTAGTACGATCTGTGTTATCAAAAGAGTAATTCGTAAGATAAACAGGGTCTTTCCCATTTTCTGAAGCAATTACACTTTTTTTCTTAAACCACATTCCTCCTGTGTACAAATGTTTCCAGACGGTCCAAAGCGTTGTATTGTCCCAGTGTGGATCACCTTTCATGCAGTACCATGTAAGTTCATTGGCATTCGGACAGTCCTTGGCACTGTTGCTGGCAGCTGTCGGGAATTTGATTCCATTAAACCAGCGTTCGACATCTGTTTCGGTAGGATAATTACTACCCTTTGGCTGGTCGTCCTTGTGATTATACCAATAATCCTTCTTGGCATCCCATGTGTAGTAATCGTCTTCGTAAGCCCTCATGGTCAGTGTGGCAGGCATGTCATAGTAACCATTTGCCGTGTACTCGAATGACTTGAACTTTTTTGTTATGACACCCGAAACCTTTGTTTCTGTATCCGTTATATAATATTTTATAGTGAACTCATACTTACCCGGCATGATAACCATAAACATCCGCCCAGCAGCACAACTTTTGCCATCTTCACTATTCTGCATAGGGAGACCATCTGTACCATTGAGTTTGGGCGTAAGCGTTATGATTTTACTGGAGCCCGTACCATTGAGTTTGCCATCTTCGCCAAGCGTATAGTCACCGGCAATATTCTTGTCGGCCGTCACTTCTATCTTTGTTATATAAGTGCTTGTAAGGGGATGGTCATAAGTAGGCTTGAAACAAAGATATGCAGCCGAGTGATTAAGCGTGAACTTATATTGCCCGTTTTGGAGGGTTGCTATTCCCGTTCCGCAATCTCCCACCGTACCGAAATGAAGCGTGTTATCAGGCCCATTCTGAATCTGAGAGGAGGCTATCGTTACCTTGTTGTCGGTACCGTTCTTCCCGGGATAGTACACAGTGTAACTGCTCCGGGTGTATTTACCGGGCATCATGAACTTGAAGTTTGGCACCTTAGTACCTGATACAGAGTTGCTGCTGTGCTGGAAAGTGTTGTCATCGTCTTTTACATAGATCTTGTCGCCATCTTCCCAGTAAAAGTCGCTGGTGTCATAGTTTAGCGATGTGCGTGTTCTTTCATTTCCGGCGATGAAACTTATCTGTTTTGTTTCATTTTTGTCAGTAGTCGGTTTTGTACCATTCTCCGTTGTTATATCATTATTCGAACAACTGGTGGCTACTGCCAGGAGAACTGCCGCAGCCCAGTGATATGATAACTTGATATTCATTGTGATAATTTTAATTGTCATTTTACCTTAGTCTTCCCAATCAAGTGCCTCATCTTCGTCATCACGGAAGAAGAAAGAGCTCTTGGCTCCTTCACTTGACTCTTCTGAAGGTCCAGATTTATGGTTTCCCTTATGGTGGTCTCCCGGGTAGGATTTTTCTAACAGCATACTGTCCATAAAGACATGTATAGTTTCAATCTTCGGCTTCATATAAGCCGCCAAAATGTTCTGTTCTTTAGTCATTTGTTGTAATATTATTTATAAATAGTGTACCTATAGAACTTTTAAATTGTGAAAGAGTATGCTTGTTGGCATTTTCTGATTACTCTCTGACAAATATTTTAGAATGCAATGTGCAAGGTCTTCTACCCGTACATTTTATATCGTATATTTACCTTTATTTACCTTGGATAGGATTTATTTTTGCTGCAAAGGTACATAATTCCACTATC
>NZ_GL586311.1:2355294-2447752 GCF_000184945.1 Segatella buccae ATCC 33574
GAAATATAGATTAATAAATGTAAAAATAGCAAAAAACACCTACGGTATACTAATTTTCCAAACCTTTACAGTGAATGTATAATTGATTTGTAAGTGATTTCCCCAACATTTTTAGAGATTATTTCTCATTCAACACCCTGTTGATTCGTACGTAATCATTGGGGAATAAGCGGCTTAATTAACAATATATAACTAGCAGAATCTGGTTAAGCAACTGATAACCTGCAGTTTTATAGTGCTCAAAGCGAATGACATCAGAACCACTCAACCAATAGACGGAAATCTGCAGAAATGCCATTAAAAGTTCATCTACAAAATTAGGTAAGACCCTTGAGACTCTGTTCTTGGAAATACTTTTATTGTACATAGCGATACAAAGAAAGACAAATTTTACCCGGATGGAGCATTACGGCAACCTTTATGAGCAGGCCTGCAGAATTTCAACCAGAGGCGTACAAGAGGTATCGACCGGCTAAAGCTCTTTCCCACCGGCATCTGAAAACGGACGGCAAGTCGAGAAAGAAGCCCCCCATACATCGCACCTAATTCTGCTAATTGGATTGTTTTCTCTCTATTTCATTCATAGGATTTGCACATCACAAAATAATTCCGTAAATCAATGCATATAAAAAAGAGAAAGAAAAATATTGGCATGACAAATCAATTAACATCCTGCACCATAGAAGCAAGAAAAAATCCGATTCTGCCTGGCGAATACCACAAGGCGCATTTTTGGAAAATATTTTCGCCATTGATTTGCATTTTGGCTTTTCATGTCGTATCTTTGCATCGGCAAAGGAAGCACGCAGGTGTTTCCTTTTTTTGTTTCCGTCACTGCCAGCAGGTGGAAAAGGGCCAGAACGGGTTATTCATCGGGGCTGAATGAGCTTGCAAGTTGGGCCGAATCAGCTTTCAAGTGTGCCCGTTTGACATGCTCATTCGGGCTCCGCAACATCAGAAAAGCAGGAAGTTTGACTTTTCGGGACGCACAAACAACAACACTATACTTTTGAGGAAGAAAATTATGTAAGGCTATTTCGATTTCTTTCAAAAAGACTGTTAATTTTTCCAATCATCACCGACAGGACCGGAATATCCTCCCCATAGGACGAAAAAAGGGGAGGAACCGACTCTAAAAGCCGGCCCCTCCCCTTTCGCTATAATAATCTTCCGTGCCACAATGGCAACAACGGCCCAGCGCCTATGAATTCATTGACAGCAGAAACTCTTCGTTGTTGTGTGTACGCACCATACGGTCGTGAATACTGTTCATAGCCTCTATCGGATTCATATCACTGATATACTTACGCAAAATCCACATGCGGTCGAGCGTGGTCTTGTCTTGCAGCAAATCATCGCGACGCGTGCTTGAAGCCACAAGGTTGACGGCCGGGAAGATACGCTTGTTGGAGAGCGAGCGATCGAGCTGCAACTCCATGTTGCCTGTGCCCTTGAACTCCTCAAAAATCACCTCATCCATCTTCGAACCGGTGTCAATGAGAGCCGTAGCAATGATGGTGAGCGACCCTCCGCCCTCGATGTTGCGGGCCGCACCAAAGAAGCGTTTGGGCTTTTGCAGGGCATTGGCATCGACACCGCCGGTGAGCACCTTCCCACTGGCAGGCGCAACCGTGTTGTAGGCACGAGCCAAACGGGTGATGGAATCAAGGAAAATGACAACATCGTGCCCGCATTCCACCATGCGTTTCGCCTTCTCAAGCACAATGCCGGCAATCTTCACGTGGCGCTCGGCAGGCTCATCGAAAGTGGAAGCAATGACTTCCGCATTGACCGTGCGGGCCATATCGGTTACTTCCTCCGGACGCTCGTCGATGAGCAACATCATGAGATAGGCCTCGGGATGGTTGGCTGCAATGGCATTGGCAATATCCTTCATCAAAATGGTCTTACCCGTCTTGGGCTGGGCTACGATGAGCGCACGCTGGCCTTTACCGATGGGCGAGAATAAATCGACGATGCGGGTGGAGAGATTGGTGGTTTCACGGTCACCACAAAGGGTGAATTTCTCTTCGGGAAAGAGCGGAGTGAGATGCTCGAAAGGAATCCGATCACGCACCTCGGCAGGCACACGGCCGTTAATTTTGTCAATGTCGGTGAGCGGGAAATACTTTTCCCCCTCGTGCGGCGGGCGCACATGGCACTGCACCACATCGCCCGTTTTCAAACCATAGCGACGAATGAAGGTGTTGGCCACATAAATGTCATCGGGCGAAGAAAGATAGTTGTAGTCGCTGGAGCGCAGAAAACCATATCCGTCGGGCATCACCTCAAGCACACCGTTGCCGGTAATGATATTGGAGAAATCGTATTGGGGGCCTCTCTCTTCCACAGCGGGACGATAGGCGGGAACCTGCGGTGCGGCCATCATCATGGGCCGGTCGAACATGTCGTAAGTCTGCACGGCACTCTGGTCTTCGATAGGCAGGTCGACGATGGGGATAAAATCGGTCCCATCATTGGGATCACCTTCCCACACACCGGAGGCTGCGGAATCAGACTTTTCCTCGGCCACCTCATTATGGGCGTTGATTTTTTCCTGGAGTTTGGCCAACAAGTCATTGTCGGGTTGGGCCTCAGTCTGACTACCTGTGGCAAACTCCGCCTCGGGAATGAAATCCGCTGCTGACTTGTCGGCCTTTTCATCTTCCGCAGCCACAGCCTTTACATCCGCAGCCGGAGTTTCCAGATGTTGTTCTTCCACGGCAGTTTCTTTTTCTTTGGCAGCAGCTTCGGCAGCAGCAATGGCAGCAAGTTCGGCCTTGCTTTTGCGCCCGCGGTGTTTCGGAAAAACAACAGGAGCTTCAGCCTTCGCCTCTTCCGGCTGTTCCTTGGAAAGGGCAGGTTCGTCTTTAAAGAGAGGTTGTTCTTTCACCCCGGGGCCTGTAACCTGATTTTTCATGACATCGAAATTCTCACCATCGGTGCCTTTCACAGAATAGACGCGATCTTCGCGCTTGGCAATGCGTGTACGCTTACGGCGGAGACCTGTCAAAGGATGGCTGCTACCCTCCTCTTCGGCTTGTTTGTCAAGAATGGAATAGGCTAACTTTTCTTTGTCGTCACCGGCATTGAATACTGCATCAAGATCTTTGGCGATATGCTCCAATTCGGAGATATCCTTCGATAATAATTCGTCTTTACTATACATATATAAGTTATATGGTATAAAAAATCTAATGTGAAAAGAATGTTTCGCGAACGGAAACACCGTATAGTTGTATTAAAACGTGTGCAAATGTAGGGATTTTATTCGGTACTACCAAATTTTTTCCGTATTTTTGCAAACAAAAAAGAAATATATGGCCAACCAGATACCCTACCTTGATGTACAAAATCTAACGAAGAGTTTCGGAGCCGACGTGCTGTTCCGCGACATTTCGTTCTCAATAGCCGAAGGACAGAAAGTGGGGCTCATCGCACGCAACGGCACAGGCAAATCAACGTTGCTCTCCATACTCACCGACCGAGAGGGCTACGACAGTGGCAGCATCGTCTACCGGCGCGACTTGCGGGTGGGTTACCTGGAACAGACACCGGCCTTTGACCCAGAAGAAAGTGTGCTCGACGCCTGCTTCAATCATCAAGGCGAACCGGAAAGACTACTCCGTGCCAAACAGATATTGACCCAACTTCACATCAATGACATGGAGCAACCGATGGGACAGTTGAGTGGCGGGCAACAGAAACGAGTGGCCCTAGCCAATGTACTTATCACCGAACCGGACTTTCTCATCCTCGACGAGCCTACCAACCACCTCGATCTGGACATGATAGAATGGCTGGAGAGCTATCTGGCACGGGGAAACAAGACGCTGCTCATGGTGACCCACGACCGCTTTTTCCTCGACAGGGTGTGCAATCTCATCCTGGAACTCGACAACCAAACGATTTATACCTATCGGGGCAACTATGCCTACTATCTAGAGAAACGGCAGGAGCGAATCGACAATCTGCGGGCAGAGATACAACATGCCAACAATCTCTATCGCACAGAGTTGGAGTGGATGCGCCGTATGCCGCAGGCACGCGGGCACAAGGCACGCTATCGCGAAGAGGCTTTCTATGACTTGGAGCGCGTGGCCAAACAACGCATCGAAGAACGGCAGCTCCGACTGAAGGCGAGCAACGTGTATATCGGTTCGAAGATTTTCGAATGCCAATACGTATCGAAAACGTTCGATGACGAGGCTTTGGGATCGAAAGTCATCCTGCGTGACTTCTACTACAACTTCGCACGCTTTGAGAAAATGGGAATTGTGGGAAACAATGGGACAGGGAAGTCTACCTTCATCAAAATGCTCTTGGGGGCTGTCACGCCCGATAGCGGACGGTTTGACATTGGAGACACCGTAAAGTTCGGTTACTTTTCGCAAGAGGGACTAAAGTTTCGGGACGACCAACGGGTGATAGACATAATTACAGACATTGCCGACTATATCGATCTGGGGAGAGGCCGCCACATGACAGCGCGACAATTTCTACAATACTTCATGTTCAACCAGCAACAGCAACAAAACTATGTCTACAAACTGTCGGGAGGGGAACGTCGCAAACTATATCTCTGTACGGTGTTGATGCGCAATCCCAACTTCCTCGTGCTGGACGAGCCGACCAATGACCTCGACATTCAGACACTTCAGGTGCTGGAAGAATACCTGCAAGACTTCCCCGGTTGTGTGATTGTCGTCAGTCATGACCGTTATTTCATGGATAAGGTGGTGGATCACTTGTTGGTTTTCAAAGGCGAAGGGGAAATAAAAGACTTCCCCGGCAACTACACACAATACCGGGAATGGCTTGCGATGCAATCGCGGGAGGAAGCACAAAACAAAGATGTGTCACGTTCACATAATGGCAACCCCAAAAACAATGGAGAGACCTCAAGAAAACGTGAGAACAACGGCAACGGTCGGCGCCGCATGACTTACAAGGAGAAATATGAGTTTGAACAGCTTGAAAAAGCCATAGCCTCACTTGAAACAGAGCAACGACGACTGGAAGAAGAACTGTGTAGCGGAACTCTCTCCGTTGAGGACTTAACAGAAAAAAGTAAACGCCTACCACTGCTCAAGGACGAACTTGACGAAAAGAGTATGCGCTGGTTGGAATTGAGTGAAATAGAGGGATAAGAAAAATATCAATATAAATATGTATCAGGGGGGATTGTTTTCCTCCGGTTTATTCACATCATTATGGAAATCAAGAAGTCTGAATTTATAATATCGGCACCACGCGTCAGTATGTGCCCCAAAGACGACAGGCTCGAATATGCTTTTATCGGCCGTTCAAACGTGGGCAAATCGAGTCTGATCAACATGCTTTGCAACCATAAGGGACTAGCCAAAACCTCAGCTACACCGGGCAAAACCTTGCTCATCAACCATTTTATCATCAACAATGAATGGTATCTTGTAGATCTGCCGGGCTACGGATTTGCCAAACGGAGCAAAACCGTGTTGAAGCAACTGGAACAAATGATTGCGGGATATATTCTGCAACGCAAACAGCTTGCCAATGTATTTGTACTGATCGATATACGGCTCGACCCGCAGAAAATAGACCGTGAGTTTATCGATTGGCTTGGCGAAAGCAATGTTCCGTTTGCTATCGTCTTTACAAAAGCCGACAAATTAGGCCCTGTGAAAGCAAAGGCAAACGCAGCCCGTTGGATGACATCGCTCCAAGACAGGTGGGAAGAACTGCCACCCTATTTCATCACTTCGGCTGAGAAACGCACCGGGCGCGAAGAACTGCTTGACTACATAGATGAAATCAACAAGGTAATGGAGCAAAACAAGTAAGGCTATGATACTAAAAAGGAAATAATGAAAGAAATCAGTTGGGGCTTCATCGGATGCGGTGAAGTGACAGAAAAGAAATCAGGACCGGCATTCAATGAAGTGCCGGGTTCACACATAGAGGCGGTGATGAGCCGCAGTGAACGGCGGGCACGTTCGTATGCAGAGCGTCACCATGTGAGGAAATGGTACACAGACGCTCAGAAGCTTATCGACGACCCGACTGTGAACGCCATCTATATCGCCACCCCTCCTTCAAGCCATGCCACCTTTGCCATCATGGCTATGAGAGCCGGCAAACCGGTATATGTGGAGAAGCCGTTGGCGGCAAGCTACATGGACTGTGTACGTATCAACCGCATCAGTGAAGAAACGGGCATACCCTGTTTCGTGGCCTACTATCGCCGGTATCTTCCCTATTTTCAACGGGTGAAGAAAATACTGCAAAATGGAACCATCGGAGAAGTGATAAACGTTCAAGTGAGATTTTCTGTTCCTCCGCGTGACATTGATTTGCAAAAAGGTGACGCCCAACCCTGGAGACTGCGCCCCGACATTTCGGGTGGCGGGTACTTTTATGATCTGGCCCCCCATCAGATAGACTTGTTGCAAGACTATTTCGGCATCATTACGCGTGCCCACGGCTATCCTGCCAACCGAGCCCGTCTCTATCAGGCTGAAGACACCATATCGGCTTGCTTTTTCTTCGAGAGCGGTATTACGGGCAGTGGCAGCTGGTGCTTCGTAGGTCATAGAAGTGCAGAGGAAGACCGCATCGAAATTATTGGTACTAAAGGCACTCTGTCTTTTTCGGTGTTCAACTACGACCCAATACAACTGGTCACCAGTGAGGGCAAAACAAGTATCAATGTTCCCAATCCCTCCTACGTTCAGTTGCCTATCATCAGAGCTGTCATAGAAGACTTGCAAGGGTATGGACATTGTGACTGCACCAGCATCTCTGCCACTCCTACCAACTGGGTGCTTGACCGCATATTGTGGAAAAACTAAGAATGATTCTGTCAAGAAGACAAGACACGAGATTAAATAAAAGGATGAAACATGTCGGGTGCTTCATAGTAACAATGTTCTTTGTCTTTTCCATTGTCCCTTGTCGGGCTGCAGAAGAAGGAACGGTGCTGGAAGGATATCCTCTAAAGCCTGTGACTCAACCGTCGGTTATTGACGCAGACTCAACCGTAAAACCACGGAAAAGGGATCTCTTCCACCGCATAGGTGATGTCTTCACAGGGTTTTTTAAAGAATTCAACAATCCCGACACTGCCTATATCGAACCTCAGCGATATAATTTTACGGCCCTGATTCAGAACACTAACACTTACGAAGTGTATAGACTGACATCCAAACAGGGTCAAAGCATTACATTTGCTCCCGAGATGTCCTATCGCATCGGGCCATATATAGGTTGGCGGTGGGTCTTTCTGGGCTACACGATTGATGTCAATCACCTTAATGCAAGTTCACGCCATTCGTCAAAGAGAGAGTATGACTTGAGTTTGTATAGCAGTTTGCTCGGATTAGATTTCTTTTGGCGGGAAACGGGTAACGATTATAAAATCAGGCGAATGTATTTAGGAGAAGATATTGATACTTCACCGCTCAAGAATATGTCCTTTGACGGATTTAAAGCAAGCATCAAGGGTTTCAACCTTTATTATATCTTCAACCACAAAAAATTCTCTTATCCCGCAGCTTATAGCCAGTCGACAGTGCAACGTCGCTCAGCAGGCTCCGCACTTATGGGCATCGGATATACGCGCCATTCACTCAATATCGACTGGGACAAACTTGACAAACTGCTGGATGACAAGCTCAGTAACCAGACCGACGAGGTGGAAATAGACAACGGACTGCTCTTCGGCAAAGTGACCTATACGGATATTTCGGTGTCGGGAGGCTATTCCTACAACTGGGTGTTTGCACGAAATTGGCTGTTCAATGCAAGTCTTTCAGCTGCAATAGGTTACAAAGTGTCAAAAGGAGATATGGAAAAAGATAAGAACGGGACTCACCGAGGCTTCAATATTCACAATTTCAACATGGATGGTATCGGCCGATTCGGACTCGTGTGGAACAATACACATTGGTATGCCGGAGCCAGTGCTATACTTCATTCCTATAATTACAGCAAAGATCAATTCTCTACCAATAACTTCTTTGGTTCGCTCAACTTCTACGTAGGTGTAAACTTTGGCCGGAAGAAATAGCTCCAGCTTTTTGGTTTCACCTATCGCACAATGATAACACATATCCCAATATACTTGAATGATGAAAATCCTCCTTACATTTTTTTTATCTATTTCGCTATTGAATATATGCCGTTCAAATGGCATGAACGGCATTCACTCATATACAAAGGCACAAACTAAAACTGTTTTCAACGGGCAGGCCTCCATTCCGAAAAGTACTACTCCCCTCTTACACTCACACGACATCAGCTATCGCCCGACCGACAGCATACGCGTGGAGAAGATGCTTGCCGCAGCACGCCGTTTCAGCCGGCCACCGGTTTCATGGCTGCTCCATTTCGGATATCAATTTATTGGTACTCCATACGTGGGAGGCACATTGGATAGAGCAGAAAAAGAACGCCTCGTTGTAAACTTACGAGAACTGGACTGCACCACATTTGTAGAGCAAGCACTGGCCTTGGCCCGCTGTGCACAGCGGGGAGACACGTCGTTTCATTCCTTCTGCGACCAATTATGTTACATTAGATATATAGGTGGAAAGGTAGAATACACCAAACGGCAACACTACTTTACGACTTGGATTAACGACAACCAAAAAGAACAAATTGTCGAGGACATACAATCCCCCACCCCTCCTTTCACTGCCATACAGACCATTCGGGTAGATTACATGACGACACATACCTCATCGTATAAGATGCTCTATGCGCACCCGGAATGGCTCGCAGGCATCCGCAACCTCGAACAAGATATTAACGGACAGCGGTATCGATACATCCCCAAAGCACTACTTGCCAATCAAAAATTGATTCGGACAGCAATCAGGGACGGTGACATCATCGTTATACTAACCAACAAGCGGGGACTTGACACATCGCACATCGGCTTGGCCGTTTGGAGAAATGGTAATCTCCACATGCTCAATGCTTCCAGCATTCACAAAAAAGTGATAGATGAGCCTATGACATTATACCAATACATGCAACGCCATCCCTCCCAAATTGGGATTCGGATATGTAGAATGAATTAAGTTCCACTTCGAGGTGAAAGCCTTTCCATCAAAGACACACTTCATTTCCCCCCGTTTTTTAACAAAAAGAACAAAATATCGGTGCAAAAATTTGGCAGAACAAAATAAAACTACTACCTTTGCACCGCATTTGAGAAATAATGCTTGGCAATCGGATTGCAACCCCATGGAAGGATGGGTGAGTGGCTGAAACCAGCAGTTTGCTAAACTGCCGTGCGGGTTACCGTACCGGGGGTTCGAATCCCCCTCCTTCCGCCAGGCAGAGAACTTTTCTACAGATGCAACAACCATGGTCGATTCATCTAATGGTTAGGATACAAGATTCTCAATCTTGGCATAGGGGTTCGATTCCCCTATCGACTACAAAGAAAGCCCTATAAGTCGTTGATTTATAGGGCGTTTTGTTTTCACAGGGTGCAAATTGCGGCTCAGTAGAAAAAAGATGGGGAAATTTTCTACTGAGCCGCAATTCCCGATAGTGAGCCAGTTCCACAAGATTGCCATCGGGGTCACGCAGATAGAGGCTTTCCATTGCGCCCATTGCGCCCATCGCCCCATGACGTCCAACCGGACCCAATTCCACGGACTATCCCACCCGGCGAAGCTCCTCCTTCACAGTATGCAGGTTATCGTCTGTCACGAGGCAGAAATCCTGCGCCCCGTATTCGAGATACTGCGCAGCCGGCCGGAATTCGTCCTTCACAGTGTGGACATTAATTTTCTGCGTGCCGGAATACAGCGCGTGGTGTCCACCACGCTCCTCGTGCCGCATACCGAGCACAGCTGTATAGAAGTGTAGGCAGTCGGCCAGCGAACGGGTGGTAAGCACAAAATGGTCAATTTGTCTGATGCATATATTGTCTGATAAAATCTACTGTGGATAGTTGTCCCATCACATGGTCGTTCCTTTTCGCTTCTCCCCGGAGTCCAACCGCACAATCTTATCCCAATTAATGTGGCCATACTCGTCGGTAAATTCAGCGGGAACTTCATTCAAACTTGGTGGAAAACTACCCCCGCACATTCCCCAAAATAAAGAACTCGGGTCTGATATCTGAAACGACCTACAAATACCGGATGATGACAAATGCAAAAGTACAAAGAGAATAGGAAATCACCAAATTTGTGGAATATAAAGATAAGAAAACAGAACGAGATGAGCGACGTTTTGATACTATAAAAAGAGAAACGAGGAATATAATCCTTTGAATTTTCGCTTTTCTACACTTCATAAAATCGGCTTGCCGTCTGATGGTTCTTTCGGTCAATCACCACAGAAAGGCTTGATACTTGAGAGCAATGCTAGAAAGCTGCTCTATGGTAGCTGAAAATCATTATTTTTAAGTATTGCGGAGATGGGATATTCCGACTATCTTTGTACCGATGTTGCCACACTACGGCACTTCATACGAAAATAAAGCCGAAGGGGAAAGAATAAATTAACCGGAAAGATAATGACACAACAGAAAACTAACTATGGCAACTGGATACCCATGCCACTGCTGCGTATGCTCTATAGTGCCTCGGCAGCACTCCTGCTGCTTTTCGCCGCTTCGTTTGTATGGCCCCGATTGGTGACTGTGACCATTATCATGGGACTGGCGGCAGCCGTCACGCTGTCCATGACGGTCTACATGCACCTCTGCCACCGCGAATTTTCGTTTGAGGGCGGACGGTTGATGCCCAAGATACACGACTTTTTGATAGACCATCTTGACTGGGACGGGCACGGGACGCTGCTCGACATCGGCTGCGGGTCGGCTGCACTGAGCGTGCGGTGCGCCAAAGCCTATCCCGAAGCGCAGGTGACGGGCATCGACTACTGGGGCTTCGGATGGGGCTATGCCAAGGCGCAATGCGAGCGCAACGCCGAGATAGAGGGCGTGGGCGGGCGCACCCGCTTCGCAAAGGGCGACGCGGCGAAGCTCGACTTTGCCGACGAGACGTTTGACGCGGCCGTGAGCAACTTCGTGTTCCACGAGGTGAGCACCCAGCCTGACAAGCGACAACTCATCCGCGAAGCCCTGCGCGTGGTGAAGAAAGGGGGCAGCTTTGCTTTCCAAGACCTCTTCGTGCGCAAACGGCTTTATGGAAACATGGAGGAGTTTGTCACCCAGCTTCAGGCCGAGGGTATCAACGAGATACACTATATCGCTAATGTGGAGCAGACGGGGCTCATCCCGAAATATCTGCAAGCACCGTGGATGCTAGTCAACATCGGCATCATCTACGGCAAGAAATGACATATCTACATCACTATTTCAACATACGAAGGGAGTCGAGGTCGCTTGGACTTTAACTCCCTTTAACTTGTATATTCTGTACCTAACGCACACGAAAACATCTGTTTGCACGTTATCGTGACACGGGAGGCCACGTGCCACTCGGCAAAACCGAATCCCCCTAAATCCCTTCAAGACATGCACTACACTTCACACTACCGGTCGCCACTTGGAAACATCACCCTTGCCTCAGACGGTGAAGCACTTACAGGACTTTGGTTTGACGGGCAACGCTACTTCGCCGCCGGTCTGGATCCCAAGCACAGCGAATACAAACTACCCGTGTTCGACGACACTCGCCGCTGGCTCGACAACTATTTCAGCGGAAAAACACCTGATTTTACACCCCCACTCCATCTCATAGGGTCCCCATTTCGCCAACACGTGTGGACAGAATTACTTCGCATTCCCCATGGACGGGTGACCACCTACCGCCATTTGGCCAAGCTCATCGGCATCGCCTCAACGGGTGGTCCCATGTCAGCCCGGGCCGTGGGCGGGGCTGTGGGACACAATCCTGTGAGCCTAATAGTGCCCTGCCATCGCGTGGTGGGCACGGACGAAAGTCTTACGGGCTATGCAGGAGGAATGGACAAAAAACGTTTCCTGCTCGGACTGGAAGGCATAGACTGCTACCGCCTGACCGACTTCCTCTTGGAATGACTGTCGCTTCCTCCTAATACATTGATAGGATGAGGACAGGAAATAAAAAACTCCCGAGCTGTATAAGCAACTCGGGAGTTTTCTATTGAGCTGAAGATGTATCAGTTACCACGTGCAAGGCACGGTTTAGAAGAACAAATAGCGGTTGTCCACCACGTTGCCATTGAGGTAGAGCTCGTTCATGTAATTACCTGCATACTGCATAGCACGCTGTGCGAGCTTAGCTTCCTGCGCCTTGTCGTCAAACTTGCCTGGACGCATGGTGCGCCCTGTTACCTGGAAAAGGTAAACACCAGCAGCACCTTTCACGGCATGGGTAGAGAACTGTCCTTTCTTGGTAGCAGCCACAGCACCCGATAGGGCAGGCTCACTGGCTCCCGTAAGAGGAACGAAGACGGGGGCGGCAAAGGTCACCTGATTGACCATGCTCACTTTAGCACCCTTGGCTTTGGCAGCACTAATGCCGGTCACGCCCTTAACTTTGGCCATGAGTTGCTCGGCTTTCTTGTCGCGGATAACCTCGGCCTTAAGCATCTCCTTTACCTGCGCGTCGTTCATATTGCGATAGCCGGCATTATGTATCTTGTCAAGAACAACAACGAGCAGATGGTTGTTGTCACCACACTCGTACATCGGAGACACCTCCCCCTCTTTAGCTTCAAATATCCACTTGAGAGCCTCGCGGGTAGAATGAATATTGGCCACATTGTGAGTAGAAGTGGTCATGTCGTTGAGTGTCTGCAAACGGTAGCCGGCTTTCTCGGCATTCTTCTCAATGTCGGCCCCAGTGCTGTTGGCACTCACGAAGCTGGCAAACTTGTTGTAGGCTGTACGGTAGGTGTCTTTTGAGAAATCGTTGGTCTTCTTGATGACAGCAGCGGTGTAGTTTTCACTGAAAGCCTTACGAGCGGTTACCTGCACGATGATACTGCCTTGAGTGAGTTTTACGAGATTATACTTGTTGACCTCACCATTACGCACGGCATTCACCATACTCTTCTGGTCGGGTGTGTTGCTCTGCATGAGCGATCCCACGAGCTGCTGAGCCGTGGCCCAAGTCTTTGCACCGGTCTGTCCATACTTCTTGGCCAATGCCTCGAAGTCTGCACCACCCTGCAAAGCTGTATAAACGGAGTCAGCCGTAGCCGAAGCCTTAGCAGCCGTTTCACCGCCAATCTGGATGGAGCGAAATTGCACAGAGTCAGGCAGCGATACCTTGCCGAGCAGACGCACGATAGTAAGCGAGTTGTCAAGTGTACTTTCCTTCACGGCGGAAGTAACGCCCACGGCCATGCTGTCAAACTGTGCAGCCACATCCTGCGGGAAGAACTGCCGGGGAACCGGCACACCGATATACTCAACAAGCGAACCGCTCTTGCGCACCACCTCTGCGGGATCAGCAGCGGCAGCAAGTTGGGTGCGATAGCCGGCGAGCTCTTTCTGCAAGGCGGCACGGTCGGCCGGGGAAGCGGACACCTCAATGTCTACATACTTGATGTCACGGCTCTCCATGGGCTGATAGAAACGAGCCTTGAGTTGGTCGTACTTAGCCTTGAGATCACTCTCCTCCACAGTCACCTTATTGTCGGCGATATCGGAATAAGGGAAAGCGGCCAAGTTGATTTGGCTCTCCTGATTCTCATCCTCGAAAGCCATCTTTGCCTCTACAGGGTTGGAAAGGAAGCAATGGGCAAGCAGGCCCTGATACTTCTGCGCGAGCAGCTGTTGGCGCAGAGTCTTCTCAATGAAAGTCCAATAATTGTATATCTTCTGATACTGCTCCTGCATTTGCGGATTGACGGCGGCCTTGTTGGCCTTAAAATCTGCCAAAAACTTTTGCAGGGAAGCGGCATCGAAACGGCCGGTCTGCTGGTTCACGAATGGTGTCTGAAGAAGCATGGGATTGGTTCCTGCCTTCAGCACATCCTGAAGCTCGGTGTCGGTCACGGTGAGTCCGAGTTCCTTAGCTTCTTTCTCCACAAGTTTGGATTGCACATAAGTGTTCCAAACCATATCTTTCACCTGATTGAGTTGTTCCTCTGAGAGGGTCTCGGTGCCTTGTTGCATCTTAATGACTTCCTGATACTCGTCAAGGAGTTTCTGGAAATCCTGCACGCTGATTTTCTCGCCTAACACCTCGCCTACCTGCTGCCGCTGGTCGTTGCGTGAACTTTCGCACGAACGGAACAGCTCCTCAGCGATGAACGCGAAGAGACCGAAACCGATAATGCAAATCAGTATCAGGCCTCTACTTCTGATTTTTCCTAATGCTGCCATTACTTTTCTGTTGTTTTTTATTGATATTTATTTTTTCTGTTTTCTCATGTTTTCACAGGGCGGAATGCCGTTACGGCATCCTCCCAATGCAGTCGCAATCCACAGATGGAGAGAGGGATGGAGTGCCGCAAATTGTCCACAAAAATACTAATAAAAATGCAAATAGCGTCATTTTTTGAGTAAAAAATGTGGTTAAGAGCTGTTTTTACAGCCGTCAAGTGGTTTTGTGCAATTTCACCAGCTCTATTTTCGTCATTGAAGCCTTGAGTATCTTGATGTCATAAGAACCTATCTTCACGATTTCGTTGAGTTTGGGAAAACTCTGATAGTCGTGTAGGATGAGTCCGCCGAGGGTCATATAATCGTCGCTTTCAGGCAGTCCGAGATCGAACATCTCATTGATTTTGTCTATCTCCAAACGCGCTGAGAGCACGTAGTCACCATCATCGGTACGCTTGGCGATGTACTTGTCACTGTCGTGCTCGTCTTCGATGTCACCGAAGATCTCCTCTACGATGTCTTCGAGTGCCACGATGCCGCTCGTGCCGCCAAACTCATCGACCACCACACCGAGAGTTTTCTTCTGCTGCATGAATATCTTCATGAGCTTCTGCGCCGCCATGGTCTCAGGCACAAAAGGCATGGTGCGCACGTGGTCTATCCACCGGCGAGGGTTGCGAAACATCTCTGAGGAGTGTATGTAACCGATGATGTGGTCGATGTCTTCACGATAAACGATAATCTTGGAGTTGCCGCTCTCAATGAAGAGTTGCCGAAGCTCCTCAAGCGGCGCATTCTCCTCAATGGCGTTGATCTCAGTGCGGGGCACCATGCAGTCGCGTACCTTTGTATCGGAAAAGTCAAGAGCGTTCTGGAAAATCTTCACTTCGTCTTCTATCTCATCGTCGCTGCGAGCACTATCGATACTGGAAGAGACGAGGTAGTCAAGGTCTACTTTGGAGAATCCCTCGTCGTCGCTTCCCTGTTCCATGCGAATACCCAAAAAGCGCAAGCACATCTTCGAGAGGAAGGTGGCCAACCGGGCGATGGGCCAAAGCATGATATAAAACACATAGGCCGGCAGGGCAAAAACGGCCAACAACGTATTGGGGTTGCTTTTGAACAAGGTTTTAGGAAGAAACTCCCCCGTAAA
Source organism: Segatella buccae ATCC 33574 (assembly GCF_000184945.1). GTDB lineage: Bacteria > Bacteroidota > Bacteroidia > Bacteroidales > Bacteroidaceae > Prevotella > Prevotella buccae. The sequence goes on from NZ_GL586311.1 coordinate 2,370,732, forward strand.
GAGGATGACGAAGGTGGAAAGCAGCGTGTCGGCCGGGACAGTAAAGGCCGGGTCAAGGCCGCGGAAGATGGTATTATCGAACAGTCGGGCTATGAGAATGCCATAGACTACAAGCACGATATTGTTGCCCACAAGCATCGTGGAAACGAAGCCGTTGGGATGATTGTAGAAAATAGAGATGAACCGTTGGGAAAAGCCATACCGTCCCTTGTCTACCTCAGCCAGCATACGGTTGCTGGAGACAAACGCGATCTCCATGCCGCTGAAATAGGCGGAGAGGAGCATCGTCACAAGGATGCCAACAATGAGTGGTATATCAATGGTTTCTGTCATCAGTCGTTGAAGGGGGGCCGGTTAGTGTGTTAATGGTATGGAGGTATTCTTGCTGCGTGGCGTGGTCTGTGGGCGCACAAGAGCCTTCACAGTATCAGGCTGACTGCGCATGGTGTCGCGCTCGCCGCTCAGGTCCCCTTTCTCGAACGAACCTTTCGAGTTGCTTACATAGTAGCGCGTCATGGTGTCATTGCTTCGGAAATAGGTGCCTTCAAGGGTGCGTTCGGGGGTCACCAGCCGAGAATAGCGATGCGAATAGAGTTCGTGATCGAGCTCGTTCCAGAAGAGTTCTTCACTTGAGAAGCGGAGGCCGTCCTTAGTAAGGATGCGCACCCGGCCCCGCAATTCCCAAAGCTTCTTCTGGTCAAAGTAGTAGGCCGTATCGCATTGGATGTAGGAGTTGACGTGAAACTTCTCGTCAAACTGCGTGAGAAACACTCCCTTGTCGAACACCCAGCGCGATGGATTACGGTTGGGGTTGATTTCCCACCGCTCGGTTACGATGCGGTATTTAATAACCCCGGAGTCGGAGATGAGTGTGTTCACACCATAACTGGTCATCAGCGCCACCGAGTCGCGAGCATAGATGGCAGGAGCCGTGTGTTCCACCTGCTCTTCGCACGCACCCAACAACAGAATGCCCGCAACAGCCGGAAGCAGCGACCACAATCTAAGGCTATCGGCCCACGACTGAAATATCTTACGGATGATCCCCCTCTGCCTGTCCATGCTCAATCCACCTTCCACTTCATGAACCAACGCTCATTGAACGTGAGTCCGATGTTGATGCGGAAAGTGTTCTCCTTGATGAGTCCGTCGGCCGAACGGTTCACCCACTGTCCGCTGATGTTGAGAATGGAGCGGTTGTTGGCCGAGTTGATGATGGGAATACCGAAACCGGCACTGACGGAAATTTCCTTGGGGCCATCCTGTCCGTTGATAGTATAATAAGGTGTAGCGTAGCTTGCCCCGACACGGTAGCGGATGCGGTCGAAGAAGCGGCGTCCCATGGGATTGTTACAGAACTCGCCACCGGCAGTGAGCTTACTGCGGTCTTTGTAGAAGCCGCTCCTCATGGTATAGGTGTGTGACTCATAGATCGGAGCTTCTAAAGAGGACCATTTCTGTAAGCTGTAGTCCACGCCCACTTTCCACCGATTCTGGTGGTTAAAGGCAAAACCGGCTCCGAATATATGGGGAATCTTATGGCTGAGCGAGGCACCGCCGAGCGTGTCGGCCCCGATAACAGACATCTGCGACGATGAAGTAACAGTGTAGGAACGCACCACCACTCTCGGTTCGCCACCTATGTCGTGGCCCGGACTGTAGGTAAGACCAAGCGTCAACCGGTCTTTCTTACTCAAGGGCAAAGTGTATTGAAGACCGAAGTCGAACTTGTAGCTGCGCATGTCGGCCGTATAGATGCGCATGAGATTGGTGGATGAAGAACCGCTGAAAACATTGTTTACTGTGCGAGTGTAGTTACCCCATAGATAAGAAGCGTTGGCACCGAAAGCAAAACCCTTAAAAGGTTCCCAGCCGAAACCGAGATATACCTGATGCAGGCCACCGCTGCCAGAATACTCATTGGTGTAGGTCGTGTTGTTGGCATCGCCATTCACCGTGCCCGAAAAAGAATAGTCGTAGCCCACATTGGTGAAAGGCAACACACCGAAACTCACGCCCAAGTGACGAGCAGCACGGAAACCGGCTTGCACATATTCGAGATCGGCGTTCTTGGCATTCACCTTGCGGCTATTCTCCTTAAAGTTGGTAAGCTGCCCGGAAATACCCATATCAAAGATGAAACTCAGCGAATCGAGCGCAGAATAGGAAGCAGGGTTGATGTAGTTCACCTGATTGTGCTCGCGAAAGCCCAGTCCCAACCCGTTCATACCGCGATTGAAGCCACTTGTCTGGTCGCTCAGCTCACCAAGGCCGTACTGGCTATAAGGAGAATTCGTGCCGCTTTGGGCAAACGAACTTGTAACCAATACAACCAACGAGGCAGTTGCCAATATCTTTTTCATCTGCTTAACGTATTTCTATTAGACGGTGTCACGCGCGCCAATGCGGCATAAGACGGCTGCAAATTTATTGATTTTTTTCGAGATAATAGCATGATAAGTCAGAAATATAAGTTATTTTTGCATCGTGAAACGTTTTAAACATCTTTTCGGCGCACTCTCCGTCGTGATTTTAACCTCTTTTACGACGGTCGACGCAGCCGTTCCTACACCGGTTCCGGGTGCCACCGCCTCTGTCGAAGAAGGCAATGCGACAGCTGTACCGAACGCTTCCAAAGGAGCATCGGCCCCTGACGGATGGCTCGACTCGCTCGACATCGGTCTGCTCACCTGTGGACCGGGGCAGGAAGTGTACTCCTATTACGGGCACACGGCACTGCGTATAAACGATCGTGCCCACGGACAAGACATCGTTGTGAATTACGGTATCTTCTCGTTTCGCCAGAACCATTTCATTCTGCGCTTCGTGTTTGGTCTCACCGACTACTCTATGGGCATCGTGTCCACCAGCGATTTCATTGCCGAATATGCCTCCGAGGGGCGCTGGGTGGTGGAACAGCGGCTGCATCTCTCACCAACCGAGAAGCTCCGCATCGTCAACGCCATCAACGAAAACTATTTGCCCGAGAACAGGACATACCGCTACAACTATTTTTACGACAACTGTACGACGCGGGCTCGCGATATGGTGCTCAACCATCTCGACTCGGGTATCCTGCTCGGTCTAGCCGATACTCATGCGTCGGCCGGCACACGACACATGGAAGAACCACCTGCCGGGGCGATCTATCCCTCATGGAGACAACTCATCCACGCCCACAACGGTAACCATCGCTGGGCGCGTTTCGGCAATGACTTGCTTCTCGGGTTCAAAGCCGACAGCCCGACGACCTATGGGGAGCAGGAGTTTCTACCCGACAACTTGCGCAGGGACTTTGACGCCGTGCGCCGTACGATGCCGAGCTATGCCGTCGTCGGACTGGTAGACACTACTGTATGGCTCATTCCAGCACAGCAAATAACCGTGGAGAGCGGCTCCGAAACCTTCGCCGACCGCATCACCCCACTTGACGCATTCCTCGCTTTGGCCGCCATCGTGGCACTGCTGACCGTATGGGAACGCAAAAAGAAGTTAAACTTCTGGTGGCTTGACCTCCAGCTCATGCTGGTTTCAGGATTGGCAGGAATCGTCTTGTTGGCTATGGTGTTCTCGCAGCACCCCACAGTGAGACTCAACTTGCAGATATTGTTGCTTAACCCGCTGAACACCATATATCTATACCCTGTGATAAAACAACTGCGCAAAGGGCACATCCATCGCTATTGGTATGTCTGGACAGGGATGGTTGTTGCCGGTATTTTGGGCTACATGCTCCAAGAATACGCCGAGGGCATCATCGTTTTGGCATTCATTTTGCTGGGTAGGGGCATTGTGCAATGTACACACCGACAACAAATAGAGCTCACCGACCGATGATGAACCGATATATCACAGCCCTGCTCGTTGTACTCGCTGCAACAGGTGTCGAAGCGCAGACCTACCGGTCGGCACTCAAATTGGCGTTGGGTGACCTCTCGGCCGAGCAAATTATCGGTCAACCAGAAGCCAAAGCACTAGAAGAAGATCTCCTGACCATCATCAAAGCCCTCAAGCAGGCCGATCTTAATGGTCCTCACGAACTGAAACACATCACTGGCACGGCTTTTTTCCGTGCCACCGAAGAGGCTTTACAGCCTGCGGTCACGAAGACCTGCCCCGCCGAGGGAGAGGCATCGTTATTGATCGCAGACTGTAAGGTTTTTGTTTTTATTCGAGGACCCGATGATACAAGAGCCGTTTGGGCTCTATTCGAAAGAAATGCGTAATCCATGATTTCTGCCCTACGGGCAATATCGAATAAAAACAAAAAGACAAACAAAACATGAATTTCAGTAAAATATTAAAAAGTCTATTCGGAGACAAGTCGTCTCGTGACATGAAACTCATTCAGCCTTTCGTGGAAGAGGTGAAGAAGAAATATCCCGAAATCAAGGCGTTGAGCAATGACCAACTGCGCGCCAAGACCAAAGAAATACAGCAATACGTGCAGCAGTCGGCCAAAGAACAGAAAGACAAGATCTCCAAACTCAAGGCTACCATCGAAGACACACCCATCGACGAACGCGAAGAGATATTCAACCAGATAGACAAATTGGAGAAAGAGGCACTTGACATCTACGAGAAGGCACTCAACGAGGTGATGCCCACGGCTTTCGCCATCGTAAAAGATACGGCTCGCCGCTTTGCCGAAAATGAGGAAACAGTGGTCACTGCCACCGACTTCGATCGTGAACTGGCGGCTGATCCGGCCAAGGACTTCATCACCATCGACGGCGATAAGGCCATCTATCACAACCACTGGACGGCAGGCGGCAATGACCTGAAATGGGAAATGGTGCACTACGACGTGCAACTCTTCGGAGGCGTGGTGCTCCATCAGGGCAAAATCGCCGAAATGGCAACGGGTGAAGGTAAAACCCTTGTGGCCACGTTGCCTGTGTTTCTCAACGCTCTTACGGGCAACGGCGTGCATGTGGTAACGGTGAACGACTATCTGGCCAAGCGCGACTCCGAGTGGATGGGCCCGCTCTATGAGTTCAACGGACTGTCGGTGGACTGTATCGACAAGCACCAACCTAACTCCGAGGCTCGCCGTCGCGCCTATCAGGCCGACATCACCTTCGGCACCAACAATGAGTTCGGCTTCGACTATCTGCGCGACAACATGGCCGTGTCGCCTGCCGACCTCGTGCAGCGGCAACACAACTACGCCATCGTCGACGAGGTAGACTCCGTACTCATCGACGATGCCCGCACGCCGCTCATTATCTCCGGTCCCGTGCCCAAAGGCGACGACCAGATGTTTGAGGAATACCAGCCCCTCGTGGAACGCCTCTACGAGGTACAGCGCAAACTGGCTACGGAATTTTTGGCCGAAGCCCGCAGTAAAATCAAGGAGGGCAACGAGAAGAAAGACCAAAAGATGCTTGACGAGGGATTCCTCGCCCTCTACCGTTCGTTCAAGTGTTTGCCCAAGAACAAGCCGCTCATCAAGTATCTCTCGGAAGAAGGAATCAAAGCCGGTATGCTCAAAACGGAGGAATACTACATGGCCAATAACAACCGTGAGATGCCAAAGGCCGTGGAACCACTCTACTTCGTGGTGGACGAGAAGCTCAACTCCTGCGACCTCACCGACAAGGGAACCGAGTGGTTGGCCAAGCAGGTGAACGACAAAAACCTCTTCGTGTTGCCCGACATCACCTCGCAGCTCTCCGCACTCGAAGCAGAAACCGGCCTGAGTGATCAGGAACGCCTTGACCGCAAAGACGAGATGCTAAGCTACTATGCCGTGCAGAGCGAGCGCGTACACACCCTGCAACAGTTGCTCAAGGCCTACACCATGTTCAACAAGGACGATGAATATGTGGTGATGAACGACGAGGTGAAAATCGTAGACGAACAGACGGGCCGTATCATGGAGGGCCGCCGGTGGAGCGACGGACTGCATCAGGCCATTGAGGCTAAAGAGCATGTGAAAGTGGAGGCTGCCACGCAGACCTTTGCCACCATCACACTGCAAAACTACTTCCGCATGTATCACAAGCTGGCCGGTATGACCGGTACGGCATCCACCGAGGCCGGCGAGTTCTGGGACATCTATAAACTCGATGTGGTGGAGATTCCCACCAACCGCCCCATTGCCCGCAACGATCAGGAAGACCGTGTCTACAAGACCCAGCGCGAGAAATACAATGCCGTGATCGAGGAGATTGAAGCCATGCGCAACAGCGGTCGTCCAAGCCTCGTGGGCACCACTTCTGTGGAAATATCCGAACTGCTGAGCAAGATGCTGAGTATGCGCAAGATACCTCACCAGGTGCTCAATGCCAAACTCCACCAAAAGGAAGCCGACATCGTAGCCGAGGCCGGACGCTCCACCAATGGGTTGGGGGCCGTGACCATCGCTACCAACATGGCCGGACGCGGTACCGACATCAAGCTCTCACCTGAGGTGAAGGCTGCCGGTGGACTTGCCATCATCGGCACCGAGCGCCATGAGAGCCGCCGTGTAGACCGCCAGTTGCGCGGTCGTGCAGGCCGTCAAGGCGACCCGGGGTCCTCTGTGTTCTACGTTTCGCTCGAAGACAAACTCATGCGCCTTTTCGGCAGCGAGCGCATCGCCAAAGTGATGGACCGTCTCGGATTTGAAGATGGCGAACGCATTGAGAGTTCGATGATATCCAATTCCATTGAGCGCGCACAGAAGAAGGTAGAGGAAAACAACTTCGGCATCCGTAAACACCTGCTCGAATACGACGACGTGATGAACAAACAGCGCACCGTGATCTACGAGAAGCGCCGTCACGCCCTCATGGGTGAGCGCATCGGCATGGACATTACCAACATCATCTGGGACCGCGTGGTCAACATCATCGAGAACAACGACTACGAGGGAGCCAAGGAGCAGTTCCTCAAGGTGCTGGCCATGGAAGTGCCATTCAGTGAAGACGAGTTCATCTCCACCGCCAAGGCCGATCTCGAGGAGCGCGTGTTCCAAGAGACGATGGCCGTGTTTAAGCGTAAGACCGACCGCATACAGAGCGTGGCCTGGCCTATCATAAAAGAGGTGTATGAAAATCAAGGAGCCATCTACGAGCGTATCATGGTGCCCATCACCGATGGAAAGCGCGTCTACAACATCGGCTGCAACCTCAAAGAAGCCTACGACTCGGAGGCCAAATCGGTGGTGAAGCAATTTGAGAAGGTCATCATGCTTCACATCATCGACGACTGTTGGAAGGAGAACCTGCGCCAGCTCGACGAGTTACGCCACTCCGTGCAGAACGCTTCCTACGAGCAGAAAGACCCGCTGCTCATCTTCAAGCTCGAGAGTGCCAAACTTTGGGATGCCATGATTGACGAGATGAACAACCGCACGGCCTCCATCCTCATGCGTGGACAGATACCCGAGATGCAGCAGCAGGTGCAGGAAGCCGCACCCGAGGAGCGCAGCCAACGCTACATGGAGCAGAAAGACGATCTTGAAGAGGCCCGTCGAGCCCAACAGCAGGCTGCCAATCAAGACACGCGTGCCACAGGTGGCCGACCCCATCACCAGCCCATCGTGAAAGAAGCCATGCCGCGCCCCAATGACCCGTGCCCCTGCGGTTCGGGCAAGAAATTCAAGAATTGCCACGGCCGCAACCTCTAAGCGGGCTGAACCGAAACACATAAACCAAGAGGACATGCCTTTCTTGCCGGGCATGTCCTCTTTTTGTATTTCCTCCCCATAGTCTTGCTCCACACGAACCAACGTATACCTTTGGAAATACAAAAACAAAAGTATTCCCATCACAAAGCAAATAGAGGAATCAAGGGTATTCCTGTCTTTTCCACCCCAAAAATTTTGCACTCTGCAAAAGTTATGCTATTTTTGCAAAGCAAATATATTCACCAATGAAGAAACTGTCAATCTTGCTCCTCATAGCCATAGCACTACTGTCGCTCGGCGCGTGTAAATCAGCCGAGTTTGCCAAGCAGGTAGCCTATTTCCAAAACGCAGACGAGGCTGATCTTACGGGCTCGAAGCGTCCATTCGATGCGCACATCATGCCCAAAGACTATCTGCAGATCACCGTACACGCGCTTGATCCGCGCGCGTCGGACCTCTTCAACCTCAACGTGCAAACCACCACAGGCACCACCGCCACTTCCTACGCGAGCAACAGCACACAGCTCTACCTCGTAGACAATGATGGCAACATTCAGTTTCCCGTGGTAGGCAAGATAGCACTGAGCGGACTCACCGTCAGGCAAGCCGAGGAGCACATCATGGACAAGATAGCACCCTACTTCACCCAGAATGCCGGAGCCATGGTGACAGTGAAGATGCAAAACTATGTGGTCACCGTGACGGGAGAAGTGGCCAATCCGAAGTCCATCACCGTGCCCACTGAGAAAATCAGCATCCTTGAGGCCATCGCCCAAGCCGGCGACCTAACCATCTACGGCCGCCGCGACAACGTAATGCTCATCCGCGAAGACGCTACAGGGGCCAAGGTGGTTCACCGCTTCAACCTCAATGATGCCAATGTGCTCAACGACCCTTACTACTATCTCCAGCAAAACGACGTGGTGTACGTGGAACCCAACGAGGTGAAGAAAGGGGCATCCGAAATCAGCACGAGCACCACCTACTGGTTTTCACTGGCCGGAATATCCACTTCCGTGGCTACGCTCATCTCCAACATTTGGCGCAAATAAGGTAACCATTGCCGGTACTTCGGAATATTTACATTTATTACTCCGCATCGGCATCTCGATCTAAAAATATTATCTTTGCATCAACAAGGGAAACACACGGTGTTTCCCTTGTTTCAATGCCTAATCCTTTCAAATCCCCCCAACAGTCCCTATCCCATACCTCCTAAAGAGGCTCTTCCGTTACTTCTGCCAAAACTGAAGGATGGTAATTTCCACAAACAAAGAGAATGCGGAGGAGGGCCAACACTTGCGTTCGCCCCCCTCCACATTCTAAAGAAAATATCTGTTTGCCGGGGTTAGTCCTTCAACGAATAAGTGACAGTAGTGACCACCCTCACCTTTTTAATATAAGGCGTGTTCGAGTCTCGGTCTTCTATCGAGAACTGGCCTTGGTCGGCATTCATGATCTTATCGAGTTTACTCTTGCTGTTCTCGGCAAACTGTCTGGCTGTCTGTTCGGCATTCTCTATCGCCTCCTGCATCATCTTGGGTTTCATCTTGCGAAAGGCGACATACTCATACTTCACAGGGTTGTCGTAACCGCCATCTACGATAGCGACACCTTTTTGGAGAAGTTCGCCCTGACGGGCAATGATACTGCGCACAAGCTTCACATTGTTAGATGTAACCGTGATAATAGACGTGATATTGTAGCGATAAGGCTGCCTGTTGTCACCATACCGCTCGGCATTGAGGTCGATGACGACAGGAGCATTCACGCTGATTTCACTTGTTTTCACGCCATTGGCTATCAAGAAATGTCTAATGACATGCGTTGTAGTATTAATTTTCTGATAGAGTTCGGGTAAGTCGTTGCCTATTTCCTTTGAAAGGATAGGCCACGTCACCTTGTCAGCCTCGACTTCTTTCTCTGACAAGCCCTTCACCACGACCTTACGGTCTTTACCTGCCAAGCCATCCAAGCCCGACTTGATGCAACATCCAAGCGCAATGATGCCGATGGCTAAGATTGCAGCTTGCTTGATACCTGTGTTAATGTTCATAACTTTCCAATTTAAGTTTTCCACCATATAAAAGATGGGGGAGATAAAAAGTAACAGTCATTCGATAAGAATCTATACTTTTGCCTCGCTAAATGACAAGTTTTCAACCATTTAAAGAACAACTATGACAAATACAAAGCTAAGCATTTTTTCCGAATCTGCCAACATGTCAAGTGTTAAAAGTCTACTGCAAACCCATTTCATGGCACTTTTCATTCGCCCGGCTTTTGGTTTTCCACTTTGCAATATACCTTTGGAGAAATCCCACTCAATAGGGATTAAAAGAGATCGTCCCATCTTCAAAGCCCCGTCTGTAGAAAGAGAACTTTAGTTAAATAAGGGCTCCCAAAGCACTTTGTGCAATCTTTTCGTAGGCATCGCCTAAATCCATAAATCGGTACACACAATTTGCAGCAGCATGTTTAAGCCCCACATGATCACTTTGAAGGGCGGTCGCCGCATGGTCTATAAACTCGTTTATCCCCCTCTCGTTAGCCTCCTGTTTTTTCATAAACAAGCGCGAAAGCAGATGATACCCCGTGATTTGGCGCAGTATGTCATCCGATGCAATCCACTGATAAGCCAACACCGGAGCACTATTTACGTGTTGAAGAAGATTTAACACAAGGATTTCCGCAATCTCCTGCGTCGTGACCTTTTCCATCCAGACATCTATCATGTCGGGCAGCATCTTTTCCGGCGGCATGATATAGGTCGCCATTATTTTACATTCACGGATGTCCTCTTTCCACAGTTCAATGGCCAACTCGTAGTTCTTGCCATAGCTGGTGGCCATCTCTTGCAGATTGGTCAGCGGTACACCCCAGTTGAGTTTGTAGACAACCCCTTTCTCACGCATGGAGCTTGAGGCTACTCCGTTCATCATCAGTCTAAACGACTGCTTGATGGTTTTCACCATTTCATGTATCTCTTCTGTCATACTTCTTCTTTATAATGTTCCGTAATCGCGTGAATAACGCAGCATCTGGTGGGCATAACCTTCCGAGTAATCGACTTCCACGTCGACGATCTCCCCACGTTCGTTTCTCTTCAGGGTCAACCGTGGATTGATAAATCCTTTGTAAGGAGCGATATTCAGTTTGGCATATCGGGACAAGATCTCTCTATGCAAGTCCGCATCAATGTCAATGGCATACCCCTCCACAAGCCTTCGGGCCGCTTCATAGTCTCCCTCGCTCTTAATGCGCTGAATTTCCCGCAACAATTCGCCAAACAAGGTGCGCAATTTTGCATAGTCATTCACCTTCAGATAGGTCTTCCTGCCCTTTGGCTCCCTATCGTCCTGCTCACACACCAACTCTACCGCACCGTCTGCATGGGCCAATGTCCACCGGGCAATGAGCGCCCTGTTACGCATGTGCGCCTCCTCTATCTTGTCGCCTTGCTTGATTCTTACCAGTTGGGTCAGCAGCCCGTTCATCAGATAAGAATAGTATTGACTTTTATAAGCTTCGCCGTCAGGCACAAGTCCGAGTTCCAACACCTTGTCATCAGCCATGTAATATAGTCCGAATAAGTCGGCTCTGGCTTCCTCTATTGTACTTCCGTAGGCCTTCAGCGCATCCGGGTCGGTGCCCGGCAGGAGTTGTCCGCTGCCATGCCCAAGACATTCGTGCAAGTCTGTATGCAACTCATCGCAAATGTCGCCATATTTCTCTATCAAACAACGGGTTGAGGCATCAATGACAAACTCATCAAGGAATCCGTTTCCCTTGGCCACTTGATTGTAAGCCTCTGTCAAATTACCAATGGTCACGCTCTTGCTTCCATACCTTGCCCTTATCCAATCGGCATTGGGCAGGTTGATGCCTATAGCCGAAGCCGGATATTCGTCTCCGCCAAGCATGGCAGCACACACTACGTGGGCAACCACTCCCGTCACAACACGTTTCTTAAAACGCTCATCCACCGGAGAATGGTCTTCAAACCATTGTGCGTTTGAGGAAATACACTGTGTGCGCTTCGTGGCCTCCATGTCCTTGTATTCCACGATGCCCTCCCATGTGCCTTTAAGGCCCAATGGGTCACCGTACACCTCTATAAAACCATTGATAAAATCGATCATCCCATCCTGCTGCCTTACCCAGGCTATGGAATAGGTGTCAAAATCCGTCAAATCGCCCGAGCGGTAGAACGCCATCAAATGGTTGATGACCTCCTTTTGTCGGTCGTTTTCGGCATACTGCAAACTTTTGTCCAACCAATAAATAATCTTGCTGATGGCTTTTCCATACATGCCGTGTTCTTTCCACGTGCATTCTTTGATTGAACCATGCTCCTTGACGAGCTTCGAGTTGAGCCCCCAAGAAGGCTGTCCGAGGTTTGTCTGTTCCGGAAATTCACTTTCCGGAACACCCGGGCGGAGCACATCGTTCTTCTTCTGCGCATAGAAAGTTTCGACTTCTTTCTGGTCAACGCCTTCATAAAAGTTGCAGGCCGAGGTCAACACGAGATCGTCTCCATCGGCCAGATTCACCCGTTTGGGTAGCACCTCCGGATCGAAAATAATGGGAAATAGTCTGTCGCACAATGATTCCGGCGATTCCGACTGCAATAAGGAAAGCTGACCGGCATGGAGTTTGCCTATTTCGGTCTTCAAAAAATCGGGATCAAACCCGGGCTCCAACTTTTCACAACCATAGTGATGGTATATGCCGCTCGAAAACCACACACGCTTCAGATAGGTTTCCAACCCGACAAAATTTTTCAGTTTCCGATCACCTTCATAATTAACATACACGGCTTCCAGCACCTTGCGAATGTCCAGATTATACTTTCCCTGCTGGTCGAAGGTGATATCCCGACCATACAATGTAGCCTCTGAAAGACAATATATATACATCTTTTGTCTTAAGGTAAGCCCCTCAAAGCCTCTTAGAGCATAACGCAGCATCTGCAAATCGGCAAACCGCTCATCTGCAAACGGAAAAAACTCTTTATTCATGTCCTCTTCTTACTCTTCACTCTTCGTCTTTCTCCCTCTGTGCTTGGCCTGCTGCGGGGCTTCCATTGCATGTCGCAGTTTATACTCCCTCGGCGTACACCCGTTGAACTTATAAAAAGACGCATAGAAACTTTGTCTGTTTGAGAAGCCCACCATGTCAGACACATCTTCCATATTCAGCTTCCGATAACGGCTGTCTATCAAGATGCTCATGGCCTCCTCTATCCTGAATTTGTTGACAAACGACGTATAGTTCATGTGAAATTTCACATTGACCACGGCAGAGACATAGCGCGTATTCGTGCCAAGTTCTTCCGCCAGTTTTTTAGCCGAATAGTCCTTGTCTTTATATCGTTTCTTGATGAGAATGATATCAAGTATTTTCCCTTTCATTTCATCCATCACCTTCGGACTCACCAATGTTCGATAAGCCGCTTCCTTTTCCTTTATTTCCGTAATGTTGTACTTTACCATGCGCCTCTCTATAATGTGGGATAAACAAATAAATTCTTATTTTTTACAAAAATACACAATGTATTCCGATACTCCAAATATTTACAGGCCAAATCGCACGTTCTCCAACGAATATGCATTCCGATACACCTGCCATCCGTCAAAGGCTGTCCCAATCACCGACTATAAGAGACGGCAAGGCTGCCCGGCCTCCCTTACCCTCCATGCCAAGAACTCCACCTATAGTGCAAAACCTATTCAAATCAAGAAAAAGCTTTACTGAAATTCGTATTTCAAAAGTATAGTACACCCGACATGGCTTTTCAAAATGGCCGAAAAACGGAAAAACATTTTCCACTAAGCCCGAACAACCTTACAAAAGAGCCACACTTGCAAGCCGAAAGAGCCCTTTTCACAACGCCATTCGGGCCGGATTGCATCCACAACAAGATGGCAAAGCCCGCTTTAGGAAATTGGGGAGCTAAAAAAGGGGAGCACGTATGTACTCCCCTTGCTATGCAAAGATACTACTAAAAAGTCTTTTTGCAAACCGATGGCGAATATACTTGACAATAATTACCATCTACCGGTCTCTTGCCGCAACCATGCAGCGAGGGAGAATCATCCCCTGCAACAACTGTCAGCGGAGTGTGCGGCAAAGCACTAAAAGTCCCGCTCTATGAGCTCCAGGCACATCCGGCTGTTGTGATAGGGACATTTCCAAAAGCCGGCTTTGTCGCCGTCATGATCCACGGTGCCGTCTTCAAGCATGGCCCAGTACCACTCACCGTGCTGTTCATCGATGAGATGTTTCTGAATGAAGCTCCAACACCTCACGGCTATGTCCAAAGCCTCCTCTATATGGAAATGCTGGTAAAGGTTGATGTGCCCGATGACCGTTTCACATTCCACCCACCATTGGCGTTGAAGGTCTTGGCGGCCGGTGTCTTTCCAGTGCTCATAGATCATGGCCCCGTCCTTCCTCAGCCCCTCATCGGCAGCAAAAGCCACACGCCTTACCACCGGTTCCACCCGTTGCAACATTTTCTTGTCACCCAGTACAAGAGCCGCTTCATGGAGTAGCCACGAGGCTTCTATGTCATGCCCGTAACTTTCCACATTTCTTTTCCCTTCCCATTTATCGTTAAAGAAAAGGTCGAGATGGTAAGTTTGCTTGTTCAGGAGCTTGTTGATAAAGATGTCAAGCAAGTTTTCGGCCGACTTGCCCACACGCCACATGGTTTGTTCTCCCTCCGTGCCATGCTCCACAGGGCTTATTCCCATCTCTTTCATGCAACGATAGAGATTGGTGTAAGGCTCTATGATATGGAGATGCGTATTCATGGTGCGGCTGCCATTTTCGTCCTTGTCGCTCAGGCGCATATCGGCTATAGGTGCCCATTCACGAGTAAGTGCCTCCACATAGCCGTTGTTTTCGGCATCAAAGGCATGACGCTCTATGTCGTCATAGAGCGACAAAGCCACAGCCAAAGCCTCTTTGTCGCCTGTGGCCCGTGCATATTCGGAAAAGCCGTAGATGGCAAAGCCTATGGCATAGGTCTGCTTTTTGGTGTCTACGGGGTTCCCCTTATAGTCCACACTCCAATACAGGCCGCCATACTCCTTGTCTAAAAAATGGGCTTCGATATAGTCTTTAGCCCGCCGGGCTGTTTCCAGATATTCCCGCTTCTTCAACACACGGTAGGATGCGGCAAACGACCAAAGGATGCGGGCATTCATGACGGCTCCTTTATCGGCCTCGGGATGGACATTCTCATAGCCATCGATGCGTCCGTAGAAGCCCCCGTTTTCGTGGTCGGTCACGTTGTTAATCCAATAAGGAAGGATGTTGTTGGTAAGCACATCCCTCATAGTAAGTTTAAAGCTGTTCACGTCAGTAGCATTTTATGGTTTAACTCTACAAGGTTGTCACCGTCAGTCTTCCACCTGCTGCAAGGAGACCAACTGCCGGCCTATTTCCTTCATCTTACTTTTGGTCAGCGGATACACCACCATGATGAAGACCATCAACAAGGCTATGGCGGCAGGAATCCAACTCATAGTGAGCTTCATGCCGAGAATGGCACTCTCGGTCTGGGAGGCGGCATTGGGCACAAGCCCGAAAGCGGCAAACAGCCACAGCACGGCACTGCCTGCGATGGCTCCGCCAAACTTCTGGGCCATGGACCCCGAAGAGAATATCAGTCCGGTGGAGGAAGAACCATCCTTCACTCTCGCATAGTCGGCCACATCGGCATACATGCTCCACACCAGCGGAGACACAATGCCCGTGCAGATGGAAATGAGTATTTGCAACAACAGCATGAGGATGAAACCGGCATTGGTGCAAGGCACGAAAAAGAAGGCTATGCTCAACACGGCCAGCAACACGCCGGCCAACCCAAATGTCTTGCGCTTACCCAACCGGCGACTGACGGGCACGGCCACCACCACACCTATCATGTTGCACACCTCACCGACAGCCAGAAACAGACCGGCAAAGAAGAGGAAACTGATGGCACCCAACTCGATGCTGGCATTCTCGCCGATGTAATATTTGAAATAATAGGCCACCGTGGCTCCACGCACCGTATTGAAAAGATTTGTGCAGAGGGCGGCTACGGTCAACAGCCACCAAGGGGCATTGCGCACCAGAGAAGACAGGTCGGAGCCCAAGGCCGTGGCCTCAGCCTTCACGTGTTCTTTAGTCAACTTGAAGGAGAGCAGGAATAAGAGAAAGCAGAAAACTGCAATAACGATCATGGCACTCTGCCAAGCCGAACTCTCTGTGCCGCCCTGCTGCTTAAAAAGGTTGCAAAGCGGCTCCCACGCAAACAGGGCGATGAACGAACCGGCGTAGGCAAAGAACATGCGAAAACTCGAGAAGACGGTCTTCTCGTCAGAATCATTGGTCATCACGCCAAGCATAGAGCCGTATGGCACATTGATGCCGGTATAGACGGTCATCATCAATATGTAGGTGACGTATGCCCACACCAACTTTCCCGTTTCGCCCAAGTCGGGTGTCGTGAACAACAGCACGCCGGAAATGGCAAACGGAGCTGCAAAGAAAAGCAGATAGGGACGGTACTTGCCCCAACGGGTGTGCGTGCGGTCGGCTATGACACCCATCATAGGGTCGCTCACGGTGTCCCATATCCGAGTGACGAGCATCAATGTGGCCGTAGCCCCCAAGGACAGACCGAACACATCGCTGTAAAAAATAGGTAGATAATAGGAGAATATCTTCCAAAACATGCTGGAAGACATGTCACCGAAACCGTATCCGATTTTTTCTTTTAAACTTGCCATACTTGCTTTCTGAATTTAAGTGTTGAAGATGTCGCCGGCAACGGTTCATTGCCCCATCGCCTTGTTCTTGGCCACCAGCCGCTTGATGGTCTCCACACTGGCCGAAGTGGTGAAACCGTCTTCGGGAGTATTCATGCAATAGTCCACCAACCGGTCGATGGTGGAAGTGGCTACGTGCATACGGGTATCCGACGAAGCATAATAGATGAACACCTTGCCGTCTTCATCGGCTATCCAGCCATTGGCAAAGACGACATTCATCACATCACCGATATATTCTTCACCTTCCGGCACCAGGAAATAACCTCCCGGCCGGGCTATGACGCGGGTCGGGTCGTCGAGGGCCGTCATGTACATATAGAGCACATAGCGCAGCCCGGAAGCGCACCCACGCACGCCATGGGCCAGATGCAACCAGCCACGGTCGGTCTTGATGGGATGGGGCCCTTCGCCGTTTTTCACTTCCATGATGGTGTGGTAATGACGCAGATTGATGATTTTTTCTTCTTTCACCTCAGCATGGGTGATATCATCAACAAGTGCCCAACCGATGCCGCCTCCCGAACCGGTATCGATGAAACCGTCTTGCGGCCGGGTGTAAAACGCATACTTGCCATTGACAAATTCGGGGTGCAACACCACGTTACGCTGCTGACTCTTGGCCTTCAAGTCGGGCAGTCGCTCCCAGTTGACCAGGTCCTTGGTACGGGCAATGGCCGCGGTAGCCGTGGCGGCACTCAGATCGCCGGGCACACTGTCGTCGTGCCGCTCGGCACAGAACACGCCATAGATGTAGCCGTCTTCATGGCTTGTGAGCCGCATGTCGTAGATATTAGTCGCCGGCACCACATCATCAGGCATGGTGATGGGTTCGTCCCAGAAGCGGAAGTTATCTACACCATTGGGGCTTTCGGCCACGGCGAAAAAGCTCTTGCGGTCGGCTCCTTCCACCCGCACCACCAGCAAGTATTTGCCATTCCACTTGATGGCTCCACTGTTTAGCGTGGCATTCATCATGATGCGCTGCATGAAATAGGGATTGTCCTTCTCGTTGAAGTCATAACGCCACTCCAAGGGCGTATGTTCAGCTGTCAGAATGGGATACTTATACTTCTCGTAGATGCCGTTGCCACACTCCAACGGTTCGTTCTTTCTGCCTAACAACTCTTCGTGACGGGCACGAATTTGCCGTACTCTTGTCTTAAAATCTGTCATGATTATATTTCTTTTATATTGTTATTCTCAATCTTCTATTTGACTTTTCTGATATCTTTGACCGTGCAGACCTCTTTCAGATCCACCCACTTCTTGAAATCCGGTGCAGCCTTGTCACCTGTGGCCGGCAAGTAAGATTCTTCTTCCGGCTTCTGCCAGTCGTTGCGCCAAAAGAGCACATAACTCAACTTGTACTGCCGCAATACCGGCCAAAGAGTGTTCATGAACCAGTCGGTTTTCTTGCCTATCCCCCTACAACCGGTCTCGGTCAAAGCGGCGAGCTTATGTTCTTTCGATGCCACCGACACCAATACATCAAGCGTCTCTTTGAGGTTCTTGCTATAAGCGGCATCGTTGTTGTCAAATTCGTAGATATCCACCCCAATGAGGTCTACATATTGGTTGCCGGGATAACGCTCCATAAAAGCTGCTTCCGTTTTCACATCGCTGAGATTGGGTGACCAAGCCCACACGATGTTGTTGCAACGATATTGGTCTACCAATTTGTGATGGGTAAATGTAAAAAGGTTTATATACTCCTCGGCTGTACAGCTCTTTGCTCCCCACCAGAACCATCCGCCATTCATTTCGTGCCATGGGCGGAATATTACGGGTATCCGTTGCCCGCCGGGAGTCTGCAAAGAGTTGATAAACGCTGCCACGGTCTCCAGCCAACCTTCAAATTTCCGGTACTGGCTTCCTCCACGAAGTACGTCTTTTACGGCTTCGCCTGAAGAATCCCAAGCGTTTTCTCCCGTAACAGGATTCCACGGATGCCAACTCAGGGTGACGATACCACCCCGCAGATAGTGGGCGATGATTTCACGCCGCATACGCTCAAACGACACCCCATCGAGGTTTTCATCGCTGCCAAGCTCTATCTTGCCCAAGTCGAAGCCCATCACTGCAGGATAATCACCTACGGTTTCAAGCACATCAGATCGCCCATTGTCCCATTTCCAAGTCGTTCCATAGACAGGAGAGTCCTGATGGCCGAGCATGATTCCTTTTTTCTGCAACTTCTGCAATCTCTTGACCAACTCCCGGGCCGGTGTCTGTGCACCAATACCCACGCTCATGAGCATGGCTGCCAAAACTACACTTATCTTTTTCATATTCCACACAGCATTTGTCATTTGATGTTCATCCGGCCAAGCAACCAGTTCTCCCATTCGTCCCACTGCTCTTGATACCAATAGTGCGCAGTCTGCGGATAGACACTAAGCTGCTTGGGGGCCTTGACTGCATTATAGGTTGCATAGGCAGAGTTGGGCGGAACCACCTCGTCGTTATAGCCGAAAGAGAACCATCCGGGCACCGTAATGCGCCGGGCGAAATTGACACCATCGTAGTATTGAGAACCTGCCAAATGGACCTCAGATGGTTTCTTGTTCCATATAAAATACTGGGGCCAACCGGGAGCCACACCGCTCAAAGCTGCCAGATGATCGCACAAGGCTGCATGCACGGCTCCATAGAACGTGACACGCTTGTCCAACGCGGTGACAGCCAACGACAGGAAACCGCCTTGGCTCGATCCGGTGACACCCAACGTGCGACCGTCCCACTCGGGAAGAGAAGCAATATAATCTACGGCACGGACGGCTCCTACCACCACATGCTTATAATAATTCTTATCCGGCTGATCAATATTAGTCTCCCAATATCCGTTCAAGGCTCCATTGCCCAAATCGTCGTACACTTTTTGCGGCATAGTGACCGACACCCCATGTATGCCTATCTCCAAAGTGACGGCTCCTCGGGAGGCTGTATAGACATCTCCGGCGTAGGGACGGACACCGGCACCGGGCACTCTCAACAAAGCCGGATACCTACCCGGCTTGACCGGTATGCAGAGAATGCCGTAAACCCGCCGATTGGGAGTGTCGTTGGTAAAGTCCACTTCGTAGACATTCACGTCTTTCGTACACCGTTCGGGTAACAGCCTCCGATGCGGATTGATGTCAAGTTTGCGAGCTTCATCAAGCGCCCTACGCCAAAAGACATCAAAATCCTCAGGCACTTTGGCATGATCTCTAATTTCCAAAGGAGAAAATCCTACCATACAAAGTCCTTCATACTTCCTGCCTTCTACGTCGGCTATGACTTTCAGACGATAAAAACCGGGATGCTTCATCGTGCCCGTCCATTTCATGGTACCATCTTTCAAAACGACATTCTGTTTCTTCACTTCGGGAAACATCACCGGACCGACTTCATAATCGACCTTGACATGCTCAAGCAGCGTGCCCGACTTACGGACATCCACCGTAAAACCGGCATTCTCACCCACGCGATAATTCCAATCTTTATGGTCGGGTGTAACCGTTACGACAATATTATTTCCACGAATCTGGGCTCCAACAGACAGCACGACTATCAAAGTCTGCAAAAACAAACACAGTCTTTTCATTTCAAGTTATTGTTGTTTAGGATAATGATTATTCATCGAGTGCAAAGATAAAACAAAAAAACTACATTGATTGATACTTTCTTATCGAAAGATAATACTTTAATACCTAAAAAAGAATTAGGTGGAAGGACTGCCCCCTCCACCTAATTTTCAATGCAAAATTTGACTAAGTTTTTATTTGTTCAAGACCTTCATCAAGGCATTCACAAGCTGCGGTTCGGTCCACGTCAGTGTCTTCCGGTCGAAGAGTCCCATCCACCAAAGGCCTGTCGTGTTATGAACCTTGAATTGTGCGGCTACATAATTGGCATACTTCACCCGCTCATTTATATTCTTTTTATTGTCAATGGCACCAAACTCTCCAAAGACGTATGGAATGCCAAGCTCGTCGGCGCGCTTGGCTACCTGATTGACCACCTTGGATACTTCAGCCTCACAATCGGCATCCCACACCAGAATGTTATAGTCGTATGACGATCCGTCGGCCTTCTTTCCGGCATTGTTCTCACAGAAGTTATAAGGATCGTAACTGTGGATCGTGAGATAAATATGGCTGGGATGCACATCCGTCGGCACAGCCAGTTCAGCCAAAGCCACAGCTTTGTTGCCGGTAGCGGCATAGGTCGTGATGGCCAGATTGCGGTATTCGTTGTTACCGCCCGTTGCACGCACAGTGTTGACAAAGTCTTGCTGCAACTTATTGATGGCCTGATAGGCCCCATCGCCGGCGGCAGGAGCCGTCCAAGAACGCTGCTTGTTCAAAATCTCGTTGAAACTTTCAAAGACAAGCTTTTCTCCGTAGTTCTTGAAACGTTCTGCAATCTGTTTCCAAACAGCCTGATACTTCGTGGTCCGAGTGGCATAATCCCCCATATCAGCATAGAGCCACCCTTTCTCGCCGGTATCGTGCATCACATTGATGACGCAATAGCAACCGGCTTTCAACACATAGTTTACCACTTCTTCCACACGTGTCATCCAAGCCTCATCAATCTTGTTGTTGGAATCCAAATGCGGCCCCCACGTGACAGGCACACGAATGATGTTGAAACCTTTGGCGGCAATGCTATCTATCATCTCTTGAGTGGTATAAGGCTGCCCCCATGAGGTTTCATAGTCTTTCGGTGTCTTGCCGGCGGGATCCCACCATGAGCCCTCGGGGTTGCTGTCAAGGGTGTTCCCAAGATTATACCCCACCTTCAAATTGGCTATCATATTCCATGCACTCTCAAACGGGTCGTTGGGATCAACACCCGTTCCTTTCTGCTTTACCATAATCGTTTTCGATTGGCTATCCGCCTTGACAGTAATAGTGGAAGTACGAACAGCCGCCTTGTTGGTCGCCACCGTCACCTTAATGTAGGCATTGGTGTTGGAAGCCGTCGAGTCTTTATAGTTCCATCCATAGCCGGCATGGGGGGTAATCTTCAACCATGTAGTGTCCGCATCGGGCACAGCGGCCGTCCAGTCGCCATCGGTAGACACTCCGAGTATGGCAGAAGATGCGGAGATGTTGAAATCGAGTGCGCTGACGGAGACATTGTCTTTCGTCACATCAAGCCCAGTAGCCGCCATGCTGTTGTCGCTGTCGCTACAGCCTTGGAGTCCCCAAGCCATAGCCGCGAAGAGCACAAAACTTAAAATATTCTTTGTTTTCATAACTAAGTTGCTTTTAATGTTTTATTTTGAAGGAATGTAGATGACGCGCACATTGTCAACCTTGATGTCAATCTTGCCCTTGTTTTTCCCTTCATTGCATTCCATCAGGCGGAACTGGTTAATTCCCTGCTTCACAATGTCAGCATAGGTAAGACCTTTGAAACATCCGAAATTGTCGAGGCTGACCACAGCACGATACCACTTGCCCTTAGGATTCCGGTCGTTGATGTCGGCCAAAACCGGATGCGTGAACGTCCAAGGCTTTTCTACACCGCTCCATTCTACTCCGTTACCTCCTATGAAATAGTAGTATTCCTTATCTCCTATCGGCTGAATCAGATAGCGAATCATACCCGAGAAAGTGTCACTGTTGAAATCTGAATTGTTGTCATAGACATTATAGGCCAGATAAATGTCTTTGGCAGAAGCCGTCGAGGGGATATTCGCTGACAGGGGGAATGAATTTCCATTCCAGTCTTTACGCCAATAGATCATAGTTCCCCAACCATTTCCACCATTGTTCGTTACGTTGATATGGCCAAATATCCCATCAGCCGTACCGCTGTCTTCGTAAATAGCATTCGGGCCCCAGCCATTGTCGATAGCATCACCGTCGAAAGTGGTCAAGAGCGTAGTCCTATCATAGAAGCTCTGCGACGAGGTTACGGAACCGCCCGGAGTCTTCACGGTGAGCGTGGTGCCACTGCCGGCTGTCGGCTTTTTCTTGAAATCGACATAGATGGTGTCAAGAGATGCAGAAACGGTGAAGTCGCTTTGCTTCAACGTCACATCTCCATAAGTGACAGACTCAACCTGAACAAATTCACGACCGGTGATAATCAGCGTCTCGCCTATCTGCGGCATGTCGGAGGAAATGTAACTGATAACAGGCTTGCCCGGAACTTTATAGTAGCCCACATAGGTAATACCGGCAGCACACTCCATGACCAGCGTACCCGAATCAGGGGCCTCAGCCGGAACGATGGCTCCCACGATGGAGCTTGTCTCATAGGCATTGGTAGCCGTATTCAGGTAGTGGTTTTGCTTGATGTTGAAATAGTCGGTGATGTCAACATGCTTGCCACCCACTTCTTTCCACACAGTTGTGTCCAGCTGAGCCGACTGCAAATCGGTGATATACATTTTCTCAATGTCCACAAGATTGAGTCCGTTCAGCCGCAATGTATCACCCGTTTGGCGGGGATAGTTGGCATCGATGCGCCGAAGTTGTGGACCGGGAGCCGTTATCTTGAAAGCATACACGGCCGTGCCGTGGCTTGTCTCCACCCGTATCTCATCTTTGATGTTGCTGTTGAAAGCCGAAAGTTTGAACCCGTCTTTCTCCGAAGGAATCGTTACCATGATACTGTGGTCGGTGTTCATGGTCGGATTGAAATATACCTCCTGATCATTGATGTACACTTTCTGTGCATGGCACAGATTGGTACCTATGATGGCAATGAGCTGTCCGGCCCCCGACTTGGTAAACAGACTGTCGGCCTTTGCCGGGTCGGGCACACGCACACCGGTGATCGTAGGTTGCCCGCCTGCCGAATCGTCATCGCTGCAAGACGTAAATACGAAAGAGAATGCCATCAGGAGCAACAACGTCCCAAGACTCTTTCCGATATTATTTCTATTCTTTTTCATAAGAAAATCCTATTATATTTACTTGAATTACTTACCGCTGCCAAAGTTGTAAGCCTGCGGTGCCTCATTGAAATAATGATTCTGTATGACATCACTCTCCGGATAAGGCATAAAGATGTTCGCCTCGCTCAAAGTGATGGCTTGATACCCCGGCACATATTTTCTCAAAAGACTGTTCAAATCATACTTATATCCCTGCGCAGCAGTTTGAATCGGCGTGTTGTCATTCTCGGATACCGTGATTTTGTCATTCCAATAGACACGCCCCTTCGAATCGGCAATGTACCATGTTTTCACTCCGGGAGGGATACAGCGATAGCTAAATGTCCCATCTGCATTCTTGAAGAGATTGTTCTCGCGTATTTCAAAGCCACGATGCTGCTTGTTGTTGAAAAAATCAAGCATGGTCTGGGGCTTCCAACGATACCATGTCACCATATCCCACCAGTTGCAATACTCCATGCAGAACTCGATGCGGCGTTCACGAATCAAGTCGCTGAATGTAATCTTGGTGTATGGCTCCACACCAGCACGCACACGCACAGCATTGAAAGCCGCAAGTGCCTGCGCATCTGAAGTCTCTGCGTTGTTGCCGAGAATGGCCTCGGCCTTCATCAAATAGACATCGGCCAAACGTTGAATATACGTATTCAGCGGTGAAGCCATCTGCGCCAAATTGCAAGGGGCGACATCCGCTTTGGTGCCCAGCACACCTTTCTTCAGCTGCATCCAGTTGTGGGCATAGGTATACCCCCCCTCTGCTTTCTTGATGTAACTGTAATGATGGTTGGGAGTAAAGAACGTGGCGTTGATACGTGCCGAGTCGGCCGGCTCCTCATTATAGATATCGATCATATCCACAGAGGCAACAAGAGCCCCACCCCATACATTGACATCGGTCACTTCAGGAAAAGCCAAATCGGAATAAAGCGCATTCCTTGTCCCCCACTCGTCTGTATTGGGGTCTGCCCAGCGCATGGCAAGGATAGTTTCACTATTGTCATTGTTCTGTGCCTTGAAGAGATCTTCATAGTTGGGCAACAGCGAATACTGCCCACAGTTGATGACCTCATCGCAGAGAGTAACCACCTCCTGCAATATTTTGTCGTCGCGACTGTGGTCTCCCTTTGCCGAAGACCATCCGCTCTGTGCCAACAACGCCTTGGCCAATGCCGCTTTGGCAGCATAGCGTGAGGGATGATGGTCTGTCCCCGTTTCGGGCAATAGCTCTACAGCCTTACGAAAGTCGCGGACAATGAACTTCAGCACGTCTGTTTCTGGATTCAAGGGCTGCACAGGATTGTCCACCATCTTTTGATTGTCTTCAAACAAGATGTTGTCTCCCCAGCCACGAAGCAAGTAGAAGTAGGCCCAGCCGCGCATGAGATAGCACTCACCTTCTGCCGCATTCTTCACGCTTTCCGTGACAGCAGAGGTTGTGTAGTGCTGCAAATTATACAACACGGCATTGCTCATAGTCACCACGTTATAGAGTGACGACCACGCCAAGCTCATGTCCTCAGTCAGGCCGGTCACCTGAAATTTGGCAAACTCCGCACTCACGTATGGATTCCAGGCATCATTGGCGCGATAGGAGCCCATACCGACAAAAGCCCGGCGATTGAAGTTAAACCAAGCCCGGTTGTAGAGTGGTTCGGTGCCTTTCATCACTGCCTTGTCGGAGGAGTAGTAGGTCGGGGCCGTATATTGACCTTTGGGCTTCTGGTCGAGGAAATCCTCGCTACAACTGGTCAATGACAGTGAGAGACCTGCCAGAGCAGCCACCATTATCACATTTATCTTTTTCATATTCATTGCTCGAATTATAAGTTTAGAATTTGACCTTCACGCCGAATGTATAGATGCGTTGCGAAGGATAGCGGTAGTTGTCGATGCCCTGCAGGATAACGCTCTGCCCCTGTGCTCCAACCTCCGGGTCGTATCCGTTGTATCCGCAAATGGTGAACAGGTTTTGAATGTTTCCATACACCTGCACCCAATCGATCTTCAGCGGATTGAGCCATTTCTTGGGAAGGTTGTAAGCCAACGACAATGTTTTCAGACGGAGATAGGATCCGTTCTCCACAAAACGGTCGCTCACACGGTTATTGTCATTCAGACTCGTGCCTGCCGCACTGATACGTTGCACCGATGCCGTATTTGCATTGGGGACATACACATTGGAGATGTCAGTGGCCGAGCCGTTGGGATCGATGAGCTCCACATGCGCGTAGTTGGCCACCTCGCTCATCTTGTTGCCATATCCCTGTGTGTTCGTGTGGTCTTGACGCACAAGATTGTAGATGTCGCCGCCCACGCTACCGTTCAGGAAAAAACTCAATTCAAAGTTCCTCCACGTGATGACATTGTTCAGACCGAAAGTGAAATCGGGGTTCGGATCGCCGATATAGGTGCGGTCGGCCTCCGTGATCTTGCCATCCTTGTTGATATCTTCATAGATATAATCTCCTACCCAAATGCCATTCTGCGCAATGGGTTGAAGATTCTTGTTCGTATCGACCGGTCGTGCAACGGGCACTCTGTTTCCCGAAGCATCAAGCAGGAACTCACCTTGTGCGTTCCGCTGATAGAAGTCGCTCTCTTTGGTGAACATGCCGATCACCTTGTAGCCATAGAAGCGGCCTACAGGTCCACCTACCTCAGAAAGCGTATAGGTATTGGTTCCGATGGTTCCGGGTATGGTAGAGCTCTCGCTGTTCAGGGCTGTCAACTTGTTGCGGTTGAAAGAGAGCGTCGCTCCCGTGCGCCACTGCAAGTCTTTGGTCATGATGTTGACGGTATTCAAAGAAAACTCGATACCCTTATTCTGCAAACTGCCCTTGTTCACCCAAGGAGACGACATGCCCATATAGTCGTTGTTGATGACGTAGGATGGCAGTACCGCTCTCATCAGGAGATTGTCCGTCTTTTTGAGATAAGCATCTACGATAAACTCGATGCGATTGTTCAAGACATTCAAGTCAAAACCTACATTCCAAGCCCGCGTGCTCTCCCACTTCAAGTTCTCGTTGGCAAAGTTGCCCGGATAGTATCCCGTGCCCCAAGCTGTGGAAGTGTTGGCCATTGTTGCACCGTAGGCGAAAGAGGCCGACTGCTGGTTGCCGACAAGTCCCCATCCCAAACGGAGTTTCAAGTTGTCTATCCACTTGGCATTCTTCATGAAGTCTTCATTGCTCACACGCCATGCCAAGGCTGCCGACGGGAACCATCCCCACCGCTTGTTTTTGCCGAAGCTCGACGAACCGTCGGTACGAAGGGTGGCGGTAACGAGGTAACGATCCAGCAAATTATAGTTCACACGACCGAAGTACGACTCGATAGACCATTGGGTGCCATCGTCGCCGGAGTTGGTGGCCGTTGTTGCATTACCCACATCCAGCGAATGAATGATGTCGGAGATATAGCCCTTACGGGAACCTGAGAGCGATTCCCAGTTGCCCCACTGCGCTTCATGCCCGCCCATGATCTGGAACCGGTGCGATTTCCACGGCTCGAAGTCATAAGTGGCGTATTGTTTGAACGAGTTGTACTTGCTCAGGTTCTTTCTGCGAGTGCTCAAAGATTCATTTTTGATCATCCCGTAAGAATATTCCGGAGTGAAGTAATAATTGTTCAGCCAACCACGGTTTCCACCATATTCTATACGGATGCTCAAACCTTTCAGGGGCATGATATTGGCATAGACATTATAGTCAAGCTGGTAGTTGTTGGTGCGGTTCTCCTTCATGTTGGCCTCAAAGATGGGGTTGCTGTAATAAGTACCGGTATCATTGATTTTCGGGAAGCCATACGTGCCGTCCGGATTGCGCGGCGCAACATCGGGAAACTGGTTGAGTGCCGTGTTGATCACGTTGTTCTCCGTAAAGGTGATGAGCTGCTTCGTGTTGGCGTATGCCGCGTTGAAGCCCACCTGCAACCAGTTGGTGATGTTGGTGTCAAAGTTGGCACGGAAGCTGGCGCGGGTGAAGCCCGAGCCTATACCCACACCGTCTTGATCGAGATAGCCGCCACTCAAGGAGTAGTGCATGTCCTTGTTACCGCCATTGATGTTCACCGAGTGGTTTTGCATGAAGGCCGTCTGGAAAAGTTCGTCCTGCCAGTCGGTGCCGTTGGTGAGCAGCGAGGGGTCTTTATAGTCTTCGCGGGTGCCCCAGCCTTGAATGGCCGCACGCACATTATAGAACTCCGCATACTGCGGCAGGTTCATCACACTGAGTTTCTTGGGGAGGGCCTGCCAGCCGATATACCCCTCATACTGTATTTTGGCCTTGCCGTCTTGTCCCCGCTTGGTGGTGATCATCACCACACCATTGGAAGCACGCGAACCGTAGATGGCCGTGGCCGAAGCGTCTTTCAGCACCTCAATGGAGGTGATGTCAGAAGGGTTGATACTGGCCAGCACACTCGAACTGCCTGAAGTATTGCCGCTCGTGGCGATACCGTCGATAACATACAGCGGCTCGTTGCCATTCAAGGTGTTGATACCGCGAATCTGCACGGAGATGCCACCACCCGGCGCACCGGAGTTCTGCATCACCTGCACACCGGCTATGCGTCCTTGCATGGCCTGCTCAAGCGAAGTGTTGACACCCTGCTTGATGGCATCTTCATTGATCGAAGCCACCGAGCCGGTGAGGTCGGAACGCTTCATCACACCATAGCCCACAACGACAATGTCGTTAAGCGTCTGTGCATCTTCGCTCATGGTCACATTCAGACGGCCGCTTGCGGGCACTTTGGCTGTGAGCGTGGCATAACCGACATACGAAAATTCCAATGTCTGTCCGGGTTTGGCGTTCACGGAATAGTTACCGTCAAGGTCGGTAACGGCTCCCGTAGCCCCCCCTTTAATTTTCACTGTCACTCCGATGATTGGCTCTCCGCTACTGCCATCCGTGACCGTACCGGTCACTTTGACCTGTGCAAAAGCCGTCAGAGGAAGCAACAACATAAACAATAGCACCATTGCCTTACCCAAGGAAGGCATGTGCCTCAAATCAAAACTGTCGTGATTCATACTTATAGCTGTTTCCATTAGATATTATAATGATTTATTTTACGAGTTATCCGTGGCTTTCCGTCAGCTTCCCGATACGGTTCCGCTGCTCCACAAGCCTACCGGTGGCTCCGGCTTTTATGCTTGCTTTGCCCAAGACGGCGCATTCTCTCCACCTCCGCTTTCACCACCTGCAAGGTTGTCGTGTCCGTGACAAACACGGAGTTGAGGCCCTGTGCCTCCTGCGCGGGGTCGCCGGTATAATCATCGCCCACTTCCCACTGCTCATGTCGGGGCTTTGCAAAGCCGCCCCATCCCCAGAAATTGCAGCCGGCAAAGTAGCCGCCCTTCTCGGCATTGTCGCCCACGAGAGAGAACACATACTTATAATAGCCGTCGCGGCCTTCGGTTGTCGAAGATAGGGAGAACGAAAATCCGTCGCGGGGATAGCCGAACTCTTCCATCACAAGCGGCTTGCTGAGCCGAGCACATATCGCCAAATGGCGGTCGATATAGTCTTTGGTGTTCCGGCAACTCACGGCCAGGTCTTCCACCAAGTGGTCGGCCCGTGCCCATCCCCAGTTGTAGGGCCACAGGTGGATGTTGCAATAGTCGATGTTCTTGTCAGCACAGATGCGCTCATACACTCCATAGTCGTTTTCGCATCCCCAACTACCCTCACTGCCGATGCTTACAAGGTGGTTTGCGTCAAGGGAGCGGATAAGGGCCGAAGCCTCGGCAAGCCACTTCTCGAAGGCCGGCAATGCTTCTGTCGAAAAAGCCCGGGGCTCGTTTCCTATCTGCCAACTCATGATGGCCGGATCGTCGGTGTATTTCAGCCCCGTGTAGCGGTTGGTTCGTGACAAGATAAAACGCACGTAGTCATAGAACAGTTGGTGTGCCTTCTCACAGGTGGCATAGCGGGCCACAAACTTCATAAAGGCCGGATAGCCGTCTTCATCCGGCCGTGGAGCCTTGCCTTCGCCTGCCTGTTCGAGATAATAGCCATAGCCCCCACTCCACTCCCAAGAATTGTTGAGATAGAGCACTGCCACCATCCTCCGCTTCCCCATCTCCATGAGCAGATAGTCGAGGCCGGCCAGAATCGTATCGTTATAGACTCCCGGAGCCTCCTGCAACGTAGGCTCGACCTTGGTCTTTATGCCCCGTTGGCCATCGGAACCGACAAGTATCCTCAAATTGTCTATTCCCATGGCCCTCATCCGGTCGAGCTCTTTGCACAGCCGGGCGCGGTTGCCTCCCTGCCCCTCAGAACCGAGAATGGCACCATACCAAAAATTGGTGCCCACATAATAATAAGGTATACCGTCTCTCACAAAATGACCGTCTTTCACCTGCACAAATCCCTTTTTGGCAGAGAGTGACAAAGCAGCGAGCATCATCAGACAACAAAAGATTTTTCTCATTGTAGTTTTTTGAAAGAGGGAGTCCTGCGCACAACGGGCAGAACCGCCCCTTTGGTTTCTATATGCTTATTTGTTCGACATCATTTACGGACATATTTCTTGCCATCTACGATGACCAAGCCCTTATACGACTTGCCCACCTGCTGTCCGGCAACATTGTAGGCTGTCTTGCGTTCAGGCTTCTTGAGAGCCTTTAAGCCATCGACACCTGTAGGAGAGGTAATGACCGACTCAATGCTTGCAAACTTCACCGTCGAAGGATAAACGGCATCTGCCTTACTGGCTTTGATGTAAATGTTCACGACATCTTCGGGCACAGTGGTTTCATCGATTGTAAATCTAAACTCCGTTGAACCGACGGGAATATTAAACCATGCAATGCCTTTGGAGTCGTTGTCGGCTTCGACACACATATCTATCGTTGTCGGCTCGGAGAACAAGATCTTAAATGCCTGCACTTCCCCACTGCCTTTGGCGAATGTAGCGGTTTTTCCGTCTGTAGAGGCCAGCTTCAAACTTCCCCATTGGCCGGTATAAGTGATTTCACAAGGCATGGGAGCCGGAGAAATCAAGACGGTGCCCCCGGTCTGCTTGCATCCCCATGCAACACCGCCATAATGAATCTCTTCTTCCGTCCCATCGTGCTTGATGAGCGCAACGCTCTTTATGTTGATGGAAGCGTCCGCAGTCTTGGCTTGTAAAGTGAAAGTGGTTATACTTCCCTCTGTCCCCTTAAAGTCGCCCGTCACTTCTGTGGCATCCTCCGGAAGGTCTTTATAGGCATTCAATGTTTCGGGGGTACCCGCCATCTTCAGCTGCATTCCCTGTTTGCCGTCCTTCGGTGTACCGGGGTTATAGGCTGCATAAACAACCTTATAGCCTTTGTATAACGACATGTCGATGGCCTTATCGGAAAGTTTGTATTCTCCCCATTGGGAAGTTGCACTCACGGTAATCTCACCACTGAGAACTGTCGTACTCTTTGCCGTGGTCTCATAATTCCACGGATTCGCATCAATGACAAAGCCATACTTTTTTGTCGTCACAGCATTCAAGGTCAAAACTGCAACCAACGCAGCAGCTAAAGTAAACATTTTCTTCATAAACGTAAAATAATTGGTTTTTAATAATTTATTTGGTAAGTTAATGATTGTATTGTACAGTTAGATTGGTGATTCTGATTACATGGTGCAAATGTAACCCATTAAATTGAAATACATTGATACTTTATTGCTCATTCTTAATACTTTTTTACGACAAGAGTTAAGAAATGCAAATCCGATAGTGGTCACTTCCCTTTTCTTCCACAACCGAAAAGATTCGGTGCAAGGCCTATGCACCATCCGTGCAGAGCCTCCGCACCAAGTGTGCAACAGCCAAGCACGGAATGCGCAAAGGCTCTGCACCACACCCATGACGTATCTTCCACCCTCTCATTTCGGCAGTATGGGATAATCGCCCATGCAATATTGGCAGTACAAAAGGTTTTTTAGAGAATGTTTAATGCCATAATCAGCACCTTTTCGGGCTATAAAAGCATTCAAAATCATCGCAAAACGCGTCATTTTACAAACAAACATCATCCAGAATGCAATGTTTTGTAAATTTTAGTAGATTAAATTGCAATAAATTACAAGAGTGGGCTCTCGGAAGCGTTAGTATGCTTGGTGCATCCGTCGCTTGTAAGGTTGGTTAAAGCTCCGCATGAAAACGCACAAGTCCTTCAATGGGGCTCTTTATCACTTTAGCCGGCTCATACCCTTCTTCCCGAGCCGTTTCAGAAAACAACTCCCGGAAATGCCAAGCAATGCTGCCCACGGCACCGAGGCTTACGGTCGGACTGCAACGGTGATACTGCACGATATTCCGTCTGAAAAACTGCCTGAAATTGGCTTTCACTAACTCTCTCAACGCCCGGTTGTCAAGGTGCAGAACTATATAGCGGGCTGCGGAGGCCAGAAAACGATTGGCCAAAGGCTCTCTGTACACTTTTGAGATGATGTCGGCATAGGTCAGTCCGGCCCAATCAAGATAGTCGTCACGCATTTCTGCCGGCAGAAAGCCCTTGAAAATGGCATTCAAGAAACTCTTTCCAAGGGCAGCCCCACTTCCCTCGTCACCAAGTATATAGCCCAGCGGCGGTGTGTTCATCACGATTTCCCTACCGTCATAAAGTCCGCTGTTGGCTCCCGTACCCAATATGCAGACAATGCCGGTCTTATGCCCCCACACAGCCCGTGCAGCGGCAAGCAGATCGCCGAACGCACCGATTTCCCCGGCATGGGGAAACATGCGTCGCAACACGCCCTGTAACTTGGGAGACATCTCTGGAGTACAGCCGGCACCATAAAACGAAATGGAATCGATGGGGAAAGCAAGTTGGGAAATCAATTCTTCGGAAAGGATGCGTGCTATCAGCCTTTCGTCCTGATGAAAAGGATTGATGCCTTGCGTGACTATCCGTTGCATCACCATCCCCTCCTCGGCCACAGCCCAATCGGTTTTTGTACTTCCACCGTCAGCTATCAGTTTCATTGCTCATTAGTTGATTGTTTTGTGCAAAAGTAGTAATTTTAACGGAAAAGCTATTACGAAACCAATAAATAAATGAAAAAACAGCCCCACCCACCCGCCTATTCCCCAATCTTTTATTACCTTTGCAAGCAAGTTACAGCCGTTATGGAAAAAAGATTATTGTTTTTGGTTTCACTCGTCGTACTATGCGTACTGCCCGGCCACGCAGTGCTCAAAGAGGCGAATCTTGACACCACACTCCACATACTCCGGGCAGAGCTCATCAACTATCATTTGGAGCTTGAACAGCAGTCGAAAGACATGGAAGAACAACAGCAGACTGTGGTGGAAGAGCTTACGACGATTACCAATCTGGCCGACCAAAACGCCGTGATGCTCTATTCGCAACGCAATGGCTACATCTTTGATTTGGCCTATGCCTGCCATGAGGCCACAGAGCAGTTTCACCGGTTCAAGTCAAAGTCGCAACCATTCCGTGACCGCATCAATCAAAATACGACTGAATTGGCACGTTTTGACTCCCTCATTGCCAACCTCAATTCCATGGAGCCGCTGTTTCTCAGCGAAAAAGCACGCATAGACCGCAGCGTGTGTCTGGCTTTGGCCATTAACATTCGCCGGCAACTAAAAGAAAACCAAGTGCTGCTTGACACCTATATAGGCTACTACAACCGCTCGGAAGAGAAACTAAAAACCCTCAACGACTTCGCCAACATGAAGTATGAGGAGATACAGACCAACATATTCAAGAATGGCAGTGACAATTACTTCAAGATATTGAGTCATCTGAAGACAAACCTGTCGAAGACCGGAGAGTCGGTCGCGGAGAAATATAAGCCACTCCGAAGTGAGAGAGTGTCGCAATGGGATGTCCGAGTCATTTTCTTTCTGTTCACGCTGATTGCCGTCTACGCCTTGCTATCGGTCATCATCAACCTTATCACCATCCGGATCATCGCCACCCGACTGATGAAACGCAACAAGTTTGCCAAGATGCAGGATTCCTTTATGGCCAAGCGCACCTGCATCATCATGGCCATGACGGTGGTGACCTTTGCCATTATTCTGGGAGTGATCCATACTGTGGTCAGCCAGAACTTTATCATCATGGCCAGCAATCTGCTGGTGGAATATGCCTGGTTGTTGGGAGTCATTCTCATATCTCTGCTGTTGCGTGTGAGTGACAAACAGATCAGGAGTGCTTTCCGCATCTACGCTCCGCTCATTGTGGTGACTTTCATCGTGATATTCTTTCGCATCGTGCTCATCCCCAATGCGTTGGTCAACTTGGTTTTCCCTCCTGTGCTGCTCGTGTGCTTGCTGTGGCAGGCCAATGTCATCAAGCGACACAACCACAATGTGCCCAAAAGCGACATGCTATACACTTTCGTCTCCTTGGGCGTATTCATCACTTCCTGCATCAGCTCGTGGGCAGGCTTTACCCTGCTTTCCGTACAGCTCATCATCTGGTGGATGATGCAGCTCACTTGCATCCTCACCATCACCTGTCTGAGCGGCTGGTTACGGGTCTACAGCAAACGCAAGGGGCTTGATGTGCAGGACATCACCAAGCGCTGGCTGTTCAATCTCGTCTACCATGTAGCACTTCCGGTGCTGGGCGTAGCTTCCGTTTTCATCTCCATCTATTGGGCGGCCGACATCTTCAACATGGGCGATACCACCTGGCGCATCTTCAACACCAAATTTATTGACAACAAGGATGTTATCACGCTGAGCATCACCTCCATCGCCGTGGTCATCAGCCTCTTTTTTGTATTCTCCTATCTCAATCATACCATCAAGGCATTTGTGAAATACCACTTCGAGAAATCGGATCCCAACACGGCCATGAGCCGCAACATGATGGCCCGCAATGTGATACAGATCTTCGTCTGGGGGGTGTGGTTGCTGGTGTCGTTGAAGATATTCAACGTCAACATGACGGTACTGGCTGTGGTTTCCGGAGGTCTTTCCACCGGTATCGGTTTTGCCATGAAGGATATTCTGGAAAACATCTACTATGGGGCATCGCTCATGGCGGGCCGCGTGAAGGTGGGCGACTATATCGAGTGCGACGGTACCCGTGGCAAAGTGAACAGCATCAGCTACACTTCCACCACCATTGAGACCATCTACGGGTCGATCATCTCGTTTCAAAACTCGCAGCTGCTCACCAAAAACTACAAGAACATGACCAAAAACCACGGCTATGAACTGGATGTGCTGGAAGTGGGCGTGGCCTATGGAAGCGATATCAAAATGGTGAAACAAATCCTGCAAGAGGCTATCGTCAAGCTGCCGTTCATCTACAAGGAGCGCGGGGTGAAAATCGTTCTTAAAGATTTCGGTGACAGCAGCATCATCCTGAAAGTGCTCATTTGGGTGCCTGTGCTTACCCAATATACCAACGATGGGGAGGTGATGGAATGCATCTACGAGACGCTCAATGCCCACGGTGTGGAGATTCCGTTCCCGCAACGCGATATCCGCATCATCCGCACTGACAACGACCGCATACCGGAACTCATGGCACAAAATGACAAGAACACACAAGCAAACATCTAACGACAGAAATATGAAACCGATCATCATAGCGGGCCCTTGCGTCATCGAGTCGCAAGAACTGCTCGACACGGTAGCGAAGACGCTTGTAGAAATCAACAAGCGACTCGGGATAGACATCATTTTCAAGGCTTCATTTGACAAAGCCAACCGCACATCGCTCCACTCCTTCCGCGGGCCGGGACTGGAGAGAGGTTTGGAGATGCTGTCAAAGGTGAAAGAAAAATACGGATTGCGACTCCTGACCGACATTCACGAGAGCTGCCAGGCCGAAGCCGCGGGAGAAGTGGTCGATGTGTTGCAGATACCGGCCTTTCTCTGCCGGCAGACCGACTTGCTTGTGGCAGCAGCCCGTACCGGACGCATCGTCAACATCAAAAAAGCACAATTCCTTAGCGGACGAGACATGCGCTATCCGACAGAGAAGGCACTCGAGAGCGGTGCCAAGGAGGTGTGGCTCACCGAGCGTGGCAACAGCTTCGGCTATAACAACCTCGTAGTAGACTTCCGCAACATCCCCGACATGAAAGAGATCGTGCCCACGGTCATCATGGATTGCACGCACAGCGTGCAGCGGCCCAGTGCCGGAGAGGGAAAAACGGTGGGCGACCGGAAGTTTGTGCCCTCTATGGCCATGGCGGCCAAGGCCTTCGGAGCCACAGGTTACTTCTTTGAAGTGCATCCGGAGCCGGACAAAGGACTGTCGGATGCAGCCAATATGCTCGAACTTGGCAAGCTCGAAGCACTTGTAAACAGGATTATCTGACAGACCGGTAATCCACTCTATCATGCCGGCCGGTTATTGATATCAATCTGATTAGAAAAATGAAACAAGACAGCAATAAACAAAAAGACATACTGAATTGGGGAAAGCAATGTCTGCGGGACGAAGCCCAAGCACTGCTCGACTTGATTCCGCAAATGGATGAGAACTTTTCCAAAGCCGTGGAAATGATGTACCGATGTCATGGCAAAATCATTGTGACGGGAGTGGGAAAAAGCGGCAACATAGGGGCAAAGATTGCCGCGACTCTCGCCTCGACCGGTACACCGGCCTTTTTCATTAACCCTCTTGACGTGTATCATGGCGACTTGGGCGTGATGACCAGCGATGACGTGGTGCTGGCATTGAGCAATTCGGGGCAAACCGACGAACTGCTGCGCTTCATCCCCATGCTGTTGCACATGAATGTACCCATCATCTCCATGACGGGCAACGAGAAGTCGCTTTTGGCCAAATTCAGCAATGCTCATCTGAAGGTTTGGGTCAAGAAGGAGGCCTGCCCACTCAACTTGGCTCCCACGAGCAGCACCACGGCAGCCTTGGCCATGGGAGACGCCCTCGCCGTGGCACTGATGCAGGTGAGAGACTTCAAGCCACGCGACTTTGCACAGTTCCATCCCGGCGGCGAACTGGGCAAACGATTGCTCACCACGGCTGAAGATGTGATGCGCAGCGACCAACTGCCCATTATCCCGCAAGACATGCACTTGGGGGAAGCCATTATCCAAGTGAGCAAAGGCAAACTGGGACTGGGGGTCTCGCTGGAAGACAATAAGGTGGCCGGGCTCATCACCGACGGTGACATTCGCCGGGCGATGGAAAAATGGCAGGCAAAATTCTTTGACCATACGGTGGATGAAATCATGACACGCACCCCCAAGCTCGTGTTGCCTAACACCAAAATCACGGAAATACAACGCATCATGCAACAACACCGCATACACACGGTGCTGGTGACTGACAAGGAACGACATCTGCTCGGAGTGGTCGACCACTACGCATGTATGATTTAAGGGGGAATATGAAACTTCGGAATAGCGTTACAACATTGCTCCTACTCGTTTTCTATACCACAGTGGGAGCACAGACGAGCGATTCGCTCATCGCCGGACAACTCCGCGGGAAGGGTATCACATTCTCACACAACAACTCGGTCACACTGCTGATGAACGGCAAGGAGAAATTTGACGACCTGTTCAAGGCCATCAGTCAAGCCCAAAAAAGCGTTCATTTGGAATACTTCAATTTCCGCAACGACTCCATCACCAACGCCTTGGTTGACCTGCTGGCGGAGAGAGCAAAAGCGGGAGTCGAGGTGCGCGCACTGTTTGACGGGTTTGGAAACTGCTCCAACAATCAGCCGCTCAAGAAGCGACATATCCGCGACATGCACAGCAGGGGCATCGAGATATTCGAGTTCAACCCGGTAAGGTTCCCATGGATAGACGATCTTTTCAACCGCGACCACCGTAAGATTGTCGTCATCGACGGGCAGATAGCCTACACCGGCGGAATGAATGTGGCCGACTATTATATAAAAGGCACACGACTAGTGGGGAGCTGGAACGACATGCACTGCCGCATAGACGGCGATGAGGTGAACACGCTTCAAAAGATATTCCTGCGCATGTGGAACAAAGTGAGCGGCCAGAACATACACGGGCCACAATACTATCGGGCCAAGCGGCAGGACTACTTCAAGGGACTGAAACCAGACACAACTCCAACGGCCTACAAGAAGACCGTCGGCATCATCAACCGCGAGCCACACACAAGCAATGACATCATCCGCTACTTTTACCTGAACGCCATCAACGATGCCAAAGACTCCATTAAAATCATCAACCCCTACTTCACACTCAGCCACAAGCTGAAAAAAGCCTTGCGCAAAGCCGTCAAAAGAGGCGTGAAGGTCGAGATCATGCTCAGCACCCGAAGCGACATACCACTGACTCCCGATTACGGTTTCTTCAATGCACACAACCTGATGCAGGCGGGCTGCAATATATGGATGTACACGGCGGGATTCCACCACACCAAGATCATTATGGTGGACGGGCGGTTTTGTACAGTGGGGAGTGCCAATCTCAATGCAAGAAGTCTGCGCTGGGACTATGAGGAAAACGCCGTCATCTTGGATCCCTACACCACCGGACAACTTGATGAATTGTTTGAAAAAGACAAGCAAGACAGCTATCTCCTGACGGAAGAAATATGGGATCACACACGCACACGTTGGCAAAAACTGCGGGGATGGTTGGCCAGTTTCCTGGCTCCATTCCTCTGATCTCTAAAAATATTTATCTATCTTTGCAACTGCAGGTTGCCGAAAGGCATAAAGACCAATGGGGACACACTGCTTGCAACTATGGATTTTTCTAACAAGAAACAGAAAAAATAATGAAAAATACAAAAGAAATGGAAGGCCACCCGCATGGAGACATGCAAACGGCCGGAGAGCCGACAGGCAAACCTAAAGCCACGCGGCCCAAAATAGCCATTGTAGACAATAATACACTGGCAGTGATAGGGCTGGAACACATCCTGCAAAACGTCATGCCCATCATGACGATAGACACATTCGGGTCGTTTGAAGAGTTGCAGGAGAGCAATCCCGACACCTATGTCCACTTTTTCGTTGCCACGAACATTGTCATTGCCAACAGACAGTTTTTCCTTGACCGGCAATCGAAGACCTTTGTCCTCACCACCTCGCAGGATCCCAACTCACAAATGAGAGATTTCCGCTGTCTATGTACCAATGTCTCGGAAGACCATCTTGTGCGTAGCCTGCTGCAATTAGAGCAAACGGGCCATGCCAACGGCAGAAACCTACCGGAACTTCCAAGGGCTTTAAGGGCCAAGATACTGACCGACCGGGAGATAGAAGTACTATCACTCGTGGCTCAGGGGAAAATAAACAAGGAGATAGGAGAAACGCTCAACATCGGGTTGACGACCGTCATCACCCACCGCAAGAATATCCAAGAGAAGTTGGGCCTGAAGAGCGTGTCGGCACTCACCATCTATGCCGTCATGCGAGGGTATGTAGATATCAACGCCATTTAAACGGAGCCGGGATTTTTCGGTTCTTTTCATTCAGAGTCACCCTGACCGGCAAAACCGACAAGAAAACCTAAAGCGATATGCCCAAGCCCCTCCCCTATTTTTAAAAAGCTGCCCATTGTGCAGCCTTTTTATTATCTTTTCCACACTCTGCCTTTTCCAATAGCAGAGAAGCATGGAAAGGACATTAGAGCTCTGTCAATGTTTAGCGGAGGAGAACACCGGACAGAATAATTGTCAAAACATTTATTCATTTTCGGCCTCTCATATTACGATATTCACAACCGACAACCCACTTGACCGTAAATAAGCGATTTTAGCGACATTTCCAAAACGCTGACAATCAGCTATTTGAATTTTATCAACATGAATTAGAATTCGGAAACGGGCCTGAAAGGGTCCAAACGAGTTTGCAAAAGGGGCACAGTTGCGACGCAACTGTGCCCCTTTCAGCTTTCAAGTGTGGCTCTTTCGCAAGCCCGGAGATCCGGAAAGGAAAATTCGGTAGGTTTTCCCGATGGTTTGAAGCCTACTTTCCATTCTGGTTGAAAGATTTCTGTGGATGTATTTTTGTTAAGTTTATTCGCCACCATCAGTCTTCTTGTGGAGACAACTTTCACAGGTTTTATCGGTGTGTGACTGATACATGCTTTCATTCATCCCATCAAATGGCAACTGTCCGACGAACATGCAACACCTGATTATAACATAAAGGGCAGGCTGGAGTATATGTTCCACCCCGCCCCTCCCTGTTAAGGCAGCGCAAAAGTGCTATTTCTTTCGTGTGCGGACGAGGTCGAAAAGGTAGCTCGCCTTAATGACGATGTTGCCAAAATTACTCTTGCCAAAGAAGTCACGTTTGCTGCTACCATAAATATTGCCAAGTCCATAATAGTAACGGGCCTCGACTTGAAAATGCCCGATCTTAGGTACGGAATATTCAACACCCAAGCCTACGGCAATGCCATAGTCGAACTTCTTCTCTACACTCATGGTGTCTTGGGCGACGACCGTGTTGCTGCGCCCTGTCGTAAGAGACTGGTTGCGCTTGCTCAATTCAAAATTGGTCGTGGTGGATTCACTTAAATAATAGCCAAACTGTGGCCCCAAATTAACAAAGAAATTGGCACCTTTGCTTTCGCGTCCCCATGCGAGGTGGGCAAACATGGGAACTTGCACATAGTTAATGGTGCGACTATACTCCTCAGCCAAACCGGTTTCTTCATTGATGACCGGCTCATTGTTAACTGTCTTTATATCCTCTTTCCAACCAAGTGAGGCATAGTTCACCTCGGCTTGAATGGCACAAATGGTCTTAAAATATTTTTCACACACATACCGGAATGACAGTCCGCCGGTGATGCCGCCGTGGTAACCTTGAGACACCGAAGGATCGAAGCCTACATTGCTCAACACATAGCCGCCATTGACACCAACGGCAAAATCGTTGCGATGCTCGCCTATCTGCGAATGGGCGGAAGCGGATGTTAACAGATATATGGCCATGATGGCCGACACCTTTTTATGTATTCTCATATTATTCTTTTTCTATCTGTCACACTGTCTGTAAACACTCTACAATTTGCATGCACCAAGACACCTTCCCTACTTCTCTTAAGCCATGCTACTGCAGAACGGCCATATCAATAGGCAATAGACTCTATCTGTTTGTTGAAAGTGTAATGAATCAACAGGAAACTATGATTCTGGAATCCGCCACGTCCGGCTTTCTCAAAATACAATGGCGTTTGCAGCGGTTGGTAGGTGTTTTGCGCCTTCTCCCCTGTGAAGTTCTTACCAAACCGCTTAAATCCACGGAGAAAGAACTGTGCCTGGTCGTAACCAATAAGGGCAAAGCGAGGCATGGCAAACAGCATATCCGCCCCGAAAAGCGACTTATAGCGCCGTTCCAAGTCTACAGTCTTCGCATTGGAAGCATTATAATAGAAAGTGGAAGGGATATAAGTGTCATAACGGAAGAAACGGTCAAGATTGTACTTGGTATACATCAACCACTCGGTATAGCCATACAGAGAAACTACCAAACCGGGGTATTGGCTGTTAAGCAGGTCGAGTTTGTTTAATGCAGCAGTCAGCAGAGGAGAACGTCCCGAATTAAGAATAACGACATTCTGCTTAGAGCGGTCGAAAGCCTTGGCAAAAGCTTCGGGCGACGAGTTGAGATTTGTGATGCTGTATTTGATGCCACGACTTTCCAACTGCTTGCGGAGTCCGAAAGTAAATATCCCTTTCGTCGAAGCCGTATCATTACAATCGATGAAAATGGGATGAGCATTGGGGAATCGATTCAAATAGGCATTGATGGCCGATCGGTTAAGCGATTCTGCCGATTGATAGACTTGGTAAACCTGCCTGTTGGTATTCACTTCGTTTCCACTGATAGAAAAAGGAATGACCATCTTTATGTCGTATGCCTTGCAAAACTCCCCAAGCGCTGCAACTTGCTTGGAATATAGAGGTCCAAAAATAACATCACACTTCGTGGCCCCCTCTTTCAGCAACGTTTGCCGCATATCTGCATCAATAGGAACATTCCAAGCGTATACTTCGGTGGAGAAACCTTGTCGCTTCATGTCTTCAACGGCCATGAGAAAGCCACGGTAGTACTCGACCATCCGCCGACCGTCGCCATCCACATCATGCAGGGGCAACATCATGCCTACGCGAATGGCCGATGACGGAGTGGCTGCCTTTGCGGATGTCACCACCTTAGCGGGCGTTGCGGGTGTCTTGACACTATTTGCTGACCGTTCCGGCTTTGCAAAAGGAATGAAGACTGTCGTCCCTTTTTTAAGCACATAGCCTTCGGTCTTCATATCGGGATTGGCATCCAACAAGTCGGGCACAGTGATGCCGTACTTGTTTGCAATGCCAAACAGCGTGTCCTTTTTCTTTGTCTGATAAATATCGCGCCACTTGGTGCTTTGTCCAAATACAGATACGCTTAAAAGCAAAGTGAGGGACAACAACAAATATCTTAAAAAATGTCTCATATCCATAGGTATTTTGTATTCAAGTGCAAAAATACAAAAAATCTATTATCCCACATTGATTATCTTTCATCTTTTTATTAACTTTGCATAATTAAACGATATGGAAAGGAAAATTAAACTAATATTAGCATTGGCCATTTCGTGTCTGTCGATAGTCACTGTCAATGCACAAGATTACCCCACTATTTCTCCCAATGCGACGTTTACCGATGCTGAAGGACACACCGAGGAGGGAACGAGTTTTAGCGGGTCGGCCCCCATTACGGTCAAGCTACAGGCCAATCCCACAGCCACAGATGGGTGGACCCCCTATTACGAATGGAGATTTTATACTGACAACAACACTTCCCCCTATCTTGTAAGATATGAGCAAAATACTGATTTCACCTTTAATGTAGCCGGAAGTCATCGCATCATTTGCTATGCCAAATTCAGCAAGAGCGGACAAACTGCCATAGAAGTGTCTAACGAAGAGGAGCCGATAACGATTTCGATCTCAGAAAGCAAACTGGAGATGCCCAACGCTTTTTCGCCAAATGGAGATGGAATAAATGACATCTATAAAGCAAAGGCGGGCTACCAATCACTCGTGGAGTTTCATGCCTACATCTTCAACCGCTGGGGACAAAAACTGTATGAATGGGATAATCCGGCCAATGGATGGGACGGTACCTATAAGGGAAAAGACGTTAAACAGGGTGTTTACTTCGTATTGGTGAAAGCGAAAGGTGCTGACGGGCGAATATTCAACATCAAAAAGGATGTCAATTTGCTGAGGGGATACACCGAAGCATCGACTGTCACAGAATAGGCCATTAGAACAGGAAAGAATGAATCACAAGATAGCACAAACTGAACAAGACTTTTTGGACTCAGAACGGAAAATATGTGTATGGGGAGCACGTGTACACAATCTAAAGAATGTGGATGTCGTGATACCCCGCAACTCATTGACGGTAATCACAGGGCTCTCGGGATCAGGAAAATCCTCTTTGGCATTCGACACCATATTTGCTGAAGGGCAGCGTCGGTATATAGAGACTTTCTCTGCATACGCACGCAACTTTTTAGGCAACATGGAACGACCGGATGTTGACAAAATCACAGGATTAAGTCCGGTTATCAGCATCGAACAGAAGACAACCAACAAAAATCCCCGTTCTACTGTCGGAACCACGACAGAGGTGTATGACTACCTGCGCTTGCTGTATGCACGGGCGGGTACGGCCTACAGCTATATGAGCGGAGAGAAAATGGTGAAATATACCGAAGAACAAGTCATTGACATGATTCTCAATGACTATATGGGCAAGCGTATCTACATCCTCGCCCCACTTGTCCGTCAACGGAAAGGCCACTATCGCGAACTTTTTGAGAGTATGCGCAGAAAGGGTTATCTCAACATACGCATAGACGGTGAGATACAGGAGATTGTGCGCGGAATGAAAGTTGATCGATACAAGAACCACAACATCGAAGTAGTCATCGACAAACTTGCTGTTCAGAACAAAGAAGATGAACGATTGAGAAAAAGCATCCAGGTGGCCATGAAACAAGGTGAAGGTGTCTTGATGATTATGGACAAGGACAGCGGAGAAATCAAAAACTTCTCCAAACGGCTCATGGATCCTATCACCGGACTTGCATACGGCGATCCGGCACCTAACATTTTTTCCTTCAACTCTCCCGAAGGGGCATGCCCGCACTGCAAAGGGTTAGGAGTCATCAATGAGATAGACCTCGGAAAGGTTATCCCGGATCCCAAACTAAGTATTTACGAAGGTGCCATCGTACCTTTGGGGAAATACAAAAACCAAATGATATTTTGGCAAATCGAGGCCATATTGGAGAGGTTTGGCTGCAAACTGAAGACACCTGTCAAAGACATTCCAAAAGAGGCCATGGATGAAATCTTGTATGGTTCGCTCGAATCTCTAAAGATAGACCGAGAGAAGATGCATACCACCAGCGATTATTTCATCTCATTCGATGGTGTCATCAAATATTTGCGCACAGTCATGGACAACGATGACTCGACGAGCGGACAAAAATGGGCCGACCAATTCCTTGCCGAAGTAGAGTGTCCGGAATGTCACGGTCAACGACTGAAACGTGAGTCGCTGTC
Organism: Segatella buccae ATCC 33574; assembly: GCF_000184945.1. Classification (GTDB taxonomy): domain Bacteria; phylum Bacteroidota; class Bacteroidia; order Bacteroidales; family Bacteroidaceae; genus Prevotella; species Prevotella buccae. The sequence goes on from NZ_GL586311.1 coordinate 2,414,600, forward strand.
ATACAAAATCTGGGAGAAGAATATCTCTGAAGTCGCCAACCTTGATATCTCGGAATTAAAAGAATGGCTCGAGCATGTGGAGGAACATTTGGAACCCACAAAAAAGAAGATAGCCACGGAAATAGTCAAAGAACTTCGTTCGCGTGTGACTTTTCTCTTGGAAGTGGGACTGGACTATCTTTCGTTGAATCGCCAGTCTGCCACACTGTCGGGTGGTGAAAGCCAACGTATCCGTTTGGCGACACAGATAGGAAGCCAACTGGTGAATGTGCTTTACATCCTTGATGAACCGAGCATAGGATTACATCAACGTGACAACGAACGGCTTATCAATTCCTTAAAAGAGCTGCGTGACATGGGCAACACGGTGATCGTGGTAGAACATGATGAAGACATGATGCGGGCTGCCGACTGGATTATTGATATAGGCCCTAAGGCCGGACGTAAAGGTGGAGAAGTTGTGTTTCAGGGCACTCCTGCTGAAATGCTCAAGCAACATACGATTACGGCCGACTACCTGAATGGTGAAAGAAAGATAGAAGTCCCGACACAAAGACGAAAGGGTAATGGCAAAATGATTACCTTAAAGGGTTGTAAAGGAAACAATCTTAAAAATGTGGATGTCACTTTTCCTCTTGGGACGCTCACTGTAGTTACAGGAGTCTCCGGTTCGGGAAAATCTACACTTATCAATGAGACCCTCCAACCGATTCTGTCACATCACTTCTACCGGTCATTGAAAAAGCCAATGGCATTCAAAAAGATAGAAGGCATTGAGAATATAGACAAAGTGGTCAATGTGGACCAAAGCCCCATAGGACGCACGCCTCGTTCAAATCCGGCCACCTACACGGGTGTATTCAGCGATATTCGCGCGTTGTTTGTCAATTTGCCCGAAGCTAAGATCAGAGGCTACAAACCGGGGCGTTTCTCTTTTAACGTGAAAGGGGGGCGATGCGAAACATGCGCAGGAAACGGCTACAAGACCATCGAAATGAATTTTCTGCCTGACGTGATGGTACCTTGTGAAGAATGTCACGGCAAAAGATACAATAGAGAGACTCTTGAGGTCAGGTTTAAAGGAAAATCCATTGCCGATGTTCTTGATATGACCATCAATCAGGCAGTTGATTTTTTTGAGAATGTACCACAAATTCTCCCACGCATTAAAGCCCTTCAAAATGTAGGATTGGGATATATCAAACTCGGACAATCCTCCACTACGCTGTCCGGTGGCGAAAGTCAGCGCGTGAAACTGGCAACGGAATTGGCAAAGAAAGATACAGGGCGGACGATGTATATCCTTGATGAACCGACAACAGGACTCCATTTTGAGGACATTCGTATTTTGATGGATGTTCTTCAAAAACTTGTTGACAGAGGCAATACCGTCATCATTATTGAGCACAACCTTGATGTCATCAAACTTGCAGACTATATCATTGACATGGGACCGGAAGGTGGCCGAGGCGGCGGAACGCTTCTTGCATCGGGTACTCCCGAAGCTGTCGCCAAAAGCCTAAAAGGCTATACGCCCAGATTCTTAAGGCTCGCGATAGGCCATTAGCAGGGGCCAAGCCATATGTACCTGCCCTCTCCACTATTAGAGATTAGGAAGGTTCGGCATCAGGACATAACATATAAAGCCAATAAAAAAGGAGAAATCCCATGACGAGTTGTGTCGTCATGGGATTTCTCCTTTTATCTTTGTGCTTGCAAAAACTATCCTACGGATGCAACGTTTATCCAATTATAAACAAATGAGCAAACGCCAAAAGCAACCACGCCAAGTGTACACAGAGCCAATGCCAGCTTGGTGTTAGCATGACTGGTGAAAGTCGGCAACGGATTATCATTATGTTTAATGAACATCGCTTTGACGATGAGCAAATAGTAGTAAAGGCTGACCACTGTATTCAACAAAGCAATAAATACCACTGCATACGCCAAGCCTCCCATTGTGGTAGTGATATCAGCTCCTTTCAATGCGGCCATGAAGACAAAAAACTTTGAAAACATGCCTGCAAAAGGTGGAATACCGCCCAAAGAGAACAAAGCCAATGTCATCAAGAAAGCCAACTTTGGATTGGTCTTATAAAGACCATTATAGCTATCCATGTCCACGACTCCCCCATTATGCTCCTCAATGGCACTGATGATGGTAAACACACTCATGTTGGCTACAACATAAACCAATACATAGTATGACAAAGCTGTCGTACTCATCGCATTGTCACCAACCACAGCCAACATAATATAACCGGCTTGGGAGATGGAGCTGAAGGCCATGAAGCGTTTCAAGTCACTCTGACGAATGGCAAAAAGATTGGCTACGGTAATGGAAAGGACTATCACAATGAAGAGCAAGTACTGCCAATACTCAAGCATCGGAGAGAAGACTTTCATCAAAATGGCACAGAGAGTAAAGGCGACGGCTCCTTTGGATACAACGGAAAGATAGCCCGTAACGGTTGTCGGTGCCCCTTGATAGGAATCGGCTGTCCAAAAGTGGAAAGGTACGAGAGAAATCTTGAAGCCAAGTCCACTGAAGAAGAACACAAGTCCCATGATTGTCAACGGTGAAGCCGTAAGGTTGATATCATCAAAATAAAGATTACCGGCTGCCGCATACAGGAAAGAGATGCCATACAACATCACTCCGCTTGAGAAGGTTGCCGTAAGAATAAACTTTGCACCGGCTTCTGCCGAATTGTGGCGATACTTGTCAAAGGCTACTAAACATGCCATGGGGACGGAAGCCATTTCCAATCCAAGAAAGAACAGAAGGAAATGGTTGGCACTTACCATCATGTTCATACCCAACAAAGTTGAGACTACGAGCATATAGAACTCTCCCTCTTTAAAGGCAGTATCTTTACGAGAAAGCCATTCCTTTGCCTGAATCATCACAATCAGTGTGCCCACGGCCAATATAGATTTGATGACACCTATGGAAGCATTGGTAGCATACATGCCGCCAAAAGTCGTACTTGTAGCAACAGGACTCAAATTGATAAGGATATGCACCAGCATCAACACACACATCAGTGGATTGAACCATTTACGCTCAGAAGCCTTAGAACTACAAAAGTCGGCAATGAAGGCTATTACCAGAATAGTCATCAGCGTGACCTCCGGTATCATCTTGAGAAATTGACTATAATCGATATTCATAATTATTTCTTCTTTTATCTGTTAAAGCGCAGCGATATTTGCAAAACTGCCAATGTGCTGAATGACGGGCCCTACCGCGCCTGTAATGATATGGCTTGCCCAATAAGGGAACAGGCCGAGACCGGCGACACAGGCAATCAGCCCTATGACTGCCACACGCTCATCCCAAGAGGCATCATGGAGTTTGTAGAACTCCTGATTGGGTACTTGCTGGAAAAGAATCTTACCAACAACGCGCAAGATGTAAACAGCCGTCACAACAATGGAGGTACAAGCGATGATGGTACATGCACGATGGAACGTGTCTGCATTTTCGAATGAACCTACGAAGATGGTCATTTCTGCAACAAAGCCAGAGAAGCCGGGAAGTCCCAAGTTGGCCAAACCGGCAATGACATAGCCGCATGAGAGGAAAGGCACGATCTTCATCAAGCCGCCGAGATAGCGTACATCACGCGTCCCAGCACGGTGATAAATCATACCAATGACAGCAAAGAACAAAGCAGTCATCAAGCCATGCGAGAGCATCTGAAGAATGGCACCGGTAATAGCGGTCTGCGTCATCATCAACAATGCAAAAAGCACCATGCCACAGTGTGATACAGAAGAATAAGCATTGATGTACTTCAAGTCGGTTTGCACACAGGCAGAGAATGCACCATAAACCACAGAGATGGTTGTCAGCACAAGGAAAACCGGTGCCCAAGTGTCAAGTGCACCAGGCAAGAGGTACATGGCGATGCGGAAACAGCCATATCCACCCAATTTCATCAGCACACCGGCATGAAGCATAGAGACTGCCGTCGGGGCACTGGCGTGACCATCGGGAGACCATGTGTGGAACGGGAACAGGGCACCAAGTACGCCGAAACCGATAAATACAAACGGGAAGAATACTTTTTGAACATTTTCCGGGATATTAGCCAAGGCCGCAATTTCATTGATATTCATGGTCGTTGCACCACTGAAGTAATAAATGCCCAAAATGCCAATAATCAGCAAGGCAGAACCGCCCATCAGCATCAACGTCAACTTCATGGCTGCATATTCCTTGGCTCCGGTTCCCCACACACCGATGAGAAGATACATGGGAATCAGTGCTACCTCATAGAACATGAACATGGTGAACAAGTCTACGGATATAAAGAAACCGAAGACACCTGTACTCAACAATACAAACCAAAGGAAATACTCCTTCTTCATGGGCTCCAGTTGCCAAGAAGCAAATGTACCTGTAAAGACAATGATGGCTGAAAGCAATATCATGACAACAGAGATGCCGTCGACACCAATAGCGTATTCGATATTGAGCGGTTCAAACCAAGGCACACTGTAAGTGAAAAGCATCGGATACTGGTCAGCAGGCATTGTCTCACGCAAATCAAGAAATGCGAAAACCAAATAGATGGCGAGTCCCAACAAACAAGTGGAACCGGCAACCATCACCCCACGCACCTGATTGTCATTCTTGGAAAGCCAAAGGCCTGCCAACATCAAAATGGGGATTACTACGAATAATGTTAATATATTCATCTTATTTTGATTCTTTTATTAGTGAGACATTACAGCATAATAGCAAGTAAGACCAAGGTCAATGCTATTGTACCCGTCAAGAACCACACGGCATAGGAACGCACATCGCCACTTTGCCATGGCCGGATGCTTTCGCCGGCTTCCTGTGTCCCCCATGCGAGGAAATTCATAAATCCATCAACACACTGACGGTCGAACCATGCTATGGGACGGCTGATGCAGCGGAAGATTACCTTATGAGTGACAAACTGCCAGATCTCATCCTGATAGAAACGCTTATAGGCCGCACGATGAAGTTTGGGGAATTTCCTGTAAAGGGCATCGGCAACTGGCTGCTTTTCACCTTTATAGATATAAGTGGCCAATGCGATGCTCAACAAAGCTATAACAATACTGGTTCCGGCAACAGCCCAATCAAGGTGGATATCATAAGCCTGACCGCTCGCACTCACAAAGTGACCGAATGGCATCCAACTGCCATCCAGAGGGAGCCAACCACAGACTATGGTGATGGCGGAAAGGAATATCAGCGGAAAGGTCATAGTCAGAGGAGCCTCATGGGGCGTGTGCTCTGCATGAAGTTCCTTATTCTCCGTCCCCCAGAATATCCCATAATAAAGACGGAACATATAGAAAGCCGTCATGGCTGCCACACCGGTCATGATCCATCCCACTATCGGACTGTAGTGCATACAAGCGGTAAGAATCTCGTCTTTAGAGAAGAACCCCGAAAATGGAGGAATGCCTGCAATAGCCAAACATGAAATCAAGAATGTGGCATGGGTGATGGGCATATATTTGCGAAGCCCCCCCATAGCCAACATCTCGTTGGAGTGTACGGCATGGATGATACAGCCGGCTCCAAGGAATAGGCAAGCCTTGAACATGGCGTGTGTGAACAGATGGAACATACCGGCCATATACCCCAGCTGAGTGTGATTGTCAAGCACAGCCTCATGGCCGGGAAGGCTGACACCTAAAGATACCATCATGAAAGCAATCTGCGAAATGGTCGAGAAAGCCAACACTCGTTTGATATCGCTTTGCGCACAAGCCACAGCAGCTGCATAGAAAGCGGTAAAGACACCAACCCAAACCACAATGCTCATCTGTTCGGGAGCATATTGCACCCACAAAGGAAACATACGGGCTATTTGGAAAACGCCGGCAACAACCATAGTAGCAGCATGAATTAATGCTGAAACAGGTGTCGGACCCTCCATGGCATCCGGTAACCAAATGTGCAGTGGGAACATGGCACTCTTACCAGCTCCACCAATGAACATCAGCACCAATGCCGTGGGCAAAATCAAGCCACCGGCCGTAACAGCCTTCACAGTATCACATGCTATAAAAGGAGTAGTGCCTGCGCCCATCACAATGTCACCGACAAAGGAGAAGCTGAATGACTGGGTGTAATAACCGAAGATCAGAATACCGATCAAAAAGAACATATCGGCAAAGCGTGTAACGATGAAAGCCTTTTTGGAGGCTGCCACAGCTGCATGCAAGGGATAATAGAATCCGATGAGCAGATAGGAAGACACACCCACAAGCTCCCAAAAAAGATACATCTGGAAAATGTTCGTGGCCACAACCAGTCCGAGCATAGACATGGTGAATAACGACAGGAAGGCATAATAACGCTGAAAACCTTTTTCGCCGTGCATGTATCCAAAGGAATAGATGTGAACCATCAAGCTCACCGTGGATATCACTATCAGCATCATCACCGAGATGGGATCAAGCAAGATGCCCATGTCAAAATGCAAATTACCCAAGGGCAACCATGTAAAATTATAGGGCACCATTGTGGCGTATGTCCCATCGGCACCACGATCTGCTGTAAAATACAGGAAAGCCGTCATATAGGAAAGGACCGTCACGATACCGAGTGAAGTGGTACCGATGAGTCCGGCCAGCTTATGTGACATTTTCATTCCCGCCAAAGCCAACACGACAAATGAGAGCGCAGGAAGAAGAAGTATCAAAAATACATAACTGTAATCCATCATTTTTATAATTTCATGTTTTCAATACTGTTCACCTGATCACTGTGATAGTTGCGGTAAACGTTGATAATAATGGCAATAGCCACAGCTGTCTCGGCAGCACTCACACCGATGGAAAACAGTGTGAAGAAGAACCCTTCAAGTTGTCCCGGGAACAGAATACGGTTGATCACAGCAAAGTTGAGATCAGCTGCATTCAAAATAAGTTCCACGGAAATGAGCATGGCTATCAAATTACGGCGGGTGACGAAACCGAACACGCCGATAAAGAACAAAAGTGCGCTAAGCACCAAATAACATCCTACTGGTATCATTTGTCATCCTCCTTTCTTGCTATCATTATACCCCCAATAATGCAGGCCAGAAGAAATACAGAGATGAACTCAAAAGGCAGTACATACTGATATTTCTCCGAACCTAAAAGGGCTGTACCTATAGTATTCATGGGTATTTCCCCCACAGCAGACTGGGCAGCAAAATCTATAAAACGGTTTTTAAGCAATACCACTACCACCGTGGCCAAGCCGACAAGCGAAACAACAGCACCTCCAAGCACACGACTGCCCTTGAAGCGTTCCACGACTCCTTGAAGAGTCTGCTTGCTAACCAACTGAATGGCAAAGATGTAGACCATCGTGATGCCACCGGCATAGACTGCTATCTGTGCCGTACCAAGAAAGGTGTAGTCAAGCAGAAAATAAATGCCTGCAACACCGAACAGCACGAACAGCAAAAAAGTGGCAGCCCGCATAATCCTTTTAGTCATCACGCACATGACGGCCGAACCTAGAATGACCGCAGCCAAAATGCAAAACATTACTATATTTGCCATCTTTCTATTTTGTTTTGGTGTTAAACTTACCTATCTCCAGCGGAGCTCCACCCTTGATGAGTCCGGGCAACGAACCGCCTTTATAAACCTCCTTGTCAAGATGGAGCACCAACTTACTGCGGTCGAAGACTGCCTGCTCAAAATCGTTGGTAAACTCAATGGCATCAAAATTGCAGGCGTTCACGCAAAGTTGGCAGAACATACAGTCGCCGAGATCGTATTGATAATCTATCAACTGGCGTTTTTTCTTGCCGGTCTCAGGGTCGGCAACCATTTCATGTGTAAGCACAATAGTTCCGTTAGGACATGCCTTCTCACACATCGTACAGGCCACACATCTGTGATTCTCGTTCTCATCACGCTTAAAGACCAGACGGCCACGATGACGAGGACTCAAATGGAGAGTGGTCTTGCGGTTTTCAGGATACTGCTCTGTGCTCTTCGGTGTGAAATACTCTCGCAGAGTGGTTTTCATACCAACAGCGAGCGTCTTCATGGCAGCACCAATCTCACCGAAATATGATTGTTTCTTTTCCATTTCTTTAATCTATTATAAAGTCCAGTCCAATGCTACACAAACGGTAGTGAGAACCAACACAAAGAGCATCAGGGGCATGAGATACTTCCATTCCAGCTTTAATATCTGGTCGACACGCAGACGAGGAAAGGTCCACTTGACCCACATGAGCAACCACACCACAAAGAATGCTTTGCCAAAGAACCAAACAAAACCCGGGATGTGGTTCATCACATTGTCGAAGGCAACGACACCAATATTAAGAGGTGCCCAACCACCGAGGAAAACGGCGGCAGCCAAACCGGAAATAACAAAGAGATTGAGGTATTCAGCAAGATAATAAAAACCGAATCCCATGCCGGAATACTCGGTATGATAACCTGCAGTCAGCTCACTCTCAGCCTCAGCCAAGTCGAAAGGTCCGCGGTTGGCTTCTGCATTACCTGCCACAAGGAACACCAAGAAAGCCAGAATGGCAGGAATATGTCCTTGCACCACCAGCCACTTCCACGGTCCGGTCTGAGCCTCGACAATACCACTCATCTGCATCGTACCGGTAATGGCAACAGCACTGATCAGACAAAGGCCGAGCGACATTTCGTAGGAAATCATCTGCACGGCACCACGCATGGCCGACACTACAGAATACTTGTTGTTGGAACCCCAACCGGCAAGGAAAATACCCAATACGCCAATAGAACTGATAGCCGTCACAAGAAACACCCCCACATTGAAGTCAAGCACGTGCATGCCCTTATTCCAAGGAAGGAACGAGAATGTTCCAACAGAAGCCACAATCACCAGGAAAGGAGCAATGTAGTAAAGCATGTGGTCGGCCTTGTCCACCACAAAGATTTCCTTGATGAGCATCTTCAGTACATCAGCAAACACTTGCAACAAGCCCCAAGGGCCCACGCGCATAGGTCCAACACGGCACTGAAAATAGGCACATACCTTACGTTCCATGAAGATCAACACAATGGCTATCAAGGCGTATGCCAACAGAATGCCTACACCCACAAGCACACACTCTATCAGAATAGCCGGAAAATCTCCGAGACCCAAAGTCTGGCGAAGCAGCAGGTCTATCCAATTTGAAACTATACTAAAATCGAACATAACTATCTATCAATATCAGGAATAATATAATCTAAACCGGCACCGACCGTAATCAAGTCAGCTACTTTTTCGCCACGACACATCTCGTCAAGAGCGGCCACAAGGTTCAATCCCATGGGACGAAGCTTCAAGCGATAGGGTGACTTGTCACCACGACTGTCAAGATAGACACCTATCTCACCACGACTGCCCTCGGTGGAAAAGTACCATTGCCCTTCGGGCACTTTGATGACCGGCTTCTGCTTGATGTAGAAATCACCCTCTGGGATATTGTCTATCAGCTGTTCGATGATACGGATGCTCTGCTTAATTTCCGCTATGCGGTTATAGTAGCGGCCCATGCTATCGCGTGTATCACAAACAACCTCTTCAAAGTCCACCTCGCCATAGAGTGCGTACGGATGATTTTTGCGCACATCGCTACGCCAATCGGAGGCGCGTCCGGAGCATCCGGTCACACCATAGCTGATACAGTTCTTCTTATCCATGACACCCACCTTCTCCAAACGATTGTGCGTGATGACATTGTCACCAAATACATCCAAATATTCCTGAATCATGGGTTTGAGGTAAGTGCAAAGTGTCTTGACATTCTGCACAAAGTTGGGGTCGATGTCCTCCTGTACACCACCAATGCGGTAGTAATTCTGTATGAGGCGGCCGCCGGTGGTCTCTTCCATGACATTGAGCACGTGTTCACGGTCGCGCATGCAATAGAGGAAAGCCGTCAGGGCACCGAGATCTTGGGCGAAACATCCCAAATAGAGCAGGTGGGAATCGATACGTTGAAGCTCGTCCATGATGGTACGAATGTACTTGATACGATCGGAGAGTTCCACACCCATAGCCTCTTCTATGACACCACAAAGGGCATGACGAGTCTGCATAGCACTCAAATAATCCATGCGGTCGGTCAAAGCCAATGTTTGCGGATAAGTATAACTCTCACACATTTTCTCAATACCGCGGTGGATATATCCCAAATGGGGATAAATCTTCTTGATGGTCTCACCGTCGAGAATGGTCTGAAGGCGAAGCACACCGTGGGTGGAAGGATGCTGCGGTCCGATATTGATAACGAAGTCGTCATCGGTGAATAGCTTGTTCTGCTTGCTCACAAGGTTGCCATTCCTGTCAAGAGAATATTCCAAGCCATAGTCGGGTTCCTCATCATCCACAAGCGAATAAGTGCCCTCGGGCCGGAAATCCTTGCGGAGCGGATAACCCTTAAAGTCATTTCTCAGATAAAGACGCCGCATGTCGGGGTGTCCGAGGAACTTAATCCCCAGAAAATCATACACCTCACGTTCGAGAAGATTTGAAATCTTCCACAAGTGGTAAGTCGTAGGAAGCACGTGGTCATCGCCAATCTGTTTGGCAATCTGCTTGACACTCACACGTTCGTGCGTGTCGGTGTTCTCAAGAATATAGATACATCCGAGACCTTCTTCTCCGAAGTCTTCACCTACAATCGTAACAAGGTAGTCGAAATGCTTCTCATTCTTCAACTTTGTCATCTCCGAGACAAAGTTATCAAAACCGAATTCTTTGTTTTCTAATTTCATTTTTCCACCTTATTATATATTAGTGTTCTCAGATGCCACGTCAGCAACTGCTGGCTGTTCTCCACTCTTCAGCTTATCGAGTTCGTTGCCGAGCTTCTCCACTTCTTCCTTGGAGGGAGCCTTGTCCACGACGATGGTATCTTTCTTGGGGGCAGGGGCCGGTTTGGCCGGAGCCTTGGCAGGGGCCGGGGCAGCCGCAGTCCCCCACTCTTCGGCACGTGCCTTGCGCACCTCTTCTACGGAAATGCCCAGTTTGTTCTCAAACGTCAACTCCTCGTTGCTCTTGCCCAACAGGCGTTCTTCTGCATTCTGCTTATGGTTGGCTCCACCGAAAAATTTCTCGACCTTCACCTTACGCTGCAACTGCATCATGCCATACATGATAGCTTCGGGACGCGGTGGGCATCCGGGGATATAAACATCTACAGGGATTATCTCGTCAATGCCTCGAACAACATGGTAGCTGCTCTTGAACGGGCCGCCGGAAACGGCACAACCACCGACAGCTACAACATATTTGGGTTCGGCCATCTCGTCGTAAAGCCGCTTGAGAGCCGGGGCCATCTTGTTGGTGATAGTGCCGGCACACATAATTAAGTCGGCTTGGCGAGGTGAGTTGCGAGTCACCTCAAAACCAAAACGAGAAAAGTCGTAACGGGCACATCCCGTAGCCATAAACTCAATGCCACAACAAGAAGTGGCAAAAGTGAGTGACCAAAGAGAATTGCTACGCCCCCAGTTGATCAACTGGTCAAGATTGCCAAGTACAAGGTTCACACCACCCTCATTAAGCTCATCGGCCATTTTCTCAAGGGTGCCATTGTCTTTCCAATCATCGTAAGGGACAGCTTTGATTTTAGGCTTTCTTACTTCCATTCCAATGCTCCTTTCCGCCAGGCATAGGCCAGCCCAAATACCAATACCAACAGGAAAAAGCCAATACTCAAGAGAGCCATGACTCCAAACTGCTTAACAACGACTGCCCATGGATAGAGAAACACGGTCTCTATGTCGAACATCAGGAAAAGGATAGCGAAGAGGTAGTAGCCGATATGTACAGGCAGCCAGGAAGAGCCGCGGGTAGGCACACCACACTCAAATGGTTCTCCTTTAACCGGATTGTAGGAACGGGGCCCTATCAACTTGGCGATGGCATAGGCCGCAACTACCAAGACGACAGCCGTTAACAAAACGGTGATAAACAAATAATACATAAAAGATCTATAACGTTATTTAAATATTGCTCGCCAAGACAGAAGCTATCTGTCAATGCGTGTGCAAAGTTAATAATTAATTCGCAAACATTTCAAATTATTATTGAAAAAAACACGAGGTTTGCAAAATACACTTTACAAAACAGAAGGTTTACTTTGCAAAAAACTTATATCCAGAAGCTTGCGTGTGAAGTTGTACAGAAAATAAGGATAATATTCAGATGGGACACCATACAGGAAGCCAATAACGGAATGGAAAATGCAAAGACTTGAGGGAAGTACATACGTGCCGGTTCGGTATGGGAATGAAGACACCAAAAAGTTTATATCTGTGTATTCACGCTTCATAAAGGTTCTATTATTTGACCAACTATTGTTGAATCGTTCAACACACAGCAATATTATTTGACAGAGAAAGGGGCATATAGGTCCAACACAGTTCCATAAATACGCTTCCATTCATGGAGACTTACGAAAAAAAATAAGCGGATGGGGAAAATAATTGAGCGGCAAGCGGGGGTCGAACCCGTGACCTTCGGCTTGGGAAGCCGACGCTCTACCAACTGAGCTATTGCCGCAAGAGTAAAACGATCTTTGCTTGAGCCGATACCGGGACTCGAACCCGGGACCTACGCATTACGAATGCGTTGCTCTACCAACTGAGCCATATCGGCAAATGCGAGTGCAAAGGTAATATATTTTTTTGAACTCGCAAATTTTTCCGTTATTTTATTTGAATGTCAATTCATCTTTGTCAGAATCCTTGTCAACAGAAATCATGCTACCCGGTTGAAGTTCTCCGCTCAACAGACGTTCACATACTCCGTCTTCAATATAATTCTGGATGGCACGTTTCAACGGACGCGCCCCAAACTGAACATCGTAGCCTTTGGTTGCCACAAACTCCTTGGCCTTATCACTGATTTGGAGCTGGTAGCCTAAGGCTTCCACGCGCTTGTATAATCCTCGTAACTCCAGTTCGACAATCTTTTTGATAGCGTCCAAATCCAATTGGTCAAACGTGATAATTTCGTCAAGACGATTAAGAAATTCGGGAGAGAACTGCCTGCTCAGACTCTTTTGAATGATGGAACGGGCATATTGCTTGTCTGCTTCATTCAAGCTTAATCCCAATGTGCCTCCGGCCGCAAAACCGATACCACGCCCAAACTCCTTGAGTTGGCGGGTTCCGGCATTGGAAGTCATGATGATTACCGTATTTCTGAAATCGATCAATCGTCCGTTCCCATCGGTCAACCGCCCTTCATCAAGAACCTGTAAAAGCAGATTGAATACGTTGCCATGAGCCTTTTCTATCTCATCCAGCAAAACGATGGAGTAAGGTTTTCTGCGCACACGCTCCGTCAATTGTCCGCCCTCTTCATAGCCGACATATCCCGGAGGGGCACCTATGAGGCGTGAGGTGTTAAACGATTCCGTGTATTCACTCATGTCAATACGGATAAGGGCGTCACTAGAACCGAACATGTCTTCTGCAAGCTTTTTGGCCAGATAGGTCTTACCCACGCCGGTAGGCCCAAGAAACATGAATACTCCAATAGGATGGTTGGGGTCTTTCAGGCCCACTCTGTTGCGTTGGATGGCCTTCACCATCTTGTCAATGGCAGCATCTTGGGCTATGACATTGTTTTTCAGGCTTTCGGCCATGTGTTTCAGCCTCACGCCTTCTCCCTCGGCAATGCGCTGCACGGGCACACCGGTCATTACGGACACAACATCCGCCACCATATTTTCCGTAACCTCCTCACGCTGTCCATTGTCTCCCCGTTGCCAATCGTTCTGCAGCTGACGCAATTCCTTTTCAAGTTCGGTCTGTCGGTCACGATAACTTGCAGCCAACTCAAAGTTCTGACTGCATACAGCATGTTGCTTCTTCTCTTTCACATCGCTGATTTCCTTTTCTTTGTCCGTGATCTCAGCAGGTACCGTAGCATGTTGCAGATGGACTCTTGCCCCTACCTCATCCATCACATCAATGGCTTTGTCGGGAAAAGCTCGGTCGGTAATATACCGATCTGCCAGTTTGACACATGCCTCAAGAGCCTCGTCTGAGTATGCCACATGATGGTGATGTTCATACCGGTCTTTGATATTCTGAAGTATCTGCAGGGTTTCGTGAGCAGTCGTAGCCTCAACGATAACCTTTTGGAATCGTCGTTCCAAAGCACCATCCTTTTCTATCGAGTTGCGGTATTCATCAAGCGTTGTGGCCCCAATACACTGTATGGTACCACGAGCCAAAGCCGGTTTCAGGATATTAGCTGCATCCATAGAACCGGAGGTGTTTCCTGCTCCGATAATGGTATGTATCTCATCAATGAAGACAATGATATCATCATTCTGTTCCAACTCCTTGATGAGCGACTTGATACGCTCTTCAAATTGACCACGATATTTCGTACCGGCCACGATGCCGGTCATATCAAGACTCACAACCCTCTTGTTGAAAAGGACAGGCGATGTATGGCGCTTCACAATGAGTTGGGCAAGTCCTTCTACAATGGCACTTTTTCCTACTCCCGGTTCACCTATCAATATTGGATTATTTTTCTTGCGACGGCCTAAGATTTCCGACACCCTCTGAATCTCTTTTTCACGCCCTACGACAGGGTCAAGTTTTCCTTCAGCTGCAGCCCGTGTCAAATCGGTCGAGAAATTGTCAAGCACAGGGGTCTTCCCGCCCCCGGCCTGGCCAGTCGCAGTGGCTGTCGCCCGTTGTCCGTCTTTATCACGAGAAAGCATTGGTTCTCCGTCTTCCTCTTCTTCATCGGCCATGTGTAAGCCATCAGCTATGGGCTTTCTAGTGATAGCTTGATAAGTATGCAATATGGTGTCATACTGCACGTTATATTCTTCAAGTACATCTTTAGCCCCATTCCCCGACTGGTCGTGCAGGATGGCAAAAAGGATGTGCTCCGCTTCGACCATTGTCGAGTGAAGAATGCGTGCCTCAAGCACGGCAAGGCGCAGGATATTACTCGCCTTTTCATTGAGAATCGGTTCCATCGTGTTGACAGGTTCTTTCTGTTCTTGGCTTCTCACATGCTCTTCCAAAGCTGCCTTTATATTGCCCAATTCAATATCCAACGAAATGAGTAAGTTAAGTACAGTGCCCTTCCTTTCTCTCATCAAGCCAAGCATCAGATGTTCGGGGCCAACGCTTGAACTCGCCAAGCGTGTAGCCTCTTCCCTGCTGAACGCCAGTATTTGGGAAACCTTAGGTGAAAATTGACTTGTCATATTTATATATCCTTTCTTTTCATTCTACTAAAGTACAATTATTTCTTGGTTGTTGCAAACATTATGCCAACTTTAACTATGTTTATAAACTCAAACCGCGAATAAGACGAGTTTTAACAGCCTGTTTGCCGCTACATTGTAAGCCTACATGTTAAAAACCTACAAATCTATAATATTACGACTCCTCAAACGTTGAAAGAGTATGAGATATGTAGAACAAAGAAATCTGCTTGACGATTTCGAGCATTTGGTGACGGGGGCTATCGAAGAATACAAGGATGCCCCCGGTTTTCCTAAACTTGACGCCTATGGTATCACGCAAGAAGAACTCTCGGACTATCTTTTCGACAAACAAGCTATCCTCGACGGGGGCGGTTCGAAGCGTACTAATTACACAATAGCCGGCATACTCATTGTGTTGCCTGTTATCATTCTATCGGCTTTTCCGGAAGAAAGCTATCCGTGGGGCAGCTGGACACTTTTATTGTGTATCGGTATCGGGGTGTTGCTTGCCCTGTTTGTAACTTCATTGAAAAACATGTTCAAGCAAGTGCGTCTGCACAGACACGCCCGTTCAAAGATGGAAAGTTACATAAATGCTGTACTACTTTTCAAAGAACAACATGGTTAAAACCTTTTAATCAAACAATAATGGATATGCAATTACCGGATTTTATGTCTTATCGCGACAGATTCTCAAACAATGGCTTTATTGAGAAGATTTCACGCATCGCAAAACGTGCAGGCATCAAATTGGTCTACGTGGCCTTGATTCTCTATTACACCCTCGAAAGCGACAAAGTCTCCGTGAAGGATAAAGCCATTATCATTGGTGCATTAGGCTATCTCATCAGCCCGTTGGATGTAGTTCCGGATGCAATTCCCATAGCCGGCTTGGGTGATGATCTGGCAGTGCTCCTCTACGTTCTCCACAAGATATGGGGTGAGGTATCTGACGATGTCAAGGAAAAAGCCAAATCAAAACTTTCCATTTGGTTTGACGAAGACGAGCTAAAGGAAACAAGCAACATTTTCGATGAGGACCCAACAAGCGGTCCGATCTAAAAGAAGGCATCCCACGCTTTGTCAAAGCCAAGAGTTTGTGTATGTCAATTTGACGTAGGCATCGTCCATTCCACCATCTTTTCCAGCTCTTCATAGATGCGCTGTACAGGCAGTCCCATAACATTATAATAGCTGCCTTTTAACCCTGTACATCCGATATACCCAATCCATTCTTGAATGCCATACGCTCCCGCCTTGTCGAAAGGTCGATAGGTGTCTATATAATAGTCTATCTCACATTCGGCAAGCACCTTGAAAGTGACCTCCGTGCGCACCGAGAAATGATGTTTCTGCCCACGTGTCATCAAGCACACGCCCGTTATCACATGGTGTGTCTTCCCACTTAATGTTCTCAGCATCTGTATAGCTTCCTCTGCATTTTGGGGTTTGCCGAATATCCGTCCGTCCAAAATCACGACGGTGTCTGCCGTAATGACAAGTTTGCCGTCTTCTGTCAGTAAGGAGGTATATGCTTCGGCCTTTTTTTGCGCAAGATATTCGGGCACATCGTCAGCCTTGACAGTATCGGGGTAGCTCTCATCCACATCGGGAAGAACAACCACCTCGAAAGGCATACCGAGACCGGCAAGCAGCTCACGCCGCCGGGGGCTGCCACTTGCTAAGATTATTTTCTTTAACTGCTCTTTCATTTTTACCATCCAAAAGCTTTTTTATCTGCCATCCATAGTCCTTGTGTACGAAGAACTTGTTCGAGTACATCCCGCCCAAACCCTTCTCCTCCACGGAAGGTAGACACATAATTGCTAATTTCCTTTATCTCGGAAGCGGCATCCGACGGGCAACATGAACAACCACAGCGGTTCATGACTTCGTAGTCGGGAATGTCATCTCCGCAATAGATAACCTCCTCGTCATTTAACCCATAACGCGAAAGGAAATCTTCATAAGACTTTAACTTGACCGCGCACTCCATGTAAATGTCTTCCACGCCAAGATGCCGGTAGCGCATACGCACGGCCTCGGTGTTACCCCCTGTCATAATGGCAATACGGAGTCCCATCTTTTGTGCCAGCTGAATGGCATAGCCGTCTTTGATATTCACGGTGCGCAACGGCTCGCCGTTCCCCGCCAAAGTGATCGTCTGGCACGAAAGCACCCCGTCCACATCAAAGACCACGGCCTTTATTTTGTTTAAATCATAATTTATCATTGTCTGGAATGTTGAAGTGCATATTGATAGATTCCACTGCTTAACAATCTATATACCTCTTGCAGGTAGGGCTCATGGTTCAAAAGGTCTGTCTGGGCCTTAATCACATTCTCATCATAGCGCACAGCCGGACCGGTCTGGGCCTCCAAAGGCGACATTTCCCCAGCCTTGCGGGCCGTTTCTTCGATAAGCGGAAGCATCACGTCAAACGGCAGACCGTGGGCGGCGAGGACTTCGCCGGAAAGGCTGTAACAATGGTTAACAAAGTTACAGGCAAAGACCGCGGCAAGATGTAGATACTTTCGTTCTTCCGAGGACAAATCATAGATTCGATTGGAGATGGTCTTCGCCAAAGCGTGGAGCATCGAATATGCCGTTTGGTCGTTAGTCTCCAGAAAACAGGGAATATTTGAGAAATCCATTTCGCGAGTTTTGCTGAAGGTTTGCAATGGATAAAAGACTCCATAGTGGCAAACTGTCTCTTGAAATATGTCCAACGGCATCGAACCTGCCGTATGGCAAAACACCTTTTCCTTGATATTCCGGCCCACTTGTGGCACTAACTCTCTAAGCGCATCATCTTTAATGGCAAAAATATAGATGTCTGCCCGATTGTCAATCTCACCAATATTATCGACAAACTCTCCGCCGACTAAGGTCGCGAGTTTGCCGGCCGATTCTTTTGTCCGACTATACACTTGTGTAATCGTGTGTCCGCCTCTCACCAGCGCCTTCCCTAAATTAGTGGCAAGACGACCGGCTCCTATCAAACAAACTTTCATGCCGGCAAAGGTAATAAAAAAACAGTTTATAAACAGCTCTTTCGTCTATTTTCAGCAATAATTTACGCTTTTCTTTTTACCTTTCAACATTTCTTTATATATTTGCCTTCATAATGGAAGGCATCACCATCGAGATTATCCGGAAAAGCGAATTGCTCCCCCCGCTCAACGAGGAGAACTTTTTCCACAGTGCCGAATTGTTTCGTATAACGGAGCAAGTACCCGGCAGTTCACCTTTTATGGCCGTTGCCATGAAAGACGGCCGTCCTATAGCCCATCTGTTAGCTGTTGTCAGACGCCGCATCATTTGGCTGCCTTTTGTTCTGCTCAAACAAGGGCGAATCTATGGTGAAGGAGTATATCACGATACGGATAAAGATGCGCCCGCACAAGAAGACTATGGGACTGTCCCTCAAGAAGAACTGTTCGGACTCATGCTCAAAGCACTGACCCGAAGACTTGTACACAGTCTGTGTTTTTTCGTGGAGGTTTCCGACATTAGTCGTAAAATGTTCGGTTATAGGGAGTTTCGCCGTTACGGATATTTTCCACTACATTGGCAGGAGATACACAATTCGCTGCACAGCAAATCTCCGGAGGAGCGGATTGATGTCAAATTGAAAGACAGGATAGCCAAAAGTTATGCCAACGGAATCATTACCCGGGAAGTCGCTTCAATAGATGAAGGATGCCGGTTTTACAGACTTCTCAAAGGATTCTACCGGCTTAAGCTGCGCCGGTTGATTCCGCCCGAAAAACAGTTTGTTGAACTTTACAAAAACAAGCGGGCGATAATTCTTGTCACACTATATAAAAACAAGATCATAGGGGGAAGCGTGTGCGTGTTTTCCGAAGGCAATGCCTATTTGTGGTATTTAGCATCCAAGCGCAAGACCTACCATTCTCTCCATCCTAACACCATGACTGTATGGTATGCCCTCCGGTATGCCCATGCACACAATTATGCGCACATGTATTTTATGGATGTAGGGCTACCGTGGAAAAGAAATGCGTTCAGAGAGTTTATTTTAAGTTTCGGCGGGAAGCCGGTCGGCACCTACCGATGGTTCAGATTCACGATTCCTTGGGTTAACAAAATACTCAGCTGGTGGTACCGCGACTGAAAATAGTCGCCCCATCCCTGTGAGAATGCTACACAAGAGTCTTTAGACGGCTGTCCAATAGTTTGATCCCCTTTTGCGTACAGAAACCTCTTATAAAAACGAAGATAAAACTGCGGAATATTTCCTCCACACCGAATTCCTGATAAAGCTGCTTCTCCATGAAGCTGTGCATTGACATGTCACCGATACGCGAAGCCAACTTATAGTTGATGTCCTTACGGAAATACCCTTCCTCTATTCCCCGTTTGAAAAAGACTGCCGCCTCTTTCTCTCGTTTCTCATGCCTGTTCTGAAGATAGCCGACAACTTTTGAGAACTTGTGCAACTCCATGAAGAAAGTGGGATTGATCGTCTTGGAAAATTCCACTTTCACTTGATAGTATTCCACTATAATGTCAATCACAGTGTGTGTGCCATCGTCAAAACGCTCCATCCACTCATCGTGGTCATCTTCATGTTTCTTGATACAGGCATAAAGAAGATCTTCCTTATCGGCAAAAATCTCATAGAGTGTGCGCTTGGAAATGGAAAGCGACATGGCTATATCATCCATCTTTACCGCCTTCACTCCCTTAGAAAGAAATTGCTTCATGGAGATCTTCAAAATCTTATTCTTTACTTCTATTCTATATGGAGAAGATACATTCATAATCTTTATCGGAAAACGTTTTCGTCACAAAGTTACAAAAAAAGAATAAAAACTCGCACGTTTTATTTGGTTTTTTCTTACCTTTGCGCAAAGGAGCGTCATTTGTGCAACCCAAACACATCTAAGTGCTACCAATGAAAAGTTTTGAGGGACTTTTAATTATAAACACAAAGTAATATGGTAAAGATTTCTAAAGAAGCCGCCC
The DNA here is from genome assembly GCF_000184945.1 of Segatella buccae ATCC 33574. Classification (GTDB taxonomy): domain Bacteria; phylum Bacteroidota; class Bacteroidia; order Bacteroidales; family Bacteroidaceae; genus Prevotella; species Prevotella buccae. Next base: position 2,434,823 of record NZ_GL586311.1, read on the forward strand.
TCCAATATCACCAGAACGGGCGACCGGGAAAAATTGAAGTGAAGCCTACCAAGCCTTATCGCACCCAGACAGACTTGAGTTTGGCCTACTCACCGGGTGTGGCGTATCCCTGCCTTGAGATACAGAACAACCCCGATGATGTATACAAATATACCGACAAGGGAAATTTGGTTGCTGTCATCAGCAATGGCACAGCCGTCCTTGGCCTGGGGGATATTGGTGCCATGAGCGGCAAGCCGGTTATGGAAGGCAAGGGCTTACTTTTCAAGATATATGGAGGCATTGATGTTTTTGACATCGAGGTAGACGAGAAAGATCCTGAAAAATTTTGCGAAGCTGTAGAGAAGATAGCTCCCTCGTTTGGCGGGATCAACTTGGAAGACATCAAGGCTTCGGAATGTTTCTACATAGAAGAGCGGTTGAAGAAGACCCTCGACATCCCGGTGATGCACGACGACCAACACGGGACTGCCATTATTTCAGCAGCCGGTCTGAAAAACGCCCTTGAAGTGGCCGGGAAGGACATTGACAAGGTGAGAATCGTGGTCAACGGTGCCGGAGCGGCTGCCATCAGCTGCACCAAACTCTATTGCGCACTCGGTGCCAAGCGGGAAAATATTGTAATGCTCGACTCGAAAGGCGTAATCACGAGTGACAGGGCCAATCTGAATGAACAGAAAAAACAGTTTGCCACAGACCGTCGGGATGTACATACACTTGAAGAAGCCATCAAGGGGGCCGACGTTTTTGTCGGGTTATCAAAGGGCAATGTGCTCTCCCAAGACATGATCCGCTCCATGAGCGACAATCCCATCGTGTTTGCGCTGGCCAATCCCGTTCCCGAAATCTCCTACGAAGACGCTATGGAGAGTCGTCCAGATGTGCTGATGTCAACCGGCCGAAGCGACTACCCCAACCAAATCAACAATGTCATCGGATTCCCTTACATCTTCCGTGGGGCACTGGATGTACACGCTACGGCCATCAACGAAGAGATGAAAATGGCAGCTGTCAGGGCGATTGCCGATTTGGCCAAACAGCCGGTTCCTGACATTGTAAATGAGGTTTACCGTGTCAATGAGCTCACTTTCGGGCCAAAATACTTCATTCCCAAACCCGTAGATCCGCGACTCATCACCGAAGTAAGTGCCGCTGTAGCCAAAGCCGCCATCGAAAGCGGGGTGGCTCGGCATGAAATCACAGACTGGGAGGACTACAAACAAAGTTTGCGGCAACTGCTTGGGCAAGAAACGAAATTCACCCGCAAACTCCACGATACGGCACGAATGCACCCCCAGCGGGTTGTCTTTGCTGAAGGAGGACACCCCACGACGATGAAAGCGGCCGTGCAGGCAAAAGCGGAAGGCATTTGTTTCCCCATCTTGCTTGGCAATCCCGACCGGTTGACACGCATCGCCAATCGTCTGAAACTCAATCTCGACGGAATTGAGATTGTGGATATGCGTGCCGACCAAGAACAAGGACGCAGAGCTACCTTTGCCAAACATCTTGCCGAGAAGAGGGCCCGGCAGGGATATACTTTCGAAGAGGCTTACGACAAAATGTATGAGCGCAACTATTTCGGAATGTCGATGGTGGAAAATGGCGATGCCGATGCGTTTATCACCGGACTCTACACTAAATATTCCAACACGATAAAGGTGGCCAAGGAGGTTATTGGCATACAACCGGGCTATAAAACTTTCGGGACTATGCACATACTCAACACCAAAAAGGGTACATTCTATTTGGCTGACACACTCATCAACCGCCATCCCGATGAGGACGTGCTCGTTGATGTGGCCCGGCTGAGCGCCCACACAGTCAAGTTCTTTAACGAGGAACCGCATATAGCTATGATCAGCTACTCCAATTTCGGAACCGACGAGGTGGGTAGCCCGTGGAAAGTACACAAGGCCGTGGAAGAGCTGCAGCAGCAATATCCCGATATGATCATTGACGGAGAGATGCAAGTGAACTTTGCTCTGGACCGCAAGCTGCGTGACGACAAATTTCCTTTCACCCGGCTCAAGGGATACGATGTAAACACACTCGTATTCCCAAACATGAGCAGTGCCAACGGAAGCTATAAGCTGCTTCAGGCACTCGACAGCGATGTGGAGATTGTCGGCCCCATCCAAATGGGCTTAAACCATTCCATCCATTTCACAGACTTTGAAAGTTCGGTGGCTGATGTGGTGAACATCACCGCTGTGGCCGTAATCGATGCATACGTGGAGAAAATAAAAAAGAAATAGCAGAGAATCTTCTAACTTATGAAAAAGCGTGTCCGGACTATGGCTTTGGGCGCGCTTTTTTGTTCTTATTGGGCTATACCCACTTTATCTCTAGAAACTATAAAAAGCAACCTTGTCACACATAAAAAGTTAATATTTACAAATGTGTGGGCACACGGCAAGTTTTATTAAAAAAAGAATCTGGAAAAGTTTGGCCGTTTGAAAAAATGTCTTAACTTTGCAACTGTTATCCTGAAAACAATCTTTTTACCTTAAAGAACTAATACCTATTGAAGATTTGGAGCGGTTGCCTGCGAAGGTCATCGCTTTTTTTATTTCCTATATTTTAAGTATCGTCATACACCACTCTTCTTCATTCAAGCCTCCGGCTGTGTACATTTCGCATGTCGCGTCCTCTTCTGTTTTTTCTGCACGCAAACGGCGTAGCATGTTGGGATGTGTCATAAATATAAAACATAAGCTTGGTGAATTGCACAAAAAAAATCGGATGTCTCACGACAACCGATTTTCAAAAACAAACTACTTAAAAACTAATCTACTAAAACAAATCAAAAAAATATCTTTTGTCGGAAAGTTCCGATACTTTCTTATGTTATTCTGCTGCAAAGATAGTTTTTTTTATCTTATTCTCAAAAGATTATCGAGAAAAATTATCCTTATTGTACAAAATTAACACTATGAAGACCGACAAGCCCCTTATCATGTAGAAATCACCTCTCCTCTATGCCCTCTCTAACCATCCTCGTGAGATGTAAGATATATTCGCATTCTATTTGCATTTCCTTTATTTTTATCGTATCTTTGCAATAGCTAAGGAAGCACTTGTGTGCTTCCTTTTTTCGTCACTATCCTCTAATAAATCTGTCAAAGCATCCAAGCGACTGATTCATTTGGGTCCAAAGAGCTGTCATTAAGCTTAAAAATGGTTTCTAAGTGTGCCTATTTCACATCATCATTGAGGCTCTTTAGCATGAGGTTATCACCTGTTGGGGAACTTTCAAAGAGTTTCATGACAGGCACTATACATATGGGGCTGAAGGGCATGTAATGCTCTTTTACCAATGTGATAGGCTTCTTGCTATATACCGATACCCAAAGATGAAGTTTGTTACAATAGAACTAAGAAGATCAGAAAGAACAACAGGAACAGAAAAAGACTCCACAGAGACAAAAACGAAAGACCGTAGTCCTTGATGCAGGAACTGCGGTCTTTCTTGTATAAAATGATAATAATATCTTGCCAATGGCACCAGAGACACAAAACCTACTTGGCGTATGCCACAGAACGGGTCTCACGAATCACGGTGATCTTCACCTGTCCGGGATAAGTCATCTCGTTTTGAATCTTGGTGGCGATCTCACTTGACAACTTTTCGCTCTCGGCATCATCCATCTTGTCGGCTCCCACAATGACACGGAGCTCACGACCAGCCTGAATGGCGTAGGTTTTGGTCACACCGGGATAGCTCATGGCGATGGCCTCAAGGTCATTGAGACGCTTGATGTAGGCCTCGACAATCTCGCGACGGGCACCCGGACGGGCGCCGGAAATAGCATCACACACCTGCACGATAGGGGCCAAAAGCGTATTCATTTCGATCTCATCGTGATGGGCTCCAATGGCATTGCAGATGTCGGGTTTCTCCTTATATTTCTCTGCTATTTTGGCTCCATAAAGTGCATGGGGCAACTCACTCTCCTCATCAGGCACCTTGCCTATATCGTGCAACAGTCCGGCACGCTTGGCTTTCTTGGGATTGAGTCCCAGTTCCGATGCCATCACCGCGCAGAGATTGGCAGTCTCACGGGCGTGCTGCAAAAGATTCTGACCATAAGAAGAACGGTATTTCATCTTACCGACTATGCGGATCAGTTCGGGGTGCAGACCATGAATGCCCAAATCGATGGCAGTGCGCTTTCCGGTCTCAATCACCTCATTGTCGAGTTGCTTCTTCACCTTGGCGACAACCTCTTCTATTCGGGCCGGATGAATGCGCCCGTCGGCCACTAACTGGTGAAGAGCCAGTCGGCAAACTTCCCGGCGAATGGGATCGAAAGCCGAAATAACAATCGCCTCCGGTGTGTCATCAACCACTATCTCAACACCTGTTGCAGCTTCCAAGGCACGGATATTACGACCTTCACGGCCTATGATGCGGCCTTTCACCTCATCATTGTCAATGTGGAAGACGCTCACGGAGTTTTCGATGGCTGTTTCGGTAGCCACGCGCTGTATAGTCTGAATGACGATTTTCTTAGCCTGCTGGTTGGCGTTCAGCTTGGCTTCGTCCATAATCTCATTCACATAACTTGCCGCATCAAGGCGAGCCTGATCTTTGAGACTCTCCACCAATCGCAACTTGGCTTCTTCCGCCGACAGTCCGGAGAGTTCTTCAAGCTTGGCCTGTTCCTGCTTCTGCATCTTCTCGAGTTCTTGTTGCTTCACTGCAAGCAGCTTCTTCTCGTTATCCACACGCTGTTGACCCTGCTCCACCTCTTGCTTGCGACGGCCGAGCTCTTCCTGCCGCTGATTGAGGCTTATTTCCCGTTGCTTGAGTCTGTTCTCATTTTGCTGTATGCGCTGGTTGCGCTGCTGAACTTCTTTCTCAAGTTCGCTTTTCTTATTCAGAAACTTCTCTTTGACCTCAAGGAGTTTTTTCTCTTTGACAACTTCGGCCTCTTTATTGGCCGCATCCATCATTTGGTTATATTTTCCTTTTATCACATAACGGAAAATAGAATAGCCGACGGCTCCGCCTATAACAAGGCCTGCCACGACCGAAATTATTATACCAATCATATTATTATTGTATTAAATATTCTCTGTCACTTGAGTGCTTCTTCGATTTCTGAAGTCAACTTTCCGAGAATATCACTATAAGGTGCTGTATCATTGCGGCCAGACTCTTTTTCAAACCTCAAGGCTATGTCGATAAGAGCCATATACAGCAACTCCTTGTCAGTCTTGCGTCCTTTGAACACAGCTGCATAGGTGTTTACTGTATCTGTAATCAGTTTGGCTGCCCTACGATAATAGGCCTCGTCGTCACGCAACACGTTTACCGAGATGTCCGTATCGTATACATGCAATTTTATGTGTAACTTGTTGTTTTCTTCAGCCATCGCTCCGATTTATTTGTCACTCAGTAGCGTTATACATTTATTGACGTCTCTGATGAGTTTGGCTACGCGGGATTTGGCACCCTCCATGTCGCCATCTGTGATTTCAATCATCTTGGCCATCTTGAGACTGTTGTAATCGTTATGGGCCTGGGTCAACTGCGCCTCGAGCTGCTTGATCTTGGCATCGCGCTCGTCCACCATGGCATAGAGCTCTTCATTCTCCTTACGCGTTGCCTTGTATTGGAGAATCATCTGCCTCACCCGGGTGGTGAACACATTTAAAGTTTTCTCATTAGCTGTCATAGTCGATTACAATTTGGCTACAAATTTAGTCGAATAATTTGAAAATGCCAAATATTCCTTAAAGTTTTTATTTAGCAATCACCGATAACGCTCGCCTACAAATGATGCAGTCCAAGACATCACCTCTTGAGCTTCTCCACATCTTCATCGGAAGGTTTGGGCTCTTTCTTGGCCAGCATCACCACCCGATAGACAAAGTCGGTAATCCATTTTTGGGAAAATCCTAAGCGCCCATTATACTGCCGGACAGCCAACACAGCCTTCATCACCCCCGGATCGGTATAGTCATTTTTCACAAAAAGGTCATTCACCTGCTTCTCTGTCATGGTGTAAATAGCCTTTTTAAAGAACGAAGGGATGCGCAGTTTAAACTTCATCAGGTTGCCCATAAGCATCATAATGTCTTGGGTGAAACCTTGGAATTGAATAAGATAGGTGTTGACATCTTGCAGTTTATGGCAATTCTTACGAATGCTTTGGTCTATCTCCTTGAAAAAGGAATCGTCCATACCGTAAAGATTATTCATCATCTTTTTGCATTGACTCTTCTCCCCCACTCCAAGTTTATTGTTTTGGGTAGGAACACGGAGTGTCGTTTTGAATGTTCGCAAATCCGGAAGCATTGCCAAATTAGTGATTCCCAATGTAGTAGCCAGCGAAGCCTGAAAATAAACTCTAACTAATGTCATGAAGTCTTCCATGCCTCCGACACGCTGTTCTTCCGTTTTTTTACCCAATATTTTCTGCAAAAAACTCATCATACGTTTTTTAATGTTTTTTCTTCATTATGTGATTATTCCGTTACAAAAGTAACACATTTTATCGAGACCTCAAAATTTATTTTCTTTTTTCCCACCAAACGAGGTACACTACTGGTCGAAAAAACAAAATAAAACTATCAAAACACACGGGTTCGCTACCATTTTAAAAAGAATCAGCACATTCGGAAAAGATTTCTGATGGTTATTTAGCAAAAACTGCACATAATTTCCGCTTCCTTTTTCAATTTTCAATTAATTTTATTACCTTTGCACTGATTTCTAAAAGATAACAGACAAAGTGAGTAAAATATCAAACGGTTCCAAGCAATATTACGCAAATGGCAGTAACATCATCCGTAGGATGGTTATTGCTGCCGATTTTGCCATTGCCACAGCCATTCTGCTTGTCTACATCCGTTTTTTTCCAAAGCTTGTCCCCCTTTTCTTTCACGCTCAGCCACGGATGACGATCATCGTTGCCATTTTCGCCATGATGGTGGCCCAGTATCTGTCATCAACGATCATACATCTCCGCCAGGTCACTTTCGAGCAAGTTTTATACCGGTCTGTCCGCTTGGCAGCCATTCACTCGGCATGCCTCTTTCTCTGCCTCCGGTTAATCTGCGACGGTGGAGGGTTCTTCAGGTTTACCATCATCTATTTCGTGTCATTCTGTTTGGTTCTTATTGCCTCCCGACTGTTGGAACTACTGATATTACGAAAATACCGCATAGCCGGTGGCAACACTCGAAGCATAGTGTTTGTCGGAAATGATCCGGCCGTTTGTGATCTTTACAGAAAAATCACAGCACTTCCGTTTACCGGCTATCACATCAAGGGATATTATGCTGACCATGATATAGAAAAAGCCCCTGAAGGTTTCAAGCGTTTGGGCTCTTATGAGGAGTTGCATCATTTTATGCACGACAACATGGAGTTCAAGGCGGAAAATGCAGAACCAAACGCACAAGCTCCTTCACGCTTTGCGGATGACATATTCTGTTGTCTCTCTCACAATGATGCAGACATGATTGTTGAAATAATGAGGTTTTGTGACAAAAATGTCATTCAGTTTTATTACCTCCCCCGCATGTTCGCCAACTACAAGCTGAACCTGATAAGCGAACCTTTCATGGGGCAGACTTTGTTCACCAATCGCAAAGAACCGCTCACACTCATGAGCAACCGCATATTGAAGCGCGGCTTCGACCTGCTCGTAAGCGGATTCATTTGCCTATGTATGCTTCCGCTATTTCCCATCATCGCACTGCTCATCAAGCTGCAAAGCCCCGGACCGGTTTTCTTCCGCCAAGCCCGGACCGGTTTTCTTGGCGAGACATTCCAATGCCTGAAATTCCGTTCCATGCACGTGAACAAAGATGCCGACACCGTGCAGGCTACAGCAAACGACCCGCGCAAATTTGCGTTTGGCAGCTTCATGCGGAAGACCAACATCGATGAGTTCCCGCAATTCATCAATGTGTTGAAAGGAGATATGAGTATTGTAGGCCCACGTCCCCACATGCTGCATCACACGGAGATTTATTCAAAATTGATAGACAAATACATGGTGCGCCACTTTTCCAAGCCGGGTATTACCGGTTGGGCACAAGTGACAGGCTACCGAGGAGAGACCAAAGAGCTTTGGCAAATGGAAGAGCGCATTCACCGTGACATTTGGTATAATGAGAATTGGACGTTTTTCCTCGATTTGAAGATTATCGCCATGACGGCTAAGAGTCTGTTTGTTCCCGACAAGCACGCATACTAACCATGAGAAAAAATAAAAAGAAATAATGAAAGGTATTGTTTTAGCCGGCGGCTCCGGCACCCGGCTGTATCCCATCACCAAAGGCATCAGCAAACAACTGATTCCTATTTTTGACAAGCCGATGATTTATTATCCGGTGTCAGTGCTTATGTTGGCCGGCATCCGCGACATTCTGATCATCTCAACTCCCTTCGACCTACCCGGATTCCGGCGGCTTTTGGGGGACGGGCATGAACTTGGAGTGAACTTTGAGTATGCCGAACAACCATCACCCGACGGATTGGCACAAGCATTTATCATAGGTGAAAAGTTTATCGGAGACGACAATGTCTGCTTGGTACTTGGTGACAACATCTTCCACGGGGCCGGACTTACGGGGCTGCTTCGGGAAAGCGTGAAAGCAACAGAGCAGGGACTTGCCAGCGTTTTCGGCTATTACGTAACCGACCCTGAACGCTATGGCGTAGCCGAATTCGACAAGAGCGGCAACTGTCTCAGTATTGAAGAGAAGCCAGAGCACCCTAAAAGCAATTACGCTGTAGTTGGACTTTATTTTTATCCCAACAATGTGGTGGAAATAGCAAAAGGTATCAAGCCCAGCCAACGGGGAGAATTGGAAATTACGACAGTCAATCAGGAATATCTGTCTCGAAACAGCCTAAAAGTGCGTACGCTACAACGCGGCTTCGCATGGCTGGACACCGGCACACACGACAGCCTGTCAGAAGCCAGCACGTTTATCGAATGTATTGAAAAACGTCAAGGACTAAAAGTGGCATGTCTGGAAGAAATTGCTTTCAAACAAGGATGGATTTCTGCCCATGAGCTTTGCACGCTTGCACAACCCATGCGCAAAAACGGCTATGGCCAATATCTGTTGCAACTGGCTGAAGAACGAGACTGAATTCTTCTCCAGCCATACCAAAGGAGCATCTGTCAGTCATTTTCACAATGACAAGCCGGTCTTCACCGACGAAGAGAGCTTTATGGCATGAATATTCAAGACACAACCAATTCCCGGCCACAAAAAGAGAAATTCGACAAAGCCCAAGGTTCATATATAGATAAAGAAAATATTAACAAATTAGTGATAGAAAATGGAAGTAAACAAGAACATTGTTCCGGATGGCGTCCAGGAACAAGAGGAGAAGTCTTCATTCGACTTTCAAGCCATTTACACAACACTTATCCTTAATTGGAAATGGTTTGTACTCTCCTTGATTATCTGTATTAGCGCAGCGTTCATCTACCTGCGCTATACCCCGCCTGTATATCAGGCCTACGCGAAAATGCTCATCAAAGATGATGAAGGCAACAACCGCAGGGGCAACGGCATACAGAACATGGCCAACCTCGGCATGATAACCAACAGCAATGGTATCGACAACGAGATGGAGATTCTCTCGTCCCATACAATGGCCACCGATGCTGTACGCGATCTTAAATTATATACCACATACAAGAGCCGTGGCCGTGTCACCGACCGCCTGCTCTATCTCAACCAACCGGTCAGCATAGACCTTGACCCTTCTCATCTTGAAAAGCTTGAAGGGGTCATCTCGCTACAAATAGAACATGCCAAAAATGGCTTTCATGTAACGGGCAATTACATTGATAAGAACGGCGACGAATACGTCATCGACAAAAACCTCTCCAATCTGCCATCAACCATTGGCACCAAAGTAGGAATCTTGTCGTTCACCCGCAATCGGTCGATTGCCATGCCCACGGGATTTGTCGAACTGGTTACCATCATGTCACCCAACAATGCAGCCTATAAATTCCAAAATGCATTGACCGTGAGCCAGACTTCCAAGACAACCACCATAGCGCAGCTGGTGCTTAAAGATCAAATTCCGGAACGGGCCGAAGACTATTTGAAGCAGCTTGCCATCGTCTACAACCGTCAGGCGAATGAAGACAAGAATGAGATTGCAGTCCGCACAGAAGAATTTATCAACGGGCGTCTCGAAAAAATCAATGCCGAACTCGGAACAACCGAGGGAGCACTCGAGGCTTATAAAAAGCGTAATAGCATGGTGGAGCTCAAGATGAATGCAGGGCAGGCTGTGCAAAATGCCGACGAATATTCGCAGAAATTGGCAGAAGCAAACACTCAAGTGGCCTTGCTCAACTCCATCAGCGAATACATGAACGAGCCAAGCAACAAGTATCAGACTCTTCCTTCCAACGTAGGACTGACGGATCAGAGTGCCACTTCGCTGATCAACAGATACAACGAGATCGTGCTCGAACGCAATCGCCTACTCCGTTCTGCCAGCGAAAACTCACCCACAGTCACTCCCCTGACTTCCCAACTCGATGACTTGAGTTCGAGCATCAAACGGGCCATGGGACAAGCACGCAACAGTATGAGCATCCAGCGCAATGCAGTTGCCGCACAATATGGCAAATATCAAGGGCAGGTAGGTGCCACTCCCGAACAAGAACGCATCCTCACCCAGATTGGTCGCCAACAAGATGTGAAGTCGGGGTTGTATCTCATGCTACTGCAAAAGCGTGAAGAGAACTCCATTTCACTGGCGGCCACTGCAGACAAGGGCAAACTTATTGACATGCCCGAGACTGCCGGTAAGGTTAGTCCCAAAGGAAGCATGATTCTGCTCATTGCATTGATTTTGGGTCTGGGCATCCCGGCGCTAATCATTTTCATACTCCAGTTCTTCCACTACAGAATAGAAGGACACAATGATGTCGTGCGCCTGACCAAGTTGCCAATTATAGCAGACGTTGCCATTGCCAGCGAGACAGCCAAGACCAAGGCTGACATTGTCGTGCATGAGAACAAAAACAACATGATGGAAGAGATTTTCCGTTCCATGCGCACCAACCTCCAGTTCATGCTCAAGGAAGGCGAGAAAGTGATACTCTTCACATCTTCCACCTCGGGAGAAGGCAAGACCTTCAATGCGGCCAACCTCTCCGTCAGCTTCGCACTACTGGGCAAAAAGGTCATCCTCGTAGGTTTGGATATTCGGAAACCCCGTCTTGCGGAGCTTTTCGAAATAGACGACCACCAGCATGGCATCACCAATCTGCTGATTCATGACACCCCGACATGGGCGCAAGTCCAACAGCAGATTCTCCCTTCGGGCATCAACAACAATTTGGAATTACTAATGGCCGGTCCCACTCCTCCCAATCCTGCAGAACTTGTCAACCGCCAAAGTCTTGATACCATCGTCAAGATGCTCCGTGAGCATTATGATTATATCATCATTGATACGGCACCAGTGGGTCTTGTAACCGACACCTTGCAAATAGGCCGCATAGCCGACGCCACCATATATACCTGCCGCGCCGACTACACTCCGAAAGAGAGTTTTGGACTCATCAACAGTCTGGCCGCCGAGAACAAACTGCCCAACATGTCTATCATCATCAATGGTATCGACATGTCAAAGAAGAAATACGGCTATTACTACGGCTACGGACGATACGGCAAATACGGACGGTATGGCCGGTACGGCAGTTATAGTTCTTATGGCAGTTATGGTTCTTATGGGACATACGGAACATACGGCAACTATACCAACAGCCATTACGGTGATAAAAACGACGACTCTATCAAACGCTGATGGCCACAATAGCTGTAGACTTTGACGGTACCATCGTCACAGATCAATATCCGGCAATCGGTACGGAACTTCCCTTTGCAACAGAGACGCTCCGTATGCTGATACGGGATCATCACCGCCTCATTCTGTGGAGTGTGCGCGAAGGCAAGGCTTTGCAGGAGGCTGTCGACTGGTGCAAAGAAAGGGGAGTGGAATTCTGGGCTGTCAACCGAGACTATCCGGAAGAAGAGATTCACAACAACAACCACTTCTCCCGCAAGATTAAGGCCGACTACTTCATCGACGACCGAGGCATCGCCGGTCTCCCCGATTGGGGGCAAATCTATCAGATTATCTCCAGCGGAAAGACCTATAGGCAGCTCCTTCGGGAAGCCGCCGGCCAACAACAGGAAAAGCCACAGCAGAAAAAGCATTGGTGGCAAATTGGTTAGCAGCTTCCAGAATACGCTGAAAAAAGAGACAAATCTCAACATGTATACGGGGGTGTGTCAAAACAGGCACATCCTCTTTTTTTTGCACAAAGCCCTGACATTCTCAAGCCAGGGCTTTTTATTTTCCAAAGTTTTGGCTTATATGACAAAAGTGTGCTTATTTTAGAGACGTTTTCTTTTATGTGACAAAAGTGTGCTTAAAAAGTCCCATTCCCCTTTTATCTATTAGGGGAATGGGACTTTATAAAGTCTTGAATGAAGATCTTTCTTCTTTCCGTACTAATCCCCTTATGTAGGTTCAATTTTGTCTTTAAATCTGCATTAAGTGATTCAATTCCATTGTTGGTATTTGGTATGTCCAACTCAGGGTGATCGTAGAAAGTCCACAACCATGGCATATTTCTTTTAAGACTCAAAAAAGCACTACGCAGAGTTTTATGAGTATAGTGAGATTTGCCATCTTCTGTTATTGTGCGTTCCTTAAGGAATCCCTCCCATTTAGTGTACCACTCTTCTAAAGCCCCGATAAAAGAATCTTTGTCTGTATGGCATAACATCTTGGATATTGCAAGTAGTTCTTTAGAAGCCTCAAGTTTTGGCCTTGAGGTTAGTTTTGTCTTTATAGTCATTACTTGATGAAACTGGCATAATTGGAATTTATAATTAGGGAATGCTTGCCTAAGT
>NZ_GL586311.1:2448852-2543322 GCF_000184945.1 Segatella buccae ATCC 33574
CCATCGCATACAACGGCTTGAATTGTATATCCAAGTGAATCCAAGTGGGTTATGCCCTCTTTGTAATCTTCAAGCCGTTCATGCCTGTTGATAAACTTATACCAAAGCACGTTACCGGACAAAGAATCCTTCATAATAACAACACCAAAATTACGTCCCCAATATGTAACATCCATTAGAACCACTACCGGACGAATGAGAAGGCCGGGCAGTTCTTTTTTATAAGATTTGGTAAGCTTCCGATAAATAGTCCTGGTTGATACTCCGTATTCTTCTGAAAGATCTTTGATAGTAAGATTACCTTTAGAATAACGGATGTTAACCATAGCATTAGTGAGTCGCTTATGTCCAACAAAAGTCCTCTTACAGGACTTACAATACCAGCGTTGACTACCATTGAGACGGCCACGCTTTATAGTCGATTTCGAGCCACAATAAAAGCAGATTTTTTGCCATAAAATATAAATAGAACAAAGATAATGACTATTAGCGAGTTACAAGGATTTTAAGCACACTTTTGTCATATAAGCCAAAGTCTTTGTAATATGCTGTGCGGCAAAAGATTTACCAGACAGCAATAATCCTTTTTATGATTCCTTCTCTTCACCGCTATTACCGCTTCTTCCCTCCTCCACCACTGTTGCCGACTTCGGGTTATGCTCAGAACGCCCCCCTGACAGACCTTGCACATGCCATTTACACGCTTTCATGGCTTTGTTAGAATTATTGTGGAAGAAATGAGACAAAAGCTGCAGCGTAAGGGAGGAAACAAAAAAGTATAATAGAGAAAGGAAAAAAGAGGGTGTGCCTATTTGGACACACCCTCTTGTTCGTATTTCTCGCTTATGGAAAAGCTGTAAGAGGAATTACATCATGCCGCCCATACCCGGTTGACCAACCGGCATAGCAGGCTTCTCCTCGGGTTTATCCACAATGAGACATTCTGTGGTGAGGAACAAGCCTGCGATGGATGCTGCGTTCTCCAAAGCCACACGGGCCACCTTGGCGGGGTCGATGATACCGGCCTTGCGCAAGTCCTCATAGATGTCTTTGCGAGCGTTGTATCCAAAGTCACCTTCACCCTCACGCACCTTGTTCACCACCACGGAACCTTCGCCACCGGCATTGTCCACAATCTGGCGCAAGGGTTCCTCGATGGCGCGCTCCACAATGTTGATACCAGTCTGCTCGTCCTGATTCTCACCCTTCAGATCCTTGAGGGCTTCGAGGGCACGGATGTAAGTCGTACCACCACCGGCAACGACACCTTCCTCAATGGCTGCACGTGTAGCGCAAAGAGCATCGTCTACGCGATCTTTCTTCTCTTTCATCTCCACTTCGGAGTTAGCACCAACGTAAAGCACGGCTACACCACCAGCCAACTTAGCCAAACGCTCCTGAAGCTTCTCCTTGTCGTAAGAGCTCTTGGTGTTTTCTATTTCGTTTTTGATTTGAGCCACGCGATCGGCGATATTCTCTTTCTGCCCGGCACCGTTGACAATGGTCGTATTGTCCTTGCTGACCGTTACCTTGTCGGCAGACCCCATCATCTCAAGTGTAGCTTGTTCAAGCTTCAAGCCCTTGTCTTCACTGATGACAACACCACCGGTGAGCACGGCAATGTCTTCAAGCATGGCCTTGCGACGGTCACCGAAACCGGGAGCCTTGACAGCACAGATCTTCAATCCGCCACGCAGACGGTTGACAACCAGTGTGGTCAGTGCCTCAGAGTCTACATCTTCGGCGATGACGAGCAACGGACGACCGCTCTCGGCAGCAGGCTGAAGGATAGGCAGGAAGTCCTTGAGATTGGAAATCTTCTTGTCATAGATAAGGATGTAAGGATTGTCCATCACGCATTCCATCTTCTCAGCATCGGTCACGAAATAGCCCGAAAGATAACCGCGGTCGAACTGCATACCTTCCACCACACCGATATTGGTGTCGCGGCTCTTGCTCTCCTCGATGGTGATGACACCGTCTTTGGAGACTTTGCGCATGGCATCGGCGAGCAGCTTGCCGATTTCCGGATCGTTGTTGGCACTCACGGTGGCCACCTGCTCTATCTTGTCGTAGTTGTGATCTACGAGTTCGGCATGAGACTTGATATAGTCAACGACAGCAGCGACAGCCTTGTCGATACCGCGCTTCAAGTCCATGGGGTTGGCACCGGCAGTCACATTCTTCAGACCTTCATTCACGATAGCCTGCGTGAGAATGGTGGCCGTAGTGGTACCGTCGCCGGCATCGTCGCCGGTCTTCGATGCCACACTCTTCACCAGCTGCGCACCGGTATTCTCAAACTTGTCTTCCAGTTCGATTTCCTTGGCCACGGTCACACCGTCCTTGGTGATCTGCGGAGCACCGAACTTCTTTTCCAAAACCACATTGCGGCCTTTCGGGCCAAGCGTTACCTTAACGGCGTTAGCCAACTGATCGACCCCCTTCTTCAAGAGATCGCGTGCATCTGTATCAAACTTAATATCTTTTGCCATATCTTTTTAAATTTAAGAATTGAAAAACAGTAATCTACTTTTATTATTCCTCTACCACTGCGAGCACATCGCTCTGACGCATCATGAGATATTTCTCGCCGCCGAACTCAAGTTCAGTACCGGCATACTTGCCATAAAGCACGATGTCGCCCTCTTTCAAGAGCATCTCTTCGTCTTTAGTACCTTTACCTGTAGCTACAACCTTGCCGCGTTGCGGTTTTTCCTTTGCTGTGTCAGGGATGATGATTCCACCTACTTTTTCTTCGGCCGGTGCAGGAAGTACCAGCACTCTGTCTGCTAATGGTTTGATGTTCATAATTATATGTATTTAAGTTGTCGTTTTTATTGCGTACACCCCATTCTATACGAAAACCGTGCCAAAACTGTCATTTGACAATTATGGCACGAGTCGACTGACAAAAGTGTCACCTTTTCTATTTATGTCCCCCCTGCCATTTGCCGGCAGCGGTATTTGGTCTTTACGCTATACGGAAAATTCGTGCAGATCGATAAATTTGCCTCTGGCTTTCCGTTCTTCGATGAGCCGGGCCAACTTCTTCTTGCGATTGGGGGCTATCCACTTGCGGGCAAAGACGTTGGGGATGGCTACACCAATGGCAATCATGATGATGAGCAGCGAACCGTTGATGGCATTATGGGTGGCAAAGGTCACTTCACCCACCACGCCCTGCATGTTGATGATACCGTAGAGCGCGCGATACATCAATACGCCCGGAACCATAGGGATACCGATAGGGATGGTGATGCACTGGTGGGGAGTATGGAGCAGATGCACCACCTTGATATTGATGATACTGACAATGGCCGTGCCGCAGAGCGTGCCCACGATGGGACCCATGCCGAGACCGATATTGCCATTGGCAGGCCCGAGATTGATGAAATTGCGGGAACATACGGCAATGATACCGCCAATGGCGATCCACGGCATGAGCCGCTTGGGCACGTTGAAGATGGTGGCAAATCCCATCGACGAGACAGCCGCTGCAAGGGCATACTCCCAAAATTTGTGATGAGGGGTCATGCTCAATTCATGCACAAAACTGTCGATACCGAAACACTTGATGGCCAAGGCTATGCCAAAAGACATGGCAAAGATCATGAGCAGTGTGTTGGTAGCCCTGACGAGTCCCACCTCAATATGGTTGTCGAGCATGTCGCTCACAAAGTTGATAAGCGGCACACCCGGCACGATGAAGAGGGCACAGGCCATCATCGGATGCCAAGGGGTGGTGGAGATCAGGAGCGGTTGAAGGATTTTGGGAATGAAAGCCATCGCCGCCGGTGTGGAGATTTGGGCTGTGAGCCATGCGATTAAGGTAGAAACGAAAGCCGCCACTGCGATATTGAAGAACACATTGGAACCGAGGTGGTTGAGGTACATGCGGAAGCGGTTGCCCAAAATGGCTGCAATGGAGGCATAAAAGAAAGCGGGCCAGTCGCCGCCGAACTGAATGCAGAAGCCACCGCAGGCAAAACCGGCGCAGATGGCCACCATCCACTCGCTGTAAGAGCGTTTGGCCGTGGCGATGCGTTCAAGTTCTTCGCTGTATTTCTCGAGAGAATAGTCTTGACTGATGGCTTCCCATGTGAGTTTACTGATGTCCTGAATGGTTGTCATGTTGATGCCATGCTTGTCACACCGCTGAAACTTGGAGAAAGAGTGTTCCTCGTCACTGAGATTCACTTGCAACATATTGTAGGTGACGTGAATATGGAGCGAATCTTCAGGCAATCCCAGATAGGCTGCACAACGCTTCATGTTGCGTAATATCCGGCTCGTATCGGCCGAACTCTCCACCAACAGTTCTCCCGTTCGCAGCAACAGGTCGAGTTTGCGACGAAGCATCTTTCGTGCCTCTATCGTGCACTGCTCACTTTTGCACTCTTGCAACTCTTTCTTTTTATCAATATTATCCATAACCATGTTATAACACAATAAAATACCAACTGTCTTTTCGAGAGTGCAAAGTTAGTTAAAAAGCATCAAACACGGAAACTATCTTCTGAAAAAGGAAAACTTCTCCTTTATTTTATTCAGATTTAATGCCGTTTCATCCATATATTAAGGTGTACAAGAAACCGGAGTGTATCTCTCGACACGCTCCGGCTTGACAAATTAAGTATAAATCAAATCTCAAATGCTACGATTCTCACGAATCCATTTCAAAAAATATTTGTTAGTCGTCTTCCCAGTCCGACCATATATTGTTGTTTTTGGCACCGGAAACTCCCGGGCCTCCGGGGAGGATTTCATCTTGATTCTGTTCATTAGGGCTTCCATTGCCCCCAATACTTGCACTATCTTTTGTTTCACTTTGGCAAATAAATTTTTCAACCATCACCAGCACAGTATCAGTTACGGGAGCCATATATATCTTCTTTCTTTCCATGATTTTTGTTTTTATTTTTAATGTACTGCGATTTTCTTTCCATTCACGATATAGATGCCTTTGGGTAATCCAACAAGGCTTGTACTGCTCATGCGCACCACCTGCCCGTTAAGGTTCATCACCTTACCGACCGACAGATTGCTTGGTGTAGCCGGTACCACAGTCGGAGACTCAATGCCTGTCACAGTGTTGTCAGGATCCTCATAGGATATCGTCACCGCTTTGGCATTGGCCCCATTGTCCTTGTCGAGCAGCACGCAGGCTGTGTAACGAGTCCATGTGCCCCCAGTGGCATTTACCCATTTGTAGAAACCGTTTTTATAAATACTTTCGTCTTTTCCCGAATAGTAATAATAGGTGTATTGGGGCAGATTCTTACCTGCCGTGTAGTTGCCGATAAATGTATATGTCACCCCATCTTCTGTAAAAGTCTTCTGCATTGCATCAAGCTTGGATTGCTCTTCTGCCTCTTTTTTGATGCCGACAATGGTGTTTACCACACCCGTAGTTGTACCTGCGTGGAGGGCGGGATGAATCATATATGGACAATGGGCAACAGTGCTCTCCACTTGTTTCTTAAACTTCAGCTTAATAAACTTATCATTGGTAGCTGTATTTTTTGTTACCTCAACGCCCGAAAACTCTACCACTTCCACCTTTGCGCCGTATGCACTTTCCAGTTGCACTCTAGTCATGGCAAATGGCAAACACATGGTGTACCATTTATCATCAACTCGCTTGTCGTCGGTCCAAATCTCCTCTGAATTTGTTTTAGTAGTCAATACAAAGTTGTTCCATCCGGCATAGTCGCCGGTACAAACAGAATATTTGCCATTTTCCAATGTCGGCCATGTATCTCCGGTTACAGACATAACATTTTGAGTGTAACCGCCGACCCCATTCGAGCTTGGATTCACATACTTATCTTTTGCTTCCTCAGGGTAGTGGAGCATGGCAATAGGTTTACCACCGACACCACGAGTATATTGGGCACGGGTTACAGGGGAGATGCCACTTGGATTGCTATATGTAAATTGAGTAACAGCAGCCTCGTCAAAAGCTTGATTGTCAGCCTTTGTGTTTTTCCCTAATACATATACATCTGTCAATTCATAATTTTCTTGAAAGGCTTGTCCCTCAATGTGTTCTACACTGGCTGGAATAGTGATGCTTTTCAAATGATGGCATCTAAATGCCGTTCCTTCTATCTTTTTTAATGTGTTGGGTAAACGTATAGCTTCGATTGCCGCTCCGGAAAACGCACCATATTCAATTTTCTCCAAACCTTCCGGTAGAGTTATTTCTTTCAATGCCGTGCAGTCCATAAAAGCTTGGCGACCGATGGTCTTCCAGCCAAAGCCAAAGTCTACAGATGTGAGATTGTTGCAATTAAGAAATGCTTGTTGCTCTATCTTACTCGTACCATTAGGATCAACATCTCCTAGCACAAGGGTCTTAATAGAATTTCCAAAAACCTGGGTTGAAATAGTCACACTGCGCGACACATTATTAGGTATAATTACATTTTCTATCTTACAGTTCTTATAATTCATGTTTGGAATGACAGTCGTAGTACGAGGATAAATAATCGTTTTCAAATTATCCATAAAACCTAAGTTTGTCAATTTACTGTCATTTTGAACTGCAGCAAACTCCATATCAAGTTTGTTCACCTTCGGAAAATTATTTTCTTCCTCTGTCATACCGCATAAACGGTCAACATCGTCATTAGACATTTTAACTCCATTGGCAGTTACTACCTTGATTTTAGTGGCATTAAGATACGGTTGGAGAAAGTCCGAAGCCTGATACTTGGCATAGTCTTTATAGGTAAACTCATTGGCAAGATCTCCACTGCTTTGCAGCGTCAACACCACGGTGCCGTCACTCTCCGTAGACACCTGTAGCTTTGCCTTTGCCAACCCTACGGCCAGCAGGCACAATGCAAACAAAAATAATCGTCTCATGTTTTCTTATTTAATTAAAAGTTGATATTGTTCTTAGAAATCATGCCCCTGCACGGTTTTGACCGTGCGGGAATATGCCGGAATTTAACCGAAAGCCGTGGAGACGAGTTGGAGTCGTCTGCTCCAATGCTCCATCTCCAGGCTTTGAGGCCGAAAGGCCTACAGAGGTTCTTGTTCTTATCAGTTCTTAGAAAAGCTAAACTTTGTCGTCTATATGATATATGTGAGCAGTCGTCTAATGTCTCAACATCATAAGTTGTTATTTTCGGGTGTTGTGCCTATCAAATGATTCCTCAATTTTAACCCTCTCTCATACGCGTTGCACGCTTGTCGCCGGTTCCTTCAATTTTAACACGCATTGCATATCGGTACAATGTCAGCTTCTCATTGGCTTAATCGATTGCAAAGGTAGTTTTTATTTTTAGATTCTATCACTTTTAACAAATCTACCCCCCTCCATTAAGATTTATTAACTTTATAACGTTGCAAAGAACATATTTTAAGAAATCGAGGCTAAAAATCTCTTATTGTTTCATGCTTTCCACAAGAAGATGGCAAGAGAATGAAAGAATAAAAAAACTTTTTGCGTCTTGTGATAAAATACCTATAAATGATGATTGTGTATTTCGTAAATAATGATTATTTTTGCATCCGCAACGTTGTGAATTTGTCAAAACACTGTTTTTTGCGGTGTGATGACGCCATTTTAATGTGAGAGATGAAAAATCAAAAAATGTATGAGGCGGACGATCAGATGATCTCCATCATAAGCGACAACTACAATATTCTCCAGAATCTTGGGTGTTTTGGCATCAATCTTGGTTTTGGCGACAAGACTGTCCGGGAGGTTTGTGAGGAGCAGAATGTCGACACTTATACTTTTTTGGCCGTGGTAAACTTCACCACCAACGGCTTTCGCGATCTTAATGACTCTGACAAGTTATCTATCCCCACACTGCTTCAGTATCTTCGGGCATCGCATGAATATTATCTCGACTTCCAGTTGCCGTTCATCCGCAAGCAGTTGGTGGCGGCGTTAGACGAGAATGATAATCTCGCACGTCTCATCCTCCGCCTCTACGACGAGTATGCCCATAGCATCACCAATCACATGAAGTATGAAGAGAAGATGGTTTTCCCATACGTGCAGCGCCTGTTGGATGGAGAAGTCTCTTCCACCTACGACATTGAAACATTCTCCAAGCACCACGGCCAGACCGACCAAAAGGTGAGGGAATTGAGAAACATCATCATCAAGTATCTTCCTTCCGACGGCCTTCACAACAATCAGTTGAGTGCTACGCTATACAATATTTATAATAATGAAGACTGGCTGAACATGCACGCCCAGGTGGAGGATCACATCTTTATACCGGTAATCAGGCGTTTGGAGGCCAAGTCGAAGCAGAATGATGTCAGCGTGAAAATCTCCAACATGATCAATCAAAATCCCAATGCCGAAGACATGTTGAGCGACAGGGAGAAAGATGTCATCGTGAGCTTGGTGCAGGGAATGACCAACAAGGAAATCGCCGACCATCTGTGCATATCCATCAATACCGTCATCACCCATCGCCGCAACATTGCCAAGAAGTTGCAAATACATTCTCCCGCCGGTTTGACCATTTATGCCATCGTCAACAATCTGGTGGACATTTCCTCCGTCAAACTCTGACACCGGATGATGGCGAATAAAATTAACAAAAACACATCCACTTAAATTCTCCGACCGGAATGGGAGATTAGCCTTAAACCACCGGAAAAGCTTTCCGCCTTTCTTATTTGAGCTTTTTGAGTTTGTGAAAGAGCCACACTTGAAAGCTGAAAGCACTTCCCTACCCTTCCCCTCAAAATTATATAAAGGTTATGCACGGACTTCGGTGGAAATTTACTACCTTTGCAGCAATTTGACAAAGAGGGACTATAACGAAACAACAACGTCATGCACATAGCCATAGCAGGAAATATCGGTAGCGGAAAAACCACACTCACCACGCTTCTGGCCCGCCACTACGGGTGGGAACCGAGATTTGAGCAAGTGGATTTCAACCCCTACCTTGAAGACTATTACAGGGACATTCCGCGCTGGTCGTTCAACATGGAGGTATTCTTCCTGAAAGAGCGGTTTAAGGATTTGCTCAAAATAGCCAAAACCGACCACACAGTGATACAAGACCGCTCGATATACGAAGGGGTCTACGTGTTTGTGGCCAACAACAAGGAGCAGGGCAATCTGTCCGATCGCGACTTCGAAACCTATATGGAGCTGTTTGAAGACATGCTTGAGGTGGTGAAATATCCCGAATTGATGATTTACCTCAGAGCTTCGGTTCCCCATTTGGTAGAAAACATACAACGGCGCGGCCGCGACTATGAACAGAAAATCCCCATCGAATATCTCGAAGGACTCAATGAGCGATATGAGGATTTTCTCTACCATAAATATGATGGAAAGCTACTCGTAGTGGATGTGGACAACATGGATTTCCAACACAATCCCAAAGACTTTGGAACCATCATCGACCGTATAGACGCACAGCTCTTCGGGCTGTTCTGACAAGCAAAAACAAAAAACAACCATAATCTTATGCACATAGCTATAGCAGGAAATATCGGTAGCGGAAAGACTACGCTCACCAAGATGCTCGCCAAACGCTACGGATGGGATCCGCAGTTTGAGCCGGTAGACAACAACCCTTACCTGGAGGATTACTATAAGGATATGAACCGATGGTCGTTCAATCTGCAAATCTACTTTCTCAACAAGAGGTTTCGCGATGTTGTGGAGATTTCACGACGCAACGACACCGTGATTCAAGACCGCACCATCTTTGAGGATGCCCGCATCTTCGCCCCCAATCTCCATGAAATGGGCATGATGAGCGACCGCGACTTCGCCAACTACAGTGATCTCTTCGAACTGATGATTTCGCTCGTGAAACTGCCCGACCTGATGATTTATATCCGTTCGTCTATCCCCACCCTCGTCGGGCACATACAGAAGCGCGGTCGCGAGTTTGAAAAGTCTATCCGCATTGACTACCTCAACGGGCTCAATCAGCGATATGAAAATTGGATCAAGGACTACAAGGGCCAACTCATCATCGTGGATGGTGACACGGTGAATTTTGAGAACGACGTGCGGGATTTCAAGAAAATCACCGACCAGATAGATGCCGAGCTCTACGGACTTTTCCCATTCGGCAAATAAGCGACCGATTGATTTTGTCAAACCATTTGTTGTTTTTCGGCCTCCGTACGTGCGATATTTCCAACAAGCAACCGGATGGACGAAAATAAGCGATTTTGAGCAATGTTTTTAAACTGCTGACAATCAACTGTTTGAATATTATTAACACATTTCAAAGCCCATAAATAGGCTTGAAGAAGCCCAAAAGAGCTTGCAAAAGGGCCCCGGTTGCGATGCAACCGGGGCCCTTTTGGCTTCCAAGTGTGGCCCTTTCACGGGCCCGAAGAACCCAAATGGGAAAATCGGTGTGCTTTTTCACCCTCTCGGCACCGGTTTTCCTCTCTATTTGAAGAATCTTCACGAGGGCGTTTTTGTAAAGGTTATTTAGCATCACGCCGGGCATCGAGCGTCACTTCCTCATGTATCAGACGCCCTTCGCTTGTCACCCCCTCCACCACCATGCGGCAGGGTCCCGAGGTGTTGCCAAGACTGAAAGAGAGCCTGTCACTCACGACATTGGGATTCCAATAAAGCGTTTTCCTGATGCCGAGGCCGGCTGAAAATTTCACAGGTTTCTGATAGCCCAACGGAACTATCTTCTTCTGGTTGAGATGTTCGGCAGCCTGGGAGGTGTAATTGCCGGTCTTGGTCGTGATGGAAATCACCCCACTGCCCCCACGCGTGCCCCAAATGGCGGTAGTGCCGGTCTTGAAAACATCCACGCGGGCCACATCCTGCATCCGGATGATGTCGAGGTCGTAATCATTTTCAAGAAAAACACCGTCGAGCACGATAGCCGCCGGATTGTCGCCATAGATGGTTGTGGTGGCTCGAATATAACATTTGTTCTCGCGCACAAACACTCCCGGCACTCTACGCAACAATTCGTGAAGACAGGTGGCATCGATCTCGCGGATTTCTTTTTGACCGAAAGAGAAGTCGGCAGCACGGGCGTATGCATCGCTGCGGCTCTGCGAACTGAGCCGGCGGGTGACCACCTCCACATCGTCGAGCATGATGCCATCGTCGACTGCCGCAGACTGTGGGGCATCGGACGGTATCTCCTCGGCCTCCTCCTCACCCATTTTGCCCACCGGGGCATTGAAAGGCGGATAGTCGGGCTCGTCTACCACCAGTTCAACGAGTTCACTACCTTCGGGCTTGACCGCCCGAAGCACATATTCCGTGCCCTCGGGGAAGTCCATGCCGGAAAAAGAAAAACAGCCTTGGGCATCGGAAACAGTGGAAGCTGCAATGCCTATCTGCGGAGAGATCAAACTCACCGGCGCATTGGGCACAGCCCGATGGCGGAGAAAACTGCGCACACGCCCGGTGATGGTCCGGGAAGACTCAACCGTCACAGGCACTTTGACAAAATGGCCGGAAAACACGCGCGAAAAGTCGTAACGACTCCAATGGCCGGAAGCGAGCAGACGGTCGGCCAGCGGAAGATGCTCGTAATAATTTTCGGGGGCTTCGAGTCCACCCGCCACATCAGTACTTAAAAAGAGGTGTGCCAATATTGAGGAAGGCCGATGCCGGCGTGCCACAACCGACGAGGTGACCGAGACGGAGATGTCGGCACGCTCCCCTTCATGCAAACCGACGGCCTGCAAGCGGAGCACCACACTGTCGGCAGAAGTTGCGGCGGCCTCCTGCCTCACAACATGAAGGCGCAAACGCTCACGGTCGTTGGCCGAAAGTAACAACCGCTCGGCAAGGATATGGCCGTGAGGGCCAACCAACAGCAGCGACACGACACCTTGCGGAATGGAGTCGCGCAGCAAGGAGACAGGTCTTTGGGCCGCAATAGGACCCAGGAAGAAAGGATAGGCCCGGCAATGGGCCATAAGGAAAAGGGAGTCGCCGGGAAGGGAAGTTCTCACAATGATGCGATGGTCACGCCGTTCATAAGTCAATGCCCCGGCGGTATCAGCACCCGAGAGTGATGTCGTATCGGCAAAGGTTGAGTCGGTATGGCGGTCGCTGCCTTTCCGTCCACCTATATAAAGCGGAATCCAACTGTCATAACGGGGAAGGGCCGCCGACAAACGGGTGTACGACCGCAAGCGGTAGCGGCCGGCAACTGCTGAAGAAGGGATGTCCACATAGCCGGCATAAAGTCCTTCACGCCCCATGATGCGGATGCGGGTGACCAAGTTGCCGGCCGGGTCGAGCAACTCCACATAGGCGTAACGGCTCTCATCGACCGGCTCGTGGCTCAAGGCTTTCACCACATAGACTTTCAGCCACACCCGGTCGCCGGGTGCATAATCGGCAGCATCGGCATGGATATAGGTCTTCTCCTGTGGATATAGATGCAGTTGTTCAATGATGCGGTCGGTGAGTATATTGCCGGTTTGTGCAGCAAGCGTGGCAGTCACGACCGTCATAGCGAACATAAGGAATAGTCGTTTCATCGTCAACAGAATTGATATTCTCGTCTCTTTTTCTACAAAAGTAGTAAAAATAGCCGGTATCAACAAACAAATCGTCTATAAGGGCTGAAAATATGTGAAGTTTAGGAAGCCGCCCGAACGTTTTCAAGTAAAAATGTCTACCTTTGCAATCAAGTATTCAACAATCACAACAGACAGAATATGACAAAGCAACTGAAACCGGCTACGCTCTGCGTACAGGGTGGCTACAAGCCTAAAAACGGGGAACCGATCGAGGTGCCCATCATCCAAAGCACCACATTCAAGTATGACAATAGTGAAGAAATGGCCATGCTTTTCGACTTGAAGAAAGAAGGCTACTTCTACACCCGCCTGCAAAATCCCACCAATGATGCCGTGGCTCTCAAGATAGCGCAGCTCGAAGGTGGAGTCGGTGCCATGCTCACGAGCAGCGGACAAGCAGCCAACTTCTATGCCGTGTTCAACATCTGTGAGGCCGGCGACCACATTGTGGCCTCCACAGAAATCTACGGTGGCACATTCAACCTCTTCGGCGTGACCATGAAGAAACTCGGCATCGAGTGTACTTTCGTCAATCCCGAGGCCGGCGAGGAGGAAATACAGCGTGCCTTCCGTCCCAACACCAAGGCCCTTTTCGGTGAAACAATCTCCAATCCCGGTTGTGCGGTGCTCGACATCGAGAAGTTTGCACACATTGCCCACCGCAATGGTGTACCCCTCATCGTGGACAACACCTTTGCCACACCCATCAACTGCCGCCCCTTTGAATGGGGAGCCGACATCGTGACCCACAGCACCACCAAGTATATGGACGGCACAGCCTCACAAGTGGGCGGTGTGGTGGTGGACAGCGGCAAGTTCGACTGGATGGCCCATGCGGACAAATATCCCGGGCTCTGCACTCCGGACGAGAGCTATCACGGACTCACATACGTCAAAAACTTCGGGAAATTGGGGTACATCACCAAACTCGTGGCACAACTCATGCGCGACTTGGGGTCTATTCCCGCTCCCATGAATTCATTTATCCTCAACCTCGGCCTGCAGACACTCCACCTGCGCATGGCCCGACACTGCGAGAATGCACAGGCTGTGGCCGAGTTTCTGGCAGCCGACCCGCGGGTGGCATGGGTACACTACAGCGATCTGGAAGGTGACGCCGATCATGCCCGTGCCCAAAAATATCTTCCCCAAGGGTCGTGTGGCGTGATGGCCTTCGGACTGAAAGGCGACCGTGAGACGGCCATCCGGTTTATGGACTCGTTGGAGATGATTAATATTGTGACTCACGTGGCCGATGCACGCACCTGTGTGCTCCACCCCGCCAGCCACACCCACCGGCAGTTGAGCGAAGAACAACTGCGCCAAGCCGGCATCGCACCCGACCTTATCCGGCTATCAGTAGGTCTCGAAGACATCGACGACATTATCAATGACCTTAGACAAGCGCTCGACAAGATTTAACGACTGAATGATTCGACCATTCAACACACATCGTTCCCGCCCCGCACGAACGGCCCTTGCCATAGTGGCAGCCGCCACGGTGGCGGGACTTATCGGTTGGGCACTTTACTGCCACACAGCTTCTAAAGCCGGCATTCAAAGGGCCATGACACAGGTGATGCGCACCGGCTACTACCAACTGGAAGTGGACGAACAGCCCCTGCTGCGCTTCGGAACCGACCAAAGTAGGCTTGCCGCCGTATGGACCGATCGGCTGGCACTTGTCCCCTCTTGTGAGGGGCGGCTCACTGTCTCAGTCGATGACAGCCTGAATGCCCACCGATACGCAGGGCGCGATATAAAAAAAGTGCTCGCACAGAAAATCGATTCGCTGAAAAAAGACATCAGGCATCTTAGCTTCAAGGTAGATGAATTGGCCTACTACCGACGCGTACACTCGGTTATCGATGAGGGTTACGAGACCATTTCCCGCTTTTCTTTCCAAGAACGCAAGCGGCTCGACTCGTTGCGACACCTGCTCGACACCTTGCAATGTGTGAAACCAACCGACCGAGTGGCCATCACCTACCACACCGACTATCGGGTGGCGCTTCCCGGCAAGAAGACAACTGAAAAGTGGGAGACCTGCACGGTGACAGACACACTGCGGGATGACCATTGCCTGATTTTGCAGACAGAAAGCCGGCAGAAACCCGACGGGGTGACCAGTTATCCTAAAAGTGTCGCTGCCCACATAGCCCGACTTGCCGGACACAACATCAGACGGCCCATCACATGGCGCCACCGTCCGGATTCGGCAGGTGTCTACATAGGCAGTGTGGACAAGCTTTTTCGACCAGAAGGACACGGAGTACACATAGGCAATGACGGAACCTATTTTGAAGGGCATTGGAAAGCAGGCCGACGAAACGGCTTCGGATTCAGACTGAGCAACACCCAAGCCATGCGGGTGGGCGAATGGCGCAACGACCTGTTCCGTGGGGAGAGGGTGCTCCACACCTCGGAGCGCATCTATGGCATCGACATATCCAAATATCAACACGAGAAAGGGCGCAAACGCTACCCCATACACTGGGACAAACTGTGCATCACTCACTTGGGAGGCATCAGCCGCAAACGCACCAAGGGAGGGGTGAACTACCATGTGAGTTTCTGCTACATCAAGTGTACGGAGGGAACCACTGTCCACAATAAATATTATGCGGCCGACCATAGGGCTGCCCGTGCTTCCGGTCTGCATGTCGGCGCCTATCATTTCTTTTCCATCCGAACGGGAGGAGCGGCACAAGCCGCCTTTTTCCTCCGCCATGCACGGATAAGAAAAGGCGACCTCCCACCGGTGCTTGATGTGGAACCTTCGCCAAGGCAAATTAAGGGGATGGGAGGAGCAGCCGTGCTTTGGCGGGAAGTGAGAGCTTGGCTGAAAGTTGTGAAGCGGAAAACGGGCGTGCGCCCCATCCTCTACATCAGTCAGATGTTTGTGAACCGCTACCTTGATTTGGCACCCGACGTGAAAAGAGACTATGAGGTGTGGATAGCCCGCTATGGGGAATACAAACCAGATGTGCGTATGCGCTTCTGGCAACTCTGTCCGGATGGTCGCGTAAGGGGCATACACGGCGAAGTGGATGTAAATGTATTCAACGGCTACGAAGCCGAATTTAATACATTCACCCGCTCTACCCAATGACAAAGGCGATGGTACAAGCAATCGAATTACATGTACCATCGCTTTTTGTTTTAAGCAAGTTTAACTATAATTATTGTTAAACACGAACAACGTGTCCTTATTTTTACTATATTTG
The DNA here is from genome assembly GCF_000184945.1 of Segatella buccae ATCC 33574. Taxonomy (GTDB): domain Bacteria; phylum Bacteroidota; class Bacteroidia; order Bacteroidales; family Bacteroidaceae; genus Prevotella; species Prevotella buccae. The sequence goes on from NZ_GL586311.1 coordinate 2,464,605, forward strand.
CAGTGCTTCCTCATTATTTCATTTTAGGAAGCTGATAATCAATCACTTATCATATAAACATCGGGCTGACGACGTATGAGACAACTGAAGATACAGAAGAGTATCACCAACCGGGCAAGTGAGGCATTGGACAAGTATCTGGTGGAGATAGGTCGTGCGCCTATGGTTACCATCGAGGAAGAAATAGAACTGGCTCAAGCTATCAAGCGTGGGGGGCGAGATGCCGAACGCGCGAAAGAAAAGCTGGTGACGGCCAATCTGCGCTTTGTGGTGTCGGTGGCCAAGCAATATCAGCATCAAGGCCTCACGCTCACCGACCTCATTGATGAAGGCAACATTGGATTGATAAAAGCTGCCGAGAAATTTGATGAGACCCGCGGTTTCAAGTTCATTTCCTACGCTGTGTGGTGGATTAGACAGAGTATTCTGCAAGCCATCGCCGAACAAAGTCGCATTGTGCGGTTGCCTCTCAATCAAGTAGGATCACTCAATAAGGTGAATCACGAGATAAACCGCTTCGAACAGGAGCATCACCGTCGGCCAAGCGTACAAGAGCTGAGTGACCGCACACATATCGACGAAGAAAAGATACAGCAAAGTATGATGGCTGACGGCCATCACGTGAGCATTGATGCACCATTTCAAGAGGGGGAAGACAATTCGATGGTAGATGTGATGGCCGGCAGTGATGACAGTCGCACCGACCGGCAGGTGGATCACGACAGCATGGCCATGGAACTGAACAGTGTGCTTGACCGTGTACTGAAAGAGCGCGAACAAATCATTATCCGCGAATGCTTCGGCATCGGCTGTCAGGAGAAAGGGCTCGAAGAAATAGGTGACCAACTTGGACTCACCCGTGAACGAGTGAGACAAATCCGCGAAAAGAGCATCACCAAATTGCGCGAATCAGGCAATGTAAAAATACTGATGAAATATTTAGGTTAGATTACGACACCCCACGAAAAGCAGAGTTTGCTGCATCAAAATAAAACAGCAACACCGCCAATTTCTCTCGGATTGGCGGTGTTGCTGTTTATCGTTGGAATAATATCTTCCCTACTTTGTCTGTTACGCCATCATGCATGTCATACGCCATAGCAGAAGCAGGTCACCACTATTTGATGATACCCAAATCTACAAATATCTTCTTGAGCACCTGCACTCCATGTTCCACTTGCTCTTCTGTATGCGTGGCCATGAGGGCGAAACGCACGAGCGTGTCTTGAGGAGCACAAGCCGGAGGTATGACAGGATTGATGAACACTCCGTTTTCGAAAGCGAGCTTCGTCACCATAAATGTCTTGTCCACATCATGCACATAGAGTGGGATAATCGGACTCTCTGTATCGCCAATCTCGAAACCCTCTTCGCGGAAACGTTTCAGCGCATAGCGCGTCACAGCCCACAGATGCTCAAGGCGTTCAGGTTCCTGCTGTATGATATGCAAAGCCTCCATAGCGGCAGCCGTAGCGGCCGGTGTGTCACTGGCACTGAAGATGTAAGTACGGCAAGTGTGGCGCAGATAATTGATTGTATCCTTGTCACCGGCAATGAAACCACCGATAGAGGCAAGACTCTTGGAGAAGGTACCCATAATGAGGTCTACCTCGTCGGTGAGTCCGAAGTGGTCGCATACGCCACGCCCTTGTCTGCCGAACACACCGATACCATGGGCTTCATCAACCATGATCGAACAGTTATACTTATGTTTGAGGGCCACAATTTCAGGCAGTTTGGCCAGATCGCCCTCCATAGAGAACACGCCGTCGACGACAATCAGTTTCACTGCCTCACGGGGAAGTCCTTCAAGCACACGCTCCAAGTCTTCCATGTCGTTGTGCTTATAGTGCAACTGGCGGGCAAAAGAGAGTCGCCGGCCATCAACGATACTTGCATGGTCGCGGTCGTCACAGATGATATAGTCACCCTTCCCCACCACCATGGCCAAAACTCCCTGGTTGACGGAGAAACCCGTTGAGAAGCAGAGCGCTTCATCCTTGCCCTCAAATTCGGCAAGTTCCTTTTCCAGCTGCACGTGGATGTCCAACGTGCCATTGAGGAAACGGCTTCCAGCACACCCCGAACCATATTTGTCAAGTGCTTTATGAGCGGCCGCAATCACTCTTTCGTCGCCGGTCAGGCCGGTATAGGCGTTAGAGCCGAACATGAGAACCCTGTGTCCTTCCATTTCCACTTCCGTCCCCTGCTTGCTCGTGATGGCACGGAAATAGGGATACACACCGGCTTCCATAAATTTCTGCGGCTCCCGGTAATTCTTATATCTGTCTTGTAACTGTCCCATTATTAATAGGTGTACTTTTATTTGTTTACCTTGAATTTGGCTGCAAAGATACAAAAAAGAAGTTATAAAACATATTTTTTTCACAGAAACTTCCCTCCACTTGCTTTTTTTATACGATAACAATCATTATCCAAACGAAAATGATTAAATTTGCAAAACAATCATTGAGTCCTCCCATGAAGAAGAAAGTGCTTTTCATCATGAACCCTATTTCGGGAACGTCAAGCAAGGCGGGAATCCCGGAACAGATAGCTTCCACGCTCGACACCGGTCTTTTCGACTACGATTTGGTGATGACCGAAAGGGCCGGACATGCAACCGAGCTAGCTGAAAGGGCCAAAAACGACAACACCGACATTGTGGTGGCCATTGGCGGTGACGGAACCGTGAACGAGGTGGCACGAGGCATCGTACACTCACGCACGGCTTTGGGCATCATTCCATGCGGATCGGGCAACGGATTGGCACGCCATCTCATTCTGCCGATGAACATCAAGAAGTGCATCAAGGTGCTTAATGCCTGCGAAATCCATGCCCTCGACTATGGAGTCATCAACGGCTACCCTTTCTTCTGCACGTGCGGCATGGGATTTGATGCTTTCGTGAGCATGAAGTTTGCCGAGAGCGGCAAGCGCGGCCCCATCTCCTACGCCGAGAACATCCTGCGCGAAGGTCTCAAATACCGGCCCGAAACCTACACCATTGAGGACGAAACGGGATCCAGACAATACAAAGCTTTCCTCATTTCATGTGCCAACGCCTCGCAGTATGGTAACAATGCCTATATCGCTCCACAAGCCTCGATGAGCGACGGACTGATAGATGTAATCATCATGGAACCGTTTGACGTGATAGAGGCACCGCAGGTGAGTTTTGACATGTTCAACAAGACACTTGACAAGAACTCCAAAATCAAGACCTTCAAGTGCAAAGAACTGCACATACACCGCAGCAAACCGGGCGTAATACACTACGACGGCGACCCTGTGATGACGGGTGAAGACATCAATGTCCATCTTGAGGAGAAAGGTATCCGCATCGTCGTAAACCCCTTTGCCGACAAGAGCATGAGACGGCCCAACGCCATCCAGACAGCTTTCGCCAGTTTCTTCAATGACATCAATGCTGTGAGAGATGACCTGCATCGGCAAAGCCGCAAAGTGGAAGCCTTGAGCAAGGTGATTCAGCGGAAGTTGAACATATAACACCTACCCTACAAGTTCCATCCCCCCACTCTGTTTGCCGGTGGAAAAATACAGACTTTGCTGTTTTCTTCTGTAGAAAATGGAATGCCGTTTGACTTCCCTCAATGCGCTCATTTAGAAATGTGCGCTGTTTGCCAAGACAGACATTTAGTTCACACCTGAATCTTTCACCTGCTTTCGGATATTGTAGCGCATCGTACGGATGCTACCATTGGAGACGCCCATAATGTGTGCTATCTCACTATCAGAATACCCTTTCTTGTTAAGGTAGAAGAAAATAGTGGGCTTGGCAGCAAGTCTCTCATCAAGCTCTGCAAAGTAATCGGAATCTACAAAACGAGCGTAGGCGATATACTTATCGAGTTCGGCCTTGCTCCATCCCTTCATCGTGGTGCTACCGGCTGCAATGACTTCAAAAGCAGACTTCCCTTCAACAACCTTATCTATCTGATTTTGGGAAATCTCCTTCACCTGTCCTTTGAGCTTGCCTATCTCGTGTGCCTGCCGATAGGTCTTCTGCTGCATCCGCCCCAACCGCTGGCGCGATGCACGGATATATTTTCTGGCCATAGAAAACACGAAAGTCGCCGTTGCCAAAACGACTACGGCAATAAGTGCCAAAGTAGTACGCGACTGCTTGCGGTGCTGCAATTCGAGCTGTTGGGCAAGGTATTCGCGCTCCATGACGACTGCTCTGTTGAGTTGCTGTGTATTTTGCCGTCTCACGACCACTTCCAGCGAATCAGCCCTGCGCCGGGTGGCGAGTTCTTTTTCCCCATCGCCGGAATCGCTATAATAGCGTGCGAGGCTATTAAGATATTGGGGCATGATGGCACGATAGCTTTTCCCATCCAGAAACAAAGAATCAGCCAACACCTTCGACCGCTGGAGATACCGCAGCGCGTCCTGCCCCCGAGATTCCATCCGTGCGACACGGGCAAGTCCGAGCAGAGCTTCCGGCAATCGTCCGTCTGCCAAAGGCGTATTCTCAAAATAGTATTTGGCTCGCTTCAGATCGTGATGTTCAAAATAGTATTTCCCAACACCCTCATTGAAGAGATCAAACCGATTGTCTTTGAACTTTACACGGTCGCGTATGACCTTTTGCATATAGTAGTCGGCACTATCATTCTGACCATCTTGCCGGTAAAGCGTGTAAATATTGTAATTGGAAACAATACATCCCACATCATCTTTTCGTTGGTTCATAAGAGCGACGACACGGTGCATATAGTTGATGGCCATGTCAAGGTTGCCCAACAATTCATAAACCGACCCCAACTGCTGATAAAGCCTTGCTTCAAATTCAGAATCGTCATCGGGCAATATCAGCCGAGCCTTCTCCAGTGCCACCATAGCCTCCACCGGTTTCCCATAACCGAGGTTGAACACCATCCCCTGCCAATAGTAGGCATCAACAAGTTTCTTGCTGTCGTGTTTTTCCAACAAATTCACGGCTGTGGTGATGGTCGAATCAAGTCCTTTCGGGAAATTCGCATTGGAATAAGCCATAAAGAACTGTGCTTTAGTTTTAGAGAGTAAGAGCTGTCCTGCCTCTTCTTCCGACGGACTACCGTGGGCAAAAACACTGTCCACCATGCGGTTCACCACCTCTGCCTGTTTCGGGTTAAACGAGTATTCATCAATACGCTGCAAGGTTTTATTGTGACGGTTACAAGCAGTCAGACTGAACATTATCAGGATGCCCGGCACAAGAGACAGATAGTTTTTAAAGAAACTCATCACGTATAAACAAAGTTTTCTGCAAAAATAATAAGAAAGAAGAATAATCAAAAGAAATAATCCAAAAAATTATCTTGCAGATCATGAAAATGATGCAGACAAATAAAAAAGACCCGTCCCGGCCAGAACGCTTTCCGGCAAGGACGGGAAGAGAGTGTTAAAATATACTCAAAGCAAAGACACACGACACATCGCGTGCAGCATTGTCTCTCGTAACACTTTGGTATTTCTTTGCAGCCAACTCCTCTCCAAAAGGAGGAGGGCAGAAAACATCATACTATTTCACTTTTCCGGGGCATGGCACAAAAGATGTCTACCCCTACAGATCGGGGGCTTCAGCAGAGCCCCCTTTCTGCTTTCTACCTATCAGGCGTAGCGACTTTACTCATCCCACAGATTATAATGTGGCAATTCGTCTGAGCCTTCACTGTCGAAGAAGTCGCCCGCCTTGCTATCTATCGGACGATTGGTGTCGTAGTCCTTGTCACCAACACCCGGACTGGCACTAATCATCAGGTTTTCACTTTTCGCCGTCACCACTTCGGTAACCGGCTGAATATATAGTTTCTTTTCCATGGTTTCCACATTATTTGATGATTACTTTCTTTCCTCCGTGGATGTACACGCCCTTCTGCGGTCTTTCCACGCGCTGGCCCTGGAGATTGTAGTAGGCATCGCGATCTACAGCCTCATCGGCGGCAACACCGTCAATAGCCGTGATCGTGCCATCGTCAAAGGTAAACATCACCTTTGCACCGGCAGGCAATGTGCCCAAATTGGCATACGCCTTGTGGACGGGGAAATTCGCAATGGTCGTTTTTGCCGGCAGGAACACCCCTCCCTGCATCACATAGACGGGCGAGGTGGGCGATGCGGCAACAGACCGGCTGTTGATAGTTACACCGGCCATCTTGTTGTCGGCGATGCTGAAAGTCCGGTCATCCTGTTCACCGATGGTATAGTAGAAGTCGGAAGGCGTAGCGGCCTCTTGACCGAGCACCTTCAGCAGCACACCCGTGCCGGCCGGTACATAGCCATAGTTGCCGTTCACACCGCCATTCTCGTCGATACTCGTCATGTGTACATGATAGGTGCTTGTGCCGTAGTCGCCGCCGCCCTTGAGAATGGCCGTCCCTGCCACAAAAGCAGCTATCTTGGTGGCTTGATAGTCGGAGAAGTCTACATCAAACTCACGGGCAAACGTGCCATATTTCGTGGCCACCTTGAAATCTTTCGCACCGTCGCCGGCAATCTTATAGTCCAAGGCTGAGGCATAGTCAGTCCATACACCCTTATAGGTATCGAGCTTTGACTTCTTCACGTAGATATTCTGCTCGCACGCGCCCACACCGGTTGCACCGCGGAAGAATTCGCTGAACGGAGCATCGAGTGAGAAGTAAGTCTTGGAAAGCTCTGTGGCGGGAGTGTTTCCGGTGAAGACCACTTGCTTGATGGATGTGCTCTCGGGACTGATGGTATTGGTGGCAGCCACGCGCTTCGTCTTCGTCACAAAAGCCATTGCACCGATATAGTCCACATCAGCTTTCACGACCACTTCCTTCATGTTCGGGTTGGCATTCTCAAAAGCATAGTCACCGATGAGTCCCACCTTATAAGTCTGGTTGTTATAGACCACTTCCTTGGGCAAGACAAAAGTCTGAACGTCTGCTGTAGTAGAGAGGAAGTCTACCGTATTGCCAGAAGTGGGAATGTATTCGTCAGTAGAGCTTGTTGTGCCCTCGGCATTGACGGTGAACGAGGGTTTCAGGGTGAACTTCTTCCAGAACGGGTCTGCCTGATACTGTGCCAACAGGCTCTTGCGCACATAGACGGTGATATGCTGTGAAGCCTTGTCGGAAGCCACAGTGCCGTCATCAAACGACATCGTGTTGGTGCCTTGGTTTATCTTGCTTGACGGTATCATCTTGTCGCAGAGCAGCGTCACTGTCTTCAAGGCCGGATTCAGTCCGAAGGCACGTATGCCAATAGTGTTCACCTTGGCCGGAATGACAATGTTGGTGAAGTTCGCACTGCCCTCATAGAAAGCGTAGTCGCCTATCTTGGTGATGGATGGCGGCAGCAGCGTGAAGTCGGTGCGAGCCTTGCCCGGAGGGAAGATGAGCAACTCATTCTTGCTCTTGTTCAGCAGGATGCCCTGCACACTGGAATATTTCGGGTTGGCAGCATCTACATTGATATTTGCCAACTTCGTGTCAAACTTGAAGGCTTCGGGATGAATGCTCGTGCAGCCTGCAGGAACATCCACACGCTCCAACACGTTGCAGTTCTTGAAAGCGTCTTTATTGATGGATTTCACACTCGCCGGTATCTTGACGCTCTTGATTCCGCTGTTCGAGAATGCTCCCTCACCGAAAGAGATCACCGTGCTGTTATCGTCGAAAGTCACTTTCTCCATAGAAGGAGTGTTGCCAAAGGCATTGGCACCGATATTGGTTACAGTAGCCGGGAAGTTGAATTCTTTCAGCTTGGGCAAATTGGCAAAAGCATCGCCTCCAATGGTCTTCAACTTACTGCTGCCCAGAAAATTAAAGTTCGTCAAGTTGTCGCATCCGACAAAGGCGTTGCTATATATTTGTTCAAGTTGTGAGCCGTCAGGGGCATTCACAATTTCCAAATTCTTGCATCCATTAAATGTATTACCTAAAATTTTCAGCGACTTCGGTAGCGTTATCGTTTTTAGTTCATAACACCATAGGAACTGCCTATCATGCATGTCTACAACTTTCGAAGGCTCTTCAAACGTAACCTTATTCAATTTGGTTTCCCTCAAAGCGTCAGCCCCTATTTCAGAAACACTTGTCGGTATCGTCAACGTAGTAAGCTTTGCACGCATGAAAGCCTGCTTCCCTATTTTGGTCACAGTATTCGGAATAGTGTATACTCCTTCGCGAGCCGGAGGATAAGCCAATAATGTCGTCTTATTTTTATCAAACAATACCCCATCCGCATCTGTGGAATAATTAGGATTAGCAGGATCTACAATATACTTTTTAAGAGAAAGAAAAGAATTGAATGTTCCTTCACCAATTGTAGTAAGTGTCTTGGGAATATAGATTTCCGACAAATTATAACAGGCTACAATAGAAAAATCTTTCAAAAAATCAACCTGATTAAAGTCTATTGATTTTAGAAAATTGTTACAATAAATGGCATATCCATACGGAATGGATGTGACTCCATCAGGAACTTTGAATGTGGCATTCGTTTTACCGGATGGGTAATAAATCAATTTCGTTTTATCCTTATTATATACCACGCCGTCTATACTGCAATAGGTGGCGTTGTTTGGATCCACCTCAATTTCCTTCAGCTCCAGAGGATGGTATGAAAAAGTCGGCCACTGATTCATATATATGTCATTAACAGATGCTGAAATAACCAGTTTTTGTAATGTCGAAGCTGGCCCTATTGCGTGCACATGAACCTTCTCTGTGTTGCTGTTAATCGTATAACTATTGCCTGTTGCTGAAAAATCTTTTCCAGAAGGCAAACATATCAATTCTTTATGCCCTTTAGTATAAAGCACACCATCATCCGAAATGAACGAAGTGTTACCCGAAGCAACAAGAATTTCCTTTAATTTGTCACAACTACTCATCAAGACATTTGCCCAAGAATCAATAGTCGTTACACTGGCGGGAAGTGTCAAAGAAGTGATACCCGAAAAAGCAAAACAATAATTTCCAAGCGTTGTAATGGTATTGGGCAGGTTTACCCCGGTAACAGTGTCATCCCACCTAATAGGATCATTTGAATCAAGTGCTCCTCCTATCTGCGTTACCGTAAAATAAACATCCTTTCCATCAAAAACCTTGGCGGGAATCGTCACGGTCCCTGATATGCCCTTTACATTGTAAACAGCTAACTTAGGATTAGATGCGCTGGCATCAATCACACGATAAGTGATGTGATCCTTAATGAAATACTCGCCCACCACGTAAGCACTCGCCGTGGCAGACACCATCAGCAAAGCAAGCAGGAGGACTACTGCGCGCAAGGAGCGCATAGCACAGCACACCGTCGATAGACGTAAAATAGGCTGTTGGTCGTTTAGTAGTTTTCTTTCCATATTTTTCAATATTTGGTTAATTAACTGCAGCTTTTCTCTATTTTCGTTATGAATCGTCATTCCTTTGCCGCCTAACTATAAAAACAAGAAGTGCCGTAATCACAGTGACAACGCTACAAAATTAGGAGAAAACGCTATTCGTATCAAAAAATAACGTCAAAAAAACAGTTCGACAACGAAAATGTGTCAAAGAAAAACGGAAGATTCTCTTTTTTCATAAACCTTAAACACCTGATAATCAATAACTATATGTCAAAATCGAAATTTTGACACGACAAAACGTTTAAAGATAAAAAATAAGACGGAGCAGCGTAAAAAGGCAAGACGGAAAATGCGCGGAGGCAGTGCTTCGTGACCGCCCCTTCATGATAAAAAGGTTAAAGATTATTATAATGCAATTATTATGATTGCATTATTGTGATATAATAATTATCTTTGCAATGCCACTTAATGACGGCAAACAAAGATGACAAACAATCCATTTATACTGCGCGGCTACGTGGCCGACGAATTTTTCTGCGACCGTGAACAGGAAACGGTCGACCTTATCGGGGAAGTGAGCAATGGCAACAACGTGACGCTCATCGCCCCACGGCGTGTGGGCAAAACGGGACTCATACTCCACACCTTCAACCGCCCGGAGGTGAAAGCCCGTTACTACACCTTCCTCATCGACCTCTATGCCACCAAGAACATCGAAGAAATGGTGCAGGAACTGGGCAAGAGCATTCTCAATGCCCTCAAGCCTCACGGCACCAAGGTGATACAGGCATTTGTCAACTGTCTGCGGTCGCTGCGCTCATCGGTCAGTTTCGACAGCAATGGCACCCCCTCTTGGAGCGTGGAGATTGGCGACATACAGACTCCCGATGTCACTCTCGACGAGATATTCCGCTATCTCAATTCGGCCGACCGCCCTTGCATTGTGGCCATCGACGAATTCCAAACCGTGGCCACCTATCCCGAAGGCAATGTGGAGGCCCTGCTCCGCACCCACGTACAGCACTGCCACAATGCCGCCTTCATCTTTGCCGGCTCCAAACGCAACATGATGAGCGAAATGTTTCTGAGCCACTCTCGTCCCTTCTACCAGAGCACGTCCATCAAGTCGCTTTCTCCCATACCATTGGAGAAATACGCTGCGTTTGCTTGCCGCCTCTTCGGTCGTCGGCAACTGCCCTCGGAAGTGGTGCAGGAGGTGTACGAACGCTTCGACGGCATCACATGGTATGTGCAACGCATGATGAACAAACTCTACGCCCTGACCGCCGAGGGTGAAACCGTCACTTCCTCGCGCACGGCCGATGCCTTGCGTGCCATCCTCGACGAGAGCGGTTTTGCCTACCAGTCACTGCTTTACCAACTGCCTGCCAAACAGAAAAGCCTGCTCATAGCCATCAGCAAGGCCGGCAAGGCACAATCAGTGCTCTCGTCGGCCTTTATCCGAAAATACCGCCTTTCCTCCACAAGTTCGGTGCAGTCGGCCTTGAAAGGTCTGCTCGAAAAGGATTTCGTCACTCTGGAAGAAGGGGCCTACGAGGTCTACGACAAGTTTTTCGCCTTATGGCTCAACCGCCGGAACGGCAGCATGTAACCCTGTGCTACCGCCCCACGCGCTTGCCTTGATAATAGGTGTCGAAAGCGTCTTCGCCATAGCCGCGGCCCAACACCTTGAAAGAATTGGCCGAAGCACCATCCACACGACGACCGCGATAGTAGACATTGAAGGCATCCTTGGCATAACCGCAGCCAAGGTCTTCAAACGATGAGGCGGAAGCTCCGCTCACCACACGGTCGCCATAGAACACATCGTGGGACGACTTGAAATAACGATTGTGACGAACAAACCGCCCGTCAAGACTCTCATAGTCTTCACACTCGTCGTCCATCCACCGCGGATAGTCACCGGGGCGGCGGGCCGACGGGCCATCGGTCAGCCGGAAAGTAGACGGATCCACAAACTCAAGCACCTCACCATTGAGATACACATGATAGCGGTCGACGGCATAACCGTGGCCGAGGATGCGAAACGAAGGAATGTCGACCATGGCGACCGGAGTCTGCCGGTAGTAGGCCTTGCCCCTCACCACAGAATAGGAGTCAGAGGAAGACGGCTGCGCAGCGGCTGTATGTGCCGTGAACAACAGCAAAGCCACCACAATGGAGAGAAAAAACGGATGTCTGTTGGAAGATTTCATAATATGTCGGTTTTTAAAAGTTGAATATCCATTAAATAAAGTCACCGGCCTGCCGTGGCAGTTGCCGAGAACCAATCACGATGCAAATGTACGCATAATATGCTAAAGACGGAAAGGAAAAAGCCTATAATAAGTGGGAGAATCCCTATCAAATAGACCTACACCCCCTAAAAGGAACTTTCCCATCCACCTGTTCGCGGGAAGGTAAGCCCCCCTTAGGGGGTAAGGGACTGTGGATCGGAAGACAAAAGAGATTATCATTCATCAATCAACAAACACATGGAGACAATAAAGACCCCAAATCTGATTATCGGTTTTGGTAAAGCCGGCAAGACACTGGCTGCCGACTTGGCCCGCCACGGCGAACGCGTGGTGCTGGCAGAAGAAAGCGCCCGCATGTATGGCGGGACATGTATCAACATCGGCTGCATCCCCTCGAAGAAACTCATCGTCGAGGGGCAACAGGGCAGCCGAACAGCCGACAAGGAGGCTGTGTTCTCGCAAGCCATGCAGGCCAAGGAGACTCTCACGACCAAACTGCGCGAAGCCAACTACCATAAAGTGGCCGACCTTACGGATGTGGATGTCATCAATGCGACTGCCGAATTTGTGGATGCCCACACGGTGAAGCTCACGGAAGCCGACGGTGAAAAACTCGTCGAGGCCGACCGCATCTTCATCAACACCGGTGCGTCGCCCCGCCGCCTCAACATTGAGGGGGCCGACGGCAACCGCATCTACGACAGCACAGCCATGCTCTCACTGCCCCAACGGCCCACACGGCTCATGATTGTGGGTGGAGGCTACATCTCGCTCGAGTTTGCCTGCATGTATCAGGCATTTGGCAGCCACGTGACCATTCTCGAAACAAGCGACACTTTTCTGGCCCGCGAAGACCGCGATGTGGCCGAAGAAATGCTGCGCGTGCTGACCGGGAAAGGCATCGATGTGCGCCTCGGAGCACGCACTGAGCGCTTTGTGGACAGCCCGGAGCACACCGCAGTGGTGACTACGGTCGGAACTTTCGAGGCCGATGCCGTGCTTGTGGGCATCGGCCGGCAACCCAACACGTCTCGGCTGCATCTTGAGCGGGCCGGCGTGGAAGTGGATGCACGCGGATTTATCGTCACCGACAACCGGCTACACGCCGCACCCCACATCTGGGCCATGGGCGACGTGGCAGGGAGTCCGCAGTTTACCTACATCTCGCTCGACGACTACCGCATCGTGAGCAGCCAGCTCTTCGGCAATGGCAGCCGAACCCGCGACAACCGGGGGGCCGTGGCCACAGCCGTGTTCACCACCCCTCCCCTCTCCCACATCGGACTCACCGAGACGCAGGCACGGGAGAAGGGACTCAACATCGTAGCGAAGAAAATGCCGGCTATGGCCATCCCCAAGGCTAAGGTGCTGGGACAGACCGACGGACTGCTCAAGGCAGTCGTCGATGCCGACACCGACGAGGTGTTGGGGGTGACGCTCTTCTGTGCCGAGTCGCACGAAATCATCAACCTTTTCAAGCCCATTATCGACCACCACATCAAGGCATCATACGTGCGTGACATGATTTTCACCCACCCCACAATGGCTGAAGGCCTCAACGACCTGTTTGCATAGTTCAGGAAAAGCGGGTGACAGCAGAACTATTTTTGTCCGCCTTTTTCACCCTACATTTGCAAACAGGCCACTTTTTTAGTATCTTTGCAGTAGCAAGGGGAGCGCGTAGGCGCTCCCTTTTTTTATTCCCAAGAGCCCCCCAACCCCCTAAAGGGGGCTTTTCCATCCGGCTGTAAGTAGCAAGTCGGCCCGAATGGGTTTCTAAAAGGGGCTCTTTTGCTTTCTCATTCGGCCCAAACGAGCTTCCAAGTGTGGGCGTTTTGCAAAGTCGTTTGGGCTTAGTGAGAAAATTGATGGAGCGAATAGGGCTAATGGGACAGATGGAGTTGGCTTGAAAAACGGGCGTTGAGAAAATCCATGTAAGGCTTTTTCTCAATCTCAGTAAGTTTTACGCTATAGGTCAAAAAACTATAACACACAATAGCCTCCAACCCCTAAAGGGGGGATTTTCCATTCCTCTGTTTGCAGGAAGATAAACCTCCCTTAGGTGGGTGGAGAGCTAAAACTTATAACTTTAATCCATATAACATAACTGCCGATTAGGATTTTATGCGTAACTTTGCCAACGCATGGTAGATGGGAGCCGAATGGGCGACGCTCTTTCTCTTCCCCAACAGCCAAGACAAAGAAACAATATAAAATCAAAGGATCAATGAAAAAGACAATACCGGTGGTGGGCATGGCCTGTTCGGCCTGCTCAGCCAATGTGGAGCGCAAGCTCAATTCGCTTGAAGGCATCAGTTCTGCTTCGGTGAATCTGGCAGGACGGTCGGCACTCGTCGACTTCGACCCGACCCAAATCAGTCTTGAACAGATGAAAAAGGAAATCAGCGACATAGGCTACGACCTTGTGATAGAAGCCGACCGCTCGGTGGAAGAAATAGAAAAGCGGGAGTACATCCTCCTGCGGCGCAAGACGTTGCTCTCATGGGTGTTTGCCCTGCTGGTGATGAGTGTGTCGATGGGTTGGGCGGGCATCACCGACCGCCACGTGGCCAACCAACTGTCGCTCATCCTTGCTTTGTGCAACATGCTCTATTGCGGTAGGCAATTCTATGTCTCGGCATGGAAACAACTCACCCACCTCACCGCCAACATGGACACACTCGTGGCCCTCTCGACCCTGATAGCCTTCCTTTTCAGTGCCTTCAACACATTTTGGGGCGATGCAGTGTGGGGAGTCCGGAGCATCGAATGGCACACCTATTTTGACGCTTCGGTGATGATCATCACCTTCGTGCTCACGGGCCGCCTGCTCGAAGAAAAAGCCAAAGACGGCACGGCTTCAAGCATACGCCAACTCATGGGCATGGCTCCCAAGACGGCCCACATCGTGGATGGAGACAGCGTGGAGGAAGTGCCCCTGTCGACGATAGAGAAAGGCGACATGCTCGAAGTGAGGGCGGGCGAGAAAGTGCCGGTCGACGGGGAGGTGACATGGGCCGAAAGCTTCATGACTCCCGACGCAGCCTACGTGGATGAAAGCATGATTACCGGCGAACCCACACCGGCCGAGAAGCGTCAAGGCAGCAAGGTGCTGGCCGGGACCATCCCCAGTCAGGGCAAATTCCGCATGAGAGCTTTGCAGATAGGTGAAGAGACGGCTTTGGCGCACATCATCCGCATGGTGCAGGAGGCACAAAGTTCGAAAGCTCCTGTGCAGCGGTTGGTGGACAAAGCAGCACTGGTGTTCGTGCCCGTGGTGGGCAGCATCGCCCTCATCACGTTTCTCGCATGGTGGCTCGCGGGTGGCAATGCCTATCTGCCACAGGCCGTCATGAGTGCAGTGGCCGTGCTGGTGATAGCCTGCCCCTGCGCCATGGGACTGGCCACGCCCACGGCACTCATGGTGGGCATAGGCAAAGCGGCTGAACGGCAGGTGCTCATCAAAGACGCTTCGGCTCTGGAGCGGCTGCGCAAGGTAGATGCCGTGGTGATTGACAAGACGGGCACGCTCACGCTGCCCAACCGGAGTGTCGACTTCACCAAGTCGGACGACCTACCGCCGGAACAGCGCGAAACGCTCAAACCATACGCCCGGGAGGCGATGGAGGAGTTGCAGAAAAAGGGAATAGAGATATACATGATGAGTGGCGACAAGGAAGAGGCCGCCCGCTACTGGGCCGACAAAGCCGGCATCAGGCACTATAGAAGCCAAGTGCTGCCGCAGGACAAAGAGAATATGGTGAAACGCCTTCAGGCCGAAGGCAAGACGGTGGCAATGGTGGGCGACGGCATCAACGACACACAGGCGTTGGCACTGGCCGACGTGGGCATGGCCATAGGGCGCGGCACCGATGTGGCCATGGACGTGGCACAGGTGACACTCATGGGCGACGACCTGCGGAGCATACCCGAAGCTGTGACGCTGAGCAGAAAAACAGTGCGAATGATATGGGAAAACCTCTTCTGGGCTTTCGTCTACAATATTGTCTGCATCCCCTTGGCAGCCGGAATCCTCCGCCTCTTCGGCATCGACTTCCAGATTACACCGATGTGGGCCTCGGCCCTAATGGCCTTCTCGAGCGTGTCGGTGGTGCTCAACTCGCTCAGGCTCAGGCTGACGCACTAAGGTTGGGGCACGGGATAGTCGTATTGGCCAAAGTACCGGGGCGTGTGGTTGTCGTTATACCACACGCCTTCTACGTTGAGCCCAAGGGAGAATGACTTATTCACATGATATATAACGCCCGCTCCCACGACATTGGCACCGGGCACCCCCATGCCGCCAATGCCCATAAGGCCCATGCCGCCGAGCCAATAGGCGGCCACGGGAGAGCAGCCATAGCCGTAGCGGTCATAACCATAACAGCCGGGACGGTCGTAATAATAGTGCCCGTAATTGTCTGCCAGTGAGAGCTGTCCGTAGGCGTAGGCCTCCCAATGGTCGTTGAACCGATAGCCAAGCATGGCGTACAGACCGACATCGCGATAGGAATCGCTGCCCCAGAAGGTGTTGTTGAAATAACCACCGCCGGCCAGCCACAACTTGCCGTCTTTGGTGAGGGGCGAGAGATAGGCGGCGCTGATGGTCTGGGCGAAGCCTCCCCGATGGGGTGCATACTTGCCGAAAGTGGCAAAGGCCGAGAGGCCTACCGAGACATTGAGCCCCCGATGCAGTCCCCATCCGTAGGTTTGGATGGATTCCAGCACCGGAATTGTGGCAGCAGAAGAGCCCGGATGCACCGTTTCCAGGGCCGACGACCGCTCCCCAACCTGTGCTACTGCCGACAGCGGAGCGGAGACCCGCCCATCCATCTTCACCGGTTTGCCGCCATACACGGTGGGGTCGCCATTCACAAAGAGGGTGTCGCCCGGCAGAATCCACTCCTCACGCGGGTCGTCGGGACTGTGGAGCGGGCCACGGCCCACACGCTGCGCCTGCAAAGGCAGGCACAAGACAGCCGTCATCAATATGCATGAAAACTTCTTCATGTGTGCAAATTTAAACAAATTGATGTGAAAGCCAAGAACATCGGAATTAAAAAAACTGAATTTCTTTGGCATCTTAACCTTTTTATATTACTTTTGCCGTGATTTAAACAAAAAGATTCGAAGTTTATGAAGAAGATTTTGATTTTTTCGCTGATGGCTTTCGGAATGTTTGCAACACCCGTTTTGGCCCAAAACCGAACCCAAAAAGCCAAGACCACCGTGGCAGGAAAGGCCCGCAAGTTTTGGGACAATGCCAAGAAATCGGTGCAGTCTACCACCGAGCAAATCAAAGACGAACTGGGCATAGACAACACCGACCACGATGCATTGCGCCGAAAATACATGCCCATCTACACCGACAACCTCTATAAAGGAGGCGATGCCAACCAACTGATTCAGGCCTGCCGGGAGATATTCTACCAGAAATATCCCAGCAGCTACATCCAGACATCGGTCATTCCGCAGGACACGTGGAAGAGCGAACCGGTGAAGGAACATGGCAGCATTGTGGGCTATCTGCAATCGATGTATTGCTATGTGCTGGCCAAAGACGGCAACGACGGATATATCAATGCCGAATTTACCTTCCAACGCTACAAGCGCGTGGGCGAAGCCTACGAACATGTGGAGGGCAAGTGGCCGGGAATGACCCGGGTGGACATCCTCACACCCGAGATTTACGACAAAATCAAGGACTAAAATAAGGTAAGGGGACATCTGACTATCTACAACCACCCCATAGAAACACATACGACAATGGGATTTTTCAAGAAACTGTTTGGCGGCCGCGTGGACTCGCCCGAGGACGACCGAAAGGAGCAGGAGACGCGCAACTTCGACATGCTGAAATACGATGGCGTGAAAGCCATGCACATGGGCGAGACGGACTATGCTGTGAAATGCTTCAACCGGGCTTTGGAGATGCGCGAAGACTTGGAGGTGCGTGACTATCTCTCGCAGACGCTCATACGCACCGGCGAACTGCTGCCGGCCTACGAGCAGTTGCAGAAACTGGCCGAGGCCGAGCCCGACAACAAACAGATATTCGTGCGCATGGCCGATGTGGCCTACATGATGGAAGACTATCGGGCGATGGCCGATGCCTGCGAAAAGGCCATGCTCATCGACCGCAACGACCCACAGGTGCTCAATTTCTATGCCCGCGCAAGCATCGGACTGGGCGACACGGTGAATGCCATTGCCATGCTCACCAAAGCCATCATCACCTGTGAGCATCGGATGGATGGAGAAGACGAGAACACCAGGCGAGAAGCTTTGGCCACTGCTTTCAGTTCACGCCTGCTAAGAGGCGAAACGCTCTTGAAAACAGGCGATTGCGACGGGGCCGACGAGGATGCCGAATGGGCTGTCAACCACACCGAAGGCAATGAAGACGCACTGCTGCTCAAGGCACGTGTGGAGGCCGGGAAAGGAGCAAGCGACAGTGCCATTGCCTATTATAATAAGGTGATAGAAGCCAACCCCTTTTGTGTGGCAGCCTTCCAAGAGCGAGGAGACATCTATCTGGCCAAGGGAGACAAGGAACTGGCCGAGGCCGACAGAAAGCAGGTGCTTGAGCTTTCGTCGGAAACAGACGGGAATACAGCCGGCCAACATGCGCCGGAAGAGGGGAAAGGCATACAGCAACAAGTGGAGAAAGCCTACCGTTCCATCGACCCTTACGGCATAGGCGGACTGGAAAAATAGCCACCTGAATACAGGAAAACTCCCCTAATCGATAGTTTTCGGGCAATTTTTCTGTCATTTTATTTGCGAGAATGAAATAAAAATCATACTTTTGCATTTGAAAACAGAATAAAAAACAAGTAAGCAATGAGATCATACGCTGCTTTTTACTATTTTTACTTTTACTTTGCAAGAAATTGTGAAGCGGGAAGTTGCGTATAGATTTCAACTTATGGCAAGTGTATAAGAAATAACGAAACGGTCCCGCTCTGTATGGAGCAGGACCGTTTTTCGTAATGGCAGAAATATGAAAAGAATAGCTATACAAGGAGAACCGGGGTCGTTTCACGACATTGCCGCGCACGAACACTTCGCCGGCGAACAGATACAACTCATCTGCTGCGCCACCTTTGAAGAGGTGTTTGAGAACATCCGGCTCGACCCTACGGTGATCGGACTGGTGGCCATCGAGAATACCATCGCCGGTTCGCTGCTCCACAACTACGAACTGCTGCGAGAGAGCAATGCCACGGTGGTGGGCGAGCACAAGCTACACATCAAACACTCGGTGTGCTGCCTGCCCGATGACGACTGGGACACGCTGCAAGAGATACACTCCCACCCTGTGGCCTTGGCACAGTGCCGCCGTTTCTTGGGCGAGCATCCCGACCTGAAAGCCGTAGAGGCGGAAGACACTGCCGGGGCGGCCGAATATATCGCCAGACACAAAATGCACGGATGGGCAGCCATCTGCTCCTCCCATGCGGCTCAGACTTACGGCATGAAGGTGCTTCAGGAAGATATTCACGACAACAAGCACAACTTCACACGCTTTCTCGTGGTGTCGGATACACGCAAAGCCGACTTTCTCAGGCCGCTCGAACACAGCAACAAATCGAGTATTGTGTTCAGTTTGCCTCATGAGGAAGGCAGCTTGAGCAAGGTGCTCACCATCATGAGCTTCTACGACATCAACCTGACGAAGATTCAATCGCTGCCCATCATCGGGCGTGAATGGGAATATCTCTTCTACGTGGATGTCACTTACGACAACCTCACCCGCTACCGCCAGTCGATAGACGCCATCACACCGCTTGTCAAAAACATCAAAATCTTGGGAGAATATGAAGCCAGCAAATAGAGTAAACGAAATACAGGAATACTACTTCAGCCGCAAACTGAAGGAAGTGGGCAAGCTCAACGCCGAGGGACGGGACATTATCAGTCTGGCCATAGGCAGCCCCGACATGCCCCCTTCGCAACAAACGATAGACAAGCTATGCGAGGTGGCCCGCGACATCAAAGCCCACGGGTATCAGCCCACAGTGGGCATACCCGAGCTGCGCAAGGCTATGGCCGACTTTTATGGGCGAGTGTACGGTGTCGATGTGGACTGGGCGACGGAAGTGCAACCCCTCATCGGTTCAAAGGAAGGAATACTCCACGTGACACTGGCATTCTGCAATCCCGGCGATGAAGTGCTCATCCCCAATCCGGGCTACCCCACCTACACGGCTGTCAACAAACTGTTGGGCACCAAAATCACCTATTATAATCTGCGAGAAGACAACGGATGGCAGCCCGACTTCGACGAACTGGAACGCTTGGACTTGAGCCGCGTGAAACTGCTGTGGACCAACTATCCCAACATGCCCACCGGCGGCAATGCCCGTATGGAGACCTACGAACGACTGGTGGATTTTGCCCGCCGTCACGACATCGTGGTGGTCAACGACAACCCCTACTCGCTCATCCTCAACGAGCAGCCGATGAGCATTCTACAAGTACCCGGGGCCAAAGATGTGTGCATCGAATTCAACTCCATGTCAAAGTCGCACAACATGCCGGGGTGGCGCGTGGCAATGGCTGTCTCCAACCCGACATTCATCTCATGGATACTCAAAGTGAAGAGCAACATAGACAACGGTTCGTTCCGTGGCATACAGTTGGCTGCCGCCGAAGCCTTCAACACCAACGGCGAAGCATGGCACCGCGAAAACAACATCACTAACTACCGGCGGCGCAGAAATCTCGCCGAACAGATCATGACGGCACTACACTGCACATTCGACCCTACGCAGGTGGGCATGTTCCTTTGGGGAAAGATTCCCAACCGATACCACGATGTGGAAGAACTCACCGAACGCGTGCTCCACGAGGCCCGCGTATTTATCACGCCCGGCTTCATCTTCGGCTCCAACGGCAGCCGCTACATCCGCATTTCGCTTTGCGCCAAAGACGACAAGATGCGTGAAGCACTGGAGCGTGTAAAGCTATTCGCTGCGGGCAACGACTTGGACAAAGCATAAAACCATCGTAAACCAAGAAACAAAAATACAACGATTATGGAACTGGAATTAGAACCATTGAACTTGCCGAGTGACAACAAGCGACCATCGTGCGTCATCGCAGGGCCTTGTTCGGCCGAGACCGAAGAGCAAGTGTTAAAAACCGCCAAGGAACTGGCCGCCAAAGGCTGTCACATTTTCCGTGCCGGCGTATGGAAACCCCGCACCAAACCCGGTGGTTTCGAGGGCAATGGCGAGACTGCCTTGCCGTGGATGAAACGAGTGAAGGAGGAGACCGGTATGCTCACCGCCACCGAAGTGGCTACGCCCGAGCATGTGGAACTGGCCTTGAAATACGGCATAGATGTGCTGTGGGTGGGAGCCCGCACTTCTGCCAATCCCTTTGCCATGCAGGCTTTGGCCGACTCGTTGCAGGGAGTAGACGTTCCCATGCTGGTGAAAAACCCCGTCAACCCCGATCTCGAACTGTGGATCGGAGCCTTGCAACGACTCAACCAAGCAGGCATCAAGCGTCTTGGAGCCATACACCGCGGCTTCTCAAGCTATGATAAGAAGATATACCGTAACCTGCCTATGTGGCAAATACCCATCGAACTGCGCCGCCGCATCACCGACCTGCCCATCATCTGCGACCCGAGCCATATCGGCGGGCGACGCGACCTCATTGCCCCACTCTGCCAACAAGCGATGGATCTCGGCTTCGATGGACTCATTGTGGAGAGCCACTGCTCCCCCGACGAGGCTTGGAGCGATGCCAAACAGCAGGTGACACCGGACATATTAGACTACATTCTCTCGCTGCTCGTGGTGCGTGACGAGCACACCACCACTGAGGGCATACGCCAACTACGGGCCCAGATAGACGAACTCGATAACCAGCTCATGGATTTGTTGGCCAAACGAATGCGTGTTTGCCGTGAAATAGGCACCTACAAGAAAGAGCACAACATGACTGTGCTACAGGCCAACCGCTATAGTGAGATTCTCGAAAAACGCGGTGCGCAGGCCAGTTTGTGCGGTATGTCACCCGAATTCGCCGCCCAAGTGTTTGAGCATATCCACGAAGAGAGTGTCCGCCAACAGTTGGAAATCGTCAACAGATAATTTGTTAAAAGGATTGCAGAGCCCGACCACGGCTTATGCCCAACGCAGCCCTGCAAGACATTAAGGCTTATGAAAATACTAATCATGGGAGCAGGGAAGATGGGCTCGTTTTTCATCGACCTGCTCAGTTTCGACCACGAGGTGGCCGTCTATGAAAAAGATGCGAAGCGCATGCGTTTCACCTACAACTGCTATCGCTTCCAACAGCTCAACGAGGTGCGGGAGTTCCGTCCAGAATTGGTCATCAACGCTGTCACGGTGAAATACACCATTCCGGCTTTCAAGGAGGTGATACCCTATCTGCCGGAAGATTGCATCATCAGCGACATAGCCTCCGTGAAGACCGGATTGAAGGAATTTTACGAACAAAGCGGCCGCCCCTACGTGAGCACTCACCCGATGTTCGGACCGACGTTTGCCAACCTCAACCAACTGAGCGAAGAAAACGCCATCATCATCAGCGAGGGTGACTACATGGGGCGCATCTTCTTCAAGGACCTCTACCAACGGATCGGACTCAACATCTACGAATATACCTTCAAGGAACATGACGAGACAGTAGCCTACTCGCTGAGCATTCCCTTCGTGTCTACCTTTGTGTTCGCCGCCGTGATGAAGCACCAAGACGCTCCGGGCACCACATTCAAACGACACATGCGCATAGCCAAAGGCGTGCTCAACGAAGACGACTATCTCTTGCAGGAGATTCTGTTCAACCCCTACACTCACGACCAAGTATCACAGATACGCACCGAACTCAAGGAGCTGCTCACGATAATCGACAAGAAAGACGCTCCGGGCATGAAAGCCTACCTTGCCAAGATTCGCCGGCACGTAAAAGAAGACATCGCCTGATGACCAACAAGTTTAAACTTCTTATCCTTGACTTCGACGGAACGGTGGGAGACAGCCGCCGACTCATCACCGACACCATGCTCCAGACCATCGATGCGCTCGGCCTCGAAACACGTACAAGAGAACAATGCGCCCGGATGATAGGCTTGCCTTTGGCCCGCTGCTTCACCGAGATGATTCCCATGACAGAGGAGATGGGCGAAAAATGTGCCGCCACCTACCGTGAGTTTTTCAAGCAGAACAACCGTCCGGGAGCCGTCACGCTCTTTCCCGGTGTGGCCGACACCCTGCAACGGCTCCACAACCGGCACATACATCTCTCCTTTGCCAGCAGCCGCAGCCATGCCTCACTGGCAGCATACGTCAACGATCTGGGGCTTTCGCCTTTCATCTCCTACCTCATCGGGGCCGACGATGTACACCGCCCCAAACCCGAGGCCGAACCCGTGGAAGTAACGCTGCGGCATTTCGGCATCGCTCCCAATGACGCCTTGGTCGTAGGCGACACCAAGTTTGACATACTCATGGGCCACAATGCCGGCACGCACACCTGTGGCGTGAGCTATGGCAACGGCTCACGCGAGGAATTGGAAAAGGCCGGTGCCGAGCACATCATAGACACCTTCACGGCTCTATCGGACCTCTAAACACGGACGACCAAAGAAGACACTGCTCACAACAGACATCTGCCCTATTTTGTCACCCACAACATGAGCCTAAATCTCATCAAGTGGGTGACAGCCATCTTGCAACGGTCGCACACCATATTCTCGACATAGACAGTGGAGCTCATAAACTATGAAAAAACAATTCTTACAAAAGTTGGAACTTAAATTGATCCGGCATCAATGGGCTTCGGTTCCCCATGCGATTTCCTCTCTCCTCATTTCGCGAAAGGTGTAAAGCATCACCGGCACGGTGAGCGCAAAAGCGCAGGCATCACTGGCCGCCTGACAGGCCTCAACACCAAGAATGCCGAAATATCGGGGAAGAACGATGACAAGCGGCACAAAGAAAAGACCCTGGCGGGCGGCAGCAAGAATGTTGGCCCGCCACGGTTTGCGGCACACTTGGGTGAGCATGTTGCTCGTCATGACAAAGGCATTGAGCGGAAAGGTGACAAGCTGCCACACCAAGGCCACACTGCCCACAGCTATCACATGAGGGTCGTTGCGGAAAAGTTCGATGATGCCGTCGCTGAAGCAGAAGCCGACCACCGAACAAAGCGAAAGGAAGACCGTGCCCACACCGGTGGTAAACCAAAAGGCCTGCCTGACCCGCCCATAGAGACGGGCACCGTAGCAGAAGCCGCAAAGGGGCTGAAAACCTTGGCCGAGACCCACCACGGCAGCCATGACAAACATGGCTATGCGATTGACGATGGACATGCCCGCAATGGCTGCATCGCCATAAACCTTGACAGAGACATTGAGCGCTATCGTGGCTATACAGGCCAAGCCTTGCCGCGAAAGCGACGGACTGCCGCCGTAGAATATCTCTTTGAACAGGCTCCACGAGGGGGCAAAGAGCCGCGCATGCACAGCTATATTGCCTTCACGTCGCACCATGCGCAGGAGGATGGCAAACGAAACGACCTGTCCGACCACTGTGGCCAGTGCGGCACCTGCCACTCCCATGTCGAACAGGAAGATGAATAATGGGTCGAGCGCCACGTTGATCACGGCCCCGGTCACAATGCCATACATGGCGTATGAGGCGTTTCCTTGCAGGCGCATCTGGTTGTTGAGCGTGAGCGAGGATGTGAAAAACGGCGCACCGAGCAGCACGATGCCGAGATAACGCTCCGTGTAGGGAAGGATGGTAGGTGTACTGCCCAGTTCGACCGAAAGCGGTGTGAGCAGCAGTTCGCCCACCAACATAATCAAACAGCCAAAACCGAAAGAAAGAAAGAAACCCGTGGAGGCCATGCGGGCGGCATTGTCGTGGCGACGGGCACCAAGTTCGCGGGCGATATAAGAACCCGACCCGTGCCCGAAGAAGAAACCGAAGGCCTGAATGAAAAACATCACCGAAAAGACAATGCCCACGGCAGCCGTAGACTGCGTGTCGATTTGCCCCACAAAAAAGGTATCGGCCATGTTGTAGAGACTCGTCACGAGCATTGAGATAATCGTGGGTACGGCCATCGCCACCACCACACGGGAGACGGGGGCTGAGGTCAGAAACGTATAGTTGTCATGCTTGTGCATCAGTGTTGACAGATAAAACCTTCGCCGTCTATCGGGCTCTTTGCCCCTGTTCTAACAATATCTGTACGATGCGCTCGGCCGACCGACCGTCCCAACGGTCGGGAATACCGGCCGCCTTCCACTCTCCGCGCACAAGGGTGGCGATGGCTTCACGGAGCCGGTCGGCATCTTCACCCACAAGCACATTGGTGCCTTGCTTGACGGTCTCAATGTGCTCCGTATAACTGTTGAGCGTGATGCAAGGCACTTGGTTGAAAGTCGCCTCTTCAGCCACATTGCCGGAGTCTGTCACCACACCACGGGCATGGGCCGTGAGACGGCCAAAAGCCAGATAGCCCATGGGCTCAACGATGTGGAAATTGGCCAATGAGAGTTCGCCTTCCGCCTCCAGACTCTTGATGAGGTCGGCTGCGGGCCGGCGCAACGGGGCGATAAATGTCATGTCACCAGCAGCCGAAAGCATACCCGAAAGCATGAGAAGCAGATTCTCACGATCGGCCAAGAGAGCCTTGCGGTTGAGCGTGAAGACGACATAGGGGCGTTCACCGGAAGCCCCTGCGGGACGGATGACCTGCATCACCTCGCCGGGCAGTTCCGCCGACTCGATGCGGGCGCGGTTGAAACGCAGATTGTCCATCAGAATGTTGCCCACCATATAGACTTTCGAGAGCTCGGCCCCCTCCTTGTTGGCTATGCTGTTATTGGATATGCCGGCCGTAAAAAGAATGTCTGACAAGCCATCGATGACCAACCGGTTGATCTCCTTGGGCATCGTGATGTCGAAACTGCGGGTGCCAGCCGCAATGTGCGCCAGCATAATGCCTTGCTTCTTGGTGACGATGGCGGCAGCCATGGTGCTGGCAAGATCGTCCACGACAATGACCACATCGGTGGGCTGTCTTTGCAAATAGCACTCAAAAGCCGACATCACCCGACCGGTGAGTTCGTTGAGGTTTTCACAGTCAACGCCCAGACATTCATCCGGCCGGAGGATGCAGAGGTCATCGAAGAGGCTTGCCTCCAGCATGGCATCACCGGCAATGCCTGCATACACAAGCTGAAAATCCACCTCCCGTCCCTCACGGCGGGCAGCCTCGATAGCTCTAATCACCGGAGCCACCTTGATGAAGTTGGGGCGCGCTCCACAAAAGATACATATATTCATAGTCGCTTTGCTTTATTCTTAGTGCAAATGTACTAAAAAAAACAATGGCAGCAACGTTTGCCGCCATTGTTTTTTCATAGAAAGGAGAATCTGTTTCAGACAAAAGGAAAACACCTTTTCAGTCGGTCGGAAACGGTGCAGAATCGCTGCACCGTCTGTGCCGGGATGTCGCACGCCTCGCGCAAGGGTGCTGAACGGTTGGTGCAAAGGCCTTGCACCAATCCTGAAAAAACCGACCAATCAGATGAGTGGCATACCGGCTGCTTCACATTCGGCCCGCATATCATCGGGCCAGATGCTGGCCTGGATTTCACCGATGTGCCCTTTATGGAGCAACACCATGCACAGGCGGCTCTGCCCGATACCGCCACCGATGCTCAAAGGCAGTTGGTCGCCCAACAATCGACGATGGAAATAAAGTTCGGCGCGGTCTTCTTTGCCGGCAATCTTGAGTTGACGCAACAAACTCTCCTTATCCACACGGATGCCCATCGAACTCAATTCGAAGCTGCGTCCAAGCACCGGATACCAGATGAGAATATCGCCGTTGAGACCCTCTTTCCCATTTTCAGCCACAGTAGACCAATCATCGTAGTCGGGGGCACGCCCATCATGCTTCTCACCGTTGCTCAACTTACCTCCTATACCCTCAACAAACACGGCCCCGTATTTCTCGCAAATGGCATCTTCACGCTCTTTGGGAGTCTTGTCGGGATACATCAGCAACAAGTCTTCACTATGAACGAACGTTATCTTTTCGGGCAAAAAAGGCTTGATTTCAGGATAAGTTTCGCAAGTGAGATACTCCGTGCGCAAAATGGCGGAATAGATGCGGTTTACGACATCTTCCAAGAAAGCCACATTGCGTTGCCCGGCCGTGATGACAGCCTCCCAGTCCCACTGGTCTACATATAAAGAGTGTAGATTGTCGAGCTCCTCATCGGCCCGAATAGCATTCATGTCGGTGTAGACCCCATAGCCGGGCTCCACGTTATATTCGGCAAGTGTCAGCCGCTTCCACTTGGCAAGCGAATGCACCACTTCGGCCTCAGCATCTCCCAAATCTTTGATGGGAAAAGTCACGGGACGCTCCACGCCGTTCAGGTCATCATTGATGCCCAGCCCCTTCAACACAAAGAGAGGGGCCGTCACACGGCGCAACCGCAATTCGGTGGAAAGGTTCTGCTGAAAGAAATCCTTAATCAGCTTAATG
The DNA here is from genome assembly GCF_000184945.1 of Segatella buccae ATCC 33574. Classification (GTDB taxonomy): domain Bacteria; phylum Bacteroidota; class Bacteroidia; order Bacteroidales; family Bacteroidaceae; genus Prevotella; species Prevotella buccae. Next base: position 2,491,740 of record NZ_GL586311.1, read on the forward strand.
CCCTGCTCCGTGCGGCGCATGTCGAGCAGGGCATGATAACCTTCGGGCTTAATCAATTTACTCATATCTTTTACATTTAATGTCATTTTTATGCTGCAAAGGTAAACATTTATCAGTAAACGGCAAGCATAGCAATTGATTTATTTTGCAAAACGAAAGCATTCTTCTGTTTTTCGTTACCATTTGCATCACACATGGATTATTAAATATTGTATAATATTTGCACGTTAAAAATAAATTCATTACCTTTGCGTTCAGTTTTAAGAACGGTTCCGTAGCTTAGCTGAATAGAGCGTCAGATTCCGGTTCTGAAGGTCCTGGGTTTGAATCCCAGCGGAATCACCAAAGTGGAAATCCTTTGTCTATATATAGGATTTCCACTTGTTTTTTGCCATTTGTTTTTATCTTTTTTAATATGGAAAAATGTGATAAACCGTCTTTAATATCAAGCATTTTTTGTATATTTGCGACATCTTGATAGTATATAATGGTAAAAAGCAGAAAAGTAACTGTACAATCAAAAGAAATCTCCGTTCTTTTGCATAAGGACGGGAATGATTTCTTTTGTTTTCATTTACTATAACATCCTCATAGCATAAAATATGGATCTTACAGAAAGATTTATCGGTTATACACGGTTTGACACCCAATCGAGCGAAGACTCGGAGAGTGTTCCCAGTACGGCGAAGCAGTTGGAGTTTGCCAAGTTTTTGAAGCAGCAGCTCGAAGACGAGGGACTCAGTGATGTGGAAATGGACGAAATGGGTTACATCTATGCCACTCTCAAGGCCAACACCAGGAAAGAAACGCCCACCATCGGCTTCATCTCCCACTACGACACCAGCCCTGATTGCAGCGGCAAGGACATCAAAGCCCGCATCATACGCAACTATGACGGCAACGACATCGAACTGTCACCCGGTATCATATCGTCTACTGAAAAGTTTCCCGAACTGAAAGAACACATCGAGGAAGACCTTATCGTCACCGACGGCACCACGCTGCTCGGGGCTGACGACAAGGCGGGCATCGCAGAAATCGTGCAAGCGATGTGCTATCTGCGCAATCACAACGAAATCAAGCACGGAGACATACGCGTAGGCTTTAACCCCGATGAGGAGATAGGCAGGGGCGCACACCATTTCGATGTAGAGAAGTTCGGCTGCCAATGGGCCTACACCATTGACGGAGGGGACTTGGGCGAACTGGAGTATGAGAACTTTAATGCTGCCGGGGCCAAAATCCATATCAAGGGAGTAAGCGTGCATACGGGTTATGCCAAAGGCAAAATGGTGAATGCGAGCCGCTTGGCGGTAGAGTTCCAAAATATGATTCCGGTCGAAGAGACCCCCGAAGAGACCGAGGGCTACGAAGGTTTCTATCATCTATTGGGCATCAAGAGCCGCTGCGAGGAGGCCACGCTGTCGTATATCATCCGTGACCACGACCGCGAACATTTCGAAGACCGCAAGGATTTCATCAAAGACTGTGCGAAAAAGATGAATGAGAAGTATGGGGAAGGAACAGTTGTGGCTGAAGTGAAAGACCAATACTACAACATGAAAGAAAAGATAGACCCCAACATGCACGTCATCGACATTGTGCTGAAGGCCATGCAGGAATGCGGTGTACCACCCCATGTGAAGCCGATTCGTGGCGGAACGGACGGTGCGCAGCTTTCTTTCAAGGGTCTACCCTGTCCCAACATCTTTGCCGGAGGTGTCAATTTCCACGGCCCCCACGAGTTTGTAAGCATCCAAGTGATGGAAAAGACTATGCAGACCATCGTCAAGATATGTGAGATAACCGGAAGTTACGAAGATTGAAATAATGGAAATACCTACTCTTGTCAACGATTTGGCCCTCATCCTGATGGTGGCCGGAGTCGTGACGCTTGTGTTCAAAAAACTGAAACAGCCACTTGTACTCGGATACATAGTGGCTGGTTTTTTAGTGTCGCCCCACATGCCCTACACGGTTTCGGTGCTGGACAAGACCGACATTCAGACCTGGGCCGACATCGGTGTCATCTTCACGCTCTTCTCCCTCGGCTTGGATTTCTCGTTCAAGAAGATATTGAAGATGGGGGCTTCGCCCATCATCGCCACGGTGGCCATCGTCTTCTGCATGATGACACTGGGAGTTCTCGTGGGCCATGCCTTCGGATGGAGCAAGATGGACTGCATCTTTCTGGCCGGAATGCTGGCCATGAGCTCCACCACCATTATCTATAAAGCGTTCGACGACATGGGACTCAGGCAACAGCAATTCACGGGCACCGTGATGAGCGTACTCATACTGGAAGACATTCTGGCCATCGTGCTGATGGTGATGCTCTCGGCATTGGCCGGCGGTGGCAATCCTGATGGCGGAGAAATGCTCGGTTCGGTGATGAAGATCGTTTTCTTTCTCGTGTTGTGGTTTGTGGTGGGTATCTTTGCCATACCGCTATTTCTGCGCTCCGTGCGCCGGCTCATCAATGCCGAAACGCTCCTCATCGTGTCTCTCGGACTCTGCTGCGCCATGGCGGTGTTCTCCACGAAAGTAGGGTTCAGCAGTGCTTTCGGTGCTTTTGTCATGGGCAGCATCTTGGCGGAGACCATCGAGGCCGACAAAATCATCAAACTGGTGGAACCGGTAAAAAATCTTTTCGGGGCCATCTTCTTCGTATCAGTGGGTATGTTGGTCGATCCGCACATCATCGTAGAATACGCCCTCCCCATCCTCGGACTCGTGCTCACCATCCTCATCGGGCAAGCCGTTTTCGGTTCGTTGGATTTCTTCCTTGCCGGCGAATCACTGAAATCGGCCATGAAATGCGGTTTCTCCATGGCACAGATAGGTGAATTTTCATTTATCATAGCCTCCTTGGGACTGTCTTTAGGTGTCATCAGCAATTTCCTCTATCCGGTGGTTGTGGCCGTTTCGGTCATCACCACTTTCCTCACGCCCTACATGATTCGGTTGGCTACTCCTGCCTACAATGTCTTGGAGCATCATCTGCCCAACCGCTTGGTAAATTCACTCAACCATCTGGCCATGAACCATCCGAACACAACGCAACAGAGTAAATGGCACAGACTGCTCTCGGCTATGGCTGTCAATACTTTTATCTACTCGATACTTTCAGCTGCCTCTATTGCCGTGATGTTCTCCATTGTCCTTCCGTTTATCCGCAAATTGTTGCCGGGGTGGGAACTCCACTGGTACGCCAATGCCATTACGGGCATTCTGACTGTCATCATCATAGCCCCCTTCCTCAGGGCTATGGTAATGAAGAAAAACCACAGCAAGGAATTCAGGCAGCTATGGGTGGAAAGCAACCGCAACCGTCTGCCACTGCTTTTTACCATCCTCGTGCGTTTCGTCATAGCCATTGCCTTTGTTTTCTACATCTGCAACTATCTGACCCGCTTTCAGACGGCGATTATGGTCTCAATCGGAGCTATCACCGTACTGCTGATGATATTCTCACGGTGGACCAAACACCGCAGCATACGCCTCGAACGACTTTTTATCCTCAATCTGCGTTCACGCGACATCGATGCGCAGGTGCGAGGCCATAAGCGTCCGCTCTACGAGGGACACCTGCTCGACCGGGATATCCACATCAGCGACTTCGTGGTGCCCGAAGACTCCACCTGGGCCGGGCGCACACTCCTCGACCTCCAACTGCGCAACCGCTTCGGAGTGCACCTGAGCAGCATTCTGCGCGGTTCACAACGCCTGAACATCCCCACCGGTGAAACGATTCTCTTTCCCGGTGACCGGCTGCAGGTCATCGGTAACGACGACCAGCTCAACAAGTTTGCCGATGCCATCAAAGACGAACTGATACCGGAAGACAACGAGATAGAGAAACGGGAAATGAAACTCCGGCAATTCATCATCAGTGGCAACAGCGAGTTTGTGGGCAAAACACTTGAAGAGAGTGGCATACGCGACCGCTACGATTGCATGGTGGTCGGAGTGGAAGAAGGACAGGAAAACCTTACCATGATTGACCCTGCACGTCGGTTTGAGAAAGGTGACATCATCTGGATTGTGGGAGAAGAAGAGAAAGTGAATGCACTTTTAGGGCTCTGACCGCCCGACTGCCGGGGATGGCTCCACAAAGAAGAGACAAGTGCATCACCACAAACAAATTACAAAAGACGGCCATACAGAAAGACGAAGCTGTCCGGATTCCCCCCAAGAGTAACTCCCCTTACACACTTTAACATAAGACGACCGCGGGAGGATGGCCGGCTTGGCCATCCTCCCGCGGTCGTCTTATGTTTTCCGCTTTACTTGTCTGTCAATACCACTGCACGGCGTTGGAGTAGCCGCTACGCTTGTCGTATTTCAATGCATCGGTCAGTGTGGCTGCATTGCAACGGAAAGTGAAGTTATAGCTGGTATATGGGGCAAGCACCACCTCACAACTCATGTTGAAGCAATGGAGATCTCGTTGCAGCGAAGCAGTGGTCATACTGATTTCATGACTCTCGAAATCATATCCCGAAGAAAAACTGATGTTCCATCCGTCGCTTATGCGAATATTGCCACTGACATTGAGTGTCTGGGAGAACTTATAGGGATAGCGCATCTTTTTGTAGTTAAACTTATTGATGTCATTGCTTTCACGCATGGTCACACCATAGCCGAATGTCAGCGACCAAGGCATGGAAAAGGCCATATAACCGTCTTCGTCAGTGCTTGCCTTGCTCTTTTCTTTCCGTGCATTGTGCTTTCCACGCTCCATCACCTCATCAACATTACTTTCTATATCAGTATCAACACCCTCATCATCGCCATTATCGGCACGTCGCTTGTCGTCCTCCCGGCTGCCGCCACCACCAAAGAGCTTGCTTAACTTCTCAGGAGTAAGCGTATAAGAGATGTTCTGCGACATACCTTGGAAGCGCCCGAAGCGTCCTTTGCCCCACTCGGTGTGCGTCCCTACGTATGGTCTTCCTTGATCGTCCAGTTCGTAAGCATAAGTGGCAAACACGGCATTCATATTGAACGTATAGTTCTTCCACCACTTCAAGCGGATATTCATACCCAGATCGCTCCATGGTCTGGTTTTCGCTGCCATGTTATAAGACATGTTGATAGCCAAGTCGTCTATCAGACTAATGCGCTTGACACCGGTGGAATCCTTGTCCGACTTCACCTTCATCTCCAGATTGTTGCCAAGGCTGAAACTGATGCTTCCCGTCTTCCCCCTACCCGGCACACTGAACATACCGGTGCTATAAGGAGAATATTCCACAAGCGACACATTGCCGTCGGCATCGGTCTTCTGGTAAGTCTTCCAATAGCCGTAGCGCGAAGCCCCGAAATCAGGCGCATAGCTGAAGGTCACCTGCGGCGTGAGGACATGGCGGATGGCCTGTATCTTGTCGCCGAATATCTTGCGGCTTGGCGTCCAAAAGCCATAGAGCTTCGTGGACATGCCCATGCTGAAATTCCAGTTATAGATATTGTGGAAGCCGTAGGTGGTATCGGCCACCTCCACCTGCTTGGCCGTGTCCCACGAACGCTCGACCTTGGCAGACTGCATACGGTCGGTGAATCGGAATGACGGACTGACATTCAGATAGTTAAACAACGTGAAATTGCCGCTGATAGGAATCTCATGATTCCAACCATTGCGCCACTCTTTGATCAGGTTTGACTTAAAAAACTTGTCTTCCTTCGTATTGATGGAGTTACCGATCTGCCCCGTATAACTCATGGATATTTTCTCATACCAACGCTCATTACCCACCGCGTGCTTGCGCTTGAAAGGATAGAAACGGCTGACGGCTATATTGAGGTCGGGCAACGTCACCGCCAAGGTAGAGTCGCGCATGTTCTGCGAAAGGTTGGCCGTGGCACTGAGTGTGAGACCTATGCTTGAGAACGTGGTGCTCCAGCTGACAGAAGATGTGCGTGTGCTCTGCGTGAGTGTCTGCGGATTGTAGAGTGAATTGAGGTTGTTGCGCTCGTAGCTTGATGTGGCGAAATTGACACTGGCCGCCAACGAACTGTAGGGATTGGCCTTGGAGTCTTGCCGGTGGCTCCACTGAATCTTGAAACTTTCCTGCCGGGCATAGTCGGGCAAGCCTTTGTCGCCGGTTTTGGTGTCTTGATAGCTAAAGAGGAAGCTGCCATTATAGCGGTAGCGCTTGCGGTAGTTGCTGGCAGCAGAAAATCCCCATGAGCCCCGGGTATAGATTTCTCCCAGCAGTTTCAAGTCCCACTTGTCACTGAGAGCGAAATAATAACCGATATCTTTCAGATAGAATCCACGGGCCTGCTCGTCACCGTAGCTCGGCATGATGAATCCCGACGAGTAACGCTTGGTAAACGGAAAAAAGCCGTATGGGATGGTCAGCGGCAACGGCACATCAGCCACCACGAGGTAGGCCGGCCCGAACACCACATCCTTGCCCGGCCGCACACGAGCACGCGACAGCGCAATATAGAAGTCGGGATGCTCCTCGTCGCAAGTGGTATAGCGACCGTGCTCAAGGTAGATAACTCCCGTGGAATCGCGCTTGGAACGCTCTCCGCGCAGAAATCCGTCTTCCTGCTCCGTATATACGTTGTCTATATAGGCTTTCTTGGTCTTGAAGTTGAAAGCTATCGTGTCGGTTTCATACTTGTCTTGTCCCATGGTGAACACCGGCTTGTTCTTCACCCCATCCTTGACAGAAGAATCGCGGGTTCCTGTGGCGTGGACAAGACTGCTGTCAAGACTCATATAGATCTTGTCACTGGCCAGATCCATATTCTGATATTTCACATTCGACGACCCGAAAAGGTGTGCCGTCTGCATGCGGGCATCATAAACCAGCGAGTCATTGGCCGTATATTCTATGGGAGCTTCGATGCCCCCCGACCGCTTGCGGTTGAGCGAATCGAGCCTGATAGAATCGTCCACCACCTTGTTGTGACGGTAGATGGCCCGCTCAAGGGAATCCATCTGCGTCGTGTCTACAACCACATTTCCAAGAGAGTCGCGCCTCTGCACACTGTCGACCGCCGTAGAATCGGCCTTTACCGCCTTCTTTTTGCCTTTGAAAAGGGGTGTATGCGTGCCTGCCATCATCAATATGACGACCGACATCAACAGCACTATGACAGCTTGTCTTCTCATTTGGTGTACAAAGGTAAGTAAAAAATGCGAAAAGGGAGAGCACTCACAGATTATTTAACTTTTTCGCACGACCTTTTGCCATCTGCCTTTACAACCGCCTCCGGGAACACACCACTCCCCTATTCAAACAAGGTTTTCCACTTGCGGAAACGCTCCACCCCCTCGCTGCCAAACTTAGCCAAACTCTGCTCGGCCTGCTCGTAGGTCTTCTCGCGCTCCGGATGGGTCTTGCTATAGAATTTGTCGGCATAGCAAATCAACTTTTCTTCGATGGTCTCGGGCAGGAAATCCTGATGGGGCAGCGGCAGTTGCTGTTCAATGATATCCTTTACGGTGAGTCCGGCCCCGGTGTGCCGCTCGCAAACGCGGGCATGACGGGGATAGCCTTCCCCACGCAATATCTCAGCACCGATGCGCCCGTGAAGCAGATAGGACTCCGTGCCAAAACAATGAATGCCCGGCGCATGGCAGCGGAAGATACCTATATCGTGGAGCATGGCAGCTTCTTCCACAAACCGGCGGTCAATGGCCAGTTGCGGCCGGGCATCACAAATGCGCACAGCACGCTCCTTGACGAGCGTGCTGTGGGTCATGAGGATGTAACGCAGTGCGTTATCATCGGGATAGTATTTATCAATGATACTTTGATAATCCATAATCAGTCGGTCGACTCTCCCACCCTCGGAGGGTGAAAGAAGTTAGAGACGCAGCGTTAGGCCTCGGGGCGCTGGATATAGGCTATCACATCGCCCTTGCCAATCTTCGCACCCTGCTTGGCATTGATTTCCACCAATTTGCCGCCCAGGGCTGCCGGAACAGTCTCAAATTCGCCCCATGGCGTGAGGATGTAGCAGAAAGCGTCGCCTTCCTTATATTCCTTACCGATGTAAGGCCCCACTGCCGGAGCAGCTTCGCCCTCGCCCTGAAACTCCCAGAACACCTGTCCTTTCACCGGAGCCACAATAGCATCGGCTTTGGCGTGCTTAAAGGCTGCGGCCTCTTCGGGACTCACCTTGGCACCGAGCTTGGCATCCTTAGCTGCCTGCAAGTCGGCAAGGAAGTTTTTCTTGGCCTGTCCGCTGCGGAAATTGCGATACTGCTCGGGGTGCATGGCCAGTTCGAAGAGTTCTTCGTCATCCTGTCCGTAGTCCCAACCGTTTTCGTCCATCTCCTTCTTGAAGTCGTCAAGCGCGTTGGGCAACAGCGTGTGAGGATCGGCATCCGTAAATTCGCGTCCCTGCTGCTTGGCCAGCTCCACGAGTTCGGGGTCGACGGTGCCGGGAATCTTGCCGCTCTTGCCGAGAATCATGCCCCACATGGAGTCGTCCATCATCACAAAACGGCCCTTGCCCTGTTCGAGCGTGAGCAGATTCATGAGGGCGATGTTCTTGGTGTATTGCGAGAACGGGGTCACCAATGGGGGATAGCCCACACGCGGCCACACATATTCCACCTCGCCGAAGAGCTTCACGAGCATATCATCCATAGACAACTCCTCTTCGCCCTTCTTCTTGCGCAGGTTGTTGATGGTCTGGCGAATGCCGCCGAGGTCGGCCATCATGGAGCCCATCATGCCGCCAGGCAGTCCGCAGCCGAGCAACAGGGAAGACATGATCTTGTTGGCGGGATTGATGAAATAGCCCAGCCACTCGTCAATGAATTCCTGCGTGAGGGCACGGGCCTTCATATAAGCGTTCATGTTGATTTCGGGCACATCGAAACCTTCGTTCCTCAACATGCTCAACACGGAGATGATGTCCGGATGCACCTTCCCCCACGAGAGCGGTTCGATGGCCGTATCGATGATGTCGGCCCCGTTGTTGCACACTTCGAGGATAGAGGCCATCGACAGGCCGGGGCCCGAATGCCCGTGATATTCGATGATGATTTCGGGATGCTTGTCCTTGATAGCCTTGGTGAGCTTGCCGAGCAGGGCAGGCTGACCGATGCCGGCCATGTCTTTCAGACAGATTTCTTCGGCACCGGCTTCAATGAGCTTATCGGCGATGCCGGTATAGTATTCGAGCGTATGCACGGGAGAGGTGGTGATGCAGAGCGTGCCCTGGGCGGTCATGCCGGCTTCCTTGGCCCACTTGATGGAGGGAATGATGTTGCGCACATCGTTCAGTCCGTCGAAGATGCGGGTGATATCGGTGCCCTGGGCATGTTTCACCTTATACATAAGTGCGCGCACGTCGTCGGGCACGGGATACATGCGGAGGGCGTTCAATCCGCGGTCGAGCATGTGGGTCTTGATGCCCACCTCGTTGAAAGGCTTACAGAAAGCACGGACAGCTTCGTTGGGGTTCTCGCCGGCCAAGAGGTTCACCTGCTCGAAGGCGCCACCATTGGTTTCCACACGGGCGAAACAGCCCATGTCGATGATAACGGGGGCGATGCGGGCCAACTGGTCTTTGCGTGGCTGGAACTTACCGGAACTCTGCCACATGTCTCTGTAAACGAGACTGAACTGAATTTTCTTTGCCATATTTCAATCTATTCTGATTTCAGATGAATGTATGTTTCGACAGTCGCAAAATCGCGCTGTCGGGGTGCAAAATTAGATAAAAAAATCCAAATATCCGATGATTGGATAGTTTTTTTAAGAATATTGCCGTATCTTTGTGCACAATTCAAGCAAGTTGTGCAAAAAACTTTCTCGAGATTATGAAGTTAAAGACATTTCTATGGCTGCTATCGGCTGCGCTGCCCCTCGCCGGCTGCCTGTCCGACAACCAAACGGGCAAGACCGACGAGCACGCCCCCATCACACTTTCCAAGCCGGCCAAGGGCGACAGCACCATCTACGGGCTGGTGTGCGACGGCACGTGCGACACGGCCATCGTGCTGCTGCCTTTCACGGGGGGCGACCCCGTGAGCTACAATGTGGTGGAGGCACGGCGCAACAAACGAATTGTGGGCGACATGAAAGTGGGCGACTGGGCCGGCATCATCGCCAACGGGCTCAACCGACGAGTGGCCGACATGGCTGTAGACCTCGACCAACTGAAAGGCATCTGGTGCTACATGGTGATGCCCCGGATGCGGGCTTTCGAGACCATGAGCAAGCGGATGCAGGCCCAATTATCCAATGCCCTCCCCGACTCCATCAAGCGCACCTATATGATTCCGCGCGAATATGGCTTTTGGCTCAAGCGGGGCGGTGTCGCACAGAGCGTGGGCTACATCCCCGCACAGAGTTCGCTCGAAAATGAGAGTCCGGTTGTCTATCCGCCACTGGGTTTCTTCGTGTCGTGGAGAATATTCAACGGGCGTGTCATCGTGACCGGCGGCACTCCCGTGAAAGCCCGTGACAACAGTTTCCAAATCGCCAACTTTGTGGACGACACGTGCAGCATCGACTATCTGGGGGAAGACTCGCTTGTGCTCTCCGATAGTGACGGTTCGCGCAGCTACTATCGCAAGAAGAGCATTGATGACGTGAATGTCAAGGCACGGCGCATAGCCCAACAGCTCTCCGAAAAGGCATTGGAAGACTCGAAGGACTAATCGGGAAGCTGCGGAAGGCTCCCAAGTGAACGAATAAAATTTACAAAATACCCCTCTCGAAAACGCTCCAAATAAATCGGAAATACGCTCATGCAAGCTCCAAATAGCCCTGCAAAATCATCATCAGGACCCGAAGAACTTGTCAAAGAGCCACACTGAGAAGCCAAAAGCGGCCGAACGGGCCTGCAAAACAGTTACGTTTGCAGGCCCGTTCGGCCGCTTTTGCGTTCTTTTCAGAGCACAAAAAGGTGTTAATAAAATTTAACTTGCTGACCACCAGCACTTTAATGGCATTGCCAAAATTCGCTTATTTACGACCAACTGCACGTCCATCGAGAATATCGCAAGCACAGAGGCCGAAAAGCGACATATAGTTTGACAAAATCGTCGGCCTACATGTCGTGGCGCAAAAACCGCTCATGGGCCATCTGCTCATACCGCGTGCCCGGACGGCCGTAGTTGGCAAAGGGATAGATGCTGATGCCGCCACGGGGCGTGAACAGGCCTGTCACCTCAATATATTTCGGATCCATAAGGGCGATGAGGTCTTTCATGATCTTGTTCACGCAGTCTTCGTGGAAGTCACCGTGGTTGCGGAAGGAGAAGAGATAGAGTTTGAGACTCTTGCTCTCCACCATCTTCACATCGGGGATGTAACTGATGCGTATCTCGGCAAAGTCGGGTTGGCCCGTGATGGGACACAAGGAGGTGAACTCCGGACAGTTGAACCTCACCCAATAGTCATTGCCAGGATGTTTGTTGACGAATGTTTCCAACACTTCAGGAGCATAGTCGCTCCGGTATTCTGTTTTCTTTCCCAAGGCCTGCAAGCCCTCTTCGTTTCTGGACATATTATTTATTTTAGGAGTAATTTTTAGGGACTGTTCTTTTAGGAGTTAAAGGGAGTTAAGGAGTTAAAGGGAGTTAAGACAAATGTTTCATCGCTTATAAATCATCTTTGAAATAGCAATAAAGCACTTGTCTTAACTCCCTTTAACTCCTTAACTCCCTTTAACTCCTCTTCTCATCATATACTGAATATCCTCATCACATTATAATTGACACCGTTGTCGTAGACATCTTCGCCCTCATGGGCCTTGACGGCATGCACCACCCGGATGGTGACGGGCAATACGATGATTTCATATACCGTCTTGAGCACCACTTGCCACAGCATGAGCTTAGGCAGTTCGTCAGCCGGCACCACCCCGCCGAGTGCCAACGGGAAGAATATCACCGAATCGATGCCCTCTCCGGCCACCGTGCTGAGAATGGCGCGGGCAGAGAAATTGCGCCCTTGGGAAGCAATCTTCATGCGGCTCATCACATAGGCATTCATGAACGACCCGCAAAGGAAGGCCACGAAAGAAGCGGCGGCGATGCGCGGAGCCAATCCGAAGACGGCATGGAAACCGGCATCGTTGTCCCAATAGGCAGCCCCGGGAATCCAGTCGCACAAGGCTCCCACGGCCACGAAGAAGAAGTTCATCGCAAAACCGAGCCATATCAACAGGCGCGCCTTGCCATAGCCCCACACTTCGCACACACAGTCGTTGATAATGTAGCTCACGGGAAAGACTATGAGTCCGCCCGTCAGCGAGATGGCGGGGAACACCAGACGACCAAAGGAGAAAGGTCCTACCTGAATTTGCTTTGTTTCGAGCACGTTAGCTGCAATGAGGCAAACGCAAAAGAGAATGCTGAAAAGCATGAACAGCACGCTCACCTGTTTAGTTTCTTTTGTCATGTTTCTTGTTTTTAACGAGGTTTACCAAGCACTCAAATGACCCGCAAAGCCTTCACGGAAACCTCCGCAGCCTGCAAAAACAGGACCGGGAAAATCACCCACGCTTCATAATCGGGGCTGCAAAATTACAAAAAATCGCTGTAATAAATGCAATAAACCGGAAGATTAACGCTATCCGGAGCGATTATTGATTGTTTTTCGGGCACACACCTTAATTGTAAATATAGCGATCGACTATTCTTTTTCTCTATCTACCATCTGGCGTATGAGCAAATTTGCTGTTACCATCATAAATGCAACCAAAGGGATCACCATCATGAGAATTACCGGAAAAAGCGTAAAAAAGACCCGAAAGACAATGTCTCTTTTTCCCATCATTCCATATCCCCAATCACCTTGAATGATATCATTGGCCGACTGTAAGGTATCTACAAGCCACTTGGCAAAGGTGCTTTGTTCTTGAAACATCCATAGATAATGGGTGAACCAAAAGACAGCACAGCAATATACAGCCCCAAAGACAAGAAATATCCATGAAGTTTTCTTTGCGACAGCCACACAAAGCCCTTCTTTTTCGCTTGGACTCATACAGTCGAGAGTCGGCTCATTTAAACACTCCCTTTTAAATCTGTACGAGACATACTTATAAATCAAACTTTTCTGTATTCTAAGTCCCATTTACTAAATTCTCCTTTACGCTACTGATTTGCAATATTCGCAATTTTTCTTGAGATACACAAGCATCTCTCCTAAGAATTGTCCGACTTGTCAAGGAAGCATCCCACCACTTAAAAACAACCCGCCTTTTCGAGTGCTTAAATCTTTAAAACTGCAACTTTTTCATTTTTTGCTTGCTAAATTCAAAAAAATCACGTACTTTTGCAGACGCATTATAACAAGACGACGTGACATTAACAAACAACAGCGATATTTGGCATCATCTTTACAGGACAAGTGAAGGTGCGTGTGGGAGACGAAGAAACTTTAATATCTTCGCTTCTTTCAATGCTTTGTATTGGGTTAGTTCAAATAATTTGCTAACACATACCATTAACACCTCTACCTTTTTCCAAAGATCTTTTCGTGCGCGCACAACGCATCGCTATTCCTATGAACAAAAGGCTCACAAGAGTATCCTTTGTTCCTCATTTTATGTCTTTTTCGATAAGAATACTCAAAGGTATATAAAAAATTATTCAATTTACTCATTAAAACATGTTAGAAATGAATCAAGCCAAATTAGAGAAGCGGGCATATATCTGCCCCACGGTAGAAAACATCTATGTAGAAGTTGAGAGTCTGTTGACAGATGCCAGCGGAGATCACGTACCCATCGGACAGGGCGGCACATACGGCGATGCCAAACAGGGCTTTTTCTTTGACGAAGAAGAAGAAAAAACTAAACCTCGGCACACAAATGCCTGGGAAGATTGAATATATACAAATAAAAAAATAAAACGGCATGAAAACAAGTAAGTTATTCTTCAAGACGACTATTCTGCTCACAGCTGTCGCACTGGCTGGTTGCGCCGGTGACGACGCTGTGCAGGGAGAAAAACAAGGCAGTGGAAAAGCCACTGCCAACAACGTGACTTTCATAGGTGAGAGTGTGCAGCCAACACGTGCCAACTCTCCTGCTACCCGCACATCCCTTACCCATTCTATTGGAAATGGGGCAACCCCCTATTGGTCTACAGGTGACAAGATTTGGGCAAAAGATAACTACGGGCGTTGGACAGAGAGCCAAGAAGGCGTATTCAATGAAGACAACACGCGCGGCACGTTCTCCATTGCCGGTTCCTTCAATAGTGGCTGCGAAATACATTACACCGGTGCCAACAGCACATCAGGCACTGAAGTGACCATTGCCGCCAATCAAACGCAGTCAACCCCTAACGACTTCAGTCACGCCGGCGTATCAGGCGACTGCGGAACCGGCACAGCTTCAGGCAGCGGCAACCAGTTAAAATTCCGTCTCAAACACCAAGCTTCCTATCTTTGCTTCCAACCACGGACATTAAACAATTATGTCAAACACAGCAAGCTGATCAAGATTGAAGTCACTTCCGAAGATGACATTGCCGGCACCTACGATTTCTCTAACGGGAAACTTTCCCCTTCCCCCAAGTCCAGTGCTTCAAAAACCATCACACTTACTACGGGTGGCAGTGACGGTTTCCCCATCACCAACGAAAAAGCCGACCTTTCTGTAAACGGTTCTTATATCGTCATCGCTCCGGGCCAGCACGCCTTGACCATACGCTATTGGCTCCGCAACAAAAAGGATGTTCCGTTTGGAAATCTCTCAGACACTCATCCCATTGAAGGTACTGTAACCAAGACTATTAACATCGATTGCAAGCCCGGTATAATATATGACATCACGGCCAATCTGAATCCACAGGACTATAGTTCCAAATACTATATGTGGGATGCTAAGGTGGGCCAAGACTATTGGAAAGGGCATGAGAAAGACCAACCTACCATCGATAAAGGTCAGCACGCAAGTTTCCCACACGGTGTCAATGACGATCGTTGGTACAACGAACGGGCATTCCCCGCCAAAGCTTATCGCAGTTGCGCAGACTGTCCGAATGCGAACGAATGTTCTTGGTATGTCATGAAAGGCGATCCTCATTGGGATAAAGAAGAACTTTGGACGGCTATGGGATACATCCATACTGGCGGAATGTGGTTTAAGAAACAGGCTTATATCAACGATTATAGTCCTTACCGTTCTGTCAATGGCACGGATTATACGACTAAAGATGAATCCTGTTATTATACTAACAACCAGGTTCCTACCGGTCGTCCATCTCACATCAATGAATATTTCTATCTTCCGGCTTTGGGAGGGTATGATAACGGGGCTTTTTCCGGTATCGAAAATTATGGTGCCTATTGGACATCTACCCCCACCCCGATGAATGGGAATCCCGGCGCGGCCACCAGAGGTGCATATTATCTCTTTTTCGGTTTCTCCGATAATGGCCATTCGGGCTATGCACACGTATATGGCGGACTCAACCGTTATAAAGGTTTCCGGCTGTGGACCGCAGAGTAAACTAATAACTGATGGTGATGCACAAATCTGTTGCATCACCATCAGTTGCAAAAACACCTCCCAATGATTGGGGGCAGGAAATTCCTCCTCCCGAACATTAATTAATAATTGGACAATACATAAAATTCCAACGTGGATAAGCATTGGCTTTCACAAGAAAGAAAATCGTTTCACATCAATTCAGATTGGGCGCAAGGTTTGCTGCAAGGCAAGTCTTGCGCCTCTTTTCATTCATACCAGTCCTTTCAAATGACTCAGAGCGGCAAAAGCTAAAATCGCAATGACAGCAATTTGCTGTCATTATCTTAATTTCCTGTCAGCCATCAACTCACTCATAGACAGATTGTTACAATGGCAAATGACAGCAAGACAGGAAAAAGAGAGAAAAAGTTTTTGTACCAATAAGGAGTAACTCAATTTGTAACTTTTATAACAAAGAATAAAAAGTCTTTAAAAGAATCGGTGATAGGAGATTTATTTGTATTTTTGCATTGAACAAAAATTTAATGATGAAAGAGAAATGAAAAAGTTACTTATCTTCATGTTGATTGCATTGCCTTCGATTACGGCATGCGGCCAACAACCTAAAACGGAAAAGGCAACACAGCCAAACACCGCTGACATCAAGGTATATGAGCAAAGAATGGATTCACTGCAAAAGGAATACGGAAAACTGGTAGAGGCTTATCAGGCAGCAGGAACCACCGATGCACAGAAAGCCGATATTGAGGCCAAGGCCGGAATGATTGAAGCCGGAATGACCAAAGTGGTGCTCGACATTGCACACGACTTCAAGCAGACGGCCATCCCTGCCAAATACATCGGTCAGGCTATTTACAGTCTGGACTTCGACCAGCTCAAGGAACTCATGGATCCCAACACGGGCTACTACAATGATCCGGCATTTGCCAGTGTGAAGGCCTACTACAACTCCATCTCAAAGCGCGCCCCGGGCATCATGTTCAAAGATTTGAGCATGAAGAACCTTAACGGTTCACCGGTCAAGCTGTCACAGTGGGTAGGCAAAGGGAAATACGTACTTGTAGACTTCTGGGCAAGTTGGTGCGGCCCCTGCCGTCAAGAAATGCCCAATGTGGTGACAGCCTACAAACGTTTCCGAGACAAAGGATTCGAGATTGTGGGTGTGAGCTTCGACAGCAAGGCCGATGCGTGGAAACAGGCTGTGGTGGATCTCGGTATGTCGTGGCCGCAAATGAGTGACTTGAAAGGTTGGAAGACTGCTGCACACGACGAATACGGAGTAAACTCCATCCCCAGCAACGTGCTCGTAGACCCACAGGGCAAAATCATAGCCATGGACTTAAGGGGCGAAAACCTGCAAAAGAAGCTGGAAGAGATCTTTAAATAGAACTCGCCAATGATATTCTTATCAACAAAGGCCCGGAAAAAAAGTATCAATGGAGATGCTTTTTCCCGGGCCTTCAACTTATGGGCGACTATCGGCCAAGTAAGTTTCTATAGGTGCAAATCGCCTAAAAGTCCTTCTATGACTTTGGGGAAATGTTCCATTTCGAGCAGATGCTCACGATAGGCAATGTCATCGGGGGTGTCATCGGGGTAAACAGGCACACGGAATTGGGCAATGATTTCACCTGCATCATAATCTTTCGTCACCCAATGTACGGTCATCCCAGTTTCGGTCTCCCCTGCCGCCTTGACAGCTTCATGCACATGGTGGCCATACATCCCCTTTCCGCCAAACTTAGGCAAGAGTGCCGGATGGATATTGATGATGGCATGATCGAACCGTCCGAGAAGAAAGTCAGGTACGAGCTGAAGGAAACCCGCCAACACAATGAAGTCGATTTTAAAACTATCCATCACCGGCAGAAGCCGATTTCCTGACCGAAAATCTTCCCGCGACATGAACATTGTGGGTACTCCGAGCCGCTGCGCTTTCTCCAATGCCAAACATCCGGTCGTGGTGGAAAGTACAAGGGCCACCTCTCCCCTTTCGCTGCGACGGAAATATCGGATGATATTCTCGCAGTTGGTACCGGTTCCTGAAACGAAAACGGCTAATTTCTTTTTATTTCCTGCCATAACCATATATCCATTTTTCCGATGAAAAACACTTACCCCCGCCAACCATCTACTCCTCATCGAACTCTTCAAAACCGAACATGGCAGGATCGACAAAGGCATCGAGTGCGCGCCGTTCTTTCTTGGTGGGCCGTCCCGTTCCACGGGCACGGTCGACGAAACCACTGATACGGCTCATTTCCAACAACTCGTATTGTTTCGGATCGGTGACATTTTCATAGACCTCGGGGAGCAGCTTGGCACCTACCCGCTGCTCTATGCACTTGAGCACACGGAAAGAATAGACCACAGGAGACTTCTTCACGCTAATCACCTCACCCACCTTAATAGTATGTGAAGGTTTCACATTGACACCGTTGATGGTGACACGGCTGTTCTTACAGGCATCAGCGGCCAACGAACGGGTTTTATAGATGCGAGCGGCCCAAAGCCATTTGTCGACACGTGCTACATCGTTCATTTCTTACCTAATTTGTTATATTGGTTCATCGTGATATCAATGCCGGCCAAGACAAAGCTCTTTATGATGTCGACCGCAGTGTCGATGGCAGGCTGCAACTCCTTCTTCTCGTCCTCGGAATAGTGGCCCAACACCCAGTCTATCTGACCACCACGCGGATAGTCGTTGCCGACGCCCATGCGCAGACGAGCATAATCGGGGCCTATCATCTGTTGGATATGCCCCAATCCGTTGTGCCCACCATTGCTACCGCTCCCTTTCAGCCGGAACGCTCCGAGCGGAAGAGCCACGTCATCACTGACAACAAGCAACCGACTCTCGTCTATATTCTCCTTGTTGAGCCAATAGCGCACGGCATTGCCACTGAGATTCATAAACGTGGTAGGCTTCAACAAGAATACTTTCCTTCCCTTGATGGAGGTCTCTGCCACAAATCCATAACGCTTGTCCTCAAAACAAATATTGGACGCCTTAGCAAAAGCGTCCAATACCATAAAACCTGTATTGTGTCTTGTCCCCGCATATTCATCACCCGGGTTGCCAAGTCCACAAATCAAATATTTATCCATTTATCAAAGTGCTAAAAGAGAGGTGCCGGGAAGCACCCTCCGTTATAGTCTTTACTCGGCAGTCTCTTCAGTGGTCTGCTGTGCGGCCAACTGTGCAGCACGAGTCATCTTGATAGAGCAAACCACAACCTCCTTGCTTGTGGCAATATCAAGACCCTCGAAAGAGAGCTCGCCCACCTTGATGCTCTTACCGATCTTCAGAGCGGTAACGTCTATATCAAGATGCTCGGGAATCTGCTGATAAGGAGCCGTCACATTGATCTTGCGGATCGAAAGGTTCATGCGACCACCGTCACGCACACCCTGTGCCAAACCCACGAGTTTAACGGGAATGCCGATAGTGATAGGTTTCTGGTCGTTCACCTCAAGGAAATCGATGTGTATCACAGCATCGGTAACGGGATCGAACTGCAATTCCTTCATGATGGCCGTGTGGCTCTCACCGTCAATAATGAGATTGATAACATAGATATGAGGTGTGTAAACAATCTTGCGGAGTTCGCTCATGGGCGATGCGAAAGACAGTGCCACGGGCTTACCGTCCTTCTTGGCCTCACCATAGAGGTTGCAAGGCACCATTCCCTCTTTGCGAAGGAGTTTAGAAGCTTTCTTACCAAGGTCTGTACGCTTCTGACCTGTTACGTTGATCTCTTTCATAATGTGTTACTCTAAATTAAATTGTATTTATTAATTCGCCATCACACAGAGATGCGGCAGCCCGCCACTCTCTATTCGAAAAGCGGTGCAAAGGTACACTTTTTCCGCGAGTTGTCCAACAAATGTATAAAAAAACATAGAAAAAAAGCGTTTTGTTTGCACGATAAGCGTTTTTTTTCTATCTTTGCATCGTAAGTATATACACATTTTTTTATAATCAAACCAATATTGTTAGAGAATGATAAATCGGGAGTTGATAAGAATTAAGATAGTCCAGTTAACCTACGCATACTATCAAAACGGCAACAAAAATATGGATAATGCCGAGAAAGAGCTGCTCTTCAGCCTTTCCAAGGCCTATGATCTCTATAATTATTTGTTAGGACTCATCGTAGCTCTGACACAAGAGGCACGTCACAAGGTGGAAGTGGCCACCACCCGTGCGCAGCGTGAAGGCACGGAACCACCTTCAGCCAAGTTTGCCTACAACAAATTTGCCGTCCAACTCGAAGAGAACAAGATGCTCTGCGAGTTTATGGAAAACCAGAAGCAGACTTGGAAAGATGACATAGAATATGTACGCAAACTACTCACCCAGATAGAGCAGAGCCAAATCTACATCGACTACATGGCCGACACAACCGACAGTTACGATGCCGACCGTGAAGTGTGGCGCAAGATATACCGCCAGCTCATAGAAGACAACGACGAGCTGAATGCCGTGCTTGAGGAGAAGAGTCTCTACTGGAACGACGACAAAGAAGTGGTAGACACATTTGTAGTGAAAACCATCAAGCGCTTCGATCCGGCCAACAAGAGCAATCAAGAATTGCTGCCGGAATATAAAGATGAGGAAGACCGCGAGTTTGCCCGCAAACTGTTTCGTGCCACCATCCTCAATGCCGACCAATATCAGCGCTACATGAGCGATGCGAGTCGCAACTGGGACTTTTCACGTTTGGCTTATATGGATGTGGTGATCATGCAGATCGCCATTGCCGAAATGCTCACGTTCCCGGGCATCCCTGTCAGTGTGACCATCAATGAATACGTGAACCTCGCCAAGGTTTACAGCACCCCGCGCAGCGGTGGCTACATCAATGGGATGTTGGACAACATTGCCCGTTTCCTGGCCAAAAATGGAAAAATGCTCAAGCCGGTGCCCGAAAGGAAACCTAAGGGTGAAAAGATCACTCCGGTCAAGAAGGAGGAAGAAAGCAAAGAGGTTGAGCATAGACCGGAAGGAGATGACACCGTATCCACAACCGACAAATAACAAAAAATAACAATAAATACAACAAACAAACATGACAACAATGTTTCTTGCCGCCCAGGCAGCCCAAGGAGGAGGCTCCATGACGTTCCTCATTATGATGATCGCCATTTTCGCCATTATTTGGTTTTTCATGATGCGCCCGCAACAGAAGCGCCAGAAAGAAATCCGCAATTTCCAAAACTCGTTACAGAACGGAACGGAAGTGGTAACACAAGGCGGTGTACACGGTACGGTCAAGAGCGTAGACCTCAACACAAATACCGTTGAGGTGGAGATTGCCCGTGGTGTGATCATCACCGTAGAGAAAAACTGTGTTTTCAAAAGCGCTCCCCAACAGCAGCAATAACCACTTTGTAGCCATTGCCTGCAGAGCATAAGTTGCACACACATGAATAATCTGTCGCGGATATACCGCCTTGTCAGGAACTTCCTGTTCAGTTCTGTGAACAAGGAGTTTCTGATTTTTTTGTTCTTTCTCTTTCTGAGTGGAACATTCTGGTTGCTCATGGCTCTCAACGAGACCTACGAGTATGAATATCCCGTGACACCCCGATTGGTGGGAGTACCCAAGAATGTCGTCATCACGGGCGACATCGATGACACCATACATGTCACCATCCGCGACAAGGGATTCACACTGGTCACTTATCTGACGGGACGGAAATTCCGCCCCCTGTCCTTTAAATTCACTTCCTACGCCAAGGCCTCGGGAAAAGGAATCATCCCCCATACCGACATCGTGAAGCAAATTACGGCCCAACTGTTTGGTTCGTCGAAATTGACCAAGGTGACACCCGACCACATGGAGTTTTTCTTCAACTACGGACGTTCCAAAACAGTGCCCATCCGCATGTCGGGCAAGGTGGTGACAGACAACAGCTACTATCTGGCCCGCACACAGTTTTTCCCCCGGCAGATAACCATTTATGCCAACGAGCATCTGCTTGACAGCATCAGGTATGTCACTACCCAACCGTTCTACATCTCCCATCTCGGAGACACCGTGGTGCAGGAGGTGGGTCTCAAGCCTATCAGAGGGGTGAAGATGATGCCCGATCGGGTGAAGATGGCCCTCTATCCCGACATTCTCACCGAGGAAAACATAGAAGTGCCCATCAAGGCCATCAACATGCCCGATGGAAAAACACTGCGTACTTTTCCCGCCAAGGTGCGCGTGCAGTTCATTGTGGGAGCCAGCCTATTCCGCAGCATTAAAGACAGCGACTTCGAAGTGGTGGCCGACTACAATGACTTCGCCAGTCACCCCTCCGACAAGTGTTCGCTCCTGCTACGCAAAACACCTCCTACGGTGCTCAAGGCACATTTGGAGATGAATCGGGTGGATTATCTCATAGAGCAACAATAACCTTGTCCTCTCCCATCTGCCGAAAAATGAACAACAGCATCCCTTCTCTCTTTCGCACGGCCATCACCGGTGGTATAGGCAGTGGCAAGAGCCATGTATGCCGGCTGTTAGAAGCACACGGCATTAAAGTCTACGACTGCGATGCCGCAGCCAAACACTTGATGCACACCGATCCGGCACTGCAACAGGCCCTTCGCCTACTTGTAGGGGAAGAAGTGTATAATAATAAGGTGTTGCAGAAACAAGTGCTGGCCACCTTTCTGCTGGCGGGCGAGGCCAACAAGCAGGCCGTCAACGACATTGTGCATCCGGCCGTGGCCCAAGACTTTGAACGGTCTGGCTATGAATGGCTTGAGAGTGCCATCCTCTTTGACAGCGGCTTCAACCGTCGTCTTCACTTCGACAGGGTGGTCTGTGTCACCGCTCCACTCGAAGTCCGCGTGCAGCGCATCATGCTGCGCGATCACATCTCGCGCGAAAAAGCCCTCGCCTGGATAGACAGCCAACTACCGCAGGAAGAGGTGGCAAGGCGCAGCGACTATGTCATCGTCAACGACGGACATGCCGACCTCGAAGCACAGATCGCCAACTTGCTTTCTTTGCCGACTACGCCCCTCCCTATCAAGAAGACAAACCCTATACAATAAATAAAGAACAAGAACAATGGAAACAATTTTAGCTATTGCCGGTAAGCCTGGACTCTATCGTCTGGTTTCACGCGGCAAGATGAATCTGATTGTGGAATCTCTCGACCAAGCCAAAAAGCGTATGCCGGCTTTTGCCAGCGACCGCGTCACCAGTCTGGCCGATATAGCCATGTACACCGACGCAGAAGACATCCCCTTGTGGCAGGTGCTTGAGAATGTAGGCAAGAAAGAAAACGGCCAAGAGAGTGCTTTTAACTACAAGAAGGCTTCCGCCACCGAGCTTCACGCCTATTTCGCAGAAGTGCTTCCCGACTACGACCGCGACCGTGTGCATGACAGCGACATCAAGAAGCTGTTGCAGTGGTATAACATCCTCATACAAAACGGTTACAACAATTTCAAGGAAGTGTTGGCTCCCACCGAGGGTGATAACGTAGACAACCGCACCGACGCACCGGTAGCAACCAAGTAAGGCGGCATCTGCCACCCCACACCATGAGGCAAACCTTTTTTCTCCTCCTTGGGTTGTTGAGCCTGTCGCTCTCAGCCCGTCCCTTGAGCCGTGTCACCCGCTACGATGAAAATCGGATTCCGGAACAATGGCATGTCACACGGGCTCTTCAAGACCGTTGGGGATTTCTATGGTTTGCCACATGGAACGGGCTCAACCGTTTCGACGGTTACGAACTGGTCACCTTCAAGTCGCAAGCCGGAGACGGTTGCGATATGAAAACCGACCGTATTCGCGACATACGCGAAAACAAACAAGGCGACATCTTTTGCAAGACCGATGACCATTGGTATCTTTTCTCCCAACACTCAGGGCGTTTTAGTCCTGTAAGCGAATCGGAAAACCACCGACTCAACAGCGAATATGCACACCGGCAGGCCCATCTAATACATGACAATGACAGCCTGCGCATGGAACTCACCGACCGACAAGGCTCCAAATGGCTCATCGCCGACAACTTCCTGCTCAAAACATCCTATTTCGACTCGCCGGTTACACCGTTTCCCTCTTCACCACTCAAAGAACACATACGCGCCTTTTTGCTCGACAACCGCCATCGCTATTGGGTGGCCGGAAAAGACCGGCAAGGCACGGTAAGGCTTTTCACCCAAGACCATCGACTTTTGGGCTATCTCACTCCCAACGGTACACTCTCCCCATCTCCCCACCCATTCGGGCATCCCACTTACTGTCTCTTTCAAGCTGCCAACGGCACTATTTGGCTCGGCAGCAAACCCGACGGCCTGTTTGCTCTGAAAGAGCATAATGGGCATTTCTCCATATCTCATTTCGAACCGGCCAAGATAAATGGCAACCCCACGGCCAATCATGTCTACGACATCAAACAAGACACCCGCGGACGTCTTTGGATAGCCACCCTTGGCGACGGCATCTTCTGCTTGCAGAATGGCAAACTCGCCTCCATCCATTCCACCCGCAACCTCAAAGTGCGCTATTTGCATCTTACCCGCGACGGGTTCCTGCTCGCTGCCACCACTGAAGGACTGGCCATTGGGCGCATTCCCACCCATGGCAACGTGACACAAATGACTTTCCATATACATCGGAAAGAGGCACACAGAGCCTCAAGCCTGAGCAGTAGTGCCATCATGCATATACTCGAAGACAGCCACCACCGTCTCTTCGTATGCACGGAAAGCGGTGGCGTGAACCAATTACTCTCCACCGACCTTTCGACCCCAACCCTCCTCTTCCGCCACTTCAACTCCGGAAACGGACTCGATAACGATATCACACTCTCAATGGCCGAGCATGAAGGGTGCATTTGGATTGTAGGCAACAACCGGCTCATGGTGCTCCATCCGGATAATGGCACGGTGGGCAACTACGACCAGAGTTTCTTCCACAACCGGTACCACTTCTCCGAAGCCCATCCTCTCCTGCTGCCCGACGGCCGTTGGCTCTTCGGCCTGCAAGATGGAGCATTCACCTTGCAACCCTCCATATTGAATCGCAACACCTATACTCCCCGACTGCTGCTCACGGGCGTGCAGACCGGCCAAAGTGCAATGCGCTATGCCGTGTCCCGACTGCGCTCACTCACCTTGCCACCCGAAGAGCGAAATCTCACCCTCCAGTTTGCCGCTCTCGACCTGCGCGCTCCCGAAAACATCAACTATGCCTTCCGTCTGCACACGGGAGACAAATGGTCACAGCTCGGACATAACCACCGGCTCACCCTTCCCGACCTTGCCCCCGGTAACTACACCTTGCAACTCAAGAGTACCAATGCCGACGGCATTTGGGTAAACAATATCTACACACTTCGAATCGAAGTAGAACCACGGTTTTCCGAAACTTGGTGGGCTCACCTGCTCGGTCTGCTTTGCATCATAAGTCTGCTGGGTGGGGGCATCTACACGTGGTACTACATACGCCGCATACGCCACTTGCAGCACGAAACTCTTGAAGCCTATCTTGCCTTGCTTCATGCCAACGCTTCAAAAACACCATCTTCCTCCACCCTTTCCCACGTAGAAACATCCCCCCAACCGGCTGTCCCGCCACCTTCACCCTCACTCTCGACAGCCGATGATGCTTTCATGAAGCGTGTGGTGTCATTTATCGAGAGCCACCTTTCCGACCCCGAAGCCAATATTGGAGACATGGCAGAAGCCACCGCCACCTCTCGCTCGGGTCTCAACCGAAAGATGAAACAGTTGCTGGGCATCACGCCTGCCGAGTTCCTGCGCGAGGCACGCATCAAGCATGCCTGCCGACTCCTTGCCGAGACCGACAACTCCATCTCCGAGGTAGCCTACAGTTGCGGTTTCAACGACCCAAAATATTTTGGGAAAATATTCCGCTCTTCCGTTGGCCAATCTCCATCCGACTACCGGGCAGAACGCACCGCACCAACTGATGAACGGCTGTGAGCCTTGTCAGAATTATTCACCTCCAATTTGTATTTCCACCTTTCTTATATTATCTTTGCAACAGCCAAGGGAGCACATAAATGCTCCCTTTTTTCAGTTCCCTACTTCCCCAAAGGTGGAACAGCCCCTTCCGTGGGTATCATCAGGCCCGAATGGTCGTGTAAAAGGGGCACACCGGCATCGACGATCGGCCCGAGCGGGCGTCCAAGTGTGCCCGTTTCACATTTTCATTCGGCCTCCCCGACAAGCAAAGTCCCCCATTCTTATTTTTTTCGGACAGCCCAACGCCACCACTATACTTTTATGCCTGAAAACCATGTAAGCCTTTTTCATTTTCCGTGTATGCTTCGCGCTATACTCTTCAGCATTCCCCCAACTGGCACGCAAAGCCCGGAGAAACTTGCATCATGACACAAAAGCCCCCCACATTTTCCATAATATCACCCCTCCCCATCGCAGTTTCCATATTACCTTTGCACAAAAACATAACTTGACAATCTATTAAAACAAGCATGATGAAAAACTTCAAATCTTTAACTGCCATTGGCGTGGCACTGATGCTCTCACTCCCCACGGCAGGTATCAAAGTACACACCATCGGTGATTCCACCATGGCCAACTACGAAGAAAACCGCGTGACGCGCGGATGGGCACAGTATCTGCAATTATTTCTGGAGGGAGTGACGGTGAACAACCGGGCCAAAGGAGGTGCCAGCAGCAAGAGCTTCTATCGGGAGGCAGCTTACTGGCAAAGCGTGAAACGACAGATGGAAGCCGGTGACTACGTGCTCATCCAATTTGCCCACAACGATGAGAAAACCGGTGGAACCGACGGCGATTCGCTCATCGCCTACTATCGGTACATGGGTAACGATAGTGCAGCCCGGGCAGTGGACTATCGGGGGACAACACCTTTCGACACCTACAAGCAATATCTCCGGCGCTATGTTAATGAGACGCGCCAAGCCGGTTGCACGCCTGTATTCGTCAGCCCTATATGCCGTCTGTATTTCGATGCCCACGACATCCGTCGCAATGGTCGGCACGACTTGGGCGACAAGTTCAACTACATAGATTCCAACGGTCTGAAGACCGCCCAAAAGAGACCGGCCGATGACCATACCATGGACTACGTATGGCAAATGAGACAGGTGGCCGAAGAAATGAAAGTGCCGTTTCTCGACCTCACCGAAGCCACCCGCCACCTCTTTCTCAGCTATGGTGACACCCAATGCCACACATTGCTGAGCGACGGCAATGGCAGCACCCACCTCAATGCCACCGGAGCCACTCTCATTGCCCGTCTGGCAGCCCAACTCATGAAAGACAATGGCATATTGGCCTCCCATGTGAGGCTGACAAAGGAGCCGAATGTACTCTCTACAATGCCAATTTCAACACATTCCACACCGTCACAAACACCACTTTTACAGCCACTTACACTCCCTACAACAGCTACCCGATCAACCTCGCACTGACCGAATGGCACACAAAAACCTCATGAACAAAACTCGAAGTCCACACCATCAATGATGTGTCCTATCATGAGGAAGACACCGACACGAAACTCACGCCCCCCAACAACCTCCTCCTCACTTTTGTGGGCAGGAAAGCTGATAGTCATTAGATAACAAAAGAGCACGCCGAATGCGCCATATTGTCTTTACCTCATGACAATATGGCGCATTTTCCGCATTGGTATGTAACTTGCAATACCATCATACGTAAACGCCAAGGCAATGTCTGCCACAAGCAGCCGCCTCCGCGTAGCAAGGAAAGAATATACAAACCCTTTAAACAAATAGGAGACAAGACTATGATACCTGCTTATAGAAATTCGTGGATTCCCGAAGTGTTCAACGACTTTTTCACCGCTGCCAACATGCCGAAAGCTAATGCCACGGCTCCCGCTATCAACGTGAGGGAGTTTCAAGACAAATATGTCGTGGATGTGGCTGCCCCGGGTATGCGCAAAGAAGACTTCGATGTGAACATCAATGCTGACGGCGACCTCACTATTAAAATGGAGAACAAGCGCGAACAGGCGCAAGAACAAGTACACTACTTACGTCGCGAGTTTGCCTACGCAAAGTTTGAACAAACACTCATCCTGCCCGAAGATGTGGACAAGGAAAAGATTGCAGCCCGTGTGGCCGACGGAGTGCTTACCATCGAACTGCCCAAAGTGAAGGTGGAAGAACAGAAGATAGCCCGACAAATCAGTATCGGATAGACTGTCAGGCCGACAATAACAAAGAAGATTGATAACAGATAAAACATAATGGTTAACGACAGAACCTAAAAACTCGGCCGTGAGGCTATCTTAATAGGTGTTATTTTGATTGACAAAAGGACAAATCCCTGCAGGCATGGCTGCCTTGCAGGGATTTGTCGCATATATGGCTACATCATTGGCCCTCCGAAGCCTCCGCCACCGGGACGCCTTCCGCCACCGAAGCCACCGTGATCTCCCCGAAATTCAGGACGGCCAAAATCGGGTCGGCGACCGTCACCGGGCCTGCGCATCTGTTCACGAGCTTCTTTACCTCCGAAGAGATTGAGCCGGTAGATGGCATGGAACATAGCATAGCTGTTGATGCTGTTGTACTCGGTGTCGGCACGCTGTATGGCATTGATCGTACGACTGAAGTTGCTCTGCCGGTGCAAGATGTCGAACAGTTGCAGGCTCAGCGTTAAGGCGTTACCCTTGAGAAGCCCCTGCGAGAGCTGTGCGTTCCACACCAGTTCGTTCGTGTTCATCGAAGCATCGCTATAGCCCCGCCGACTGTTCTGATGTATGTCGGTAGAGAGCCGCATGCCCCACGGCAGACTGAGGTTCAACGTAGCTCCGTAGGCAAACTGCCAAGTGTCGAGATCGCTCTGCGACTGAAGCAGGTTGCGGGCATGGGTGTAATTGAACGAGCCGTCGAGTTCCACCTCCAACCACTCGTTGCGATAGCCTCCGGCAAGTCGCTCACCAAGCATGAGTGTGCGAGTGCGGTTGCGCTGCGAGTCGCTCAACCTATTCAGACTCAAATAGCCCACATAGTTGTTGAAGTTGACATTGGTAAAGGTATTCACATTCCAATAGCCCGCAGAGTCAATGGCTGTGTTGAACATAAACGCACCATTTGCATCCCAATTACCGTTGATATTCTCCGGCCTGGTGGTTCGTCCACCCGTGGTTTCATCGTAGGTCACCTTGTCGGCTATGCTGTTGCGGGTGGTCGAGAAGTTGACGAAGGTCATGATGGCTTGTTGACGACGCTCCATGTAGTTGTTGTAGAACAGTCGGAACCGATTGGTGAACGAGGGCTTCAGGCCGGGATTACCTTTAGAGACATTGAGCGGATCGCTGTCGTCGGTGATGTCGAGCAACTGGCTCATCGAAGGTTGCGACGTGGTGCCACGATAGTTGATGCGCAGATTGCTCACTTTGCTAAAACGATAGCGGAAATCGAATGTCGGCGAGAAGTTGGTCACCGTGCGCGTAGTGTCCACATGGATGCCCTGATAGTCTTGCAGATATTTCGACTCTTGCGGCTGCACCATAATGCCCGCATTGAGATTATACTTCTTACGCACAAGCCGGAGCATGAGCTGCAACTCGTGGATATAGTTGCGATATTCGGAGTAGCGGCTCAAATCGTTGTCAAGATAATAGTCAAGCGGATGGGGAAGCCGGGAAAGATAGCTGTCCCAGCCTCTGTAGGCCGGCGTCAAACCCGAAAAGAAGCCTTCACCAAGATTGCTGAAATCATAGGTGTCGCGGTCGCTCTTGCTATAATTATAGGTGAACTTGTAGCTCAACTGCAAGAAAGTGGCCCGCCAAAGTGGTTCGCTGTAGGTGGCCTGGGCACTGTAGCTGTAGTTGCGTGTCGGGGTGAGACTGTAACGGTTGGTCTGATAGGTGGAATCGAGACCAAGCGCGTTTCGCACCATATACAGATGCACGGCATTAGTGGAAAGACTTCTCACGTCAGTCTTGCCGTAGCTGCCATCCACACGGAGAGTGAAATTGCGGCCACCGCTGCCCAACCGCCGGTTGTATTGCAACATACCACGCAGGCTGTTGCTGCTATTGTAACTGATACTATTGTTATCTTGCGTGTTCATTATCAGACTGTCGGCAGCTAACTTGGCGATGCTCTCCGCCGTGAGAGGTGCAGTCACATAGAGATAGGGGTTGTCGTTATAGCTGGCCGAGAAACGATGGGCGCGCCCGTCGCCCGTACTCCACGTGAAAGAGGGGCGGAACATGATGTCGGTCAGCGTGTCGGGCTGCCACTCCAGGCGCATGCGACCGTCCCAACTGTTGCTACGTGTGTAGTTCTGGCGGACGCTGTTGGAGAATGCCCCTACACGACTGACGAAATTCTCTGCCGAAGTCGTGGAATAGGCATCGCCATCGGAGTGGTTCCAACGCAGACTCGCATCCACCTTCAACCTGTTTTTCTCCTCATAGTTATAGTTGGCTCCCACCATCTTCGAGGCGTTGAGTCCCTGCCTGCCGCCTCCGAAATGGCCCCGACCGCCACCTCCGGGAAAACCACGGTCATTGGTGTTGTTGGCCTGTGCAAAAAGCATCAGACGTTGCTTGTCGTTGAACCATGCACCCATCATGCGCTCGGCATAGCGGTCGTGCGTTCCGGCGGCGAGGTCAATATTGGAAAACACACCTTTGTTCATACCCGGTTTGATGCCAAAATCAAGCACGGTCTGCTCCTCACCATCATCTATGCCCGTCACCCGGGAGAGATCGCTGCGCTCGTCGTAGGCTTTGATTTTATCCACAATGGAGGTGGGCAGGTTTTTCAAAGCCGTCTTGGTGTCTCCCACCATAAACTCCTTGCCGTCGACAAGTATCTTCTTCACCTCCTTACCATTGATTTTAATGGTCCCGTTGTCGTCTACCTCTGCACCGGGAAGCCGCTTTACCAGCTCTTCTATCGTCGAACCTTCGGGAGTGCGGAAGGCTGCAGAGTTATAAACAAAGGTATCTTCCTTGAGCACCACCTTTTGTGCCTGGGCCGTCACCACAGCCCCTTTGAGCATGACGGCATCGGCACCCACAACAATCTTTCCCATATCCAAATCCTTTGCATGGGATATCTCTACGCGCTTCACGGTGGTCTGATAGCCCACATTCGAGATTTTCAAAAGATACTTTCCGTCGGCCGGTGCCGTGATGCGGAAGAGTCCTTTCTCATCCGTAATGGCCCCGCCCACATACGTGCTGTCGGTCTTGAGCAGTTGGACGGTGGTTTGCATCATGGGCTCCTGCGTGTCACGATCCACCACTGTCCCTCTGATGAACCTGTCCTGTGCATTCACAACGATTGTTGCCAGCAGCAGTACGGTCAATAATAATGTTTTCTTCATCAAAGCTGTTTATCAATGTCTACTATGCTCTTTTAGACGGGAGGGGAGAAAAATAGTTTAACGGAATGGGAGAAAAAGGGAATAAAACTTTGCACATTTAACGGAAAAAGCTAACTTTGCCAATGGATTTATCAGTAGAAGCAAGCATGGAACAAAGGATTATCATCTCAAAGAGTCTGAAAAGCGAATTGGCCACCTCCATTTCGGAATGTGAACATGACAGAATATTCATTCTGACCGACGAAACAACACTCCGGGAATGTTGGCCCGTCATGAGCAGATTTCTGAGCTTGAAGAATGCCCGGATGATCACCATTGGGGCTTCCGACTCACATAAAGACCTTGACACGATAGCCCGCGTGTGGGAGATGCTCGGCAAAGGAGGAGCCACACGCCACTCGCTGCTTATCAATCTGGGGGGCGGCATGGTGACTGATCTCGGAGGGTTTGCCGCTTCCACTTTCAAGCGGGGCATCAATTTTATCAATATCCCCACCACCCTACTGGCTATGGTGGATGCCTCAGTAGGTGGAAAGACGGGGATCAACTTCAACGGGTTGAAGAATGAAATAGGGGTGTTCAACGATTCCAAGTTTGTGATTCTCGACACTGATTTCCTTAAAACGCTCGACGAGAAGAACATCTGCAGCGGCTATGCCGAGATGCTCAAGCATGGTCTCATAGCCAATAAAAACATGTGGACCGAGTTGATGAACTACGATTTGCATCACCCCGACCTCAAACAGTTGCAAAAGATGGTGGCCGACTCGGTGAAAGTGAAGGAGCGCATCGTGCTCGAAGACCCAACGGAGAGAGGACTCCGCAAGGCTTTGAATCTCGGGCACACCTTCGGCCACGCTTTCGAGAGCTGGGCCTTGAAGCGCACTCCGATACTTCATGGCTACGCTGTAGCATTCGGCCTGATAGCAGAACTCTATTTGAGTGCTGTCAAAACAGGGTTCCCAACAGAACAGCTGCGACAGACGGTAGAGTTCATCCGCGAATATTACGGAATACTCGGTATCACTTGCGATGATTACAATGAACTCATCGCACTCATGCATCATGACAAGAAAAACCGCGGAAACGAAATCAATGTGACTCTTTTGGGGGGCATCGGTGACATCAAAATCAATCAAACGGTGGAGGAAGCGGAGGTGAAAGAAGCCCTCGACTTCTTCAGGGAAGGGTGACACCCGATGCCGACCGCGCAGCCAGCGTTTCAGCTACGGCACGGGCGGGCTTCCCCGTTTCGGTGAGAGGTATCTTTTCCACATGGATATACGCACGGGGAACCCAATATTTAGGTAAGGCGTTTATGCAGATTTCAGCCATGTCAGCCATATCGGTCTGCTCGGTGAGAAGCACAACAGCCTCTCCAAACTTCGCGTCTTTCTTTTTCGTTATCAGGAAAGGCATACGCAGAAAAGGCCGCAGGGCTTTTTCCACTTCTTCAATCTGAATTTTGATGCCTCCGGAATCTATCACGTTATCCTTGCGGCCGAGTATCCGAAAACGCACTTTCGACCCTTCGCTTCGAAGGGAAGGGAGCAATTCGGCCCTATCATGGGTCACTAACGGATGGTCGCAGACAGCCGGTGCGCAGATCACAAGACAACCATCGGAAGTGAGCGACAATTCCACGCCATCGAAAGGCTCATACCATTCGCTTGCTCCCGGGCCGCTCAATCGCCTGAGGGCTATGTGGGAAAGGGTCTCGGTCATGCCATAGGTGCTCCACACGGCATTCGGAAAAAATCTCAACTCGCGGGCGAGTCGGTCTTCAATAGCCCCTCCGCCGATGATGAGATGACGGATTTCGCGGAGCATTTTCCGCTCCTCGGGCACTTGGAGGGAATTATACACCTGCATGGGTACCATCGCTGCAAACACGGGGGCGGCCACTCTGCCCACCAATGTAGCCAATGGATGACCGCTCGGGGGTACAGAAATCAAACGCAGCCCGCGCTCAATGCTTCTCACAACCATCATTTTGCCGGCGATATAGTCCAAAGACATACAGAGCAAGGCCGTGTCTCCGGACTTCAAACCAAGAAAGTCGCACGTGACACGAGCCGAAGCCAACATTCTCTGTTTCTCCACCCACAAAGGCTTGGGACTACCTGTGGAGCCGCTGGTATGCACCAACAACTTGTCGGAATCATTGTTCCACTCTTCCAAAAACTCTTCCTGCGTCATTGATTGCCGTCCGTTTGTTTAAACCATAACTTGTCGCCTTCGATGCAGAGGGGCATGGAAATATTGTCAGTGAAGAGTTGGCCGGTACCCAACCCTTGCGGCATGGTGATATGAGGGCCGTAAGTTGCGGCGCAGAAATGCGCAATGGCATTCAGCCCAACATTGCTCTCCAAGGCAGAAGTTATCCAACTTCCGATACCGAGTGGCCTCGCAAGGTCTATCCATTCCGTGCAACCGGACACCCCTCCGTGCAGACTCGGTTTGAGGACAATATACTGTGGGCGAATCTCTTCGAGCAGAGCGGCTTTCATGCTTTGCAGGTTGACCCCGATGAGTTCCTCGTCCAAAGCTATCGGCAGTGGAGACTCCCGGCAAAGCTTTGCCATATCCGCCCACTGATGTTGCCTGATGGGTTGTTCGATGGAATGAATGTCATACCGCGCCAGTGCTTCCAGCCGTCTGATGGCATTATCGGTTGTAAAGGCTCCATTGGCATCCACCCGCAATTCTATCTGTTCTTTTGTGAACACCTCACGGATATGCCGCACCAGTTCGAGTTCTTGTTCAAAGTCTATGGCCCCTATCTTCAACTTCACACAATGGAATCCCAACCGCAGTTTTTCTTCCAACCGACGATACATCTCGTCGAAAGTACCCATCCACACGAGTCCGTTGATGGTGATGCCTTCTTCTCCGCGACCGAAAGGAGTGTCAAAAAGAGCCTTGCTGCCCTTAGCCTTAAACTGCGCGAAGGCAGTCTCCAGACCAAAGAGCATAGAAGGATAGGGGCGCAGCATGTCATAGGGTATCGTCCCCAACTGTGACACAAGGCGGCACATTTCCTCCAATATTTTCTCATATTCGGGTATGGCGTCGCAACTTAAATCGGGCAAAGGGGCACACTCCCCTACTCCCACAATGCCCGGCTGCTCGTCAGACGACAGGGTAAGGAAGTAACTATGCCTTGTCTGATACACCCCACGGGAAGTTCCCGCCGGCTGCTTGAAATGGAACGTTTGTTCCGAAATATCTATCCGATAGCTCATACTAAGTATTAATGATGCGTATTTCTATAATCTATTCTCGCTCTCGTCATTTGCTCTCTAACACCTCCTTGCCTCAAGAAATCAGCTTTTATGCGAGTTATATAGTTTCTTAACAACACGTCTTCCTGATGTATAAGCGTTATGGCAATATTGGCAATGGTCTCGGCCGAACGCACTTGAATGGCTTTACGATAACGTGCCGAGTCGTTGTTTCGCGAGCAATACAGTCTTGCTGCTTTAGCCTTTGCATCACCGACCTCCCATATCACCAAATCTCTCACTCTCAGATAATCTTCATAATCAAGCAAAAGCTCCTGCAAACTGGCTTTGGCAACGTTCATCAACTTAATTTCCGTTTCAGAAGAAGTGGTAGACGCAGCACTTCCTTCTGCAATATTTTGCTTGCCGGAGCGGGCGGCCTGTATCATTTGGTCAACTGTCCTGTCGCCTTTTTCCAAGAAATGATGGGCAAAATAGAATGTAATGTCATAGATGCATTCCGCCTTTTGATAAGCTATCAGGTTGCGATAATTACCCTTTAATGGCAAGAATTCTTTAGTCATCGCTAATATTTAGTTTGTTATTAGATTATAGGGCTTATAGGCCCAATATGCCTTATTAGGCCTATAAGCCTTATCAAATCACGGAAACTGCGGATACTTGCCAAAGTCCGGCTTCCGTTTTTCAAGGAAGGCCCTGCCTCCTTCCTGTGCTTCATCCATGGTGTAATAGAGCATGGTGGCATCGCCGGCCAATTCCTGAATGCCGGCCTGCCCGTCGAGTTCGGCATTGAGGCCGGCCTTGATCATGCGGAGAGCCAGCGGGCTGCGTTCCATCATGATTTCCGCCCACTCTACACACGTGTCTTCCAACTCCACTAACGGCACCACCTTGTTCACCATCCCCATCGCTTCGGCCTCCCGTGCGGAATATTGTTTGCACAGAAACCAAATTTCGCGCGCTTTCTTCTGTCCCACCATGCGGGCGAGATAGGAAGAACCGAAGCCGGCATCGAAAGAACCGACCTTAGGCCCCGTCTGTCCGAAGATGGCATTTTCGGAGGCAATGGTGAGATCGCACATCACGTGAAGCACATGTCCGCCGCCAATGGCATAACCATTGACCATAGCTATGACGGGCTTCGGAAGGCGCCGTATCTGCATCTGCACATCGAGCACATTGAGACGGGGCACACCATCTGAGCCTACATAGCCTCCCCGCCCTTTCACGTGCATGTCGCCGCCGGCACAGAAGGCTTTGTCGCCGGCTCCCGTAAGGATGACCACACGGATGTCCTGTGCTTCGCGACAATAGCTGAAAGCCTGGCTCATCTCCCATGTCGTGAGCGGCGTAAAGGCATTGCGGTAGCGTTCCCGGTTGATGGTTATCTTCGCAATGTGATTGTATTCCTCGAAGAGGATTTCCTTGAAATCAAACCCTTCAATCTTTTTCCATTCTCTTGTCATAGCTATTTTGTTTGATAATACTCTTTCATGGCACGCTCGTCTTCCGCCGGATCGGTAAACACTTCGAACACCACCGGACGCTCGTTCCCCTTATCCAAAAAACGGGCCATCCCTTGGAGCAACTCTCCCTCATTGCGGGCAGAGAGATAGTCCACACCGCATTGCCTGCAAATGCCTTCAGCGGAAAGTCCGTGACGGGCCGAGACCAGACGCTCATGCGCCCCACTCGCTTTCAGGCCGGGCAACGAACTGAAAATACCGCCCCCGTGGTTATTCAACAACAACACTTTGAAATTGCGCCTCAACGATGGCCAAAGCGCGTTTTGGTCGTAGAAAAAGCTAAGGTCCCCGATGATGCAGAAAACCTCGCAATGGGTCAAGAGCGAGAAACCGGCTGCCGTAGAAAGACTTCCTTCTATGCCATTGACACCGCGATTGCACCATACATGGTCGGTGGCAAACATATTGACAAGCCTCACCGACATGCTGTTGGCGGCATGAAGATGATAATAACAGTTGGCCGGCATGTAGTCAAAGAAAGACTTGACGGCCAGAAGTTGGGAATAGCAAGGCACAAAACGAGACATGGCATGTTCTGCTTCGCGAATAGCTTGATGCCAGCGGTGATGATAGGCCGCATCGAACGCGAGTTCTCCCCGGTCCTTTTTCTGCCGAAGACGAACGACAGTGTTTTCCAGAATGTAGCCTGCACGCCCATCGATCACGCCTGCGAGATTCATAAATGTGTCATAGACAGCCCCTCCCCGGTTCACAATCCACGTCTCTGCACGAGGTGCCCGACGAAGAAACTGCTTGAGTTGCTTGCTGATGAGCGTACCGCCGAGATAGAGAATGAAGTCGGGATAATAGTCATCGGGGGCTTCGCTGGTTTGTGCCAACACCTTATCTATATGTTGAGGGGGCAGTTTCTCTGAACTTATGCAGGCCCACCGGCCGTCTTCGATAGCAGATGCTGCAAGACACTCATAAATCACAAGCACCTCGGAAGACAGTTCCCACAGGGTTTTGCCCAACCACCTCGCCTCATCGCCTTGCAACTGTCCTACCACCACCATAGGCCGTTTGGCGGCAAAAAACGTTTCTTCCAACACGCTGTAACACCCGACATCCTCCGTCGCTTCCACCATCCGAATGGTCCGCTCATGCGGAAGCCGTTCGACATCGAAATAAAACAGTGGCTCGGAAATGGGCACATTGATGTGTACAGGCCCACCACCATGCCGTTTACAGGCCATCAAAGCCTCGTTCACAAGACGATTACAATGCCACCGCTGTTGCCCATCGGCAGGTTCGGACAACGAAACGGCCTTACACACGAAACGCCCTAAAGCATCGGTCTGCGGCAGCGTTTGCCCGTCTTGCTGGTCTATCCACGCCGCCGGACGGTCGGCACTCACCACGACAAGTGGCAAATGCTGATAGAAAGCCTCGGCCACGGCAGGAGCCAGATTGAGCAGGGCCGTGCCCGAAGTGACACAAACCACTACCGGAGCGTGTGTATATTGCGCCATGCCAAGGGCATAGAAACCCGCCGACCGCTCATCGGTGACGGGGTGGCACGTGATGTCCGGACACTCGTTGAGGTTGTGCGCAATGGGCGCGTTGCGGCTACCGGGACACACCACAGCCTCTGTCACCCCGTGGGCGACGAGCAGCGAGGTGAGTATGTTGACATTCTCTTTATTCGAATACATGACGCATGGTGTTCAGTTTGTCTTCGGTCTCCTCCCACTCCCGCTCCTCCCGACTGTCGGTGAGCAAACCGCCGCCGGCGTAGAGTTGCAATCCGGCACCGATTTTCATGCAGCGCAGCGACACGAAAAGATGGGTCTCCCCCACAGGGTCGAGCGGTCCGAGAAAACCACTGTAATATAGGCGGGGCGTATGTTCGTTGTCCAAGATATATCGGCGCGTCTCCTCTTTCGGAATGCCGCACACGGCGGGTGTGGGATAGAGCGCGTCCAGCAAGTCACCTACCCCGCACCCGGGGGCCAAATCAAACTCAAAGTCGGTGCAGAGATGGCAAAGTCGGGCGGCCGAACGCGTATAAGTGGCCGATCGGCTGACATTTTCTCCATACCGGGTCAGGCGGTCCATGATGTAACCGGCTACATAGCGTTGTTCTTCCCGGTTTTTCTCGCTCCACGGCCCGTCGGTCTTCATCGTGCCTGCCAATGCCATCGTGCGCCACCGACAGCCGTCGCCATCAAGCAGCACTTCAGGGGTGGCCATGAGCCAAGTGCCCGTGAGCGGCGACGAAAAGAGGGCTATCATCTGGTGGGGATAGAGATGGCAGGCATGAAGAAACAGACTTTCGGTATCGACCGGCCCTCGCAAACTCACTTCGCTGCAACGGGCGAGTACGATCTTGCGGAATTCACCGCTCTTGAGACGGGCATGGAAACGGGCAAAGTCGGCCTGATAACACGCGCGTTCGGCATCCTCCCGGACGGGACAATCTTCAATGTGCGCTTCCACATCATCGCCCACAGGGCATACCGACACTTCATCGGGTTCCAAGAGCACGATCGGACAATCTTTCGAAGCCGCGAAAGGGACCATCACGAAGCCCCTCTGTTCTCCAAGTTCGGCTACAGAACCGATCGTTCGAGGGCTCCCCGTGGTCTGTTTCATGCGCACATACTCCCGCTGTTCGGGCAACCGATAGAATGCGAAGCTATCCATTCTTCCGGGGCGTGATGATATAATTGGTCACCTGCACGGTGGAGATGAGGTCTCCCTCCTCGTTGGTGATGTCGATATGCCACACGTGGAGCGTGCGCCCCTTGTGCTGAAGATGGGCCGTGGCCTGCACCACGCCACCGTATGCCATCGCCTTCACGTGGTTACCGCTCACACTGATACCCACGCACACTTTGCCCGGACAGAGCGCCATAGAGCCCACGCCGGCCAGATTTTCGGCCAAAGCGAGCGAGGCCCCGCCACTCAAGAAGCCGAACGGCTGTTTGTTTCTATCGTTGACTTCCATTCGTGCTCTCACGATGTCGGGTTCGGGAGTGGAGAGAAACTCCATGCCCAGCGTGTTGGACAGGCCGTCGCCTTGTCTGATAATCTCTTTTACAGCTTCTATATCCATTTGCTTTTTCTTTTCGTCAAAACCCAAACGGCACCGGAAAGCGTAAAGGGAACACCCCACCGCTCCACCGGACACCATCATATATTACTGCAAAGGTAATGCAAATTGGAGACAATTCAAAATAAAAATGCGGTTTACCTCTTCCTTATTCCCATTTCCCGCCTTGCCTCTCCTGTTTTCAATGCTTGGCGACACAAAGCCTACCGGCCGGCTACTCCCCCGGCACAATCTTCCAAGGAGGGGAAGGACACCATGATTGCTCCCACTGAAAGAGAGAACATAAAAGGCAAAAAGGGGCTTAGCCGATATGCCGTAGGGAGACATTCCTGATAAAACGAATTGTTAAACTCTTTACTCACTTTCGGCCCCTGAGATTGCGATATTTGCAACCGACAATCTACTCGGCGCAAATAGGCGAATTTTGGCGATGCTTTCAAAGCACTGGCAATCAGCCATTTGAATTTTATTAACATAGGCCCAATGCTGAAAACGGGCCTAAAAGAGCCTCAACAGGCTTGCAAAAGGGCCACAGCTGCGATGCAACTGTGGCCCTTCCGGCTCTCAACTGTGGCTCTTTTGCAAACACGAAGAGCCCGAATGGGATAATCGAGGGGCTTTATCGGCAGTTTAAAATCGGTTTTCCGTTCTGGTTGGAGAGTTTTGGAGGATGTATTTTTGTTGATATTATTCGCTATCTTTCTGCGTCTTGCGGAGTAGACTTTCACCGATCATTGTCGGCGTGTAGCCAATGCGTGTATGCTTCTCCCTGATCAAACATCTACTGTCCTAAAGGTAAGCTGCAACCGGCATTGCGACTTTCCGACAGAAAACCATCGTAAAATTCATGACATCTTTTCTTGATTACGGATTTATTTAATACATTTGCAAACAAATTATAGGCAAACATGAAGATTCTGTTGGCAGACAAACAAGACATCACCCGGGCCGGCCTCATCTATGTGGTGAGTGCCATCACGGGAACCGAGTCTAAATACACCGAAGACAAGGCGGAACTGATGGAGGCACTCAAGGCCGATGATGATGCCGTGGTGATGCTCGACTACACGCTTTTCGACATCAACGACGTCGAAGAACTCCTCATTCTCGGTGAGCGTTTCCGACAGACACGCTGGCTTCTTTTCAGCGAAGACCTCAGTCTTGATTTTGTCCGCCGGTTGATTGCCAGCAGCCGCCAGTTCGGCATTTTGCTCAAAGAGTCGTCTCTCGAAGAAATCCGGGAGGGCATCGAGTGTGCCATTCGTGGCGAACGATTCATCTGCCGGCGAATGACGGAGATGCTGCTTGCGCCACGGCAGAATGAAGAAGAGGAGCGCGTGAAACTGACCAAAACCGAAACGGAGGTGCTGAAGGAGATTGCACTGGGTTTCACCACGCGCGAGATTGCCGAGCGCCGCTTCTCCAGTTTCCATACGGTCAACACGCACCGGAAGAACCTCTTTCGCAAGTTAGGCGTCAACACGGTGCATGAAGCTACCAAGTATGCCCTGCGCGCCGGGCTGGTCGATGCCGCCGAATATTATATTTAATGACACCATGAATACTGTTGCGACACTTATTATATATCAACTTATATTCTTCCTGTTGGCAGGCGCAAGTGCCGTCATTCTGCTTGTCTATAAAAAGCAATGCTTGAACAGGATGCGCAACAGTGCGTTGAGATATATGCTCGGATTGTTGATGGCCTACGGACTGCTTTTCCTGGTACTGATTTTAAATAGAGAAAGTGAGTTTGTCTATGCGGTCTTTCAGCATGCCCACTTGTCCCGCCATCTCAAAGGCGTAGGAGTCTATTTTATCTTGATGCCGGCCATTTATTCTGTTTTCCTGCTTGAGTATGAGGAGAAGGGAGGGAGGAATGCTTCGTGGAACGACAAATTGAAGCTCATGGCTTCGGTTTCCATCAATGGGATGGGAGCTTTCTTTGGATTGCTTTTCGTGAATTTTCTGTTAGACGGGCACAGCTTCGGTGAACTTGTAACCACCACGAAAGAAGCGTTCTGCTGCACAGAATGGTGGGCTTGGCCCCTCCTGATTGTCACAGTCGCCTTGTTTGTGTGGGTCGTCAAATACGACCATGACAAGCATCACCCCAAAAGGCGGTCGAAGAAACGCACCGACAATGCTAAAACAAGATAAACGGAGAGATGGGAATCGTGATGATAGACAGACGGGAGATGGACGAAGGTGTCATCGGTGACTTCAATGATAAGTTGAAATAACCGGTTGAGGCCAATGCCGAATGCGGAGATCACTTTCATGTGATATACACTCCCGGTTTCTCCGAAGATGATTTCCCAATAACCGACAGATAAAAACAAACATCATAAATATGAACAGAAAACGTATCATTCTCTTTTCAGTCCTCTTGAGCCTTGCACTTGGGGCTATCCTTTTCTTTTGGCTGCGCGGACACGGTCGTGGTTTCAATACTTCGGAAACTTCCGGCGACAGTCTCGCAATCGCTCAAGACACAACGGCAATCGACACGGCGGCCGACATGCGGATTATCCGCGAATACTACGTGAAGGGCAACAACGGCTCTGTTTCGAGTGAAGACGGGTGGGAGCAACTGAATGCCACCCACCTCACGGAAACCGCGATAGACAATATACTGATGACAGATGGCGACTACGACGCAACCATCCGGGCGCAAGAAGTGCCCCGTAACTTCCAGAAGACTCTGCGCGTGGTGCCATTGAAGGGCGGCTGGTATATGGTGTGCTTCAAAACCGGTGGTGAATCAGGATGGGAACGCATCCCCGTGCGCATGGTGACCGACAAGGACGGCCGTCGCAAAATTGGCTACATCACTCCTATAGACCTGGGGCAAACGGCCTCCGACACCATCTTCTACCACCACGTGATACATATACCGAAGCAACACAAACATGCGGTGACCTTTATCGAGGACTTCTATCGCTCTTATCTCTCCACCAAACTGACCATTGACTTGGATGCACCGGCCTACCAGCGCTACCTCATCCGCCACTTCGTTGACAAGAAAT
This sequence comes from Segatella buccae ATCC 33574, assembly GCF_000184945.1. Lineage (GTDB taxonomy): Bacteria > Bacteroidota > Bacteroidia > Bacteroidales > Bacteroidaceae > Prevotella > Prevotella buccae. The sequence goes on from NZ_GL586311.1 coordinate 2,533,373, forward strand.
ACTGGGCCGAAGTAGGCAGACATCTGTATTTGAACAACAATTTGATAGACGATTTAGTGTTCAACGCCACCCCGAAAAATGGATGGAAACCTCAATACGAGGTATATGTCACCCGGAAAAGCGGATGGTATGGCATCCACTCGCAGACCTCAGGCGTTGATGGAGACCACTATGTGAAAGTGGAAAAACGGGGCAATGGCTTCATAATTGCCAAGTTCAGCAGTGCCCCGCCGACAAAGGGAGCCGACGGCGACGAGTCGTATGACCGCTGGACAGACCAACAGCCGCAGTTCGCGGGAGGTGAAGCGGCTCTGTCGGAATATCTGACCGAGCAGGTGCATTACCCCAAGGCGGAGCTGGAAATGGGCATCAGCGCCAAGATAGATGTGGTGTTCATGGTGGAGAAAGACGGCAGCATCTCCAACATAGAGGTGGCAGCCGATGCCACAGAAGGCTTCGAAGCTGAAGCCTTCCGCCTGCTGGGCGACATGCCGGAGTGGACACCCGCGATGTGGAATGACCGGCTTGTGCGGTCGTTCGTCTACGGCACACTCTTTTTCAAAGTCTACAGAAACGGCAGCGCGGAGGTGGAATTCATCCGCCGGGCTGTCAACATAGACGATAACGACTGACTTGCTTTTGCAAGAATAAACAATATAGAATCTGTATTAACTCAATAATATGAAGAAAATACTAATCATATCAGGTCTTTTGGCTATGTCTGTCGGAGTTTTTTTCTTACTCAGGTTATACGAGTGGAAGGACATGAAGCGTCAGATCCACAGCTACTTGGAGGAACGGTATAGCCGTGAGCAGTTTGTGTGGGAATATCCCTTTGGTGACTATCTCGTCTATTGGACTAGCCTGCATACTCCTCATTTCTGTGATGGTGGCACCTATGAGTTTCTCAGTTTCTATCCTATGGGACACCCGGAATTTACTGCCAGAATGCAGTGCACCCAATATGGTCCCTTCTATGACACTTATGCCAACATCCGTGATGGATATAAGAAGAGCGAGGCCTTGAAGAAGCGTCTTTTCAAGGTGGGCGAACGCTATGCGGTAGCACTGCCCGCTGATGAAACCGGGGACATCAACTACTTGCATTTCGTGGTCTACTACGAAGCTACCGACACCCTTGTGATGAAGCAGTTTGTGAACCGCTGCATTGGCTTGCTGCGCGAGGAGCAGGTCCAAAAACGCTGGTTGGGATTCGATGTGCGATTTACCAATAAAGCTGATATGGACAGCATCAAAGCTATGGATTATTCGGAACTTTGTGGTCATCTGTCCGGTTTGGGAGATATATACTGTCGGTATTCTTGGTATGGGGCATCCGATGACACGCCTTTCCCCACGGTTTATGTGGAACGGGAGTAAGATAGATGAAATGAAACTACTGGCAAAGAAAGGTATTTTGCCGTGGAGGTGGGTAATATCCACGCACACAAAGCGTTATCAAATTACCGGTGAGACGAACGAAACAAACCGTATGACATCCTTTTAAACTGCGACTCACAATGATGAAAAAAAAGATATTTCTACTCCTGCCCCTTATTTGTTGGGGCGTATCGGCCCTTAGTCAAGTCTCTTTCAAGGTCGACGGCTTCTCCGATAAATATTACGGCAAAGTATATATTTCCGATACATCGGAGGTGACCAGCCCGGGGAGTGTGACCATCTACGACAAAAAAAGCAACAAGGAACTCTTCGGCGTAGATGCGGACGCTCTCCTATGTGACCTCCACGACGGCAAACTTGTGGCCAATATCTCGGAACGGCCATACGGAGAGTTCAGCACCATACTCTATGAAGATTACAATTTCGACGGCAAAAAAGACTTCGCCCTCATGAACGGGCAAAACAGTTGCTATAACGGGCCTTCGTTTTCGATCTATCTGGCAACTGACAAGGGATTTTGCTACAGTCCGGAATTTTCGAGTCTGGCCGAGGACTATTGTGGCATGTTCGGTGTAGATGCCGAGCACCGGACACTTCACACGATGGTCAAGGATGGCTGCTGCTGGCATGAGTTCACCACATTTGTCGTGGAAAACAACCTGCCGAAGGCGGTGGAAATATGCGAGTACGATCAGCGGGACAGGCCTTTTGAAAAATACACGGAGCAAAAGTGGGACGGCAAGGAGATGAAAAAGACCACAGAATTGACCATCGACCTTGAGGAGGAAGGTCTTAGGAAGGTACTCTCATTCCATGTGGACAAAGGGAACAAAGACATTATACTATTCTCTCTAAATGATGGAACTCTCTATTACACAGTGCTAAAGGCCGACAATACCGTAGAGTTTTACTATCCGCTCGAAACCGAATATCAGGCTCCCGACTTCACTTATCATCCGAATGAAATGGCGCTGAGTTTCAAAAACAAGGACGCTGTCTACAAGATTTATGACGATCGGCAAAGAATAGACATCGAAATCACGACGGGAGGGAAGAAATACATCTGGCACGGGAACATCAAAAGCCGAAAGGGCAGTTTGGAAAAGCTGCTCAAACCGCGTTTAGACAATGTGGCCATCAAGTGACGGTCATGTTGCCCAAGCAAGATGCCGGCTTTTGAAAAAGAGACCATTTGCACTCCACCGTTTTATCCCGGCATTTCCCAACGACTGATGAGAATGAGGTTTGAATGAATCATTCGCTCCATTCGGAAAATTCGCCGACATCTATATTCTTCGGCGAATTGAACGAATTGTGCGAATGCCGCTTGAAAGATGATACACTCTTGAAGTTTCCCACAAGGACAAGACGCCCCCCGCTGACAGGAAAACAATAAAGCCTACGTTTGTCTCACGACAAGCATAGGCCTCTCATTTTCTAACTAACTTATTATCAACTATTCATTACTCAATGTTCGTATCAACTAAAAGCAGTGGAAATGGTTGGAATCTTCCGTCTTTCAAATTGCCGGATGACAACACCATCCTTTCTGTATGCAAAGATAGTGTAATTTCTATACCCATAGTTCAGTTCTATGTGAAAATTTAACGTAAACGTTTGCGCTTTCAAAAAAAACTATTAACTTTGTAGTCACTAACTGGCAAATTGTTAATTATCAGATGAAACAGCGGAGAACCTCCTTAAAGGATTTGGCCGATCGACTTGGAGTGAGTATTGCGACGGTGTCGCGCGCGCTCAGAAACAGCCATGAGGTGGGCGAAGAGCTGAAAACGAAGATTCAAGCTCTGGCCAAAGAGTTAAATTATCGCCCCAATCCTTTTGCACAGAGTTTGCGCAAGGAGGCGCCCCGCGTGATAGGGGTCATTGTGCCCAATCTGGTGACCCACTATTACGCTGCTGTTCTCGACGGCATAGAAGATTATGCTACCCGGGCTGGCTACTCGGTGATAAGCGCCAACAGCCACGAGAGCCATGAACGGGAGTCGCTGTTGCTTGACAACTTCCTTGACATGCACGTGGAGGGTATCATAGCCTGCCTGGCACAGGACACAGTGGACTACAGCCACTTCCGCGAACTGCACAAAATGGGAATACCCCTCGTGTTCTTTGCCCGCACCTGCCTGCCGGAGTTGTTTTCCCAAGTGGTAGCCAACGGCGATGTGGCTGCACAGGAAGCCACCCAACACCTCATAGACAAGGGGGCACGGAGAATCGCATTTATCGGCGGCCCCAACCATCTCGACATGGTGCGCCGCCGCAAACACGGCTATCTGGAAGCATTGCGCGAAAACCGTATCGCCATAGACCGATCGCTGGTGGTGTGCGGCAAAATAGACTTTGAAGTGGCTCGCAAGTCCACACTTGACCTGCTGCAACGGGAGGAACGGCCGGATGCCATTCTGGCTTTCAACGACATCCTCACCTACGCTGCTTTCGATGCCATCAAGGCGGCAAGCCTGCGCATCCCCGATGACGTTGCCATCATTGGTTTCACCGATGGAGACACGGCCGCCTTTGTCACCCCCCGCCTGTCGGCCATCATGGATCAGGCCCACGAACAGGGAATGAAAGCCTGCGAATTGCTGATGAGAAATATCAACGGCGATCCCAAGATATACCAAGAGGTGGTGCCGATGATACTGAAGATAAGGGAGAGCTCGGAGAAGAGTTGAATATCTTTCCTATCTGAGCAAAACCAAATGCTGCAACAGGAGGGAGCAAGCCAGACACCAAAGAGAGTCGGGAATCCACCGACCGACAGTCAGCACGCTTCCCCTACTCTACTAAAACGCCCTGACCGAAACGTTCCGGGCAGGGAAAATAAGTATCATGGCAAAGCTGTATGCCCATACAAGAAGCTCTATCGCCCTATCTGATGCCGGACAACATGATACTTCCATCACGAGAAACTCAATACTAAGTCACTATATGAAAGTCTTAAAAACATTCTTATCGACACTTCTCTTTGCCGGGGCGACAATGGCTTCCGCGGCAAGTTATGTCACTAATGGCAATTATGTCACCATCCCTCTGACCCGCCACATGGACTTCGGGCCGCATATCATCAGGTTGCAGGTGGTGGACAACCGCATCATCCGGGTGCAGGCGACAGCCGAACAGACTTTTCCCGACAAGCAAAGTCTGATTATCGTTCCTCAAACGGCACAGCCCAAATTCAAGGTCTCGGAACAGGAAAACCTAATCACTGTGCAGACAGACGGCATGAAGGCCATGGTGGACGGGACTACGGGGCGCATCTCTTTCTATGACGGAGACGGTCGGTTGCTGTTGGCAGAGACAGCTGATAAAGGCAAGACTTTCAAGCCCTTCACCGTTCCGGAACGGGAAATCGGCGTGGATGGCAAACTGACCGAAGCCCAAAAACATGGGTGGACGTGGCATGCGCTGTTCGACAGCCCTGCCGATGAGGCTTTCTACGGACTCGGACAGCATCAAAGCGAAGAGCTGAACATGAAAGGAAAGAACGAAGACCTTTTTCAATATAACACAAAAGTGAGCGTACCTTTCGTTATCAGCAACAAGAATTACGGCATTCTGTGGGACAGCTACAGCTATTGCCGCTTCGGCAATCCAAACGACTATTTGCAGCTGAACTGCGCTTTCACCCTTTATGACAAGGATGGGAAGAAAGGGAGCCTCACGGGAACGTATGTTGCCAAAGACGGCCACAAGGTAGTGCGGGGAGAAGACAGCATCTACTATGAGTTTGCCCTGCCCCAACTGGCCATCGGAAGCAGTAAGGACATCGGAGTGGGCAACCTGCCGGCAGGCTTCAAACTGAACGGCTCACACGTGACTTACGAAGGCTATCTCGAAGCTCCCGTTGATAACCTTTATCGGTTCATCCTCTATTATGCCGGTTACATGAAAGTGTATATCGATGGTAAAGAAGTGGTGCCGGAGCGTTGGCGCACAGCTTGGAATCCCAACAGCTATAAGTTCACGGCCCCTTTGAAGAGAGGTGTCAAGACTAAAATCCTCATCGACTGGTATCCCGATGGCGACGTGAGCTATTGCGGACTGAGGGCTGCCGTCCCACAGAGCGAGGAGGAACAGGGCAAACTGAGCATCTGGAGCGAAATGAGCAAGGACATGGACTACTACTTCATTGCCGGTAAAAGTATAGACGGGGTAATTGCGGGCTACCGCACATTGACCGGCAAGGCACAGGTTTTCCCGAAGTGGACGCTCGGCTTCTGGCAGAGCCGGGAACGCTATACGAGCAGTCAGGAAATAGAATCGACCCTGAGCGAATTCCGTAAGCGTTGCATTCCGGTGGACAACATCGTGCAGGACTGGAATTACTGGAAGCTCGATTCGTGGGGCGACCACACGTTTGAGGCCTCTCGCTACCCCTATCCGCAGGCCATGCTCGACAGTATCCATGCCATGCACGGGCGCTTCATGATTTCCGTATGGCCCAAATTCTACTGTACGGTGAAAAACTACAAGGAACTCGATGCCAACGGATGGATGTATCATCAAGCCGTGAAAGACTCCATCTACGACTGGCTGGGCTACATGGGCTCTTTTTACGATGCCTACGATGCCGGTGCACGCAAGATGTTTTGGAGGCAAATGGATGAGAATCTCTACTCGAAATATAAATATGGCATTGATGCCTGGTGGATGGATGCCAGCGAACCCAATGTGCGCGACTGCACACCGATGTGGTATCGCAAAAAACTCTCCGGACCTACGGCACTCGGCACGAGCACCGAATATTTCAACGCCTACTCCATCGTGAATGCCGATGCCATCTATAACGGGCAACGATCGGTGAATCCCAACCGGCGCGTATTCCTGCTCACCCGAAGCGGATTTGCCGGGGAACAGCGTTTCAGTACGGCCACTTGGAGCGGTGATATCGCCACACGGTGGGAGGACATGCGGGCTCAGATGACTGCGGGCATGAACTATTCTATCAGTGGCTTGCCTTTCTGGGGCATGGATCAGGGAGGTTTCTGTGTGGAAAACCGCTATGTGGCTGCCCAACAGCTCTTTGACAAAACGGGAGAGGAAAACGAAGACCTGAAAGAATGGCGCGAGTTGCAAACCCGCTGGAACCAGTTCGGGTGCTTTATCCCCCTCTATCGTGCTCATGGACAATGGCCTTTGCGCGAAGTGTGGAACATTGCACCCGACAATCACCCGGCCTATAAGACCATCGTCGCATACGACAAGCTGCGCTACCGTATGATGCCTTATCTTTACAGCATGGCCGGTGCGGTGCATTTGAAGGACTACACCATGATGCGCCCATTGGTGATGGACTTCAATGGCGACAACAATGTCTACAACATCAAGGACCAATGGATGTTCGGGCCGGCCTTCATGGCTTGCCCGGTGGGCGAATACAAAGCGCGCACCCGACAGGTCTATCTCCCCAAACAAACCGGCTGGTACGACCTCTACACCAACAAGTATTATCAAGGTGGGCAGACCATTACAGCCGACGCACCATTTGAGAAGATTCCCGTGTTTGTTCCGGCAGGTGCCATCATTCCTTTTGGCCCGGAAATGCAATGGAGCGACGAGAAGCCGGCAGAGCTGATAACGCTCTATGTCTATGCCGGCAAGGATGGCGGATTCACACTCTATGAGGATGAGGGCACCAACTATAACTATGAGAAGGGTAAATATGCCACAATAGAGTTTGGCTATGACGACAAGGCCAAAAAATTGACGATAGGCAACCGGAAAGGAGAATTTGATGGGATGTTGAAAAGCCGTCGCTTCAAGATAGTTTACCGTAAGCCGGGAGCTGCGTCCAAAGACCTTGACCTCGATGGCGTGAAGGGCCAAATCGTCCAATATTCGGGTAAGGAAATCATCGTAAAACTTAAATAATGAAGAAATCTCTCTATGTTCTTCTCTTGCTGTTGTGCTTCGTGAGTGCAACAGCAAGAGAACGCCGGTTGTTTGACAGCGACTGGCTTTTCGTGTTAGGCAACGATGCCAAAATGGCTTCACCGGATTATGACGACACTTCGTGGCGACGGTTAAACCTGCCCCATGACTGGGCTATCGAAGGCGACTTCTCTGATGCCAATCCTTCGGGGGCGGGAGGCGGTGCCTTGCCGGGAGGCATCGGATGGTATCGCAAACATTTCAACGTGGAAAACAGCCACCCGGACATGCGATATTTTCTGGGATTTGACGGCATCTATATGAATTCCACCGTCTATGTAAACGGACATGAGGTGGGCCACAGGCCATACGGTTACAGTTCTTTCGAATATGATGTTACACCTTATATTAATAAGGGTGGCGAGAATGTGGTGGCCGTCAAGGTAGACAACAGCGACCAACCCAATTCGCGTTGGTATAGCGGATGTGGCATCTATCGCCACACATGGTTTACCACTACCCATCGGATGCACATAGCCCATTGGGGTACGCATGTGGTGACGACGCCCAAGGGTGAGCTCAACGTGGCTATACAGATGGCCGATGAGGCTATCAAAGGAGAGAAGCCGGCCTACCGCAATACCGTCATGGATGCTGCAGGAAAGGTGGTGGCTTCCATGATGACCGGAAGTCCGCAACAACTGTTGAAGGTAAAGCATCCGCAACTGTGGTCGGTAGAACGGCCATACGTCTACACGGTTAAGTCGGAAGTGATTTTAAACAATCAGGTTGTTGACGAGGTGCTCACCATTACGGGCTTCCGCGATTTCAAGTTTGACAGCAAAACCGGTTTTTGGCTGAATGGAAAGAACTTGAAAATCAACGGCGTTTGTGACCACCACGACCTCGGATGCCTGGGAGCGGCCCTCAACGAAGATGCGCTCCACCGACAGTTGGTGAAGTTGAAAGACATGGGATGCAATGCCATCCGTTGCAGCCACAATCCTCCGGCACCGGAACTGTTGAATATGTGCGACACGATGGGATTCATCGTCATGGATGAGAGTTTCGACATGTGGCGTCGTAAAAAGACCAAAAATGATTATGCCCGTTTCTTCGACGAGTGGCATGAGCGTGATCTCTCCGACCTCGTGCTGCGCGACCGCAACCATCCGAGTGTCATGATGTGGTCGATCGGCAATGAGGTGCTTGAACAATGGAGCGGTGCCGGAGCGGATGAACTTACGCTTGAACAGGCCAATCTTATCCTCAATGCAGGCCATGACGCGTCGACTTTGGCGCATGGTAAGGAGATGACACCCAACTCGATACTGACAAAACACCTGACAGATATCATCAGACGGTTAGATTCGACCCGCCCTATTACTGCCGGATGCAACGAACCTGATCCCAACAATCATTTGTTTAAGAGCGGAGCACTCGACATCATCGGCTTCAATTACCATCGCCAGTGGGTGAAAGATGTGCCCCGAAATTTTCCCGGCAAGCCTTTCCTCATGACAGAGAGCGTGTCAGCATTACAGACACGTGGCTACTACAAGATGCCTTCCGATAGTGTATTCGTTGCCCCCGAGCGTTGGGACAAAATGTTCACCGATCCTTCCATGATGTGTTCAGCCTACGACAATACGCATGCTCCATGGAGCAGTACACATGAAGCAACATGGGATATTGTCAAACACACTCCTTATTGTGCCGGCCAATTTATCTGGACGGGATGGGATTATATCGGCGAACCTACCCCCTACGGTTTCCCGGCACGCAGCAGCTACTTCGGAATCATCGATCTGGCAGGCTTCCCGAAAGACATCTACTATATGTATCAAAGCGAATGGTCTTCCAAACCGGTGCTCCATCTCTTCCCACATTGGAACTGGCTGCCCGGCCAGAAAATTGACCTATGGTGCTACTACAATAACGCTGACGAGGTGGAACTCTTTGTCAATGGCAAAAGTCAGGGAATTCGCCGGAAAAAAGATTCACATCAATATCATGTAATGTGGAGAGTGACCTTTGAACCGGGCGAAGTGAAAGTGATTGCACGAAAGAATGGAAAAGATGTCCGCAGCCAGGTGATTAAGACGGCCGGTGCTCCCAACCATATCAGACTCTTAATAGACTACGCCGGCCAGCGTGGGGACGTAGGAGCTGCAAATGCCACGATGTCAAACCAAGAATCGCTTACATTTATCAATGCCGAAATAGTGGACAAAGACGGTAACCTTTGCCCATGGGCCGAAAATCAACTCTTTTTTGAAACCGACAACGGAGCAATAGAGGGGGTGGACAACGGAAGCCAATTCTCCACCGAGCGTTTCAAGGACAACAAACGAAAAGCCTTTTTCGGAAAATGTATGGTCGTTGTCAAAGGTAAAGGCAGACTCACGGCTAAAGCATACGATTTGAAAACGGCAAAGATAGACTTTTAAGTTTTGCAAATTTCCATACAACTGAAGATATATTAGACTAATAAAACAAGAGCGTATAAACTAAAACAGTTGTTACTAAAGAAACTCATTAGAAAACTCAACCTCGCCTTAGAATGTGGATTATCTTGTCATGATGATTTTGGAAATCTACATTTTAAGGCGAGGAAAATAAACAGAAATACAAAGATCGACATTATGTGGAAAGGC
>NZ_GL586311.1:2545887-2592948 GCF_000184945.1 Segatella buccae ATCC 33574
CAGAAGACCAAGGGAAAAATTGAACTTTTCAACACCAAAGCAGGAGTTTTACAAATATTATGCGTAATATTGCACTTGCTGGTTGACTCTTTACCCCCTTACTTTATCACATTTCAAACAAAAAAAGAATAAAATATTTGGTCTTCTAAAATAATTCTCTTACCTTTGCACTGACTTCATGAAAGCAGGTTTCTCTGATATAATAGAGAATAGACAACAACATATAAAATTGTCCAACACATGAAGTCTTTTCCACATTGGAGAGATGGTAGAGTGGTCGATTACAACGGTCTTGAAAACCGTCGTACCGAGAGGTACCGGGGGTTCGAATCCCTCTCTCTCCGCAGGAAGTACTCTGGAGAAGACTTCAGAAAACACTTCAAAAAATCAGTAAGTATCGTAGCTTCAATAAGTTACGATACTTTTGTTTTATACTTACACGTTTTTTCAGAGTACGTAAGGAGGGTGCCGAAACGCCCAAAATACTCTCCTACGGTTACAATCTGGTTACAAAAAGATGAACCGAATAAAAATTGTAACCAAGAGTACATACAGAGATTGTTTAGAGTACTCATATATTGCTGTTATTCAAATGATTATGTAGAACTTTGCAGTGGGATATATGGAAGTTCATTCCATCCATCTAGGCGATAAAATTCCTTTCGATGTGGAACAATTTCCCATGAATCCAGCTACAATTAAAAACAGTCAATGTATGAAATCAATTTTCAGAACAGTCTTCTATCTCAGAAGCAACTATGTAAACAAGGAGGGCAAGACCCCTGTGATGTTGAGGATTTACCTTAACAACGAACGGTTGTGCATAGGCTCAGCCGGAGTCGCCGTTGAACAGAACCAATGGGACAGTACGCGAGAACGGGTAAAAGGACGCAATACCGAAGCCCTAAGCATGAACTTGCAGTTGGACAGCATCCAAAACGACCTGCAAACCATCTATCGCAAGTTGGAAATGACGGACGACCTGTGCTTGGAACGCATCAAGTCTGAGTATCTCGGCAGGCAGGACAATGTCTGCACACTCATGCAGCTTTTCGAAAAGCATAATACGGACATACAGGAACAGGTTGGTGTCTCGGTGAGTGTGGCAACATTGCAGAAATACAACGTGTGTAAGAAACACTTTGCGGCCTTCTTGAACGAAAAGTACAAGCGTTGTGACATTCGCCTGTCTGAACTGACATTCACCGTCATTCATGACTTTGACATTTATCTGCGTACAACCGCAGGACAGAACCCCAATACAGCGACGAAAACGATGAAGACTTTCAAGACCATCACCATACTGGGAAGGAAGATGGGCGTGTTGAACCACGACCCGTTCATAAATCATCATTTCCACTTGGAACCGGTAAACCGTGGCTTCCTCACTGACGAGGAAATCATGAAGATTGCCAACAAGGATTTCGGTATCAACCGCCTGGAACTGGTAAGGGATGTTTTCATCTTCTCTTGCTTTACAGGTCTGGCATATATAGACGTGTCCAACCTTACGCCAGACAACATCGTTACGCTTGACGACAAGCAATGGATCATGACCAAACGTCAGAAGACAAGCGTGGAAACCAATGTGCTGCTTCTTGACATTCCTAAGCGTATCATCACCAAATATGGGCATAAGACCTATCGGGACGGTAAACTCCTTCCGGTACTTACAAACCAGAAGATTAACGCTTATCTTAAGGAAATTGCCGACCTTTGCGGTATCAAGAAGAGGCTGACCTTCCACCTTGCACGCCACACATTTGCCACAATGTCGCTCAGTAAGGGCGTTCCGATGGAAAGCGTGTCGAAGATGCTGGGGCACACCAACATAAAGACTACACAAATCTATGCCCGCATCACCAACAAGAAGATAGAGCATGATATGGAAGAACTGGCTGGTAAGCTCGGCAAGTTCAATACGGCAATGGGCGTTTAATACAATAATGTGTAATACCTAAAATAAAAGATTTATGGAAACAAAGAAAGAAATGTCTTACTTCCGATTGAAGTTAGAGACTTATCTTGGTGAGCATTTCCCCGAAATGCTGAGTGACAAACCATTCATAACGGCAAGAGCTGATGAAGCCCTTACTGCCTACTGTGATGCAATGGCACAAGGATTCTCTCATCCGGAGGCAGAGGTAATGGCAAGCGAAGTTCTGTATCAAGGACTACATTTCTCCAAGTACGACACCCTTGTTTCAGTTTTAGAGAATGAGTTTGAGAAAGAACTCCCTTCTCCTCTTCCCGAAAGACTAACACCAATGCTTCTGAAGAATAAGACCGTACAAAGCGTTTTCAACAAGTATGAACTGACGGACGACTTTGGAGCGAGTCCTGAGTATGAGAAACTCTACACCGAACTGACAGGGACAATCGTTCTGCTTATCGAGGTTAATGGTCTGCCAACAGTCGATAGTGAGAACATGACTTGATGTAACACCATCGGGAGCTTTTGTAGTGTCAAGAGCCAAGATAACTATTCTTCCCCACACACCAAGAGTTTGGGCAAACACTTGGCTTTGTGAGGCAGAATATCTTGTTATTGCTCTTGAACTATTAAAAGCTCCGATATGAATATAAACATCATGAATCAAGACGTTCACACACCTGCCTTCATCAAGGCAGACGCATCGAACAAAACCGACAATATCAAGCAGCAGCCGAATTCTCCCAAGCAAGTCCGCCGCTTCTCTTGGACACGCTTCATCGAACTCGCTATCCTGCTTTCCAGCATTATCGGTGCCATTTGGCTTATCTCGAAGATTGTAACGCCGCAAGTCGTAACTGCCGTCTCTGTCATTGCAGGTTTTCTGATACTACGCTTTATAGTCAGGGTAATTCTAAAAGTGACAATTACGCTGCTGAGCATTCTCTTCTGGCTGGCAATTCTCTGTGCCATCCTACTTTGCGTGCTTTGAGAAGCACAGCTCAGTAAAACTTTCCATTTGATTTCATCAGGTGGTTATCTCGCATATTGAGATAGCCACCTTTTCTATTTTCCACTACGAGCGTTGCACTTTTGCTTCCTTTCCAATGCTCCACAATATGCGAAATGAAGAAGACGGATGCTGTTCCCTTTTTATCCGCAAAGGTAGTACGGGGTTTGTGGCTTTCAAAAGGTCAGTGCCGCTGGGTTTGTCTGGAAAATCTCCACACCTACGGGTAGTATTTTCCGCCAAAACCTTGTGCAAGCCTCGCCCCGCTACCTCTATTTTGCTACAAAAAGGAATCAGCATACTCCGATCTTTGGACGCATAAAAAAAATGTCGCTATGGATAAGCAAAAAGTAAATACAACATCTTCGATGAAAAGAAAAGGATATAGCTCCTCCTCTCATTACCGCATTAACCCTGTGGCTGAAAAAAGTGAGCAAGTGTTGGCAATTAAGTTTGTACAATGGGACGTTCCCCCTTTGGAGAGCCTTTGTAATAGCAAAGTATATCTCCTACGTGTGAAACTCTATTGTGGCGAGCGTATGAGCCGTGAGGAAAAGAATTGGCTATGTGAAGCGGTGAACTCTAATACCTACTTCCGTACTGCCGTTCCCCTACAAGGCTATCGCTTTGACTTCTTTGACGTGCTGAAGAAATACCTTGTCAATCAGTACGGACAATGGACAGAGTATTACGCACCCGATAGAACAAGCCTAAGAGCCTACCTATATGGACGTATCAATCAAATAGTAGAAATCCCAAAACACTAAGCAATATGAAAGGAACAGAACATTTCACACGGACAATAGCCGAGTATCTCAATCAGCGTGCTATGACAGACCCCTTGTTTGCCCCTAACTTGATGAAGCCGAACAAGAATATCGAGGAGTGCATCACCTACATTCTTAATGAAGTGCAGAAAAGCGGTTGTAACGGCTTTGATGATGATGAAATCTTCTCTATGGCTGTTCACTACTACGATGAGGACGATATAGAGGTGGGTAAGGCTGTTTCCTGCCAAGTTGCCGTTAATCACATTGTAGAACTCACGGAGGAAGAAAAAGCCGAAGCAAGGCAGAAAGCCATTAAGCAATATCAGCGTGAGGAACTTGCCAAAATACAGAGCCGTAACGCACGAGTGAAAAAGACCGAGAACATAGCAACCCAAGTACAACCATCCCTATTCGATTTTTAAGCCTATGAAACCGAGAAACGAGTTTGAGAAGGCGGTCCTTGCAGAGAGCAGGCACCTTCGCCCGATGCCCAAGACACAAAGCAGGTGGGCTTTCCGTGAGTGCATAGACCATTTCGCCTACCGCTTGCCAAAAGGTCGCACCACTTGTATGGATTGTGGGCATAGTTGGATAATGGACAAACATAGAGAAACTTGCACTTGCCCTCATTGCAGGGCAAAGTTGCAGGTCAAGGAAACCTTTGAGCGTAAATTGCAGCAGAAGCGGTATTTCACCACGCTAACCGCTTGTGGAGAGTATCAAGTATTGCGTATGTTCCTCCTTGTTGTGGGAATGGAGAAAGGCAGTAAGGCACAATATCACGCACTTGAAATCGGTCAGTATTGGTGGAACGCAAAAGGACGGCAAGCCATTGTTGCCATTCCACGCACATTGGGCAGATATGTTGATACCTTTTCTTACTATACCCCTATGGCTATCCGTAACGACAATGAAGCCTACCGATATGCAGCCTATTCGCAGATATATCCTAAATTCAAGGTTACAGACACACTCCGCAGGAATGGATTTGAGGATGATTTTCACGATATAGCCCCGACAATATTCATTCCTGCATTGCTTTCTGACAGCCGGGCTGAAACATTGATGAAAGCAGGACGAATGGGGCATTTACGCTATTTCCTCAACAACAATTCGACATTTGACGCTTGTTGGCAGTCCTACAAAGTTGCCACTCGCAACGGCTATGAGATAGAGGATATTTCTCTATGGTGCGACTATGTGGATATGCTCCGCAGATTGAATAAAGACATACACAGCCCGAAGTATGTTTGCCCCACCGACCTGCATAGGGAACACGACCTAAGACAAAGCGAACTCCGCAGACAAAGGGAAAAGGAAGAAAAGGCGGCGAAACGCAAAAAGGCAATGGAGGAAGAGAAGCGTTTCCACGAACTCAAATCCAAGTTCTTCGGTATCTGTTTCACGGACGGCACAATCCAAGTTCACGTATTGGAGAGTGTGCAGGAACATTTGGAGGAAGGAGTATCAATGCACCATTGCGTGTTCGACAATGCTTACTATCTCAAAGAAAACTCGCTTATCCTTTCGGCAACCATTGAGGGCAGACGGATAGAAACGATTGAGGTCAATCTGGACACGCTCAAAGTGGTGCAAAGTCGTGGAGTGTGCAACAAGAATACGGAGTATCACGAACAGATAGTGAACCTTGTTAATGCTAATCGAGAACTAATAAGCCGAAGAATGAAAGCAACTGCATGAAGTATGAACCATTAAAATATCAGAGATATGAAAACAGAGATAGAAAACATTATCTACAATTGGACGGATGAGATACCGCATATTCTCATCAGGGTTATCAATGCGATAACCCTATCCGACAATGAGGAAGAGTTAAGGACGGCAATAGGCAAAATCGCCGAAGAAACGGAACTTGACAAGTTTTTCGCCTATGGTTATGGCGCACATCACTTTTGGCTCACACACCGCAAGTTATCCAATGGAGAGCCAAAGGAATACAGATTATTAAAAGTTGAATTTTAAGATTATGAAGAAGAAGGTTTATAGAGTTCGAACGCAATACATCTTCGATGGAGTGTTTGATGTGGTTGCGGGAAGCAAGGAAGACGCACGGCAGAAAGTCCTGCAAAATTGTGGGTTGGTAATGGGTGGTAACATTCACAGTACCTTGCCCGACGAGGAGGTGAGTTGGGCATTTTCTACCCACCCAAAAGTAAAAACAACGCGAATAATCATTCAAAAGGAGTAAGCGACAGCGTACAAGCGGACGGCACATCCGCCGTCCGCTCCTTTCTTTCCATGAGCAATCAGGCGGGGAAAGATAAGGAGCAAAGAAAGCCTATGCCCTGTCTTCAATAACCAACGATACCGAAACAGCATTCTCAATTACTGTTTCGGTATCGTTCTTTTCATTGTTTTATCCTTATGGCACTGCCAACAGCCTTGTCACCAACCTTAACCAGTTCGTATTTTCCCAATCTGACATAAAGTTGCCCGAGTGTCTTGCAGCCGTAACGCTTGATTTTATACTTGGGCATCAGCTTTTTAAGTTCACCACCAATCAGTGAAAGCGTTACGGTATCATCCCCTTTACGTGCCGTCTCGAATGCCTTGTCAAACAAGGCACGGTCTCTGTCTATGAAATAATCCGGCGTGTTATTATTTGGTTGGACGGGATCTGCCTTGTCCGAAAAGCGGAACTCATGACAGCTGTTTTGCAGTGATGCCGGTGTTTTCTGTTCGCCATAGCCCAACACCAATAGCCCTTCCTCTCTTATTCTCTGGGCAAGCAACGTATAATCGCTGTCGCTGGAAACGATACAGAAACCTTGCACGGTTTTTCCATGCAGCAAATCCATCGCATCGATGACAAGTGCCATATCCGTCGTATTCTTCATCCCGACATAAGAAAGCGCTTCCACCAAACGGAAAGAGAATGTCTTCGCTTCCTCTTTCCATCGTTTCATCGCGGACTTTGTCCAATCGGCATAGATACGCCGAATAATGGGATTGCCGTATGAGGAAACAAAGGAGATGATGTCGCCAAGTTTGTCGGCAGCAACATTATCGCCATCTATGAGAATGGCGAAGGACACTTGTTCCTGCTGTATGGGTAGTTTCTCTGTCATATTACTACAAAGGTAATGCTTTTAATGCTTATCTAAGAAAGAAAAATGGATTTTCTTATCTCTCCGATTAAAAACAAGTTCCCTTGCGCGAAAAGTGCAAAAGGTATATTTATAAAATCAAGGAAGATAAAACAAGGCAAACTCTACCTTTCTTCGTTTTTCCAGCCCTTTCAAGACCTTTCCCTTGTATCTGCAGAACGAAACATACTCACGATAGATATTTCTGTTTCCTGCCTCTATCTTTCGCAGCAACTGGCTCTTGGGATGCCTGTCATAACCGATCAATCTCCCCACGCCCACATTGTAGGCAAGTAAGGTCAATAGCAGCGCATCCTTGCCATAGCCTTTGAAGTGTTCAAAGCATTTCCAAAGGTCGGCACGGAGCAGTGAGTCTGCCTCTCGTTCCGCCATATTTGCCGTGAAGTGCTCTCCTGGTTGCAACTGATGACCATACCCTACATAAGGAAAATCCTTCGGCTTATTATGAAGTCCCTCAAAGTATTTAACAACAACCACACCACGTTCGAAAGGAGACAAGTCTGCCAACCGCACCCTACGCTGGGCAAGGATGGGCTGGCAGAATAAACATAAAATACAGAATAAAGCAAAGTGTTTAGTTGTCTGCATCTTTCAATACTTTGGTAACTGTTGCGGAGGACTTTTCCTTATTTTCCGCCTTTTCGTTGTTGAAACTGAAAGTCAGTTGCTGCATTCTGCCGAAGTTGTCTTCCACATACACGTCAATCGTCTGGCGGTCAGATGACAGCGAAGTGTAGTATAAGCGAAACACATCTTTTGTAAGCGGATAGCGGTCGTTCGGCTTGAAGACAGTGCCGTTATCATTTCTTAGCAAGCCCTTGCCGTCAGACTGGAAATAACGTATCGCATAGCGAGTATCAGCAAACTCACCGCCCCGCTTCAGTGTGCAGCGTATCTCAGCCGTCTGACCCCTTATGATGTCTTTCTGAACTGGCATTGTCTCCACCGTAAACGGATAAGACTGCTGAACATCCAAATCCCTATCACAAGCAGATAGGCAAAACACGGCAAGGGTCAGCACGCTCATTACCCAAATCGTATTCAATATCTTCTTCATCTTTTCTTCTACTTAAAAGTTAAACCTTAGTCCTGCAGAAACAGCCGGACGAAAACGATGCACGTCCGTTCCAAAGAGGAAACGTCCCTGCGCTTTGACAAGAAAGAGAACCCTGTCCGTTAGAAATACTTCCACCGAGCCATGCACGGCACCGCCATAGACAAAGCGGGAACGGTCGAGCAGTGTCGCCCCATCGGGCAGCAGCTTCTTGTCCTCGTTCAGCTGCTCATAGCCACCCAAAGCGGATATGCCCCCATAGAGAAATACATTCTTGCCATTGTCGGAGACAATCGGGTGCATATAGCCCAAGTGCAAAAGTGCATCCTTGAGTTTTACGTTATAACTTCTGTACAGCATATTCTGTTGTTCATACTCTGCCATAACAAAAGTATAATTCTCACGTCCCAGATAGCGGGTGAGTGATGCTCCCATGCCGAAATTGTCAGCTGCAAGGAACTTTTCACCCTTGATAAGCGGAACACTCCCTACAACCTCTATTCCCCTTTGCTTGGGTATCAGTCGCTGTGCCTGCGATGGTAGACTGAAAGTCATGGCCACCGCAACGCATACTGTCATAATAATATTGTTCTTCTTCATTACCATTTCAGTTTGAGGTTATCAATCTTCTTTGCCAGCTGCAGGTCTTCTGCCGTTACATAAAAGGTCAGCGTACGACCGCCATTTCTTTCATAGAGCGTCACTTCAAGCTGCTTGTCTTCTACAAGAGAAAACTGCTCGAGCGCAAACACAGTGTGTTCACTGCCCATGCCACGCACCTGCATCACCTGATGATAGGCACGAAGCGGCTGCAACACCTGTTCTTGTATGGCAGTGCGCTTTGCCATCTTCTTATCCACCACCTTGAATGTGATAAAATCCACTGAGTAAGGCATATTCGTGCCGTTTTCCATACGAGTGTGGAAATACAGCAAGCCATTATGGGCATACAAGCCACGAAGCAGGAACTTCATACCGAACTGCTGTTCACCGATGTGCTTAATGCTGCGTATGTCGTTCTGATAGATAGTCTGCATCATCAACTTTACTAATATGGGCGACTCGTTACCGAGTTCCTTAAAGTAAATATCAGAGCGATTGCTTGGCAGGCGTCCGTCCGTTGGTGATAAGAAGTCCTTCATCTCTATGCTTAACTTCTCCGGCTCATCGGCATACTTCACGTTGAAAGCATAGAAAGAGCCGTCCTCACAGATGACACTCATATTGGTCTCCGTCTCAAAGTCCTTCACTGAAGCCTTTACACGCAGTACGTTCTCAGCATCCTCCGCCTTTCCTGCGATGATATTCTGCGAACCTAAGTCTACATAGCGGATGGCAGAAGGGAAGATAAGATGCACGGTCTTGTCAAAGGTTACGTCCAAGCCGTATGGCAGGACGACACGCCCGTTAGGAATGGAACGGCTCATACCTTGAAAAAGCTCTCCCGAAGTAAGCGGACGGCTTGGTGTCAGACCATCATTGTTTTCCTGTGCTGTGGCTGTTGCTCCCACCATGGCAAGCATAGCCATTGATAAAATAATTTTCTTCATTGTTCCTTTTGTTTTGATGTTATTTTTTACTTATCATTTTCGATTGTTTTATTTGGACTGAACCAAGAAAAGGCGGTAGCCACCTTTAAGCGTTACCTTGATAGTACGCAGTTTCTTCTGAAGCAGCTGACTTGCACCCTGCATCACCCCACGGGCAGCCTCTGAGATAATCTGGTCTTTGGCAGAGGAAGCGAAGGTAAAGGATGTTCCCATTGAACCGCCGATGTTCGCCCCGACTTCCTTAAGCGCATTGATGTCCTCCGAACCTGGTATATAAACACCCTCCTGTCCGTCCGTGTCGTATGCTGAGAGTTTGACGGCTATGATATGGCTGTCTACCTCTATGCTTTTAACAAGGAGGTGCATACGGTTACCTTCAATCTTGGCGACTGCTATGAGTCGGCTCTGTCGTGGAATACGCAAGCCCTGCACTTTGGCACTTTCAAGCAGACGGAGTACGACATTATCGCCCTCTTTGAGCGTCGTTGTCCTGTCCACCACCACTTTGAGCGTATTGCGCATCGTGGGTGCAGCCGCACTTGCGAGCGAATGGAAGCCCAAGTTGCGTGCTTTCGTGCCATACTCCTTGATGAAGTCAGCGTCGCTCATCGGCTGCCCCAGTGAGGATACTACCTGTTTGCGTTCCGCCAAGATTTCCATTGCAGGCAAGTCGGCCGAACCTCCGCTTATATTACTGCCCATACTCTGACCTTTGTTCGTTGACGTTTGCCCTTTACCCTCGGTAAAGTCATTACCCAAAGATGGTGGAACGGCAGAAGCCTTGGGAAGATACTTCGCTGCCATCTGATAGCTCTTTTCCATCAAGGCAAGCTGTCGTTTCTCTTCATTGTCCTCCTTGCTGTCTTTGACAGAGAGTTCCTTTTTAAGGTTGTCTATCTCCGAACGCAAGGCTTCACGCTCCTGCTCGTGCGGGTCGGGAGCGTAAAAAGAGTTCAAGAGGCGATTGTTCTCCTCATAGCGATGCATAGAGTTTTCTATCTTTGCCGTAGAAGCAGCTGTCTCTGCACGCTGCTCCTCTGATGGAGCGGTGTTCTGTGCAAAATAGTCCGATAGTCTGCCCATCTCCTCGCGGGTCTGTTCCTCCTCGTGTGCCTTGTCACCTAATTCATAGGCTTTCAGCTTGTTCTCCGTCAGTTTTTCTGTCGTTGCCTGCGGGATGCTGTCATTGAGTCCCTGCTCCGCTGCAGTCTTATCCTTGCCCGATGGTGCGAAGATAAACCACATCGAGAGGGCAAACAGCAGTCCCAGTCCTCCGAAAACCAAGCCTTTCTTCATTTGTTCTTTCTGTTTATTATCCATTTTCTTTGATTGTTTGATGATGTAGTAGGTAAAAATTGCCGTGTAACTCATGTAAAGTGCTGTCCGTCCGTATCGGACTGTCCGTCAGCTTTCCCGTGGGGATGGGTAGTTTTTCCTTCTTTGGAGGAAGGAAAAACTGCGCTATCATCCAGAGCGAGCAGAGCAGATAGATGAAACTCAGCCCATAGACGATTTCCTTTCTCTGCCTTATCGTGAGCCTCTCACACCGATGGCGGAGCCACAGGTGAAAGCGCAGATAGTGACGTGAGAGTAAAAAGTTTCTTTTCCTTGCCATAGCCTTATCGTTTATAAGTCTGTATGTCCCTGTTCTCTTTCACAAGGAAGTTCTCCATCAGGAAGCCTTGCGGGTTGTTGTCCGAACGGACTGAGTTCTGCAGCGTGCAGGTCGTAACAAGACTACGCTCTGTAACGTTACTCTGACGGACGATAAACTCCCGTGCATAGGTCGTTACCGCATAAGGGTAAGTATTAAAGTTGCAGTGGATAGAGTCCACCTCTATGCGCTGATTGACATTGCCCGATATGGCACGGTTATAATAGCCCTTCTCTGCCAAGTCCTTGTAATAGTTGAAAGCCGACTTGTCACACAGCACGAAGGCACGCTCCATATTCTTCTCAATGGCATCCTTGTCGGGTGCAATGGTGAAGAACAGTTCGTGGAAGCGACGCACGTGTTCCCTTGCCTCTACGGGACGATTACGACTTGCATCCTGACTGAGGGCAAGCATGAGCGACTTTCCCTGATCAAGCACATAGATTTTCTCCCGCTGCTCCTTAGCGAAGCTGTACGAGGCATAGAGGGCATAACCACTTACTGCCACGCAGACGATGGCAAAGACAAAGGCGTAGAGTCTTATCTGTCTGAATGAGGTCTCGATATTACCAAGTGATTTGAATTCCATTTTTTTCTTTCCTTTTATAGCTGTTGATGAATTAAGCATTATTGCTCCATTTCTATTTTCCTTTGAGCAGTGCACCCTTGATACGTCCACCGACATTGCCGATAACCGACCCGGCACCTGCTGCGGCATATCTTCCGCCCGTGTAGGCACTTTGTGCACCGCGCTGTGCAGCCTGATTGACATTACGACCATAAGAGCCGATACCACCACCTGCTTCGATAATCCAGCCTGCAACGGTGGGAACGCAGAAGTAGCCCACGATGCCGATGAGGAAGAAGACGATGTAGTACCACGTCCCCGCATCGGGCAGGTAGTTGGGGTCGCTGAGCGCCTCGATGTCTTTCTGTACCATCAGCACCTGTATCTTCGTAAGCAGTGCCGTAAGGATAGAGCTGACAGGCAGCCACAGGTAGACAGAGATATAGCGTGAGAACCAAGCCGTGAGCGAACCCGACAACCCGTCCCATACGGCAATGCCGAAGACTATCGGACCGAGAATGGAAAGGACGATGAGCATGAAGGTGCGCAGCGTGTCGATGATAAGTCCTGCGGCATGGAACAGCAGCTCCATGAGGTCGTGCACCATTTTCATCACCCACTGCTTGGTCTGATAGGCAGCACGCTCGGCATACATACCCGCTATCGTCACGGCGTCTTCGGGACCGATGATACCCATTTCCTCTATCTTTTGGTCGAACTTCTCGTTGGATACCAAGTAGGCTGTTTCGGGATTGCGCAGGTAGGCTTCCTCCTGCAAACGGTTACGCTTGGCGGTAAGCTCCGCCAAGTTGGTCTCCTGCTGATGCACCATGCTTTCCGTTCCCTGCACTACGGGCGAGAGAACGGCATTCATCGTACCCAGTACGACTGTCGGGAAGAACATGATGCAGAAACCCAAGACAAAGGGACGGAGAAGGGGAAAGACGTCTATCGCCTCGGCACGGGCTATGGAAGCCCATACCCGAAGGGCAATATAAAAGAGTGCACCCAAGCCTGCAATACCCTTGGCAATGCCTGTCATCTGGGCGCAGAGCGGCATCATCTCGTCATAGGTGGCGCGTAGTAGCTCATGTAAACTGGCAAAATCCATAAGCAAAAGTGTTTTATGAAAGTTCTTTCAAGTTCTTTTTTTGTCTGTGGATTTACCAATACCTGCTTGCCGTATTACCATAGAGTGCCTTAACAGAGGCAAGGTTGTTCTTCTCCCTTGCACGCACATAGCTCACGGAGATGTTCTTCCTTGTGTAGTATGACACGAGCGAGCGGTTTTCCCTAAGCGTGGTATAAATGCGGTCAATGGCCTGCATTCGTTCGTGGTCGTTCATCGAGAAGACATTACTCTTAACAATGGACTTTAGTTCCTTAAGACTCTCACCGCTCTGCTCCAGAAGCTTGGCATAGCCCGAAGCCATCGCCGCGAGTTCGGAAGGGCGGAAGTTCTTGTCCGAGAGCATTTTCTTATACGAGGTGACGTAAATCTCCGAGATGTCGCCCACCATCAGGATGCACTCCTTGACCTTGTAGGCATCTCCGATGAGATTGTTCACCTTCTTAAGCGCATCGTAATACTTCTTGGTGTCGTTGTAGAGTTTTTCCACCTCCTTGAACCCGTCCAAGGTGTTCTTCACCGTCTTGGAGGCGGTGGCTATCTCCTTGACCGAATTGACGATGTTGCCGGCGAAGTTACCGGGATCAGTCACCACCCACTGTGCGTGGGCCTTTCCGCTGAATAAAAGGACGATGCCCATCAGCAGCATTAAAATTCTTGTTTTCATTGTTCTTTTTGTTTATGATGTGAATACTATGTTTGTCTGAATGTCCACTAAGGGATGTCTATTCAGCTTGCTGTTATAGGGATAAGTTGGACAAGTTAGTCCAAGTATTTGGACACGACTGTCTAATTGATTGGACACGTTTGTCCAATTGTTTATCCACGTTTGGCTAAACCAATACATTTTTTACATGTCTTGTCCGATTAACGATTTCGTGCAACCCGTTTCTCTTGTGCAAGCTGCCGGATAGCCGTTTCGATATCCCCACCAAGCTGTGCCGCCCTGTTCATTACCTCCACCTTCTCGGTTTCCTCCGTGGTGTAGGTGAGGTATTCCTCCATGCTCACTTCCGTGGCATAGACTGCACTCTGCATACCGCCCAGACCTATCCACACCTCCTTGTAGAGTCGGTTCGGGTCGTTGTTCTGGTTGATGGATAGTATCTGGCTCTTTTCCTTTTCCGACAAGCCGAGCATCGCCTGTATACCATCGAACTTAGTCATGTACTTGCGCTGGTCAAGCAGTATCTTGCAGTCGGAGTTGTTGATGATGCTCTCCTTGACAATCGGAGACTGGATGATATCGTCCACCTCCTGCGTCACGACAATGGCTTCCCCGAAATACTTTCTCACCGTCTTGTACAAATATTTTATATAGTCTGCCATGTTAGCCGAAGCAATGGCTTTCCACGCTTCTTCAATGAGTATCATTTTCCTGATACCTTTGAGTCTTCGCATCTTGTTGATGAAAGCTTCCATGATGATAATCGTCACCACGGGGAAGAGGTCTTTGTTGTCCTTCACTTGATCAATCTCGAAGACGATGAAGCGTTTACTGAGCAAGTCGATGTTCTTGTCCGAGTTCAATAGGAAATCGTAACGTCCCCCTCGGTAGTATTGCTTGAGGGTTGTCAGGAGATTGTTGATATTGAAGTCCGAGAGTGTTACCTTGATGTCCCGTTTCTCCATATCCTTGCGATAGACGTCTCGCAGGTATTCATAGAAAGTATTAAAACAGGGCGTAACGCTATGGTCAGCACATATCAGCTCGATATAGGAGTTTACGGCAGAACCAAGTTCGCCAGCTTCGGTCTTAGTAATATGCTCATCAGCGCTTTTCCAAAGGGTCAGTAAGAGTGTGCAGATGCTTTCTCGCTTCTCCACATCGAAGAAGTAATCATCGGTATAAAATGGATTGAAGGAAATCGGGCTTTCGTTGGTATAGGTGAAATACACGCCGTCCTCGCCCTTGGTCTTTCGGTGGATAAGTTCGCACAAGCCTTGATATGAGTTACCCGTATCAACCAAGAGGACGTGCGCCCCCTGCTCGTAATACTGACGTACCATGTGGTTGGTAAAGAAAGACTTACCACTGCCCGAAGGACCCAAGATGAACTTGTTACGGTTGGTGATGACTCCCTTTTTCATCGGCAAATCCGATATATCCAGATGAACAGGTTTTCCCGACAGGCGGTCTGCCATCTTGATACCGAAGGGTGATAGCGAGTCCTTATAGTTCGTCTCTGCCGTAAAGAAGCAGAGGGCAGGCTCGATGAAAGTATAGAACGACTCTTCTGCTGGAAAGTCTGCGGCATTGCCGGGTATGCCCGCCCAGTAGAGCGTTGCAGCATCAATGGTGTTATGACGAGGGTGGCATTCCATAAGAGCAAGTGCAGAACCCACGTCATTCTTGATCTGGCGAAGTTCTTCCTTATCGCTGCTCCATGCCAGCACGTTGAAGTGGGCACGGATGGAGGTCAGTCCCTGTGAATGGGCAATATTGAGATACTCCTGTATCCATTCCTCGTTGATTTGGTTGCTACGGCTGTAGCGTGCCAGCGAGTGCATATTCCTTGCCTGCTTCTCGAATCGTTCCAAGTTGGCATCGCTGTCTTCGATAAAGAGGTACTGGTTATAAATGTGGTTACACGGCAGCATCAAGCCCACAGGCGAGGCAAAGGAAAGGCGGCAGTCACTTCTGTCGGTGGATAACCGCTCATATCGACTGTCCGTGCTGACCGTTGTCGGTAGGTCATCCGTATCGGAAAGTGTATGCAGACACAGCTGATTGTCGCCCACACGCACAAGGTCTGCGCCCAAGCGGATGTCCTCCAAAGACGCATGCCCTTCTTCAGATAGAGAGAAATACCTGTCGAGCAGTCCGCCCTTTTCATTTGTGCCTACCAACTCGTCTTCTGTCATGCGGACAATCCTTATCTGCTCGGTATCATTGATGATGCGCTCGAACTGGTCTACGGCTTCCATAAACTTCATCACCTCCTCCTTGTTGGTGATTTCCTTGGGTAACAGGTGTCCACGGCAGAGTGAAGAGAAGTTGCTCTGCTGTGCCATGCGCTGCTTGTTGGTCTTGGTAAGGAAGAGATAGACTGAATGGTGTAGATACGGACGCTCGTTGAAATGCCGTTCAGAGGAACGGGCAAGGAAGCTCAGTCCGCCATCGGAGAGCTTTCCTTGGTAGTCCTCCTTGATGAACCAGTCCTGCTTGTGTACGATGCTGTAATTGGGTAGCACCTTGATTGCCTTATGCCAGGCAGAGTGCATTGCCTCGTATTCTGTAGAAGTGACGGTAAAGAGTTCGGGCAGCTCCACACGGAATGCGACCGTGATGTCAGCATCTTTGCTCACCATGCAGCCCTGCTCGATGGAGAGCAGCGGGAACTTCGACTCCAAAGTTGTTATCTTGCTTTTGTTTCTCATTGCTTCGCTTTCTTTGGTTGAAGGTTACGGATGAGGTGGAAGACCGTACGGCGGTTCACAAGGTAGCGTGGGTGCATACGTACTGCTCCTTTCTTCATCAGTCCGTACTGCCCGTACTTTCTATTCATGGTGAACGTTTGCCATACCACAAGGCTGGCACCCACTACACCTATGACAAGACAGGTAATTTGGCTGACTCCACAGAGATAGAGAATAACCACGAGAATGAAGACTGCCAGCAGACCTCCTGCAAAGAGGAAGAGGTACTGTGCCTTCAAGCCCTTGAACTCTACCGTCCGGCCTACACCCTTGTTGATTTCAAATGCTGCCATCGCCTTACAGGAAGAAACTTCTCAGGATAGTGGCAGCCACGATGAGGAAGATACACGCACCGAACCAAGAGGCTGCGGTCTTGCTCGTATCGGGGTCACCACTTGAGAACTTGTTGTACACTTTAATGCCTCCAATCAGACCTACCACCGCCCCTACGGCATAGATGAGTTTCGTGCCGGGGTCGAAGTAGGAGGTTACCATTTTCGTTGCTTCATTGATTCCGGCAATGCCGTTGCCCTGTGCGTACGCTCCTACGGCAGTGGCAGCTATCAGGAGCAGCATTGTGATTTTCTTTTTGTTGTTCATTGTTCTTTTTATTTTAAGTTGTTAAATGAATTGTTTTCTTTTGGGTAGAGATGGTAAGGGGTGGCTCGGTTTTATCGTATGACTGATATTGGTTGATTGTTTTACTTTTGAGCCACCCCTCGATCACGGTACAATATGAACAAACACTATTTTACAGATAGTATGAAAGTGGATGCTCGTCATCTTCCGAAACATCGCTGTTGCTGCTCTCTACGTTTGAGTTCGTTTCAAAGTCAGAAGAAGAGCTAATATTACTTTCCTCTAATTCCGCTTCCTCCGTTTTGCGAATGGCAGCAAGTAGCTTTTGATGGTCTTTCTCCTGCTTGAGCGTTGCCTCCTTGATATAGTCCATAAGCTGCGTGCCCCGTATGCTTTGCAGCATATTCTGAACTTCGGCTTCGTTTTCCTCATCAAGCGTGTCATCATTCTTATGCCAGCCGGTAACACGGACTACTTCCCTTGCAAGAATAGCGGAGGGTGAGACTTCGGGTAAAGCAGCGTCAGCGATTTGCAGCTCTTCACGAACGATGCTGTCTTCGTCAGATTCGTCCATTGTGTAGTCAACCTGCATCTCGTTGTCCTCTTCCGTGCCTTCTGTTTCTTCGGGCATAGATGAGTTTTCCGCCGCAAAGGTATTGGGATTATCGGCTGGTTTTTCTTTTGATGAAGTATCGGGAATAGCTGGGATATTTTGAGAATTGGTCGTAATCTCTTTAGAGATTTCGGCATAGCGTTCTCTATACGACTTGCTCTTGCCGACAAGCATTTGCCGTGCCTGCTCGATTTGGTCTTGGGTAACAGAAAGCGTACTCTGTTTTTGTTCCTGCTCATTTTTCTTTTCACAAGCTTTCTCCAATCTGTGGCACGTTATGCGGAATTGCTGCCAAAGGAAGAGTATTCCAATGAACACCCATACCGCTATCAGAAATAGAAGTATGTTGAATAGTATCGTTTGCATAATGGTGATTTTTATATGTCGTTGGTTCTTTGTTCAAAAGTCTATTGCCACCTTGCGCCGGTGCTTTGCCGTGGCATTGTTGAGCAGTTCCTTGTACTCCTTGAGGTGTTCACGCAGGATGTTGTCGATGTAGGATGCCATTGACACCCGCTCGCCCAAGTCCTGCAAGACGTTTCTCAGTACCTGAAGCGTATCCACACTCATGGTGAAGTTGGTTCGCTCCCGGAGGCGGACGGATTGCAAATAGCGTGTGCGGTAATCCTCAAAGGAAATCCGGGATATTTCCGTACTTTTCTCCTTTCCTTTCCCGCAGCTCTTATACAAGGGATTGTCCTGTGTTTCTTCAGAGACAGGCATGTTCTCCTTGTTCAGATGCTGTTTTTCCTTTTGACCGGGACTGACCTCAATCTTCACATCCTCTTCATATTCCTCATCAGGCGGGTCAAAAGCCAATGTATCTTTCTGTGGGGTTTTCATCACCCCGTCTTCTGCCATCTCCTTGAGCTTGGCTTCCAGTTTTTGCCGCTGTTCCTGTATTTTTGCCATAGTGATGTCTTATTTAAGTTGGATGTGTGCAAGCAGTTCTTCTGTCAGCTCATCGATGCCGGTCCCTGTCCGTAAGGCTTTGTTGGGAGGCAGGTAAGTGGAGCGGAATACTCCACGAAATCCGTATTGCTCCAACTCATGGCTGAAGCGGTGGGTGGCATAGACGTGGCGGTCGAGCAGCGTGTAATTTTCGTTCCTGATATACTTGCTGTAGTATTCAATGAGCGTATTCTTTACTCTCCGGTCCACCTTGTTCCAAAGGAGAATGATTTCCTTAATGCGGGCACTTGACATGGACACGCCCAAGTCGTTTACCGCTTTGATATAGGTAAGGCACGCAACCATAGACTGCACATCCGGCTCCAAGGGCGAAAGGATATAGTCCATATCCAGCGAGAGTTGCAGAAGGTCACTGGTACCTGCATGACCGGGAAAGTCGAAGATGACCAGATCAAACTTCTCCGACGGATGTCTTCTGATATAATCGTCTGCCTTTGCAATGGCATCCTTAGGATCTGCCTTAAGTATGCGATAGGCTGTACGCCCCAAAGAGGAAAAGTACTGCTTCATCTGCCTGGAAAGCTGTGGATCGCTCTCAATGCAAGCCTTTTCCCTTTCACGGAGTTTATAGAAAGAGTCCTGCGAGAGGTCGCAGTCCACAGCAAAAAGATGGAGACCTTTTTCATAGTAAAGGATGCTGCTGACAATTTCTGCCAAAGTACTTTTACCTACACCTCCTTTTTGAGAGGATAAGCCCAGAAATATGGGTGATGTTTGTATCTGTTCCATACTATAGATATTTTAATCGTTTGAACTGTTATTTGAACGGCAGGTCGTTTGACCAATCGTCTGAACGGGTAATCGTTTTTCCTATCTGTCGATATGCCGAACTATCTGTCGTTTTGTTTGTCGATTTGTCGGTATGCCGATTGTTCTGTCTGACGGTGGATTGAACGATTAAAATATCGTCCGTCTCATCGTTCATCTGATAGGACTTCCGGCCGATTGTCCGCTCGTTCTGTCTGCAAAATAAAAGCTTTTTCGATAGATTTTTCTATGCCTGTGAAGTATAGGGAAATGAAAGGAAAAAGAGTGAATATCATTGATAATGAGATATTTGAAAACTCGCCGTAACTTTGCAGGCGAGAATAATACATGGAGGTAACGTCTCGAAGCAGACACCCCAAAAGGGTGGATACTTCACTCGTATCATTTCTTGATAACAGCAAGGTGTGTCTTTGTCCGACAAACTCCGTTTCTGCCGACAAAGACCCTTGCCCCGAAGGGGAGAGAATTACTCCAAAGTCGTAATTAGATAAGGATAAAAACAATGAACGAAAAGATAGAACGATGGGACAGATGGGATACCCGTCTTCCCAAGCCCAAAGACCAGCAACGGGCGATTGATTTGTTCCATAAATCAGGTGCGGAAACCAAGTCGGATTTTGTGCGTGGTCGTATCCTTGGAGAGAGTTTCAAAGTGATTACGGTGGACAAGTCTGCCGTGGAATATTACCGAAAGCTCTCAGAACTGACGACGCAAATCCATAAGATTGGCGTGCTGTATAACCAAGCCGTGCGTGCCATCAACAGCTATCACAGCATAAAGACTGCACAGATTATGCTTGAGAAGTTGGAGAAATTGTCGGCTCAAATCATTGCCTTACAAGAGCAGGCTATCAATCTAACCATTGATTATAGAAAGAAGAAGTATTGAGAATTTAGTTAGAAAAATGATAGCAAAAATTTCAGCAACGGAGAACCTCGGAGGAGCACTCGGCTACAACTTCAAAAAGGTGGAAAAAGGAGAAGCGAATATTCTTCTTGCCGCTGAATTGTATCAGAGCAAGGAAGGACGTTATACGATGGAGGACGTGCTTGCTGATATGGAGGCATTGATTCCGAAGAACTGCCGTACCAAGAAAACGGTGTTCCACTGTTCGCTCAATCCGCACCCGGACGAGAAACTATCCGATGAAAGGCTCACACAGATAGCCAAGGAGTATATGGAGGCACTCGGCTATGGCAATCAGCCCTACATTGTGTTCAAGCACAACGACATCGCCCGTGAGCATATCCACATTGTGTCGCTTCGGATAGACGGTGAGGGAAAGAAAATCAACGACAAGTTTGAAAAGCGAAGGAGCAAGAAGATTACTGATACCTTGGAAAGGAAATTTGGTCTCATTCCAAGTTCAAAGGTTACTGACAAGGCGATGAAAGAAACGCCCAAGATAGACACCAACAAAGGAAATATCAAGGAACAGGTGGCAAATGTTGTCCGCATGGTGCTGAAGCATTATTGTTTCTGTTCCTTGGGCGAGCTCAATGCCGTACTGAGTAAATATAATCTTGCCGTAGAAGAAGTAAAGACGGAGTTTCGGGGAAAGAAATATGACGGATTGGTCTATGTTCCAACAGATGACAAGGGAGGCAAAGTAAGCACACCCATCCATGCCTCGGACATAGGTCGTGGTGTGGGTTATACTGCTGTACAGAACAGGATGCAGAAGTCGAAACAAGCTATCAAACCATTGATATCAATCATAAGGTACAGGGTGTTACAAGCTATGCGCACCTCTCCTCAAACAGAGAAAGACCTGCGGAGCAGATTGGAGGAACAAGGCTTGCGTGTGTTTATCCTAAAGAACGAAAGCGGGCGCATCTATGGGATCACCTTCATTGACGACAAGGAGGGCGTTGCGCTCAATGGCTCACGCTTGGGCAAAGGATATGCTGCCAATATATTCAATGGTTATTTCTCTAATCCAACGGACAACCCATTCTTGGACGAAACGCTGTACGGCTGTCCGTCTGTCCGTTTGGATCAATCTGCAACCGTTCACCCTTCGCAGCTAAATACGGAGGAAAGCGACAACCTTGTCGATGAACTTATTGAGGATATGGTGGGTGAATCATTCGGAACTGCGGGCAACGACGATTGGAAAGAAGCGGCATGGCAGCGTAAACTCCGCAGACAAAGTAAGATAAAACTTAGACGAAGAAAACATTAAATAAACGAGCATTTCTATCTCCCCTCCCTTCGGAGGGGTTGGGGGAGGCTTCAAAACAATATTATTATGGCACAGGAAGACGATTTAAGGGCGTTAGGTAAGGTCATGGACTTTATGCGAGGTATATCGGTGATATTCCTCCTTATCAACTGTTATTGGTTCTGCTACGAGGCATTTCAGCAGTGGCACTTCACACTTGGTATCATCAATAAGATACTGATGAATTTCCAGCGAACGACGGGATTGTTTTCTTCCATCCTTTGGACGAAACTCTTTTGTGTAGTATTTCTTGCTTTATCCTGTTTGGGCACGAAAGGCGTGAAGGAAGAGAAAATTACATGGCCGAAGATTTGGACAATACTTTTCTCCGGTTTTGTGCTTTTCTTCCTCAACTGGTGGCTCTTAGCATTGCCCATCGGCAAGATTGGGGCAGCTTCGCTTTACATCTTCACGCTGTCCGTTGGCTATATCTGTCTGCTGATGGGTGGCGTATGGATGAGCCGACTACTCAAAAACAACCTAATGGACGATGTGTTTAACACAGAAAATGAAAGCTTCATGCAGGAAACAAGGTTGATGGAGAATGAATACTCTGTCAATCTCCCTACACGTTTCTACTATAAAAAGAAGTGGAACAAAGGTTGGATTAACGTGGTCAATCCATTCCGTGCCTCAATGGTGCTCGGCACACCGGGCTCTGGTAAGTCATACGCTATTGTGAACAACTACATCAAGCAACAGATTGAGAAAGGCTTTGCCATGTATATATACGATTATAAGTTTCCAGACCTTTCCGAGATTGCTTACAATCACCTGCTTCATCACTTGGATGCCTACAAGGTGAAGCCTCAGTTCTATGTCATCAACTTTGACGACCCGAGAAGAAGCCATCGTTGCAATCCCATCAATCCAGCCTTTATGACGGACATATCCGATGCCTATGAGAGTGCCTACACCATCATGCTCAATCTGAACCGCTCGTGGATACAAAAGCAGGGAGACTTCTTTGTGGAGTCGCCAATTATCCTGTTGGCTGCCATCATTTGGTTTCTGAAAATCTATGAGAACGGAAAGTATTGCACTTTTCCGCACGCCATAGAGTTCCTGAACCGCCCCTATGCACAGATATTTCCGATACTCACTTCCTACGATGAACTTGCCAATTATCTTTCTCCTTTCATGGATGCTTGGGAGGGCGGAGCACAAGACCAGTTGCAGGGACAGATAGCCAGTGCCAAGATACCGCTTTCACGCATGATTTCACCTGCTCTTTATTGGGTGATGACAGGCGATGATTTCTCACTTGACATCAATAACCCTAATGAGCCGAAAGTGCTTGTCGTTGGAAATAATCCCGACCGTCAGAACATCTATTCGGCTGCACTCGGACTATATAACAGCCGTATCGTGAAACTCATCAACAAGAAGAAACAGCTCAAAAGTTCTGTGATTATCGACGAGTTGCCGACTATCTATTTCCGTGGGCTGGACAACCTTATTGCTACCGCCCGAAGCAATAAAGTAGCAGTGTGCTTGGGCTTTCAGGACTTCTCACAGCTCACTCGCGATTATGGGGACAAAGAAAGTAAAGTGATACAAAATACCGTGGGCAACGTGTTCAGTGGTCAAGTCGTGGGAGAAACCGCCAAGACATTGAGTGAGCGCTTTGGTAAGGTCTTGCAGCAGCGGCAGTCCATGACCATTAACCGTAATGACAAATCAACCTCTATCTCCACACAGATGGACAGTCTTATCCCGGCAAGCAAGATTTCCAACCTCACACAGGGCATGTTTGTCGGTGCCGTGTCCGACAACTTCGATGAGCGCATCGACCAAAAGATTTTCCATGCGGAGATAGTCGTGGATAGTGCCAAAATCTCCGCCGAGATGAAAGCCTATCAACCAATCCCTATAATCGCAGACTTTACAAACGAAGATGGCTCCGACAATCTCAAAGAGACCATCGAAGCCAACTATAAACGTGTCAAACAAGAGATTATCTCACTTGTGGAATCGGAGAAGGAACGCATCAAGGCCGACCCGGCTCTTGCTCACTTGTCTAAGGAGTAGACCGTTTGCCAACCGATGTCTCAAAGCATCTGTTCCTTGCAAAGGTTTCCGAGAAAAGTTACCTTACTATTGGGAATAGAAAGATATATGTTCGAGAGAATATCTTTCGGACTGTATGTGTACGTCATTTTCTTTAATTATCAAAAGGGCGTGGCACCTGTTATGCACCACGCCCTCGATAAAAATGGATTTAATCATCCCATAGCGATGACGGGCGGCGGCTCGGGGCGTCATAGTCATCGTCGTCCTCCTCGCCGTCAAAGAAGTTGTTGCCTTTCGAGAGTGCAGGCCCCGTGGCGGGGTCTTCACTGATGCCCACGCTGAGGGAGCCGGCGAGAATAGAGTTTTCTAATGTGATGGGGACCACTTTGATTTCTGGTTTGATGTAATTGTTCATTTTTTATTAATTAACTGTTTGTTTTAAATCATCGGGGGGAGCGCACCGCCCGTTTCCGTGGGATTCGGAACGTGATGAATCACGCCCCTGCGGCGTGCCGCACCCCCGATGAAGAGAGACTTCTTTTTTTATTTCACTACCACCTTGCGACCGTTGACGATATACACGCCGGTGGGAATCTGTCGGCGCACGCTGTCGTCGAGGCGGTCGGCCACGCGCTGTCCCTGGAGGTTGTACACCGCACCGTCTGCCGCACCGTCTGTCGCACCGTCTGTCGTGCCGTCTGTCGTGCCGTAGATGCCGGTGGTCTCGCCGTCGAAGACGATGGAGAGCCGCTTGGCACCCTCATGGCTGTTGTAGCTGATGTAGGCGCGGTAGGCAGGCACCGTGACGGAGGGGTTGTTGGACGTTACCTTGTGGAACAGGCCGTCGGCCTGCAGGATGTAGGCGTGATCGGAAGTGAGCCACCAGTTCACCACGTCATGCACCGCACCCTTGAAGTAGTAGTTGCCGGCAGATAGGACGATGCTGCTACGGTCGGCCTTCACCTGCAGGTTCTCTCCGCCGAGCTGTGGCGTGCCGTCAGCCACGAGCAGGTAGGGCCTGTAGGCTCCGAGCGTGCCGTTTACCTCCTTGAAGTGCACCGCGGTGCGGCTTTCCTGTCTGTCGGCAAGGGTGTAGGCCTTGAAACCTTGTACAGGCAGCTCGTAGGGTAGGCAGAGCGTGGCCTTGCCGGCGGCGAGGGTGCGGTCGTAGGTAGCCTTCGTGGCGGTGAAGTCGAGCCCGATGGGCAGCGACTGTCCGTCGGTGAGGCGGAAGTCGTCGCACGTCCAGCCGTTGTTCTCCTTGTTATAATACACATAGTTCGGCTTCGCCTTGTCGGTCTCGCGGTAAAGGCCCGGCCACTCGCCCAGCACCTGTGCCCAGTGGCAGCTATCGGTGCGGTCGCCCTGCAGCTTATAGGCCACTTCGCCGCTCGCGAGCTGCTTCTCGACTATCCGCTCGCCCTGTGCCTTGCCGCAGGGGTTGAGGTAGTAGCAGTTGTTGAGCGTGGGGTTCGGGGCGAAGGCGTAGCCGCCCTTGGAATTGTTCGTGCCGGTGTAGAGGCAGTTGTCGAAGGTGCAGGTGGCGTCGTCAGCTTGAGAACATACGAAGCCGCCCATGTTCTGCTTGCTGTTGTCGGTGGTGCCGTTGAGATCGCCGGACACGATGCAGTCTTTGAAGGTGATTTTGCCTTTGCTGTATGCCGAGAGCACCATTCCTGCGGCGCAGTAGGAGCTGTTCGTGTTGCCGTTAGTGATTTTCACATCGCTGACGCAGCCCGAGAAAGTGGTGTTGCCATCCGCATTCAAAGCAAATACGCCCATAGGAGCGTCGGTCGTCATCTGCCCCGTTACGCGCAGGTTCTTGATGGTGGCGTCTGTTACAAAGGGGAACAGCGCGAAGTAACCACCGCCGTAACCGTTCCAATCGATCGTGATGGTGTGCCCCTGTCCGTCGAAGGTGCCGGAATAGCTGGTGCTCTCGCTGCCTATTTTCAGGATGTCCGTGCCGAGGTTAAGGTCGGCGGTAAGTTTGGCGTTGAGGTTTCTCTCCCCGGATCTTACGAGGTCGCCGAACTTCTTCCAGTCTTCTTTCGTGGCGATTTCGCACATGTTGTTTACGATGACATCTACTGCCACGGTGCGGTCGGCATAAATGGGATATTCGGCATAGAAACCATCGGCGAAGACGAGCTTGTAGGTGTTGGCGGTGTTGTATGCCACGCCCAGGATTTCCTGCGGGGTGGGCAGGGTGCCGACATTGCCGCCTCGGTTGGCGTAGCGCGACGCGACCTCCTTGCCGTTGTAGGTGAACTTCACCTCGTACACCCGCTTCGCAGCCTCGGCGGTGAGCTGTGGCTCGTTGTCGGTGCCGAGCTTCTGTCCCCAGACGGTTTCCTCGCGCGTGCCCTGCAACTTATGAGCCACATAGCCGTTCTTGAGTTGCTCCTTGGTGACCGGCTCGCCCTGTACCTTGCCGCAGGTGTTGAGGTAGTAGCAGTTGTTGAGGGTGGTGGTGGCGCCGGAGGTATTGGTTGGGGCGAAGGTGTAACAATTGTTGTTGCTGTTGTCCGCGTTGTTCGTGCCGGCGTAGAGGCAGCGGGTCAGCGTGCAGGTGCCGTTCTGGCTATATACAAATCCGCCCATGCCTTTCTGCCCTTTCTCGGTGGTGGCGTCGATACTGCCCTTGACGAGGCAGTCGTTGATGGTAACGCGGGCACTGGGGAATATATAGGAAATCAAGCCTCCAGCCCCGCATCTGTCGCTGGTATAGCTGCTCGTGATGTTCACCGCGCTGACGCAGTTCGCGACGGTGTTGCTGCCGCCATAGGCTTCGTCAATCAGTCCCGACAGGTAGTAACCGTCCGACCGGATGGAGCCTTCGGTGCGCAGGTTCTTGATGGTGGCGCCATTCACTCTCCCGAAGGGGGCGATGTTGTTGACCGAGCCGGCATCCCAGTTGACGGTGAGCACGTGGTTCTGTCCGTCGAACGTGCCGGCATAGGGCTTGTTGGCAGTTCCCACCTTCGCGATGTCGGTGCCGAGGTCGACGTCGGCGGTCATCTTGGCGTTGAGGGTGGTCTGTCCGCCGTTCACGAGGGCGCAGAACTCCTTCCAGTCGGCGGCCGTGGCGATGTCGAAGGTGCCAGTCACGGTTACGTCCACGCTCTTGTCTTCCGTTACGGGCGTGGTGGCGGTGAAGTTGCCGAAGTTGAGCGTGTAAGTCATCTTAGGGTTGTAGCCCGTGCCGAGGAGTTCCTCTGCTGTGGGCAGCTCGACGGTCTTTCCGCTGTTGGCATAGCGCGTTGCCTTCACCTCGCCGTTGTAGGTGAACTTCACCTCGTACACCCGCTTCGTGGCGTCGGTGGTGGGCAGCGGCTCAAGGTCCGTGCCGAGCGTCTGTCCCCAGACGTTGTCGGTGCGGTCGCCCTGCAACAGCTTGGCCATTTCGCCGCTCTTCAGTCGCTCGGCGGTTACCTGTTCGCCCTGCACTTTGCCGCAGGTGTTGAGGTAGTAGCAGTCGGTGAAGGTGGCGCCGTAGCCGTCCTTGCCGAAGGTTTTGCTGTATCCGTTGTTGGTGGCGTTGTTCTTGCCGACGTAGAGGCAGCGAGTCAGCGTGTAGGTGCCACTATTAGAAAAGACAAAGCCGGCCATCGCTCTATAGTCTTCATCCGCATTGTCGGTGATGCTGCCTTTGACGAGGCAGTCGGTGATGGTAACCGAGGCACCGTCGGCTACAGCTTGAACCATGCCCGCCGCTTTGGAATCATTCCAACCACCGCCCCCCCCCGTGATGTCTACGTCGCTGATGCAGCCCGTGAGGGTGGTGGTGCCAAAGGCTGCATAAACCATTCCGGACAAGCTGTAACCCTTCGACGTGATCTTCCCTTGGGTGCGCAGGTTCTTGATCGTGGCGTTCTCCACATAATAGAAGGGGGCGATTTGGTTATCTTCGCCCGCATTCCAGTTGAACGAGAGCGTATGTCCCTGTCCGTCGAACGTGCCGGAGTACGGGTAGCTCACAGAGCCCAGCATCACGATCTCCCCGCCGAGGTCCACGTCCTGCGTCAGCTTGGCGTTGAGGAAGGGCTCGCCGTTGTCGTTCACGCGCTGGCAGAACGTTTTCCAGTCGGCAGCCGAGGAGATGCTCACTACTTCCATGCCATTGTTGCCCTGCGCCCACGTCGGCATCGTCAGCACGAGGGCAAGCAAGAAGAGGCTGAGCCTCTCGATTAAATTTTTTGTTTTCATTTTGCTTATTATTTTGGTAAAAGTTTTGTTTTATGAATTCTCGTCCGCTGCCGTAAGCGTGTCGGCCGTGCGGGCGGTCGTCGTGTTGTCGCCGCCGTACTTCTCGGGTCGGTCGTCGTCCTTTTTCTTGCCGCGCGTCATCACCTGCTCCTTGTAGCGCTTGATGTTGGCGTTGAGGTAGTTGATGAGCGGCGTGAGGCTCTTCTCGGTGCCCACCACGGCCATGGCGTTGATCAGGCGCACGGTGTCCAGATAGGCCTCGTCGCTTGCCAAGCGTGCCTTGCGCAGCGCGCCGGCTATCTGCTGCGAGCGATCGTCGGTGCGGGTGGCGAGCAGTTCTTCCACCGTGTCGTTGGCTGCCCTGAGGGCGTCGACGTAGGGTTTCAGACCGAGCAGCTGCACCTGTGGAGCCAACTTGTAGTCGAGGTCGGCCACGAGGTTCATCATCCGCGAGGTTTCGCGTTCGAGCTGCATATCGGGGTCGATGTTGTAGTCCTTGAGGTGCTGCCACAGGTCGGCGGCCGCCTCGGCCATTTTCGCCACGGGCATGCGCAGCATTCCCTTCACGGCGGTGCGGTAGCCTCGGAAAATGGAATCGCGCTCGCGGTCCTTGGCGGCAATCTGTTCGGTGTATTGGCTTTTCTTGGAGAGGATGAGGCGTTCGTCTTCCTCCTTCACGGCTTCCTTGAGGGCTTTCACGGCGGTTTGTATTCTCGCCACGGTTTTTGCCCCCTCGTCTTCTTCTATCACTTTCTCCACGTCCTTCATATAGATGAAGTGAGCGTCGTTGGTCAGGCTGTGCAAGTCAATGGTGCCAACCTGAGCCACTTTGCTTTCGTTTGCCATAATAAATTCTTTTTTTTTGATTAAATGATTAAAAATGATTTCTTGTTTTTTGTCCCCTCGTTTGCCTTGACGTTTGCCGAGCTTCGGAAAGTCTGCCGTCGTTTGTCGGGACGCTTGCCGAGCTTCGACATTTAACATCCATTATACCTTGACGTTTTCCGAACCTCGGCATTTAACATCCGTTATGCCTTGACGTTTTCCGAACCTCGGCATTTAACATCCGTTACGTCTTGACGTTTGCCGAACCTCGACAAGGCTGTCGGCGTTTGTCGTTTTCACCTTAATTATATATATAGGGTTGCGGGGTATCGGGGGAGCACACCGCCTGTGGGCGAGCGCCCCCCCGATAAGAAGAGAGACATTATTTCACAACAACCTTGCGGCCGCCGACGATGTAGACGCCTGCGGGCAGCCGGTGGCGTGCGTCGTCGAGGCGGTCTGCCACGCGGCGACCTTGCAGGTCATACACCGGACCGTTCTTTCCGTCGGTCGCCTCGTTCGTCGTGCTGCCGATGCCGGTGGTCTCGCCGTCGAGGACGACAGAGAGCTGCTTGGCACCTGACGCCTGCGGTGGACAGATGATGTAGGCACGGTAGGCAGGAATGGTGGCGGCGGAATTGGCCGTCGTTACTTTGTGGAACTTGCCATCGTCCTGCAGAATGTAGGCGTTGGCAGCGGCAGCGGTGGCGTTGCTCACGCCGGCTACCGTACCCGTGAATTTGTAACCTGCGGCGGGGGTCGTCATCTTGTCGGCCTTGTAGGCTTTCACCTCGATGTTTCTGCCGCCGAGCTGTGGCATACCGTTAGCCGTGATGTAATACGGCGTGTATGCCGTGAGCTTGTCGTCCACTTCCTTGAAATGGACTTCGTTTTTGTTGCCGCCCGAGAGGGTGTAGGCCTTGAAGCCCTGAGCAGACAAGTCGTAAGGCAAACACAGCGTGGCATTCTGCGTGCCATTGAATTTGCGCTCGTAGGTAACGTTGGCGGCGGTGAAGTCGAGCCCGATGGGCAACGGCTGTCCGTCGGTGAGGCGGAAGTCGTCGCACACCCAGCCTTTCTTTGCCGCGTCGTAATACACGTAGTTCGCCTTGCTCTTGTCGGCTGCGTTGTAGAAGTCGGGCATTTCACCCAACTGCTGTGCCCAGTAGCATTTGTCGGTGCGGCCGGCTTGCAACTTCTTTGTCACCTCACCGCTCTTGAGCTGCTCCTTGGTTATCTGTGTGCCCTGCACCTTGTTGCAGGCGTTGAGGTAGTAGCAGTTGGTAATGGTGGTGCTGGAGAAAGAGTTCGTGCAGAAGGTGTAGCCCCTGGAGCAGTTGTTCTCGCCGGCGTAGAGGCAGTTGTTCAGGGTGCAGGTGCCATACTGATTATTTACAAATCCGGCCATATATCTCTTGCCTTTCTCCGTCGTGGCGGTGAACTTGCCCTTGACGACGCAGTCGGTGATGGTAACCTTGGCATTGTCTCTTACACATTCAATTATGCCCGCCGCGTCGCATCCGCCATCGTTATAGCTGCTCGTGATGTTCACCGCGCTGACGCAGCCCGAGATGGTGGTGTTGCCATAGGCTTCGCGAACTAATCCTGACAAGAAGTTCAAGCTTGACTTAATCTCTCCTTCGGTGCGCAGGTTCTTGATGGTGGCGCCGTCCACAGTCTTGAAGGGGGCTAACCAGCCTGATGTGTCATTCCAGTTGATTTTCAGCGTATGTCCCTGTCCGTCGAACGTGCCGGCGTAATGATTGCCCACCTGCCAAATGTCGGAGCCGAGGTTGACGTCCTGTGTCAGCTTGGCGTCGACGGCGTTCTGTCCGCTGTTGTTCACGATGTTGCAGAACTCCTTCCAGTTGTCTGCCGAGGCTATTTCGTAGCAGTCCTTTTCGGTGAGGTTGATGCGCACCTGCTTGTCGGATGTTACGGTGGTGGAGCCGTTGAAGCCGTCCTCAAAGGCGATTCCGGAGTAATAATGGTGCTCGTTGTAGCTGCTGCCCAAGAGGTCTTTTGCGGTAAAGGTGGGCATGGAGCCGTAGATGGTCTTGCCGCTGTTGGCATAGCGCGTGGCTTTTACCTGGCTGTTGTAGGTGAAGCTGACCTGATATACTTTCTCTGCCCCTTTAGTGAAAGTGATGAGCTGCGGCTCGCCGTGCGTCTTGAGCGTCTGTCCCCATACTTGGCTGCCTTTGCCCTTTTGCAACTTATAGGCCACCTCGCCGCTCTTGAGCTGCTCCTCGGTTATTTTCGTGCCCTGCGCCGTGCCGCAGGTGTTGAGGTAGTAGCAGTTCGTAATGGTGGTGCCGGAGAAAGAGTTCGTGCAGAAGGTGTAGCCGCTGGAGCTGTTGTTCTCGCCGGCGTAGAGGCAGTTGGTAAAGGTGCAGGAGCCATACTGGTTATATACAAATCCCGATATTCCCCTCCGACCATTCTCCGTCGTGGCGTGGAACTTGCCCTTGACGACACAGTCGATGATGGTAACATTGGCATTTTGTCTTACGCATTCAATCATGCCCGCCACATCGCATCCGCTACCGTTATAGGTGCTCGTGATGTTCACCGCGCTGATGCAGCCCGAGATGGTGGTGGTGCCAAAGGCTTCGTAAATCAATCCTGACAAAAAGTAGGTGCTCGAATTGATCACTCCCTCGGTGCGCAGGTTCTTGATAGTGGCGCCGTCCACAGTTTGGAAAGGAGCTATCCATTTTCTATCGCCGCTATTCCAGTTAATCTTCAGTGTATGTCCGTTGCCGTCGAACGTGCCGGAATAGCGTTTGCCATAGCCCAGCATCGCGATGTCGGTGCCGAGGTTGACATCGGCTTCGAGTTTGGCGTTGAGATTAGTCCTTCCCTTTTCGTTGACGAGTTTGCAGAACACCTTCCATTCGTTGGCGTCCTTGATGAGTATCGTGCCGTTTTGGTCCGTGCGCATCACGATGATGGTATGCGAGAGGGAGGCCGCCTCGTAGTAGTTGCTCTGATCCTGTTTGATGGTGATGGTCACCTCGCCTGCCGTGCCGCCGAACTTGAGATAAGGCTTATCGTAGCGGAGGACGGCGTTGTTGCTGCTGGTAACGCTGAAGGACTCATCGTTATAATCAAAATTCTCGCCGCTCTTTGTTTTGCTATTATTGAGATAGTCACGTATGCTGTAAGAGGTATTGTTGAAAAGCACGTCGGGCAGGCCTTCTGAGGTAAAGGTTACGCGGTCGCGTTTCATCGTGACCGTCGTTTTGCACTGCGCTTTGGCACAGTTCTCACTGGCACTGCAAGTGGCGGTGAGCACTACCGTCCCGGGGCGCTTGAACTTTAGGAGTCCGTTCGCGTTGACAGTAGCAATATCGTTGTTGTTCAGCTTGTACCCGACAGAGCCGCTGTGATCATCGTA
Source organism: Segatella buccae ATCC 33574 (assembly GCF_000184945.1). GTDB lineage: Bacteria > Bacteroidota > Bacteroidia > Bacteroidales > Bacteroidaceae > Prevotella > Prevotella buccae. Next base: position 2,577,707 of record NZ_GL586311.1, read on the forward strand.
GTTGGCTTGGGGATGAAATATTGGCATGTAGTACATATCGTACCTGTCCTTCTTGAACCTCACCTTGGGTGCCCTGACATAACCCACGATGATGTCGCGCACCTTGAACTGGTCCCAATCGCGCCTGTTGTGGGTCCGGATCTCTACGCTTTGTGCCGAGGCATCGTACTGGTAGACGACGATGTTGTTGTCGTCGTCATTGAGATTATTCTCATTGTGTCCTTTTATCCCCGAATTCGACACGGCTTCCTTCTCGAAGTAATATTTATAGCCCCCTGTAACGCTGCTGATGCGCTTGATGCCATCTTTGTCGCGATAGCTCTTTCCACCCTCCGTGTCGCGCAGGATAATCCAGCGGATGGCATAGCCGTCGTCGGCCTTTACGGTGATGCGAGAGCCCTTTGCGGGCTGGTAGATGGCACTGTTGCCCGAGCTGCCTGAAGTAGTGCAACTACTGAATGTGATTTCCACCTTCCCCTTTCGGAGTGTTGTTACTGTCTGGTGCTTGCCTAAGTCGCGTGATCGGAAAATCTCGTAGCCCTCACGACCATAATTTGTCGCCAATGCCGGCAGGGCCAGCACGAGGACGGAGAGGAAGAGGCAGAGCCTCTGAATGATGTTTTTTGTTTTCATATAAATTGAAATTAAAATTCTTTTGGTTATTTTTTTGGAGGGGGTAGTTACTGCGTTTTCCGGAAGACTTCCTTGTATATTTCTGTCTGTTCCCGATTACGTCGTACAAGATGGTTGATCGTATCTTTGGAAAGGGAATCCAAAAGATGCTTATGCGCCAAGCCGTCAAACGGTTCTTCAAACGGACGGAGATAAGACAGCTTTTCCTTTCGCGTGGAGATTTCGGTGAACTTTTTATCCATATCGAGTGAAAAGCCGATGATGAATTCTCCGGTTTTATTTTTTAAAATATATACCCAACAGTTCTTTTTCATGTTTGCTGTTTGTTGATTCTGTTGCAAAATTATTCTACGAAGACCAACAGGGCGTTTCATATTTGCAAAAACTTGTATCATATTTGTAATTCACTAAGAATTGACGATTTATAAATGTCCGGAACACCTATGCCCTCTCTTCGGATGAGCCCTTTTGCGTTTTCTTTTTTTCTTTGGAAACGGCTTTGTATTCTGAAGGCGACATCCCGAAGAAAGCCCGAAAACAACGGTTAAATGTGGCTCGGGAATTGAATCCTGACCTATATTCCACCTCGTTGATGTTCAAGTCGGGATTGTTGGTGAGCAGCGAAACCGCGTGCCGCAGCCGGTAGCCGTTGATAAATTCGTTGACCGTGGCTCCATCGGCATACTTGCGCACGGCATTGGTGATATAGACGGCATTTGTTCCAATCCGCTTTGAGAGAATGTCGCGGTTCAACTCCGTGTCTTTATAGACTTTCTCTTTCTGCATCAGCTCGCACAACTGGCGATAGATTTTTCCTTCACGGTCGAGTTCTTCCTCGGGAACAAGCCTTGCCGCGGTCTCCATGTCGCTTTCCGCCTTGCGGTATAATAGAATAGAGTCGTACAAAGCCCTGTTTTTGCGGCGCAAGCGGCGGGTGTAGATAATGTAAAGTACGACGGTGGCAAGCAGCAATGCCACGATGATGAGTGAGAGATAGAGCCGTGTTGTGATGACCTCGTTCCGGAGTGTGAGCTTGTCAACCTCGAAAATGGTGCGCAGTTCGTCGAGCTGCTTGGCAAGCTCAGTGTTGCGCAGTTTGTCTTTGTGTGGGATGACAAGGCTGTACAATTCTGCGGCTTCCTTGTATCGTCCGGCCTGCATGTAGAGGTCGGCTTGCTGCATCTGCACGGTGAGCAGGCTGACGGAGTCGCCGGCGGCAGTCATGATGCCCATGTTCTCGTTGTTGCAGGCAATCGCCCGGTCGTACTGTTTTGTGGCTGCATAGTAGCGGGCTTTCACTTGCAGAAGCTTGAATCGGGCAACGGCTTTGCGTTCCTCGGCATATTTATCGGCGAGCTGCAGCAATTCCTTGGCGCGGTCGTAATGGCCTGTTTCCAATTCAGCGACGGCAGTTGCCAGCGTGCAGTAGAGATAGCGTCCGTTGAGCGAGGGTGTGTAGCCTTTTCGCAGGGCTTCGCTCTTGTATTTGTCGATGACCGCTTTCCATTCCGTGCATTTCGCTCTTAGCTTTTCATATTTCCGCAGCCCGTCGAGCGTTTCGCCCAAGACGTTGTAGGCAGAGAGCAATTGTGAGATTTCATCAACCTTGGAAAGTGCGACAATGCTCTCCTCGATGGTCTTCTCGGCTTCGCGGAAGCGTCCCATTGTCTGATAGATGCATGCCATGCCGTAGGTGGAAGTGCCTAATCCATAGTTGCTCCTTCTTTTTCGCGCGTCGGCATACATCTTTTGCGCTTCAAACAAAGCAGTCTGCACCTTGTCTTCGTAGAGATAACTCTCAATCAGCACGTTCCACGCATTGTAGTAATAATCCCATGTGCCGTTCTTTTTCATAGCACTGAGGACTTCAGGCAAATAGTAGCTGATGCTGTCGGTCATCTCGTAGTTGTAATAGCAATACAACTGGGTGACGCGCGCCCGGGCTTCCGCCTCCTTGTCTTTTTGGCGTAAGGATTCGGCAAGATATTCACGGATGCAGCGTAATTCATAGCCCATATTATCTTCGGCGGCTGCCAATCGGCAAAGATTATTGTAGGCCCGCAAAAGTTTTTCTCCTTTGAGGTGCTTCATCTCTTTGCGGATGGAGTCTGCCGGAGTGGCGGCATACATTTCTCCTGTGGAGAGTGTAATGACAAACAGTAATGTGATAAAATGTTTCATTTATAGTATATTTCCAGTATATGTTCAGTTTCTCAGATTCATGGACGCAATTGGCTTCTCGTCCTTTTCATCTAAAGTATATCCCTCCGGATTGTAGCAACGACAGCCCTGTTTGAAGTGTTTCTCACCTCTGCCGGTACCACTGGTACCAGGACAAAGAGATTGGTGCAGAGCCTAATCCTCTGATTGATACCTGTTGTTTTTCATTTGCCATAATTTTATTCTCTTTATGAATAACTCTTTTTGCTGATTATGAATTAAATATATTTCTACGTTCTCATTTTCTCATTTCGCATTCCTTTCTGCTGAATTTCGTATGTCTAATGGTGCTCTTCTGAGCAATTCCACAAGAAAAATCTTTGCGAGAGCAGCAAAAGATGATGCAAAAATAACATAAAGCGAATTATTATTTTAAGGATTTATAGCAGAAAGAGTATTTTAAAGGTATTTCCACCCCTTAAAAGCCTTAATATCCCCTTAAAAACACTTAATAAAAAGTTTGGGAAAGAGAAAATAAAAACGTATCTTTGCGGTCGTTATAAAAAGTAAAAATGGCAACAATGATCATCCATTCTCTCACAGAAAAGGTATCGGCATTCCTACGGTCGCGCACTACAAACACCATCGAGCGGCACCGCGTCATCGTGTATTTGCTCCACTCTGTACTCGTTGTTTCCGTCATCTCCTTGCAGTTCATGAGGCTGGGTGGCTCGCACGACTGGCTGCCGCTTTCCATGAGCGGCATACACCTTGCGGCATGCCTTCTTTCGCTGTTGCTCTACCTCACGCAGTGGCTGACACTTTCCAAGGCTTTTTCACTCACGGTGCTCGTGGCGCAGTGTACCATCGCCGTGCGCTTCTTTTATTTCGCCACCGTACGTCCCGACCATTTTCTGCAGCTCATCCTCATCAATCAGGTAACGTCGCTGCTGGCCGTCTTCTTCCTTGTGTTGAGCTTTGTCCGGCTCACCCCCTTTATCGTCTCTGCTATCAGTGTGGTTAGCTACGGTTGTGTGGCAGCCTATCTTCAAGAGCCTTCGCTTTGGCGCCTGTTCGGTTTCTTCCTCTTCGTGCAGTTTTTCCTCTGTGCGCTGGGCGAACTGCTGCGACACAATGTGATGAGCGTGTCGAAGGAAAATACTGACCTACATCACCGTGAGACGACACTCATGCACGCCGTCAAGCTGAACAGACAGGAGATAGAGGCCTATCTGCGCATGAGCGGCAACGACCACCCGTCGCCCGAGGACACAGACCGCTTGTTTTCCTTGCTCAAGCCGAAATCGCAACGCAACCTTATCAACGCCGTGCGCCTGCATCTGAAAAAACACTTGATGGATGACTGCGATCTGGGGCACCACTTTCCCTGTCTGACTAAATCAGAAACGGATGTGTGCCGCCTCATTCTCGCAGGAAAGAAGCGGAGCGAAATCGGCCTGTTGCTTGACAAAACCGAAAACAACGTTGACGTGACGCGTAACCATATCCGTAAGAAACTAAATGTGCCCACAGGCCAAGACTTGCAGAAATTTCTCATCAATTTGTTGATGGAAAAAGAATATTCGAAAAAGGAGGAAATAAATAAATAAGTTCCTCTACCGGAAACGTTCATATTTATTTATAACATGCCATTATCCGCTTTCCATACAGATTCGGATGATGGCTTCTTGTTTTTTCCCTGTATTTCCCGCTTTTCCCAAAAGTTTTTCAATCTCTTCATATACCTATAATTTAGCTGCTTGATAACAGTATTCATCATTAAAATTATCAAGCAATGGAATCAAACAGCAATGACAACTATGTACTGGTCTTGGAAGACCGCACGGAAGTGAAGAACGAGCAGGAAGCGGGCAAACTTTCTGTTGTATCGGGTATTGATGACAAGGGCAAACTCCAAACAACGGAAGCCAAAGATGTGCATCAGGCAGCCTTCTTGAAGTTCAACAACAAAGACGGCTTGCTGAAGAACTTCATGACCAATTTCCTCAAGCAGTTTAATAACCCGACTCACTTCGGATTATACAAGGTATTGGCAGACAATGTGGAACAGGGCGTGGACAACCTGCGTACCATGCTGCAAAACCGCGAGAAGCTCGAAAGCAAGCAGCAGCTGGCAGAGATTGGAGTGTCCTTTGATGATTATCTGCCGCAAAAGAAGAATACCACTGCCATCGACCACGAGAAAGTGGACTGGAAGATGCTCGACAGTCTTGGACTGTCCCGTGAGAGATTGGAACAGAGTGGAGAATTAGAGAAAATGCTTAACTGGCAGAAGAGTAATCTCATCACAATTGCTGTTCCTATCGGCGACACCACCATCTACACTGAAGCACGCCTTGCGTTCCGTACGGACGATAACGGCAATATCGGTTTGGCAATTCATCCTCTGAGAAAAGAGCCACAGCTTGACTTTCCCTATATGGGCTACAAGTTCTCTCCCGAAGAAAAAGAACAGCTCCTTGCTACGGGTAATCTTGGCAAGACCATTGAGGTAACCCCAAAGAACGGAGGGCCTTTTGCTGCCTACGTTTCTATTGACCCGCAAACGAATGAAATCATAGCCCTGCGTGCCGACCGTGTGAACATCCCTAAGGAGATCAAGGGCGTAACGCTCTCTGATGCCCAGTACAAAGAACTTGTGGAAGGCAAAGCCGTGAAGGTGGAAGGCATGACTGCCAAGAGTGGTAAGTCCTTTGATGCCACGCTTCAGGTCAATGCCGAGAAGAAAGGCATTGAGTTTATCTTTGACAATAACCGTGGATTTAAGGAACGCCAGAAGCAGACACAGCAGCAAGGCGTACCACATAAGCTCTGCGGCTTGGAGCTGTCAGATAAACAGCGTGAAGCCTTGGATAGCGGTCGTACACTATATCTAAAGAATATGGTGGACAAACAGGGACAATCATTCAACGCCTATGTCCGCATGGACAAGGAGCAGAACCGCCCACGTTTTTACAAGTGGAATCCTGACAAGAAGCAGGAAACCGGCAAGGAAAAGGTGGTTGCCGTAGCCGAAGAACACAAAACGCAGGTAGCCGTGAACAACCACGGCAAGACGAATGAAGCTACCAAGAATGTGAAAGAGCCCTTGAAGACGGGACAGACACAGCCTACTGCCGAGCAGAAGCAAAAGCAGGACGAAAACAAACAAAAGAAGTCCCGTGGACGTAAGATATAACCCTTAATTCTATTATCGACTATGACAACTTGTATTATTGCCGAGAAACCCTCGGTAGCCAGAGACATTGCCCGCATTGTCGGAGCAAACAGCAGACAGGACGGATATATGGAGGGTAACGGGTATCTCGTTACTTGGGCAATGGGACACCTCATCGCCCTTGCCATGCCCGAAACCTACGGTTTTTCTGCCTACAAAGCTGAAGATCTACCCATCCGTCCCAATCCTTTTCAGTTAGTGGTACGACAAGTACGTAAGGACAAGGAGTATATATCCGATCCAGCAGCACTAAAACAGCTCAAGGTGATACGATCCTGTTTTGATAAGGCAGACCGCATCATCGTCGCCACCGATGCAGGCAGGGAGGGTGAACTGATATTCAGATGGATTTATGCACATCTAGGTTGCCGAAAGCCTTTCTACCGCCTTTGGATTTCCTCGCTCACGGACAAAGCTATCCGTGAGGGCATGGCAAATCTCAAGTCAGGGAACCATTACGACAGTCTCTATTATTCCGCCAAGGCAAGAAGCGAAGCCGACTGGCTCGTGGGAATCAATGCGAGCCGTGCCCTTTCCATTGCCCGCAGGGGAGGCTATTCGTTGGGACGGGTACAGACTCCAACCCTCGCTATGGTCTGCCGTCGATACATAGAGAACCGTGATTTTTCTTCCGTGCCTTATTGGAAACTCTCCGCCCTGATGGAGAAAGAGGGCGTGTCGCTGAAAGCCATTGGCATTACCGACTATGAGAGTGAAGCATCGGCACAGACTGCCCTCGCTACGCTTCGCAGTCAGAGCCGGCTTAAAGTTGAATCGGTCGCAAGAAAGGTAACGCATACATCGCCACCACTCTTGTACGACCTTACTGCCTTGCAGAAGGAAGCCAACAGACGCCACGGCTTTTCAGCAGACAAGACCCTCTCAATTGCTCAGAGCCTCTATGAGAAGAAAATCACGACCTATCCCCGCACAGGCAGCCGATACATCAGCGAGGACGTCTTTGAGGAAGTACCCGCCCTGCTCCACAAGATAGGTAAGCCCCTATCCAATCCGCTTAACCGCCACTCGGTGGACAACGCTAAGATAACCGACCACCACGCTATTATCCCCACGGGAGAAACACCTTCCGGCTTATTGACGGATGAAGCAATCCTATATAATATGGTGGTAACCCGTTTTATCGAAGCCTTTTCGCCTGACTCCGAGGAAGAACGTATGCAGGTGCTGTTCACGGACGGCACCAACACCTTTACTTGGAAAGCATGCCGACAAATCTCCTTGGGCTGGAAAGCCGTGCAGAAAGAAGTCAAATCAGATGACGAGGAAGAGTTACTTGCCACATTGCCCAATTTAACAGAGGGTGAACTCCTACCACTTCTCAATGCCGAGATTACCGAACACAAGACCAAATCGAAACCGCTCTATACCGAAGCCACCCTGCTCTCCGCTATGGAGAACGCAGGCAAGGAAGTGGAGGATGCAGAAAGCAAGAAGGCAATGACGGAATGCGGTATTGGCACACCTGCTACAAGAGCCAATATCATCGAAACGCTCATCCTCCGTGATTATATCCGCAGGGACAGGAAATCCATCATCCCGACAGAGAAAGGCTTGGCGGTCTATGAGATTGTCAAGGACAAGAAGATTGCCAATGCGGAGATGACAGGTAGCTGGGAACTGGCTCTTGCCGCTATCGAGGCAGGTCAGATGCCGGCAGAGAAGTTTGCGAAAGGCATTAACTCATACGTTGGCACCATCTGCGAAGAGCTCCTTGCCCTTTCCCCACAGGTACAAAAGTCCTATCCCACCTACCGCTGTCCCAAGTGCGGACAGCAGAGTGTGGGTATTTATGCTAAGGTAGCAAAATGTCGGAACGAGGGTTGCGACTTCCACGTCTTCCGTGAGATCTGTGGCACGCTGCTTACAGAGGACAATATCCAGGACTTGATAACCACAGGACGAACACCCGTCCTCAATGGCTTGACCAGCAAGGCCGGTAAGAAGTTCAACGCCCGTCTGGTGCTGAATGAAGAATATACCACATCCTTTGTATTTGAAAATAAGAAAGGAAAACAACGAGGGAGATAATCCCGACAGACACGGAGAGTAACAGATAAGGTCGGGAGGTAATATATTTTTATCTCCCGACTTTTTTCCTCCTCCTTAATTAAAAAGAAAACACTATGGCATACAATAAGAAAGCAGTCTTGGCAGCCAATACGGAAGCAATCCGTGTCGTGCTGCGCTTGGAGAAAGAACGCCGTGAAGCCACCGAAGCAGAGAAAGGCATATTGCGCGGCTATCAGGGCTTCGGTGGCTTGAAATGCGTGCTTAATCGCACGGACACCCCCGACGACATACGCTATTGGAGCAAGTCTGAGCAGAATCTCTTTGAACCTACCCAACAGCTCAAGCAGATGATTTATCGTGAAGCCTTAGATGCCAATACCGCCAAGCGGTATTGGGAGGGCATCAAGGCAAGTGTACTGACCTCCTTCTATACCGATACCCGTATCGTCACCGCCATTGCCGATGCTCTCACTTCTGTAAATGTACCCATACGTCGATGTTTGGATCCTTCGGCTGGCATGGGTGCCTTTGCCGAAACCTTTGCAAGGCAGGCTGGAATTGTGGACGCAATGGAGAAGGACTTGCTCACGGCACGAATCAGCCAAGCCATGCACCCCTATGGCAAAGGTAACATTTTCGTCCGGAATGAGCCTTTTGAAGCCATTGGAGAGCTGGAAGACAAGGACAAGTATGATCTTGTAACAAGTAACATTCCTTTCGGTGATTTCATGGTCTATGACCGAGAGTACAGTAGAGGTAAGGATACACTAAAGCGCGAGTCCACACGTGCCATCCACAATTACTTCTTCGTGAAAGGTCTGGACTGCATCAAGGAAGGTGGCTTACTGGCATTTATCACCTCACAAGGCGTTTTGGACAGTCCCCGCAATGAAGCCATACGCCGTTACCTCATGCAGAACAGCCGGCTTATCTCTGCCCTCCGCCTGCCGTCGGGTCTGTTTTCAGAGAACGCTGGAACGGAAGTGGGCAGCGACCTCATTGTCCTGCAAAAACAATCGGGAAAGATAATTTCCGAGGGCATCGAGCAGCAATTTATAGAATCCGTATCCGCTCCCATAGCCGAAGGTTCTTCTGTCGTATTCAAGCACAATTCGCTCTTTGACGGTGAATGGAAGGATATAGCCCACCGAACCATTGCCACGGAACGCACGATGGGCAGGGACCCATACGGCAAACCTGCATGGGAGTATCACTTTGATGGTAGCATTGAAGATCTGGCGGAGAGTATCAGGACACAACTCTCCTTGGAAGTTGAGCAACGTTTTGACCGAAAGCTCTATGAAACTGGCATACCGATGACGGAAGAGGAACGACAGAAAGAAGCGGAGAAACAACTGCAGAAGTTGGGTATAACGGTTGATTTGCCCAACGAGGAGCCAAAAACGGACAAGGAGGCGGATAACGCCTATAATCTCATGCCCGACAGCATCAGGAAACAATTGCCTAAACTTTACAGCACGGAAAAGAAACTCATAGGCGACAAGGTTGCCTATGCACGCTATTTCTTCCCGATGGGAGCATACACAGCCTACCTTCTGGAATATGACCCTAAGAGCCGCATTGGCTTCGGTGCTGTCACGATGGGTTACGGCTGGGAGCTTGGTAATATGTCCCTCGATGAAATGGAAGGCGTGAAAGTAAGAGGACTGGGCATTGAACGCGACTTGTATTTCTCTCCTAAGAAATTGCACGAGATAGCCGAACTGGAAGAAATCGTAAGGGGACAATATACTAAAGAAAAAGTGGTGGCAGAGGAAATCAAGGAAGAAGTGGTAACAAAGACAGAAACAGAGAATAAGGTTAAGGAGACTGTGACCATTGCTTCTGAGAACGATACGCAGATAATGGAAGATACCGTTCCTGGCGGAGAGACAATTCCATTACAGCCGTCATCATCAGAATCTGCCCCACAACAATTAGTATCAGAACAGCCTTCCATAACTGTTGAACCTGCTCCCGAAGGCGTACCCGCCTTGACACTTCATCATCAATACGAGCAGGAACAACAAGAAATCCGTACGGATATTGAAGCCCCAAGAGAGATGAATGGGCAGACAATATTCTTTGACGACGATCATCATCCGGTGATGGACAATAATATGGAAGACATCGGACAACCGGAGCAGCTGTCACTGTTTGCCCCTGAGGAATACAGCCTTTGGACAAGAGAGGTCAGCCGTGTGAACAATGAAATCAAGGATAATTCAGGAACTTCACAGGCGCATCGTCCTATAACTCAAACTGCTCCCCAAAAATCATCGGACAGCAAGATACAAAAGTCAGTAGCTGTTCCCCGACGGCGTACCCGTGGCAGCAGGAAGGCAGTTTCTTCCTCTCCACGTGAGCCGTCACTCTTTGACTTCATGAACGAAGCCGAGGAGCGCAAGCCGCAGCCGATAGCGGAAGTCAGAAAGGAGTTTGACGCTTCCCCGCGCCCTTTTCTCTCTTCGCCTGACTCTCACTTAAGAGACGGCTCCATTGTCGTGCAGAAAGGTCAGGTGGGGTTTCTTTCTGACCTAAAGCGACATCCAACCTTTAACCCGATGGACTTGCCTTATTCACAACTCTCACGGCTCAAGGCATATATCGACATCAGGGATAGTTATCACAGATTGTATGACTATGAAGCAAACAATCATGCAGAGGACAGGGAGGAACGCGAGAAACTCAACCGCCTTTACGATGGCTATGTGGGACGGTGGGGCTTCTTCAACCAAAAGGCGAACACCGACATCATCAAGATGGATGCTACAGGCGTGGAAATGCTGTTCTTGGAACGTTCTGAAAACGGCAAATATATCAAGGCGGACATCTTCGACCATCCGACGGCATTTGCCATCACGGAACTGACCGTTGCCGCAGACCCGATGGAGGCACTGGGTGCATCGCTCAACAAATACGGCACGGTGGAACTTGACTACATGAGTTCGCTTTTACCTGATATGGAGGAAAACGACATTATTTCTTCCTTGGAAGGTCGTATCTACTTTAATCCTGAAACAAATGCTTACGAGGTAGCGGACAAGTTCATTTCGGGCAATGTAATAGAGAAGGCGGAGCGTATCGAGTCATGGCTCTTGGACCATCCCGACCACGAAGAGGCAAAACAGAGCCTTGCTGCCTTGCGTGCAGCCACGCCAACACCCATTCCCTTTGCAGACCTTGACTTCAATCTCGGTGAACGCTGGATACCTGCTAAAGTCTATGGCAGGTTCGCTTCGGAGTTCTTCGGGACGGACATTGGCGTGTCCTATCATTCCAACATGGACGAGTACAGCATTGTATGTGACCATAAGAATGCCAATATCTGGCACAAGTATGCCGTACAGGGTGAGTTCCGCCGCTATGACGGTATCAATCTCTTAAAGCATGCCCTACACAATACCATTCCCGACATCAACAAGAGCAAGGAGGTGACGGACAAGGTTACGGGAGAGACCAAGACCATCAAAGTAAGGGACGGACATGCCATCCAGATGGCAAATGCCAAGATTGAGGAAATCAGACAGGGCTTTGTCGATTGGCTCGGACGGACACCTGACACGTTCAAGCAGCAGTTATCCGACCGTTACAACCGCCTTTTCAACTGTTTTGTGCGACCTAATTTTGACGGCACGCACCAGACGTTTCCCGACCTTGACCTCAGACGATTGGGTATTGCAGACCTCTACAAGAGTCAGAAGGATGCCGTGTGGATGCTCAAAACCAACGGTGGCGGCATCTGTGACCACGAGGTGGGTGCGGGAAAGACACTCATCATGTGTACGGCTGCCTACGAGATGAAGCGATTGGGACTCTCAAACAAGCCGATGATTATCGGACTAAAGGCAAACGTATTCGACATTGCCGATACCTTTAGGAAAGCTTATCCTAATGCTAAGGTACTCTATCCCGGGAAAAACGATTTTAATAAGCAGAACCGCCAGCGTATTTTCAACGACATCAAGAACAATGATTGGGACTGCATCATCCTCACGCACGAGCAGTTCGGAATGATACCGCAAGCATTGGAGATACAGAAAGCGATTATGCAAAAGGAACTGGACTCTGTGGAAGAAAATCTCGAAGTGTTGCGACAACAAGGAAGAGACATCTCCCGTGGTATGCTCAAAGGCTTGGAGAAGCGCAAGCAGACACTTGAAGCCAAGTTACAGAACATACAGGATAGCATCGCTGAGCGTAAGGACGATGCTGTAGACTTCAAGATGATGGGTATCGACCACCTTTTTGTCGATGAAAGCCACCAATTCAAGAACCTGATGTTCAACACACGCCACGACCGTGTGTCGGGCTTGGGCAATCCCGATGGCTCACAACGTGCCTTAAACATGCTCTTTGCTATTCGTACCATACAAGAACGGTCCGGCAAGGATTTGGGAGCCACTTTTCTTTCGGGAACTACTATTTCCAATAGCCTGACAGAGTTGTATCTTCTGTTCAAGTATCTTCGTCCGCAGGCTTTGGAAAAGCAGGGTATCAACAGTTTTGATGCTTGGGCAGCCGTCTTTGCCAAGAAATCTACTGACTACGAGTTCTCCATCACCAATGAGATTATCCAGAAGGAACGTTACCGTACCTTTATCAAGGTACCGGAGCTTGCCTCGTTCTATGCGGAGATTTGCGACTTCCGTACGGCAAAGGACATCGGCATCGACAGACCGGAGAAGAATGAGATACTGCATAACATACCACCGACACCCGAGCAGGAAGTTTTTATCGGCAAGCTGATGGAGTTTGCCAAGAGTGGCGATGCCACAATCTTGGGACGAGCACCACTGAGTGAGAGCGAGGAAAGGGCAAAAATGCTCATCGCAACAGACTACGCCAGAAAGATGAGCCTTGATTTACGCATGATTGATGAAAATGCGTACTCAGATCATATTGACAACAAGGCAAGCCACTGCGCCAAGCTGCTCAATGACTATTACCAAAAGTACGATGCACAGAAAGGTACGCAGTTCGTTTTCTCTGATTTAGGTACTTACAAGCCTGGCGAATGGAACGTCTATTCGGAAATCAAGCGTAAGTTGGTGGAGGACTATCATATTCCGTCCTACGAGATACGCTTCATTCAGGAATGCAAGAACGAGAAAGCAAAGAAAGCAATGGTCGATGCCATGAACCGTGGCGACATCCGCATTATCTTCGGTTCTACCTCTATGTTGGGAACTGGAGTCAATGCCCAGCAACGGGCTGTTGCGGTCCATCAACTCGATACACCGTGGCGACCGTCAGACCTTGAGCAACGCAACGGGCGAGCCGTGCGTAAGGGAAACCTTATCGCTAAGGAGTTTGCGGACAATAAGGTCGATGTGATTATCTATGCTGTCGAGCGGTCGTTGGACAGCTACAAGTTCAACCTGCTGCACAACAAGCAACTGTTCATCAACCAGCTGAAGACAAACACGCTTGGCAGTCGCACCATTGATGAGGGATCGATGGACGAGGACAGCGGTATGAACTTTTCCGAGTATGTAGCAGTACTTTCAGGCAATACCGACCTTTTGGAGAAAGCAAGACTTGACAAGAAAATCACTACCTTGGAATCAGAGCGCAAGAACTTCCTCCGCGAGCGTGATGCGGCAACGGGTAAGTTAGCGGAAATAGAGAGTTCCGTATCTTTCCATTCGGACAAGATTAAGGAGGCTAAGGCGGACTTGGCTTGCTTTGGGCAGCGTGTGGAACGTAATGCAGAGGGCGAAGCCATTAATAAACTCAAGATTAAAGGTGTGGAGGATAATACGGACATCAAAGTTATTGCTGCACGCCTGCAGGAGATCGACGAGAAAGCACGCACCAAGGGGGAATACAACAAAATCGGTGAGATTTATGGCTTTTCTATTATGGTTAAGACGGAGAGCAGTGCCAAGGATTTGTTTGATTGTTCCATCAATCGCTTCTTTGTCAAGGGGCAGGAGAGCATTTACTACACCTACAATAATGGTAAGTTGGCATCTGATCCGAAACTCGCCTGCCAGAACTTCGTTAATGCCTTGGAGCGTATTCCCAAGGTGATAGAGTCGCATGAAAAAGAAATGGCAAAGGTTGTGGCCAACAAGGACGTTTACACCAACATCGCTAATAGTTCTTGGAAGAAAGAGGATGAACTCCGTGCACTCAAAGGGGAGGCTGCCGAACTGGACAGACGGATTGCGCTTACGCTTGCACCGCCGGAGGAGGAAAAAGATGAAACGGAAGAAAAGGAGCAAGAAGAGAATTTACCCAACAATAATTATTCTGTCGAAATGAAAAATGAGAACAATCCTGTCCAAGATAAAGAAGAGGATAGCCGTTTACAGAGTTTCAGACCCAAGTGGAGACACTAAACACATGTCGAGGGGCTAAATAAAAGTCAGACATTCAATATGGATGTCTGACTTTTATCACTATACCTGTAAATAACCTTTTAGCTTATCTATTCCCTCTTTGTGCTTATCGGGAGCCTGTTTCTTGAGTTTGCCTATATTCAGCAATTTCCATTGTACGGATGGATATTGGCTTAAATCCCCTGCGCAACATTTCTCCCACTGTGGTGTTCCATCCTCAAAGGAAACGAGGAATTCCTTATCTGTATTTGTAAGGCTGTCATTTACCTTTTTAATGATGGATTCGCGAGCCTGCTCATAGTCTGTATAGGTAAATGGAATATCTGACATTCCCTTGAATTGGTTTTCAAGTGCCTCCTCTTGGTTTATGCTATTAGGAGACAGAGATTCTACGATAGGCTTGTCGCTTCCCAATAAGCATAAGATGAGCCCGTCTTTTACATCTTCAAGTGTTTGGTCTTTCATGTATTTGCAGTCAAACATGTCACGTGGGTGCTGGCGGCTGAGGGCAGCTGTAATCTTCCCTCCATACAATTGAGAATAAGGAACTATGCGTGCCTTACAGTTGGCTTGAAACTCTTCCTTCGCTCTCGGACAGAGTTCCATGATTTCAACCTCTCCAAGTATGCCCCGTTTAGTACCATTTACCTCTATTTTCACCGTGGCGCCATCATACGTGCATTGCAATTTCCATACTTTGGATTTATGTATCACATGTATTCCGGGAATGGCACGTTCTATACTTGTTTTCAGCTCTCCGAGATATTGATTTATCTTTTCCAAACTTTCCGTGCGTGGCTCTATCGGAATATAGGTAAGGTCAATATCAACCG
>NZ_GL586311.1:2595097-2604301 GCF_000184945.1 Segatella buccae ATCC 33574
TTTATCGCAAGTTGTGATAAATTCTCCATAGACATTGACATTATCTGCCCACCCGGGACAGATATTGAGCCCTATCTGAAAGATATAGAAAAGTTCGGGTTCATATCCAAGACCCTTGAAGAACGGCAGCAGAGAGACACGAATATTCCCAAGAGCCACTCGAAATTCTTTTATCACATCGCTTATAAGAACGATGATAAACCTGCATATATACTGCTTGATGTCCTGTACGAGGATTTACAATACCACGCTACTGAAGAAGTCGAGATTAAAGGGCCTTTTATAGAATTGGACGATGAGCCGTTGAAGGTAACCGTGCCATCCGCTGATGATATTCTCGGTGATAAACTTACTGCATTTGCCCCCAATACCTCTGGTATTCCTTATATCAAGGGAGACAGGGATTGCTCACTGGAAATCATCAAGCAGCTGTATGATGTAGGCAGGCTGTTTGAACATTCCGGTAACTTTCAGCACACTAAGGATACTTTCACCCAAATAGGGAAAATAGAATTGCAATATCGGGGCTTACCCGCTGAACTGTCACTCATTTATGAGGATATTAGGGAGACCGCCTTGTGTCTGGGCACTAGAGGGCAGATGGGTAAAGGTGATTTCAAAATGCTGCAAAGTGGCATCAAGAAAATAGACGGCTACATCTATAAAGGGAAATATCGCATAGAAGAAGCTATCGTAGATTCGGCTCGCGCGGCTTACCTTGCTACCTCAATAGAAAAATCAAGCACAAGAATTGAGAAATACGATGGAAATCCAAACACCATACTTGCCATGGAATTGTCTCCTTCCGTCAATAATAAACTCAACAAATTGAAGAAAATACTACCTGAAGCTTTCTTCTATTGGGTCAAGACAAGCGAACTATTACAAAAATAATCAGTTAAATTTTGGCAATAATACTCGTTTATTGCCAAAATCTAACCGGCTCGACAAATAATTACAAATACACATCCATTAGTGTCTCCACTTGGGTCTGAAACTCTGTAAACGGCTATCCTCTTCTTTATCTTGGACAGGATTGTTCTCATTTTTCATTTCGACAGAATAATTATTGTTGGGTAAATTCTCTTCTTGCTCCTTTTCTTCCGTTTCATCTTTTTCCTCCTCCAGTGGTGCAAGTGTAAGGGCAATCTTTCTGTCCAATTCAGCAACCTCGCCTTTGAGCGCACGCAGTTCATCCTCCTTCTTCCAAGAACTGTTAGCAATATTAGTATAAACATCTTTGTTGGCTACAACCTTTGTCATTTCTTTCTCATGCGACTCTATCACCTTCGGGATACGCTCCAAGGCATTAATGAAGTTCTCACAGGCAAGTTTCGGGTCTGCCGCCAACTTACCGTTATTATAGGTATAGTAGATACTTTCCTGTCCCTTGACAAAGAAGCGGTTTACCGAACAGTCAAACAAGTCCTTTGAGCTGCTCTCCGTCTTGACCATGACGGAAAAGCCGTAAATCTCACCTATTTTGTTGTACTCCCCTTTGGTGCGTGCCTTCTCATCAATCTCATGCAAGCGGGCGGCGATGATCTTGATGTCGGTGCAGTCCTCCACACCTTTGATTGTCAGTTTATTGACGGGCAGTCCTTCCTTGTCACGCTCCACACGCTTCTCAAAACACTCCAAATCCGCCTTGGCTTCCTTGATCTTATCCGAATGGAAGGACACGGAACTGTCAATCTCCGCCAACTTGCCCGCTGCAGCATCACGCTCCCTGAGGAAGTTCTTACGTTCTGATTCCAAGGTGGTAATCTTCTTGTCAAGTCTGGCTTTTTCCAGTAGGTCGGTATTACCCGAAAGCACGGCCACGTACTCTGAAAAGTTCATGCCACTGTCCTCATCCATCGAACCCTCATCAATGGTGCGACTGCCAAGCTGGTTACTTTTCAGCTGATTGATGAAGAGTTGCTTGTTATGCAAAAGGTTGAACTTATAACTGTCCAACGAGCGTTCCACGGCATAGATAATCACATCGACCTTGTTGTCGGCAAACTCCTTGGCAACAAGATTTCCTTTACGGATGGCACGCCCGTTACGCTGTTCTAAGTCCGATGGTCGCCACGGCGTATCCAAATGATGGACCGCAACGGCCCGCTGCTGTGCGTTCACGCCTGTGCCTAACATTGAGGTAGAACCAAAGATAATGCGAATATCACCACGGTTCATCGCATCTACCATTGCCTTCTTTGCTTTCTCGTTCTTGCATTCCTGAATGAAGCGTATTTCATAGGATGGGATATGATAGTCTTCCACCAACTTTCTCTTGATTTCCGAATAGACATTGAAGTCTCCACCGGGCTTATAAGTACCTAAATCAGAGAAAACGAACTGCGTACCTTTCTGTGCGTCGAACTTTTGGTAATAGTCATTGAGCAGCTTGGCGCAGTGGTTTGCCTTGTTGTCTATATGGTCTGAGTACCCATTTTCATCAATCATGCGTAGATCTAAGCTCATCTTGCGGGCGTAATCAGTCATTAAGAATTAAGGGAAACAGAGGGAAATGTAAGGAATGTAACTATTTGAAATAGTACCATTTAGCATTTTCTTGCTATTTTGAGGGTAAGCGAAAACGAGCATCAAACGGCAGGAGTTCCGTTACCAATTCGTAACCCATTAAGGAAAAAGCAAAAAGGGGTTACGAATTGAAGGTAAACAACTGTGTCATAGGTTTTTATTCTTCATCTTTCATTTTTCTGCATCGCTTGGGAATACTTGTTCATCTGTACCTTTGCAAGCAAAGGAAATTTAGAAAAAACGACAGAAAAATGAAAGAAAACAAACTCAAAGTATCGTTCTTCGTTCAGGCGAAACGAACCGACAAGAAAGGACTTGTGCCTGTCATCGGGCGCATCTCCGTAGGCAGAACCCATTCGGGGTTCTCCACCAAGTGTAAGACTCCGCTCGCTCTTTGGGACAGCCGTAAGCAAAGGCTCGTCGGCAAGAGTGCAATGGCAGTGTCCGTCAATCAGAAACTCGGTGAATGCACCGCACTCATCCACGCACGCTTTCACGAACTCAGTGAAAGAGGAGAATGCTTTACCGCCACAAACGTGAGGGATGCCTATCAGGGGCAAATCCACCGCCAAACCCTGCTCTTGGAGAGTTTCGGGGAGTATCTCACACAGACAAAGGAGCGCATAGGCATCGACCGAGCCTTGAAGACATTCGAACTTCGTACCTACCAGCTATCCCTGCTTCGTGAGTATGTGCAGAAGAAGCACAAGGTAAGCGACATTCCCCTTTCACAGTTGGACAAAGCCTTTATCGAGGGTTTTGAGTATTATCTTACCATCGACCGCAGACTGAAACGCAGCAGCATATCGAGTGCCTTATCCACCTTGCAGACCATCGTCCGCATGGCGGTGAAGAAAGGTGTGCTGGATTTCTATCCATTCTTGGACTACGGATATAAACGTCCCAAAGGGGAACCAAGAAGCATCACGAAGGAAGAACTTGAGCGCATCATCGACTTGGAGATTGAATGGGAGAACTACCGCATCGTGCGTGATTTGTTCGTCTTTTCTTGCTTTTCAGGGCTTGCCATCTCCGATGTCCGCAATCTGAGAGAGGAAAACATTGTCTTGGAAGAAGGCGAACTCTGCATCAAGGGCAGGCGAATAAAAACCAAGACACCGTATCGTGTACAAGTACTTCCTCCTGCTTGGGCGATAATGGAGCGGTACAGGGGAAAGCGTGCAGGCTTTGTCTTTGACGTGCCGACCACCGACATTATCCTCAATGGTATGCACTACATACAGAGAAATATCGGCATGGAAAGTCCGCTGACCTTCCACATGGCAAGACACACCTTTGCTTCGCTTATCACACTCTCGGCAGGTGTACCTATCGAAACGGTGAGCCGTATGCTCGGACACACCAGCCTGAGAACAACACAAGTATATGCAGCGGTTTCCTCTGAAAGAATCCATCGGGATATGCAAGCGATACAGCAGCGAATACAAGATACATTCACCTTAAAACTTTGACATTATGGCACGAAGTACATTCAAGACACTCTTTTATATCAACCGCTCCAAAGAGAAAAAGAACGGCAAATGCCCGATTATGGGGCGCATCACCATAGACGGTGAGCAGGTGCAATACAGCACGGGAAAGGAAATCGCTCCCGGGCTTTGGGACAGTCGTAAGGGACGATGCAAGGGTATAGGCGAAGAGACAAAGGAAATCAACCGATATTTACAAAGCAAAGAGGAACAAGTCAAAGGCAAGTACCAAGAATTAGTTTGGCAACGTGGCTATATCACCGCCGAGCTGCTGAAACGTGAACTCATGGAGGAGGACAAGTCTAAAGGTTTTCTTTTGGAGGAAGCACGTCTCTTCATTAAGGAAAAGCGTCCTTGCGTTGGAATAACGGTTGCCAAGCCGACCTTTGTCAACTACATCTATGCCACACAGCTTATCGAGTCCTATCTGCGTGAACGCTTGGGGCTGGAGGATATTCGCTACTCTCTGTTGAACTACGGCTTTATCGAGGGGATGGACTTCTACCTCAAATCAGAGCGCAACCTCTCTCTTGCCACTATTCAGATTGTGGTCATTTTCCTAAGAAAGCTTATCGGCATCGGTCAGCAGAAGAAGTATATCCGCATCGATCCGTTTGCAGACTACAAAGCAGAACTTCCACACCGCACAAGGCGTTATCTCACTACGGAGGAACTACAACGAGTATTGCAAACACCCATCATTGACAAGCAGTTTGAGCGAGCAAGACAACTCTTCCTTTTCTGTGCCTTTACAGGATTGGCTCGTGTGGACATGCAACGGCTCAAACCAAAACACATCATCCATAATGCAGACGGCACAGAGGAAATCCGCATCAAAAGGCAGAAAACCAATGTGGAAGCGATTATCCCACTTCTACCCATTGCCAAACAAATACTTTCGCTCTATATCAAGGACAAGAAAGCGGACGAATTGATATTCCCCAATCTTACAATAAGGAAAGCATCCTTTGCGTGCGTGAACATCGGGCAGATATGCCGGATAGAGAAAGGCTTGACCTTTCACATGGCTCGGCACACATTCTCAACCACGATTTGCCTTTCCAATGGTATCTCTATGGAAACACTCAGCAAGATGCTCGGACACAGCAATATCGGCACGACGCAAATCTACGGAAAGATAACCGACCACAAGATACAGGAGGATATGACCGCACTCACGCTAAGAGAGTATTCAATCTTTGAGGGGTACTGTGAGTCGATTGCACGGCAAAATGTGCCATTACAACAGCAGGTATGAGGAATAAAACAAAAACATCAGACATTCAATTCAGTAGTAACTATCACATTTAACACCAAA
Organism: Segatella buccae ATCC 33574; assembly: GCF_000184945.1. Lineage (GTDB taxonomy): Bacteria > Bacteroidota > Bacteroidia > Bacteroidales > Bacteroidaceae > Prevotella > Prevotella buccae. Next base: position 2,600,435 of record NZ_GL586311.1, read on the forward strand.
AATCATGAATACAAAACAGAACAACAAACAGGAACTTTCCTACTTTCGATTGAAATTAAGAAGTTATATGAGTGAGCATCACCCCGAGAGATTGAAAGATACGGAGTTTATCACTGCACGGGCAGATATGGCTCTCACAGCCTACTGCGATGCCGTAGCACAAGGCTTTACGCACCCCGAAGCGGAGAGCGTGGCAAGCGAGGTTTTGTATCAGGGCTTGCATTTTTCCAAGTACGATACGCTTGTATCCGTCTTGGAGAACGAGTTTGAAAAGGAACTGCCTGAACCGCTACCAGAGAAACTCGTACCCATACTGTTGTCGAACAAGGCTATTCAAGCCACATTCGACAAATTCGGTTTGACGGACACATTTGCTTCTGACGAGCAATACGGCCGTCTTTACACCGAACTCACAGGCACGATAGTGCTGCTCATCGAGAGCAACAACCTGACAACGGTCAGACTGACGGAGGAAGCAAGCCCGAAGGCGTTGTAAGCAAAGGCGCACGCAAAGTCCCTGAAGCCGTTTCTTATCGTGCAAAGGTACAACGGCAGCCTATCTGCCCTGACAAGGTCGAGTCCTACGGATGGAGAGAAGAATCTCCACCGCAGGATTTTTCTGTTTCAAGGCGGTATTGCCATTTTCAATATTCGTGCGGTCGTATTCATCTCTCCCAACCTTGCAGGGCTGGGCTGCCGTAGAGTATAGGCACGACAAGAATACGGCATACTCAGGCTCTTTGGACGCAAGGTGTAACAACCAACAACAGATAGGACTAACGATAATACGGACAATCTGTTGTTTGTACAATTTGTTGTCATGACTATCTGTTGTCAAAACTATATATCGTCAAAATAATCTATCGATAAAACTATATATCGACACTTCGATATCTCGATTTGTCGAACTATCGAACTGTCGAGAGAATAATTGCTATGTGATAAAAGGAAAGAGCCGGCACCTCTTCTCATTACCGCAATCATACCATTCTTATACAGAACATAAGAGTTTTTCTGCGGCGACTCCAAATCTGATAGGGAAAGCTACCAGTCTTTGCGCTTAAAGTTTATGAGCTTTCTATGAAAAGCTTATAAGCAATCTACAAAAAGCTTAAGAGCTTTTGGGTGAAAGCTTAGGAGCTTTTCTGACTGACAGACTAACTTCTCTTCTCTTCCTTCTATATCCTTGCTTTTCTGCGTTGCTTTGTTCAATGTAGTTCTACGCTTACCTTTGCGCTCAACAATAGTGGCAACAGACTGTATATGAGTTTGTTTGCCGTGTAATAACAATGTAATCAAAATAAAAAGAATGCAATGAAACTTATCATTATCGACCGCAAAGCGTGGGAGCGACACCACTCCGAATTTGCAGACTTTGTCCATCGTATCGAACAACTCATCGGCAATCCGCCCGTAAAGGACGAATGGCTCGACAACGAAGCCGTATGCAAGCGTTTGGGCATCAGCAAACGCACCCTGCAATCCTATCGAGATACGGGAAAAATCCCTTTCTCAATGATTGGACACAAGTGTTATTACAAAGAGAGCGATATCACGGAGTTACTGAACGCAAACAATGAATGAACTATGGAAGAGAAAGAAATCATTACACAGCAAGACCCTCAAATGCAGATGTTTTCTCAGTTGATGCAGGGCACTTTGAAGAAACTGGAGCGGTATTGCGCTACCGCCCGTCCGATGCTGGGCGGAGAGGTTTACCTCACTGGCGAGGAGGTTTGCAGCCAATTACGGCTCAGCACACGCACGCTCCAAGAGTACAGAAACTTAGGAACACTTCCTTTCTACAAAATCGGAGGGAAGATACTTTACAAACAGAGCGACATACAAACAATGCTTGAAAGACATTATAACGCAATACCCAAGAAATTATGGCAAGAATAGATGAACAAAGGAAACAACGTTTGGAACAAGCCCTTCGAGATATGGGCAATTATGGCGTTAAACTCCGCAAGCCCGAAGAGTTGCCCGATTTTGACCAGCCCGTAGATTATGAAGAGGAAAAGAAAAGATTTGAGCCTGTTCAATTGGAGGAACTAAAAGAAATGGAGAATCACGACGATTTCTCCCAAACATCATATCAAGATACAGGATTGTCCTCAACGGGAAGGGGTGTTTCTGCCGAAGAAACTCACCAGCGAGTGGGAAAAACCAAGTGCAGAGAGCATTTAGCCGAGTTTCAAGGGAAATACCTCCAACCGCTTCGTGTCAGCCATCGTAAAGCCGTGTATGTCTCGGAGGAAACCCAAAGGAGACTTGACTATGTGGTGCGGAAGATTGGCGAGCAGGGTGCAAGTATTTCGGGATATGTGGAGCAGGTGCTTCGAGAACATCTCGACCAATACAAAGATGATGTGGAAAGATGGCGGAAACTCTGAAGTACTGCATTCCTCGAATGCAAGCCTACGCCGAGTTACTGTATTCAGTGAATGCAGTAACACGGCATGGGCTTATAATCCCATTTTCAACATCAGCAAGGTGTGTCTTTGTACCACAAATTGCCATTTGTACCACAAAGACCCTTGCCCCGAAGGGGGGATTAAATCACTCCAAAGTCGTGATTAGAAAGCAATGAAAAAGCAGAAACAAAAGAAGCCAGACGGCAGATGTGCCACCTGCCCACGATGGGACAGATGGCACATCAGAATACCTAATTCCGAAGACCAGCAGAAGCTTATCAGACTCTACCGCAAGTCGGGAGCAAAAACGAAAAGTGATTTTGTCCGAGCAAGACTTTTAGGTGAAGCCTTTAAGGTCATCACCCAAGACCCTGCAAAAGAGCCTTACTTGGAGAAACTCTCCGAAATCGTTGCCATGACTCATAAGATAGGCATGCTATACAACGAAGCCGTGAAAATCCTCAATACTTATCATTCTGTCGCCACTGCTCAACAACTGCTCAGCAAACTCGAAACCTATTCACAACTTCTTATTAGACTGCAACAACAAGCAATTATTCTAACAATTAGAATTCAAGCAAAAGAGGCTACCAAGTAATTACTTTGTCCACTATTGCCTGCTGCTCGCTGGCTGTACGGCGCAAATAAATACGAGTGGTTTCAATGCTTTCGTGTCCCATAAGGTCTGCTAACAGGGCGATATCGTTGAAAGCCTCTAAGAAGTTCTTAGCATATCGATGGCGGAAGGAGTGAGGGTATACAACATTGGCGTTTAGCCCATACCGCTCAGCATAATTTTTGAGTTGCTGGGATATGCCTCTAGTAGTGATACGCTCTCCAAAACGGTTGCGAAAGATATAGCCAGTGGATTGTTGCGTTTCTTTAAACCATTTTTCAGTTTCTTCCCTTAAACGCTTAGGGATAAATAACCGCCTAACCTTTCCTCCCTTGGAATAGATATCAAAGTAACCGATATGAACATGTTCAACTTTAATTTGAATAAGTTCGCTGACACGAGCACCTGTAGTTGTTAGGAAACGTACTACAAAGTACCACATTAGGTTCTCTTCTTGCTTGAGTTTCTTTTTGAGGAAGATATAATCCGCTTGACTGATTACATTCTCCAAGTAGGTGCGTTGTTGAACTTTAACCGATTTTAGTCGAAGCTTGGGTTTGTCAATATGTTCCAAAAACTTATTCAGTGCTTGAATACGAAGATTTACAGTCTTAGGACTAAACATCTCAATGATATTAGCTTTGTACAAGAGTAAATTCCGCTTATTCAGCATTTTATACTTGGAGAAGTAGTCATTTACAGCATAAATATATGCTGAAATAGTATTCTCCGCCATGTTGCTCTCCCTGAGAGCTGTCTTAAATGATTCTACCATAATTATAAATTTTAAGTTCTGAGAATATTCTCTTATCTTATGGTAGAACAACTTTTCCT
>NZ_GL586311.1:2606033-2621752 GCF_000184945.1 Segatella buccae ATCC 33574
GTCCTCACCACGGTAAATGATAGATTCTTTCTTATCTTTCTTGATTTTCCCTTCCTTAATAAGTCTTGCCTTTTCTGCACGAATCTTTTCAAGCAGTACGGATGCAGGTTCATCATTAGGGTCTTGCGGTACAAGTTTACCCTGTATCGCCCATTGCAATATGCTGTTTTTTAATTGCTTGCCGTTCATTCTGTTCCAATTGATTTAGAAGTTTTCATCCTTTTGTTCCTCATTCTGGTAGAACTGATAGAGTTTTTTTCCAATCTTGTCTTTCTTGAAAGTACGCTCGTGATTCATCGGTGTCATGGAAAGACGTATCTTTGCCACACCCTCATTCAAGATTTCAAATTGCTGTGGAGTAATCCAAAACTGAGCGGTAGAACTTATCTCCGTAATAGGTATTACGACATTGCCGCTGATAATACCTGCTGACTGGCTCCCATTACCAATTACAGTCCCCTTTAATTCAAGGTATTTTCCAGAGAAAGTCCTTATCTTCATTGTCGGATTACTGAGGAAATTCATTCTGTCTGAGCTTACTGTCGCAACTATGGAGTACATTGTGTCCCGCTTCACCACACTATACTTCATATTGCAACCTTCGGCTGCAAGCGCCTTATATGTATATCCGACAGTCTGTGCATTGGCCGTAAGTCCCCAACACAAACAAATCATGAGCAGAATCTTCTTAATAATCTTCATTGTCATTCTTTTTTCTGTAATCTTCACCATTTATACCTAACTCTCCATTACTCATCGCATTAGCAATGTCAATTTTCAGTTCTTCATCATAATCTTTTCCAGACATGAATGCTGTCATTATTCTCAAGAGAAGATCTTGGTCAATATGCGAAGCGGCTACATGATAAACTATAGCTTCCAACTGGCGCATGAATTTGCAAGCCTCCCATGGATAACCATTTTTATGGAGGAAATATGCTCCTAAAGTTAAGGCTATGCGTTTGTTCCCATCATTGAAATAATGCCCTGAGCAGAACTTGAAGACCAGATAAGAGAGCTTTTCCGCAAAGGTCGAATAGTACATGTCATTCTGCACAAAGTCCAATGTGGCAAGTATGCCACCCTCATCTCGAACCCCTGTAAATCCTCCATCGCTGGCATCTATCATCTTACGATAAACCACCAATGATTCTTCATAACTGATATATTGTATCTCGTTATTCATCCTCTGCCTGTTTTAAGCGTTTGAGCACATCTTTATTGCTCTCCAATATATGGTCGAAGTCAACAGACTGGTCTCCGATGAACCGTTCAAATTCCTCTGGAGTGAGAGCTTTAAGATATTCAGCGATATTTCCATGATAGGCATCACGGAAACTGAAATCGCGCGAAGCCATTTTGGTTCTGGCATCATAGAGATAAGGTCTCTGCATCGGATGCTCTGCCAATTCACCAACAATCTGTTCAACTTCCTCAATAGTCAGCTTCTTTGCACCATTCTGCTTGTATCGCTCCTGAATAGCTGCTCCGATACCATTCTCAAAAGACGAAATTACCAACAGGACTTCTGCATACAGAGTATGGCGCACATTGTCTTTAGTGTCAAGGCGTAGTATTTCGCGATATTCTTTAGCATTCTCCTTAAAAACTGCTTTGTAGATAAGATCTGTCACTTGGGCGTACTTGTATGTTTGGTGCCCTTGTACATATTGGCTGATTACCGATGTGAGATTCTTTCGATAATTTTCTTCTGTTATAGCAGCTGGAATATAATTTATATCCCTTCTGTTGATATACTTTGTCCCACCACCTGTTTTCTCATGTATTGTAGTAATAACCAAATCGAGAATCATGCTACGCAATGTCTTTGCCCTTTCACTCTCTGTGAGCAGCATACCCATATTAAGGAATGCTCTGAAATTAAAGAGACCTAACTGAGTGGTTTTGCTCGCCTCATTAATAAGGTGAGCAAATTGTAACTTGAACTCTTTCAGTGATTTACCCTTACATAAAACATAGCCATTATGCTTTAGCTCATCACCATTAGAAGCAAGGTATCTATCTATGGTGGAAACATCTACACCATAAAATTCGGCAACCATTTTTTTTGTCAGCCAATATTCGCCTTCAAAGAGCATGCCTGTAATATCAAGTTGCTCCTGTATCTTATTAATAGCAAAACGGTTGTTGAGTACATTTTGGCGTTCTATATTTGAAACTGTCAAATCTTTCATTGTCCGTCAGATTAAGTGGTAACTATTCCTTGCTGATTTCTATTCCTAATATTCGCTGTATCTCTGCCAACGTCTTGTCTATCTCGTGGTCAAGCGCCTTACGTTTCTTGAAGTAGTCGGCAAGAAGTTCGGCAGGGGGGAGTATCTCTTCTTCGTCCTTAGGGAACTTGCATTGGTCGAAGTTGAAATCCATTTCAGACAATTCTTTGGCAGTAAAGCAGCGAGCTTTCTCCCCCAATTCATCCGAAGCTATTTCCTTACGATCGTTCCACCAATCACAGATAGGTTGACAATGCTCTAATTTCATTGACTTTGTCTTAGAGAAATGCTTATATCCTTCTGGCATATCAAGACGATAGAACCATGTTTTATCGGTAGAGAAGCCTTCTTCAGCTCCCTCAGCTCGTTCATTATTGAAGAACAGGATATTTGTTGCGATACTGGTATAAGGTGCAAAGATGCTACCAGGCAAACGAATAATAGTGTGGAGATTAAAATCTCGAAGCATCTTTTGCTTAATGGCCAGCTTTGCTCCATCCGTACCAAAGAGGAAACCATCAGGAACAATGACAGCTGCACGTCCATTAGCTTTCAATCTGTACATGATAAGTACCATGAAAAGGTCTGCCGTCTCACTTGAACGGAGTTCCATAGGGAAATTACTCTTAGAGGCAGCATCGGTACTTCCACCGTATGGGGGATTCATCGCTATCACGTTAACCTTGTCTTCCTCTTTGAAATCAGACATCTTCGTACCCAGTGAATCGCAATGGCGGATATTCGGAGATTCTACGTCATGTAAGAGCAGGTTAGTGATAGACAGAAGGTAAGGTAGAGGTTTCCACTCCTGTCCAATGACAGCTTGCTGATAAAGTCTTCCATCATCGGTAGTTTTCACTTGTTTATGCAAATAATTCAATGCAGAAGTGAGGAATCCACCTGTTCCCGATGTGAAATCACCTACGGTTTCACCAAGTACAGGTGAAAGCTGCTGGATGATGAAATCTGTCAATGCACGAGGAGTGTAGAACTCTCCAGCGTTACCTGCCGATTGGAGGTCTTTGAGTATGCCCTCATAGATATCACCAAACATGTGTCGATCAGCTGCATCATCAAACTCTATCTCGTTGATAACATTGACTACCTGACGCAGCAAGATACCATTCTTCATATATTGGTTCAAGTCCTCAAACACCTCTTTTACAATAGCTTTGCTACGAGGAGTATCACGTGTTACCTCAAGTCCTTTTAAGGTAGGGAACAGTTTATCGTTGATAAATGAAAGCAAAGCATCACCTGTCATTGCATCACCATCTTTCTCATCTATCGCCCAATTTCTCCAACGTAACTCTTCAGGAATAATGGATTCAAAGATTGTACGATCTTTACTGGCCTTATATTCCCATGTTTCCTCTTGCGTGTCATACACCTTTAGGAAAAACATCCATGTCATCTGCTCAATACGCTGTGCATCACCATTAATACCCGCATCTTGGCGCATTATATTTTGCAAACGCTTTACTATATTATTTACTGCCATTTTTATGCCGTCTTATATATTTCATTTTCAAGCTCTATCAATGCCTGTTCATATTTATCTATCCCTCCAAATAGCTTCACTATTCTTTGTGGTTTTCCTATCTTATTAAATGGGTCTGTGTCAAGAATATCTGAGTCTTCAAGATTCAAAATACCATAATCCGCATATTTATCAAGAAGAGCCTCTAACACTTCTCGCGCCTTACCTTCATATTTAGCAAAGTAATTCCGCTTCTTAACATTGTTTGCCCTTTCACGCCTTGCCATAGGCGGCTGATCGTACGCCACATGACATATCACGTCAAAGATGTCAGCATGTGCCAATGCAGGATTCTTCTCCCTAACAGCATCAACAAGGACACTATAGTCCTTTAATTCATCAACGATTACTTTCTTCCGCTCCGCTTCTGTCCAATTCTTTACAAAATCGTTTAAGGTAGCATAACGCTTCCTAATCTGTTTGCGTGTGAAATCCGTTATGCTTTCTGTACGCATGGTTTTCCCATCTTCACCAAGAACGCTAACTATCTCAGTAGTTATTGCGATTTTCTCTCCCTCAACAAGATACTTGACATGAGGCTCCGAGACAACACTTGACGGTTCGTCTGGTATAGTGTATGGCTTTCCATTTTTCCCTTGCGGGGGTTCTGGGTCGCCATCGAATTTCGGGTCTTTGAATTTAGCTGTGGCATTGCGGAAATCCAATATTTCCAGATGCCATTTTCCCTTGTCAGTCCTTAGACGTGTACCACGTCCGATGATTTGTTTAAACTCCGTCATAGAGCCAATTTCCTTATCAATGACAATAAGCCCACAAGTCTTGCAATCTACACCAGTAGCAAGTAATTCAGATGTTGTAACAATTGTTGGGTAAGCTTGGTCTACGTCAATAAAGTTGTCTAACTGTTTCTTTCCCACATTGTCATCACCGGTTATACGCATAACGTAACGTGAATCTCTGGCACAAAGGTCTGCATTAAGATTGACCAACAGACTTCTCATTGCTTCTGCCTCTTCTATGTCCGTACAGAACACAATAGTCTTAGTCATTCTGCCTATCTGTTTCAACATCTTTGTAATACGCTTAGCAACTATCTCCCTTCGCTTGGTGAAGGCAATGTCCCTACCTATATCCTTACGCTCATACAAACGTTGCACTATATCCCTGCCCAGCAAGTCTTTCTCATCTTCATTCGGTTTGAAACCTTGTAGATCTATGCTAATATAGGAATTCGTTACTCGATAAGGAGCAAGAAATCCGTCCTGTATTCCCTGTAAGAGTGAATAGGTAAACACAGGTTCACCAAAGTAATCAAGATTATTAGCTCCATTCTCTGCCTTTGGGGTGGCTGTCATACCGATTTGAGTGGCTGTATTAAAATACTCAAGCACCTTTCGCCATGCGCTATCATCTTTAGCACTACCACGGTGACACTCGTCAACAATTATAAGATCAAAGAAAGTTGGCTGAACTTGTCTGAATGGGTCTTCTACTCCTTCTTCATTAGAAACCAGTTGATGATATAAAGCCATATGGACTTCATAGGCAGAGTCGATAGCTGCACCTTGTATTTTGGTCATAATCTTTTTGAAAGGCTTGAAGTCCTGTACCATCGTTTGATCTATCAGAATATTTCGGTCTGCAAGGTATAGTATCTTTTTCTTTGCACCAGAAGCTTTCAAACGATGAATGATTTGAAAGGCTGTGATAGTTTTACCTGTACCCGTAGCCATAACTATCAACACTCTGTCTTTACCTTTGGCAATAGCTTCAACAGTACGCTCTACCGCAATACGCTGATAATATCTCGGCTCATAAGTATATTGGTCTGAATAGAACGGTTGCTCTACGATTTTCAAAGCCTCTTTATCCAACTGTTTGGTTTTGATTAACCGTTGATACAAAGCATCAGGCGTAGGAAACTGTTCCAACGATAGTTCTGTTTCTTTCCCAGTCAGAAAATCATGCTCTAAGAATCCATCTCCGTTAGAACTGTATGCAAAAGGGATATCAAGAATCTGAGCGTATTCCATCGCCTGTTGCATACCTCCCCCAAGAGGTTTGCTATTGTCTTTAGCTTCTACAATAGCAATAGGCTTATTAGCAGCATGAAATAAAAGATAGTCTGCCTTTTTACCTGTTTGACGTGCATGTACCTTACCTTGAAATATCACTCTTCCATCAGTAAAGTAATACTCCATTCGGATATGCTCATTCCTCCATTCCGCATTGTTAATGGCAGGTGTAATAAAACGCAACTTTATATCTTCTTCGGTCAAATCTTTTTTGCTCATAATTCTTGACTGTATTATCTTCACATAGTATTTTATTATGAGAAGTTTACTATTAGAGAAAACTTATAAGAGGAATTACAGCATTACTCTTGCGAGGGTCTAAGCAAATCCCTTATATCGACTTTCAACGCTTCCGCGATATCAAGTAAGTTTTCGAGGGATGGCTGCACTTTGTTGGCACACCACCGAGAAACTGTATTTTCTGTACGACCTATTTCATTCGCCAGCCATTTGCCTGACAATTGTTTTTCCGCCAAAACAGCTTTAATCCTATTTATCGCCTTCATCTGTTGATTTACCATTGTATATTGTAGAACATGTAAGCACAAAGATACACTTTTAATATTGTTTACCCAAACATAATTAAAAGTAATTGATTTTTCCGCATAAAATTCTTGTCTTAGAATTGTATTTCATCGGAAAATGATTATCTTTGCACAATAAGATTAAGTGCTCTTTGAAGTAATGCAGAATAAAGAAAGGAGAAGAAACTCGCTCGTTTCCATCTCGTAACCCATTTACCCTTTATTCATTCTTATTTTATTGATTATCTGAAAGATACAATATTCTTGAATCTTTTGCGCGCGTAGTCTGTTGCAATGAGCATTTTTGCCTTTTCCTCGCTCTCACTTAGTGGTGCTCGTCCCAAAAGCGTGGCATCACCACTCTTAGCAAACTCCATCAGCTTGCCGATAAAGACTTCCTGCTCGGGTGTCGGTGGTATGTTATGCAGAATCTCATTCTTCTCAGGGCGGTCGATGCCAATGTCCTTGGCTGTACGGAAGTCGCAAATCTCCGCATAGAACGAGGCAAGCTCTGGTACCTTGATAAAGGTACGGTAACGTTCCTTCTGGATAATCTCATTGGTAATAGAAAACTCGTAATCGGTGGACTTTTTTGCGAACACCGCTGCCCATGCATCAAAGCTGTTGATGCCCTGCTTCTCCAAAGCCTGCGGGCGCAGATACTTGAACAGGAGATACAACTCCGTCAGGCTATTTGAAATTGTCGTTCCAGAAAGGAAAGTGGCTCCTAAGTCCTTGCCGGACCGTTCCTGTATGGTGCGAATGGCAAAGAGCATGTTTAAGGCACGCTGTGAACCATCAGGATTGCCCAAGCCCGACACACGGTCGTGGCGTGTGTTGAACATCAGGTTCTTGAACTGGTGGCTTTCATCGACAAAAAGGTGGTCGATACCCATCATCTTGAAGTCCACGGCATCGTCCTTTCTCTCGGCGATGCTGTCCTGTATATTCTGCAACTTGGCTTCAAGCGTCTGCTTGCGTTTTTCCAGTCCTTTGAGCATGCCACGGGAGATGTCTCTTCCTTGTTGCCGCAACACTTCGAGATTTTCTTCCACGGAGTCCAGTTCCTTTTGCATAATCGCCTCCTGTATCTCCAAGGCCTGCGGTATCATGCCGAACTGTTCATGCGTGAGTATGATACAGTCCCAGTCGTTGTTCTTGATGTCGTTGAAGATACGTTGGCGGTTCTGCTTATTAAAATCGTTTTTACCTGGATAGAGTACCTTAGCATTAGGATAAGCTTTCCTAAAGGTATCGGCAATGTCGAATACATTTGCCTTCAGTCCGATAATCATCGGCTTGTTTGCCAGTCCCAACCGCTTCATCTCGTAGGCAGCCGTACACATGATGAGTGTTTTACCCGCTCCCACCTCATGGTCGCAGATGCCGCCACCGTTGGTTTTGAGCATCCACACAGCATCCTTCTGGCTCTTATAAAGGTCGGCAATGCCCAACCGTCTGAGGTCAAGGTCGGGAAATGTCTGGTGCGTACCGTCAAAGTTGGGTCGTACAAAACAGTTGAAAAGACGATTATAACGGTCAGAGAGCTGCTGCTTGAACGTATCAGGCGTGCGTCCGAGCCAATCGACAAAGCCCTGTCTGATTTCCTCAATCTTGGCATTTGCCATCTGGATGGCATGTCCGTCCCTGACTTTGATGGTCTTGGTCTCTCCCGTAACCTTGTCCGTCACCTCCTTGCTCTTGTTGATGTCGGGAATGGTATTGTGCAGGGCGTGCTTCAGGAGATTGATACCGTCATAACGGCGGAACTCACCCTGTACGGCATACTTGTGCCAGATATTGGCATTCTTTCGGTCGCAGACAATGCTGTACTCGTCCATGTTGGAATGGTAGGAAACGCCAATGTCCGTCCCGAAGAACTCCGAAGCGAACCTGCCATAGACCTTGGCAGGTATCCAGCGTTCACCGAGATTGAAGTCAAGGTCTGCAAAAGGAATGGGTGTTGGCGTGGCTGCACGCAGGGCGGCAAGGCTCTGTTTTGCCTCTTCGTGGTCGGGATGGTCCAAGAGCCACGACTCGATACGCTCCGCCTTCTCTATTACATTGCCCGAAATGAACTTGTCCGCCACTTCGTAGGCATTCTCTTCGGGATTGAAATAGATGCGACCTTCCAAGGAAGAAATGATGTCGCTTTCCTCCATATCAGGTAAAAGCGAACTCATGTAGTCAAGTTCTACCGTGCCGTACTTGTTGAGCGATGCACCCAATGCCTCCATCGGGTCTGTGGCAACGGTCAGTTCCGTAGTAGAAAATGCCGTTGGATGATCAAAGATGTCCGCCTTGACGTACCTGCCGTTCTCGGAGCGTTCCAAGAACAGCATTTCCACGCCTGTAGCATCCATCTTTATGATGTCAGTGTTCGCCTTTTGGTTAAAGTAGCCCCAGCGTGCAACATAGTCATTATAAAGGTGGTTGAGTCTGCTACGGTCTTCCCTGTCTTCTGCATGGTTCTCTGCCTCGTAGTCATAGAGACGATGATAGCACTCCCGTATTTCGATATAACTTTTTAGGCGGGAAAGCTGTGCATACGGCAAGTCCATCGGGTTAAAGGTTGGATGTCGCTTTAAGTCAGAAAGAAAGCCTATCTGTCCTTTCTGCACGACAATGGAGCCGTCTCTTAGGTGTGAGTCCGGCGAAGAGAGAAAAGGGCGCGGTGAAGCGTCAAACTCTTTTCTGACTTCCGCTATCGGCTGCGGCTTGCGCTCCTCGGCTTCGTTCATGAAGTCGAAAAGCGACGGCTCACGTGAAGAGGAAGAAGCTGCTCTCCTGCTACTACGGGTACGCCGTTGAGGAGAGGTTACTGCCTTTTGTATTTTGGACTCCGATGGTTTCTGGGGAGTAGTTTGAGTTATAGGACGGCGTGCCTGTGAAGTTCCTGAATTATCCTTGATTTCATTGTTCACACGGGTAACCTCTCTTGTCCAAAGGCTGTATTCCTCTGGGGCAAATAGAGACAGCTGCTCCGGTTGTCCGATGTCTTCCATGTTGTTGTCCACCACTGGATGATGATCGTCGTCAAAGAATATTGTCTGTCCGTTCATCTCTCTTGGGGCTTCAATATCCGTACGGATTTCCGACCTTTCCTGTTCGTATTGACGATGAAGTGTCAAGGCGGGAACGCCTTCGGGTGCAGGTTCAACAGTTATGGAAGGCTGTTCTGATACGAATTGTTGTGGGTCGGACTCTGATGATGACGGCTGTAATGGGATTGTCTCTCCGCCAGGAACGGTATCTTCCATTACCTGCGTATCGTTCTCAGAAGCAATGGTCACAGTCTCCTTAACCTTATTCTCTGTTTCTGTCTTTGTTATAGCATCTTCCTTGATTTTCTCTGCCACCACTTCTTCTTTGGTATATTGTCCCCTCACGATTTCTTCCAGTTCGGCTATCTCGTGCAATTTCTTAGGAGAGAAATACAGGTCACGTTCAATCCCCAATCCTCTTACCTTCACGCCTTCCATCTCATCGAGGGACATATTGCCAAGCTCCCAGCCGTAACCCATCGTGACGGCACCGAAGCCAATGCGGCTCTTAGGGTCATACTCCAGAAGGTAGGCTGTGTATGCTCCCATAGGGAAGAAATAGCGTGCGTAGGCAACCTTATCGCCTATGAGTTCCTTTTCCGTGCTGTAGAGTTTAGGCAGTTGCTTTCTGATACTGTCGGGCATGAGGTTATAGGCATCGTTTATACCCTTGTCTTCGGTCTTTGTCCTCTCTGTTTTTTCTTCCCGACTTATGGTAATACCCAACTTGCGGAGCTGTTTCTCTGCTTCTGCCTCTCGCTCTACCTCTGTCATCGGTATACCGGTCTCATATAGTTTACGGTCGATACGTTGTCCCATTTCAAGGGAGAGTTGTGTTCGGAGACTTTCTGCCATTTCTTCAATCCCTCCCGTGAATCGATACTCCCATGCAGGTCTTCCATAAGGGTCTGTACCCATTATGCGCTCTGTAGCAATGGTGCGATGAGATATGTCCTTCCAATCTCCTACAAAAAGTGAGTTATGCTTGAAGACGACAGAAGAGCCTTCTTCCTTGGGAACGGAAACGGTTTCTACGAACTGCTGCTCAATTCCCTTGCTGATTTCTTTACCTGTCTGCTTCTGCAGGACGATGAGGCCACTGCCTACGTCCGTTCCTGCATTGTCTGAAAACATACCCGATGGCAGGCGGAGCGCGGAGATAAGGCGGCTGTTCTGCATGAGATAACGGCGTATGGCTTCATTACGAGGGCTGTCCAATACGCCCTGTGAGGTGATGAATGCCAGCAAGCCGCCTTCCTTGATGCAGTCCAGACCTTTCACGAAGAAGTAATTGTGAATGGCACGTGTTGACTCACGTTTAAGAGTGTCCTTGCCTTTGCTATACTCTCGGTCATAAACCATGAAATCTCCAAAAGGAATGTTACTTGTTACAAGGTCGTACTTGTCCTTGTCCTCCAATTCCCCGATGGCTTCAAAAGGCTCGTTTCGGACGAAGATATTGCCTTTGCCATAGGGGTGCAGGGCTTGGCTGATACGAGCAGTAAGCAGGTCCTTTTCCATTGCATCTACAACACCCGCTTGCTTTGCAAAGGTCTCGGCAAAGGCACCCATACCCATAGAAGGGTCTAAACATCGTCTTACCTGCAGATTTGTGGAGGCAAGTGCACCTGATATAGCAGACACGATGCGGGTATCAGTATAGAAGGAAGTCAGTACGCTTGCCTTGATGCTCTCCCAGTACCGCTTGGCGGTATTGGCATCTAAGGCTTCACGGTAAATCATCTGCTTGAGCCTTTGGGTTGGCTCGAAGAGGTGTTGCTCTGCCTTGCTCCAATAGCGTATATCATCGGGGTTATCTGTGCGGTTGAGTACACATTTCAAGCCACCGAAGCCCTGATAGTTCCGCAAGATACTTTTCTCAGCTTCGGTGGCTTCACGGCGTTCTTTCTCCAGGCGCAAGACTACACGGATAGCCTCCGTGTTGGCTTGAAGGACTTCTTTCTTATTGTATGCCATAAGGTATAACGTATTCTATTATGGGAATAATCACTTTGACACCAAAGCTTGACCGTAATGTCAGACTTTAGTATCAGAAATGAAGTAATATGCTATTTCCGTTTCTTGTTTTGCTCAAACTCAAAGGTGGTGGTATAATCATCCTTCAAAACCAGTCGGGCATTGAATTTCTTGCCTGCCTTGCTGGTCAAGCCTTTGAGGACGGGTGTCCGCCCTGTGGTCAGCAAGTCCCGGATATTGTCCTCGGAGAGCAATGTGCCGCAGACTTCTCGGAAAATGTGAAAACCACAACCTTCGTTTTTACACTTGGCAACCTTGGCATAAATGCCGACACTCTGCTGTCCGCACTTGGGGCAGCGGTATACAGGATAGGACTTCTGCTCTGAAGAAAGCGAGAGGAGTTCCTCGCAGATGGTACTTACATAGGAGTTAATGCCCAGTGAGAACCTTTCAGATGGCATCTTTCCTGCTTCAATAGCGGCAAGGGCAAGTTCCCAACTGCCAGTCATCTCCGCGTTGGCAATCTTCTTATCTTTGACAATCTCATAGACTGCCAGACCCTTCTCGGTAGGTATGATGGCTTTCTTGTCTCTTCGGATATAATCACGGAGAATAAGCGTCTCGATGATGTTGGCACGGGTGGCAGGTGTTCCGATACCACATTCTGCCATTGCTTTCTTGCTTTCTGTATCTTCGACCTCTTTTCCTGCATTTTCCATTGCAGAAAGCAAGGTCGCCTCCGTATAGAGCGGCTTCGGTTTGGTCTTATGCTCGGTGATTTCTGCATTGAGGACAGGCAGATATTCACCCTCCGTCAAGTCAGGCAATGAAGGTAAAACCTGTTCATCGTTGTTTTCCTTTTCCTTTTTCTCTGCATCCTCTTCTTTACCTTTCTGTACGGCTTTCCAGCCCAAGGAAATTTGTCGGCACGCTTTCCAAGTAAAAGTACTGTTGCCATCCGTAAACAGTACCTGCATACGTTCTTCCTCTGAATCGGGGGAAAAGGCTTCTATGAAGCGATTGACCACCATTTGATAGACAGTCGCTTCGTCTGTAGATAACCCTAAAGGCGTTTCACCTGTCGGAATAATGGCGTGGTGGTCGGTAACTTTGGCATTGTCCACAGAATGACGGTTGAGTGGAGTTGATAGTGTCTTGCCTATCTTGCGTAGTAGGGCGGGTACTTCCTCAAAGATATCCTCGCTGATGTATCGGCTGCCTGTGCGGAGATAGGTCGTGATTTTCTTCTCATAGAGACTCTGGGCTATCGAGAGGGTCTTGTCTGCTGAAAAGCCGTGGCGTCTGTTGGCATCCTTCTGCAAGACAGTGAGGTCGTACAAGAGTGGTGGCAGTGTACTGCCCACCTTTCTTGCGACCGATTCTACCATAAGCCGGCTCTGACTGCGAAGTGCAGCGAGAGCAGTCTGTGCCGATGCTTCACTCTCATAATCAATGTTGTCTACGGCTTTCAGCGGCAAGCCCTCTTTCTCCATGAGAACTGATAATTTCCAATAGGGTACGGAAGAAAAATCACGGTTCTCTATGTACCGACGGCAGACCATTGCCAAAGTTGGAGTCTGCACACGCCCCAAAGAATAACCTCCCTTACGGGCAATGGACAGCGCACGGCTGGCATTGATGCCTACCAGCCAGTCGGCTTCGCTTCTTGCCTTGGCGGAATAATAGAGATTGTCGTAACTGCTTCCGGGTTTGAGATTGGAAAGTCCCTCACGGATAGCCTTGTCTGTGAGGGAACTTATCCAAAGGCGGTCGAAAGGCTTATGGTAGTTCAAGTGTTGGTAGATATATCTGAAGATAAGTTCACCTTCACGCCCTGCATCGGTGGCAACGATGATGCGGTCAGCCTTGTCAAAGCAGGAGCGTATCACCTTGAGTTGTCTGAGTGCCGCAGGGTCAGATATATACTCCTTGTCCTTACGCACTTGTCGTACTGTTAACTGAAAGGGATTGGGACGGATGGGCAAGTCCTCACGTTTATAAGCGGAAAAACCGTATGCTTCGGGCATGGCAAGGGCAATGAGGTGTCCCATTGCCCATGTAACGACATAGCCGCTGCCTTCCAAGTATCCGTCCTGCTTGCTGTTTGCCCCTACGATGCGGGCAATGTCTCTGGCTACCGAGGGTTTCTCGGCGATAATACATATTTTCATTTTGTAATTCTATAAATAATTTGTAACTTTGCACTGACAATAATTTGCACTTTGTTGGGAATATCTTCAGGCTTTGGTATAATCAGTCATATGCTGCCTCTGCTTATAAGTTTCACTGCAGATTATCTTACAATCTTTAGTTTTATAAGAAAGGAGATCCAGCCTATGAATTATATTATATTGGCTCTTGGGGTTGTGGCAGATAAAGACCTTTATATATTAAGATGATATATTCCTAAGACATAGTGATTAACCCCACTGCCGCCACATACAAAGACTCGCAAAAGCGAGTCTTTTGTTTTTACATCTTACGTCCACGGGACTTTTTCTGTTTGTTCTCGTCCTGCTTTTGCTTCTGCTCGGCAGTGGGCTGTGTCTGGCTTGTCTTCAGCGGTTCTTTCACGTTCTTGGTGGCTTCATTGGTTTTACCATGGTTGTTCACGGCTACCTGCGTCTTGTATTCTACGGCTACGACCTTTTCCTTGCCGGTTTCCTGCTTCTTATCGGGATTCCATCTGTAAAAACGCGGGCGATTCTGTTCCTTGTCCATGCGGACGTAGGCATTGAAGGGTTGCCCTTGCTTGTCCACCATGTTCTTCAAATAGAGCGTCTTGCCGCTGTCAAGTGCCTCGCGTTGTTTTTCGGAGAGCTCCAAGCCGCAGAGTTTGCGGGGTGCGCCCTGCTGTGTTAGTCTTTGCTGCTGTCGTTCTTGCAGACTTTTATTCTTTCCAAAGATGAACTCAATGCCCTTCCGATCGGCATTGACCTGCAAGGTGGCATTGAAGGTCTTGCCGCTCTTGGCGGTCATGCCCTCCACTTTCACGGCCTTACCCTCCACGAGGTCTTTGTACTGTGCGTCGGAGAGGGTGACACCCTTGATTTCCTTGGGGATGTTCACACGGTCGGCACGCAGGGCGATGATTTCGTTGGTCTGTGGGTCGATGGAGACGTAGGCAGAGAAAGGCTCGCCGTTCTTGGGCATTACCTCGATGGTCTTGCCGAGGTTACCCGTGGCAAGGAGTGCTTCTTTCTCCTCGGGCGAGAACTTGTAGCCCATATAGGGGATGTCGAGCTGTGGCTCCTTTCTCAAAGGATGGATTGCCAAACCGATGTTGCCCTCGCCGTCCGTGCGGAACGCAAGGCGGGCTTCGGTGTAGATGGTCGTGTTGCCAATGGGAACGGCAATCGTCAAGAGGTTACTCTTTTGCCGGTTGAGCATTTTTTCCAATTCTCCGCTTTGTTCCAACCGTTCGCGGGAAAGACCGAGATTGTCGAGCATCTTCCAGTCCACTTTCTCCGGGTCAATGGCTGTGGTGTTCTTCTTTTGCGGCAGGTAATCCCCAAAAGGTACTCCGATTTCCGCCAACTGCTGCTTGCTTTCGGGCTTCTCTCGGTTTTGGAGCATGGTGCGCAGGTTGTCCACGCCCTGCTCCACATTGTCCGCCAACACCTTATATAGCCCGAAGTGAGTCGGGTTGTTAAATTGTTTGAGGAAGTTGGTCATGAAGTTCTTGAGAAGTCCGTCCTTGTTGTTAAACTTCAAGAATGCTGTCTGATTTGTAGCTGTTACCTCGGTGGTCTTGAGGTTTCCCTTGTCGTCGATACCCGATACTACGGAAAGCCTGCCTGCTTCCTGTTTGTTTTTCACTTCCGTGCGGTCTTCCAAAACCAGCACATAGTTGTCATTGCTGTTTGAATCCATTGCTTGATAATTTAATGGTGAATACTATTATCAAGCTGCTAAATTATAGGTATATGAAGATATGAGAAAATTTTTAGGAAAAGTGGGAATTTTAGGGAAGTAAAATGAAATGAGAGTACACCGACCTTGAAATCTCCTAAAACATGGTTTTTCATAAAGTTTTATCCCTGTTGGCAAGAAGCTGAGATACAGAGCCGTTTTCAATCATTATAATTCATGGCGCAAGACGGTTCGTTGGAAAGGCCAGTGGCTTCACCGGCTTGACGAACACACCATACGGAATTTGGTTCTTCAATGGTAGATTTTAATGGAAGCCACACAAAAGGTTGTATGAGTGGCGAATAAGTCGGCTGAGAGGGTTGCAAGAGAAAGAAAATCGCCAAAACCGTATTCAACAGATTGGTGGAACGTTGATATGTCATCTTCCAAGAGCGTAGCACAGCAGGACGTGCATGATATTGAACAAGCCTAAATTCTACATTTGAGGTATT
>NZ_GL586311.1:2622799-2684819 GCF_000184945.1 Segatella buccae ATCC 33574
TAGATATTGGCAAGAGCAATGTAGGGTTGGCGCCTTTCTCTATGCCGGTGCAGGATTCGTTCGACAGCTGCCCACCTCGTTCCGTCCAGCAAAGGAGGAAGTCATGGGCATTTGTATCAATAGGCGGAAGGGGTATGTCGAACGATATTCTATAAAGTGGACAAAAACACCGACAGGCTTTGAGACCTCTGCAAAACTATCACCCACGGATTTGTTCATGTCAGAAATAGTTATTACCTTTATATCATGAAACAGAAGCCATCCTCTCCCAGTCTTGCCGAGCTGCTCCTCGGTCAGCGCAAGGTCAAGCAGACCTTCTTCTCCCAGATAGACAAGATAATCGACTGGACTCCCATACGAAGCATTATAGAAATCGCCTATACCAAGGGCAATAAATCAACGGGTCGCCCGAGTTATGACAGCTTGGTGTTGTTCAAGACCGAACTTCTGCGTACATGGTATGGCCTGAGTGACGGTGAGGTTGAGGATCAAGTGAACGACCGCCTCTCTTTCAGTCGTTTCGTCGGTTTGGGCATGGAAGACGCTGCTCCCGACAGCACGACAGTCTGCCGTTTTCGGAACACACTGGTGGAAGCCGACCTATACGATGCGGTTCTGGGTAAAATAAATCGTCAGCTTGAAGAGAAAGGTGTTATCGTCAAGCGCGGTGCCATCGTAGACGCAAGCATTACGGACACTCCTCGTCGTCCCCGTGGGCGCAAGGAATATGAGGTGGTGGAAGACCGTCATGAGGAGGACGGCCGAGAAACCTCGCAAGAGGCAATGCTCAAGGAAGTTGTCAAATCCAATGTAGATGCAGAAGCCCGTTGGGTAAAGAAGATGGGAAAGCTTCACTTTAGCTACAAGCGTCATACGGTAACTGATGAGAATGGGTTGGTTCTGGCCGAGGAGACAACGGCTGCCAACGAGAGCGATATCAAGTATCTTGAAACGCCCTTGAAGAAAGCCGACCTCCCACAAGGGACACCTGTCTATGCCGATAAAGGCTACGATTCGGCAGAAAACAGGAAGACACTCGGAAAGATGAAGCTTAAAAGTCGCATCATGCACAAGGGAACCATGGGTAAGAAGGTTACCAAAAGGCAGCAGCGTGTCAATGTTGCCATCAGCAAGATTAGATACAAGTTCGAGCGCACCTTTGGTTCCATATGCAGGTGGTTTCTTGGAGGGGTAGCAAGATATGTGGGACTATCAAAGACGCATGCGCAGCACACGATGGAGGCTATGGCATATAGTCTTTATCGAGCCCTTGGGATAATTGTGTCCAATTCTCTCAAATAAAGGAGGAATACCAGACGAAACAAGGCTTTAGCTGCCGTTTTTTACCTAATATCCCGCTGTTTATCACTTTAATGTATTGACAGGTAAAAATGAAGAATCTCTAGGATGGTTTTGCAGAGGTCTCGCTTTTTCAGAACCATACGCAATCGGATTGCAATCAGCTTGACGCAACCCTTACAAGTTGGGTGGCGAGAATTATCCAGTTTCCAGCGTACTGCTGCTAAAGAAAATTTCACGAAGACAAAAAGGCTAAATACTTTCGATGATTTGGATTTTAACTCTAATGCTTTAAGGGATGAAATAACATATTCTGCAAGTTGCATTTCTCAATCTCCTCAGAACTATAAACCGGTCTATACCGCATCGTACCATCATTTACAGCATTTTTATGTGGAATGTAAAATTTCCGAATAAACCCGTCGGGTACAAATTCCCCATCCCCTCCAAAATCGCCAATCCTGAATCCACCATGATATAGACATGTGGTAATCAAAATTTCGGAATGTGCCGAATAGCCCTTTTTCTGACAAATATCCAAATATGCCAATGCCTCTTTTGAGTATCTGCATATAGGATTAAATCCCTTTATACATTTGTTTAAATCATTAGGTAAGTTGTTGCCCATATACCACCAGAGCCAACTCCTGTTCTTATCTGCATTAAATTTTTCAACATGGCAACTTAGAAAGTCATAGTCATGTAGATTTTTATGACAATCGTCCATCAGGATGGACCAGTTTCCAGTAAATTCCACATCGTATTCAATAAACCAGTAAAACTTATATAAAGGATTGTCGATGAAGAAGCGTAGGACAGGAAAATGACAGCTCCCCGGGAGTAAGGTCTCTTCCATCGGATTATAGCCCAATTCATTTATGGAGTTGCCATCAGTAAAATAACATGTAATGTCATCAGGAATTTCCCATGATTCTCCTTCTTCCATATTCACAAGAAGTATGACGGCATACCTTTTTTTGTCCAGTTCGCTATTTAATCTTCTGTATTTTTTTATCACAGATCCATCAACAAAATGTGTAGACAGAAGAATAACTTCTCTATTGGTCATAAGCACTCTCTATTATTACTTATTTTGAAAGTTCATAATTTTATCCTTGAAAAAGTTCTCAAAAATTGTCCGCTCTGTTATTATCAGCTTTGCATCCGTATGTACATTCCAAACTATTGAGCTTGCCAGCTCTCGTGGTGTTGCGAATTCCAAGGTTATAGCGTATGTACCGTTATTTGGATTTGCGTACTCTGCAATTGAAGTTACTTTTCCTTTCAAAGCTATATCGTTTATGCTTGATTCAACAGACATCCCAATTGTAACTTTCTTTTTCAAGCCAACAGGAATTGATGCTTTGGCGATAATCTTCTTCCTGATGGAGTCCACAACAAAAAAAAGCCCTTCTCCCTCATTCACATAATCGTTTTCTTGAAATATACCACAAGGGCGGACGCTTCCGGAGAGAGGAGATTCTATAGATAGTATACCAGCTTTATCTTCATGGCTGATGGCAATTTTCAATAAGGTGTCGCCCTTATGTATATGTCCGGATTTCACATTCAGATCAATAATTTGGCCGGAACATGTAGCTTTGACTTCTGTCATAAGATTGACATTTTTTGCCACAATAGGGATGGTTACTGTATTAGGGTATTTTATGAAATAACTGGCTGTGAACACGAGCAAAACAAAACTGAGGATGACAGAAATTCCCACACGCAAAATAGCTGGCGGAATTTTCCCCATCAGTTCCTGCACTTCCTCGCTGCGCAGTTCTATATTTGGCAATTGCTGTCTTTTTTCCATTATTGGCCCAACTCCAACTGATTTTTAACCAATGTATAATAATCTCCCCGTTTTTCAACAAGTTCCTCGTGTGTACCTATTTCCACGATATGCCCTTGCTTCATTACCACTATCTGGTCCGCATCTTTCACCGTACTCAACCGATGGGCCGCAATCACGACCGTCTTTCCCCTATAAAACTCATGTAGATTATCCATAATGGCACGCTCATTGGTGGCATCCAAAGAATTGGTCGCCTCGTCAAAGAAGATGTATTCAGGATTTTTGTAGATGGCACGCGATATCAACAACCGCTGACGTTGTCCTTGGCTAACACCGGAACCTTCCATTCCAATCTTGGTATTGTAGCCTAATGGCAGTTCGGATATAAATTCATCGGCATTGGCCATCACCGCTGCGTGGTATAATCGCTCCGTGTCGATATCATCCGTATTCAAAGCAATATTATTGGCTATGGTATCTGAAAAAATGAAACTATCCTGCATCACACTTCCGGTCTTGCTTCTCCACAAATGAGGGTTGATAGTGTTGAGACTAAGACTGCCTATTTTGATATTGCCACTATTAGGCTGATAGAAACCTTGCATAAGCTTGATGAGCGTTGTCTTACCGCTACCGCTTTCCCCAACGATAGCTGTAACCTTATGCTCCGGTATGACAAGGTTCACATCATCCAGGGCATAGTTCCTTTCTGAACCATCATAGCTGAATCTCAGATGGTCAATGCGAATGCTCTTGTCTTTTGGCAGAATGGAGGTCTTGAAGGCGATGTCTTGTTCCTCGTCCTCCTGTGCATGTATCTCATTCAGTCGCTCAAGGCTTATCTTGGCATCCTGCAATGCTTGGGCAAAGCCAATGAAGTTACCTATAGGTGCTGAAATCTGACCAATGATATAAGTAAGCGACATCATCATACCGAGTGTCATCTGTCCTTCTACTACGGCCCTTGCAGCAATGAATGAAATAAGGATATGCGTTGATTGTGTAAAAAACGCCGTACCCGCCTGCTGTATCTGTCCGATTGTCAATCCGCGTACACTAATATTGAACAGGTTTACCTGCACGCGTTCCCATTCCCACCTCTTTTGCTTTTCACAATTGTTGAGCTTGATATCCTGCATTCCCTGTATAAGCTGGATAATCTTGTTTTGTTCTGTCGATGCCTGATTGAAGCGCTTGATGTCAAGTTCCCGCCGGTATTTCATGAAATAGAGGATCCATGACACATAGAAAGTATTTCCTATCAGGAATATTGTTAGAATCTTCATATTATAGTAAGCCAAGATGCTGGCAAAGATAATAAAATTGGCTGACGAGAAGAGGATACTGAGAGAATTGCCCATCAAGAAACTTTTGATGCGCCCATGATCACCGATGCGCTGCATAATATCACCTGTACGTTTTGTATCAAAGAAATGCAGGGGCATGTTCATCAGTTTGATAAGGAAGTCGGAAATGAGCGAGATATCTATCCGTGAATTAACGTGCAGTAGAATCCAACTACGGATATATCCAACACAAAGTTGTGCCAGGAAGATAGTTAGCTGAGCTATGAGAACCAGCGTTATCAGGCTGAGATTCTTCTCTCCAATACCCCAGTCTACCATAGCCTGTGTCAAAAAAGGGAATATGAGTTGCAACAGACTACCCACCAACATTCCAAATAATAACTGTACAAATTGCCCCTTATAGGGCAGAAAGTATTTAAGGAAGAAAGAGAGGCTGTGCTTTTTTGCATCCACCTCTTCTTCCCGTTTCCCAAAATCGACACCGGGTTCAAGCAGTAAGGCTGCCCCTTTATCCATATTGCCAGATTTCGTGCTCAGCCAGCATTTCAGGAACTCTTCTTTAGTATAGCACAAACGCTGAGATGCAGGATCTGATATGTATATGTTGTATTTTTCTTTACGCTTTTTCTCTATTTTGTAGCAAACAACAAAATGATTCTGATTCCAGTGAAGGATACATGGGAGTAAAGCTTCTTTTGCCAGCTGCTCAAAAGTAATACGGACTCCTATGCTTCGAAATCCAATATATTCTGCTGCATCACTGATACCGAGCATGGAAACGCCTTCCCTGGAAATGTAGCAATGTTGGCGCAACATTTCTGCAGAATACTCTTTGCCGTAATGTTTTGCAATCATCCGCAAGGACGTGGGGCCACAGTCAGCCGCATCATGCTGGAGATAATGTGGAAAGCGTTTTACATTCATCCTTTTCCTTACTGATTAAGGGTTTGCACGCTTACCAATTTCATGTGGTTCACAAGATAGGCACTGATTATTCTTTCTGCCAAAAAAGAAATTGCCCTCTGCTGGTAGTCTACTTGATCATATCTGAAGTCCCGTTCAGCCTTTTGCCTATAGTTCTTTGGATCCATGTTCAGGCCGTTTTTCCTGTCGAAAGCAAAAAGGATGGGAAACAAGAATTCACAGAGCGCCTCAAAATCCTCATAGCACATGACAAAGCAACAGAATGGAATAAAGACGGTGGCTTCCAGAAGATATTTGGAGTAAGCATTTTCTGTTCCGTACCTTTCATTCAGAATCTCGATGATGTCATACATGTCATTATAATTATGGGCCAATCTGTAATACCGTTCAACTGTATATCCCATATTTGCAATCCGCATGACTTGGCATATACCAGGCTCTATATCCATGACATGTGTAAATATCCGGCGATAATGACAGAACCCGATAACTTTGCTGTAGATTTTATTTTTCCATACCCAATAGAACGTCGTCAGTTCCGAATAGAACTGGTTGAGTTGGTTGATGTTCTTACCCTGTGCGCAAAGGTCATTTCCCTTGAACAGACGGAAGGTTTCATCCTCTTCCAAACCATACTCCTTGATCTGCTGATCGTTGTGGTAAGTTATCCATATCGTCAAGTCTTTCATACTGCAAACGTTTTTATGTATTCTGATAATTCTTCTTTATTCATACTGCATACCTTCACCAGCTCTTTTCTCGTTTTAATGGCCGTTTCCTCATCGAAGAAGCGTGAGTTTTCATTTCTGGGGTGATACAAATGATATGCTTTTCCTTTTTCAGTCCATTTGACCTGGTGTCCCATTATTTGTACTCGTCTCAGTCTCTCAACATCTTCCGGTCCCCAACCAGTAAAGTGTTCATTTTCCCCACCCAGTGCCAGGTACTTTTGTCTGTTCACGAAAAAGGCACCGCCACAAAACGGACGATTAAAGACAGGATTCAAATTTTGTTCCTCCAAAAACAACAAGTTGCCCTCCTTGATCAATTCATTACTATGTTCTGGAGAAAGCATAACAAATTCACCACTATAAGGGTAAACAAGTGTACAGCCTGCTTGTACTTTTTGGACAGCCTCTCCGATTTGTTGATATGCTGTCACTACATCGGTATCCCATATAGAGGCGATTTTTCTGTCTGCCCTTTTCAAAAGCATATTGATATAATGGGTACGATGAAATAGAGGGTTAGAATCCTTCACAAAAATATATTCTATATTTTTATGAAAATAACTCTTGTCAACTTTTGGTTGCACATCCGCCTCAAGTACGATAATCTTAGCCTTCAGCTGTGTTAACCAACCAAGGACAAAATTAAGATTACGCTGACGTTCATGACTATCAATGCGAAGAGGTATGATAAAAGTACAGGTATTGCTTAAATTCATTACTTATAGATTTAAATTGTATATTTTCAGTGCAGTTTGCATAAGTTCTGCTTTGTTGATGTACTTATTACGGTCAATGCCCAAATTGACCCCTAAAGCATGAATATGCTTGATGGTTTTTTCTACCCTTGTTTTATAGAAGCCTGCATTCTTCAGTCCTTTCAGCAACCACTTTAAAGGAGAAAGTTCAAAGAGGGAAGAAAAAGCATTTTTTCTATCTTCCTCAATGACATCATATAACCAATCGATATAATATATCAAGTTTTCTTGAAGTTTCATAGAAGTATACAATTCGGTCTTGTCTTTTACACCTTTTAAAGTTTCAATCCTCCACCACAAATAACATCCTATGCCTGTAAGGCCAACATAATCCATATCAAGTACTGGTCTTCGGGCAATGAGGCGAATAACTTCGCTATCAAGATATGGCATGAAGTCCTTTGAAAGTTCACCAACTTTTGTTGTAGGAGCTGCAAATATTTTTTTTATAGAATTTTTCATATGATCAACACAATACCTTTTTTGGAAAAGTTGCAGCAATTTCAGAGAGGAATGTTCTCTTAACTGGTCATTATAGATAAGGGCCGTCATTTTATCTGCCAGTTGTTTCACAAATTCATCTGGCTGAAAATTTTCCTCATCAATATGCACTAAGCACTCTGGAGTATAATCCATCATCTCCCCTAATCCCGTTGAATCTGTTGCAATAAAGGGGATGCCGTGAGCCATCATTTCTATGGCGGAATAACTGCATTGCTCGTGAAATGAGGGTTGTACCCCAATTGTAGCACGATGATAAAACTGTTCCAAATTGTCCTTAGATAGCTTTCCTGTAAATGTAATATTATCCCATATCCCTTCACAAAGTGCCAGATATCGACTAAAATCGCCATCCCCGACCAAAGTTAAATGGATGGTCTTATCATGGGCAATAATCATCTTGGATGCCTTGATGATGTATTCAATGCCCTTGATTTTATCCAGACGACCAACGAATAATATTTCTTTCTGTATGCCTTTTACATTGCTGTGTTGGATTATTTTCTCGTCTTTATACATTCCATTATACACAAGATGGAGTTTTGAACCATCCATTTTGTATTCATTCCTGAGTAAATTGTACGTAAATTTAGAGAGGACTATCACGTCATCACAGATCGAGAGCAAACGTTTATCATGCTGATAATTGCTTCGTATGTTTTCTTTCATTACATCTTCAATATCGTCATCGCAAATTAGCTTTCTGAATCGTGTAAGATTGCCGTCTAAGCTGAAACACCAATCAAAATAGTGTATGGTATAGACAATTCGGCAAAACATGTACTTTGCCTTAACAAGTCTCATTAAGTCAAAATGCAGACTGTAGTTGAAATGAAAAACCACCACTTCTTCTTCGCCCACATACGGGCTAAGTAAGAAGAGAATACTTCTATAATAGGCAATGGCATTATCGTCACCTCGAACCGAAGGAATACGATAATGCAGATTGTCTTCTTCATCCTTGCTAATAGAAAATTCACCCACATCTGAATGGATGTCAAGAAAGGACAATTCGTATTGTGGCAGGCTGTTTCGAAGACAAAATGCTATCTGCTTGATGTATGTGCCTATCCCATACGCCGCTGCCCGACTGGCATTATTGACAAGAAAATATTTTATCATATGAACCCTTAATTAGATAATATGCACTACCGTTATCTATGCCTGCATCTTTTCCTAAATATTCTTTCATTTTCCATACAGGTGGCCTCAGGCTATCTATCAATGAATTTTGCACAACACCCCCGTTAAAATGTCTTTGTATGTTGGCTTCAAGTTCTTTCAAATAATCATTTTTTAAAGAAATACATTCTTGGTCGATAATGGATAATCTTGTCCTAATATAGTACAGTATTCCCAAGGCACCTTTCCGAAAGGAGAAATCTTCCATTCTCCTCGGATCTACACTCATGATTCTCTTGTCTATATCAAAAAGCAAATCATTCAGATTGTCCTTGAACATTCCTGCCTTGTACAATAGTGAGAAACCAAGTCCCAAACCGGCAAGGCCATTTTCTATACCTATGTTTCCATCACAGTAGTCATCAGAAGTCTGGAGAACGTCTCTTGCATAATCACAAACAAAACGATTATCGTGAGTTACTCCATAGCAATAAAGAGCTAGAATAATTCCCATTCTTCCATGATAAAGACTTTTGTCAGACATCAGAGCCATTTGTATGGCCAAATGATTGATAAAATTTGTTATTGTTGGCATGACATGATCAATTTAAAGATGGACGTGACACAAATTCTGCCTGTTTAATACCCTTTCGTAATTAGATGGTGGCGGACACAAATACTGATAGACGCAACTACCGCATGGTTCTGCCGAGCGAGTCCATCTCCATGCCGTATTTTGTATCATTTCATAGTTGATGACATCTATGATTCTGTCTCTGTTCAAGTTTCCTATTGTTTTTGCATTGATGTTGGCCTTTATCTCTCCATTAGAAAGAATGTACAGGCTTCCAAAAGAATTAGCATTCAATTTCTGATTGCGGAATATCTCGCGCATGGAAATGCGTTTGGCGACAATGTCTTCTTTTGACAGATACACATTCTCTTCAAAAAAATGGATGTTTTGTCCATTATAATACGGGTGAACTTCAAAATTCTCTATTCCGAGTTTAGACATTGCTAACTCCAATTCATCATATTGGTCATCATCCTCCACAATAAGATGAAACATCACCTCTTTTTCTTTCATAAGAGCATATACCTCATTAAGCCTGTCCATGTTTACAGGAGCGTTAATGATTAGATGAACATTTTGTTTGTCAACATAAAGGTTTTCCTGATAGTTCAAATAGTGTATATAAAAATTAAGGATTTTCTTTGCATTTTCGTTGGCGATATTGAAAACTTCCAAGCTTTGATACTGATAGATGTTGCCGCCGGTAATATTTATTGTACGCACAGGGTAGTACCTTATTTGGTGCAACAGGGTTACTAAGGAGTCTTGTGATAAGCTCCCTTGTGAATCTCCTTTGCTACAGCAAAAGAATTGTTTGCAATAGTTCTGGCAGTGCTGACATTGTTGCTGACACGAATTATTCAAGACAATATTTACATCCAACAGATATTTGCTGATGTTTCTGGCAAGAAACAAGTCTACATTTTTCTTATCCCTGATTTTTTCCACATCAAGATTCAAGGAAAGAATCGGCAGTAGGATAACAGGCTTCATTGGATGTTTTCCCTTTTCCAGTATATTTCCCATTCCAGTTGATATGACCTTGTCTATAAAATCCTTGACAATTGGGCTGTCAACATCAGTTTGGCTCAACTCCACAGAGCCGCTGTTTCCATCTGCATAGATTGCACGAATAATATTTATTACTTCCTGTGACTCTACGATTGTACTTAGCCCTGTATGTGTATCGTACAACAGCATCTTATTTGTCTTGAAGCTCACATATATATATGACTCAAGATAGAACCAATATTTTTTCATTATATATTCAAGTTTATATTATCAAGAAATCTCCGCATATCTTGCTTTGCATATTTTAAAGTGAGTTATTATATTCGTTTCCTGTAGCTTATCTGATAGATATGAATCAGGAATCATACGAAATATTTCTTTTACATCTTATTGATGATGCTTTAGAAATACCTATTATAGCCAAGATGCCTATAGCTAAGGAAGTCATGCCTTCGGTTCTTTTTTCCCTATACTATAGGAGTTTGAATCTTACCGTCCCGAATATGTTGAAGGGTCGCAGCTGCGAGGTGGTGCTATAGATGTCGAGGCCGCTGTAATAGACGCGTGTGTACTGACGTTGGTTGAAAAGGTTGTTGGCCTGTAGCTCTAAGTCAACATGCTTCAGTTTGTATTTGACCAAAAGGTCACCGAACCAAGCGTGGCGGTTCTCGGCAGTTAAGTTGTTGTAGTTGTCCTCGACTGTGGTGGTGAGAGTAATCTGCTTGGTGATATATGCATTCAGCTTGATGCGCTGGGTGGCGGTGCGCATGGTTTGTGCCAGGTCTTCGTTACCGCTGTCAGTAGCCGAGACGTTCCACGCATAGCCGCTGCTCACGACGATATTAAACCATGGGAGTGGGGTGATGGTGCCGCCTGCGCCAATACTGATGACGCGCGAGTGAAAGGGATAGAGCTGCCAGGCGATAAGCCGTTCACCCTTGCTGTAACTATAACCGCCGAAGGCACGGATGTTGGATTGCATCTGGTCGAACCCCTTGCTGCCATCAAAGCCGAGACTGTAACTGTCGGTGGCAGTCTTTTTGTCTACGGCCTGGATAACACTTGTCGCACCCTCGTAGCTGTAGCCATAGATCTGGTTGTCGCGTGTATGGCTGTAGTTGGCGTTGATGCGGAAGAAGGTGGCATTGATGGCACTGCGATAGCCGATGGTTGCGCCCGCTCCGAGCCGGTCGGTCTCTGACATTTGCTCCACATACGACCGCTGGAACGAGCGGTAGTTGTTCATGATGTAGCCATTGTAGATGCCGCCCGGATCGCCAACATTCTTGTAATAGGATGCAGTGATGTTGCCACTCCAGTCACGCCATTCATAGCTTGCCGACAACGAAGGCGAGACGAGCAGATGGGTGTAGCTGCGCTTGTCGTGGCGGATGCGGTCGTCAAGGGTCTGTGTATACAGGTTTAACGGACAGCTGAGCGAAAGTCGCCAGCCCATCTGCTCAAACTTGTATTGCTGGCCGAGGGTCAGCTCATAGATATTATACCACAAATCATTCAGCAAGGAAGGCTGTCCTGCCTCATGTCCGCCGTCCGTCATCGGAGGAACAAAACCGTCAAGATCAGTCTGCACACCATGCAGGCTGGCATTGGCGATAATCCCATAGTTCAGCGAGAAAGCACCGGGGTTATACGCGTAGTTGGTATGGAAGTTCCCGGCGATATGTCGCGATGTCAAGTCCTGTTCATAGCGTGCCGATGTGGCCTGTAGCAGCGAGTCAACCTCAACCGTGAGCGTGTTGGGGCGTTGGGCATAGCCTGCCGAGAAGTGCAGGTCAAGCGTATTCTTGCCATAATTGCGGATTATATTCAGCGTGTTACTCACCAAGAGGGTGGGACGGTGGAAATGCTGACTGACGCTGTTGTCACCATAGTTCACGGGCTGCGCCCCGGTGAGTCTTGAGGATAGCAGGCTTGACACGTCGTCGCTGTTCCATCCAGCGTCAAACTTGATGACATCGGCCGTGAACCCGTTCTCTGCATTGCGGCAGTAACGCAGGTTCGCGCTCAGGTTGTCTATATGCGTCTCCGAAGTCAACGTCTCACTGCTCAGCAGGCGCTGGCTGTCGCTGAAAAACCGGTCGGATTCTGATATGCCCTCCTGACGGATGCGGTCATGATGGTATGCTACATTCATGGTCAGTTCCGTGTCACCGCCCACTTTTTCCAGATGGTTCATCGCCACGACGTGCGAGTGATTGTCGAACGTGCGTTTCTGCGGCAGTCCACTGCCCGACGGCATTTCCGCACCTATCGGACAGAAAGGGAAAAGTCCTACGCTGTTGATGCCGGAATAGTATGATGACAGTTCCTTCGACACATCCTCACCGGTATTGTTTCCCTTGTAGAGCGTCATGTTCTGCCGCCGTTTGGCAAAATACATGCCCACTACCTCTGCTGTCCATAGCGGATTTCGTCCGATGGCGGTCTGCCCGTCTGACAGCGGGCGCATTCCCACCCCCCATCCGCCAGCCTGCTGTACACCGCCACCGAGCATAGTGTTGATGGCAGCTGTCCCCTTGGCCGAATCTTTCAGCTTTAGATTGATAGCCACATCTTCGGTCTGCGTGCGGCCCTGTAGTGCTTTCACGGGCTGGTGATTCTCCAGCACCTGTACCGTGGCCACGTCCTGTGCGTTGACATTGTTCGTGGCCAGCCCGTAACGGCCTTGAAGCAGGTCCATGTCCTCTACATAGAACTTCGTAATACTCTTTCCGTTGAACTTGATACCGCCGCCCTCAGACACCTCGATACCCGGCATATGCTTCAGCACGTCGCCTATCGTGCGGTCGCCCTGCTGCTGGTAGGCTCCCACGAGGTAGTTGATTGTGTCGCCGCTCTGCCGTATTTTCTGTGCGCGGACGCTGATCTCCTCAATCTGCACCACCTGATCCTTCAGCCGGAAGTCCAGCCGCTGCGAGCGGTTGGCTACCGTCCTTGACTGCCGGCCGACGGCCAGCCCTGCCGCCGTCACCGTCAGCGAATCGGCGTTGACCTGTATCTCCAGTCTATAGTATCCCTTGTCGTCCGTGTCTGCAAAGCTGAGTGTGGTTTCCGTACCTTTGACAGCCGCCGTGACATATGCATTTGCCGCCTTGCCCTGCGCGTCAAGTACGGTGCCTTCGATGATTGTCTGCGCCGCTAACCCGCCACACACGATGACGAGGAGGCCAAGGATGGTCGTTAACCTTTTCATCTACTCTTTTTCTAAAGGCTCGAAATTCTTTATTTTTGACCTGCTTTTCCCTTCCTGGCTCATCCAGCCTATGGCATTCCAGTAGTCCTCATTGTATTTGTTCTGAAGCTGCCAGACCCTCTTACGAGTGGATTTGGGATATAGCTTGTCAGGGTATTGGGATATCTTGTAAGTGCCACGCTCAATGGCCACGGCCTCCCATACGTATAATCTCTGCACGTCATATACCTTGAGAATGCAGCCAGGCAAGCCTCCGAATTTCCACGGTCCTCCTTTGATGGGTACGTCAGCGGCAAACCACGCTACGAAGTCACGACCGCGAAAGCGGCATGTGGCTTTCTGGCATCGATGCCCTAGAATGGTCTGCTGCTCATTCGCTAATTGCCATTTCATCTGTGGGTAAGGCTCCGTGTAGCTGCTGTTATCACGTTCAGCCCATAAGGGAAAGCAGGCGTACTCCTTCAGCTGACCTGCATGGATAATATAGTCGGAGAAAACCAGTTCGCTCCAATGTTCTTTATGCTCTCGTTGACCACCCATGAAGAAGCTTTTGGGGACATTCCCCTTATGACCTTTCTCCTTTTTCCATTTGATGATTTCTTTGTCTGACAGATCAAGAAACTCGCTGCTGTACTTGCTTACCCGTTTGCCCACCTCCAGTTTTCCGAGGTCGATATAGGTGTTCTCGTCCTTGATGTCTTTGGCGTTGAGTGCGTAGAGCACCCGTACACGTGCGGTGTCGATCACTATGCATTGGTCGTAACCGCGTTTCTCGCGGCCTGGTACGCATCCATTCCTTTTGGGCTGCGCAAAAAGCAGACAGGGGCATGCCGCGATAATCAATGTCAATAATATCCGTTTCATAAGCTTCAATTGTCTTGGGCGACTTCAAATGCCCCGCAAGCAAATAGACTGTTAACCTGTGGGGCATTAAGATAGTCATTTCAGGTGGGTTCTATTAATTAGCTTTGTCAGATATCGATACTATCTTCGAGGTTAAATTGCAAGTGAACGAAGGAGTTATGCGGGCATAACGACTGAGTGAACGGACAATTTAAGCCGAAGAGAGTCCGAAAGATGGCAAAACGTAATCCATGATTTAATGATTTGGTTTCAGTGGTAATTAATAGAACCCACCTTAAGCATGATTCTGAATTACAACTCCTAATCCATAGTCATCCTTTGTAACCTGGTTGCACCCATAGGACGAACTTGTGTCATAGCCGTAATTGGCAGACATGTTTGCACTTGTGCTTGATCCGCCACTATTTGCATATGCACAACTGCAACCACATGAGTTACCGCCAATGATGGCATTCATCTCCTTTTGTCGCAGCCCCTCTGCGGAAAGAGCATTTAGTTTGAAACGTTTGATTTTCATAAAATTTTTAGTTTAAAATGTTAATAATTGAGTGAATTGAACGTATAGTTACGCTTTTAACTATAGCGTTATGATTTTTTCCATAATCTCACGATATACCTCTGGATGTTCACGTATAAATTGAAACTGCTGTTGCTTAAATAGCTCCATCATAGTATCGTTCATAAAGCCATAACATACAGGCTTATTGTCGACATCCTTGAGATTGAAAAGACATTGTATGCATGAAGGTCTGTTTTTGCAATGAGAACATTGGCTTTCCATCTTATGATAATACTCATTATATTTCCGTGCAATTCCTACAGGATCTAACTCTATGCTAGTTCCTGTAACATACCCAAGTCCGAATTGATGTCCTATCCTCTCACATGGGAGAATCTTGCCATTAACCGTTACAAACATTTTTTTTGAAAATGGCAAACAAGTTCCGGTCGGAATATACTTAATATGTTCCTTATCAAAAAGCAAATCTGTATAATCACGATAATAGTTGCCGCTATACTGATGAAGATATAGGGCTAAGCTCTTATAGCTGCTTATACCAATGAACAAGTCTTTCTCAATCTCCTCATAGTGTTCTGACTGATGAAGACTTTCCTCTGAATTCCTATATGTGTAATTGAACTCCTCTATTTTTTCGGGACGGATACCAGAGTTGTTTAGTTCACTAATCGTTGGTATCTTACCGTATCTGTCTTTGAAAAATCTATAAACCTCCTCTACTGTACTCCGATTATGAAATACGGAGTTGAAACTTATATTTTTGTCAAAGTAGCCGGAATGCTTTTCACGTAGTAAATCTACGTTTTTCACGACCCGCTCAAAACTACTGTTGCCATGATGGTCCACTCTATAGCTGTCATTTTTTTCATTTCCATCAAGACTGATGAGAATATGGAAATCATGTTCGACAAGATAATCCATGTATCGATGCAGAAGAATTGCATTGGTTGTCATGGAAAACAGAAACTTCCTGCGAGGACAGACCAATCGTGTTTCTACATATTCAACTATTTCTTTGATAAAGTTGAAATTCATCAGCGGTTCACCCCCATAGAATGAGATGTACATAAAACTCTCTGGTGACGTGTTCCGCTCCGAATTCCAATATTGATTGAGATAATCAAACAGGCGAATAGCTTGAGACACTGACAACATTTTATTTTCTCTTTTGTCGAAATCACCATAAAATTCTCCATATGCACAGTATTTACATTTCAAATTACATGCATCTGTTACCTCAAAAACTAACTGAGGTAAATTTGCAAGATTGCTCAACACATGTTCTGGTGTGATATATTCTGTCATAGCTTTATATTATTAGCTACATTTATTTTTCCAATATGTTAATGCCCGCTCAATTACCTGGTGCATATCTAGGTACTTGTATTCAGCCAGTCGTCCACCAAATATAACATTCCTCTCAGTTATGGCAAGTTCCTTATATGCGTCATGCAACTTATTATTTACATCATCATTTATTGGATAATACGGTTCACTATTTGAGTTCGAAGGTCGTATCACGGGATATTCTCGCGTGATAACTGAGCAGTTAGAGTTTATCACTTCCTTATTGTTGATATCAAAGTGCTTATGCTCAACGATTCTTGTATAAGGTATTTCAAAATCCGTATAATTCACAATGGCATTTCCTTGATAATTGCTATTATGAATGATTTCATTGTCAAACCTGAGACTTCTATATGAAAGATGCCCTAATTGATAGCCAAAGTATTTGTCAATAGAACCTGAATAAACCAGTACAGACGCAAGTCTGTCAAAATAGTCCTTATTCTTAAAGTAGTTACAATTGGTTTTACACTTTATGCCATCCAATAGGGCATCAATTAACTGGTTGTAGCCGCCCTCGGGTATGCCTTGGTAACAGTCGTTGAAATAGTTGTTGTCATACGTAAAGCGTACAGGAAGGCGTTTAATGATGAATGCTGGTAGTTCAGAACATGGTTTACCCCATTGCTTTTCAGTGTAACCCTTTATCAATGTCTCGTAAATATCATTGCCCACTAATGCAATGGCTTGTTCCTCCAGATTAGAGGGCGCAGCATGACTACCCATATCGCCTATTTGTTGCAGAATTTTTGCCATTGCTTCTTCTGGCCTGACCACGCCCCACATCTGATGGAAAGTGTTCATGTTAAAGGGCAAATTGAATATTCTACCTTTATAATAAGTAATGGTATTTAAAGTAAAACGATTAAAAGGCACAAAGGAGTTGACGTAATCCCACACCTCCTTGTTGCTGGTATGAAATATGTGCGGCCCATATTTATGTACAGTGATGCCTTCAATATTCTCACAATAAACATTGCCTCCAAGATGCGAACGCTTGTCTATAACAAGACATCGCTTCCCGTGCAATTTTGCTTGTTGGGCAAAGACAGCATTAAACAAGCCTGCTCCAACTAAAAGATAGTCATATTCCTTCTTCATTGGGCAGCCTTGTGTTTGAAATATTCGACAGTCTTTTGTATTCCTTCATGCAGCCCCACTTTTGGCTCCCAGCCTGAAAGCATATTCTTTGCTAAACTTATATCCGGACACCTGTGGCAGGGATCATCAACCGGCCGGGGAGCATAGGCCAATGCTGACTTTGAATGTGTTAGTGCCTTTATGCAATCAGCTATATCCTCAATAGTTCTTTCATCGGGATTACCGATATTGACTGGCCCTGTAACATTGTCAGGTGTACCGGACATCCTCAGCATCGCCTCTATCAAGTCATCCACATATTGGAAAGAGCGCGTCTGTTTGCCCGTACCATAAATTGTCAATGGCTTGTCCGTCAATGCCTGCATGATGAAATTGGACATAACTCTCCCGTCATTTACAGCCATATTGGGGCCATAAGTGTTAAAAATACGGATAATTTTCACCTTTACGCCATACTCACGGTAATAGTCCATACATAAACTCTCCGCACAACGCTTGCCTTCATCGTAACAAGACCTTACGCCTACGGTATGCACATTGCCATAGTAGGTCTCAGATTGGGGAGTTACGGACGGATCCCCATAAACCTCACTGGTAGAAGCCTGCAAGAACCGGCATTTGTTTTTTCGCGCAATTTCGAGCATATTGATAGTGCCCTCAACCGCTGTCCGTGTTGTATAGACACCATTTCTCTGATAATGGACGGGAGAAGCGGGACATGCCAAGTTGAATACCATGGATATGTCATTGATTTCATACGGGAAAATAACGTCATGCTTGATGAAATCGAAACGAGGAGAATCCATCAGTTTTTCGATATTGGACATACTGCCTGTATACAGATTGTCCAAACAGACAACAGAATAGCCGTCGTGAACCAACCTGTTACACAAGTGACTTCCAATAAAACCTGCACCGCCCGCAACCAACACTTTTTCTTGAAATCGCCGCTCCATGATATATTCAATTACAAGGTAAAATCGCCATTATATGTATTGCCGTCAACAACAATCTGGAGAATATAGGCACCTTTGCCCAGTCCATTTAGACTGACGGTTCCATTTATGCCACCAACCATCATCCCCCCCCTAACAACTTCTTTGTTCGAGTTATAAATGTAATAGTTTAAGTTTACGCAACTATCTGCATTGGCATTATCGAAATATAAAGATGAAGCCGTTGCATCTAAATATACACTTATTAGGCATGGCATAATAAACGGTGGGGCCCGATGTGTTTTCCCGTCATGTCCCAATGTGTATCCTGCAACATACGACATCATGATCCGTTCATGTAGACTATAATTTGAGGCAAATGCGGTTGAAGCGATGCATGACAGCAGGGTTATGACAAACAGTTTTTTAATCGATGTTTTCATCTTCTAATCTTTTAGGTTTGGATGCAAAAATAGTGTTTTCTGAAACAGGATGAAAACATTTTGTGTTCCATCTCGCCCCACGTACAGTTAAAGAAAGTTAATATTAGTTGTAGGAAAATCAAAAGTGCTGGTTGTTAGGTATTTATGAGCATGCAGGAGAGTTAATTTTCTTATAAAAGAACAAAAATAAAGTTCGATTGTGGAACGCGATGGAACAACACGAAAATGAAGATTACTTGTTGTGAATGCAAGAAAAACGTATCTTTCCTCTATAAAACCGAAAATAAATGCCCGTCTAGATAATTCAAAACGCCCGGTATTCGAGCACTTGCTCCACATCCGGTGCGTACAGGACCGTCTCCAAATCTATGCTGGCCTTGACATTTTTCCAGTCACAAGGGTAACCGTCAGGGATTTTATTTTCGGTTTTTTATTCCCACTGGCTTATAAATCACAGCTTTTATGTAAATTTGCACAAAAAGTGTATTGGCATGAGAAAACTATTCTTGTTGTGTATCATATTGACGATGTGTTTATCTTGTGATAATGAAAGAAAACTGACAGATAAATTCCATCAAATCAAAAGGGTTGGAAACAGCGACCCCACTCTGGCACTGCGTATGTTGGACTCAATGAGTATAACTGTGCGTACAGAAACTGAACATATACAGAAGGCGTATGATCTGTTGGATGTGAGGCTACATGACAAAGCCTATATTCCGGCAATGTCAGACTTTAAAATCAGAATGGTCGTGGACTATTATAACCGGAAAGGAGATAATACTGAAAAGCAGGAAGCCTTCTATTATGCGGGAAGTGTGTATCGAGACTTGCATGACATGCCCAGAGCCTTGGAGAATTTCCTACGCTCTGCCGATGAATGCAAGCGAGGTTTGTCATTCGACACCTTGATGTTGAGAAATACCTATTCCAATCTCCACGCCCTCTATTATAAGGTGCAAAATTACCATCAGGCATTGCAGATGGCACAGGCGGAAGAACACATTGCAAGAAAAATTGGAATGTTGGATGCCTCGACCCTGCTTCATGCGGGAGCCTCCCTCATTCGCTTGAAAAGGTATTTAGAGGCAACAGAAAAATTTTCAAAAGCGTTCGGATTAATAAAAGACTCCAAGTGTATCCCCTATCATGAGGACTTATATTCTTTACTTTACCATTTTTCGGTAATGCGATTACATGCACTATCAACAGATTGCTACAAATTTATAGAACAGCAAAGTGGCGGCCAACCACAAACATCAGACGACTACTTGGCATTGGGAGAATATTTCATGATAAGCAATCTCTCAGATTCGGCCATAGTTTATTTCCAGAAAGCATTGAACGATTCCTGTAGTCTACAAGGAAGATATGATGCCAGTAAAATGCTCTATACCATTTATCACGGGCAAAGAGACTATAAGAAAGCAGACTATTATGCAAATGCCTTTGTAAAGATGACAGAAAAGTTGGATTTAGGTGGAAGACAGCAATTGGCTGCCACGGTAAACAATGAGTTCCAATATCACAGGGACAAGATTCAAGAAGCGGAAATCTTCAGGAAGAACGAATCCTATCTGCAGCTTATTTTTGGAATCATCATTTTTTCGGTTCTTGTTATCAGCTCACTGATCACCATGCTATTTTATCGCAGAGGGAAACGGTTACAAACTATCATCAAGAAGAACAGGATGCTTGAAGAGTCAAGGATAAAAATTGAAGAGTTGAAAAAAGAGGTGGAAGACAGCGAAATGAATCGGCAGGCACTAAATGAGAAATTGAGATGCACACAGGAGGAAGCAGCCATGCTAGCCGCAAAAATCCTGCAAAGTGAAGAGGAACTCCAACAAAATAGACACCAATTGTCAGAGAAAATCAATCAGAACAAGGAACTGATTATGCTCATGCACCAATCGGAGTTTGGCGTGAGGGCAAAAGACGTGATTCAATCGGTTCGTCTGTCATCCGAAGGCAGGCGTCATTTGTCACCAGAAGAATGGATAAGTTTCCAACAAGCTGTCGATGAGATTTTTCCTACATTCAAAGATTTGTTGGTCCATAATCTGGATAGGGTTAATGAGGATGAAATGCACGTATGCTACTTGATGCGCATTGGGCTGGCCAATCCGCAAATTATAAACCTTACCGGATTGCCCCGTACCACCGTTTGGAGATGGACTAAAAAGTTTGACTGGATTTTAACATCCCTGTAGTATTTTTGATACTTGGTAAAATCACATAATCAAATGTTTACAAAATCCTAATATTCAAATTATAAGAGACTATTTATTAACGGACAGGAATGTGTAAATTTCCATAAACTCACGATTATATTTGATAATATCTATATTCTCTTTGCTATGTCTTCGAAATGTTGTAAGGAATTTGTAAGATTGCCTTAATGGCAAGATTATTCTTTGATAAGATGCTTCAATTCTGGGGCATTCTTAATTCGCTCTATTTCGCTTTCCACGAATGCCAATACTTCTCGTTTAACACATTTATAGTTGGCTTCGATGGTCTCTTTAAGATTGTCGGAGCCATCTTTGTTTTTGAAGTCTGCTATTACAGGAATGGGCTGATAGGCTTTCATCTCTGCAGAAACCTTGGCACTATCCACGACTATTTCCGCATGGAAAATCTTCTGGTCGATACGCTCGTCGAAGTTGTCGGACACAGCCCCTACGAACATACCCTGTGTGAGGTTGGAAATCTTACTTGCAGGGATAAGGCTGTCCATTTGCGTGGAAATGGAGGTGGATTTGTCGTTTCGATTGATGGTCATGGACTGTCGTTGCTGAAGTACCTTACCAAACCGTTCGGAAAGCGTCTTGGCCGTCTCACCAACTACCTGCCCGGAAAACACATTGCCTACTGTGTTTTGTATCACCTTGCTCTCCTTATCTCCATAGTCACGGGTGAGCTGTGAAAAGTCCTGAAAACCCAGACACACTGCTACTTTATTACTTCGTGCAGTGGCAATCAGATTGTCCAAGCCACGGAAGTAGATTGTCGGCAACTCGTCGATAATCACTGAGGATTTGAGTTGCTTCTTCTTGTTGATGAGCTTCACGATACGGCTGTTATACAAACCAAGTGCAGCCGAGTAGATATTCTGACGGTCGGGGTTGTTACCCACAACAAGGACTTTCGGCTCATCAGGATTGTTGATGTCGAGCGAGAAATCATCACCCGTCATCACCCAATAAAGAGCCGGCGAAATCATGCGTGAAAGCGGTATCTTGGCACTGGCAATCTGTCCCTGCAACTGGTCCTGCGCTCCACCCTCCCAAGCGTCCATAAAGGGAGAAAGGTAGTTGGCAAGTTCATCATAGGAAGTGAGTATCGGGAAAATCTGTGCATAGGGGCGGTTCAGGAACTCTATGGCGTGTGGAAATGTGCAATACTTTCCGTTCTCGTAGATTTTGAGGAACCAGATTATGGCAGCGAGCAAGATAATCGGGGACTCCACAAAGAAGTCTCCCTGCTTCTGAATCCACGAGCGGTTGAGATTGAGCATAATCGTATAGGCACTCTCATAGGCATCCGATATATCCGTCATAAAGGCTGGATTGATGGGATTGCAACGGTGGCTTCTGCGTGGGTCGTCAAAGTTAATCACAAAGAACTGTGTTTTTACCTTGTAAGCGTCCAAATGCTGGAGCAGGTGATTATAGGCAATCTCGGAAAGGTCTGGGAACTTGTAGTCGTAGATGTACATGGCAAAGCCTTTCTCTATCTGCTGCTTGATGTAGTTGTTCACGATAGCGTAGGACTTACCAGAACCCGGTGTACCGAGTACCATTGAGGCACGGAACGGATTGACTACGTTAATCCAACCATTGTTCCACTTCTTCTTATAGTAGAAGCGTGTAGGAAGGTTTACCGAGTACTCATTTTCCATTAATCGGGTTTCCTGCATAAAACTCTCGTTCTCTGTATTGAAAACATCGTCCATCAGGTTGTTTTTGAGTAGTCGGCTCATCCATACGCCACCCATCAGCAGACAGATATAGCCAACGGAAAGCGTAAATATATAGAGGGAAGCTGCCCCGATCTTGCCGATGGGCAATACCAGTAGCCACCAGTTGAGAAAGAAAAAGACAAAGCCTGAGAAAAGCACCGTCCAAATCTTCGACCATGTGATTTTCTCCTCTTTCACACCCTTTGTCCCCAAGCAGGAGAGAGCAAGGAATACCACACAAAAGAGTTTTGTCCAGAGGATGGACGAAAACAATCCTGTGGTACGCTGGAAATTCATCAGTATCTTATCAATGATTCCAAGTGTGAAGTGCCACTGCTGAAATGCCTCGTAACAGAACCAATAACAGTTAACGAGGAGGAATATCACTGAAATGCCCCTCATAAAGTCCATGACCTTACCTAATGCTCTTAAATCATCTTCCTGTGCCATAATTATATTGTTTTTATATTTGTTGTATTATCGTTATTTGAATTGCATTTGAATGTTGTTCAAACAAAGTTTGAAATACCTTACCTATCTTTTCTTTCGTCTAAGATTAACCTTATTTTGTCTACGGAGTTTACGCTGCCAAGCCGCTTCCTTCCAATCATCATTGCCCGTAGATGTGAAAGAGTCACCCACCATATCCTCGATAAGTTCATCGACAAGGTTGTCCCCCTCTTCCGTATCTGATTGAGAGGGTTGAACAGTTGGCGATGGTTCCAAGTGTACAGACGTACTGCCATACAGCGTTTCGTCCAAGAATGGGTTTTGCGTAGGATTGGAAAAATAGCCATTGAATACATTGGCGGCATATCCCTTGCCCAATCGTGAGCCATTGAGTGCAATGCCCTCTTCATCG
Organism: Segatella buccae ATCC 33574; assembly: GCF_000184945.1. Taxonomy (GTDB): domain Bacteria; phylum Bacteroidota; class Bacteroidia; order Bacteroidales; family Bacteroidaceae; genus Prevotella; species Prevotella buccae. The sequence continues at coordinate 2,646,072 of NZ_GL586311.1, forward strand.
TCAATGAAAGTGATGCCATATATTCGTCCGCTTTCGTTCTTTCGGATTGTCACACGCAACCCCTGTCCCTCCAATCGTTGCCGAAGTTCTTTCTCCGTATTGGGAGAGGTACGCATTGTTTGTAACACCTTGTTCCTGACGTTTGGTATCAGTGGTTTGACGGCTTGTCTTGATTTCTGCATCCTGTTCTGTACGGCAGTATAGCCCACACCACGGCCGATGTCTGAGGCATGGATGGGTGTGCTTACTTTATTGCCCTTGCCATCTGTCGGAACATAGACAAGTCCGTCATATTTCTTTCCCCGAAACTCTGTTTTGATTTCCTCTACGGCAAGGTTGTATGCAGAAAGGATGGCATTCAGCTCGCCCAAGGAGCAGAAGCGATAATGCCCCAGCACCATGCGGAGGGCACTTGCCACCTGCTCCTTGATATTCCCTTTGCTGAGACCTATCATGGGCGTTTCTTTCTTCGCCTTGTCAGTAACCTTTGAACTTAGAATGAGACCAAATTTCCTTTCCAAGGCATCGGTAATCTGCTTGCTCCGCCGTTTCTCGAAACGGTCGTTGAGCTTTCGCCCTTTGCTGTCTACTCGAAGCGACACGATGTGTATATGCTCACGGGCAATGTCATTGTGCTTGAACACGATGTAGGGCTGTTTGCCATAACCAAGTGCTTCCATATACTCCTTGGCAATCTGTGTGAGTGTTTCATCGGATAGTTTCTCATCTGGATGCGGATTGAGGGAGCAATGGAACACCGTCTTTTTTGTTCGGCATTTCTCAGGGATAAGTGCTTGCATATCGGCAAACACCTCTGCCATCGTATAAGTTTCCTCTTTGTTTTGATACAAGCCTTGGGCAAGAAGAATGCTTGCTTCCTCTTTCTCTACTTTCTTGAAGTTGTAACCCAATGCCCCTCCAAGGTTCTCCGTTGCAGAAATCTTGGCAATCATTTCTTACGGTAGTCTATGGTAAGACTGATAGCCTGCTCCTGCAAGGTGATAATTTGAGCCGATAAATGCTCCAACTTTTCAAGCAGTATCTGTGCAGTTTTTACGCTATGATAGCTGTTGATAGCACGCACGGCTTGGTTATACAGCACGCCAATCTTGTGGATCTGTGCCGTCAGTTCGGAGAGCTTTCGATAATATTCCACGGCGGATTTATCCACCGTAATCACCTTGAAACTCTCCCCAAGAATGCGACCTCGCACGAAGTCCGACTTGGTTTCCGCACCTGATTTATGGAACAAATCAATTGCCCGTTGCTGGTCTTTCGGGTTGGGCAGGCGTACATGCCAATTGTCCCATCGTAGCTTTTCTGCCGCCTTACGTTCTGAATGATGTTCCTCTTTCTTATCCATATCCATTTTTCTTTCTTATTACGACTTTGGAGTAATTCATCTCCCCTTTCGGGGCAAGGGTCTTTGTGGTACAAACGGCGGTTTGTGTTACAAAGACACACCTTGCTGTTACTTTGTAGAGTCAAAGAGCTATCGCTCCAGTAATAATTCTGATAATAATATTTTTTCTTATGATTTAGACTTATCTTTAATATGCAGCTGCGGGGTGAACATAACACCTTGCTAAGCTTAAAGGCTTTTAATTGGCATTTGTCCCTGTAAGCTGCCTTTATGTTGCCAGGCACCAGTTAGGATTTTAGACATAAGGTCTATTAACAGCTTTAGTTGCAAGCAACTCATTTTTAACTAACAATTTATTTATCATGTTGTACGAAAATTATGTTGGCATTGATGTTTCCAAATTGAGTATTGATGCCTTTATCAGAGAATCTCGTATTCATCGCCAATTCAGGAATGAAGAATCCGGTTTCAAACAGCTTATCCGATGGATTAAGGAGCACATTGGAGAGGGTTGGGAATCGCTGCTTATTTGCTTTGAACATACCGGGCTCTATTCTCTTTCCCTCGCTCTGTTCCTTGAACGTGAACACATTACCTACGCTATGGTTCCTGCGTTAGATATCAAACGATCGTTGGGTATTACCAGAGGGAAAAACGACCAGATAGACGCTAAGCGCATAGCGGAGTTCGCCTATCGCTTCAACGATAGGGTAACGCCGACATCACTTCCTGCCGAGGATATAAGGAAACTTCATTCCCTGCTGGCAATGCGCGATAAGATGATGAGAAACATGGGTGGCTATATTACCTCTCGGAACGAATTGTTTAGGGTTATACCAGAGAGGGACCTCCCCGTATTGTCTTCTGTCTATGAGAATATTATCTCTACTCTCAAGGATGAAGTGCATGACCTGGAACGGGAGATAAGGTCTGTCATTATGGCGAACAAAGAATTGAAGAAGACCTTTGAACTTATCACGACAGTTAAGAGGATTGGGTTCATCGTTGCCTCGTTCTTGATAGTGTATACCTGTAATTTCACAAGGTTTGAAAATTGGCGAAAATTTGCCTGCTATTCCGGCATTGCTCCCTTTGAATATCAATCCGGAACAAGTGTCCATGCTAGGACACAGGTAAGTTCCATAGCCAACCAGCAGATGAAGCGACTTCTTCATTTGGCGGCGATGACGGCTATTCATTTTGATGCTGAGCTGCATAACTACTATGTTCGCAGGCAATCCGAGGGAAAATCTAAAATGGCAACAATCAATATCGTAAGGAATAAATTGATAGCCCGTGTATTTGCCATCGTTAAGAGAGGAACTCCATTTGTGGATATACAAAAATATGCCTATTGGTAAAATCCCAATATCAAAACTCTGTATACAAGGGACATCTATAAGATGAGTATTTCTTTTTTCTTGGTGTATTAACATAAATAGAGAACTGTCATTGGGTATGAAAGTCCATTTTAGGTGCTCGTTATGAGCATCTAAGGCTACATGTGAATTATTTTTCTTCATTTTTTCATCATTTTATTTGCATATTAACTTAGGATGCTGTTAGTAAATATAAGACTATAGGCAGTAATAAAGGTGATGCTCATCAGAAATGGGTTATTATTCCTGTAGAGGGGGGTATGTTTAAGATAATGAACAAATTGACTGGTTTGTTTTGGGAATCAACTGTTGATAAAGAGACTGGCAAGGAAATACTCATACAGAATTTTTATTCTGGTAAAATGTCTCAAAAGTGGAGAATAATAAAGAAAACCTCAAATACTTATGCAAAATCTTTTTTCAAGATAGGTAGTATGTTATCATATGGTCTAAGAGTTACTGATGTCATGAAACAATTTGAGTTCATTACAAGTAGAGGCGATATAACTCCATCATTATCATCTGTTTGTATGTATCGTACTGGAACTTGTCAAGACGAGACTTCATATACGGTTGCTCTATCAAGATATTTGGGTATGCCGACTGCAGTGGATTTCGTGCCACATTGGGGCAATCGTCCAAATCACCATTCTTGGGCTGTTATTATTATGCCTAATGGTAAATCTGTACCTTTTTATATGGGCTTTGCTCCTGGCGATACGGCTCAATATGCTCATAGTTATTTGAAACCCAAAATATTCAGAAGGTGTTTTAATGTAAATAATGAAATTGCAGAGGATTTGAGTGAAGAGAAAAGCGTCCCTGAAATGTTCAAGGCTCCTAATTTTATAGATGTAACAGACGAATATTACGACACAAAGAATGTAACTCGTTATATTCCTAAGAAATATGCAAACCATAAAATTGCATATATCTGTGTAAGCGATAGAGAAAATTGGATTCCGGTTCATTATGGAAAGATTTCAAGGAATACTGTTACGTTTAAGTCTATGGGGCCTAATATCCTTTATACTGTTGGTGTCTGGGAAAACAATCAGATTGTGCCTTTTGGACATCCCTTTGTTCTCAAAACTGATGGTTCTATTAAGGAAATTGTATGCAACAAGAAGAAAAAACAATCTATGACCTTATATCGCAAATATCCTTTCTTTGCAAAGTTTGATGAGTTTAATGGACGTATGGGATTAGGACGTTTTCAAGGAAGTAACAAGGGGGATTTCTCTGACGAGTCAACTCTCTACACTCATGAGGGAGCTACAGAAGGATGTTGGTTGGAGGCAAATCTCACGCCATCTAGTCAGACTTATAGATATCTTCGTTATATTGGTCACCAGGGGTCTTATTGTAATGTGAATGAAATCGAGTTTTACAACAGTAGGAACCAAAAACTGACAGGAAAAATCATTGGCACACAGGGAACCGATAAGCAGACTAAAGAATCGGTATTTGATGGCGATGTTCTTACGGGGTTCAATGGTGTTAGTCCTGATGGCCATTGGGTCGGCCTTCACCTTTCTAGACCTTCAGACGTTTCTAAGATTAGGTATATGCCTCGCAATGATGGAAACTGCGTGGAAGTTGGTGACATGTATCATCTTCTTATGTATGATAAAGGTAGATGGGTATATCTTGCATTGATGCGAGCAGAAACTACTAAACTCGTAATAAATAATGTACCAAGCGAGGGATTGTATATACTAAAAGATATTTCTAAAGGTAAGGAGGAACGCGTCTTTACCTATGAAAATGGCAAACAAGTTTGGTGGTGATTATTGTGATATAATATTTATGAATATTACTGATGCGATAAAATCGCGTTAAGTTATACATTATCAAATAGAGTGAGTTCTTTGACAGATTGATTGAGACTGACAGATTCGCGTGGTTTGGTGATGAGTTCTCTGAGTGAAGTCTTCTCCAAAGCTGATATCCTTATCAGCGTAGCCACCTCGGTGATGGAATATGGACTTTTGTAGTCCGCCTTGATTCTGGCTATAATCAGATAGGCAATGACTGCTATCCACAAATGGGTGCGCACGGCATTCTCGGAGTATCCCCACAGGGTCTTCACTACAATGTTCTGCTTGACCCATTTGAAGAAAACTTCAATATCCCATCTGTGTCTGTACAGGCAAGCCACTTCCAATGCACTGATTTCGAAGTTGTTCGCAATGAATACGATTTCTTCTTTGGCTTCTTCATCATAGATGCATACTGCGCGTATCGGCTCTGGATAGAGGGCAACCGTCTTTGTGGTCAGGCGAATGGTAAAATCACCTCTGATGCCACCTCCCACATCGGAAGCACTCAGTTTCCTGTGTCCTAAGACTTCATATTTCATGTTCTCCTTCGGGCGGCTTACCCAGTAGGCACCTGCCAAGTGGAAACGGAACAGTGCATCGAAGTCGACATAAGCCTTGTCTATCATATAGAAGGCGAGAGGCTCAGGTTCGAGGACGTCCAGTTCGTTACTGTCATGCCATCTGCCATTGGTGATATGGATGTTGGCAGGAATGCTGCCTCGCAAATCCAGCAGCGTATGCATCTTCACAGCACCCCGGCTGTATTTCCCCAAGGCCCATGTAGCCAGCTTTATACTGGTGGAGATGGTTGTGGAATCAAGTGCATAGAGAACATTGTCAATGGTTATCTCAGAAATGGAAGTCTTTGCATACAAAGGCCTTACAACGCTGATGAGATATGTTCCCAGCTCCTCGTATATGCGATAGTCCCGCTTTTCGTTGGCACGGGAGAGTGACGACTGGTTGACAGTATTGCGAAAACCAAGGTGATAGAGAATTGGCTTATGTGTTTCGAGGCACATGCATATATCACGCAGGGAGTCGCAGCTTGTAATCTGACCGAACAACAGGTGTAGCAACTGGTTGTAGCAGGTCAAGTCCTTTGCGTGCCAGTTTCCACGATACTTATCTACGAGTTTGTCGAACTAATAACGAGGGATGTAATCCACAACTTGGGAGAAAATATAGCTACCGACATTCATAATCTTACAGTTTAGATCGCAAAATTACTCTGTCATTTTCAAATCAAAAAATCAAAGACTGCTCTGAAACCCTTATTAATAAAGGGATGTATTGAGCTTAAATTAAAAATATTGCATCACTTATAATTTATGAAATAAATGCTATGTTTAAAAATGTATATGTAGTTCTTCTTTCATTTCTTCCGTTGTTGTCAATACTTGGGAATGAAGCAGACTATTCTAATTTTTATGTTCTAATAGTATATAATAGCATTCTTGCCGGACTTGGTATCATTGGACAATGGTTAAATAAAGATACTATATCTATATCTAGTCCTGAGGTGTGTATGGCATTTCTTTGTGTCATATCGTTATCAAGTGCATTAATCAAGGAATATCCAGTAAGCCATTTTATTTATTATGGAATAATGTCATCAACTCTGTTAGTAATGGTTTCAAAGAACTATGTTTGTGAAAGGTTACCCTTGTTGAAAAAGTCTTTGATCTGTGTTACTCTGTTAATCAATATTGTTATTTTAGTGGCAATTTTGTTTGATGGTAACATTATGATACTACATGTTGGAAACAGTGGCATATTGGCAATATTCATATCGATATCTGTATGTACTCTTTTAAAGATTACGTTCAGTGAGAATTGTAATAAAATAATGGTAAAGGTGGGATGCACCTTGTTAATTGCAGTTGATGTTATATATATATATATGCTTGAGAGTCGTACAGCATTTATTGTCATATCAATATTCTTGCTTGTTTGTAGTTCCTATAACAAACGTTATCTTAGATATGGTTTGTTGGGCGTTATAGTAATTGTTTTTGCGTTCGCTATCATCGGTAACGAATCGAAATCTCAATCTTTTGTTGGACGTTCATTTATATTACGCAATTGTTTTTCTCTGTTTGCTGATAATCCATTGGTTGGTACTGGGGGTATTGGTAGTTTTGGTGTAAAATATTCAATAAAACAGGCACAATATTTCACGACTCATACAGAGATGGATGATTATTTCTTAGTTGCAGATAATGTAATTGTTGCGTGTAATGAATTCGTTCAGTTACTATGTGAAGTAGGAATAATAGGGTTGGGGATTGTCGTATTTATGATTTATTATGCAATAAAACATATAAAAGATGGTTATTTCCGTAATGTGTTGTTATTCTCTGTTCTTATATCGGCTTTATTCTACTATATTCTACATGCAGCATTGTTTTGTGCGTTAGGTGTTATATGTATCATTGTTGCATCTGCATATTCTCCGGTTTTATTAAAGATTAGTTTCTCTAGGTTTAATAGTCTGCTATTAAGTGCCCTTTGTGTTGCTGGACTTGTTTATTCTGCAGATCATCTTAGGGTCAGTAATAGTGTTAGGAAGTGCATTGACAGAAGATTGCTTAGTGATAAACAAAAGATATATATTGTTGATAACTTTAGAGAAAATAAGATTTTCTTGGCATCATTGTCAACTTTTGATAATTCAGATGGGTTGAATGATAAATTGGACAAACTGGTTGTTCACTCCGATATTTTGTTCCATCAAGGACAAATGTTGAGAAGAAATAAAAGATATGAATTGGCAGAAAGAAAATTACAACTGGCTTCTTATATATGTCCAAATCGTTTCAGATATAAATACGAATTGTTTAAAATATATAAAGAGACGAATAATATGCGTAAGGCAAATGAAATAGCCGACCATATAAGCAGAATGCCAGTAAAGATAAATTCTCCGACCATATTCGCTATAAAAAAAGATATAGATAACTTCCTTCACTATAGTTGTGAATAAAACGAAAATAATCATCCGCATTTTGGTGTTATTTAACTCTGTGGATTTGGCTGTGTGCCCAAATGTTGGTATCTTTATTGAAAATTGTTCATAGATATGAAATTGTTAGAGTTCACGAAACGTTTTCCCGATGAGGAATCATGTGAGTTGCATTTGAAGCAAGAGCGTGAGAAAGCAGGTGTGGTTTGCAGTCATTATGGCTATACGCATCACAGATGGGACAAGTACAATAAATGCTGGGTATGCAGCAAATGTGGGCATCACACCACCTTGCGTAGCGGAACTGTCATGCACGGCTCCAAATTGCCGTTGATGTACTGGTTTACCGCTATCCACCTGATGACCTCAACAAAGAAGATTTTTTCGGCTTTTGAAATGCAACGTCAGCTTGGACACAAGCGTTACCAGGCCATTTGGGAAATGATGCACAAACTACGTTCCGTAATGGGATTGCGCGATGGCAAGTACAACCTGGACGGTGTGATTGAACTGGACGAGGGGTTCTTCACTTGTGATGACAAACGGAATGATGGTCAGAAGAAGGATCATTTAAAGTCCGGTCTGGGCAGCGAAAGGAAGGTCTCTGTGCTTGTTATGGCAGAGAGCGAGCCATGTGAACCAAAGAAGAAAGGGCAGAAATGTCGTAAGGTGGGTCACTTGAATATGAAGGTGATGAAGGATCTGAAGCCAGAGACGGTAAACAAGCTTGTCGGCGAAGGGCTTTCCAAGGGAGCAAAGATAGACTCAGACGCATATCCGTCACATGGCCAGCTTGAAAAAGTAGTTTCCGAGGTTAATGCAAAGGTTGTAAAACCGAAAGACACACCGAAGGCTCTTCCATGGGTTCACACGGCCATAGCAAATGCAAAGAGCCTGTTCAGGGATATGTTTCACGGCATCAAGGACGAATTCCTGCAAGAATATCTCAACGAGTTCTGTTACAATTTTAACCGCAGATATTTCGGGGATAGAGTGTTTGACAGACTTGTCATAGCTGCTGTGTCCTACAAACCGAATTTCGAACATCGAATGTATGGGTATGTATCACCAAAATGCGGATAATCATTAAACGTAATATAAGGTTGTTGACAGAAATTGATAAATTAATTTTTAAGAAAAGTCATTTAGTCAATCTTTAGTAAAGTTAAAAAGAAAATCTTAATAAAAACAAATTTTGAATTTATGAGTAATAATATTATTTTTCTTGTTTTTTTATTTCTTGTGGTTGCAACAAATTTTGTCATAGTGTTCTTTATAAGAAAGCATCCCGAGAAAATTTCTGGATTCAAATTGGAGGGTTCTGAAAATGAAATTGTTGAAAAATTAAACTGGGTTAATTTGTTGTGCCGAATGATTGTCATCGGCAACATCTTAACTTTAATTGGTGGAATCGTTGCTGTTTGCTTTGAGAATATCCTGATATTCTCTTTATTGGTGTCTTTTCCAGTTCCTCTTGGGATTGTGTACGCATATAGTAAAAAAAATAGATCTAATTACACAGGGAGCAGTAATAAAAATGGTTTAATAGTTACAATTGTTTCTATTTGTGTTTTATTTGAATTATTTGGATTATTGGCAGTTTCCTGTCATGGTAATGGTAATTTAGATATTGTTACGAACCAAGATGAATTAGTTATTAACGGATTATATGGCACCAACATATCATATAGAGACATTAAAGAGATTGGACTAAAGAGTAATTTGCCAGAAATAAAGTTTCGCTCTAATGGTTTTGCTGTAGGATATACCAGATTGGGTAATTTCATTACTCAAGATGATTCACATATAATGTTGTTTACTCATTCTGATTCTTGTTTTATACGAATTGTTACGAAAAAAGACGAAGTATATTATTTGAGTTGTCAGAAATCTGATGAAACTGTTAAGGTTTTCAAGGAAATAAAAAAACATTTGTAAAATTATGAAACGTTTTTTACTGTTTGTAATTTGTTATTTGTCTACTTGGACGGCAAACGCTCAAGAGGGGACATGGTATGGAAAACTTGATATTCAAGGTACAATATTACCAGTCGTATTTCACTTTTCTGACGATGGATGTACCTTGGATTCTCCGGCTCAAGGGGCAAAAGGCATAAGGGCGGAGAGAATCTCGGAAGGTAATCACGTCAAGGTCGCTGTACCTTCTATTGGTGTTACATATGAAGGAGATGTAGACGGTAATAAGATAACAGGACAGTTTAAGCAGGGGGGCTATTCCTTCCCTCTCACCCTTACTGTTGATGTGCCAAGTGTAAAACGACCGCAAACGCCTGTAGGTCCATTTGACTATTCAACGGAGGAAGTATCATTCAATCGTGATAATTATACTCTCGTTGGAACTCTCACGTTACCAAAAGATTATTCTTCAAAAACTCCAGTTGTTCTTTTGCTGACTGGAAGTGGAGTGCAAAATCGTGATGAAGAGATATTTGAACATAAACCATTCGCTGTAATTGCTGATGCTTTGGCACGTAAAGGGATAGCATCCCTGCGTTATGATGACAGGGGATATAATGTCTCTAATGTCTCTTTGGAGAATATTACTATTGGTGACTATAAGAAAGATGCTCTTGCAGGAATTGAGTTCCTTCGTGACAAATTTTCAAAAGTAGGGTTAATTGGTCATAGTGAAGGGGGAACAATAGGTTTGATGCTTGCGTCTGAAGGTAAAATTGATTTTGTTGTTTCAATGGCGGGTATGGTTGTTTCTGGGAAAGAAACGTTGTTATATCAGAATCGTTTATTACTGGAAACACTTAATTTGCCTGAAGACAAACTCGATAGATATGTTAGTACTATTGGGAACGTGTTGGATCGCGTATCTGAAGGTAAACCGGAAACAATAGATTTGTCTGCTGTTCCACAAGAATTTGTTTCTGATATTGTTAAACTGAAGGAGAATTGCTCAGCACCATACATCCGTGACTTTATTACAATAGATGTGCGTAAATCGCTCTCTAAAATTCGTTGTCCGGTATTAGCACTAAATGGTAAACTTGACACCCAGGTCGAATGTAAGACAAATCTTGATGCTTTAGCAAAACATATGAATAATACTAAGTGTGATATTGCAGCATTTGATAATCTTAATCATTTATTTCAACATTGTAAAACTGGGTCTGTGATGGAATACCAACAAATAGAAGAGACGATATCTCCGGAGGTTTTGCAAAAAATAGCAACTTGGATAAATTCGTTATATTAGTCGTTTGTTCACTACATCCTTTGCTTATTTCATGATTATAGTGATAGATGCACTTTGAGATCATGGAACATATAGTAAAATAAATTCCATATACCGTCTTCTTTCGATAGACGGTATTTTTTTGCCCTTCCAGTGACAGAACTGGATGTAATCACCTTTGAAATCACGGTTTCCAGATTCAATCTTCTTCAGTAGTGTGCTTTTGGGGTACTTGGTTCTGCTACCGAGGATTCTATAAGGCCCGACATTGTATGCCAGTGCGGCGAGTAGGAGGGAGTCTTTTCCATATTGTTGAAACATCGTGCATAGTTCCTTCAGGTCTTTGCGTAAGAGTGCATCGGCTTCCCTCAGAGACATATTAGAAGAGTAATGCTCTCCTGGTCTTAGCTTGTGTCCATAACCGACATATGGATTATCAAAAGGTTTTGATAATCCGTATGTTGGTTATGGGCATCAGCTGCAACCAGGAGAGCATTTTACGGCAGATATGACGGAACGGCAGGCAGACTCCCTGCTCCGTGCCGACCTTTGGAAATGCTTTGAACACTTCAAGGGATATGGCAAGGATGCCCTGCTGCTGACCTTGCTTGCCTATAATGTGGGTGTCGGGCGATTGCTTGGTTATGGTAAGCACCCCAAGAGTAGGCTGTTGCGAAAGATAGAGGCAGGAGACAGAAACTTCTACCGGGAGTATGTTTCGTTCTGTCGATATAAGGGAAAGGTTTTGAGAGGGTTGGTCAGGCGCAGACAGGTGGAGTTAGCCCTGTTCTTTCTTCCTTAGCAAATATGAAATATGATGGATTTGTTGATTATCAAGAAGTTTTGTTAAATAATAAATTGTTATCTTCGCTATAATTGTGTATCTTTGCAAAGTTTTTCATTATTAAATTTATTATGCTTATAGGGGACAACATAACGATACGAACGGTACATGGACTTGAGGATATTGATATGCAAAAAATAAGAGCATTCCTGCAAGGAGCTGTGTATTCTTGGTGTATCACTCGCAAAAACGAATGGTTTTGTGCCAGAGATTTTATAGGAGGGGATAATTATTATTGGGAGCACTATCCATTAGGTGTCTTGTATTTCCGCCATATAAATGCGGGGTATGGTCATGAATATGCCTTTGATCAAGCTGCCAAGGACGCAGGTAAAATATTGAAAGGTGTTCTACAAGATGACAATCGAGTGTTTGAAACCGAAGGTGGATATACGCGTCGTTATCGTTGGAAGAATCAATAAATATTTCTCTTAGATATAACAAAGGTGGTTATGGCATAAGTATGAACACCTCTTCCCATTCCGAACAGAGAAGTTAAGCCTTATTGCGCCGATGGTACTGCATATTCTGTGGGAGAGTAGGTACTGCCACGTCCATTAAACAGGCTCGGGACGTAAAGCCAATAACGGTAGGGTCTTTTATTTAACAAATTATTTACATATGAATACAAATAATGTTTTCAGAAAGTAGGTGATTGACTTAAGTAAAAAACTTAGTCAATCCCTCAAAAGGTTTATAACCAACAAGAAAGTTATGATTATATTTACAAATATAATTCCGCTGATTATTGGTTTGATAAATCTGAAAGCCAGTATAATAGTTACTGCTATTATAATGTGTTATTAGCTGTATAACAGCAAGAATGGAACGGATTAAGTTTCCGGGGGTGGAGCAACGTGTTTGCTCCGCTTTTTTATTGAGATATTAGTTACATGGCTTTCCTGCGACTTTCTTTTGCTTCTTTTCTTTGGTTGCCTACTCGTTCAAAGAGAAAGAAAAGAAGCCACGCAAATTTCGGCTTGCGTGGCTTTTACTATTATTCAGAAAGATATTTTTGCACTTTCGTTATTCTACTTATTCGTTTGTTAGAATGTCTGTCAAAAGCCCAATTTATTTCATCATCGGGCAAAGTGCAGTGAATGCTTCCATCCATGACTAGCCCACAATTTTGCAGGACTTTCTGCCGTGCTTCCTCCTTGCTATCCGCAACTACATCAAACACTCCTTCGAAGATGTATTGCGTCCGTACTCTGTAAACTTAAAATTCAACTTTTAACAATCTGTATTCCTTTGGCTCTCCATTGGATAATCTGCGATGTTTGAGCCAAAAGTGATGCGCACCATAACCATAGGCAAAGAACTTATCAAGCTCTGTTTCTTCAGCTATTTTGTTGATAGCTGACCTTAACTCCTCTTTGCTGTCGGATAGGGTTATTGCGTTGATAACCCTAATGAGAATATGCGGTATCTCATCCGTCCAATTGTAGATAATGTTTTCAATCTCTGTTTTCATATCTCTGATAATTTAATGGTTCATACTTTATGCTGTCGCTTTCATTCTTCGGCTTATAAGTCCTCGATTGGCATTAACAAGGTTTACTATCTGCTCGTGATATGCTGTGTTCTTGTTGCACACCCCACGACTTTGCACCACCTCCAAAGTTCGTAATGATACTTCAATGGTCTCTATTCGCTTGCCTTCAATGGTAGCCGAAAGGATAAGGGAGTCCTCCTTGAGGTAGTATGCATTAGAGAATACGCAATGGTGCATTGATACACCTTCTTCCAAATGTTCCTGCACGCTCTCCAATACGTGGACTTGGATTGTGCCGTCCGTGAAACAGATACCGAAAAACTTGGATTTAAGTTCCTTGAAACGCTTTTCATCTTCCATTGCTTTCTTTTGCTTCTGTTCTATCTCCTCCCTTTCACGCAGTCTGAGAAGTTCCTCGTGCCTGCGGTCGTGTTCGCCTTTAAGGTCTGCGGGGCATAAATATTTTGGACTATGAATATCCTTACCTAATCTTCTAAGTGTATCTACATAATCACTCCAAAGGGAAATATCCACAATCTCATAGCCCTTACGAACTGCAATCTTGTAGGACTGCCATAGTTCCTCAAAAGTCCTCCTGTTGCCAAGAAAGTAACGTAAATGGTCTGTGCGACCTGCCTTTAGCAATGTTTCTACACGGCTGTCTGTAAGCAATGCAGGAATAAGCTGAGTAGGCACGATGCCATAGAAATTGTCCTTAAAACCATTTCTGCGGAGTATGTCTGTAACCTTGAACTTCGGATATATCGGTGAGTAGGCAATATGCTGATAGGCTTCATTATCGTTGCGTATCGCCATAGGACTATAATAGGAAAAGGTATCAACATAGTGTCCCAATACCCTCTGTATGGCAACCACAGCTTTTCGTCCTTGCATATTCCACCAATATTGCCCAATCTCAATTATAGAAGTCTGTGCTTTGTAACCTTTCTCCATACCCACAATAAGTAGGAACATACGTAATACTTGAAACTCTCCACAAGTGGTAAGTATAGTGAAATACTGCTTCTGCTGCAACTTGCGCTCATAGGTTTCCTTGACCTGCAACTTTGCCCTGCAATGAGGGCAAGTGCAAGTTTCTCTATGTTTGTCCATTATCCAACTATGCCCACAATCCATACAAGTGGTGCGACCTTTTGGCAAGCGGTAGGCGAAGTGGTCAATACACTCACGGAATGCCCACTTACTTTGTGTCTTGGTTATCGGGCGAAGATGCTTGCTTTGTTCCAAAACTGCCTTCTCAAATTTGTTTCTCGGTTTCATAGGCTTAAAAATCAAATAGTGATGGTTGTACTTGGGTTGCTGCGTTCTCAGTCTTTTTTACTCGTGCGTTACGGCTCTGTAACTTGGCAAGTTCCTCACGCTGATATTGCTTAATGGCTTCCTGTCTTGCTTCGGCTTTTTCTTCCTCCGTTAGTTCCACAACGTGATTAACGGCAACTTGGCAGGAAACAGCCTTGCCGACCTCTATATCGTCCTCATCGTAGTAGTGATTATCGCGAGTCGTGATAAGCATTATTATCCCCACTCCAAGATTATCCCAAGCCAATAACGACAAGCGTTGAGTATTAAGCATATACCGTCATTACTTGCTGCAATGGCTTGGGATAATATTACTTCCGTGTAAACTGCTTTAGCCAGTTTTTTATGTGAGGCTTAGTTTCCCACTCTCCCCTCTCGGGGCGTTCAGGGGTGATGTTTGCATAAGCCTTCTCAAGCGCATCCCTCTTTTGCTTAGAGTCTGCATGAGCATATATTTCAGTAGTTTTGATGGACGCATGACCTAATATGTCCCGTATGTAGACAAGATTTACACCGGCCTGCAACAGGTGCATGGCTTTCGAGTGCCTGAAAGAGTGTGGGGATATTTTATCTGGGAGAAGTCCGGGGTGCTTAACCCTTACATCGTTTGCATACAATGTAATGATATGCGCTATTCCGGAGTTTGAGAGTTTCGCTCCACGGTTATTGTAGAAGAGATGCCTTTTCTCTCTTCCCGGTAAATCGAGTTTATGTTCGGCCAGATACAGTCTCATTATGGATACCAGCCGCTTTTGTAATGGCACAACCCTCTTCTTACGGCCTTTTCCGAACAAAGTTACATATGCGGGCAGTTCCAGCGACAAGTCGTTTGGAGTAAGGTTGATGAGTTCCTGCACCCTAGCACCACTTTCGTAAAGTAATGATAATATGGCAAGATGCCGTCTTCCCTGCATTGTGTCAGTCGGTATCTCTGCAAGGAGAGTTTTCATCGCTTCGATGCTCAATGAGGATATGGTGCCTGAGACTTTATGCTTGGCTTTTATTGTCATTATTTGTTGCCAGCAACCGATTCTTTTAATATCCTCGTATTGTAGATATTTGCAAAACGCATGTATCGCAGCAAGGCGTGCATTGCGTGTATTGTCGGTGCATTTCCTTTCAGTCTGTAGCCAGTCTAAGAACCCTGTCGTGCAATCACGTGTAAGGTGTTTCAGCTCGATTCGTTCTGCTGGTATTTTCTTCACCTCCAACATATAGTCCAGCATCAGGTCAAACGTGTAGGCATAGCTCCTAAGTGTGTGGTGGCTAACGCCCCGCTCTTTCATCAGATAGTCTGACAAGAAAATTGTGAGGTGCCGGGCAAAGTCAGTTTCCTTTTCCATAATACATATTGTTTTTGTCAACATCCGGGAAGATGCCTCCAGTTGTAGAAGATATTATATCAATCACTTCGGGATAGAACTCACGCGTAAGCCTCAGATACCACTCCGTTTCCCTGACACTCGCATGGCCGAGGAGAACTGACAGGACTGGTAATCCGGCATACAGATCCACGCCTTCGGTTGCCATCTTTTGTAAGGTATGGACTGCGAACGTATGACGGAGGTCGTGAACCCGGGGGCCTTGGTTTTTGCCTTTGTGGGCTATCCCGCATTGCCGAAGTATCTTTTTGAAGAAAGTGTATGGTGTGGTTGCCGTGAACGGCTTGCCTATTCCTGACACAAACAGGTGGCGTTCCGGCTTGCAGATTCCTTCCACCGGCATCATGTCACGATATTTCAAGTACTGTGACAACACCACTTTCAATTCCGGATTCATGGGGATTATCCTCTCCTTGCCGTTCTTAGTCTTTGTCAAGAAAATTGAATCTGACTGAAAGTTGACGTCTCCATTCTTAATGTTGAGAGCCTCCGAGATTCGCATTCCAGTCGAATACAATAGCCGGAATAGGCATGGCATGCAGATAAGGCAACTTTTGGGACGGAAGCCTTTCTGTTCCGATTTGTCAATGGCTTCCATGATTCGGGACATTTCTTCATGTGTGAACACATAGGGAGTGTACATACTTGATGGACGCTTTGGAATCCTTGGCACAAAGCACTCTATGCCGAGTCGGCACATGTATTTGAGGAACTGGATGAGTTGGGTATGTTTGGTATAGGATGTCCTGTCGCAGATATTCCTTAGAGAGTTTTCCCACGCCGACACCATTTCTCTTGTAACATACAGCTCATTGAACCCGTTCTCCAGCATGGCTTCGTCCCATTGCTGCAATGTGTGGCGGTAAACATCCGAATTGACGACAAGATTGCCTTTCATTTTCAAGAACCTGTTTCAGGGAAGCCTCGAAACACAGATGCCCCTGTTGGGAATGACGGACATCGTCTGTGAGGAACTGAGGAAGCGTATCGGGATAGACCGGGCAAAAGGAACCTACCCTGCCTATATCTATACCCGGAGAACCTTGGCAGAGTTCATCGAAAAGGAGTTTCGCACCAAAGACGTTGCTTTCGGTCAGATGACGGAGCAGTTTATCCACGATTACCAGAGTTTCATCTTGGACGAGAAAGGACTTGCCATAGATACCTGCCGGCACTATCTGGCTATCGTCAAGAAAGTATGCCGAAAAGCCTATAAGGAGGGACATGCCGACAGATGCTTCTTCGCCCACTTCAGTCTTCCCCAACCAAAGGAAAAAACGCCGAAAACCCTAAGCCGAGAATCCTTCGAGAAAATCCGTGACTTGGTAATCCCCGAACATCGCGCCTCCCATATCTTGGCAAGAGATCTCTTTCTCTTTGCCTGCTATACGGGAACAGCCTACGCCGATGCCGTTTCCGTTACACGTGACAATCTGTTCACGGATGACAATGGCGGGCTGTGGCTTAAATACCGCCGCAAGAAAAACGAGCTTCGTGCCTGTGTCAAGCTGCTGCCCGAAGCCCTTGCCTTGATAGAGAAATACAGGGATGACGACCGTCAGACTCTCTTCCCGATGTTGCACTATCCCAATATGCGCCGCCTCATGAAATGTCTGGCTGTCCTTGCCGACATCAAGGAAGACCTGACCTACCATGCTGGCAGGCACTCGTTTGCATCGCTGATTACCTTGGAAGCCGGCGTTCCTATCGAGACCATCTGCAAGATGCTGGGGCATTCCAACCTGCAAACTACTCAGGTGTATGCGAAGGTTACGCCCAAGAAGCTTTTCGAGGATATGGACAAATACATCGAAGCGACAAAGGATTTGAAACTTGTATTATAACACCCCATAGATAATAAACGAATTTATGCGTAGCACATTTTCTTTACTACTCTATATCAATCGCAACAAGGTACGTGTGGATGGTACAACTTCCGTACTCTGCCGAATCTCCATTGACGGGAAAAGCACGACGATAACCACCGGCATCTCCTGCAATCCCAAACAGTGGAATGCCAAAAAGGCGGAGACCATAGAGGTGCGGACGAACAATCGCCTGAAAGAGTTTCGCAAGCATGCGGAGCAGCTCTATGATGAAATGCTCAAAGAGCAGGGGGTGGTCAGTGCCGAACTATTGAAAAACAAAATTGCAGGTCATGCGGTCATTCCTACCCATCTGCTCAAAATGGGAGAAAGGGAACGGGAACGCCTTGCCGTCCGCTCCAAGGAAATCGACTCCACTTCGACCTACAGGAGTTCTCGGTATTACCAGAGTTATATCCGTGAGTTCTTGGACTCGAAAGGCAAGACAGACATTGCCTTTTCAGACATCACCGAGGAGTTCGGACGGGAATACAAGGTCTACCTGAAGCGGTACAAGAACTTCGGGGCATCGCAGACCAACCATTGCCTCTGCTGGCTGAACCGATTGGTTTACCTTGCCGTAGACCATGAGATTATCCGTGCCAATCCTTTGGAGGAGTTGGAGTATGAGAAGAAACCGTCCTCCAAGCGAATGCATATCAGCAGGACTGAACTGAAACAACTGTTGGAACTGAAACTTCCCGCCAATGACCCATTGAAGGAATTGGCTCGCCGGGCTTTTATCTTCTCCTGTTTTACAGGACTTGCCTATGTCGATACCCAGCTGCTGTATCCGCACCATATCGGGCGAACGGCAGAAGGGAGACGGTACATCCGAATCAATAGAAAGAAAACAAAGATAGAGTCATTCATTCCTTTGCATCCGATAGCGGAGCAAATACTTGATTTGTACAATACGACCGATGACACACAGCCGGTCTTTCCGTTGCCGAGCAGAGACTCTATGTGGTTCGAAATACACGAGCTCGGTGTTATCATCGGGCGGAAGGAGAACCTCTCCTACCACCAAGCCCGACATAGCTTCGGCTCATTTCTGATTTCCGAGGGGATTTGCACGGAGAGCATTGCCAAGATGATGGGGCACGCCTCTATCACCAGTACGCAAACCTATGCGAAGATTTCCGAGAAGAAGATTGCGGAGGATATGGATAGGTTAATCGAAAGAAGAAAGAACAATGAATATTGAATTACCATGAAAAGAGAAATCATAACCATCAGCGAGAATGGGAATATACACATTCCTACGACTACCATTTGGATGTCTGTTTGTGAGATTGCCGACCTGTTCGGTGTTTTACAGAACTAACTCTGTAATCTTCTCATCATGTTCAGAAAAGATGTTTTCTATGAGAATAGAAAAAGACACTATGCTTTTCCATAAGGATTGTTTGGTGAAACTATGCGATATAGATGTTTCTGTTTAATTGTTTTTACGCTTATAAACGCGGAAGTCAAGGATTCTCTGCTGATGGTAGTCAGTAGAGAAGACCAACTCTAAGAGAAAGCAAGTCTTCAATCATCCACAGTTATATGCTTCCTTTCGGAAGTACTTAAAAAATATTTTCGTGTTTTCTTTGGTAGAAACACGAAAAATGTATACCTTTGTGACGACTTGGAATACAACTCTTCAAAAGAGTTTAGAACAATGATATGGTATTACAAGTCATTCACCTCTATATGAGATTAACCTGAAAGAAAATAGGCAGGCATTAATGATAGAGGTGATAATTGAAGGAAGAGTGTAGTTTTTTAATATAGTAGCTATGGCAAAAAAAAGAAGAAATGTTGATGTCCTATCAGTTAATCTCCGATTTATCGATGACAGTCATATTGTCTCTTTTGTAGATATTCTTAATTATATAAATGGCAGAGAATATCGGTGTAATGAGAAAATATTCAATCTTAACATGTTACGTACAGATAAGGCGGATTGTGATTTAGGTATTATAGTAACGACGCAAGATTCTGACATTCCTCCAAAACGAAATAAGAATACGGGTAATTATAGTCCGGTTCAAATTAATACTACTGAAGAAGGATTTGCATATGCCAATATTTTCCTGTACGATCATCGGAGAAATATTTTATTGTATGAAATAAATCGTAATGGTTGTTATCCCAATCAATTTCGAGAATTTATTTATTCACATTGGAATGCAGATGAAGATAATGTAAAATTTGATTTGACATTTCCTTCTGTGGTAAGAGCAAATGAATATGCTCGAATGCTTCGAATGGATAGATATAAAAAAATAAGCATCCAATTATATAATCCAATTGAGTTGCAAAATTGCATTGCAGAGGAGAATCTATCGATTTATGAGAATATTTTAAAGCATAACATAGAGATGGGGACTCAAAGTAATGCAAATACTATAACGATAGAGCAAGTAGCATTACGGAAAAGAATCAATCCTATGGGATTAAGCCGTTCTATGGTAAAGGGATTAGTTGATGCTGTCAAACTTAATATCGTAGATTGTGGACATCGTCAGAATGTACAGACATTACGAGTAGAGGGTTATACTTCGGACAGCGAAGATCCTAATAGATGTAAACCTATTGATATTATTGCAGACTCTTTTGATGAATATTTTAAAATTACTGATATTCAAGTCCATAGAGATGTTCAACAAATTGAAAGAAAAGAGGGAATAGAAAATTTATATGATAAACTACTACCTGAAATAAGACAATTAATAGGATATTAATTATGGGAATATTTGGAAAGTCATATCGTTATTGGGTGGAAACCATTGGAGGATTGCTTGCTGGAATAATTGTGTGTATCCTATTATTCATCGTTAATCCTCATCTTTCAAATTGGAAAGATTTTGTCAAGGAAATTCCTTCAATAGGGATGTGTACTTTCGGCTTTTTATTGACACTGCTAAGCATTATATTACAAGGAAATAGTTCTACAATTGAGTGGATGAAAAGCCGCAAAACGTTATTTGATAGATTCATTCAATATAACAAGCATATTGTAATTCTTTCTTTTATAATATCCATTTATGCTTACACGCTTCGATTTTTTAATTTTCAATGGTTAATACACGAACTAAGTTTAGAGACTAATCCAATCATTCCTCACATTAGAAGATTATTAATAAGTGTCTTTGGAGGATTGATCACTTGGTTTGTAATTGACACTTTTCAATTTATAGAAATGTTTTACCTGTTAATAAAAAAAGCAAAATGATATATTGTGAAAAATCAGCATTAAAGTATGTGATCGTACATATAGTTGGGAATAAGTCATTTAATGAAAATGTTATTTATTCTGCATCAGAAACAATTCTTGATGAGGATTTAGTAGGTGTTTTAAACATGTATTATTTGCAGTCTTTTAAAACTGAAGAATACTACCAACTCTACCACGAAAGTGATTTGGTATTAAATGAGGTTTATACCTATGTCTCCAAGATTTTCGATGAGCCTAAACAACTTTATGAACAATCGGTAAATCTGGCAAAACATTTGTATGAGCAAAGCACCCACCCTAGAATCAAAGGTGGTGAGTTTTATACCGTGTATTTCAAAGATTGTATATTTGACGGAGAAACTCTTGATGCGGTTGGTTTATTCAAATCGGAGAATAAAGAGACTTTTTTGAAGGTGTTGCGTGAAAACGGCAGTTTCAACTTAGTGAGCGACAAGGGTATCAACATTAAAAAGCTGGACAAAGGCTGCCTGATTTTCAATAAGGACAGAGAAAACGGATATGTAGTTGCTGTGGTTGATAATACCAATAAGGACGTAGAAGCTCAATACTGGATTGATGATTTTCTACATGTCCGACAACGGAAGGACGAATACGCTAATACGCAAAATTTTATGGCGTTAGCAAAGAACTTTGTAATCAAAGAATTGCCTAAGGAATTTGAGGTTTCCAAAGCAGACCAAATTGATTTGCTCAACAAGTCGTTGCATTTTTTCAAAGAGAAAGAAACTTTTAATATTAATGATTTTTCCCATGAAGTAATTGCTCAACCCGAAGTGATTGAAAGATTTCATCAGTATAAGCAAGAGTATGAGGACCAAAGTGATATTGTCATCGATAATCAGTTCAAAATTTCCGAATCCGCTTGTAAAAAGCAGCAGCGCTCCTACAAACGTGTCATCAATTTGGACAAGAAAATCCAAATCGTCATTGCCGGCAATCGCCAAAATATAGAACAGGGAAAAGATGATCGTGGAAAATTTTACAAGGTATATTATACAGATGAAGAGTGAATTGTGCGACAAATCATTCGTGTTTTTGTTGGAGTAAAAAACGAATTCATGAACGAAAATATTTCAGAAATAGTAAGAAGAAAAATAGAGAAAACGGATTATGGCATCGTGTTTTCCGCGAGCGATTTTCCTGTTGAAGTTACCAAGCAAAAAACAGTAAACAAGGTCTTGGAAAACTTGACTAAAGCTGGTGAAATTCGACGTTTGTCGAAAGGTCGATATTACAAAACAAAAATGACAGAGTTTGGTGAGCTTATGCCCAGCAGTTATCAGATTGTAAAGGACTTACTGGAAGAGAACGGCAAACTGATTGGTTATATTACAGGATATCAAATTTTTAATGAGCTTGGATTGACTACACAAGTTTCTGCCATTTTGCAGATAGGAACCATCAAAGATAAGAAAAGCACAAAGCGTGGTTATTACAGGATGAAATTTATAAAACAATGGAATACAATCACCAAAGAGAATATTCCTCTTTTGCAGTTGCTCGATTGCCTTCGTTTCTTCAAAAATATTCCTGACA
Organism: Segatella buccae ATCC 33574; assembly: GCF_000184945.1. Classification (GTDB taxonomy): domain Bacteria; phylum Bacteroidota; class Bacteroidia; order Bacteroidales; family Bacteroidaceae; genus Prevotella; species Prevotella buccae. Next base: position 2,668,496 of record NZ_GL586311.1, read on the forward strand.
CTAACCCTGCGGATAGCAGTAAAAAACTCTTGGGGCTATTATATAAGTTAAGTGAAATTCAACGCAGCAAAATAAAAAAATTGGCTTTAAAATACACTCCGCAGACAATCGCATTATTGGGTGCAATGCTTGAAGTGTTGAATCCGAACGAAGATGTTCTGATATTGCAAATGTCGCTTAATTACCAGACATTTTATAACTTATCAATTCCGCAAGAAATATTGCCTAATCAAAAGAAATGGAATATAAGATGAAACTGCACGAAAATCAACCTCTGTTTGCCCAACCACCCAATTTTGCAGCAAACATCTTGAATATAAGACCAGAATTTATCGAGAAAGCTTATTGGATTACTCGTGCGTTACAGAGAAAGTCTCAAAATGTCAATGCCGAGAAAGTAGTTTTCAAAGGAGGAACGTCCCTCTCTAAGGCCTTAAATAATTTATTGATTCCGTAATGTGCATAGATAAAGTATTAAGTGATATTATAGCAATTAAGAATGGCTTTCAGCACATCCTTGATGGGGCTGATGGAATCCTTTCGACATACTCAAAGGAACAGTGCTTTGAATTTGCTCTTGAATTGTTTAAGCACGAAGCCTATCAAGCCCGAATGTTGGCAACAACGGTATTGGGAAGATTGGCAACAACGAATGATGATGCCCTTTATTTTCTGAAAGAGCAAGTCAGCACAGACGAGAATTGGCGAGTTCAGGAAATGCTTGCAAAGGCTTTTGATGAGGTTTGCAAACGCAGAGGATATGAAATGTCCTTATCTCTCATCGAAGAGTGGATAAATGACGATAATCCGAATGTAGTCCGTGCCGTAACAGAAGGGCTGAGGATTTGGACAAGTCGCCCATTCTTCAAAGAAAATCCATCGGTGGCTATTGCATTAATCAGTAAGCATAAAGCACACGAGAGCAAATATCTTCGGAAATCCGTAGGAAACGCTCTAAGGGATATAAGCAAGAAGCACGCAGAATTGATACGGCAAGAGGTGGAGCAATGGGATTTATCCAATCCTCGAATTATGTTCACTTATAAACTTGCAGCGAAGTTGTTAAAGTAAAAAAGATATATCAATGAAACAGAAAGTATTATTTATCATATTGAATGAATACACAGATTGGGAGGGGGCTTTTCTCTCCACGACTCTTCATGTGGGCGTGATACCGGGCGGTGAAATAAAATACGAAGTGCATACCATTGCCCCGACATCGGACGCAGTCCGTTCCATCGGAGGTTTCAGAACCTTGCCCGATTATTCTTTCGAGAATATGCCGAAAGATTATGCCGCTTTAGTGCTTATCGGTGGCAACCGTTGGGACTCTCCTGAAGCAGAACTTTTCGTACCATTGGTACGGGAGGCTTTGGATAAAGGTAAAATCATCGGGGCGATATGTAACGGTGTTTCATTCCTATGTTCACACGGTTTCCTGAACAATGTAAAGCATACAGGCAACGGTCTCGACCAACTCAAAAAATGGGGCGATATCGTTTACACTAACGCAGAAAACTATGTGGAAGCACAAGCTGTTAGTGACAAGAATATTGTTACGGCAAACGGTGTAGGGCATTTGGAATTCACTCGAGAGATGCTTCTATTGCTGGAAGCCAATACTCCGGAAAACATTGCGTCATGGTATGATTTCTATAAAAACGGATTTGTGAGATAAAGTTATTTTTCTGAAATTATATGGTCGTAATATCAAACATAAAAGCCACGTTTTCGTGCAATTTACAGAGCGTTTGGCAAGTTGTAACATCGCTAACAGACTATTCGTGGAGAAGTGATGTTGAAAAGATAGAGGTCATATCAGACACGCAATTTGTAGAAATAACGAAGAGTGGATATAAGACAACTTTCACGGTAACAAGATAAGAACCTTTTTGTCTTTGGGAGTTTGACATGGAGAATGACAATATGAAAGGACATTGGATCGGTGTTTTCAGTGGCAATGAAAAGAATGCTACGATTGACTTTACAGAACACATTGAGCCTAAGAAATGGTTTATGATTCCATTTGTGAAGATTTATTTGAAATATCGGCAAGCCAAGTATGTCAGAGATTTAAGAAACGTGTTGAAAAGAGTACAGCCATAGATTTTTGGAAACCAATATGATGAAATTAGAATTAATAATGCTGCTTCTCCCTGTTGTGTTCATGCTTCACGAATACGAAGAGATTATCATGTTCAGGCATTGGCTAGACAGAAATAGGGATGAATTGAAAAGGCGTTTCCCGAAATTCGAGCGGTTTCTTGCACGCAGGAGACATTTTGATTATTCCACAGCCACATTTGCCATTGGGACTGCCCACGAGTTCATTCTGATTTCCCTCATTTCTTTCTGTGCCGTATGGTTGGGTGCTTATCAGTGGTGGTTCGCTGCATTTGCAGGGTATTCCTTCCACCTTATAGTACATCTTGCTCAATGGACAATATACCGAAAATATATACCTGTTATCATTACCACATTTTTGACTTTGCCTTATTGTGTCTATGCCTTTGTTGAATTGGAAAAGACTTCCATTCTATCTCCTTTACAGATGTTCTTATGGTCAGTTGTCGGGATTATCCTTACAGTGCTTAGTTTACTCTCTGCTTTTTTCGTGATGAGCAAATTTCAACAATGGCAGGAGAAACATTGAGAGCGTATTGTCAATAATAAAGTAATAGAAAGAATGTCCCGATTCCCCATCCATAGAAGTTCGCAACTCACAGAATTCGGAGTATATCTGAAGACGGTCGCCTTTCGGACATCGACACCTTCAGAAAGATATGCTTTCTCCCATACCGATGATTATTATTTCTTCGGCTTCATAGAGGATGGGCAATGCCGTCTGAATATTGATTTTGAGGAATACACTTTCGGGAAAGGAAGCCTGGCTATCATCCGTCCGGGACAAGTACACCGTATCATCGACGCTTTCAATCTTTCCGCAAAGTTCTTGGTTATCGACTCGGTATTGGTGGATAAGGAGGAAAAACGAACGCTTGAGAGATACGGTCGCCCTCAAATACAACTATCCGACATATCGGAACAGAAACTATTATTATCACTTCTTGACTGCAAACTGAGTGGCATGAAAAATCCATCTGCCAAAGCAGTCGTTCAGCGACTGACCACCGTCATTGTAGGGTTAGTCGTGGAGAACATTGTAAATGCAACGATAGCTCAATCCAAATTGCAGGGGACAGTGACCAGACACAAGGAAATAGTATGGGAATTTCGGGATTTGTTGGAAAGCAATATCCGAAGCAAACGTTCGCCATCATTCTATGCCGGGCGGCTGAACATTACCGTTGCCTACCTGAATGAAGCTGTAAATTCTGTTCTGGGGACAAGTGTGAGCCACCATATCCAAAACGAGATTATTTTGTTGGCTAAACGTCAATTGGTCTATACTACAGATTCCATCAAAGAGATTGCACATAGTTTAGGCTTTAACGATTACTCCTACTTCACACGGCTGTTTACCAAGGTTGCAGGCGTTTCTCCCACGTTCTTCAGAAGGACTTACCACGAATAGTGCTATCATTACCATTATCCGTCTATTGTGACAGCTTGTATCCCACCGTACCTTTGCAGCGAACTTTATTCACTTAAAAAGATACGGATTATAAGGATGAACAACGCTGTGAATATTTTGCGAGAAGGAAGTATGATGAAAGCCCTGACAAAGTTGGGGATACCTATTGTCATCGCAATGCTGATTATGGCAATATACAATGTGGTAGATACTTTTTGGGTTGCACGTCTTGGAACTCTTCCTGTCGCCGCTGTATCTGTTGTTTTCCCTATATCGTTGTTATTTCTTGGGATAGGACTGATGTTCGGTGTCGGAGGCGGAGTGTATATATCCCGTCTGTTGGGAGCGAAACAGGTTGTCAAGGCAAGTCAGGTCGCTTCCGTCTCAGTGATTACCTCTGTGATGTTGGCAGCTCTCATTGCCTTTGTGTGCAATGCGTTCCTGCCGGACATCCTACTTTTCATGGGAGCAAACGAGGAGATGATAAGTTTGGCAGAATCCTACGGCAGGCTTTTTATCATCAGTTGTGTCATAGGAACATTGAATGTGTCCATGTCCAATATCATTGTTTCACAAGGTGCGTCGAAGACATCTGCGTCGGCAATGATCATCGGCTCTATCGTTAATGTTGCATTAGACCCCTTGTTTATCTACACTTTCAATTGGGGTGTGGAAGGTGCTGCATGGGCAACTATTTTTTCAAGAATCATCACGACAGCTATTTACATCCGTTTCCTTACGAAAGCAGAGGTAAAAGTATCTCTTGCCTTGTTCGCTCCCACGATAAGAATATACGCAGACATCATTAAGATTGGTATCTCTATGCTCTTTTTGCAACTACTCCAGACCCTTTCCATCAGTTTGTTGCAGAAAGCCGCTGTGAAATATGGGGCAGAGGCTGTTGCGGCTGTGGGTATCGTCCTGAAAATCGTCACATTGGGAACAAACGTAGTTTTCGGATTTGTAAAAGGACTCCAACCTATGGCAGGCTATAACTACGGGGCAGGCAATTTTCAAAGATTAAGGGAAGCGGTGTGCTGTTCTCTGATACTCACAACCTCGTTTTGTGTGCTCTGGAGTATTCTTATAGTCATTTTTACCTCTCCTATCATCAGTTGTTTCGGTAAAGACGAAACAATGCAGGAAATAGCAAGAATTGCGCTTAGGGCCAATACGATTATGTTCTTCACTTTCGGATTCCAATTTGTGTATTCCACACTATATATGGCAATCGGAAGAGCAAGGCAAAGTCTTCTGCTAAACATCGGACGGCAAGGTTTGTTTTTTATCCCTATAATATTGCTGCTTCCATCGTATTGGGAACTAAATGGAGTGCTTTATGCACAGCCTATTGCCGACGTCTTTGCAACCTTGATGACGCTGCTTTTTGCCGTCCGAATTCACAGGGAGATAGGTCATCAATCACATCTCACGACAGAAAATATATAATGTTGAACTTAAAAGATATAATTATGCTGAGACTCACTCAAACGGAAGACTTCAAGACGATAATTTCGTCTTGCTCTACAGAAGAGCAAGTACAAAAGGCATCGGACAATTTTATATTGAAGGTCGTTGCTCTATGTGATACAGAAGAAGATACTGTCTCGTTGTTTCGTATCCTCCGCTACACTCGCTGTCGCTTACAAGCTATGCAAAAGGCGTATCCTTTAAACGGAGAGGGGGAAAAATGTGTCAGAACTACTCAGTGTCATTGACACAGAGTTGAAGTTGCTGAAGATGCGAATGCAGGGGCTTCTTCCTGCTTTGTCTGTCAAACCAACCAAGAAACTCCACTGGACAGGCAAGGCGACAGACTTGGTGGAACTACTTTATGCCCTTGACACCTGCGACTGTATCAATGATGGAGAGATTGGTGTAGAGGAACTGGCAGACGCTCTTTCTGAAATCTTCGGTGTGGAAATCAAGAACTGCTACAACGTCTATATGAATATGAAACGTCGCAAGGACGACAGTCGCACATATTTCCTTGACGAACTCCGAGAGAAACTGAACAAACGAATGGTAGAGAGCGACCTGAAAGGAGGAAAATTCAAAAAACGGTAATTGCATGCAAATAATCAATCAGGCTTCCCCAAACGAGATGGAAGCCTGATTTTTTCATCCATAAAGAACAGTACAATGTAAAATGGTTACTGCCGATGTTGCCATTTTTCTTGGAATTCACGAGTCAATTGCACGATTTCCCCTCCGATTATTGCCAGTTCAAGTGTCAGTTTCTCCAACTTTGTGAGCATTGCAAAGGCTTTCTTCTCTGTAAAGTTGCTCTTCATTGCAACTACTGTCTGGTTGTAATTGACTCCCACACTGCGGAATTGTCCATACAAAGTCGTCAGCTTTTGATAATAGTCAAGCAACGAACGATCCACTTTTATCACCCGAAAAGTCTCATTAAAGATTCTTGCCTTGATGAAAAGTGACAGACTTGGTACACCGCTTTCCTCTTTCATCGTGAGGAAATGAGCGTATTCCGTCGGTGTGAAATTGACCGAAACACGCTTCTCTGTCTTCTCTTTGGAGCGTACGCTCCGAATTTTCTTCATTTTCATTTCTTACTTTGAATTTTAGTGTTTCACGGCATAAGCAGTATTCGAAACATGATATTGTCTCTTTCAAGAAAAACGACTTCGGAGTTTTTCAGCTCTCTCGGGGAGCAAGGGTTTTATGCTGCAAAAACGGAGTCGTGCTGCATAAAACATACCTTGCTATTTGCCCGATGCAAATAAATCCATCCCGAAAAACGGAGCATTTCTTTCTCTAAAAGAAAGGTTTTATGCCTCGAAGGCTTCGGCTTACCGCTTGGGTGCAAAGTTACTAAGCGTTGTGTCTAACTCCGTTACCTCATATGAAGCCACAACTATCCAAATTAACGCCACAAGTACGCACTAAAGGAAATCACGCTGATTACAGCATCTCCGAGCCATATATTTGCACTGTCGAATATGTCGGTGGAGGGATGCATCTTCGATAATATCACGTTTCGATGAGCGATATGAGCGAGGGTGTATATCAAAGAACATGTCCTTGATTCTTTCACTTGAACGTGGGAATGTGCGAAAGCAGATACAATCGAATGATTGTATTGATGGACACCAATGAACATCTCCACTGAAAGGGTATGAACGAAAGGATGTAGCCCTGCTGGTACAAGTCGACTGTTGGGCATATCTTCGATAGCGGACGTATTCATCTTCATCGGTAAATATACCGACAACGAAATGAACAGTGAATTGTATAACAATAAAAGTAAGTATGACAGAAAAACAAAACGGCAAGGTAGATCCCGTTGCCATCCGAGAACTTATTTCACAGGGTATTCCCATGAAAAGAAAAGAGAGCGAGATAAAACGCTCTCAATCAGAAGAGCAGTGTACTGAATCGGAACGTCCCAATGACGAACCAATGTCAAAGGATTTTTCAAAAGCCCCAAGAAGAGAAAGGCGAAAGGCTGACAAAGGTGATTATGAGTCACTTTTCATCTGTCGCAACACTTTGAAAAATCGCAAGACCATCTATATTGCCAAAGAGTTGCAAGACACGTTGGCGGAGATAGTCATGTCGATGAGAAACAGAGATATGACCATCGGCATCTATGTGGAGAACATCATCCTCCACCACCTTGAGACCTACAAAGATGAAATCAACAGATTGGCTGAGATGAAATTTAGGAAGCTATTGTAAATCGCCTTTCGCCAACATCCTGCTACTCTTCAATAATGACCAATCGGATGTTTTGATTTTATGCGGATTCCAGAGAAGAGGGAGTTGAGTTTCCATTTTTCTTTTTCTCTGTCCTCGCGTTATCAACATTTTTATGCGTCTTTCCATCGGGTTGGTCGTTTTCGTTTCGAGGCAACAAAGAGGTAGGGGGCAAGGACAACAAGGTTTAGGGCAAGAATACTACCTGTAATGAAATGGAAGTGTGGAGATTGTTGCCCTAACGGCTTGCCGCTTGACCTTCTTGCCCGCAGTACGCCGGAACTACCTTCGCCGAAGAAGACAGAACGAATCATCCGACGCGAAAATATCGAATCTAATCCAAATGTCACAATAACCAAACGTAATCACCTATAATTCATTTGATTGCGCCTGTTTTCTTTGTGATCTACAAATATTTTGATTTTTCTGATTTAATCTTTCTAATTTGCTTGTTTTTCTATGTTTTTTGCTTTATATTTGATTAGGGGGTAATACGCCACTTTGTTATTAAAGCAACAAAAATATGATATAAATGAGTCCTATATTTCGGCCTTCCCGTTTCTCTCAGATAGAATGCATTTGACAATCATACTATTACGTCAACATCCCTCAAATTTCCGCACAAATATCCTCGAAAATAATTTTCAAAGAGAAACTTGAACTAATGTTGAGAAACACCATAGATGGCAGAGAAAAAATGAGAAGCAGGATTCATAAATAAGACTCTATAATAAAGAATGCATAAGTAGATAGAATTTAAAGCAAAAAAAGAGACACAAGAAGTTGTTTCATTAAAAAAGCGAGGCATACAAGCATTGATTGTATGCCCTATATTTTTTAATATTCAATTAAATAAAACAAAAATATCCACAGAAATAGCAGTTCTTTCTGCAATTTATACAGAGCAAATCCGACATAAAATGCTGCAAATAAAAAAAACAAACACTACGAAGTCTTATGTTGTCTGTATTCAAAACACTACTTATCGCAATCATTGTTTTTTACTTTCATACAATATCTTCTTTGTTTTCGCAATATTGCAGAAATACTTACTCACCTCAAAAGGGTTGCCCATAGAACTTTCATTCGAGTTTCTAACCATACAAACAGAACAATAATCTTTCTGAGTACATGATTTGCATTCTTGAATATCCTTGCGTCGTATTGAACGCAGTTCTTTAATTTCTTCTGACTTAAACCAGATATTCTTAAGAGTGTCCTGATTTAGATTTCCTACAATTCTATCGGACCATCCCACACAAGGGTAGACATCTCCTTGAGAACTAATACAGATAGAGGAATTGCAAACACTACAAATATAATCGTCGGCAGATTTCTTTTTATTATCTGCGATTTCTTTTTCAATATCTTCCATATAAGAAGAATCGTTGGTCATCTTATCTGCAATGAATTCGTATAGTTCAGCGTCTGATAGTCTACAGTTTAGATTATCCTTATTATGATTGTATTTGGCAATAATGGAATAATCGAAGCCTACAGGAATATTATGCTCAAACGCCCACTGTTGGACGCTTTTATAACTATCATAATTGGCCTTCATAATAGGACAGCTTAACTGTACGGGGATACCATTCTCTATTAGTTTAAGAACAGAACTACAGGTTTTCTTCAGACTATTTTTATGCATAGTAATCCCATCATGAATCTCTGGTCTCATGGAGTATATGGAAGTTTGAACGCTAAGTAAGGGATTCTTTTTCATTTCCTTTACCATATTCTCGTCAAGTAATGTGAGGTTAGAAAGAATATTGACAGACATGTCGCATTCTCTACACTTCTTTACAAAATCAATAAAGTGTGGATGTAGCATTGGCTCTCCACCACTTATTGTAATGTGAAGTAACTTCATCTCTTGGGCTTGGTCAAGAATGCTATAAAAGAATCTGTCATCCATCAATTCTGTTTTTAGCTCATGAGGTATATAACAATGAATGCATCTTTCATTACACTCACTAACAACCTCCACATGAATACTGGTTGGAAAAGGAGATTCTCCAAAACGTTTGCTCAAAAACTCTTGAGTTTCGATCAACTCATATTCTCCTTTGTTTAGATTTTGAGAAATGATCCCATTTACTACCCGAATATGAGAAACATTATGCTTATTACATTCTTGTAGAGATTCGCCTTTTATCACAAATCCTTTTAAGTTTAGCAAATCAAGAAATTCAACAATATCTTTCTGTAAGTCGTATCCTTCTTCAATTTCAAAAAGCAAAGAAACCCTATCCATAATTTCTTTGAGAGAAAGAGGGCGTTTTTCGAGACAAGATAGAATATCTGCACCTGTCTCTGAAACAATTTGATCACCGAGAATAAAATTAGTACCTGTGAAATTATAGCCAAAATTTCGATTATCCGTTATATACCCAAAGTCTCCGTAATTACGGAAAAGTACAAGAGGATTAATTTTATAGTATGCCATAAGAAGTAATTGAACATATCAGACGGAGTCTCTACGATTCCATCTGATATGTAAATTTAGCGATGACCTCCAGGTCCAGGAGGATTACAAGGTCTACCGCAAGGTCTGCTATTAGGACGGCAATCTGCCATTTTTACAGAACCTTGGGCCATCAACATCGGTTTTTTGAAATTCTTCATACTTTATCCGTTTTTGGGCCATAATGGCCAATTAATACTAGTCTTCTTGCAAAGACGTTAATAACATATCCCATACCTAGTGTCTCAGTAATAGAATAGGAACAATATTTTATTTAGTGCAAAAATCATACCAAGTCAACATCTTGCTAGTCTTGGCGTCAAAATGGCAGCATCAAATTCCAGATGGTCACAACAAAAATGGAGAAAGTTTCGTTTTTCTCAGTAGATAATATTACCTTTGCCGTATTCAAAAGCGATTCTTTGAAAATGCAAAATAAGGAAGAATATAGAGTATTACTGGTTTCCTTATCGTTACCGACTCTTCTTTTTCATTATTTCAATCCGTTGAAATATAGTTACTTGTAAATTAAGCAATGTTTAGCAAGATGGAAGGTCAGATTTTTCTTGACACCGCAAAGGTCGGCAATTTCTTTTAAATATGCGTTGGTTTTCTGATTCGTTAGGATGGGAAATAGTTTGCCGTCCCGATAGGTCTTATGACTGTACTTGGCAATGATACTCTTGGGAATGTCAAGCAATAAAACATTTGTCTCCACACTTGTTTTCTGTCTCTTGGTCATAATCCACTGCTTATCATCAAGTGTTACGATATTGTCCGGTGTGAGATTGGAAACATCAATATATGCCAGACCTGTGAAACATGAAAAGATGAAAACGTCCCTTACTAGTTCTAAGCGGTGGATATCCAGTTCTTTGTTGGCAATCTTCATGATTTCCTCGTCCGTAAGGAAGCCACGGTTTACCGGCTCCAAGTGGAAACGATGATTGAGGAATGGGTCGTGAAGAAGATAGCCACGCTTTTGCGCATAGATGGTCACGGTTTTCAGTGCCTTCAATTTCTTGACTGATGTGTTATAGGCACACCCAGCCGCCGTACTCAGATATAACTCAAAATCCTGTACTACGGATGGCGTGAACTCTGCCAGTCCAATATCTTTCTTCCCATACTTATAGATAAGGAATTCTGCGAAATGCCTTCTTAAAACGCTGTACTTTTGCAGGCTGTCCTTGCTGATGGTATGTCCGACACGCTGTCTGACATCTTCGTTGAACTTGTCGAATATAGGGAGAAAGGTCGTGTACTCCCTGTCTTTCCCGACAAAGAATGAGCGGATTTTATCCAATGACAAGGATTCATCATCCTCGAATTTGTGGTAAATGTTATTCAGCATTGTGGAAATGGAGTCCAATGCGGCATTGGCGGATAAGGCTTCTGCCGTCCGACCTTTGAGCCTGCTGGTAGTGTTATTCCACAGCGACTTGTCCACGAATATTTTCGTAGATCCGAAATTAGCCATCTCTCCGTTAAGGAATACTCGGAGCATTACAGGCGACTTTCCTTCTTTGTTCTCATAGTTTGAACGTAGGTAGAAGGACACCTTGAAATTTGTTCTCATAATGCATCATTCTTTTGTGTAGCACTCGGCTGCAAAGTTAATACTTAATACATTGAAAAAGAAAGAGTTGACGCCGTCAATATGGTATTCAAAATCCCGTCACTGCTACATTTTTTGCTACTGCAATTTTTGTGTAGCAGTAAGTGTAGCAGAATTTGACCGAAAGATGACTGTCAAAATATAGGATTATGCCGTCAGGCAATGGAGGTATATACAAAGAAAAATCGTTGTAAAACCTTGATTTTACAACGATTAGCTAATTTTTGAAGGCTAAATTGACAACCCTTGTGAAGCCCTTTTGAAGCCTATTAGCGGAGAGAGAGGAAAATGAACCTTTTTCTCAACTCCTTGTATCATAGCAATTTATACTTTCCAGTTTTCTCTCTGTAACCAAATTGTAGCCACAAGAGAGTATTTTGAGAGTACCCATAGATACTGTTATGAGAAATACACACTTGTATTTATCGTGTTCAAAGGTACAAAAAATATGAACTGCCGCCAAATATTTGATTGAAAATCTTTTAGAAAGATTCCGGCTACAATTTCAGTGCACGGTGCAAGCCCTTATATATAAAAGGGACTTGCACCGTGCACTGACGGTCTTTCCGTGTGTGAAACAATAAAAAATGCAAATAGTATCATATTGCCAACATTGGCAATCCAATATTCTTAAAAAAGGTTTATTTCTTTGGAACTTTGCACCTATAAATCAAATAAACAAACAAATATGGATAAGAAGATGATACCTCAAAAGGGAGAGGGACGCTTGTTTATCGTGCTTCCCACTCTTGAAATCATGCTGTCTTCTTGCGATAACAGCAAGATGAGAGCCCAAGTTGCCGGCATGGAGAATTCCAATTTCAGGAAGCATTGCAAGATGCAGACAGATTTGAGAATTGACACCTATACCAAATGCGCCTCCGCATTCGACATGGATGTACTTCTTTTGCATCTTCCCAAAGGAATGATAGAATCTTTGGTACATACCACCGAAGACAAAGACCATCGTTTCTTCACAATTGAGAAAGAAGACCTCATCTTTTTGTTGAACAGGCTCTGTCAGGTAGATCACAAAAGAATGATTCAACATATCATACTTCTTGCCAACCGTATAGTAAAAAAGCAAGACAACCTATCTACATTTCGTGATTTAATGGCAGCTATTGAGGAACTTATCCAAAAACTGATGCGTGATGACAGAGAATAACATGCTTCCTTCCGCCCTTTTGGAAGAAATACATTCCTTGAAAGAAAATATGGAACGGATTACAGGCTTCATCCTTGAACTGAAACAGGACTATGCCGTGTTGGAAGAAAAGATTGAGCTGAATTCTTCTGATGTCCTGCGACTTCTCGGCATATCCAGAGCTTCACTTGCGCGATGGAGAGACAGCAAGGTTGTCCCTTACCGTTATGTTTCCTGCAATCACGTGGTCTATCCCTTCAAAGGACTGTACATTGCAATCAAGACGGGACGCGCTTCCTTCAAAGGCTTTCGCAGGGTGGAAGCCCTTCAAAGGCTCAATGCCTACAAAGACGGTATATTGAAAGGCTATATGGGAGACTCACAAATTTTGTTTGAGGAACTATGAACATTAAGGAAGAAATCTTGGAACATACAAACAGGGGATTGGAGATCTTCAGTTTCTATATGCCGATTGACTTTGTTCCGAAACGGAATTTTCGAAATCCACTATATGAGGACAGACGGGCTTCCTGCAATATCTATTTTGACACGAGATCGAAGTGCTATCGGATGAAAGACTTCGGTAACGAAATGTATTCCGGCGATTGCTTTTGGTTCGCAGCCGCAATACAAGGCTTGGATATGCAGAGAGACTTTATGAGGGTATTGAAGATGATTATCAATGACCTGCAACTGAACATTCCATTACCGTACCATGATTGGAGCGAGAAAAGCAAGTCGAATGCCAATATTCCTCCCAAACCTCCCATATCCGTGAATGCCAGTAAGCAGGCAGGCTCCAAGAAATGGTTTAGGATCGCAGAACAATCTTACAAGGATAACGAACTTGGATTTTGGGCACGGTATGGTATCGGAACGAAAACCCTGCAGCGCTTTCAGGTCAAGTCCATAGCCCGTTTTGAGTCGGTTTCAAACCAAGGAAAGGCATATACCATTCATTCTTCTTCGGAAGAACCTATGTTCTGCTATTCTATGAGGAATTTTATTAAAGTGTACCGTCCATTCAGTAAAATGCGGTTCTTGTATGGAGGAGAAAAGGCAGAAGATTATGTGTTCGGATTCGAGCAGCTGCCCAACAAGGGAGACATACTCTTCATCACGGGTGGAGAAAAAGATGTGCTTTCCCTCTCCGCCCATCATTTCAATGCTATCTGTTTCAACAGTGAGACTGCACAAATCCCGGAAAGCATAATCGAGAGCCTGCTGCTTCGTTTTCGCCATATCATTCTCTTATACGATACGGACGAAACCGGTCTTAGGGAGGCAGAACGGCAAGCGGAAGTCCTGTCCGCTTATAAGGTACTTACCCTGACACTTCCCCTGCAAGGCATCAAAAGCGAGAAAGACATATCCGATTACTTTGCCTTAGGGCATAATGAAAAAGAATTGAGAGGGTTGCTGTCAACCATGCTCTCCCAAATTTACACACAGACCATCATGATGCTACGTTCATGTGAAATAGACTATGACAATCCCCCTGATGCATCAAAGTCCGTTGTGACAGTGAATGGCGTACCGTTGGGGACACAAGACAATCTTTTTTGTATTACGGGCGGCGAAGGTACGGGCAAAAGCAATTATGTGGCTGCCATTCTTGCCGGAACATTAGGAACAGAACGGTTACCTTCCGAGAGGACATTGGGATTGGAAATTACGCCCAACCCTAACGGCTTGGCGGTATTACACTACGACACCGAACAGTCTGAGGCACAACTTCACAAGAATCTGGGTAAAACCTTACAACGTGCTTCATTGAAAACCGTACCGGAGTTTTACCACTCCTTATATCTGGCTTCGCTCTCCCGTAAAGACCGACTGAAACTTATCCGTGAGAGCATGGACTTGTTTCATCATAAGCATGGAGGCATCCATCTTGTGGTGATTGATGGTATAGCCGACTTGATACGCTCCGCTAATGATGAAACGGAAAGCATTGCCATCGTTGATGAGCTTTATCGTCTGGCAGGTATTTATAACACTTGCATTATTTGCGTGCTGCACTTTGTACCGAACGGCATCAAGCTTCGTGGACATATCGGCTCGGAGCTGCAACGCAAGGCAGCAGGTATCCTCTCTATAGAGAAAGATGACAATCCAGAATACTCGGTGGTAAAGGCACTGAAAGTCCGTGACGGAAGTCCGCTGGACGTGCCGATGATGCTCTTCGGCTGGGACAAGGCAGAGGATATGCACGTCTATCGTGGCGAGAAATCCAAGGAAGACAAGGAAAAGCGCAAAACCGATGAACTTATTGCCGTTGTCAAAGAAGCCTTCCGAAATTCTATTAAACTCACTTATCAAGAACTTTGTGAAGCTCTGATGCGTGAAATGGAAATCAAAGAAAGAACTGCGAAGAAGTATATTGCCTATATGAAAGAACAACGTATCTTGGCACAAGATACCAATGGTAACTATCAAAAAGGGGAACTATGCCGTACTTAGACCATCAGCCTGAAGACACATGGCAGAAACGCCTGTTTGATAAACTGAAGAATGTGGAAGACAAGCTCGACCGTCTGCTTGTCCTGCGGGAACAGGAAATAGATACAACAATCCGTCCTCCATTGAAACCGGAATACTTGGACATCATAGATGTCTCCAAAATCTTGAAGGTGGAGCAAAAAACCATTTATAACTGGGTTTGGGCAGGGAAAATCCCTTATCTCAAAGCCAATGGCCGATTACTTTTCCTTCGAGAAGAGATAGATGAAATGTTGCAGAAGCGAGACTTATGGTAAAAGCCTGTTTCATACAAGTATGTTGGGAATGTCTTCATATTCCATTTCATCCTCCTTTTTCTCACAATGGTTGTAATTTTATCCTGTATGTCAACTATTAGTTTACTTTCGGGAAAATAATTCAACCAATCGACTGTAATTAGCAAAGTCTTTTGTACCTTTGCGTTTGGTTTTAATTACAGCAAGTAAACTATGAGTGTACTAAAAGGAAAAAAAATAAACCAAATGCTTCAATCCGGGCAAAAGAACGGATTGCTGTTTGCGACATGGCTTGTAGAGCATGGCTATTCCAGGCAGTTGTTGAGCAGGTATCGTTCTTCCGGTTGGTTATCCTCTCTGTGTAAAGGAGTCATGTACCGCACAGACGACACGCTGTCCGCTTTTGGTGCTTTGCAGTCCTTCAACGAACAGGTAGGAAAGAGTTTTCGTGTTGCAGCGCATTCTGCTTTGGAGCTTTGGGGCTTCAACCATTATGTTCCTATGGGCAAGCCTTTGTTAATGATATCAACGACAAGTGATAAGATGCCACAATGGATGAAGCATGACGTTTTCGACCGTGAATTTAAGTTCTTCAAGACAGAAGTATTTGTCCGTGCACAGATAACAACTTTAACATATTTGGACTGGAGGCTGCTTATATCCTCCCCGGAGCAGGCTTTTATGGAATGTCTGTTGCTTACACCGCGACAATATGATTATATGGATTTATTTTATATCATGGAGCAGCTGACCACTCTGCGTCCGAATGTTGTCCAATCGTTATTGGAAACCACAAAACATTACAAAATGAAGAGGCTGTTTCTATATATGGCTGAAAAAGCGGGGCATTATTGGTATGAAGACTTAGACCTTACAAAAATAGATTTGGGGACACATAAACTCCAACTCGTCAAATCCGGTATATATATCAGCAAGTATAAGATGATTGTCCCAAAAGAATTAAACGATTATGAATGATCAACAATATAAAAAACAGGTGGCATTGTTACTACGCATTATGCCCTTGGTTTACAAGATAACGGATTTTGCAGTTCATGGAGGCACAGCTATTAACCTGTTCCACCAAAATTTGCCACGTTAC
>NZ_GL586311.1:2685313-2688834 GCF_000184945.1 Segatella buccae ATCC 33574
TTCTTATCGCAAGTAAAATATTATCCAAAGTACGACTTTTGCACGACTGATTATTAATTGCTTATCAGGGATACTTTTTGCCATCACTTTGGATAATATTACTACCGTCCTAAGTTTTTTAACCAACTTTTCAGTTCAGAATCAGATTCCCATGAAGGTTTGTTATCTTCCTCTTGTGGAAGGATTGAAGTATATGTTTTCTCCAAAGCTTCCCGCTTTTGTTTGGAGTCTGCACGTGCATATACTTCAGTTGTCTGGATTGACACATGACCTAAAATATCTCTTATATAAACGAGATTCACTCCTGCCTGTAACAGATGCATAGCTTTACTATGGCGAAGACAGTGAGGACTGATTTTTTCAGGGATGAGATTTTCTGAGGCAGTTCTGGCCATCGTTGCATAGTTTTTTAAGATATAGGTTATGCCTGCTCCTGTCAGTTTTCCTCCACGACCATTCTGAAAGAGAGGGCGCTGATTCATTCTCAGTTCAAGCAGATGGTTTTCTTCCATATATTTGCGTAGGATTGATACTTGGGCATCTTGGATGGGCACCAATCTTTTCTTGTTTCCTTTGCCAAAGAGTGTTACATAGTATGGCTTGGACAAACAGACATCAACCGGTCTAAGGTCTATGAGTTCCTGTACTCTGGCTCCGGTTTCATACAGCAGGGAGAGCATGGCGAGGTCTCTACGCCCCCGCATGGTAGTCTGC
Source organism: Segatella buccae ATCC 33574 (assembly GCF_000184945.1). Lineage (GTDB taxonomy): Bacteria > Bacteroidota > Bacteroidia > Bacteroidales > Bacteroidaceae > Prevotella > Prevotella buccae. The sequence continues at coordinate 2,686,028 of NZ_GL586311.1, forward strand.
GGTATATGCGCTAACAATTCTTTGACAGCATCCATCGTCAGATAATTCATGGTACCCTTGATTGCCTTTTTCATCTTGACACCAAGTATTTCCTGCCATTGATATAGGCGCGTGACATCCTCGTACTGCATATATCGGCAAAAAGCATGGATTGCAGCCAGCCTCTGATTCCTGGTCGATACAGAACTGGACTTGTCAGTTTGCAACCAGTCCAAATAGTCAAGGACATTTTTGCGGCCCATATGTTCAAGTGTAAGTTTCTCAGCATCCACTTCTCTCTTAACCCTCATAAAGTCAAGATAAGAAGCGAATGCGGTTCCATATGAACGCAATGTATTGGAGCTTACACCCCGTTCAGCCGAGAGATATTCAGTAAAGAATCCCCTCAGAAATTTAGCAAAGTCATTCTTCGTCATATTCTCTTACCATTTTTTCAAGTGAGGGGAATACATAAGATGATATGGCACCGATTTGCAGGTTCAGTTCAGGGAACATCTCAGAGGTTAGACGTATATAGGACTCTGTTCCCAATAAGGTTTTATGCCCCATGAACACGGAAAGGATCGGGAGCAGGCAATACATGTCCTTACCAGACTTTACCTGCTTCATTAGAGAATGGACTGCAAAAGTGTGTCGCAAATCATGAACTCTTGGACCACGGTTTCCTCCAATAAAAGGAATATCACACAATTTGAGTATTTTCCTGAACCACTTGTAAGCAGTACCTTTCAGTACCCTTCCTCCTGTATGTGAAATGAACAATGGCGATTCTTTGTGCCGTATGCTCTTGAGAGGCATTCTGTCTCTGTAGGATATATACTGGTGTAGTACAGCGTCCAAAGAAGGCGTAATGGGAACAATACGTTGCCGTTGGTTTTTTGATTTTCTGATGAGTATCGTACCCTTTTCAAGGTTGACATCCTCAATGTTCAAATTCAGAGCCTCGCCTATCCTGATTCCGGTAGCATATAATACACGGAATAAGGTGGGCATGGAAAACAGACATAAGGTGGGTTGAATGTTATGGAAGCGGAGGCTGTCTGCTGCAATGAAAAAACGTTCTATCTCCTCATGGGTGAAAACCCTTGGGATAAAGGACTTGTCTTTCTGCCTTGGCATGGGAGGAACATAGCAGACAAATCCGCAATGACACATATACCGGGAAAACTGACTTATTATGGACCATTTATCATACAACGTCCTCTCGCTGTCATTCAACCGGCTTTCACGCCATGCCTTCACCAGTTCTTTAGTCAAGACTGGTTCGTGTAGGGGCATGATACGATAAATTTCGTCAAGCTCTTTGAATATGTACTCTATCTTGGATATTGTAAACCCCATCGCTGCTTTCATTTTCACAAAACTTGTAAAATAAGGAGCGAAGATACTCTTGAAGGTATAATTAATCATAGAATGCCCCTCCTTTCTGTAAATAAAAAGCTTCGTCAACTAAAGGGGTATCAAGAACACATTCACGCAAGTTCACAATGTCCACCCGGAGATATTCCATTGTGGTCTGCGTACTCTCGTGCCCTAATATACCTGATATGACAGGTAAGGATGTCCCTTGGCGGAGCATATTGCTGGCAAGTGAATGACGCATGGAGTGAGGCCCGAACCTGCGACTGGATATGTCAATTCCCGAGGACTGCATTATTCTTGTAATCACACCATTCAGACTGATGCGTGTCATCGGACGGTATGGTGCCGATGCCGTTAAGAAGACTTCTTTTAGATGGGATTTCGGACGGGAGTCTCTTGCATAGGTGACCAATGCCTCTCCAATTTCCCTCAGAAGTGGAAGTTCCATTGGGGCTTTAGTTTTGTATTGGTAAAGGGTGATTTTGCCATTGTCCCAATCTATATTGTCCCATGTCAATGAGGCTATGTCTGAGACCCTCAATCCCAGTCGTGAAGCAAGGAGGAAGATTGCGTAATCACGTTTACCGACTGCCGATGACTGTTCTATAGAACCTTCTATTTGCTTGATTTCATCGCAACTGTAAACAGAAGGCAGTTTCTCGTGTTGCGGAAAATTGCTTCTTGTAAGCACATAACTAAGATTTGTTGATGTCATCCCTCTTTCATATAGAAAGGAGCAAAACTGCCGGATGGCATAGAAGTGTTCGCTTTTACATGTCTGCGCATGATCAACAAATTCCACAATGACTTTCTCTGTTATACCACATATGCTATCAATTCCTTTTTGACTGAGACCAGCTATGAAGTAACTCAATAGACGCCTGTGGTTATGGATTGTCGGCTCGCACCGTCGCTGTTCCCGTAAAAAGTCGAGATGTTGGAGAACTGCGTTGCCTATTTCTCCATCAAGAGGAAATTCGTGAAGCTTGACTATTCTTCGGCGAATTATTCCCGTTTGCATAAATTCCGTCAAAAGATGTATGCTCCTGCGATGGGCTCGTTGCGTAGAAGCTGCCAATCCCGGCAAGACATCTGCGAGAAATGACGTTCCAACTTCTGGAGAAAACAGGGTTGTCCCAGTTTTGTGCATGTACGTGACAATACCTTTCTGCCACCTTCGTTGATGCGTTTCAATACATTTCTCATCATAGCCATCCAAACGCATCTGCAAAACGCAATTGGCTATTAGAGAGTTGATTTCTGTACTTTTCATGTTACATTGAGAACACCATTTGAGGTGCACAAGTACAAAGTAACACAAATATTATCTGATAATATTATCAAAAGTGTTATTGATAATCAAATAAATGGAAATATATATCTATTAGCACTTTGGATAATATTTTACTTGTGATAAGAGAATTTATCACAACTTGCGATAAATT
>NZ_GL586311.1:2690906-2694295 GCF_000184945.1 Segatella buccae ATCC 33574
CAGACCGCTATACCAAGTCCTTCTCGCTCAATACCGTTGTCAAGGCCAAGATGGAAATGATAAGGGAGGAAATAGACAGGGATTTGAGCAACATAAAGAAGAATTACCTGCAAAAGCTGTCTGATACAATTGATTTATTGTAAAAAGAGCCATAAAGTATTATTTATTACACATTATTTTGTATCTTTGCAGAGTAAAAGATACATTATGACGAAATTTAGCAAATCAAGCTGGATGACCCGTGGTTTGCAGCAAAAGCTGGACATCGTGGGAGAACAGTTCCGCCTCGCGAGACTTCGCAGAAACCTGACGATGGATCAGGTGGCACAGCGTGCGCAATGCAGTCGTCTGACGCTTTCCCGACTGGAGAAAGGGTCGTCTGCCGTTTCCCTTGGCGTGGTGGTGAGAGTGTTGAACGCCCTGCAACTCGAAGACGATATCCTCGGTCTTGCCAAGGACGACATCCTCGGCCACATGGTGCAGGATATGGAGATGAAGAACAGGAAAAGGGCATCAAAGAAATAGGAAATGGAAAAACTGGATGTGATGGCCGGTTTCGACTGGCTGGAAAAAGAAGAGAAAATCGGCACGCTGGAGCATGAGTCCCTGCGAGGGTCTGACGTGTTCTCATTTGAGTTCGACAAAAACTGGCTGAATCGCCATTCGGACATTATCCTTGGCAGAGATCTGCAGCCGTTCACAGGCATCCAATACAGCCCGGTTGGCAACCGCATCTTTGGCTGCTTCTCCGACGCGCTGCCCGACAGGTGGGGGCGACGGCTGATAGACCTCCGCGCGGCACAGGAACAGAAGGCAAAGGGCAGGACTGCACTATCAGACTGGGATTATCTTAAAGGTGTGGAAGATTCCCTTCGCATGGGCGGTTTCCGTTTCAAGGAATCTGCCGAAGGTGTCTATATCAGTGCCACGCCCGACTATTCCGTTCCACCTGTCCTTCACATCGACGAGCTGCTGCAAGCCGCCAGAGAGATAGAGAAGAGCGATTACAGGCACATGGCACCCGAAGAAAAGTGGGTACAGCGTCTTTTCCAACCCGGTTCCTCGATGGGTGGAGCACGTCCAAAGGCTTGCGTGGAGCGTGGAGGCCACCTCTATCTTGCCAAGTTTCCGTCGGTCAAAGACACGCTGAACGTGTCTCGCTGGGAGCATTTTGCTCATCTGATGGCCAAGGAGTGTGGCATCAGTGCCGCACAGACGGAGGTAATCACGGCTGGAACCGGTCAGGACATCCTGCTGTCAAGACGGTTTGACAGGACGGACGACAACCGAAGAGTTCACATGGCATCCTCCCTCACGCTGCTTGGTTTCTCGGACGGAGACGGCGAGAAGACCGGCAAGGGCTACCTCGACATGGTGGACTTCATCGTAACTGGTGGCGGCACAAGAATAGAGGCCGACCTAGAAGAGCTTTATAGAAGAGTAGCCTTCAACATCTGCATAGGCAATGCTGACGACCACTTCAGGAACCATGCCTTCCTGCTGGGCAAGCGAGGCTGGGAGTTTTCTCCTGCCTACGACATGAACCCGACCAACAGCCTCTATCAGGCCCTGCTGATAGACGTTCACTCTAACGACAGCGACCTGAACCGCCTGTACGAAGCCCACGAACTCTACATGCTGGACGATACCACCGCGAGGGGCATCATCATGGACGTAACCCGGAACATGAAGTATTGGGAGGCGATGGCGCAGGATGCAGGTCTTTCAAGAAGAGAAATCACCTACTTCTCCGACCGTTTTGAGAAGGGAATGTCCTCCCAGTATTCTTCGGGCCTACGGCTGTAAAAGGATAACAAGAATTATTCAACAAGAGGAAAAAACAAGCAACAATCCAAAATGATGAAATAATTTTATATATTTGATATACGAATATATCACATTGCAAATTAGCGCATCATTTAATCTAAAAAGGAATATTATGTTTGTAGTAGTATCATTGCCTGTCTATATTGGGGGATTAATTGGGAAATACGTTGGCAAGGCCATTCTTGGATTGTTGTGTCTGGCAGGGCTAATTCTCATCGGTCTCTTAAAGGCTGCTGGCAAGATTCTCACGCTTTTATTCAAATACATCCCCATTTGGGCTTCATGGGCATACGCAGAACTTTGTCTTTTTTATCGAAAGTACAAGACAGTAAAGGATGAAAACCGGACTCTTGCACCCTAAAAAAGATAGAGTTATAACCGATATAATACGTGAGTTCGGGTTAAGAAAGTTCTTATAAAAGTTGGTAATCTCACTTGTTTTTTGTAACTTTATAGTTGTAAATCAATAACTTACAAAACAACTAAGCGATGATTACCAAGGACAAAATTACAGAAATTTTCTGTATAATCGACGAGTTTGATAAGAATTTGAGTGCCGAATTTGCGAAAAACCTGCGTCTGCCGTCCCATAACAGTGACGGCAAACGCTACCGAAACCGCAAGGGCAGCCTCTCCGAAAGTGAGATTATGACCATTCCAGTATGCTATCATTTCGGCACATATCGCAATTTCAAGGAGTATTGATAGCAGGGTATGGACGGTGTTTGCAAAGGTCTTGTTTGGGAAGGTCTTCGCCGACAGAGGATACATCAGGCAGGAACTCTTCGAGAGCCTGTTCGGTCAAGGTATCCAACTCGTTCATGGGCTCAAGGCTAAGATGAAGAACAAACTGATGCCTATGTGGGACAAGATCATGCTGAGGAAAAGATACATCATCGAGTGCATTAACGAACTGCTCAAGAACAAGGCCAACCTTGTTCACTCGAGACACCGCTCGATACACAACTTTATCATGAACTTGTGTTCTGCCCTTACAGCATACTGCTTCTTTGAGAACAAGCCGGAGGCACTGCCGGTGTATGTGGAAAAATCAAGGCAGTTGGAACTTTTTTCATGCTAAACTTATCCCGAACTCAAGTATTGCTCCTCGATGATGGCTTGTTTTATTCTCCATACCAGCTCAGGGGCAAGCGCAGCATTGGAGGTGGAACGCTTCCTACGCGCCATGGCCTTGTCATGTGCCTTGAACCAGACATACTTGCCCGATGGATTGCCGTTGCGTTTTAATTCACGGGAAAGCGTGGATTGACTGATGCCCACAATATGGGCAATCTCTTTTCTTGGACTTTTTCTTTGGAGTAAGGCAAAAATTTGCGACCTTTGCTCCGAGGTTAATTGTTTATACATTACAATACAAAGATAATTAATCTTAGGGAGTCCCACAAAAGGGGGGCTCCTTTTTTTGTATTGCCGGTATCGCTCTTCGGGGCTACGCGCCCCGGCCGCGGGGCAAACCCGCGGTGTTTTTCATAGATTAGAGACCATGAAAAACGTGGCTGTTTGTTGCACTTCGATTTGGAATGTACATGTTGGTGTTCTCC
>NZ_GL586311.1:2695175-2732968 GCF_000184945.1 Segatella buccae ATCC 33574
CGGACGTTCTTGTCGCTTCGCGCCAAGAACGTCCGCATCCGACACGGAGGCCAACTCTTACTATCACCCATTAAGAAATTGCACTTCTATCTTGAATGTTTACTTTTGCTAGAACCAAGCCGATGCGGCTAAAGATGTAGTATTAGCAACAATATGCAAGAGTGCGCAGATTAGTAACGTTGGTGTCTTATGGTATGAGTAACTGAAGATGATGCCCATTAAAAACGCGTAAATCACAGCCGTAACATTAGAAACCATCGAAGCCTCTGGGGCCAAGTTGCAATGGACTAATGAAAATAACAAAGAAGTAGCAACAATAGCCGTCTTAGGCGTGTACCTCGTTAATAATCCTCTAAGAAATACACCACGGAAAATAAACTCTTCTACAATAGGACCTGCCAATGTTATAGAGAGTAACATTAACGCCGTATAACTTTTTGGGTGTTCAGCACCCATATCACCTGCTCCTATAAAATACAAGATTGCTTTGTAGATAAGTTCTAACAGCAATATAGCTAAAAGAGGATATATTATGGCCTTTGCTGGGGGAAAAGGGGATGCTCTTAGTAATTTATGTCGTTTCTTCCAATTTACGCCGTAGAAGGCTATAGCAGTCAGTACAAACATAATTGCATACATCAATATATTAGATATTTCATTAGAGATGTCTGCAATTGCACATACAGCTATGCTAGATATGATTAAAAAGAGAATGACGCATTGATATATTCTATTGGGAAATATTCTAATATGGACGTTCATGTTATTCTGCTTTTTCTATGGCTTAATTATTATTTGCTCTTCTGTATGGTACCCTAACCTTTACAATCAAAGATAATCATTATTGGAAAATCCACTCGAAAATGGCCCGGTTGCCCCACGCAAAGTGAGCCACTCAAGTTACTGCGTTTTGGATATGTTAACATGTCCGTCATTCTTTCTGCTGTTCTGTTTTCCTACGCCAGTGTTAGTAATTGTTTTTTGCAAATATAAACATTATTTTTCGTCTAGCAAGTTTTTTAATTCTTTTTAGCTTGCATTTTCCTGAGAGACTCCCATATAATTCTATCCTGACAACCTGATATACGATTCTGTCCATCACGGCATCAGCCATGGTCTTGTCGACTATGGCATCATACAATTCCTTGGCAGGTATCTGTGAAGCAATAAGTGTAGATTTTCTCTCATGTCTGTCTTCAATGATGTCCATGAGATAGTTCCTTGCCTGCGTGTCAAAAGCTGGAGAGCGAAGTCATTGAGTATGAGCAGGTCCACGCGCTCTATTTTTTTAAAGTTCCCGTAGGATGATCCCCTTCATCTTGGCCATCCTGAGCTGTGCCATAAGTCTTGCCGTGTTGGCATACAGCACCTTGTATCCTTTCTGGCAGGCCCTGTACCCAAGGCTGTGGCCAGATAGCTCTTGCCAGCCCCCGTGCTTCCGGTGATGAACACGTTCCTCCCTTCATACATAAAATCCCAGCCCTGCCAGCCGCTGCATGAGATTGCAGTCAATCCCCCTTTCGGTACTGTAGTCTATGTGATCTACCGAGGCCTGATAGCGGAAGCCGGCCTGCCGGATGAGCCTCTCTATGGTACGGTTGCACCTGTCGTCCCACTCGCTGGTGACGAGCCATGGGACGAACTCCTCGGTCGTCATGCGGTCCGTAGTGAAGTATTCCCGTGAGGCCTTGAAAGCCGCGTGCGTCCCCAGCAGACGCATTTGCAGCATCCTGCCGAGGGGTTGTTCCTTGTTCCTTTAAGTTTATCAGTTGTAATAATCCTTCCCTATTATGTTCACGTGCCTTGGCATTGATTTCGGCACCGTCTCGTCCTCGGGGGTTGCGGTGAGGTCCTGTTTGGTTCTGAAACACCAAAGCAGGAGTTTTACAAATATTATTCGTAATATTGCACTTGCCGGTTGACGCTACGAGGCAGCATGTTTATGTTGAACGCTTATGAATCTCCCCATAAATTTTGTCATGTCGTGAAATTTGGCTATATTTGCACGCATTAAATTAGAAAATGATGCAAGCAATGATTTTCGCAGCAGGGCTGGGGACTCGCCTGAAACCGCTCACCGACACAATGCCCAAGGCATTGGTACGTGTGGGGGGCGAGCCATTACTCGGTCGTGTCATCTTTCGATTGAAAGAAGCGGGATTTAACCGGATAGTGGTCAATGTACATCATTTTGCCGATCAAGTCATTGACTATCTGAAAGGAAACGACAACTTTGGCCTTGACATTCATATCAGTGACGAGCGTGATGCGCTCCTTGACACCGGGGGAGGCATCAAGAAGGCTATGCCTTTTTTCGACACTTCCCAACCAATATTGATTCACAACGTAGACATATTAAGTAATGTGAATCTCGGGCAACTTTATGAGGAAGGAAAAAAAGGAGATGCCACCTTGCTTGTCAGTTCCCGTAGCACCAAGCGCTATCTGCTTTTCTCCAAAGACGAATCACGACTGTTGACCGGTTGGACCAATATTGAGACTCGGGAGGTCAAGAGCCCCTACCCTCGTCTGGAGCCTGCCTCGTGTGACATGTATGCTTTTAGCGGCATTCATGTCTTTTCCCCTTCCCTCTTCCCTTGCATGGATGAAATGCCGGCCAAATTTGGCATTGTCGATTTCTATCTGAAATGGTGTGACCGCTATGCCATCAGAGGCTATGTAAAAGAAGATTTAAAACTGATGGATGTAGGAAAACAAGAAACATTGCAAGAGGCGGAGGACTTTTTGCGACACATCAAATAGCATATTATCATCACCTCCCGACCGATTCTGCGCGAGACTGTCTCATCACAACGAGAACCGGAACGGAACATAAACTCTCTTATCATAATGCAACAAAAGATTATCATTCTCGACTTCGGTTCACAGACAACCCAGCTCATTGGTCGCCGTGTGCGCGAACTCGACACCTTTTGTGAGATTCTTCCTTACAACAAGTTCCCGAAGGACGACCCCGACGTGATAGGTGTCATTCTCAGTGGTTCGCCTTACAGTGTCCACGACCCGGAGGCATTCAAGACCGACCTCAGTCAGTTTGTCGGCAAATATCCCGTGCTGGGCATCTGCTACGGAGCACAGTTCATTTCCCACACCAATGGGGGAAAGGTGGAACAAACCGGCACACGCGAGTATGGCCGGGCCCACCTCCAGCAGTTTGACGGTGAGAATCCTCTTTTCAAAGGTTTTGAACCAAACTCACAAGTGTGGATGAGTCATGGCGATACGATTACCGCCATTCCGCAAGATTGCCATGTCATAGCCAGTACGGCAGATGTGAAATTTGCCGCTTACGCTTCAACAAAGCACCCACTTTGGGCCGTACAATTCCATCCCGAAGTGTATCACACCTCACAAGGCACACAGCTGCTGCGCAACTTTGTGGTGGACATCTGCGGGAGCCGGCAGGAATGGAGCGCAGCTTCGTTTGTAGAGAGCACCGTGGCAGAGCTCAAACGGCAGTTGGGCAACGACCGTGTGATTCTCGGACTTTCGGGCGGGGTAGACTCCAGCGTTTGTGCCACACTGCTGAACAAGGCTATCGGTAAAAACCTCACCTGCATTTTCGTTGACCACGGCATGTTGCGCAAGAACGAGTTCAAGAAGGTGATGGAAGCATACGAAGGCCTCGGACTCAATGTCGTCGGGGTAGATGCAAGCGACAAGTTCTTCAAAGACTTGGAAGGAGTGACAGATCCCGAGAAGAAACGCAAGATCATCGGTCGCGATTTCGTGGAAGTGTTCAATGCCGAGGCCAAGAAAATTACCGACGCCAAGTGGTTGGCCCAAGGCACCATCTACCCCGACCGCATCGAGAGCCTGAGCATCACCGGAATGGTCATCAAGAGTCATCACAACGTGGGAGGCCTGCCCAAGGAGATGCACTTGCAGCTTTGCGAACCCCTACAATGGCTCTTCAAAGACGAAGTGCGCCGTGTGGGCTACGAGCTCGGGATGCCCGAACGACTCATCAAGCGGCATCCGTTCCCCGGTCCCGGCCTTGCCGTGCGCATCCTTGGCGACATCACCCGTGAGAAAGTGCGCATTCTGCAAGATGCAGACGACATCTATATCGAGCACATGCACCATTACATCATGCCCGACGGCAGCTGCCTCTACGACCACGTCTGGCAAGCCGGCACTGTGCTGCTCTCCACCATCCGCTCTGTGGGCGTGATGGGCGATGAGCGCACCTACGAGCATCCCGTGGCTTTGCGTGCCGTGACTTCGCAAGATGCCATGACGGCCGACTGGGCCCATTTGCCATACGATTTCATGGCCAAGGTGAGCAATGAGATCATCAATAAGGTGAAGGGGGTCAACCGGGTATGCTATGACATTTCCTCTAAACCACCTTCAACCATTGAGTGGGAGTAAATCCCGGCTCTTTGGCGGGTCATCGTTGATTCATGTTTATGACTTAACCTTTGCGTTATGAATTTCGGACAACAACACGATGAAGGACGGAGGGAAGAGTTGATACGACAGATTGAGCATTCGGTGGCTCATCTGTCGCTTCCCGAACTGGAAGCCCTCTATTATGATATGCTGACGAAGGATTACATCCGGAAGTAAAGAGCCCCCCGGGCAGGGCCGGTGGGTCTTTCGGCCGGATAAATCGTTGTCAAACTATTTGTTCGGTTTCGGCCTCTCTGCTTGCGATATTTGCAACGGGCAGCTACTCGGGCGTAAATGAGCGAATTTTGGCGACACTTCCAAAACGCTGACAATCAGCTGTTTGAATTTTATTGACACGATTTTAAGTCCGAAAACGGGCTTAAGAAAGCCCAAACGAGCTTACAAAAGGGCCACAGTTGCGACGCAACTGTGGCCCTTTCGTTTGCTAACTGTAGCCCTTTTACAAGCTCGGAGAGCACGAATGGAAAAGTCGGCGGGCTTTTTCAGTGGTTCAAACCCGGTTTTCCGCTCTGGTTGGAGGATTTTGCCGGATGTGTTCCTGTCAATATTATTCGGCACTGTCCGGCCTCTTGCGGAACTTCCTTTCACCTGTTTCTGTTGGTGTGCGCCCCAGACATACCATTCTTTTTCTCCCGTCTAACAACAACTATCCCATTTTCCCGAATCGTTCAGGGAAGAGTGAAAAAGAAAGCATGCACCCGACCATGTCACAGTCGGATACATGCTTTTGTGGCATGGCTTCCCCTGCAAGTGAAGCACTCTGTCGGTTTCCGGCAGTCCGCTTATTGCTGCTTTTTCAGCAGGTCGCGGATTTCGGTAAGCAATTTTTCTTCAGCCGTGGGTTCCGGTGCGGGTGCTTCAGGAGCAGGTGTTTCCTCTTTCTTCTTGCGGGCCAGTTTGTTGATGCCCTTCACAAGCAAGAACACACAGAAGGCAATGATGGTGAAATCGATCAGTGTCTGGAGAAAATTACCGTAGTTGATGGTGGCAGCCGTCATGTTCTCCACACCGGGAATCTCCACCGCAGGCAATGTGAATTTCAAGTCGCTGAAGTTGACACCCCCGATGAGCCATCCGACGGGTGGCATGATGATGTCGTCTACTATGGAAGATACGATTTTGCCGAAAGCACCGCCAATGATCACACCGACAGCCATGTCTACGGCATTGCCTTTCACAGCAAATTCCTTGAACTCATTTAAAAATTTACTCATACTTTTATTGTGTTATTATTGTTGGAATCTTATAATTGTAACATCGGGGTGACACTCTCGCAAGTTTGTTTTTTCTGCCCCTTGGATATGGGAGAAAGAGTGTGTTTTTTATATAATTTAATACTCAATTCGGCTGCAAATATAGAAAATATTTTGTAACTTTGCGCTCAGACAAAGAAAAAATTGCTTGAAAGTGTCGCATTTTTATGTAGCAATAGGAATGAAGGCACGAAGAAGTGGCGCAACAGAATTGACAGGTATATCACAAAGGCAAATATTATTTTAACCCTTAAAATAAACAAATAGAAATGATTAAAATTGGTATTAACGGTTTCGGTCGTATCGGCCGTTTCGTTTTCCGCTCAACTGTTGAGGCTGAGAATGCAAAGGATGTGCAGGTAGTGGCTATCAATGACCTCTGCCCGGTAGACTACATGGCTTACATGCTGAAGTATGACACCATGCACGGCCAGTTCAACGGCACTATCGAGGCTGACGTTGAGAAGAGCGAGCTGATCGTGAACGGAAACCACATCCGCGTTACGGCAGAGCGTGATCCCGAGAATCTGAAGTGGGACGAGGTTGGTGCAGAGTATGTGGTTGAGTCTACAGGTCTGTTCCTCGCTATGGACAAGGCTGAAAAGCACCTCAAGGCCGGTGCCAAGTACGTTGTTCTTTCCGCTCCTTCCAAAGCCGGTGAAGACGGTCGTCAGGCTGACATGTTCGTGTGCGGCGTTAACACCGACAAGTATGCCGGCCAGAAGGTTGTTTCCAACGCTTCTTGCACAACCAACTGCTTGGCTCCCATCGCTAAGGTGCTGAACGACAACTTCGGCATCGAGAACGGTCTGATGACAACCGTACACTCTACTACAGCCACACAGAAGACCGTTGACGGTCCTTCGATGAAAGACTGGCGTGGTGGCCGTGCCGCTTCCGGCAACATCATTCCTTCTTCCACCGGTGCTGCCAAGGCTGTGGGTAAGGTTATCCCCGAGCTGAACGGCAAACTGACAGGTATCTCCATGCGCGTTCCTACTTTGGACGTTTCTGTGGTTGACCTGACCGTTAACCTGAAGAAGGCCGCTTCCAAGGAGGCTATCTGCAATGCCATGAAGGCTGCTGCCGAAGGCGAACTGAAAGGCATTCTGGGCTACACCGAAGATGCCGTTGTTTCTTCCGACTTCTTGGGTTGCCCGTTGACATCCATCTTCGATGCCAATGCCGGTGTTTACCTCACAGACAACTTCGTGAAGGTTGTTTCTTGGTATGACAACGAAATCGGTTACAGCCACAAGGTGGTTGACCTGATCAAGGTGATGAAGAAGTACAACGGTTAATCTCCGCACTTTAATTACCGAAATACAAGTCGCCCGACATTGTCGGGCGGCTTTTTTCGTTTAATTGTTTTGTCGTTTGACCGAATTATATTATTTTTGTTGCCGTGTTCGCGACATTGCAGTATTTCCAGAGAAAGAAAAAGTCGGGAACGCGGCATATAGAAGATGACATGGAGAACTGAATGGTGAAAAGACTGATCACGATATTGGGCCCTACGGCCAGTGGCAAGACAAGTCTTGCGGCGGCTTTGGCTGCAGAGACAGATGCTGAGATCATCAGTGCCGACTCGCGTCAGGTCTATCGTGGGATGACCATCGGCACGGGAAAGGATCTGGCCGACTATATTATCGACGGCCGGCAGATACCCTATCACCTTATAGATATATGCGAGCCCGGGACGAAATATAACCTCTTTCAATATCAGCAAGACTTCTATGACGCCTATCTTGACATCACGGGCAGAGGCGTGCAGCCCATCCTCTGCGGTGGCACGGGACTTTACATAGAATCGGTGTTGAAAGGCTATAGGCTTTCCCCCGTGCCCCAAAATCAGACACTGCGTGATGCACTGGCCCCAAAATCGCTCGATGAGCTGACACGCATGTTGGAAGACTTGAAAACGAAGGCGGGAACCAAGATGCACAACCGTACGGATGTCGACACGGCGCAGCGGGCCATCAGGGCCATCGAGATAGAAACCTACAATCTGGAGCATCCCATGCCGGAACGGGAGCTGCCGGCTGTTGACTCGTTGATTATCGGCGTAGCCATCGACCGCGATGCGCGTAGGGAAAAAATAAGCCGAAGGCTGAAAGCCAGACTCGACGAAGGGATGGCAAATGAAGTCAGAGGGCTGCTCCAGAGGGGGATACCGGCCGAGGACTTGATTTATTATGGACTGGAGTATAAATTCGTCACGGAGTATGTGACGGGCCACATCACTTACAACGAGATGTTCAGAGACTTGGAAATAGCCATTCACCAGTTTGCCAAACGGCAGATGACCTGGTTTCGGGGAATGGAGCGGCGGGGCTTCACCATCCATTGGATTGACGCACTGCTGCCCATGCCCGAGAAGGTGGCACAATGCAAGCAGCTCATGAAGAATAGTAATATGCAATGAATTGTAGATAAACTTCTCCTATGATGGAGAAGACAGGAAGATATTTTTATGGTAGATGAGAACAAATGGGGCATTCTCTATTGCCCGAAAGGCGGATGGAGAAACGGAAAGCGTTGGGAGAAGATAGAAAGGGCTCTCAAGCAGTATCATGTGGACTATGACTTTGTCCAGAGTGAAAACACCGGAAGTGTGGAACGGTTGGTGCGAATGCTCATCAACAACGGCTACAAGACTATCGTCATCGTCGGTGGAGACTCGGCATTGAATGATGCCGTAAACTGTCTGATGCAACTGGACCGGCAGGCCCGGGACGAGATCTCTCTGGGGGTCATTCCCAATGGCGTGATGAACGACTTTGCCCATTTCTGGGGCTTCAGGGAGAATGAGTATGAGCAGACCATCGGCTGGCTTAAAGAGCGTCGCGTGCGTAAGATTGATTTGGGCTGCATTCGCTACACGAATAAAAACGGCGAGCGCTGTCACCGTTATTTCCTCAACTGCATCAATATCGGATTGATAGCTGCCATCATGAATCTCCGGCGGAAAACCCGCCATCTTCTCGGTTCACGCACATTATCGTTCATCTCTTCTTTCATCCTCCTCATATTCCAGCGCATGGACTATAAAATGCATCTCAAGATCAATAGCGACGAGGTGAAGCGCAAAGTGATGACTGTATGCATAGGCAATGCCAACGGCTATGGACAGACACCGAATGCCGTACCCTACAACGGTCTGCTTGATGTGTCGGTCGTCTATCATCCGGAAATCACCCAGCTGTTTGAAGGCATCTATCTGTTTGTCAAAGGAAAATTCCTCAACCATCGTAGTGTGCACCCCTATCGCACCCGTGAGGTGATTGTCAAAGAGGCATCACATGCACTGGTGGGCATTGACGGGCGACTGATGAAGACTCCCGTTGGCGCTTACGCCATCTCGGTGGAACAAGAAGTTGTCAATTTTCTCATTCCGGTGTGAAGTTGATGCAGGTTCTTTATCAATGAAAGAGAGAGAGACAGAACTGCAAGGGGCGTTATCCCATTTTAGAAATCTTTTTCAGTTCGTCATCAGCGATGAACTTAATTTTCCGCCCGTCTATGGCAATAAGCTTTTCATTGGCAAAGGCTGAAAGCGTGCGGATAGCGTTGCTAGTGGTCATATTCGACAAACTGGCCAAATCTTCCCGGCTCAGGTAAATGCTAAGTGTGTAGCCATCTTCTTCCAGTCCATAACTATCTTTGAGAAACAAGAGGGCCTCTGCCAGCCGACCGCGAATGTGCTTTTGGGTGAGATTGACAGTGCGGTCGTCCGAGCGTCCCAATTCCACACTGAGATATCTGATGAAGAATTTGGCAATCTCAAAATTAGCAGTCATCAACTCTATCAGTACATTGATGGGAAAAAAGGCTATTACGCAATTTTCAAAAGCCATAGCAGCTGTCTTGTAATCCTCACCGGCAAAGTAGGCCCTGAATCCGAAAAACTCGACAGGTTTGATAACCCTTACAATCTGGTTACGCCCCCCTACTCCATCCTTGTAAATTTTCACTTTGCCTTGGATGAGGCACATGGCTTTGGTCGGGCTCTCAAATTCTTTATAGATGATTTCGTTCTTCTTGAAATGCTGCACAGAAAGATTTTTGAGGAGTAAAGCGTAGTGCTCTTCGCGGAGGTTTTCCCACAACGAAGTGATACTTTTTGCTATCTTTTCCTTGTCTAAATCAACCTTATTTACCATTATCTGTTTTGAAACTTTTCCTACTCTGTTGCAAAATTACATCTTTTTTTTCAATTTATTATTTTTCTTGACTATTTTTGTTTTATAGAGCATGAATTGTTACTCTTTTTTCAAAAACAAAACCTTTTATTTTGTTGTAAGACATATTTTTCTTATCTTTGGTGAAGAATGGGGAGGTTGCGAGAATACAAGCCGACTCGTCTTTCAATCAACAAAGCGTGTAAATAACTAAACCTTAATACAGATCTATGAGTTATATAAGATTTGAAAGAGCTCTGATGACCAATCTACAAGAGTCATTGTCAAAAGAGTTGCTTCGTACGAATCGTTCGGGGGCCTACTCTTGTTCGACGATTGTAGACTGCAATACGCGTAAGTATCATGGTCTGCTGGTTGTTCCGGTTCCGGAACTTGACGACGAAAACCATGTGCTGCTTAGTTCGCTTGACGTTACGGTCATTCAGCATGGTGCCGAGTTCAATCTCGGCTTGCATAAGTATCAGGGCAATAACTACAGCCCTAATGGTCATAAGTATATTCGGGAATTTGATTGCGACAAGGTTCCAACCACACTTTATCGTGTTGGTGGAGTCGTGTTGAAGAAAGAGGTGGTCTTCCAGCACTATGAAGACCGTATCCTCATTCGCTACACGCTTGAGGATGCCCATTCCGACACGACTCTCCGCTTCCGTCCGTTCCTTGCCTTTCGCAGTGTACGCCAGTTCACGCACGAGAACTCCACGGCAAGCAGGGAATACAACCTCGTGGACAATGGCATCAGCACATGTATGTATGCCGGTTATCCTAATCTTTTCATGCAGTTCTCCAAGAAAAATGAGTTTGTATTTCTGCCCGACTGGTATCGCGGTGTGGAATACCCCAAAGAACAAGAAAGAGGCTATGCTTCCAATGAAGACCTTTATGTGCCGGGGTATTTCGAGATGAAAATAAAGAAAGGAGAGAGCATCGTGTTTGCAGCATCCACTTCGGAAATGAAAACGCGTGGCTTGAAAACCCTTTTTGAAAAAGAAGTGGAGGAGCGTAACCCACGAGACAATTTCTTCCATTGTCTGGTGAATGCCGCCCATCAATTTCATAATCGATTGAAGAATGACGAAAGATATATCCTTGCCGGTTACCCTTGGTTCAAGTGCCGTGCCAGAGACACGTTCATCTCACTTCCCGGCCTGACACTGTCGATAGAGGAAGAATCCTATTTTGAATTGGTGATGAAGACGGCAGAACGAGGTCTCCGGGAATTTATGGAGGGAAAGCCCTCGACGGTGAAGATGACCGAAATAGAACAGCCAGATGTGCCTTTGTGGTGCATCTGGGCCATTCAGCAGTATGCCAAAGAGGCGGGCAGCGAGCGTTGCCGGAAACTTTATGGCAAACTGGTATTTGACATCGTGGAATACATCATGGCCGGCAAGCATCCTAACCTCACATTGGAAGAGAATGCCCTGTTGCACACCGAGGGCCGTGATAAGGCCGTCACTTGGATGAATTCTACTGCCAATGGCAAACCGGTTGTCCCGCGCACCGGATTTATCGTCGAGTTCAATGCCCTTTGGTACAATGCTTTGAAGTTTGCTGCAGCCATTGCCGGAGACGATGGATTGAGCGAAATGGCTGTCCGGTTTGAAGAACTTGCAGGCAGAGTGAAGATATCTTTCCTCGACACATTCCTCAACGAATATGGCTATCTTTACGACTATGTGGATGGTAACATGATAGATTGGAGTGTGCGGCCGAACATGATATTCCCTGTGGCATTCGACTATTCGCCCCTTTCGCAAGATCAGAAAAAAGCCGTGCTTGACATTTGCACACGTGAATTGCTGACGCCAAAGGGACTACGTTCGCTTTCTCCGAAGAGCGGTGGTTACAATCCGATCTATGTGGGGTCACAAAATCAGCGAGACTATGCCTATCATCAAGGAACAGCATGGCCGTGGCTGAGTGGATTCTACATGGAGGCCTGCCTGAAACTTTACAAGCGTACTCGTCTTAGCTTTATCGAACGCCAGATGGTGGGATTTGAGGACGAGATGTCCTGCCATTGCCTTGGGACAATCAGCGAGCTTTTTGATGGCAACCCTCCATTCCAGGGGCGTGGAGCAATCTCGTTTGCCATGAATGTCGGCGAAATTCTCCGCACGTTGGAACTTTTGGAAAAGTATCAATATCAATAAAAGGGAGGAGGTGACTATGAAAGTTTTAATGTTTGGATGGGAGTATCCTCCTCACGTGTTCGGTGGGTTGGCCACTGCTAACTACGGTATAACCGAGGGGCTTCATGCCCAAGGCGATGTCGATATTACACTCTGTCTGCCACATCCGTTTGGCGATGAAGACCGCTCGGCGGCAAGAATTATTGCCATGAACGGTGTGCCCATCGTATGGCGGGATGTTGCTCATGATTACGTGCAAAGCAGAATAGGCAACATCATGCCTCCTGACGATTACTATCGTTTCCGCGACCACATCTATGCCGATTTCAATTATATGCATGTCAATGATTTGGGATGCATGGAGTTTGCTGGTGGTTATCCGGCCAATTTGCATGATGAGATAAACAACTATTCTGTGATAGCCGGCGTTATCGCACGGACGGAAGAGTTTGACATCATCCATGCACACGACTGGCTGACCTATCCTGCCGGCATCCATGCCAAGCAGGTTTCAGGCAAACCACTTTGCATCCATGTCCATGCCACCGACTTCGACCGCAGCCGTGGGCATGTCAATCCTACCGTCTATTCGATAGAGAAAGACGGTATGGACAATGCCGATTGCATCATGTGTGTGTCTGAACTGACGCGCCAAACCGTCATCAATCAGTATCATCAAGACCCGCGCAAATGTTTCACGGTGCATAATGCCGTCTATCCTCTCCGGCAAGAACTCCAAGATATTCCCCGTCCCGACCACACTGGCAGGGAAAAGGTGGTTACTTTCCTTGGCCGTTTAACGATGCAGAAAGGACCGGAATATTTTGTCGAAGCAGCCAACATGGTACTCCATCGCACTCGTAATGTCCGCTTCTGTATGGCCGGTTCGGGCGATATGATGGACCAGATGATAGAGCTGGCTGCCATCCGGGGCATTGCCGACCGTTTCCACTTCCCCGGCTTCATGCGGGGCAAAGAGGTGTATGAGTGCCTGAAAGACTCCGATGTGTATGTGATGCCTTCGGTCAGTGAACCCTTCGGCATCTCGCCATTGGAGGCAATGCAGTGCGGAACGCCGACCATCATATCCAAGCAGAGCGGTTGTGCCGAGATTCTCGACAACTGTTTCAAGATAGATTATTGGGATATCCATGCTCTGGCAGATGCCATTTACAGCATTTGCCACAATGAGAGCCTTTTCAAATATTTGCAAGAGGAGGGCAAACATGAGGTTGACCAAATCACCTGGGAGAAAGTGGGACTTTGGATTCGTGAACTCTACGAGCGCACCCTCGGGTGGAAATAGTCTTTCCTGCTCTCTGAACTTTTTCATTCAATTAAAACTTACCTAACGAATTACACAAGATGAAAACAATTTGTTTATATTTCGAGATACACCAGATAATCCATCTGAAGAGATACCGTTTTTTCGATATCGGCACCGATCACTACTATTATGATGATTATGAGAACGAACGCGCCATCACAGACATTGCCGAGCGTTCTTATATGCCGGCCCTGAATGCCTTGCAAGAGATGATCAATGCCAACGGCAAATATTTCAAAGTGGCTTTCTCCATCTCCGGTGTAGGCATGGAACAGTTGGAGTTCCATGCCCCTCAAGTGCTGACCAAATTGCAAGAACTTAACAGCACCGGATGTGTAGAGTTTCTTGCAGAGCCCTATTCCCACGGTCTGTCCTCTCTCGTCAATGAAGCTGATTTCGAGGCAGAGGTGAAAAGACAAAGTGCCAAGATTAAAGAGTACTTCGGACAGGAACCGAAAGTGCTTCGCAATTCGTCGCTCATTTACAGTGATGACATCGGCCTGCTGGTTTCCCATTTGGGATTTAAGGGGATGCTCACGGAAGGTGCAAAGCATGTATTGGGGTGGAAGAGCCCCCACTACATCTATAACTGCGCCATGGCTCCCAATCTCAAGCTCCTGCTTCGCGACATCACCTTAAGCGATGATATATCCTTGCGTTTCAACAACAGCGATTGGCCTGGCTATCCGCTTTTTGCCGACACCTATATGGATAGGATTGCAGCTTTTCCGGAAGAAGAGCAGGTAATAAATATCTTTATGGAACTTTCCGCTTTAGGCATAGCCCAACCGTTGTCAAGCAATATCCTCGAATTCCTTAAAGCCTTGCCAACCTGCGCAAAAGCACGGGGTATAACATTCTCTACACCTACGGAACTCTGCATGAAGATTAAGGCTATAGACACGCTCAACGTCCCGGACACATTGAGTTGGGTAGATGAAGAGCGCGACGTAAGCTCATGGTTGGGCAATCCTATGCAGCGCGAGGCTTTTAACAAGCTCTATAGTGTGGCCGACCGTGTGCGCATCGCCAATGACCCTCGTATCAATCAAGACTGGGACTATCTGCAGGCGAGCAACAATTTCCGTTTCATGACCACTAAGCCAAGTAACGTTGGTATCGATCGTGGCATCTACAGTAGTCCTTTTGATGCTTTCACCAACTATATGAACATCTTGGGGGACTTCATCAACCGTGTCAACAACCTCTATCCTGAAGAAATAGACAACGATCAGTTGGAAGGTCTTCTCACCACTATCAAGAATCAAGGGGACGAGATCGAGATGAAGGATAAGGAGATAAGCCGCCTGCAAGCCAAGATTGAAAAGATTGAGGCGGAAAGCGACAAACTTCGCGAAGCATGTGAAGGAAAGAAAGCAGAGGCCAAAGCAGCCAAGAAACCTACGGCTAAAAAGGCTGCCACCGGTAAATCGTCTTCAGCCATAAAGGCTACAACGAAAAAAGCCGAATCCACAGAAAAGTAACAACCGGCGTTGCTTACGAGTTATAAAGCTACAGAAACGGCACCGTATAGTTCTACGGTACCGTTTTTGTTGCTTTTGGTTTGCCCTAATTGTTGTTTGGCAAGAAGACCTCCGAATAAAATGATTGTTAAGTTATTTATTCATTTTCGGCCTCTCAGATTACGCTATTCGCAACAAACAACCCACTCGGCTGCAAACAAGCGATTTTGGTGGCATTTCCAAAACGCTGACAATCAGTTGTTTGAATTTTATTGACACGATTTAAGGCCGGGAAAGGGGGCTTAAAAGGCCCAAACAGGCTTACAAAAGGGCCACGGTTGCAATACAACTGTGGCCCTTCCAGCTTTCAACTGTGGCTCTTTTGTAAATTCGGAGAACCTGAATGAGAAAATCAGCGGGCTTTTCCCGTGGTTTAAAGCCGGTTTTTTATCCTGGTTGGAGAATTTCTTCGGATACTTTTTTGTCAAAATTATCCACCACAGCCCAACTTCCCGCGGAGATACCTTTCACCGCTTTTTGTTGGTGCATACCCAATACCTACACTCACCTCCCTATCAAATAGCGACCGTTACTTTATTTTCTATCTCATCACTATTTTCATGACCTTCACATTTCCATCCCTCATTGTTTGTCTTACAATATTGATTCCCTTTTGCGGAATGGGGCGTTCAATACCGTCGATAGAGTAAAAGCGGGGTGATGTGACCTCCATAAAAGTAGTCCTGTTATTGTCTATTCCGGTGTCATCATCTTTCTTTTTGGGCACCACCTCGCCCTTGATGCCGGTTTCTGCTTCCTGTTGCCCTTCGAGCATCATGCCTCCTTTAAGCTGTGCTGTCGTGATGTCGGCAACCACACTGTTAGCGTAGTTTTCGATGTTGGCGTAGCCATTAGCTGCCAACATTGCAGCATCGTCAATGGTGGAATCACATCCATTGGCCGTTTCCCATTCATCGGGCATGCCGTCCCCATCGGTATCTGTCGGTGACAAACCTTGTTGGAGTGTCGGCCAAGGAGTCCAGTCTTCTCCGGCATCAGTCGGTTTCATGTCATTTTGGCTGTTGATGATGCCCGGTGTTTTTCCATTGCCTTTTCCCGTATAAGTCGCAGTCCCGTTTCTGACATCGTCTGCCAACAGACGGTCTACCGCATCGCGGTGAAGAGAGGCACCGGCGTATGCCAACACCTTGTCGTATGCCTCGTATGCTGTCTCCGTGGTGACGGGATAGAAGGCAAGAGGCGTCGTGGAACATATCGTGTCTTTCGTTCTCTGGGTGTAAGTATTGTCTACCTTGCTGTTGTCTATCTGGTTATAGATGCCATACGTCCAGTTGTCCTTGGTCACATCTGCATGAACAGAATTAACATTCCCCCGCACATAGAAATTGCCCCACACATGCCACATCTTGTCCCATTCGTTTGGGGTTCCCGTACCATGATGTGTATATGCCGTTGTCCTGATACCTATTCCCGCGATGCGTCGTTGGATGAGCGCGCTGCGTTTCAGTGTGGCAGGCCCCGCCTTGTAGTAGTTGTTGACGATGTTCACATTCATGCCCTCTCCGCCGTAACATCCGTTTCCGGCCCAGTTGTAGAACACATTGTTTCGCAAATCCATCCGCTCGTCAGTCTGTGTGCTCTGTCTAGGCCCGAGGCGAGGCACACGGCTTTCATGGTGGGCAAGCAGATTATGGTGATAAGTAGCTCCACTTCCTCCCCAGTTACCCCCGTAACCGTGGGCCCCTTTCGAGTGGCCTGCATTTTTAAGACTCTGTCCCACAAGGCACCACTGCACCGTAAGATTCTTGCTGCCGTAAACCGACAGGCATTCGTCGATGCTCCAACTCACCGAACAGTGGTCGACCATCACATCGTGTAAATCCATACCCCCCAATCCGTCTCCTTCGTGATGGGCCACCTGTCGGTTGCCCAACCGGAAACGCAGATAGCGAGTGATGGTGTTGCTGTTCAGCGTCACCGGATAGTCGGCAATGCAAATCCCGTCTCCCGGTGCCGTTTGTCCTTCTATCGTGGTGTTTTCATTGATTTTCAAAGCTGATTTCAAAAAGATAGTTCCCGAAACATCAAATACGATGATACGCGGGCCCGCTTGGGCATTGGCCCAACGCAGAGAACCTTTAAGAGAGGTTTTGCCATTGTCTTCAAGGGTTGTGACGTGATAAACTTTTCCACCGCGTCCACCGGTGGTATACATGCCGAATCCTTCTGCACCCGGGAAGGCCGGGAGTGTCTGGCCCTTTGCCGTGTAGGCAGTGCCAAGCGTGCCGACGAGCATGGCCGATAAGATGATTTTGCTGAGATTCATTGTTTTAGCTCTTTGAAATTTGTTTGTTGTCGCAAAGTTATGGATTATATCCCCATCATAGGAGGAATATTTTCTCTTTCTATGGTGAAAAAAGTGTATAAGTGCAAAAAACAAAGGCTGCCCTCTGTGGAAAGGCAGCCCTTGTTGGCATTCGGATGCTCCTCAGATGCCCCTTACTTGCCAATCACCTTGGAGCAGCTCCGACTTCCGTCGGCAAATGTTTTCACAGCGATGTTGACTCCTTGCTGCGGTGTAGACACCTTTGCTCCACCGATGGTGAAATATTCTATGCGAATGGCTTTTGCATCCTTTGATGCCACTTTGCCGATGCCTGTAGTGACGGTAGATGATTTTCCAAAACCTCCCATGCTGTTGGCAGCCCGCACAGAATAGTTGCCCGCTTCCGTCAGTTTATAGTCAGTGGAGGTAGTGATGGTGACAAGCTTGTCATGGTTGAAGACAGCATAGGCTGTAGCACCCTCAACGGCATCCCAGCTGAAGATGTCACTTCCAGCACTGATTTGGGCATTGGCTATATTCATCTGCCCGGCGAGCATTTCCGGTCGCCAGTCGGTGAACACCTTGTCGATGGCATATTCGGCAGCTTCGCCGGCAGTGAGAATGGTCTCGTAGGTCTTGCTCTTGTTGTCCTTTTTGAATGTCAGTGTGTTACTTGCCGGAGACACAACCTTGCCGGAGGCATCCACGGAATTGTATTCCACAAATTTGTCAGCATAGGTGTTCATGCCTCCGGTGGTGAATCGCGTGCTTTCCACTTCTGCCGGTTGGTTGATAGTGGTGTTGAGCCATGCCAATCGTGGCGTGCCTCCCCATGCCCGGCCGAAGTTGAAACTTTTGGCACGATTCTCTATGGTGCAACCGCTCATCACGTAGCCCCATTGCGTGCCATCGGTGTAGGGGGCGGCGATGGTCACGCTTCCGGTCTTGGGAGTTGCCGAACGAGACTCGTTGACAAACTTCACCCGGTTGTAGAACACGTCTCCGCCACCGCATACATAGTCTACCACACCGTGTATCTCGCCGTCTTCAAAATAGAACTGCCCCTTATTATTGTTGCTGTAATAGGTGTCCTGATAGGAGAGCAGCCTCACATTCTTGCAAATGGTTCTGTTGCCTTTGTCCTGGATAACAACTGCACGGCCTGCAGCCTTATTCATGTCGTAGGGCATGGCATTCTGTAGCGACAGGTCTTGGAAATAAGTGTTGCTGCCCGTGACAAGGAAGAGTGCCGTGGTGCCGATGCCTTCGTTTTCCACTCTGGGTGCATTCTTGATGAGTGTGCCTTCTTCACTCTGCCCGATGAGAGAGATGTTGTTACCGGAAATGGGAGTAAGCACGGTCTCACCGAGATCGTATGTACCGTCGGGCACGAAAATATAAGTACGGCTATCCTCCTTGGCTTCGGCGTTGGCTATCATCAGCGTGTTGAGCAGATGGGCTGCGTCTCCGGCCTTTACGATAAAGTAGCCGGCCTCATTCTTGTCTATCGGATTGTCCTGCACGTTGGCAATCGTCAGACAGTGTATGTAGGGAGAGCAGTCGAAAGTAAGATGCAGGACATCGGCTCCACCTTCATAATGGAAAGAAACGCTCTCTCCGTCTTTAGCTGCCGGGTAAGAAGCCGTACCGATGATGTTGCCTTTCGAATCTTTCAGCGTAAGTGTCCCTGCCCCGCCGTATTTGCAGCTTGAAAGAATAATATAGGCATTGCCGCCTACGAGCAGTTCAATGTCGTCACCACTTTTAAATAGCCAGCCGTGCTGATTGTCGTGATAGCCCCCCTGCCCGATGCAGTTGAAAGCCTCATGATCTTCGTCATAGAAATATTGATCGGTCAGATTGAAAGTGTAGCGGGCCGTTGTGCTCTGCACTTCCTTATCATTGACAATGGCATAAAGGGCGGTGTTGCCGGTGATGGTCTCATCGGGCGTGTATTTTCGATTGCCGCTGCCTGAAGCATTGACAAACCAACCGCGGAAAACTTTACCGACAGGGATGTTCAGATCGGCTGCCTCATATTTGAATGCGCCAATCTTCGAGTCTTTTTCCACCATTTGGATACCAAGTTCGTTTCCGTCGGCGTTGTAATAAGTCAGCGTGAAGTCTTTCTTCGGTACGAAGGTGGCGATATAATTGGTCGTTGCACCATTGGCTGTCACAGGAATAGTGACAATGGTGTTGTCTCCTTCTACAATATAGGTGATGTCACCGATTTCGCCATTGTCAGCGGTGAGGTCTGACACCGGATTTTCAACCGAAATCTTAGGTTCTGCTTTAGATAGTTCTATCGTGGCGGCCATGTTACCATCGGCAGTCTCACTGAAGATATCAGCAGCTACATAGCTTTTGCCATTGGCTTTGAAGCCGGCCAATGCCGGGCTCTTGCTCATGTCCACATTGCCATAGATGTCAAGTCCGAAGAGGTAGGCATTTTGTGAAGCATTGAGATTGGTGAAGCGTAGCCGGCAATTCGTTCTGTTCACCTCGACGGTCACTTCACACCGATTGGCCGGATTGGCCGGTGTGTCACTGAGAGTCACCCAATCACCGTCTCCATCACCTTTGGCTTCCAACTTCCAACCGCGCTTGCTTCCTGTTGCTGCATGCACGAAGCATACTTTCGTGATGCTGCCCAACGCCGATGTCGTGATGTAGGGATCAGCCGCTTTAGAAGCCATGAGCCAACCGAGCGGATTGCCGTTGTTGAATTTGGGGTTCACCCCCGCCGATTCTACAGCCGTATTGAAGATACTGAAATCCAGTTTCTCATGACTGTATTTGGTACTCTGTGCTACGGTCGATTCCTCTTTTGCCGCAGCAGCTTTAGTCCAATCGGAAAAGTCGGTGGAATAGAGTAGTTTCTCCTGAATCATGCTCACTTGCGCTTTGCCCATATTATCTTTCTGTGCTTGTGCAAAGATGACACAACAGAGCGTCAGGCAAAGCGTACTCATTCTAAGTAGATGCTTTCTCATTATTTTTGGGATTAGTTATAAATTGTCGTTAATTAGGTCATAATAGTTTGTTGATGGCAAATTTACGCCAAATAAATGAAAGGAGCAAACTATTTTGCAAGAAAATAAGCATTTAATGAGCATCTCGCCTTTGTTATAAGCATGTTGAGGTATTATTCCTCCTTTCAACTCTGAGATTTGGCAGAAGGAGTAAAATATAAAAATGAGTAGGGCTGCCGATTTTTCCTCGGCAGCCCTCTGTTGTCCCTATAAGGGGAATCTCCCCTACTTTCTTATATATTTCCGGCCATTTTTGATAACTATCCACTGATGGCTCTTGCCAACCTGTCTGCCAGCGAGATCGAAAGTTGCTGTTTCCGGTTTCTGTTTTGTATCACCAAGGGCATTGACGCCCGTCGTCGGGCCATCCAGAGTAACGGTAAGAGCTTGGAGATATGTATCCTCCACTATCGTTAGCACGACTTGTTCAGCCATACCATTCCATGTTACAGAAGTCGATAATCCGACTTTGTATGCAGAAAGTTTGCCTTGGTTGGCAGTGTTGCCACTTGCCCATTTGGCCTCGTTAGACTTTTGAGCCAGTTTATATTCTATGGTTTTGATCTTTTTACCTTGTGGAGCCTTAACGATCAACTTGCCATTATACAAACGGAGTTTAGGAGTTTTGTACCAAACTTGATTGATTTTGTCATGTTTGTCGTAATCAGAAGCTGTCACGGTAACAGTGATGCCGCTAATAGTGGCAGTTAAGTCTTTTTCAAATTCTCCATCGTTGCTGGTTTCATAGGATTCACCCGAAAAGCCAAACAATTCTTTGGACTTGTCAAAATCAAATGTTGTTTGTGCGAACATGGAACCGCTTACAAATGTAAGGGCTGCCAATAATAAATTACGAAAAGTCTTGTTCATGATTTTTTGTGTTAAAATTTATAATTGTTGGATTGGTTCCTGAATATTTTTAGTTGTCTTCTTAGAATCGGACACAAAGGTAATAAAAAAATGCAGAAGCCGAAACTGAATCAAAATTAAACTTCTATACGTTCGTCACCCTTTATGTTTTTTTATGATACAGACGCGATTTTATAAGACGAATGACCGTTTTTATGTTCCAAAACGAGACTATTTATATTTATATTCTGTCCTTGTAAATGTATTTGTTTGAGAAAAGCCCTTTTTCTACTTGAGATTTAAGCATATCATGTTGAACCGAAATTAGGAGAGCAACTATCAGCTTCGCAATTTCATTCTTCCTCTCTATACATCGTAAAAAAAGCACCGTTCCAACTGTTAACCTATCAGCTGAAACGGCGATGACATCTGTATTCTCCTCCACTGTGGCGGTAGGGGCTGCGCTTTATGCCTGCCCGCACGATTTGAAAAATCGTATTCCGTACAGGATTTTTATCCATATCGTAGGACGATGAACGTTTCTGCGAAACGTGCGAACAAGCATAAAGCGCAGCCTCTACAGTTGGAAGAAAGAAGGGATTTATTATTGTTCCCTACAATTACCTCTGGATGTATTTTTGACCATTCTTGATGACCACACCCTTGTAGTCCTTGCCCACACGCTGGCCGGCAAGGTTGTAAAGAGGAGCGTTGGCATCTTCTTTTCTATTTTCAACCTCTTTGATACCTGTTGATGCATCTATTGTGACTACAATTTTACTTGCACGAACCTGATTTGTTGTGGCTGTTAATGAAACAGTGGGGGCTATTCCCGTCCATGTGCCCATAGGGCCATCAGACTCAAATGTATATTCTCCAGTAGAGGCATTGCTGAAACAGCCCGGTCCATGCTTGGTTTCTCCATCGGCAAAACAGGTGAACACTATTTTGGTGATGCTGCCGATGGTTGAGGTGGCTGTAAAAGTAGAGCTTTTATAGATTCTATATTCATTGGCTTTCGTATTATAATTTTGTGCATCAAAAGCCCCATAGCCTGTTTCGATAGTGACTCCATCTTTTGTGATCTTATCATTTCCGGCAGGCTTGGACTTGGTGGCACAACAAGTCCCTTTATCTACCCCAGCTGTGAAGGTGATTTCTTTCTGTGCAAATGCAAGACTACTTACTAAAGCAAGCAGTGAAAGTGATAGACAACGTAAAGTTTTGTTCATAATAGTTTGCATTTAAATTGTTGAGAATAATTAAGAATTTGATACGATTTTCTTTTTTGTGTGCGCTGATATATTTGTTAAAGAGTTGTCGGCCGCCATGCCACAACACACTTAACTTATCATAGAAAATCACCGTTTTATCCAGTAGTTAACTGCTAAAACGGCGACATATATCTCTTGTAGCTTCATATTAGGTTTCCCACAGAGGGAATCCCGTGAATATTATTGCATGTATTTCTTGCCTTTTTTGATGACAACCCCCTTGTAGTTGCTATCTACGCGCTGGCCAGCAAGATTGTAAACCGGAGCATTGGCATTGGCTGTTGTAGTTTCAACATTATTGATGCCGGTCGAGCTGTCCAAAGTCACGATGATAGCCGAGAACTGTGTGTTGGCAGAGACAGAAAGAACAACAGATTCTGCATCACCGGTCCAAGTAACCATTTTTGTTTTATTTTCTACAAATGGGGTCAAGGTACCATTATTGACAGAATTTCCTTTTCCCCACTTTGCATACTCAGCTTTTGAACCAAGTTGAAATTCAATGTTTTTGAGTTTTTTCCCTTCTGGAGCTTTGATTGTCATAGTTCCGCTATACATACGTAATTTGGGATATTTATACCATACTCGATTCCTGTTCTTAGCTTCAGATGGAGAGGCTGAAACCGTTATTCCAATACCATCGATCGTAGCGGTTTTATCTTCTTTAAAATCGCCAGTAGCGACATAGTTCTTTCCACTACCACTTGATTCACCCGGCAACCCAAACATGGTTTTGGCATCATCGAAATTGAATTTTGTCTGAGCGAAAGAAAAACTACTCATCATAGCGATAGCAACGAGCAATGAATAGCGTAAAATTTTGTTCATAATTACTTGTCTTTTTAGTTATTAAATATGGTTGATAATCTGTTTTCTGTTATTTTCAGCGGCTTTATTTAAGCCGGACGACAAAGGTAATAAATTATTTTGAATGCCAAAACAGAATTGATATTATTTTTTTATGCAAAAAATAAAAGGCATGCTGTTTGCGATAACAGCACGCCTCTTACAAGATAGACTTGTGATTTTAACTTATAGAATCCGTTTTTTTATCGCTGTTTTTCCATTGGCCAATAGCTGCTTTATGATTGTGATGCCTTTGGTTGTCGGAGAGACCCGCTGCCCTGACAGACTGTAATACTCTGTCACCACCACTGCAGTCTTGTTGTCAGCCATGTTAGCAATACCCGTCTCCACCTTTTTGCAAAACGGATAATATTCATCCACGCTTGTATCTGCATCGGCATTACCGGCTTTCATAATGTCCTCCACCAGTGAGTTGGCATACACTTCGATGTTGGTGTAATATCCTTTGCCGTCAATGGTGTAGGTTGTTGCATCTGAAGCATCATGAGGATTCAAGCCATTGGCAGTCTCCCATGCATCGGGAATACCATCGTTGTCACTGTCAAATCCCGTTTCACGCCTGCCTGTAGGAAAGTTGACCTCGGTATAGCCATTCACGTCAGACACCAGATCTATTATCCCTTTACGTTTGGTGACAGAACCCGTGTAGGTTACCTTACCTGTTTCGGCCTCTTGGACATATCGGGTGTCAACCTCGTCGCGATGCAAGGAAGCTCCCGCGTGTGCCAAAACCTTGGTGAAAGCCGTTTCGGCATTGTGGGTGGTCACCTCTCCGGCAGGAATGGGGGCATCGAGCTTGATTCTGACGCAGGCCACACCGTTAGCATTGTTCACATGCTCCACGCCGTCACCATAATAATTGTTGGGATCGGCAGAATAGATTTCTCCGTTGATGGTGTAAGTGCCCTTATCGTATGATACGCCTTTCCAATCGTAATTGGCAGCGTTGGCTCCAGCCGCTGTGACATAGTTGCCACTGATGAAGTAGCGGCTCGTCATGCCCCGGAAGGCTGTCGGAGTCGTGTTGCCGCTGCTGCCGACAGAGACGGAAGTCACTTGCGTCTTGTGTTTGGTTGCCGGCCCGGCCTTGTAGTAGTTGTTCACCATGTTGATATAGCCGCCTCCGGGACCGCCATAGCAGCCCCCTCCGCCCCAGTTGAATATCACGCAATTGCGAAAATCCACATTCTCGGCCTGCACAGCGTTCGCCCAGTTGTAATTTCCATACTCGGTATTGGCGGTGTAGCCGTTCCAATCATAGCGGGCCCCGTTGAAACGCGGAGCACGGTTGTCCACATGGAGAATCATATTGTGATGAAAACTGGCGAGCTTACCACCCCAAATGCCCCCATAGCCGTGAGCACCCTTGCCGTGACCGGCGTTGGCCAGACTCTCGCCCACAGTACACCATTGCATGGTGAAGTTGTTGTTGTCGTAAAAAGAAGCTACTTCGTCAATGCTCCAACTGAACGAGCAGTGGTCGAGTATTACACCGGTGACATGTCTGTTCCATACGGCATCCGCCCCATCGTTGACATCTTTCTCCTGTCCGCGCCTCACTCGTATGAAGCGGATGATGTTATTCTTGTTAGGCATGACGGTGTAGTAGCGCAACGTGATACCGGGATAGGGTGCGGTCTGTCCGAGGATGGTGGTGTTCTCCCCTATCTTGAGATCGCCCGCCAAAGGGATGACACCCCCCACATCAAACACGACTATTTTCTTGACATTGCCACTGACGGCAGTCCGCAAGGAGCCCGGCCCTTTGTCATTGAGATTGGTGACGTGGATGATTTGGCCTCCACGCCCTCCTGTTACATATCGTCCGTGCCCCTCCGCACCCGGAAAGGCCGGGGCTTGCGCCATCAGGGTTGTAGCCGCGAGTGCGGCTATTATCGTTGTCAAAACTTGTTTCACCATTTCGTCTGTTGAGTTTTTAAATACTTATATATAATAAGGTAGCCCAAGCGTAGGCCTTGAGCATGACCTTTTCGCCTTTGTCTACTTGCCCATCTGCTCCATTTCCAGACTGGCCCAGATGAAGGGGCCCACACCCTTGGCATCGTTGTCGCGGACGGGTTCGCTCATGTAATATTCGAAACTGCCGTCGCGCTTGTAGTTGGGCTTCTTCACGTAAGGGCCGGGGCCCGGTCCCAGCCCGCTCACCGAACAACAGTCTGTGAGGCTGATGGTTTTGTCGGGATTCACCCGGACAAACCGGTTGACGATTCCCTTATAGGCCTTGATACCGGCTTGGAGATAGCTGTCATCCAGATAGCCCTTGCGGTGACCTTTTAGCAGGCAATAGGCAAACATGGCTGAGGCGGTAGACTCCAGATAATTTTTAGGGTCTTTCACATCCAGCACATCATACCATACGCCGGTGTTCTTGTCCTGACATTTCACGACAGCACCCATAGCCTTGTTCAACAGGTCGACAACTTCCTTGCGGCGTGCGTAGTCGGCAGGCAGCACATCAAGCACTTCCACCATAGCCATGCAATACCATCCCAGCGCACGGGCCCAAGTGTGCCGACTTTGACCGTTCTCCTTGTTGGCCCAGAACTGCGAGTGAGTCTCGTCCCAAGCGTGTTTCCACAGACCGGTGGCCTTGTCATAGGTGCGCTTGTCGGTCTTGACAATCTGGTCCACCACGTCGTCGAACACTTTCACGGCCTTTTTGGCAGGAAGGTTTTGTGCGGCATAGTTGGTGTAGAACGGCAGTCCCATGAAGATGCCGTCGAGCCATACCTGATTGGCATAGATGGCCTTGTGCCAGTAGACCCCCTCTTTGGTGCGAGGCTGGTTCACAAGTTGCTTGAAAAATGTCTTCAAGGCTTTCTCATTACCCTGCCGGGGAGCAATATTCTGCATACGCAGAATGAATTTGGCCGTGCGGATATTGTCGAGGTTAAAGTCCTTGTAGGCATACCCGGTCACATTGCCCTTGTCATCGATCATCGTCTCGGGATATTCCTTGAGATAGTTGATAATGCTGTCGCCGCCATAGCGGAGGTAGGTGTCGAGCATACTTTCCAGCTCAATGCCCATCACGTAGCTCCATTTGGGCCTGGTACTGAAGTCCAGCAAGTAGGGATGGGGCACCCGCTTCATCTCCGAGTAGGTGAGCCACTGACTGTAGTTTTTATAGGGTTTATCGGACTCATTGAGCACCAGACTGTTGTTGATGGTCAGGTTGTCAAACTTGATGTCGCGTGTCTTGCCGGTGATTTTCACAGACTCTTTCCACACACCGTCAAACTTGCAGTTACTCACATTGATGTCATAGACATTCTCCACCTCGTTCAGTCCTATCACGAGCACGCCGTATTCACTTTTCCCGCAAGTCACGTTTTCCATGTTCACATTGCGCACCGTGGGCTGAAATCCGCGGTAACAAGCCTCGCGCGGCTCATAGTCGAGGTTGATTTTGAGCACAGCCTCCTTGCATTGTCCCACCTTCACGTTGCGCATGTTGATGTTCTGAATCAGTCCGCCGCGGCAGTTGTTGGTCTTGATACGCAGCACGCGCTCCAATTCGGGCGAGTCCATGTAGCAGTCTTCGGCATACACATTCTCGCAACCGCCCGAAATTTCACTGCCTATCACCACTCCTCCGTGGCCGTCTTCCATCTTGCAGTTGCGTATGATGATGTTCTTGCTGGGCTTGCCCCACAACCGCCCGTCATTGTTGCGCCCGCTCTTGATGGCGATGCAGTCGTCACCGGTGTGGAACGTACAGTTTTGAATGAGCACATTCTCGCAAGCCTCCGGGTCGCAACCGTCGCCATTTGGGCCCTCGTTCCAGATGTAGACATTGTCCACAGTGATATTTTTTGAAAGCAGGGGATGAATCACCCAAAAAGGAGAGTTCACCATTTTCACGTCGCGTATGAGGATGCGCTCGCAGTGCATGAAGTTGATAAGTTGCGGACGCAGTCCACGGCCTTTGCCAAACTTGCGTTTTTCTACGGGCACACCATCCTCGGCATACTTCTGCAGTTGGGCCCGCGACCCGAGCCGCTGGCTCTCTGTAGTGACACCTTCCTTATAGCCGAA
Source organism: Segatella buccae ATCC 33574 (assembly GCF_000184945.1). Lineage (GTDB taxonomy): Bacteria > Bacteroidota > Bacteroidia > Bacteroidales > Bacteroidaceae > Prevotella > Prevotella buccae. Next base: position 2,722,424 of record NZ_GL586311.1, read on the forward strand.
ACGGGGATTGCCGTTCCAAGCCCACCAAGTGTCATTGCTGCCGCCACCATCAATGGTGCCCTTACCCGAGACAGCGATGTCAGTGGCCCCATAGGCGTAGATACAGGGACTGTAATTGTAACACTCCAGCCCCTCCCATGCCGTGCGCACCAGCGGATAGAGATCGGGCTCGAAAACAAAATGCAGCGTGGCTCCCTCCTCCACCACCAGATTGACATGACTTTTCAGGGTGATGGCCCCCGTATTCCAAGTACCGTTGGGCACGACGACACTGCCGCCACCCTTCATCGAAGCCACGGCTATGGCACGGTTGATGGCTTTCTGGTTTTGGGCGGCTGAAGCCGATGTTTTGGCCCCATAGGCTGTAATCAGGATTGTACGATTGGCTATCACAGGCCGTTCGATGCTCTGTTCGATTTGTTTGTACTCTGTTTCATTCCATCCGCGGGCAGAAGCGCAGAAGGGCAGAAGCATTGCAAGCAATAGAGTCTGTAGATACCTCATAATTGTTTTTTGGATTTGATATGCGTTAATAGATATAAAACTTTTCTTAAGTAGTGCCAACCGTCAAGGCGGGATGCGGGCTTCATCATCTGCCCTTTACAAGGGGCAAAGATACGAAATTTAATCAGTATGTGTACGTTTACAATGTTAAAATCTACATTTTTCCTTTAATTCGTTTGGATTTTATAATAATAAAGTATATATTTGTCCCCGTATTTAATGGTTTTGCGCGTTTTAGCAAAATCGATTTCATGAGGTTGGTAGCATCCTGCACCAACCTCTTTTATTGGACAGGGATTAAGACGGCCTTTAAAATGGAACTGTCGATATTTGGATGGAGCAATGAATATATGCATCGCTCACACATCAACAAAAAACGGTGGAAAGTATCCCTGCGAGATGCTGGACAATGACGAATAATATCAACAAAAACACATCCACAGAAATCTTCCAACCAGAGAGGAAAACCGACTTTAAAACATCGAAGATACCCACTGATTTTCGCTTTCCGGCTTTCCGGACTTGCGAAAGAGCCACACTTGAACACCGAAAGGGCCACGGTAGTATCGCAACTGCGGCCCTTTTGCAAGCTTGTTTGGGCCTTTTAAGCCCCCTTTTCCGGCCTTAAATCGTGTCAATAAAATTCAAACGGCTGATTATCAGCGTTTTGAAAATGTCACCAAAATCGCTTATTTACGCCGAGCGGATTGTCGATTGCAAATATCGCAATATAAGAGGCCGAAAACGAAGAAATAGTCTGACAGTTATCTATCCGGATATCTCCCCAGCCAACATCGACTGTATTCTTTTGCATAAGGAATAAATGTCCCCAAAAAGACCCCACCCCTCTAAGGGCTTTTCCATCCAACTGTTTGTAGGAAGGTAAGTCCTTAGAGGGGTGGGACTTTTTGAGACTTCTTATAGGTTTTTTTAAAGAAGTTTCCCCGTCGGGATATCCTGCATTGTGACCTTACAACTCCCAGCCTACGGCAGAAGCACCCAAGACGGCAGCCGAGCTACCATCGAGCGTGGAAACCAAGAACTTGGGTTTGCCACGGAAAATATTCATCACATGGCGGTTGTAGCTGTCTTCTATCGGCTTCATGATGAGGTCGCCGGCCTTGGTGAGACCGCCAAAGAAGACAAAGGCCTCGGGACTACAGAATGTGGCAAAGTCGGCACAAGCCGCTCCCAGCATTTCGCCCGTAAAGTCATAGACACTCTTGGCCAGCTCATCGCCCTTAGCAGCTGCAAGACTCACTTCAAGCGAAGTGATCTGTGCCGGCTCAAGCTCACGCAACAAGCTCGGTGCGTCGCTCACCGCAAGAAACTCACGGGCCGTACGGGCAACGCCTGTAGCCGAACAATAGGCCTCAAGGCACCCTGTGCGACCGCAACCGCAGGTGCGACCGTTCTCGCCGCGCACCATCGTCACATGGCCCAACTCGCCGGCAAAACCGTCGGAGCCGTAAACCATCTGACCGTTGACCACGATGCCCGAGCCGACACCCGTGCCCAGCGTGATGTCGATAAAGTTCTTCATGCCACGGGCCACACCATAGGTCATTTCGCCCAAAGCGGCCGCATTGGCATCATTGGTAAGTGCCACGGGAATACCGCCCAGCCGCTCGGAGAACATTTGGGCCAACGGCACCACACAATCGTGAGCCCACACCAAGTTGGGTGCATACTCTATCGTTCCGCTGTAGAAGTTGCCATTGGGAGCACCGATGCCCATAGCCTTGATGTTGTCAATGCCTCCCACAGCATCGATGATGGGGATGAGGGCCTTTACAGCCTTGTTCACGTAGTCTTCAACCTTGTTGTAGCCTTGTGTTTTGATGGCAGTGGTAGCCTTGATTTCCCCTCGGGCATCAACGATACCAAACACGGAGTTGGTACCTCCCAGGTCCAATCCGATCACATACGGTTTTAGCGCGTTTTCTATCATGCTTTTCTATTGCTTAATAAGTTAGAATTCTGATCTTATTTCGCAAAGTTAAGAAAAAGGTCGGACAACACAAAGTTTTATTCAGGAAAAATAGTTCTCCTTACCAAAAAATTGTTACCTTTGCATGCTGGTATGACATTGACACTTCCATTAGAATTAGATATACTCGATTTCATCTTCAAGGGAATCGTCATCGGTCTTGTGGCCTCGGCCCCCATGGGGCCCGTGGGCATACTCTGCGTGCAGCGCACCTTGAACAAAGGCCGGTGGTATGGCTTTGTGACGGGCATTGGTGCCGCTCTTTCCGACATCATCTACGCGCTCATGGTGGGGCTGGGCATGAGCTTCATCATGGAGCCCCTGCAAAAGCCCGAATACCAATTTGCCCTGCAAATCACGGGCAGCATCCTCCTGCTCATGTTCGGTGTCTACTGTTATCTGTCTAATCCCGTCAAGAAGATGCACAAAAGTGGCAAGACAAAAGGCACGCTTTGGCACAATCTGCTCACGGCCTTTCTTGTCACCCTCTCCAATCCGCTCATCATCTTCTTTTTCATGGCACTCTATGCCCAGTTTGCTTTCATCCAGCCGGGGCGGCCGCTTGAGATGGTGATCGGCTTCACCTGCGTCCCTGTGGGGGCCCTGCTGTGGTGGTACGGACTCACGTGGCTGGTGGATAAGATACGCGGAAAGTTTGATGTCTATGGCATCATCATCATCAACAAGGTGATAGGGAGCATTGTCGTCATATTCTCACTCATCATTCTTTTCGGCACAGTTTTCAATCTCTATCATCTCCCCCAATACTATTAGCCACCGGGCGCATGGGGCTTCCCGCAGGCACGACCGGACATGACGCTCCGGAGAAGGCTGAAAAGGCCGTATTTTCAATCAGGTAAAGAAGGAAAAAGATGTTCATAGCACAACAATTAAGGAAAAAATCAATTGCCGAATATTTACTCTACATGTGGCAGGTGGAAGACATCATCAGGGCCTACGACTGCTACATGCCGGCCATTCGCAAACAATATATCAACCGCTTCGACTACACCGACGAACAGAAAGAGGAGGAGGCCGACTGGTTTGGCAACCTCGTGAGAATGCTCAACGAAGAAGGTAAGCGCGAATACGGGCATCTCGACATCAACCGGATATTGATGCAGGATCTTGTAGATTTGCACAACCGGCTGCTCCAATCCACCAAGTTTCCATTCTACAGCGGACAATATTATAAGGTGTTGCCGTTTATCATTGAGTTGCGGAGCAAGGGCGACAAGGAAGTGAGCGAGATAGAAACCTGCTTCGATGCACTCTACGGCGTGATGATGCTGCGCTTGCAGAAAAAGGAAATCACCGCTGACACGGAACGGGCCGTGAAAGAAATCACCACCTTTGTAGGACTCTTGAGCGACTATTACATCAAAGACCGCGACGAGGGACTGGACTTCGGAGAAGACGAATAGAACTATTAAAAGACACTTATCAAGCAATCACAACAATGAACATATTAGTTACAGGGGCCAACGGACAACTGGGCAACGAGCTGCAACTTGCGGCCAAAGGGAGCAAAGACCACTACATCTTTACCGATGTGTGCGACAACTATCAGAAACTGGACATCACCAGTCTCGAAGCCGTGCGCAAAATGGTCGGTGACAACGATGTGAAATGTATCATCAACTGTGCTGCATGGACCAATGTAGACGCAGCAGAGACCGCCGGAGAAATTGTGGAAACGCTCAACGCTACGGCACCGGAGCATCTGGCCGTAGCCATGAAAGAGGTTGGCGGACTACTCATCCACGTGAGCACCGATTATGTTTTTGGAGGCGACCCGTACAACACCCCGTGCAAGGAAGATCTGAAGGGAACGCCTACCGGCATCTACGGACTAACCAAACTGCACGGCGAACAGAAGATTAAGGCTACCGAAGCAAAGCACATCATCATCCGCACGGCATGGCTTTACTCGGAATATGGCAAAAATTTCGTCAAGACCATGATGCACCTGACAAAAACTAAGCCCCAACTGAAAGTCGTTTTCGACCAGTGCGGCACGCCCACCTATGCCGGAGACTTGGCCAATGTCATCTTTGACATCGTTGAAAACAGAAAGTATGAAGGCCATTCGGGCATCTACCACTTCTCCAACGAGGGTGTGTGCAGTTGGTATGACTTTGCCCGGAAGATCGCCCGGATAGCCGGCAACACGGATTGCGAGATTCTCCCCTGCCACAGCGACGAGTTCCCTAGCCCGGTGAAACGTCCGGCCTACAGCGTGCTTGACAAGACCAAGATAAAAGAAACCTTCGGCATCACTATCCCCTACTGGACCGACAGTCTGGAAAAGTGTATGAAGACTTTGCTGTCTTCCGAACAAGAATAGCACAAAATCACACATGAACGAAATACAAAGAAGGCGTACATTCGCCATTATCAGCCACCCGGATGCGGGTAAAACCACACTGACGGAAAAGTTTCTGCTCTTCGGCGGCCAAATACAAGTGGCGGGAGCCGTAAAAAGCAACAAGATCAGAAAGACTGCCACATCAGACTGGATGGATATTGAGAAGCAGCGCGGCATATCTGTGTCCACCTCCGTCATGGAGTTTGACTATCTGCCCGACGGACAGACGGGAGAACCCTACAAGGTGAATATCCTCGACACGCCGGGCCACCAAGACTTTGCTGAGGACACCTACCGCACACTGACAGCCGTCGACTCGGCCATTATCGTGGTAGACAGTGCCAAGGGTGTGGAGGCACAGACCCGCAAACTGATGGAGGTGTGCCGTATGCGCAACACGCCTGTGATTATTTTTATCAACAAAATGGATCGCGAAGGGCGAGACCCGTTCGACGTTCTGGACGAGTTGGAGGCCGAGCTGCAAATCAAGGTTCGCCCCCTCTCATGGCCTATCGGGCAAGGGTTACGCTTCAAGGGCGTCTACAATATCTACGAACAACAGCTTAACCTCTTTACCCCCAACAAGCAACGCGTGACCGAGAAGGTGGCTGTCGATGTAAAAGGCAAAGAGTTGGACGAGCGAGTGGGCGAACGGGAAGCCCAGCAGCTACGTGACGATTTGGAACTGGTAGATGGTGTTTATCCCACCTTTGAAAAAGACGCCTACCGCAAAGCTGAAGTCGCCCCGGTATTCTTTGGTTCTGCTCTGAACAATTTTGGAGTCCAAGAGCTGCTCGATTGCTTTGTCGAAATAGCTCCAAGTCCCAAACCAACAATGGCCGAAGAACGGATGGTGAAGCCCGACGAACCGAAGTTTACAGGTTTCATATTCAAAATCACGGCCAACATCGACCCCAACCATCGCAGTTGCATTGCTTTCTGCAAAGTCTGCTCGGGCAAGTTTGTCCGCAATCAGCCCTATCAGCACATCCGTTTGGGCAAGACGGTAAGGTTCTCCTCTCCCACCCAGTTCATGGCACAGCGCAAAAGTACCATTGACGAAGCCTATCCCGGCGACATTGTCGGGCTGCCTGACAATGGCATCTTCAAGATTGGCGACACGCTGACCGAGGGCGAACTCCTGCATTTCCGCGGACTCCCTTCCTTCTCCCCGGAGATGTTCAAATACATAGAGAACGACGACCCCATGAAGAGCAAGCAATTTCAGAAAGGTCTTGAGCAACTGATGAACGAGGGTGTGGCCCAGTTGTTTGTCAACCAGTTCAACGGCCGTCGCATCGTGGGCACAGTGGGACAACTGCAGTTTGAGGTCATCCAATACCGTTTGGAGAACGAATATAACGCCAAATGTCGCTGGGAACCCGTACACTTGCACAAAGCTTGTTGGATAGAGGCCGACGACGCTACGGAGCTGGACAACTTCAAAAAACGCAAGTATCAGTATATGGCCAAAGACATCGAAGGCCGCGATGTGTTCCTTGCCGACTCCGGCTACGTACTGAGCATGGCCCAGCAAGACTTCAAGCACATCAGGTTCCACTTCACAAGCGAGTTCTGACAGAGGAAACAGGTCGAAAAACGATGTTGTTTCAGCAATCGGACAAGTAACTTGGACTTTACAGGGAAATAGAAAACAAACGCATGGAAACAATGACAGACAAACCGTGGTATGCGGTCAGGCTCTTCGGCATGAGGGCCCGTGCCATTGAAGAAGCTTTCAAGACAGAAGGCTTCAGGACGTTTATTCCCATGCACTACGAAGACTACGAAGATGCCAACGGTCACCACAAGCGCCGGTTACGCCCCGTCGTGTCCAACCTCCTATTTGTAGAAAGTGGCGATGAGAAGAAGTTCAAGGAACTTGTATCCTCCCCCCGTTACAAGGTTTCTGTGATAAAACCCACTCCCACCTCAAAATCTTATGCAATGATTTCGGCCAAGGAGATGAGTGAGTTCATCTCCATGTGCAATCCCGACATGGAAGTCGAACGGCTGATCGTGTCGGACGAGGAAGCAAGGATGAAAACCGGAGACCACGTTGTTGTACATCACGGCCCGCTCAAGGGCATGCACGGCAGGCTGGTGAGGAAAAACAAGAAATACTATCTCCTTAAAGAGATGACCGGAGGTCTCGGGGTTATGATAAAGGTGGCACGCTGGTGCTGCGCCAAACAAGAAACGGAGTAAAGAAGAAAAGAACTTCTCTACTCCGTTTGTTTTATAGTTTTAACCAGTTGTTTACAATCTCCCGCCCCAAGGGTGTAAGCACGCTTTCGGGATGAAATTGTATCCCGTGAATGTCGTAAAACCTGTGTTTGAGTCCCATAATGTGTCCGTCATCACTCACAGCTGTCACTTCAAGACTATCGGGGAAGCCGACCCGGTCTACCACCCAACTGTGGTAACGTCCCACCTCAATCTGTTTGGGCAACCCGGTAAATAGAGGATCATTGCCAAATTGAGTGACGGGAGTTGCCACACCATGATAAACCTCCGCCAAATTGGTCAACTTTGCCCCAAACACCTCGCCTATGGCCTGATGACCCAAGCACACACCCAAGATGGATTTACGGTTGGCATAGCATCTGATGGTGTCAAGCAACAAGCCCGCCTCGGCAGGAATCCCCGGACCGGGGCTTAGGATAATTTTGTCGAAAACCTCCAGTTGCTGCAATGCAAAGCGGTCGTTGCGCCAAACAGTGACCTCAGCACCAAGTTCTCTCACGAGGTGCGCCAGATTATAAGTAAACGAATCGTAGTTGTCTATGATAACTGTCTTCATATTGTCGATTTTAAAATATGACCGTGTTACTCTCAAAATATTACACGCAAATTGAAGAATATTACATGCTTGCCTTCCGGATATTACATAAAGAGATAATTTTCAAAACGTATCTAATTGAAAATAAAGAAGTTACCTTGTTGCATAAACTAAACAGGTAACGATTTGGAAACGAGCGAACTGCTTTTAGTCGCGGGTTTCTGCATTAACAAAGAACGCTTGTTATTCTATTTGCAAAGATAATCATTTGCTTTGAATAACAAGCGTTTTTGATGAAGATTTCTCTCTTTTGCTTTGTCTTCGTTTTGGGGAAAGACAGGGATAACGAAAAGTGGTTACAATCCTCTTTCTCTTTTCTTCTTTTTCTTGGCTTGGTTTCTGAGCCTGTGTTGCCATGCTGTCTCGGCATAATCATCACCGTGTGTCTGTGGGTTGATTAACCCACCTGCTCCGGAAATGATTTCTTCGGCTGCATTTATGGCAGTACTTGCCACATTACCTACGGCTTGTGCAATAGATGAATTTTCATTTGTGTTGGCAGGTGACGTATAGGAGCGGCTGGGAGGAACAAGTTGATAACCTGTATCGGATTGAATTTTGTTCTTTGCCAGCTCATCTGCCATTGTCGTAGCTTTCTTTGGTTCTGTCTTGTTACTTATCTCAAAATTCTTCTGCAAGGAACGGTAACCGAACTCCCTGCCGATTTCAGATGCCTTGAAAGTCTGGCTGTCGTATGCGAACTTCAATCCATATATCTTTCCCTGTTTGTTCTTTAAGCGTTCAATGGTTACACCACTCTTGCTAAGGTCGTAGAGGAACATCGAATGCCCTGTGATGCCTGTGCCTTTGTACCTATCAAGTAAAGCATAGCATATCTTCTGTACCTGCTGCTTTGTTTGTTCTCTTGTTGGGCTAGCTTTTATCTTTTTGTGTGTCCTTTCCGTCTTGACTTCCTTTGCGATGGTCATACCATACTTGCGGCTGAGTTCCTCTGCAACCCTTGCTGCCTTGTTACTCACAAAGGTAGTGTCATAAACGTTGCCATACAGACTAATGCGATTGGCGATGATATGGATATGCATATTGTCGGTGTCTTTATGTGTAACCGCCACCCATTGATGGTTGGCAAGTCCCATGCGTATTGCAAAGTTTGACGCAAGGTTACGGACGGATGCAAGACTCAATCTTTTCTCGTCCTGTGGTGCTATGCCGATTTCGATACGCAGGAACTTGTTTCTGCACCGTGTGTTGTAATCGCTGACCATCTTCATTTCCTCGTAAATCTCCTTTGGCGTAGTGCCGCAGAGATTGTGAAAGAGAAGCGTTTTTCCGAGTTTTCCCTCTCTGAAAATATACTCCAGTGCATTACTGCCATGTGCTATTGCTTTACATTTTCCTATCATTCTCCATCAGATTTAAGAGTTTAATTGCCCTTTCCTCAATACGGTATTTGGGATTAAAGAAACGTTTAAAAGCTTCCCTTGCCAGATAGGAAAGGCTTTGGGTAATCAGTACCCACGCATCATCCTTTACCTTGATAAGGTTGGAAATATGCATAAAGAAGTAGGCAGTTCGTCTCAACACCTCTATGGCTTCCTTTTCATTGTCCGTCATCTTAGGAACAGAAATAACTTCTCCACTAAGAAGCATCTCGCGGCAGTAATCAGAGAACTTCCGTCCTGTGCTTTCTGCCTTTGATTTAATTCGTTGCTTTTCCTCTAAGGTGCATCTTACCTTGATGAACTCCGTCTTGTTCATCCGCTGTTCTTTCTTCTCCTGTTGCTGCCATCGGGCAGTCTTTCTGTTGTTTCTGTTCATATAAAAGTCCTCTTTTCGTTATTTCTTAATTTCTGATGGCTGACCGATGAGAACGGAGTGATTACGGTCTAATCTCCCCGATAATCGAATGAGGGGAGCAAGCGCAGTTTGTGGGTACAAACTGACGTCTTGCAATGCTACCCAATATGCCGTTTACATATAAAGTATTTTTCTGCTTGAAAACGAATGCACTGCATTCTGTGTTTAACTGCGTTCGTGGCATTCCCTCCGTTCTGCATGTTCAGTAAATTGGCATTATCGTATTCTCTAAAAAAGGACGTGGGTTCTGAGTGAAAGAGACGTCTCTTTTCAGTAAAACCCTCGACCCTTTTCGTGCGGTTTACAGCTTTCTCCATTTCTCTATGTCCTCACCGTATTCCTCCAAATGAATGCGCACGATATTCTCCACAAAACTTGAAAGGTTGCTGCCCCTGTCGCCCAGTCTGCGGACGATGAAGTCTGCACGCTCCTGTGTCGCCTTGCTCAGATAAACCGCCTTTCGGTCGTTCAATTTGGTCGGAACAAGGAAAGCCTGCTTGTAGGTTTCGAGCGTTCCCCGTCTCATCTTGGCACTGATGCGCCGTTGAACGGTTGCATTCTCTGTGTGCAGTGTAGGTTCGGATGGCTCGGAAACTATTACTTCTCGGCAATCTGTTTCCTTTGATGGAGCTTTTGCCTGTGGTTGTTCTTCCACCTCGTCTTCTGTATCTCCCAAGTAGTATGTAAGACTTCTCCTTTCTGTCCTTTCATTACTTTCCTGTCTGTTCATGTTGAACGCTTCTTTTATGGATTGGTCTATCTCCTCTCTGCTTGCTTTCATCTTTTTCATTGCCCTATCGTATTTTTAGTTTGACTTGGTTTGGGTTTATTGTTTGTTTTTGGAGCTTTCTCCAGCTTTTTCTGTTGCTCACGAACACGGCTGATATGATACTCGTTGAGGTCTTTGAAGCTCCCGTAATGTACAGACATATCTTCTACCTTAAAACCTGCCCTTATCAGCTCCTGTGTTGCTCTCCGCCCCGCGTCGTCGTTATCAAGGCAAGTACGGATAGAAGATACTTG
>NZ_GL586311.1:2734445-2759686 GCF_000184945.1 Segatella buccae ATCC 33574
TAGTCTTCGTCCTCCGTTGGCTTCTCAAAACAACGCAAAAAGAGTTCCATCTCTGCTGTCTGTACTTGGAAGTCCTCGCTCTCCCGATACAGTTCGGCTATCTCGTCATCGTCAAACCAATAGCGAAAACCTGATTTGAGCAAGGCTTTGGCTTCTGCATAGACACTATCCATTGAGATGGCCTTTGCTCTTTTTATGTCAATGGACAAGACCTCAAAGGGCAAAAAACGTCTGCTGCCTGTCGGGTCGGTAAGAAAGTCGTTGCCGTTCACCGATGCCACGAAGCTTGCCAAGTGAGGATGTTCCTCCACATACTTGTCATAGGGCATGCGGTATTTGACCATCGGACAGGTAATGAGGTTCTTCAGTTCGTTCTCATCCCGTTTGTTGAGGGCTTTGAGTTGGTCATCAATGTTTACGATAAGGTTCTGCCCGATATAGGTAAGTGTGTCCTTCTCCTGCGGATATATCTTTCCTGTATAACTGTAACCGTGCAGTGCCGGCGGACAGAGTAAGTCAAGAAAGGTCGTCTTGGACTTACCCTGTTCGCCTGTCAGTACAAGACAAGTGTGGTTGCGGCACTCACGGTCGTCCATTGCATTGGCAACCACTGCCACGAGCCATTTGGTGAGATACGGCAGCCACTTTTGGGAGTTACGGACAACCACGCAGCTTGCCAAATCGGGAATAGCTTTCAATGAAAAGGAAGAAGGCACAACACTACCGCTGTAACTACCACCACAGCTACTATCATCGCCTATATCTATCAGTGGCAATCCTTTGAAATACTCCTGTATGGGATTGATGCGCGGAGAAAAACTGCTCTCGATGATGGAATAGAGATTATCGGAAGATGTGATAATCCCGATGTCGTTGTCTATCTCCCTACGGAGCGTGTTGATTTCATAACGACCGACCTTTACAAAATCGCTGTTAGACTTACTGTGATATTCAGTTCTTCCCAATACAGTGTTGTATCTGAACTCATAGTGTGTAGAGAGATATGCTTCTATCTCTGCGTTTTTGGACGAGCTACTCTTGCGATTGTGATTTCGCCTGTCGTTTATATTGCCTGCATCTGCTTCTCTTTTCATTATTTCCTTGAATTGGTTGCCAAGAGTGAAGTTAGGGTGAGAATGCGTAACTTCCAAGCATTCAGAAGCTTCTTACATAATGTTGCGTCCGTCTGCTGCTAAATTCTTAGGGAAGCAAGTCAAAAAGAAGAGCATTTATTGCCTCATTAAGCAAAAATCGGATAGTCAGAAGAAAAGGTTGGCTGGAATATCGATGTCGTTGTTTGCTTTCAGATGCAGTCGTTTGCTTTGATTATCTTGTTAGCCTCATTTGGGTAGTAACGAGAATATCAATCTGTCTCTTTTGTCCCAGTCATAGCGCCACAAGCTGCCACTTGAATGAAAAGTGATGGAATAAGAAATGTCCTATCTTAATTTTGCAATGAAAGAAAAAAGACGGGGCAGGAAAACGCAAATGCAAACCGATGGAACGGATTGCCTTTTTCCTTATTATTCCCGATACTTCCCTACTGTTCCCTGCTGCTTTGAGAGGCCTACATACGCCATTATCTTTGCAGGTGGAAACAGGAAAAGCCTGAAGTAATAAACAATAACAAAATAAGATTATGAACTATTACGTCATTACAGAAAGCAATTGGACAAAGCTTCGAGATGAAATCTTGAGCCTTGCAGAATGTTGCCACCAAGCATTCGGAGAAAAGAGCAAACACACCGACTGGCTGCACAACGGAGATGTGTGCAGGCTGTTGGACATCAGTAAGCGCACCTTGCAGCATTATCGTGATACAGGCGTGCTGCCGTTTACGCAAATCGGGCACAAGTGTTATTACAGGCGTGAGGATGTGGAACAACTGCTCCTTGCAAGAACAGACAAACCTAAAAACAACAGTATATGATGGAAATGGCAAAAGATTTGAACATGGAGAGCGATGAGATGCAGCTGGTTGTCTCGGCACTAAGAGGTGTGAAAAAAAGAATTGTGGAAGTGGCAAAAACGCACAAGCCGATCTTTTCCGGAGAACTTTTCCTTACGGGTAAGGAAGTGTGCGAGCGGCTGTATATCAGTCCCCGTACCTTGCAGGACTATCGCGACCGAAAGATTATCCCCTACACGCAGATTGCAGGGAAAATCCTCTATAAGGCTTCGGATTTGGAAAAGATGTTGGAGGAGAATTATAAGTGAGGGGATTGATTTTATATAACTGAAAATCTTCATATTCTATTTCACAATATGAGACCTCTGCAAAACCTCATATAGATAGCGAAATCATAAATATAACTCATTGATTATCAATAGTAGCTTTTAGGTGTAAAAAGACTTTTGCAGAGGTCTCAATATGTTGTTTGACTTATAAAATAAATTTAGACATTCAACACACATAAGTGTTTATTGCAAAATACTTATTTTTGGGTATTGCAGCGTTTTTATATCTTTGCTACTTTTGCAAAATAAACATTGCAGCTATGCGAATACACAATATTTATATAGTAAGAGCGCAAATAGGCTCGTTCAATCAATCGCACCGTTCGATTACGAAACGGTGCGATTTTTTTATGAACAAAACAGAACTTGGTTCATTATTTAAAGTTTTCATGGGCGTATGCAGACACTGAAAGACGACATTCGGCAGCGTATCGTTGCCGTAGCGCGCGAGGAATTCATCGCTCACGGCGCACGCAGCACGTCTATCCGCACGGTGGCGCGGCGTGCGGGCATTGCTGCGGGCAACGTGTACAACTACTTCCACAGCAAGGACGAGCTGTTCTGCGAGGTGTTGCGACCACTGCTCAACGAGCTGAACCGCTACATTCTGTCGCACAACGAGGAGCGGCACCTCAGCATAGAGGTGTTCGACGCACTCGATTTTCAGAACGAATACATCGGCGCAATGAAGCGAATGGTGAGGCTTTACCGCCCCGAGCTGCGCCTGTTGCTGTTCAATGCCGAAGGCACATCGCTTGCGGGGTACAAGGAGAGAATAGCTGAACACCAGCTGAAAGCAGGCAAGGAATACCTGCGACTGATGAAAGCGCGCTATCCGCACATCAACATCGACATATCGCCCTTCTTCCTGCACATTGCGAGTTCCATGTGGGTGAACATCTTCTGCGAACTTGTGGAGCACGAGGAGTACGATGAAAGCGAGGTGAACCGTGCGCTCGAGCAGTATGCCGCTTACAGTATGGCAGGGTGGAGAGAACTGATGAAACCGTAGAAACAATAACCTTTTAATATATATAGAAGAAGATGATAAGAATACTGAAACGCTTAGGACATTACATGGGAGGGCGCAAGCCGTTGCTGCCCTGCTCGGTTGTGCTGTCGGCAGTGAACGGACTGCTGTCGCTCGTACCCTTTATTTTCCTGTGGTTGGTGGTGCGCACGCTGCTCACTGCCGACGGAAACCTTGCCGATACGCCCGTATGGGACTATGCCATTGCGGCGTTCGTGGTGTCGGTGGCGAATGTTCTGCTCTATTTCGCCGCCCTCATGCTCTCGCATCTTTCCGCTTTCCGCATCGAAACCAATATGCGGCGCACTGCCATGGAACGGCTGATGCGTGTTCCGTTGGGCTTTTTCGACACGCAGAACACGGGGCGTATGCGCAAGATAATAGACGAAGATTCGAGTCAGACCCACACTTTCGTGGCACACATACTACCCGATGTGGCAGGCAGCGTGGTGGCTCCGATAGGCATTATAGTGCTTCTGCTTGCCGTAGACTGGCAGTTGGGCATTGCCGCAATGGTGCCGATAGTGTGCGCCTTCGGCATTATGGGCTACATGATGAACCCTAAGAACAACGATTTCCAGCGTATGTACCTCGACGCACAGGAGAAAATGAGTGCCGAAGCCGTGGAATACGTGCGCGGAATACCCGTCGTGAAGGTCTTCCAACAGACGGTATTCTCGTTCAAACGCTTTCACGACAGCATCATCAACTACCGCGACCTCGTCATCAGATACACCCTTCTGTGGCGCACGCCCATGTCTGCCTACACCATAGCCATCAATGCTTTCGCCTTTCTGCTTGTGCCTACGGGCATCATACTGATAGGGCACGGCGGCGAAACTGCCATCATCGTTTCCGATATGGTGCTCTATGTGCTCATCGCACCCATCATTGCAGCCAACGTAATGAAAGCCATGCACCTCAGTCAGAACCTCTTTTTGGCAAACGAAGCGGTAGACCGATTGGAGAAACTCACCGCCACGCCGCCGTTTCCAGAAAGTTCCGAGCCCGAGAAAGCGGTAGCCTTCGACGTCAGCCTGCGCAATGTGTCGTTCCGATACGAAGCGGCGGAACGCGATGCCGTAAGCCACATCGACCTCGACATACCGCAAGGCAAGACCGTTGCGCTGGTGGGAGCATCTGGAAGCGGCAAGACAACCATCGCAAGACTTATTCCACGCTTCTGGGACGTGCGCGAAGGCAGCTTGAAAATAGGCGGTGTGGACGTTCGGCACATGGATAAGGCAATGCTGATGCGCAACGTGTCGTTCGTGTTTCAGAACACCCGACTGTTCAAGACCTCCATCTTGGAGAACATACGCTACGGCAATCCCGATGCAACCATCGAACAGGTGAATCGCGCCGTAGACCTTTCGCAGAGTCGGGAAATCATCGAGCGGCTGCCACAGGGGCTGGACACCGTAATAGGAGCGGAGGGAACATACCTCTCTGGCGGCGAACAGCAGCGCATAGTGCTTGCCCGTGCCATTCTGAAAGATGCGCCCATCGTGGTGCTCGACGAAGCTACTGCCTTTGCCGACCCCGAAAACGAGCACCTTATCAGGCAGGCATTTGCCCACCTGACTTGCGGAAAAACCGTGCTCATGATAGCCCACCGACTGACCACCGTGCAAGATGCCGACAACATTGTCGTGGTAGACAACGGCAGAATAGCCGAACAGGGCACGCACCAACAGCTCATGGAGCAAGCCACATTATATTATAAGATGTGGAACGAATACCAAAAGTCGGTGGCATGGAAACTATAAACCTAAACAGAAAGGACACAAGACAATGATAAAATATCTTCAACAACGGTTCGCCCTCACCGAAAAAGGAGCGAAAGACTTGCGGAAAGGCATCGCCTGCTCTACATTGATGAACCTCGCATTGATGCTGCCGCCCACCTATTTGTTCTTCTTCCTCATGGAATACATCGACGCCAAACCCTCCACCGAGCCGCACACGCTGTGGTTCTATGTGCTTGTGGCAGTGCTCTTGGCAGTGTTTATGTTCTTCTTGGCTCGCTTTCAGTACGACAGCACCTACACCACCGTCTACAACGAGAGTGCGCAACGTCGTATCGGAGTGGCAGAAAAGCTGCGCCGACTGCCCCTCGCTTTCTTCGGCGAACGCAACCTTTCCGACCTCACCTCTACCGTGATGGAAGACTGCACGATGCTCGAGCAAACTTTCTCGCACGCTGTTCCCCAGCTGTTTGCGTCGGCTCTGAGCGTCGTCATCATCGGCGTGGGCATGTTCTCCTACAACTGGCACTTGGCTTTAGCCCTCTTTTGGGTTGTTCCGCTCGCCGTAACCACCCTGCTGTTGTCGCGCCGTCAGCTCCACAAAGCCTTCGTTCAGCACTATAAAGTGAAGCGCGGCGTAACCGAACAGATACAGGAAGGGCTGGAATGTATGCAGGAAATAAGGTCGTACAGTGGCGAACAGGCATACTGCCGCAGCTTCGACAAGCGGCTGAAGGGCTACGAACGCGAGCTGGTGCGCGGCGAACTCGTGGCAGGAGTCTTCCTCAACCTCGCCGGAATGCTGCTCAAGCTCGGTATGCCCACCGTTATATTGGTGGGAGCGTGGCTGTTACAGCAGGGCGAAGTGTCGGTATTCACCTACTTGGCTTACCTCTTGGCATCGGCAATGGTCTACAATCCCATTATCGAAGTGTGCAACAACCTTGCCCTTCTCTCCTTCCTCGACGTGCGCATCAACCGTATGAAGGAAATAGAAAACATGCCTACGCAGGAGGGAAGTGCAGATGTACAACTCGAAAACTACGACATCGAATTCCGCAACGTAAGTTTTGCCTACGAAACCGAGAAGCAAGTGCTGCACAATGTTTCGTTCACGGCACGCCAAGGCACCGTTACCGCCCTCGTGGGGCCATCGGGTGGGGGCAAAAGCACTACTGCCAAACTCGCCGCACGCTTTTGGGACATCTCTGACGGACAAATTCTGGTGGGCGGAAACGACATCTCGAAGATTGACCCCGAAACGCTGCTGAAACACTATTCCATCGTCTTTCAGGACGTATTGCTGTTCAATGCCTCTATTGCCGACAATATCCGCATCGGCAAGCGCAATGCCACCGACGAGGAAGTGCGCCACGTTGCCCGATTAGCGCAGTGCGACGACTTCATCAGCCGAATGCCGCAAGGCTACGATACCGTCATCGGCGAAAACGGCGAAACCCTTTCGGGTGGCGAGCGGCAGCGCATTTCCATTGCCCGCGCCCTGCTGAAGAATGCCCCAATCATACTTCTCGACGAAGCCACTGCAAGCCTTGATGCCGAGAACGAGACGAAAATACAAGCGGGTATTTCCGAACTGGTGCGCAACAAGACTGTCATCATCATCGCACACCGTATGCGCACCGTCCGCAATGCCGACCACATCGTGGTGCTTAGTGGCGGTACGGTGAGCGAACAGGGCACGCCCGACGAGCTGTTGGCTCGCAACGGCGAGTTCGCCCGAATGGTTCGTCTGCAACAGGAAAAACGGCAATGATGCCTCTACACCAATCGCTCGCAAAGAATTATGGCAAACAGCAACAGCATATAGCTTACGACGCGTATGGTGACCGTGCAAATTGGACGCGTTTATCCAATAAGTTGGACAGACGAGTCCAATGAGCTGGACAAATTAGTCTAATTAGTTGGACAAATTGGTCCAATTACATAAGTATTAAAGGTTTTTGGCGACCGTTCAGAGATAGTAATAATGATCGTTCTGAGGTAGTAATAACGACCGATCAGAGATAATACAGACAACCGTCCAGAGATAGTAATAACAACAAAGATAAAACAACAATGAAAATCGTAAAAATCAACAGTAAGTTCAAGCAGTTGGCAGACTGGATACTCTGCCACCGGCTTGTGGTCGGTGCGTTGTTCGCAGTCATCGTCGCCTTCTCGTTTGTGGGATCGAAGCGCATCGTGATGAAAACCTCGTTCGACGACTATTTCGTGAGCGACGACCCGATGCTGCTCAAGACCAATGAATTCAAGTCTATCTTTGGCAACGACTACTATGTGGCGGTGCTGGTGAAAAACAAGGACATCTTCTCTCAACGCAGCCTGACGCTCATTCGCGAACTGAGCAACGAACTGAAAGACAGCCTGTCGTATGCCGACAAGGTAACGTCGCTCACCGATATTGAGTTTGCCGTAGGCACGGAGGAGGGTATGACCATCGAACAGATTGTCCCCGACGAGATTCCGTCTGATGCCGCTTCGCTGAATGTAATCCGGCAGAAAGTGTATAGCAAACCGTATTTGGCAAAGAAGATGGTGTCAAACGACGGCACGATGACGTGGATTATGGTGAAACTGCGGCCGTTCCCCGAAGACAGCGTGTGGAAAAAGACGAGCGACATTGCGCCCGATATGATTACAGGCAAAGAAGCGGGACACATCATCGGGAAGGCGAAATACGCCGAACTGTCGCCCAACGCCGCGGGAATGCCCTATCTGAGCTACGAGAAATTCGTTTATCTCAAAAGCGAACTGGGGCGGCTGTTCCTCTTTGCCTTCATCATCTCCATCGTTGTGATGCTCATCGTAACCCGTTCGTTGCGCGGCGTTGTTGCACCACTGCTCACGTCTGTGTTCGGACTGCTCATCAGTTTCGGCATCATCGGCTGGACGGGCATCTACATCGACATGACCACGACAATGATTGCCGTGATACTGACTTTTGCCTGCTCCATCGCCTACAACATTCACCTGTACAATTTCTTCAAGACGCAGTTCGTAGAAACAGGCAAGCGCAGGGAATCCATCAAGGAAGCCGTAGGCGAAACCGGTTGGGGCGTGTTGCTGTCGGGACTTACCACCGTGGCTGCCATGATGACGTTCCTGTCAATGAAGATAGTACCGATGCGAGCTATCGGCATCAACACCTCGCTCTGTCTGCTTGCCGTGCTGCTCACCTGCCTGCTGCTCACACCCATCCTGTTGTCGTTCGGCAAGGACCGCGAGCCTGCCGCCGATATGTCGAAGAGTTTTGAAGGGTATATCGGCAAACGATTCGAACTGTTCGGCAGTTTTGTGATACGCAACCATCGTTCCATTGTCGTTTCGTCGGTTGTGCTGACCATCTTCTGCGGTATCGGACTCTTCTCCATCGAACCGGCGTTCGACATCGAAAAGACGATGGGGCGGAAGATTCCATACGTAAAGAAATTCCTCGACCTCTGCAAAACCGAACTCGGTTCGATATATTCCTATGACCTTATGATTACATTGCCGCACGACAACGATGCCAAGAAGCCGGAGAATTTGCAGAAACTCGACCAACTGGCGGAGATTGCAGGCGGCTACAAACTGACGAAACGCCACAATTCCATCACCGACATCGTGAAGGACATGAACTGCACGCTCAACGGCAACAAGCAGCAGTTCTACCGTATTCCCGACAATGCCGATATGGTGGCGCAGTTGCTGTTGCTCTATGAGAATGCGGGCGGTACGGAGTCGGAATACTGGATGGATTACGACTACAAGCGGCTGCGGTTGCAGTTGGAGATGAAAGACTACAACTCCAACGAGGCGGAAAAGGAAATGAACGACTTGCAGGCGGAGGCGCGCAAACTCTTTCCCAGCGCACACGTCTCGGTGGTGGGCAGTATACCGCAGTTCACCGTGATGCAGCAGTATGTGGAGCGCGGGCAGATGTGGTCGATGCTGTTGTCGGTCTTGGTCATAGGCGTTATCCTCGTGCTTGTCTTCGGCAACTGGAAAGTGGGGCTCGTTGGGATGATACCGAACATTGCCCCCGCCATCATCGTGGGCGGTATGATGGGTTGGTTGGGCTATCCGCTCGATATGATGACAGCCTCGCTCATTCCGATGGTCTTGGGTATTGCCGTCGACGACACCATTCATTTCATCAACCACAGCCATGTGGCATATGACAGGTGCGGCAATTATGCAGAAGCCATCAATCGAACCTTCCGCACCGAAGGACTCGCCATCGTCATGTCCACAGTCGTCATCTCGGCTACGTTTACAGGCTTCGTCTTCTCCGACGGCACACAGATGCGCAATTGGGGCATTCTGGCTGTGGCCGGTATGATGTCGGCACTGCTGGCAGACCTCTTTCTCGCGCCAATTCTTTTCAAGTATCTCCGTGTATTCGGGAATGATAAGCGGACTTCCTCGGAAGCGGTAAATGAACTTCCTTAGTAATAACAAAACACCATAAAATATAACGATATGAAAACAAAACATTTCACATTGCTGCTCATCTCCATACTGGCGGTGTGCGGCGCGCAGGCAGCAGGGCTGTCGGGCAGAGACATCATGCAGAAAGTAAGAAACCGCGCAGACGGTGACACACGTTATGCCACCATCGAAATGACGCTCATCCAGAAGAGCGGCCATAAGCGTGTGAGGAAACTCGAATCGTGGGCAATGGACATAGGCAATGATACGAAGAAAATCATGTTCTTCACCTATCCCGGCGACGTGAAGGGTACGGGATTCCTCACTTGGGACTACGACAATACCGCCAAGGTGGACGACAAGTGGCTCTATCTTCCGGCAATGAAAAAGACGAGGCGCATCAGTGGAAAGTCGTCAAAAACCGATTATTTCATGGGCAGCGACTTTACCTACAACGATATGAGCGCCCGCAGCGTGGACGAAGAGAAGCATACGCTTCTGCGCGAAGAAATGTTGGGCGGTCAAAAATGTTG
Organism: Segatella buccae ATCC 33574; assembly: GCF_000184945.1. Taxonomy (GTDB): domain Bacteria; phylum Bacteroidota; class Bacteroidia; order Bacteroidales; family Bacteroidaceae; genus Prevotella; species Prevotella buccae. The sequence continues at coordinate 2,744,426 of NZ_GL586311.1, forward strand.
GGTGGTAGAGTCGGTACCCAACGACAAGGATGAGATTTACACACGCCGCGTCACCTGGGTTCGGCAGGACTGCCTGATGGCGGTAAAGGCGGAATACTACGATAAGCTGAACAAGCTGCACCGTAGGCTCACGATTTCCAACATAAATAAAGTGCAGGGCTTCTGGACGATGCACCTTATGCAGATGGAGAATGTACAGACGGGACACAAAACCATTATCCGTATGGACAATCAGAAGTTCAACATAAAGCTATCGCCTAACCTTTTCACTGTTTCCCAACTGGAGAAAGGACTCTGATATGAAACTATTTATGCTCTTGCTTGTGCCGATACTCTCGGTGCAGGCAGCAGCTCAAATCGATAATACATTGCCGGCCGATAGCGACACCATCGGTTCGGAATGCACTCCACAGGAAACGGTCGAAGCATCGGACGATAATGCCTTGCATGTGCAGGTGAAAGGTTTTCTTGACACCTACCATGCCGTCAGGACGGAGGGATGTGCCGACTGGATGGCTTCGCGGACTCGGGCGCGGGGAGAACTCAAACTCGAGAAAGGGGCGGCTTCGCTCTTCCTATCTCTGAACGCCACCTACAACGGAATATTGAAAGAACGCACAGGACTGGAATTGCGCGAGGCTTATCTCTCTTATGCAAAGGGCAACTTCGACCTGCGTGTGGGGCGGCAGATTGTCGTATGGGGCGTGGCGGATGCACTGCGCGTTACCGATTGCGTGTCGCCGTTTGACTATACAGAGTTTCTCGCACAAGACTACGACGACATTCGCATGCCCGTCAACGGGCTGCGTGCAAAATACACAAGAGGTTCGGTCACCCTTGAAGCCGTGTGCAATCCTGTGGCAGACTTCTTTGTGTTGCCGACAGAAGAGCGCAATCCGTGGGCGATACGCCTGCCGTCTGCACCACAGCCTTACACCACCGACTTGGAAAGCGGCAAGCCGGAGAAGAAAATCAAGAATATGGAATTTGGCGGACGGGCAAGCGTCAATCTCAACGGAATAGACTTCTCCGTGAGTGCCTTGCGGACGTGGAACAAGCTGCCCGCCCTTTGCCCTGCCCTGTCGGGCGATGGAAGGACGCTCCACATCAACGGACAGTACCGCCGTATGACGATGTTGGGTGCCGACTGCTCATTACCCGTCGGTCAGTTTGTCCTCCGCGCCGAAGTCGCCGAGTACATAGGCGAGGCACAAGGACGTGGCTTGGGGCAGAATGCCGTGCGGCGCAACACACTCAATGCCCTTGCAGGGGTAGACTGGTATCCGGGTAACGACTGGAACATCAGCGTGCAGTATTATCATAAATACACATCGGGCAATCTCGCAGCGCTCTCCGTCTATCGCAATGCTGGGCTTGCCACAGCAAGACTCTCAAAGGAACTGCTGCACAACACGCTGAAACTCTCCACCTTTGCCTACATCGATGTGGCAAACGGCGGCATCTTCAACCGCCTTTCCGCCTCCTATTCTCTCAACGACGATATAGAACTAACCGCCGGCTACGACTATTTCCATGCCAACAAAGGCAAGTTTGCCATGTATGGTAAGAACTCCGAAGCGTGGGTGAAGATGAAGTACAGTTTCTGACTCCATTTTAATACATGAAATGACTATACTCAAAATAAAAATAACATGTGAAGGTACGTAAAGAAGAAAAGTAGAATGTAGTCATAGGGTTGTAATGCTTGTTTTTCTCTAACTACATTCTAACTTTATTTCTATCACAATTTTATATTTTTTGTAGTTATGTCGTAGGTTGATATCGGTGAAAGAGAAAAGTGTATCAATTGATACTGCCACGTCCATATAGGAATATCTGTTCTACCATAGGTGTAGGATGCTTTATCTCTTGACAGATGTATTTCCTGAACAAGTGGGCTTCCGTACTGTCCAATTGATAAGACAAAGCGATGATGATTGAAAGCGGATAAAGCGGAATATATCCTTTTAACTGTCCATTTACGCAGACTTCCACTTCCCCAGCGTCCTTTTCTTCGGGATGCAGGAAAGAGACTTTTATTAGTAGCTGCAGACGATAATTGAGCTTCCTCCATGTTTCACTAAAAAAGCTTACAAGTTCACTCTCTGTCATTGCGATTTCACCTTTGCCTTTACAAATGATTTGCATCTTGTCGCTCCATTCAAAATAGTTGCGGTTTCTTTTTGTTTGATGGTGATTGACATTCATATCGCTCCCTCCTTTACTTTCTCCTTTTGATATTTTCTTATCAGTCTGTCCATATCCTCCGAAATCTTATTATCGGTTACCTGCGCATAGATTTGTGTGCTGGCGATAGATGCGTGTCCCATCATCTTGGCAATGCTCTCTATGGGAATGCCGGCACTCAAACTCATCGTGCCGAACGTATGCCTTGCCATGTGGTAGGACAGCCGCTCTCTGATGCCGCAAGCTCTTCCTACGATGCTTAGCTTGGCTGCCATCACACTTCGGCTGCAATCATGGGGAAAGACAAGGCAGTCTGTCATTGTTTCAGATTCACCTTTTTCTTTCACCGATTGCATTCCTCCGTTTCTCTCCTGTTCAGCCTTGCAATGTTCGATGATGGCTTCGGCTATCGGATGCAAGGGCACGACAAACTCCACCTTTGTCTTCTGCCGTTCCTTGCGGATATACTTCTGCCCGTCCGCTGCCGTTTGGATATGTCCATATTGCAGGTGCTCCATGTCGGCAATAGCCAAGCCTGTAAAGCAAGCAAAGATGAACATTCGCCTTGCCTGTTCTGCCTCCTTGTCGTTTACTTTCAAAGCCATGAGTTTGGCCACATTGTTCTTTTGCAGAAAGCGTATCTTCTGTTCCGTTTTCTCGTACTTGGTATTCTCAAAGGGATTGCAACGAATGAGCCTTTGGCTGATCGCACGATACATCAACCTGCTTAGCCAGCAAAGATAGCGGTTGATAGTTGCAGCTGCCAACCCTTGCTTTTTAAGATAAAAGCGGTATTCTTCAAACAAATCTTCCGTAATGGTGATTACAGGTATATCCTTTACACCTTTATCCTTGACAAACTCGCATAACAGCTTGTCGGAATAGCAAAGATTCTGGTACGTACTTTCTGCTTTTGACTTTCCCACGCACTCTTTGACGGATTGCAGTTCAGCCTTGCTCATGGCAAGCAGCGTTGTCGGATGAGTGGCAATACCTTGCAAGCGGTTCTTGATTAGCTCCACGCTGACCATTCCGTCCCTCGTCAGTAAATCCCGATAAGTCTTTTCTACAAGTTCTTTGAACTCTGCAAGCCTTTTGTTTATTCTTTTGTCGGTAGTCTGTCCTTGTTTGGCGTTCCACTCTGTCGGCAGGCATTCCTCTCCTGTGGTTATGGCGGAACTCTTCCCATCTATGGTAATACGGCAGAGAATGGCTGTCTTACCATCAGTCTTTGTTTTCTGTCTGTTGATGTAAAACAGTATCTTAAATGTACTCCTCATAATGGCTGTCTTTATATGGTTAAACGTAAATCTTCGGTGAAAGAAAGGAAACGGTCAAATTCCTCAAAGAGTTTTTGCGGTGTTACCTTTGCATAGCGTTCGGTCATACATACGTTCGTATGTCCGAGCATCTTGCTCACCGTTTCAATCGGTACGCCCTGTTCCAAGGTGATAAGCGTGGCAAAGGTGTGCCTTGCTGTATGCGTGGTAAAGGGAAAAGAAATACCTGTCCGCAGTCGTAAGGCTTTCAGGCAAGACTGATAAGCGGGATATTTAATGAATGGGAGCAATGTTTCCCTTTCATCGCTGTGCATTTTCTCGATTAGTCGGATGGCTTCGGGCAATAATTTGATGCGACAAAGCACACCCGTCTTCTGTCGGTTGAACTTTAACCAAAGGCTACCATTATCATCACGAACAAGATGCTTCTTACCAAGCATCATCAAATCACAATAGGCTGCACCAGTATAACAGGCGAAGAGAAACACATCACGAGTAGTTTCCATTTCCTCTTCCAATTCATCAAAGCGGAGTGCTTTGAGTTTGTCCAATGCTTCCTTGTCAAGTGCCTTGGGTGTTTTCTTGTCTCCCCGTTCTATATGGACATTATCAAACAGAAGCGTATCAGCCAGCCCCTCACGATAAGCCAGCCTACAGACAGTCTTCAAATCTGCTGCCACTCTGAAGAATGTGCTTTGCTGATAACCGAGTTCACCGAGACAGAATGTCTGCAGTTCGTAGATGAAGTTTTCTGTCAGCTGCGAGAATGCCAAGTCCGAAACATTATATTTCTTTTGAATGAACTCCTGCAATCGTTTTCGGGTGAGACGATAGGCAGACATAGATGCTCTCTTCATATCTATACCGATGTGCGCTTCACGCTCCTTGATAAGCATATCCAGCCTTTCGATGAACATACACCGTGCCTGTACGCTGCCTTGAAACTGCTCTTTTACTTCGGTTGCGTCAAATAGGCAACCTTTGGCAATCAATGATTGATAAGCCGATTGAATGGAGAGTAGCAAATTCTCCAACTTCCCGTTAATCTCCACCGCATCGCGGCTCTTACCATCCATCCTGCTCTCACGGGGATTCCACAAATCGGGATTACAAGATAGTTTACAACTAAATTGGGCAATGGAACGCCCAATGGTTATTCGTCCCATAATCGGAGCCTTGCTCGACTTGTCCAAACTGCTCTTTTTAAGGTAGAGCAACACCTTCATCTTTTCTGTTTTCATACGCTTTAATATTTGTGGGCAAAATTACCCGAATTAAAGCGTTCCTCACATACGCAGAAAACTGCCGACCGAAGCAACAGCCACACGGGCGAAAATAATTCAGTTACCGAATACTGCACCATCGTTACCTACATCAAAACAAGGTAACACTCTGGTAACTGAACTTCTGCCTAAATCTGCACTTTCCTGCCTTTTACAAACAATGCAGCGTTATGCAAATCAGAGCAGTTCCTCCTCATTATCAGTTAGTTCACACTAATTTCGATATTTCTCCATTTTCAGTGATTAGTTACATGCTGAATCGCCGAATATTACACATTGAATAATGGTATATTACAGTTTCTCAGCCATTTTTATGGCTTTCACCAATGCCCCAAGTTTGTTGTTACACTCTTCGAGTTCATTGTCTTCATGGCTCTTAGACACAATACCGGCCCCGGCCTGAAACCAGAGTTCCCCATTACGGCTGACAAAAGTACGAATGACGATGGCTTGGTTCAAGTCTCCGTCAAGCCCAATAAAGCCGATGCAACCTCCATAAGCCCCCCTGTTGTGGGGTTCGAGTTCGGAAATAATCTCCATGGCCCGCACTTTAGGAGCTCCGGACAGCGTTCCGGCGGGGAAGGTGTCAACAAACTCGCGCAGCCGCACACTCACTTTCCGGGCGGATGACGGGTCATCGCAAGCCTCGGTAATCGTTCCGCTCACGCGTGAGACCAGATGGATAACATGACTGTAAAACTGCATATCCTTGTAGAATTCAACCTTCACATCATGACAGTTTCGACTCAAGTCGTTGCGTGCCAAGTCGACCAGCATCACATGTTCAGCATTCTCTTTCGGATCGTTGCGCAGAAATTCGGCATTCCGACGGTCTTGTTCAAGATTGCCGGTGCGCTTGGTGGTTCCCGCTATCGGATCGATAAAAGCCCGATTGCCCTTCACCCGATTATGAGTTTCGGGACTGGAACCAAAGATTCGGAAGCCTCCAAAGTCGAAATAGAACAGATAAGGACTCGGATTGACAGAACGTAAAGCCCTATAAAGTTTGAAGTCATCGCCTTCAAACCGCTGCACAAACCTGCGACTGATAACAATCTGAAACACATCGCCACGCATACAATGGCGGATGCAACGCCTGATATTTTCCTTATGCTGCTCATCAGTGAGTGTAGAAGTGACCTCGCCAAGCGGATGGAACCCGTAAGGCTTAATGGAAACACGCTGGATGGCCTTCAGCAGGTTATCCAACCGTTCCTGCCCAATGGCCTCTCGATCGCTTTCATTCCCATCGGGTACAAGTGTTAACAGTAGCATCGTATTGTTGAAATGGTCGAAAACAATGAGATCACGATACATAATATACAAAATATCGGGGGCATCGTTCTCTTCCATCACCGCATCTTTCACGGATATATCTTCAAAATATCGCACAGCGTTAAAAGCCGTATAGCCATATAATCCACAATACTCTTTGCCTTTGCCCACCACCTTGAAATGTGCAATAAATTCACTCATGGCATCGATAACAGAAAATTTTGCCGCACCTTTCTGTGAAAAATCGACCTCGCGCATCTCCTTCCGCCCGTCGGGGAAGTTCATCTCTACCCGTCCGTGCGCCACTCGGATACTCGCAATGGGATTCACTCCGATGAACGAACGGGAATTGTCATGGCCATGATAGTCTGAACTCTCCATTAACACCGACTGCGGATAAAGATCACGCAGCCGCATATACACACCTACCGGTGTATAAAGGTCGGCAAGCACGGTGCGTGTCTGCGTTGTAAACTCCAACTGCACATCGGTTTCGGGGACATTCAGTGCCCGGCTTATAGTCTTGTCTTGCTCCATATTCCAAATTTTCCTTTATCGTTATATGCCATGCGTCAATACGCATCCGTCTGGAAATGACCGTATTCTCCTGCCATATCTCTGTGGTCAAGGTAGGTCTTCAAGTCCTTATCTCCCCGCCCGGAGACCGTCAGCACCACCACTTCGTCTTTTCGGAAGGGTATCTTCTTCAAGGCGGCTATGGCATGCGCACTTTCTATGGCAGGGATGATACCCTCCATGCGGGTAAGTTCATACCCCGCAAGAATGGCCTCATCATCGTTGACGGCCAGCACCTTCGTGCGTCCGCTTTGTGCCAGTTGCGCATGCAAGGGGCCAATACCGGGATAGTCCAGGCCTGCACTAATGGTGAAAGCCTCTTTGATTTGGCCGTCATCGGTCTGCATCACAAGTGTCCGGGCACCATGAATAATGCCCTCCGTCCCGCAGTGCATGGTGGCAGCAGTGTAACCGGATTCCACCCCATGCCCTCCGGCCTCGGCCAGATAAATATTCACTCGCTCATCGGCTATGTAGTGATAAATGGTACCGGCGGCATTACTGCCACCTCCCACACAAGCTATCAAGCAGTCGGGATAGTCGCGACCTGTCTTCTCCATCAGCTGCCACTTCAGTTCTTTGGAGATGATACTCTGCATTTTGGCAACAATATCGGGATAGGGATGCGGTCCCATCGTAGAACCGACGATGTAGAACGTATCCTGCGGATGACAGCACCAATCACGTATGGCCTCTGAAGTAGCATCGCTCAGCGTCATGTTTCCAGTGGTGACCGGATGCACCTCAGCTCCCAACATGCGCATTCGCTCCACATTGGTATGCTGACGTTCCACATCCGTCTTGCCCATGAATATCTCACACTCCATATCCATCAGCGCACAGACTGTGGCTGTTGCCACGCCGTGCTGCCCTGCACCTGTCTCTGCAATGATGCGTGTCTTCCCCATTTTCCTTGCCAACAGCACCTGCCCTATTGTGTTGTTGATTTTATGTGCGCCCGTGTGGTTAAGGTCTTCCCGCTTCAGATAAAGCCGGCAACCATATTTCTCACTCATGCGCCGGGCATAATAGAGCGGCGTGGGACGGCCTACATAGTCTTTAAGCAGGGCTGAATATTCTTGCTGAAACAGCTTGCTCTCGATGATGGGAAGGTAGGCCTCCTGCAAGTCGGTCACACATTTATATAATATCTCGGGCACGTAGGCACCGCCAAACTGTCCGTAGAAGCCATTCTTATCGGGATTGTTAGTCATCGTCTGTCATTTAAACGGTTAGTGTTTCAAAGCTTCCTGCAACCTGTCCATAGCTATGTCGGGATTGCCAGTCTCATTGAGTAATGTCACAAACTTGCTGCCAATGATGACTCCGGCGGCATGAGCCTGTGCCGACTCAAGCGTTTGCTTGTTACCGATGCCGAAACCTATCATGCGCGGATTGCGCAGGTTCATAGCCTCAACACGGCTGAAGTAGCCCACTTTGGCATCATTGAAACTGCTTTGTGTGCCGGTGATACCAGCCGAACTCACCATGTAGATGAATCCGTCCGTATGCTCATCGATGAAGCGGATGCGCTTTTCGCTTGTCTCGGGCGTAATCATCATAATCACTTTGACATCATAACGGTCAGCAAGCGGGCGTACTACCACTTGGTAGTCCTCGAAAGGCAGGTCGGGAATGATGCAGCCACTGACCCCACACTCCACACAGCGACGGAAGAAATCTTCTATACCGAAATGCATAACCACATTCAGATAACCCATGAGCACCAACGGAATGCACACTTCATCCTTCACCGTCGCCAACTGGCTGAACAACTTTTCGAGGGTCATGCCATTTCTCAGAGCCGTCGTTCCGGCACTCTGAATCACGGGCCCGTCGGCCAAAGGGTCGCTGAACGGAATGCCCACCTCTATCATATCAATGCCGCGGCGCTCAAGTGTCTTGATGACATCTGCCGTGCCCTCTAAAGTGGGACAACCGGCACAGAAATACAACGACAGCAACTTGCGGTTTTTATTTTCTCGAAAAAGCCTGTTTATCTTGTTCATATCTCCCACTCCTTAAACAACTTATCTCCCAAGAGCTTTCAGAAACGCCGCCAACTTCTCCACATCTTTCATGCCCGGTTCAGTTTCAAAGCGGGAGTTAAGATCGATTCCTACACACTTGGGATGAGCAAAGCACTTCACCCGTTCCACATCATCGGGGCCGATTCCACCACTCAAGATGAAAGGCAGCTCCCCATCGTAGGTTTCGAGCACCGACCAGTCAAAATGCTTACCGCTTCCTCCAGCTGTTTTACTTTTGGTGTCAAAAAGCAGAAGGTCTACCACCTCGACATACTGTCTGTACTGAAAAATATCAGCCTCTTCGGCCACACTGATGGTCTTGATGATTTTAATATCCGGCTTGATGTCCGGTTCAAGCGTTTTGCGCAAGTTCTCACAAGTCTCCCGCGGTTCGTTGCCATGTAGCTGAATGTAGTCGAGCTTGTAGTTATACACTCGAGTGACGATGTTCTGCGGCATATCGTTCACAAACACCCCCACCCGCTTCGGGCGTCCCAACAAACCGGCACCATATCCCCCGGCTTCAGCGTTTTCGCCGACAGATCCCCGAACAGCCACCTCTTTCAGCCGCTGCTCGCTGTAGTCGGGGATGATACCGGCTCGAGAAGGAATCATTTTAACAAAACGCAAACTTTGCGGGCAGAAGACGAAACCAATTAAATCTACTCCTAAATCGGCTACAGCACGAATGTTATCGGCATCGCGCATACCACATACCTTAATGATCATAAGCTATAAGTTTTTCAAAGATGTTATCAAATGTTTCAATTCCACTCCGGGATTCTCGCTTTTCATCAAGTATTCACCCATCAGAAAGCCATTAAACGAAGCCTTGCGCAATCTTGCCACGGTTTCGGCACTTCCAATGCCGCTCTCACTCACCTTGCACGCATCCACAGGGAGCTGCGTCACCAGACGGAAAGAGACATCTACATCAGTGGTGAATGTTCCTAAATGACGATTGTTGATGCCATACATATCCGGTTCGAGTTCGGCATATTCAAGGTCGCGCTCGCTGTGCATCTCAAGCAAGATTTCCATTCCCAGTTCGTGGGCGAGACTCGACAGGCTCCTGCACTCGTCTTTCGTGAGAACGGCAGCAATGAGTAGCACGGCCGAAGCTCCACAATATCGGGCTTGGAATAGCTGATACTCGTCGACGATGAAGTTCTTATATAATATAGGTATTGTCACTCCCGACATCCGTGCCTGCCGAACATGCTCGTCATAACCACCAAAATAGTGGTTGTCAGTGAGTATGCTGATAGCCGCCGCACCATTGTTCTGATAATCAGATGCCACCCATTCAGGTTTGGCTTCCTGCCTGATCCACCCTTTCGAAGGACTCTTGCGCTTGAACTCGGCAATAATGCCGGTGCCAGAAGCCAACAAAGCTGCTGCCATAGAGCCACCGGGCACCTGTCCATCGTCGGCCTGCATCTGCTGTTCCACCAGTCCATACAGCTTGCGCTCCGGCAGAAAATGCTTCCACTCTTCCATCTCCGCCCGCTTGTGGGCCACTATTTCTTCGAGAATATACATATCGTATTGTTTAACTGTTGAGTTCGACAAATTTTCTGAATGTAACCAACGCATTACCGCTATCAATGCTTTCGCGGGCTATCTCCACACATTCTTCGATGGGCTTGCGCCCCTTCTCCATCACCTGAATGCCGAATGCCGCATTGGCCAACACGATGTTTTTCTGTGCCGGCATGGCCCGATTGGCCAGCACAGCATCGAATATATAAGCAGCCTCCTGCTCGGTGGCTCCGCCCACGAGTTCTTCAGGCCCGGCCATGCCAAATCCGAGATCTTGCGGATGGAACAGCCGTTCGTAGTCATTGGTAACAACTTTGAAATCGCCCGTGAGCGAAATCTCGTCGTATCCATCCGTGCTATTGACAATGGCATAGTCGATGCCTATCTTCTGATAAACCTGCTGGTAGAGCCTCATCTGGTCAAGGTTAGCCACACCCAACAACTGACACCTTGGCTGGGATGGATTGACGAGCGGTCCAAGCAGATTAAACACCGTAGGAAGCTGCAACGCACTGCGTATCGGACCAACAAACTTCATGGCTTTGGCAAAGAGTTGGGCATGAAGATAAACGATACCGGCTTCATTGATTGAACGGTTGAGTCGGTCAATATCGTCAGTGAACACCACCCCGTGGTTTCTGATGACATTGGATGCTCCACTCACCGAAGTGGCTGCGAAGTTGCCATGCTTGGCCACTTTATAACCAGCTCCGGCTATGACAAAGCAAGCTGTAGTAGAAATGTTGAACGTGTTTTTACGGTCACCTCCCGTACCCACCACGTCAATATAGCGGTCGCAGTCGAGCCGTACCGGCACTCCGGTGGCCAAAATACCATCTCGGAAGCCCAACAATTCATCCACCGACACTCCACGCATCTGCAATCCGATGAGCAGGGCAGTGATTTGCTCCTCGGGAAACTCGCTCCGGGTGATGCCCATGATGATATCGCGGGTCTCCTCACGAGTGAGTTCTTCGTGATTGAGCAGTCTGTTCAGTATTTCTTTCATTGCCATAGCTGTAATCTCCTTTTCTCTATATTCACAAAAAAATACGAGGCCTGTCGTAAGAACGGCAGGCCTCGCAGTATGGGAATGTATCTATACACGGGGTTCGCTACTCACGACTTATCGAAATCTTGAGTTACGCCACCACCATGCGAAAGATACAAATGTCATCATATTTATGTCGCTAATCTATTCGGATGCAAATATACGCTTTTTCTTTTAAACGCCAAATAAAATAAAAGAAAAAATAAAAAGGTTGCCAAAAAGAACATTCCTAAAGAACATTCCACGCTATAAATACCACTCTCAGGAAGGTACATTATAAAACAAGGGATGTATCAGTTTATTACATTTATTGTGTTAAAAATTTGGTAGAAAAGCAGAAAAACTTTATCTTTGCCGACGAATAAACCTAATAATAACGATTATTTAACATCAAAAGCCTATCGGACGACATTTACTTAATAAAAACAAGCAATTAAGAAATGAAGAAACTCAATGAGATGACCGACGAAGAGTTGGCCTTATCGTATATTGATGGAAACAATCGGGCTTTTGATTTGTTGTTGTCACGCAATCAGACCAAGCTGTTTTCTTACATCATGTTTGTTGTTCACGACCCGGATATGGCCAATGACATCTTTCAGGAGACTTTTGTCAAGGTGATCGTGAAGCTTCAACAAGGCAAATACACCACCAACGGTAAGTTTGGGGCGTGGTGCATGCGCATTGCCCACAATGTCATTATGGACTGGTATCGGGACATAAAGGTGAAGAAAATCGTTGAACCGACTCACGACAACGACCTTTCCAATATCAGTGCCTCACACCTGCTTGCTGGCAACATAGAGAGCGAATATGTCTATTCTCAGGTGATGAGCGATGTAAAAAAGATGATGAATCTCCTTCCACCCACCCAGCGCGAAGTAGTCTACATGCGCTTCTACCAACAATTATCGTTTAAAGAGATAGCCCAACTCACCAACGTGAGCATCAACACCAGTCTCGGCCGCATGCGCTATGCCCTGCTCAATCTACGCCGCATGGCCAAAGAGCACAATGTGGTTCTGCAATTAACCTGAAAGCTCCTACCTTTTCAATTCTTTTAGAGCTTTGATGCACGACACGGGATCAATATTCTTGAAGATATAGCTGCCGCTAACCAACACATCAACACCGGCTCTCACCAGGAGCGGGGCCGTCTCGGCCTGCACCCCCCCATCCACTTCTATCAAGGCATGACTGCCCGTCTCGTCAATGAGCTTACGCAGGCGTTGCACCTTTCTTATGGTGTTTTCAATGAACTTCTGTCCACCAAAACCGGGATTTACGCTCATGATGAGCACCATATCTACATCGCGTATCACGTCCTCCAACACACCAACAGGCGTAGAAGGGTTTAACGTGACACCGGCTTTCATGCCCGCAGCGTGTATCTGCTGGATGGTGCGGTGTAGGTGTATGCATGCCTCGTAGTGTACGTTCATCATCATGGCTCCCAACTTGGCAGTCTGTTCAATGTAGTGTTCGGGGTGTACTATCATGAAATGCACGTCAAGCGGTTTCGTGCAATATTTGCCCACAGCTTCCATCACAGGAAATCCAAAAGAGATGTTCGGTACAAACACCCCGTCCATCACATCAAGATGCAACCAATCAGCTTCACTGCGGTTTATCATTTCCACATCACTTTTCAGGTCGATGAAATTGGCTGAAAGTAGGGAGGGAGATACCATCGTCTTCATGCCGGTTCCTTCCTTTATATCAATTTAAACAGAACAGATCCACATCACCGCTCATCTTTATGACGCGATAAGAATAAGCTATCTGTCGGATCAAGTTCAACGTTTTCTCTGAAGGAGACATTTCTTCGGGTGTAAACAAATACTTCATAGGCGTTTATTCCTTTTATAGTTGGCGACAAATGGTTCTTGTCTACTTGGATAACGTGACTTCAAGTTGTTTATTACATGCCAGATCTACTTTTTCGTCAGCCCTTTCTTCTCTCTTTCATCATCTTCCGGCTCTGCGGAGGGCACATTCAACCTGGCCCCCAATAGGAAGTAGCCCCCTTGATGCCGGGTTGACCGAGATAGGTCTCACGTATACCGAAAAAAGCCGCCTGCCTCCCTTTGAGTTCGGGATGATTTACCAAATTGAACCGTTTGCGCAAGCTGGAACCATTCTTCAACTGTATCGTCACGCAGCGCGTTGCCTCCGTCTCTTGTGGCGAGGCAGCCAAAAGCAGAGCCGAAGCCCCTTCAAAAGGTGCCGAAAAATCGGCATTAGCGAGTTTAGAAGCACAAGAACCTACAATGTAACCTTTCACCCACACCTGAACGGAAATGGAATAGCTGAGAAAATCAGTAACAGTTACTGTGTCGCCCGTATAGAAATACTTAACCGTTCCGTCATCTCCCGTCGACGGTTTGTCCCCTTCCTTATCCTTATTACCGTCCTTAATATCTTTCTCCTCGTATGGCTTCTCGTGTTTTTCCTGTCCAGGCTTGTCCTTCCATGACGGATCATGCTTGTCTCCTTGTTCGTTTTCTTTAGAAGGATGCTCTTTCTTGTTTCCGCTTTTCTGCTCTTTTTGGTTTGTGAGGTCATCAAGATTCACTTTCTCACAAGAGATGAATGCTGTCAGCACCACCAGACAAAGGCAAATAATCGTATGTTTCATTGTATCCATAATTGGTTAAAGTTGTTTGCAAAGATAGGGACTATTTCCTTTGATTCCAAACTTTATCGGGCATTTTTTCATACAAAAATGCAAAACAAGCCGCTATGAAGTCTCTTTCGACCACCAAAATCATCGACTAAGCCCAAATTATTCCTACTGCCCCTGCAAAGAACTAATCCTTAAAAACAGCAACGTTCAGAATTCTCTAACAGAAAGATTCCCGAACGTCTTTAGTTGCGGAGGCAGGACTCGAACATGCGACCTCCAGGTTATGAGCCTGGCGAGCTACCAACTGCTCCACTCCGCGATATGACTATTATTTTAGTTTGCGGATGTAAAGGTAGGCATTTTTATTGAAATAGCCAAATAGTTATCACTTTTACACAAGTATTTTAACATCTGCTAACAAATATCATTATAAAGATAGACAAGAACATTCTTAATATTCCCCCATTGGATCATTGAAATAAAGGCCCTATCCATAATGTTGTGTTCTTAACTGTCACCTTTGCAGACACAACACCACAAGATAGACTATGCCAAGAAGAAAATACAGGAAAAGTCCAATGGCCACTATCAGCGAGATCGACCATTGGACTTACATAACAAGAATAATTTACTTCATTGCATCTGACACCTTTTCAAAATAATGTTGGGTTCGTTTAAGTGTATAATTATTTCCCCCATTCCATGACCTTATAGCCTTTTCCACATTATTTAAAGGATTATAGACAGATTGAATAAGCAAGAACATTTCTTTCGATTTAGCAATACTGAAACGATCAGACAATTTAAATCTTTTCTTACTTTTCCTGTTCTTGAGTATTCGATTACATTCACCTACAAGTATTGGGGTTATTTGCATAGCACCTACAGATTGTCCTTTGACAGCATGTCGATTTCCATTACTTTCCACCTTAATAATAGCCTCTATTACAGGCCCCCAATCAAAATCTACAGTCCTATCCGCATGTGACGTTTCCTCCACTGCCAAAGCAGAATGACAGCATACAATGAACATAAATAAAAACATCAATACAATCTTTGTTATTCTCTCCATACTAAACGTTTTATGGAACCTGAACAAAAGAGAAAACAAATTGCTCGCGGCATCAGTATTATGTGAGAAGGAGTTATCCTGAAGCCTCAGTTCCGTTAGATACTTTAAGGATATGTCTCGCAAATTAAGAAGAATTTATCATACCCCTATCTTTATCGTTTGCAAAGGTACTAAAAATCAAGCACTTAACCAAAACAAATGCCATAAATTAACCCTTCGTTATCCAAAATATGATACAAAACTACAGAAAAGAAAGATACAAACTGTATTACAAAAGTCACCATACAAACCTCCAAGATTTATTTTCCCGTTTTTCCTGTCATGCCGTCATTTCCGCCC
>NZ_GL586311.1:2762934-2764366 GCF_000184945.1 Segatella buccae ATCC 33574
CCGACGCACAGGCGCCCGCTCCAGAAAGGAGGTGTTCCAGCCGCACCTTCCGGTACGGCTACCTTGTTACGACTTAGCCCCAATCACCGGTTTTGCCCTAGGCCGACCCTCGCGGTCACGGACTTCAGGCACCCCCGGCTTTCATGGCTTGACGGGCGGTGTGTACAAGGCCCGGGAACGTATTCACCGCGCCATGGCTGATGCGCGATTACTAGCGAATCCAGCTTCGTGGGGTCGGGTTGCAGACCCCAGTCCGAACTGGGACCGGATTTGGGGATTCGCCCGCACTTGCATGCGGACAGCCCTCTGTGCCGGCCATTGTAACACGTGTGTGGCCCCGGACGTAAGGGCCGTGCTGATTTGACGTCATCCCCACCTTCCTCGCACCTTGCGGCGGCAGTGTCCGCAGAGTGCCCGGCATGACCCGATGGCAACTGCGGAGAGGGGTTGCGCTCGTTATGGCACTTGAGCCGACACCTCACGGCACGAGCTGACGACAACCATGCAGCACCTTCACAGGAGTCCCGAGGGACTTCATCATCTCTGAATCATTCTCCTGCAATTCAAGCCCGGGTAAGGTTCCTCGCGTATCATCGAATTAAACCACATGTTCCTCCGCTTGTGCGGGCCCCCGTCAATTCCTTTGAGTTTCACCGTTGCCGGCGTACTCCCCAGGTGGGATACTTAACGCTTTCGCTTGGCCGCCCAGACCGTACGGGCCGGACAGCGGGTATCCATCGTTTACCGTGCGGACTACCAGGGTATCTAATCCTGTTCGATACCCGCACCTTCGAGCCTCAGCGTCAGTGGCGCCACAGCGGGCTGCCTTCGCAATCGGGGTTCTTCGTGATATCTAAGCATTTCACCGCTACACCACGAATTCCGCCCGCTTCCGGCGCACTCAAGCCAAGCAGTTCGCGCCGCAGGGCAGCGGTTGGGCCGCTGCTTTTCACGGCACGCTTGCACGGCGGCCTGCGCTCCCTTTAAACCCAATAAATCCGGATAACGCCCGGACCTTCCGTATTACCGCGGCTGCTGGCACGGAATTAGCCGGTCCTTATTCATGCGGTACCTGCAAAAACCCACGCGTGGGCAACTTTATCCCCGCATAAAAGCAGTTTACAACCCGTAGGGCCGTCATCCTGCACGCTACTTGGCTGGTTCAGGCTTCCGCCCATTGACCAATATTCCTCACTGCTGCCTCCCGTAGGAGTCTGGACCGTGTCTCAGTTCCAGTGTGGGGGGCCTTCCTCTCAGAACCCCTACCGATCGAAGCCTTGGTGGGCCGTTGCCCCGCCAACAAGCTAATCGGACGCATCCCCATCCGTGACCGACGGATCTTTGCTCCTCGTCAGATGCCTTCAAAGGAGGACATAAGGTATTAGTCTGCCTTTCGGCAGGTTATCCCTTGGTCGCGGGAAGGTTGGATACG
>NZ_GL586311.1:2765503-2863619 GCF_000184945.1 Segatella buccae ATCC 33574
CTGTTTTATATAAAAATACACCTTATATTATTTACACGCGCACGAGAAGGGAAAACAGCCTCCTACTCCCTAAGGGGACTTTACATTTCTGGCATGGGGCGAAATCTGCCCCTCTGCAAGGTCATTTAAACTTGATGAGATTTTGATAGGGCCAATGAGGAACGGTAGATATTGGACGGGGGAAATGAGTATATGTATTGGCCACACCAACCAAAATCGGTGAAAGGAATCTCTGCAAGACAGCGGATTGCAGTGAATAATACTAACAAAAACGCATTCGCCAAAACTCCTCATCCGGAACGGAAAACCGGCTTCAGGCCATCGGGAAAACCTATGGTTGTTCTCTTTCGGGCCTTTTGAGCTTGCGAAAGAGCCACACTTGAAAGCTGAAAAGGCTACAGCCACGTCGCAACAGTGCCTCTTTTGCAAGTCCGTTTGGGCTCTTTCAGGCCCGTTTTCGGTACCAAATACGTGTCAGCAAAATTCAAACCACTGATTGTCAGCACTTTGATAACACCGCCAAAAATCGTTTATTTGCACCGAGTGGGCCGCCCGTTACAAATATCGCAAGCAGAGAAGCCGAAAACGACCAAATAGTTTGACACTCATCTATCCGCCTGAATCTTCTTCCCCAAAGGAGGCCCACCCCGGCCCTTCCTGTAGGGAGGGAGCGAAGGACAAGAGGCCCATTTGGCCCACCCCGGACCCAGAAGGCTCGGGATACACAGTAGTGTGTCATCTGCCGGAAAAAATCCGCTGACTCGGGACACATGAAAAAGTGCCGGATTCTTCACAGAGTCCGGCACTTGAAAATTAACTTAAAAAGAGAACTTATGCTGGCTCTACGCCAGTAGTGTTTTGGTTTATATCAATTCTTCCGAGACAAGGGCAAAACATATTGCCGCTCTTTCACGATAGTAGAATTTCATCCAACGTTTTCAAAGAAAGAGAGAAAGCCCGCAGGATTGTCTCTTTTCCAATGGCAAAGGTAGCCATAAACGCGCAAATGGCATTTGGCCAAAGAGACATTCTGTATGGCTGAAGGAACTTTTTACCCCTTTTCACGCCATTTGGAGACCAAAACGGCGCGAAAAGAGCCTACCCGCGCCCCCTCACTCCACGCCGACAATCCGCGTGGGAGCTTGCTCCTTGTTGCGCCGATTGGTGACAGTGACCACCGCCTGCCCCAGATTGAGGAAAGCCTGTCCCGTGACCGTGTTCACGTCGAGAGCCGCCGGCGTGCCCGCATCCCCCTTCTCGCAGATGCTCTGCACGATGGGTATCTGCGCCAGCAGCGGGCACCCCATCTCCTCGGCCAACTTCTTGCAGCCGTCTTTGCCGAAGATGTAGTAGCGGTTTTCCGGCAGTTCGGCGGGCGTAAACCACGCCATGTTCTCCACCAGTCCGAGGATGGGCACGTTGACCTTGTCGTTGCGGTACATATCAATGCCCTTGCGCGCGTCGGCAAGTGCCACACTCTGCGGCGTGCTCACGATGACCGCCCCCGTGATGGCCAGCGTCTGGAGCAGCGTGAGATGGATGTCGCTCGTGCCCGGAGGAGTGTCGAGGATGAAATAATCGAGTTCGCCCCAGTCGGCATCGGCGATGAGTTGCTTGAGCGCCGACGTGGCCATGCCGCCCCGCCAGAGTGTTGCCGTTTCGGGATTGACGAAGAAGCCGATGCTGAGCAACTTCACCCCATACTTCTCGACAGGTTCGATGAGCTGCCGGCCATCCTTCTCGACGGCGTAGGGGCGCACATCCTCCACGCCGAACATCTTGGGCATGGACGGGCCGAAGATGTCGGTGTCGAGCAGTCCCACCTTATACCCCAGACGCGCCAAGGCGATGGCGAGGTTGGCCGAGACGGTGCTCTTGCCCACTCCACCCTTGCCCGAACTCACGGCGATGATGTTTTTCACCTGCGGCAGCAACTTGCCCACCTCCGGCCGGGGGGCCGACTTGAACTCGGTGGTGATTTCCACCTCCACCTCAGGGCCCACATGATAGTGGATGGCCGCCTCGGCAGCCTTCAGCGTAGACTTGAGGAAAGGATCGGTTTCGCGGGGAAATATCAGTGTGAACGAAGTTTTCATACCTGCCACGGCAGGCTGGTCGGCCAGCATCTCGCTCTCGATGATGCTCTTCTTCGTGCCGGGATAAATCACAGTGGCCAAGGCATCTGTGATGAGTTTGGGATATAATGTCATGTTTGTATAATTAATTATAGGTGCAAAAGTACCGATATTCGGGTGAATTTACAAATAAAAACTAATAAATTTCCGTGTGTGGCTGATTTTCAGTAACTTTGCCGGGAACAACAAGAATACACCGAAAATGAAGATACGACTCCTTTTCTCCCTCCTCCTCTGTGCGACAGCCGCCACCCTCCCTGCCGCCAACGTCTATTGGTTTGACGGCCGGCAGCACGTGAGCTATGTCCGGCAGAAGAAACTCTCGCCCGTGGTGGAACAAGCCATCGACCTGTTTTCGGCCGACATGACAGCCGTCACAGGCCGCAATGCCCAAGAGAAAAGCAACGGCCAGATCGTGATTTTCCAGCTTGACCTGCTTGACAACAAGGAATTCAAGCAACTCACAGCCCTGCACGTGCCCATCAACAAGTTTATAGCCCGTCCCGAAGCCTTCTACATCGGGCTGCGCGGGCAGAATATCGTGGTGGCCGGCAGCGATGCCCGGGGCACGGCCTACGGACTGCTCGAACTCTCGCGACAGGCAGGCGTGTCGCCCTGGACGGAGACCGGACTGCCCCCCGAGCGACGGCGCACCCTCAGCATGGACAGCAAAACGGAGATACTCCAATGGCCGGTCACCGCCGTGCGCGCCCTGCAACCCTTCAGCAACACGCGCCGCGACTTCGACAATGACGACTACCGCAAGCTCTTCCGCCTGATGCTGCGCCTGCGGCTCAACACCCTCGTGCCCGACAGCCACACCGAGCACCACGCCACGGGCAAAGCGTTCAGGCACTTTGCCCAAGAGCAAGGCGTGGACATTGCCACCGCCCGCCAGTGTGAGGGAGCCGAGACACTCGACTTGGCCTACATCGGCGACGCCTCCCACGAGCTCTCGCTCTCAACCCCACAACCCGGCATCGTGGCCGACCAGCTCGACCGCGCGGCACGGACAGCCGACCGCCGGCCGTGGCTCGTGCGCATCCACCGCCCAACCTGCGCCGACTTTGCCCTGCAACTCTTTGCCGACATGGCCTGGAGCCACACCCCCGCGGGCAGCGACCGGCTCACCAACCGCTACCGGACATGGCTCGCCGGCCTCTTTGGCGACGTGGCGGCACAGAAGCTCATGCCCCTGATGACCGACTACTACCGGCTCACGGGCATCTGCAAACCCGAACTGCTGGAGTATGCCGACTTCAACGAAGGAGAGTTCGGCAACGAACTCGAACGCTACATCGCCGCCTACAAGAGTCTTGCCAGACGCCTCGACAGCGTGGATGGCACCATCGACCGCGAGCGAAAGACCGCCTACGAAGCCACCATCAAATATCCCGTGACCGCAGCAGCCATCACCGTGGAGATGAACTTGCAGGCACAGGAGGCCCGCAACATCGCCCGGCCCGGACTCTTCTACCGAGACCACGAGGCACTGGCCGCCGCAGCCAACAGTCTGCGCGCCTACGACAGGCTCAAGGAGCTCAACGCCCGAATGGGCAACCGACGCCCCACCCCGATGCCCAAACTGCCGGGCAAGCTCACCGACAAGCAGGTGAAACAATATGCCACCGACGAACAGCCGGAACTGCAACCGCTGCCCGCACAGCTCGGCAGCACCGTGGCCCTCAATGCGGCAGCCTACTCCTCGGCCTCGGCAGGCACGGCAAGGCAGCCCATGACGGGCCACAGCATGAATGCCGTGAGGCTGCCACGAGGCGGAGTGGTGCGCTACACATTCATGGCCAAGGAAGACAACCCGGCCGTGGTGAGGGTGGCCACTATCCCGCGCAGCGGCACAAACTACCAAGTGAGCATCGACGGCACGCAGACACAGACCACCTACACGCGCATCGCCACCGCCGACCTGTTGCGCGGACAGACCGTCGTGTCGTTCAACTTCCGTGTGCCCAAAGGTCTTCACACACTCGAAATCAAGGCCCTCAGCGACGGTGTCACTGTGGACCAATGGATGTTCGACTTCGACATCAACCGCCAGTTCTACATGTTTCCCGTGACGGACTATTAGACACGCGATGGGAAGTTAAAAGGAGTTGGAAGAGTCAAAGACACCGATCTCATAACTTGATGGTCAGCGTGAAGCTGCTGCCTTCAACTCCTCCAACTCCCTTTACCCTTTTCCACCCGCTCACTAATATCAAGACAACCAACGAGTTATATCGACAAAAATACTGAAAAAAAGCAGGCTAACATTTTTTAGTTTCGATAAAAACTTGTATCTTTGCACACCGATTCGAATGAGAATAAAGATAATTCAGACAAAAAAGATAAAAACGAAGTATGACTAAAGCAGAAATCATCAGCGAGGTTGCCATGGCGACCGGCCTTTCCAAGAGAGAAGTGACAGCCGTGGTGGAAGCCTTCATGGAAAGTGTCAAGAACCACCTTCTGAAGAAAGAGAGCGTATTCCTGCGTGGCTTCGGCAGTTTCATCATCAAACACCGTGCTGCCAAAACCGCCCGCAACATCTCCAAAAACACCACCATCACCATCGCCGCCCACGATCTGCCCAGTTTCAAGCCCGCCAAGAGTCTGGTGGAGCAGATGAGAGGCGAGTGAACCGCATGGCGGAGCATGGACCCGAAAGCGAATCAGAATCAAAATCAAACAATATTAAAATTTCAAAATTATGCCAAACGGAAAGAAAAAGAAGGGTCACAAGATGGCCACTCACAAGCGTAAGAAGAGACTGCGCAAGAACAGACATAAGAGCAAGTAAGCACGCTTACTGCTCATCAGTCTATTCAGACTGAGGGGCGTGTCAGCCAATCGAGCACGATTCGTTGACATGCCCCTTTTCATTCAAGGCGCGTGAAAATGAAACACGCCGCAACAAGTATTAAAACAAGCAAGAAATGACAAGCGAAGTAGTAATCGATGTCCGACAAGACGAAATTTCCATAGCCCTGCTCGAAGACAAGCAACTGGTGGAATATCAGAACGAGCCCCGACAGGCCTCTTTCACCGTCGGCAACATCTACATGGCAAAGGTCAAGAAGCTCATGCCCGGACTGAATGCCTGTTTTGTAGACGTAGGCTATGAGCGCGATGCCTTTCTTCATTATCTCGACCTGGGAAGCCAGTTCAACTCCTACCAGAAGTATTTCAAGCAGGTGCAGAGCGACCGCAAGAAACTTTATCCCTTTGCCAAAGCCACCCGTCTGCCTGACCTCGACAAGGCCGGAAGCATCACCCAACCCCTCCAACCGGGGCAGGAGGTGATGGTGCAGATCGTCAAAGAACCTATTTCCACCAAAGGCCCGCGCCTCACGGGAGAACTCTCCTTCGCTGGCCGCTACTTGGTGCTCATCCCCTTTGGGGATAAAGTTTCGGTTTCCACCAAAATCAAGAGCGGCGAAGAGCGCGCACGCCTCAAGCAGCTCATCCACAGCATCAAACCCAAGAACTGCGGCGTCATCGTGCGCACGGTGGCCGAGGGCAAGAGGGTGGCTGAGCTCGACGCCGAACTGAAGGTGCTCAACCAGCGCTGGGAAGACGCCATCGTGAAGGTGCAGAAGACCCAGAAACGCCCGCAACTCGTGTTCGAAGAGACGGGCAGAGCCGTGGCCCTGCTGCGCGACCTCTTCGACCCCACCTACGAAAACATCTACGTGAACGACGAGGGAGTGATGAACGAGGTGAAGCACTATGTCTCGCTGATAGCCCCTGAGAAGGCGGACATCGTGAAGCTTTACACCGGCAAACTGCCCATCTTCGACAACTTCAACATCACCAAGCAGATCAAGGCGAGCTTCGGCAAGACCATCAACTACAAGCATGGGGCCTACCTCATCATCGAGCACACCGAGGCCCTGCACGTGGTGGATGTGAACAGCGGCAACCGCACCCGACAGAAAGGGCAGGAAGCCAATGCCCTGGATGTGAACCTCGGGGCGGCCGACGAACTGGCCCGGCAACTGCGGCTGAGAGACATGGGCGGAATCATCGTCGTGGACTTCATCGACATGAATCTGGCTGAAGACCGACAGATGCTCTACGAGCGCATGTGCAAGAACATGCAGAAAGACCGTGCCAAGCACAACATTCTGCCACTGAGCAAGTTCGGGTTGATGCAGATCACCCGGCAGCGCGTGCGTCCGGCCATGGATGTGAATGTGGAAGAGACCTGCCCCACCTGCAACGGCACGGGAAAGATACGCTCCTCCATCCTCTTCACCGACCAGCTGGAAGGCAAAATCGACCGACTGGTCAACAAGATCGGCATCTCCACGTTCTCGCTGCACGTGCATCCCTACGTGGCCGCCTACATCAATCAGGGCGTTTTCTCCCTGAAACGCAAGTGGCAGTTGAAGTACGGATTCGGCATCAGCGTGGTGCCTTCCCAGAAGCTCGCGTTCCTGCAATACGAGTTCTACGACAAAAAACGGCAGTTTATCGACATGAAGGAAGAAATCGAAATCAAGTAAGAACCACGTTCTTACCGCTCTCATGGAAAAAAGAGAAGCAACCGGCAGCAAAGGTCGGTTGCTTCTCTTTTTTCATGCCCGCGATGCGCCGGCCGCCGGGGCAGAAACCAAGCCAACAGAAAGAAGAAACGAGAGAGAGGATTGTAATTTATCTCTTCCACCGCATGGCTCAACACACAACAACGTAAACTTAGGCCAATATAATGACGGTAAAATTGCTATGGTTTGCATAGCCCCCTGCTATAAAATAGCCATTATAGATATACATTCTATAAAAATTACCGACATCGTTGGCTTTATTAAGAATAATTTGTAACTTTGCCCAAGAATATGCAAGTTATGTATTATAGAAGGAAAGTTATTTTGGCATTGCTTGAAACACTCGGTAAGGATGTTTCTGCAAAGAGTATGCAGAAATATCTATTCCTTTTTACGCGAAAGCAGGTTGGCGAGAAAGCCTTTGATTTTGTTCCTTATAAATACGGTTGTTTCTCTTTTCAGGCCAATCAGGATTTAGTGGCTTTATCCAAGCAGGGATATTTGGATATAGAGAAAATAGAAAGGAAAGACAGCCTGTATCATCCTTTACATGAAACTCATTTTATCAGGGATTTGGATTTGTTTGATGCTCAGGCTATTCGTGAAGTTTGTAAATTATACGGCAATATGACTCAAAATGAGTTGATTGCCTATACATATCGAACAAACCCATTTACTGCAATCAACAGTACAATAGCCCAACACTTGCTGACACAGAAAGAAATGGAAAAAGTCAGGGAGTGTAGGGAACGGTACAAACGCAGTTCGTCAGTATTGATGACTATTGGCTATGAAGGATTTACCCTTGAAAAATACTTGAAGCAACTCATATGCAATGATATTAGGGTTTTATGCGATGTCAGGAAGAATGCGTTCAGCATGAAATATGGTTTTTCCAAGGCGATCCTGCAAAAAGCCTGTGAAGGCGTGGGAATCAAATACATACATATACCTGCGTTAGGCATAGAGTCTGAAAACAGGAAAGCACTAAATACTCAAGAGGACTACGACCGTCTGTTTGAAGCATATGAGCAAACCTCACTAAAGCAGAATTGGGATGCATTATTATATGTGCGTTCTGTTTTAGACAAGGAAAAAAGGGTCTGTCTCACCTGTTTTGAGAAAGATCCAAGACAATGTCATCGTACACGAGTGGCAAAGGCCTTGATGGGATTGTCGAATGCAACCTATGATTTCCAAGAGATTTTACTATGATTATGCGGATATTGGTATCTGTAATGACTTATCCTTCTTTATCGGAAAAACATCTCGAAACGGTATGTACGGCAGGGTTTCGTGAAGATGGCTCATGGATAAGAATTTTTCCTATTCCCTACCGGGTGATTTATGCGGATAATGATGCGCCTCGTTATCACAAATGGCAGTGGATAGAGGTAGATGTGGAGAAAAGGATTCAAGACAGCAGACCGGAAAGTTACCATATCTATAATATTGATACTCTTAAGACCGACACGAATATCCTTGGCAAAAAAGGCAAAGGGATAGATTGGAATTTAAGACTTCAATGGGTTCTGAAAAACAAGACCGTATTCACGAATATGAGTGAACTTCTTGACTTGACGGCACAGAACAAAATCTCTTTAGCCGTATTGAAACCTACACGCGTGAACCGTGTAGTATGTTGTGATCTGAGAAAGAAAGATGAAGGCAAGAGTATGGAAAAGTATGCCGACAAATTGTCAAAACTCAAAGCAAAATGTCAAGCAGAAATGCTTCAAATGAACATCTTTGAAGATAAACAGGATATAAAGGATTCTTTTCAATTTGCAGAGAAGATACCTTACAAATTCAGTTACGAGTTTGTTACGGAAGATGGAATAAAGCGTACCCTTATGATTGAGGATTGGGAAATTGGAGCTTTATATAGGAACTGCATTCGGCAAGATAAAAGTGAAGAAAGTGCTGTTCGGAAAGTTATCGAGAAATATGAAAATATGGCGAAAAGAGATATTTATCTATTTTTAGGTACTTCATACGAGTGGCATAAAAGGAAAGCTCCCGATCCTTATTTGATTATTGGAGTCTTTGCGCCTCCCAAAAACAGACAATTGGATTTAGGCCTATTTCCTGTTTAAGAAAAAAGTTAGCAACCACTTGCATCAGAATTAAGGCCAACAGTTATTGAACTAAAAGATAATAAGCCCTCTCAGGTGCATCGCAAGACAACACATACCTGAGAGATGCTCATTCTTTTATACCTTTTCGCACAAAAAAAAACGTTTGTTATTCGGCAAAAAAGTATTACCTTTGCAAGTAGAACAATAAGCGTTCTTTTTTAGGCAGAAAACAGCAACTTGGAGTAGCCCACTCGTTTCCAAATTGTTAACTATTCAGTTTGCATAATAAGGTAGCTTGTTGATACATTTTGAAATTATCTTGGCGTGCAACCGTGCCCCTTTTGCAAGCCCGATGGGGCCTTTTCAGAGCCGTTTTCGGGCTCAAATTTGTGTCAACAAAATTCAAGCTACTGATTGTCAGCGCCTTGGAGATGTCGCCAAAATCGCCGATTTGCAGCCGGGAGTGCCGTCGGCTGCAAATATCGCAAGCAGAGAGGCCGAAAACGGACAAATAGTTTGACAACGCTCCAGGGGCCTCCCCGCCGGATGCCGGACACCCCCGGACACGGGGCGGAAGGCTATCTCTTCTCTCCGTTGATGACCAGCCGCTCCGTCACGGTGCGCTCGATGAGGGCTTTGTCGAAAGCGTTTTTCTCGTCGGTCACGTCAATGTCCTTAAAGGTAAAATCAGTCAGCGCATATTTGTCGCTCTTGCCCACATCGAAGAAGTTGCGGCACGCCATCCTGACATTCCTCATCACGATGTTGTTGCACCGGCTCAGCGGCATGTCGTCGCGCTTCTGCGGCTTGAAGAACTGCGTCCACGGGCGCACCACGAGGAAGCTGCCCGTGCGGCCCGTCATGCCCTCGACGGTGACATACTCGTAGTGCTGCGGCGTGTCGGGGCGCATCTTGAGCCACAACACCCGGTTGGCATTCTCGGCATGGCAGTTGCGCAAGATCACGTTGCGGTCGTGAAGGCTCTCGCTGCCCAGCGTGAGACACCCGTGTACGGTGCCGTAGCGGCAGTTCTCGATGAGGATGTTGCTGTTGGCGCCGTTGGTGGAATCGCGGTCGGCAAACGTTCCCTTGCCGCCCTTGAGCACCACCGCGTCGTCGTTCACATTCATGTAGCATCCGCGGATGAGCACGTCGTGGCACACATCGATGTCGATGGCATCACTGCTGGGAGCCTTCACGGGCCCGTTGGTGGGCGCATAGATGTGGCAGTCGAGATAGCGCACGTGGTCGCAACGATAGAGGTGGTTAGTCCACACGGGGCTGTTCACGAGATGCACATCCTGCACGGTGACATTGGAGCAGTTGGAGATATAAACCAGCCGCGGCCGCTGGGCATCCTTGTTGGTACACTGCGGATTCCACTGCCGGCGAATCCAAAACTCCTGCCAGTAGTAGAAACCGCTGCCGTCGATGGTTCCACGGCCGGTGATGGTGAATCCGTCCACCCCGTCGGCGTTGACCAGCGCGGCGAAATACTTGCATGTTTCGCCCTCAAAACGGGTGGTGAGCACGGGGAAGTGGGCGATGCGGTCGCTGCCCTTGAGGCGCGCACCCTCGGGCAGATGCAGATGGGTGCCGGGCCGGAAGAAGAGCGCACCGCTCCGGAAGGTGCCGCGCGGCACCACCACCACGCCGCCCCCGTCGGCCGCCGCCCGGTCTATCACAGCCTGAATGGCCTCCGTCTGCACAAGCATACTGTCGGCCTTCACTCCATAGTCGGTAATCACATACTGGCGGCCGAGTTTCCCCACATCCACCTTGGCGGTGTCACTGAACCATGCTGCCATCGGTGTGCCATCGGGCCACAGCTGCCTGCGTTGTTTGGCCGATGCCGGCAACACCAGCATGAGCACCAAACTCAATAATAATACAATTTGTTTCATAGATGTTGTTTTTAGCAGTTGCAAATATAAGGAAAATCATTGTAAAAACCTAAAGTTTTTAGAAAATCAACGCTTTTGCCACTCCCCATTTGTAGGTATTGCCATCAGAAATACGGAGTTTTATCTCCGCCGTGCCGCTTATTTTTCGTACCTTTGCATGAAAACAGACAGAACAAGACCGGAAGGACAAAAACATGAAACTTTCAGAACTCAAAACCGGCGAACGGGGTGTCATCGTGAAAGTGGCGGGACACGGCGGTTTCCGCAAGCGCATCATCGAGATGGGATTCATCAAGGGCAAGACCGTGGAGGTGTTGCTCAACGCACCGCTGCAAGATCCCGTGAAATACAAAATCATGGGATATGAGGTTTCGCTGCGCCACAGCGAAGCCGAACAGATAGAGGTGGTGACACCCGAGGAGGCGAGAAACATGGAGCAAGGGGCGGAAAAGGCCGACGGCAAGAAGGAGAAACTGCCGCACGCCGTGCCCGACGACGGCCCCGTGAGCGAACGCCTGCTGAAAGACGCAGCACTGCGCAAGCAGCATATAATCAACGTGGCACTGGTGGGCAACCCCAACTGCGGAAAGACTTCGCTCTTCAACTTCGTCTCCGGGGCGCACGAACGGGTGGGCAACTACTCGGGTGTGACCGTGGACGCAAAGGAGGGTCACGCTGAATACCACGGCTACACGTTCAACCTCGTGGACCTGCCGGGCACTTACTCGCTCTCGGCCTACTCGCCCGAGGAACTCTACGTGCGCAAGCAAATCATCGAGAAGACACCCGACGTGGTAATCAACGTGATAGACACGTCCAACCTCGAGCGCAACCTCTACCTCACCACGCAGCTCATCGACATGCACCTGCGCATGGTGTGCGCCCTGAACATGTTTGACGAGACCGAGGAGCGGGGCGACAACGTGGACTACAACAAGCTGAGCAGCCTCTTCGGGGTGCCGATGGTGCCCACGGTGTTCACCTCGGGGCGCGGCGTGGAAGAGCTGTTCCGCGCGGTGATAGACCTCTACGAGGCCAACGAGGACGAGGCCCCGCACTACCGCCACATACACATCAACCACGGACACGAGATAGAAGACGGCATCGCCGGCATACAGCACTATCTCAAGACCGACGCCAACCTGCGGCAGCGATACTCCACCCGCTATCTGGCCATCAAACTGCTCGAGAACGACCGCGACGCGGAGGCCTACATCGCCACCCTGCCCACCGCGGCCGCCATCATGGCCGAGCGCGACAAGGCGGCCGGGCGCGTGAAGGAGGAGACGGGCGAAGACTGCGAGACGGCCATCATGGATGCCAAATACGGCTTCATACATGGGGCGTTGCAAGAGGCGGAATATGCCACGGGGCAGAAGAAGGACACCTACCAGACCACCCATCTTCTCGACCGCATCATCACCAACAAGTATCTCGGATTTCCTATATTCATCGCCCTGATATGGCTCATGTTCGAGGTGACATTCTCCGTGGGCCAGTATCCCATGGACTGGATAGAGGCCGGCGTGGGCTGGGTGGGCCGCATGGTGAGTGCCACACTGCCCGACGGACCGCTCAAAGACATGCTCGCCGATGGCGTGATAGGTGGTGTGGGAGCCGTGATCGTGTTCCTGCCGCAGATACTCATCCTCTACGCCTTCATCTCTTTCATGGAAGACTCGGGCTACATGGCCCGCGCAGCCTTCATCATGGACAAGCTGATGCACAAGATGGGGCTCCACGGCAAGTCGTTCATCCCCCTCATCATGGGCTTCGGCTGCAACGTGCCGGCCGTGATGGCCACGCGCACCATCGAGAGCCGGCGCAGCCGACTGGTCACAATGCTCATCCTGCCGCTCATGAGTTGTTCGGCCCGGCTGCCCATCTACATCATGATCATCGGCACGTTCTTCTCGGCACAATACCGCTCCACGGTGATGATTTCGCTCTATCTCATAGGCATCCTCATGGCCGTGGTGATGAGCCGGCTGTTCACCACGTTTGTGGTCAGGGGCGAAGACACGCCCTTTGTCATGGAACTGCCGCCCTACCGCTTCCCCACCTGGAAAGCCATCGGCCGCCACACGTGGGAGAAAGGCAAGCAATATCTCAAGAAGATGGGCGGCATCATCCTCGTGGCGAGCATCATCGTGTGGGCGCTGGGCTACTTCCCCCACGACTCCCGGCTCGACTCGCAGGCCCAGCAGGAGCAGAGCTACATCGGGCGCATAGGCAAGGCCATCGAACCGGTGTTCCGTCCGCAGGGCTTCGACTGGAAACTCGACGTGGGACTCGTGGCCGGCGTGGGGGCGAAAGAGATCGTGGCTTCCACGATGGGCGTGCTCTACAGCCACGACGACAGCTTCTCCGACGACGACAGCTTCGAGGCTTCCGACTCGGAGAAATACACCATCTTGCGCCGCAAGATGCTCGCCGACGGCATCACGCCGCTCTCGGCCTACGCCTTCCTGCTCTTCGTGCTGCTCTACTTCCCCTGCATCGCCACCATCGCAGCCATCAAGGGCGAGACGGGCAGCTGGCGGTGGGCACTCTTCGCCGCCGGCTACACCACCGTGCTGGCATGGGTGGTGTCGGCTGCCGTCTACCAGATAGGCAGCCTCTTCTGAAGCAATAAGAGAATGTCAAACTAATTGTCTCTTTTCGGGCTCTCTGCTTGCGATATTCGCAACGGACAGCCCATCCGGGCACAAATGCGCGATTTTGGC
This sequence comes from Segatella buccae ATCC 33574, assembly GCF_000184945.1. Lineage (GTDB taxonomy): Bacteria > Bacteroidota > Bacteroidia > Bacteroidales > Bacteroidaceae > Prevotella > Prevotella buccae. The sequence continues at coordinate 2,778,891 of NZ_GL586311.1, forward strand.
GGCATCTGCAAAGTGCTGACAATCAGCCGTTTGAATTTTACCAACACAAAACCGGAGTCAAAAACAGGTCTGAAAAAGCCCAAACGGGCTTGCAAAAGGGCCGCAGTTGCGATGCAACTGCGGCCCTTTTGTCTCTCCGGTGTGGCTCTTTCACACATTCGAAGAACCCGAATAGGGAAATCTGCAGACTTTTTCGGTTACTTTAAGCCGGCTTCCCATGCTGGTTGAAGAATTTTGGCGGAGGTGTTTTTGTCAATATCATTCGCCACCATCCGCCCATGGCATATCCCCCTCCCCTCTCTCGGAGAGATACCGGGAGGAGTGAGGCTTTTTACTTCTTCTCCTCCATCACGCCCTCCACATAGAGGCGGGTGAGTTCCACCTTACCATTGGTGCGCACGGTGACGGTCTTTTTGAAGTGACCGGGGAAGCGTCCCTTACCATCGTAGGTGATGCTGATTTGCCCCTTCTGTCCCGGGGCGATGGGCTGCTTGGTGTAGTTGGGCACCGTGCAACCGCAACTGGCCACCGCCTGATTGATGACCAGCGGTTGGTCGCCCACGTTGGTGAACGTGAAGACAGCCTTCTGACTCGGGTCAGCTTCGTTGAATGTACCGAAGTTGTGCGTGAGCTTGTCAAACTTGATTTCGGCCTGAGCCGATGCCGTGGCTGCCACAGCGATGAGCAGCGTCAGGGCCAGCATTATTTTCTTCATTGTCATTTTCTCCTACATTTAGTTTGTTTTTCTTTCGTTTTTTCCGGGATTCTTTTTCTGTTACTTAGCCTTTCCGCCGCATCCGTGCCCCGACCGCTTGTCACGGCCGCCCACTTGCGTGCGGGAAAAAGACTCTACTGAATCTGATGCAAATTTAAGGATAAAGTTTAGTATAACGTTATTTTTTTACAAACTTTAAGTGTTTGGGAGGGCGAAAGTGCCCAATATCAGTAACAAAAAACACATAAAAAACTTGCAGAGTGGGAATTTATGCTTATATTTGCAATAATATTATGGTAAGTTTTTAAAAATTCGTGATTTTTATATAACTTTGCAAAGTGCGGGCGCACAGGAGAACGAAAAAGGCCCCGTCTACGGGCGGTTGCTCCTCCACTCCATTTTAAGACAAACGAGACTTAACATACATGACTCACCATTACCACAGCAAGGTTCTCGCAGTTTCATTAGTGCTGCTGACCACAGCTATGCCCGTGCCGGCAAAGAAGAAGACACCTAAGATTTCTTTGCCCGTGCATAGCGCCGACTCTGCTAACACCATCAAGAAGATGGTGAAAGGCTGTAAGAAACATCCGGGGCTTTTCACCCTTTATTTCAACAAGGCCAAGGGCGAACTCTACTTCGAGTTGCCCGACAGTGTCTTTGACAAGACCTACATGCTGGCCAGCCGCATAGCCTCGACGAGCGACGGCAGAGACTATGTGGCCGGACAGATGAACGTGCAGCCCTTCCCCATCAGCTTTTCTTCTGACGGGCGCAACGTATATATGAAAAAGGTGATGACCTTCAACTCAGTCAGTCCCACCGACCCGATAGTGCCCGCCTTCAACCGCAACAACCTCGATCCCGTGTTGGCAGGTTTCAAGATTGTGGCCCAAGAAGGCAAAAGGGTGCTCATCAACGTGAGCAAATTTTTCTGCAGTAATGAGCGCAGCATCTCCCCGCTCAAGGAGACTTCGCCCATAGCCAAGCTGATGGGAGGCACGGATGGCATCAAGGGCACGTTCCAGGCGGAAGCCTCGGGATTTGTCTCGGCCCAGTCGTTCCCCATGAACATCGAGATAGAAAGTCTCTTGAGCTACCAGACGACGGGCGTGATACAGAAACCCTACTCGGTCATTGTCCACCGCTCGCTCTTTGCCTTGCCCGAGGCCTCTGCCATGCCCATACGCTATAAAGACAACCGCGTGGGCTTCTTCTACAACGACAAAAACATATTCTCCTCCGACAAAGATCGCATCGAGGAACGGACCATCATCAACCGCTGGCGCATTCTGCCCAAAAAGGAAGACATGGACCGCTATTTTGCCGGGGAACTGGTGGAACCGGAAAAGCCCATCGTATTCTATGTAGACTCGGCTTTCCCCGACAAGTGGCGCGAAACCATCAAGGAGGGCATCCTGGTGTGGAACAAAGCCTTTGAAGCGGCCGGCTTCAAAAATGTCGTCCGGGCACTCGACTATCCCAAAAACGACTCCACGTTCAATCCCGACGACATGCGCTACAACTGCTTCCGCTACGTGGCCACGGAGACGGCCAACGCCATGGGGCCCAGTTATGTGGACCCGCGCACGGGAGAAATACTTTCGGCCGATGTCATCTGGTATCACAACATCGTGTCGCTGCTGCACAACTGGCGTTTTGTGCAGACCGGGGCCGTGGATCCGCGGGTGCGCCGGGCCAAGTTTGACGACGATGTGATGCGCGAGTCCATACGCTATGCGGCCTCCCATGAGGTGGGCCACACGCTCGGACTGATGCACAACATGGGGGCCAGCTACTCCTACCCCGTGGAGAAGTTGCGCGACCCGGCCTTCACCCAAAAGTATGGCACCACACCCAGCATCATGGACTACGCCCGCAACAACTATGTGGCACAGCCCGGCGACATGGAGCGCGGCGTGAAGCTGACACCGCCCGACCTCGGCGTTTACGACATCTATGCCATCAACTGGGGGTATCGCCTCATCAAGGATGCCAAGACTCCCGAGGCCGAAAAGCCAACCCTCGACCGATGGATAGAGGAGAAGGCGGCCGACCCGATGTATGAATTCGGTGCACAACAGCTATTCTCCATCATAGACCCCACCTGCCTGACCGAAGATTTGGGCAACGACCACCTCAAGGCCGGCAGCTACGGCATCAGCAACCTGAAACTGCTCATGAAGCATTTTGAGGACTGGACGATGGAAAAAGGCGAACGCTACGACCAGATGGAGAAGACCTATATGGAGGTGACCAAGCAGTATGGCCGCTACCTGAAACATGTGGTGCCTTACATCGGGGGCATCAAATACAAGGAGATTCGGCAGGGAGACAACCGGCCCGCAGCCAAAATATACGTTAGCAAAGCCCGGCAGAAGGCTGCGCTGAACTGGCTTCTCAACCAGCTTCGCACCTACGATGCCTGGCTTACCCCCAAGAGTCTTATACAGAAACTGCAGGTGGATCTCAACATCAACGAGAAGTTGCGCTCACAGATCGTCTCCTCCATCATGAATGCCGCGGTGCTCTATCGGGTGCGCGAAGGCGGACGCTTCGATGCAGTGGCCAACTACCGGCTGGAAGACTATCTCAACGATCTCACCAACGGGCTGTTCATCGCCCCCAAGCAGGGCCGGTTGTCGCATGCCGAGCAACAACTCGAAAGTGCGGCCATTGCCCAGATGCTCAAGAGTTCGGGACTTGGCGCAGACGCAGCAGCCAAGGGCAGCAAGACGTTTGCAGCATGCGATGACGCGGCAGAAGACTTCTGCCACGTGGGAGACGACAGCTTCTTCCGGATAAACATAGGCACCTCCACACTCACAAAAACCGAAATGGGAGCCGTGATGCTGGGCCGACTGAAAGAGGTGCTGCGAAAGTATCGCGTCTATCAGCGCACAGCTGTGGGACTCACACGCGACTTCTACGCCTATCAGATATTGCAAATAGAGAAGGCTTTGGCCAAGGACTGAAAGGCGAGAAGAATTAAAGGAGTGGGAATTTAAAGGAGAAAGTTTCCCGGGGGAAGCGGAAAAAGGCAATCGTCCAACCCTCGCTGCCGGCCAGACTCAGGCTATAAGGCTGTTTTTCGCAACTCCCCCGGCTTCCGGGAAGTCCCGCCAAATCTTTATAAAACAACAAACAAAACAACCATACCAACATGAGCAAGAGACTTTTTCTGTATCTACTCTTTGCAGTGCTGCTATCGGCAAGCACTGCTTGGGCGCAGACCACAACGCCGGCCCGGGCCGATGTCGTCAAAGGCCGGGTGCTTGATGCCGGCGGCGAAGCTCTCATCGGTGCCCAAATTTGCTGGAAGGGCACCAAGATCATGACCGTGACTGATATCAACGGCGAGTTTTCCATCCGTCGAGATGCCGCTTCGCCCGTGCTGGTGGTTTCCTACATCGGCTACAAGTCGAAGGAAACCAAGGTGGGCAAAGACCAGACAAACATCAGCATCAGCATGAGCGACGACGCTCAGAATCTTGACGAGATCGTGGTCGTGGGCTACGGTCTTCAGAAAAAGGCAGCCATCACAGGCTCCGTGGAGGCCATCAAGGCCGAAGACATCCTGATGATACCCACGGCCAACCTCGACCAGTCGATCACCGGACAGGTGGCCGGTCTACAGGTGATGCAAACCACCGGCGACCCCAGCACGGCCAAAGAGGCATCCATCCACATCCGCGGTATCAACAGTGCGCCACTGCTGGTCATCGATGGTGTGCCCCGGTTTGGCACCAACACCTCCGACGGCGAAATGCGCCTCTCCGATCTCAGCCCCGACGACATTGAGAGCGTGACCATCTTGAAAGATGCCGCTGCGGCCGCCGTCTATGGCTCACGCGCTGCCAACGGTGTGATATTGGTAAAGACCAAACGCGCCACCGGCAACAAAAAAGTGCGCATCAGCTATCGCGGACAGAGCAACATGCAGGAGGCCACCCATCTGCCTAAGTTCCTCAACGGCTACGAGTTTGCCCTGCTGCGTAACCGGGCCGTGGACAACACACCGGGAACGACTGTCGAAAAGTACACCGACGAACAGTTGGAGCAAATCAAAAACCACTCCAACCCGAATGTATATGGTGACGAAGACCTGCTGAGCCACCTCAAGACACACGGCCACACGATGACCCACAGCCTCTCGGCCAGCGGCGGCAACGACGGTTTGAACTACTATCTGTCTTTCGGTTATGCCGACTCGAAGGGACTCTACAGCGGTGTGGGCCGCCGACGTCTGAACTACATGGCCAAATTGGATGCCAAACTCTCGAAGCGGCTCACACTGGCGGTAGACATGAGCGGCACGCGCACCAACTCCAAGAACAGCAGCTACACCACACTGAACTCGGCCTACGCCTATTCGCCCTTGCAGGTGACACGTTTCACCAACGGACAACTGGCCAGCATCAATGGCGGCAACCCGCTTATCAATATCAACGGACTGGGCGGCTACATCACAGACAAGACCAAGATGAACACCATCACGGTGAATCTGAACTGGGAATTGCCGTGGGTGAAAGGACTGTCGGCCTACGTGCGGAGCACTTTCGACGACAACAACACCGTGGAGTCGACTTTCAACAAGCCCGTGACTCTCTATACCTACGATGCCGACAAAGACACCTACACCACCGACCCTAACACCGTGTATCCCACGGCCAAGGTGACACTGAGACAAAACGACGGGTTCTTCGAGAGCCAACTCTACGAGGCAGGACTCAACTACAATCACACGTTTTCGGCCAAACACGATGTCGAGGGGACGCTCATTGCCAACTACCAGCGCACGCATAACCAGTTTATGAACGGCGTCAATCTCGACAAAAGTATCTTCCCCGAAACCATGGGCACCGCACAGAAAGCAAACCTCGTGGGCAACGAGTTCCGCAATCAGCGGGCCTCGGTCATCGGACGCGCCAAATATGGTTACGCCAACAAATATTTCGCGGAATTCAGTTTCCGTGTCGACGGTTCCAACAACTTCCGGCCGGGCAAGCGTTGGGGCTTCTTCCCCTCACTCTCCGGAGCATGGGTGGTGAGCAATGAGGGCTTCTTCCGCAGTTGGAAACAGAATGCCATCTCCAATCTGAAGTTCCGTGCATCGACCGGATGGCTGGGCAACGACGGATTGGTGAACAGCTACTCCTACCTGAAAACCTACATGGAGTCGCCCAACCGGGGCTATGACATCGGCGGCAACTTCACGCCGGGCATCGGCCTGACCACCGGCGGCTACCCTAATCCCAACCTCACTTGGGGCAAGACGCACGACTGGAACGTCGGCACCGACATCGGACTGTGGGACGGCAGGATAGGCATCACGTTCGAAACCTTCCTCCGCTATGAGACCGACAAGATTACGTCGGCTCCCAACTACCTCTATCCCCCTTCTACGGGTGTGGAAGGCAATGTGCCCAGTGTCAACTTCGCCAAGCTCAAGGCCTGGGGATGGGACCTCACGGTGAACCACAAGAACACTGTGGGCAAACTGAAATATAATGTGGGCATCACACTGAGCAAGTCGGCCGACAAGTATCTGGACTTCGGAGACGAGAGCAAACAGTTGCCCAACCTGCGCCGCAAGGGTACCAGTAGCATGGTGTGGACGATGTATCAGGCAGCCGGCATCTTCAAGAGCCAGGAAGAAATAGACCACCACGATGTGGACCAAGACGGACAGGGCAACGCCACACTGGAACCGGGCGACATTAAATATGTAGACCAAAACGGCGACCACGTGCTCGACTCCAAAGACCGCATCTATGTGAAAAACTCATCGTATCCCGACATGGACTTCGCACTCAGACTCGGAACCTCCTACAAGGGCTTTTTCCTCAACGTGCTGTTTCAGGGCGAGTTCGGCTATAAGCAGAACATCAATGAGTATTACACGCTCGACAATGGCACGTTGCAGAAATTCCAGCAATATCACCTCACGGAGACATGGACAGAAGACACCCCCAACGCCCGCTATCCACGCATCAAGTTTGCCACCACCAATGACAACAACCGCAAGGCTTCCACCTTCTGGATACAGGATTGCAACTTCATGCGCCTGAAGATGCTCAACGTGGGCTATGCTTTCCCGGCTGCCATGCTGAAACACATAGGCCTCTCAACAGCCAGCATAGCCGTGCAGGCCAGCAACCTCTTTACCATCAGCAATCTGGAGGATATGGATCCCGAATCGCTTCGCGGCTATCCCATCCAACGGTCATACGGCGTAACACTAAACTTAGGATTCTAAATCAAGACTACCCATGATGAAGATTAAAATATGGATATTGGGGGCCGTGGCTTCGCTCTCACTGACGGCTTGCAACAGTCTGTTTGACGACGCACCCCTGGACAAGATTTCCGACGAGGCGACTTGGACCAACAGCCAGCTGGTCGACGAGTATGCCAACACTTGGTATCGGGAGATGAGCAGTGGTTTCAGCATCTACGTGCCCAGTTCGACACTGCTCAAAAGTGTCTCACGCTACTACCTCCCATGGTTTGGCGACCAGCTGACGGTGGGCAAATCCGATTGGTTCAATGCCGGCTACGGAGACATTTTGAAAGGCAACGAGGAAAGCATCACGCGGTATGCCGCCAACCGATGGGCAGCCTACTACACACAGTTGCAGTACATCAACACCTTTCTGGTCAACAAGGACAAAGTGCCCGATGCCGCGCAGAAGCAGCGACTGGAGGGTGAGGCTCATTTCTTCAGAGCCTACTATTACTACATGCTTTGGCGACGATTCGGGGGCGTGTTGCTCATAGACCACCCCTACGACCCGCTTCAGCAGAAAGAGGTATTTCCCCGGGCATCGTATGAGCAGATGGTGGACTTCATCGTAGCCGACGCCGACAAGGCGGCCGAGCTGCTTCCCACGACATACGCCTTGAGTGAGAGCGGGCGCATCACCAAAGGCGCTGCCCTCATGCTGAAAGCCAAGACCTATCTTTGGGCCTCAAGCGAAGTGTTCCAAAACAAGGACAAAGGCTATCTGGGATTCACCGGCGACGCAAGCAAGGAGATGTTGCAGAAAGCCCAAGCGGCCTATGATGCGCTTTTCGCACTGAACGCCTATTCACTCATTCCCATCGCGGCAACCACTCAGGCCGACATCAAGGACGAGTACCGGAAGATTTTCCTAACGAAGAACAGCCAAGAATCTATCCTCGAAGTGCAGCACTCCAACGATGGCGACTACGCCAACAAGTTCGGCCACAAACTCGACCGCGATGCGGCAGCTCCTTCGTTCACCGGCACGACGGCTGCCTATACGCCCACTCAAAACCACGTGGACGAATATGGCATGAGAGACGGGGCCACCTACGACGCAACCAAGCCCTACGAAAACCGCGACTACCGCTTCTATGCCAATATTCTCTACGACGGTTGCACTTACCACAAGCATGTCATGGACTTGCACTATACCGACAAGGTGGCGGGAGCAGACCTGAAACCTTACGGCACATCTACCTCAGCCGCCTACAGCCGCACGGGCTACTATCTGGGTAAGTTCGTGGACGAGACGCAGTCCATCGACGACAACGGAACCTACGCCAGCAAGCAGAATTACATCATCTGGCGTTATGCCGAGGCCTTGCTCGACAGAGCCGAGGTGGCTTTCCGCTTGGGCGATGAGCAGAAGGCCCTACAGTTGGTCAACCAAGTGAGAATGCGCGTACACATGGACGCTTACACCGGCATCACGTGGGAGCAGATTGTGAACGAGCGCAGGGTGGAGTTGGCTTTCGAGGAAACGAGCTACTGGGACCACTTCCGCTGGGGCAACGCAGAAACCAAGCTCAACGGTTCCAAGAATCCGCTGAAGGCTATGCGCATCGACGTGAACAAGGGTGTGACGAAATACACCATCAGCAATCTCAATCGTTTCCCCGGACGCATCAGAGTGTTTGATGCGAAGGAATATTACTTCCCCATTCCTTGGAGCGAAATCAAATATCAGGGGATTGATCAGAATCCGGGATGGAAAGAGGTGTAAAGACTTTAGGAGTTAAAGGGATTTTCCCTTTAACTCCCCAAAGGTTCAAGCCATCGTGTTGTTGCCTTCAACTCCTTCCCCCAATTTCCGACAACTCCTTTAACTCCATTAAACAATAACCATATCAACAATGAAGAAGATTTTTACTTTCGTACTGGCATTGGCCTCTTTCACAGGAGCATACGCCGCAGAATACAACCTTTTCCCGACAGCAGACGGATGGTTGTGGTTTGACAATCAAGACAGCAACGCACGCTTTGTGGGCCTGATCGACGAGACACCTTATAAAGTGATGCAGGGGCAAGAAGCCAAATTGGTGCAGATGGTCTATGCCGATCAAACACCGGACTATCCCCCAACGGTAGTTGATGCCGACATTGTGGGTGTAGGAACTGACGGTGAGACAGGCTCTGCCGGTTTCCGCAAGGGAGCCATTGTGCTGCAGCCCTCCAGTGCAAACTCCGTACCCAATGGCGGCGGCTTCGTGATATGCCTGCCTTCGTGCTCCACACTGTCCATAGACTATTCCTGCAGCAGCAAGGTGATGGCTCGCATCGTGGCCACCACCAATCCACTGGCAGACATGAATAAAGTAGCCGCCTCTTATGACTTATCATCTGCCGACGGTTGGAAAGTGATCTCAGCAAAGTATATGAGCGTATTTAAACGCTTGCCCAAAGGCCATCAGCAGTGGACGGGCATCGAGAAACTGAACAATGGCAGCGACGCCACGACCATCCAGTCGGACAAACCCATCTACATCTGGTTCCAGTCGGGCACCCGCGACACCATCTACATCCACGGCATCAAGGTGACGACTCCCAAGCAGGAGACAACGGGCATCACCACCCCCGCGACCAACAAAGCCGGCATAAAGACCGAGGTCTACAGTGTAAATGGGCAATTACTGGGCAACAACAAGGCTACAAGCCGTCTGCCCAAAGGAGTCTACATCGTGAAAGAAGGAGACAAGACGCGCAAAGTCATAAAAAGGTAAGAAACAACACAAAAGAAAAATACAGGGGCAGTGCTTCATGCCTGTCCGCACGATTTGAAAAATCGTATCCCAAACCATGATTCCGGCAAAGGCATGAGAACTGGGAACGTTTCCATGAAATGTGCGGGCAGGCATAAAGCACTGCCCCTACTCTTTTCTGCTTTTTCCTATACTTTATATTTCTATGTTGCCCCAATAAAAAGCAACATAGAAACAAAAACAAGTCCATTTCCCATAAACCTTCCATACGACACGGTCACCGTTTATGGGCACATCACTCCCTTCCCCCTTAGAGAGGGGCCGGGGGTGAGGCTTTTCTCTACTTTCTCACCTTCCTAACACTTCCGTCAGCATACCTGATGATATTAACACCCTTGCCGAGTTGTGGCCGGCGCGTCCCGTCAATGCCGTAAATGCCAATGATTTCACCCTCACCGGAGGAAGCAGACTTTTGGACAGTGGGAGCAGTGATGGCAGTGGCAGACGGCGGTTTGATGCCAATGATCATCGCCTGATGATGCTTGAAGTCAAGCGTCTTGTCATCCACATCGAGGTCGGGATCGAAATAGCCGTTGTCTTTTCCCTTCCATCCCCAGTTGATGTGTACCTCGCCCTTCTCATTATATCCGTCAAGCACCCAAGCGTGCCCACCCTGCGAGTCGCTGTTGCCGGAATAGAAAATGGGGCGGCCGTTGGAAAGTTCATTGTAGATAAGCTCCATCCACTCCACCTTGGTGTAGTTTTGGCGGCTCAGATAGCGTATTCCGTCAGGCTCGTAACGGAAATAATCAATCATGTCGCGGGGAATATTGCTGTAGGCAAAAGCCGAACTCCCACCGAGCTGATAGATCATGCCCACAGCCACACCGCAGTGAAAGAGCAAGGTGGCTACAGCTTTCACGCTCTCACCGGTGTAGTTGAAAGGATAGGCGGTCAACATTTTCTCCCATTTATATTCCGTCTTTCCAAATTCGGCGATGACACTGTCTTTGTCGAAAAACGACTTGTAGGCATTCCGGCCCTTGCCCATCTTGGGATAGGCATGATAATACATGATTTGCCCCAAGGCCAAAGCCACGCAACCTACGGGGCAATGCTGCTCCTTTTTCGTGATTTTGTTCACCTTGGTGGGACACAGGCTGTTATAGGGTGCGCCCTGCCCCCAAGTGGTTTTCAGCATGGGTTCCACACTGGTTTTATATTTGGCTGCATCGGGGGCTATGAGCTGTGCGCTCACCGTGCCCATGCCCAACAGCAGAAAAGCCGAGAGGGCAAAGCTTCTTATCTTCATTGAAGTCAATTTAAGTCTCTTTATTTTAGAAGTTAAGGAGAGAGCATTCCCCCCTTAACTCCCCAAACTGCTCCTAAAAACTATTTCACTACGATTTTCATCACCTTGTCGCCTTGCCGCACGATATAGGTGCCTTGGGTCAACGAGTTGACATCGGCATTCTTCTCGAGAAGCCGGCCGTCAAGAGCGTAGACATCGGCCTTGGCTGCATGGGCGGCTGCATGGGCGGCACTGATGCCCGTGGCGGCCAATACCTTCACAGCCTTGGTCCTGAACACATTAGTCCCCGTAAACTTGGGAAAAGCCTGCGAAGTCATCATGCAATACACCGGCGTGGCCTGCTCTTTGATAAACGTGAATTTGCCGTCCTCTTCGGTATAGTCGGTGCCTGCTGTGAGCCGGTTGCCCTCCTCGCTCATCCACGTATAGGTAGTGGTCTGAGGGGTGGCGGCCAATCCCTTGATATTGTTCTGCGCAGAGAGATCGATGGTCTTGTCGATGTCGCTTATTTCCATCTCCTTCTGTGGAGCGTAGGTAAGGGTTTTGATATTCTCCGTGGGGATGGTGGCCAGTGTCAGTCGGTTTTTACTCAGATTGGCCGTACCGATGGCGGTGTATTTCACTTCCCTCAACTCATTGTTCATGGCAAAAAGTCGGCCCTGCTCCAAACCGGTGAGTTCGGTCAAGTCGAGCGTGGTCAGTTTATTGTTGTTCACACTCAAATACAATTTCGATGTCTTGTTGGCCCCGAGGTTGATACTTGTCAATCCCATGTTGAGCAGATAAACGCTGGCAAGAGATGTGTTGTGAGACAAGTCGAGCGTACTGATGCTGTTATTGCTCAAATAGAGCGTTTTGAGATTGGGCACCTGTGTACCGTCAAAACTTGTGAGCTTGTTGTTCTGCAGATTAAGATTGGTCAGTGCCGGCTGCAAAACGACACTTGTCAACGCATTGTTGTTGAGCAGGGCTTTGGTCATCTTGGTGTTCTTCGACAAGTCAAGCGTGGTCAACTTATTGCCGTTGGCATTCAGCTCCTCCAAGTCAGTGGCCCGGGTCACATCAAGTTCTGTGACACCCGCAGCATCGATTCTCGAAATGCAGTCGAAGAAGACAATGGGCCCTGTGGCATACACCTTGATATGTCCGCCGCCCGTGGGCGTACCGGTGATCTCGGTAGCGTTATAACCGTCGTAGGTGGCCATGATGGTTTTCCCCTCCACAACGGTTCCGTCTCCCCAGTCGATGGACACGGTGTTGGGAGCTATCGAACCGCTGCCGAAACCAAGCGTGCGTGTCTTGCCGTCTACTTCAGCCGTAAGACTGATAATTTCTGCCGTTTGCGCTTGCACTGCAAGCGTCAGGAATGTGGCAAAGGCCAAGAGTATAGATTTTCTCATACGAATAAAAAAATAGATAATGAAACAATAAATACTATGGCTACAAATATACACAAAAATACTGATACGTTGGTATATTTTTTCTTTTTTTATTCTTGAAGATGGTGTGGGAGGGGGAGAGGAAGTCTCACGGCCCTCCAGTGGAAGGAGTGCCTTTATGGGACTATCGGTATTTGACAGGGAAATGAATACATGCATTTGGTCACACGCCTATATGAAATAGAGGAAAGGGGGCTCCGCAAAATGTTGCATCGTTGCGAATAATATCAACAAAAACGCATCTGCCGAAAAGCTCCAACCAAAGTGGCAAGTCGACTCCAGACCACTGAAAAAACCTACCGGTTTTATAGTTTGGGCTCTTCAAGCGTGCAAAAGGGCTACAGTCACACGCCCAAATAGGCCAAACAAGAATGCCACAGAGCCCGAACAAGTCGCCCGAACAGCCCCTTTTAACGGCCCGAACGGCCCGTTTGGCATCCTCATCAAGCCCCATCGGGATGTCAAGAAAACTCAAACCACTGAACGACAGGGGATTAGGTGCTTCGCTGAAATTCGTGTACAGGCAGCCGCAGAATCATTGCTGGAAAATATCGCAAGCACAAGGCGCGAAACCGGGCAAATAGTTTTACACTTATGAGGCGGCCCTCCAACACCCCATCGAAGGCTCATGCGGCCCGCCCCTTGCCACGAATCGGCTGCTGACGGTTGCCTATCTCTTCACCATGGCCTCCCGCCCCATCTTCATTGCGGAAGGGTGTCCATCCTCCCTCCAATGCCAATAAACGACAAAACCGGCATCCCCGAACAAGAGCTCAATATGCCCAACCATGCCAATGGCCTATATGGTTGAAGATAAATCAGAGAACAGATTCCCATAAATTAAAAATTTAAGCCGAAAACATTTGGAGACTTCCAAAATATTTTCACAGAGTGCAGAGAAAAAAGAGACTAATCAAAAAGGGCAAAAGCATGTTGATGGCAATACTTACCATCATCAGTGTCTTGGTGGTGGCCATCTGCATCTACCTTTATTGTTTCCATGGCTATTTTTAAATGTCTCCCCCACTTACTATCCGCACTATCAAAGCACATTGACTTTCCACAACAGGAAGACGGCTCCCTTTAGATGGTGGGGCCAAAAACATAAAGCCCAGACACCGTTTCCGGCATCCGGGACTTTATCATAGATTTGCTTTACAGTGCGAAAATCTTGTCTTTTGTAGATTTACTCTGCGGCGGGAGCCTCTTCCTCTACCACCTCTGCGGCAGCGGGAGCTTCTACCGGAGCCTCCTCAACGGGGGCAGCCACGGGAACGTTTTCGGCAACGACCCGAACGGGAATCCTCACCTCAACCTCCTTGTGGAAGTGAACCACAGCCTCGAAGTCGCCCACCTTCTTGATGTCGTGCATGGTGATGATCTTGCGGTCCACCTCAATGCCCTTCTTGGCGAGTTCGGCAGCAACGGTAGCCGCATTCACAGAGCCATAGAGCTGGCCGGTGGCACTCACCTTAGCCTCAATCTCAAGAGCAACATTTTCAAGGGCCTTGCCACGCTCTTCGGCGGCAGCCTTGAGGGCGGCCAACTTGTGGGCCTGCTGCTTCAGGTTCTCAGCAAGCACTTTCTTGTTGCTTGCAGAGGCGATGATAGCCTTGCCTTGGGGGATGAGATAGTTACGACCGTAGCCGCTCTTGACATTCACAATATCGTTCTTGTATCCAAGACCGATGATATCTTCTTTCAGTATTAATTCCATTGTGTATCCTCCTCTTTAATTATTTCATCAAATCGGCTACATAAGGAAGCAGTGCTATCTGGCGGGCACGCTTAACGGCCTGTGCCACACGACGCTGATACTTCAGAGATGTTCCGGTGATACGACGGGGAAGGATCTTGCCCTGCTCGTTCAAGAACTTCTTGAGGAACTCGGGATCCTTGTAGTCGATATACTTGATGCCGCTCTTCTTGAAACGGCAATACTTCTTCTTCTTGGTGTCGATGGAAGGTGCGTTGAGATAACGAACTTCCGGTTTCTTCTGCTCTGCCATGATTAAGCCTCCTGTAGTTTAGCGTACTTAGCGCGGCGCTTCTCGGCATACGCAACTGAATACTTGTCAAGTTTAACTGTCATGTAACGGATCACTTTCTCTTCGCGGCGGAAGCCGGTCTCGAGTTTCTCGATGACGGAGGGTTCGGCCTTGAACTCGAACAGGCAGTAGAAGCCCGAAGTCTTCTTCTGAATGTTGTAGGCCAACTTCTTCAGCCCCCAGGTCTCCTCGCTCACGAGCTCAGCACCATTGTCGGTGAGCAGCTTCTTGAACTTAGCGACCGTTTCCTTCATCTGTTCATCAGACAAAACGGGAGTCAAAATGAAAACGGTTTCGTATTGATTCATACTACTAATAAATAATGATAATTAAAAAATTCGTTGCACCGGCGGTCGACGGTCTGAAGCCTCTTCCGACAAATGCGGTGCAAAAGTACCACTTTTTTTTGGTTCAGCCAAATATTTTTCCTACTTTTGCCTGCAACAAAGTTTTCACCTGTCATGAAAGTCAATATGAAAAGACTCTTGGGCCGCGCCGGTCTCCCACTTGTATATCTGGGGGTGGCACTGGAAGTGGCATACGTGGCCTTCAGTCTCGATGGCCACAACTGGCTGCTCGCCCTCTCACTGCTGCTCATCGTGGCCGGCATCGTGGGCTATGTGGCGGGCGAAAAGAGATGACTCCGAGGATATATCACCCCTTCTTTTGGACTTCATACCGCTCTCGGGCTTCCTGCAACGAGTCGAGCGAGCCGATGTCCACGCGCCGGCCGGGCATCTGCCATGCATGGACAGTGGTCTTGTCTACGAGATAATGGGCAAGATTGCCGGGAGCGTCACATCCGCAACCGCAGTTGATGCTGTCACGGATAAGCGGCAAGTCTTCTTTTCTATAAATGTAGAATGGCGGGACTGCCCAATGGCTGACGGGCACTCGCGGCTTCTCCTGCATCTCAATCACGCGCATGTCGGCATCTACAGTGATGACACCCGTGCGTTGCAGGCGCTCGATACTGGGCTCGTAATGGCACATGATGACCGACGAATCTTTCTCCTTAAAGAAATCCACGAATCCCTGAAGGCTGAATTCCAAGATGTTGTCAGCTGCCAGCACCATGATATCTTCGTCTATGTCGCACCGGTCGATGGCCAACAACAGGTCGTTCACCGCTCCAAGGCGGGTATCGTTGGTCAGCGTGCCGTCGTCTACAATGGTGATAGGTTTCCTGTAATGGGTTGTGGCCCGCCACTCTTCAAAGGCTGCGGCAAACTTATGATTGGTCACGATGACATGTCCGGACAGACCGTCAATGCGGTCCACATCGTCAAGAAGTCTGCCAAGGATGGTATTGTCGCCTATTTTGAGCAGCGGTTTAGGAAAATTCTCTGTGAGCGGATAGAGACGCGTGGCATATCCGGCTGCAACAATGATGGTCTTCATCAGATTGATTAAAGTGTTTATTTAAGCGGATTGAGGTCACTCATGTACCACTCTGCCAACAGTCCGATGCCCTTGTGAAGCGACACGGAAGGTTTGTAGCCCACTTCCGTTTCGAGGCGTGTGGTGTCGGCGTATGTCTGATACACGTCACCGGGCTGCATGGGCAAGAAGTTTTTGCGTGCCTCGATGCCGATGGCCTGCTCTATTTCGTTGATGAAATCCATGAGCTTCACGGGATGGGAGCACCCAATATTATATAAGGTGAAAGGAATCCCGTTCGGGCACGCTTCGGCCACGGGCTCTTTGTCTATCACTTGAAGCGTTCCGTTCACGATGTCATCGATATAGGTGAAATCACGGCTCAGATTGCCGTTGTTATACACATCGATGGAAGAGCCGCTCATGATGAGTTTGGTAAACTTGATGGGAGCCATGTCCGGCCGTCCCCATGGGCCATAGACAGTGAAGTAGCGAAGTCCTGTCGCCTTCAGTCCGTAGAGTTTGCAATAGGCATGGGCCATCAATTCATTGGCCCGCTTGCTGGCGGCATAGAGACTCACAGGAGTACCCACACTGTCGGTTTCGGAGAAGGGGACTTTGGTGTTCAGGCCATACACCGAACTGGAAGACGCAAAGACCAAGTATCTTACATGGTAATTGCGGCAACACTCCAAGACGTTCATAAATCCCACCATGTTGGAATTCATATAACTGTAAGGATTCTGTATGGAATATCTGACGCCGGCCTGGGCAGCCAGATTCATCACCTTGTCGAATTTCTCCTCATTGAAGAGGTTTTCCATCGCCGTGCGGTCGTCGATGCCCATTCGCAAGAATTTGAAATTGGGAAAGCGCCTGCTATGGTAATACACACCGAAGGGAAGGTCGGTGTAGGGTTCGCCCGTGTCATGGCAGATGCCCAACAGGTGGCTCAGTCGGCCATATTTAAGCCGCACATCATAATACTCATTGACATTGTCAATGCCAATCACTTCATCGCCTCTTTCGGCCAGCATCATTGCTGTTTTGGAACCGATAAATCCTGCGGCTCCCGTTACTAATATCTTCATCTGATGATAATAAGTTATTTAAGTTGCTATTGATTGTTTGGAGCTATCTCGGCAACAGACACTCCATCGCATGTGTCGCAGAAGAACATCGCAAACGAATCCCTATATTTCGGGAAACGAGCCAGATATTTCTCGGCAACATGCCCGCGTATCGACTCGGTCTTGGCCGGGTCTGCCAATGCAATGAAGGCTCCCTTGAAACCGGCACCGGAAAACCGGCCGCCATAGATGCCGTCTGTCTCCCGGGCAATATCTTCCAACGCGCACAACTCTTCGGAGCCACACTCATACTGATAGCGCGAACTGTCGCATGACTCGAACATCAGCTGCCCGAAACTTTCGATATCACCCCGTTTCCACGCTTCAACTCCTCGCTCCACACGCTCACATTCCGAGTAAAAATGTCTTGCCCGCCGGGCAAAACGCTCGGGCATATTCCCGTCATATTGGTGGAATATCGCTTGAGGCAAGTCGCGCAACCGGGTGTCTTGCAGCTCTTTCAGCCGGTCTCCATTATAGGCTTGGGCTATCCATGCCGCCGTTCTGCATTCCGATACCCGAAGATTATAGTCCGTTCCCGTCAGCTTTCGGGTCACACCGGAAAAGATGACAGCCACTTTAAACTGTCGACAGCCGGTATATGGAATCAGCTTGTAGTCGGAAGTCTCGGTATCTAAAAACAACAGTTTGTCTTTTTCACACAACACGACACAGGCTTGATCCAGAATGCCATTGTTCAGGCCGACAAACATTCTCTCTGCAACAGAGGCATAGTTGATGACCTGCATCTTGCTGAGCGAGAGCTCATTAACCTCGGCCAAAGCCATCACCATACCGCAAAGCAGGGCGGCCGAACTTGACACACCGCCTATGGGCATCGAACCCTTGATGACACCGCGGAGCCCTCGCCTCAAGGTGAAATCTGCCTGAAGGGCATAGACAGCCCCCCGCAGATAGTCTCCCCAGTTGCCTTGCCGGTCGTCCAAACCGATCGGCCGATCGGCGGCAAACGTCATCAAACCGGAAAAAGAGAGCGAGGCCATTTCTATTCTACCCGTATCGGTGGGGGCAAGGAGGAAATCTATCCCCGAATTGATGGCAAATCCGCTCACTAATCCGTGTTGGTGGTCGACATGGGCACCAAGGGGACACACACGGTAAGGGGCAAAAACGCGAAAGGTTTTTCCCGTTTCGCCAAACAACTGACAGAAAGTTTTTTGTAGTTCGTCCATATCCGAGTTTTTGTTTATCCACCTTTTAACGTATCTCTCGCATAGCGAAGGAAACAATACACAGACTCTTTGGGAAACAGCTTTCCTGCTCTCCAATAAACCGGCAGCTGCCCCATGGCCGTGTCGATTTTCTTAACCCATTTGTTGGAGCCCATAGACATTTGCTTTTCCTTCTGCAATGTTCCGAAATTTCCGGTCTTGAAAATACTGTCCAGCAGCAGTTCGCCTTTCTTCCTGAGATTATCCTCATAAAACGGCATACGCTCTTTCGGACACCCTAAGAAGTCTACAGCCAAGGCGGCAAAGTATTTCCAGAATTTCATCAGACCGAGAAACTCAAGATCGCTTTTCAGCACTTCTACATCAATAAGAAGACCTTCATCTCCTTTCCCTGTATCCGAAACATGACTTGACACGAAGAGCATCCAGTCTACGATTTGACGCAGCCCCACCCCACCGGTCATATAGTGTTGCAGCATGTGGCCAAAAATGAAGACAGCATCGAATTGTACGGGGGGCACCTGTATCGTTTCACCATCCCCTATCGACAGAGGTCGGCCGGGCCGGCTAAGCCGTTCGTCTGTCCAAGCTTGCAGATGACGGGAACAGCGCGGACAGATAGAAAAACGGAAGTTGCCATGCAACTCTATCACCATTCCATTTGTCGTGTACACCGAGTGCAACCTCGTTGCCGCCTCGCCGCCGTCTTCGGCCACCTTTGCCATGAGCTGCTTTGCCTGCCGATACTGTTCGTAATCGGTAATCAGCAAATCTATATCGCCCGACTGGCGATGGAGCGGATTGGGATAGCATTGTCCCACTCCCTGCCCTTTCAGCAACAAAGAGTCGATCCCTTTCTTCCGCAACTCCCCCATGAGCAACGAGGCAAACGCATTCATCCGCTTGTTCTCCTTCTCTATCTCCGAAGTGGTTGCTATGACATTGAAATAGATGGGCTTCGGCGGGCGCAAAGCAGGGGGCAACTTAACCATTGCCTCGGTCATGACACCTACCATCGTCTGTTGACGGGCCAAATCCACAATGCGGTTCCAATCTACATTATCCTTAAAATCACATAGCTTAGGTATAGACTCCCACAATCCACACCGTATCAGTAGTGTGAATTGTTTTTGTATGGTCACTCCTGCTATCAATGTATCTCGCATTCTACTTTAATCGATAATCCACTTTACTTAATTATCAATTTGACATGTTTTGCTTATGCCATAACTGGAATTCTATCAATCTCCATATCGTTTTTTCTTCATGGCCCAATTTACCAGCATAAAATAATTCTTTCAACTGTGAAATAAAGCGAGTATTAAAGAATGATTTATCCATAGAATCATTTAAATTATCTTCAACCAAGAACCTTAAATCATCTTTAAGCCAATTATTTATGGGCATACTAAAACCTGTTTTAGGTCGATCCATAATCTCTTTAGGGACATATTTATTAACTACATCTTTAAATATCCTCTTTTTGTTTCCATCCAAATATTTATATTCCTCTGGCAATTGTGCCGCAAATTCTATGATACGATGATCAAGGAGAGGCTCTCTGCCTTCAAGAGAAACAGACATCGTGGCTCGGTCTACCTTTACCAATATATTGTTAGGAAGATAATTCAAATAGTCAATAACTTGTGCTATAGAAATTGGCTCTTTTATTAAACGTTCATCTTGCAAAAATGATGGAGATGGATAAGGAAGATTTATTATCTTAGAAAAAAGTGATTGCATAAGAGAGCCCCCTCCCTCAAATGCAACAGAAATACGATGATAATCTTCATATTTAAAAAGTTTGGCAAAACATTCGCTTTTCTCCCTCAAAAACGAATATGGGTTTGTTATTTTACTTATTTGCATAAACAAGTTAGACAACAAATCACTTTTAACTACAGTCTTTAAATATTTTAGCTGTTTTTCTAAAGACGTATAACTATTATATCCTGCAAAAATCTCATCTCCTGCATCTGCTGACAAAGCTACTTTGACTTGCCTCCTTGCCAACTTGCTCACTAAAATCGTAGGTATAGCAGAGTTGTCAGCAAAAGGTTCATCATAAAAATATGGTAAATCTGGAATTATACCTTTACAATCATCTGGAGTACAAATATATTCAGTATGGTCAGTCCCTAACAAGTGAGCAATCTCTTTTGCTATAGGTGCTTCATTATTACCAATAGGGAAACCAATAGTAAACGTTTTCAACCTTTCTGTCCGCTCATTTTGTAATAGAGCTGTTACACCTACACTATCATATCCTCCACTTAAAAAAACACCTACAGGAACATCGGATACCATTCTATAATTACAAGCAGACTTCAATATTGTTTCCAATTGTTCTTTTGCTTCTTCATAAGTTAATGTCAATTTAGGAAGTGTATAATAGTCAAGCACATTCCAATAATTAAATATCTCACAAGTGCGAGTCGAAATAGAATATTTTAAGTAAGTGCCCGGTGGCAACTTTTTAACACCTTTAAAAATGGAAAAAGGAGTAGGAATATAACCAAACTTAAAATACAATGCTACGCCTTCAAGGTCAAGCTCCTTGTGAAAATCAGGATGGGGATATAATGCCTTTAGCTCACTTGCAAACATGAAACAGTTTTCGTGTTCATAATAATACAGTGGCTTTACCCCTGCCCTATCCCTAAAAAGAATCAACTCATTAGCTTCTTGATCTAAAATTGCAAAAGCAAACATCCCGATAAAATGATTAACACAAGAAGTTCCCCATTCTTCATAAGCATGAAGAATAACCTCCGTATCGGAATCTAACATGAACTGATGGCCAAGCCTCTTAAGTTCTTCTTTTATTTCTTTAAAATTATAAATCTCACCATTGAACACAATAGCCAGATTACCATATTCCATCGGTTGATTAGCTGCCGCTCGTAAATCAATAATAGAAAGCCGTGCATGAGCTAAGCAACAATGATTCTGAGCATATAATTTTGCGCCTTGATGATCAGGCCCACGATGCTTCAGTGCTTTAGCCATTTGTAATCCTAATTCAACGGAAGGAGCTTTGTCTATATATCCAATAATACCACACATATTTTCTCTAAATAACTTTTATTTGTTGGAAAAATCGCACCTCATAATCGAAGTGTCATTTACATATCTTCCTGTGCTTTTTAGTTTTTCCGATATAAGCATTACAAAGACAATGCTACATGTTTTTTTCTTTCCACATTTGAAACATCAATAATCGCCATATCACTTTATTCTCATGACCGAGTTTGCTGTCATAAAACAGATCTTTGATCTTCAGCACATTCGTTGCATTGAAAATCTCCATGTCAAGTGCTCGGTCATTGATATGCTCCTCTATCAAATATTTCAAGTCGGAGCGCAACCAACCGTCGACAGGCATCATAAATCCGGTCTTGGGCCGGTCGAGCATTCGTTTGGGAATATATTTGTAGACAATGTCGCGGTAGATACGTTTCTGTACACCATCCTTAAATTTATAGTTCAAGGGCAGGCGTGCTGCAAACTCTATGATTCGGTGATCGATAAGCGGCTCCCTGCTTTCGAGCGAGACGGACATGGCCGCCCTATCGACTTTCACCAAAATGTCATCAGCCATGTAGTTGATATAATCCATTGCCATCGCCACCGATATGGCATCGCCAAACATACGCTCATCCGGCATGAAAACCGGAATAGGATAAGGCAGCCTCAACAACTCTCCGTAGACCGATTTGGCCAATGTACTATAAGAACCTCCTTCGGTGGCCACGGCCGTCCTGAAAGCCTGCGGAGTACGTAGGATAGCGGCCAGCGTCTCGCCTTTTTCGTGCAAGAAAGAGTAAGGACGGGCTAATGCTTCGGTCAAGGTATTGACGACATGAGACATGCCGTTACCTCTAAGGCCTTTAAGCAATCTCATATATTTCATGACACTTGCCAGACCGGCATATCTGTTATATCCCGCAAAGGTCTCATCCCCACCATCGGCCGACAATGCCACTTTCACTTTTTCCCCGGCTACCCGGCTAACTAAAATCGTGGGTACAGCCGAATTGTCGGCAAAGGGTTCATCAAAGAAGAAGGGCAGCTCGGGAATAATCTCCTTACACTCCTTTTCCGTGCAAATATATTCCGTGTGTTCCGTACCCAGCAGTGCCGCGATTTCCCGGGCCGCAGGTGCTTCATTGGTACCGGTGGGAAAACCTATGGTAAAGGTTTTCAGCCTCTCCGTGCGATCTGCCTGTAAGATGGCCGCCAAACCGGTGCTGTCATATCCCCCGCTCAAGAAGATACCCACGGGCACATCAGATATCATGCGATAGTTGAATGCCGAGCGTAGGATCCTCTCCATCTCTTCTTTTGCCGTCTCGTAAGAAATGTCCAGTCGCGGTTGCTGGTAGTAGTCCAGCACATCCCAATATTTGGTTATTCGGAATGTCCGATCCGAAATGTTATATTTGAGAATATGACCGGCTCGTAGCTTAAATGTGTTCTTGAAGATGGCGTAGGGGGCCGGCACATAACCGTATTTAAAATACAATGCGGCAGCATGATGGTCAAGGGACTTGACAAAAGCCGGATATTTGTAAAACGCTTTCAGTTCGCTCGCGAAGAGGAAAACACCATCTTTCACATAATAATAAAGGGGCTTCACGCCGGCCCTGTCCCTGAAAAGGGTTAACTCATTAGAGGCTGTGTCCAAGATAGCGAAAGCAAACATGCCGACAAACTTGTCCACACATTTATCTCCCCACTCTTTATAGGCATGGAGGATGACCTCGGTGTCTGAATCCAACAGGAAATGATGTCCGCACTTCTCCAGTTCATGCCTGATGTCCTTAAAATTGTACACTTCCCCATTGAAGACAATGGCCAATCCTGCATATTCCATGGGTTGGTTGGCTGCATCGGAAAGGTCGATAATCGACAGCCGGGCGTGTCCCAAGCTACAGTCGTTTCGGGGATAGTTTCTGGCTTCCTGATGGTCGGGCCCCCGATGCTTCATCATGGCCACCATCTCCGTAGTCGTCTCCAGAGACAGTTTTTCGTCTATATAGCCGCAAATTCCACACATACTCTCATTGTTTTTGTTCCAGCACCCTGTTTCTCAACCGGCTGCCATAGATGCACTTGACCCAGGCAGTAGGCAGATTTCGAAACACGTATCGTGCAATGGGATATTTATATGACAACGTCATAAGTCCTTTCATCCGATAGATGCCTTTCATATAGATTTTAAACTCATTTTTGGCTTTTGCTCTGCTCCGCCGTTTGAACACATCTCCTTCCCTACGGAAATACAACACCACCTGGGGGATATTGGCTATTTGGTAGCCGGCCATGAGCGCGTCAAACCAGAGCTGTATGTCCTGACTGGTCGGATAACGCTCGTCATATTTCAGTCCGCTTTGGAAAATGCGCCGACGCATCATCACAGCAGGATGAGCCAGTGGCGAGGCCTTGACAATATACTTCCGGGCCTCTTGAGGTGTCAAAGGATAGTGACGGACATTCAGACACTCGTGCTGTGTGTCAAACTCCTGCAAAAAACCTCCCACAATGTCGATATCAGGATGCTGCTCCAGAAAGGCCGCCTGCCTTTCAAACCGCCTCGGTGCAGCCCTGTCGTCGCTGTCCATGCGGGCCACCAGCTCTGAGGTAACCTGCCGCAGCCCAATATTAAGCGACTTGGTCAGTCCTTGGTTGGTTTCATTCCGGCAGATGCACATTCTGTCACCGAGAATATCCTTATAGCGGTCGATGACAGTATAAAGACCAGCCGTCAAAGGGCCGTCTTCTATCAGCACGATCTGTGCCGGCTTGCAAGTTTGTTCTTCCCAGACGCTTTTTAAGGCTTGGGCAAGGAACTCCGGCCTTTCCGACTTGTAAACGGACATCAATACAGATATTGTCATACTCTCTCTCCTCCTTCCACTACATGTGTTATTAATGAAGCCCATTGATCGACAATGCGGTCTTCTCTAAAGTCGCCGGCTTTCCGGCGGTTATTCTCACCCATTGTGTACATCAGTTTTTCATCGCCCAACAGCTTTTCGAGTGCGAGAGAAAACGCTTCCTCGTCTCCAATCGGTGTGACAAAGCCGTTTATGCCTTGTTCTATCAAATCGCTTGCACCCGACACATCGGTGGATATGACCGGTAGTCCCACGCAAATGGCTTCCAACAGGGCATTGCTCATACCTTCATAGTCGCTTGACATGACAAAAAGCTTCGAGCGGTTCATTTCCTCAATAATCTTATCCGACTTCCCTGCCAACACTATCTTGTCTTCCATCCCGATAGCTGCTATCCCGGCCTCTATCTCTGAACGTTGGGGACCATCGCCATATACGCATAGTTTGTATTGAGGGAAATGCTCCGAAACCTTCCGGAAAGCACGAAACATCATCGGATAGTTTTTCTGGTATGCCAATCGTCCTACAGCGATAATTCTGTTCTCCTTGTCCACTTCCGGAAGTGAAAAGACTTTACCGGTAACCGGATTCCGAATGATGGTGGTCCTTGCCTGCAAACGGGGAGAGTAAAACTCCTTGATGCGCTCAGTCTGTACCACCAAGTGTGCCGTCCTGCGCAGAAGCACCCATCTCAAGAAACCTTTTGCCTTTCCGAAGAAATGAGGGTCTATTCGCTCCGACGAGACTACCGGCACCCTCATGCCTATCAAAGAGGCCAGCGTGGCGCAGAACACCTCAAGCATGAAAGCTATCACTACATCGGGCTTCCGCTCCTTGACATGCCTGCGCAGCCAAACCATCTTCTTCATGATAGACCGGCTCCGGGTCTCTTCCTCTGCAAACCATACTTTGACTTTTTCGTCTATGGGATAGAAGACCAGATGTTTGTTCAGACAGATGATCTCCACCTCATTTCCACGATTGGCAAAAGAATTAGCCAACAACGACATGACTCTTTCACTCCCTCCGGAATGTAAAGTAGAAGTAATAAAAGATATTCTCATTGATAAGCGTTCCTTTTAACTATACGAGTTCCTCAGAGTTTATGAAACCCGCTTCTTATTTTTAAGCTGACTAACCAAGCCGGTACCATAACCAGCACACAAAAGAACCTATTACTTCTCCTATGCAAAGCATTTAACAATTGATTAATTCTAATCCCCAATGCAAAACCGCATGTCATATACTCGCATATCAAGATTAAAAACCTATAGAAATTCTTATACTGGAGTTCGTCAAGCTCATTTATTATATTATATATGGAAAAAACATAGTTTATACACTTTTGTTTGGTAAAAACGGCCTTTGTGTAATTACCACTATCGGAGTGATAGATTCTTAGAGGGATAAAAACATATCTGGTGTCATATTGCCTTGCCAACCTATTCCAAAACAAGGATTCATGTACAAGTTTAACTTTATCATATAACCATTTACCATCATCATTAAACATCTTTACTTGATTCACTAACCCCATATCTCTACATGTTATATTCTCAAAGTGCTTATTTCTGCACCATTCCATTTCGAGAAAATTCGAATCAATATACCCCACATCGCTTTGAGGATTATACTTTCCAGACACATTGCCCATTATATCTATTGCCAATGCCCTAATTGCCACTATATTAGAGATATTCAGCCTCTTTATCTTAATCCATTCTTCATAGAAAGTCTCCAAACAATTAGGTGTCATTTCATCATCATCGTCAATATCCACCATATATGGAGTCTGTATTATTTCAAAACCATATTTAAGTGCTCTGGTCTTGCCCGCATTTTCCTGATAATGGTATTCTATCATAAATCCGGCATCGCATTTACCAAGAAATTCGCCCTTCTCGGAAAAAGTACCAAAAGGTTTCTGCACCAATGAACATATATAATTATATGTTTCATCTATAGATCCATCGTCTATAATTAGCCAAACAAAATCCTTAAATGTCTGTTCCGATAAAGACCTATATAACCTCTCCAAGAAGTTAGCCCTATTATAGGTCGTTGTCAATATTGTAAACGTACTCATAAGCAATTACTTCCTCAATCAATTGAAATTCCTAATAAAGAATACAATCAATATCCCTAAAACCAATAACGATGGTATAACCCTATATTCTTTTTTTGTAGCTCTAATAATTAAAGGTAAAATTACTATCTCGTAAGTCGCAAAAATAGTTGAAGTTCTCCCGGCAACTGTTCCATAAACGCAAAGCACAATCAGCAATAACGTACTATAAAAATAAGCATTCCTTATCGTATAATAATACTTCGTTAACCTCACGAATGTTTTCTCTCCATAAGTAAATATCAATAATATTATGGTTTGATAATAAATCATAGGGTTAGACAAATCATTACTCCATGCATTTTCGCTTCCCTCTGTAATATAATCTTTTGCCAATTCCTGTACAAAATCAAAATTAGAAATAACCTGTTTAATGGTACCTCCCAAGAAACCTGCGGCTAAGAAAGCAAGGGCAAGACCGCATAAGATATGAATTTTCCGTATTGGCAGCATATTAAACAAGATCAAAGGGATTGCTATTAAAATACTAGTATGTATGTAGGAGGCCAGTATGCAAATTATGATATATTTCAAATACTCTTTCTTGGCTATAAAAGTAGTTGCAGCAATAATAATTGCAATGGCAAGACCGGCACGCATTTGATTCATATCTCTTGCCATCATAAATCGAGCCGTATAAATACATAGCCCCAAAACTGGGAACAATGAGTATTTTTTTAAAGAGTAAAAAACGAAGAAAAGTGATAAAGCCGCAATAAATGTAAAATAGAAAAAAGTGTCGTCCGCAATCGTTTTTGCTATTACACAGAGAAGATAATATCCTTTTTCTGAATAAGCATAAAATTTATCATTAAACGAAAAAGTACTTAATGTATTTGTCGTTTCATGAAACGAATAGGCATAAGCATAAGAGTCTATCCAATATACCGGATTCCGACTTCCCACCATTAATGTGAAAATCAAAAAGAGAATGAGCAATATTCCCAATTGCCGCACCCCTCTTACCCGGTCTAGAAAACCGGAAAAGAGATATAAACCAATAAATAATGTTAGGGCAGTAACAAATGACATTGTTAAGATATTTCTTTAAACAACTGTTCCCACATCATTATGATATTTTTAGTTTCATAAAAAGATGCTCGCTTTAAAGCGCATTGCTGTATTTCTTTACGCATAACATCATCACATATCATTTTAATTAACTTAAGAGCCAAGTCTTCCACATCTTCTGGTTTGCACAAGAACCCCTGACTTTCATTGGTAATTATGCTCTGAGTCCTTCCTTTAAAGTCTGTCGCTACTGGTGCACACCCTTGGCTCATGGCTTCAATTAACACCATTGGGAGTCCCTCACTCCTACTACTTAGGCAAAAAATCGCTGCTTTTTGATACAAACTAAGCATGTCTGATTGATAGCCAAGGAAATCTATTTTATCTTCTACACCATTTTCTCTGGCCATATTTCTAAGCATGTCAAATGTATTCTGACTTCCGTTACCGGCTATTTTTAATCTCCACTCAACTTGCCTCTCTTCCTTTTTCGCTCTATCAGTGATTGTTTGATTAGTATTTTCCTTTAATTCCAGAGATTGGCAAACCTTTCCCCACGCCCGAATTAAAATATCCCAACCCTTACATTGCCATTGATCTATTCTTCCTGCTGCTAATACAAAATTTTCTTTTGAAACGATACGATCTTTTAATGGAGCAAAACTTAAAGGGTTAGGTATTACATAAATTTTCTTCGTATTATGATATTTGTGAAACATCAATTCTCTATCCGGTTCTGTAAGAAGAGTTGTTGCTGCATAAAGACATGGGGTAAATCTGTCTAAAATATAATCTATTCTACTTAATTTGTAAGTCATGCTCTCTAAAGCATGATGAATTGTCATCACCACAGGTACATTAAGTCCAATGGCCGAAAACATTGATAGCAAAGAACAAGCTCTCATGTTTCCAATAACGACATCCGGCTTATACTTCCTTAAATATTTTCTCAATTTAAAAATAGCACCTCCCCACTTTAATATTTTATTATTTTTCGGTGGGAAGAGTTGCAACAACCGCACACGTTCGTCAACCGGATAAGTGGCCTTTTTCGTTAAATCAACAACAAGCCACACTTCATGCCCTCGCTGAACAAAACCATTGGCCAGGTTTACATGGACTCTTTCTGCCCCTCCTTCGCCAAGAGAGTTACAAACAAGAAATATCTTCATTTGGTAGATTATAGGTAAACATACAAAACAATCTCAACTAAATTTTATCAGGCAGTAATGCATTCTATGAAAAATGCTCCCTAACACTCTTATAATAAGCCTTTCCACAAGGGTGTTTTTCGTTTTTCCACATGAATAGTTTTCTCTCCAACTTCCCACTGCAAGATGCAAACAATAAGACTTCGACCTGTTTACAGTCTTTCCCTGGAAAGGATCAAAGAAATAAGCTGGATAGATTTTTAGTCCATGTTCTAAACTTTGCTCCTGCTGAAAAGAAGGATTCCAATTATACCCTATCTGGTTTCCAATCAATGCTTGAATAAACGGCAATGTTACAATATTTTGCCTCAATTCATTCGGTAATTCTTTGACTGAAGAAGTGATAAAATGCCTATCTTGGTAATAATCAAGACAACTTTTAATAAATGGATGACCTTTCTCGGCACCAAAACAATGGGATGAGAGCCCTTGATAGGAACCTATTTTACCAAAGTGGATGGACGATTCTTTTCCGATAAAGGCCTTATCTTGAAGAAATCTATCAAAAGGTTTATACACCTGCACATCTGTATCTAAATAGATGCCACCATAATGATAAACTGCATATAGCCGCACAAAATCAGCAGCGTATGCCCATTTTCGTTCTTGTAATGCTTCTTTTAAGAATACAGAATCTATTTCCTTTAATGACTCCATATCCCATTTCCGCAACTCATATTCCGGCATAATCTTTCGCCAAGATTCCATACAACGTTTGACATCAGAAGGCATTTCCTCGCCACTGAACCACGTATAATGTATAATTTTAGATATCATAATATATGAAAATTGTATTAAATAATTTATTTAACTTTACCAAACAACAGTAATTCTAATAGCTTGTTATAATGAATTACTCTTGCGACAGAGAGTGAAAAAACGATTAAAGCAATACTAATCATTAAATAGAACAATAAATTTAATAAGAATCCTTGCTCTGGCATATTTAAATTTTGAATTAAAGAAGAGTCTAATAATCCAATCAAAAAGAAATAATGTAAAACATATATTTCTAAACTATAGCGTCCCAATAAATTAAAAACCTTTTCAAGCATACTATCAGTTCCTGTATGCGAAGCCCATATAAATACAATTGGGGTAAAAAGCAATCCTAATAAAAATTTTCTGACAAACCAAATCTGCATATCAGATATTTCGCATATAATGAAGCCTATTAGAAAAAACATAAAAGCAGTGCCAACAATATTATCACTCGTTTTTAGTACATTCAGATAATCTTTATGGTGCAATAGAAATCCGATTAAAAAGAATAATGGATAATATTGGAAATATTTAATCAATACCAGACCAATACATGTAAGAAGAATATATAAAATAATTCTCATTGTTCGAGACAAATGAATTTGTGCATATTCAATCACAAGTTTAAATATTTTTCCTAAGAGTCGAATGATAAATAAATACCAAAGGAACCAATAACCTCGCATCATTGGATCGACTATCATCGTTACAAATGGATTCCGCTGTAAAACGCCTTGCTCATAATAATCTTGTAAAATTATCTTAGGAATACCTATAAAGAATAAGGGGAAGAGAAGAGAATAATTTTTCAACCTAAGTAATTGTCCCCAAGTGTTTAAGCGAAAAAACGAATGATAAGACACATATCCACTAACCATGAAAAACAGATACATGAAAAAAGTATTGATAAAATGTTCTATTAGGTTATTAGGGTTATCTAAAACTCCCCAACTTACATGGCAAAACATCACACACAATATTCCAAGCCCTTTAGCATTATCCAACCATGGGATACGGATAGAATCAATTCGGATTTGGCTACCCTGCTCTTTCTTACACATATTTATGAATAAACTCTAATGATTTTTTTCGATAAGATCCTACTTGTTCAACAATTCCAACTGAATAATTTATAGATTTATGTTCATACAAAGTTGGTTTAGAAAGACTGATAACTCTATTTAGCAATCCCAATTTAGACAACAAATTATTTGTCCGACTATCTTTATCACCATTTATCGTATAAAAGTCTTTTTTTAATAATATAGAAAAAGCTGCTAAATGAAAAGAACTGCCAATTGTACAAACAGCATTCTTCACAAGATTAAGAAATTCTTTAGGTCCGACTTCAAAGGAATTGCGGATATATGGATATTTATTAATATCCTTAGGATAATAGGCCCTATCCGTATAGACAGGTAACCCCATATCCTTTCCCAGTTTATTGGCTATTTCAAAATAAGAAGGTTTCAAGTTAGTCGGTGAATAGAAAAAAATATAAGGCTCTTTTATTAGAGGTTCATCACTAATGAGCGATTCATAATCTTCTGCATCAAGCAAAAATGTAGGATCGCAGACCACCTCACAATTATCTATAATCTGATTACTTATAAGGTATTCTTTAGATCTCTCCTCTCTTACAGACACTGCATTAAAACCACACAGATACCTCTTCAGGTAGTCAATCGGCACACGCTCTGGAGTAGGGCCTAGCGATGGTGCATAAGATATCCGCTTAATGGCCGGATCCAAGAAGTCTAAAAAAAAGACGGATGACGTTTCATTGGTATAATTCCATATCTGGTCACTCCCTGCTATTACTAAGTCATAATTAAAAGAAGCATTGCAGAGTTGTTCCCGGGTATTATACTCACAAGTCAAATTTAATTCTTTTTTAAGGAAATCTTCAAAAAGATTCCATTTTTTAGTTATACCTTTAAAACTCGAAGGGTATAACAGCAAGCGTTTCATGCTTGACAGCAATGAATACTTATACCAATAACGGCTGCTGAAATCAAATGGCTTGAAATATATTGACTTTTGTATAAACGAACGATAGTTAATTATTTCGACTTGATGCCCCCGCTTTTCAAGATAAGTCTGCAGTGCCCAAGCCTGCAAATTTGAACCATAGTTATGTGAAGCATGAAAAGTAATAATACCTATGCGCATATTATAAATAGTTTTTGATTTTACCTACCACTGCTGCAAATATCTTTTCTCGAAAAGTTTTATTATATCCTCCATAGAAAACAACCAACCCGTTTATAAGAACTGCTGCACTATAATAAAGCAAAAAATAGCCTAAACTGTCACGGCAGACGGAGAACAAAAGATAATTGAGTGGAACAGCAATCAGGCAAATGAAAAAACAACGCCCGAATACAGACACTAAATAGTTATATATTTGAAATATCGGCAACTCTATCTTCAATACTATCAATTCCGCGATATTGGTAATAATAGCAAAAGCCAAAAGCATCCAAAAGGCAGTGATAGCAGGAAAAGACATTTTGAAAAGAATGAAAATAAGCAAAATTGAAAGCAACCCCAAACCATTGGCGTAAAGATTTAATCGCTTAATATTACCCGTTGCACGGATTCCCATAACGACAGAGGTCGAGGTTGCCCGGACAAGTAGTGTCGCAAGAACTAATACAGCGAAAGTATCTGCTTGTTCCGGTACATTAGAAAGCCATAGCTTTAAAACATAATTGATCTTAAACATCATTGGCAATAAAAAAACAAGCAGTAGGAAAAAGGACATTTTTGAGCTTTCTGTCATGAGATATAGCATATCCCTATATTCTTTAACAGCATAACTCTTAGTTATTTGAGGTGTTACTGCCGACATAAAATTATTGCTCAACTGAGAAAAAATTCCCTGTAGTTGATAGCTAATTGCCCTAGCCGCATTAACCACAGGACCAAAAAATATATTCAAGAGAATGTTTACCCCTTGCCCTTGAAAAATCATTGTAGTACCACCAATTATATTCCAACCGGAAAAAGATAATATTTCTCTGTAAAGTTTTATATCTCTACAAAATTGCCATCCTGATTCTTCAAAATGCTTGTAACAATAACTTCTAGTGACTATCAGTGTTATCATCCCTGTCAGGAATGTAAGAATGCTATAAAGGACTAAATTATCTAAAGTGGAATTAAGTACGAGCAACAATACCATTAATAGTTTAAGACCGGCACCAATAACGCTGACATAAGCATAAACATTCATTTTTTCATGTGCCATTATATCTGCATCAAAAGGAGTCTGCGTTAGTAGCAATATTAATGAGAAAATAGAAAATTGATAAACAACATTCACAGCAAAAGTCCTATCAGCAGGAAAAGACATCTGGGTGTTCAAAAACCATAGTCCGATCGTCTCTGCCAAAAGAAATGCAATGAATGAAACAACAAGGTGGGAGACAAAAGTCACATTGAAAACCTTTTTTAACTGTTCTACATCTTTTCTCCCCAATTCATAAGCAATAAAACGGGTCGTTCCTGCAGATAAAGAGCCATTCAGGAAAGCAAACATTGTTACAACTCCTCCAACAACATTATAAAGGCCATAATCGGAAGCTCCCAACACTCGCAAAATGACACGAGATGTGTACAAACCCACGAGCATCACCAGTGTCATCTGAAAATAAAGAAGAAGTGTATTTTTTGCGATTCGCTTGTTTTCAATCATGTATTTTAATCATATAAAGGCCCATATTATAGGCATCAAAAACATTGCTCTTACACCTTTCCTTCCTCCACCTCCTCCAAATATTCTTGGACGAAGAAGTCGGCATCTTCGAGGTTGAAGGTTTCGGTGGGGGCAAAAACGTGGTATTGGGCGAGTTCACCGGTAGGATTTTCAAGCAGTTCGGCATAGCCCCACACGCCGCCACAGTCTTCGGGAGGACAGGGGCCTTTGCCGGAAATCACTCTTATGGACAAGGGGGCATCAGGGGCAGACGATATGGACGACAGGCTGACTTGATGGATCCAACTGTCACCGAAATCATATTCAAATTTCATTTTTTCACCTTTAGCTGCAAGCACTTCGCCGAGGGTGACATGACACATGTCATACTCCTTACGAAGATAGGGTTGCATGGTGGCTAAGAATGGGTCATCGGCATCCACTGGGGCATCAGACAGACGATAGGGCAACTTATAGAAGTTCGAGCCCTTGGTGAACTGATAAAGATGGTACCCCGCCCAACCAAACGCACGGATGATGATATGGGCCAAATGGATGAGACGGATCGTAGAAGGCACTTGCAGGCGACGCCATGTCTTGACGGGACACCCCTCGATAGTGATATAAAGCACATAGAGAGAGGGCTGCCGGGTGTTGTCAAGGAGAGGGGGCAGTTCATACGATCTCCCCTCATCGTCACTATAAATTTCAGGCAACTTGTCCAGACAGGTTTCCATTTTCTGCCAAAGTCCCTTTTCCGAAGCTATGGAAAATTTCTTTGTTTTGCCCACTGCGGGAAGTATTTTCGGCACACCCGGACTCTCTTCCTCACTTTCCGACATTCTAAAACCGAGAGTGTCGAAGAAATCGGACAGATTGATCATAGGTGACTTTTTCTTTTTCGCCATTCTACTTGCAGTTAAAGGGAAAAACAAGGGGACTTTTCCGCCAGTCGGTTTCCACACAAGACAAGAGAAGACAACTCGCCCTCCGCTGCAAGCTGATGCGCTTTCAGCGGTGTGACCGACAACGGATAGCCTCCACTTCTGAGCACGATGCAAGAGAAAAAAGATGGGATGAAACGACACTGCCGCGATGGATGACAAAGGTCAACGATCAACATGTTTACGTGGCAATGCCGGTAGCCGAAGCCGGCAATAATCCTTTTAATTTCTCATTAGCCTCCGTGATGCTCGCAGTGCTTTCTGATGGTCGTAATATCATTGTGGACAAGAAGAAATGCCCTTCTGCCACTTATTTATGTGCAAAGATACATAAATATTTCTTACTTGCAAAAAATATCGCATGTTTTTTGACAGAGGGGAAGGTAAAGAGTAAAGACAGAGGGGAAGGGCCGAAACGCTATTTCGGCTTACCGGATCGCAGGAACTTCATATCCGCCCCCGCTCTACTCCTGCATTCTTGATATAGGACAAGGAAAACGCAGAGAATGAACAAAAGAGGGGAAAAGATTTGCCCGTGTGCGCAAACAACAGTATCTTTGCATCGTAAAACAAAGGATAACAGATGAAGTAACGAGGGATTGAGCCCTCACAAAAGGTAAAAAGATTATGGTAACGATGATGATTGTATTGGCAGTAGTTGTAGCAGTAGCCGCTCAGGCCATCAATGTGAACAACAACATGTTCAGCGGCAAGTAAGCTGCCGGACAGGAAATCCCCCCACGGGGAAACCCCGACAACAGACAGCGCAGACCTCTGCGCGAACAGATAACTTCCTAAACAAGGTGTGTGTCCATTTCCGCCGAACGCAAGAAAGCGGAATCTCCGGACTTAAGAACGCAGGCACACGCCACAGAAACAAGCGTGCATCAAGACCTGAGTCCTGATGCACACTTGTTTTTGTGAATATACAACCAATTCCCGATGCCGGATGGTGGCGAATCGTATTAACAAAATCACCTCCACAAAAACTCTCCAACCAGGGTGAAAAGTCGGCCTTAAACCGCCGGAAAAGCCCACTGCCTTTCTCATTCAGGCCCATCGAACTTGCGAAATGTCTTAACCGGCTTTAGCTTGTCATATTTCATCCACCTTTTAAATCAAAGAAATATGACAAAACGTAAAAGTCCAAGAGTTTACAGTGAAGTTTTCAAGCTTCAGGTTCTTAGTGATTATTACACTCATGGGGGCAGCCAGGCCGCCATGGGCCGTAAATGGAATGTTGACGGGAATTCCATCCACCAATGGCTCAAACGTTGGCCGGTCGACTCAAAAGCATTATCTTTGCCCTCGGAAGTGATTTCATCCTACCGTATGGAGCATCAAGAGACGAAGCTGAGCAATGAGGAAATCCTCCGGAACCGCATCTCCGATCTGGAGCGCGCGCTGGAGCTGGAGAAGCTGCGCAGCCGTGCCTTCGAGAAGATGATACAGATTGCCGAGCAGGAGGAGGGCATCTCGATATTAAAAAAAGGTGGTGCCAGACAGTAGAGGCGCTGCGGGAGGAGTTCCCCCGGTTGAATGTCGGGCTCCTCTGCGGACTGTTTGGCAAGAACCGCCAATGGTACTATGCGCGTCATGGCAGAGTCGTCTCGGAGCGTCAGCGCCGCAAGCTGCTTGTGTCCTGCGTGGAGTACTACCGATGGAGATGGCCGCGCCTTGGGGGCGTAAAACTCCATGTCATCCTGAAGGCCGAACTGGGGCCGGAGGTGACGCGCGGGCGCGACTCCTTCCTGCGGTTCCTCGCAGCGGAAGGCCTGACACTGGCCCGCCCCAAGCGGAGGAGGACGACCGACTCGGCCCACCCCTACAGGAAGTATCCCAATCTTATGAAAGGCCTTCAGGTGGGGCGTGTCAACCAGGTGTGGGTGTCTGACATCACATACGTTTGGATCAAAGGGGACGTGCTCTACCTGCATCTTGTATCAGACGTGTACTCCCACGCCATCATAGGCTGGTGCCTGTCTGAGAACATGGAGGCGGCCAATGCCACAAAGGCCCTTCTGATGGCTATACGGACGGCCGGGGGAGGCAACCTGTGCGGCACGATACACCATTCGGACAGGGGCTCCCAGTATGCCTGCCTGCTGTATGTCAGCACGCTCATGGAACACCATATACGGATCAGCATGACAGAGAGCCATGCACCGACGGACAACGCCGTGGCCGAGAGGCAGAACGGAATACTCAAGAACGAGCATATCTGCCTACAGGACATGTATCAGGACTACGGGAGGGCCAAACTGGAAATAGGCAACGCCATAGAGTTCCACAACACCTTGAGGCCGCACATGAGCATCGGCATGAAGAGGCCCATGGAGGTCTACCGTGGAGAAGATCCCGGAAGGAATCTCTGGAAGAAAGACAGGTGAAACTTGACGAATTGGAAGAAAACTGCTACCTTTGGCCTGTGGATGGTGGGCCCGGTTCCATCATGTTCCATCTTGGGGGATGGAAATGAGGCCTGACAAGTCAGACTGTACAGACAGCAAAGTCATGTCAAGCAAATCTGTAAGGAAGAGATAATTTTGACAAGTTGAACAGTAAAACAGAATGAAATCTGACAAGTGAAATCAGGAAAAGACAAAAGAGCCACAGTTGGAAACCGAAATGGCCACAGTTGTGCTGCAACTGTGGCCATTTCGCAAGCTCGTTTGGGCCCTTTCAGCCCCGTTTTCGGCCTTCAATATGTGTCAGTAAAATTCAAACGGCTGATTATCAGCGTTTTGAAAAAGCCGCTAAAATCGCGTATTTGCACCCGAGCGGGTTGTCGGCTGCAAATATCGCAAGCACAGAGGCCGAAAACGAAAAAATGGTTTAACAAAATATTCTGTCCGAACATCTCTCCACAATATATTGATAGGGCCGGAAAGGCAGAACCCGGAAAGCCCCTCTTCAGCAGTCCGGCTGTTTAAAAAAGAGAGGATTGTTTGGAAGATATTAGGATTTTTCATAATTTTGCAATCATGGCAGAGAGCAGTTGATCCATGGCATTTCACACTGGTTTGTAAAATCGTTGCTGCCACCTGACTGTGTTTTCCGTGCATCATACGATACCTTTCATTCTACCAATTAGGGAAGTATAAGCCATCAGAACTTCTACTCACCGGCCGCAATCTTGTAGACAACTTCTAATTTCCATTACCCGCACATGAAACGAAACCGCCATATTCTCTTATCGTTCATCGCACTATGGTGTCCGATAGCCACACTTGCGTCCTATAACAACACGTGGGCACAGGAGGCTTGGGATAAAACTCCCAACAAAGAAATCGTGTGGCAGAACATGAAACCGAAACTGATGGCCCTTGACAATGAGTTGGAGAAAGCCGACGCTTATCATCAAAAAAGGTTGAGGCAGATTGAGGCGCTGAAAGCAAAACTAAGCTCCTGCAAGACCCCTCATAGACGCTACGCGCTCTATATGCAGCTACAGGATAAATATTCCATCATCAGCATAGACTCCTGCTACGCCTACGCCAGCCGCGCACTCAACGAATCTCAGCACACGGGCAACGACAGACATCGGGCATTGGCCATGCTAGCACAGGCAAGAATCTGCATGAAAGGAGGATTTTTCAAGGAAAGTGAAGACCAGCTTGCAGCCATCCGCTCCGGCAACCTGCATCTTTACGCTTATACGCTATATCAGGAACAGGAGCTCGACTTGGCGTTTGAAGAAGGGCTCTACAACCGGCTGTACGACATCAGTGACAACGACCCGTATTCGCAAAGGATGAAAAAGGTCATAGAATGGGCGGAAGGGCATCTTCCCGTCTCTGATCCCACCAGAATCAAGTTTTACATGGAATATGCCTTCCACTGCAAACGATATAAGGAGGCGATGGGCTACGCGGCATTGTTGTTGACCAAGCTGCATCCCCAATCGGAAGAATACGCTTACCATCTGGGCAATCTGGGGTTCATGGAGATGGGGGCCGGAGAATTTGAAAAGGCTGCCAACGACATCTGTCTGTCTGCTATTCTCGAGATCAGGCAAGGGTCCTATGAATATCCGGCACTGCGGAAACTGGCAGAGATGCTCCTGTTTATGGGGCATCCCAAACATGCCTACAGATACAGTTCCATCAGTATGCAAAACGCCCAAGCCTTCGGCTCCAGATACCGCATTTCGGAGAGTTCGAAATTCTACCCTCACATCAATCAGATTCAGCACGAGGAAATCAGCTATCAGCGAAAGATTCTGACCATGGCGCTTATCCTACTATCGGTCAGCATCATCGTGATGATTGGCCTGCAAGTCTACATCCGGAAACAAAATCGCCGGCTGCATGAAAAGAATAGAATCATCGTCGAGCAGAACGAGGAGATGAATGAGAAATCGGAAGTCATCATACGGCAGAATGAACAGTTGGTAGACACCAACCTCAAAATATCCGTCATCAACGAAGAACTGCGCGAGGCAAATACCATCAAGGCGGCCATCCTCGGACAAGTCATCATGAACACGGCAGACATACGCACGGACATCGCCAAGATGAAGAAGCTGATAAGGTACAAACTCGCCTCACATGACTATCTCGGCATCAAGATGATAGTAAATGACGAGAAGGCAAGTAGCATCGGAGCACATACACAATTTGACAAGATTGTGCTCACACTGTTTCCTGATTTTGTCACCCAGTTTAATGCGCTCCTCAAGACAGATGCCCGCCAGCAGCCTCCGGCACCCGAAACCTTGACTCCCGAAATGCGCATCGTGGCCCTGATCCGATTGGGCATAGACCGGAACACGGATATTGCGCAGTGTCTCGGCTATTCGGTGAACACCGTGAAACGATACAAGAACATCCTGTTTAACATCTCCGACTTGGAGAAGGATACGATCTATGCCAGAATCAAGGCCATTCACTATTCCAGGTCGGCCACCCCAAACGACATGTAGCCTTCTTTGTAGAGGAAATCCCTGCTGGGAAAGGCTTCCTGCCGGAGCACAAAGGGTATATGACAGTATATTCCAAGTATATCCATCACTCTGCAAGAACTTGACACACAGGCACTTCCATTTTTCAAAACTGTTTTTTGAAGTATATCGGTTGTAGCTCCCGACAATATCCGCTAATTTTGCATTCGGAACTCAATCAACAACCGTTATAACTAAAAACTTGAAGTAAGATGGAAATTAAATTTCACTTAGAGAGAAACGCATTGATATGCACGGCCTTTCTCCTTTCTACCGTTACGCTCACTGCACAGAACAAAAAAGACTCCATTGCTGAATCTTCTGACCGTGGTGTGATGCTCAATGCCAAAAGCACGACAGAGCCAAGACAAATCGAGATCGGACTTCCCATGAATTATACGGCCGTCTCCTTCAACGGTCTTCCTGCCGTGTACTACTATTGGCCCAACACGACAAGCAACCATTGGCGCAACGAGCAGCTTCTGGCCAAAAGAGGACTGATGACCATGCCGCAAGTGGCTGTCAAGGATGGAGAAATCGGCTACGGCGTGGATTCATGGCCGGAACTGGGCGGAGACAAGTTCAAGGGCAAAGTCAACTATGGTGTCAACACTTTCGGCGCACAGAATTTCGACCTCAATCTATCCGGACCATTGGGCAAGGGCTGGTATTACACATTAAGTGCATACAACAACTTCGACCCGGGTAGTTTCTCGCTCCGCTTTACCAAGTATAGCGACCGGGCACAATTCTACACCGGTGGCCTGACAAAACGCTGGAA
Source organism: Segatella buccae ATCC 33574 (assembly GCF_000184945.1). Lineage (GTDB taxonomy): Bacteria > Bacteroidota > Bacteroidia > Bacteroidales > Bacteroidaceae > Prevotella > Prevotella buccae. The sequence continues at coordinate 2,818,472 of NZ_GL586311.1, forward strand.
CGACGGCTCTCAACTTTCTTTCCTTTACAAGTTTACCGATGTCCACAACCTCACGATAGCAGCCAACTACGCCCCGTTCATCTGGGACGGAAAGGGGGGCGTGAAGAATGTTCCCGGCTTTCGCATTGGCCGCGATTCCTACTTGCCCGTCGACGGCACGATGGAATATCTTGATGTAAGAACGGGAGAACACAAGCAAGTGGGCTTATACAGTGCTTACGGCTCCTATGTCCATGAAGGCTGCATCAGCTTCACGAAGCCATTGGCGGACGGTATGAGCCTGTCGCTCCGCGCCAAAGTGTCTACGGCCGATTTGGGGACGGGCGACCAGACGGCCAACGGCATCATCACGGCAAAGGACAACATAGATGCACGATATGCCGACACAGGCGAAAAATACACGGGAGCCGTGCAGAAGCGAGTGGCACAATTGAATGATTCCCGCGTCACCGACGCTTTCTTCACGGGCGAACTCATCAAGAAGACATTGAAGCACGACTGGGCATTGGGCCTCAACGAGTGGTACACCTATATCGACTATGCCCGAAGCACCACTACCTATTATCATGAGGTGGCTCCCAACCCGCGCAAACTGATTTACGGAAAGAACAGTTCCGCCTACGAAAATTTCAACGGCAGTTCGGAATACGACAAAGGCACAGAGAACAAACTGGCCGCCTACATCATGGACACATGGACACCATCTGACCGGTTCCGCATGGTCTACGGGCTCCGCCTGGAATACTTTCACGCCAACGTAGACTTGATTCCCTTCGCCCGCTTCAACGGCTTCTATATCGGTGCACAAAATGCCGCCGGCAAGACCGTAGCCACTGAAAACCATACGACCGACGGACTCAACTATGCGGTCTCTATCGCCCCGAAATACAATATCACTTCCGATTTCGGATTGACAGCTGAAGCCAACTTCCTCACCCAATACCGCCACTTGGAAGGATATTCGGGTACGGGCGTTCCCCACTACACTCACCGGCCTTACATCGTGGGCCAAGCGGGCATCTTCTATAACCGGCCATGGATGGAACTCGTCTCGGCCTTCACCTACGCCATGCGAGGACATGACTACGGGCGAATTGTGGTGACCAATAACGACGACTTGTCACAGACTCCGGAAATGGTAAACTTCTCCGGTGGCATACGAACTATCGGCTGGACCACCGATGCCATGTTCCATCCTGTCAAGGGATTCACGCTTCATGGCCGCTTCACCCTGCAATCGCCAAAGTACACCGGCTACAGTTTCACCGCTTTCAACAAGAGCTACAGTTTCGACAACTCGATGGTCACCAAGCAGTCGAAAGTCATTGTCGAGTTCGATCCGAGATACAGTTTCGGGAAGTTCGCAGTGTGGGCCAACCTGCGCTATTACAGCAAGCAGTATGTCAATGTGGCCAACTCCATCTATTTCAACGGACGGTGGGAAACGTTTGCCGGCGCAAGCTATGTGCTCAACGACCATGTGACCTTCACGGCCAACATGACCAACTTCCTCGGACAGACCGGAGCGCAGGGCGTAATCCCAAGTTCCGACACGGTCGAAGACGGCTCCCAGTTTGCAGGCTACATGCTGACGGGCAACTACATCCTGCCGTTCCAGACCATGCTCTCGGCAACCATCAGATTTTAATCACTTCTTAAACCATCGCAATATGAAACTCAAAAGTATTTTAGCAGTCGTGTTCTGCACTGTGGCAATCATCGCCCAGGCACAACAAAACATCGGATTCAGGGCAGAGAAAATCATCTCTCCACAAGTGAACAGTGACAACACCGTGACTTTCCGTCTCAATGCGCCCAAGGCAAAGAGCGTCAGCGTGAAGGGCGACTGGGAGGCCAATGACGGTGTGGGAACCATGAAAAAAGGCAAAGAGGGCCTCTGGGAGTACACCACTCCGGTGCTCCCCTCGGAGATGTACACCTATCGCTTCGACATTGACGGGGTCATCGGCCTCGACCCGCACAACCCGTTCACCCGCCGTGATGTAGGCAATGTGTTCAGCATCTTTTTCGTTGGCCACGGGCCTGCCGATTACTATCAGGTGCATGATGTCCCTCATGGCACAATGCAGACTGTCTGGTATCAATGTCAAGGGCTGTACCAGAACAACCGGCGCATGGTGATCTATCTCCCGCCATCCTACGACAAGGATAACAAAAACTACCCCGTGCTCTATCTCATGCATGGTAGCGGTGGTGACGAGATGGCATGGAGCGACCTGGGATTTGTCAATCGCGTGATGGACAACCTCATTGCAGAGGGCAAGGTGGAGCCGATGATCGTGGTGATGCCCAATGGCAACCCGAGCAAACAGGCCGAGGCCGGAGAGACGAGTGAGAACCTGAGCTACATGCCCGTGATGACCAACACGCTGCCCGACTACAAGGCCGGCAAGTTTGAAGCCACCTTTCCGCAAATCGTGAACTACGTTGACAACCACTACCGCACCCTGCCCGACAAAGCTCACCGAGCCTTGGCCGGCCTGTCTATGGGAGGATTCTACACGATGATGATTTCGGCCAATTTCCCGGAGCTCTTCGACTACATCGGCTTGTTCTCTGCCGGTGTCGATTTCAAGGGCATCAACTGGAATATCCCCGTCTACCGCGACTTAGACCGGAAGTTGGCAGAGCAGTACAAACAAGGGGTCAAGCTCTACTGGATAGGGATGGGTAAAGCCGACCGCCTCTATCCGTTCAACCTCGACCTTATGAAATGCCTCGACAAGGCCGGCACCAAATACGAATACCACGAGTCTTCACGCGGCCACTTGTGGAGCAACTGGCGGCAGTATCTGCTCATCTTTGCCCCGCAGCTTTTCAAATAGACACGTGCCGATCGGTCTTTCCCGCCCCCCTGCGGAAGCCGATTCCGGTCAACCGCAGCACCCTAAAAAAGCCATATCCTGCCTCGTTGGCGAGGCAGGATATGGCTTTTCCGATATGGGTGATGGCGGGGGCGGCCCGGTTTCAGTTGTCGGCCACGCGCATGGTGAGCCGGCCGGCGGGCGAGATGAGCAGTTCGACGACGAAGCTGCTGGGACTGTCGGGGATGCAGAGCGTGGCCGCATAGTGGAGGCCGGAGGCATCGATGCGGGTGAAGGTGATGTCGCTCAACACGCTTTGCGAAAGATAGTCGGCAGGCACAAGGCGGACGAAAGCCTGCTTGCGGAAATCGCCGGAGTAGACCTTGCGCGCACCGTTGAACACGCTCACGTGCACGATGTTGTCGTGATAAACATTGTCCACGGCCACGCCATCGTCGTTGTAAGACGACTTGACCACCTTATAGGTCGTCGGGTTCACCTGCGTGTAGCTGTGATATTTCTCGCCGCCGAGCGTGACCACGGTGTCGCGCTTGATGAGCCGGTTCTGGTTGAGGGCCACGGGCCGCCGCTCCTCAAAGGCATAACGGTCGTCGGGGTCTTCGCTCTTGACGAGTTTCACCACATCGCCATTTTGGTTTTTGAACACAAACAGGTGGGGAGCCTGCTTCACGATGGGGTATTTCGACTCGCCGGCCGCGCTCAGCACCAGCGTGTCGCCATAGATGGCAAAGCGCACCGGCTGGCTGGTGGAGTCGGGATAGAAGATGGTGTCGCCCTTGGCCATAAAGGAGACATCGCCCTCGGCATCGTTCAGCCAGATGCCTTGCAGCATCTGCTTGGCCCTGAGATCCTCTTGCGGCAAGGAGGCCTTACCGCCAGCCGTCCGGCGGCACCCCACAAGGACTGCCACGAGGAGGACGGACAAGAGGACGAAACCGAGTCTGAAACGTGTCATCGCCCTATGCAGTGATATTCGAAACCGGCTTCTTCAAGTTCGTCGGCATCGAAGATGTTGCGACCATCTATCACCAGCCGGCCGGTCATGGCCTTGCCAATGACATCCCAACTGGGCAGTCTGAACTCTTTCCACTCGGTGAGGAGCAGCAGTGCGTCGGCGTCGAGCGTGGCATCATACATGTCTTTGGCATAGACGATGCGCTCCACGCGCCGGCGTTCCTCCTCACCCGCGGCGGCTTTGAGGGCCATGCGCCGGCGGCACTCGTCCATGGCCACGGGGTCGTAGACGCGCAGCCGGCAGCCGGCGGCGAGGAGCCGGTCGATCATCACCAGAGCGGTGGACTCGCGCATGTCGTCGGTCTCGGGCTTGAAGGAGAGGCCCCACAGGGCGATGTGCTTGCCTTCAAGGGCCTGCAGGCCGCCGAGAGCCTTCACGAGTTTGTCGAAGAGGACGCTCTTCTGCCGCTCGTTGACGCGCTCCACGGCCTTGAGCACCTCCATGGAGTAGCCGCTGTCGTCGGCTGTCTTGATGAGGGCCTTCACGTCTTTCGGGAAACAGCTGCCGCCATAGCCGCAACCGGCATAGAGGAACTTGCGCCCTATGCGTGTGTCGCTGCCTATGCCCGCGCGCACCATGCTCACATCGGCGCCCACGCGCTCGCAGAGATTGGCTATGTCGTTCATGAACGAGATGCGTGTGGCCAGCATCGAGTTGGCGGCATACTTGGTCATCTCGGCCGAAGGAATGTCCATGAAAATCACCCGGAAGTTGTTGAGCAGGAAGGGTTTGTAGAGCCTTGTGAGCATCTTCTGCGCCCGCTCGCTCTCCACGCCCACCACCACGCGGTCGGGGCTCATGAAGTCTTTGATGGCGTTGCCCTCCTTGAGAAACTCGGGATTGCTGGCCACATCGAACTTCACGTCGACTCCGCGGCGGTCGAGTTCGGCCTGTATGGCCGCCTTCACCTTGCGGGCCGTGCCCACGGGCACGGTACTCTTGGTGACCACCACAAGATATCTATTGAGGTTTTCGCCTATCGTCTTGGCCACCTGCAACACGTAGCGCAGGTCGGCGCTGCCGTCTTCGTCGGGAGGCGTGCCCACGGCTGAGAACACGATGTCTTGTTCGTTGATGATGTCGGCCAGCGAAGTGGTGAACTTCAGGCGGCCGGCCTTCACGTTTTTCATCACCAGTTCGTCGAGTCCGGGCTCGTAGATGGGGATGTCACCCTGTTCGAGCCGCTCGATTTTCTTACTGTCTACATCGACGCATGTCACGTTGACACCGGTGTCGGCAAAACATGTGCCCGACACGAGGCCCACATATCCGGTGCCTACTACTGCTATATTCATCTTATTATAATGTTTAAGTTTCGCAAGAATGATATTTTAGGAGTTAAGGGAGAAGTTTCCTTGAGCGATGGCGAAAAAAAAGAGTTAGCACTCGCTCCGCTCGTTAGGAGGTAGAGACAGCGGCTTCATTGCCTAAAGGTATTGGGACATCATGCCCCAAGTCCGATTCTTTTTCTCTGTCTGTCACGAGGTTTCCCCTCGTTTCTTCAACTCCTACTAAACACGCGAAAGTTCAGTTAGGATTATTTTCAAAAAACACTCTCGTCGTTCAAACACGCTCTTTATTCAAACACCTCGGCATCTTTGAGGGCCGGGGCCTTGAGGTCTTTATCGCTCGTCACCACGTCGCCCGGGTCGATGGGCCACTTGATGGCCACCTGCTCGTCGTCCCAACGTATGCCGGCTTCGTGCTGCGGAGCATAGGCATTGTCCACCTTGTAAGTGAAGACGGCCTCCTCGCTGAGCACCAAGAAACCGTGGGCGAAACCGCGGGGAATGAAAAATTGACGCTTGTTTTCCTCGGAGAGCTCCACAGCCACATGACGGCCAAACGTGGGACTGCTCTTGCGCAGATCCACGGCCACATCGAGCACCCGACCTTTGATCACCCGCACAAGCTTGGCCTGCGCGTAGTCGCCCGTCTGATAGTGAAGGCCGCGCAACACGCCGAAGCTCGACTTCGACTCGTTGTCCTGAATGAAATCCACCTTGCCCACATGTTCTTCAAACTCGGCCTTCTTCCATGCCTCGAAGAAGTAACCGCGCCGATCCTCGAATACCTTGGGCGTCATGATCCAGACACCCTTGATTTCCGTCTCTTGATATTCCATTATTAGTCTATTTTATATAAAATATGGGCAAAGTTAGCATTATTCGGGCGAACTGCAAAATTATTTATCAACAAAGTGGAATTTAATTTTCTCCTGCTCCGATGGCCGAAGGCGGTATGGCTTGTCGGCCCGACCGCCCTCCCACCCCTTTGCCGACGGACCGGTGCATGGCCGCTGCACCGGCCTTGCATGGCTGTTGCACGCGGCGTGCAAAGCCTCTGCACGGGTGGTGCAGACATCCCGCACAAAACCTCACACGGCACGACGGCCGACAATCGGGCCGACCCCGCGAAGCGAAACGCCCCCAAGTGGCGGGTGCGGAAAGGATTCCCACACGGAGAAGTTTTCCTCGCCGACGGCTAAGATTCCGCCGAAACCATCCCCATATTTTACCATTTCCCTTGCATTTTTCCGCGAAAACGCTTGCATTTTCCAGCCCATTTCACTATTTTTGCAGACATCTCACCCCTTTACCCTTTCACCTCTTTATATATATACCTGATATGATGAAGAATAGACTGTTTTTTCTAATCGCGACACCGCTTCTTCTTGCCTTGAACGCTTGCAGCCACAAGGAAGAGTACGAGCCGGCAGAGAAGCAACTGGTGACCAACGCCGGAGTGAGGGAAGCGGGCCGGAAAGTGAACCCGGGAGACACGATACACCTCTATGGCGAGGGATTCCAAACCGGCGATTACGTGACGCTTGACTTCCGTTGGGACACGGGCGACCCGTCATTTCCCGAAGGTTCCGGCATGAACAATTATGCAAAAATCATCGAAGCAAAGCCGAATGGCATCAGCTTCCTGATGCCCTACCGCAAGCCGGAGTCCCGCGTCAGGATCATCTTGCAGAGAGCAGCCGACAGAATGACCTTGGGCGAACTGCTGGTGGCCGACGGACAGACACCCAAAGACTTCAGACTGTATGGCGTCAATCCCGGTCGCAACACGATAGAGACGGTATGGACGCAGGGCAAGGGGAATGCCGCGACGAAATGGGACATGAGCGCGCATCCGGACTTCCACTCCATCATCAACCTCGAAAAAACTTACGGGCTGTGCGGTCTGGCCAAGGCCGATGGCGTGCAACAGCCGTTCTTCTTCGACTTCTGCACCGGTGAATGGAGCCCTCTCAATCCCTCCTTTAATACGCTATCATTGGCGGTGACCAACACAGGATACTTCGTCTCCATTCAGGAGAAAGCACCGGGCAAATATAATTTGAGCACTTCTCTCAGGCAACCGGAGCAGAGCAATTACGCCACACGCACGTCGGTTGTGGAAAAGCTGCGGGCCTTTGAGTTGCCGGCCGGGCTATCCGCGCGACAGTTCGGCACCTACGCCGGCGTGTTCGACCCCGAAAGCGGGACCGTCTTCCTCTCTGCCGACAAAGGCGCGGGGAAATGGGTGCCCGTACTGTTCCACATCCGCAAAGGATTCCGCGTGCTCGACGAAATCGAGGCCGAAGCCCTCATCCCGTTCTCCTTCAGCGTGCCCGGTGGCAAGTCGCAACCAAGGCTGGCAGGCTATGTCATTTCTTCCCCGTCGGCCAAAGGTGGCAGCCGCTTCTGCCTGCTCGACAAGGAGTCTCCACACCTGCAGGAGCCGTTTGCCACCCAGCCCGGCAAGGTGGTTTCCATCACCTGCCGCACCGACCGTCCCGGTCGTTTCACCGTGCTCACCATCACAAACGGGAAAGCCTCTGTCGCCGAATACAACGGGGCCGACAAAACTTGGATCTCCCTCCCCGACCTTCCCGACCTGTCGCCCTACACCTCTGTCACGTGGGCCAACTGACAGCTGGGACAGGGAAGCCACGAGCCTTTTGTGGCTTCTCGCGGTCTGCCGCTTGCAGCACCTCCGAAAAGGCACGACGGATGGGGAAATACGCCCATTCTTATTCTACAGAAAACAAAAAAATAGGGACAGCGCATCAAGGCACTGTCCCTATTGTAGATTATAGAGTCTCCCCCCTCACTCCAATATTTCGCGCTTGGAAAGCTGGGGGGAGGAGTGGATATTGTCCTCTTGTTCAGACCCCCACCCCCCCTAACTTAGGGGGCTTTCCACCAGCTTCAGCTGCAACTCGTCGAGCTGCTTCTGGTCGATGGGGCCGGGGGCATCGAGCATCACATCGCGGCCGGAGTTGTTTTTCGGGAAGGCGATGCAGTCGCGGATGGAGTCGAGACCGGCCAAGATGCTCACGAAACGGTCGAGACCGAAGGCCAGGCCGGCATGGGGCGGTGCGCCATACTTAAAGGCGTTCATCAGGAAACCGAACTGGGCCTCGGCACGCTCCGGCGTGAAACCGAGCACCTCAAACATCTTCTCCTGCAAGCGGGTGTCGTGGATACGGAGCGAACCGCCGCCCACCTCGATGCCGTTGCACACAAAGTCGTAGGCCACGGCGCGCACCTGCTCGGGATGCTCGTCGAGCAACGGCAGGTCGTCGGGGTTGGGCATGGTGAACGGATGGTGCGTGGCCATGAGGCGCTGCTCCTCGTCGCTCCACTCGAAGAGGGGGAAGTCGACTATCCACAGACACTTGAACACATTCTTGTCACGCAACCCCAAGCGGTCGCCCATCTCCAAGCGGAGCGAGCAGAGCTGCACACGGGTCTTGTTGGCATTGTCGCCGGAGAGGATGAGCACGAGATCGCCGTCTTTGGCTCCCATGGTCTGTTTGATTTCGGCCAGCACCTCGGGCGAATAGAACTTGTCGATGGAGCTCTTCACCGTGCCGTCGGCCTGATACTTGATGAACACCAGTCCCTTGGCACCCACCTGCGGACGCTTCACGAAGTCGGTGAGCTCGTTGAGCTGCTTGCGGCTGTAATCGGCACAACCGGGCACGCAGATGCCGCCGATGTAGGCTGCCTCGTCGAACACGGAGAACGCTCCCTTGCCGGCAAAAGCCTCCTTCAACTCGACAAACTCCATGCCGAAGCGCACGTCGGGTTTGTCAGAACCATAGCGGCGCATGGCATCGTGCCACTTCATGCGCTCCAACGGGGGCAATTCCACGCCGCGAATCTCCTTGAAGAGATGGCGGGCCATGTCTTCGAAGATGTTGAGCACGTCTTCCTGCTCCACAAACGACATTTCGCAGTCTATCTGTGTGAACTCGGGCTGGCGGTCGGCCCGCAGGTCTTCGTCGCGGAAACACTTGGCTATCTGGAAGTAACGGTCCACGCCGGCCACCATGAGGAGCTGCTTGAGGGTCTGCGGACTCTGCGGCAGGGCATAGAACTGGCCGGGATTCATGCGCGAAGGCACCACGAAATCGCGGGCCCCTTCGGGCGTGCTGCCGATGAGGATGGGGGTCTCCACCTCCATGAACTGGCGCGAGTCGAGGAAGTTGCGTATGAGGATGGTCATGCGGTGGCGCAGCTCGAGATTCTTGCGCACGGCGGCGCGGCGAATGTCGAGGTAGCGGTATTTCATGCGGATGTCGTCTCCGCCGTCGGTATTGTCTTCGATGGTGAACGGGGGGGTGAGACTCGGCGAGAGCACCGTGAGCGCGGAGACGATTATCTCGATGTCGCCCGTGTCCATATTCGGGTTTTTGCTCTGCCGCTCGCTCACACGGCCCTTGACCTGAACGCAGTATTCGCGGCCCAACTTGTTGGCCTCTTCACAGAGTGCCCGGTTGTCGGCTTCGTTGAACACGAGCTGTGTGATGCCGTAACGGTCGCGCAGGTCGACGAACGTCATGCCGCCCATCTTGCGCGAACGCTGAACCCAGCCGGCCAAGGTCACTTCCGTGCCGGCGTCGGAGAGGCGCAGCTCTCCGCATGTCTTTGTTCTGTACATAATTATATAAGTGCTTAGTCTTTAGCTGCAAAAGTACAATAAATAGCTCGAAAGACAAAATAAATGGTCAAAAAAAGCGGGCGGACACCTTGCATCGGTGTCCGCCCGCTGTGTTGTCGGGGCGAGTGGTGGCGGCAAGCCGCTAAAGTTCGGCTTTCTTCCGGGCCACGTAGTCGGCGAATGTCTTGTCGAAAGCTGCCCGCTGCTCGCTGTCGAGACGGCCGAGCGTACCCACCAGTCCTTTGTAGTAACGCTTTATCCTGCCCTGCAACCGGGCCTTGGCCTGCTGCATCTCGGCTTCATCGGCCCCTTCGGCCTTGCGGTCGAGGCAGGGTTGGAACAGCTTGTCGAGGTCGCGGTAGAGGGCCGGCTTCAACTGTTCGAGGAATCCGAACTTGTTGGCGACGGCCACGGGGGCGGCATTTTCCGTCCGGGCAGAAGCCTCGGCAGAGGTTGTGGAGGGACCGGCGGGGGACTCGGAGGGAGATTGCGCACTGTCGGCCACGCTCGTCACGGATGCCGGATTGGCACTGTCGCTGTGACTGCCGCGGCCGGTGAAAAACACGAAAACTAGCAGGCCGATGACCACCGCGATGGCTGCGACGATGCCCACGATCTTTTTCGAACCGCCGTGGCTCCGGTCGCTGTAAAGGGCTTCCACCACGGAAGCGGCATCCATGTAGCGTTCGTTGCGCCCGAAGCTGCAACACTTGTCGGCCACGGGGGCATAGTCGGCAGGTAGGGCGAAGTCGCGCAGCAACATGCCGAGCGAATAGATGTCGGCCCGGGCATCCACGGTCATCGTGCCGTCTTTCACCTCGGGTGCCATGTACTTCAACACACCGACGGGTTCTTTCAAGCTGTCGGCGGCAACAATCCGAAAGTCGCTGAGCTTGACGTGGTTGCCCTGCTTGGTGATATAGATGTTGGAGGGTTTCAGACCGAGGTGTACCACACCGCGGCCATGCACGTAGGAGAGTACATCGGCCAGCTCCTGCACCACGGCCAACTTCTCTTCGGTGGTGTGGGCCTCGCGCAGATAGTCGGCCAGCGAACGCCCATCGACGCATTCGAGTTCGATACACGGCCCGTAGCGGTCGTCGTCTACCAGTGCCTGATATTTCACCAGCCCCGCGTGGTCGAGCGCGTGGGCTGTCTTGTATTCCTTCTTCAACAGGGCGACGCACTGCGGTTTCTCCCTGTATTCGGGCTTCAGCCCCTTGAGCACCACCCACCGGTCGCCCTTGCGACACTTCACAAAACGGTGGATGCCGCGCGAAGTGAGCACGGTGTAGTCGCTGTATCGGGAAGCGGCGGCCTCTGCCGGCTGCGGCGGCTGCTGTATGTCGTTTTCCTTCTCCATTCTATGTGATACATTATCCATTTATACATGGCGACAGCTTGCAGGCATGTCTGCCGCCAAGCTATCCGGCTACAAACATACGAAAAATATTCGACAATCGCACGTTCTCGCCCGTTTTTATCATCTGAATGGGGTAAAAACGGGGTTGTCACGTGAAATACAGCCAGTAGACGGCGGCGAGAACGGCCAGCACGATGAGGGCCACAAGGGTCTTGAAGAGACAGGTGGTGACTTTCTTGATGATGAAAAAGCCCACAATCAGAGCGACGAGGGCAAAGGTGTAATAGGCGAAATTGGATGTCATGGAAGTGATATGAATGGATGTCGAGGGGCATTGGCGGGTGCAACCGCCCCACCCCCGCCCCGCCCTATTTGAAGAGCGAGAGGAAGGCAGAGGGCACGGGCGTGTCAAACTCCATGCGCTCGTGGGTCACGGGATGGTAGAAACAGAGCACGTAGGCGTGGAGACAGAGGCGGTGGAGCGGGTCGTCGCCATTGCCATATTTGATGTCGCCGCACACGGGGTGGCCCATGTCGGCCGAGTGGACGCGTATCTGATTCTTGCGGCCCGTCTCGAGCCGGTATTCCACCAGACTGTGGTCGGTGGTGCGGCGGAGCACATGAAAGTGGGTGACGGCATACTTCCCGCCGTTGTCCACGGGCGACGAATAGGTGACGTAGGCCTTGTTGTCTTTCAGCCAGTTGGCGATGGTGCCTTCGTCGTCGTACACCTCGCCCGAGACGACTGCCACATAGCGGCGGTCGTAGACCACATGATGCCAGTCGTGTTCGAGCATCTGCTCTATCTCCTTGCTCTTGGCGTAGATCATCAGGCCGCTGGTGTCGCGGTCGAGGCGGTGAACCACATGGGCCGTACACTTTTGGCGCGTCTTCTTGAAGTAGTCGTCAAGCACTTTTTTCACGTTGAGCGACGAGTGGCCGGCAGCCATCGAGAGGATGCCCACGGCCTTTTCCAACACCACAATGTGGCGGTCTTCATAGACCAGTCGCACATAGCGGCTTCGGAACGTGTCGTTGCGCTTGTTCCTGCTCACGCTGATTTTCATGCCCGGTTCGAGCGGATAGTCGAAGCGGGTGGTCTGCTTGCCGTTCACCTTGATGCCGCGCCCCTTGAGCGTAGCCTTGATTTTAGACCGGCTCTCGCCTTTGACGTTGGCGAGCAACCACTCCAGCAGCGGTGCCTTTTCGTCCACACGGTAGTGGTCGTAGTCGTTTGGGGAAGGTCTGTACATGTTTTTTAGGAGTTAAAGGGAGTTAAGGAGTTAAAGGGAGTTAAGACAACAGCTTTATTGCCAAGTCCATACGAGAAGATGGAAGTTAATGGGAGATTCTTTGGGGAGTTAAGGAGTGAAAGGGAGTTAAGACAACAGTTTTATAGTTTATGTCTTCCCGCATGTCATCGGCAATAAAGCTATTGTCTTAACTCCCTTTCACTCCTTAACTCCCTTTAACTCCCAAAATAACTCCTCTCCCCCATCATACTATCTTGAAACGGATGCGGAAGGTCATCGTGTCTTGATCCCAGTTGGTGCCGAGCAGCTCGAAGCGGCCTATCTGACCGGTGGAGCGCACGTGCTTGCCAATGCAGGGGCACACATCGTAGTCGCCGATGCGCACCAACCGGAGCTTTTCGCCGGCCGTGTCGGGCAGGCGGTCGAGCGTCACCCCTTCGGGAATATGGTCACGATCCACCATCTCGTAGGTCACGGGGAGATCTTCAGCGATGAGCCGGTTCATCTCGTCGGCGATGGCTTTCTCCTCCTTGCGGGTGGGCTTGTGGTCGAGCACATAGCTGATTTTGCTCTTCTTGCGCTCGATGTGAGCATTGCGCGAACGCTCGCAACCGAACATGCGCATCATCAGCCGGTTGAGCAGATGCTCGGCCGTGTGGGCGGGAGGGAACTCATCCTTGTTGTGCCCGTTGAGAATCAAGTCTTCGTTCATGTCTTTATCGGATATTATAATTTTATAGATGACACCTCCGTGGGCCGGCACATCCACCTCCACAGCCCCTTCGCGCTTGAAGACGAGCCGGCGGTGATGACGGGTGAGCAGTTCTTCGGCCTCCCATTCGCCCTCTGACAATTCCATGAAGTCGAAGGCGTGGGCGGGAATCCGCACGGCGCAGGAGGACATGCTGTCGCCGAAGTTGACCGCCACAAAGAGCAGTTCGTTGCCGGCCTTGCGCAAGAAGGCAAAGCGGTTGTCGGCCAACGAGGGGTTGACATACATCAGGTCGAAGGTTTTTCCCTCGCGGGCGGCGCGCTCCTCACCGGCCATACGCATCACGGCGGTGTAGGCGGCGTTCAGTTCCCGCTCGTCGCGAGAGAGCTGCCGGGAGTCGTAAAAGCCGTGGTTGAGCGTGTCGAGACTCCAATAGTCGAAGATGGTGGTGCGCCCGTCGCGCCCGCTGAAGCCCTCGCTGTCCATACCCCGCTCGCCAAACTCCTGTCCGGCATAGAGCATGTAGGGATTGGTTTGCAGCAAGCAGCTCACGATGTGGGCCGGCAATCCCTTGCGGGCATCGCCGGCGAAGAAATCTGAGGCGATGCGCTGCTCGTCGTGGTTTTCGAGGAAATAGAGCATGTGGTCGCGTATGTCGTCGGTCGACTGCCACTGGGCGGTGATGTCGGTCGTGGGCCGGCGACCACAGATGATGTCGCGCAGGCAGTCGTACATGCCCACCTTGTCGTAGAGATAGTCGAAGCCCGAGGCGATGTAGGCCCGGTATTGCGTGGGGTCGTAGACCTCGCCGATGAAGACAAGTCCGGGATGGGCGGCCTTCAGACGGGCCGTGACATAAGTCCAGAAAGCCGTGGGCACCATCTCGGCCATGTCGCAACGGAAGCCGTCGACACCCTTTGCGGCCCAGAAAAGCAGTATGTCGGCCATCTTCAGCCACGTGTCGGGCACGGGGTCGAAATGTTCCGAGCGGCCTCCGGCGTCGCAATAGTCAACGCCGTAGTTGAGTTTCACGGTCTCATACCAGTCGTTCTGTCCCGGATGGTTGTCGAAGAGGTCGTTGCCCGTGGCCTTGGCGGGCACCTCGGTATAGGGTTCGGCATCGTCGCCGGAACCGGAATTGATGCCGTCGAGGCACAACGGCCGCCCCCAACAGTAGTAGAAGTTGTTGCGCGGAGAGAAGTGCATGTTTTGGTCGTCGTCCTCTCCGAGGTCGCGCACGCCCTGCGGCCGGCACACCGAGCGGTATTCGCGGGCCACGTGGTTGGGCACAAAGTCGAGAATCACTTTCATGTCGGCCTTGTGTACGCGGTCGACGAGGGCCTCCCACTCTTCCATGCGCCGGGGCACATCGGTGGCCAAGTCGGGGTCCACATCATAATAGTCTGTTATGGCATAGGGTGAACCGGCCCGGCCTTTCACCACCCGGGCGTGCTGCCGGGGGATGCCGCAGGCCGAATAGTCAGTCTGTGAGGCGTGGCGGATGATGCCCGTAAACCACACGTGGGTCACTCCCTGCCGGCGGATGCGCTTGAGGGTGGCGGCATCAAAGTTGTTCATCTTCCCACTGCCGTTCTCGGCCATCGTGCCCCACGCCTTGCGGGTGGTGTTGCGATTGCCGAACAGGCGGGTGAGTATCTGATAAATAATCATGAGTTAAGTCGAGTTTAGTTGACGGGTGAACGGTCGGTCGAGTTGACGAGTGAACAAGTAGACAAGTAGACAAGTAAACAAGTTATCAGTTGCGGAAAGCAGACAAATAGACAAGTCGACGAGCCGCCCCTCCCTTTCAGAGCAAGCAACTCGTCTACTTGTCCACTCGTCAACTCGTCAACTTAGATTCCCTTCACCGCTACATTCTTGTCGATGCGGCCAATCATGCCTTGCAGGGCTTTGCCCGGTCCGCACTCGGTGAAATCGTCGGCACCGTCGGCTATCATGGCCTGCACACTGGCTGTCCAGCGCACGGGGCTGGTGAGCTGCGCGGTGAGATTGGCCTTGATTTCGGCTGCATCGGTGTGGGCCTTGGCATCCACATTCTGATAGACGGGGCAGCTCGGAGCGGCAAACTCGGTCTGCTCGATAGCGGCTTGCAGCTCGTCCTTGGCCGGCTGCATGAGCGGAGAGTGGAACGCACCGCCCACCTTCAGCGGCAGCGCACGCTTGGCACCGGCCTCTTTCAATTTTTCGCAAGCGGCATTGACGGCCTCCACGTTGCCCGAGATGACGAGCTGACCGGGGCAGTTGTAGTTGGCTGCCACCACGATTTGGCCGTTGGCAGACACCTCACTGCACACTTCCTCCACCTTCTCGTCGCTCAGGCCGATAATGGCAGCCATCGTTCCGGGGTTGGCCTCACAGGCCTTCTGCATGGCGTTGGCACGGGCGGCCACCAGCTTCAATCCGTCTTCAAAGCTCAGTGCGCCGGCGGCCACGAGGGCGGAGAACTCGCCCAGCGAGTGGCCGGCCACCATAGCGGGCTTGAAGTCATCGCCCAGACAGAGTGCGGAGATCACACTGTGGAGGAACACGGCAGGCTGCGTGACATTGGTCTGCTTGAGCTGCTCGTCGGTACCGGCAAACATGATGTCGGTGATCTTGAAACCGAGTATCTCGTCGGCCTTGTCAAACAGTTCCTTCGCCAATGCGTTGTTTTCGTAGAGGTCCTTACCCATGCCCACGAACTGCGATCCCTGTCCCGGGAATACAAATGCTTTCATTGCTTTATCCTATTTTTTGATTGTTAATACTTTCAGCGCACAAAGGTAAGAAAAAAGACCGTAATAATCAAAAGATTAGGAAGAAAAGGTGATGGGTGTTAGGTGATAGGTGTTAGGTGGTGGGTGTTAATGAAATCCTTAGAGGGGGACTGTGGAGAACTTCAGCTGCGGTAGGAACAACCGTCTTTACCTCGCAGGATTTCATTAACACCCATCACCCACCACCCATCACCTAACACCTATCACCTATCACCTAACTATCAGCCCTACGAGATAAAGGGCTACGGGGATGGTGACGATGGCAATGCCGATGAAGTCGATGTAGACACCGGTCTTGATCATCTTGGTGATGGGAATGTAGCCGCTCGCATAGACGATGGCGTTGGGCGGCGTGGACACAGGGAGCATGAAGCCCAACGAAGCCGAGAGGGCCACACCCACAGCCACGGGAATGGGACTGAAACCTGCCGTGACGGCCGCGCCGATGGCCAACGGACCTATCATGTTGGTGGCAGCCGTGTGGGAAGTGAGTTCGGAGAGCAGCAGCGACATCACACAGAACACCGCCACGAGCAGCAGTTCGGAGGGTTTGCCGCCCATGAAGTTGATTATCTGGTCGCCTATCCATCCCGAGAGACCGGTGGCATACATCATGCCGCCGATAGCCAGTCCGCCGCCGAAGAGCAACAGTGTGCCCCACTCCACGCCGGCCACGGCGTCTTTCCAGTCGAGCGTCATCTTGTGCTGCTTGGTGTCCACGGGGATGAGGAAGAGCAACAGGGCCCCCACCATGGCAGCCACGGCCTCGGGGAAGAGGCGGTTGTAGTTGTTGAGTATCTCGCTATCGGTGCCCAAAGCGATGCTCAGGATGCCCGGCATGACCCACAGCGTCACGGCCACGAGGAAAGCGAAGAGCGTGTTCTTCTGTGCACGCGTCCATCGGCCCAGCCCTTTTTTCTTCTCGCCGATAAACTTCTGCGCACCCTCAATGTGGTCTACATCGGCGGGGAACATCCTCACCAGAATCACGTAGGCGATGATGAAATAAGCCACCATGGCCACGAAGCCCCACACCATCCATTGGAAGAAGGAGACATGGACATCGGCCAGCTCACTGAGGAATCCGAGCATGATGATGTTCGGGGGCGTACCTATGGGCGTGAGCACACCGCCTATGGAGCAGGCGTAGGCCGTCATGAGCATCAGCCCCGTGGCATACTTGTAGGTTTTGAGGTTGATGGGCTTGCCGTTGGCGGCCATCATCTCGCTGATGGCTTCGAGCAGTCCCAGTGCTATGGGAAACATCATGGCCGCCGTGGCCGTGTTGCTGATCCAGCCCGAGCACAGGGCGCAGGCCAGTCCGACGGCCAGAAAGATGCGTCGCGGACTGTCGCCCACCCACTTCATCGACATGATGCCGTAGGCGATGCGCTTGTCGAGCCCGTTCACCATCATGGCCTTGGCTATCATGAAACCGCCCATGAAGAGGAATATCATGGGGTTGGCGAAGGGGGCGAAGGCTTCTTTCATCTTCACCACGCCAAACACCACGCACAGCGTGGGCCCGATGAGCGAGGTCACGGGGATGGGCACGGGCTCGGTGATCCACCACAGGCCCACGAGGGTGATGATGGCGAGCAACTTGTGGGCCTCCGGCGAGAGGCCGGCAATGGGAGTAATCCACACGAGGATGGCGCAGATGGGGCCGAAGATGGCTCCGATGATGCGGCGCTGGCGGTCAAAACGTGAGTCGTCACCGCCGCTCCCTTGCTGCGCCGGGGCAAGGGGCTTTTCTGCATTAAAATTGTTCATAGGCTTTCATAAATATAGATTGTCATGGTGCAAATATAAAAATTATTTTTTGCTATTGCCGCAAGAAATCGGAAAAATTACAAACTGGAATAATTTCGGGCAATGTCGGCTCATCCGTAGGCGGATATTCCGGGGCGGTGAAAGAAGCGGATGAAGCGAATTTCCTTTCACACCCGACATTCGCATCATTCGGATAATTCGCCGAGGAATATCTTTGTCGGCGAATTTTTCGAATGAAGCGAATTTTTTCTCACAACCTACATTCGTACTAAGCAGATCTATTTGGTCTCACTTGCCGCTTGTCAGCATATAGCACAAAACTTACCAAGGTCGAGAAAAAGCCTTACACGGCATTTCTTCCCGCTCCGCTATCCACTCCATATTATCCGTTTTATTCGCCACATCCGGCCTACGAATTTTCTCACTCGGCCCAAACGACCGCGCAAAAGAGCCGTAGTGAAAAGCCAAAAGAGGCCGAACGAGAAGCTCAAAGAGCCCCTTTTGCAAGGTTGAAAAGCCCCCTTTAGGGGGTTGGGGGTATCTCGTTAGGTGGTTTGGGGCTGGTTTGGGGACTTTTTGGTGAGTGGTGGCCTAAAAAAAGGGAGCACTTGCGCGCTCCCCTTGCTACTGCAAAGATACAACCAAAATCGGCGAAATGCAAATCGATGAGGAAAAAATCGGACAGTTCCAAAGAGGCAAAGACGGGGGCAGGAGACTGCTGTCAACTCGCCGAGATATTAGCGTAATCCTGCCGAAATACTTTTATCTTTTTACTGAAATGCAGCTGACAATTTGCCAAAACACCGCCTCTCCCGTGCCTCCTCCCTACCCCAACCCAAAGGGTTTATACGCGAAAAGCCATGCCGGCGTCTCTCATTGACGCCCCGCATGGCTTTTATATAAAGAGGAGACAGTGGGCGGACATGGAGGATAGGCCACGCCCGCGCCGTCAGTCCGGTGGCGGTGTCGCCGCGCAGGGCGGCGGTTCAAGCATCCGCCTTAGTTCTTGCTCTCGGCTTCGGCAGCCTTGGTTTCGGGAGCGTCGGCCCCATAAAGACCGTAGCAGGCCTGATAGCGGTTGTAGGCCCAGTTGGCCTGATTGCGCTGCGGGTCGAGCTGCTTGGCCTTGTCGAGATATTTCAGTGCCTCGGTGTAGACCACCTTGCGGCCATTGGGATCCTGCTGGTCGGCAGCCTTCACGTTGAGACAAGCACCGAGATAGGTGAGCACGAGGGCGTTTTCGGGCTGGAGCTCGGCAGCCTGCTTGAGATATTTGATGGCTTCGTTGGCATTGTTGGCCGTGATGGCATTCTGTCCCTTGAGGAAGAGGGCCACGAAGTTTTTCGGATTCTTGGCGATGGCCTCATCGAGGAGCTGAACTTGCGCGTCTTTCTGGCCCATGGCCGAATAGAGGTTGGCCAGCGACTCGAGCACCACACCGTTGTCGGGCTTCTGTGCATAGAGTGCCTTGAGCTCGTCAACGAACTTCACGGAGTCGGCCTTCGTCTTCAGTCCGTCGCGCATCACGAGCAACTTGATGCCCAGCGCACGGTCGGCCTGCTCGGGATCTTTCATGGCGAGGTCGCAATAGCGGCCGGCACGCTCCTTGTCCTTGGCCTGGAAGGCATACTGGGCGGTGAAAAGGGCCACCTGTCCGAAGTATTCTTTCTGCGAACTCTTGTCCTGCGAGGCAAAGAGCGGAGCGTCGTTGGTGTCGAGGAAGGTGCCCCAATACTTCAGCACGTCGGCATCCTTGCCCTTCTGGGCAGCCTCCTGTCCGGCGTTGACGAGCTGCGCGCGCACGCCCCACAGACGGGTGTTGTTGGCTGCGGCGAAGCGGGGCTTCACCTTGCCCTTGGCATCGGGCTTCTGGTCGTACTTGTCACACTCCAGTCCGGCCTGCAGGGCCTCGGTGGCGGCATTGTACATGCCCAGCGTGTCGAAGGCCTGGTCTTTGCCCTTGATGCCCATCTGGGCGTTCATCTGGTTTTGGGTGAGGACGGTAGACTCCTTGTTGTACTTCTCCAAGGCGAGGTCAACGAGCTTGTTGTAGGCTTTGGCGCGCTCGGCGTCAGTAGCCAGCGCGCTGAGATTCTGCTTGAGCAGCGCATCGGCTTCTGCATAGGTTTTGGCCTTCATGATAGCCTTCAAGGCATCGCTGTCTCCGGCAAATGCTGCCGATGTACTGAGTATCATCATGGCAGCGAACATTAACTTTTTCATCTTTCTGTAGTTTAAAGTTATATTGATTTTCTTCCGATAACACATTCCGGTGCCCCTCCCCGAGGTTGGGGAAGGCACCGGAACCGTGCAGTTTATTCATTGTTGTCATCTTCTCCGCCGAAGTCTACGAGCGGAGCTTCGCCCCCGTTGCCCTCGTCTTCGTCCGGATCGTCCTCTCCGGCAGTGCCGCCGGACCCGTCGGCCGTGGCATCCTGCCTGATTTCGTCACTCTTCTTGGCCCACTGGGCACGGCTTTCCTCCTCAACGGTGGCCTCGAGTTCGCTGCTCATCACCTTGCACACGCTGGCAATGACATCGTTTTTCTTGGCCAGATTGATGAGTCTCACGCCCTGCGTGGCACGCCCCATGACGCGGCAGTCGGCCACGGCGAGGCGAATCACCACGCCGCTCTTGTTGATGATCATGAGATCGTTGTCATCGGTGACGTTCTTGATGGCCACCAGTCTTCCGGTCTTCTCGGTCACGGCGAGCGTCTTCACGCCCTTTCCGCCTCGGTTGGTGATGCGGTAGTCTTCCACCTGCGAGCGTTTGCCGTAGCCGTTCTCGCTCACCACCATCACGTTTTCCGTCTCCGAGTCGTTGACCACAATCATGCCCACCACGGCATCGTCGCCCTCGTCGAGGCGCATGCCGCGCACACCGGTCGACACGCGGCCCATGGTGCGGATGGTGCTCTCGTGGAAACGCACGGCCCTGCCGTTGCGGTTGGCGATGATGAGTTCGTTGTTGCCGTTGGTGAGACGCACATCCACCACCTCGTCGCCTTCAACGATGTTGATGGCTATCACGCCGTTGGCCCGCGGACGGGAGTAGGCTTCGAGCAATGTTTTCTTCACCGTGCCGTTCTTCGTGGCGAACACCACATAGTGGGAGTTGATGAACTCCTCGTCGTCGAGTCCGCGCAGCCGCAGGAAGGCATTCACCTGATCATCGCCCTCGATATTGAGCAGGTTCTGTATGGCGCGGCCCTTGGAGTTGCGGTCGCCTTCGGGTATCTCGTAGCACTTGAGCCAGTAGCAGCGCCCTTTCTTGGTGAAGAAGAGCATCGTCTGGTGCATGGTGGCAGGATAGATATACTCGGTGAAGTCCTGCTCGCGGTGGCGGGCCCCCTTGGAGCCCACTCCGCCGCGGGCCTGCTCGCGGAACTCGGAGAGCGGTGTGCGCTTGATGTAGCCCATGTGGCTCACGGTGATCACCACCGGATCGTTGGGATAGAAGTCTTCGGGGTTGAACTCCTCCGAGGAGTATTTGATTTCGGTGCGGCGTGGGTCGCCATACTTCTCCTTCACTTCCTGCAACTCGTCTTTCATTACCTGCTTGCAGAGCTCGGGGTCGTTGAGTATGCGGTTGTAGTAGTCGATCATGCGCTCCAGCTCCTCGTATTCGGCGTGCAGCTGATCCATGCGCAGCCCCGTGAGCTGCGAGAGACGCATGTCCACGATGGCCTTCGATTGCAGTTCGTCGAGGTTGAAACGCTCTTCGAGGTTGCGCTGCGCGTCGGCCGGTGTCTTGCTCGCCCTGATGATGTGCACCACCTCGTCGATGTTGTCGCAGGCGATGATGAGCCCTTCGAGGATATGCGCCCGCTCCTGCGCCTTGCGGAGGTCATACTTGGTGCGGCGTATGGTCACGTCGTGGCGGTGCTCCACAAAGTATTTCACACACTCCTTGAGACTGAGCAGCCGCGGGCGGCCGTTGACCAGCGCGATGTTGTTCACCGAGAAGGCACTTTGCAGGGCCGTCATCTTGAAGAGCTTGTTCAAGATGACATTGGCGTTGGCGTCGCGCTTCACGTCTATCACGATGCGCATACCCTGCCGGCCGCTCTCGTCGTTGGCGTTGGAGATGCCGTCTATCTTGCCGTCCTTCACCAGTTCGGCGATATACTCAATGAGCTGGGCCTTGTTCACCCCGTAGGGTATCTCGGTGATGACGATCTTGTCGTGGCTCTCGTCGCTCTCTATCTCTGCCTTGGCGCGCATCACCACGCGGCCACGGCCCGTCTCGTAGGCGTCTTTCACGCCCTGTATACCATATATATATGCACCCGTGGGGAAGTCGGGGGCCTTGATGTAGTGCATGAGGCCCTCCAAGTCTATCTCGGGATTGTCGATGTAGGCGCAGCAGCCGTCGATCACCTCGCCCAGATTGTGCGTGGGCATGTTGGTGGCCATACCCACGGCGATGCCGTTGCCGCCGTTGACCAGCAGGTTGGGTATCTTCGTGGGCATCACCGACGGCTCCGTGAGCGTGTCGTCGAAGTTGTTGGTCATGTCCACGGTGTCCTTCTCAAGGTCGTCCATCACGTGCTCTCCCATCTTCGAGAGGCGGCACTCGGTGTAACGCATGGCCGCCGGAGAGTCGCCGTCCACGGAGCCGAAGTTACCCTGTCCGTCGACAAGCGTGTAGCGCATGTTCCAGTCTTGCCCCATGCGCACCAGTGCCCCATACACCGACGAGTCGCCGTGGGGGTGGTATTTACCCAGCACCTCACCCACAACGCGCGCGCACTTCTTGTAGGGTTTGTCACTGGTGTTGCCGATGCCGAGCATACCGTAGAGTATGCGGCGGTGTACGGGCTTGAAACCGTCGCGCACATCGGGGAGGGCACGGGCCACAATCACCGACATGGAGTAGTCGATGTAGGAGGACTTCATCTCCTCCTCGATGTTGATTTTAAGAATGCGATCGTGATCGATCGTCAGATTTTCATCCATTTAATTTATTCTCTTTTGTTTTATTGAAATCGCGTCTAAGGCCGTTTATTTGCGTTCTAAGCGTTTCGGGCCGTTCATAAACCCTGCAAATATACGTATTATTTTTGATATACGAAAGCGTTGGAGACGAAAAAAAGAAACGAAATGGGGGCAAGAGACAGAATAACAGAGGAACATTGGCCTTTGCGGCAGGGCAGGCTGGGAGCGGAAATCGCCCCTCTCTCCATATCGGTGACATAAAAAACAAGGAAGAAAAACGCCGGTTTCCGGAATTTAATCGTATATTTGCAACAAACCTTCGGCGGCGCGGACAGAAACCGGGCCGGCCGGAGACCGCCATGAACAAGAGACAACAACCCAACGACAACAATCCATAAACCTTGACAGCCCATGAGTGCCCTTATCTCCATTATCCCCATTCTGCTGCTCTTCGTTTTGATGCTCGGCCTGAAGATGGCCGGCCACAAGAGCGCGTTCGTCACCCTCATCGCCACCATCCTGCTGGCGCTCACGGCGGCTCCGGCTCTCGACATGATGCCCCACCATCCGGGGTCCGCGGCGGCCGTGGTGGGGTGGAGCGTGGTCGAGGGCGCGCTGAAGGCCGTGTTCCCCATCCTGCTCATCATCCTCATGGCCATCTACAGCTACAACATACTCGTGGAGAGCAGACAGATAGAGGTCATCAAGGCCCAGTTCACCTCGTTTACCGACGACCGCGGCATCCTCGTGCTCATGCTCGTGTGGGGCTTCGGCGGACTGCTTGAGGGCATGGCGGGCTTCGGCACGGCGGTGGCCATTCCGGCAGCCATCCTCATCGGACTCGGTTTCAAGCCCATGTTTTCGGCTCTCGTGGCCCTCATCGGCAACACCGTGGCCACGGGATTCGGAGCCGTGGGCGTGCCCGTGACCACGCTCTGCAACGAGGTGGCACCGGGCGGGGCTGCCTCTGCGGAGGCCATCTGCGAAACCTCGGCCTTTGCCGTGATTCAGCTCTCGCCGCTGTTCATCCTACTGCCGTTTGTCATCCTCATGATCACCGACCGCAAGGCCATCGGCAAAAACATCGCGCTGGCCGTGTGGACGGGCACTGTGTCGCTCTCCGTGCAGTATCTCTGCGCCCGCTATCTGGGGGCGGAGACACCGGCCATCATCGGAAGCATCGCCGCCATCGCGGCCATCATCGCCTACGCCCGGCTCTTTGCACGGAGAAAGGCTGCCACAGCCGTGACCGACGACAGACAGACCGTAGCCGGCACGACGGCTCCCTCCCACTCTTTCACGCTCTCCGAGACGCTGCGGGCGTGGAGCGTCTACCTCTTCATCCTACTTTTCATCCTGTTGAGCGGAGCTCTCTGTCCGCCGGTCAACGACTTTCTCAAGAGCCACCTCGTGTCGAGGGTGACGCTGCCCGTCATCGGGTCTACGTTCAAGTTCGGGTGGATTTCCAACGCCGGACTGATGCTCTTCCTCGGTGCGACCATCGGCGGACTCATCCAAGGGCTCGGCTTCGGGCGGCTGATGGCGATCTTGGCGCGCACCACCGTCAACCTGCGCAACACCATCGTCACCATCGTGTCGCTCATCTCGCTGGCTTCGGTGATGAACTATTGCGGCATGATAGGGGCCATCGCCGAGGGTCTGGTGGCTGTCACGGGCTCCTTCTATCCCCTTTTCGCCCCGCTCATCGGGGCCATCGGCACGTTTGTGACGGGCTCCGACACGTCGTCTAACATCCTCTTTGCCAAGCTGCAGGCCAATGTGGCCCACCAGTTGGGCATGACCGGACAAGGCTCTTTCTATGGCATGGAGGGCGGCCAGACCAACTGGCTGGTGGCTTCCAACACCACCGGGGCCACGGGTGGCAAGATGATTTCGCCCCAGTCGATAGCCATTGCCACGGCCTCGTGCAACATGCAGGGCAAAGACGGCGAAATCATGCTCTCGGCCATCCCCTACGCGCTGATGTACATCGTGCTCGGCGGACTCATGGTGTTTCTCGGAGGTTGAGGAGCAAGAAATGCAGAAACGGCATTTTCCGCCCTGCCGACGGCCGTTTTTCCGATTTTTATTCGTAATATTGCACCCGGTCTGCAGCCACCGACGGCGGCGGACGACAAACCATCAAGAATCAAACGCATGATACTCAGTACAACTCCGACCCTTGAGGGTCATCCCATCAGAGAATATAAAGGCGTGGTGACGGGTGAAACCATCATCGGTGCCAACTTCGTGAAAGACTTTTTTGCCGGCATCCGCGACTTTGTGGGCGGTCGCAGCAACAGCTACGAGAAGGTGCTGCGCGAGGCCAAAGACACCGCCATGAGGGAGATGTCGGAGCGCGCGCAATCTCTCGGAGCCAATGCCGTGGTGGGCATCGACATCGACTATGAGACCGTGGGGCAGAGCGGCACCATGCTTATGGTGACAGTGAGCGGCACGGCGGTGATACTCTGAACCTTACCGACACCGACAGATGAAAGAACTTCTCACCGTCGGCATAGGCAGCTTCTTCGGCGGAAGCCTGCGCTATGCCGTTTCAAGACTCATGTTGCTATGGCTGCCGGGGGCTTTTCCCGTGGGCACTTTCGTGGTGAATGTGGCCGGCTGTTTCCTCATCGGCCTGTTCACAGCCATGCCTTCCATCGCCTCCCATGCCTCTCCCGCCACCCGTCTGCTGCTCACCACAGGCTTCTGCGGGGGCTTCACCACTTTTTCCACCTTCATCAACGAGACTTCCACCCTTGCCAAAGGCGACAGCCTGCTCATGCCCATCGCCTACGTGACGGGCAGCTTGGCCGTGGGCTTTGCAGCCGTGCTACTGGGACACGTGGTGGGAAGATTATTTTAGGAGTATTTTTTTTAGGAGTATTTTTTTAGGAGTTAAAGGGAGTTAAGGAGTTAAAGGGAGTTAAGACAGCGGCTTTATTGCTTGCACAATGGCAATTTAATAAGCGACAAAACTATTGTCTTAACTCCCTTTAACTCCTTAACTCCCTTTAACTCCTAAGAAAAATCTCCCTTTAACTCCTAATTTCTACCTCCTCACCTTCCGATAGCTCGCCACCGCCCACGCATCCGCCACGAGAGCAAAGAGGGCCAGCGCGGCCACCTCGGTGCGGATGTCTCCGAAGTCGCTGCCGCGCACAAAGACCGAACGCATGGCGTCGATGAAATAGTGCAGCGGATTGAGCGTGACGAGCATCTGCGCCCAGTCGGGCATGGAGCGCACGGGCGTGTAGAGGCCGCTGAGCAGCATGAAGCACACCACACAAAACCACATCACAAACACCGCCTGCTGCATCGTGTCGCTGTAGTTGGACACCGTGAGCCCTATCCCACTCATCACCAGCGCCAGCAACGCCGTGAGCACGTAGAGCCAGAGGATGTTGCCCCTGCACGTGATGCCGTAGACGGCCCACGAGAGCAGGAAGCAGAGCGTGACCACGAGCAGGGCGATGGCCCAGTAGGGGATGAGTTTGGCCAAGATAAAACTCCACTTGCTCACGGGTGTGACGTTGATCTGCTCGATGGTGCCCGTCTCCTTCTCGCCCACGATGTTGAGCGCGGGCAGAAATCCGCACATCATCACGAGCACCATCGCCATGAGCGCGGGTATCATGAACACCTTGTAGTCGAGGTGCTTGTTGTAGAGGTAGAGTTCGCTCACCCACTTTCCGGCATCCGCTGCAGCCGGACCCGCCTGTGCCGTGACCATCTGTGTGAGATAGGCCGTGCCCATCGCCCCCTTGGTGGCGTTGGCCGCATTGGCTGCAAGGAGTATCTGAGGCCGGCCGCCCCGCTCCACGTCGCGCCCGTAGTGGGGCGGAATGCTCACCACCACATCGGCTGCGCTGCGCTCAATGTCGGCCAGGGCCTCGGCATAGGAGGCCCGCCGGGCGTGGAACACGAAGTAGCGGCTGGCCTCGATGCTGTGTACGAGACGGCTGCTCAACGTGGAGCGGTCGTTGTCTACCACGCTCACGCGCACGTTTCTCACCTCCATGGTCATGATCCACGGCATCACGCCCATCACCATCACGGGAAACAGGACGACCAACCGCGGCAGAAACCCGTTGCGCCATAGCTGTATCAGTTCTTTGCGTATAAGATATTTCAGCACCATATATTTTCAGTCTGTGAGGCCTGCAACAGCCCCGAAACGTAAACTCTTTTCGTGTCACATTTGCAATCGGCCGCAAAATGTTGTATCTTTGCATCAGCAAGGAAAGCGCGAGGGCGTTTTCCTTTTTTTATAAAGAGACCCCCAACCGACTAACGAGAGACCCCCAAACCACCTAATGAGAGACCCCCAACCCCCTAAAGGGGGCTTTCCAACCTTGCGAAAGGGGCTCTTTGAGCTTCTTATTCGGCCTCTTTGAGCTTCTCACTGTGGCCGTTTTGCAATGTCGGTCGGGCCATTTGAGAATTTTGAGGGGGCGGATGGGACCAATAAGGCGAATCATTTTGCGCGGAGAGATGGATGTGGGGGAAATGGCGTGTCAGGCTTTTTCGAAATTGAAATGAGTTTCTGACTATAGGGCACAAACCTCACACAGCCACCCACAGACCCCCCATCCCCCCTAAAGGGGGGCTTTGCCATCCACCTGTTCGCAGGGATGGAGCCCCCCTTTAGGGGGGTTGGGGGGTCTGTAGATGTTTAGGGCCGCCAGGCCTAATACCATCCCTGCCAGCACGGCCACCTCCGTGAGCACATTCTCCACCCCCACGCCCATGATCATCAGCTTGCGCATGGCCCTTATATAATAGGTGGTGGGCACGGCGTGGGCCACCCATTGCAGCACGGGCGGCATACTCTCCACGGGGAAAATCATGCCGCTGAGCAGCAGACAGGGCATGAGCAGCACCATGGCCGACACGAGCAGTGCCTCGATCTGGGTCTTGGCCACGTTGCTGATGAGCAGACCGAGCACGAGGGCAAGCAGGATGTAGAGGGCCGACACGGCGAATATCCAAAACAGCGAACCCGACAGGGGCACGGCCAGCACATAGTGGGACATGAGCAGGATGGCCGTCAGCACCACCAGCGAGAGCACCATGTAGGGCACGGCCTTGGCCACAATCACCGTCAGCGGGCGCACCGGACTCACGAGGAGCAGCTCCATCGTGCCCCGCTCCTTCTCCCTAACGATGCTCACGCTTGTCATCAGCGCGCACACTATCATCAGCAACATGCCCATGATGCCCGGCACGAAGTTGTAGGCCGACTGCATCTCGGGGTTGTAGAGCATCTTCACGCTCACCGGCAGCCCCGCCCCGGCCCCGGCTGCGCGCCCGCCGGCGAGAGCCTGCATGAAGATGCTGCGGGCATAGTTGGTGTATTGCCGCGCCATGTTGGGGTCGGCCCCGTCGGTGATGAGCTGCACGCGCCCCTCGCCCTTGGCCAGACGGGCGGCAAACGAGGGCGAGAACACCACGGCCATGTCGGCCCGTTGGCAGCGTATGAGCCGCTCGGCCGAGGCCGCCGTGGGGGCCGTGCCCACAAGGGTGAAGTGCTCCGTGGCAGCCAGTTCGGCCACCAGCCGGCGCGTGAGATGGTCGGCCGAGGCCGTGACCACCACCGTGCGCACCTCCTTCACATCTGTGCGCACGGCAAAACCCAGCAGCAACATCATCATCACGGGCATCCCGAAGAGGATGAGCATCGTGCGGCGGTCGCGCACGATGTGGCGGGTCTCTTTGCCTACAAAGGATAGAAAGGTCTTCATCGTTGTCGTTGGTCGTTTTGAGGGTCAGGTGCCGCGCGTGGCTTCGCGGGCCAAGTGGGTGAACACGCTGTCCATGTCGGGCAGTCCGTAGCGCGCCTTCAGTTGGGCGGGCGTGCCCAGAGCCGTGATTCTGCCGTCCACCATGATCGACAGGCGGTCGCAATATTCGGCCTCATCCATGTAGTGGGTGGTCACGAAGACGGTGATGCCGCGCTGCGCCGCGTCGTGGATGAGCTGCCAGAACTGCCGGCGCGTGGCAGGGTCTACGCCGCCCGTGGGCTCGTCGAGAAACACGATGCCGGGCTCGTGGAAGATGCTCACCGAGAAGGCGAGCCGCTGTTTCCATCCCGGCGGCAGCGACTTCACCACAGTGTCGCGGCGGTCGGCCATGCCCAGACGGGTGAGCAGGCGGTCGGTCTTCTCGCCGATGGCACGGTCGGTCATG
The DNA here is from genome assembly GCF_000184945.1 of Segatella buccae ATCC 33574. Lineage (GTDB taxonomy): Bacteria > Bacteroidota > Bacteroidia > Bacteroidales > Bacteroidaceae > Prevotella > Prevotella buccae. Next base: position 2,847,283 of record NZ_GL586311.1, read on the forward strand.
CCGTAGATGCCCCCGAAGAGGCGTATGTTCTCGGCCACGGTGAGGTCTTCATAGAGCGAGAAACGCTGGCTCATGTAGCCGATGCGGCGTTTCACCTGCTCGCTGTGGGTGGCCACGTCGTAGCCCAGCACCCGGGCGCGGCCGGCCGTGGGGCGGTCCAGTCCGGTGAGGATGTGCATGGCAGTCGTCTTTCCTGCGCCGTTGGCCCCGAGAAAACCGAATATCTCGCCCCGCCTCACGCTGAAGCTGATGTCGTCGACGGCCCTGAACGTGCCGAAAGCCTTCACCAGATGCTCCACCTCTATCACCGGCCGGTCGGCCTCATCGGCATGGGCCACTGGTGCAAGGGGCTCGGGACAGAAGATGTCGCGGAAACGGGCGAGCACCTCGCCGGGCGTGCCGATGCCGGCCAGCCGCCCTTCGCGGAGGAAGGCCACGCGCCCGCAGCGGCCCACCTCGTCGAGATAGGGTGTGGCAACGACGATGGTGATGCCCCGTTCCTTGAGCGTGGCGAGCATGTCCCAAAGTTCCTTGCGGCTCACGGGGTCTACGCCCGTGGTGGGCTCGTCGAGCAGGAGCACGCTCGGGCGGTGTATGAGGGCGCAGCTGAGGGCCAGCTTCTGCTTCATGCCGCCCGAGAGCGCACCGGCCCGGCGGTCTCTGAACCGCTCTATCTGCGAGTAGATGGCGCGTATGCCGTCGTAGCCGGCCTCAACGGTGGTGCCGTAGAGGGTGGCGAAGAAGCGGAGGTTTTCCTCCACGGTGAGGTCATGGTAGAGGGAGAAGCGGCCCGGCATGTAGCCCACGCGGCGGCGGATGGCGGCCCGGGCGGTCACGGTGTCGAACCCGTCGATGCTCACCCGTCCGGCATCGGGGCTCAGCAGGGTGGCCATGAGGCGGAAGAGGGTGGTCTTGCCCGACCCGTCGGGGCCTATCAGCCCGAACACCTCGCCCCGCTCCACAGCGAAGTTCACCCCGTCGAGGGCCTGCACGGAGCCGTAATGCTTGCCCGCCCCGACCACTTCTACGGCATAGTCTCTCTGTTCGTTCATGGCGTGTCAGTCGGTCAGTTTCACCTTGCCGTACATCCCTATCTTCACCAGTCCGTCGTTGCGGAGGGCTATCTTCACGGCATAGACGAGGTCGGCACGCTCGTCGTCGGTGAGGATGGTCTTGGGCGTAAACTCGCCCGCCTGACTGATCCATGCCACCGTGCCATTGTAGCTGCGGGTGTGGCCGTCGCCGTAGTCGGCCACCACCTTCACCCGTGCGCCCAACCTCACCCTCGACAGTTGGGCCGAGGTGACATAGGCGCGCAGGAACATGCGCTGCGTGTCGGCCATCTTGAAGAGCGGCCGGCCCACGGTGACAAACTCGCCGGGCTCGGCATACTTCTCAAGCACCGTGCCCGAGAGCGGCGCCTTGACGCGGCACTTGCGCAGCCGGTCGCGCAACTGGGCCGCCTGCGTGTCGGTGGTGTGCTGCTGGCGGGCGAGCGTGGCCGTCTGCACGGTCAGCGTGGAGCGCAGGGCGGCCATGCGCTTTTCGAGCACGCTCACCTCGCTGCGGGCGTCGTCGGCGGTCTTGGCCGGAACCGCCCCGTCGGCCACGAGTTCGGAGTAGCGTTGCAGTTCGCGCCGGGCCTTGGCCAGTTGTTCGCCCGTGGCCGCCAACTGGGCCGCCATGTCGGGCTGTTGGGCGGCATAGACGGCCCGTGCGGCCCCCGTCTGGCGCAGTTGCAGGGTGAGTTGGGTGGTGTCGATGAGTCCCACCTCGGTGCCTTGGTGCAGCGTGTCACCTTCGTTCACGCCGAAGCGCAGCAACGGGCCGGTCTCCTCGGCGCTCACGGTGGTCTCCGTGGCCTCGAAGGTGCCGGTCGCGTCGTAGTCTTTTTCGTTGCCCGTGCAGGCAGTGAGCAGCAGGATTGCTGCCAGTAAGCGTATGGTCTTTTTCATTGTCGTGATGATTTTTTTGATGTTGGATGGAGGGATGGGGCCGCTGACAGCCGATGCCGGAGGGCGGTCGGGGGCGGCAGACTATTCACCGCCCGTGGTGTAGCTTCTGTCATACATCGCCTTGAGCAGTTCGAGGCCGTGGGTGGAGCGTTGCAGGCGGGCGGCATTCTCGGCGTTGATTTCCTTCAGGAGGGCCGTCACGTCGATGATGCCATGGGCGAGTTTCGACTCCGCCGCCTCCCTCACGGCCCTCCGCAGGGCCACGATGCGCTCGTCATCAGCCGTCAGCCGGCGGTAGGCGGCGATGTGCTCGTCATGTTCGGCCACCTCCAGCCGGCGGTTGAAGAGGAACACCTCGCGGCTGTTCTCGTCGTCGGCACGCCGACAGAGCAGCCGGGCACGGTCGGTCTTGCGGGTGTAGAGAGCCCCGATGTTCCACGAGAGGCTCACGCCCACCATGCCGCCCGGGGAGAAGCGGCGGCTCATCATGTCGTGGAACATGTCGTAGCCGGGATAGCCGTAGAAGCCTTGGGCGAAGAGACCGAGGCGCGGACGCAGGGCCACATCGAGCGACCGCGCCTCAAGGTCGGCCAACTGCAACCGGCGTTCGATGAGCCGCAGTTCGGGCCGGCGGTTGTCCGTGGCCGGGGCGATGGCTTCGGGGCGCACGGGGGTGGCGATGTCGAGACCCGTGAGGAGGGCAAGCATCCTTGTGAGGGTCTGCCGACGGGCAGCGAGCAGGGTGGCCTGCTCCACGGCTCCGAGTCTTTCGGCCCGCACGTTGTCGAGGTCGCTCCGGGCTGCCGTACCCCCTTTGAGCATAGCGGCCAACCGCTCTTCGCTCGCGAGGAGCAACGCCTGCAGGTCGGCATTGAGTGCCAGCTGTTCGTCTACGAGCAAGATGCCAAAGTAGAGGTCATTGACACGCTTTCTCAGTGCATACATATCCACATCGTTCCCGGCCTGCTGTATTTCGCCTTGCAGCCGCGCAATGTCTTTCCGGTTTTTGATTTGTCCGCCGTCATACACGGTCTGCCTGATGTCTACACCTATTCTATATTGGTCGTTTGCCAGTCCGCGGGTCGCGATGCCCTGCTGCGCCATCATCCGCGTGAGCGCATCGGGCAGCGTGGGCACGTCGCTCTGGAGCGTGGCCCGGGCCTCGGCCGAGACGTGGGGCAGCCAGTCCTTGCCGATACCGGCCACGGTGAGGTCGGTGGTCTGCCTGATGAGGTCGTATTTCTTCACCAGCGGATAGTTGCCGGCGGCGGCCCGCTGGCACTCGTCGAGCGTCTGTGCCGAGGCGGAAAGCCCCGCAAGGCAACAGGCCAACATGATTGTTACCTTTTTCATACCATTTCGTTTGTTACGGTTGATGGTGCAAAGATAGTCCGAAATATCCATTCCGCCGTTATCCATAGCCTCCAAATAATGTCCTTTTTGTACAAAAAAGGCATACCGCCAAGGCGATATGCCGCCAATTTATTATCTTTGCAAACAGAAGTCGGCCATACGACAGCTTTTCATACGGGCCACCTTATATAACAAAATGGACAACATGACTGAAAACTTACGGCACTTGACGCTCGGACAACTGAAGGAAATTATCGACCGCAACGATGTGGCGAAGATGAACAGTCTCTTGACCGAAAACCTCGGTGTGACAATGAAGGTGACGAAAGCGGTGCTGGGCAGCTTCGCCCACACGCCGCTCTATCTGCCGGAGATGCGCCTCATCATGGTGCGCAGGGGCACAGCCTCACCCACCATCAACCTGCTCAGGCACTCCGTCGAGGCCGGCACACTCATGTTTTTCGCCCCCCACTCCATCGTGGAGGCCAACAATCTTTCGGACGACCTTGAGGGGGAGGGCATCACAATGACCGACGACTTCTTCCATCTCACCGTGGGCGACCATCTGCCACCGGCCTTCGACGGCAGGCAACGCGACTTCCGGCTACGGCTCAACGCCCGACAGATGGCGTATGCCGAGGAGCTGCTGCGCCTGATCTACCAAAGCATCCGGACCACCGAATGCCACGCGCAGGTGACGATCCACCTCGCGAGTGCCTTCCTCTGGTATGTGAACAACCTGTGGCAGCAGCAACAACAGCGCGAGCAGCAAGGATTTTCGCGCGAGCAGCAACTCTTCACGCGGTTTATCGCACTGGTCAACGAGCAGGCTGCCACCCACCACACCATCGACTTCTACGCCTCCGCGCTCTGTCTCTCGCCCCGCTACATGGGCCGGCTCATCAAGGAGGTGAGCGGGCGCAGCGCCAAGGAGTGGATAGACGATGCCATCGTCACGGGGGCCAAAGTGAGACTGAAACACAGCGACCGCCTCGTGCGCCAGATAGCAGACGAGATGAACTTCCCCAACGTGAGCTTCTTCTGCAAGTATTTCAAGCGCATGACGGGGCTCACACCCAACGAATACAAGCACCGGGACATCTGAAAACGCACACAGAACAGGGACCCGGAGAGCTGTCGGAAAGCCGGAATAACTGGTTCTTTCCGCCCGACTGCCAACAGGGACGCAGGGTTTTATGCGGACGCAGGGCAGAAACTTAATAGAAAAAAGCGTCTTTATGCCCGTATATGAAGGAATATCCATAACTTTGCATCGTCTTTCAGAAAACAGCAAAAACAATGTTTACACGATGAAACAAATGATGATTTCAGCCGCCATGCTGCTCTGCCTGTCGGCTTTTCTCCCCTTGAAGACGGGCGCACAGACCGCTCACACGCTCCCGTTGCCGGCCAACCTCTATCGCTATCATATCGTGAAAGACCGGCCCTACGTGTTTTTCCAAACGCGAGAGCGGGGCAAGAAATATTACAAGAACAATGGAACGTATGGCGTGATAGACCTCCGAACGGGCAACACGCTGTGGAGCAAGAAGATCAAGTATGCAAACACCGCAGCCAATTTCTCTGAAAAGGGCATCCTGCAAACTGTCAACGGAACCGGATGGGACCACCTCACGACCCATCTCTATGCCCTTGACACAGGCGAAGACCGATACAAGCTGTGGACCATGCCTGTCTTTATCAATTCTGAGGCCGACATCATGCTGGGCTACAAAAACTTCAACTCGAAGTTGCTCACGTGTTTCCGCCTCTCCACAGGCGAGAAACTGTGGGAAACGATGCTGCCCCACCACAACAACGAGACGTGGAACAACATCCGCCTCACAGACCCTGACCACTTGCTTTTCTCGGCCAACAACCTCTGCCTGCTCAATATCAAGACGGGGGGCCTGAACTACTATGAGTCGAAAACAGCCGTGACCGATGTGAAGACGGGAGCAGCACTGGGGGCACTGGCTGTGCTGAGCATGGCCTTCACGGGGATGGCCATAATTCCCACATCGGGCAACGTGATCACTTCGCTCACGTCCAATGTGGCGAGCGACAGCGCCTATTACTATTTCTCCGACCGCAACCAGTTGAGTTGCCTTGACCACCATCTCAACGAGGTGTGGCACTACGACTTCCCGGCCAAGACGGCTGCCCACGCCCAACTCTTCACCCGGGGCGACACACTCTACATGCTCAACGAGGGCTACGGACTGAAAGGGGGACGGCGCACGGCAGCGGGCAAACCTTTCATGGCCCGGTTTGACAAGACTACGGGCCGGCAATTAGCCTTCGACATGCTGCCCGAGAAATGGGATGAAGAGCGATTGGGCAAGTCGCTTACCTTTGTGCCCGACACGCTCTATCTGCTCGATGCTGCCGACACCACCTTCACCGCTCTCGTCTCCGACGGCGAAACCTATCCGCTCTATGCTGCCGACGGCAACGTGTGCATGGTGAACAAACGGCTCGAAGTGGTCAAGGAATACAATCGTATGCTTCTCTACCACAAAGGCCCGTCCACTCCCTACTGCCAAGTGTTGGGGCAATGGGGAGACAGTCCCGACTTCTACATCGTGGACAACAGCGGCAAGGGGCTTTGTCATTTCGGGAAACCTTATTCCGACATCAGCTTCTCCGACGGTAAGATCGTGCTTCGCGACGAGAAGGGGCTGCACTGGTTGGAAAAGACTTTCTAAGCGGATAGCCTCGCCACCGTGCTCCAAGACAGCTGTTTCTGTCGGCTATCACACGCTCCCGTTGCCTCTCCGTTCCCTGCGGGCGCACTCGGGGCAGAGCCCTTTCACCATGAGTGTGGCGTGGCGGGGGACATAGCCGGGAGGCAGCGGCACGGCAGGCACGGGCGTATCGGAGAGGCAGAAGGTCTTGTGGCAGTGCTCGCAGAAGAAGTGGACGTGCTCGTCGTCATCGACTTCGCCGCCGTGACTGAAACAGAGTTCATACTTCGTGCCGCCGTCACCGTCTTCGAGCACATGCACGAGATGGTGCTCCCGGAAGAGCATGAGCGTGCGGTAGATGCCCGACTTGTCGATGGTGAGAATGGTCTCCTCCAGTTCTTTGAGCGACAGCGGACTGTGCGCCGCGGCCAAAGCCTTGGCGATGACGATGCGGTTGGCCGTGGGTTTCACGCCGTGTCGGCCCAGCAGTTGGATAGTCTGTGATTCGTCCATCAGTAGTTTATTGTTTTCGGGCAGCGCCATCCGTGGCCGACAGTGCCATGTTACGGCCCGCCACGTAGCCCGTGGTCCATGCGGCCTGCAGGTTGAAGCCACCCGTGACGGCATCCACATCGAGCACCTCGCCGGCCAAGAAAAGTCCCGTCACGTTCTTGCTCTCAAGCGTGTTGAGGTTGACACCGGACAGGGCGACGCCTCCGCAGGTGACAAACTCGTCGCGGAAGGACCCCTTACCCGTCACGGCATAGCGGTCGTTGGTGAGCGTCTCCAGCAGCCGGTTAAGTTGCTTGCGCCCCACCTCGCCGCAACGCTTGTCGGCAGGCAGTCCGGCGCGGCCCAACAAGAAGAGCCACACACGGGAGGTAAGCCCCTCGGGGTGCACCGACGAGAGCTGTTTGGCGTGGTTGTCGGCCAGCAGGCGGGCCAGTGCAGCCTCCACATCGGCCACGGTGCCCTCCCCCATCCAGTTGACGGCCATCGCCACCCGATAGCCTCGTTCGGCCAGATGGCGGGCGGCATGAGACGAGAGGCGGAGCACGGCGGGGCCGCTCGCTCCCCAATGGGTGACGAGCAGGGGGCCCGAGGCGCGGAATCTGGTACCGGGGACGGAGACCGAGGCGCGCTCGACCACCGTACCCATGAGGCTGCGGAAGTCGGCATCGGCGATATTGAACGTGAAAAGCGAGGGCACGGGAGCCTCCAGCTCAAGTCCCAAGTCGGCCAACGGGCGCAGGCCTTCAATGCGCGGGCTGCCGCCCGTGGTGACGGCCACGCGGTGGAAAGTACGCACACGGCCGTCGGAGAAACTCACCTCCAGCCTATCATCGGGCAGCAGCGCGATGGAGCGCATGGCACAGGAAGTGACCACCTCCACACCGAGCCGGCGGGCGCGGCCCGTGAGGGCATCGATGACGCTCTGCGAGTCTTGCGAGGCGGGGAAGATGCAATGGTCGGCCTGCACCACGAGGGGCACGCCCTGCCGCTCAAACCACGCCCGGGCATCATCCGGCCCGAAGACGCGGAAGAGCCGCTTCATGAGCCGGTGGCCGCGCGGATAGACTTGCCGCAGGTCGGTCACGCCTTCAAACGAGTTGGTGAGGTTGCACCGTCCGCCCCCTGACACCGCCACTTTGGCCAGCACGCGGCCCGCCTTTTCATAGATGGTGACCGAGGCATCGGGCGCGGCCTCCTTGGCCGCTATGGCCGCAAAGAAGCCGGCCGCCCCACCTCCGACGATGGCAATGTGTAGCATACGGTCTCCGTCGGCGGGTTACATCACACTTTTCAGCATCTTGACTACCGAAGCCCTGTCCTGCCCCCCCGTGTAAGGACGGGGCTCGCCGTTTTTGGGCACGAAGAGCAGCAGGGGGATAGCGTCTATCTTGAAGATGCGGGCCAGTTCGGGCTCGCGGTCGATGTCCACCTTATAGAAATCCACCTTGTCGCCATATTCGGCTGCTATCGACTCCACTACGGGTGCGAGCATCATGCAGGGCTTGCACCAAGTGGCGTAGAAATCAATCACGGCAGGCTTGTCGCCTTTGAACACCCACTTGCCGGGGTGACTCTCATAGTCGTTCACGCGCTGCTTGAAGAGGGCGGTCGAGAGTTCGGTCACGTGGCCTGAGGCCGTGTCGGGAGCCGCGGCTGTGGCCGTGTCGGCCACGGAGGTGGCGGTGTCGCCGCCCTGCGGGCCGGCGGTAGTGCCCTTGCGGCTGCACGCCGTGGTACACACAAGGGAGAGGGCTGCAAGGCCCAGAATCCATTTTCCAGTCATAGTTTTTTGTTTTGTTATTGATGATGTTAGGGCCGAAACAGCGTTTCGGCTTACTTAACGGCAAACGAAAGAGGGCTCAAGAGAAGCTCATCAAGCCCTCCAACTCCCAATCCCTAAGAGACCCCCAACCCCTGAAGGGGGCTGCATTCCTGCGGACAGGTGGATGGGAAAGCCCCCTTCAGGGGGTTGGGGGCCGGTAGGGGTCGACAAAGATACTCACAGCGGCGGATTTATCTATACTTTCGGGCAGAATATAAGTAATTATTAACCAAAGGGGCAGCCTGTTAACATTTGCCAACAGCCTTTCCGCGGGTAGAGACCGGTTGCCGACAGAGGCCGCGCCCACCCCGGAGGGCGGGCTTCAAAAAACCCGCTACAGGCGACGAAACGGCAAAAACTCGGGACGAAAGGTGGCTTGTATGAAGAAAAAAGCGTACCTTTGCAGCCCACATGCAAACAATCGAACAACAATCGCACTACAGGGAACTGGCCTCGCTGGGCCTGCCCATCATCATCGGACAACTGGGAACCATCGTTCTCGGCTTTGCCGACACGCTCATGATAGGTCATCACAGCACGCAGGAACTGGCCGCGGCCGGACTGGTGAACAACGTCTTCGCGCTCGTGCTGCTCTTCTACCTCGGTTTCTCCTACGGTCTCACGCCCCTCGTGGGCCGGCTCTACGGGCGCGAAGAGCACACCGCCATAGGGCGCATGGTGAAAAACTCGCTCGCAGCCAACCTGCTCGTGGGACTGCTGCTCACGGCCTTGATGACCGCGCTCTACTTCAACCTCCACCGCATCGGGCAGCCGCAAGAGTTGCTTGGCATCATCCGCCCCTACTTTCTGGTCAACCTCGTCTCGATATTCTTCGTGGGTGTGTTCAACACGCTGAAGCAGTTTTTCGACGGTATCACCCGCACCCGGACACCCATGTGGGTGATGATAGCGGGCAACGTGTTCAACATCTTCTTCAACTGGATGCTCATCTATGGCGTGGGGCCGTTTCCCGAAATGGGCCTTCTGGGTGCCGGACTGGCCACACTCGGTTCGCGGGTGCTCATGGCCGGCGGTCTCTGCTGCGCGGCCCTCGCCGGGCGTGACTATCGCGAACAGCGGAGAGGCTTTGCCGCAGGCCGTGTCAACCGGGCCGACCTCGGCCAACTGAACCGCTTGGGCTGGCCGCTGGCCCTGCAACTGGGCATGGAGACGGCAGCCTTCAGCCTGAGCAGCGTGATGGTGGGATGGATCAGCACCACGGCGCTGGCCGCCCATCAGGTGATGATCACCATCTCCCAACTGTTCTACATGATCTACTACGGCATGGCGGCAGCCGTGTCGATCCGCGTGAGCCACTTCATGGGGCAACACGACATGGCAGCCGTGCGGGCCAACACGAGCGACGGCTTCCGCCTCGTCACGGCCATCGCCCTTGGCATGACCGTGCCCGTGGGTCTGCTGCGCCACCAGTTGGGCGGTCTGTTTTCCGACAGTGCCGAAGTGCAGGCCATGGTGGCGACGGTCATCATTCCGCTCATCATCTATCAGTTTGGCGACGGCCTGCAATGCACCTACGCCAACGCCCTGCGCGGCATCTCGTGCGTCTCGCCCATGGTCACCATCGCCTTTGTGGCCTACTTCCTCGTGTGCCTCCCCTTGGGCTATGTGCTCGGCATCGTCTGCGGCTTCGGACTGGTGGGCATCTGGGCCGCCTTCCCCTTCGGACTCACCCTTGCGGGCATCCTCTACCGCCGACGGTTCTTCAAGGAACTCTGGAAACTGGAGGTCTCGTTGGGGGGCGGTAAGGACGAATAATATCAACAAAATCGCAGCCGCAGAAATTCTCCAACCAGAGTGGAGAAGCGGCTTCAGACCACCGGGAAGCCGACTTCAAACGGCTGGAAAAGTCCGGCGGTTTTCTCGATCAGGCTCTTCGAACTTGCAATAGAGCCACAGTTGAAGGCTGAAAGGGCCACAGTCGTCGCGCAACTGTGGCCCTTTTTCATGGCCGTTTGGGCCCTTTCAAGTCTGTTTTCGGGCCCGGAATCGTGTCAACGAAATTCAAACGGTTGATTGTCAGCGTTTTGTAGGTGTCACCAAAAACAGCCCATTTGCACCCGAGCGGACTGCCGGTGGCAAATATCGCAGCCTGAAAGGCCGAAAACGCACAAATAGTTTGACAATCATCCCGAGGTCTTCCTCCAAATGCCCGATGATTTCTTCCATGTATATGCGGTCTGCGAGTGCTCCCCGAATCGCTGCGCTGCCTGCGGAATAAAGGCAAATGGCGCGGCCCCGCCAAAAATCCGCCGCCCACTGTTAAGGCGCACAACATTTCGCATAGATATGCGTCATTTTCAAACTTCGGGGTCTATTTAGGTGTCAGATTGCGATTTTTTTGAAAGAAAACATTGCATTTGTAATTTTTATTATTATCTTTGCAACTGAGGACTCCCCCCGGCCCCCTCTGTGAGAGGGGAAGGGCCTCGTGGGAGAAAGCCTGCTAAAGTTTCCCTTAAGCAGGTTTGCAAAGCCCCCTTTTAGAGGGTTGGGGGTCTCTTAGAGGCTTTTCCGGGGGCTCTTAGGGGCTAAGCTATTGTCTTTTTTCGCTATCGCTCAAGGAACTTCTCCTAACGAGCGGAGCGAGTGCTAACTCCTTTTAACTCCTCCCCAATAAAACATTAAAAGCGTGAATAAGATGATTCTTGACATTGAAATGATCCGAAGCTTCTATGCTTCCTATTCCGACCGCGTGGCGCAGGCGCGAGCAGTGCTCAAGCGGCCGCTCACCTATGCGGAGAAAGTGCTCATGGCCCACCTTTTCGATCCCGCACAGCTGCGGCCATATAAAAGAGGTGAAGAATATGTCGACTTCCGCCCCGACCGCGTGGCCATGCAAGACGCCACGGCGCAGATGGCGCTGTTGCAGTTTATGAACGCAGGCAAGTCGCAGGTGGCCGTGCCGGCATCCGTGCATTGCGACCACCTGATAAGGGCCGATGTGGGGGCCGGGCGCGACCTGGCCGCGGCGCGTGAGACCAACCGCGAGGTGTACGACTTCTTGCAGTCGGTGTCGCGCAAATACGGCATCGGCTTCTGGGCCCCCGGAGCCGGCATCATCCATCAGGTGGTGCTCGAAAACTATGCGTTCCCCGGCGGCATGATGGTGGGCACCGACTCCCACACGCCCAATGCCGGCGGACTGGGCATGGTGGCTGTGGGCGTGGGCGGTGCCGATGCCGTGGATGTGCTCACGGGTATGCCGTGGGAACTGAAGATGCCCCGGCTCATCGGCGTGCATCTCACGGGCCGGCTCTCGGGTTGGGCCTCGTCCAAAGACGTGATACTCGAAATATTGGGCCGGCTCACCGTGAAGGGCGGCACCAACGCCATACTCGAATATTTCGGTGAGGGAACGGCCACCATCTCGGCCACGGGCAAGGCCACCATCTGCAACATGGGTGCCGAACTGGGAGCCACGTGCAGCCTGTTTGCCTACGACGAGCGGGCCGACGAATATCTGCGCAAGACGGGGCGCACCGAGGTGGCGGCCCTCGCGGCCCGCAACGCCGACGAGCTGCGGGCCGACGGAGAGGTATATGCCGACCCCGCCACTTTCTACGACCAGCTCGTGGAGATAGACCTCTCGCAGGTGGAGCCCCACCTCAACGGGCCGTTCACGCCCGATGCGGCCACGCCCATCAGCCAGATGAGGGCCAAGGGGCCGGCCTCCGACTATCCCATGACGGTGGAGGTGGGCCTCGTAGGCTCCTGCACCAACTCGAGCTACCAAGACCTCGCCCGCGCGGCATCCGTCGCCCGGCAGGTGGTGGAGAAGGGCATCGGGATGAAGGGGCAGCTCATCATCAATCCCGGGTCGGAACAGATACGCTACACGGCCGAGCGCGACGGATTGCTCGACGACTTCAAGCGCGTGGGGGCCATCATCATGACCAATGCCTGCGGGCCCTGCATAGGCCAATGGAAGCGGCACACCGATGACAACGAGCGCAAGAATGCCATCGTGACATCGTTCAACCGCAACTTCCGCCGACGGGCCGACGGCAATCCCAACACCTACGCCTTCATCGGCAGTCCGGAGCTCACCACGGCACTGGCCATTGCCGGCCGGTTGGACTTCAATCCCGCCACCGACACGCTCACCGACAGCCAAGGGCGCAGCGTGATGCTCGACGAGCCCGAAGGCTTCGACTTCCCACCCCGTGGGTTTGCGGCCTCGGGCCATCCCTCGCCCGAGGGCATCGTGGCCGACTTGGAGCGGGAGGGCCTCTTCGTGCCTGCCTCGACCGACGGGCGCGATGTGGAGGTGGTCATCGCCGAGGGTTCCGACCGCCTGCAGCGGCTCGCGCCCTTCGCCCCTTGGGACGGGCACGACCTCCTCGACATGCCGCTGCTCATCAAGGTGGAGGGCAAGTGTACCACCGATCACATCTCGATGGCCGGGCCGTGGCTCAAGTTTCGCGGCCACCTCGAAAACATCTCCGACAATCTGCTCATGGGTGCGGTCAACGCGTTCAACGGTGAGTCGGGCAGTGTGAAAGACCGGTTGGACGGCCACTACAAAGCCGTCGCCGCCGCCGCCAAACACTACAAGCAGGAGGGGCTGTCGAGCATCGTCGTGGCCGAAGACAACTACGGCGAGGGTAGCAGCCGCGAACATGCAGCCATGGAGCCGCGGTTCTTGGGCGTGAGGGTGATTCTGGCCAAGAGTTTCGCCCGCATTCACGAGACCAACCTCAAGAAACAGGGGATGCTCGCGCTGACCTTTGCCGACAAGGACGATTATAATAAGGTACGCGAGGACGACCTTCTCTCGGTCGTCGGCCTCACGGAGTTCGCTCCCAGCTGCCCGCTCACCGTCATCCTGCGCCATGCCGACGGCACCGAAGACCGTCTTGCAGCCACCCACACCTACAATGCCGCCCAGATAGAGTGGTTTAAGGCGGGGAGTGCGCTGAACAGCCAGAAGCAAACCAACAAACAACCCAACCAACAACCCCACCAACAACCCCACCAACCCACGGACCCCACCAGCCCACGGACCCCCAACCCCCTAAAGGGGGCTTTGCCATCCACTTGCTCGCAGGGATGTGGCCCCCTTTAGGGGGGTCTATAAGCTAAGTATTTAACCAGCCCATGTCCCGCGAGGCCCTCCCCTCCTTCGGAGGGGTCGGGGGAGGCTTTTTTTTTTAATTTTAATAATTTATGAAAAAAGAATATCTGATATACAAGTTAAGCGACGCGGTGAAGAGCACCTGCAAGATCGATCCCGAAGAGTTCACCAAGTTTGGCGTGAAGCGCGGCCTGCGCAACGACGACGGCTCCGGTGTGCTCGTGGGCCTCACCAACATCGGCAATGTGGTGGGCTACGAGCGCGACGCCGACGGCAAATTGCAGCCCACGGAAGGCAAACTCTTCTACCGTGGCTACGAACTCGACGACCTCGTTTCGCCCCTGCTCGAAGAGAAGCGGTTCGGCTTTGAGGAGATAGCCTACCTCCTGCTCTCGGGCAACCTGCCCGACAAGGAGGAACTCTCGGCCTTCCGCGAACTCCTCAACGACAACATGCCGCTCGACCACCGCACCATCGTCCACCTCATCGACCTTGAGGGCACCAACATCATGAACATTCTGGCGCGCTGCGTGCTGGAGATGTACACCTTCGACCCCAACCCCGATGACATCTCGCGCGACAATCTCATGCGCCAGTCCATCGAGCTCATCGCCAAACTGCCCACCATCGTGGCCTACGCCTACAACATCTACCGCCACAGCGTGCAGGGCCGCAGTCTGCACATCGGCCATCCGCGCGAAGACCTGAGTCTGGCCGAGAACTTTCTCTACATGCTCAAGAACGACGACTACACTTCGCTCGATGCCCGTATGCTCGACCTGCTGCTCGTGATTCAGGCCGAGCACGGCGGCGGTAACAACTCCACGTTTACCGTGCGCGTCACTTCCAGCACCCGCACCGATACCTATTCGAGCATCGCCGCCGGCATCGGGTCGCTCAAAGGGCCGCTCCACGGTGGGGCCAACATCAAGGCCATCAACATGTTCCACCACTTGAAGGAGCAGATAAAAGACTGGACAAACATTGACGAGATAGACACCTATCTCAACCGTATGCTCACCAAGGAAGCCTACGACAAGTCGGGACTCATCTATGGCATCGGCCACGCCGTCTACACAATGAGCGATCCGCGTGCCGAGGAACTCAAGCGGTTGGCCGGCGAACTGGCCCGCGAGAAGGGCCGCGAAGAGGAATACGAGTTCTTGAAGCTCATCGAGCAGGAAGGCAAAAAGTGTCTCATGAACTTCCGCAAGTCGAAAAAGCCCGTGTGTGCCAACCTCGACTTCTACAGCGGTTTCATCTATGAGATGATCGGACTGCCGCAGGAAATTTCCACGCCCATCTTTGCCATGGCCCGCATCGTGGGCTGGACGGCCCACCGCATCGAGGAACTCAACTTCGAGGGCCGCCGCATCATCCGCCCGGCCTACAAGAACACGCTCAAGCGGAATGTCTATACGCCGTTGGCGAGAAGGTGAGAAAGAGTCGCTTGCGAAACTTTTAGGAGTTAAAGGGAGTTAAGGAGTTAGCACTCGCTTCGCTCGTTAGGAGAAGTTCCTTGAGCGATAGCGAAAAAAGACAATAGCTTTATGGCTTGAGTGTGTTGGAGCACAAAGGCGCGGAGAAAGCAGTTTTAACTCTTTAGGAGGTAAAGAATTTTGGGAAATTAAAGTCTACCCCCTCCACCTGTCAAGAGTAGTCAAGCAATAAAGCTATTGTCTTAACTCCCTTTAACTCCTTAACTCCCTTTAACTCCTAACCCTTAACTCCTAACCCTTAACTCCCTTTCCTCCTTGCATTCCACTATCACCCAGTTTGAAATCACCCTGCCCGCCATGCCCCGCGGCTTCCACCTTGTCACGGCCCGCCTCATGCGGCTCATGCCCCCGTTGCCCCGCACGGGACTGGTCAACATCTTTGTGAAACACACCGGCTGCGGACTCGCCATCAACGAAAACTGCGACCCCGACGTGCGCACCGACATGCAAACGGTCTTCGACTCGCTCGTCAAGGAGAACGACCCGCGCTACCGCCACACCCTCGAAGGGCCCGACGACATGCCCTCTCATGTGAAGAGTGTGCTTGTGGGGGCGAGTCTCTCCATCCCCATCACCGACGGCCATCTCAACCTCGGCACGTGGCAGGGCATCTACTTCTGCGAGTTCCGCAACCACGGCGGCCCCCGCAGTCTCGTGGTCACTGTCATCGGCTGACGGCCTCCGTCGCTTCTTCTCCGGTCTTCCCCCGTTGGCGTAGGATTCCCTCCTTCGCCTACATCGGCCTGCCCTTGCCTGCGCCGGTGCTTGCCTGCGTTCATTCGCCGGCCCGTCTACATTTCGAAGTATAGTAAACTTTTTTGGTGAAACGAGGCATAAACAGTAATTTTGTCATGGCTTTCGGAGCTTCGTCTCCCCGGGCCATGACATTATTTATATTAACCACCTTTCCACTAAAAAACGAATGACCAACGAAGAATTTCTCTCACAACCACTCTCACCCCATTTCCGCCTCGGCGAATTTGTCCGTTCTGCCACGGCCGTAGACCTGCGCATCGACAACCGTCCGCCCGCTATCGCCGTTGAAGCCCTGCGCCTGCTTTGCGAGGAGGTGCTCGAACCTCTGCGCCGCCGTTTCGGCTGCATCCGCATCACCAGCGGCTACCGCTGCGAGACGCTCAACAGGGCCGTGGGCGGTGTCTCGCGCTCGCAACACCTGCTCGGCGAGGCTGCCGACATCTTTGTGCCCAACGAGGAGACAGCCCTCAAGTATCTCGACTTCCTGCGCACTCACACGCCTTTCGACCAACTCATCCTCGAGCCCCGCGACGCCCGCATCCCCCGTTGGCTGCACGTGAGTTACACCATCCGCCGGCCTGTGCGCGGCCAAGTGTTGTAGACCCAAAAACAAAAACAAGCCCAACAAAAAAACAAGCCCCCCCCAAGAGCCCACCC
>NZ_GL586311.1:2864024-2873387 GCF_000184945.1 Segatella buccae ATCC 33574
CTCTTGGGGGGCTCTTGGGGGGGGCCGTAGTTTTTTGCTTTTCCGGTCTCTTATTTCCCAAACACCACCGTGGGCTTAAATGTCTTGGCCTCCTCGAAATCCATGAGGGCGTAGGCAATGATGATGATGGTGTCGCCTACCTGCACCTTGCGGGCAGCCGCACCGTTGAGACAGATGTCACCTTTGCCGCGCTCGCCCGCGATAATATAGGTTTCGAAACGTTCGCCGTTGTTGTTGTCCACGATTTGCACTTTCTCGCCCGCGATGAGATTGGCCGCATCCATGAGGTCTTCATCAATGGTGATACTGCCCATGTAGTTGAGGTTGGCCTCGGTGACGGTCACGCAGTGGAGTTTTGACTTGAGTACTTCTATTTGCATCTTCGTTCTGTGTGTTGGTTTTCTACTTCTTTTCTTCCTGTCCGGCAGCCGTAGTCTCGGGGGTCTTCAGCCGGATGTGGTCGATGAGCCGGATGGGCGTCTTGCCGCAATAGACCGTGATGCAGCCCACCACGTAGTCGCTGTCGTCCCATGAGTTTATGGGCAGAAGCGTGTGCCCGTCCACGATTTCGAAATATTCCACCTCCAGACCGTCCACGGCGTTGATTTCGGCCACCACACGGTCGTGAGTCTCGGCCACGGAGTGCGTCCGGGCATAGTCCACGGCAGCCTTCAGGGCCTTGAAGATGGCCGGTGCCTTCTGCCGCTCGTCGGGCGCGAGCAGCGTGTTGCGGCTGCTCTTGGCCAGTCCGTCGGCCTCGCGCACGATGTCGCATTCCACGATGCGCACATCCATGCCGATATAGTCCACAAGCCGCTTCACCACGGCTATCTGCTGCCAGTCTTTCTCGCCGAAATAGGCCCGTGTGGGTCGCACGATATAGAACAGGCGGCTCACCACCTGACACACCCCGTTGAAATGGCCCGGCCGGCGCGCGCCCTCCATCACCGTGGTCACGGGCGGAAACTCGAAGTGCCGCTCGTCGGGCGTGGGATACATCTCCTCCACCGACGGTGCAAACACATAGTCGGCCCCGCAGGCTTCGGCCAGTCGGCAGTCGGGCTCAAGCGTGCGCGGATAGCGGTCGAGGTCGCCCGGGTCGTTGAACTGTGTGGGATTGAGAAACACCGAAACCACCGTGACGGCGTTTTCGGCCACACTGCGCCTCACCAGCGAGGCGTGCCCCTCGTGCAGGGCACCCATCGTGGGCACAAGTCCGATTTCCTTACCTTCCTTGCGAGCCTTGAAGAGTTCGTTCTGGAGTTCTACAATCTTTTTGATTACTTTCATCTCGTCTCTGTTATTCTGTCTGCCCGTCGGTTCCGCTGCCCGCTGCAGGTCTCCGGCCGGCCTTCCGGTTGCCGCCGAAGTCATTGCAGCTGCTTGCGTCCGGTCCGGCAGTTGTCGTGTTCCTAAACGCGTGCAAAATAACAACTTTTTTCTTAAATAAGAAAGAATTATTTTAAAAATATGCCAATAAGGCTCCTGTTTTTCGCCTTTTAAGGGAGAAAGGGAAGAAATACCAACTTTTTTTTGTAACTTTGCACGTAATTGGATGAGTAAAAAGTGAACTTATGGCCGTTGTCCGTCCACAGGCCTATAACGTCCGCCGGCTCTAATCTTTTAAAAAAACAGTTTTGAAATGGCAAAGAAAGTATTGTTCATCAACCAGGAGATAGCTCCCTACGTGCCTGAATCCGAAATCTCAGTGCTGGGCAGAGACCTGCCCCACCGCGTACAGGAAAAAGGGTTCGAGATACGCACGTTCATGCCCAAATGGGGCAATATCAACGAGCGTCGCGGCCAGTTGCACGAGGTGATACGCCTCTCGGGAATGAATCTCATCATTGATGAAACAGACCACCCTTTGATCATCAAAGTGGCATCGATACCCACCTCGCGACTGCAAGTGTATTTCATCGACAACGACGACTACTTCAGCCGCCGGCAGATGGAAGCCGATGAAAACGGGGTGGAGTATGCCGACAACGGCGAGCGGGCCATCTTCTATGCCCGGGGCGTGCTCGAGACGGTGAAAAAACTGCGCTGGGCACCCGACATCATCGTGTGTCAGGGATGGATAGGGGCCGTGGTGCCGCTCTATATCAAGACGGCCTACAAGGACGAACCGTCGTTTGCCAAGACCAAGGTGGTGACTTCGCTCTTCACCAACCGCCTGAAAAACGACTTGGGCAAGCACTTCAAGCGGAGCGTGGAGTTCAGGGGGGCCAAGGCTTCGCTGCTCAAGGGTTACGGCGACACGTTCGACTTCCTCGAACTGGGCAAGATGGCCATCGACTACAGCGACGGACTCGTCGAGGCCGGCAAGGATGTCAACGCGCAGTTGCTCGCCCATGCCGAGAGTCGGGGACTGCCCGTGCTGCGCTATCCGGGCGAAGACTTCGCCGATGCCTACGCCGATTATTTCAACCAACTGATTCCGGATGCCGGCGAGTGACCTCCGCAAGAGCGGGGGTGACGGTCCTGCAAGGCATCTCACCTTCAATGCAACAACACATTTTTCATTTTCGATAACTCATGAAGTTAAGAATTTTAGCTGCCGCAGCATCGTGCGCCCTGCTGCTCGCCGCATGTGATGACAACACCGGAGACTTCGGAACATCACTCACACACAGCTCGGACAAACTCAACATCAGTGCCGCCGCCTACGGTGTGACCACGCAGACCATCGTGGCCGACTCGGTGCTCTCGCGCAACAGCGTGGGCTATCTGGGCAAGGTGCGCGACCCCGAAACAGGGGCATACGTCACGGGCAACTGCATGATACAGTTTGGCGTGGTGGACGAACCGGGATTCCCGGCTGTGAAAGACTCCATCAAGAGTCGAGACAGCAACGACAGCATCGTGGCCGACTACTGTTACATCGAACTCTTCTACAACAGTTTCTACGGCGATTCGCTGGCACCCATGAAGCTCACCGCCCATGAAATGGGACGCACGATGAACGAAAACCGCAAATACTACTCCAACTTCAATCCGCGCGCCGAGGGCTATCTGCGTTCCGGCGGACTCAAGGTGGACAAGAGCTACACGCTCACCGACCTCACTGTGAGCGACTCCCTGCGCCGCTCCAAGAAATATGTACCGAGTATCCGGATACCGATCACCGGCAACTACACCGCACCCGACGGCACCACCTACAACAATCTCGGCACCTACATCATGAGGCAATACTACAACAACCGCAAGTTGTTTGCCGACAACTACAAGTTTATCAACAACATCCTCCGCGGCTTCTACTTCGAGCACACGGGCGGCCTGGGCTCCATGGCCGACGTGAGTACCAGCTGGCTCATGGTGGGCTATCGTGGCAGGGAGACGCGCAAACTTGCCAACAAGGCGGGCAACATGGTCGACTCCACCTATTATTATAATGGCTACGCATCGTTTGCAGGCACGGAGGAGGTGCTCCAGACCACTTACTTCGACAACGACGAGGGCTCCATCAAGCGTCTTGCCGACGACAGCTCATGCACCTATCTCAAGACACCGGCCGGACTTTTCACTGAGGTCACGCTGCCCGTCGATGACATCTTGAAAGGGCACGATTCCGACACGCTCAGTTCGGCCAAACTCGTCATCCCGCGCATCAACGACACCACCACCGGAAAATACCGGCTCAATACGCCCAAGACACTGCTCATCGTGCCCAAGAGCATGATGTACAGCTTCTTCGAGGAGGGCCGGCTCAACGATGGTCGCACCTCGTTTCTCTGCACCTACAACGCCAACAGTGACAACACCTACACCTTTGAGAACATCGGCAACCTCATCGGTTATATGAACAAAAACCGCGATGTGGCCGACTGGAACAAGGCGGTGATTATCCCCGTCACACTCACCACGCGTACCAATTCGCAGGATCGGTCTGTCACCATCACCAAGATAGTCAACGACATGTCTCTTTCCACCACGCGGTTGCGTAAGGGAGACGGCACCACAGCCAACATCC
Organism: Segatella buccae ATCC 33574; assembly: GCF_000184945.1. GTDB lineage: Bacteria > Bacteroidota > Bacteroidia > Bacteroidales > Bacteroidaceae > Prevotella > Prevotella buccae. The sequence goes on from NZ_GL586311.1 coordinate 2,867,998, forward strand.
GCTTGGATGTTATCTACACCCGATTCGCCAACTAACCTCTTTTCCCTACACACATCATGGCAGACAATTTTCTGGAACGTCGGCGCGAAGAGTATGAACAGCGCAAGGCTCTTTGGCTGAAAAGGAAGAAAGGGAAGGATGGGAAAAGCCTCCCCCGGCCCATCCGAAGGAGGGACCGGGGAGAGACTATATTCTGACACTCTTGAGCACATCGCCATCGAGGGTGATGACGCTCAGCGTGCCGTTGTCGAGCAGGGCGAAAGTGGGCGGATTGCCCCCCTTGGGGAAGGTGACGGAGCCCGTGTTGCACACCACGACATCCTCTTCCCGCTCGAGTTCCCACAAGTGGGTGTGCCCGTAGATGATGGCATCCACGCGACCGCGCGGGCGGTTCACCTTATTATATATGTGTCCGTGGGTGAGGAAGATGCGCCGCCCCTCGTCCACGAGCATCATGCTGTCGGCCATGATGGGGAAAGAGAGCAGCATCTGGTCCACCTCGGAGTCGCAGTTGCCGCGTATGGCCACGATGTCGTCGGCCATGTCATTGAGCCGCTTGGCGATGCCCTTGGGGTCGAGCCCTTCGGGCAGACCGTTGCGCGGGCCGTAGTTGATGATGTCGCCGAGAATGCAAAGCATGTCGCAGTGCCATTCGTCATAGAAACGGAGTGCCTGCTCCAGTCGGGGCAGTGAACCGTGGATGTCGGAGATGATGAGATATTTCATGTTGCTGTAGTTTTTTGGAATGTCTTGTTTGGAGAGGGAACCTCAGAGGAAGTCGGCGATGAGCTCTTTCACCACGTGCCCGCCCGCCACCAGTCCTGCCGCCGCCGGCACAAAGGCATTGGAGGCCGGTGTGCTGCGCCGGGGAGCGGCTGCTGCAGGCACGTTGTCACCGTCAGGAGCAAGAGCGGGAGACTCACCGAAGGGCTGCCGCGGCTCCTCCTCACTGTAGACCACCTGCAGGCGGTCGATGCCGAGTTTGCGCAACTTCTTGCGGATGATTTTGGCCAGCGGGTCTATCTTCGTCTCGTTGATGTCGGCCACGCGAAAAGCCGTCGGGTCGAGCTTGTTGGCCGCCCCCATGCACGAGAGAAGCGGTGTGCCCGCCGCCCGGCACCGCCTGACGAGTTCGAGTTTGGCCGTCACGGTGTCGATGCAGTCCACCACGTAGTCAAACTGCGTGAGGTCTATCCCATCGGCATTCTCGGGCAGGTAGAACATCGCGTGCGTGCGCACCGCGCAGCCGGGGTTGATGTCGTGTATGCGCTCCTCGGCCACATCCACTTTCAGTCGTCCGAGCGTGGAGAGCGTAGCGATGATCTGGCGGTTGATGTTGGTGATGCCCACCCGGTCGTTGTCCACAAGCGTCAGCTCGCCCACCCCACTGCGGGCCAGCACCTCCACCACGTGGCCGCCCACGCCGCCCACGCCAAACACGGCCACCCGTGCGGCTGCCAGCCTCTTCACAGCCGCCGGGCCGAATAGCATTTCGGTGCGTGTAAATTGATTCTCCATCTTCTTCTTTGGAAATTTTCAGTTAGGAGATACAAAGATACTGTTTTTCCGCGAAAGCATGGCGCGTGGGCAGCAAGTTTTTTCGCCGCCGTGCATCACGCTTCCTCCCTCTTTCACCACTCCCCCACCCGCTTGTGCTCCAAATGTAAAACCGTTTCTTCGTTTTCACGCCCCGTGCCTGCGATATTTTCCGCCAACTCCCCTCCGGCTGCACACACGCGAATTTCAGTGAAGCGACTAATCGTCTGTCATTCAGCGACTTGATTTTTCTTGACCACCCGTCCCATGCCTGCAACACGCTTAAAGGGCCCGGACGGGCTTCTCAAAGAGCCTCTTCGAGAAAGCCGTCCGAGCCGTTTCGTGTCGTCATTCCGCCCGTTTGGGCGCGCCGGTGCAGCCCTTTCGCCCGGGCAGCCCGCCTTTTTCACCTCCCATCGGTGCTCTTCCGGTCTTCCCGACTCATCTTTCCGCTCCCGTTGACAAGTTTCCCCCGCCCTCGTTTTGTCAAATAAATACAGGGTATGGAAGGTAGACAAAGTAAACATATGTTCTTCTGTTACTCTGTCTTATCTTTTTTCGACAAAGTAACAAAGTGGACAAGTGTTCTTCTGTTACGGCCAAGAGGGAAACCGAACTTTGCCGATTCGACGGAATGCTTTTACGAAAATATTTCATATATTTGCACTTGTGCATTGAATTTGCCGATTTGCGGCGAGGATAAGGCAGATTGTTTACCTGTTTTCCGACAAGAGAAAGAGGCCTTTTCTCTTAGATGTCCAGAAACTTCCAACTGTCGGAAGATTATGGCGAGAAAGGAATTTATGGTCACATGGTCGTTCATTTTGTTATAGAGAAAGATGGTGATTTATCCCACTTTAAAGTGCCTAAATCCGCATATCCTAATTTTGAAGGCAATTTATAAAGATTTTGAGAAATATGCCGAAATGGAATCCCGGGATAAAGAATGGCAAGGCGAGTTAGGACAAGATACGCTATTGTATATTTTTTGGCCGAACGATAGATGTGGATGCACGCAAAAGTAAAAATGAATATATCCGCAAACGTTCAATTAACATGTCCTATGCTTATTAATTATTAAAATGACAGAAATACATCAAATATTAAAAAAAGAATTGTTTTATTGTGAGTTTTTATATGTATATTTGCAATCAAATAAAGAAAAGAATAATTATGATACAAGAATTTAAAATCAAAAACTTTCTTTCTTTTAAAGACGAAGTAAGATTTAGTTTTGAGGCCTCAAATGATACTTTTGCAGAGACATCCCAAGTTGTAAAGATTAATAAGAATACAAGGCTTTTGCGTTTTGCCGTTGTTTATGGCTACAATGCGTCTGGTAAATCGAACTTGCTGAAAGCATTTGAGTTCTTAGTGGGTTTTTGGTTTAAGAAGCAGAATGATCCATATAAAAGCATCAGAATCAATCCGTTTAAGTTGAATCAAAGTTCAAAAAATGAGCATTCTTTTTTTGAATTAGTTTTTTATGTAAATGGCGTAAAGTATTGGTATCAGTTAGAACTAGATCAGTCGATGATTTTCTTTGAGAAACTATCATATTATAATTATAAGAGTACTGAGCCCGTAAGACTTTTTGAACGAAAGATAGAAAGCGGACAAACTGTTATTTCTTTTGGTGATTTAGAAGTGAATGAAGTCGTAAAAGACAATATCACTATATTGTGTCTAAATAATATGTCATTCTTTGCTGCACGTGAACAAGTGAATACCCAAATACCTTTAATTGACGCTGCAAAAGAATGGATGAGAGAAAAGTTCATGGATATTATTACTCCATCAACTAATTTAACTGCTTATGCACAAAGAAAATCATCTGACGATGAAGATTTGAAGAAATATATTATCAATTTTCTTCGCGAAGCAGATTTCAATATTTCTAATATCAACACAGATGTTGTGAATAGTGGTATTCCAGAAGGTTTATTGGATATGCTCTTAAAAATGCGGGATCTTCCTGCTGAGGAAAAGGAAAGAATAAGGAATGAAAAAACTTTCAAGCAATTGAGGACAGAGTTTTTTCATACGGTTGAAAATAACAAAGGAGCAGAAACTTATCCATTAAGCTTGGATGATGAAGAAGAGTCAGATGGAACGGTGCGTACTTTTGGAATAGAAGCAGCAATATATTCAGCTTTAAACAAAAATTCTTTTCTTGCAATTGACGAAATAGAAAATTCATTGCACCCTAAACTGCTTGAAAAGATTCTGTTCGAGTTCCTTAAACAGAAATCCCAATCGCAACTTTTGGTTACAACGCACAATGATGGTTTGTTGGATTTGGTAGATGATTTGATCAGGAAAGATTCTATATGGTTTACAGAGAAACAAAAATCTGGTATCACTGAACTGTATAAGTTAAGTGATTTCAGAGCTTTAAATCACCTTTCTTCTATCAGGGAGGCTTATCGTAACAAAAGGTTTGGGGCTACAAAGGGGTCATAATGGAACAAAGAGAATTAAATAAGGAGGAAGAAGAAAAATATTTTCCTCTTCCGAGCAAGAGCCCCAAGTTAAAAAATGATGAGGGAACAAGAGAGATGGGCGAACTATACCCATTTCTGATTAGTGGTGGCACTAACACGGAGCGTTACTATTTTACTCACATCAACGATACCACAAAATACAAATTCAACATCAGACCAGAATACTTTAGTGATGAGTCGAACTATACAGAGGCTTTCCCAAAAAGAATAAATGAAGTGTTGAAAACTAATAATGATGTGAAGATATTCTGTGTGTTTGACTGGGATACTATATATGGTGATGATGCGAAACTAAAAAAACATAATTGTTTTAAGAAGCAATTTAAGAAAGAAGTTTCAAATGGGACTGTTATAATATGTCCAAGTATGCCCAGCATCGAGTATTGGTTTTTATTACATTTCAAAAATAATACTAGTTTATTAAAAAACTATGGTGAAGTTTCTCAGTTGTTGGCTCCATATTTGAGGCCATGCTTTCCAAACTCATCACCTAATAAACTCAAGAAATTACTAAAGTCTGAAAAGTATGTAAGTAATCCACAATGGGTAAGAAACTTATGCGCAGAGGGAAGGTTGGAAAAAGCTATTCAACGAGCAGAAGAAAATATATTAAAAGCTGAAAAAGAGAATGATTTGGAAAATCAGTCATATTCCTACGTATATAAGATATTTCAAACTGATAAACACAATGAAACGTTGAAATGGATTAAGTGGATTAAATGGATTTTGCAGTTCTTGGCGTTGGCATCATGCTTTTTTATTATGATGTGAAGCGGTATTATGTGGGGTGGAATTTCTTTAACTACAATCTTCTGCCGATGCACTCCAATATTTTTTCCGACTATAGGGGATTGGAAAGTAAAGATATTTTTATCTCATATATAATGATTATGCTGGAATAGTATTTGGCCGTCACTCCTGAAATACGTATATGACAAATACAGAATCGTTACAATCTCAATTCATCGTGGAGTGTTTCTATGGCCGGTCGTTTCTTCTGCTGTATTTTGTCATACAGAGGCATGAGTTTGTTCTTTATGTTGCTTTTTGTCCTTGTGGGAGGCTTTGGCCGGCTTCCTTACGCTTTCACCTTTAATAATAAGAATAGGGCGGGGGGAAGTGGAATAATCTTGTGGTGCCTACTGCGATGTATAGTAAGGATATTTGGAAACGGGGGCGAAGTGCCGTACCTTTGCAACCGTGATTCGGACACAGCCTCCTGATCAGGGGCACACAGAGAGTTATTAAAACTAAATTATCAACTTTGCGGAGCTTCCATAAAAACACACACTTATGCCGGGGGCTTCGCACACTAAAAACAAAGAAAAACTATGTCAGTAAAGTACAAAT
>NZ_GL586311.1:2874434-2915061 GCF_000184945.1 Segatella buccae ATCC 33574
TACAAATTGTATCAGAACAAGCGTGAAGGATCTTCCACCAAGGGCAAGTGGTATGCCCGTGCGGCTGCCGACGGCCTTGTGACCACCGACCAACTGGCCGAGACGATGCAGCGCAACTGCACGCTGAAACGCAGTGACATCATCGCCGTGATCTCGGAACTGGTGGAGACCATGCAGACGGCCTTGCAGAACGGACAGCGCGTGAAGTTGGACAAGTTTGGCAGCTTCAAGATCGGCATCACTTCGGCCCCTGCCGATACGGCCAAGGACTTCAACGTGGGCAAGCATGTGAAAGGCCTGCACGTGCTCTTCCAGCCGGAGGTGAAGATCAGCGCCGACAAGAAGCGCACCCGCTCTTTCCTCACGGGCTGCAAGGTGGAGGAATATGCCGACTACCGGGTGGACAAAAAGAAGGACAAGGCCGGGAAGAAGGCCGATCCTTCGGCTCCCGCCGGCACCTCAGAAGAGCATCACGCCTAAAGGAATGGAGGAACGGACAGATGAAGACACTTCACTCCAACCACTGGATGGCCTTGCTCAAGGTGCTGGTGGCCGCACTGGCCGGTGCCCTCGGTGCTCTGGGCGCTGATGCTGCGGGAATCATCGGATGAGCATCAAAAACAAGAGAAGCGCACCCGGGTGCGCTTCTCTTTTCTTTTTGGGAGTTAGAGGGAGTCAAGGGAGTTAGGACAATGGATCATAGCTGAATTTACTGCTGCCGGAGGCTTTTCGCTCTCCTTTAACTCCCCCAAAGAAAAATCTCTTTTGACCTCTCAAAGGCCGGTTACCGCCTCTTGATGCCGAGGATGCGCTTGAAGAACATCTTGAAAGTGCCCTCGGGCTTTCGGGGAGTGCCCGGCTCCATGCTCCGTGCAGAGGAGGCGGTGCGGTTTTCGTCCTGACGGCGGTCACGCCCATTGCCACGTTTCCGGTTGCGATTGTTGCTGCGGCGCGGTTTGTCGGCATCCATGCGATTCTCTGCATCAGCGGGACGGTTGCCATTGCGGTTGCTGTCGCCACCGGCCGACTTGGCGTTGCGGCGATTGCGGTTGCCGCGTCCCGACTTGTCGGGCTGCCGGTCGCTTTCCTGCCGGGGTTGCCGGTTGGCAGTGGGGTTACCTTCGGTCTGCTTTTCTTCCGTCGGTTTTCCCTCTGCGAGGCGCGCTTCACTCTGGCGACGGTTGCGGCGCGGCTTGTCACCGGCAGATTGTTCGGTGGCGTTGGCAGGCCGGGCAGCTTCCCGCTCCTTGTCCTGCTCAGGCCGGGCCGGGCGGCGCTGGTTGTTGGGCTTGTGGCGGTGGGCCTGCTGGTCGCGGTCTTTGCGCCGGCGGCTCTTGGCCGTTGTGCGCCCCTTTGAGGGCCTGCTCTGACGGGTATATTCAGGGGCCTCGCCCAAGTCGGCGGGCAGTGGGATCTTCTCCACTTCCTTCTCAAGGAATTTCTCTATCTGCTGGAAGTGGTAGATGTCGTCTTCACTCACGAGCGTGATGGCCCGTCCGTCACGGTCGGCCCGGGCGGTGCGGCCTATGCGGTGAACATAATCTTCGGCGTCGTGGGGCACATCGTAGTTGATGACCATGGCAATGTCGTCGATGTCGATGCCGCGGGCCACGATGTCGGTGGCCACCAGCACGTCAAGCTGTCCGCTCTTGAACTTGAACATGATGTCGTCGCGCTCGGCCTGTTCGAGGTCGGAGTGCATCTCGCCACAGTTGATGTGCTTGCGCTGGAGGGCGGCGTTGACCTGCTTCACCTTCATCTTGCTGCCGCAGAAGATGATGACGCGCTTGAGATCGCCGGCCTTGAAGATGTCTTTGATGATGCCCAGCTTCTGCGTCTCGTAGCACACGTAGGCTTCCTGTTTGATTTTCTCGGCGGGTTTGCTCACGGCAAGCTTGATCTCGACCGGATTCTTGAGCAGCGTCTTGGCCAGTTCTTCGATTTTGGCGGGCATGGTGGCCGAGAACATGATGGTCTGGCACGTGTCGGGCAGCAGTTTGGCTATCTGGAGAATGTCTTCGGAGAAGCCCATGTCGAGCATACGGTCGGCTTCGTCGAGCACGAAATAGCTCACCTTGCTCATGTCCACATTGCCCAAACTGATGTGGGAAATGAGGCGGCCGGGAGTGGCAATCACCACATCGGCCCCGAGACGGAGACTCTTGAGTTCTTGGTCGTAACGGTTGCCGTCGTTGCCGCCATACACAGCCACGCTGCTCACCCCATTGAGGTAGTAGCCGAAGCCCTGCATGGCTTGGTCGATTTGCTGTGCCAGTTCGCGCGTAGGCGACATGATGACACAGTTGATGGCATCCTTAGGATAGCCGCCGTCGTCGAGCTTGCTCAAGATGGGCAGCAGATAGGCGGCCGTCTTGCCGGTACCGGTCTGTGCCACGCCGAGCACATCGTTACCTTTCAATATTTCAGGGATACACTTTTCCTGAACCGGTGTGCACGAATCGAAACGCATGTCATAGAGCGCGTCGAGCACATTGTCGTTTAAGTCTAACTCGTCAAAATACATTATTTCTTGTTTTTTCTGTTTTAAAATGAATGTTGTGTTATTATTTCGGAGCCTTCCGATAGAGAAAATAGGCCACAATGGCGAACACCATGTTGGGTGTCCATGCCGCGAGCATCGGTGGTGCGCCGGCATTGATGGCAAACGTGGCCGAAACGGTCTGGAGCATGATGTAGCCGAAACTCAAGGCCAGACCGAGACCCAGATAGAGCCCCATGCCGCCCTTGCGCTTGCGCGAAGAGAGCGAGAGGCCGATGACCGTGAGGATGAACGAGGCGAAGGAGGTGGCAATGCGCTTGTGGTATTCCACCTGATACTGCACCACGTTGCTCGATCCGCGGTCGATTTGCTTGGAGATGTATTCGCGCAGTTCGGGACTGGTGAATGTCTCCTGCTGGCCTTTGGAATAGACAAGGTCGGTAGGCTCCATGAGGATGACCGTGTCTTTCTCGGCACCGCTGGTGATGTGCTCCTTGAGTCCCTGCAACTTGCGCTGCTTCCAGTTGCGCATACGCCAGTGGAACTTGGTGTCGGAGATGGTGTCATATTGCACCTCCATAGCCGTGAGGTCGCTCACGAGCTTCTTGTCCTCAAACTTGTTGAGTTTGAAGCCGTAGCCCTTCTTCGTGTTGTTGTCGTAGTGCTGGATGTAGGCTATCACGCCTTTATCCACTTGCAACTGCACATTGTCGGCCGCCGTGTTCTTGGTGTTGTTGCGGTAGAGTGCCTCGAAATCTTGGCGTATCACCGTGCCGTGGGGTATCTCGTAGGCCCCGAGATAGTAGGTGAGGGCGGCGATAAGCACACACGAAATCATGTAGGGGCGCATGAGACGCTTGAAGGAGACGCCGGCGGCCAGCATGGCGATGATCTCCGAGTTGCCGGCCAACTTGGAGGTGAAGAAGATGACGGCGATGAAGACGAAAAGCGGACTGAAAAGATTGGAATAGTAGGGGATGAAATTGGCATAGTAATCGAAGATGATGGCTCGCCAAGGGGCATGATACTGCGTGAACTTGGAGAGATTCTCGTTGAAGTCGAAGACTATGGCAATGGAGATGATCAGGGCAATGGAGAAGAAATAGGTGCCGATGAACTTCTTGATGATATACCAGTCCAGAATCTTGACATAACGCTTGGGATTCAAGAAGCGCAGGAAGCCAAGGTGTTTCCTCAGCCACCCGAGCAGGGGTTGAAAGCGGGCGAGCAGTCCGGACAGCTGCCGGTGGCGACGGTCAAGCGAACGCCGGGCGCGGAAAAATCTGCGATGCTTTCTGATTTTCTTTATTTCCATCTTTCCATCTTTGTCGAAATCGGTTTACACTCTGCGGCCCAGTTGGCTGATGATACCGGCCTTCCACCGGGCAAAGTCGCCCTGCTCAATGTGCCGGCGGGCATCGCCCACCAGTCGCAGATAGAAAGCAAGATTGTGGATGGAGGCTATCTGCATGGCCAAGAGTTCCTGCGCCTTGAACAGGTGGTGGAGGTAGGCCTTGGTGGTGATGCGGTCGATGTCGCATCCGTCGGGGTCTACGGGCGAAAAATCGTCCTCCCACTTCTTGTTGCGCATGTTCATCGTGCCCTCGTAGGTGAAGAGCATGGCGTTGCGCCCGTTGCGGGTGGGCATCACACAGTCGAACATGTCTACCCCCCGCTCGATGGCCTCAAGGATGTTCTGCGGAGTGCCCACGCCCATGAGGTAGCGCGGCTTGTCCTTGGGCAGAATCCCGTTGACCACCTCGATCATCTCATACATCACCTCGGTGGGTTCACCCACGGCCAGTCCGCCAATGGCATTGCCGTCGGCCCCCTTGTCGGCCACAAACTTGGCGGCTTCCTCTCGGAGGTCCTTGTAGGTGCAGCCCTGCACGATGGGGAACAGACTCTGGCGATGGCCGTAGAGCGGTTCGGTCTCGTTGAAACGCTTGATGCACCGGTCGAGCCACCGCTGGGTCAGGGCCAGACTCTCCTTGGCATAGCGGTAGTCGCTCTGTCCCGGAGGGCATTCGTCGAAAGCCATCATGATGTCGGCTCCGATGACGCGCTCTGTGTCCATGACATTCTCGGGCGTAAAGAAGTGCTTGCTGCCGTCGATGTGGGAACGGAACTCGCATCCCTCCTCACGCAGTTTGCGGATGCCGGTGAGCGAAAACACCTGAAATCCGCCCGAGTCGGTGAGGATGGGGCGCTCCCAGCCGTTGAAGCCGTGCAGGCCCCCGGCCTTGCGGAGCACGTCGAGTCCCGGGCGCAGATAGAGATGATAGGTGTTGCCGAGGATGATTTGGGCTTTCACCTGCTCGCGCAATTCGCTGAAATGTACGCCTTTCACCGAACCGCAAGTGCCCACGGGCATGAAGATGGGAGTCTTGATTGGTCCGTGGTCGGTGGTGATGATGCCGGCGCGGGCATCCGACGACGGATCGGTGTGTTGCAGCTCAAAGGTCATTTGGCACCCTCCTTCTCCCCTTTCGTTTCTTCCTCCTTCACGGTGAGGTCTACGGGATTGTCCACCAACTCATCGGTGAGCACGAAGTCCCACACGTCCTGCACGTTCTCCACATAGTGGAATTCCACTCCCTTGCGATACTCTTCGGGAATCTCCTCGATGTCCTTGCGGTTGTCCCGGCACATCACGATGTCTGTGATGCCGGCCCGCTTGGCAGCGAGGATTTTCTCTTTGATGCCCCCCACAGGCAGCACTTTGCCCCGGAGAGTGATTTCGCCGGTCATGGCCGTGTTTTTCCTCACCTTGCGCTGCGTGAGTGCCGAGGCGATGGAGGTGGCGATGGTGATGCCGGCCGACGGGCCGTCTTTCGGCGTAGCTCCCTCGGGCACGTGGATATGGATGTTCCACTGATCGAAAATGTGATAATCCACCCCCAGCTTGTCTATGTGCGCCTTGACATATTCGAGGGCTATCACGGCACTCTCTTTCATCACCTCTCCCAAGTTGCCAGTGAGCGTGAGCTTGCCGGCCTTCCCTTTGCTGAGCGAAGTCTCGATGAAGAGTATCTCTCCGCCCACGCTGGTCCACGCCAGTCCGGTCACCACGCCGGCGTAGGCGTTGCCCTGATAGATGTCGCGGTAGAAAGGCGGTTTGCCCAACAGGTCTTCCAGTTCGGCCGGCGTGATGTTGGGTATCTCCAGACTGCTGTCCATGGCCTTGCGGTAGGCTATCTTGCGGAGTGCCTTGTTGATTTGCTTCTCCAGCTGTCTCACGCCGCTCTCGCGGGTGTATTGCTCGATGATTTTCTCCAATGCCGGTTTGCTGAATTTGATTTTCGGCGTCACCTTGTCCAGTCCCGTGGCATCCAGTTCACGCGGCACGAGGTGACGCCGCGCTATTTCCGTCTTCTCCTCGGTGATGTATCCGCTCACCTCGATGACTTCCATGCGGTCGAGCAGCGGCCGGGGAATGGTGTTGAGGTCGTTGGCCGTGGCCACGAAGAGCACCTTCGACAGGTCGTAGTCTACATCGAGATAGTTGTCGTGGAAGGCATTGTTCTGTTCCGGGTCGAGCACTTCGAGCAAGGCCGACGACGGATCGCCGTTGATGGTGCTCTGCGTCACCTTGTCTATCTCGTCGAGGATGAACACCGGATTGGATGTCCCCGCCTTCTGTATGCTCTTGATGATGCGGCCGGGCATGGCCCCCACGTAGGTGCGGCGATGGCCGCGGATCTCGGCTTCGTCGTGTACTCCTCCCAGCGACATGCGCACATACTTGCGCTTCAAGGCCGAGGCGATGCTCTTGCCCAGCGATGTCTTGCCCACTCCCGGAGGCCCGTAGAGGCAGAGGATGGGCGACTTGAGATCGCCGCGCAGCGAGAGCACGGCGATGTATTCGAGGATGCGCTCCTTCACCTTCTCCATGCCGTAGTGGTCGCGGTCGAGCACTTTGGCAGCCCGTGTGAGGTTGAGGTCGTCTTTCGAGCATTCCCCCCACGGCAGTGCCACCATCGTCTGGAGATAGTTGAGCTGTATGCTGTAGTCCGGACTCTGCGGATTGAGCGTGTCGAGCTTGTCCATCTCCTTGTTGAATGTATCCGCAATGGCTTCGGGCCATTTTTTTGTGAGTGCTTTTTTCGTCAGCTCTGCGCGCTCGGGGCTTCCCGTACTTCCTCCCAACTCTTCCTTGATATTCTTCATCTGCTGCTGCAAGAAGTATTCCTTCTGCTGTTCGTCGATGTCGAAGTGGGTTTTCTGCCGGATGTTGTTCTGTATCTTGAAGAACTCCAGTTCGCGGTTTTCTATCTTCAGTGTCTCGTAGGCCCTCGCGAGAATTGCGTCCTGCTTGAGCAACTTGAACTTGTCTTTCACCGGGAAGGGCATGTTGCCGCAGATGTAGTTGACGAGCATCACCTTGTTTTGGATGTTGCTCAAGGCATATTCCGACTCGTTGGGTATGTTTTCGTTGTTGGCGATATAGTCGTGGGTGGTGGAGCGCAGCAGTTCGATGACCGAGTCAAACTCCTTGTCGCCCTCGGCGGGAAACTCCTCGTCTCTGGGCTCTACGGTGCCCATGTAGTAGGGACGCTTCCTCTTGAGGTCGGCGAGCGTACACCGCCCCAGCCCCTGGATGATGGCCGTCTTGCTGGTGGCCCCCGGCTGGGTGGGCATATCGATCACCTTGATGAGCCTTGCAAACACGCCCACGGGATAGAGGTCTTTCATACCCGGGTCGTCCACGTTGCTGTCTTTCTGACTGAACACGGTGAACACCTCTCCCGGATGGTTCTCCAGCCTTTTGAGCAGATTGAGGCTCGGCGTGCGGCCCACGAGAATGGGGGTGAGCACCGTGGGAAACATCACGATGTTGCGCGTCGTGAGTATGGGATAGTCCCCCGCCGGCTGTTCCTCCATGAGCATCGATGCGTCGCCGTCAAAGTCGGCTATCATCTGCACACTGGTGTTGCTTCTTGTGTTCATATTGAGTTTGATATCCATGTTCACTTATATTTTTTCTCTTCCTTGATTTCTTGTTTTTATCGGCGTGCAAAGTTACTAATTTTCGGTGAGATACAGCCACGGCGGCCCGAGTTTTTAATTAAATAAGGAGACAAAAACGTAAAATGTTTAAAATAATCCCGCTTTTCCGCCGTTATCTTTACATGCGTGGAGATGTTGACGCGCCTATCCCGCGATGACAGGCACATGACAGACAGATTCGGTTTGTCATGTGCCTGTGTCTTTTCTTGACCATTTTGATCCTATCAGAGCAAAGGGATCATATACAGGGGGATGTAGACGATTCCGTCGGCCAGCATCAGGTCGCGCGTGTGGGTGACATAGGGTGTGGAGAGATAGTCGTGATATTTCTTGATGCACTTCTTCAAGGATGTCAGGGCATAGTTCTTGCCCGATTTCACCTCTATGGGCGAAATGTTGTGCTTGCCCGTAATCTTGGACTTGGCAATCAGAAAGTCTATTTCCATCCTATTATCCTTATTCTCCCGGTCAGGGTTGCTGTAGAAGTACAGTCGGTGCCCCGAAGCCGTAAGCATTTGCGCCACGATATTCTCCACAATCATTCCTTCGTTGATTTCCAGTTTGCCCAAGATGAGCTTCTGATAGACCTCGATAGGCACTTTCCCGTTCTCGTCGAAAGCATGTGATATGAGCAGCCCCGTGTCGGCCATGTAACATTTCAGCGTGGATCGCTCATCGTTCAGCCGCAGTCCAAAGCTCGGTTCTGTCGTGTTAAAGGCGCAGTTGATGATTTTCGCGTCAGACAGCCACAAGAAAGCATTCTGGTAGTCGCGCATTCTCGCGTCGCTCCCGAGAGTGGCCAGCGTGAACTTCTTCTCATGCTTTTGAAGCTGCCCCGGTATTTCATCAAAGATGGCAGTAACCTTCAACTCTTCCTTGTCGGCGTACTTACGTATGTCGTTGCGGTAGAGGGTCAGGATGCGGTGTTTCACAGCCTCTACTTTTTCAAAGTCTTTGCTGTTCACATATTCTTGCACGGCCTGTGGCATCCCGCCAACCACCATGTAAAGTCGGAAAATATCCATCGCCTTGCGGTGCATCTGTTGTCCTATGGGCTGCTGCCGGATGAAACAATCCTTGATATGCGCCATAAGCATATCGTTACCCATTGCCCACAGAAATTCCTCGAAGTCCAACGGGAACATTTCTATGACATCCTCTTCCGACGGGATGTTGATGCCCTTGACTTTGCTCTTGATGCTGACGAGCGATCCCGTCTCTATATAGTCGAACCGTCCATCAGCCACAAGAAACTTTATGGCCTCTCGTGCTTTGGGACAGTCTTGTACCTCATCGAACACGATGAGCGACTGCCTCGATTCCAGCCGTTTGTTGTAGTAAAGCTGTAAGTTCATCAGCAGTTGGTCAAGATTGTCCATGTATTGTCCGAACCAATCCTTAACCGCTTCCGGTGCCGTGGTGAAATTGATGAACAGATATGAGGCGTATTCCCTCTTGGCAAATTCTTCTACGATGAAGCTTTTTCCCACTCGGCGCGCACCTTCTATCATCAAAGCACTTGTGCCCTGACTGGTGGCTTTCCAGTTCCGGAGCTGTTCGTATATCTTTCTTTTTAGCATAATATGTCTATCCGTTTTATCAGCTTCTTTCACGATTTCAAGAAATATTCTTTGCCGATATTTCACGAAATCAAGAAATTATCAACCGCAAAGATACACGATTTCAAGGAAAAAGCAAAAGAAACAAGACATATTTTTCCATTGATAGTCAGCGATTATCATTTTTCCCATATTGATTTGCCAACTCTACAGCCACAACATTTTAGAACTGCCCTTAAAATAATCCCGCTTTTCCGCCGTTATCTTTACATGCGTGGAGATATTGACGCGTCTATCCCGCGATGACAGGCACATGACAGACGGATTCAGATTCAGACAATTCAGCGTGCGCCACGACCGCTGCGCCATGAAGGTGGGCACCGATGGCGTGCTGCTCGGGGCATGGGCTCCGGGCGGCCGTTCCATTCTCGACATCGGCACGGGCACCGGACTCATTGCCCTCATGATGGCCCAGCGTTTTCCGGAAGCCCACGTGACGGGCATCGACATCGACGGCGATGCCGCCCTTCAGGCCCGTGAAAATGCCGCCGACTCGCCTTTCGGCCCACGCATCGAGGTGGCACATTCCTCCCTTGCCGGGTTTGTGGCCGCCGCCTCTCCCCCGCTTTCTTTCGACAGCATCGTGTGCAATCCCCCCTTTTTCCTCCACTCGCTCAAGAATCCCGACGCCCGCCGTTCCGTGGCCCGCCATGCCGACTCGCTGCCTTTTGCCGACCTCTTCCGCGGCGTGGCCGCCCTACTCGCCCCCTCCGGCGTGTTTTCGGCCATCGTGCCCGCCGAGGTCTTCGAGGCTTTCACGGCCGAGGCCTCCATCACCGGGCTCTTCGTCAGCCGCCTCACCCGCGTGCGCACCACGCCCCGCAAGCCCCCGAAGCGCAGCCTCGTGGCTTTCTCCCGCCTGCGCCCCGACACGCTGGTCGAGGAAGAGTGCGTGATGTCCCGGGCCGACGGCATCCGCTCCGAGTGGTATCGCGGGCTCACGGCCGAATTTTATCTGTAATTTAAGTTTCGCAGGTTTGATTTTAGGGGGTAAGGGAGAAGTTCCTTTCACTACGGTTGGATCTGCGAAAAGGCAGCTTATGATATTTGTGCGGCAAGCCGACTCCGTTTTTAGGAGCCGGCTTATTTTTTAACACTATCCCGATGGCCGTTATTCATATTCCATTCTTTGATAAAATACTTTTTCGCCATCAGTTTTCCGAAAGCCTCTTGCTCTGATTCTTTTCCAAGTTCTTTGAATGCTTGGGCATCACTCCCCGCCATTTCTTTTCCCGGATATTCTCTGGAGTCTATGGTGGCACGGACGGCGAACTTCCCGTCCCCTTGTTCATAGACGGCAGCCGCTTCCACGTGCATTTTGCTGTCAGGATATTCGGCTATCAGTGGATAATCCTTGAAAAAGCCCAACAGGCTGATGGTCTCTGTCCGCATCTTCGTTCTTACGAAGTCTTTGTCCTTTTCCGTCAACAATTCTCCTATGTCGCTCATAATGGCCTTGTCAGAGTATTTCCGCAATGCCTCTATGCAGTCTTGCAGATAGTCTGCCAGCGGTTTCCCCATCCTGTATTCCACGATGTCTTGGTTGATGGGCGTGTTATTGGAGAGAAAGAAATAGCAGTCATACACGTCTCGCCCGGTGATGCCCTTTCTGTCCAGCAGGGCGCAGAGCTTGTGGGCAAACATGTCTGGCTTCTGCATCAAGGTCATGTCTATGCCGCTAAGGTTTTTCATCTCATAATGGTTGCCGTATTCCCTATTGGAAATCTCGACTTTCAGTTTGCGTTCTCCCACGCCATAGTCCAAGACCGCTATCGGGCCGTTAAACTTCATGTTGGAATCAGCTACCGTGCCATATTTTGAAAGGATGGCGGCAACCTTATCAAAGACAGCCTGCTCCTTGGTTCTGTCCAGAAGGTTGAAATCCAAGTAGGTTGAGAATCTCGGGAGCCCATAGAAGAACATCAGTGAAGTGCCACCCTTGAATGCCAGAAGTGGGGCGAGGCGGGTGTCTGTAAATATATCCTTCAAGATTCTCAGCATTAAGAACTTGTGCTTGTTGATATCCATATTCTTCTTATAGTAAAGTGGTCAATACTCGTTTTTCCATTTTCTTGTTCATGTATAGCGGCAGAAGCTCTAACACCTTGTCTTTGTTGAGAATGCCGGTGTTGTCGAAATAGAAGTCAGGATAAAGGTAAACCGTGTCGAGAAATGCACGTTCGAGACTGGCAATGTTGATATTGTCTTCAGTTACGATTCCCTGCCTGTTGACGATGATGGCTTCTTTCACTTTTCGGTAACTGTAGATTTTGCCGTCTATCGTGATTTCCCTGCTCAGGTAGCTTACTGAGGTCACACAGCTGTCATATTGGAAGATGACGCCGGCCCTCTGGAGGACATACTGCAACGAAATGTAGCAAGGGGCATACATGGAGCAGGCTATCTCCTGTTCGTTGTATTCCGGTTTGGCATACAGACCTTTGCGCAGATTCAAGAGCTCCCCGTTCCTCACATAGTAGTTGAGGCGTTTGGTCATCTTCGTGGAGTCCGCTTCCTTGGTGCCCACCAAAAGGGAGGGCAGCGTGAAGACCGTTCTTGGGGATGACTGTATGTAGCTTTTTGTAGACATTTGTGGTACGAAAATCTAATATTCTTGGTTTTACAGTTCACAAAGATACAAATTCTCCGGGAATATGCCAAACGAATGGCCGGAAAAAACGGACCACAGGAGACCCACAGGAGACTCATCCCAGAGACCCACCCCGACCCTCCCTGTAGGGAGGGAGGCAAGGACAAAGAGACTCTTTCCAATCTTCCTATAGAGAGGGTGGAAGTGGGTCTCTTGGCCTTTTTGTTCAGGCTTCCTCAAGCAGCCTTTGTCCTTTCCTCCCTCCCTACAGGGAGGGTCGGGGTGGGTCTCCGGAGTGAGTCTCCTGTGGGTCTCCTGTGGGTCTCCGGGGTGGGTCCGTAATGCCTGTCAAATTATTTATTGGTTTTCGCCATCTGTGCTTGCGATATTCGCAACCGTCTACCCACTTGGGTGCAAATATGCGATTTTTGGCGATGTTTCCAACACGCTGACAATCAATCGTTTGAATTTTACTGACACGATGATGGGCCCGAAAACAGGCCTGAAAAGGCCCAAACGGGCTTGCGAAACGGCCACAGTTGCACGGCGACTGTGGCCGTTTCGGCGTTCAAGGGCGGCTCTTTCGCAAGTTCGGTGTGCTTTTCCTCAAGTTCGGTGTGGCCCTTTTGCAAGTTTGGCGGGCCGGAACGGGGAAAACGGTGGACTTCTTCGGCGGTCTAAAGGCGGTTTTCCGCTCCGGTTGGAGGATTTTGGCGGATGCGGTTTTGTTCATATTATTCGCCACCACCCGATGGCTTGCAGAGACAGCCTACGCCGGGCTTGTGGGTGCGTGGGCCATGCACGGACTCGTTTTCCGCCGGCCGTCAACTGTCCGCATTCCCCCATTCTGCGCGTTGCCGCCTCGCGTTTATCCCCTCACATCCGTTGCGGGCTTGAAGGGGGAGAGCCATCCCATCTTTTGTTTATGAACATTTTACAGAGTCGGTTAAAAGACCGGACACGGCAAGACAGCAATTTATTTCCCACTCCTTAACGTTTTTTATGTCTTCACGATGTTTCAGTCTTCATATTTTTACTTATTTTTGCTCCGAATACTATACATTAACCAAACTCGCTTGCACACGCTTGATAAAAATAGAAATATTGTGATGAGAAAATATATTCTTTGTTCCCTCTTCGCCGCCGTTGCTTTGCAACTCTGCGCGCAAACGCCTTCCTATGCGCGATATGCAGGCTGGCACAAGCTATATGGCGACACCTTGCGGGGGGCAAACATCGCTGCGGCACTGCAATATCTCGCCAAACAAGGCATCAAACCCCGCCGGACGGTGGTTGTGGGCATCTTGGACTCGGGCATCGACACCGCCACCGTGGCACTCAAGGACGCCCTGTGGGTGAACAGGAAAGAACGCCCCGGGCGCAAAGACTGCGACGGCAACGGCTATGCCGGTGACGTGCATGGATGGAACTTCTTGGGAACGGCCGACGGAACGTTCGACATGACGAGTGCCGGCACCGAGGAGTACCGCGAGTTTAAGCGGCTCTATCCGCGCTACAAACACGCGTCGGACAGCGCGGAGGCGGCCAATCCCGAATATGCCTATTATCGGCAGATGCGCAAAGCGGCAGGCATCAACCGCTATTTGCTGTATTACAAAGCCACGAAAGCCAAGATGAAGGTGATGGAGCGGATGGACTCGGCACTGAAGACGCTCCCCAATGTCCATACAGACACGCTGCGGCTCGCCTCGCTGGCCCGTGTGCCCGCGCCCACCACGACATGGGCCGACGACTGCCAAGCACTGCTCGTAGACCTGATGAAGGCCAAGGAGGGCACCACGTGGCCGGCCTTTGTGGCGCAGCAGCACAGTGCCTTCCGGCTCATGGGGCAGCGCATCCGCGGCATTGAGCACGATGTCGACAAGCGACTGCTCATGGGCGACGACATGGGCGATGCCGCCGACCGCTTTTACGGCAACGCCCGGCTCACGGTGGAGGGGTGCGACCACGGTACGTTTGTGGCGGGTATCATCGCCGCAAAGCCCGATGCGGCCCACCGCGCCTATGCGGGCATCTTCCCGGAGGCGCGCCTGATGATAGTGAGGTGTGTGCCCGATGGCGACGAATATGACAAGGATGTGGCCTCGGCGATAAGGTATGCGGTGGACAACGGTGCCAAAGTCATCAACATGAGCTTGGGCAAATACACCTCGCCGCAGGCGGATATGGTGAACCGGGCCATTGCCTATGCGGCCCGGAAAGATGTGCTCATCGTGCAGGCGGCGGGCAACCACCATCGCGATATAGACAGTGTGGCCTATTATCCCACGGCCACCGACGCGCAGGGGCGGCGCTTCGACAACTTCATCAGGGTGGGGGCATCCGATTTCGCCGGCCACCTCTCGTCGTTGTCCAACTACGGCAGAAACGCCGTAGACGTGCTGGCTCCGGGCGAATACATCGCTTCGGTGCTTCCGGGCGATGTCTACGACTTTTCGCAAGGCACCAGTGTGGCGGCCCCCATCGTGTCCTCGGTGGCGGCACTGCTGCGCAGTTGTTTCCCCAAGCTGAGTGCCAAGACGGTGAAGGCGATTTTGGTGCAGAGCGTCCGGAAAGATTCCGACGGCCTGTTGGATGCCGAAAAGGCTGTGAGGGCGGCACGTGCGTTGTGCCGGTAGACGGAAAACAGTTTGCCGCCGCTCCCAATCGGCAGAGCCTGCGGGCGGCAATGAACACATAAACTAAATATGACTCAATCTTTGCAGCATCTCTTTTTGCATCTCAGTTGTGGACTGCGGCAGCGCAAACGCACGGTCACGGGCGTGGCATTGCTGCTGCTCGGCAGCGCGTTTCCCGTGCTGTCGCCGGCACAAACCACGGTAGACTGGCAGTTGGTCGAAAACGCTTCGGAGCGCGCTTTGCAGCCGTTGTATCAGGAAAACGCCGTGTCGCCGGCATGGGTGGGCGACAGCCATTATCTGTTCTACGATGTGAAAGAGGCCTCGGGTCGCGTGGTCTATCTCATGAATGCCGCCACGGGCAAGCGGGAAAGGCTCATCAAAGACACCGATGCCTTCGTCCGGCAATATCGCACCTTGCTGAAAGACACGTCGATAACGGCAGACAATCTCAAACTTTACAGTCTGCGTATGCGCAACGGCGATGCCCGCAGCGTGTATTGGGCGAAGGGCGGCAAGCATTTTGTGTATCACCGTCCAAGCGGTCGGCTGGCTTTGACCACCGAAAAGATGCCGCCCCGTTTTCTGACTCCTGCTTCGGGCGCAGGCCAACGCTCGTCTTCCACGCGCGACTCGCTCTTCACCATGCTCGGCAGCCGCTACGACTTGTATGTGCGCGACAATGGTTCGGGAGCGGTGACACGGCTCACGCACGACGGCAAGGAGTATGCCTCCTATTGCAGTCGCTCGGCAGGCGACTCGCTGTCGGCCGGCAATGCCGCCGGCCTTTGGTATGGGCACGTGTACATCTGCCTCGTGACAGACGACAGCAAGGTGGGCGACCTGTATCTCATCAACGCCCTCGGCAAGCGCCGCCCCTCGTTGCGCACCCGCAAGATGCCCCTCCCCAACGAGCCGAACGTGAGGCAATTCAGGCTGTTTTGGTATGATGCCGACACCCGGAGGAGTGCCTTCGTGCCCGTGAGTCGTTTTCGCGACGGCGTGGTCGACATGAGTTTCGGGGCGGTGGGCAATGCCCTTTACTTCACAAGCCGCAGCCGGGCCGCCGACAGCCTTGAGCTCTGCCGGCTCGACCTGCCCACGGGCACCGTCCGGACCGTTATCCGCGAGGTGTGCAAGCCCCATCTCAACCTCACGCTTTTCAACTATCATGTCGTGGACAAAGGCCGGCACATCATCTGGTGGTCGGAACGCACGGGGCGGGGAAACTACTACCTATACGACAACAAAGGCACGCTGCTCAACCGAATCACCCGCGGCGATCGGCTCGTGGCAGGCAGCATCGTGAACATCGACACGCTTGCAGGCACGATGATATTTGCCGGCTACGGTCAGGAGGCAGGCATCGACCCCTATTACACCTATTATTATAAGGTGCGGCTGGACGGGCGCAAGCAGCAAAAGCTGTGCAGCGGCAACGGCACCCACGAACTGCAACTGTGCGACGACAAGCGTTTCGCGCTCGACAGCTATTCCCGCATGGATCTGCCCACAGTGTATGAGGTGGTGTCGGTGGAGCGGCCGCAACGCCGGTTCGCTGTGGCCAGACGCTCGGATGCCGCCCTCCGCAAGGCCGGATGGCAGCCTCCGCGGCTCCTCTCCCTGAAGGCAGCCGACGGGAAGACCGATCTCTACGGTTTGATGTACGTGCCCTGCAACTTGAATCCCAAAGCGAAATACCCCGTCATCTCAAACGTCTACCCCGGTCCGCAGGACGACCAGCTGCCGCGCAGCTTCTCTCTGGACGACAACGGCAACCAGAGTCTTGCCAACATGGGCTTCATCGTGGTGAGCATTGCCCCCCGGGGCAGTTCGCCGCTAAGGGGGCGCGACTTCTACACCTACGGTTACGGTCGGCTGAGAGACTATCCGCTGGCCGACGACAAGCACGCCTTGGAGACACTGGCCGGGCAATATCCGTTTATAGACCTGTCGCGCGTGGGCATCTACGGGCATTCGGGCGGAGCCTTCATGACCGTTGCGGCGATGCTCACCTATCCCCAATTCTACAAGGTGGGGGTGGCCGCATCGGGAAATCACGACAACAACATCTACATCCAGTGGTGGGGGGAGGTCTTCCACGGGGTGACGGGCCACATCCCGACCAACATGGAGCTTGCGGGCGCTTTGCAAGGGCGGTTGATGCTGGTGTCGGGCGATGTGGATGACAACGTGCCTTACGCTTCGACCCTCCGCATGGCAGACGCTTTCATCAAGGCCGGCAAGCGTTTTGACATGATGATTCTGCCCGGCAAGGACCACAGTGTGTGGAGTGATTACTACCAGAATCTGGTGCGGTACTATTTCAAGGAACATCTCGTGGTTCCGCAAAAAGAAGACATAGACATAATTCATCACCAATAAAAACAACGTCTGTCCATGAGTATGAAGAAAACAACACTATTTATCTGGATGTTGCTTTGTTTGCTCGTAACAACAGTACAAGCGCAAAACAAACAAAGCGATGAAGATGTGCTGGTAGACATCACCATTGTCGACAGCAATGGTGACGGCTTGCCCGGTTCCACGGCCAAAGTGTCGGGAAGGCCCGTCGCCGTGGTTACCGATGCCGACGGAAAGGTGTCGTTCTGGGTGCACCGGGGGGATAAGATCACGCTTTCTTATCTCGGAATGCAATCGCGCGTGTTGGTGGCCAACAAGCCCATCAGTGGCAAAATCACACTGCAAGACGAGGAAAACACGCTCGACCAAGTGGTTGTGAACGGTTATCAGCGCACCACAAAGCGCAGAGTGACGGGCTCGGTGGCCACCATCGACGCGTCGGACCTGAAAGGCAAGCCGCTTGACAACCTCGACATGATGCTGCAAGGCAAAGTGGCGGGTGTGGATATCAAGGCTGTCTCGGGCCGGCCGGGGGAGGCTGCGAAGATTCGCATCAGGGGAACCAACACCATCACGGGCAACGCCGACCCGCTGTGGGTGGTGGACGGTGTCCCCTTGCAGCGGGACATTCCGAAGATAGAAACCTCGCAAGTGAGGTCGGGAGACTTCTCCGACATCTTCTCAAAGGGCATCTCGGGCATCAATCCCAACGACATCGAAAGCGTGACGGTGCTCAAAGACGCTTCGGCGGCGGCCATCTATGGCTCCCGGGCGGCCGGGGGCGTGATTGTGGTGACGACCAAGCGCGGCACGGAAGGCAAGATGCAGGTGAATTATTCCACCAACCTCTCGTTGACGACGAGTCCTCCCCGCAGTGCCGACCTCATGACTTCAAAAGAAAAACTGGCGTGGGAACAAGAGCTGTGGGACGAGTTCTCGCAGGCTAAATTCGCCAAGGGGGAGACCTATCCCGTGATTGGAGCCGTGGGCATGATACGCTCAGGCTATGGCCGGTATGCGGGAATGACACGCGAACAGCAGGATGCCGAAATCGCAAAGCTGAGCGAGACCAACACCGATTGGTTCAAGCAGCTGTTCAGAAACTCGTTTTCGCACAGTCATTATCTGTCTCTCTCGGGCGGCGGAAAGCGCAGCACCTACTATGTCTCTATGGGCTATGAAAACAATCTGGGCTTGGTGAAGCGCACAAGCTATGACCGCTACAACCTGAACTCGAAGCTCGACATCACGGCCAATGAGCGAATAAAACTCGGTGTCTCGGTGGACGTGTCGTGGCAGAAATCCAATGGCTCTGCATTGGGGGACAATCCGTTCAAGTATGCCTACTTTGCAAATCCCTACGAGAAGCCCTATAACGCAGACGGGTCTTACGCTCCGGACAACACCTTCAAGGCCATACAAGACATCAACGGCGCTCCGACCACCCAAATGCCGGGCAATGGCTACAACATCATGCGTGAGTTGGACCATACGAGCAATGTGGCAAAGAATCTGAATGTGACCTCCATCCTCAATCTGTCGGTCAAGTTGTTGGACAATCTCACCTTCGAGGGGCTGGCGTCATACGGCTACACCAATAGCAATGATGAGAATATCAACGACAAAGACACCTATGCGGCGTGGATAGACCGCCCCTTTGAGGGGAGCAGCACGGTCTCCAAGCGCACTTACAGTTCCATCTTCCAATCGTCCACCTACAACTACAATTACAATCTTCGCGGACAACTGAACTTCTTCCACACCTTCCACAAGCGGCACTACCTGAGTGCCCTGCTCGGAACGGAGATAAGAGGGCAATACGCAAAGGGAATTTTCGCGAAGCGATACGGCTACGACAGGGTGTCGGGAAACACCTCCATGCCCACGTTTCCTGCCGGAACGAAGGTGACGGAAGCCGACTTGAAACGCTATGCGGCGATTATCGACGCCCTCTCGGGGCAGAATATCAGCGAAGACCGCTTTGCCTCGTTCTACCTGTCGCTCGACTATGTGCTCAACAACAGGTATGTGGCGAGCTTCACGGCCCGGACTGACGGCTCGAATAACTTTGGCAGCAAGGAGCAATTCAACCCCACCGGCTCGCTCGGTTTGTCGTGGAATGTGGACCAAGAGGAGTTTATGAAGCCCCTCAAGCCCGTCATCAGCAGTCTTTCCATACGCACGGCCATGGGCTACACGGGCAACATCAACAAGACCGTCTATCCCCAGTTGGTGATGGATTACTACTCCAGATTCCGCCAAAGTGATGACGACTACTACCGGATGGGGTGGATCAAGAATGCGCCCAATCCCCTTTTGCGCTGGGAGAAGACAAGAGACATGAAGCTGTCTCTCGACCTTGGCATGTTCAACGAGCGTCTGCGGCTGGGTGCAGAGTTCTACTCGCGCCGCACCTACGATGCCGTCTCGAGCGTGAGAGTGCCCTACACCACCGGTTTCAGCGATCAGGTGTTCAACACTTCCACCCTTGAAAACATGGGAATGGAGTTCTCTCTGTCGGCCAAAGTCCTCAAGACGAAAGACTGGAGTGCCTCTTTGAGCACCAACATCTCTTATAACAGGAACAAACTGGTGAAATACACCCCGCCCACCTCGGGGCTCGCCAACGGCCAGTATCAAGGCTATCCGCTGGGAAGCATCTTTGGAGGGCGCATCACGGGCATCGACGAGCAGACCGGCCTCTACACCTTCCAAAGGCGGCCCGATGCCGTTTTCAACACCGTGAACGACTACCGCAATGCCAATAACTATCTCTATTATCTCGGAACATCCAATGCTCCCACCACCGGAGGTTACTCCATCAATGTCTCTTACAAAGACTTCTCGCTCAATCTTGGCGGCTCTTTCTCTTTGGGAGGAAAGATTCTGAACGACATAACCCCCTATACAAGTTACAGCGACATCTCCGGCCAGAAGCTCGAAACCGTTCCTTCGCATCTCAACGACCTCTATGCGCACCATCTCAACGTGCGCCGGGGCGTTGTCAACCGTTGGACTCCTTCCAATCCGCGCACAGATGCCAATCCGCGCATCCTCGACGCTTACGGCGCCAACCTCGGCTTGCAGAATTACGTTCCGGCAAGTTCGCAAATCAACAATTCGGCGATGCTGGAGAATGTGTCCTACTTCAAGCTCAACACCGTCTCGGCAAGCTACGCCTTCCGCGAGAAGCTCATCAAGTGTGTCGGCCTGCGCTCGCTGGCCCTCTCCTTGACGGTGAACAACCTGTTCACCCTCACCAACTACTCAGGCATCGACCCCGAAACCCCCGGAGCCGTATATCCCTTGGCGCGGACATTCACTTTCGGACTATCCATCGGACTTTAATGAGAAGACAATCATGAATAAATCAATATGCACGCTCATTGCCGTAGTGATGTTATCGGCATCCTGCGACAGCTACCTCGACGTGAAACCGTATGGCAGAACCATACCCAAGACGCCCGAAGAGTTTTCGGCGCTCATTCACACCCATCTGAACAATGTGGACGAAGGCGCGACTTTCCTGATCGACAACGCCACCCGCATCACCCGTTACGATGTGGGGGCAGGCGACGATTTCGAAGCCGTGCTCACCCAACAGGCGGGCCGCACGCTGCCCGTCTACATCGGGTCGCTGCTCAATGGCAGTGCCTACGAGCCCTACATCAATCTCTACCGCGTCATCAAAGACTGCAACATCGTCATCGGCGAAATACAGCCTGACGGCACCGACCTGTCCACACGCACGCTCTCCACCGCCTATGCCCTCCGCGGAGTGGCCTACTATCAGCTTCTCCGCCTTTATTGCGAAGCGCCGCAGCAAGGCCATTTCGAGGCGCAGGCAGGCGTTCCGCTGGTCACTTCCTTTGACATGACCGCCCGGCCGATACGCAGTTCGATGCAACAAACCGTCAGCCGCATCGAGGAAGACCTCAACCGTGCCGTCTCTTTCCAAAACACCGACGCGCTATACCTCTTCACCGCCGATGTGGTGAAGGCCTATTTGGCGCGCCTTTACTTTTGGACGGAGCAGTGGCAGAAGGCTCTTGATGCGGCCCGGGAGCTGCAGGCCCGATATCCTTTGCTGTCGGGCGATGACTACAAAGAGATGATAGCGCATCCGCTGGCCAAGAAGTATAACCACATTCTCACGGCCTACGGGCGATCCACGGGCTCTAACGACTCCGAAGAGTCCCTCGCCTCGCGCACGCTGCAATACCGTCCGGTGAGCAAACGCTTCATCAACTGTTTCCAAAACGGCGAGGCGGCCACCGACATCCGGTATGCTTTGTGTCTCGACAAGGAGCGGAAAGCCGTCAAACCCTTCTTCTGCGGCATTCGTGGGGCCGAGCTGAAACTCATCGAGGCCGAGGCGTTGGCGCATCTGGGCCAGACCGACGCCGCACTCAAAGCCCTCAACGAGTTGCGCGCAGCACGCATAACGGGGGCAACGCCCTACACCTTGCTGACGCTCCCCGAGGCCAATCCCGACGAGAGAATCAAGGTAGACGCCGAGGGGAAAACCCTCACCAAACTCATGGGGGCCATCCTCAACGAGCGCCGGAAAGAACTCTTCCTGGAGGGCGACCGCATGTTTGAACTCAAGAGAAACGGCACTCCGGAGTTCTGGACGGCGTATAACGGACTGCGCTACAACACCCTTCGCTACATGTACACCTTCCCCATACCCGAGTCGGAGATAAGAATCAACCCCGCCATCATTCAAAATGCGGGCTACACCGAACTGTTGTCCAACTGATAAAAAACAACGACAATGCACACAAAACAATATCTCGCGCTTGCTGCGGCTGCGCTTCTGCTCTTCACCCTCACGGCCGTTTCGTGCGGCAAGGCCAACGAACTGCCACCCATTGAAGAGACCAACAACAAGGCAAACAAAGAGTATAAACAGCCCGACCCCACCGTTCTCAATGCCGCAGAGCAGAAGGAGGTAGACAGTGTGAAAGCTGAATACGAGAAAGGGATCAAGTGAAGTTTCGCCGATTCGGTAGGAATGAAAGGGAGTCAAGGAGTTAAAGGGAGTTAAGGGAGTTAAGACAACAGCTCTACTCCTCCTATTTTCCAAGTAATTCAAGCAATAAAGCCGATGTCTTTCTTCGCTTACGCTCAAGGAACTTCTCCTAACGAGCGGAGCGAGTGCTAACTCCCTTAACGCCTTTAACTCCTAAAATTAAATACTCATTAACTAAAATACGCATCATCACATGAAAAAGATAACATCCCTGCTGCTTCTCCTCGTGGCCGCGATCGCCATGCTTTCGTGCGCCGACAAAGAGCAGGACCAAGGTGTGGCGATAGGTGTCGCCACCTATAAATACAGTTTGGCCAACGCCGAAGGTGCCACCGTGGATGTGGCCGTCAAAGCCCTTCATCCCGTAGAGGAGGATGTCGACGTGCCCGTCACCTTCACCGGAGCCGAAGAAGGGGTGGATTTCACCGCCTCGGCCCGCGCCTTCCACATTGCCAAAGGGCAGACCGTGGCCACCATCACCTTGACCCGCAAACTGGTGGCGCGCACCAAAACCATGCTCGTGCATCTGCAAGAGCCCTCGCAAGGGCATCTGGGCTTGATGAGCTACACCCAAGTGGAACTTGTGGGGGCCAATGTCTACAACTTCGAATCGGCCTCCGACGTGCTCACGCTCAAGAGAAGTTACCCCGTAGAGCTGAAGACCGACCTCGGCCAGCGTTTCTCCTATGCCGACACCACCAAGCTCGATGTCACCGTAGATCCGCAGAGCACAGCCGTTGAGGGCACACACTTTAAGTTTGCAAACGATGAGAGGAAAGCGGTCTTCCCGGCCGGGAAAGATGTGGGCACCATCTCTCTGGAGTTCTTGAAGTTGGAGGCGGGCAAAGACAACATCGTGCTCAGACTTGCCGACAGCAACGGTCTGATAGCCGGCAACACCCCGGCCATCTCCATCAAGATAGTGGGCGGAGCGGCGTTCGGCGGCACATGGGCCTTCAAGGCCGTGTCCAACTATCAGTGGTTGCGCGACAACTGTGGGGTAAACACCGAGATTTTGTTCAAGGCGAGCGCGGCCACCGACTACTTCATCCTGCAAAGTGCCGGTGCCGACTATGCCTTTACGCCGCATTTCGAAGGGGACCTGAAAAACTATTTCGCCGCCCCCTGTGCCGCCAAGGCCGACGGGACGAGCCGCGAGTTCTTCCAAGAATTGGCCGCAGGTCGGCCTCCCCGCTATGTCATCAACATGCTGAAGTTCGACCATATCAATCAGGCTTTCTCGCCCACCGACAGCAATGTCAAGCCCACCCGCGTGGGATTCCGGCTCATCACCGACTCGAAGACGGGCGAGGAACTGCTCGAAATGACCATCAACGACTATGCCCCCACCGAAAACACCATCAAGATGGATTGGGGGGAAACATGGCTCGGCACCTACAACACGTTTAAGGCGAGTGGCGACAACCCCGTGATGAGGTCGTGCCCCATCAGACTCCACTTTACGAGGGTGAAGTAAAAGACCCCGCCCACCATCCGACCAAGAGACCCACCCCGGCCCTCCCTGTAGGGAGGGAGCAAAGGACAAAGAGAGCTTCCCCATCCTCTTATCAAGAAGATGGAGGGCTCTTGGAGGGTGGGGAATCCGGAGAGATGAGTGTCAAATTATTTGTTCGTTTTCGGCCTCTGTGCTTGCGATATTTGCAATGGGCAACCATCCCACTGAAAACAAGCAATTTTGGCGACACTTCCAAGCTGCTGATAGTCAACCACTTGAATTTCATTGACACATATTGCAACCCGAAAACGGGTTTGAAAAGGCCCGAACGGGCTTGAAAAATGGCCACAGTTGCGTCGCAACTGTGGCCATTCTTGCTTTCAACTGTGGCTCTTTCGCAAACTCGAAGAGACGGAACGGGAATACAGGCGGGCTTCTTCGATGGTTTAAAACCGGTTTTCCGCTCCGGTTGGAGAATTTTGGCGGATGCGGTTTTGTTCATATTATTCGCCACCATCAGAACCAAGAGACCCACCCCGACCCTCCCTGTAGGGAGGGAGCAAAGGACAAGGGTTGCTTGGGAAAGGACAAAACTATACGCATAGCTCTCACCTTTTTCTATTGAGCCGGGCAAAGAGCTGCTTGGGAAAGGACAAAACTATACGCATAGCTCTCACCTTTTTCTATTGAGCCGGGCAAAGAGCTGCTTGAGAAAGAACAAAACTATACGCATAGCTTCCACCTTTTTCTATTGAGCCGGGCAAAGAGCTGCTTGAGAAAGAACAAAACTATACACATAGCTCTCACCTTTTTCTATTGAGCCGGGTAAAGGGCTGCTTGAGGAAATCCCCATCCCCCACAAAGAAATTTCCCCAACCCTCCCTATTGGGAAGATTGGGGAAATTCTCTTTGCCCTTTGCTCCCTCCCTACAGGGAGGGCCGGGGTGGGTCTCCTATGGCCCGAGGTGGGTCTTTTCGTAGGGACGATCGGGCTCGAACCGATGACCTCTGCAATGTGACTGCAGCGCTCTAAACCAGCTGGGCTACGCCCCTATACCATGCGGTTTGCGTCGGCAAAAGTACGGCGAAAAATCGGAACTGCCAAACAAATTGGCTTCTTTTTTCATAAAATGCTTGAAAAAGACGGATGGAAAGGTGCGGCTGTCAGATAAAATTGCTAACTTTGCACGAGTCGGGATGCCCGCATCCGGAGCACGCAGCGATGTCGTGCCGCGGTGCGGGAGACGAAGACACAACGTAAAACAAATTATAAATATGAAGCAAACCAAGATAGTAGCCTCCATCAGCGACCGCCGATGCGAGCAGGATTTCATCCGCAAACTGTTCTTTGCCGGCATGAACGTGGTGCGCATGAACACCGCCCACGCCACCGAGGAAGGCATACGCAAGATCGTGGAAAACGTGCGGGCCGTGTCGCCCCACATCGGCATCATGATCGACACCAAGGGCCCGGAGGTGAGAACCACGGGCGTGGCCGAACCGATACACTACAAGATAGGCGATGTGGTGAAAATCTTCGGACGGCCCGAGATGGATAGCTCCCACGACATCGTGAACGTGAGCTACCCCAACATCACCGACGATGTGAAGGTGGGCGACGACATACTCTTCGACGACGGCGAACTCGACATGAAGGTCATCGAGAATGTCGGCCCCATGCTCGTGGCGCAGGTGCAGAACGAGGGCACGCTGGGGGCCCACAAGAGCGTCAACGTGCCCGGTGAGCACATCGACCTGCCGGCACTCACCGAGAAAGACCGCCGCAACATTCTGCTGGCCATCGAACTCGACATCGACTTCATCGCCCACTCGTTTGTGCGCACGGCGGCCGATGTGCAGGCCGTGCAGGACATCCTCGACGAGCACGGGAGCGACATCAAGATCATCTCCAAGATAGAAAATCAGGAGGGGGTGGACAACATCGATGAGATCATCGACGCGTCCTATGGCATCATGATTGCCCGCGGCGACCTCGGCATAGAGGTGCCCATCAGCAACATCCCCGGCATCCAGCGCCGCATCATCCGCAAGTGCGTGGAGCGGAAAAAGCCCGTCATCGTGGCCACGCAGATGCTCCACACGATGATCAACAACCCCCGACCCACACGGGCCGAGGTGACGGACATCGCCAACGCCATCTTCTACCGCACCGACGCGCTCATGCTGAGCGGGGAGACGGCCAGCGGCAAATATCCGCTCGAGGCTGTGCAGACCATGGCAGCCATCGCCGAGCAGGCCGAGAAAGACCGCGTGGCGGAAGACCGGATAGACCCCATGCTGCCGGGCTGCATCGACCAGCGTCTCTTCCTCGCCCACGCGGCCATCGAGAGCACGCGCACACTGGGCGTGAAGGGCATCATCACCGACTCCGAGACGGGACAGACGGCCCGCGCCCTGGCCTCTTTCCGCGGTCCGGTGCCCGTGCTGGCCATCTGCTACAAGGAGAAGACCCAGCGCTGGCTCAACCTCTCCTACGGGGTGATACCCATCTATCAGCGCGAACAGATACACAACCAGCAGATGTTCCTCGCTGCCCTGCGCATGCTCCGGCAGAAGGGCTACATCGAGCTCGACGACAAGATAGCCTACCTCAGCGGCAGCTTCGGTGAGGGCGGGGGCACCACGTTTGTGGAAATCAATAAGGTGAAGGATGTGTTCGACAAGAGCTACCAGTTCCATTTGCCTGACAGTGAGTGCAAGATTGAAGAATAAAAAATAAAAAAATAAAAGAACATCCCATAGACCCCACGGGACCCCCCATCCCCCCTAAAGGGGGGCTTTCCCATCCACCTGTTCGCAGGAATGTAAGCCCCCCTTTAGGGGGGATGGGGGGTCCGTGGATGGGGAGTCCGTGGGTTGGGGAGTCACTTATATTATGTTTTACGGAATCATTGGAACAGGCGCCATCGGCGGATACTATGGTGCCAAGCTGGCCCGGGCCGGCAAAGACGTGCATTTTCTGTTGCACAGCGACTACGAACAAGTGGCGACCAACGGTCTGCAAGTAGACTCCGTGGCCGGGAGTTTCACACTTCCTGCGGTCAACGCCTATCGTCGGGCGGCCGACATGCCGCCCTGCGATGTGGTGCTCGTGGGCCTGAAGACGGTCAACCAGCACTTGCTCCCCACCCTGCTGCCACCCTTGCTCAAGCCCGACACGCTGGTGGTGCTCATCCAGAACGGTGTGGGCGTGGAGGCCGCCGTGCAGCAGATGTTCCCCCACGTGCAGCTCGCTGCCGGCTTGGCTTTCATCTGTGTGGCCAAAAACCGTCCCGGGGTGGTGGAACATTTGGATAAAGGCAGCATCGACATCGGCAACTACAGCTGTCGGGATGCCGCCCGCATGGCCCACCTCATGGCCGACCTCACCGATGCCGGCATTGAAGCCCGCGAGGTGGAATATCACGAGGCCCGTTGGCGCAAAGCCGTGTGGAACATGCCTTTCAACGGGCTTTCCGTAGCTCTCCGCGCCACCACCGATGCCCTGTTGGCCGATGAAGCCTCCCACGGCCTCGTGCGGGCCCTCATGCTGGAGGTGATAGGGGCGGCCCGTGCCCTCGGGGTGGAGGCACTCACCCCCGAACTGGCCGACCGCATGATAGCCTACACCCTCGCCATGAAACCCTATTCGCCCAGTATGAAGCTCGACTTCGACTACCACCGACCCATGGAGATAGAATTTCTCTACACGCGCCCCATCGCCCTGGCCCGCCAAGCCGGGTTTGACATGCCCCGTCTCTCCATGCTCGAAGCCCAACTCCGCTTTGAGGAAGGGAGGACTTTAAAGACCCCTTAAGCTACGGACGGCCCCCCAAGCTACGGACAGACCCCCAACCCCCTAAAGGGGGCTTTGCCATCCACCTGTTCGCAGGAATGTAAAGCCCCCTTTAGGGGGTTGGGGGTCTGTCCGTAGCTTGGGGGGTCTCCTTTGGCTCCTTATCTCTCCAGCCGTGCGAAGGCCACAAGAAGGATGCTGGTGCCGAGGACGGTGATGAGGAGGGAATGCAGTGGCAGGGAGGAGAGTGTGAAAAGGGAGGAGAAATGGGAGGAAAGATGGGAGGAGAAGAGGAAGTCGCAGACGCGGCTCAGCCCCAAGTCGAACTCGATGCGGAGGTGGGCAGCGATGCCGGCAAACAATTCGCCGACCCCTTCCCACAAGCGGGCCCACACGACAAATGCCACACCGAGGAGGGCACAGAGAGCCGTCCAGATGCGGTAGAGCGGGCGGGAGCGCACAGGCAGGCGGCGCATCACGCCGTCGGAGAAACCGTCGTCGGGCACGTCTCGGGTGTTGCGGGCCAGAAATCGGGCCACGAGGAGTTCGTCATTTTCGGTCATATCCATTCTTCTTTAAATAGTCAGCTAATTTTTCTTTCCCCCTCGACAGGTGCGACTTCACGGTGCCCGCGGGCATACCCGTGATTTCGGAAATCTTGTCGATGGGCTGTCCCTCGATGAGTTGGAGGGTGATGCAGGTGCGCTCACGGTCGGCCAACAGGGCCAAAGCGTCGTAGACGTCGAGTGCCAGTGAGGTGTCGGCATGGGCGGCGGTGCGGCGGGCCACCTCGGGCGTGTCGAGATCGGCCTGCTGGCGGTGGGAGCGCATATAGTCGTAGAACACGTTGTAGGCTATGCGGAAGAGCCATGTGGAAAACCCCGAGAGTCCGCGGAAGGCCGTGATGTGGGTGTAGGCCTTGACAAACGTGTCTTGCGCGAGGTCGTCGCTCAACTGTTCGTCGCCCAGCGTCTGGTGCAGGAAGAACCGTCTGACGGGCGACTGATACTTGCGCACAAGCGTGTCGAAAGCGCGCCTGTCGTGCAGCACAGCCACCCGCGTGACGAGAGAGAGGTCGTTGAGTTCTTTCACTGCCGTTCGTTTTTAGTTTGTTCCGCTTTCCGGGAGGGCCGCCGTTACAGTGTGTCCTCCTTTTGAGATTCCTGCCGGGGCTCGTCCTGCCGGGGCTTGGGGTCGCCTTTCTCAGGCCGGCGCGAGGGCGACCACTTGGCTATCACGAGCTGGCCCACGCCATAGAACATGACGAGCGCGCCGATGCCGGTGAGGAAGTCGGCATCCCATAAGGCGAACATCACCGTGAGGCCGAGTCCGAGGAAGGCCGTCCTGATGCCATGCCGCCACATATACTCATCGGTCTGCCGCTCTTCGGGCAACGCTTCCGAGGGAATGGGCTGCCCCGTCTCCATCGCCTTCTGGGCGAGTTGGATGCGCTGGTTGCGGCGCTTGATGAGAAACCACACGATGAGCACCACGATGATGAGGGGGGCGAGAAAGAACAGGCCCGCCATCAACACGGCGGCGAGGGCCACGAGGGTGGCTCCGATGCCAAAGCCGCCCTTGAACAGGTCGCGCAGGATGTCGCGGGCGAAGCCCTCGTCGTCATCGTCGTCGGCATGGTGGGTGAACACGGGATCGTCGAAGGCCGTGTCAATGCCGGTGGTATCGGAGAAAAGGTCGATGGGCTCCGAGGAGTCTTGCATGGCCGGGGCCGGGGCGGCATGGTGGGAGGTGTGGCGGGCGGGAGCGGCACTTGCCGGAAGGGGCAGGGCGCTGAACGCCAGCGGGGCGGCACTCAGGGTGAGTGCGAGGAGGAGGGTCATGAATGGTTGTTTCATATTTTCCGTTTCTTGATTGATTTCTGACCGTTAGACGAAGCAGACCGGCTTTTGGTTGCAAAGAAACGACTTTTTTTTCAGATAACCTTCAAAATAGACCGGCCGGCGGGCCCGGAATGTCGAAAAAAATGCGTAAGTTTGCATGCACAATACGGAGAACCGATGAATCTGCCCAAGGATTTTGAACAATACACCCGCCGGCTGATGGGTGACGCACTCTACGACACGCTGTGCCGCGGACTCGATGATGTGCCGCCCGTGAGCATCAGGCTCAACCCCTTCAAGTGCGGCGGGGCGGCGATGGCTGCCACGCGCGGTGAGGCGGGGGTGCCGTGGTGTGCCGAGGGGGTGTATCTGCGCGAGCGTCCCAACTTCACGTTCGACCCGCTGCTCCACGCCGGCCTCTACTACGTGCAGGAGGCCTCGTCGATGTTTGTGGCCCACGTGCTGCGCTCGCTGGTCAGTGGGCCGGTGCTCGCGCTCGACCTCTGTGCGGCGCCGGGCGGCAAGTCGACCTGCGCGATGGGGGCCCTGCCGGCGGGGAGCGTGCTCTGTGCCAACGAGCCTGTCAAGCCGCGGGCGCAGATTCTGGCCGAGAATGTGCAGAAATTCGGCCACCCCGACATCATCGTGACGGCCAACTTCGCAGCCGACTATGCCCGCACACGGCTCGACTTCGACATCATTCTGGCCGACGTGCCGTGCTCGGGAGAGGGCATGTTCCGCAAAGACGAGGGGGCGGTGGCCGAATGGAGCGCGGACAATGTGGAACGGTGCCGGCGGTTGCAACGCGACATCGTGGCCGACATCTGGCCGAGGCTGAAGCCGGGCGGACTGCTCCTCTACTCCACTTGCACGTTCAATGCCCGCGAGAATGAGGAGAATGCGGAATGGATAGCCGACCAACTGGGGGCCGACTTTGTGGAGATTCCGGTGGAGGCGGCGTGGAACATCACGGGCAGCCTGACCGACGACCGCCCCATGTACCGCTTCATCCCGGGCAAAACGCGTGGCGAAGGGCTCTTCATGGCCGTGCTGCGCAAGCGGGGCGAGACCGCTCCCCTACCCTTGCAGGGCGCGGCAAAGGCCGGCAGTGTGCGTGTGGACGAGCGGCAACTGAAGGGGCTGCGCATCCTCGCCCACGGCATCGCCGGGCCCACGGTGAAGGGCAAGAGCGTCATCCCCGACCACTCGGAGGCACTGTCCATCTTATATAATAAGGAGAAATATCCCGCAGCCGAACTATCCTACGCGCAGGCGATGGCCTATCTGCGCCACGAAGCCGTCACGCTGCCGTCCGCCGTGCCGCGGGGCATCGTGGCCGTAAGCTACGGAGGCCATCCTCTGGGGTTTGCCAAGAACATCGGCACGCGGGCCAACAACCTCTATCCGGCGGAGTGGAAGGTCAAGAGCGGGCATGTGCCCGACGAGGCTCCGCACATCATCAACGAAGACAACTAACCATAAACCGACAATGAAACAATATCTCGACTTGCTCAGACGCATACTCGACGAGGGCACCCCGAAGGGCGACCGCACGGGCACGGGCACGCTCTCCGTGTTCGGCCATCAGATGAGATTCAATCTCGAAGAGGGATTCCCGCTGCTCACCACCAAGAAACTGCATCTCAAGTCGATTATCTACGAACTGCTGTGGTTTCTCAAGGGCGACACGAACGTGCGCTACTTGCAGGAACACGGGGTGAGGATATGGAACGAGTGGGCCGACGAGAACGGTGACCTCGGGCCGGTCTACGGCCACCAGTGGCGCTCGTGGCCCGACTACAAGGGGGGCACGATAGACCAGATACAGAACGTGCTCGACCAGATAATGCGCACGCCGGACTCGCGCCGCATGATGGTGTCGGCGTGGAATCCTGCAGAGGTGGACGACATGGCGCTGCCGCCCTGCCACTGCCTCTTCCAGTTCTACGTGGCCGACGGACGCCTGAGCCTGCAACTCTACCAGCGCAGTGCCGACACCTTCCTCGGCGTGCCGTTCAACATCGCCTCCTACGCGCTGCTCACCATGATGATGGCGCAGGTGACGAGGCTGCGGCCGGGCGACTTCATCCACACCACGGGCGACACCCACCTCTATCTGAACCACCTCAGTCAGGCCCGTCTGCAACTCACACGCACGCCGCGCCCCCTGCCCACGATGCGGCTCAACCCCGAGGTGAAAAGCCTTTTTGACTTCCGCTTCGAAGACTTCACGCTCGAAAACTACGACCCCTACGACCACATCAAGGCCACGGTGTCGGTGTGAAAACAAGAAATGACCACTCACATGTCTCTCAACATCATTGCCGCCGTGGCTGCCAACCGCGCCATCGGCTACGAAAACCAACTCCTCTACTGGTTGCCCAACGACCTGAAACGCTTCAAGGCACTCACCACGGGCCACACCATCGTCATGGGCCGGCGCACCTTCGAGTCGCTGCCCAAGGGTGCGCTGCCCAACCGCCGCAACATTGTGCTGAGCCGTTCGGGCCAGGTGTTTCCCGGTTGTGAAACCTACGCCTCGCTCGCCGAGGCCCTCGCCCACTGCACCCCGGCGGAGGAGGTCTACATCATCGGCGGGGCCACCGTCTACGAACAGGCCCTGCCTCTCGCCGACCGCCTCTGTCTCACCGAGATAGACGACACGCCCGCGCAGGCCGACGCCTTCTTCCCGCCCTATCGCGAAACATGGCGCGAGACTGCCCGCGAGCCCCACCCCACCGACGAACGACACGCCCACCGCTACGCCTTCGTCGACTATGTGAGGAAATAGGGCCGAGGCAGCCGGAGGCCTGCTTACCGCCGGCAGAACTTTATCCGCCGAGACCACGCTTCCACAACGCGCGTGGCTTTTATTTGTATGCTCCGCGCACTATTCATAAGAGCAAAAGCACTCTCCACACTCGAAAACAACAAGAAAACGAACAAAAGTTTTGGGCGTGGCCAAAACTTTTGTTATATTTGCCAAAAAGTTAAGGTATGGAGAACGTTTTCGACGCATTGCGACAATACAATTACTGGGGAGGAGAGCCCATCGACATGGGGTTCACCCGCCGGACCTATCTGGAAAGAATCATGCCCTTCGTGGGCAACCGCCTTGTGAAGGTGCTCGTGGGCCAACGCCGGGCCGGCAAAAGCTATCTGCTGCGACAGATCGCCAAGCAGCTCATCGACAACGGGGTGAAGCCTGAAAACACTTTCATGCTCAACAAAGACTTGCTGGCCTTCGACGGCGTGAGAGACTGCCACGACCTGACGGAACTCTTCGAACGCTATCGGCGTGAACTGAAACCCGAGGGCAAGGTCTACATCTTCATCGACGAGGTGCAAAACATCAGCGAGTGGGAGCGGTTTGCCAACTCCTACTCGCAGGATTTCACCCACGACTACGAGCTGTTTCTGACGGGCTCCAATTCGAAGATGCTCTCGGGCGAACTCGCTTCGCTGCTCTCGGGCCGATATGTGGAGATAGAGGTGTTTCCGTTCTCGTTTGCGGAGTTTTGCGGCATGGCGGGAAAAGAGGAGAACAGGCAGAGCTACATCGAATACATGCAGCAGGGGGGAATGCCGGAAATGCTCAAACTGACGGGCGACGAAGTGCGCCGCAACTATGTGATGGCACTGAAAGACACCATCTTGCTGCGCGACATCATACAGCGGGAAAGCATCAAAGACCCCCGGCTGCTGGAAGACTTGTTCGTCTATCTGGTGAACAACACATCGACGCTGTTCTCCATCAACAGCCTCATGAAATTCTACAAGGGCAAGGGGCGCATGGTGAGCTATGAGAAACTGTCGCAATATCTCACCTACATGTCGGATGCCTACCTGCTCCACCGCACCGACCGGTATAACATACGGGGGAAGGAGACGATTGCGGGCGTGTGCAAATACTACGCCAACGACCTTGCCTTCCGCAACTATCTCTTTCAGGGCACGGCCCACGGTGTGGGCTACGAACTGGAAAATCTGGTCTACTTGCAGCTCCGACGGTGTGGCTTCACGGTGTATGTGGGTGACAGCCAAGGACTTGAAGTAGACTTTGTTGCCATGAAAGGCGACCGCACCGTCTACCTGCAAGCCACCTACATGCTCGTCGACGAGGAAACTGTCAGGCGGGAATATGCGTCGCTACAAAGCATTGCCGACCACTATGAGAAATACGTGGTGTCGCTGGACGACCTGCAGTTGCCTTCGCGTGAAGGCATACGCCACATACGGGCTTGGGAACTGGAGCGGCGGCTACAGGGCGGACAGCTCTGAAAGACGAAGAAAAGCAACAAAGCAAAGCCACATTCCGCCTCGCAAAGGGAGTCGGAATGTGGCTTTTGTGTTTGCTTGAATGCCGGTGGCTGATGCCTCGCCCACCATTGCTGCATGGCGGGCGGCGGTGGCAGCCCCGGCGAGGCGTACGGGCAAAAGGCCTACGCCTCGTCGTCGTCTTCGCTCTCCTCGTCCACCGGCATGTCGACGATGGGCAGCTGGCGGTCGATGGAGGTGCTGAAAGAGATGATGGTCTCACTGCGCGACAGGCCCAGGGGCTGGAGCTTGTCGTGGATGAGCTGCATGAGATGGTGGTTGTTGCGGGCGTAGAGCTTGATGAAAAGGTCCATGCCGCCCGTGGTCATGTGGCACTCCACCACCTCGGGCACCTTGCGCAGGGCCTCCACCACCGTGTCGTGGCGCGAGGGGTCTTGCAGGTAGAGCGCAACGTAGGCGCAAGTCTCATAGCCTATTTTTTCCGGGTCGAGGATGAACTGCGAACCCTTGATGATACCGAGATTGGAAAGTTTCTGAATACGTTGGTGGATAGCCGCACCGCTCACGTTGCAGGCACGCGCTACCTCAAGAAATGGAATGCGAGCATCCTCGGAAATGAGTTTGAGGATTTTCTTGTCCAATAAATCTAAATGATGATGTCCCATAATAACTGTTAATTTGGGTACAAAGGTATAACAAAAATATGAATTTCACAATAAAAAAGAATGCAAATCTATTATTTTGATAGATTATTTTCACTTTTTTCTGTGGCAGAATAGCTTATTTTAAGGATATTGGCCCGCCGGAGGGCCTGTTTCACATCGTTGATGACACCCATCTTGGTGTGGCGGTCGGCCTTGATGGAGACCACAAGACGGGCGGCATCTTCGGGCGGCATACTGCGCTTGCGGGCCACGAGATAGTCGGTGAGGGCCTCGGGGGTGACGTAGCGGTCGTCCACCTGTATGCGCGTGGGGCCGTCGTCCCGACCTGCGGGGCGGCCGATGTAGACATAGACCACGGCCGACTTGCGGGCGAGCCGGGAGAGGCCGCTGCCCTGCGGCACGCGGTAGCGCACCTTGAGCGTGACCTCCTTCATGTGGGTGACGATCATGAAGAAGAAGAGCACGGTGAATATCAGGTCGGGCAGCGATGCCGTGTTGAGTCCGGGCACCTCCCTCCTGCGGCGGCGGAAAAGGCTCATGGGCGGCCTCCTTTCGCGGCGGTGACGGGAGTGGAGGAGGCAGGAGAGGCCGGACGGGCAGCCGGAGCAGGGGATGCGGAGGCTGCGCCGGTGTAGGATTCGGACACGCGTTGGGGCACGAGCCGGTCGACGACTTCGCGCTGCGAGGCGTCGCACCGCCCGTAGGGCCTGCCGAAACGGCTGCGGGCCACCCTGTTGCGCAGGCGGCGATACATGTCGGCGAGGGCGTTTTGGGTCTCGAAGTAGAGGTTGTAGTCGGCCTCGCGGTCGGCCTCGATGGTGATGATGTGCCGCCTGCCCACCCTGCCGATGAGCCGTTCGGCCTCGGCAGCCACGGCGGCGGGGGTGGAGGGGTGGCCGTCGGCGAGCAGTCGGCCGTCGGCCGTGAGGGTGAGGGCGAGCATGTCGGCCTTGTTCACGGCAGTGGATTCCTCCTGCCGCTGCCGCTCGGCGGGGGGCAGCTGATGGCGCAGCCCCTTGTCCACGTCCATGGAGGTGGTGACGAGGAAGAAGATCAGCAGCATGAACGAGATGTCGGCTGTCGACGTGGTGTTGAGCAGGGGCACGCTGTGCCTGTGGCGGCGGAACATCATGGGCGGGGCCGCTCCTTTCTGTAATAGCGGGTGTAGCCGAAGACCACGGCTCCCACGGCCACGAGCATGAGCACGAGGGAGGTGGCCACAAACATGTCGGCGGCCTTGAGCCAGAAGACATCGGCAAAGGGGGAGCCGTTGACCGTGACGGGAGCCGGCGAACCGCAGACAAACGAGAGCAGGACTACAACGGCGGTGAGGGCGGCCACGCCCATCGAAATCTTGGCCGAGGGCACGCCGTTGACCACGCGTTCGCTGCCGTCGCGCTGCCGCAGTCCGCGCCACAGGGCCCATGCGCCGGCACCCAAGGCGAGGGCCGCAAGGGCGAGGGCGAACCACAGGAGCATGTCGGTGAAGAGGGGGTCGCGAAAACCGGGACTCTCAAGGGAGGGGCGGTCGAAGCCCACAAGGAAAAAGGCGGCAAAAAGCAGGACCGTCAGCGCGAGCAGCACGTAGAGCACGCGCAGGGAGAGTCGTTCGGCGGGGAGCCGCCGGGGGAGGGAGTGTTTCATGCCGTGGGGTGTTTCTCACGGGCGAGGAGGTCGAGCAGCGTGATGGCCGATTCCTCCATCTGACTCGTGATGTGTTCAATCTTGGAGAGGATGTAGTTGTAGAACACCTGCAAAATGAGGGCTACGATGATGCCGAAGATGGTGGTGATGAGGGCCACCTTCATGCCCGAGGCCACGATGGTGGGGCTGATGTCGCCGGCGAGCTCTATCTGGTCGAAGGCCATCACCATGCCGATCACCGTGCCCAAGAAGCCGAGCGAGGGGGCCATGGCGATGAAAAGCGTGATCCACGAGCAGCCTTTCTCGAGATTGGCGGCCTGCACCGTGCCGTAGCTCACCACCGAACGCTCGATGTCTTCCAGACTGTCGGCGGCGCGCAACAGGCCTTGGTAGCATATCGCGGCCACGGGTCCGCGGGTGTTGCGGCAGAGCGTCTTGGCCTCTTCGAGATCGCCGCGCTGCAAGCGTTCCTCGATGTCGGCCATGAGACGCTTGGCGTTGATTTCAGACAGGCTGAGATAGATGATGCGCTCGATGCAGAAGGCCAGACCGAGGATGAGGGCCAGTGCCACGAGCGACATGAAGCCGGCGTTGCCCTCAATGAATTTCGTCTTGAGCGAGTGGTAGATGCCGCCGCCCTCGTCGGCTTCGCCAAAGGCCTCGCCGCCTGCCTCGGGCAGACTGTCGAGACCGGCCTGCGCGCCAACATCGGCCGTGTCGGCTCCGGCGGCAGCCTCCGTCGCCGGAGCATTTGCCTTTCCGCCGGGGGCGGAAGCGGCTCCCGAAGCAGCTGCGCCTTCCCCGGCTTGAGCGGACCCGCCTCCTTGCCGGGCGGCCGGGCCTTGACTCCGGGCGGCTACACCCTTGGTACGGGTCGCCGTGGCAGCATCTTTCGCCTGCACGGCCGGACCGCCGGCTGGGGCCTGAGCGGCAGCCTGCGCCGCCGATTGTCTGTGGGGAGCGTCGCCCGTCTGTGCGGCAAGTGCAAGCGTGCTGCCATATATCATCATCAACATTGCCACTCGGGCAACAACCGACTTAGCCTTCATCATTTTCTTCTTGGTTGATAGTTGGGCACAAAAGTACGACATTTTGCAGAAACAGCCAAACCTTTTCTTTTAATTTCTGTTTACAGCCGCCCCCGCCCGTCTTACGCCCGGCGCCTCCAGCCGCCCCCCACTCCGCCAGCCTCCCCCACCACTCCGCCAGCCTCCCTTTCTTTCCTCCGTCTTTTTTCCCTCCGGCATCTCCTCCCGCCCCGCTCTCCGCTCCACTCTCCCTCCTCGGTCTATAGCCTGAAACTCATCACAAAAATGAAAATAGCGGACACGCGGCTGTGGTCGGGTAAGCCCTCACGCCGTGAGGGCCTCCCCCTCTCCCCGCCATCGACACCCCTCCTCTCCCTCATCCGGCCTTTCTCATCCGGCAAAAAGGCCCCTCTCATCCGGCGAAAGGGGCCCTTTCATCCACCCGCCGCAGCCCTTTTGTCCCGCCATTCGGCCCGCGCGACACCCTCCCCAACCGCCCGGGCACAAAAAAAGGGGGCACACCCGTGCTCCCTCCGCTACCGCAAAGATACAATAAAAACGCGCGAAATGCAAACGCGCGGCGAATTTCCTTTACACCTCAAGCCTCTCCCGGCCACGGTCGGGCTCCCTCCTGCCGCGCCCCTCGGGGCAGACATTCCGCCTGCCCTCACGCTCGCTCACCACGCATATTTCACCCCGAGGGTGAACACGCCCTGCGCCCCGTAGCCGCACTCGCTGTAAAGGCGCACGGCCCGGCAGCCAAACTCCACGCCCACGACGCTCACCTGATAGGCCAACCGGGAACGGTGGTCGGCGGCATAGACCCTGCCCGCACAGCTCTGCTCGGCACTAAGGTGCTGCCATAGATAACCGAGCCCTATGCGGGAATAGAGGCGCAAGATGTCGAAACGGCTGTGCAGCCACGTGAAGCGCACGTGGGGCATCGCAAACCAGATGTTGCTGCCCCGCCGCTCCTCGCACCCCGAGGGGCCGTTGAAGGAATGGGCACCGCTGCCGGTGGCCACCAGTCCGCCCACGGCCCAGTGGCGGTCGATGTTGTAGTAGTATTCGACGGCGGCAGTGATGTGGGCAGCCAACCGCAGTCCGCAGAAATCATCGTCGCAACAGTCGCCGCCCGGGGCATCTTTGGGAGCCGTCTGCCGCTCGTCACGGGTGGAGGAGCACTCACCGAACAGGCCGGCATGGAAACCTATCTCGTGGCGGCGTAGGGGCAACTTGCCCTCATC
Source organism: Segatella buccae ATCC 33574 (assembly GCF_000184945.1). Lineage (GTDB taxonomy): Bacteria > Bacteroidota > Bacteroidia > Bacteroidales > Bacteroidaceae > Prevotella > Prevotella buccae. The sequence continues at coordinate 2,912,147 of NZ_GL586311.1, forward strand.
CGACGCCCCTCCGGGCTCTCCGGCCGCAGCCACTCGCTCCACGCCCCGCTCTCCCTCCAGGCCCACCGCAGACTGGGGGAGATTTCCATTCTTCCCATTGCCAGCCTGAGCGGCAACGGAAAACAGCAGCCAAACCGCTGCAAGTATCGTCTTTTTCATACTGCAAGGATTATATCGTCTCTATCATGGCAGACACTCCGCTCCCACTCTGTGCGTGAGCGACGCCACTTCGCCCCCACTCAGCCCCCACTTCGCACATGAGCGACACTACCCTTGGGTAGCTACAAAGGCAGAGGAAGGCGAGATCACAGTAAAAAAGGAATATCATCACAAAGAATTATAGCAACAAACAACTTTATTACTAAAATAATTTATGCTTTTACATCCCCACCATTTCACACATCTTCTACCACCCATCACCTACCACCTCACCTATGGGCACATCACTCCCCTCTCCCCTCGGAGAGGGGCCGGGGGTGAGGCCTTTTTCTTCAACGCCCTATCTGCCGCGTGTTGAACACCTCATTGATGATGTCCTTGTTCTCCTCGGCAAAGGCCCGCACGATGCCGCTCACCACATCCTTGGCCGTCACCTTCTCACCCACGATAGACTTCAAGAACTCCACCATGTTTTTCATGTCTTTGTCGATGAGAATCGTCTCCATGTAGGTCTTGTTTTTCTTGAAGGCCACGGCAGAGTCGATGAAGTTCTGCCACTCCTGCCCCCGCTTGCTGCGACGGCTCGGTGCCTTCTTCTCTTCACCTTTGGCGGCAGCATCATCGAGTTCGGCAGCCGACTCTACGGCGCCATTGGCCGGAGCGGAAGTATCGCGGGCCGATGCCGGACGGGCAGCGGGAGCAGCCGCCATCTCGTCTGCGGAAGGGGCGGAAGCGGCTGAAAGGGCGGGGGCGACGGCCGGGGAGGCCACTTCCTCGCCAGCCGGCCTGCCGTTGGGTGCTGACGGTTGCTGCGCGGGAGCCGTCTCCTGCCGTGTGGGGGCGGAGGCAGACTGCACGGGGGCGGTTTCCGACTGTGTGGGAGCCGCTGTCTCATGGGCCGGAACAGGTGCGGCAGCCTCGGCAGCCGGCTTCTCCTCTTTGGATTCTTCGCGTCGGCCGCCTATCGGGGGCATCGCGGGAATGGTTTGCACACCCTGTGCGCGTTCAACAAGTCCTGCAAGCGAGGACGGTATCGAAATCATATTTTCTTTGTGCTTTTTTGCCATATTCGTATCGGTTATATCAATTATTTAAGTTTCGTAAACTCTCGTTTCGGAACGAAAGGGGCTGTCGGTTGCCCCCACTCTCCTGCTGAAGCCGCCAAGTTCAGCCTATCCTGCTTCTTTTGGGACTATTCCTCTGACACTCAACGTGTTTCACATCGCTCGCATCACCGTTCGGAGGTTTTCCTCTCCGGGCCGTGGGGGCCTCTTCCTGCAGCCTGCCCGAGCATTGGGTCGGGCGTGCATCCGCCACAGAGTGTGCGGAAGGCCCCGCGCCGATGGTTTTCCACCTTATTATATATAGGCATCGGAAGGAGCTCTCCCCTACCCTATTTCATGTTGCGAATCATGTAGTCGAACGTCCCTTTCACGTCTTTCACCTGATCGCTCGAGTTGGAAATCGTGTCGATGCGCGTCAGCCCGATGTGTTGCGGGATGCGCGGTGTCACCTGTCCGAACTTCTTGAAAAGGTCGTCGGTGGCCATATACGACTGCAATTCGCGCACCGTGCCCGTGCGGGAATCGAACTTGTTGGGCACGAAAAACATCTCGGCAGCCATCTGAGGTATCTGGTCTTTCAGCTGATTGATCACTTCAATGAAAATGCCCGTGGAGTTGATGGTCTTCTTCTCATACTGGTAGGGGCACACGATGTAGTCGGCTCCTGCGAAGAGCTGCACCAGCCCGTCTTCATTGATGTTTCCCGGCGCGTCGAAAAGGAAGTAGCCCGGTGTCTCTTCCACGCTCTCCATGAGCTGCCGCACGTTCTCGGGATCTTTCAGCGAGAACGCCTGCACCACGTAGGGTATTTCCACCTCCTCGCCGTTTTCCTTCAAATCGTCCTCCCGCTGCGTGAATATCGTCTTCTGCAAGTCGGTGTCTATCACGCACACGGGCTTGTTTTTGCTTGCCAGATAGTTGGCGAAGAGCATACAAAGCGTTGTCTTCCCCACCCCACCTTTTTGATTGGCAAATACTATTTTCAAGTTTTTCTTCATCGTTTTTATTTATTATTCTTTATCGTTCTATCCATTTTCCTTTATTCTTCTATTCTTTTCCCTTTTATCATTTTACCCTTCCTTCTTCATCCTCCTATCCATTTTTCCTCATCATTTCATTCATCTCCCTTCATCACGCCAGCTATTTTTCCTCATCATTTCACTCAGCTTCCTTCATCACGCCAGCTACCTTTTTCGTCAGCTTATAAATGTTTCCTCTATCATTCGGAGTCCACTTACTCGCCCACTCATTCGAACGTCACTCGCCAGCCCATCAAATCATGTTCATCAACCAATGAAAACACATAATTATATGCGTGAGACCGGCTATTTCTTGGCACGCGGTTTGACTTTCGTCCAAACCTTTGGCAAATTTAAGAATTTTGCTTTATCCGGCCAAACAAACCCCGGAGAAAGTGTATATTTCACTATAGTTTTATGCTCTTTTACCCCTTTTCTACTATAATGTTATAATTATTAAGATATAATTTACTTTCCACCTAAACATATTTATAATTATATCTTTTTACAAACAAAGTCATACAACACTAAAATCATAAAGATATAAAGACTTAAAACATTTTATTCATTTAGATATTTACACCTTTACAATTATACAACTATATTTATTTAGCGTTATAACACTAACATTCTAAAGATTTAAAGCACTTTATTCTATAACAATTTACACCTT
>NZ_GL586311.1:2915576-2919132 GCF_000184945.1 Segatella buccae ATCC 33574
TTACATAGAAATATAATTATTTAAGCGTATAAACACATATCACTTTAAAAACAAATAATATAATTATTTAATAATAAAGATTCAATAAAACACAATAAACACATATAACATTTTAAATATTTATTATTAACATGCTATATGTATTTAAACGTATTACACTAAAATAATAAACGCATCTTTCGCAAGCAAAAGTGATCACAAACCAACTATACAGCTAAAACACTAAAGGAATTATATACTTTAGCACTTTAATTATAAAACAATAAACAAAGAAGTGGAAAGAGGATAAAAGACCATAAATAACTTTATTTATAAAATAACAAAACAAGATGTGGAGCTATTGGAGAATGGAAAGGAGACACGGGATGATGGAATGGAAAATGAGAGATAAAGAAATAAAAATAGATAGTATTTTATTACTATAAATGGCGGAATGGGGTAGGGGACAGATCGGCTTCCATGCCTCATAGAGGAATGGGGAAAGTAATGAAATAGGGTAAATGAAAAAACAAAACATCATGGAAAGATGTTAATAGATGAAATATATTAACATAAAAGAAGCGAAGAGAAAACTTGAAAGAGGGAGGACAAAGGGATGATGAAACATTGATAAGTGGGCAAAAAAGCATTGATAAATGCACAGGGAGACATTGATAAGTGGACAAGAAAACATTACCCGGTGGACAATGGACATTCGACAACCGGACGAGGAAGCACCTAAAATCGCCCGGAAAGCATACCATTTTGCTGCATCTATCCACATTCCTCGATGCACTGTGGGCGTGCCCGTTACCTGTCTGTGGCGATGGACAAAAATGGAAAGGCCGGAGCGCGCCCGATAGGAAACTGCGAGCCACAACTTGACGACACACACGGGCCGGCAGTAGACACAAAAACAGCCACAATGGGAGGGGGCAAGGCATTGCAAGGTCTGCGTTTATCGCTGGCAGTAGACACAAAAACAGCCACAATGGAAAGAGGCACGGCATTTGCACAGTCTGCGTTTATCGCTGGCAGTAGACACAAAAACAGCCACGATGGGAGGGGGCACGGCATTTGAAGCTCCGTCCGCTCCATGCGCTAATTGCCTTTTTCCGGGGCTTTTCCCACGCAGGGATACAGAGGAAACGGGAGTTCTTGTCAGGCCGGGGCGTGGCGAGCCTGTGTGCCTGAAAGCAGGGAGGAAGCAGCGTCTTGGGAGTCCGGGGGTAGGTGGAGGGCGGTCCCGTGCGACCTGTGTGCCGCGTCAGCCGCCTGTATAGGCTTTCTGGCGGACCTTTCCCACGCAGCGGCGCAGAGAAAGGGGGAGACCTTGTGCGCTTGGAGCGTGGCGTGAAACTCTTCTTTCCGACGCACCGCCATACGAAAATAAACGCAAGGGCGGGCAAGTGCGGGTAAAAGTGGAGTGGGGGGAGGCGCAAATCGGGCGCGGCCGGCCCAAACGCTTAATTCTAAATCACTGCTGCTGCAAAACACACGCGTTTTCCCTAAATAAAAATCCTAATAATAATATAAAAATAAAATTATATTCCGAAAATTCTATTTCGTATTGTTATCGCCTATAGAATCATTATTTTTAGATTTATAGGGTTTCGCTAAATGCTGACATTCAATGAGTTGCAAAGAAAAACCGTAACGGATAGGGAACTTTAACCGTAACAGATTAGGAACCTACGGGGAACAGTTTGGGAACAGAACGGAACAGTTTGGGAACCTTTTCGGAACATTTCGGGAACCTCAACAACAGAAACGTATCACTTTGGGAATATCAAAGGAGTGGGAGAGAGGAAAAGAACGAGAAAAGTAAAATAATAGGATTAAATGGCATGATTTTGTTACGCTTTGTCTTGTTGCACGATAAATGAAAACCATTTTAGGCTCTTTTATATCACAGTTTGGAGAGCCGATAAACAGAGAGTTTTCACGAAGATGTGTAACAAAAAGGGAACATTATCGGCAAATGCCGATCGCGGGAATCGTAACAAGTTGGGAACCTTTGCGTTTTTATTTACATTCATCTTCTTGGCGTGCCTAAAAATTCCTTTCACGCGCCCCGGCCCCCTTGTCCATGCGACCTAAGCAACCTTTCCACACCTGCCGAAGCTCCTTTCCGCACCCGCTTAAAATTCCTTCCACATCGGCTAAACGCCCTATCCAAGCGGTTTAAACACGCTTTACGCATCGACAAACACCCCTTCCCACACCGACCGGACAGCCATTGCTGAAAGGCTCCTCAGCCCTCACCACCTGCATTTATACCCTGAAATCCCCGTCTGAGAGGGGAATGCAGGCGGTTGGGCGCGACAGAATGCACCAAAAAACAAGGAGCAGGAAGCAGAAACGTATCAATTTGGGAACAAAACCGTGCCATCCTCGACATCCCATTCCGCCAACGCATTAAGAGAGAAACAGTGAGAGAAAATGGAGAGAGAAAGTTCCCATCTTGTTACACTTTAAAACGTAAGTCATTGATAACCAGCATAGATGTGGAATGAATTTACAGCAAATTGAAGGCACGACTTTGTTACGCTTTGCCCGGAAGCGTATCAATATCGGAACATTTTGGGAACATCCGGCCACCATTTCCGGTAGGGTGGGGCAGTCAGGTTCCCTAATTGATACACCTTTCTTCGCGGCCCCACGTTCCCGTTTTGATACGCTTTTTTGCCCATCCGCGTGTTTTCGGGCACTCCGAGCGGATAAATGCAAGTGCGATGGCACGATTTTGTTACGGTTTTAAGGAAATCCCATCCTTTTCGGTCTGCCCGTCGACGAAAGCATCGTTTCCCGTCCGGGCATCCCCTCTGCCCTGAGCCCTCCACCAAAAAGCAGTTGACGGCACGATTTTGTTCCCCCAATGTTCCCTATTTGCTACACCCTTTTGAAGTTTGTGGAAAAAGATAAAAAGTTAACCGTTTAAAAATCAGTATATTGTATGATAAATATAAAGCGATGGTAAAAGGCACGATTTTGTTACGCCCCAAGAAACCGACAGCATCGGCAGGGCGACCGTGCCAGAAGTTTGGCAAGGCGCAGAAGGGGAGGAGGCGGCAGCCGGGATGGCAGTCGGGCGCACAAAAAAGCATACAAAAAGTCATCGGGGCGAGTCGGTCAAATAGCGCAGAAAAGGGGTGGGGGAGAGGCCCGGAAGCATATCGGAAACGGGATTTTGGGCGCGCGGATGGCCGAAACGGCCACACCCGGCGGCTCAAACGGGCTCTGTCGGAACGCGAAAGGGCCTCCGCGGGATGGCGAAAGAGGCCCTTTGGCGAGGTCGTTCGGGCCTCGCGACAGAGAAAAAGAAGCTTCGGTGATTGTATGGAAAACGGAATTCGTTGACTGTCAGTCGTTTGCAAATGTGTCTGAAATTCGCGTATTCGCAGCCTCGTGCGATTTTTCCGGCTGTGCGCCAAGCACAGAGGTGATTTTTGAGGAAGAAAGAGGACAAAAAGGAAAGCCCAAAAAGAGCCCCCCAACCGCCCCCTGAGAGACCCCCCAACCCCCTAAAGGGGGGCTTTGCCATCCACCTATTCGCAGGAATGTAAGCCCCCTTTAG
>NZ_GL586311.1:2919651-2952649 GCF_000184945.1 Segatella buccae ATCC 33574
TAAAGGGGGCTTTGCCATCCACCTATTCGCAGGAATGTAAGCCCCCTTTAGGGGGTTGGGGGTCTCTCAGGGGGCGGTGAGAGGTCTTTCAGGGAGACTTTTATCTGCGGAGGGGCGATTGTCAGCAGCCTGTGAGCGATACGTTTCTTCGAAACATGCGGGCAGGCATAAAGCACTGCCCCTACGGCGGCAAGACAAAGTTGCCATTACCACCTAACACCTAACACCTATCACCTAACACCTATCACCCAACACCTATCGCCCATCACCCACCTTAAACCTTTCTCCCGCGATTTTATCCGAACCCGTAGGTTATAAGCAATTTACGGGAAAAGTGTATCAATTTGGGAACAAAACCGTGCCATTGGTCGAATCGTAACAAAATCGTGCCATCATGCATCAGTTATCCGATTGATTTCCAACCGATTAAAACTTGAAGTGTATCAATTTGGGAACTACAACAACTTGTGAACCAACGAGTTAGGCTCGAGAAAAGAAAAAATAAACTTTTTGCCGAAAATGTTTGGTACTATCAGATATTTCGATTATATTTGCTCGGGTTTTCAGTGTCCGCCACCCTCTGTGTCCCCTCACGGGGCATCCGGCGGGGCGACGCACACCCATCGAGAGACTATGACATTAGAAGAACTTGAAACAGCACTTCGGCTCACGTTTGAGGCCCGGGGCATCTATCCCGCCTCGCTGCTGCGCCCCATCGGGCGCGACAACTACGCCCTGCGCTCGCTGCTCAAGACGGTGACGGGCATGAACTGTCTGCTCGCCATCGGCGGGCGGAAGATCTGGACGGTGGCCGATCTGGGCGATGCCCTGCAGCGCGAGCGCATCCGGGCCGGTTACTCCCTGCGCCGTGTCAGCGACGAGACGGGACTCACCGCCGCGCAGATTCTGCGCATCGAGAAGGGCAGGGGATGCCAGAAAAAATCGCTGGCGAAATATCTCAGGTGCGTGCCCGTGGATTTCGAACTGCGCAAATAGCGGGCGGCAAGGCTCCGGGCAGCGAAGTTCCGGCTTCCGCCCCCGGGCGACGGACGGGCCACCGCCGTTGCACCTTATTATATATAAGGCAAGAAACAAAAATAAAAACAACACATATCATGGACGATAACAACGAATTGGTGTTCGGCGACGAGTTCACGGAGATAGCTTCGCGAGGCGTTTCGGCCGACAATGGGGCATCAGCGGCCGGCTTCGCCTTCACAGCGGCCGCCGGTGGGAGCACCCTGACGGCCGTGGCCGAAGAAGCCCCCCTTGACGGTGACGGAGCGGAAGAAAACTTCTTGACAATGGAAGAAGCAAAAACGAAGAAAACGAAAGCAAAAAAGCCGACAGCCAGAGCGCGTGGCAAAGCCCCGAAAAAGCTCACCAAGAAGCAGCGGGAACTCATAGCCAACGCGCTGCCGGTGAACGAACAGACGTTCATCATCACGCCGCTGGCATTCACCTACATGAGCCAAGACTACTCGGCGATGCAAAACAAGGTGGTCACGTTTATGCTCGAGAAATTGCAGGATGTTTTGCACAATCTCATCTCCCGGAAGATCACCGACATCACCAAGTTGTCACACATTCAGGAGGGCGACATACAGAACGACCACGGCGTGTCACTCAACCTTTATTTCAAGGATTTCGCCGTCAACAAGAACCACTATCCCGAACTCCGCAACGCGCTCACGGCACTCGCCACGATACCCGTGCAGATACCTTACAAGAGTTCGGAGGGGCGGAAATACAAGCGCGTGACCAATCTTTGCGATGTTTATATCCCCGAAGATGTACACAATCCGTATGTCAATATCCACATGGATGAAGACATTGCCAAGGCATTTATTTCCGTGGAATTGGGCTATCATCTGCTCGGAAAAGACACCGTCTACAACACGCGCAACAAATACACGCAACGCATTTTCCTCCTCATTTCGGCTTGGCTCGACAAGGGGACGGTGACTTTTTCGACCGAATATTTCCGTCAGATACTCAACATCGACAAAAAATACAAGGCCTTCCGGCACGTCATCCAGCGCGTTTTGCAGCCCGCCCACGACGAACTGAAGGAGTTGGCACAGCTTGGATATTGCAACTGTTACTTCGAATATGAGAAGATTTATAACGGTACGCGGCACACGGGCGAGCCCGATTCCATCAAGTTTTTGATCTACAAGAGTCCGAAACTGGTGCAGAGCGAGAACAGCTACGACGAGACCGGACAGCGCGACTACTTCGCCGACATGCTCGTGAGCCACTTCAAGTTGCAGCGGTCGAAGGCGCAGGAGCTTTCAAAGTTTCTCACCAAGGCCAACTACACGGCCACGATGGGCAAACTGATGAGCCTCGAAGCCTATCTGAAAAAACAGGGGGCGGAAATCAAGGATGTGCCCAGCTATGTGGTGAAGAGCTTCGAGAACTTCTTCCGGGAGGATGCGAGGGGGAACGTGCAAAATTAAAAGATTCAAAGATTTAAAAAATCAAGAATTGAAAGATGCAAAGATGACAAAGTTTTCTTGAAGGGGCGAAGCGTCTTGTGTCGAACAGTAGGGGCAGTGCCTTATGCCTGCCCGCACGCCCGGCAGGGTGTATAGACATAAAAAATAATGTTGAAATAGAAATGAGATGTGCAGGCCGGCAACGCAATCGGCCACATCCCACGAATTTGAAAGACAGAAAGGTGTAATGATGACAATGAAGAAAAAAAATACCAACCGTTCTTGGCAGGCTTTCTTCCGCCATACACTCCCTTCCTTTGGAAGGGCCGGGGCAGGCTTTTTTGCCATATTGTTCCTCCTCATGCCCCTCTGCGCCCGGTCGCAAAACGCAGCGGCCGGCGTCCGCGAGACGCGGCTCATCAACAACGGCTGGCGTTTCGCGCTCGGCGACGCATCGTCGATGGAGCGCGACTTCACCCACGGCACGGAATATTTCACCTATCTCTCCAAGGCCGCTTCCACCGGACAGAACCGCGGCCCCGCGGCCCCCACGTTTGATGACAGCCGCTGGCAGCAAGTCAGTCTGCCCCACGACTGGGTGGTAGATCTGCCCTTTTCGGCCCGCGCCTCCCACAGCCACGGCTACAAGCAAGTGGGGTGGGGCTGGCCCCAAAACTCCGTGGGATGGTATCGCCACCGCTTCTTCATCCCCAAGAGCGACGAGGGGCGGCGCATCGCCGTGCGCTTCGACGGCATTTTCCGCAATGCGCAGGTGTTCTGCAACGGCTTCTACCTCGGCCATGAGCCCAGCGGCTACGCCTCGGCCACCTACAATCTCACCGAATATCTCAACTATGGCGGCGACAACGTGCTCACCGTGCGCGCCGATGCCTCCACCGAAGAAGGCTGGTACTACGAGGGTGCGGGCATCTACCGCGACGTGTGGCTCGAGAAGACCGGCCCTGTGAGCATCGCCTCCGCCACTTACGACACCGAGACGGGCGCAGACACGGCCACCGTCTCCTGCCAAGTGAAGGTGGGCATCGACCGCACGCTCACCACTTGGACGGGCCCCCTCCGCGTGCGCCTCGACCTGCTCGATGCCCGCGATGCCGTGTGCGCCACAGCCGAGGAGACCCTCTGCGAGTCGGCCGGCGACCTCTCCGTCAGTCTTGCGAAACCCCACCGGTGGTCGGCCGATACACCTTATTTATATAAGGCCCGCCTCAGTCTCTATCAAGACGGCCGCCTCGCCGACCGCACCGTGACGCGGTTGGGCCTGCGCAGCGTGGCCTTCGACCCCTCGCGCGGCATGACGGTCAATGGCCGGGCCGTGGAACTCAAAGGCACCAATCTCCATCTCGACCACGCAGGCGTGGGTGTCGGCGTGCCCGACTCGCTGTGGGTTTATCGCGTCAAGGCCCTCAAGGCCCTCGGCAGCAACGCCATCCGCTGTTCGCACAATCCCGCCACGCCCGCCATGCTCGACATCTGCGACTCGCTCGGCATGTATGTCATCGACGAAAACCGCCTCATGGGCACCAATCGCGAGCACCGCGACCTGCTCGAGCGCATGATTTCCCGTGACCGCCACCACCCGAGCGTCATCCTCTGGAGCATCGGCAACGAGGAGTGGCTCATCGAGAGCAGCGAGAAGGGGGAGAAGATTGCCCGCACGATGCAGCAGTGGGTGCACGACCTCGACCCCTCGCGCCCCGTCACCTACGGCAATTCCGGCGGCGACCGACTGGTCACCGTGCCCGACATACACGGCTACAACTACATCGTGCAGAACGATGTGGACAACCGCCGCCGGCAGCATCCCGACTGGTTTGTCATCGGCACCGAGGAGACCAGCGGCTGCGGCACGCGCAATGTCTACTTCACCGACTCGCTCCGCGGATGGATGCGCAGCATCAATTATGAGGGCGAGGAGCGGTCGGGTGGCGAGCGCAACGTCATCGAGCGCGGTTGGAAGTTCTACAAGCAGCATCCTTGGGCCGGCGGACTCTTCTACTGGACGGGCTTCGACTACCGCGGGGAACCCAACCCCATGAAGTGGCCCGCCACCGGTTCGCAGTTTGGACTGCTCGACTATTGCGGCTTCCCGAAAGACGAAGCCTTCTATCTCAAGGCCGCATGGACTCCCGTGCCCGTGCTCCACCTGCTGCCCCACTGGAATCTCCGCGGCCATGAGGGCGACTCCGTGGAGGTGTGGGCCTACAGCAACTGCACCGAGGTGGAACTCCTGCAAGACGGCCATTCGCTCGGGCGCAAGCCCATGCCTGCCGACGGCCACCTCTCTTGGTCCACCGTCTATCGCCCCGGTCGGCTCTTGGCCCGCGGCTATCGCGACGGCCGGCTGCTGCTCACCACCCTCGTGGAGACCACCGGCCCGGCCTCGCGCCTTTCGGCCAAGCCCCACAAGCGCACCCTCCGGCGCGACGGACAGGACATCGTTGTCGTCGACCTCTCGCTGCTCGACAGCCGCGGGCGTCTCGTCCCCGATGCCTGCGACTCGCTCCAGTTCGCCGTCTCCGGCCCGGCCGAGATTCTCGGTTGCGGCAATGGTGACCCGGGATTCAAGGGTGTCGAACGCCCCCGCCCCCTGCCGGCCGGTGCCGGCGGCCCGTCTTCCGCCCGGCGTTTCGTCTTCCCCGCTTTCATGGGCCGCGCCCAAGTCATCCTGCGCAGCCGTGAGGGCAGCGGTCCCGTGGTGTTCACCGCCCGTCTGCGTGGCGGAAGGGCCGTGGAGGTGCGACTGTAAAAGTCAAACGGCCAAAAGATTCGCTTCATTCGAAACATTCGCCGACAGAAACAAAACATCGGCGAATGTTGCGAATGAAGCGAATTTGGATAATACAGAGAAAGCGTTAAATGAATGCAAATGGGGACTTGGGGGCGTGTAAACGGTGAGTATGGGCAGAAAGGATGATTTTCTTTGCTTTTCCATTTGACGATATGGAGATTTTTTTGTAACTTTGCACGCCAAATTGCGAACAAGAGTGCAAAGTCGGCACGGTATTTGTGGAGTCTGTAAAAAGGAATATATAAGAAAGGTAAAAGGATTACATGAGACAACTTAAGATTTCGAAGAGTATCACCAACCGGTCGAGCGAAGCACTCGACAAGTATCTTGCTGAGATCAGCCATGAGCCCATGGTGTCGATCGATGAAGAGACGGAGCTGGCACAGGCCATCCGCAAGGGCGGCCGTGAGGGCGAGCGCGCCAAGGAGAAACTGGTGCGTGCCAACTTGCGCTTCGTGGTCTCCGTGGCCAAGCAGTATCAGCATCAGGGACTCGGACTGACCGACCTCATCGACGAGGGCAACATCGGACTGGTGAAAGCTGCCGAGAAATTTGACGAGACCCGCGGATTTAAGTTCATCTCGTATGCCGTGTGGTGGATTCGCCAGAGTATCATGCAGGCCATTGCCGAGCAGAGCCGCATCGTGCGCCTGCCGCTCAACCAAGTGGGGGCGGTGAGCAAGATCAATCAGGTGACGAGCAAGTTCGTGCAGGAACACAACCGCCGTCCTTCCATTCAGGAGCTGGCGCAAATCACGGGCATTGACGAGCAGAAGATAGAGCAGAGTCTCAATGCCGACTCCCACCACATGAGCATCGACGCGCCTTTCGCCGAGGACGACGACAACTCGATGGCCGATGTGCTGGCTTCGGGCGACGACAGCCGCACGGACAAGCAGGTGGACTTCGAGTCGATGGCCAGCGAATTGAACAATGTGCTCAAGAACGTGCTCAAGGAGCGCGAGATACGCATTGTGAAAGAGTGCTTCGGCATCGGCTGCCACGAGAAGGGGCTCGAAGAGATAGGCGAAGAAATGGGACTCACACGGGAACGTGTGCGCCAGATTCGCGAGAAGAGCATCCTCAAGATTCGCGAGAGCGGCAATGCCCGCATCCTCATGAAATATCTGGGCTGAGCCCTGCGGGAGCTTGTGGGGCGGCCGGTTGGGTCATTCCACAAGTTCCACTTCCTTGTCGGTCATGGTGACGAAATGCAGTTTGCGGGCCATGCCGAGCAGATAGAGCGCATCCTTTTGAGTGCAGCTATATTGGTTTTTCAAACTCTCCAGAAACTTTTTCTTAGACACGGTATGGCTGTGGCTGTCGTCAAAAATGCGACCCACAGCCTTTTTCAGTTCGTCGGCGTTGTAGTGGATGTGCTTCTTGTGCAGGAAGTTATAGACCACGAGCCCCAGGCAGGCGGCTATCAGCAGGATGGTGATTAGTGTCGTATGATCCATGGTGGGTAGGTTTTGGTGGTGCAGTATAGATTGTTGTCGGGTGTGCAGAGCATACCTTCTGTCGCAAATATATGCTTTTTTTTGATAAGTTGTCGCCATAAGCGGCAACTTTTTTGTTTTTTTGACAGAAGAGGGGGAGGAAGGAGGGAAGAGTTGTGGGAGAGGAGGGAGAGGAGGGAGAGGAGGCCCTCACAGCGTGAGGGCTTACCCGACCGCAGCAGCAACTCCCTAAAACTCCACCACCACGCGGCCGTTGACCATGCGGCCCGTGAGATAGTTGGGCACGGCATACTGGTGGCTGCCGACATCGGTGATCCAGTAGTAGCTGTTCACGTTGCTGATGCCGAAAAGATTGAGGCAGTCCACGCCGAGCCACACGTTGCGCACGGGCGAATGCTTCTGCCGGCGGTCGTTGTCGTAGAGCCGGTAGCTCATGCCGATGTCGGCGCGCTTGTAGGCCGGAGCCCGAAACTGGTTGGTCTCCAACTCCCGGTGGGGTGCGGCAAAGGGCAGACCGTCGGCGAAAGCCAGCTTGAGACTCATGCGCCAGCGGGTGGTGCCGGGGAAATAGTCGGTGAAAAAGAGGTTGACGGCATATTTCTGATCCGTGGGCAGGGGAATGTCTTTGCCGTTGAGCCTCATGCGGGTGTCCATGAGGGAGAGCGTGAGCCACGAGTCGGTGCCCGGCACAAACTCGCCGTAGAGTTTGAGGTCGAGGCCCGCGGCGTGGCCGGAAGCCTCGTTGTGGCCGTAGTAGACCGTTTTCACGTTGTTCACCGAGTAGGGCACAAGGTTGGCCAGCGCCTTGTAGTAGGCCTCGGCCGAGAACTTGAACTTGCGTCCGTTCACGCTGAAACGGTAGTCGTAGCCGGCGATGAAGTGTATCGACCGCTGGCTTTTGATGTTGCGGTTGAGTGTGGCATAGGTCACCCCGCCCACGGTCGACGTGTCGCGCAGTTCCTTGAAGAACGGTGCCTGATAGTACAGTCCCGTGGCCAACCGGATGGTCACCTTGTCGCTGAAGGCCGGTATGATGCCCAGCGAGAGGCGCGGACTCACGATGGTCTCGCGGTTGAAGTTCCAGTGGCTCATGCGCACGCCGTAGTTGAGTGTGAAATGCGTGTGTCCGCCCGCACTTGACAGTCGCCACGTGTCCTGCAGATAGGCCTCGATGCGAGTTGCGTCGAGCGTGTTGGCCGCCCGGAGCGAGTATATCATGTGCAGGTCACGCCCCGTGTGGGGCACACTGTAGCCCGCCGAGTCGCGCATTTCATACTCCACCGAGTTTTCCTCGATGTGCTCCCGCTTGAGCGTCACAGCCGTCTCCACCTCATGCTTCTTGGGTTTGTAGCGCAGCATGAGTTTCGCGCTTGTCACCCGTGCTTCGAGATAGTTACGCGCATGTTCGAAATAGGTGCCCACGGCAAGGTTTTCCGATGTCTCCGTCTGGTCGAGCCAGTATTGTCCCTGAATGTCGTAACGTTCCTGTTCGCGGGTGAGGAAGGCACTGCCGATGAGCGAGAGCGAGGCCAGGCTGCCCAACCGCCGGGTGAGCGCGAGCGACCCGAAGTAGGTGAGGAAACGGTCTTTCTCCTGCCCGTCGAAGTAGACGCGGAAGCTCTTCACGTTTTCCAGCGTGCCGAACGACGTCTCGCGGTTTTGCGGTATGAAGTGGTAGTGGTTGTCGGAGATGTTGCCTATCAAGTCCACCTGCCACAGCTTCGACGGCTCGTAGTGCAGATAAGTCTGGTAGTCGAGAAAGTTGGGCCGGTATTCCCCGTTCTCCTGCAGGCTCCCCAGCAGATAGCGGTTGGTCTTGTAGCGCAGGCTGTTGAGCCACGAGAGCCTTTTTGTGGCCACCCCCACGTAGGCATCGGCCCCCATCATGCTTGCCGCCAGCGTGGCCTCGAAGGCCGTCTTGCGCCCTGCGGCCGGCTTCAGCTGCTTGTAGTCGATGGCCAGTGCCGATGACATTTTGTCACCGTAGCGCGCCTCGTAGCCTCCCGTGGAGAAGGCAATCTTGTCCACCATGTAGGGGTTGATGACGGACAATCCCTCCTGCTGCCCCGAGCGCACGAGGAAGGGTCGGAACACTTCCACGCCGTTGATGTAGACCGAGTTTTCGTCGAACGCTCCGCCGCGCACGTTGTATTGCGACGACAGTTCGTTGTGCGAGCTCACGCCCGCCTGACTCTGTATGAGTCCCTCCACGGCGTTGCCCGTGGCCGAGGGCGCGCCCGCCATGTCCTTCACCTTTAGGTCCTGCGCCTGTCCCGATTGTATCTTCTCGCCCTTCACCTCCACCTCGGCCAGCGTGTTGTCGTTGTAGAGCACCACCTGCAGCGTCTGTTTGCCCCGTGGCCGTCGCAGCACGCGCGTCTTGGTGCGGTAGCCTATCATCGAAAACCTCACCACCACCGAGTCGGCCGAGCGCAGCTTCATGCTGAACTCGCCCTTGAGCGATGTCATGGTCATCCTGCCCTGCGCCGGCACCGCCACGGTGGCCAGTTCCACGGGGTTCATGTCCGGGTCGGTCACTTTGCCTTGAAGCACGAATTCCTGCGCCCCCACCTTGCAGGCCAGGCACAGGAGTATATGGATAAGGAAAATCTTCTGTCTCATTGTTTCTTTAACGCAGAAAGGGGCGGAATATTGTAGAGGTATAGAGGTAAAAGGGGAGAGGGGTAAAAGGGGGAGCGTATGGTGGATGGTGGGGAAAACGTGGCGGATGGCAGGCATAAAGTGCCGCCCCTACTGCCGGTGAAGGCTTTGTCAAACTATCTGCTGCTTTTCGGGCTCTGAGCCTACGTTATTTTCATCGGGCAGCCGGATGAGCGAAAATACGCGAATTTTGGGGATGTTTCCAGCGTGTTGATAATCAGATATTTGAATATTATTGACAACCCTTGGAGGCTGAAAACGGGCCGAACGAGGGCGCAAAAGGGCCGCAGTCGCACGACGACTGCGGCCCTTTTGCCTTGCGATAGTGGCCCTTTGGGCTCCTGATGGTGGCTCTTTGGCAAAATCCAAAGGCCCCGATGGCGTGTTAGAGCGGCTTTTGAAGTTTTGAAAGGCCATCTGTCCGAGCTAATCGGGGAGTTTCCGCGGAGGCCGTTTTGTAAAACTTATTCGGGTGTTGTCAACACAGAATCGAATCTTTATACATACTGATGCGATGGTGTAAAATCATCGGCGAATATTTGGATTTATGGCCGAAAAATGGTATATTTGCCAACAGAAAACCATAAAGAGAATAGGGAGGAAAGGCTATGACACAGATTCTTGTAACACTCGATGAGGACTCCACGACACAGAGCATCCGTCGTGCTATCGGCATGCTTCGTGGTGTGGTTTCCACCTCTATATATAAAGGAGAAGAGCAGGCCCGAAAGGCGTATGTGAAGGAAACGCTGACACGGGCCGTCACCGAAATGAAAGCAGCGAAGGGCAAGGGGCTGAAAAGACAGACCGCCGATGACTTTATACAGGAAATAGAGGAGAGCGTATGACGGTGGAGATTTATCCCGGCGAGGAATTTAAACGGCAATTCAAACGATTGGCAAAGAAATACCGCTCGCTCGCGGCCGACTTTAAAGTTTTCATACAGGCATTGGAAGACAATCCCATGCAAGGTGTCGACCTCGGCAATAACGTGCGCAAGGTGAGGATGGCCATCGCCTCGAAGGGGAAGGGCAAGAGCGGCGGCGCAAGGGTGATTACCTACAATGTGTTTGTGGCGCACGACCATCTTGAAATCACCCTGCTCGCCATCTACGACAAGAGTGAACTCGAGAATGTTTCGGATGCCTATATCCGGAATTTGATTTCCGACCTGTTCTGAATATCTTGAGAGAGATGCCCTCTCGTCCCACGTTCCGTCCCGTCGGAGCGTGGGACGATTGTTTTTCCACGCTCTCTGCATTCTTGTCTCCGTCGGGCTTCCCCCTGCTACGGCTGCGGCAGAGGCATTCCGGCCCGGCGGAAGAGGAGGCGGTCTTGCCGGCTCCGCACCATCTGTTGCAGGGGCCGGGCCTCGTTGTGGTCGTCGAGATAGAGGGCCGGGGCGGGGCGGTAGGTGCCGTGGGCCACGGAGAGGGTGGGGAGCAGACGGGGCGTGCGGATCCCGGCAAGGTGGACGAAGGTGTGGAACACCGACACGCTGGTGGCCACCGGGCGGCGGGCGTTGGCCGAGAGGGCCCGGGCAGCGGCAGGATTCAGGGCCCGGTAGCGCGGCGAGAGCCACACGAGGAGCGGCACGTGCAGTTCATAATAGGAGGGCACGGGCGAGGCGTGGAGGAAGAGGTGGCGGCTGTCGTCGAAGATGTTTTCGCCGTGGTCGGAGGTGTAGAGCAGGGCCGAGGCGGCATCCTGCGCCGCGAGTCGGTCGATGAGCAGGGCTATCAGGCAGTCGGTGTAACGTATGGTGTTGTCGTAGCCGTTGACCAGCGAGGCGCGGTTGGCGGCTTCCGCCTCGTCGGCATCGTCGGGCAGGAAGTGGGCCATCGAGCGCGGATAGCGTTTGCGATATTCGAAGTGCGAACCGTAGGTGTGCAGCACGATGAGCTGTTTGCGCCTCTTCCGGCGCAGCACCTCGTCTACCGGCGCCAGCAGGTCGGCATCGTAGCCGTCGCCGGCAGTGGAGTGCGAGCCGGCAGTGGGTTCTTTGACAAACTTCCACTCGTCGGCCTCCTCGCCGAAAAAGTCGATGAACGAGTGGTTGGGCAGCTGGTTGGAGAGGAAAACGGTGTGGAATCCCGCCTCGCGGAAGGCCGTGATGATGCCTTTCCGGGTGTAGATGCTGTCGTAGTCGGCGGCCGACACGGCCGAGAGCAGCATGGGCACGCTCTTGTGGGTGGTGTTCGACTGGGTGAGGGCTTTGTCGAATGCGAAAAGTCCCGGCATGGCCGAGAGCCGCGGCGTGGTGTTGCGGTGGTAGCCGTAGAGTCGGAATTGCGGCGCACGGGCCGTCTCGCCGATCACGAGCACATACACCTCGCGCTCGTCGGCGGGGTGGGTGGGCCGTGCGTGGAAGGTGAAATGGCGCGAGGTTTCGGCATAGCGGGCGGTGGCCCGGGTGCGGAGCACGGCCAGCCGGATGTTCTGAAACACGTTGACGGGGTAGAGGTCGTTGGCCGCCCGATAGGCCTTGCCGGTGGCGAAGACGAGGAGTAGCAGTCCGACCACCGCCCCGGCGGAGGCTGCAAGGCGCGTGACGCGAGCCCACCGGTGGGGGAGTGGGCGGCTTCGGCGTATTGAGAGGGCCCCCAAGAGGAGCGTGGGCACGTAGACGGCGAAGATGAACGCCAGCCCGGGCAAGAGGTTGTCGAGCAGTTCGCCCGCCTCACCGGGGTTGGTGGTGAGCAGGTTGAGGAACATGTCTACCGCAATGACGGAGTGCCCGTAGAGATAGATGAGCACAAACTGGAAGGCGGAGAGGAAGACAAGCGGGAAGAGCACCCACAGCACAAGGCCGGGCCGCCGGCGGAAGGTGAGCGCGGCGGCATAGAGCGAGACGGGCAGCAGAATGTTCACCAGTATGTAGACGAAGGGCACGGGCTCGGTGACGGCCAGGCAAAGGTTGGGCAGGGCCAGCACGAAAAGGGCCAGCACGAAGACCGTTTGCGGCGCGGCGGCGCAGCGGAAGATGCGTTTAAAAAGCTTCATTGACATTGAATAAAAAGCCCGACTGGCCGCTTTTGCCGAAGCTGTAGTCGAACCGGATGTTCACGTTTTTCTTGAATTCCCAGCGATAGCCGATGCCCCAGTTGGGCAACACGTGGCGCAGGCGCAGGGCACCCGGCTTGGGAAACACCGTGCCCGCCCCGGCCCATACCACCATGCCGTTGCGGTGGTAGAGGTGTTGGCGCAACTCGACCTGCGTCTCCAGTTTATCGTTGTCGCGGTAGCGGCCATTGTAGTAGCCGCGCATGGCGTGCGAGTCGCCCAGCAGGGCCATGTTGTTCCACTCCGGCGCACCGAACTGCAGCACACCGCCGGCCTGCACCGCGAGCGTCGCCCCCTGCCAGAGCGGCGTGTAGGCGTTGGCCACGAAGGTGGTGGTGAAGAAGGTGTGTCGGGCATTGGCCAACTGCCGGCGCGCCATCTGCCCGAACGTGAGGTAGAGGCCGCGGTGGGGGGCGGTCATCACGTCGCGCGTGTCGAGTTCGAAGGCTGCCCCCATGCCGAGATCGGCGGCGTGGGTCGGTCCCCCGGAGAGCAGTTCGGGGCGCGTGAGGCTGCCGGCCTTCATCCAGTTGAACGACACTGCCGGCCCCGCATACACGCCCTTGGCGAGACGGAAGAGGAAGTTGGCCTTGATGTCCACCTCCGAACGGTTCATCTTGCCCTCGTTGCCGCTGTCGTTGCCCATGTCATAGCCCGTGCCCCAAAACTTGGTGGGGAAGAACACGAACGACGCATCGTAGCCGAGCCGGTAGCGTTCGCGCGGAAAGAGGTGGACCCCCTTCAGCCCCACCATGTAGAAGCCCACCGTGGACACATCGCCATAGAGCGAGACATTGGAGGGCGGCAGGAGCGAGTCGGCAGGGTCGGTGTAGTAGAGTCCGGCTGCCACGAGTCCCAGGCCGAGCTTGGTGTCGGTGGCATAGTGTGGGCCGCCGATGACGCTGAAGTCGAACTTGCGGCGGTCTTTCTCCTTGTTGGAGTCGGCGAAGTAGGCCGCCAGCCGGCTGATGAATCCCCCCTTGTGGGGTCGTGCAAGCGTGTCGGGCACGGCCATGTCGCGGCGCAGCGAGTCGCCGGCGGGCGGGCTGTTTTGCGCCCGCAGTCCCATGGCGGCAAGCAGCAGTCCCGGAAGCAGCGCAAGTCTTGCTGCCCGAGACAGGGTGGGGCGCGGTTTAGAACACCAGTCTGACATTGTCTATCCAGATCGTGTTGCCCGGCGAACCGATGAAGGCACCGCCGTTGCTCGACGAGAATTGCACGATGAGATGCGTGGGTTGCTCGCCGGCATCGGCCCAGCCCACCTCTTTCAGCACCACGCTCTTGCCCTTGCTGTTGCGCACGTAGTCGGTCTGCCGCAGGCCCATCAGCCGTTCGTTGTAGCCCTGCCGGTGGCGCAGGTCGCCGTAGAGCACCTGATAGGTGGCATTGTTCACCCATCCGCTGCTGCTGTTGCGATATTCCACCACCACCGTGCCCACGCGCTTGGCCGTCACGTTGCCCTTGCTGTCCTCGCTGCGCTTCTGGAGCAGGAGCACCGCCGTGGCACAGTCTTTGCCCGCCACGGTCTGCACCTTGCTGAATCCCGTCTGCTTGATGCGGTTGGGCTCGTTGGTCAGTGCCACCCGGTAGTCAAACCGGAGTGCCTTTGGCCGCTTGGTGTAGGGGATGCCCCAGTTCAGCGCGCGTTCGCCGTCTTTCGATCCGCTGATGGGTTCATGCACGTCGCCGAGGAAGATGGAGCCCGCCGCGAGCACACTGATGTCGATCATGCCCAGCACCTTCACGTGCTCTATGTGGGTGGTCAGCTTGGCGCAGTAGCCGTTGCCGCGCGCCTCTCGATACACCGAACTGTTGGTCTTCACGATGCCCATCACCTTGGCCATCACGTTCGATGTGGCCCACGGCGACTTGCCGAGGTTCTTGTAGGGCACGTTCCCGTTGACGGTGCGGTCGGGCCCTATCTCATAGAGTGTCTTGGCGTTGCCGCCGATGATGTCCGACTCCTTGATGTTGCGAGCCACCCAGTGGTTCATGTTGCCGTAAAGAATCGGCTCTTCCCGCTCCTGCGCCACGCTCGCTGTGGCCAGCAGGCAAGTCATTACTGTTATTGCTATTTGTTTGTACATAATAAAACCTTGTTCCTAAGAGACCCCCAACCCCCTAAAGGGGGCTTTGCAAACCTGCTTGTGGAAACTTTACCAACTTGTTTAAGGAGCTTTAGCAGGCTTTCTTCCGCCAGGCCCTCCCCTCCTTCGGAGGGGCCGGAGGAGGCTGTAGGGGGCTTTTTACACCCTCTTCACCTGTTTGACCCCCTTCACCGCACGAAGTTTCTTCATCAACGCCTCGAGCTTCGACGTGTCGTCGAGCAGCACGGTGATGTTGCCGTTGAAGAGTCCGTCGTGCGAGTCGATGTTGATGTTGCGCATAGTGAGTTTGTCCTCCTTGGAGATGATGTTGGTGATGTTGCTCACAATGCCGATGTCGTCGTTGCCCACGATGCGCAGCACGATGGCATACTGCGAAGTGCCCTTGCCGCTCCAGCGCGCCTTCACGATGCGGTAGCCGAAACGCTTGCGCAGTTCGGGCGCGTTGGGGCAGTCGGCCCGGTGGATGGTGATGCCCCCGCTCACGGTGACGAAACCGAACACGTCGTCGCCGTAGATGGGCCGGCAGCACTGTGCCAGCTTGTAGTCGATGCCCTTGAGGTTGCGGTCGATGACCAGCACATCGTCGCTCTGCCTCGTGCGTTCCTCGTCGGGACTCTCAAACTCAAACTCCTCGGCACTCTTCGCCTCCCGCGGCGCATTGAGGTTGAGGTCGTGGTTGCGCACCTCGATGTAGCGTTCTATCACCGTGTTGGCGTCGAGCCGCTCCTCGGCGATGTCCTTGTAGAAGTCGCTCACCTCCTTGTAGCCCAACTTCTTGATGAGGTGGCCCATGATGCTCTCCTCCATGTCGAGTTTGCGGTTTTTGAATCTCCGCTCGAGCATCTCCTTGGCGAAGAGCCCGTCCTTGGCCTGCGTCTCCTTCAGTGCCAGTCGTATCTTGGCCTTGGCCTTGGCACTCTTCACGAGGTTGAGCCAGTCGCGCTTGGGCGTCTGGCTGTTCTGCGTGAGCACCTCCACCGTGTCGCCCGAGCGCAGCTGGTGGCGGAACGACACCGCCTTGCCGTTGATGCGTCCCCCCACGCAGGTGTTGCCCAGCCGCGAGTGTATGTGGTAGGCGAAGTCGAGCACGGTGGCCCCCTTCGGGAATTTGAGCAAGTCGCCCTTGGGCGTGAACACGTAGATTTCGTCCTCGTAGAGGTCGAGGCGGAACTGGTCCATCAGCTGCAAGTCGTCGTTGTTCTCCAGTGCCGAGCGTATGTTGGCCAGCCACTCGTCTATGCCCCCCTCGCTCTTCACGCCCTTGTACCGCCAGTGGGCGGCCAGTCCGTGTTCGGCCACGTTGTCCATGCGCTCGGTGCGTATCTGCACCTCCACCCATTTGTTTTCCGGCCCCAGCACAGTGATGTGCAGACTCTCATAGCCGTTCGACTTCGGCACGCTCAGCCAGTCGCGCAGCCGTTTGGGGTTGGGCTGGTACATGTCAGTCACGAGCGAGAACACCTGCCAGCACTGCATCTTCTCCTGCTCCGGCGGCGCGTCGAGGATGATGCGTATGGCAAAGAGGTCGTACACGCCCTCGAAGGCGCAGCGCTGCTTCTTCATCTTCTGCCAGATGGAGTGTATGCTCTTCGTGCGCCCCTTGATGTGGAACTTGAGTCCCGCCGCCGCCAGTTTGCCCTCTATGGGTTCCGTAAACCGCTTGATGTAGGCGTCACGCGCCTGCTTGGTGGCGTTGAGTTTGTCCTTGATGTGGTAGTAGGCATCGTGTTCGAGATATTTCAGGCTCAAGTCTTCCAGTTCGCGCTTCAGCTGGTAGAGTCCCAGTTTGTGGGCCAGCGGCGCATAGAGATAGCTCGCCTCCTCGCTCACGCGCATCTTGGCCTCCACGGCCTCCGTGTCGCGTATGCGGCGCATCACGTTCACCCTGTCGGCTATCATGATGAGTATCACCTGCATGTCTTCTGCGAAAGAGATGAGCAGGTTGCGGAAGTTCTCGCTCTCGATGACCGGTGTCTTCTTGTAGAGTTCGTGTATGCGCACCAGTCCGCGGATGATGTGGGCCACGCCCTCGCCAAACTTCTCCGCCATCTGCTCGAGCGTGGCGAATCCGTTCACCACATTATTATATAATAGGATGGCCAGCACCCCGTCGCGCCTGAGTCCGATGTCACCCACGGCTATCTCCGCCGTTTGGCAGGCATGCACGATGGGGTTCAGTCCGAAGATGTCGCGCTGTATCTGGTTTTGTTCGATGGCCCGCCTGATGTGGCTGCGCAGTTTGCGCTCGTCTTTGCGGCTGAACGAGTCGCCCAGTGTGGTCCTCAGCCGCTGCATGCAGCCGATGGCCTCCTTGATTTCCTCTCGGGTGAATGTGAATTTTTCTTCGGGCATAGTTTTGTCAGGGGTTAAAGGGAAGTTGATAACGGAGTTGTGGGCGTATTGTCATCCACTTTAATTGTACCGAATCCGGTACAATTATCTCTATCTTGAACGTTTATCTTTGCCATAGGCAGCGTGTGCTATTGTGTTTATGCACTGCAAAGTTACAAAAAAACCGCGCGATAATTTCTGTTTTTGCATTTTTTGTCCTATATTTGCGATAGAATACCATAAATGTTAGAGATATGCTGAATCAACAAGACCTTAAACAGATTGCCGCCCACGGCATCACCGAAGCGCAGGTGGAGCGGCAGTTGTCGCAGTTCAAGACCGGTTTCCCCTTTCTCCGGCTCGAAGGGCCGGCAGCCATCGGTGCAGGCATCATGGCTCTGGAGTCCGCCGAGCGCGATGCCTACATCAAGGCGTGGGAGGCGTATAAGACCGAGGGCCACCGCATCGTGAAGTTTGTGCCGGCTTCGGGGGCGGCCAGCCGCATGTTCAAGAATCTTTTCGCCTTTCTCGAGGCCCCCTACGACGTGCCCACCACCGACTTTGAGAAGCGGTTCTTCGACCACATTGGGCATTTCGCCTTCCGCCACGCGCTCGACGACAGCTGTCGGGCCTCCGAGGGCAAAGACCTCAAGGCCCTGCTTGCCGCCGGCGAATACAAGACCATCGTGGCCCTCCTGCTCGAAGGCAAGGGGCTGGGCTACGGACAGTTGCCCAAGGGGCTGCTCCTCTTCCACGACTATCCCGACGGCCCGCGCACGCCGATGGAGGAGCATCTCGTCGAGGCGGCACTCTATGCCGGTTCGGGCGGCGAGGCCAATGTCCACTTCACTGTGAGCCACGACCATCTCGCGCTGTTCCGCCGGCGGGTGGACGAGAAGTTGGCCTACTACGAGAAGATGTTCGGGGTGAAGTTCAACATCTCCTTCTCCGAACAGAAACCGAGCACCGACACCGTGGCGGCCAATCCCGACGGCACGCCCTTCCGCAACGACGACGGCACGCTGCTCTTCCGCCCCGGCGGCCACGGCGCGCTCATCGAAAATCTCAACGACATCGAGGCCGATGTGGTGTTTGTGAAGAACATCGACAACGTGGTGCCCGACCGCCTGAAGGGCGACACCGTGACCTACAAACAGCTGCTGGCCGGCATCCTCGTGACGTTGCAGCGCCGCGCCTTCGACTATCTGCGCCGCCTCGAAGGGGGCGAGTGCAGCCATGCCCTGCTCGAAGAGATGATACGCTTCGTGCAGCGCGACCTCTGCTGCCGGCGGGCCGACATCAAGGAACTTGAAGATGCCGACCTCGTGATCTATCTCAAGAAGAAGCTCAACCGCCCGATGCGCGTGTGCGGGGTGGTGAAGAATGTGGGCGAACCGGGGGGCGGCCCCTTCCTCACCTACAATCAGGACGGCACCGTGAGTCTGCAAATACTCGAGTCGTCGCAGATAGACACAGCCAACGAGGCCTACATGAAGATGTTCACCGAGGGCACGCATTTCAACCCCGTGGATCTGGTCTGCGCCACGCGCGACTATCAGGGGCGGCCCTTCCCGCTGCTCGACTTCGTGGACCACTCCACGGGCTTCATCAGCAGCAAGAGCAAGAACGGGCGGCCGCTGAAGGCACTCGAACTGCCGGGCTTGTGGAACGGAGCCATGAGCGACTGGAACACCGTGTTTGTGGAGGTGCCGCTGTCTACGTTCAATCCCGTGAAAACGGTCAACGACTTGTTGAGGGAGGAACACCAGCCGGGGGTGGAAAAATAAAAAAAAGGCCCCACTGAGATCCCCCCCAAACGGATCTCCATCGAGCTCCCCATCCCTCTGAAAAAGGGGCTTCCGTTCCACCTGTTCACAGAATGTCGAAGCCCCCAAAATTAGGGGGATGGGGCTTTTAGGAATATTTTTTCTAATAATCTATAAGGAAAATTACACATTTGTTTGCGTAATATGATTTTTTTACTTACCTTTGCAAACAATTTCATGAAGAGTAACTGATGGAAAGTTATAAAAGCAGGTATCATCTTTTCTTTTTTGCAAGTATTTATCTATAAAATAAGTTACAAAATGAACAAAAATCAAGTTATGAGACAGACTTACGACAAGCCTGAACTTCAACTTTTTAAAGTCCGTATTGTCGGACATTTGTTGGAAGGCTCTACTTCCGGCGGACATGGATCTGCCGATGACGACGAAACTTTGACTGCCAAAAAAGGTTTCTTTTTTGAGAGTGAGAAACAGACTTCGGCAGATCGCAAGAAGCTGTGGGAAGATTAGAGAGAGTAACCAAAGGAATCAGAATTTCAAAAACATTAGAGAAAATGAAGCATTATCAATTATGGGCAGTGTCTGCCATCGCATGTCTTGCGTTGGCAAGCTGTGGTAACGATGACACGGTTCAGGGAGATGGCAGCCAGGGAGAAAAAGAACTCAAGGGCCTGACGGAGTTTGCCGTCAAAGTGACAAACAACCTACCGCCACTCGCACGACAGGCCTTTACACCGGTTCGCGTATAGATTTCTATTGGACGAAAGATGACCGGTTGTGGGTGAACAATACCGCTACATCTACACTTATTCAAAGCACCAGAGACAATATCAATAGCCAACTCATAGCCGGTGGTGTCACAAAGGTGCCCACAGCAAAGTTCTATTTCCCGGGCACATACACGGAGGCCACTTATCCGGTGCGCTATACGGGTTATGGCAACAATGCAGGTGATAAGGTGACAATCAAGGCGGCTCAGGCGCAGACCACGCCTAACGACGGTTCACACATCGGAGCCGATGGCGACTGTGGCACGGCTATCGCTAATAGAGGCGGTGACGGTAAATACACGTTCACACTTTTACACAAGGCTGCCTATCTCACTTTCACTCCCTATTATAGCCACGGTTTTGCAGACGATGTGAAAGTGACACAGATCAAAGTGACAGCCAACGAAGCTTTGGCCGGCGAGTTTGACTTTGATGACAGCGGTATCAAACTCTCGACACGCCCCACTGCAAGTGCGGATAACCGGAGCATCACGCTCACGCTGAATGGTGGAAACGGTTTTGGCATCCCGTCGGCACCCGACTATGCCAAGAATGCGGCCATCATGGTACTTGCCCCCGGCAAATACACCGGCTTCACAGTGGAATACACGCTCTACGACCAAGCGACGCAGGTTGGGGGAACCGTCACGAAAGTGTATGACAAGTTGACCCTCAACGAAGGAAAAAACAGACCGGTGGCTGCCAATCTTGCAGTGACTCACTACAATGCCAATGCCTATTCTATGTGGGATGCCACCCAGTACTATTGGAAAGGATACGAGGACGTTCAGCCTATCCTCAACGGCAAGACAAACGACAATTACCCCAAGAGCACCACGGACCCCCGTTGGTATAATCCGGCTCCTGCTGTCACTCCTCCTGCTTCTGCTAAGTACGATTGCAAAGATTGTCCCAATATGAACGAACTCCGTTGGTATGCCCAGCACGGTGCTCCTCATTGGGATAACAATACCCTTTGGGCTGCAATGAAACATCTACATAAAGGTGGTATGTGGCTGAAGAAGCAGGGTGTCATCGCGGTGGCCAACTCCACAAGCACGGACATCATGAAGAAGATAGCCCCGAATGGTCTTGACTATACCGCTGTAAATAACGGGGCAGCGGCCAAATATACCAACAACTCCATAGAGTCCGGCAAACCGTCTGACATTTCTGACTATTTCTACCTCCCTGCTCTTGGCGATTACTACAATAATGGAGAACTACTGAATGTGGGTATCTCCGGCTCTTATTGGTCGTGTACATCTAATCCGAATGACTCGAATGGAGGAGCGTTCGCTCTTATCATCAGTAAGGAAAAAGTAGAAGCAAGCTTTTTCTTCCGTAAACACGGTTTCTGCATTTGGAAAGCAGATAAAGCTCCTGAAAGTGAGTAAGTGGCGGAGCGCATGACGGCCGAATAGCCCCGGCCCCTATATACTTTTCATCACGGCAGGTACCATATTGCATGGTGCCTGCCGCTTTTTAATTGGTGCCATCGCCATTTCCTTGACTATTTCCTTAACAGGTCTTTTTCCCCAACTTTCCCCACTTATCGTTCGTCGTCTGCATTTTTTTTCTTATCTTTGCAAGGTTTTTAGAATCAATCAAGTATCATTATATTATGAGCAAGCAAGTAGAGAAAATCAAAGAGCTCCTCGCCAAGCGCGAGCAGGCTCGTCTTGGCGGCGGCGAAAAAGCTATCGAGAAGCAGCACGCCCGCGGCAAATACACGGCGCGTGAGCGCATCGACATGCTCGTCGACGCAGGCAGTTTCGAGGAATACGACATGTTCAAGCTCCATCGCTGCCACAACTTCGGCATGGAGAAGAAGCAGTTCCCCGGCGACGGCGTAGTGGCCGGTTCGGCCACCATCGACGGCCGGTTGGTGTATGTCTACGCCCAAGACTTCACCGTCAACGGCGGTTCGCTCTCCGAGACCATGGCCCAGAAGATATGCAAGGTGATGGACATGGCCATGCAGAACGGCGCACCCGTGATTTGCATGAACGACTCCGGCGGTGCCCGCATTCAGGAAGGCATCTCGGCACTGGCCGGCTACGGTGAGATTTTCGAACGCAACATCCTTGCCTCGGGCGTCATCCCGCAGATTTCGGCCATCATGGGTCCGTGTGCCGGCGGTGCTGTCTATTCGCCCGCGCTCACCGACTTTGTGCTGATGATGGAGAACACATCCTACATGTTCCTCACCGGCCCCAAAGTGGTGAAGACAGTGACGGGCGAAGATATCGACGCCGAACACCTCGGCGGAGCCAGCGTGCATGCCACCAAGAGCGGCGTGACACAGTTCACCGCCAAGACCGAGGAGGATGCCATGGCACTCATCAAGACCCTGCTGAGCTACATCCCCTCCAACAACATGGAGGAAGCTCCCCGCACGGAGTGTACCGACCCCATCAGCCGCATGGACGACTCGCTCAACGAAATCATCCCCGACGACCCCAACACGGCCTATGATATGTATAAGGTGATCAGTGCCATCACCGACGAGGGCGAGTTCTTCGAGGTGCAGCCCAAGTTTGCCAAGAACATCATCACCGGCTTCGCCCGCTTCAACGGCCAGAGTGTGGGCATTGTGGCCAACCAGCCCATGGCCTACGCCGGTGTGCTCGATGTGAACGCCAGCCGCAAGGGGGCGCGCTTCGTGCGCTTCTGCGACGCGTTCAACATCCCCATCGTGAGCCTCGTCGACGTGCCCGGATTCCTCCCCGGAACGGGTCAGGAATACAATGCCGTGATTCTCCACGGGGCACAGCTGCTCTACGCCTACGGCGAAGCCACCGTGCCCAAGATCACCATCACCCTGCGCAAGAGCTACGGCGGAAGCCACATTGTGATGGGATGCAAGCAGTTGCGGGCCGACCTCAACTTTGCATGGCCCTCGTCCGAAATTGCCGTGATGGGTGCCAGCGGTGCCGTGGCCGTGCTCAGTGCCCGTGAGGCCAAGGCCAAGAAGGAGGCCGGAGAAGATGTGAAGGCCTTCCTCGCCGAGAAGGAGGAGGAATATACCGAGCTCTTTGCCAACCCCTATCAGGCTGCATCGTTCGGCTATATCGACGATGTGATAGAACCGCGCAACACGCGCTTCCGCATCTGTCGCGGACTGGCGCAGTTGGCCACCAAGCGGCAGAGTCTGCCGGCCAAGAAGCATGGCTGCATGCCCATGTAAGGGCCGCGGGAAAGAGACTGCAAACACAACCATTCAAAGGAGAAAACGACAATGGATAAGAATATCTATGCGGCTATTGCCATGGCTCTTTTCGAGTATCAAGGCAACAACGTACACGACAAGGAGTCGGGCGTCATCACTATCAAGTCCCACTACACGTCGTGGAACGCAAAGTTTCTCACGATGACCGCACATCCGTAAAACAAACAAGAGTCCAAAGATTTTTTTGATTATGAAAGAATATAAGTACACCATCGATGGCAAGGAATACAAGGTGGCCATCGGTGACATTGAGGAGAATGTCGCTCACGTGACCGTGAACGGCGAGGAATTCAAGGTGGAAATGGAGCCTGAGGCTGAGCCCGAAAAGAAGAAGGTGGTGCTTGGCCAACCGGTAGAGTCGACCGACGAGACTGCCACTCCGGCTGCCAATGTCAACACGGCCAATGCCGTGAAGGCTCCACTGCCGGGCACGATCACTTCCATCAACGTGGCCGTGGGCGACGAGGTGAGTGCCGGCGACACCGTGGTGGTGCTTGAGGCCATGAAGATGCAAAACAACATCGAGGCCGAAAAGAGCGGCAAGGTGACTGCCATCTGCGTGAAGCAGGGACAGGCCGTGCTCGAAGAGGACGCACTGGTGGTGATTGAGTAAAAAGACCAAGAGATCCCCCAATCTACAGACCCCCAACCCCCTAAAGGGGGCTTACATCCCTGCAAACAGTTGGATGGTAAAGCCCCCTTTAGGGGGTTGGGGGTCTGTAGATTGGGGGGTATAGCACAAACTATTAAATCTTTCGAAAAAGCCTTACACGGAGTTTTCCCATACTCGCCTTTCCGTGCTTTCCCATCCGCCTTGTTCTCCCTGTCAGGCCCATTAGGTTTCCCGCCAAGTCCAAACGATTTTGCCGGACGGCCACATTTGGAAGTTCGTTTGGGCCGAATGAAAGGTCAAAAGGGCCCCTTATGCACGGCCATTCGGGCCGGATGACACCCCGCAAAGTAGGGTGGAAAGTCCCCTTGGGAGGAGTGGGGACTTTCAGGGCATAAAAAAAGGAGCACCTGCGTGCTCCTTTTGCCATTGCAAAGATACTGCATAAATGGGCACAATGCAAATTGGAAAAGAAAAAAGGAGACAAAACGCGGCCGCCCCCCACAGTCTTTCTCCATATTGCCACCGTATTTTTTCGGCTTTTCTTTGTCTGCTGTGGTCGGGGAAGGGGAAATTCGCATTCACCGATACGCATAAAAAAATCGGAGCCTGCAAGCATCATGCCTGCAGGCTCCGATTGTTTTGTCTATCAAGGTGGGGGAGTGTGGGACTGTTTGCTTTGTCCCTCCGGCCTTGTTCACCTTTCTTTAATCAATTCCAAACGCTTTCTGTTGAGGGAGCCGTGTAGCTCTCTTCCTCCTCATAGTAGAAACCATCTTTACCCAACTGCTGGTGGTCGCCCTCCTGATCGTGTATGCCCATACTGGCCGCCAAGATTTGTTCGGTTTCCAATACTTTCACTTTGATGTTCGGTTGCTGATATTTTTTCATTGTCGTCTTTAGTTTTTGTCAATGGTGATTACTGAATATATTTCTTGCCGTTTTTGATGACCACGCCTTTGTATGAGCGGTCCACGCGCTGGCCTGCGAGGTTGTACACAGCTCCGTCGGCAGCTGTCGGTTTGTCGGCCCGTGTGCCGTCGATGGCTGTTGTCTGGCCGTCGAAGCGGTAGCAGGTCTTGGCTCCTGCGACGCCGGGTTTCACACAGAGATAGGCCTTGTGAGCACCGTTGGTAAATGCTCCGCCGTTGGGCGCGCCCCAGTAGAAACCCACCGAACCTGCGGTGCTGTTGGCGTCGAGCGAGAGCATGTAGTAGCGTTCGCCGCCCTCGGTGGTAGCTTTCTCGTCACTGCCCTTAAGCCAGTTGTCGGCAACGGGAGTACCTGCTTCGGAAGAAACATTGAAAGTGTAAGTCCCGGGGTTGCCATTAAGCAATACGCCCGTGCCTGCCGGGATGGTCTGGCCTTCAGCAAAAGCCTCGTTCATCTTGAACGAACCGTCGGAGAGGCTGCAAGTATAGCCTTTCACGCCTGCGGGCACGGTGAGTGCACGGTCGGAATAATAGAGGGTGGCATAGCCCGTTTCCCCGATAGTCACGCTGACGGAAGTGGGCGCCACTTGCGCTGCGGTGAGCTCGATGTCGTCGAGACGCGAATTGCTGGATTTGGAGTTGGTGAATGTGATATTCAGACTCGGTGTGCCGGTCGGCACGGTGATAGTAACCTTATAGGTTTTGTCCTCCTCCCCGGCAGGTTTACCTACTATAACACCCGTAGTTGTTGATGACAAGGTAAGATTTGTGTTGTTGCTCTTATATTTCAGAATAAGTTCACCAGACTTGCCGTTGAGAGGTATGGTGGCAGAGAAGGAACCAATCTTTGTTTCTTTATTCTTTTTGCCCTTTTGTCCCACGAGTAGTTCGGGTTTTTTACCACCTGCATACATTTTACCTGTAGCATAGATTTTAGTGTCTGATTTTCCATTTTGACATACGTAATTGTACGTCCCTCCTGAGGGCACATCATTGTTTTTGTAGCTGGAAAAATCTTCTTGCCAAATCTGTGCATTGGCAGCCCCACATACTGCCATGAGCAGCATGAGAATTGAAAAACGTAGTTTTCTTTTCATAGAGTTGTTGTGTTGTTAAGTTATTTAATTACTGATTGAGTTGTTGTTATTATTTGATTTCATGACCACTGGACAGCAGCGGATAGATGCGCAACTGTCTGCAATCTTTGTGGCTTTTTCATGGGTCACAACTGCAAAAGTAAGAAAATATTATGAGACGGGCAAGAAAAAAGCAAAATAAATTTAAGCCTCCTCTTTATAATGCTAAGATGCTGAAAGGTTTTGATGTTATTGGGAGCAGGGATTCTCTAAGTCCGGGCCAAGGCTTAATGCGCCCTGTGGGGGCCGTGAGTCGGCGGTTGTGCAGGTGTGCTATTTCATAGGTGTGTAGTCCTCGCTCTTGAGCAGTGCGGAGATGGTCACCTTCTTGTTGCGTGCCATGAAATAGTGTATCATGTCGACATATCTCGACCGGTAGAACTTGCGGCCGAGTGCCTGATTGGTCACCCACATCATCTTGGCCATGTGCAGGTCGCGGTCTATCTGCGGCCGCTGCTCGAAGTCGTTGATGGGGTAGAGGCTCAGCAGATAGAAGCTCAGGCAGTCGGGCACGATGTTTTCGCGCGTCATGCTCTGCCGCTGTGCCGCCGAATAGTATTTCAGATAGAGCGGATAGTCTTCGCCCATATACTTGTCGAGCGAGATGCCCACCGACTTGTCGCCCACGATGATGCTCTGGTCGAGCGCACCTATCTGCGCATAGAACATGGGGCGCCTGAGGTTGGGGATCCACTCCTCGAGCCTCTCGTATGCGCCCTGCAGGTCTTGGTTGATGTCGTCCATGTTGGCATATTCGGCCTCCACGTCGGATATGAGCGACTGTAGCACCGAGTCTTGATAGAACATGAGAAACTTGTTGCTGAGTGTGGGGTCGTTCACTTCTCCCAACCGCAGCATCTTTTCGAGCAGCGTGCGTGTCTCGCTGGGGTAGTCGATGTTCATCTGCTGGAGGGCGGAGAAGTCGCCCGTGGTGAGATAACGGCTTTCGAGACGGTCGTAGCGTTCCACTTGCACGGGGTGTGCAAGTTCGTCGTCTTCGGCAGACCGGAATTTAAATTCGCAGGCTGCACAGAGAAGCACCACCATGACCAATATGAGGGATGTCCGTTTCAATGTTGATTTGTTATCTCATTAATAATTCTTTGCAAATCTACTAATAAATATTGTAAAATCCAAAAGTTTTGCTAAAAATATTAAAATGTTCCGATTTCGTGGACTTGGCGACATGAGCCCCCACGACTATATGTTCGGGCACTACGTGCGCTGTGTGAGAAAGTAGAAAGCGGGGGCGAAACAGGAAAGGCGAAAAATACAAGGCCAAATGTTTGGAAGTTTCGACGGAAACCCGTATATTTGCAATGAGAAAAAGAAATATGGGTCGTGTCGATTCGATCGGGATACTCATCAAATAACATTTACGCCGAGATGACATCTTTTGCCTATGGCGGGCCATATAAATCGCATCTGCGACTAAGCTGCAAAGCCGGTGGATTACAAAAGCGAAGAGCTCTCAAATCATAATGATTACTCGGAGTTTCATCACATCATCGTGCGACCCTTTTTCAGATATAAGACGGAAGGCAGGACTCGTAAAAGCCCTGCCTTCGTTCTTAGAAACGATTTGAAAGATTTATTCAAGAATTTAAAAATTCAAAGATTCAGGGATTGGAAGAAACAAAAGGGAAGACTCTCCCTGCCGTAGGGGCGCAGGGCTTTATGCCTGCCCGCACGCCCGAAGGGCGTATCATAAAAGGTAAAGAGAAGAAAAAGTAAAAAGGTAAAGAATGGGTTTTCCTTAATTTTTCACCTTTTGAATTTTTGAATATTTCAATCTTAAATATAATAAGGTAAGATTATGTTTAGTGGTATTGTAGAAGAGATGGCCACCGTGGTGGACATCAAGAGGTATCAGGGGAATATCGACTTCACGCTCACCTGCTCCTTTGCCCGCGAACTGGGCATCGACCAGAGCATCGCCCATAACGGTGTTTGCCTGACGGTGGTGAAGCTCGACGGCGACAGCTACGTGGTCACGGCCATGAAAGAGACACTCGACCGCTCCAACTTGGGGCTGCTCGAGGTGGGAGACCGGGTGAACGTGGAACGCTCCATGATGATGAACGGGCGGCTGGACGGCCACATCGTGCAGGGGCATGTGGACATGAAAGCCCGATGCACGGACATGCGCGACGCCGATGGCTCCACCTATTTCACTTTCCGCTATGACGCCGACAAGGAGCTGGCCCGCCGCGGCTACTTCACGGTGGACAAGGGAAGCGTCACCGTGAACGGTGTGTCGCTCACCGTGTGCGGGCCCACCGACGACACGTTCACCGTGGCCATCATCCCCTACACGCGCCAAAACACCAATTTCAAAGACATCAGGCCGGGCTCTGTTGTCAACATCGAGTTTGACATTTTGGGCAAATATATCGCAAGATTGCAACATTTCGCATGAAAAAAGAGGTTTATTCCAAACTTATGTTAAATCATATAGCCGGAATAAACCTTTTTTCCGTCTAATAGTCAAAACTCCAAACAACCCAATTGTTTTATGAATAAATTGATAGGAAAGATTTTAGTGGGCGTGGCCATGGCAGGAATGCCGGCACTCACACAAGCCCGGCAATGGACACTTCAAGACTGCATCGACTATGCCTTGCAGAACAACATCTCCATCAGGAAGACCCGTCTTCAGCAGCAGAGCAGCCACGAAGACGTGTTGCAGTCGAAAGCAGCCCTGCTGCCATCGCTCAACTTCTCGACGAGCCAGAGCGTGAACTATACGCCGTGGGTGGAGAGCGGAATCAGCAGCGACGGCTATTCGCGCAGTTCCATCGACAAGTTTTACTACAACGGCTCCTACGGTGTGAACGCCAACTGGACCGTGTGGGACGGAAACAAGAACCGCAACACCGTGAAACTGAACAAGTTGGCCGAAGAACACGCCGCCCTCGACTCGGCCGTGCAGGCCCGCAACATCCAAGAGCAGATAGCCCAACTCTATGTGCAGATACTCTACACCACCGAGGCCATCGGGGTGAACAAGGAGAGCCTGAAGACCAGCGAGGCCAATGAGGAGCGCGGAAAGACCATGGTGGGCGTGGGCAAGATGAGCAAGGCCGACCTCGCGCAGCTCACCTCGCAGCGCGCACAAGACCAATACAACGTGGTGGCGGCTGAGAGTCAGGTGAAAAACTACAAGCGGCAGCTGAAGGAGCTGCTCCAAATCACCGGCGACGAGACGTTTGACATAGCCGTGCCCCCGGCCACCGACGAGATGGCACTGGCCGAGATACCTGCCCTCAACGGGGTCTACACCGCGGCCCTCGACAACCGCCCCGAGCTGAAAGCCTATCAGAACGCCATCGCCCAGAGCGACCTCAACATCAAGATGGCCAAGGCGGGCAAGCTGCCCACCGTGGCCCTGAACGCCGGCATCACCACCAGCACCACTTCGATGAACACGCTCGCGTGGGGCCGCCAGCTCAAGACCAACTTCAACAGCGGCGCCGGCATCACGCTGAGCATACCGCTCTCCGACAACCGGCAGACCAAGACTGCCGTCAACAAGGCCGCCATACAGCGCGAGGCGGCCATGCTCGATCTCAAGAACTCGCAGACCACGCTCTATTCCAACATCGAGAACTACTGGCTGCAGGCCAACACCAACCAAAACCAGTTTAAGGCCGCCCGCGTGAGTTCGGAGAGTGCGCAGACCAGCTACGACCTGCTGAGCGAGCAGTTCCGGCTCGGGCTGAAGAACATCGTGGAGCTGATGACGGGCAAGGACAACCTCATCAAGGCCCGGCAAAACGAATTGCAGGCCAAGTATCTGGCGATATTGAACATCGACCTGCTCAAGTTCTACCAGACCGGCCGGCTCACCGAGTAGGCGACCGGGGACGGCCACGGGCACAGTTCAGGATAACACGACAAACGTAAGGGAACAAACGGCATAATCACACACAATGAAGAATTTGAAGATCAGTAAAGTATGGATAGGCGCAGGCATCTTGGCTATTGTCGCCGCAGCGGTCTGGCTGTTGTCCGGTAAGGAGCAGAAGCAGGACATCAGTTTCACGCAAGAAGCCGTGACCCCGCGGACGCTGCAAAGCAGCATCACCGCCACGGGCACCATCGAGCCCGTGACCTCCGTCACCGTGGGTACGCAGGTGTCGGGCATCGTGAGCAAACTCTACGTGGACTACAACTCGGTGGTGAAGAAAGGGCAGGTGATTGCCGAACTCGACAAGATCAACCTGCTCAGCCAGCTCCACTCAGCCAAGGCCACCCTGAGCAGCAACCAGAGCAACCTTGACTACCAGACGGCCAACTACAAACGCTACCAGACGCTCTACAAGAAAGGCCTTGTGAGTGCCGACGATTACGAGAGTGCTGCCCTTTCCTACCGTCAGGCCCGCGAACAGGTGGCCTCGGCGCAGGAGGAAGTGCAGCGCGCGCAGACCAATCTGGGCTATGCCACCATCACATCGCCCATCGACGGTGTGGTGCTCTCCAAGAGTGTGGAGGAGGGGCAGACCGTGGCCGCCAGCTTCTCCACGCCCGAACTCTTCACCATCGCGCAAGATCTGACCAACATGCAGGTGGTGGCCGACGTGGATGAGGCCGATATAGGCGACGTGAAGGCCGGCGAGCGCGTGACATTCACCGTGGATGCCTATCCCGACGACACGTTTCAGGGCACCGTGAAGCAGGTGCGGCAGGAGGCCACGACGACCAACAACGTGGTGACCTACGAGGTGGTGATCAGCGCCCCCAATGCCGATCTCAAGCTCAAACCCGGACTCACGGCCAACGTGACCATCCTCACGAGCGAGAAGAGCGGTGTGCTCAGCGTGCCGAGCAAGGCCTTGCGGTTCACCCCCACCAAAGAGACCGTGGGCGAAAAGAAGATCGTCGACTGCCGGGGCAAGAACAAAGTGTGGACGCTTGAAGGCAACAACATCGTGGCCCATGCCGTGAGCATCGGGCAGACCGACGGCACCCACACGCAGGTGCTGGGCGGCATCGCACAGGGCCGCAAGGTGGTCACAGCCGTGGAGGTGAAGGGCCCCGAGGACGAGAAGGAGCAGACCACCAGTCTCTTCGGGCCGGGCCCGGGCGGCAGAAACAAGAACAAGAACAAGCAGGGCGGCAAGTAGGCACTGCCACAAGTAGGTTTCAGCTTATGGATAACAACAGAGAGAAGGGCAGCGACGACCGCAAGACGGTCATAGAGCTTGACAACGTGAAGCGCGAGTTTGTCGTGGGCGACGAGGTGGTGCATGCCCTGCGCGGCGTGAGCTTCAAGATATACGAGGGCGAGTTTGTCACCATCATGGGTAAGTCGGGTTCCGGCAAGTCTACGCTGCTCAACCAGTTGGGCTGCCTCGACACCCCTTCGAGCGGTGAATACTACCTCGACGGCGTGCCGGTGCGCCGGATGTCGCGCTCGCAGCGTGCCGTGCTCCGCAACCGCAAGATAGGTTTCATCTTCCAGAACTACAATCTGCTGCCCAAGACCACAAGCATCGAAAACGTGGAACTGCCGCTGATGTACAATGCCGAGGTCTCTGCCGCCGAGCGGAGGGAGCGCGCCGTGGCGGCACTGAAGGCCGTGGGGCTCGGCGACCGCCTCACGCACAAGAGCAACCAGATGTCGGGCGGACAGATGCAGCGCGTGGCCATAGCCCGCGCGCTGGTCAACAATCCGGCCGTGATACTCGCCGACGAGGCCACGGGAAACCTCGACACGCGCACTTCTTTCGAGATACTCGTGCTCTTCCAGCGGCTCCACGCCGAGGGCCGCACCATCATCTTCGTGACCCACAACCCCGACATTGCCCGCTATTCGAGCCGCAACATACAGCTGCGCGACGGGCGGGTGATCAGCGACGAGTGCAACAACGACATACAGAGTGCCGCCGAAGGACTGGCGGCCCTGCCTGCCGACAGCGACGAATAACCCTCTAACGAGAAGCAGCAGACATGAACTATTCCAATCTTTTCAAGATAGCCCTCAGGGCCATAGCGGCCAACAAGATGCGCTCCTTTCTCACGGCGCTGGGCATCATCATCGGCATCGCAGCCGTGATCACCATGCTGGCCATCGGGCAGGGCACCAAGCAGAGCATCAAGAGCAACATCTCGGAGATGGGCTCCAACATGATTATGATTTCGCCCGGAGCCGATATGCGGGGCGGCGTGAGACAGGACGCTTCGTCGATGGAGACGCTCAAGCAGGCCGACTATGAGAGCATCAAGGACGAGTGCAACTACATCTCGGGCATCAGTCCCACGGTGAACAGCTCCGGGCAGTGGATCTACGGCAGCAACAACACGCCGTCAAGCATCTACGGCGTGAACCGCGACTATCTCCGCATACGCCAGTTGAGTGTGGCCGACGGCGAGATGTTCACCGAAGCCGACATCAAGTCGGCTGCCAAGGTGTGCGTGCTCGGGCAGACCATCGTCGACAATCTCTTCCCCGACGGCAGCGACCCCGTAGGCCGGGTGGTGCGCTTCAACTCCATCCCCTTCCGCGTGGTGGGCGTGCTGAAGAAGAAGGGCTACAACTCGATGGGCATGGACCAAGACGACCTGGCCCTCGCGCCCTACACCACCGTGATGAAGCGCATCCTCGCCCAGACCTACTTGCAGGGCATCGTGTGCTCGGCTGTCACCGAGGAGGCGTCCGAACCGGCCCAAGACCAGATTTCGGAAATCCTACGGCGCAACCACAAGCTGAAGGATGCGACCGACAACACCGAGGCTGATGACGATGATTTCACCATCCGCAGTCAGGAGGAGATAGCCAGCATGATGGACTCCACCATGACCACACTCACCATCCTCCTCGGTTCGGTGGCCGGCATCTCGCTTCTCGTGGGCGGCATCGGCATCATGAACATCATGTATGTGAGTGTCACCGAGCGCACCCGCGAAATCGGCCTGCGCATGAGTGTCGGTGCCCGCGGCACCGACATCCTCAACCAGTTCTTGATCGAGGCCATCATGCTCAGCGTCACGGGCGGCATCATCGGCGTGCTCTTGGGCGTGGGCATCTCGCTCGGCATACAGTCGCTGGCCCATCTGCCCGTCGTCATCGAGCCGTGGAGCATCATCATGAGCTTCGCCGTGTGTACCTTCACGGGTGTCTTCTTCGGCTGGTATCCGGCCAAGAAAGCCGCCCGGCTCGACCCCATCGAGGCCATACGCTACGAATAAATAATGCAATCAAAATATATCCTATCATCACAATCAACCAAAGTTATGGAACCAAACGAAAATGCAAGAAGGATAGAGACAATCAGGAAAGACAGGTTTATCTATGTGAACAGTGATTACAAACTCGTGCAGATATGTCTCGACGACATTCTTTTCATCATGGGGCAGAAAGACTATGTGCGCTTCTTCCTCGACGGGGGCAAGAAGTCGGTGCTGTGTCTGATGAACATGAAGAAACTTGAGGAGTTCCTTCCCCACGAGGAGTTCAAGCGCGTACACCGCTCCTACATCGTCAACATGGCCAAGGTGCGGCTCATCGACCGTTTCCGCCTGGCTTTCGGCGACACGTTCATCCCCATTTCCGACACCTATAAGGAGGAGATACAAGACTACATCGACGCGCATACGTTGCAGTAGAAGACCAAAAAACAAAAAACCACGGACCCCCCATCCCCCCTAAAGGGGGC
>NZ_GL586311.1:2952699-2995427 GCF_000184945.1 Segatella buccae ATCC 33574
TTTACCATCCACTTGTTCGCAGGAAGGTAAGCCCCCCTTTAGGGGGGATGGGGGGTCCGTGGTTTTGGGGTCTGTGTTTTTTTTGTTCCTTACTCCTCAATGATCCCGGCCTGCCGCCAGTTGTCAACGAGTGCCTCCACATCTCGGCGGGCCGTGGCTTCGTCCACCTCATATTCACCGAGCAGGCTGTCCACCAGTTCGTCGACGGTGAAAGAGTCCTTGCCGTTGATGTTATTCCAAAGGAAGGCGGAACTCTCGTTCATGCTGATGATGTTTGAGAAGTCGATGTTCTCTTCGCCCTCGGCCACGATGATGTTTTCTCCGCACACCTTGCGAATGTTGAATCCTTTTTTTGCTTTCATATATTTCAGTTGCTTGTCAGTTAGTCTTGAATGTTTGGTCGTTGCCGGCCGATAGGATCTGCGGTTTGAATATCTTGAGCCAGATGCGGCGGTAGAAAGCCAGCAGATAGCGGCGGAAGGGGAGCAGTGACGTCCACACGAGCGAGTAGGCGCGCCACTTCAGGCTGTTGGTCTTGTCGAGCGTGGTGCGCCCCTTGCGGTAGAAACCGATGGCAAACCCCTTGATGTCGGCCATCTTGCAACGTTCCACGGCCAGATTGCCGTCGCCTCGCAGGGTCACGTTGTCGCCCTGAATCTTGACAATGCGGTGGAGCACGTAGTGGCGTGGGCCGGTCTCGGCCAGCACGACATCGCCCTCCTGCGAGTGGATGGGCTTGGTGAGCAGAGCCTTGTCGCGGTTGTCTTCGAGAAAAGGCCTCATGGAGAAACCCCTGAGCCGGAGCGTCACGGTGTGCCCCTCGTTGAGCATCTTCACCACTTCGGGCAGCAGCACCTCGTTGGCAAACTGCACCTCCTTGATTTCCAGCCCTGAAGCGTGGTATCGTTTGGTTTCTTCTTTCATCCCTGTGGATCTTGATGTTGGGCTATGGTAGCGTTGCACAGTTCGGCGGCCTCCCTGTCGGGCAGGCAATGGAGCGTGTAGATGCCCGTCGACTCCACGATGAGCGACACGGTGTCGCAGATGCGGTTGTAGATGTCCTCATCCCATTTCATGCTCGAACACGACGGCAGCAGCGAGGCGAAAGCCTCTACGGGCGAGAGTCGCTCGATGCTGTTTTGCGGGGCGCGGTCTATGCGGGTGATGGCACCGAGCCGGGCTTTCACGTTGCGATAGCAGGGAGTCTTGCCGCTCCACGGGCTGCCATATATATAAGGTAGGCCGTCGACGACGCGCACGACGGGGTTGTCGTCGTTCATCAGGTCGCACCCCGGCAGATAGCGCAGCCACAGACTCACTTGCGTGCTCTTGCCCGTGCCGCTCTTGGCGATGAAGGCATAGCCGCGGCCGTTTTGTCTCACGAGCGAAGCGTGGATGAGCAGTGTGTGGTGCAGGCTGCTTGCAAAGGCGAAAATGAGCATGAGGGCGTTGTTGAGGCCGAAGCAACGCATGTCGTAGCTCCCGTTAAGGGCGCACCGGCAGTGGCTGAACTCTTTGTCGGTCTGCAACATACAGCACTCTGCCCCTTTGAGGTCTTTGATGATATACTGGTATCCCCCGTCGTCCACCTTGTCTACGATGGTGTCCCCGTTGCCCGTGTCGAATGTCCTGATGCGCTTGCGGCGCTCCTTGGCGATGGGGCGCAGCGTGTCGTCCACGACGAGGCGGAAGAGCGGTTGGCCCGTTCCGTCATGTCCGGCACGGGTGTCACTGCCCTCACCGGGCGCTGCCGTCCGGAAGGGTTCAAACGAAGGGAGCAGCCGCATGTCGTTGTACGGTGACTCCTCAAAGACTATTTGGATGGGGTAATCTGCGATGTTGAAATAGTTGACTTGCGCCATGTTCCTTCAGCATTGGTCGTGGTTATCGCGGCGAAGGCCCTTCGGGCTGCATCTCTCCGGGAGCCTGCCCTTGCTCCTGTCCGCCTCCGGGCATGGCCTTGTGGCTCTTCTTGCGTGCCTTCTTCTTCACCGGAGCGGTCTCCTCCGCCTCGTAGGGCTTTACGGTCTTGAAGGTGAAGTC
Organism: Segatella buccae ATCC 33574; assembly: GCF_000184945.1. Classification (GTDB taxonomy): domain Bacteria; phylum Bacteroidota; class Bacteroidia; order Bacteroidales; family Bacteroidaceae; genus Prevotella; species Prevotella buccae. The sequence continues at coordinate 2,954,743 of NZ_GL586311.1, forward strand.
GGCCGGCGTGAGGTCTTTCACGATGAAAGCCTTGCGGTCGAGCATTTTCTTTTTTTTCTTGAAAGCGTCCGTGTATTTGGCTTTCAGCTTGGCATACTTGCCGGTCAACCGCTTGAGGTTGGTGTCGAAGCACACGATGCATGTGCGGTTGTTCTCTCCCTGTGCCGCCAAGTGTTCGCGCAGCTGTGCCGCATATTCGTTGCGGCCCATGAGGAAGTGTGTCTTTTCGGCCAGCCACACGGTGTCGAGCGGCTGTATTTCGGTGAAATACACGGTGGAGTCGTTAAACGAAGCCGCCATTCCGAAAAGGTAGGCTTTCTCGGCTTTGCTCTTGGCGCCGGCATTGATTCCGGCTATAAGTGCGAGCAGCAGGGCCGCCAGCAGGTTTCTTGTCATTCTCATATTCACTTTAGGGCGCGTCCTGAAATGTTCACGCCGTCTTCTGTTTTTATCGTTTTGAGGGTTGGTCCCGGTTCCCTCCGGGGTTATCCCAAATAGGCTTTGAGCACTCTGTTTTTGGTGTTGTGGCGCAGGCGGCGTATGGCTTTTTCTTTGATTTGCCGCACCCGCTCACGCGTGAGTCCGAACTTGTCGCCAATTTCCTCAAGTGTCATCTCGGGATTGTTGATGCCGAAGAAGCACTCGATGATGTTCCGTTCGCGCTCGTTGAGTGTTCTCAGCGCGCGGCTTATCTCTTCGCGGAGCGACTCCATCACCAGTGCCTTGTCGGCCATGGGGGCATCGGAGTTGGGCAGAATGTCGATCAGGCTGTTGTCGTCACCGTCGACAAAGGGTGCGTCCACACTCACGTGACGCGTGTTCACCTTCAGTGCGTCTTCGATTTTGTCTTCGGGCAAGTCCACCGAGTCGGCTATCTCGTCGATGCTCGGCCGCCGCTCGTTCTCCTGCTCAAACTTGTTGAGCATACGGTTGATTTTGTTCACGCTGCCCACTTGGTTGAGCGGCAGCCTCACGATGCGGCTCTGTTCGGCGATGGCCTGCAGGATGCTCTGCCTGATCCACCACACGGCGTAGGAGATAAACTTGAAGCCGCGCGTCTCGTCAAACTTCTCGGCGGCCTTGATGAGTCCCATGTTGCCCTCGTTGATGAGGTCGGGCAGGCTGAGGCCTTGATTCTGATATTGTTTGGCCACAGAGACAACAAAGCGGAGATTGGCCTTAGTCAGTTTTTCCAACGCGTGCCGGTCTCCTTTCCGTATTCGTTGAGCAAGTTCCACTTCCTCTTCTACGGTGACCAGTTCTTCATGTCCAATCTCTTGCAGGTACTTGTCCAGTGATGCACTTTCCCGATTGGTAATCGATTTGGTGATTTTCAGTTGTCTCATGTAGCATCAAAATTTAAGCATCTGCAAAAATACGATATTTTATTCTGAATCACAAAAAAATAGTAGATATTTTTAGCAAATACCTACTATTTGTTATGAAAGGCTTCCACTCCTTTTACAGGGGCCTTTCCGTTCTTGCGGAGAAGGGGGATGCCCGCCCGGGAGTCACTGTGCTGCAAACGGCAGCTTGAAGGTGCAGCCGTTGCGCCACTCGCTGCAGCCGTAGGCGGTCTTTCCTTTTATCACCGTGCCCTTGCCGCAGAGCGGACAGGGGCTGCCGATGATGCTGTCGTCTGGCACGGGAGTGGCTATGGGAGCAGTCGGCGGAGTGGCCGGCGGAGTGGGGGAGGAGGGGGATGCCGGGGGAGTGGCAACCTTGTCGGCCGACTTCTTGGGAGCCGGCTTCTTACGGGTAGTCTTCTTCTTGAGGTCTTCCTCGGTGGTGACGGTCACGTGGCGGTTGCTGTTGTCGGCCAGCACGTCGTTCACGATTTCGGTGATTTGCTGTTTCAGTTCGTCGATAAACTGCATCGGGTCGTAGGTCTTTCGCTCGATGTCGCGCAGTTTCTTCTCCCAGATGCCCGTCAGTTCGCAGCTTTTGAGCAGTTCCTCGTGGATGGTGTCGATGAGTTCGATGCCCGTGGGCGTGGCCAGCAGATTCTTGCGTTCGCGCCGGATGTAGTGGCGCTTGAACAGCGTCTCGATGATGCCCGCGCGGCTCGACGGCCGGCCGATGCCGTTCTCCTTGAGTGCCGCACGCAGTTCCTCGTCCTCGACAAATTTCCCCGCCGTCTCCATCGCGCGCAGCAGCGTGGCTTCGGTGTAGTATTTCGGCGGTGTGGTCCACTTCTCGGTGAGCGTGGGCGTGTGTTCGCCGCTCTCCCCTTTGACAAACGAGGGCAGCGTGCGCTCCTCCTCGCTGCGCTTGGCCTCCTCTTCCTCGTCGCCCTTGTCCTTGGTGTAGACGGCTCGCCAACCGGGCTCGAGTATCTCCTTGCCGCTCACCTTGAAGGCTATCCCGTCTACCTCTCCGAGCACGGTGGTCGTGGAGAAGCGGCAGTCGGGGTAGAACACGCTGATGAAGCGTTTGGCCACGAGGTCGAACACGTTGCGTTCCATATCCGTCAGGCCCGTGGGCGGCACCCCGGTGGGAATGATGGCGTGGTGGTCGGTCACCTTCGACGAGTCGAACACCTTCTTGCTCTTGGGCAGCTTCTTCCCCCCGAGCGGTTTCACGAATTCGGCGTAGGGGGCCATGCCGCCAAACGTGGTCTTGTAGACGCCGTTCAGGATGCCCGGGCACTTGGGGTAGATGTCGTCGGAGAGATATTGCGTGTCCACACGCGGATAGGTGGTCACCTTCTTTTCGTAGAGGCTCTGGATGAGTTTGAGCGTCATGTCGGCCGAGTAGGCAAACTTCCTGTTGCACTCCACCTGCAGCGACGTGAGGTCGTAGAGATGGGGCGGTGCCTCGGTGCCCCGCTTCTTCTGCACGTCGGTCACGGCAAACGGTTTGCCGGCAATGGTGGCGAAGGCCTGCTCGCCCTCCTCCTTGCTCGTGAACTTGCCCGAAGTGGCCGTAAACGTCGTGTCGCGATAGATGGTGGCCAGCACCCAGTAGGGTTCAGACTTGAAGTTGTCTATCTCCTTCTGCCGGTTCACGATGAGTGCCAGCGTGGGGGTCTGCACCCGCCCGATGGACAGCACCTGCCGGTTTTGCCCGTATTTCAGCGTGTAGAGCCGTGTGGCGTTCATGCCCAATATCCAGTCGCCGATGGCCCGCGAGAGTCCTGCGAGATAGAGGCTCTGGTATTCGCTCTGGTCTTTGAGCGCATCGAACCCCTCGCGGATGGCCTCGTCGGTCATCGACGAAATCCACAGCCGCTTCACCGGACAGGTGGCCTTGGCTTTCTGCATCACCCACCGTTGGATGAGTTCTCCCTCCTGTCCCGCGTCGCCGCAGTTCACGATGCCGTCGGCCGCCTGCATGAGCCGTTCGATGGTGGCAAACTGCTTGCGGATGCCCTGGTCGTTGATGAGTTTGATGCCAAACCGCTGCGGAATCATGGGCAGGGCACTGAGGCTCCACCGCTTCCACATCGGGGTGTAGTCGTCGGGCTCCTTCAGCTCACACAGGTGTCCGAAGGTCCACGTCACTTGGTAGCCGTTGCCCTCGATATATCCGTCCCGGCGCGTCGTTGCGCCGATGATGCGGGCGATGTCCTGCGCCACGCTGGGCTTCTCTGCAATGCAAACTATCATGCTTCGTCAAATTGAAGGTAAGGAGGTAAAAGAGGTTTCACCCTGCTTGCAGGACTTCCATCCCTGCTTGTAGGGGCAGGCATAAAGCACTGCCCCTACAAGTTGGGGAAGCCTTTTGTCATACGGCTGTGTGAAGCCTCTTTATTCTTTTACTTCTTTACCTTTTCATTACCGCGTTTCTTTTCCGAAAGGCAAAGGTAACACTTTTTATTTTATCTCCCAAGCGAAAGCGCGCTTTCCCAAAAACTTTTAGCGGAAGGCACGGGACTAAGGCACGGGGGAGAAGCGGCGACAGGCTTTCCATCGGTTTTGGCCTTCCTATCCTTTTCAATTTAATGTGCAGAAAAAAAGATTGTCCTGATACCACCACATGAATTTAAGTCGAGATAAAAGATATTACGTCGGTGACAAGAACCGATAGAACCAATCAGCAAGCGGGGAGGGACAACTAAGCAGCCCCTCATTGTATTGCAGGTTGAGGAAAGAGAAGCGAATGCGCTCTTTCGGCCGGTATTTTTCATGATAGACAGACAAGCTTCTGCCACTGACACAGTTTTCGGCCTTTACTTCCACAGGAATGACCTCTTCACCCCATTGCAAGATGAACTCTATCTCTGCCCGGCTGTCCGGCGACCAGTAGTGAGGCACATCATCTTTCATCAGTGGCAGCAGCGACTGCAAGACGGCATTTTCTGCCATGCTGCCTTTAAACTCCGTGTAGTTGGCGTTGGCATTCAGCACGACCGTTGCCGGAAGTCGGGCCAGGCGGCGCAGCAGTCCGCAATCGCAAGCATACACCTTGAATGCAGTGGGATCTTCGTATGCGGAAACCGGCAGACCGGGCTTGGTGATGTTGAGCACTCTGTAAATCATCCCTGCGTCTTCCAGCCAGAGAAGTGCATCCTCGTAATCCTTCGACCGTGCTCCGGGCCTCACCACCTTATAGACGAACTTACGGTTTTCCTTGGCCAACTGTGATGGCAGAGAGTGCCAGATGGCATGAATGCGGGGAATCTCCCGTGGCGTGGCATATTTGGCGAAGTCAAGTTCGTAGAGATCGAGGATATCCTGCTGCACTTGTTCCACAGCCTCCATACCCCTGTTGTCAAGTAGGCTGATGACAGCTTCAGGCATACCGCCGCACACGAGATAACGTCGGTATTCCGTCTTCAATTTGTTGAAGACTATCTCCGGGAGGTGTTCTGCTTTCTGCAAGTCTTCCACATACCGGAATGTCTTTGCGTCAGTTGCACGCAGAAACTCCCGGAACGTGATGGGGTACATGCGCATGATGCTCACCTTCCCCACAGGCACGGTCATGCTACGCTTCTTGACCGCTACGCCAAGCAGACTGCCTGCCGCCATGACATGAAACTCAGGGGCATCCTCATAAAAGTATTTCAAGCTGTTCAATGCCTCCTCACACTCCTGTATCTCGTCGAAGATGATAAGCGTCTTACCGGCAATGACGGGAACTTCCGTGTAGAGTGACAACTCTTTGAGAATCCGTTCGGGACTCTTGGAAGTCTGAAAAACAGACTTCAATTCAGGCTGGCGGTCAAAATCAAACTTGGCGCAATACTCGAAGTATTCCCGTCCGAAGGCTTCCATCGCCCATGTCTTGCCAATCTGTCTTGCCCCTTTCAGCAGGATGGGTTTTCTTTCTTGCTCGTCTTTCCACCTCTTGAACGCATCTATAATATCTCTTTCTATCTCCATTTCACATTTTTAAGCGCAGAAAAGTGTAGCAAGACTACATTTTTCCGCAGTCGTTTGTGCAAATATAGCGATTTCCCATGAAACGCACAAGTGTTTGTGAGAATTATTTCTTGCCGGGGATATCAGGATTCAGTCATGGTGGTCAAGTAATTCTGTAATAGCGGAAATACCATCCGGAAGACTTGCCAAATGGATGTGATTTGTCCGGCATTGAAACATAACTTATCAAATCGCCCCATCTGGCCCCCATGCATGACGAGAATTAGAAGTTTTCCGCAGCCAGTTTTAGCTGTTCGGCAAGCGTGAGAAGACCTTTCTTGAATTGTTGTTCTTCCTCGGCGGTCATGTCGGGGACTCTCTCACCGGTGCGTTCATAGCCGATAAGCCGGCTGTAGACGAAATCGACAGGCCGATTGAGGAAACGCTTTGCAAACCATCCCCATGATACGGCCATGCCTATATCCTCTCCGAGCTGCTGCCGGAGTCTCGTCTTGTCTTTGTTGTCAATGAGAAACTGTGTCCACTCCTCAATGCTCATATTTTGTTTTTCCATTGTCGGTTTTTGGATTCCTTGTCCTACAACGATTCATAATATTTTCTTATCTTGGCTGCCATAGTGTCCGGCGGCGTCATCCGTTATTTCCAGAAAGGGTCAGAAATCAGTTCGTAATGTCTTTCCTTTATGATTTCAGGAGTGCTGTCTACGGACGGAAATTCTTCAGCTATTTCATTGGCGAGACAAAATAAAAGCTTTTCCCCTAACATATCAGAGTAACTTCCCCGAAGTGCTTTCTCATACCATGTTACCAAATCATTCTCAGTTACAATGCTTTGGATATGACTTCTCCAACCTATTTGAGTCAGAAGAGATACTATCACATCTTTTTCAGCATCCTTGCACACGATGACAATTCGATCACTCGAAACGCTATTTACAATGTTCTCAGCAATAGTAAGGTCTAAACTTAAGTGTTTAATTTGAATGGCTGGTCCCCAGTTGGAATACATATCAAGTCCACGGTCTGCGGCATTTGTAACCCCAACACGATAAACTTTCGCCTCTTGTATATGTTGTGGCGTTGAGCAATCTAAACACATGATTTTTTTTGTGAACTCTTCAAATTCCTTTAATAGAGGGTACGCTTCTTCCCCTACAGTAACTTCAACTTTAAGATTCATCGCGTCAACCAATGTGGAGAACAAGGCATAAACTATGATTTCATATATTTTGTCAAGACTTCTCTTTAATCCCGGCTCATTCCAAAACGAATCTATAAATTTCTTGACTTCAAAAGATTCTGTATCAGCGTCTAAGCAATACGAAAGAGCATTAGACAGTTGCTCATGTTTATAGTCAAACTTGTTATAGATATACGCTTCTACCGCACCATTGGTTCTACGATTTTCATGTCCCAGAACATCTAATACTGCTGGTGGAGTGGCATTATCATTGAATAAATCGTCTTGGAATCGTGCACTACTGGTGCTTACTCTTCCAAGCAGCACGATAGACACTTTATCCCTCCATTTCTTGCTTTTTGTCCGATAATCCTCCAACGAGAGAAGGTTTATGTCTTTATAAATTCTGTCCCGATAAAGTATTTCTGCTATTTGTATTGGTTTGTACAAGTGAACTCTGGACTTTTTGATGACTGTATCCAAAGCGGCTTTTGCTTGTTCTCTTGTTATCATAATTATCTATTTAATTCAAAGTTCTTTAATGTTCTAATCATCTGATGTGCGACAGCTTTTATAACAGGTACTGCAACAGAATTTCCAGTCTGATGTTTGATGTTGCTGTATGAAACCGCAATCTTAAAATCATCGGGAAATCCCTGAAGTCTCAACATTTCTCTTTCTGTCGGTCTACGTTCATCATTTATTAGAATGTAATTTGCAGATGCGCCAGCCCTCAGACATGAAGAATATGGATGTGGGGTTATGCTTCCCGCCATGTTTTCATGGGAAATATATGGCTTAGGATAATTAGGGTCTTTAAGTCGCATAAGTCTTGATTCTCTAATTTTATCCTTGACATAATATTTCTTGTCAACATCAATTTCGAGAATATCTTTGAGAGTTTTTCTTTGAGATATTGGAACGGGAGTTGGAAAAGAAAACAAAATATTGTCTTTAAATCCTACAATGATGATTCGTTCTCTTTTCTGGGGAATGCCAAAGTCCAAAGCATTCAAAACTTTTGCATACACAGTATATCCCAATGCTTCTAAGTGGTTCATAATTACCTTAAAAGTATTTCCCTTGTCATGAGCCGTTAGATTTCTAACATTTTCTAACATAAATGCTTTTGGCATTTTTTCTTTCAATATTCTTTCTATTTCGAAAAACAAAGTACCGCAAGTTTCATTTTCAAACCCTTCTTTCTTCCCTATGATAGAAAAAGCCTGACAAGGAAAGCCCCCAAGAAGAATGTCAAAATCAGGAATATCTTTTGCTTCTATTTTTGTAATGTCACCTGATGGATGTTCGCCAAAGTTTGCTTCATAAGTTTTACAAGCATTCTCATCAAACTCAGAAGAGAACACGCAATGTCCGCCAGCAGATTCGAATCCTAATCTGATGCCTCCAATACCGGCGAATAAATCTATAAAACTAAAGTTATTCCAATCCATTTTTATTTATATTTTGGTGTGCCTGCTTTCATTCCTTTGAGAGGGAGTTGGCAAGTTCCCTTTTGTCAATGTTCAGTAATCTTAGCGGCAGTTTCAAGGGTGATATGGAAAAGCCCGAGTCCAGCCACTCCTTTTCATACTGGAAGAGGCACGTGTCGTTGGTGCCCATGGTCAGGCGGCCCACGAGCCGGTCATGATACATGACTTTCAGTGAATCAAATTCCTTCATCGGTCCCTCGCTTTCTGCCCCTGTTCTTATTGATCTTGACCATTTCGTCAAGACTTGCGTATTTCGGTTTGCCTATCAGCCCCATCATGTCCTCCGCATAGCCGAGTACACGCACGATTTTCACGAAACTGGCAAGGGAAATCTCGCCCGTATGCTCAAACCGCTGTATGGTGGACAGCGGCACGCCGCTCGTCTCCGACAGCGACTTCTGCGACATGTTCTTCTCCAATCGGCGCAACCGGCAGTTTCCCGACAGCCGTTTGAGGATGTCTTCCGTTGATATGGGCTCAAAAATATACATGATTAGCAATCATCATGTTAGTTGTTATATTCGGTATTCGGCTTTAATAACTAATATAATAGTTATTGCAAATATACCGTTTTTATTTTATCCCTGCAAGTTTTTCCGCTGCTTTTAGCGGGAGCACGGGGCTTGTTGTCATGCTTGGCTTGGGAAAAACCGATGAGATGGGGTTTCGAAAGATGCCGGATGGTGGCGAAGAATATCAACAAAAAGACATCCGCGGAAATGCTCCAACGAGAGTGGAAGATAGGCTTTAAACTACCGGAAAAGTCTGTCGGTTTTCCCCTCCGGGCCCGCAGAGTTTGCGAAAGGGCCACGGTTGGGAGCTGAAAGGGCCGCAGTTGCATCGCAACTGCGGCCCTTTTGCAAGCCTGTTTGGGCTTGTTCAGGCCCGTTTTGGGGTTCAGATATGTGTCAATAAAATTCAAGCGGCTGATGGTCAGCGTTTTGGAAATGCCGCCAAACTCGCTCATTTGCGCCCGGGTGGAGTGTCGGCCGAGAATATCGCAAGCAGAGAGGCCGAAAACGGATAAATAGTTTGACAATTTGTTTTGTTCGATGAGCGTATTGCCAAGCATCGGCCGGACCGTGGAAACAAACAAGACGGGTGGCGTGCCTTTTTGGTGGAGATTGCCCGTGGGCCGTCTCCTGCACGCCACCCGTCTGTCTATTTATCTGTCAGCTTGCGGTTTCTTCTGCAAGCCACTTGTTCACTCGTCAACTTGTTTACTTGTCAACTCGTCCACTTACCCCTGCAGCGGCACGGCGAAGTAGCCTTTCTTGCCGGTAGGCCATACGCCCTGGATGTAGAGCACCGGCTCCTTGCTGGTGGAAGCACTCTTCACGAGCTTTTGCAGTTCGTCGATGGTGCGCACCGGCTGGTCGTTCACCTTCTGGATGATGAATCCGCGGGAGACGCCGGCCTCCTTCAGTGCACCGCTGTTCACCTTGATCACTTCGAGTCCGAAGCCGATGCCGAGCTGCGTTTTCTGCTCGTTGGTCACGGCGCGGAAGTTGGCCCCCAGCACATCGAGGTCGGCAGGCTTGACCACCTCCGTGTTGCCCTGTGCGTTTTTCAGCGTCACGGTCTTGGTCACCGACTTCTTGTTGTGCAGATAGGTGATGCTCATCTTGTCGCCCGGGCGTTTCTTGGCAATCACCTCTTGCAGTTCGGCCATCTTGGTCACCTTGTGACCGTCCACGGCCGTGATCACGTCGTTCTCTTTCAGTCCGGCGGCGGCACCTGCACCCTCGTCGTCGACTTTAGCCACGTAGACACCCTCGTTGGTTCCGAGGTCCACCTCCTTGCCGTTGTCTTTCTGCGAGTTGATGTAGTTGATCACGTCTCCGCCCTGTATGCCGAGCTGTGCGCGCTGCACGCTGCCAAACTTCTTCAGGTCGTCCACCACCTTGTTCATGATGGTGGTGGGGATGGCGAATCCGTAGCCGCTATACGACCCCGTCTGCGAGTAGAGCATGGCATTGATGCCGATGAGTTCGCCCGAGGTGTTGACCAGTGCGCCACCCGAGTTGCCGGCGTTGATGGCGGCATCGGTCTGTATGAAGCTCTCCACGCCGTTGGCCCCCAGCGAGCGCGCCTTGGCACTCACGATGCCCGCCGTCACGGTGTTGTTCAGTCCGAAGGGGTTGCCCACGGCAATCACCCATTCGCCCACCTTGATCTTCTCCGAGTCGCCCACGGGCAGGGTGGGGAGGTTTTTGCCGTCTATCTTGATGAGTGCGAGGTCGGTGGCCTTGTCGGTTCCGATGATGCGGGCCGAGAATTCGCGGTTGTCGTTGAGCGTCACGGTGAGTTCGTCAGCCCCGTCCACCACGTGGTTGTTGGTCACGATGTATCCGTCACTGCTGATGATCACGCCCGAGCCCGTGGCCACCTGCTTGGGTGTCTGCACCTGCCTCTTCTGCGAGCCTCCGCCCGGATTGCCGAAGAAGCCGAACGGGTCGCCGCCGAAGAAATCCTCAAACGGATTGCTCTGCACCTCCACGGTCTTGGTCTTGGCGTTTTGCACATACTTGATGTGTACCACGGCCGGCAGTGCCTTTTCGGCCGCATAAGTCAAGTCTACGGGTTGGCCTGCTGCCACGGCGGGTGCTTCGGCGGCATTGGCCTTGATGAATGCTCCGGTCGAGAATGCAACCGACACGGCGCAAAGTGCGGCAATGGCATACTTGCCAAAATTCTTCTTGTTCATTTTCTTTATTGCTTTTGATTGTTACTCTTTTTTTCTGCTCCGGGTCGTGGCCCCTGGGCCTCCCGTCGCCTGTTTGTTTCGGTTGCAAATATAGGCGCAAAAATCGTGATAGTGTCAAAATGTCGGTTATCTTTATTCGATTTTAACATTTCAAATTAACACATTAAAGGTCTTTAAGCACGGGCAAGGATAAATTTACATTCGTTTAAAATATTGTCGTTTCTTAAATAATGTGGCAAAATCTTGTGTCTTTGCAAAAAACTTCTTAACTTTGCTTCATGGAAAGCAGTATCCCGGTCTGTCGCTGGCGTCGCTCTGAGTGCGCGAGAGGAAAGTCCGGGCAGCACAGAGCACTCCGCTCCCGAAAATAGGAGCTGTCGGTGACGACAGGTGTTGGCAGAAGAGAACGACCGCCTGCCCCCACGGGCCGGTAAGGGTGAGAAGGTGGTGTAAGAGACCACCGGTTGGCCGGGTGATCGGCCAAGCCGTGCCTTCCGGAGGCTGCAAGTTCATGTAAACCGCAGTTTGAGGGTTGCTCGCCCGACCTCCCTTGCGGAGACTGCGGAGGGTAGAATGCTAAAGCCTCGGGGCAACTCGTGGATTAGATAAATGACAGACAGCCGCCTTGGCGGCCAACAGAACCCGGCTTACGGGGATGCTGCTTTTCTTTCTTGGCTTAAACAAAATATGTAGAAAATATGAAGCAGACGATTTTAGTGACCGGCGGAACGGGCTTTATAGGCAGCCACACCACGGTCGAACTCCAGCAGGCAGGCTACGATGTGGTCGTTGTAGACAACCTGAGCAACTCCAAGGTGGAGGTGCTCGACGGCATCGAACAGATCACGGGCATCCGTCCGGCATTCGAGCAGGTGGACCTGCGCGACTTTGCCGCCACCGAAGCCGTGTTCAAGAAATATCCTGCCATCACGGGCATCATCCACTTCGCCGCCAGCAAGGCGGTGGGCGAGAGCGTGCAGAAGCCCTTGCTCTATTATCGCAACAACGTGGTGTCGCTCGTCAATCTGCTGGAACTCATGCCCCGCTACAACGTGAAGGGCTTCATCTTCTCGTCGAGTTGCACGGTCTATGGGCAGCCTCTGCCCGAAAATCTGCCCGTCACCGAGGAGGCACCCCACCAGAAGGCCACGTCACCCTACGGCAACACGAAGGAAATCAACGAGCAGATCATCGCCGACTACATCCACAGCGGTGCACCGGTCAAGAGCATCGTGCTGCGCTATTTCAATCCCATCGGGGCCCATCCCTCGGCCCTCATCGGCGAACTGCCCAACGGGGTGCCGAACAATCTCATCCCCTATGTCACGCAAACGGCAATGGGCATACGCGAACAGCTGACCATCTTCGGCAACGACTACAACACGCCCGACGGCACGTGCATACGCGACTACATCTACGTGGTTGACTTGGCCAAGGCCCACGTGGCCGCCATGGCGCGCGTGCTCGACAAGGAGACCGACCAGCTGGAATACTTCAACATCGGCACGGGCCGCGGCAACTCCACCAAAGAGATTGTCGACACCTTCGAGCAGGCCACGGGCGTGAAAGTGAACTGGAAGTACGGCCCGCGCCGCGAGGGCGACATCGAGAAGATTTGGGGTAATGTGGACAAGGCCAACAAGGTGCTGGGCTGGAAGGCCGAGGCCGAGTTGGGCGATGTGCTGGCCAGTGCTTGGAAGTGGCAGCAGAAGTTGCGCGCCGACGGGGTGATGTGAAACAAGCAATAGAATAAGAAACGTGATATGGCTGCGACGGTTTTAAACGAAGCGCAGTTGGAGATGCTGCGGATGATGTCTGTGGTCAAGTCGCCCGAAGTGTTGGCAGACTTGAAGCAGGCTGTCTCCGATTTCTTTGCACGAAAAGCCCGGCAGGAGATAGACAGTCTATGGGAAAGCGGAGAATTGACGGAGGAGAAAACCGAGCTTTTCAGGCATCTGCACGAACGCACGCCGTATAGACAATAGCCGTTTATGAACGGTCGTGTGTCGGGCAAGACACACGATGACATAGCGAAAAGCCCGGAAGTCATGCACAAGACTTCCGGGCTTTTTGTCGTTTTCAGGAGCCTGCGGGCTGCGGGGAGGGCAGCCCGCGAGGGTCATTTCTTTTGCTCCGTCTCCTTGATGTAGCCGTGGCGGTAGGCATAGAGCAGCTCTTCGAGGTCGCCCACCTGCCGGCGCAGTTCCTCGCCCTTGTCGGTGTCGGCCACGCGCATACGGTGGTTGCTCATCTCCACTATCTGTATGGTGGAAACAATGTCGGTGCCCCGCTTGATGGCATCTTCGGCACTGGTGAACGGTTCGTGCTGCACGAGCTGGAAACCGCGCGAGTGGTAGACGAGCGTATAGCCCGCGATGCCCGTCTCGTTGTGGTAGGCCCGGCTGAATCCGCCGTCTATCACCATCAGCTTGCCGCCCGCCTTGATGGGGTTTTCGCCCTTGGCGGCCCTCACGGGCACATGGCCGTTGATGATGTGGCGGTTGGGGCCCGACACCCCGAAGGCATCGAGGATGTGGTCTACCACCTCCTCGTTGTCGCGCAACTTGAAGTAGTTGCCCTTCTCCTCGGCGTGGGTTTCCTTCTCCTTGATGAAGTATCGCTCGAAGGTGGCCATCTTCGACTTGTCAAACAGCGGTGAGTCGGTGCCGCACCAGAGGTAGAGGAAGTAGTCGATGGCATATTGCCGCTCGCCCGTGTCGGAGTCCGACTGGAAGGCCGTGCGTATCATCATGCCCGTGTTGTGCATCAGGGCCCGTCCGCTGTAACGCCGTCCGGGATAGATTTCCACCTCCTTCAGCGTGCCGTCGTCGCAGAGCGGGCACGAAGCGTGGAAGAGCAGGTTGTTGTTGATGATGGTGTACATGCAGCCGTGTTGCAGCAGTGTGCGTATGTGCTTGCCCAGTTTTTCGCTCACCATGAACGAGTGGTGGAGCTTGCGCATGAGCATCGTTTCCTCCTTGGTGAGCGAGTTGGGCGTTTTGGGGTCGATGGTGGGGAAGAAACACGATGTGAGCTTGTAGGTCTTGCCGTCGAGGTCGATGGTTCCCTTCTCGTAGTCGATGTGCTTGAAGAGGTTGCGCTTCTGCATGTTCCACGAGGGATGGCGTTCGAAGAGCTGGTTCTCGAGCTTGAACTGTATGATGGCGATGGCCTTGTGCATCTGTGCCGTGAGTCGCAGCGTCTTTTCGTCGTTCACCGACGACTCTCCCGAGAGTTTGGGTTTGAACTCCGTGCAGGGGTCTTCGCCGTAGGTCTCCATGGCAAAGGTGGCCAGCGGCACGAGGTTGATGCCGTAGCCCTCCTCCAGCGTGGTGAGGTTGGCATAGCGCAGGGAGAGCCTTATCACGTTGCAGATGCAGGCATCGTTGCCCGCCGCAGCCCCCATCCAGAGTATGTCGTGGTTGCCCCACTGTATGTCCCACGAGTGGTAGTGGCGCATGGTGTCCATGATGATGTGCGCCCCCGGCCCCCGGTCGTAGACATCGCCGAGGATGTGTAGCGAGTCGATGGAGAGGCGGTGTATGACGTTGGCGATGGCGATGATGAAGTCGTCGGCCCGTCCTGTGGAGATGATTGTCTCCACGATGCCGTTCACGTAAGCCGCCTTGTCGATGTCGTCGGTGCGCTCGTGGAGCAGTTCCTGAATGATGTAGGAGAAGTCTTCGGGCAGCGACTTGCGCACTTTGGAGCGCGTGTACTTGCTCGACACGTCGCGGCACACGGCCACGAGCTGGTGTATGGTGATGTGATACCAGTCGTTGATGTCTTCCTCGGTCTGCTTCACGAGTTCCAGTTTCTGCTCCGGGTAGTAGATGAGCGAACAGAGTTCGCGCTTTTCATTTTCGCGCAGGGTGGTGCCGAAGAGTTCGTTCACCTTGCGTTTGATATTGCCCGACGCGTTTTTGAGCACGTGCAGGAAGGCCTCATATTCGCCGTGGATGTCGGCCAGAAAGTGTTCCGTGCCCTTAGGCAGATTGAGGATGGCCTGCAGGTTGATGATTTCCGTGCTTGCGTCGGCCACAGTAGGGAAAGATTGCGAGAGTAGTTTAAGGTAGCGCATGTCGCGCTCGATGTCGTAATGCTTCATGTATGATCAGTTGAGTTTTTGTTAGTTGTATCTTTTTTGATGTATCGGCCGATGGTCTTGCCCTGTCGGGAAGACAGTGCCGGCAGCGGCATGAACCCCTCCGTGAGCCCGGTCACGGTGGCCATCACGCCGAACAGACTGCGGGCGAAGCGTGTGAGTCCCAGCCGGTGGAGGGCTTCGGCCACGATGTCGTCGTTGTATTCGGTGTGGTTGAGCAGGCTGTTCAGGCGGTCGATGTAGGTGTCGGGGATGTTGCGGTGGGCCATGCGCAGACGGATGCGCATGATTTGGCCCACGATTTCCCGCTCATTGGGCCATGTCTGCCCACTTTCCGCCTCGCCGAAAGTCATGTCGTCGACGAAGGCCGTGGCCCGCGTGACGGCCTCGGTACGGGCCTGTTCAAACAGCTCAAGGCTGTGCCCGGCGGCCTGCCTGTTGAGTTGCACCATGCCGGCCGGGGCTATCGTGCGCGTGAGCAGCGAGTTGGCGATGTGGAACACCTGCGGGTTCCATTTCAGTCCGAGCAGATAGCTGCGCTCCATTTCCGACGTGGCTATCAGCGCGTGGGCCCGGGTGAGCATCCGTTTCTCGTAGAGCCACGTTTGCAGCAGACGCCGCCAGCGGGGATGAGTGCGGTTCCAAGGAGAGACGGCCCCCAGCGGGGTCACCACGTAGGGGATGCCCATGCGGCGCGCGCGGCGGGCTATGCGGGCGGCCTTGAAGCTCCACGCGCCGAGCAGATGCACCACATCGGCCTCGGCGAGCGTGTCTGCGGTCTCGCAGCCCTCACGCAGCAGTTGCGCGTATTCGCCGTGGACATCTACACTCTTCTTCCGTCTGTCTATGAATAGATATACATTCATCCTGTCTGCAAATATACGCCAAACAAATGAAAAACCCAAAAAAAGTGTGTTTTTTTACTTGTTTTTGTGCCGTCGGATGCGCTCCGGAGATTGTCGTTACAGCTTGTGCGAGGTGAAATCGTTCTTGTCGGCCCGCCAGTAGTGCAGGTGCATCAGCGCATTGTGGGCCACCACACTCCACTCGTAGAACGGGAGCAGCAGGACCGGAATGGCGATGCCGAAGCGGCGCATGGCCCGCGCGGCTATTAGGGTGCGGGCGACGGCGAGCACGAGCAGGGCGAGCACTCCCGAGGCGAGGGGCAGCGCGTTGTGGGCGAGGAGTCCCCACGCCACGGCGGCGAGACCGGCTGCCAGACTGAGATGGGGCAGCAGATGGTCGGCAAAGCGGAGCAGGCGCATACTGCCCGTGTGCGAGAGCAGGGGCAGCGCGGCGATGTGATAGAGGTGGGTGTTCAGCCACGTGCGGTTGCCGGGGGCTTCTTCCGTGAGCCATGCCGCGGGCGAGAGTACCACGCGGGTGCGCCCCCTCTCGGCATAGCGGTTCACGAGAAATTCATACTCGCCGCGCACGAGTTGCAGGTTGCCCCGGAAACCGTTGTGGCGCAGGAAGTCGCTCTTGCGGAAAGCGAGGTTGGCCATGTTGGTGGAGAGGGCCCGGCCCCTCCGGGCGCGCCGCAGCAGATAGCAGGCCTCCCGCAGACGGATGAATCGCCGGTAGCCGGGCGTGGCGTCGTCGAAGCCGGCGTAGCCCATCACGAGGTTGCAGTCGTCGGCGAAGTGGGTCGCCATCGTGGCGAGCCACCTGTCCGACTGCGGGCGCATGGTGGCCTCGGTGAGCACTATCCATTCGCTCCCGGCAGCCTTCACGCCCAGTGTCACCTGCAACTTCTTGCGGCTCATGTAGCGCGACGACTCGGGAATGAGCGTGTAGTAGAGCCGGCTGTGGCGGGCGGCCAGCCGCTTGAGTATGTCTTCGGTCTCGCCGTCGCCCTTCTCGCCCACCACGACCACCCGGTAGTCGGGATAGTCTTGCGAGAGAAATGCGGGCAGGTTGCGCTCAAGGCTGTCGGCCTGGTCGTGTACGGTGATGAGCACCGTGGCCTGCGGCAGGGGCGTGCGTGGGGCGGTGCCGCCGCCGTCTTCCGTCTCGCCGGGCGCGTCAGGGGGTGTGTCGGGGCCCACGGATCTGAAAAAAGGGTTGGCCATCGCCCCTGCGGCCGACAGCAAGATGACGGCCACGGAGAGGATGACGGTCGTCGGGTCAATGATGAGGAAATCCATTTAAAAGTCTTCTGTTATATATCCTGCGGGCAGTTGTCGGCAGTTGTAGCCGCTGGCCATGATTTCGCCGTAGGCTCCGGCCGAGCGGATGGCCATGAGGTCGCCGCGGTGCGCCTTGTTGAGGTCGACGGCTTTGGCGAAGACGTCGCTCGACTCGCATATCGGGCCCACCACGTCGTAGGTCTCGGGGGGCTCTTGGCTCGACAGGTTTTCTATCTTGTGGTAGGCCTGATAGAGGGCGGGGCGTATGAGGTCGGTCATGCCGGCATCGACGATGGCAAACTGCTTGGCGGCCCCCTGCTTCACATAGAGGGTGCGGGTGATGAGCGTGCCCATCTGGCCCACGACGGCGCGGCCCAGTTCGAAGTGCAGCCTCTGCCCCTCGCGGAGCTTCAGGTGGCGCGCGTAGGTGTCAAAGTAGGCCTTGAAGTCGGGCACGGGCACGCGGTTGGGGTGGTGGTAGTCGATGCCCAATCCGCCGCCCACGTTGAGGTGTTCCAGCCTTATGTGGCGGTGCTCCAAGTGGGCTTGCAGGTCGTTGATGCGGTTGCACAGGGCCTTGAAGTCGCCCATGTCGAGTATCTGGCTGCCGATGTGGAAGTGCAGTCCGACGAACGCCACGTGCTCCAGCGTCGCTGCCCTCTCGATGACGCTGTCCATGTCTTCCAAGGCGATGCCGAACTTGTTTTCGGCCAGCCCCGTGGTGATGTTGGCATGGGTGTGGGCCCCGATGTTGGGGTTGATGCGGAAGGCCACGCGGGCCGTGGTGCCCTTGCGGGCCGCCAGTTCGTTGATGATTTCCAGTTCGGGAATGCTCTCCACGTTGAAGCAGAAGATGTTCTTGTCCAGCGCGAGGTTGATTTCCCAGTCGCTCTTGCCCACGCCTGCAAACACCGTCTTCGATGCCGGGAATCCGGCCCGCAGGGCGGCCTCTATTTCGCCGCCGCTCACGCAGTCGGCACCCAACCCGGCCTGGCATATCACGTTGAGCACCTTGGGGTTGGCGTTGGCCTTCACGGCATAGTGTACCACAAACCCGTCGTGGCGTGCGGCCTCGTCGTTGATACTCTTGAGCGTGCGTCGCAGCAGCTCCGTGTCATAGTAGTAGAAGGGGGTTCTTGTGTCCCGGAATTTGTCGGTCGGGAAGATTCCTTTCGTCATAGCATGTTTTGAGTTAGAAGTGAGAAGTGAGGGGTGGGGAGTTGTGGGTATGGCATGATGAGCCGGAGCAACGGGGCCGATGAACTAAACCGACGGAGCCGAGACGGCGGGCGGTGTGGCTGTTATGCCTTTTCGCTGATGCTGTCACGACCGCGGTGCATGACTGCTGCACCCTCCGTGCATGGCTGTTGCACGCTTGGTGCATGGCCTCTGCATGGAGGGTGCAAGCGTTCTGCACGGAGCCGGGGCGGTTTCCGTCAGGTGAAGAGCACGTTGCTCAGATTCTGTAAGGCGCGCTGTTTGTCGGCCTCCTTGATGAGGAACGAGATGTTGTAGTTGCTGCCGCCATAGGAAATCATGCGCACCGGAATGCTCTTCATGGCCTCGGTGGCGAGCGTCTCGAAACCGAGGTTGCTCCAGTCGAGGTCGCCCACCACACAGATGATGCACATGTCGGTGTCGACGGTCACGGTGCCGTATTTCTTCAGTTCGTTGACGATGTCGTTGAGGTGGGTGCTGTTGTCGATGCTCATCGACACGCCCACCTCCGAGGTGGCAATCATGTCGATAGGTGTCTGGTAGCTCTCGAATATCTCGAACACCTTGCGCAGGAATCCCGTGGCGAGCAACATGCGCGATGACTTGATCTTGATGGCCGTGATGTTGTCCTTGGCGGCCACGGCCTTGATTTTGCCGCGCACGAGCACGTTGTCGATGATGGTGCCCTCTGCGGCCGGTGCCATGGTGTTTTTCAGGCGCACGGGGATGCCGGCATACTTGGCCGGCTGCACGCAGGTGGGGTGGAGTATCTTCGCGCCGAAGTAGGCGAGCTCGGCGGCCTCCTCGAAGTTGAGCTGGCGTATGGCTTCGGTCTTCTCCACCACGCGCGGGTCGTTGTTGTGCATCCCGTCGATGTCGGTCCATATCTGTATCTCCTCGGCCGGTATGGCTGCGCCGATGAGCGAGGCCGTGTAGTCGGAACCGCCGCGCAGCAGATTGTCTATTTCGCCGTAGGCGTTGCGGCAGATGAAGCCTTGGGTGATGTAGATTTGGCTCTCGGGAGTGGCGGCGAGGATGGCCTGCAACTTTTCCTTGATGTATTGCGGGTCGGGCTCGGCGTTCTTGTCGGTGCGCATGAAGTCGAGGGCGTTGAGCAGCACGGCTTTCACGCCCTGCTCCTTGAGGTAGTTCACCACCATGTTGGTGCTCATGATTTCGCCTTGGGCCACGATGCTTTTTTCCTCAAACGAGGTGAAGAGGTCTTTGGTGAACGAGCGGAGGTAGTCAAACTCGCCCGCGAGAAACTCCTTGGTGGTCTGTTTCATCTCGTCGGTGGAGTAGAGTTCCTCGGCATGCTGCATGTATTTGCGCTCGAGATTGTTGATCACCTCGTTGGCTCCCTCGGGATTCTTCTTGTACAGATAGTCGGAAATCTCTACAAGGGAGTTGGTGGTTCCACTCATGGCGGAGAGAACGACAAAGGTGGGTTCTCCCGATTCCGTTACAAGTGAGGCGACATTCTTCATGCGCTCGGGTGAGCCGACGGAAGTGCCTCCAAATTTCATGACCTTCATATACGCGTAATATTTAATGTATTTGGTAAATCTTTTTTTAGGAGAATTTTTAAGAATTTTAGGAGTTAAAGGGAGTTAAGGAGTTAAAGGGAGTTAAGACAAATGCTTCATTTCTGACACATAGCTACCTGCCACTCAACTTCCGGAGAAAGGAGTCTCTCGAGTTATGGGCTGTTGTCTTAACTCCCTTTAACTCCTTAACTCCCTTTAACTCCCCAAAAATCTCCTAAATCACTCCTCCTCACTTTCCGTGAGGTCTATGTGGTTATACTCCTTGGTGACATCGCTGATGGTGCCGCCGTTGCAGCGGTACACGATGCCGGGATACTTGTCGAGCATGGGGATGTTGTGGGTCGTCATGACCACGGCTGTGCCCATGCCCGTGATGTCTTTGAGCAGATGCACAATGTTGCCCGCCGTCTCGGGGTCGAGGTTGCCCGTGGGCTCGTCGGCGAGGATGATTTTGGGCTTGTTGAGTATGGCGCGGGCGATGGCGATGCGTTGCTGTTCGCCGCCCGAGAGTTCGTTGGGCATCTTGTCGAGCTTGTCGAGCAAGTCCACCTCGGTGAGCACTTCCTCGATGCGGCGGCGGATGTCGTCTTTGTTTTTCCAACCCGTGGCTTTGAGCACAAACTCCAGATTCTTCCTCACGGTGCGGTCGTGGAGCAGTTGGAAGTCTTGAAAGATGATGCCCATCTCCCGTCTCAGGGCCGGGATGTCCTTGCGCCTGAGTGTCTTGAGGTCGCGCCCGAGCACTTCCGACTTCTCCGCCTCGTCACCGTCGATGTCGAGTTCGCAGTAGAAGGTCTTCAGCAGCGAACTCTTGCCCGAGCCCACCTTACCTATAATATAGATGAACTCCCCTTCGTCGACATGGAAGTCGACAGCTTTCAGCACCGGGGTGTCTTCTTGATATACGTTTACTTTCTCGTAGTCTATCAACATGGTTCTTTCTCGTTTTTATGTGGTTTGCTGCCTGTGGGGCAGTCTGGATGGTCTTTATTTCCGGTAGGTGCCGTCGGCCTTGGCCTTGCGGCGCGCCTTGTCCCAGTCGGGGTTGTGGCGCCGGAGCAGTTCGGCGGCGAGGTCTTCTATGCGCAGTTCCTTGCTCGCGAGCAGCACAATGAGGTGGTAGAGCAGGTCGGAGGCTTCATCCACCAGCTTGTCACCGCCCGTGGTGGCCTCGATGACCGTCTCCACGGCCTCCTCGCCCACTTTCTGGGCTATACGGTTGAGTCCCTTGTTGAAGAGCGCGGTGGTGTAGCTGCCTTCGGGCATCTCCTCGCGCCGGCGGTCGATGAAATCCTGCAACTCGCTGAGAAACACGATGGGGTTGTAGGCATTCTCCTCGCCCCAGCAGGTGTCCGTGCCCTTGTGGCAGGTAGGCCCGTCGGGCGTGGCGCGGACGAGCAGCGTGTCGTTGTCGCAATCGCTTTTCACCGACACGAGGTTGAGGTAGTTGCCCGAGGTTTCGCCCTTTGTCCACAGACAGTTGCGCGAGCGGCTCCAGAAGGTCACCTTTCCGGTGGCGAGGGTCTTGTCAAGTGCCTCCTTGTTCATGAAGCCCAGCATCAAGACGTTTTTCGTCGTGGCGTCTTGGATGATGGCGGGCACGAGACCGCCCGATTTATCGAAATCTATTTCCATTGTTGTTCTTTTTATAGGAGTTAAAGGAGTTAAAGGGAGTTAGCACTCGCTTCGCTCGTTAGGAGTTAAAGACAACAGCCCATAACTCAAGAGGCTTTCTTCTCAGGCAGGTTGAATGATGGACAGCCATGCGTCGGAAATGAAGCATTTGTCTTAACTCCCTTTCACTCCTATTTTAACATTATCTCCTCACGTTGATGCCCTCCTTGCGGAGATAGGCCTTCAGGTCGGGGATGGCGATTTCGCCGAAATGGAACACGCTGGCCGCTAGTGCGGCATCGGCCTTGCCCACGGTGAGGGCGTCGCGGAAGTGCTCCGGGGCTCCCGCTCCGCCACTGGCGATGACGGGAATGGGCACTTCGTCGGCCAGTCGGGCGAGGGCTTCGTTGGCAAATCCCTGCTTCACGCCGTCGTGGTCCATACTCGTGAAGAGTATCTCGCCGGCCCCGCGGTCGGCGGCCTCACGGGCCCAGTCGAAGAGTCCCCGTTCCACACGTTCGCGCCCGCCCTTCACGTAGCAGTGCCACCCGTCCTCGTCGTGGCGGGCGTCGATGGCGCACACGCACACCTGCGAGCCGTAGTGGGAGGCTATCTCGTCGATGAGTGCCGGCCGGCGGAGTGCCGAACTGTTGACGCTCACCTTGTCGGCCCCGGCATGGAGCAGGCGGTCTACATCGGCCAGTTCGTTGATGCCTCCGCCCACGGTGAAGGGTATGTTGAGTTCGGCGGCCACACGGCTCACCATGTCGGTGAATGTCTTGCGGCCCTCCACGCTTGCCGTGATGTCGAGAAACACGAGTTCGTCGGCTCCCGCGGCACTGTAGGCCTTGCCCAGAGCCACGGGGTCGCCCGCACTCCGCAAGTCCACGAAGTTGGTGCCTTTCACCGTCTCGCCGTTTTTCACGTCGAGGCAGGGGATGATGCGTTTGGCCGGTCCTCTGTACATTGTCTTTGCAGTCTTTTGTTTATATGGTTGTACTTTCGTGGTGGGGGAGTCCCAGTCGGGCCACGTCGATGCGTCCTTCGTAGAATGCCTTGCCGAACACCACAGCCGGTATGCCGGCCCTGTCGAGCCGTTCGATGTCGTCGTTGCCCGACACACCGCCGCTGGCGATGAGGTGCAGTCCCGGGTAGGCAGCCATGATGCTCTGATAGAGTTCTATGGCCGGCCCTTGCAGGGTGCCGTCTTTGCTGATTTCGGTGCAGAGCACGTGTTTCACGCCCCGCTCCACATATTGGCGGAGGAAAGGCAGCAGGTCTTGTTCCGAGTCTTCCTTCCACCCGTTGATGGAGATTTTGCCGTTTCTCACGTCGGCCCCGAGGATGAGTCTGTCGGCCCCGTACTTCCCGAGCCAGTCGAGGAAGAGGTCGGGGCGGGTGACGGCCACGCTGCCCACGGTGACCATTGAGGCTCCGTTGTCGAAGGCCGCGGTGATGTCTTTTTCGCTCTTGATGCCGCCGCCGAAGTCTACGGTGAGCGATGTGGCGGAGGTGATTTCGCGCAGCACACCGACATTGACGATGTGTTGCGACTTGGCCCCGTCGAGGTCGACGATGTGCAGCCGGCTGAAGCCCAGCCGTTCAAACTCCCGGGCCACCTCTGCCGGCCGACTGCCGTAGACGGTCTTCTGTCCGTAGTCGCCCTTTGTGAGTCTCACGCATTGGCCCTCTATGATGTCGATGGCGGGGATGAGTTCTATGCGTTGTGTCATGGCCGTATGTTATTTGTCAATGTCGAGAAAGTTGCGCAAGATGCGCTCGCCCGTCTCTCCGCTCTTTTCGGGGTGGAACTGGCAGGCATAGAAGTTGCCCTTGTGCAGACAGGCACTGTAGGGCTGTATGTAATGGGCCGTGGCCACGGTGTCTTGGCATAGCGGCACGTAGTAGCTGTGTACGAAGTAGGTGTAGGGATGCGGTCCGAGACCGTTGAGCAGCGGCCCGCTGAGGTCGGTTATCTCGTTCCACCCCATGAGTGGCACCTTGTCTTCGTGGCGTTCGGGCCGGAAGCGTTTCACCTCGGCGTCGAACACGCCGATGCAGTCGGTGTCGCCCTCTTCGGAGTGCCGGCACAACAGCTGCTGGCCCACACAGATGCCCAGTACGGGCTGCCGCAGACCGGCTATCACGCGGTCGAGACCGTGGCTGCGCAGATAGGCCATCGCCTCGCGGGCATTCCCCTGTCCGGGAAACAGCACGCGGTCGGCCGCCGCGAGTTCCTCAGCCCGGTCGGTGAGGATAGGGGCGACGCCCAACCGCCTGAGTGCGTTGACGACCGAATAGATGTTGCCGGCGTTGTATTTGATGATTGCTACTTTCATGGGAATCTTCTGGCAGTTATGTGCGCGGGACGGCTGCAGGGCCGTTGTCCTCCGCTTCAACTGAAGATGATGGTCTTGTTGTGGTAGGTGAGTATCTTGCGCTGAATGTGTTTGGTCACGGCCCGGCTCAGCACGATTTTCTCCAAGTCCTTGCCTTTGAGCACCAAACTCTCGGGCGTGTCCTTATGCGTGATGCGCGTCACATCCTGTTCGATGATGGGCCCGGCATCCAGTTCGGCTGTCACGTAGTGGCTCGTGGCCCCGATGATTTTCACGCCGCGCTCCCACGCCTGATGATAGGGTTTGGCCCCCACGAAGGCGGGGAGGAAGGAGTGGTGGATGTTGATGATGTGGTTGGGATAGGCCTTGATCATGTCGTCGCTGATAATCTGCATGTAGCGCGCCAGCACGATGAAGGTCACTTTCTCTTTCTTGAGCAGTTCCATCTCCGCCCGTTCCACTTCGGCCTTGTTGGAGTGGTCTTTCTTGATCGACCATACATAATAAGGTATGTCAAACTGCTCGGCCACATAGCGCAGGTCTTCGTGGTTGCTCACGATGCAGGGTATCTCCACGTTCCACTCGCCGGCCTTGTAGCGTGCCAGCAGGTCGTAGAGGCAATGGCTCATCTTGCTCACAAAGATGGCCATGCGCGGCTTCACGTCGTTGAAGTAGAGGTTGAACTCCATCTTGTATCTTTGTGCGTAGAGCGTGTCGATGTATTCCCGGATCTTCTCGCGGGGGATGGTGAATTTCTCCAAGGCCCATTCTATGCGCATGAAGAAGATGCCGTCTTCCCGGTCCACATACTGGTCAAGGTAGACGATGTTACCCTGATTGTCTGTGATGAATTTCGTCATCTCGGAGATAATCCCCTGCTCGTCCGGACAGTGGAGCAGCAATATTGCGGTTGGTTTCATTCTTTGTCGTTCAATCTGTTACTTATTCTCGGCCTTCCCTTTCTTTTTGCCATGTTTATGGGTTGCAGGCCGATACGATTTTGCAAAGATAAGACATTTCTTCCAATTTAAAGAAATAATAACAGAATTTGTTACGATTGGTAACGGAAAAAGGACAATCGTGGAATCAACCGGCAAGAGTCAGCGGCTTGTATTCCCTTTGCCAAGAGTCAGAAAAGTCAAAAAAGTAGGGGGATGTGCTTTGCACGCAACCGATGGGGCAGTGCCCCGGTTATTCGTCTTCGCTGTCGGGGGTGCGCAAGATGATGGAGGTGGCACCGAGGGTGAAGAGCGTTCCGTCTTCGATGACGCGCCGCTCGCGGTCGCCCAATATCACGTTGTCCACGAATGTGCCGGTGTAGCTGGGGCCGTCGCGCAGGATGTATTTGAGCCGGCCGTGCTTGTCGCGGCTGACGTTGATCACGCAGTGGGTCATGTCGATGCTCGGGTCGACGGTCTCGATGGGGCAGTTGATTTTGCTGCCCTTCATGTATCGGCCTATCACATTGTCGCCCATTTGCAGGGGAATGACCTGCTTGTAGTGAAACACGTTTTCGATGACCACGATGGAGCCGCAGCCCTTCTCGTTGGCGTTTTCGTCGAAAGTCTCCTCCTTGCGGGTGGCGCGGAGCTTGGACACGCCCATGCGTATGCCGAACTGCTTGCCGCACTCCGGACATTCGAAGACCAGTGACTGGCCGGCTTCGTATTTGGTTTCGTCAAACGTGATGAAATTATCGCATTTCGGGCAGCGGACGCGCTTCATGTCGGGGGAGTTAAGAGTTATGGGTTAGGAATGAGGAGTTAGGAGTTGTGGGGGGGACTGCCGCCGGGCTTTTTTAGCGGCTGCCCTTTACGTGCAGCACCCAGCTTTCGGCAAATTCCGGTTTACGGCTGAGGATGTTGAGTGCGTTGTAGGCCTTGCTCTCGGTGGGGTAGGTGCCGTAAATCACCTTCACGCTGCCCTTGCCGTCGAGCACGCGGGCCGGTGTGTGACCGGCACGGTGCAGTCGCTCAACGTATGCGCGGGCATTGGTGCGGGTGACATGGCTGGCCAGTACAATGCTGTAATATGTCTCCGGCACTTCTGCTTTTTCCTGAGCCATGTCGTTCTTGGCGGCGTGTCCGGTCTCCTTGTCGGTTTTGGGTTGTGCCACGAGCTTGGTGGGTGCCTTGGTGGTGAGGTCTTTCGGCATGATGCGGTAGAGCAGACCGGTGTCTATCTTGCCGCGCACCAGCCGGGTGCCGGCTTCAGGTGTGCCGAGCGGAGTGGAGAACAGGAAGAATACCACCACGGCGATGCAGGCAGCCGCCATGTTGCGCAGCAGACTCACGCGTATGCTGATGGTCTTGTCCTCGCTGTCATCGTTTCTGTCAAACACGCTGTTGGCCGTCGCTGTTTTTGGCCCTTCGGCCGTTGTGGCGTTGATGTCGATGACAGTCGGTGCTGCGGTCTCTTCCTCCTTTAGGGCCTCTTGCTCGATGGGTTTCATCTCAAAACTGCCGAAGCCATACAGCTGCGGCGTGAGGATGCCCGCTTCGCAGGGCTCAAAGGTGTAGGTGCCCTCCCCGTTGTTGTAGAGCGTGCCGATGTCGGCCAACTCATAGCTGCCTTCGTTTTCGAGGTGCTGCTTCAGTTCGGCCACTTCGTCGTCGATGCGCGCCAATGCGTCGGGATAGCTGATGTCGTAGGCGTCTACATACGACAGGGCAAGCAGAGAGTCGTTGAGCCGAAGCTTGGGGTTGAAGCCCAGCGTGCGCAGAGGCGGGAGAAAGGTGTAGTCTCTCTCGTCGTAGCGTGCGTCGACGTGATGGGCCATAAACCCTCCCAGATTGGGGACTATCACGCAGTCGTTGCTCAACAATAGAATTTCGATATGTCTTTCCAGTTCAATCACGTGTGCAAAGTTATCAATATTTTTTGGATTCGCAAAGTTTATCAAATGAAAATTTCGCGCTTAACCAAACATCAATAAGACCCTAAGAGACCCCTACCCCCTAAAGGGGGCTTTGCACTCCTGCGAAAAGAGGGATATGGAAAAATTCGTTTGATTCGCATCATTCGCCGACATGATTTTTTTCGGCGAATGATGCGGGTGGGGCGAATGGGGCGGAAAGGAAAAGAATGAGCCTTCCCTCGTGTCTTCCTTATTATAATAAGGTAGGCCGGTGGTCATTCTCCCCGGCATTTGGAGCTTGGCAGGAAAAAGCGCGGAGGAGGTTTCGATTTGTGTTAAACAAATACAAAACTTAAACTTTTTTTAAGCTTTGCAGTCGCAGTTTACGGGAAATTGTTATATTTGCAAATAAGACAGGCGGCAGCCTCCCATAGAGGCGGCGTGCGTGTTGCGGCGTTGCCGCCCTGTCGTGCGAACCAAAGATTTATAGCTGACAAGACAAACCATGATGAAAATCGGTCTATTCGTCCCCTGCTATGTAGACGCATTGTATCCTGAAGCCGGCGTGGCTACATACAAACTGCTCAAGCATTACGGACTCGACGTGGCCTATCCCGAGCGGCAGACGTGCTGCGGGCAGCCCATGGCCAATGCGGGCTTCGAGCGTATGTCCAAGAATCTGGCCAAGAATTTTGAAGACCTGTTCGAGGACTTCGACTATGTGGTGGCCCCCTCCGCCTCGTGTGCGGCCTACGTGAGAGTCTACTATCCCCATGTGTTGGAAGGCGAGCACGAGTGCGTCACCTCCAAGAAGATTATGGATATCGTAGAGTTTCTGCACGATGTGCTGCGGGTGGACAGCGTGCCGGGACGGTTCCCCCACGTGGTGAGCGTACACAACAGTTGCCACGGCGTGCGCGAGTTGGGCCTCTCCTCGCCCTCGGAGCAGAACATTCCCCCGTTCAACAAAATCATCGACCTGCTGCAGCTCGTGGAAGGCATCACGGTGAAAGAACCCGAGCGCAAAGACGAGTGCTGCGGCTTCGGCGGCATGTTCTCCGTGGAGGAGCCGGCAGTCTCCATCCGCATGGGGGAGGATAAGATCAAGCGGCACATTGCCACCGGTGCCGAATATGTCACAGGCCCGGACTCCTCCTGCCTGATGCACATGGCGGGCATCGCCAAGCGGGAGAAACTGCCCGTGAGCTTCATCCACGTGGCCCAGATATTGGCCGCGGGACTTTAAACCGCCGCTCACCGGCAGGCTCCGGCCACAGCCCGGGACTGCCTTCTTCTCCATCCCCTCCATTCCCACTAACCTCTTAAACCCCTCATCTGAAAGATGTCTACACTGCATAGCAAGGCGGCCGCCAAATTTAACCAAGACCGCGAGAAAACCACCTGGCACGACCAGACCTTCTGGTCGGTGCGCGCCAAGCGCGACATCATGGCCCGGCAACTGCCCGAATGGGAGTCGCTGCGCGAACATGCCAGCGCCATCAAGAAACACACCATCACCCACTTGGCCGACTATCTGGAGCAGTTTTCGGCCCGTCTTGAGAGCCGCGGAGTCATTGTCCACTGGGCCCGCGATGCCGCCGAGTTCAACGAGACCGTCTACGGCATCCTTGAAAGCCACGGGGTGAAGAAGATGGTGAAGTCGAAGTCGATGCTCACAGAGGAGTGCGAGATGAATCCCTACCTCGAAGCCCGCGGCATCGATGTGGTGGAGACCGACCTCGGCGAGCGCATCATCCAGTTGCTCGGCCAGCGGCCCAGCCACATCGTGATGCCCGCCATCCACCTCAAGCGCGAGGAGGTGGGGCGCATGTTTGAGGAGAAGGGCATCTCCACGGAGCCCGGCAACTACGACCCCACCTATCTCACGCGCTGCGCCCGCCACCATCTGCGCGACCAGTTCATGCAGGCCGGGGCCGGCATGACGGGCTGCAACTTCGGCGTGGCCGCCACGGGCGACTGTGTGGTGTGTACCAACGAGGGCAATGCCGACATGACCACCTCGATGCCCAAGCTGCACATCGTGGCGATGGGCATCGAGAAGATGGTGCCCGACTATGCGAGTCTGGCCGTATTCCAACGCCTGCTCTGCCGTTGCGGAACGGGCCAGCCCACCACCACCTACACCTCCCACTTCCGGCAGGCCCGTCCGGGAGCCGAGATGCACGTGGTGCTGGTGGACAACGGCCGCAGCAACATGCTCGCCGACGAGAACCACTGGCAGACACTGAAGTGCATCCGTTGCGGTTCGTGCATGAACACCTGTCCCGTCTACCGCCGCTCGGGAGGCTACAGCTACACCTATTTCATACCCGGCCCCATCGGCGTGAACCTCGGCATGTTGAAAGACCCCTACCGCTACAGCGACAACGTGAGTGCCTGTTCGCTCTGCCTCTCGTGCGACAAGGTGTGCCCCTCGATGGTGGATCCCGGCAGTCAGATATACCTCTGGCGGCAGAGTCTCGAACCGCTGGGCAAGGCCGACCCCGTGAAGAAGGCCATGTCTACGGGCATGGAGGTGCTCTTCAATCATCCCGGTCTCTACACCTCGGCCCTGCGTCTGGCCCCGCTGGCCAACGTCGTGCCCGAGAGCCTGACCCACTTCAGCCGGCTCAACCCGTGGGGCATCGGCCATGCCAAGCCCGAGTTTGCCCGGAAGTCGTTCCACGAACTATGGAAAGAGGGCAAGGTGGGGCAGGGGCCCGTTGACAGCGACAGGGAATGATGTGCCAACTCCCCTAAACAAAGGCCGGCCAAGCAACAAAGCTATTGTCTTAACTCCTTAGACAACGGTCGGTCAAGCAACAAAGCTATTGTCTTAACTCCTTAGACAACGGTCGGTCAAGCAACAAAGCTATTGTCTTAACTCCCTTTAACTCCCTTTAACTCCTTAACTCCCTTTAACTCCTAAATAAATCTCCCTTTAACTCCTTTCTGAAAAGCAACATGAAAAAAGAAGACCTGTTTGCCACGCTGCGCGCCAACACCTACATGCAATACGACATGCCCGAGATGGCCATCGACGGCATCACCTATCCCGACCGCCTGCGGCAGTTTGTCGAGATGACCGAGTCGGTGGGCGGCCACGTGCTGGAACTCGGCGAGGGCGAAGACCTCAACGACGCCGTGCGCCGGGCCTATCCCGATGCCCGGGTGTTTGCCTCCCATCTGCCCGAAATCACCATTGCCGGGAAAAATCCCGACACCGTGGCCGAGGCGGCCGACCTCAACGGCACCGATGTGGGCATCGTGAGGGGCGAGCTGGGCGTGGCCGAAAACGGCTGTGTGTGGGTGCCCCAGACGATGAAGGAGAAGGCCGTGTGTTTCATCTCCGAATATCTGGTGATTGTGCTCAAGAAGACCGCCATCGTCGACAACATGCACGAGGCCTACGCCCGCATCGACATGGATCCGCGCTACAACTTCGGCACCTTCATCAGCGGCCCCTCCAAGACAGCCGACATCGAGCAGTCGCTCGTGATGGGGGCGCAGGCGGCCCGCGGCGTCACGGTGATACTCGTGTAGGGGAGTGAGGAGTTAAGAACCTTCGCGCCTACAGTAGGGGCAGCGCTTTGTGCCTGCCCGCACGCCCGGCAGGGCGTATCAATCCCTGCGATAACCGCCCGTCAGCCCCCCGCACCGCCCGGTCCGATAGGATAATGCCCGTCCGGGCGGCTTCTTCAACCATTTCCCCTTTATCTTTCGCCATTGCCCGATGCCACACCGGCATCGGGCAATGGCGTTTTTTGTCGTCTCCCTGCAGCGGATGCAATACCCGTCCGCGGCTTTCGCGCTAACATTATTTAACTGATTTTTCTCTCCTTGTGAACATATATTGCACGCTTGCGTGCTAATTTTGTCGCCCGAAGGAGTCAAGGCACGCCCCTCGTCCGTCTTCCGCACCCGTGCCCGACAGCGGGTGGGACAGGGGATGCGCCATCGCTCCAAATCTTCAATAGACCGTGGGCGGCAACCCGACAAGCTGCTGCCCACCTTTTTATTCATCAATCACACGTATGCACTCTCCGGTTCCAAATCCCGGGGAAAACCGAAAAAACAAACAAAAACATGGAAAATGTAATCCAATCAAGATTTATCGAGAGAGAAGAGAACCTCGAAACCGCTAACCAAACTGACGAAACCGAAAATCTGCGGCGGGCGCGGCGGGCCGTGGAGCACCATTTCTGCCTGCTCATGAGCCGTTCGCCGGCCGACGGACTGCACTGGAAAAGCACCGCGAGCGATCTCATCGAAGTGACCCACATGGTGTGGGAGGCCCGTTTCATGCTCGACGAGCAGGCACGGCCGCTCACGTTCAAGTATATGGTGAGGCGCATCTTCGCCATCCTCCACGTGCCCGAACCGGGCAATCCCTACGTGGTGATGAACAACATCAAGCACCGCAAGAATGCCCTCGGGCTGCCCATCACCGTGCGCATGCAGCTGCTCGTCACCCGTCAGGGGCGTGACAACCCCTTCGAGCCTTTCGTGGACTGACGGCGCGACAGACTGCCGGCTGCTCCCGGTCGGGCGCGGGGAGGCACGGCGGTTGTCCGCTATTTTCGCCATCGATTTGCATTTCGCCGATTTTTGATGTATCTTTGCATTGGCAAGGGAAGCACGCGTGTGCTTCCCTTTTTTGATGCAAAAATCTGAACCGGCCCCCACGGACCCCCCATCCCCCCTAAAGGGGGCTTTGCAACCCTGCGAAAAGGCCCGAATGGCATTGTGAAAGAGCCTCTTTTGCTTTGTCATTCGGGCTTTTCTGCATGGCCGGTCGGGCCAAATAAGAATTTTGACGGGGCGGATAAGGCGAATAAAACGGATAAAAGGAGCAAAGTGAATAGGTGCAATAAAATGCCGTATAAGGTTTTTTCGAAATCAGAATGAGTTTCTGACTATATTCATTCCCGCAGCATTCGTATCATTCGTTTCATTCGCCGTTGAGATTTTGTGTCGGCGAATTAAACGGATTAAACGAATTATTTCCGCAGCATTCGCATCATTCGGCTCATTCGCCGTTGAGATTTTGTGTCGGCGAATTAAACGGATTAAACGAATTATTTCCCGCAGCATTCGCATCATTCGGCTCATTCGCCGTTTCTATTTCTTGTCGGCGAATTAAACGGATTAAACGAATTATTTCCCGCAGCATTCGCATCATTCGGCTCATTCGCCGTTGAGATTTTGTGTCGGCGAATGGTGCGAATTAAGCGAATTTTCCGTATTCCGCGCCCCTTTTTTCGCAGGAATGCAAAGCCCCCTTTAGGGGGGTGGGGGTCTCTTAGCCTTCTTTTTTTCTTAATCAAATTTGCTCATGCTAAAAAAAAACGTATTTTTGTCGCTGATTATGAGAATATCACATTATTATATAGTTGCGTTTGTGGCAGTATGCTGCGTGATGCTGTGCTCGTCGTGCTTCAAGGAAGAGGCACCCAATGCCGAGTGCGACATTGAGGCCGCCTATCTCCACACGCCCCATGCCGAGGAACTGTTTTTCAACAGCAGCGACACGCTCGTCAACGTGCCCTACACCGACAGCACCATCATCTTCAACGTGCGCCGCACGGCCAGTCTGACCGCCCTCGCCCCGCTCTTCCGCCTCACCCCCGGAGCCACGGTGGTGCCGGCATCGGGCAGCACGCACGACTTTTCCGCCGGGCGCGTGACCTACACCGTGACCTCGGAAGACGGACGGTGGACGCGCCGCTACGAGGTGGGGTTCAACCCCGTGACGGTGACGGTGAAAGACACGCTGCACTACGACTTCGAGCATTTCGCCCTCGAAGGGCGCACCGGGAAATACTATGTGTGGACGCATGTGGCCGACGACGGCACGCAGCAGCCCCTCTGGGCCACGGGCAATCCGGGCTTTGCCATCAGCATGGGTTCGGCGCGGCCGGAAGACTATCCCACCGTGCCCCTCCGGGAGGGCTACGACGGGGCGGCCGTGAAGCTCACCACCCGCGACACGGGGCCTTTCGGGCAGCTGGTGAACAAGCGGTTGGCAGCCGGCAACCTCTTCATCGGCACTTTCGATGTGGCCGCGGCACTCACCAACACCCTTCGCGCCACGCGCTTCGGACTGCCTTTCGGCAAGCGTCCCACCAAGTTTTCGGGCTATTATAAGTACAGTCCCGGCGAGAAATTCCAAGACAAAAACGGCAATGCCGTGGATGGCCGCACCGACCGCGCGGCCGTCTATGCCGTGCTCTACCGCAACCACGATGAGGCCGGCAACCCCGTGACGCTCTACGGCGACGACGTGCGCACCTCGCCGCTCATCGTGGCCTTGGCCGACGTGGCCTCCGTGCCTGCCACCGGCGAGTGGACGGCCTTTGAGGCGGCGTTCGACTATCGGGCCGACATCGACGCCGACCTGCTCGCCCGGCAGGGCTACAGTCTGGCCATCGTCTTCTCCTCAAGCGCCGACGGCGACAAGTTTGAGGGGGCCGTCGGCAGCACGCTCATGGTGGACAAAGTAAAAATCATCTGCACCGAAGAACAATGAAAATCAAATATCTGCTCCCCGCACTCCTCCTCGCGCTTCCCGTCTCTGTGACCCGAGCGCAAGGTCTGAAGATGCTCGACGACCTCTCATACTATCTCCGCATGGACTACTCGCTCGGGGGCACGGCTCCCGTGGGCCTGCCTGCCACCATACGCCGGCTCGACAGCTACTCGCTGCGCCCCAATTTCAGCATCGGCATCGAGGCCCAGAAGCCGCTCGACGACCGCTGGGGCATCCGCACGGGACTGCACTTCGGCAACAAGGGCATGAAGACCGACGCACAGGTGAAGAACTACCACATGCAGATAGTCCACGGCGGGGAAACTCTCGAAGGGCAGTTCACGGGCAATGTGGTGACACGCGTGAGCCAATGGGGACTCACCGTGCCCGTGCAGGTCGTCTGTCGGGTGGTCAATGATGTAGACCTCCGCTTCGGGCCCTACGCCACCTATGTCTATTCCCGCCGTTTCAGCGGAGAGGCCTATGCTGGCTATCTGCGCGTGGGCAACCCCACCGGGCCGCGTGTGGAACTGGGCCGCGGGGCCGACGAGCGCGGATCTTACGACTTCTCCACCGACCTGCGCCACCTGCAATGGGGGCTCGACCTCGGGGCCGACTGGCGATGGAGCGACCGCTGGGCCGTGGGGGCCGACGTGAGCTGGGGGCTTAGCAGCGTGTTCCACAGCGACTTCAAGACCATCGAGCAGCGTCTTTACTCCATCTTCGGCACTGTGGGTGTTGTCTATCACCTCAAGTGACGGGTGCCGATACCGATTGCAGCAGCATCATTTCAGACATATAAAACGCTAAAAAGGAAAACGACATGAAGAAAATCTTGACATTTATGTGGTTGGCTGCCACCGCCCTGCAAGGCATGGCTGCCGACTATACCGACCGGTTGACCGTCGATGTCAACGGCAATGTGGCCGAACAGCAGGCCACCATCTCTGTAGATCAAACCGCCAACGGTGACTACACGCTCACGCTGAAGAACTTCAAGTTGGAGATGGGCGGACAGACCTTGAATGTGGGCAACATTGAGCTTAAAGACGTGAAGGGCACCACGGCAGGCGCAGTGACCACGCTGCGCACCTCGCAGACTATCAATATCACCGAAGGCACGGAAGCCGGCGTGCCCTTATGGATAGGCCCGAGCCTCGGCCCCGTGCCCGTAAACATGGTGGCCGAACTGCGTGCCCCCAAGGCCTATGCCGTGATCGACATTGACATGCAGGCTACGCTCGGCCAGACCATCCGCGTGGTGTTCGGCAATGGCGGCTACCATATCGAGAATGGAGGCTTCGAGGACTTCCATACTGCTACCATCACTGATGGTTCCGGCGAGAATACGGCTAAGAGCGACGAGCCCAACCACTGGCATTCGTTCATGAGCACATCGGGCGATCCTTCATTGCGGTGGCTTGCCGGGTACAATCCCCATACGTTCATCAGCGATGTGGTGCGCCCCGGTTCCACGGGCAAGCACAGTGTGAAAATCACTTCCACGAAGATATTCATATTCGTGGCCAACGGCACCATTACCACCGGCCGGCTCAATACCGGCTCCATGACTGCTTCCAACAAGGCCAACCACTCGTGGCTCGACCTCAGTTCGACCGATAAAGATGCTCATGGCGACCCGTTCTATCTCGCGTTGAATGGCCGTCCCGACAGTCTCACGGTGTGGGTGAAGTTCAAGCAGGGCACGCCCCAACCCAAAGCTCCCTACGCCACGGTCAATGCCGTGCTCACCGACGGCACGCGCTATCAAGACCCCGAAGACAAGGCCTACACCAACATCGTGGCCAAAGCCACTGACAACAAGATTGCTTCCAAGGACTTCGCATGGCAGCGTCTCTCCATTCCGTTCGACTACGACACCTACGCAGCCAACGGCGTGGAACCCAAGGCCTTGCTCATCACGATCTCTACCAATGCGCAGCCTGGCAAGGGAAGCACGGACGAGCTCTACGTGGACGACATCGCTCTGGTCTACAACGCCCGTCTCTCGGCACTCAGCGTGAAGGGCAAGCCCGTAGAAGGCTTCGATGCCGCTACGCTCACCTACAACCTCACAGCCGACGGCCCGCTCTCCGCTACCGACATCGTGGCCAAGGTCGATGGGCGCGGAGCCACAGTAGACACGCAGGTAGAGCCCGTGGAGGGTGGGGTGAAGGCCCTCGTGACCGTCACTTCCAACGACCTGCTCACCGCCACCCGCTACACCCTCAACATCACCGGGGCCACCACCGGCATCAACACCGCCACGACCACCGGCAATCAGTCTTCTTCGGCAGTCGAGTTCTACAACTTGCAGGGACAGCGCGTAAGCTCCATGCAACCCGGCCGTGTCTACATCCGCAAGTCCGGAGGCAAGAGCGTGAAAGTGGTGAAGTAGATCTATTTAGGAGATTTGTTTAGGAGTTAAGGGAGTTAAGGAGTTAAAGGGAGTTAAGACAACGGTTTTACTCTTATGGATTCCACGGCACATGCAATAAAGCTATTGTCTTAACTCCCTTTAACTCCCTTTAACTCCTTAACTCCTTAACTCCTAAAATAAATCTCCTAAAATAAATCTCCTAAAATAAATCTCCTAAATAAAAATAATAACCAACCAATCCAAAACTATGTTTGAGAATCAACCTAAAGGACTCTACGCGTTGGCACTGGCCAACACCGGCGAGCGTTTCGGCTACTACACCATGATAGCCGTGTTCGCCCTTTTCCTCCGTGCCAATTTCGGTCTTGATGCCGGATGGGCCGGCGAGATTTACAGTGACTTCCTCATGCTCGTCTACTTCCTTCCGCTTGTAGGCGGTCTGCTGGCCGACCGGTTCGGCTTCGGCAAGATGGTCACCATCGGCATCGTCGTCATGTTTTTCGGCTATCTGCTGCTTTCCATTCCCTTGGGCGGCAACACGTTTGCCCTCATCGTGATGCTCGGTGCCCTGTTGCTCATCGGTTTGGGCACGGGCCTGTTCAAGGGCAACCTGCAAGTGATGGTGGGCAATCTCTACGACGACCCGCAGTATGCCGGCCAGCGCGATTCCGGATTCTCCATCTTCTATATGGCCATCAACATCGGGGCCCTCTTCGCGCCTACGGCTGCCGTGGAAATCATGCGGTGGGCACAGACCATCGGCTACTCCGAAAACGACTCCTACCACTTCTCTTTTGCCGTGGCTTGCGCGTCGCTCATCCTTTCGATAGCCATCTATTACGCTTTCCGCAGCACATTCAAGCACACCGAGGGTGCGTCCAAGAAGGCCGGCGACCAGAAGGCCGAAGTGGAGCAGCTCAGTCCGGCTGAGACCCGCGAGCGCATCGTGGCCCTCTGTCTGGTGTTTGCCGTAGTCATCTTCTTCTGGATGGCCTTCCACCAGAACGGTCTTTCGCTGACCTATTTCGCCAACGAGTTTGTCAACAGGTCGTCGTCCGGCATTGAGAGCATGGAGTTCGGCGTGTTCAATCTCGTGGCCATCATCTTCATCGTCTACGCCCTGTTTGCCCTTTTCCAAGGCAAGACCACCAAGACCAAGAGCATTGCCGGCCTTGTGATAGTGGCCTCGCTGGGCTACCTCTACTACCGCTACACGCAGTTGGAGGGCTCCATCGCCGTGAGCGCACCTATCTTCCAGCAGTTCAACCCCTTCTATGTGGTGGCCCTCACTCCCGTGAGCATCGCCATTTTCAGCAAGTTGGCCGCCAAGGGCAAGGAACCTTCGCCCCCCCGCAAGATAGCCTACGGCATGCTGGTGGCCGGTGTAGCCTTCGTGGTGATGATGTTCGCCTCGTGGAATCTGCTCACCCCCGATGCCCAAAAGGCAGCAGGTGATGCCGGTACGTTTGTTTCTCCCAACTGGCTGGTGGGCACCTATCTCATCCTCACGTTCGGCGAACTGCTGCTCAGTCCGATGGGCATCTCGTTTGTGTCCAAGGTGGCCCCTCCCAAGTATAAGGGTCTGATGATGGGCGGCTGGTTTGTGGCCACCGCCATCGGCAACAAACTCGTGGGCGTGGGCGGCTATCTCTGGGGCCCGTTGCCATTGTGGATGGTGTGGGGCGTGTTCATCGTGCTCTGCCTGCTCTCGGCCGTCTTCATGTTTGCCATCATGAAGAAGCTCGAAAAAGTATGCTAATTTAAAAAGGTAGAAAAAGGAAAAAGGTAAAAAGAAGACCGAAAAGCATAATGCAGGGAAAATTTCCCCCGAATATCCTCTCCGGTCTTCTTTTTACCTTTTTCCTTTTTCTACCTTTTTACCTTTAAAATACGCCCTTCGGGCGTGCGGGCAGGCATAAAGCACTGCCCCTACTGCCCCCCGATGCGTTTTTTACTTTTTTCCTCTTTACTTTTTTACCTTTTCTCTCGGGGGATTTTCCTTTTCATGCGTATTATATATAAAAAGGTAATAAAACAATAACAACAAATATGGCAAGAAGATATTTATTGGGCTTCGACGTAGGCTCCAGCAGCGTGAAGGCATCGCTCACCGATGTCGACAGTGGTGCGATAGCCGCTTCGGCGTTCTATCCCGAGCACGAAGCCCCGATCATGGCCGTCAAGGCCGGCTGGGCAGAGCAAGACCCGCAGATGTGGTGGGACAACGCCAAGCTCTCGCTCCGCAAAATCATGAACGAGACAGGTGCGCGCGGCGAAGACATCCTCGCTGTGGGCATCTCCTACCAGATGCACGGGTTGGTGTGTGTGGACAAGGATCAGCAGGTGCTCCGTCCATCCATCATCTGGTGCGACTCGCGGGCCGTGCCCTACGGCGAACGCGCGTTCAGGGAATTGGGCGAGGACCTCTGCCTGCGCAATCTGCTCAACTCGCCCGGCAACTTCACTGCCGCCAAACTGGCGTGGGTGAAGGAAAACGAACCCGCGCTGTTCGACCGCATCGACAAGATCATGTTCCCCGGCGACTATATCGCCATGAAGCTGAGCGGCGAGGTGAAGACCACCATCAGCGGACTGTCGGAAGGCATGATGTGGGACTTCACCGCGAAGAAGCCCGCCAAGTTTCTGCTCGACTACTTCGGCTTCCCCGAGAGCATATTGCCCGAGGTGGTGCCCACATTCTCCGTGCAGAGCGTGGTGGGCAAAGCCGCAGCCGACGAACTGGGACTCAAGGAGGGCACGCCCGTCAGCTATCGCGCCGGCGACCAGCCCAACAATGCCGTGAGCCTCAATGTGTTCAACCCCGGCGAGATAGCCTCCACGGCCGGCACTTCGGGTGTGGTGTA
Organism: Segatella buccae ATCC 33574; assembly: GCF_000184945.1. Classification (GTDB taxonomy): domain Bacteria; phylum Bacteroidota; class Bacteroidia; order Bacteroidales; family Bacteroidaceae; genus Prevotella; species Prevotella buccae. Next base: position 2,993,031 of record NZ_GL586311.1, read on the forward strand.
TGGTGTGTTGGGCGATGTCAACTACGACCCCAAGAGCCGTGTCAACACCTTTGCCCATGCCAACTACACCACCTCGCTCGACCGCCTCGGTGTGTTGCTCTGCATCAACGGCACGGGCATCCTCAACGCATGGGTGCATCGCAATGTGGCCCCCGAGATGGGCTATGCCGAGATGAACGAACTGGCCGCCACCGTGCCCATCGGTGCGGAGGGGGTGACCGTCATCCCCTTCGGCAACGGGGCCGAGCGCGTGCTCGAGAACAAGGAAATCGGTTGCTCCGTCAACGGGCTCAACTTCAACAAGCACCACCGCGCCCACCTCGTGCGCGCCGCCCAAGAGGGCATCGTGTTCAGCTTCTGCTACGGCATGGAGGTGATGAAGAAGATGGGCATGGACATCAAGAAGATACACGCCGGCAAGGCCAACATGTTCCTCAGTCCGCTCTTCCGCGACACGCTGGCCGGGGTGAGCGGAGCCACCATCGAACTCTACGAGACCGACGGCAGTGCCGGGGCGGCCAAGGGAGCGGGTATCGGTGCAGGCATCTACAAAGACCACAACGAGGCCTTCGCCACGCTCAAGAGGCTCGATGTCATTGAGCCCGACGAAGCCAACCGCGCCGCCTATCTCGCCGCCTACGCCAACTGGAAGCGGGAACTGGCCGTCCATCTCGGGGAATAGACCGGGGGAGGGAGCACCAAGACGCTTCTGCACTCCATACCCTTCCTACCGCCCCCTGACTCCCGGCTCGCGAAGGGCGCGCCGGCTGCTCACCCCTCACTTATGACTCTAAAAATCTTTCACAAACTAATAATTACAAAACTATGGCAAAAGAGTATTTTCCACAAATCGGCAAGATTCCTTTCGAAGGAACAGCAAGTAAAAATCCAATGGCTTTCCACTACTATGACCCCGAGAAAGAGGTCTGCGGAAAGAAGATGAAAGACTGGTTGAAGTTCGCCATGGCCTGGTGGCACACACTGGGCGATGCCTCCGGCGACCAGTTTGGCGGCCCCACCCGCAGCTACGAGTGGGACAAGGCAGAAGATGCCGTGCAGCGCGCCAAAGACAAGATGGATGCAGGCTTTGAAATCATGAACAAGCTCGGCATCGAATATTTCTGCTTCCACGACATCGACCTCGTGGCCGAGGGCGACACCATCGCAGAATATGAGGCCCGCATGAAGGCCATCACCGACTATGCCGAGGTGAAGATGAAGGAAGCCGGCGTGAAGCTGCTTTGGGGCACGGCCAACGTGTTCAGCCACAAGCGTTACATGAACGGTGCCGCCACCAATCCCAACTTCGACGTGGTGGCCCGCGCTGCCGTGCAAATCAAAAACGCCATTGACGCCACCATCAAGCTCGGCGGCACCAACTACGTGTTCTGGGGCGGCCGCGAAGGCTACATGAGCCTGCTCAACACCGACCAGAAGCGCGAAAAGGAGCACTTGGCACAGATGCTGAAGGCTGCCCGCGACTATGCCCGCAGCAAAGGATTCACCGGCACGTTCCTCATCGAACCGAAACCGATGGAGCCCACTAAGCATCAGTATGACGTGGACACGGAGACGGTGATCGGATTCCTCAAGGCCCACGGACTGGACAAGGACTTCAAGGTGAACATCGAGGTGAACCACGCCACGCTGGCCGGCCACACCTTCGAGCACGAACTGGCCGTGGCCGTTGACAACGGTATGCTCGGATCGATCGACGCCAACCGCGGCGATGCCCAGAACGGTTGGGACACCGACCAGTTCCCCATCGACAACTACGAGCTCACACAGGCCATGATGCAGGTCATCCGCAACGGCGGACTGGGCAACGGCGGCTCCAACTTCGATGCCAAGCTGCGTCGCAACTCCACCGATCCCGAGGACATCTTCATCGCCCACATCAGCGGTATGGACGCCATGGCCCGCGCACTCGAAAATGCTGCCGCCATCCTCACCGAGAGCGAACTGCCCAAGATGGCCAAAGAACGCTATGCCAGCTTCGATGCCGGCAAGGGCAAGGAGTTTGAAGAGGGCAAGCTCGGCCTCGAACAGCTCGTGGCCTACGCCAAGGAGAATGGCGAACCCAAGCAGACCTCCGGCAAGCAGGAGCTCTACGAGACCATCGTAGCCCTTTACGCAAAGTAAATCGGGAAGACTTTCCCCGACCTTGAAGGAGTCCCATCCATGCCCTGTTTTGGGGGAAGGATGGGGCTTTTCTTAATTTATGTTTTTAAACATGAAAAAGAATTTGCACATATTTTCAAAATGTTTTATCTTTGCATCTGTTATCCTGAATACAATCTTTTTACCTTAAAAAGACTAATACCTATTGAGATGAACGCCCTCCTTTGCGAAAAGGGGGGCGTTTCGCGTTTCCCCCATTCCCCCCGTTTGCCCCTT
>NZ_GL586311.1:2997881-3116364 GCF_000184945.1 Segatella buccae ATCC 33574
AGATAAATATGATTGTAATTTTCTAATGGCGGTCATTAGAAAAAGGAGGAAACTGTCTCTAATGACCGATTTGGGTTTATGCCTGCCGCTCTCTGCCACCTCCGCAAGATGCCGGACGGTGGCGAATAATTCCGACAAAAACACCTCCGCAAAAATACTCCAACCAGAACGGAAAGTAGCCCTTGAATCCCGGACGAAGCCTCCCGTTTTTCCCGTTCAGGCTCTCCGCGCTTGCGAAAGAGCCACAGTTGGCGGCTGAAAGGGCCCCCGTTGCGATGTCCCCGCAGCTCTTTTGCACGCCCGTTTGGGCCCTTTCAGGCCCGTTTCCGGCCTCCAAGATGTGTCAACTAAATTCAAACGGCTGATAGTCAGTGTTTTTTAAACGCCGCCAAAATCGCGCGTTTACCCCGGGCGGGCCGCCCCCGTTGCAAATATCGCAAGCAGAGAGGCCGAAAACGAATAAATAGTTTGACAATTTACAGACCCACCCCGGCAATAAAAAACCCGAGAATTGCGAGCAATTCTCGGGTAGTGGTGTAAGCCTGTTTGTTGTGACTTCGCTGGGATTCAAACCCGGAACCTTCTGATCCGTAGTCAGATGCTCTATTCAGTTGAGCTACGAAGCCATGGGCACGAGGCCTTGCAAGAACGAGTTGTGACTCCGATAGGATTCAAACCTATAACCTTCTGATCCGTAGTCAGATGCTCTATTCAGTTGAGCTACGGAGCCTCAAGTCTCATTTGCGAGTGCAAAGGTAGTGCTTTTTTCCAAAACAGCCAAATATATTCGCTGTTTTTTCAGAAAAAAGTGGGAAGCACTGTTGCTGTTGAGAGAGGAGGGAAGGGGGCAGAGGGGAGGGCAGGCACGGCGTTTCGGTTTGCCGGGTGGCAGCCGGACCGAGGGCTGACGGGTGGCTGACTTGCGCTATTTTTTAGGCGTAATAGCCGGTTTGTGCTTTTTTTTTGTTAACTTTGCCCCAAAATAGTTTAAGGTAATATGGGATTATTCGGATTATTCAATAAGAACAAGAAGGAGACGCTCGACAAAGGACTCGAAAAGACGAAGGAGAGTGTGTTCGGGAAATTGGCGCGTGCGGTGGCCGGAAAATCAAAGGTAGACGATGATGTGCTCGACGACTTGGAGGAGGTGCTCGTCACGTCGGATGTGGGCGTAGACACCACGCTGAAAGTCATCAGCCGCATCGAGGAGCGCGTGGCACGCGACAAATACGTGTCGACGGGCGAACTCAACGGCATTCTGCGCGATGAAATCGCCGCCCTCTTGTCTGAAAACAATTCCGATGACAATGGCAACTGGGATTTGCCCGCCGACCACCGCCCCTACGTGATACTCGTGGTGGGCGTGAACGGGGTGGGCAAGACCACCACCATAGGCAAGTTGGCCTACCAGTTTAAGAAAGCCGGAAAGAAGGTGTTTCTCGGTGCGGCCGACACTTTCCGCGCCGCCGCAGTGGAGCAAATCAGCATCTGGGGCGAGCGCGTGGGCGTGACGGTGGTGAAACAGCAGATGGGGGCCGACCCGGCTTCGGTGGCTTTCGACACGTTGCAGAGTGCCAAGGCCAACGGGGCCGACGTGGTGCTCATCGACACCGCCGGCCGGTTGCACAACAAGGTGGGGCTGATGAACGAGCTCAAGAAAATAAAAGAGGTGATGAAGAAAGTGCTCCCCGAGGCTCCCGACGAGGTGATGCTCGTGCTCGACGGCAGCACGGGGCAGAATGCCTTTGAGCAGGCCAAGCAGTTCTCGGCCGTGACCAACATCACTTCGCTGGCCATCACCAAACTCGACGGCACGGCCAAGGGCGGGGTGGTGATAGGCATCAGCGACCAACTCAAGGTGCCCGTGAAGTATATAGGACTGGGAGAAGGGATGGAAGACTTGCAGCTCTTCGACAAACGGGAGTTTGTGGACTCGCTGTTTAAGGAAGATTAGGTGGTAGGTGTCAGATGATAGGTGATAAGTGATGAAGAAAAACCAGATAGATATTATCACGATGGGCTGCTCGAAAAACCTTGTGGACAGCGAGGTGCTCATGAAGCAGTTTGAGGCCAACGGCTACCGCTGTGTGCACGACGCCGCCCATCCCCAAGGAGAGATAGCGGTGATCAACACCTGCGGTTTCATCGAGACGGCCAAGCAGGAGAGCATCAACACCATACTGGAGTTTGTGCAGGCCAAGACCGAAGGGCGGCTCAACAAACTCTACGTGATGGGCTGCCTCTCGCAACGCTACAAGGACGAACTGGAGGCGGAGATTCCCGAGGTGGACAAGTTTTACGGCAAGTTCAACTACAAGCAGTTGCTCGCCGACCTCGGCAAGGCCGAACTCCCGTCTTGCAACGGCCGCCGGCATCTCACCACGCCGCGCCACTACGCCTATCTCAAGATAGCCGAGGGGTGCGACCGCCACTGCGCCTATTGTGCCATACCGCTCATGACAGGCCGCCACGTGAGCCGTCCGATGGATGAGATTCTCGACGAGGTGCGCGAACTTGTGGCCGGTGGTGTGAAGGAGTTTCAAGTCATCGCGCAGGAACTCACCTACTACGGCATCGACCTCGACGGCCATCATCACATCGCCGAACTCATCAGCCGCATGGCCGACATCCCCGGCGTGAAGTGGATTCGCCTGCACTATGCCTATCCCAACCAGTTTCCCATGGATTTGCTCGACGTGATGCGCGAGCGGCCCAACGTGTGCCGCTATCTCGACATCGCCCTCCAGCACATCAGCGACCATATACTGAGCCGCATGCACCGCCACGTGACCAAGCAGGAGACCGTGGAGCTGATCAGGAAGATGCGCGAGGCTGTGCCCGGCATACACATCCGCACCACGCTGCTGGTGGGTTTCCCCGGCGAGACGGAAGACGACTTCCGCCAGCTGGTCGACTTCGTGCGGGAGGCGCGGTTCGAGCGCATGGGGGCTTTCGCCTATTCGGAGGAGGAAGGCACCTACAGTGCCGAGCACTATGAAGACGATGTGCCGGCCGACGTGAAGCAACGGCGGCTCGACGAACTCATGGCCGTGCAGCAGGAGATCAGCGCAGAGATAGAGGCCGGGAAGGTGGGACAGGTGATGCCCGTCATCATCGACCGCAAGGAGGGCAACTACTATGTGGGGCGCACAGAGTTCTGTTCGCCGGAGGTAGACCCCGAGGTGCTCATCCCGGCCGGTCGGAAACGCTTGCGCACGGGATGTTTCTATAACGTGAAAATCGTCGACTCGGAAGAGTTCGACCTTTATGGAGAGTTGGCCGATGAATAACAAGGAATATATCAACGAACTGGCCCGCCGCAGCGGTTACACTCAGGAGGTGACCCGCAAGCTGGTACATGATGTGGTGGCCGAAATGACCGACCGCCTCGGCGAGTCGGAAACGGTGTCGATCGCCGGCTTCGGGTCTTTCGAAGTGAAGAAGAGGCTGGAGCGCATCCTCGTCAATCCATCCACCAAGCAGCGTATGCTCGTCCCCCCGAAACTGGTGTTGAGCTTCCGTCCGGTGGCCTCGGTGAAGGAAAAACTGAAGAATGGAGGGGAAGAAGATGAATAGGATAGGGATTACGGAACTGGCGCGGATGCTTTCGTCGAAGCACAACATGTCGCAGGCCAATGCCGAAAACTTTGTGCGGCTCATGTTTGCCGTGGTGGGCGATGGTCTCGAACAGGAGAAACTGGTCAAGATCAAGAGCTTCGGTACATTCAAGATGGGCAGTGTGAAAGACCGTGAGAGTGTGGATGTGAACACCGGCGAGCGCATTGTCATCGAGGGACGCAACAAAATCAACTTCACGCCCGACAACGCTCTGCGCGATTTTGTCAACCGTCCGTTTGCCCAGTTTGAAACGGTGATGGTCAACGACGGTGTCGATTTCGAGGCCGTCGACAGGAAATATGAGAGCATCGGAGACGACGCTCCCCCTTCTTCCGATACTCCCGAGCAGGCCGGCCCGATGGAAGACCAAGCGCAAAAGGCAGAGGAGCCCACGAAGGCCAGTGTAGAAGAAGCCCCAATTCAGGTCGTGGAAGAAGCCCCGGCCCCGATAGTAGAGGAGGCTCTTTCCCCGGTTACGGAAGAAGAGCCGGCTCCGATTATTGAAGAAGGGCCTGCCCCGGTTGTTGAAGCACAGCCGGCTGTGGCGGCAGAGCCCCCCGTGGAGCAAGAGCCCCGGCCCTTATCCTCCGCTTCCCCCTCTGTCCCTCCCGTTTCTCCCTTGGTCTCTTCCGAGCCCCCGTCTGCCCCTTCCGCTCCTTCGGTGTCCTCGGCAGCTGCCGGTTTCTCCGACAGTCGGGTAAGCCGAAACGCTGTTTCGGCCCCTCCACCTCCCTCCTCCGAGCCCCCGTCTCGCCCAACTCCGGCTGCCCCTGCGCCCGACAGCCGCCGCATCAGCGTGTCGCGCCCCGTGGTCTATCTGTTCAGCCTGCTGCTGTTTGCCCTCGTGGGCGGAGCCTGCTGGCTGGCCTACTCCTACGGCAAGCTCGCCGCCGAGCGCGACCATCTGCACCAGCGGCTCTCCGAGCTTTCTCATCCGCAGGCTCCCTCTGCCCGGCGGCAGGCTCCTGCGGCCCCAGCCTCTGCGGCTTCCCCCTCCGCCGCCCCCGTCGATTCCGCCGCCGCCATGAAGGCAAAAGCCGACAGTGCGCGGCTGGCCCGGCAGGCGGCCATTGTTGCAGCCACGGCCCCGGCCGGCGAGGAAACCCGCCGCCACACCCGGGAAGCCAATCGGCAGCAAGCGGCCCCGGCCCCGAAGGCTAAAGTGCAGCAGCCCGCCCCCCGTCCACAATCAGCCTCCGGCCGCTATGATGCCGACCCGAGAGTGCGCACGGGTGCCTATCGCATTGTGGGTACGGCACAGACCGTGACCGCCAAGCGCGGCCAGACGATGGCCAAGATAAGCCGCGCCTATCTCGGACCGGGCATGGAATGCTATGTGGAGGCACTCAACGGCACCTCGGAAGTGAAAGAAGGGCAGCGGGTGAAGATACCCAAGCTCGAGTTGAAACGAAAATGAAAGGCCCATGACGAAGACCCTGTTGGCCGCATTGCTGGCCTTATCCGTACTCTTGCCCTGCATGGTTCGGGCGCAACAACAAGAACGCTCGTTCCCCACGGTGCCGCACAACGGCTACGAAGCCTTGTTGGCGAGCCGCAAAGCCTTTGAGAACAGGCAGTACAATTTGGCCAACTTTTACGCCGACAAGGCCCTTCACGACACGCTCACAGCCCGGCAGGCAGCCGAAATCAAAATCAGTTGCATGAAAGAACTGATGAAGAGCAAGGCCGATTCGGCCCAATACCTCGTCGCCCTGCTCCAACTCCACGACATGGCACCGCGCAACAAGCTCTTCCTCAAGCAGCTCATAGAGTTTTTCACCCTCCCGGGACACGAGCAGGAGATGCGCCAGTTTGCCACCGACGAGATACGCAAAGACTCCACCAACCGCCTCGGATGGGTGCTCAAGGGCGAAACCTTCATGCGCAGCGGCAAGTGGGATGAGGCCATCGGCCATTTCCGTCAGGCCGTGGCCATCGACTCCTCTTTCGTCGAAGCCATCTATAACATCGGCATCTGCCACTGTTCGAAGGGCGTGGAACTGAAAGACAGCTTCCTCACCGGCAAGAAACGGCTGTCTGCCCAAGAGAAGAAACTCGTCTCCGAGGAGTTCATGCAGGCCAAAAAAGCACTCGAACGGGTGAGGAGTCTGGATCCCCGGTGGGCCGTGGTCGACTGGCGCAAAGCCCTCTATCAGATTTACTACGTGCTGAGAGAGAACGACAAAGCCCGCGAGGTGAAAGCCCTGCTCGAACAGCGGTAGGCCGCAGACGGGCTCCCACCTTTTCCGCGAGTGCGCCCAATCCTCCTTCCGATAACTCCTTTAACGCTTATATATATAATAAGGTGAAACAATTCCGACTGATCATATCCCTGTTGCTGGCGTGGACATTCATGGCAGCGCAGGCCCAGAAGAGAGAGATTTATGCTGCCCAAGACCAGATCAAGGCCGGCAAGAATCTCGACAAGGCCCGGCAGAGCATGGCCAACCTGCTCAAAGACCCGGCCAACCGAACCAACGAGAAGATTTGGCTCACACTCTACGATGCCCTCACGGGACTCTACGAGCAGGGCAACGAAAAGCTCTATCTCAAGCAGCCCTACGACACGGCCGCCCTCTTCAACATCACCAAGGCGATGTTTGAAACGGCTGAAAGCCTCGACTCCGTGGAAGCGGCGCCCGACCGGCGGGGGCGCGTGCGGACGAAATACCGCAGGAAACACGCCGACTACCTCAACCGGATACGCCCCAACCTCTACAACGGCGGCACCTATTTCATCCACCGCAGGCGTTTCGCCGATGCCTACGCGTTCTTCAATGCCTATATCGGCTGCGCCAAGCAGCCGCTCTTCCGCGAATACAATTACTCCGAGACCGACTCGGTGCTGCCCCAAGCCGCCTATTATGCCGCCTACTGCGGCTACATGAACGGCGACCCGAAGGCCACCCTCCATCACACCTACTGGGCTTTGAAAGACACGGCCCACAACCGCTTCATGCTCCAGTATCTGGCCGACACCTATCGGCAGGAGGGCGACACGGCCCGTTATGTCAGCACGTTGCGCGAGGGCTTCGGCAAATATGCCACCTTCCCGTTTTTCTTCTCCCGACTCATTGACTACTACTTGAAGGTCAACCGCCCCGACTCGGCCATGCGTGTGACCGACCGCGCGCTGCAGGCCGACTCGCTCAACCCGACCTTCCGTTATGCCAAGAGCACCCTGCTGCTCAATGCCGGCCACTATGACGAGTGCATCGCCATCTGCGACGCCCTGTTGGCGAAAGACAGTCTGATGGCCGATGCCTGGCTCAATGCCGGACTGGCCTACTTCAACCGGGCCGTGGAGCTGGACAAGAACGTGCAGCGCCACCGCAAATACCGCAGCCGCATCATGGCCGACTACAAGGCCGCGCTGCCCTATCTGAGGCGTTTCCGCGAGCTGGCCCCCAACGAGCGCGAGAAGTGGGCGCTGCCCCTCTACACCATCTATCTGAACCTGAACATGGGGGAGGAGTTTGACGAGATAGACAAGTTGCTGCGCAACAAGAAATAAGATAACCGAAAACAACAACCGATATGACAGACAAGATAATAGACAAACTGGGCATCACGCTCAACGACATGCAGAACGACACGGCCCATGCCATCCTCCACTCAAACAAAGACGTGGTGGTGCTTTCGCCCACCGGCTCGGGCAAGACGCTGGCCTACCTCCTGCCGGTGGTGGAACTGCTCGACACCACGCTCGATGCCGTGCAGGCCGTGGTGGTGCTGCCGGGCCGCGAACTGGCTTTGCAGAGTGCCACGGTGCTCGCCGGCATGGGCAGCGGACTGCGTGCCATGGCCTGCTATGGCGGCCGTCCGGCGATGGACGAGCACCGCACGATGCGGCAGGTGCGCCCGCAGGTGGTCTTCGGGACCCCCGGCCGGCTCAACGACCATCTCGACAAAGGCAACATCGAGGCCTCGCAGGTGCGGTTTGTCGTGATCGACGAGTTCGACAAGTGTCTCGAAATGGGCTTCCACGACGAGATGGCGGCCCTCATGGGCAAGTTGCCGGCCGACGCCCGGCGCGTGCTGCTCTCGGCCACCGATGCCGACAGCATTCCCCACTTCGTGAATCTTGGCCGCTCCACGCGCGTCGACTATCTGTCCGACGACGAGCAGATACCCGACCGCATCTCCATCTTCAGCGTACACAGTCCCGAGAAAGACAAGCTCGCCACCCTCTCTTCGCTGCTCCTCGAACAGGGCGACCACAGCAGCATCGTGTTTCTCAACCACCGCGATGCCGTGGAGCGCACCGGCGACTATCTGCGCCGTCTGGGATTTGCCACGAGCATCTTCCACGGCGGGCTCGACCAGAAGATGCGCGAGCACGCCCTCTATAAGTTCTCCAACGGGTCGGCCAACATCCTTGTGAGCACCGACCTCGCCTCCCGCGGCCTCGACATTCCCGATGTGGACAACATCATCCACTACCATCTGCCCGAGACCGAGGAAGCCTATATCCACCGCGTGGGCCGCACGGCCCGCTGGCAGGCCGAGGGCCGCTCCTTCTTTGTGCTGGGGCCGGAAGAGCACCTGCCCGACTACCTGCACACGGCGACAGCCGACCACTCCCCGCAACCGGCTGCCGGAGCCGTGCCTGCCCGTCCGCGCATGGCCACCGTCTACATCGGCAAGGGCAAGAAAGACAAAATCAGCAAGGGCGACATCCTCGGTTTCCTCTGCAAGAAAGGCGGGCTGGAGAACGGGGAGATAGGGCGCATCGACGTGAAAGACCGCTATGCCTACGCCGCCGTGGCCTATCCCCGGTTGCAGGAACTGCTCGACCGCGTGCAGGGCGAGAAAATCAAGGGTGTCAAGACGGTGGTGGAAGCCGTGAGATAGTCCCGGAGACTTTCAGTGAGGCGGGCGTCTCGGGAGCGTGAGCGGGCCACGGGCGGCATCGGCTGTGGCGGAAGGCAAAAGGCATTTCCAGCCGTGCCATCATGTCAAACCATTTGCCCGTTTTCGGCCTCTCTGCCTGCGATATTCACCACCGGCAGTCCGCCCGGGCGCAAACGGGTGATTTTGGTGATGGTTTTAAAACGCTGACAATCAGCGGTTTGATTTTTATTGACACGTTTTCGGGCCCGAAAACCGGTCTGAAAAAGGTCCAAACGGGCTTGCAAAAGGGCCACAGTCGTGCTGCGACTGTGGCCCTTTCGGTTTCCAACTGTGGCCCTTTTGCAAGCGCAGAGAGCCCGAAGGAGAAAACCGAGGGGCTTCCCCCGTGCTTCAAGACCGTTTTTCCATTCTATTTGCCGACTTTTTGCAGACATGATTTTGTAAAGGTTGTTCGCCATCTTCCGGTGTCTTGCAGCGGAGTGTTTCACTGAAATTTGCCCGCGGGTGCCCCCGATTTTCCCCCATGCAATATCGACAGCCCCGTCAAGTGCCCGCAAGAGAGCTTTGCGACTGTGTGCGTTTACAATATGATATAAAACGGTGGCGTTGGCTAAATTGTTGCTAAAACGTTTGGTGGTATAAAAATAAAAGTGTAAATTCGCATCGTATTCATGCAATACGATTATAACCAATAAAACTTAAATAATCATTCAGATGAAGAAGTACAATTTTAATGCAGGTCCGTCGATGCTTCCACGCGAAGTGATTGAGAACACAGCAAAGCAGATTTTGGATTTCAACGGCTCCGGTCTTTCCCTCATGGAGATCAGCCATCGTGCAAAAGACTTCCAGCCGGTTGTTGACGAGGCCGTTACGCTCATCAAGGAATTGCTCGACATCCCGGAGGGCTATTCGGTGATCTTCCTCGGTGGCGGCGCTTCCCTTCAGTTCATGCAGATTCCTGCAAACTTCTTGATCAAGAAGGCCGCCTATCTCAACACGGGCACCTGGGCCAAGAAAGCACTCAAGGAGGCCAAGCTTTTCGGCGAGACCGTGGAGGTGGCTTCGTCGGCCGATGCCAACTACTCCTTCATCCCGAAAGACTATCAGATTCCGGCCGATGCCGATTATTTCCACTTCACCACCAACAACACCATCTACGGCACGGAGATTCGCAAAGACCCTGACAGTCCCGTGCCCCTGATTGCCGACATGAGTTCGGACATCATGAGCCGCCCCGTGGATGTGTCGAAATACACGGCCATCTATGCCGGCGCGCAGAAGAACATGGCCATGGCCGGCGTGACCGTCATCATCGTGAAAGACAGTGAGTTGGGCAAGGCTCCGCGCCCGCTGCCCACCATGATCGACTACCGCACGCATGTGGAGAAGGGCAGCATGTTCAACACGCCTCCCGTGGTGCCCATCTACTCGCTGCTGGAAACGATGCGCTGGGTGAAGGCGCAGGGCGGTGTGGCCGAGATGGATCGCCGCGCCCGCGAACGGGCCGAGATCGTCTATGGCGAGATAGACCGCAACAAGCTCTTCAAGGGCACGGCAGCCGTGGAAGACCGCTCGCTGATGAACCTCTGCTTCGTGATGAACGAGGAGTATGCCGAGCTCGAAAAGCCGTTCCTCGACTTTGCCACCGGGCGTGGCATGGTGGGCATCAAGGGCCACCGCTCCGTGGGGGGCTTCCGTGCCAGCTGCTACAATGCCCAGACGCTCGAAGGCGTGAACGCCCTCGTGCAGGCCATGAAAGACTTCGAGGCCGAACACTAATCGTACATGCAGATACTATAGGGCGAATTTCGGTTCGCCCTTTATTCGTTACATAAAATCCGACTGACAATGAAAGTTTTAGTAGCAACAGAAAAACCGTTTGCGGCTGCCGCCGTCGAGGGTATCAGAAAAGAAGTGGAAAACGCCGGTCACGAATTGCTCCTGCTGGAGAAATACACCGAGAAGGCCCAACTGCTTGAAGCGGTGAAAGATGTGGAGGCACTCATCATCCGGTCCGACAAGGTGGATGCCGAGGTGCTCGACGCGGCCAAGAAACTCCAAATCGTGGTGCGCGCCGGGGCCGGTTACGACAATATCGACCTTGAAGCGGCGACGGCCCACCACGTGGTGGCCGAGAATACGCCGGGCCAAAACTCCAACGCTGTGGCCGAACTGGTGTTCGGACTGCTGGTCTATGCCGTGCGCAATTTCTACAACGGGAAGGCCGGTACGGAGCTCATGGGCAAGAAGCTCGGCATCCTCGCTTTCGGCAATGTGGGCCGCAACGTGGCACGGGTGGGCAAGGGCTTCGGCATGGAGGTCTATGCCTACGATGCCTTTTGCCCTGCCGGCGTGATAGAGCAGGCCGGGGTGCATGCCGTGAAGAGCGGCGACGAACTTTTCCGCACCTGCGACGTGGTGTCGCTCCACATCCCTGCCACTCCCGAGACGCGTGGCAGCATCGGTTACGACACCGTGGGGCAGCTCAAGAAGGGCGGCATACTCATCAACACGGCCCGCAAGGAGGTGATCGACGAACCGGGACTCATCAAGCTCATGGGCGAGCGCACCGACCTGAAGTTCATCACCGACATCAAGCCCGATGCCGATGCCGAGTTTGCCAAGTTTGAGGGACGCTACTTCAGCACGCCCAAGAAGATGGGGGCACAGACGGCAGAGGCCAACACCAATGCCGGCATAGCCGCCGCCCGGCAGATCAATGCCTTCTTCAAGGACGGCTGCACGAAATTCCAAGTCAACAAGTAACCACCGCTACAACCTCAAGCTATGGCTACCATCAAACCATTCAGGGGGATTCGTCCCCCCAAGCATCTCGTGGAGGCGGTGGAGAGCCGCCCCTACGATGTGCTCGACTCGGCTGAGGCTCGCCTCGAAGCCGGCGACAACGAAAAGAGTCTCTACCACATCATCAAGCCCGAAATCAATTTCCCGGAGGGCACGTCGGAGTATGATCCGCGCGTCTATGAGAGTGCGGCCGACAACTTCAGGAAGTTTCAGGAGCGTGGATGGCTTGTGCAAGACGACAAGGAGCAGTATTACATCTATGCCCAGACCATGGAGGGCAAGACGCAATACGGGCTCGTGGTGGGCGCACGGGTGGACGACTATCTCTCGGGCGTCATCAAGAAGCACGAACTCACGCGCCGCGACAAGGAGGAAGACCGCATGAAGCATGTGCGTGTCAACAATGCCAACATCGAACCGGTGTTCTTTGCCTATCCCGACAATGAGGTGCTCAACAGTCTCATTATGCGCTATGCGGCCACTGCGCCCGAGTATGATTTCATCGCTCCCGTCGACGGGTTCCGCCACCGTTTCTGGGTGATTGCCGACGATGCCGACATCGCCACCGTCACAGAGGAGTTTGCCAAGATGCCCGCGCTCTACATTGCCGACGGCCACCATCGTTCGGCGGCGGCAGCACTGGTGGGGGCGGAGAAGGCACGGCAGAATCCCGACCATAGGGGCGACGAGGAGTATAACTACTTCATGGCGGTGTGCTTTCAGGCTTCACAGCTCACCATCCTCGATTACAACCGGGTGGTGAAAGACCTCAACGGCATGTCGTCGGAGGAGTTTCTGGCGGCATTGGCGAAGAATTTTGTCGTGGAGGACAAGGGCACCGAGTGCTACAAACCGCAACGGCTGCATGAGTTCTCGCTCTATCTCGACGGCCGTTGGTACAGTCTCAAGGCCAAGGAGGGCACTTTCAACGATGCCGACCCCATCGGGGTGCTCGATGTAGACATCTCCAGCCGGCTCATCCTTGACGACTTGCTGGGCATCAAAGACTTGCGTTCCGACAAGCGCATCGACTTCGTGGGCGGCCTGCGCGGCTTGGGTGAGCTCAAGCGCCGTGTCGACTCGGGCGAGATGCGCATGGCGTTGGCACTCTATCCCGTGTCGATGCAGCAGATTATGGACATCGCCGATTCCGGTAAAATCATGCCGCCCAAGGCCACGTGGTTTGAACCGAAGCTGCGCTCCGGGCTGGTGATACATAAGTTGTAGAAAGACCCACACCCCACGGACTCCCCACAGACCACGGACCCCCCACACCCCCCTAAAGGGGGGCTTCATTCCTGCGAACAGGTGGATGGCAAAGCCCCCCTTTAGGGGGGTATTGGGGGTCTCCTATCATCTATGCTCGACGAATATACAACTATCAAAGAAAATATCGTCGGCGAGGGATTCTACTCCGAGAAGCGGAGTAAGTTCCTCGCTTTCGCGCATCATGTCTACGATGCCGACGAGGTGAAGGCCATTGTCGCCGACTACCGCCGCCGCTACTACGATGCCCGCCATGTGTGTTATGCCTACATGTTGGGGCCCGGGCGCACCGACTTCCGTGCCGTTGACGACGGGGAGCCTTCGTCCACGGCGGGGAAGCCCATCTTGGGGCAGATCAACTCGCGCGGACTCACAGATGTGCTCGTGGTCGTGGTGCGCTACTATGGCGGTGTGAACCTCGGCACCGGCGGGCTCATTGTAGCCTATCGCACGGCAGCCGCAGCCGCTCTCGATGCTGCGGAGGTGGAGACACGGCAAGTGGAGGAAATCATCGACTTCTGTTTCCCCTATCTCATGATGAATGATGTGATGCGCGTGGTGAAAGACCTCTCTCCCCGCATTGTCAGTCAGCAGTTCGACAACGACTGCACCATCCGTCTTGCCATCCGCCGCAGCATGGCGGAGGAGTTGAGGAGTAGACTGGGTGTGGGCGGGAAGGCCTCCCCCGGCCCCTCCGAAGGAGGGGAGGGCCTCGCGGGATAAAAGCTGTTTAAAGCTTCCTAAGTTGGGGGGGGGAGGCATTTCTTTCCCCTGTATCTAAGTCGCCAAGTTAGGGAGTCTTGACAAGGAAACAAGGCCAGGCGTTTGGAAGCTAAGAGTTGGAAAAATAAAAGGCAAAAGCTGATTAAGGCTTTTGCCTTTGTGAGAATAAAGGGGTAGAGGGGTAAAAAACAACTGCACGCCATCTGCATCGTCCTCTGTCAAGGCGACGCAGATGGCGTGTGTGTTTACAGACCTCTGGCTTTCAGCAGGGCTGTGGCGTCGGGAGCCGGCAGACCGGTGAAGTCGGAGAACATCTGCATGAGGTCGAGCGTGTTGCCCCGGCTCAGCACCTTGTCGCGGAACGACTGGCCTACAGCCGGCGTGAGTGCACCGTGGGCGGCAAAGTAGTCGGCAATGTTCACGGCCAGCACCTCACTCCACAGATAGCTGTAATAGCCTGCTGCATAGCCTCCTCCCCACACGTGGTTGAAGTAGGATGTGGAGTAGCGGGGCGGAATCTGACTGTTGAGCAGTCCGATTTCCCGCAGTGCCGAGGTCTCGAAATCCTTGGCCCCGTCGGCCGAGGGCACCTGTTCCGCCGTGAGTGTGTGCCACGCGAGGTCGAGGCAGGTGGCAGCCAGATTCTCACCCAGGGCATAGGCCGGCTGGAAGTTGATGGAGCCCAGCATCTTCTCCTTGAGCGTTTCGGGCATGGGGAGGTTGGTCTCGAAGTGGCGGGCGTAGTGGTCGAACACCTCGGGGATGGAGGCAAACGACTCGTTGAATTGCGAGGGCATCTCCACAAAGTCGCGGGCCACAGCCGTTCCGCTCAGCGTGTTGTAGCGGCAGTCGGACAACATGCCGTGCAGGGCGTGCCCGAACTCGTGGAAGAGGGTTGTCACCTCGTCCCATGTGAGGAGCGTGGGACGGCCTTCGGGAGCCTTGGCATAGTTGCACACATTATATATAATAGGCAGCTGACGGCGCAGGCGGCTCTGCTTGGCAAAGGCACTCATCCACGCTCCGCCGCGCTTGGTGGGCCGGCGGAAGTAGTCGCAGTAGAAGAGGGCAAGCTGGTGGCCGTCTTTGTCCAGCACGTCAAACACCTTCATGTCGGCATGGTAGGTGGGCAAGTCGGTGCGCTGTTTGAACGACAGACCGTAGACGCGGTGGGCGGCGTAGAACACCCCGTTGACGAGCACGCTGTCGATGTTGAAATAGGGTTTCACGTCGTCGTCCGAGAAGCTGTACTGCTCCTTCTTCATCTTGGCCGAATAGTAGAAGCGGTCGTAGGGCTCGAGCTTGAAGTCAGGACCCATCGTGCGCCGGGCGTAGGCTTCGATGGCCTGTGTTTCGGCCTGGGCCTTGGGCGTGTAGGCGGCGATGAGCTGCTTGAGGAAGCGGTAGGTGTTGTCGGTGTTCTTGGCCATCGCGTTGTCGAGCGAGTAGGACGCATAGTCTTTGAAGCCCATGAGCCTGGCCTTCTCGGCCCGCAGGCGGGCCATCTCGGCGATGATGGGGAAGGTGTTGAAGTCGCCCGACCCGTCGGCCCGGTGGATGGACGCCCGGTAGACGCGCTCGCGCAGGGCCCGGTTGTCGAGCGAAGCGAGGATGGGTTGCTGGGTGGTGTTGGTGATCACGATGCAGTAGGGTGCTTTTCCCCCACGGCTCTCGGCATCTTTTTGGCACTGGGCGATGTCGGCCGCACCAAGTCCGGCCAGTTCGCCCTCGCTTTCCACCCACACGGCTGCGGCGTTGGTCGCCTTGGGCAGCATGTTGCCGAACTCCTGCTGCAAGGCCGCTATGCGCTTGTTGATTTGCTGCATACGTGCCATCTTGTCTTCCGGAAGCAGGGCCCCCGAGCGCACAAACTTCTTGTAGACCTCCTCCAGCAGTTTCCGGTCTTCCCCCTTGAGCGTGTTGCGCTCATGGTCGTAAACATATTTGATGCGTTGGAAGAAGCGTTGGTTGAACGATATTTCGTTCTCAAAGTCGGTAAGCAGGGGCACGGCCTCCTTCTCCGCCTGTTCTATCTCCGGTGTCTTGTCGGCACTGACCAGCGCGAAGAAGATGCTTGACACGCGGTCGAGCAGCAGTCCGCTCTTCTCGTAGGCCAGAATGGTGTTGGCGAACGTAGGCTTCGCCTTGTCGGCCACGATGCGCGCTATCTCCTCCCGCTGTTGGCGTATGCCTTCCTTGAGGGCCGGCAGATAGTCTTCTCCTTTGATTTTGCTGAAGTCAGGTGCACCGTAAGGCAACGTGCCCGGGCGCATCAGCGGATTGTTTTCCATCAGATTTCCTTTCTTGTTTTGAGCCGTTGCAGCTGTGCCCGGCATCATGGCAGCAGCCAGTGCGGCGGCGAGCAACGCCTTTCCGAGTTTGATGTTCATAGTTTTTGTTTGTTGTTGATGATACTTTGTTTCTGCAAAGATAGTGCAAGTGAGGGCAATGAAAGCTTGTTTTCAAATTGCCGAACGCCGCCTATCTTATGCAAATATAAGCAAAATACCGCTCATATCCCCATTCTCGAGGTATCTTTATCGCTTGAGGTATCAAAAAGTTTGTAAAAGATTGTTTCTGTGTGGTGATGTTATACTTAAAAAGTCCTAATTAGTATATAATGCACTGTAATATAAGTACTTTTGCAAGAAATCGAACGCCCATGTTGCTGAAAGATTTCTTTTCTCGTTTTACCAATGAGGACGATTGTATCTCATACTTCAAGGAAATACGGCATTCTGTTGGTATCGTATGTCCGAAATGTGGCTGCACGAGCCATAAATGGGTTGAGAGACGCAGCGTATTCCAATGCATGGAGTGTGGAAATTGGACCACCCTTACCCAAGGTACCGTAATGGAGAAAAGCCATCTGCCCTTATATCCATGGTTCTTTACTGCTCACATGATGACGTCTTTCAAACAGGTGCTTTCAGCCAAGGAAATCCAGCACCAGTTGGAAATGAAGTATTACCCACCCGCCTGGCTTATGATGATGAAGTACCGGGACATCATGGGGCAAAGAGATTCCTTGTATAAGATGGCGGACCAAATAGAGCTCGACATTTCGTATTTCCCGACCTCCTCCATTACGAACAAAGATGGAGAAAAGACAAGGAAGCGCAGAAAGACCGGTGTTTTGGTAATGGCTGAGAGCAGGCCTGTTGACGAAATAATGCTCAGATACCTTACAGACCTCACTGATACGGAGAAGGTTAACAAGGCATCTATACTGTTGGCTAAAAGCTCACAGACAAAAATCCAGAAAGCTGTCCGTTACATCAAGATGCGTGCGCTGCCTGACATCCGGTTCGAAACCATCAAGCCTTTCGTTACGGCTGCCGTCAAAGACGATGCCAAAGTTCTTACAGACGGAGGACATAATCTGTTAAGGCTGGAAGAAGTGGTTGGCGAGCATGAGGCGCATTTAGAAACAGAGACGGATGCCCATGACGTCGTAACAAAAATCCTGCCATGGGTACATATCGTTACCGGGGAATGCCGAAGTGGAATCGAGGCCATACATAAAGACATAGACGAGAGATTCCTGCAACTCTACCTTAATGAATACTGCTGGAAGTTCAATCGTAGGTTCTTTCGGGACAGCAAAGAGAACAAGTATGACCTCTTTGAAGGGCTGATCCGAATAGCGGCACAATATACATCAAATATCAAATGGAGAAACTACGGAACAGAAATTAACGGTTATTAAGCATAACATCACCACACAGAAAAGATTGTGGACTTGATGATTTGTTTAGCATTTTTTAGTAACTTTGTCGGACTAAACAACGGAGATGAAAATACGAGCAAACGAAATAAACGGATGGATTCATGCGGACATTCCGTTGACGACGGCCGATTGGCTTCAAGTTTTACAGAATGAAGATACACCGGATGACTATGTTTATGCGGTGTTGAAATTCTATTATGAACCGGAACACAAGTCAACGTGTGCCAATCTTGGAAGCAAGTATCTGGAATCGGCAAAATGGTTTAATGCCGAGATCATGAATTTTGGCAAGAGAGTTCAGTCACAGTTCGATTTCACGGTTGAAGGACTTGACGGCCAATACACTTACTGGGTGACAGTGATGGACGGGCAAAAGGAAAATGGACTTTTTGCCTGGAAATTGAAAACCGAACTGGTAGAGGCAGTCAGGCAATATCTTTATGGACAGCTCCTTGAGGTCTATAAAGAAAAAAGACGGATACTGCCCATTAAAACGTATGACGGGGATGAATCTTATAAGTGGGATTTGATAACAGATAGTATCGGCAAGCCTTTGTTGAAAATAGTGGATTTGGTCAGACGGACAAATCTGATTTACACAAGTTTGGTTGGCCCTACGCTGAATTTTGCATTGCGCAACAATCCTGCGCAGTTTCAAAAGGTTCTTGAGGGTTTGTGTGACAGTTCTAAACCTTTGGATGAGCGTATACTACACTACTCCAACATCATGAAAACAGTTGCTAATGACCCTGCCAATGACAAACAAAAGTTGTTTGCCAATGATGAACGGACGGCTTCTGTGATTCTTACGTGCCACGACCCTCAACGATATACGTTTTATACAAATGGCGTTTACATGCGTCTTTGTCGCTATCTTGGAGTTCCTTCAAACCGTGTGTACTCCAAATACAGTCATTTTCTGGAGCTTCTGCAACCTTTAGTGACCCTTATTGCAGGCGATGATGAATTGCGGAACATTGTCGGGACAAGTCTTGAAGGTAAAATCAAGAGCGATCTGTTATTGGCCCAAGATGTTTGTTGGATGATACTGGTGCGTGAACCGTCATTTCTACCCACTCATAAAAACACCTTTATGGGGACAATACAAGATACAGAAAACGCCAGAATGGATAATATGCAGCAGTCTAATCCTTATCAAAAGTATATAGACCTTTTGGAGGCCAACCACAATTTGATACTTGTGGGGGCTCCGGGAACGGGGAAAACTTTTTTGGCCAAGGCCATAGCCCGGGCGATGAATCCTGATGACGAACCGGGTTTTGTGCAGTTCCATCCGTCGTATGATTACACTGATTTTGTGGAAGGGCTGCGCCCGACGGCTCCCGATGGTGACGGACAGGTAGGATTTGAAATGCGTGATGGAGTCTTTAAGTCGTTTTGCATCAATGCATTGAACAATCTGGTAGATTCCCGCAAGTCGGTGACGGAGTTGCAGAGAGAACTCGATGCGCGCGAACGTTTGGACCAGTTTGTGGCTGAAGCCATTGAGAGCGGTAGAGAGTTTCATACTTCATCCACCAAGAACAAGTTCTCAATAGTTGATGCTTCGGAATCCACCATTACGGTTTATATTCCCAATAACCCCAAGGTGAATCTGCTCATCGTCAACAGAAATGACCTTGTTACGCTGTTGAGCGACAAAGAGGTGCGTATAGAATCAGTGGGCGATGTGAAGCTTTATTTTGGCAGAAAGCATAATACACAGCAAGATTCCTATGTCTTTGTACTTTACCGGCAACTGCGCGAAATGGCAGCCAAAGCATCTAAGGCTTCTGCTGTCAACGAAAAGAAATATGTGTTTATCATCGATGAAATCAACCGTGGAGAACTTTCAAAGATCTTCGGCGAATTGTTCTTCTCCATAGACCCCGGATATAGAGGGACGGAAGGACGGGTGAGAACGCAGTATGCCAATATGCAGACAAGTGCCAATGCTTTTGACAGCGTGCTTAAATCCACCTGCTACGGACATTTCTTTATCCCCGAAAACGTGTATGTGATAGGCACAATGAATGACATCGACCGTAGTGTGGAGAGCATGGACTTTGCCATGCGCCGCCGCTTCGCTTGGTTGGAGGTGACGGCTGAAGACAGTATGGCCATCATCGACTTGTCGGACGAGCTGCAAACGATAGGAGCACCGTTGGAAGAAATCAAAGGGCGTATGCGCCGGTTGAACGAAGCGATAGCCGCCACTCCCGGACTGAGCACGGCCTATCAGCTTGGCGGGGCTTATTTCTTGAAATATGCGCGTGTCAGGAGCTTTGATGCCTTGTGGGAGACTTGTATAAAAGGTGTGCTCGACGAGTATCTGCGAGGACGGCGAGATGGTGCAGAACAGTTGGCGAGACTTCATGATGCCTATAACGGACGGCTGACTGATGACGTGGATGGAGAATGATTACCAACGACAACTCACGTAAAGAGATTGCTCTGGAAGAGCATACAGAGTATCTGCGCGTACTCTCCGAACATACGATAGAGGGGCTCTGTGCCAAGATGGGGGCTGATCTGTTGGTGTTTCCAAGTCGACTTGACGCTCATGGAGAGCAGATAGGGAAAGAGCACATATTCCGGTTGGAAGACGGATATATGATTACGGGCAACGTGATGGGCTTTGTGGGCTATCGGGGCACGCAGGTCTGCATTCGCTCACGTTTCGCTTCCGATGGCAGAGACTACTTCCTCCACTACATGCTGCAAAAGGTGTTTGCGCCCCATCTCTTAAAACTGGACACCACCAGTGACGATGAGCAGATATTCGACTTGCTCGTTTTCATGTTTCCCCATTTCCTGAATAGGGCTTTGCAGCAGGGATTGTATCGGGAATATCAGACCCGGATGCACAATGATGCTAACCTCAGAGGGCGCATAGACATCAACAGGCATATCCGCCTCAATCCTCTTTTTGACGGACGGGTAGCTTATTCCACCCGCGAACTGGAATATGACAATCCTATGACAGAGCTTGTCCGCCACACCATTGAGTATGTCTGTGAGCAATCGTTGGGCAACATCATTCTGTCGGCCGATGCCGAGACGATGGATAATGTGGCGCGCATCAGAGCTGCCACCGGTCGCTATCAGCGAGTGGACAGACAGCGGGTGATCGATGACAACCTTCATCCTTTCACCCATCCTTATTTCTCTGGATATGCCGACTTACAATCAGTGTGCCTGCGCATTCTCCGCCGAGAGGAACTGAAATATGGAGTCTGTGACGACACAATCCGGGGTGTTCTCTTCGATGGGGCTTGGCTGTGGGAAGCTTATCTGGCCACGGTGTTTCGCAAGATAGGTTTCAAGCATCCTCAAAACAATCTTCGGACAGACGGCTTGTGCCTTTTTACTGACGGTACGGGAAAGCGTTATCCCGACTTTTACAAAGAAAACAGAGTGCTCGATGCCAAATACAAACGCTATGAAGGGGTGAAAGTCAATGCTGTGGGCAGAGAAGATTTACATCAGCTCGTCACCTATATGTATATGACTAAAGCTTGCTACGGAGGTTTGGTGGTTCCGCTTCAAAGTCGGGAGCAATCGACGGAGAGCAAGAAACTTTGCGGCTATGGTGGTATTATTTCTTTATACGGTCTGTCGGTGGATTCGTCAGCTGTTTCTTATGGGGAGTTTGTTCACAACATGGAGGTGGCAGAACGAGAGCTTTTAGATGAATTGCAAAGGCCGGAGGAGTAATTTTCTTAGATGATTTTATATCAAGAGGCAGGTGGCTTGTCAACTCAAGTCACCTGCCTCTTTTGTATAGAAAGGGCATCCCGCTTCATGAAAAGGGCATCTTGTTGATGCCGATGCGCTTCACAATCGCCTCAGGGTGCAGCCCGGCGGTGTGCATCAGGCATAGCTGTGCATGCCGCCGAGGAAGTAGTTGACGCCGAAGTAGGTCATGAGAATGGTGAGGAAGGCGATGGTGGTGTAGAGATGGTAGGCCGTGGGGCGGCTGAAGAGGGGGAAAGAGCGGGTGTGGAGCACCACGGCGTAGACCATGAAAGTGATCAGCGCCCATGTCTCCTTGGGATCCCAGCTCCAGTAGGTGCCCCAACTGATGTTGGCCCAGATGGCACCGATGAAGATGCCGAGGCCCAGCGTGGTGACGGCCGGATAGAGGAACAGACGGCTGAGTGCCTGCAACTCGACGCCCTTGCGGGGGAGGAGCAGACCCATGAGGCCGCAGATGAAGGTCATGGCCAACAGGGCATAGCTCATCATGATGATGCCCACGTGGATGCTCAGCAGCGGACTGTTGAGCACGGGCATCATCCGCCCGATGGCGGGATCCATCTGCGAGATGTGACTCACGAGCAGGAAGAAGCCCGAGAGCAGGAAGCCGAACACCACCACGATGTGGGCCTTGCGCCATGCAAGGAGCGAGAGCAGTTGGGTGAACCACGCCACGACAAGCATCGTCTCGTAACCGTTGCTCATGGGCACGTAGCCGCTGATGATCCAGCGCAGTGCCAGTGCCACCGTCAGGGCGAGCATCGAGAGCACCATGAGCACGACAAACAGCGGGCCGGAGGCGGCCGACAGCCTTGCCATGAGGCTTCGCTTCCCGGTGGGGCGGGCCGAAGTGTCATCCTTACCCGTCAGTTTGCGGATGGTGAGGCCGAGGGCGATGAGCCCCAACGTGAGGTTCACGACGAAGAGAATCGTGGCAAACGGCACACTGTTGTAGAGACGCTCGGCCTCCACCTCCCGTGGAGAGGGCATACCCGCTCCGCCGTTGCGCTGCTGATAGGCCATCACCTCGTCGATGGTCTTGTTCACATCGGCATTGCTGCCCGAGAGCGCATAGCGGTAGAGGTCGGCAAACACCTGCTGCATGTAGGCACTGTCGCGGGCACTCACAGCCCCCTTGTAGCTTCGGTTGGGGGCATACCACTGCGTAGAGCCCTTTGCCGTGTGGGGGAATATCTTCAGCGGTGCGCCCCCACGCAGTTCCATGATGAGCTGCACTTTCTCGTCGAGTTCCACCGCATCCTGATGAAAACCGTCTTGCGCCCCATGGTAGTATTCCTCCACATACTGCTTGAGGCGGTAGTCGCCGGCCAGAAAGAGGTCGTTCACCGACACGTAGTCGGGCAACTGGAGCGTGGATTTCAGTTGTCCGCCTTTCACCTTGATGATTTTCTCGCCCGCCCACTGGTCGCCCCAGAAGATGAATCCCGTGAGCACCTGTTCGGGCGTGCAACCCCGATAGCTGCGCTTGCCGCAGAGCTTCTTCGTCAAGTCGTAGGCATAGGTCTGCAACGGCGCGATGCGGTCGTTGTAGAGCACGCTCATGCGGCCGAAGTGGTCGGCTGTGCGGCGGGGGAAGGTGGTGGTGGCTGCAACCGGCTGTTGCAGGGCCATGAGGGCGAGGATAGCCAGCGCGCCCTTGCGCAGCACATCGCTCCGGAGCAGCCGGCGGAAAGTGCCCCGGGGGTCGACGAGCAGCCACAGGAGCGAGAAGAAGAGCAGGGCGTAGCCCACGTAGGTGACGGGAATGCCGTAAGGGTCGCTGTTGATGGCCAGCACGCTGCCCCGGCCGTCCTCGTCGTAGGAACTCTGATAGAGGCGCACGCCGCCGTGGGAGGCTATCCTGTTCATCGAAACCGTGTAGCGGTTGGCCGCTCCGTCGCCCCCGATGCTGATAATTGACTCATAGTCGGCTGCGGCCTTGGTGCCTTCGTGATAGCGGATGTTGAACTTCTCGAGCTTCACCTTGAAGGGCAGGCGGGCCGGTTCCATGCCTTGCCCATCCTTGGCCGCCATATATTCGGCGGTGGACTGGCCTTGCCGCAGGTGTATGGCCCCCCGACGGGCTGTGAGCCGGGTGAGCAATGCGCCGGCGAGGATGACCACGAAAGCGGCGTGGAGCAGCAGAGTGGGCCACCGGTGCAGGCGGCTTTGGGCGATGTAGACGATGCCGGCAGCCGTGAGCATGGCCCACAGCAGGGTGAACCACCACGTGTGGTAGAGGTCGCCCGCGCCCAGCTTTTCACAAAATGTGGCGGCAGCCATGACGGCCACCACCACGATATACAGAGAGAAAGTTATTTTCTTGATCATTGATCAGACCTTCCGTGTCGGTTGTATGCGCCCTTAGATGGAGCGCAGGAATTTCACCACAGCGTCGCGGTCGGCCTTGGGCAGGTGGTAGAACTTCACCGCACTCCAGTAGGCGTCGCTGTTTTTGCTGTAGGCATGCCACATGATGGCCTCCACCTCGTTGCGTGCCCGGCAGTCGTGCAGACGGTCTTCGGCACCCGTGTTGAGCAGGCTCAGGCCGCGGCCCCACAGCGGTGTGGTGCGGCACCAGCTTCCGTGTATGCCGTTTTTCATGTAGAGTCGGTGCTGTATCATGTCCGTGTAGGGATAGATGGTCTGATGGGCATACTTCGGCAGGTTGAGGTTGTTGTTCTTGATGGGGGAGGGCACCCAATAGTTGTCGTCGCCCGTCTCCCATTTCGGACGGTGGCAGCTGGCACAGCCCATCTCCATGAAGAGCTTCTTGCCGCGCTGTACGGTAGCGTCGTTGAGGTCGCGGGCGCGTGGAACGGCCAGTCCGCGGTGCCACACCATGTACTGCCAGAAGTTGTTGTCCGTCATTTCGGGCTTGAAGTTGTGGTAGGCGTTGTTAAACTGGTTGGTCTTCGGGTCGAGCAAAGCCTTCACCGCAGCGGCGATTCCGGCCTCGGTGCCGTCATTGTAGTAAGGCGACGAGGGGTCTTTCTTGATAGCTGCAATCACCTTCTTGTTCTCGCTCATGGCCTTAGCCCAGGCCGTGGTGGTGTAGAGGTAGGGCCGGTCGCTGCGGCTCACGTTGGGGATGTTCCACATGGCGTTGGCTCCCGCACCGTCTTGGAGCGAAGCGCGCGTCATGGCGTAGGTGAAGCGTTTCACCTTCATCTGGCCATCGGCCAGTTTATACCACGCCCCGTTGGGTTTGCCGAGTGTGGGGTCTCCGGCCCAGTCGCCCTTGGAGGCATCCCAGAAACCGGGGTTGAGCACCTTGGCGATGTCCACGCCGCGCTTCTGTGCCGCAGCCGCCTGCCGGATGTATTCGGCCTTGATGCTGTCTTGCGGGATGGCATCGAGCAGTCCCGTGCCGTAGAGGCCGATGGTCGACTCCAGCCTCACGGCATAGTTGGTGGGTATGGGGTTGGTGTTGAAGGCGGTGGGCAGGATGGTCACTTCGGGGTAGATGAGCTCATACCTCTCGCCGTCGGGGAACTGCATGGGCAGTCCGCTCTCCATGGCGGTGACGGTCTCCCACTTCATGGTGATGCCTTTCTCGTTTACAGGCGGCAGGAAGGGCGACACGGCGCGCGTCTGCGGCATGCCCGTCACCTCGGAGATGTAGGGCCCGTCGTCGCTGTTGGCACCGTCTACGGGGTGATAGATCACGAGCAGATAGCCGTTGCCTTTGTGGTCGGCATCGTAGGACTCGACGCGCTTGCCGTGGCCGTAGCCGGGGTGGCAGTGGATGCAAGACGAGCGCACGTAGGCCGGGCCAAGGCCTGCAAAGTCTTTGGTAGAGGGGGTGGAAGAGGGGAGGAAATCGTGCTCGAAGAAGATTTCCCCGCGCTTGAAGGCATCCAGCAGATTGGCGTTTCCGACGGCTGGCGTCTCGTCTTCATAGCAAGAGGCGGTGGTGTTTTCGGTTGTTCCCTGTTCTCCTCCGGGATACCACTCGCTCGGGGTGAAGCCGTTGGTGGCCTTGCCTACATATTTGTAGTCGTCTTCGCCGTTGGTGCTGATGCCGCCGGCCGTGGTGCCGCCGTTGTCATCGTCGTGGCAGGCGGTGAGCGAAAGGCCCATCATGGCTGCCAGCATCAGCGGCCCGTATGTCTTGAATGTTTTCATCATGTTTTTGTTTTATGGGAAATAGTGTCCGGAGGCCTTGGGTCTTCGGACACTATTCTTTTTGGTTTGTTGTAATAATCAGTTCTTCAGAATCCACTGCGAGGCCTTGTTCAGTTCGCTGTCGAGCTCGCCCACAGCGTCCATGGCAGCCTTCACGAGCGGGGCACCCGGGTTAAGCACGAACGGCGTGCCGCTGGTCTGGCAGGCCTTCAGGGCCTTCAGGGCAGCCGTGAGTTTGGCGTTGATGAGGGCAGCCTCCACCACATTGTAGGTGTTGAGGTAGCTCATCAGCGACTTGGCTGCGTAGGTGTTCCCGTTGTAGTTGCCATAGAGCGAGTTCTGGATGCTCATGATGTTGTCGTAGAAGTCGGTGAACGAGTTGTAGCTGTAAGGCGACTCGATGTAGTTGGGGTCATCGGGCTCCATCTTGCCGTCTTCACCCTGATGCTGTGAGTTCGGGTCTTTCGATGCACGGTAGGCCTGTCCCATCTTCTGGTCGGCCACCTCGGCGCAGATGTTGGAGCAACCCGACACGAGGATGGTCTCCACCACTTTCTTCACCGAGCTCTGTGTGCTCTTGGCCGTGCCGGCCTGCAGCAGGTCTTCACCGTAGGTCAGGCCTTTTTTGGTCAGGGTCTTGAAGTCGTCGAAGTGCTTGGCGCACTCGGCAATGCGGGCCTTGTAGGCAGCGGAGGCGGCAGGATTCCAAGCCACCACGAGCTGGTAGCACTTGTCGCGCAGGTCGCCGGCCACGGCTGTGGCGAAGATCACTTCTTCCTTGGCAGTCACGTTCTTGCCGTCGAAGATGTTCTCATACTTCTCCACCTCGTCGTTGTTGAAGAAAGATGCGGGGCGGTTTTTGCCGTCGCGGAAGAAGATGAACTCAATGCCGTGGAAACCGAGGTTCTCGGCAGTGAGGTTCTTGCGGGTCACTTCGATGTCTTCAGCCTCTTTGTCGAGGGTCTTTATCTTGGCGTCGCTGGCCAAGTCTTTGGCCAGTGTGGGCACGTCGAGGGGCCAGCTGTCGATGTGCGGGTCGATCTCGAAGTCGCTGGCAGCCCCGTAGAGGAATGCCTCCGACTCCTCCCAATACTGGCGGGCGGCCTTGTAGGAAGTGCAGATGGCGTCGATTTCGCTCTGCTCCACCCTTGTGCCGGCTTTCAGCTTGGCCTTGAGGGCGTTGATCTTGGCGTAGAGCCCTTCAGCCTCGGAGGCCAGATTGCCATAGGTGGGGTAGACCACGTTGTTGAGATACTCTGCGGTGAGGTCTTTCACGGCCTGTTCCTGCTTCTCGATGGTGGTTTTGCCGTCATCGCCTTTGTCGTCGTCGCTGCACGAAGTCATGCTCCATGTCAGCGTACATGCTGCTGCGAAGAGCATGGCATACTTAAACATCTTTTTCATGTTGTTTTCCGTTTTTTATGTTAATTGCAATGATACTGATTTCATTTGCGGGCAGCCCGAAGCACCAATATGTGAGCCCCTACAGCAGCTTGAATCTTTTACCTTTTGAATGTTTCAATTTTTGCATCTTACAAGAAGAATCCCTCGTAGGCGATGCCGATGTTGAGACTCGGCTCGTTGTTGAGCGGGCTGCGCAGCTTGCGGTAGGAGTAGTCGCACTTGACGGCTATCTGCGGCAGCGGATAGTAGTTGGCTCCCACGGTGAACACCCGGCGGTTGGTGTAGTTGTGGGTGGATTCGGGCTGTGAGGCCTCGTTGATGTAGGAGTCGTAGTAGTCGTAGCGGCCGAAGAGATAGAGCTTCTTGTTGGCCGCCCTCATGCAGCTGATTTGCGAGAACACGTTGTAGCCGGCCTCGATGCCGATGGCCACGGCATTCTTGCCCACCTGCGTCTTGTTGTAGGGCGAGGTCTTGATGCTGTTGCGCTTGGCACTGTTGAGCATGGGCGTGTCGGAGATGTATCCGTAGTCGGCCTGTCCGCGCAAAATCCAGTTGTAGCGGTTGAAGGTGAAGTCGAACGAACCGATGTAAGTGTTGGCCTTCACGGTTCTGTAAGGTCCGTTGACCATATCGTTGGGGTAGGTGTTGTGCATCGACTGTCCGTAGTAGCCGCTCAGGCCCAACCGCAGTCCGGGCAGCGTGTAGTTGTCCACGCGGAAGGCGAAGCCGTATTTGTTGGCGGGCTTGAACTCGTAGGCCGAGCCTGCCCCGCCATGCACCCATCCGTCGCGGGAGAACATCATGGCGTTGAGTCCGGCCACCATCATCACCTCATACTTGAAGTCGCCGTGGCGGCCCCAGAGGCTGATGCCCGTGTCGTGCCACGTGGAGGGGAGCACCGTGTTCTCGCCCTCGGGGCGGTAGACGGTGAAGAAGTTGAGCGGCTCGTGGTGGGCGTTGTTCAGTCCCACGGGCACGATGATGTGCCCCAGCTTCACGTTGGCCCAGTCGGCGAAACGCTTGTTGAGCCAGAACTGCTCGATTTCCACCTCTCCGCCTTTCTCTATCTCGTGCTCGTATTCGCCGCCCTCGTCGTTTTCCACTTCGATGGCCGAGCCCGTGCCCGTGTGCTCAAACTCTATTTCGGTGCCCATGGTCCACCCCTTTCCGAAGTCGTAGCCCAGATAGACCACGGCGTGGGGAATGTCAAACCGCCCGTTGCTCTTGTCGTTTTTGTGTCCCGGAGCGTCTTGGTAGCGGTAGTAGCTGTCGCTGTAGAACATGCGGCTGTAGACCACTTCACCATATCCGCCCACACTCAGGCGATTGCCTTTGACGTGGTTCATCACCGAGTCGGATGCGTTCACTTGGGCGTTTGCCGCGGACACACATCCTATGGCAAACACACCGGCCAAGAGGCCGTTTTTAAGAGTATTCATTCTTGAGTGTATATAAATAATGTATATTCCCTGTCATGAAAGGGTCCGGGACGGAAGCCGTGCCACCCTGCGTGGCGATGGGGCTGAAGGCAGGCCTACGGGCCGCACTCCACAAGCCGGAACCCCTTTCAAAATAATGTCTGTTCCCGCTGCAAAATTAGGAATATTTAAGAATCTCCGCAATACTTAGAACTC
The DNA here is from genome assembly GCF_000184945.1 of Segatella buccae ATCC 33574. GTDB lineage: Bacteria > Bacteroidota > Bacteroidia > Bacteroidales > Bacteroidaceae > Prevotella > Prevotella buccae. Next base: position 3,025,806 of record NZ_GL586311.1, read on the forward strand.
GGTAAATATCTTTCCCCTTGTGCCCGTTTTGCCTCTTCGCGTCATCATTTATGGTGATATAAAGATAGTGGCTCCCCTTTCCGTCATCATTTATGAGGAAGAAACCATGTCTGCCTTTTTTACCGTCGGTTTGCATTTTCCCCATTTTGGTTGTATCTTTGCAATGGCAAAGGGGAGTGCATGGCGCGCTCCCCTTTTTCGATCTTTCGCCTGCTGCCGCCCCCTCACCCTCCGAAAAGGGCTTTCCCGGCCCTGTTTTGGGTTGCAGTCCGGCCCGAACGGCCTTCTCAAAGAGCCTCTTTGAGGTTGTCGTTCGGGCTCTTTTGCAGGCTCGTTTGGGCCGGGTGGGAAAATTCGCAGGTTGGATGTGGCGAATAAGACGGATAATATGGGGTGGATGGCGGAGCGGGAAGAAATGCCATGTAAGGCTTTTTCACAACCTTGGTAAGTTTCGCACTATATGCGGCATAAGTTTTGATTTTTGTCAGATTTCATCTATATTTGCAATCATCATATTGACCCGTTGGCGGAATGATGGTTAGTGCGCGTGCTTGTATTCCGCCGACGGGATGGATGATGAATAAAAAACAAAAACATAGATGAATACAATATCCCCCTTCTCCAAACCCCTGTATGTCTTGGCAAAGCCGGTGGGTGCCTCGTGCAACCTGCGTTGCAAGTACTGTTATTATCTTGAGAAGTCGCATCTTTACCGGAATGCGCCTGCCCGCGTCATGTCGGACGAACTTCTCGAACGCTTCGTGCAGGAATACATACAGGCCCAGACCATGAGTCAGGTGCTCTTCACTTGGCACGGGGGAGAGCCCTTGATGCGCCCGCTTTCATTCTACAGGAAAGCGGTCGCACTGCAAGAGAAGTATGCCTTTGGTCGGCAGATAGACAACACGATACAGACCAATGGCACGCTGCTTACCGATGAGTGGTGCGAATTTTTCAAAGAGCATAACTGGCTTGTAGGCATCTCCATTGACGGCCCACAGGAATTTCATGACGAATATCGCCGCACGGCATCCGACAAGCCTTCTTGGCAAAAGGTGATGCGTGGCATCCGGCTGCTCCGGAAACATGGAGTGGAATGGAACGCCATGGCGGTCGTCAATGATTTCAATGCCGGTTATCCGCTCGAGTTCTATCATTTCTTCAAGGAAATGGGGGCAAAATACATTCAGTTTGCACCTGTCGTTGAACGCATGGCTGCGCATTCCGACGGCCGCCACCTTGCCACGCTTGTCGACCAAGAGTGTCCTGTGGCCGATTTCTCCGTCTCACCGGCACAATGGGGCGACTTCCTCTGCGCGATCTTTGACGAATGGGTGCGGCACGATGTGGGGCAGACCTATGTGGAAATCTTCGACTGTACCCTTGCTAATTGGGTGGGCGAGCGGCCGGGTATCTGTGTCTATGCAAAGGAATGTGGACATGCGGGAGTGATGGAATTCAACGGTGATGTGTATTCATGCGACCACTTTGTGTTCCCGGAATACAAACTCGGGAACATCAGAGACAAGACACTCGTCGAAATGCTCTATGGCGAACAGCAGCGGCAGTTCAGCTGCCTCAAGCATGCCTCACTGCCCAAGCAGTGCAAGGAGTGTGAGTGGGAGTTTGCGTGTCATGGCGAATGTCCCAAAAACCGGTTTGTGAACGACCGGTATGGGAATCCGGGACTGAACTATCTCTGTTCCGGTTACCGTCATTTCTACGAGCATGTGGCACCTTATATGGATTTCATGAAGAAAGAGTTTATGAATCAACGCCCACCTGCAAACGTGATGGAGGCCGTCAAACGGAAACGGATATAAAGCTTGTTGTGCGGGGGCTTACTGCCTCCTTCCCCCGGAAAGTGGGCGGGGAAGGGGCTTTTTGATGAAATACCCGAGACGGTGGGTGACGCCCTTGCGGTTGATGGAGCGCAGCACATAGATTCCGGGGGCGATGTCGGTCACGCTTATCTGCGAACCGCGCCACGAGCGCGAAGCCACCGTCTGGCCTTGCAGGCTCTCGATGAGCAGGAGCCCCGTGTCGGCCATGCGGGCCCCGGCAGGCACTTCCAAGCGATAGCCATCGCAGCGCAGCAGGGTGGGGGCGTGGTCGGTATCGCTGTCGGCAGGGGCACTCTGCAAGGCAAGGCTCTCGTTGCCGTAGCGGTCGATGGCCGTGATGGCGAAGCGGAGGTGGCCGCCCGCCTGTGCCGGCAGACTCATGGCGGCATGGGGCAGGCGTGTGGCGATGAGGTTGCGCGCGTCGCCGATGTCAACGGGCGATGAGGTGGAGGCATAGACATTGAACGCCACGCGTTGCACACCGGGTGGCATGAGCCGTTGCGCCTCGGTCTCACGATAGTGCCACGAGAGCTGCAACGTGGCCCCTTGCCGGCGCACGAGCAGGTCGGTGGGGGCCGGCGGCAAGTCGCGACTCTCCCATGTCATGGGCGGCACGAGGGCGGGATAGAGGTTGAAGCGGCGGCTCACGAAGCGGTAGATGCCCTGCACGTCGTCGGTGAGGAACTTGCCGCGGAAGAACGTGTGCCCCAATCCGAGGTGGCGCAGTTCGTTCATCTGCCTCACAATGTCGTCCAACCGCCAGTTGCCCTCGCGCGGGTCGAGGAAGTAGATGCCCAGTCCCGGGGCCACGATGCGCCCGGCGGAATGTTCGGCCCAGTCGATGGCAAAGGGGAAAAACTGTTCGTTGCGGAAATACATCATGGGGAAAAGCGCGTCCATGAACCCCTGCCGCAGCCACCCCTGCGCATCCTGACACACGCGGGTGTAGGCATTCCAGCCGTGGCTGCGGTAGCGTGCGAGGTCGTCGTGCTTGCCGATGGGCGCACAGCTCATTTTCACCCATGGCTTCTGCCGCTTCACCTCGCGGGCTATCTTGCTCACGATGTCTGTGATGCAGACCCGGCCCGCGTCGCGACCAACACGGATGTTCCACGTCTCGGGATAGCGTATGTAGTCGAGATGGATGCCGTCGATGTCGTAGCGGCGGGTGATGTCGCCGCAGAGTTGCGCCAGATAGTCGCCCGTGCGCGGGTCTTCGGGGTTCATGTAGCCGTCGGTGCCAATCCGTCTTACGACTCCCGGCAAGTGCTGTCGCAGCCGCCGGCAGCCCTCGCCGTTCCACTTGCCCACGGGTATGGTGACCACCCACGCGTGCAGTTCCATGCCCCGCTTGTGGCACTCGTCGATGGCGAAGCGCAGCGCGTCGTAGCCCGGGGAGCGGCCGGGGAAGCCCGAGAGGCAGCCGTCCCACGGTTCGTAGGGCGCGTCGTAGATGGTGGTGGCGCGTATGCGCGTCTGCATCAGCACGGTGTTGATGCCCGCCCGGTGGTAGAGGTCGAGCAGGCGGCACAGTTCGGCCTGCTGCCGCTCCATGGAGAAGCGCGACTGCGAGTAGGAGTGGGGCCAGTCGATGCCCCCTATGGTGGTGAGCCACACGGCCCTCACCTCGTGTTTGGGGGCCTGCGGAGCCACCGCCGACCACACGGCCTTGAAAGCTCCGCCGTCGCCGGAGCGGGCGGCCCGGAGTGCCGGGGATGGAAAAAGGAGGCCTGCACACCACAGGGTCAGGCAGAAGATGTATCTCATGAGCATGACGAATTCTTGTTGTCTATCTTGAAAAAACGCCACAAAGATACTTATTTTTTTCCTTATATCAAATATAATATGTACATTTGCATATCAATTTGCCGGACGGCAAGTCCGGTAGGAGCAGGAGGTTCGATGAAGGTCGGGCCATAAGGCTGTTGTCTTTTTTCGCTTATGCTCAAGCCACTTTTCCTGACGGGCGGAGCGAATGCCGACTCTCTTTGCCGCCTTTACTTCTGAGAGAAAGTTTTCTTTGACTCCTGAAAAAAAAGATTTGAACCAACTTAAAACGATTCCGAACAAATGATAACTTTGGGTTTGAGTCTGCTGGCACTCCTTGTCGGCTATCTGATTTACGGGAAATTCGTCGCACGGGTGTTTGGCCCCGACGACCGGCCCACTCCCGCCGTGGCCAAAGCCGACGGTGTGGACTTTGTGCCGTTGCCCACATGGAAGATCTTCATGATACAGTTTCTCAACATCGCCGGCACGGGGCCCATCTTCGGAGCCATCATGGGGGCGTGGTATGGGCCTGCGGCCTATCTGTGGATTGTGTTGGGATGCGTGTTTGCCGGTGCCGTGCATGACTATCTGAGCGGCATGTTGAGCGTGCGCCACGAGGGAGCCAACCTGCCCGAACTGGTGGGTGCCTACCTCGGCCGCAACACCCGTCGGCTCATGCTCGTCTTCTCCGTGCTGCTGCTCATGATGGTGGGCGTGGTGTTTGTCTACAGTCCGGCCATCATTCTCGAGACACTTGCCGGCACGAAGATGGAGTGGATTGTCGCCATCTTCATCTACTACATCGTGGCCACGATGCTCCCCATCGACAAGATCATAGGCAAGATATACCCCCTCTTCGCCTTCTCGCTGCTCTTCATGGCCGCCGCCCTGCTCGTGGGACTGCTCGTGAAACGGCCCGACCTGCCCGAACTGTGGACGGCCACGGCCGCGGCCAACAGCAATGTGCCTGCGGCTCTCTTGGGGGCCGACAGTTTCATGGGCACCAATCCGCTCTTTCCCTGCCTCTTCATCACCATCGCCTGTGGGGCCATCAGCGGTTTCCACGCCACGCAGAGTCCGCTCATGGCCCGTTGCATGAAGCACGAGAAGCTGGGCCGCCCCATCTTCTACGGGGCTATGATCACCGAAGGGCTCGTGGCACTCATCTGGGCCACGGTGTCGATGTATTTCTTCTACTACGGCGGTTGGCGCGAGGTGGTCGGCAGCGAGGGCGTGGAAGCCTTTCTGGCCCAGTATGCCGCCGGTGATGGCAAGACACTCGTGCAGTATTTCGATGCCCCCACGGTGGTGAAACTCGTGTGCGAAAACTGGCTCGGCGTGGCTGGTGGCATTCTCGCCCTGCTGGGTGTGGTGGCCGCTCCCATCACCAGTGGTGACACGGCTTTCCGCTCGGCGCGGCTCATCATTGCCGAAGCCATACACGTGGGGCAGCGCAGCATCAAAAACCGGTTGGCCATCTGCGTGCCCATGTTTGCCGCCGCGGTGGCCCTGCTCGTATGGCAAATGGAGAATCCCAACGGCTTCAACATCATCTGGCAATACTTCGGCTGGGCCAACCAGACGCTCAGCGTGTTCACCCTATGGACCATCACTGTCTATCTCACGCAGCGGCGTAAGCCTTTTGTCATCACCCTCGTGCCTGCCCTGTTCATGACCACGGTGTGCTCCACGTTCCTTTTCGTCAGTCCGCAGGCCTTCGGCCGTTTCCTGCCCGCCACTGTGGGCTATGGACTGGGGGCTGCCGCACTGGTGACGGCCTGTGTGTGGTTTCTGATGTGGTATAGGCGGTCGATTGCCGAACAATAAAAACAGAACTTTTGGAAAAACAATATCCCTCGGCCCTGCTCGAAAAAGCGGTGGGCGAATTTGCCAAACTGCCCGGCATAGGGCGCAAGACGGCCTTGCGGCTCGTGCTCCACACGCTGCGGCGCAACGATGAGGAGGTGGAACGCTTTGCCGCGGCCATCACCACGCTCAAGCATGAAGTGAAATACTGCCGCTTGTGCCATAACATCAGCGACACCGACATCTGCCCCATCTGTGCCGACGAGCGGCGCGACCGGACGACGGTGTGCGTGGTGGAGAACGTGCAAGACGTGATGGCCATCGAGAACACCCAGCAGTTTCACGGGGTCTACCACGTGCTCGGAGGCATCATCTCGCCCATGGACGGCATAGGCCCCGGCGACATCGAGATAGACTCGCTCTGCCGGCGGGTGGAAGAGGGCGGTGTGGAGGAGGTGATACTCGCACTCAGTTCCACGATGGAGGGCGACACCACCAACTTCTACATCTCGCGCCGGCTACAGGCCGCGGGCGTGAAGATCACGGCCATCGCCCGTGGCATCTCCGTGGGCAACGAACTGGAATATACCGACGAGGTGACGCTCGGGCGCTCCATCGTCAACCGCGTGCCCTTCGGGACATAGGGCCGTGGAGCCGCGGACATCGTGTGCTTACCGGCCCGACAGAACAAAAAGACAATCAACAAGACAATGGAAAAGACTCAAAAGACATTGATGACAACATGGTGGGTGGGCATTCTGGCGGCCCTGCTGCTGAGTGCGGCTTTCGAGGCCGAGGTGCTCGTGCCGGGTGGGCTCGAAGGCCGTCACGGCCTTGAATTCATGGTGCTTGCCGGCTTCGAACTGCTCACCATCGCAACCATTCCGCTCGCGTTGCGCCTGTTCAGGTTTGGGGCGGTGCGGGCCGCCCTCGAAGTCCGGCCCGCAGAGGCCTTGAAGAAGTGGGGCCTGCTGAGGCTGGTCCTGCTCGAAAGTCTGCTTGTGGCCAACACGCTGCTCTATTATCTCTTCGTGAAGGCGGCTTTCGGCTATCTGGCCATCATCCTGCTACTCTGTCTGTTGCTCGTGGTGCCCACCCGCAAGCGGTGTGAGGGGGAAGCCGGCCGGCAGGGATAGTCGCCGGCACGGGAAACGAAAACATGTCTCCGGAGAAACCAACGATTCATGATGAAGAAACTGACGGTTGTCATTGTCAACTACAATGTGAAAGACTATGCCGGGCAATGCCTTTGTTCGCTGCGGCGAGCCTTGGCGGGCATCGACGCGCAGGTGGTGGTGGTGGACAACCATTCGCGCGACGGCAGCGTGGAATATCTCTCGCGGGAGTTTCCCGAAGTGACGGTCATCGCCGGTCGGCACAACCTCGGTTTTGCCCGGGCCAACAATCTGGCCATTGCCGATACGGCGAGTGAGTATGTGCTGTTGCTCAACCCCGACACCATCGTGGGTGAGACGACGCTGCACGAGGCACTCGGCTTCATGGATGCGCACGCCGATGCCGGGTCACTCGGGGTGCGCATGTTGCAGGCCGACGGCAGCGATGCCCGCGAGTCTCGGCGCGGACTGCCACGGCCCGTCGTGGCTTTTTACAAGATGGTGGGGCTGTGCAGTCGTTTTCCGCACAGCCGGCGGTTTGCCCGTTACTACATGGGCCACCTGCCTTGGGACGCCCCGGCACGCATCGAGGTGGTGAGCGGTGCCTTCTGTCTGCTCCGTCGGGAGGCGATCGACCGTGTGGGGCTGCTCGACGAAGACTTCTTCATGTATGGGGAAGACATCGACCTTTCCTACCGTCTGCTGAAAGGCGGCTATCACAACTACTACCTGCCGGCCAAGATACTCCACTACAAGGGCGAGAGCACCCAGCATTCGAGCTTCCGCTATGTGCATGTGTTCTATGGCGCAATGCTCATTTTCTTCCGCAAGCACTACGGGGGCATGAGCCGTCTGCTGGCACTGCCCATCAAGACGGCCATCTATCTCAAGGCCTCACTGGCACTGCTGCGCATGGTGGCATGGCACACCCGGCGCATGTTGGGCTTCACGGATGCCGACTCATCCGCAGGCTGTCACTATCATTTCATCGGTTCGGAAGCGATGACGGCGCGTTGCCGGAAACATGCTGCACGCCATGGTTTGCGTGCTTCCTTCACCGTCGGCGACCGGCTGTCGCTGCCCGAGGGCCATCTTGCCCTGTCATTGTCCGGCGGCCGGGAAGCCGGCAAGGCGGCGCCGGCCTGCGTGGTCTATGACACCGACGCCTACCGCTATGACGACCTCTTCCGCATCTTCTCAGCCGATGCCGGCCACCGCTTCGTGATGGGCACCTACAGTGCCGCCACGGGCAAGATTGTGTTGCCCGACGAGGTGATGTGCCTTGAGGACTGAAGGTTGCCGGACAGTGGCGAATAATATTAACAAAAACACCTCTGCAGAAATTCTCCAATGAGGGCGGAATATCGGCTTCAAGCCACCGGAAAAGTCTGCCTGTTTTCTCATTCGGGTTCTCCGAACTTGCAAAAGGGCTACAGTTGAAAGCTGAAATGGCCACAGTTGCAACGCAACTGTGGCCATTTTTCAAACCCGTTTGGGCCTTTTCAGACCGGTTTTCGGCCCCCGTCTCATGTCAATAAAGTTCAAATGACTGATTGTCAGCGTTTTGGAAACATCGCCAAAATCGCTCATTTGCACCCGGGTGGCTTGCTTGTTGCAAACATCGCAAGCAGAGAGCCCGAAAACGGACAAATAGTTTGACAAACTGTTCTACCCCCGAGAACTTTCTACCATCCATCAACCGGACTTTAAGGACCATAGGGCGGAGGGCACGAAAAAAGCGGATGCACCTGTTGACACGATCGTTGTGTCGCAGGTGCATCCGCTCTTTGTATCGGTGTTCGGACAGGAGATCAGCCCTTGGCGATTGATTTCCTTGATGCGGGCTATCAGTTTGCCGGCATACTTGCGGGCCTCGGCTTGCTGCTGCCTGATGGCCTCTTCCGTCTGGCGGTTGGCATAGCTCACGCCGTTGAGCCACATGGCCCCCTGATAGTCGAGGCGGCAGAGCATGGCGGTGGCGGAGAACATCTCTATCATGTGGTGGATGTCGCCCACGGAGCCTTCTTTTCCGGTATAGAACTCGGCCGGGGCACCGGTGGTGAACGAAACAAGAAATTTCTTGCCGCCAAGTACGGCTGTCGAACCGTGTGCAAAACCGTGGACAAACACTTCGTCGAGCCATTTCTTCATCAGTGCAGGCAACGAATACCAGTAGAAGGGGAACTGCCAGACGATGAGGTCGGCCTTGCGCAAGGCTTCCTGTTCGGCTTCCACATTGATGCGGTAGTCGGGATAGAGGGCATCGAGCTTGCGCACCTCGGCTTCGGGAAGCTGCCGGGCTGTCTCGTCGAGGATGGCCGCATTGGCCACGGAGTTGTTGAGGTCGTTATGACCGGAAATGATCAGGATGTTCATTTTGCTTTTTCTTTGATGGTGCTTGTTCGCTTTTGGCGGTTGGTCTGCCGCCTGCCGGGAGGCAAGACACTTGACACCTCATGTGGAAATCTTGTGCTCCGCAGGTCGCATTGGCCGTCCCGGTGCAGCGAATGTCATTTGATGTTGGGCTCTTCCAGTCCGTAGCCGCCTTTCTTGTCGATGAATTTCAGGTAGAGACCGAGCAGCAGTGCAGCCACACCCAGCGAGGCGAAGAGACACATCGGAGCCGTGTAGTTGTATTTCAGCGGGTCGGTGACACCGGGGTTGGAACTTTGCAACACGTTGCCAATGACCATCGGGAAGGCATAGAGGCCGATGTTCTGAATCCAGAATATCAAGGCGTAGGCACTGCCGAGGAGTTTGGGTTCTATCAGCTTGGGAACGGAAGGCCAGAGGGCGGCGGGCACGAGCGAGAAAGAGATGCCGAGCACCACGATGGCCGTGAGGGTGATGAACACATTCTGGGTGGCGGGCACGACGAAAGCGAATGTCAAATGGCACGCAATCATCAGAATGGCACCCAGAATGAGCATCGTGGCACCCTTGCCGCGATGGTCGAGGAAGCCGCCGAGAGCCGGGGTGACGGCTGCCGCACCGAGCGGGAACACGGAGAACACGTAGCCGGCTGACTCGGCCGAGAAGCCGAGGTTGCACTGCAACATGTTGATGGCGTACTTCTGGAAGGGGAAGATGGCACTGTAATAGAGCACGCAGAGCAGGGCCACAACCCAGAACATCTTGCTGGAAAGTATCTTCCCGATGTCGCTCACCTTGAAGGGTTCTTCCTTTTCTTCTACCACTCCCTGTGCGTCGAGCTTTCTGTCCATGAAGCCGTAGGCAATGAAACTGATGAGGCCGATGCAGAGAAGCAGCAGGCTCACGGCTGCCGGACGGCTCACACTGACGGGGGCTATCGATGCGATGAGTGGCGAACCGGCCATCACCACGGCCACACCCACACGGGCAATGGCCATCTCCACGCCCATGGCCAAAGCCATTTCGTGGCCTGTGAACCACTTCACGATGCCTCGGCTGACGGTGATACCGGCCATCTCGGCACCGCAACCGAACACCATGAAGCCGCAGGCGGCCAACTTGGCGGAGGCGGGCATGCCTTCAAACCACGGGGTGACATTCCACCAGGCCTGCGGCAGGTTGAGATGATTGGTGAAGAACGTGTCGAGCGCACTGCCTGCAAAGGCGTCGGTGACGGCGTAGTAGTTGATGGCTCCGCCAATGAACATCACTGTGCCGGAGAGCACTGCGGTGAAACGCACGCCCATCTTGTCGAGGATGATGCCGGCAAAGATGAGGAAGAAGACAAACACATTGAGGAATGTCTCCGAACCGGCATAGTGGCCGAAGGCCTCGGGTGTCCATCCCCGGCTGGTCTGCAAAAGACTTTGCAGGGGCGAGAGGATATCCATGAAGATGTAGGCAAAGAACATCGCCCCTGCCAACAATACGAGGGCAGTCCAGCGCATGGCTTTGCTGTCACTTAGTTTTGCTTGAATTTGTTGTGTCATTGTCTCACATTATTTTTACCTCTTTTCCCTTTGCCCTACCAAAGAGACAATGAGAAAAGAGCTTTTTATACTACTTTATTCCTTTATTTTTTTACCTCTTTCCCTCTTTACTTCTTCTTCAGCCACCGGTCGAGCCAGTTGAAGAACGTGCGCTGCCAGAGAATGCCGTTTTGCGGTTTGAGCACCCAGTGGTTCTCGTCGGGGAAGATGAGCAGCTCTGCCGGAATGCCACGCAGGCGGGCGGCGTTGAACGCTCCCATGCCTTGATTGGCATTGATGCGATAGTCTTTCTCGCCGTGGATGCAGAGGATGGGCGTGTCCCATTTGTCAATAAACTTGTGCGGACTGTTCTCATAGGTTCTCTTGGCGTTGGCCGTGAGGTCTTTGTTCCAGTAGGCATCCTCATATTCCCAGTTGGAGAACCATGCCTCCTCGGTGTCGGTGTACATCGATTCGAGGTTGAACGCACCGTCGTGGGAGATGAACGCCTTGAAACGCTTGTCGTGATGACCGGCCAGATAGTAGACCGAGAAGCCGCCGAACGAGGCACCCACGGCCCCGAGTCGGTCTTTGTCGACAAACGGCAGGTTGGCCACGGCATCATCTATGGCACTGAGATAGTCGTTCATGCACTGCCCGGTCCAGTCGCCGGAAATCTCTTCGTTCCACGCAGAGCCGTAGCCGGGAAGTCCGCGACGGTTGGGGGCCACGATCACATAGTCGTTGGCCGCCATGATTTGGAAATTCCAGCGGTAGCTCCAGAACTGGGAGACGGGGCTCTGCGGCCCGCCTTCACAGAATAACAGGGCGGGATATTTCTTTGTGGGGTCGAAGTGGGGCGGCAGGATGATCCACACCTGCTCCTCCTTACCGTCGGTTGTCTTCACCCAACGCTCCTGCACTTTGGCCAAAGCGAGCTGGTCGAAGATATGCTTGTTCTCATCCGTGAGTTGCACCACTTTGGAGGCCTTGGCCTTCTTGGCCGGAGTGACGGCGAAAAGGTCGTCGGGATGACTGATGGAGTGGCGGGTGACGAGCAGCTGCTTGCCCTCGTTGCCCAGCAGTTGCACCGAGCCGTAGTCGTACCAGCCGTCGGTGAGCTGTTTCACCTGTCCGTCGAGATTGGTCTGATAGACCATCACGCAGGCATGCCAGATGCCCAGGAAGTAGAGCGTGCGGGAGTCGGCAGCCCAGCAGAAGTCTTCCACGTTGGAGTCGAAACTCTCGGCGACATATTTCTTTTCGCCCGTCCGGAGGTCGTAGACACACAATCTGTTGCGGTCGCTCTCATAGCCATTGTGCGCCATACTCTGCCAAGCGATGTACTTTCCGTCGGGCGAGAAGCGCGGATTCACATCGTAGCCCACGTTCATGTCGCCGCTCTGGTGGTTCACGGCCTGTGTCTTCATCGTCTTGGTGGCATCGATGGCCGGTTCCCGATAGTCGGCCGGCTTGCACAGGTTGCGCGTTTCGCGGGTGTCTATATTATAAAGGTAGATGTCGGCATCGGTGGAGATGGCATACTGCACGCCCTCTTTCTTGCGGCACGTGTAGGCCACGCACTTGGAGTCCTTGCTCCAGTCGAACTGCTCGATGCCGCCGAAAGGAGCCAGCGGGCTCTCATAGGGTTGCCCTTCGAGGATGTCCACGCCCCCGTCAACCTTACCGTCGTTGACCTCGGCGACAAACGGATGGGCGATGGTCTCCACGTAGTGATCCCAGTGCCGGTAGTTCATGTCGGTGACGAGACGGCCCGTAGCTTTCGGCAGGTCTGTGGGATTGGCCTTGATGGTGCCGTGGTAGGGGAGGCTCTTGATGAGGAGCACGTGCCGTCCGTCGGGCGAAAACTTGAATCCCTCGATGTCGGTCTTGTCATTGGTGAGCTGCCGGCGGCCGGTGCCGTCGGCATTCATGGCCCACAGCTGTCCGTCGCGCAGGAAGGCGATGCGCCGTCCGCCCTCTATCCAAGCGGCGTCGGTCTCGTTCTTGGCGTCGGTGGTGAGCTGCCTGATGTTCTTTCCGTCGGCATCCATGACATAGAGTATCTGGTGCCCCTTGTTCTCCTTCACGCTGTAATAGCCCACCTGGTAGGCTATCCGCCGGCCGTCGGGCGAAGCCTGCGCCCCCCCGATGCGCCCCATGGCCCAGAGAGCCTCGGGAGTCATGCGGTCGCTTTGGAGCGTGATGTTGTTCTTTTGGATATTCACTTGTGCTTCGGTCTGCGAAAGGCTGCCACCCAGCGTGAGGGCGGCAGCCATGATGGCGATAGTCTTGTTCATTGTATTGGTGTGTTTATTTCTTCTTGGTCTGTTCCATCTGCCGGCGTTGCATTTCCTGCATGGCCTGCAGGCGGGCGGCCAGTCCGCTCTGCTTCTTGGGGTTGTTCTTGTTTTCGCGGTAGCGCGCTTCGAGTATTTCGAGCAGTTTCTTGTCGTTGGTGGTCTTGCGCAAAGTCCACATGATGGCTGCCGAGAAGAACAGCGACACGAAGTAGTAGAAGTTGAGTCCGGAGGAATAGTCGTTGAACATGAAGAAGAACATGAGCGGCATGAGATACATCATCCACTGCATCATCTTCATCTGCTCGGCCTGCTGGCCCACCATCTGGTCGCGCTGCTGGCGCATGGTCATCCACGAATAGAGCACTTGGGCCACACAGAAGAGGATGCATGTGAGCGAGAGATGGTCGCCGATGAGCCACAGGTTGTGGTTCCACTCAAAGAGCGGGTCGAACGTGCTCAGGTCTTTCATCCACAGAAAACTCTGTCCGCGCAGCTGTATGGCATTGGGCACGAAGTTGAACATGGCTATCCAGATGGGCATCTGTATGAGCATGGGCAGACAGCCCGAGAGCGGGCTCACGCCATACTTGCTGTATTCGGCCATCATGGCCTGCTGCTTCTGCATCTGGTCTTCGGGCTTGTCATATTGCTTGGTGGCCTCTTCGAGTTTCGGTTTGAGCACGCGCATTTTGGCCGAGCTCATGTAGCTCTTCTTCACCATGGGGTAGGTGAGCACCTTGAGCAGCAGCGTGATGAGGATGAGCACGATGCCCATGGGGAAGTAGTTGCGCAGGAAGTCGAACACGTAGATGGTGAAGAAGCGGTTGATCCAGCGGAAGAGCGGCCATCCGAGATAGACAAGACGTTCCATCTCCAGCGACTTGCCGAACCGGCTCTCATGTTCCACCTTTTGGAGCAGGCGGAAGTCGTTGGGGCCGAAATAGAACTCAAACTCCGATGGCTGCCTGCCGTTGGGGTCGAAGGCCGTCTTGAGCCGTGCCTGATACTGCTTCAGGTAGCCCGAGCCCTTCTCCTGCGGTATGCTCGTGAGCAGCGCGTTTTTCTGAAAATCGTCCTTGACGATCATCACAGCCGAGAAGAATTGGTTCTTGAACGCCACCCAGTCGATGGACTCCTTGCAGGGTTCGTCCACCTTTTCGCTCGTTTCGCTCAGGTAGTCAGTGCCCCCGGCGGTTTCGTGATAGGTGAGTGTGGCATAGCGGTTCTCGAAAGTGAAACCGCGCTCCTGCTGCTTCACCCTGTCCTGCCAGTTAATGTCGAGCGTCTTCATGTCGGGGGCGAAGAGGCCGCCCATGCCCTCCACGCTCAGTTGCATGTGGAGCAGATAATCCCGGCCGAGCGTGTATTTCAGCGACAGACTGCGCCCTGCACCGGCCGAAGCCGTGAAGGTGACAGTGGAGTCGGTCTGTGCCGACGGCGTGAAGTAGAGGTCTGCCGTGTTGATGTTGGCCTCTTTGGCAGCGAGCATGAACTTCAGACTCTGGTCTTTGCCCTCGAAGAGCGTCACGTCTTTGCGGTCTTTGGAGCCGTCTTTCACGTTGATGTCGTGGCCCACATAGTTCTTTACAACCGCCCGCTCCACGGTGGCTCCCTTGGAGTTGAGCGTGAGCTCCACCTTATTGTTTTTCAGCACCACCCGCTGTTCCTCTCCCTGCATGGCTGCATGGAAGAGTGCTGTGGTGTCGGCAGCCGCCTGTTGCTGTTCGGTTTGCTTGCGGGCGGCGGCATCAGCCTTTTGCGCCTTTTCGAGTTCTCTCTTTTTTGCCTGCGCTATGGAATCCTGCACGAATGCCGCACGCTGTTCCTCGGCCGATGGCTGGCTGTACCAGCTGTATCCGAAGAGGAGCGCGGCTATCAGCACCATGCCGATGATTGTATTCTTATCCATTGATATGCTATGTGTTTACTTTTTATCCTTGTTCTCTATCGCCGTCTTCACGAAATCCACGAAGAGCGGGTGTGGCTTGAGCACCGTAGACTGATATTCGGGATGATACTGCGTGCCGATGTACCACTTGAGGCCGGGTATCTCGACGATTTCCACGAGGTCGCTTTCGGGATTGCGTCCCACGCACATCATACCGTGTTTCTCATATTCGGTCTGGTAGTCGTTGTTGAATTCGTAGCGGTGGCGGTGGCGCTCCTGTATGTGCTCCTGCTTGTAGATGTCGAACACGCGCGAGCCCTGCCGCAGTACGCACTCGTAGGCCCCCAGACGCATGGTGCCGCCCATGTTGGAGATGTTTTTCTGCTCCTCCATGATGTCGATCACGTTGTGGGGTGTCTTCTCGTCCATCTCGCGCGAATTGGCATCGGCATAGCCCAGCACGTTGCGGGCAAACTCGATCACCATCATCTGCATACCCAGACAGATGCCGAAGGTGGGAATATCGTGGGTGCGGGTGTAGTGGGCAGCCACGATCTTGCCCTCGATGCCGCGCTGTCCGAATCCCGGGCAGATGACGATGCCGTCCTGTCCCTTGAGTTTTTCGGCCACGTTGGCCTCGGTGATGGTCTCGGAGTTGATGAAGTTGATGTTCACCTTATAGTCATTATAGGTGCCGGCATGGGAGAGGCTCTCGCGGATGCTCTTGTAGGCATCCTGCAAGTCGTATTTTCCCACGAGTCCGATGCTGACGGTCTTGGTGGCCTTGTTGCGCCGCTCGATGAATGCGCGCCACGGGCCGAGGGTGGGTGTCTCGCCCGGCGTGATGCCCATCTTGCGCAGGATGGCCGTGTCGAGGCCTTGGGCCTGCATACCGATGGGCACTTCATAGATGCTGGGCAGGTCTTCACTCTGTATCACGCAGTCGAAGTCGACATTGCAGAAGGCGGCCACCTTCTTGCGGATGTTCTCGTCGAGATGCTTCTCCGTGCGCAGCACGAGCACGTCGGGCTGTATGCCCACACTCTGCAACTCCTTCACGCTGTGCTGCGTAGGCTTCGTTTTCAGTTCGCCGGCGGCCTTCAGATAGGGCACGTAGGTGAGGTGTACGCTCAGCGCGTCGCGCCCCAGCTCCCACTTGAGCTGCCGGATGGCCTCCATGAAGGGCGCACTCTCGATGTCGCCGATGGTCCCGCCTATCTCGGTGATGACGAAGTCGTAGTGGTATTTCTTGCCGAGGAGCTTCACGTTGCGCTTGATTTCATCGGTGATGTGCGGCACCACCTGTATGGTCTTTCCCAGATAGTCGCCCCGCCGCTCCTTGTCTATCACGGCCTTGTAGATGCGGCCCGTGGTGAGCGAGTTGGCTTTGGTGGTCTGTATGCCCGTAAACCGCTCGTAGTGTCCGAGGTCGAGGTCGGTTTCCATGCCGTCCACGGTGACGTAGCACTCGCCGTGCTCGTAGGGGTTGAGCGTGCCCGGGTCGATGTTGATATACGGGTCGAACTTCTGGATGGTGATGTTGTAGCCCCTGGCTTGCAGGAGTTTGCCTATCGACGATGAGATGATGCCCTTGCCAAGCGAGGAGACCACTCCGCCGGTGACGAAAATATACTTTGTTTCAGCCACGATGTATGAAAGTTTTTTAAGAAAATATGTTCTGTTATAACAAGTTGCAAAGGTAGTGGTTTTTTCGCGTACAGCGAAATAAAAGGCTAAGTTTTTTGCTGCTTCACTTTTTTATTTCTACCTTTGCCGGCGAAAAAGATACACATTGTAGAATATCTTTCACTGACATCGACATGACGAACATTAACAGATATATCCTCGGCCTGACAGCCGTCCTCACGTGGTTTGCGGCCATGCCGGCGGCAGGGCAGGGCAGGGGGGCTCAGAACGGTCATTCCGCGGGGCGGCCTGTGGCCGGAATCTATGCGAATTATCTTGACTCTCTTTCGTTGCTTCACCGGCGCGTCGATTCGCTCCGGGCCAAGAGTAGCACCACGGGGGGGGGCGGCCTGCGGGCTGCGACCTCGGTGCTTTTCACACCGCTCACGTTCTATCACCGGCCTGCGGCCCGCTTGTTCAGTCTCGACAGTACATCAACCGGGCAATCGACTGCAAACCAACTGATAGACGGCGCACTGATGAATATCTACTTGAAACGCCCCGACCTTGTGAAAACGGGGGAGGGCGACCTCGATATCGTGAACATCATACCGGCTGACAAGGCCGAGCGGCCCGTGCGCGTGGAGCCTAAAATCGTGGACGACATCGTGGTGCAGCCCATGCAGACGGATGTGGTGCCGGTGGATGTGTTGGTGAAAAAACCTAACTTTTGGACGATTCTCGGTGACTACAACCTGCAGTTTATGCAAAACTATGTGTCGGGCAACTGGTATAAGGGCGGCGAGAGCAACTACTCGATGCTGGGCTACGTGGTGATGCAGGCCAACTACAACAACAAGCAGAAGGTGAAGTGGGACAACAAACTGGAGGTGAAACTGGGTTTGCAGACATCGCGCGGCGACTCCATCCACTCCTACCGCATGACTGAAGACCTCCTCCGCTATACCACCAAACTGGGCTTGCAGGCCACCCGACGGTGGTACTACACCGTGCAGGTGATCGCGCAGACGCAGTCGCTGCGCACCTACAAGACCAACGACCAGCGCATCTATGCTTCGTTCATGGCTCCTTTTTCTTTGAACCTGTCTGTCGGTATGGACTACAACGTAGAACTGTTCCGCAAGCGGCTCACGGGAAGTGTGCATCTCGCCCCGATGGCCATGAACTGGAAATATGTGCGCCGTCCGGAACTGGCCACCCGCTACGGCATCGATGACGGCAAGAGGCAGCTGACCGACTACGGTTCGGAGTTAACCGTGGATCTGTCGTGGAAGTTCTGCGACAACATCAACTGGAAGACGCGCTTCTACGGCTACACCACCTATAAGCGTGCCGAACTGGAGTGGGAGAATACGTTTGTCTTCCGCTTCAACCGCTACATCGCGGCCAACATCTTCCTCTATCCCCGCTTCGACGATGGGGCCAAGTACGATGTTCGCCACGGCTACTTTCAGCTCAAGGAGTATTTGAGCCTCGGTTTCTCCTATTCGTTTTGAGGAGGGGGAGCCTCCCCCGACCCCTCCGAAGGAGGGGAGGGCCTCGCGGAGGAAAGCCTGCCCAAGCCTTTGGTGGGGCGGAACTTTCCACCAAAGGGTGGGGTGGTTGATATTTGGGGGGACGGAACTTTCTACTGAAGGACGATTGGGTTGATAGTTGGCAAGACGGAATTTTCTACTGAAGGACGATTGGGTTGATAGTTGGCAAGATGGAGTTTTCTAATAAAGGACGGGCCGGCTGATAGTTGGTGGGGGGCATTCTGAAAAGATGGTTGTCAAACTATTTGTTCGTTTTCGGCCTCTGTGCTTGCGATATTTTCAAAGGAAAGGCCACTCGCCGTAAATGGGCGATTTTGACGGTGTTTTTAAAACGCTGATTATCAACCGTTTGATTTTTGTTGACATCTATCCGGACTTGAAAACGGGCTTGAAAGGGCCCAACCGGGATTACGAAATGGGCACAGTTGCATCGCAACTGTGCCCATTTTTGCTTCCAAGTGTGGCTCTTTCGCAAACTCAATGACCCCGGACGAGAAGACAAGCGAACCTTTTCTGTTGTCTGAAGCCGACTTCCCGTTCCGGTTGGAGAGTTTTGGCGGATGTGTTTTTGTTGGGATTATTCGCCACTATCAGGTATCTTCTTCACGCGGCGTTCGTGGCGGCCGCCCTCGAAGGAAGCTTTGAAAAACTCGTCCATAATGGCCTCGGCTGTCTTGTTGTCGATGAAGCGGCCGGGGAGCACGAGCACGTTGGCGTCGTTGTGTTGGCGGATGAGTTCGGCTATATCCTTGCTCCAAGCCAGTCCGGCACGCACACCCTGATGCTTGTTGAGCGTGATGGCCATGCCCTCACCGCTGCCACAGATGGCAATACCGGGATAGACTTCCCCGCTCTCGATGGCTTTGGCCAGTGGATGGGCGAAGTCGGGATAGTCTACACTCTCGTCACTGTAGGTGCCGAAATCCTTGATGGGGTAGCCCTTCTTCTCTAAATAGTCTAACACAAATCGCTTCAAGGGGAAACCGGCGTGGTCGCAGGCCAGTCCAACTGTCTTTACTTCCATAGTCGTATAAATTTAAAATTCAAATAGTTAAATATTCAAATGTTTCTAACATTCAAAGATTCAGGCATTCAAAGACTCAAAAATATCGGGCAGTAGGGGCAGTGCTTGATGCCTGCCCCTACGTTTCGGAGAAACGTTCTCCCACATCTGCGGCCGAACGAACGCGTTTGGCAGAAACATTCCCGAGTCTGCGGGTGCGACCGGCCGATGGCGTGTGATACGATTTTTCAAATCGTGCGGGCAGGCATCAAGCACTGCTCCTACACGTTGGGGAAAGGCTTTTGAATCTTTGAATGCTTGAATTTTTGCATCTTACTCTACAGCATGGCTTTCACCTGCTTGTAGACATTCTCGCCCGTGTAGCCGAGTTTCTCGTCAAGCACCTTGTAGGGAGCGGAGAATCCGAAGCTCTCCAAGCCCCACACCTTGCCGTTGGCTCCCACGAGACCTTCAAGGGTGACGGGCAGACCGGCTGTCAGACCGAATATTTTGCTGCCTGCGGGCAGGATGCGCTCTTGATAGTCCTTGGGTTGGCTGCGGAAGAGACCCTCGGAGGGAACGCTCACCACACGCAGTTTCACGCCGTCTTGGCGGAGCAGCTTGGCACCGGCTTCGAGCGTGGAAACCTCAGAACCGGAAGCGAGCAGAATGACATCGAACTGTTCGTCGGAGCCGGCCACGATGTAGGCTCCTTTCTCGGCTTGACCGTAGTCGTTGCCCTCGGGCAGCATCTCGATGTTCTGGCGCGAGAGGATGAGAGCCGTCGGGGTGGCCGTGTTTTCCATGGCCATGCGCCAGCACACAGTGGTCTCCTCGGCATCGGCCGGACGCACGACGAGCATACTGTTGCGCCCGTGGTGGTTTTTGAGTTTCTCCATGAGCCGGATTTGCGCTTCCTGCTCCACGGGCTCGTGGGTGGGGCCGTCTTCGCCCACGCGGAAAGCGTCGTGGGTCCAGATGAACTTCACGGGCAGTTCCATCAGTGCAGCCATGCGCACCGCCGGTTTCATGTAGTCGGAGAACACGAAGAATGTGCCGCAGGCAGGAATCACACCGCCGTGCAGGGCCATGCCGATGCAGCAGCAGGCCATGGTGAGTTCGGCCACGCCGGCTTGGAAGAAAGCACCGCTGAAGTCGCCGCGCTGCAGGTCGTGGGTCTTCTTGAGGAAGCCGTCGGTCTTGTCGGAGTTGGAAAGATCGGCACTGGCGCAAATCATGTTGGGCACCTGCTCGGCCAGCACGCTCAGCACCGTGGCCGAAGCACCGCGGGTGGCGGCGCCGGCTTTTTGTTGCACCTTGCTCCAGTCTATCTTCGGGGCCTTGCCGCTGAACCACTCTTCCATCCGGGCGGCCTTCTCGGGATTGGCTTTGGCCCACGCAGCCTTTTCGGCATGGCGCGCGGCCACAATCTTTTTGAGTTCCTCCTTGCGGTGGGCGTAGAGTTTCTCCACCTCGGGGAATATCTTGAAGGGATGCTCCGGGTCGCCGCCGAGATTCTTCACCGTGTTCACGAAAGCCTCGCCGCCAAGCGGAGCACCGTGGGTCTTGCAGTTGCGCTCATAGCTGGAGTTATCGTCCTTGCGGGCACCTTTGCCCATGATGCAGTGCCCGATGATGAGCGAGGGACGCTCGGTCTCGGCCTGCGCCTTGCGGAGGGCTTCACGAATCTGGTCGCAGTCGTTGCCGTCTATCTTCTGGACAAACCATCCCCACGCCTCATATTTCTTGGCCGTGTCTTCCACGGTCACCACCTTGGTCTCTGTGGAGAGCTGGATGTCGTTGGCATCGTAGAACATGATGAGGTTGTCGAGGCCCAATGTGCCGGCGATGCGGCCTGCGCCCTGCGATATTTCCTCCTGCACGCCGCCGTCGGAGATGTAGGCATAGATGGTCTGGCGCATCACGTCGCCCAGACGGGCCTTGAGAAATTTGGCGGCGATGGCGGCACCCACGGCAAACGTGTGCCCCTGTCCCAGCGGCCCGGAAGTGTTCTCGATACCGCGGGCGAGTTCACGCTCGGGGTGGCCGGGAGTCACCGAGCCCCACTGGCGGAGCTGCTGCAGGTCGTCGAGCGAAAACTTGCCGATGAGTGCCAACTGCGAGTAGAGCATGGGAGCCATGTGGCCCGGGTCGAGGAAGAAGCGGTCGCGGCCTTCCCACTCGGGATTTTCGGGGTCGTAGACGAGAAATTCGGAGTAGAGCACGTTGATAAAGTCGGCTCCGCCCATAGCACCTCCGGGGTGGCCCGATTTGGCTTTTTCGACCATTGAAGCAGCCAGAATACGGATGTTGTCGGCTGCAAGATTCATTGTTTTTTTATCGTTCATGTGTTTGATGATGGGTTATCTTTCTTGAGGAGTTAAGGGAATTAAAGGGAGTTAAGGAGTTAAGGCAACGGCCTTGTCGCTTACAGACATTGGAGACCGGCACTCGCTTCGCCCGTCAGACATCGGAGCCGACAGCCTTATAGCCCGGCTGTGTCCCTCTACCTATTGACAATCCGCAGCCTGTCCTTTTGGCGGGCAGGCAGCGGACATCACGTGTTGCAAATATACTATTTTAAATTTAAAACGACGATTGATTTGGCAGGAATTTTTACCGTAAGGGTGTTTTTCTTCACCTTGGCGTCGTTGAAAGCCTGCGGTTTCACCACATCGGGGTGCTCAAAGTCGTTGTAGTCGTTGATTTTCTTCGACGTGAGGATGCTGCCCGTGGCTGTCTTCACGGCTTTTGCGCCCATGCCGTCGAGACTCACCTTCACCTCGCGGGCCTTGTCGAGCATCACGTTGGCCAGTGCCACCACGATGGAGCCGTCGGCTTTGCGGGCTGCGGAAATGCTCACCTCGGGAATGTTCTCCTGTCCGTCGGCGTGCGGATAGACAGCCGTCTGGAGGTCGACGGGCAGATAGGTGGCTTCTTGGAAGTCGCGATACATCTTAAACACATGGTAGGTCGGTGTGAGCACCATGTGTCCCGTGCCCTTGGTGTCGGTGAGAATCATCGACTGGAGTACATTCACCACCTGTGCGATGTTGGCCATCTTCACCCGTTCGGTGTACTTATGGAAGATGTTGAGCGTGAGGGCGGCCACCATCGCGTCGCGCATACAGTTTTGCTGGTAGAGGTGTCCGCGTATGGTGCCCGGTTCCTCGTCCCACCAAGTGCCCCATTCGTCCACCATGAGGGCCACGTGGTTCTTGGGGTCGGCCTTGTCCATCACGGTGATGTGGTCTTTCACCAGTTCGTCCATCTTGAGGCTGGTGAAAAGTGTGTTGTAGTATTCGCCGTCGGTGAAGCGGGTGGCAGACCCGTGTTTGCGCCAGTCGCGCACGGCATAGTAGTGTAGAGACACGCCCTGCATCCGGTCGCCGATGCGCTCCATGAGCACCTTCGTCCAGTTGGTGTCGCCGGCATTGGCCCCGCTGGCGATGCGGAAGAGGCGGTTTTTGTCGTCGTAGTTGCGCAGATAGGTGTTGTATTGGCGGAAGAGGTCGCTGTAATATTCCGGGCGCATGTTGCCTCCGCAGCCCCACGCCTCGTTGCCGATGCCGAAGTATTTCACTTTCCATGCCTTCTCGCGCCCGTTCTGGCGGCGCAGTTTGGCCATCGGTGTGTCGCCGTCGCTGGTCATGTATTCCACCCATTGGGCCATTTCCTTCACCGTGCCGGAGCCCACATTGCCGCTGATGTAGGGTTCGCAGCCCAACATCTCGCAGAGGTTGAGGAACTCGTGCGTACCGAAGGAGTTGTCTTCGATGGTGCCTCCCCAGTTGTTGTTGCGCAGGGAAGGTCGCTTGTCACGCGGACCGATGCCGTCCATCCAGTGATAGTCGTCGGCAAAGCAGCCGCCCGGCCAGCGCAGCACGGGCACGTGGAGGTCTTTCAAGGCCTGAAACACATCGTTGCGATAACCCTTGGTGTTGGGGATGGGGGAGTTTTCGCCCACCCACAGACCGCCGTAGATGCAGGTTCCGAGGTGTTCGGCAAACTGTCCGTAGATTTCCTTGTTGATTTTTTGAGTGCCCTTGTCGGCATGGATGGTGGCTGTTGCGTCTTGGGCATTCACGCCGAGGGCGAACGCTGCAGAAAGGAGCGTGGTGGTAATAAGTCGTTTCATGATTTTGTTGAATTATTGAGTGATTGTTTGGTTCGGTGTCTCCATGCGCCCGAGAGGCGGACGGAGGAGGGGGAGCGGAGCGTGCAAGGAGTGGAAAGACATGGCCGTAGCGGACTGTCCTACCACTCCCTGCATCTCGCTGCGGGTCATTTCTTCCACTTCACGGCGGCCTGTTCTATCCCGAGGCCCGCCTTGTAGTTTTCGATGTAGGCGTTGAAGCCTGCCACGTCTTCGGGCGTGGGAGCCACTTCCGTGCCCTTGTTGCCGGCAAACACCCGGCTGTCGAGGAAGTCGGGGAGCGACAGGTGGGCCTCGTTGTTCACGAGGAAAGAGGCAAGCAGGGCTATTCCCCACGCTCCGCCTTCGCCCGCTGTCTCCATCACAGAGATGGGAGAGTTGAGCGCGGCGGCCAGGATGCGCTGTCCCACGCCGGGGGTCTTGAACAGTCCGCCGTGGCCGGTGATGCGGTCGACGGCCACCTTCTCTTCCTTGAACAGGATGTCATTGCCTATCTTGAGCACACCGACGGCGGCATGCAGATGGGCGCGCATGAAGTTGGCGAGGCTGAACTTGTCGCCCGCCGAGCGCACAAAGAGCGGCCGGCCCTCGGCCAAGCCTGTCACGGGTTCGCCCGAGAAATAGTTGTAGGCCACGAGTCCGCCGCAGTCGGCATCGCCCGTGAGCGCATGGTTGTAGAGTTTGCCGAACACCTCGTTCATGTCGACGGGCACGCCCAGCAGCTGCTGATACTCCTTGAAGAGGTTGACCCATGCGTTGAGGTCGGAGGTGCAGTTGTTGCAATGCACCATAGCCACAGGACTGCCGTCGGGCGTGGTCACCATGTCTATCACCTCGTAGGGCTTCGAGAGATTCTTCTCGAGCACGAGCATTGAGAATGAGGAAGTTCCGGCCGACACGTTGCCCGTGCGCTGCTTCACCGAGTTGGTGGCGGTCATGCCCGTTCCGGCATCGCCTTCGGGGGGACAGAGCGGTGTGCCGGGCTCCAGATGGCCGGAGGGGTCGAGGAGTTTGGCACCCTCGGGAGTAAGCCGCCCGGCACTTTCGCCTGCCGGGAGCACCCGGGGCAGAAGGTCGGAGAGCCGCCAGCCGAAGCCTTTGGGGGCCACGAGGCGGTCGAACTGCTCCACCATGCGGGCGTCATAGTTTTTCGTGTCGGGGTCAATGGGGAGCATACCCGAGGCGTCGCCGATGCCCAGCACCTTCTCGCCCGTGAGCTGCCAGTGGATATAGCCGGCCAGTGTGGTGAGAAACTTGATGTCTTTCACGTGCTCCTCGCCGTTGAGGATGGCCTGATAGAGATGCGAGATGCTCCAGCGCAAGGGGATGTTGAACGCGAAGAGCTCCGATAGTTCGGCCGCAGCCTGTGCGGTGTTGGTGTTGCGCCACGTGCGGAAAGGCACCTGTATCTTGTCGTCGGCGCCGAAAGGCATGTAGCCGTGCATCATGGCGCTGATGCCGATGGCGGCCAGCGACCGTATCTCCGTGCCATACTGCCGCTTGACATCCGCGCGCAGATTGGTGTAGCAATCTTGCAGTCCGGCCCAGATGGCATCGATGCTGTAAGTCCACAGTCCGTCCACGAGCTGGTTTTCCCATTCGTGGCTGCCTTGGGCTATCGGCTTGTTTTCCCCGTCGATGAGGACGGCTTTGATGCGGGTGGAGCCGAACTCAATGCCCAGAACGGCTTTGCCGGCTTCGATGGTTGATTTTGCTTCCATGTTGTTTGAGTTTACGAGTTTGCGAGTAGACGAGTAAACGAGTTGACAAGTAGGCGAGTGGACGAGTAAACGAGTTGACAAGTAGACGAGTTGTGTGCAGTTGACGCGCCGATTCCGAATCGGCAAACTGCCCACCTTTTATATAATAGGGCCGCCAACTTGCCTGCTTGTTTGTCCGTCCGCTCGTCTGCCCTCCTTATCGGAGGGCCTTGTTGAGCATGTAGTACACCTCGTTCACGCGCAGATCCTGACGGAAGTGCTCGATGTCGGTGTCCTTGTTGATGATGCAGCACTCGATGTCGGCAATCTCGGCATAGTCGCGCCAGTATTCGTCGGTGAGTCCGAAGCTGAAGCAGCTGTGGTGCGTGCCGCCGGCATTGAGCCAGCAGCCCACGCCCACTTCGAAGGTGGGTTCGGGAATCCAGAGCGCGGAAGCGACGGGCAGCTTGGGCAGCGGCTTGCTCTTGATGAGGTTCACATCGTTGGCGATGAGGCGGAAGCGGTTGCCCATGTCCACGATGGTGGCCGTGGTGCCGTGTCCCTGCTTGGCGGTGAACACGAGACGGGCCGTCGGTGTCTTGCGCACACCGATGCCGAGGAAGTGTACCTCCAACCGGGGCTTCTCCTCCGCGATGTCGGGATTGATTTCGAGCATGTGCGATTCGAGGATGGAAGTGTTGTCGCCGTCGAAATTGAGCGTGTAGTCTTCGAGGAACGAAGTGCCGCCGTCGAGGCCTTGGCTCATAAACCAGACAGTGCGATAGAGCGCGGCACTCTTCCAGTCGCCCTCGGCACCGAAGCCGAATCCGTCGCTCATCATGCGCTGGGAGGCCAGTCCCGGAATCTGGTCGAAGCCCTTGCCGGTCTCTTCTACGTTCACATCGCCCAAGTCGTCGAAGTTGGTGGTGAAGCCCTTGGCCCCCTTGGCAGCCATCACGGCACGCAGGGTGAGTTCGGCCTTGGCGGCATTCCACACCTTCCGGTAGGCCTCAGAGTTTTCATCCTTGATGTCTTCGGCCACCTGATATTCCTTGAAGTAAACGTCTTTCACGAGTGCCGTAACGTCGGCATCTTTCACTTCGTTGAAGAAGGTCATCACTTCCGAGAACGGCATGTAGTCTACATGGTAGCCCAACACCTGCTCGGCAGCCACTTTGTCGCCGTCGGTCACGGCCACGTTGTTCATCTGGTCGCCGAAGCGGAGGATGAGCATGTCCTGCGAGTCGGCCCAGCCGGCGCACACCCGCTCCCACACGGCGATGCGCTCTTGTGTCTTCTCGTCTTTCCAGTAGCCGATGACGGTCTTGCGGGGCTTGCGCAGACGGGTGAGGATGTGGGCAAACTCGCGGTCGCCGTGGGCACTCTGGTTGAGGTTCATGAAGTCCATGTCGATGGACTCGTAAGGTATCTGCCGGTTATATTGGGTGTGGAGGTGGAGCAGCGGTTTGCGGAGCATCTGCAATCCGTGAATCCACATCTTGGCGGGAGAGAACGTGTGCATCCATGTGATCACGCCGATGCACTTCTTGTCGTTGTTGGCCCGGGCCATCACATCGGCCACTTCGGCCGAACTGTTGGCCGTACCTTTATACACCACCTTCACGGGCAGGCGGCCGGAGTTGTTCAGTCCCTCCACCATTTCCTTGGAGTGACCGTCTACCTGTACCACGGCGTCGCCCCCGTAGAGAAGCTGTGCGCCGGTGACAAACCATACTTCGAAATTCTCAAATGCTTTAACCATAATCGTTTGAATTTAGGAACCCCTCGCCGGCCTTCTCCTTGGCAGGAGAAACAAGGGCCTTACAGGTCCCGGCCGGGTGGGGGAATAGTTATTTGTTGATTGTTTGTTTACTTCTTCTGTCCGTAATAGGCGTTGGGCCCGTGCTTGCGGCTGAAGTGTTTCTCCACGAGCAGCGGGTTCATCGTTGTCTGCGGATTCACGGCCAGCGAGATGTGGGCCATCTTGGCTACCTGCTCCGCCACCACGGCATGATAAACGGCCTCGTCGGCGTCCTTGCCCCAAGTGAATGGCCCGTGGTTCTTGACGAGCACAGCCGGCGTATGCACGTAGTTGATGTTGTCGCGCTTGAAGCGGTCGACAATCACCACGCCCGTGTTGTGCTCGTATTCGGCCATCTGGCCGGCTGTCATGTCGTCGGTGCAGGGGATGGCGTCATGGAAATAGTCGGCATGAGTGGTGCCGATGTTGGGAATGTCGAGACCGGCCTGCGCCCACGCCGTGGCGTAGGTGGAGTGGGTGTGTACCACGCCGCCTATCTCGGGAAACTCACGGTAGAGCACCAAGTGGGTGGGCGTGTCGGACGAGGGTTTGAGGTCGCCCTCCACCACCTTGCCGGTGTGCAGGTCGACCACCACCATGTCGTCGGCCTTCATGTTGTCGTAGCTCACACCCGACGGTTTGATGACGACGAGGCCCTTCTCGCGGTCGATGCCCGAGACATTGCCCCATGTGAATATGACGAGATGGTGTTTCACAAGGTCGAGATTGGCCTTGAACACCTTTTGTTTCAGTTCTTCTAACATGCTTTTTTGAGTTATGGGTTGCTTGTTGTCACTTCAGGTTGAAGGTGGGGTCGTCCTCGTAGATGCGCTTGTTGAAGCGGTAGAGGGCGGCTCCCCGTTTGGATGTCACCTTGTCGATGAGTTCCGTCTTCTCGATGAAGTCGATGTCTTTGATGCGCTTGCGGAAGTTGCGCTTGTCGATGGGGCTGCCCTGCACGGCCTCGTAGACGTGTTGCAGCTGTGTGAGCGTGAAGAGGCTTGGCAGCAGCCGGAAGCCCAGCGGCTCGGTGTTGATGCGCCGGCGTATCTGTGCGAGCGCGTTGCGCACCATGATGTTGTGGTCGGAGTAGAGCGTGGGCAGTTCGTCGAGGTTGACCCATTGCAGCCCATACTGCTCGCGCAGACTGTCGTCGTAGTCTTTCACGTTGATGAGCGTGCAGTAGGCCACGGAGATGACGCGCTCTCCCGGGTCGCGGTCGATGGCACCGAAGGCCCCCACCTGCCGGATATAGAGGTTGCGCATGCCCGTGAGTTCGTAGATCACCCGGTTGGCGGCATCTTCCAGACTCTCCTCGGCCCCCACGAATCCGCCGTAGAGCGACCATTCGCCGCGTCCGGGATCCATCTGCCGCTTGCCGATGAGTATTCTCAGTTTGTTTTCCTCAAATCCGAAGATGAGGCAGTCCACGGAGACGAAGACCTTGGAGTGTTCGCCATAAAATCCTGTCATGAGTATTGGTTGTTTTTTGTTTCGTTGATATTGGTGTGCCGGTGAAGCGGGCAGGGGACTTGTGACCCGCAGTCCGCTTCACCGCACGCTTACCAGAGGATAACGTAGAGCAGCAGCGTGATCACGGCGATGCCGATGGTGCCGTAGGTGTAGCTGCGCGTGGTGGCAAAGAGGCCGAGGTTGATGGGCAGTGCCTTCTCGTCGCGCACCTTGTCCATGGAGTTGCTGTAAAGCCACACGGCCGACGACCCCACGAGCACGCCGAAGAAGAAGAAGGCCTGGAAGCCGATGTCGTTGAGATAGGCGATGAGGTTGCTGTCGGGGTCGGCACCGGGATTCATGGCCCCGAGCGTGGTGACGATGGCAGCCGCCACAATCATCAGCACGCCTGCACCGCCGAGTATCTTCGACCACAGGAGCATGGCCTTGCGGTCGCTCTCGGAGGGTTGCTCGCAGCCCACGGTCTTCTTGTCGAAGTAGGATACAATCACGAAGAACGTGAAGAGGATGATGAAGATGTAGCCGGCGCGGAACTGGAAGGCCACGTCGCCGAGCGTCACCTTGAAGAGCACGCCCATCGGGATGGTGAGGATGGCCGTCCACACGGCAGCCAGCGAGGAAGCCCGCTTCCACAGCAGGCCGAGACCGAACACAACGATGATGCCCGGATAGATGAAGCCGGAATACTCCTGAATGTACTGGAAGGCCTGATCGAGACCGCCGAGCAGGGGTTTCACGGCCACCAGAGCGATGACGAGGGCGGCCACGGCCACCAACCGGCCCACGCCCACGAGCTGCTTGTCGCCGGCATTGCGGTTGATGTATTTCTTGTAGATGTCCATCGTGAAGAGCGTGGAGGTGGAGTTGAACATCGAGGCCAGCGACGAGATGATGGCTGCCGTGAGGGCGGCGAAGCTCAGACCCTTGATACCCGTGGGGGTGAAGTTGCGGATGAGCCAGGGATAGGCGTCGTCGGCCACGTTGATTTTGCCTTGCAGGTTCATGCCGGCGAAGGCGTCGGGATTCTGCATGATGTAGTAGGCGCAGATACCGGGCAGCACCACGATAAACGGAATGAGAATCTTCAGGAAGCCGGCAAAGACGAGTCCTTTCTTGGCCTCGTCGATGTTCTTGGCGGCCAGTCCTTTCTGGATGATATACTGGTTGAAGCCCCAGTAGCCGAGGTTGGTGAGCCACACGCCGCCCACCACGGCGGCGATGCCGGGCACGTTGGCGAAGGCATCGGCATTGTGGCTTTGCTGTATCACGAGATGGAAGTGTACGTCTTGCGCGTGGGCACCCGTGGTGAGGTCGTGAAACACTTTGCCCAGTGCGCCGAGTGTGTCGGTGCCGAACACGCCGGCCATCTCGCTGAGGGCCACATAGGCGGTGACCAGACCGCCGCCCACGAGGAATGTCACCTGCATCACATCGGTCCATGCCACCGAGGCCAGACCACCGTAGATGGAGTAGATGCCGGCCACGAGGAAGAGTCCGAAGATGATGAGCATCCGCATGGACACCTCGATGCCGAAGATGCTCACGGCCATGCCCTGCAGACCGAGTATCTGCTCAATGGCAAGTGCGCCGAGCCAGGCCACGGAGGTGAGGTTGACGAACACGTAGAGGAAGAGCCAGAGGATGGAGAAGGCCAGTCCCACACCGTCGTTGTAGCGTTCGCGGAGGAACTGGGGGATGGTGAATATCTTGCGGTCGAGCATCACGGGCAGCAGGAACTTGCCGATGACCACGAGCGTGATGGCGGCCATCACCTCGTAGGCTGCGATGGCGATGCCGTCGCGGAAGCCCGTGCCCGACATGCCGATAAACTGTTCGGCGGAGATGTTGGCGGCGATGAGCGAGGCGCCCACGGCCCACCATGTGAGGGTGTTGCCGGCGAGGAAGTAGTCGTTGGCGGTTTTTTCCTTGCCGCCTTTGTTGCGGCTCAGAAACAGTCCCAGTCCTACCAATAATATAAGGTAGACGATGAGAATCAGAAAGTCGATGGTCTTGAAGCCCGATGTGGCCAAGGCTTGTGAAATGTTGTTCATTGTTGGTGAGTGAGAGCCTCCCCCGGCCCCTCCGAAGGAGGGGAGTGCCTCGCGGGACACGGGTGGATATGGGGTGATGTTTTAGTCCACTGGTGGAAACCCGTTTGGGGGAGAGGCTGTTGGTTTATTGGTTAATTGATATTTCTGTTATTTGTTAAAGCACTCGTTAAAACATTTGTTAGAACATTTGTTAGAGCAATCGTTAAAACATTTGTTAGAACATTTGTTAAAGCACTCGTTAAAACATTTGTTAAAGCACTCCTGTTTCAAGGATAACACTCATTCAGCCTGTGTCCCGCCAGGCACTCCCCTCCTTTGGAGGGGCCGGGGGAGGCTAAACCTATATGCCAAGTGCGAGACATACGTCTCTCCCGGTTTCAGATAGGGGTTGGAGACCTCCCACCCCTTGGTCTTGGCCACCGTCTTGGTGGGCGAGTCGGGATATTTCTGGCTTTCGAAGCACACGCTCACGTGCTTGGGATATTTCACCCCGTGCTTGCCCGGGATGCCCGTGCCCTGGAAGTTGCCCGTGTAGACCTGCAGGCCCGGTTCGTCGGTGAACACTTCGAGCAGGATGCCCGTCTTGGGCGAGTAGAGGCTGGCGGCCACTTCGGCCATGTTGCCCTTGCCGTCCTTGAAGGTGTTCAGGCACCAGTTGTGGTCGTAGCCCGTGGCATTCTTGATTTGTTCGAATGTCGTGTCGCAGGCCTCGCCGATGGCCTTGGCCTTGCGGAAGTCCATAGGCGTGCCCTCCACGCTCTTGATTTCGCCCGTGGGGATATAGAGTTTGTCGCTCGGTGTGAAGCTGTCGGCATTGATGTACATCACCTCGTCGAAGGCATCCTTCGACGGGTCGCCGCTCAAGTTGAAATAGGAGTGGTTGGTCATGTTGACCACGGTCTCCTTGTCGGTCGTGGCCTCAAAGGCGATGTCGAGCGTGTTGTCGCTTTTCACGGTGTAGGTGGCCTTGGCCTTCACCGTGCCGGGGAAACCGTTGTCGCCGTCGGGCGAGGTGAGCGTGAACACCACGCTCGAGTCGGTGCGGCTCTCGATGTCGTATATCTTGTTGATCCAGCCCGTGTTGCCGCCCCCGTGCAGACAGTTGCCGTTGTCGTTGTCGCGCAGGGTGTACTGTTTGCCGCCGGCGGTGAGCCGTGCCCCCTTGATGCGGTTGGCGTAGCGGCCCACGGTCGAACCGTAGTCAGACGGCGAGTTGAGCGTGTCGGCATACTGCGCGATGTTGTCGTAGCCCAGCACCACGTCGGTGGGCTTGCCGTCCTTGTCGGGCACGGTGATAGACACCACCCGGCCGCCATAGTTGGTGAGGCACACTTCCATGCCGTTGTTGTTGTGCAGTGTCACGAGTTCGGTCTTCTTGCCGTCGATGGTCGAATCGAAGGCTGCCGGATTGAGCCCGGAAACCGTGAGCTGTGTCTCTCCGCCCGCTCCGCAGGCCGTGAGCATCATGGTGGCCGTTGCGGCTCCAAGAATCAGATGGTTGATTTGTCTCATTTGTCGAGGTTTTGTAGGTTATTAGTTATTTTGGGTGTAAATTTACAACTTTTCCCCTAAAGTTGTATCTCTTTGGCATCGGTTTTTTCGCGCAACGGTGTAAATATAACACTTTTTAATAGTCCCTCTGTCTTCGTCGCGCGGCAGGGGTGGCTGCGCCGCGCCGCTTCCCGGACTTCGGAGAGGGTGGGAGGGCGATGGCTGTCTGTCGCCCGGTGATTGTCCGATATTTTCTGTTCCGATTTGCATTTCGCCTTTTTTTGTTGTACCTTTGCCGTAGGAAAGGGAGTGCGGAAGTGCTTCCTTTTTTTATTGAATAGTCCCCAACAAGCCCCCCAAAAAACCTCCCTGAGAGACCCCCAACCCCCTAAAGGGGGCTTTTCCAACCAGTTATGGGTTGCTGTTCGGCCCCAACGGCTTTCTGAAAGGGCCTCTTTGGCGTTGTCATCCGGCCCAAGTGGGCTTCTAAGTGTGGCCGTTTTGCAAGGTCGGTCGGGCCGAGTGAGAATTTTGATGGGGCGGATGAGGCAAATGGGACAACTATATTTGGTGGAACAAATGGTCGTGGGGAAAAGTCGTGTAAGGCTTTTTCGAAATCTAAATAAGTTTATGACTATACCCTCCGGCAATCCCTTGCTGGCCTGCGAGGGGAGGGGGACGGGGATATTCGTTTCATCCGCACCATCCGCCGGCAAAAACACTCTTCGGCGAATTATACGAATTATGCGAATGCAGCTTGCGGAACAATTCGTTTCATCCGCACCATTCGCCGACAAAAATATTCTTCGGCGAATGGTGCGGATTACGCGAATGCCGTTTGAGAAATAATCCGCTTTCTCCTCCCCGTTCCGCAAATTCTTTGTAACTTTGTGCGCAATAAAGCAAAACCGAACTATGGACAAGTTTTCATGGAAGAATAAGTTTCTTACCCTTATGTGTGCAACCCTATTGGCCGGCACTTCCGCCGCACGGGAGCAAGGCCGCCTCGACCTGCAGACCATCACCTCGGGCGAACTCGCGCCTGCCTACATCACCGGCATCAACCCCATTGCGGGTACCGATCTCTATGCGCAGGTGAGTGCCGACGGTCGGCAAATCGTCAGCCGCTCGTTCAAGACGGGGCGGCAACGGGCTGTGCTCTTCGACGTGGCCGCCACCGAGGGCGAACATATCGACGCGTTTGACGGCTACGAGATGGACCGGCAGGGCCGCCAACTGCTCATCCGCACCCGCACCGAGGCCGTGTACCGGCGTTCCTACAAGGCCGAATTCTACCGCTACGACATCGCCACCCGCCGGCTCTCGAAACTCTCGGAGGGCGGGCCGCAGCAGGTGCCGGCCTTCTCGCCAGACGGGCGGAAGATAGCCTTCGTGCGCGACAACAACCTCTTTGTGGTGGCCGACGGGCACGAGCGGCAGGTGACGACCGACGGGCGGTTTAACGAAATCATCAACGGCATACCCGACTGGGTGAACGAGGAGGAGTTCGGCTTCAATCGCGCCTTTGCCTTCAATGCCGACGGCACGCGGCTCTGCTGGCTCCGCTACGACGAGTCGCGGGTGAAGACCTACGCCCTGCAACTCTTCAAGGGCGAGTGTCCCGAGCGTGAGGCACTGGCCGACTATCCCGGCGAATACTCCTACAAATATCCCAAGGCAGGCTATGACAACTCCGTCGTGAGCGCGTG
This sequence comes from Segatella buccae ATCC 33574, assembly GCF_000184945.1. Classification (GTDB taxonomy): domain Bacteria; phylum Bacteroidota; class Bacteroidia; order Bacteroidales; family Bacteroidaceae; genus Prevotella; species Prevotella buccae. The sequence continues at coordinate 3,059,000 of NZ_GL586311.1, forward strand.
GAGCTGCGACCTCGGGAGTGGTGAGGTGCGCCGGCTGCAAGTGCCGTTGGCCGCCGACGGCTACATGCCCCGCATCAAGGCCACAGCCGACAGCCGCGCCATGATTGTCTACACCATGAACCGCCATCAGGATACGCTCTGCCTCTACCGCGCCGACCCCGTCACGGGCCTCTCGCGGCTGCTCATCAGCGAGAGTGTGCCGCGCTACGTGAAGGAGGAGGCGATGGAGGGCATCACCGTGCTCGACCGCCACATCCTCGTGCCCAGCGACCGCGACGGTTACATGCACCTCTATCTCTACGACATGGAGGGTCGTCTGCTGCGGCAGGTGGAGCGCGGTGACTACGATGTGACGGCGGTCTGCGGCTTCGACGAGCGGCGGGGCGATGTCTACTATCAGGCTGCGCGGCTCAATGCCCACGACAGGCAGGTGTATGTGACCCGGGCCGACGGACGCACCGAACGGCTCACCGACCGCGAGGGCAACAACTCAGCTGTCTTCTCGGCCGACCTGCGCTATTTCGTCAACGTGTGGAGCGACTATGACCATCCCTATGTATTCACCTTGCGCACGAATGGGGGCAAGACGCTCGCCGTGCTCGAAGACAACCACAAGTTGGCAGGCCGGTTGGCCGACTATGGTTTCGGCCGCCGCGAGACTTTCTCGTTTGTCACCTCCGAGGGCGTGCGGCTCGACGGATGGATGGTGAAGCCGACCGACTTCGACCCCTCCCGCCGCTATCCCGTGATTCTCTACCAGTATTCCGGCCCCGGCAGCCAACAGGTGATAAACGCCTGGAGCACCGGCAGCATGGGGCAGGGTGGGGCCTTCGACCACTATCTGGCGCAGCAGGGCTTCATTGTGGCTTGCGTGGACGGGCGCGGAACGGGTGGCCGCGGGGCGGAGTTTGAGAAGGTCACTTATCTGAAACTGGGCGAACTGGAGGCCCGCGACCAAGTGGAGACGGCCCTCTATCTCGGCACGCTGCCCTACGTGGACAAAGACAATATCGGCATCTGGGGCTGGAGTTTCGGCGGTTTCTGCACGCTCATGAGCATGAGCGAGGGCCGCGGGGTGTTCAAGGCCGGTGTGGCTGTGGCGCCGCCCACCAACTGGAAGTTCTACGACACCATCTACACCGAGCGGTACATGCGCACGCCCCGCGAAAATGCCGAGGGCTACAAGACCAATCCCATTGAGCGGGCCGACCGTCTGCACGGTTCGCTGCTCATCTGCCACGGACTGGCCGACGACAATGTGCATCCTCAAAACGCATTCGAATATTCCGAAGCGTTGGTGCAGGCAGACAAAGACTTTAAGGAAAACTTCTACGTGAACCGCAACCACGGCATCCGCGGCGGCAACACCCGCACGCATCTGCTGCGCCAGATTTCGCAGTGGTTTGAGAGGGAATTAAAGTAGTTAGGAGTTTTATTGGGAGTTTTTTTGTAAGGAGTTAAAGGGAGTTAAGGAGTTAAAGGGAGTTAAGACAATAGTCTCATCGCTTATAAAGCTATATGGTCTTTGTGCAAGCAATAAAGCCGTTGTCTTAACTCCCTTTAACTCCTTAACTCCCTTTAACTCCTAATTCCCAACTTCCTTTTCGCGTTTTCTATGCGTTCCGGTGTGGGCGGTTCCACCCCTTTGAGCGGATAGTCAAGCCCGAGTTTCTCATATTTATACGTGCCCAACGTGTGATAGGGCAGCACATCCACGCGCTCCACATTGGTCAGCGTGTTGAGGAAAGTCCGCAGCCGGGCGAGATAGTCGTCGCGGTCGGTGATGCCGGGGATGAGCACATGGCGTATCCACACCGGTTTGTGAATGTCGCTCAAGTAGCGGGCGCAGTCGAGAATGTTGCGGTTGGAGTGCTTTGTCAGCTTGCGGTGCTCATCGTCGTCTATGTGCTTGATGTCGAGCAAGATAGTGTCGGTGTACTTCATCAGCTCTTCAAACTTGGCAAACCACGCCCCCTGCCGCGTGAAAGGCTGCGCCGAGGTGTCAAGACACGTGTTGATGCCCCGCTCGTGAGCCTTGCGGAAGAGTTCCGTGAGGAAGTCTATCTGCATCAATGCTTCGCCGCCGCTCACGGTGATGCCGCCCTCCCGGCCCCAATAGGAGCGGTAGTGCTCGGCCCGGTCGAGCAGTTCGTCGGCCGTCATCTTTTCCCCCACGCCCGTCTGCCACGAGTCGGGGTTGTGGCAGAACTGGCAGCGCATGGGGCAACCTTGCAGAAAGATGAGAAACCGGATGCCCGGGCCGTCCACCGAGCCGAAGGTCTCGATGCTGTGGATGAAGCCGAAAAGGGGTAGCCCCACCCCCGGCACGGCCTCACCCCCGGCCCCTCTCCGAGGGGAGAGGGGAGTGAAGTGCCTTGTGGGTGAAAGATATCTTGTATGTTCTTGTTGTTATCCATGTTATCATCCATAATGTTATGTAGCAAAAGAAAAAGCCTCACCCCCGGCCCTCTCCCCTTGGCGAGGGGCCGGGGGTGAGGCTGTGTCGGGAGTGAGACCGTTCCGGCTGCCTAAGCCTATTCCTTTTCTTACAACCTTCCGTGTGCCTGTCGGGCAATCACATCGAGCTGCTGCTCGCGTGTGAGGTCGATAAATTTCACGGCGTAGCCGCTCACACGGATGGTGAAGTTCTGGTATTCCTCTTTCTCGGGATGCTCCATGGCATCTTTGAGCTTCTCCACGCCGAAGACATTCACGTTGAGGTGGTGTGCCCCTTGGTCGAAGTAGCCGTCCATCACACCTACGAGCGTGTTGGCGCGTTCCTCGTCATCGTGGCCCAGTGCACCCGGACTGATGGTCTGCGTGTTGGAGATGCCGTCGAGCGCATACTCGTAGGGCAGTTTGGCCACGGAGTTGAGCGAAGCCAAGAGACCGTTCTTCTCGGCGCCATACGACGGGTTGGCACCCGGCGCAAGCGGTGTTCCGGCAGCGCGGCCGTCGGGCATGGCACCCGTGTACTTGCCATACACCACGTTGGAAGTGATGGTGAGGATGCTCGTCGTGGGCTCCGAATGGCGGTAGGTGTGGTATTTGCGAATCATGCCCATGAATGTCTTGAGCAACCACACGGCTATCTCGTCGGCCCGCTCGTCGTCGTTGCCGTAGCGGGGGAAATCGCCCTCGGTCTTGAAATCAATGGGGAAGCCCGTCTCGTCGCGCACGATGTTGACCTTGGCATACTTGATGGCGCAGATGGAGTCTACCACGTGGCTGAAGCCTGCGATGCCCGTAGCGAACGTGCGGCGCACATCGGTGTCGATGAGTGCCATCTCGGCAGCCTCGTAGAAGTATTTGTCGTGCATGTAGTGGATGAGGTTGAGCGTCTTCACGTAGATGCTGGCAAGCCAGTCCATCATGTCCATGAAGCGGGGCATGAACTCCTCGTAGTCCACCACATCGCCCGTGATGGGGCGCAGGGCCGGTCCGCACTGCTCGCGGCTCTTGGCATCCACACCGCCGTTGATGGCGTAGAGCAGACACTTGGCGAGGTTGGCACGGGCGCCGAAGAACTGCATCTCCTTACCTGTCTGCGTGGCCGACACGCAGCAGCAGATGCTGTAGTCGTCTCCCCACACCGGGCGCATCACGTCGTCGTTCTCATACTGGATGGAACTTGTCTTCACCGAGATCCACGCGGCATAACGCTTGAAGGCCTTGGGCAGGCGGCTGCTGTAGAGCACGGTGAGGTTGGGCTCGGGCGACGGGCCCATGTTGATGAGCGTGTGGAGGAAGCGGAAGTCGTTTTTGGTGACCATCGAGCGTCCGTCCATGCCCATGCCTGCCACCTCGAGCGTGGCCCATACGGGGTCGCCGGAGAAGAGCTGGTTGTAGGAGGGGATGCGGGCAAACTTCACCATGCGGAACTTCATCACCAGATGGTCGATGAGTTCCTGCGCCTCCTCCTCGGTGAGCGTGCCCTCGCGGAAGTCGCGCTCGATGTAGATGTCGAGGAATGTGGACACGCGGCCCACCGACATGGCGGCACCATTCTGCGTCTTCACCGCTCCCAGATAGCCGAAGTAGAGCCACTGCACGGCCTCGCGGGCGTTGGCGGCAGGGCGGGAAATGTCGTAGCCATAGAGGGCGGCCATCTCCTTCAGGCCGTTGAGGGCGCGAATCTGCATCGCAACCTCCTCGCGCAGGCGCACCACCTCGTCGATCATCCCTTGGTCGCCGATGCCTTCAAGGTCTTTCTTTTTCTCCTCGATGAGGAAGTCCACACCGTATAGGGCCACGCGGCGATAGTCGCCCACGATGCGGCCGCGGCCGTAGGTGTCGGGCAGTCCGGTGAGGATGTGGTTGTGACGCACACGCTTCATCTCCGTGGTGTAGGCGTCGAACACCCCGTCGTTGTGTGTCTTGGCATATTTGGTGAATATCTCGTGAATCTTTTCAGAAGGCTGATAGCCGTAGGTGGTGCAAGCCTGCTCGGCCATCTTGATGCCTCCGTAGGGCATGAAGGCGCGCTTGAGCGGCTTGTCGGTTTGCAGGCCGACCACCTTTTCCAACTCCTTCGTACCCTCGCCGATGTAGGCCGGGCCATAGACCGTCAGTCCGGAGACCACCTCCGTCTCCATATCAAGAACACCGCCCTTGGCACGCTCCTCCTTCTGGAGCTCCTTGAGTCGGCCCCACAGTGTGTCGGTAGCTTTGGTGGGCCCTGCCAGGAAGGACTCGTCGCCCTCATAGCCGGTGTAGTTGTTCTGAATGAAATCTCTCAGATCCACTTCAGAAGACCATTTGTTTCCTTTGAAACCTCGCCATTCTGTTCTCATAATTTTTTTATTTGTTATTGATGAATAATACTGGGTATAAATCCTGAATCTTGTAATTCGAGTGCAAAGTTAACCTTTTTTTTCATGATATGGAAATAAAAAGGTTCATCATTTATGGGTATTTTGCAAACTGGAGTTGGCAAACGGCTTCATTAAAGGGGATATTCCGTTCAAATCCTTTAACTTTTCCTCAGTTTTCGTTTAACTTCCTTAACCATTCTGCCGCGCTTCTTTTCCACCTATTATTATATGTCGGCGGAATTATGGATAAAACTCCCGAAAAAGCTCCTTTAACTCCGAAAAAATCAGTAAGTTTGCAAGATGAATCAGTAACAGGTATAAGCCAATGGAACCATTAGCCGAAAGAATGCGTCCCCGCACACTCGACGACTACGTGGGGCAGCAGCATCTCGTGAGCCCCGGGGCCGTGCTGCGCCGCATGATAGAGGGCGGGCGCATCTCCTCCTTCATCCTTTGGGGCCCGCCGGGAGTGGGGAAGACCACGCTGGCGCAGATCATCGCCAACCGCCTCAAGACACCTTTCTACACGCTCAGCGCCGTGACAAGCGGCGTGAAAGACGTGCGTGAGGTCATCGAACGGGCCGGCCGCAACCGCTTTTTTGACTCCCTGTCGCCCATTCTTTTCATCGACGAGATACACCGGTTCAGCAAAAGTCAGCAAGACTCGCTGCTCGGGGCCGTGGAGAAGGGCGTGGTGACGCTCATCGGGGCCACCACCGAGAATCCCTCCTTCGAGGTGATACGCCCGCTGCTCTCGCGCTGTCAGCTCTATGTGCTCAAGCCCTTGGAGAAAGAAGACCTGCTCCGGTTGCTCCACCGGGCCGTGACCGAGGACACCGAACTACGCAAGCGCGACATCCGTCTCACCCAGACCGACGCGCTGCTGCGCTACAGTGGCGGCGACGCGCGCAAGTTGCTCAACATCTTGGAGCTGGTGGTGGAGGCCTGCGGCGACGCGCCCACGGTGGAAATCACCGACCGCTTGGTGGAGGAACGGTTGCAGCAGAATCCGCTGGCCTACGACAAAGACGGCGAGATGCACTACGACATCATCTCGGCCTTCATCAAGAGCATACGCGGCAGCGACCCCGATGCGGCACTCTACTGGATGGCACGCATGATAGAGGGGGGCGAAGACCCGAAATTCATCGCCCGCCGGCTGGTGATCAGTGCGGCCGAAGACATCGGACTGGCCAACCCCAACGCTTTGCTGCTGGCCAACGCGGCTTTCGACACGGTGACGAAGATAGGGTGGCCCGAGGGCCGCATACCGCTGGCCGAGGCCGCCGTCTATCTGGCCACGAGCCCCAAGAGCAACTCGGCCTATCTGGGCATCGACGCCGCACTGGCCCTCGTCAGGCAGACGGGCAACCTGCCCGTGCCGCTCCATCTGCGCAACGCGCCCACCAAGCTCATGGCCGACCTCGGCTATCACGACGGCTACAAGTATCCCCACGACTATCCGGGCCATTTCACCCCGCAGCAGTATCTGCCCGACGAGGTGAAAGACCGCCGCCTGTGGCACGTCCAGCATTCGCCTGCCGAGGAGCGGCAGTATCAGTGGATGAAGACCTGCTGGGGCGATAGATTTGAAGAGAAAAACCAAAAATAGCTTCCATGCTGTACGAGAATCCGGAGTTTGTGAGAACGCTCCAGCACATCATTGAGTTTGTAGGCACCTTTGCGTTTGCCGTTTCCGGCATCCGCCATGCCGCCGCCAAGCATTTCGACTGGTTTGGCGGTTTCGTCTGCGGCATTGCCGTGGCCATCGGGGGCGGCACCATCCGCGATGTCTGCCTCGGTGTCACCCCCTTTTGGATGACCTCCGCCCTCTACATTGTCTGCACGTTTGTGGCCCAAGGCGTGGTCATTGTGTTCAGCCGTTCACTCAAACGGCTCGACAACGCCTGGTTTGTGTTCGACACGCTCGGCCTTGCCCTTTTCACCATCGCCGGCCTTCAGAAGACCCTTGCCCTCGGCCATCCCTTCTGGGTGGCCATCGCCATGGGCTGCATCACCGGTTCCGCCGGCGGCATCATCCGCGATGTGCTGCTCAACAACGTGCCCGTCATTTTCCGCAAGGAGATCTATGCCATGGCCGGTGTGGCCGGAGGCCTGCTCTATTGGCTCCTCTTCCGCCTCGGCGTGGATGTGAGCGTCACTGTGGCAGCCACTTTCCTCACCATCTGCCTCATCCGTCTGCTGGCCGTGAAATACCACATCTCGCTGCCCAAACTGCGCGGGGAAGAGCGGTGAGCATCACGGGCAGCAAATTCTTCCCGACGCGTGGGGGCAGCTCTTTAGGCCTGCCTGACGGCTCGTGTGGGCCGTTGCCGGAAGCGGGAGGAAGAATGAAAGATTTTGAAAACAGAAAAAACAGATAGAATGGAGATACAAACGACTATACCACAAGAGTATCTACAAGCTGTGGAGGCAATGAAGAAGGCTATCCTTCATAGTCAGTATCAGGCGGCTAAAGGGGTAAACAAGATACAACTGTCCCTTTATTATGCCATTGGACAATATGTGTCGGCTAACTCCCGACACGGCCATTGGGGAAAGCACGCGATAGATACAATCAGTTTGTCGCTGCAAAGGGAGTTGCCCGGCCTGCGAGGGTTTTCTTCTCCGCATATCCGGAGTATGCGATTGTTCTATGAGACTTGGAGCGATGTTGAAGATTGCTCGCCACTGGCGAGCAAAATAGATACTAATGTGCTCATCAGAAAATGCTCGCCATTGGCGAGCGGAATCAGTATGGATGAATTTTTTGGAATAAGTTTTACCCATCACATGGAAATCATTCGCCAGACAACTTCTTTGGAGGAACGGGCTTTTTATATCCACCAGACATACTTGAACCATTGGTCCAAATACGCTTTGCGCGACCATCTGAAAGCCGACGACTTCCATCACCGGGGCATGCTCCCCAATAATTTCAGTCAGGCGATGGCCGATTCCCATCAAGCTTTGAAAGCTGTGAGCATGTTCAAAGACGAGTATCTCCTCGATTTTATCAATGTGGAGCAGTTAGACGAGCAAGACCGCGAAGACATCGACGAGCGGGTGGTCGAGACGAGCATCGTCAACAACATCAAGAAGTTCGTCATGATGTTTGGCCGTGGTTTTGCCTTCATCGGCAATCAATACAGGCTGATGGTTGGAGAAAAGGAATTCTTCGTGGATCTTCTTTTCTATAATCGCGAGATTTCCTCCCTTGTGGCCATCGAACTCAAGGCCGGCGAGTTCAAGCCGTCCTATCTCGGGCAGCTGAATTTCTATTTACAGGCTTTGGACGATCAGGTCAGGATGCCGGGCGAAAATCCGTCCATAGGCCTTGTGTTGTGCAAGAATGCCGACAAGATGGTTGCGGAGTATGCCGTGCGTGACTATACCAAGCCGATGGGCGTGGCAACATACAGAACTACCAAGGACATGCCCAAGAAACTCCGGGATGCTCTTCCCGATATTGAGGAGTTGAAGAAATTGCTGTGAGTGACGACGGAGTGACGACGGAAAATGAGCGGAGGAATGAAGGGAAATCTGTTGGCGGAGATTGTCTGTGGGGCGCGGAGAAGCCTGAATCTGCCCAATGGCATCAGAAAGACACCATCTCACACTTTTGTAAAACCATTTATGCGAAAAACGGCTCCGTGCTTGCGATATTCCCGACTAAAACCCCGCCGGCCGGAAATACGCCGATTTTGACGAGGCATGTAACCCTTTGACTGTCAGTCTTTTGATTTTTCTTGACACGTGAAACCATCTCCAAAGGGATGTGAAAAGGCCCGAACGAGAAGTCCGTTCGGGCCTTTTTGGCCGGCCGTCGTGCCGCTTTGGCAGTCTGACTGTGCCCCTTTCGCCTTGTCATCCGGCCTTTTCTCTATCCCATCCATGCCTTTTAGTCGTTTTCCGCCCACCATTCTGTGCTATTTGGCCGGTTTTTAGAAGAGGCTTTTTGTCAAGGAAAATCAGGGTTCCGGATTCTTTTGTCGCGCTTGACGGAATATGCTTGTATCGTCATCAATACCTACTTTATATCTCTATCGAGTCGGGAATGTTCTCCAACCGTGTGAGAATATGTTTTCGCCATAAATGTAATGACTGTCACCGTGAGGACATCCTTCCCTCTTCAAGCAGCCTTTGTCCTTCCCTCCCTCCCTACAGGGAGGGCCGGGGTGGGTCTCTAAGGAGGATCTTCGGTCTTCTTGAGGGTCTCTAAACGAAAAAAGAGAATCTCGCATGAGATTCTCTTTGTACACCCTTAGGGATTCGAACCCTAGACCCACTGATTAAGAGTCAGTTGCTCTACCAACTGAGCTAAGGGTGCAGGTCATAACAACACGGCTGCGGGTCTTTAGGAGCCATCAAGAAGTGCGCCCTTAGGGACTCGAACCCTAGACCCACTGATTAAGAGTCAGTTGCTCTACCAGCTGAGCTAAGGGCGCCTCTTGGTTGTTAAGCGGTTGCAAAGGTACGGTGTTTTTTCAAGACCACCAAATAAATCCTAAACTTTTTTACAAACTTTTTCTTGTATGTAAGTTGTTTCAATACATGCCCTGTGCATATAATAACCCGTGTGCCATCAGCGGCCCAACGGGCATGGACACCCTCTCTGCTTGATGCTACTGATCACTTCCTGATAAAAATCTTCAACGCCCGGTTTTGGGTGGAGCGGGCGATTTTGCGTAAGGCCCGGTCGCGAATCTGGCGGGCGCGTTCGCGCTTGATGCCCATCTGTTCGGCTATTTCGGCCAGTGAGATGCGGCCCGTGCCCAGTCCGTAGAAACCGCGCACCACTCGCTGTTCGCGCTCGTCGAGTGTGGCCACGAGCGACTCCAACGCCTCGATCATGGCCTGCACGTTGTAGTCGTCGTCAGGATGTATGGCATCCTTGTTTTCCAAGATGTCGAGCAAGGTAAACTTGTTGCCCTCCGAGAGCGGTGCGTCGACCGATGCCGGCTGCACTTCGTGGCGCGACTTCTGCCGCATGATGTCACGCGGCACACGGTAGAGGCCTGCCTGCTGCTCCACGGCCCGTTCCATCGCCTTGCGCACATAGGGGGCGGCGTATGCCACAAAACGGTTGCCACGCGAACCGTCAAACTTTCCGGCCGCTTCCATCAGTCCGATGTTGCCCTCCGAGATGAGGTCGCTCTGTGCCAGTCCACGGCCACGGAAACGCCGGGCCATTGCCACGACAAACTTCAGATTGGCCCGTGTCAGTTGTTCCAATGCCCCTCGGTCTCCGGCTTGTATGCAGGCTGCGAGGTCTTGTTCCTTTTCCGGTGTGAGGGGCGACTCCTGACCTATCTCGTCAAGATAGGTGTTCAGGGCATTTCTTTCGTTGCTGTCCATATCCTTACTCTTTTTCGTCTTGTTTTTCGTAGGCCGCCGTGGGAGTGGGGTGGGGCCGCCTATCTTATGCAAAGATAGTGCCAATGAGAGCAATGAGAACTTGTTCTCTGATTGCCGAGTGCCGCCTATCTTATGCAAAGATAAAAATAAAAAACGAGAAACATTGTTGAAACGGGTAGAAAAATTGTTACGGTCTTTGGGCAAATTGCCCTTTTCGGTAGCCTGCCTTTATCGAAAAAGCCTCCCGGAGGCGTTGGCTGTCCGGGAGGCTTATGCTGTGGTGGGGCTTGAACTGCCCCGAGAAGCGTTGTTCCTGCATGGCGAAGACCGTCGGGAGGCGGTTCCGGGCACAGGGCATCAGCTGTTGAACTCCTGCCAACTTTTCACCTTGAGCGGCTGTCGGCCAAGCGTGCAGAACGCCTCGATGAAGGCTTTGGCAAGGCGCGTGTTGGTCATGAGCGGAATGTTGTGGTTGATGGCGTCGCGGCGAATCTTGTAGCCGTTGGTGAGTTCGCGGCTCGTATGGTTCTTGGGCACGTTGACGATGAGGTCGAAACAGTGCCGGGCTATCATGTCGGTCACGTTGTTCTCACCCGGTTCGTCGGGCCATGCCACAGCCGTGGCCCGCACGCCGTTGTCGTTGAAGAAGCGTGCCGTGCCTGCCGTGGCAAAGATGTTGTAGCCGTTTTCCACCAGCATTTTGCCCGCGTCGAGCATGTCCACTTTGCTCTTCACACCGCCGCTGGAGATGAGGATGTTCTTCTCCGGCAACCGGTAGCCCGTGGCGATGAGCGCGTTGAGCAGCGCCTCGTCGAAGTCGTCGCCCAGACAGCCCACCTCGCCCGTGGAACTCATGTCCACGCCCAGCACGGGGTCGGCATTTTGCAGGCGGGCGAAGGAGAACTGGCTGGCCTTCACGCCGATGCGGTCGATGTCGAACTCGGAGGAGTCGGGCTTGGTGTAGGGTGCATCGAGCATGACGCGCGTGGCCGTCTCGATGAAGTTGCGCTTCAATATCTTCGACACGAAGGGGAACGAACGGGAGGCACGCAGGTTGCACTCGATGACCTTCACCGTGCGGTCTTTGGCCAGATACTGGATGTTGAACGGTCCCGAGATGTTGAGTTCGCGGGCTATCTGCCGCGAGATTTTCTTGATTTGGCGTATGGTGGAGTAGTAGATGTGCAGGGCGGGGAAGCATATCGTGGCATCACCCGAGTGTACGCCGGCATATTCGATGTGCTCGGAGATGGCATATTCCACCACCTCGCCCTTGTCGGCCACGGCATCGAACTCTATCTCCTTGGTCTCCTGCATGAACTGGCTCACCACCACGGGATAGTCTTTCGACACCTCGGTGGCCATGCGGAGGAAACGCTTGAGTTCGTCCATGTCGTAGCACACGTTCATGGCCGCACCCGAGAGCACGTAGGAGGGGCGCACGAGCACGGGGAAGCCCACCTGACTGACGAAGCTCTTGATGTCGTCGAACGAGGTGAGGGCGCGCCAGGCCGGCTGGTCGATGCCCAGTTTGTCGAGCATGGCCGAGAACTTGTCGCGGTTTTCGGCACGGTCGATGTTGACGGGCGACGTGCCGAGGATGGGCACATCCTGCCTGTAGAGCTTCATGGCGAGGTTGTTGGGTATCTGTCCGCCCACGCTCACGATGACGCCCTTGGGCTGTTCGAGGTCGATGATGTCGAGCACGCGCTCCTCGGTGAGTTCGTCGAAATAGAGGCGGTCGCACACGTCATAGTCGGTGGAGACGGTCTCGGGGTTGTAGTTGATCATGATGGACTTGTAGCCCAGACTGCGTGCCGTGGTGATGGCGTTGACCGAACACCAGTCAAACTCCACCGACGAGCCGATGCGGTAGGCTCCCGAACCGAGCACCACCACCGACTTCTCGTTGTGGCGGTAGGGCACGTCGTAGCCCTCGGCATGGTAGGTGGCATAGAGATAGTTGGTGAGTTCGGGATGCTCGCCGCCCACGGTCTCTATGCGCTTGATGGCCGGCACGATGTCCATCCGCTTGCGCCGGGCGCGCACCTTCAGGCCCGCCTGCTCCATGTTGGTCTCGCCCTTGAGCACGAAGCGGGCTATCTGGAAGTCGGAGAAGCCCGCGGCCTTCACCTCGCGCATGAAGTCGGGCGTGATGTCGTCGAGCCCGTGGCAGGCTTCGAGCCGGTGCTTGAGGTCGACGATGTGGCGCAGCCGTTCGAGAAACCACTTGTCTATCTTGGTGAGTTCCTCGATGCGCCCGATGGTGTAGCCCCGCTCCATGGCTTCGGCGATGGCAAAGATGCGCAGGTCGGTGGGGTGGGAGAGCTCCTCGTCGAGGTTGTCGAAGTGTACGTGGTTGTTGCCCACGAAGCCGTGCATGCCCTGGCCTATCATGCGCAGGCCTTTCTGTATCATCTCCTCGAAGGATCGGCCGATGGACATGATCTCGCCCACCGACTTCATCGACGACCCGATGAGGCGGCTCACGCCGGCAAACTTGGTGAGGTCCCAGCGCGGAATCTTGCATATCATGTAGTCGAGCTGCGGAGCCGTGTAGGCCGAGTGGGGCGTTCCCATTTCGCCTATTTGGTCGAGCGTGTAGCCCAGTGCTATCTTGGCGGCCACGAAGGCGAGCGGATAGCCTGTGGCCTTGGAAGCCAAGGCCGACGAACGGGAGAGGCGCGCGTTGACCTCGATGATGCGGTAGTCGTTGGTTTCGGCGTTGAAGGCAAACTGGATGTTGCACTCGCCCACGATGCCCAGATGGCGCACGCAGCGCACGGAGATGTCTTGTAGCATCTTCACCTGCTCCTCGGCAAGCGAACAGGTGGGGGCCACGACGATCGATTCGCCCGTGTGGATGCCCAGCGGGTCGAAGTTTTCCATCGAGGCCACGGTGAAGCAATGGTCGTTGGCGTCGCGTATCACCTCAAACTCTATCTCCTTCCAGCCCTTGAGCGACTCCTCGACCAGTATTTGCGGGGCAAAGGTGAAGGCCGACTCGGCCACTTCGCGGAACGTTTGCTCGTCGGGACAGATGCCCGAACCCAGTCCGCCGAGGGCGTAGGCCGAACGTATCATCACGGGGAACGAGAGCTCACGGGCAGCCTGCAGGGCATCGGCCATGTTCTCCACGGCACGGCTGCGGGGCGTGAGCAGGTCTATCTCGTCGAGCTTCTTGACAAAGAGGTCGCGGTCTTCGGTGTCCATAATGGCTTCCACGCTCGTGCCGAGCACCTCCACGCCATACTCCCCGAGCACGCCGCTACGATAGAGTTCGGTGCCGCAGTTGAGGGCCGTTTGTCCGCCGAAAGCCAGCAAGATGCCGTCGGGGCGTTCTTTCTTGATGATTTCGGTCACGAAGTAGGTGGTGACGGGTTGGAAGTACACCTTGTCGGCGATGCCTTCAGAGGTCTGGATGGTGGCGATGTTGGGATTGACGAGCACCGAGTGGATGCCCTCTTCCCTGAGTGCTTTCAACGCCTGCGAACCCGAATAGTCGAATTCGCCGGCCTGTCCGATTTTCAATGCGCCCGATCCGAGTACGAGCACTTTGCTTGGTTTCTTGGTCATTGTGGTGTGATGGTTTAGTGGTTTGTCTTGATGGGTGTGCCCCGGGCCGCCGACAGGCTATCGCATGTCTTTCATCCTCACCTCCGTGCCCGGCAAGTGAGCCAGTGTGCGGGCGATGTCTTCCGGTCGGGTGCGGTTGAAGTTGTAGGGGTAGAGCACTTTGGGGCGTATGACCTCAGCCGCCTTGCGCAGTTGCGCGAGGGTCATGGTGTAGGGGCGGTTGCAGGGCAGGAAGGCGATGTCAACCTTGCCCAGATGTCTCATTTCGGGCGTAAGCTCCGTGTCTCCGGCTATGTAGATGCGCAGTCCGTCGAGGTCGAGCAGATAGCCGTTGTCGCGCCCTTTGGGGTGAATCTTGGCCAGCTTCTTGTCGGTGTTGTAGGCCGGTATGGCCGTGACGCTCATTCCCCGCCCGAGGTCGGCCCGCTGTCCGTTGCGGAGCACGATGCCCTTGCCGTGGAGCAGGTGATTGCTCACGGAGTCGCAGATGATGTTGGTCTTCTTCGGGTCGAGCAACACGTGGATGGCGTAGGGATCGAAGTGGTCGTTGTGGGCATGGGTAATCAGGATGAAGTCGGCCTTGGGCTTGTCGATGTATTCCACGATGGGTTCCACGTGGCTGCAAACGGGGTCGATTTCAAATTCCACGCCGTCGAAATTGAGTTGCAGACTGGCGTGCTTGATGGGTATCACGGTGAGTTTTTTACCCGAGGGAGAGAAAAAGACATCAAATCTGCCATCCGTTTTGGGATTGCATCCGCACAGACCGAGCAGTGCCAGTAGGGCTATGGTCGTTTTCCATTTGTTCATAGTCGGGTTGCTATGGGGTGTCGGCAAATCTTCTACAAAGATTCCATCGGTGAGCGCAATGAATGTTTGCCCTCTGATTGCCGAACGCCGCAAATCTTCTACAAAGGTAGGTAAAAAGTTTCAATGACGGTGCATTTTAAGGCTTGTCCGTCGCTTTTTTCTCTTCTTTTACCGTTTTTAGTTTCTTTTTTGAATGAAAACCGAATAAATCCTTTATTCCGCTGAAGTCTTTCTTGATGATGAATCCCAGCCCCTGCGTGTTGAGGCTGTTGCGGGTGAAGTAGCGGTCGTTGGTCTGGTTGTAGACTCTCACGGCCAGATTGCCGTTGGGGAAGAGCAGGTATCTGATGTCGAAGTCGCCGATAAACGAGGTGGTGGCGTTGGCATTGTCGCGGTAGCCGAACTGTCCGTTGATGAGCAGCCGGTTGTTGAGCAGCCGCCCGTTGAGTATGCCCTCATACTCGGCGTTGTTCCATCCCTCGTCACCGGTGGAGATGTTGGCTCCGAAATTCCAGTTGGTGTTGTTGACCACGGTCGACAGCACATTGTTGAGCTGCTGCGAGATGGTGCCGCTCAGCAGGCTTTGCATGGCCAGCGAGGTCTGGCTCTGCTGCACTGCTTCCTGCTCGGCCGGTGCGTTGTTGTTGCCTTGCGAGTAGAATCGGCCCACGGCCAGCAGATAGAGCACCTGCTGGTTCATTTCCTCCTCGCTGTTGATGAGACTGTACACCATCTGTTTGGCGTCGCTGTTCACTGTGGGCAGGTCGAGGGCAAAGTCTATCTTCGGGGCCTTGGGGGTGCCGGTGATGTTCATCAGGCAATTCACACGGATGTTGTTGCTTGAGAACCTGCGCCCTATGTTGAGATCGGAGAGGCTCACGCCGTTCACCACATATTGGGCCGCGAGGTTGAGGTTGGCATTGTAGGCATCGCCGCCGAAGGTGATGGTGCCCCCTTGGTTGAAGATAAAGTCTTTCTTGATGATGTTTTGGATGGTGAGTTTGTAGATACCGTGATCCACCACGTAGGTGCCGAACATGTCGAACGCCCCCTTGTTGAAGTAGTTGGCCCGCAGCACCCCGTCGCCGTTGAGGGCGATGTAGTCGCCCGTCTGGTTGTCCATCATCAGTTTGAGCGTCAGGTTTTGGTTGCAGTTGATGACGAAGTTGATGCGCATGTCCGACGGGATGTCGGGCGCGTTCTCCTCCTCTCCGTCCTCCGGCAGACGGGGAGCGGGCCCGTCGTCGGGCCGTATACAAGCTCGGAGCAAGGTGGGGAGGGTGTCGTGCGGGGTGGCATCGTGCCAATGGATGAAGTCTCCCGAGCCGATGGCATCGGGGCTGGCGGCGTTGTAGACGAACACGGAACCTTTCTCCGGCCGTGCGTCGATGTCGAAGACTGTCTCGCCACTCTTGCCGTGTATGCCGCAGGAGCCCGTGGCGTAGACGGTGGCATAGAAGGTGTTGCCGCCAAACTCGTGGGTGTCGAAGGCCAGCAGATTGTGTGCCTTGATGTCAATGTCGTAGCTGAGTTGCGTGAGATGCTTGTGGTGGATGGCTCCGTCGACGATTCCGAGATGCCCGTTGCGGTCTCTCACGCTGTCTTTCACGAGGTAGATTTCGTTGGGCACGGCGTGTATGGTGATATCCTTGAACGTGTAGTCGGTGTTGGTGGGCTTGACATGCAGGCTGCCCGATGCCTTCAGGTCGCCCGTGAGATTGATGCTGCTCAGCGGTCCGGCGACAGTCACTTTGCCGTGGGCGCGGGCATCGACATTGCTCATGAAGCTGCCACAGAAACTCTCCAGAAACTCCAGTCGTGTGCCCTGTGCCTCAATACCCAGGTCGATGTTGTCGTGCTTGGGCGACACGTAGCCCCTGATGAGGGTCTTCGCCCCGGGCCCGTCGTCGGCAGTGGCATCGATGTCTATCCGGCCTTCCACCTTATTATAATCCACATGGGCCGAGAGCGTGCCCATCCGGCCGCCCTCAAAGCGGAAGCGGTTCACCGTCAGATTGGCGTAGGCCGACGGACTGTTGAAGGCCGACGAGATGCAGGCGCGGCCCGATGCCCGTCCGGCAAACTCCACAGAGTGGAAATTGACGAGGTTGAGTATATAGTTTACGTCCACATCCCGCAAGTCCACCAGCAGCGAGTCTTCGCCCCGGTTGGTTGCCAGTCCCGACACGATGACATGCTGGTCGTTATGCACGAGGGCGAAATGATCTATCGTGAGATGGTTTTTGCTGTACACGATGTCGCTCGGCTGCACCTTCCACACCGAGTCGCCCACCACGATGTCGCTCGGCATGATGCGCGCATGGGCTGCCGCCACACCGTTGGTGTATTTGAAAAAGGTGGTCTCGGCATTGAGACTGCCGTGCATGTCGAGTTTGCCGCTGCGGTTGCGGTAGGTGATCAGCGTGGCCAACTTGTTGTCGGCTGCCGCCGCACTCACCTTCAAGTGCGACCGGTGGGTGGCATTGTCCACCCTGTCTACACTGATGTCGGCTTTCAGCGTGTCGCCCGGCGTGTCGATGACGATGCTGCCGTTGCGATAGTCTGTGCCGTCGTAGGCAAAGGCGGGCAGGCTCATCTGCATGTCGAGCGCACGGTTGTGGTCGCTCATGGTACCGCTGATGCGTGCCGGGATTGTCAGTGTGAGCGGGAGGTGGAAGAAGTGTTGCAGCCAGTCGCTGCGGGTGATGGTGGCATCGATGCTGAAGTCGTTGTGCCGGCTGCCGGTGCGCGGCGGCAGACCGGGCAGGGTGGGGAGCTTGTCGCCCACCATGTTGATGAAACTCTTGGCCAGCGTTTTGTAGTCGTAGCGGCCCTCCAGCCTCACTTGGGCGAAGTCGCTGTCGAGCGAGATCACCCGTTGCGTGCCGTTGCGCCGTGCTTCGAGGAGGAAGTGGTCAATGGTGTATTCGTCCTTTGCCGACTTCATGGCAAAGTCGTTCAGTCTCACCGAACCGTCGAGCTCGGCCAACGTGCGGCCCGTGAAGTCGGCTGTGAGGTTGAAACTGAAATCGGTGCCGGGGTAAGCGTGGCTGATGTTGAGTGCCGAGGGATTGAAGCGTTCCACCTCTAGTGTCAGATTGGCATGAGTTTCCTGCCGGGACAGATTGAAGTTGCCTTTCAGTTGGAGGGTCACATTGGGGTCTTCCACACCCAGCGTGCCGTTGAACGTGCCTTTACGGTAGGTTCCGTCGATGTGTATGTTGCTGTAAGTGTAGGTGTTATAGTCCAGTTTCGACACCACTCCTTGAAGCAGCAGATCGGGCATTCCGTGCCCCCTCAGTGTGCCGTCGATGTTGATACGTGTGGCGAGCGTGCCCAAGCGCGGATCGTCGAGCAGCCGCCGTAGATTGAGCCCCGCGGTCTCTATGCGCCCGGAAAACTGACGTCCGCTTTTTCCGAGTGCGATGTTGGCATTGCCGGCCTCCGTGTGCATGATGCCTTTGGCGGCGAAGTTGCTTCCGTAGCCGCCCACTTCTCCCACAAAGGCGATACTGCCCATGCGCCTCACCTCCTGCGGAATGTCGAGCCGCCCCCCCAGATTTTCCACGATGAAGCGGATGCCCTCGGCACTCATGCGCAGGTCTCTGACGGCCGCAAACCACCGTGGGCGGTAGTTCCAACCGTCCACGGTGCCGTCGGCCGAGAGTCTCACGCTGCCGTCGGCCGCATCGATGCCCAGTCCCTTGATGCGGATGCTCGTGCTCGTCCCGCTGAAACCGGCCTTCAGTCGGATAGCCGTCTGCCACTTGCCGAGGGGCGGCAGAAAGCTCCGCAGGTCGCCCGGCGTGACGGTGGAAGGGGCGATGCTGCCCTCAAACTGCAACGTGGGCATCTCCATGCGCCCGTCCTTGTAGCTGTAGGTGGCGGTGACCGGCCCCAAGACGAGCCGCGTGTGGGGCAGTTCGAGCACAAAGTCTTTCAGCGAAGCCTGTCGCCTGTCGGCCTCAAACTTGAAGTGGAGGTCTTTCAGAGTGAATCCCGACCGGTCTCTGAAAGCCAGCATCTTCACGTTGGCCGAGATGGCCGTGTCGGTGAGCTGGTTGAGCATGAAATGGCCGCTCAGGTTGGTCAGGGCCAGATGGTCGGCATTGAATGTGCCCGGTGTGAAGGGTGCGTCGCGCCGGTCGTAGCGGATGGCGCCGCGCCTCACCACAAGCGAGTTGATGCGCAGGTCGAGGGGCGTGTGTGCCGTGGTGTCTTTCGAGGCCAGCGAGTCGAGCACAAACTGGTAGTTGGGCTCCGCCTCGGCATTCGCCCGGTTGAGTCGGGCGTCGAGTCCGAATATCTGCGCCGACGAGATGGCAATGCGCCCCTTGCCCAGTGCAGCCAGTTCGATTTTGGCCGAGAGTCTCGAAGCCACGAGCATCGTGTCTCGTTGCCGGTCGAGTATCATCACCTTGTCGATGATGACACGGTTGAGAAACCCCAGATCGACGCGCCCCACGGTGACCGTCGTGCCCAGTTTTTGGCCGATGGCCGAGGCAACGCGGGCACCGAGAAAGGCCTGCACCGTGGGTATTTGCAAAAGCAGGATAACGGCCAGATAGACACTTGCCAATGTCCAGATGACCCCGTTGGTGATATGTTTAAGTTTTTTCAGATGCGAATATTCCGTGAATTTTACTGCAAAAATACGGTATTTTTGTCAGACCGTCCAACAAAAAGGGCTAAAATCTTTCCCACCACACATTTTTTCACTATATTTGCATCGTTTTTAGATCAGCGGTTTGGAACTATTCAGAGAAAGTATAAACCTTAAACATATTGAATGTAGTTATGGCAAATGTAATTAAGTTGCGAAAGGGCTTGGACATCAACCTCAAGGGGAAGGCCGCTTCGGACAAATTGCCATTGAAGGCTGTTGAGGAGATCGCATTGATCCCCGACGACTTCGTGGGTGTCGTTCCGAAAGTGGTGGTGCGCGAAGGCGACCATGTCAAGGCAGGCGAAGCCCTGTTTGTCAACAAAAACTGCCCCGAGGTGAAGTTTGCTTCGCCCCTCAGCGGCACGGTGACGGCCATCGAGCGTGGCGAGCGTCGCAAGGTGCTCTGCGTGAAGGTGAAAGCCGATGCGCAGCCGTCGGCTGTCGATTTCGGGCGCAGGGATGCAAGTGCGCTCAGTGGCGAGGAGGTGAGAAAAGCTCTGCTCGACGCGGGTCTTTTTGGTTATATCAACCAGTTGCCTTATGCGGTATCCACCACACCGGATACGACGCCTAAGGCAATTTTCGTTTCCGCCCTGCGGGACATGCCGCTGGCCGGTGACTTTGAAGTGGAACTTGAAGGCAATGAAGACGCTTTTCAGGCCGGACTCACCGCACTCGGCAGGGTGGCCAAGACCTATCTCGGCATTGGTGCTCACCAGACGGCCGGGGCACTCGTGCAGGCCCGCGACGTGGAAGTCAACGTGTTTGACGGCCCGTGCCCAGCAGGCAACGTGGGCGTGCAGGTGAATCACCTCTCGCCGGTGAACAAGGGCGAAGTGGTGTGGA
The DNA here is from genome assembly GCF_000184945.1 of Segatella buccae ATCC 33574. Classification (GTDB taxonomy): domain Bacteria; phylum Bacteroidota; class Bacteroidia; order Bacteroidales; family Bacteroidaceae; genus Prevotella; species Prevotella buccae. The sequence goes on from NZ_GL586311.1 coordinate 3,079,070, forward strand.
CGGTAGACCCCACGGCCGTGATATTCTTCGGCAGGCTGATGCTCACAGGCAAGGTGGATTTGCGCCGCACGGTGGCACTCGCCGGCAGCCGCATGACCGTTACGGGATATGTGGAAGCCCTTGTGGGCACACCCCTCAAGACCCTGCTCGACGGCCGGGTTGACACTGCCGGGGACACACGCGTCATCAACGGCAATCCGCTCACGGGCCGCCGCGCCACGCTCGCCGACTATCTGGGGGCGCACACATCAGAGGTGACCGCTCTGCCCGAAGGCGACCACGCCGACGAGTTGCTGGGCTGGATCATGCCTCGCACCGGGCAGTTCTCCACTTCCCGCAGCTACTTCTCGTGGCTCTTGGGCAAGAGGGAGTACGACCTTGACGCGCGTCTCAAAGGCGGCGAGCGCCACCTCATCATGAGCGGCGAATACGACAAGGTGCTGCCTATGGACATCTACGGCGAGTATCTCATCAAGGCCATCATCTCCGGCGACATCGACAAGCAGGAGCAGTTGGGCATTTATGAGGTGAGTCCCGAAGACTTTGCGCTGGCCGAGTTTGTCGACAGTTCCAAGCTCGAATTGCAGAAAATCGTGCGCGAGGGCCTCGACATCCTGCGCAAGGAGAATGCTTAAAGTTCTGCTTCACGAATAAAAGATAAACCAATCAAAATGAGTATAAGAAACTATCTTGACAAGATAAGGCCCAACTTCCGCGAGGGGGGCAAGCTGCACGCCCTTGAGAGCGTGTTCGATGGTTTTGAGTCGTTTCTCTACGTGCCTAACGACACGTCGAAGAGCGGTGTCCACATCCACGACGCCATCGACTCGAAGCGCATCATGAGCATGGTGGTCATCGCCCTGATGCCGGCCATGCTGTTTGGCATGTACAATGTGGGCTATCAAAACTATCTCGCCGCCGGCACACTGGCCGGAGCCTCGTGGTTCCAGCTGTTTGCCTTCGGCTTTCTGGCCGTGCTACCCAAGATTCTCGTGAGCTACATCGTGGGGCTGGGCATCGAGTTTGCCTGGGCGCAATGGAAGCACGAGGAGATACAGGAGGGCTACCTCGTGAGCGGCATCATCATTCCGCTCATCGTGCCCGTGACCACTCCGCTGTGGATGCTCTCCCTGGCCTGCGCCTTTGCCGTGATCTTCTGCAAGGAGATATTCGGCGGCACGGGCATGAACATCTTCAATGTGGCCGTAGGCGCGCGCATGTTCCTTTTCTTCTCCTACTCGTCCCGGATGACGGGCGACACCGTGTGGGTGGCTCAGAACGCCATCTTCGGCCTCGGCAACACACTGCCCGACGGCACCACCGCTGCCACACCCCTCGGACTCATCGGACAGGGCATAGCCCCCACGGCCAGCCTCTCCGACATGATATTCGGATTCATCCCCGGTTCCATCGGCGAAACCTCCGTCATCGCCATTGCCATGGGCGCGGCCATCCTCCTTTGGACAGGCATCGCCTCTTGGAAGACGATGGGCAGCGTGTTTGCCGGCGGCATCTTGATGGCACTCGTGTTCCAAGCCTTGGGCATGACCCCCATCCGCTGGTATGAGCACATCGTGCTCGGCGGTTTCAGCTTCGGCGCCGTGTTCATGGCCACCGACCCCGTGACCTCCGCGCGCACCGAGACCGGCAAATACATCTACGGCCTCTTCATCGGCGCGATGGCCATCATCGTGCGCGTGATGAATCCCGGCTACCCCGAGGGCATGATGCTCGCCATCTTCTTCGGCAACATGTTTGCCCCGCTCATCGACTATTGCGTCGTCGACAGAAATGTCAGCCGCCGCGTGAAGCGCTGGACAAGTGATAACCAATGAATGACAAAAGACAAAACGACATGGCGATGAAAACAAATTCAAACACCTACACGCTGATTTATTCTTCGGTGATGGTGATAGTCGTGGCCTTCTTGCTGGCTTTCGTGTATCAGGCTTTGAAGCCCATGCAGGATGCCAACGTGGCTCTCGACCTGAAAAAGCAGATACTCTATTCGCTCAACCTGCGCGACCTTGACAATGCACAGGCCGAACGCACCTACAGCGAGGTGGTGAAGCGCGAGGAGCAGGTAGACGGCAACACGCTCTACGTGTGTGAGGTGGACGGCAAACCCAAGTACGTGATTCCCCTCAAGGGCATGGGCCTGTGGGGCGGCATCAGTGGCTTCATAGCCGTCAACGACGACCGGCAGACCGTCTACGGGGCCTACTTCAACCACGAGAGCGAGACGGCCGGCCTCGGGGCCGAAATCAAGGACAACCGCGCTTGGCAGGAGAAGTTCCGCGGCAAGCACCTCTTCAAGAAGGGCTCGGCCGATGTGGCTCTCGCAGTGAAGAAGAAAGTGGACGACCCCGACACGCAGGTGGATGCCGTGACCGGCGCCACGCTCACCTCCAACGGCGTGAGCGACATGCTGCGTGAAGGCATCGAGAAGTACAGGCCGTTCCTCGAAAAGAAATGACAACCGAAACAGAAACAGCATTATGAGTCTATTTTCAAAACAGAATAAAGAGGTCTTCTGCAACCCGCTCAACCTTGACAACCCCATCATGGTGCAGGTGTTGGGCATTTGCTCGGCCCTGGCCGTCACTTCGCAGTTGAAGCCGGCCATTGTCATGGGGCTGGCCGTGACCGTCATCACGGCTTTCTCCAACGTGATCATTTCCCTCATCCGCAACACCATCCCCAACCGCATACGCATCATCGTGCAGCTGGTGGTCGTGGCCGCGCTGGTGACCATCGTGAGCCAGGTGCTCAAGGCGGTGGCCTACGACGTGAGCGTGCAGCTCTCGGTCTATGTGGGTCTCATCATCACCAACTGCATCCTCATGGGCCGGCTCGAAGCCTTCGCCATGACCAACAAGCCCTGGCCCTCGTTTCTCGACGGCATCGGCAACGGTCTCGGCTATGCCATGATACTCGTGGTGGTGGGCTTCGTGCGCGAACTCCTCGGCAACGGTTCGCTTCTGGGGTTCAGAGTGGTGCCGCAGGCCCTCTATGCCGCCGGCTACATGAACAACGGCATGATGACCATGCCCGCCATGGCACTCATCCTCTTGGGGTGTGTCATCTGGGTGCATCGCGCCTATTTTTATAAGGAGAAATAAGATATGGAACACGCAATAAGTTTATTCTTCCGTTCGATTTTCGTCGACAACATGATTTTCGCCTTCTTCCTCGGCATGTGCTCGTTCCTTGCCGTGTCGAAGAACGTGAAGACCTCCCTGGGTCTGGGCATCGCCGTGACCTTCGTGCTGCTCGTCACCGTGCCCGTGGACTATCTGTTGCAGACCCGCGTGCTCGGCCCCGACTGTCTGCTGGAGGGTGTCGACCTGAGCTATCTGAGCTTCATCCTCTTCATCGCCGTCATTGCCGGCATCGTGCAGTTGGTGGAGATGGTGGTCGAGAAATACTCGCCATCGCTCTATGCGGCACTCGGCATCTTCCTGCCGCTCATCGCTGTCAACTGTGCCATCATGGGTGCTTCGCTCTTCATGCAGCAGCGCATCCTGCTCGACCCCTCCAACTCGCAGGCCATCACCAGCGTGTGGGACAGCATCGTCTATGCCGTGGGCTCCGGTCTGGGCTGGACACTCGCCATCGTCTCCATGGGGGCCATACGCGAGCGCATGCAGTATTGCGATGTGCCAAAGCCCCTTCAGGGACTGGGCATCACGTTCATCACGGTAGGGCTCATGGCGATGGCCATGCTCTGTTTCAGCGGTCTTAAAATTTAAAGAGGGAGGATTTTCTATTATGATGGAATTTATATCAGCTACCATCGGAGTGTTTCTCGTCACGATACTCCTCTTGGTGATTGTCCTGCTTGTGGCCAAGAAATATCTCAGTCCGAGCGGCAACGTGAATATCGAAATCAACGGCGACAAGGTGCTCTCCGTGGCCCAGGGCTCCAGTCTCATGGCCACGCTCAACGAACAGGGCATCTTTCTGCCCTCTGCCTGCGGCGGCAAGTCGAGCTGCGGACAGTGTCGCGTGCAGGTGATGGAGGGCGGCGGCGAGATACTCGACCCCGAGCGGCCCCATTTCACCCGCAAGGAGATCAAAAACCACTGGCGGCTCGGCTGCCAGTGCAAGGTGAAGGGCGACCTCAAAATCAAGATTCCCGAGAGCGTGCTCGGCGTGAAGGAGTGGGAGTGTACCGTCATTTCCAACAAGAACGTGAGTTCTTTCATCAAGGAGTTCAAGGTGGCTCTGCCTCCGGGCGAGCACATGGACTTCATGCCCGGCTCCTATGCACAAATCAAGATTCCGGCCTACGACACCATCGACTACGACCGCGACTTCGACAAAGCCGACATCGGCAGCGAGTATCTGCCCGTGTGGGAGAAGTTCAACATTCTCTCGCTCAAGGCCCACAATCCCGAGCCCACCGTGCGGGCCTATTCCATGGCCAACTATCCCGACGAGGGCGACATCATCATGCTCACCGTGCGCATAGCCACCACGCCCTTCAAGCCCCGTCCGCAGGTGGGCTTTCAGGATGTGCCCACGGGCATCGCCTCTTCCTACATCTTCTCGCTCAAACCGGGCGACAAGGTGACCATGAGCGGCCCCTACGGCGATTTCCACCCCATCATCAACTCCAAGCGCGAGATGATATGGGTGGGCGGCGGTGCCGGTATGGCCCCCCTGCGTGCGCAGATCATGTACATGACCAAGACGCTCCACTGCCGCGACCGTGAGATGCACTATTTCTACGGTGCCCGCAGTCTGAGTGAGGCTTTCTTCCTCGATGATTTCTACGAGCTGGAGAAGGAATATCCCAATTTCCATTTCCATTTGGCACTCGACCGTCCCGACCCCGCAGCCGATGAAGCCGGTGTGCCCTACACTGCAGGCTTCGTGCATCAGGTGATGTATGAGACCTATCTCAAAGACCACGAGGCCCCGGAAGACATCGAATACTACATGTGCGGCCCCGGCCCCATGTCGCAGGCCGTCCAGCGTATGCTCGACAGCATCGGCGTGGATCCGTCGTCCATCATGTTCGACAACTTCGGATAATCGTCCGCATTTTTCGCAACCGATTTGCATAGACGGCTTTTTTGCCGTATCTTTGCAGTAGCAAGGGGAGTGTACACGCGCTCCCCTTTTTTTAGTTTCCAATCCACCAACAGGCCCCCGAGAAGACCCCCCATCCCCCTAAAGGGGGGCTTTGCCATCCACTTGTTCGCAGGAAGGATGCCCCCCTTTAGGGGAATGGGGGGTCTCTTATTGAATATTAGCCGTTAAAGCTCTGATATTGGCAGATTTTTGCTAAATTTGCACCCGATAAAGAGTTCCGGAGAGGGAGTACCCTCCAGCGTGTAGGGGCAGCGCTTTATGCCTGCCCGCACGTTTCGCAGAAACGTATCCATCCCAAGCGCATGGCAATCGTCCGACGACATACGATTTTTCAAATCGTGCGGGCAGGCATAAAGCACTGCCCCTACGCGTGGAGAGGGTGATCGTGTGGCGGGCGTTGCTCCCCGGCACTCCCTTTCTCCGTCTCCAACACGTATGACCAGATGATGAAAAGAGTCTTTTTGCTTCTTTTGCCACTCCTCGTGCCGGTCGCCGTTTCGGCGCAAACCGGCGATGAAGATACGCGCCGATGGGCTGTTGACGGCTTCATTGGTACGGCAGGCCCCATGCACATGAAGACCGACGGACAGGTTTTTGGAAGCACGCTCCCGTCTGTGCGCGAGGGCTTTGCGTCGGGTGTGCATGTGGAATATTTCCTGCCCTACGCGCCCTTTTCGCTGAAAGCAGGATATGAACACGAGGAACTGAACTTCGTGAACCAAGACATCAGCTCCACGATGAAAAGTCTGAGTCTCGGTGGCCGCTATTATCCGTTGCCACGCCACTGGGTGGTGCAGCCATACACCGGAGCCGACCTGCTGGTCAACATCGGGGCGGTGAATGACAATCAGAGCATGGAAAGCTATTCCTCCTCTGCCGTCCGCCCCTCTTATCGGCGCGAGGCGAGGGTGCGCCTACCACGCTTCGGGGCGGCCTCCGTGGTGGGGGCAGACATCCGTATGTTCTCGTCCATCTATCTGCAAATGCAATACAGCTACCGGCTCGCTGTAGGGTCGCACGTAGACATCCGCTCCCGCGCCCTCTCGGGCAACGGCCCCGTCAGCCACGACCACGGCACACTCCATCGCCATGCCCTCTCCATAGGTTTGAAGATAGCCTTCCCCTTCCGCTTCACCACGCGCGACGGCGAGGGCCTGATAAACCTGCTGCTCGATGCATTGTTTCCCGACGACTATTCACATAACAGAATGTATAACCGATAAACTGAACCCGTTGGAAATGAATAAGATAAAAGACATATCCGTCGTGGCCTTCGATGCCGACGACACCCTGTGGGACTGCCAGTCCCACTTCGACCGCGTGGAGCGCGAATACTGCCGCCTGCTCTCCTCCTACGCCGATGCCGAGACCGTGAGCCGGGGGCTCTTTGCCACCGAGGGGCAGAACATGAAGCTGTTGGGCTACGGTTCCAAGGCGTTCACCATCTCGCTCGTAGAGAATGCCGTCAACGTGAGCGGCGGACAGGTGAGGGCTCGCGAGATAGCCCAAGTGGTGGCGCTGGGCAAGCAGTTGCTCCATCTCGACGCCACGCCTCTGCACGGTGTGAAGCAGGTGCTGGACAGGTTGCGCTCTTCGGGCAACTATCGCCTCAGTGTGTTTACCAAAGGCGAACTGCTCGACCAGGAGAACAAACTGTATCGCTCGGGGCTCAGCGACTTCTTCGACGACGTGACCATTGTCTCCGACAAGACTCCCGAGACTTTCTGCGGGCTCTGCGACAAAATGCAGGTGGAGCCCGAAAACCTGCTCATGGTGGGCAATTCGCTCAAGTCGGACATCGACCCCGTGTTGCGCATCGGTGGTTGGGGAGTACATGTGCCGTTCCGTGTCACGTGGCAGCATGAGGTGATCGACGAGTTTTCGCATCGCCGACTTGTCACCTTACAGCATATCTCCGAATTGCTTCCGCTGCTCGTGGAGTAGGGAGCCGGAGTGGGGGAGCCGGTCTGCCGGGCGTAGTGTGTTGAGATTTTTTAACGCTTTGCGCTTTAAACCATTTGTCCTTTTGTCTATCCAATAAAGCAACGGGGTCCCCGATGTTGGGGATGTGTCCCGACAGGATAATTATTTAAACAAAAAACAACAAGACAATGAAGAAGATTTTTATGACTCTCATAGCTGCCATGACGCTGTCGGTGGCTATGGCGCAGCCCGGTTGCTGCAAGCAGAATGATAGAAGAGGAGAAAGACATGCCCCCACGGCCGAGATGATGACTTCGCGCATGGTGGAGCATTTGGGGCTTGACAACGTGCAGGCCAAGAAGTTGGCCAAGCTCAACAAGAAATACGAGAAGCTCATCACAGCCGGTCCGATGAAACCCCGCCGTCATTGCGATGCCAAATCTGACTGTAAACCGCAGCCCGACGGCATGACCGGGGCCACGATGCAGAATGGCAAATGCCCCGACCGGAACGACGGGATGAAGAGGGACATGGGGAAGCGTCGCGCCAAATACAAGGAGTATGACGGCGAACTGGAGAAGATTCTCACCGCCGAACAGTTTGCCAAGTTCCGCGAGTTGCGCAAGACCCATCGCAGCGGCTGCGACGCCGAGGGCAAGCCTGATGCCGATTGCAACGGCTACGGAGACTGTGCCCGGAAGTGACTTTCGCCGCCGGCATGAACCGTATGGACACAAAGAGGCAGGAATTGAAACCGTCAATTCCTGCCTCTTCGCGTTTGTGTGGCCCGGCATTGTGCCTCCGGAAGCCCTTGCAAGAGCCTTGCACTTAGCAGCCCGAGCCGTCGAGCCGGCATGAGGGGGCATCCGTGGCGGCGGGACGGATGCCGGCCTCCTCGGGGTTGAGGGTGACGGTGCCGTCTTCCAGCACGAAGCACGGGATGCCTGCATAGCCCATCCGCTTGGCTTCCGCGAAGGCCGGACTGTTGTCGCGCAGCTGCAAAAAAGCCTTGAGATGGCGTACATGTTCGCCGATGTCTATCACCTGATAGCGACTGTCGCCTTTCACCTGCTCCTCCACTGCCATGCAGTCGGGGCAGGTTTTCATGCCATAAATCTTGATCATGATGTTCCTTTCTATATGATAAGGTGAAAAATTAGAGAAGTCGGAGCTGTTGTCGGGAGTCGGAAGCGGGGTGCCTCCGGTTCCGTTAAGTTCGGCAACTCCCCTTAGTGGTTGCAGATTTTCGTTGCATCCACCGTGAAACTCTCCGTGCCGGCGGGCATAAATTTGCCCCGCTCTTCGAGAAAGTCGACCAGTTCTGCAGCCGTCATGCTCTCGACAGAGCAGGTGTGGAAACGCTCGTCGGCGCCAAACTTCTCGATGATAGCCTTTACGAGGCTTTCCTTGGTGGGATAACAGTTGCCCTCCATCATGTGGAGTACGTCGTGTCCGTGTGCCATATACTTTTCTTTTCTCTATTGATGATGTGTTTGTTTGTGGCGGCAAAGGTAGAACTTTTGTTCAAGACGGAGGGGCACAAATGTGACCTTGGGTTGCGATTTAACTAATTTTGCTCAAGTTTTGCAATCGTTCAGCAATTTTTTTTGTACTTTTGCCTCGTCTTACGATATCACCCCCACACACCGTGCCACAGGCAGCGGGAAATTACATACACACGCATATTAAAGACTGAACTTTTGCAAGTTCAGCAGGAGTTAAAGGAGTTAAGGAGAAGTTCCTTGGGCGATAGCGAAAAAAAGGGAGTTAAGACGATAGCTCTCTCCTCCTATTCTCCAAGGGACTCAAGCATTAAAGCTGTTGTCTTAACTCCTAACGAGCGAAGCGAGTGCTAACTCCCTTTGACTCCCTTTAACTCCTAAAGTTGAGCGTGCGAAACTTAAATTAAAGATTTATGGGAGGTTTTTTCGGAACCATTTCGGTGAAGAGCTGTGTCGACGACCTGTTCTATGGCACCGACTACAATTCTCATTTGGGCACGAAGCGTGCCGGGTTGGTCACATTCGACAAGCAGCAGGGATTCAGTCGAAGCATCCACAGTCTGGAGCGCAACTACTTCCGCTCCAAGTTTGAAGACGAACTGGCCAAGTTTACGGGCAATCAGGGGATAGGAGTCATCAGCGACACCGACCCGCAACCCATCATCGTCAACTCCCATTTGGGCCGCTATGCGGTGGCGACCGTGGCCAAAATCAACAATCTTGAAGCGATAGCGGGGGAGATGTTGGCCAAGCGGATGCACCTGAGTGAAATGTCGGCCAACCAAATCAACCAGACCGAGATGGTGGCTCTGCTCATCAACATGGGCGACTCCTTTGTGGAGGGCATCAACAAAGTCTACGAAAAGATAGAGGGTTCGTGCTCCATGCTCATCCTCACCGAAGACGGCATCATCGCCGCCCGTGACTTCATGGGGCGCACCCCCATCGTCATAGGGCGCAAGGACGGTGCCTATGCAGCCACGAGCGAGACGACGAGCTTTCCCAATCTCGACTATCAGGTGGTGCGCGACCTTGGTCCGGGCGAGATTGTGCGGCTCACGGCCGATGGCATGGAGGTGTTGCAAGAGCCCTCGCGGCGCAAGCAGGTGTGCTCGTTCCTGTGGGTCTACTACGGTTTCCCGTCGAGCGACTACGAGGGCATCAATGCCGAAGACGTGCGCGAGCGCAGCGGCAAGGCCTTGGGTGAGGAAGACAAGACCGAGGCCGACCTCGTGTGCGGCATCCCCGACTCGGGAGTGGGCATGGCCGTGGGCTATGCCGAGGGCCACGGCATACCCTACAAGCGCGCCGTGTTGAAGTACACACCCACATGGCCCCGCTCCTTCACACCCGGTACACAGACCCGTCGCAGTCTCGTGGCCAAGATGAAGCTCATCCCCAACAAGGCCATTCTGGAGGGCCGGCGGGTGGTGTTCTGCGACGACAGCATCGTGCGCGGCACGCAGTTGCGCGACAACGTGCGCACGTTCTTCGACGACGGGGCCCGCGAGGTGCACGCCCGCATCTCCTGTCCGCCGCTCGTCTACGGGTGTCCCTACATCGGATTCACCACCTCCAAGAGCGACCTCGAACTCATCACACGCCGCATCATCAACGACTTTGAGGGCAATCCCGATGCCAAACTCAAGGAGTATGCCACCACCGATTCGCCCGAATACACCCGCATGGTAGACGAGATAGCCCGTCGGTTGGGCCTCACCACGCTCAAATTCAACAAGATAGAGACCCTCGTCAAGGCCATAGGCCTGCCCAAATGCGACCTTTGCACCCATTGCTTCGACGGCAGCGGATGCAGCCGATAGGGGCTCCGGCCCTGTTTTCGGGGGCTTTGCGGCCCTCGACGCGGGAGTTCTCGAATAGTGATAGTTACTTTCTTACCCATTCACTTTTTTACCTTTTAAGATTATGCAACAGTTAGTTATCAATTCCTATGATGAGTTTGCCGCCTATCTCGGCAAAGAACTCGGCGTGTCCGATTGGCTGCCCGTAGATCAGGAACGCATCAACAAGTTTGCCGATGCCACTCTCGACCCCCAGTGGATTCACGTCGATGTGGAGCGTGCCAAGCGCGAAAGCCCCTACAAGAGCACCATCGCCCACGGTTATCTCACGCTCTCGCTGCTGCCCTACCTGTGGAATCAGATCATCAAGGTGAACAATCTCGAGATGATGGTCAACTATGGCATGGATCAGATGAAGTTCGGCCAGGCCGTTGTCACGGGCAGCCGCATCCGTCTGGTGGCCAAGCTCAAGGACATCACCAACCTGCGCGGCATCTGCCGGGCGGCCATCGACTTCAAGATAGAGATAGAAGGCCAGCGCAAGCCCGCACTGCAGGGCATCGCCACCTTCCTCTACTACTTCAAATGAACAAGTCAACCCTTATGGACGAGAAGAAAGAACAGATACTTGTGCGCATCACCGGGCGTGACCGTCCCGGACTCACGGCCTCGGTGATGGAGATTCTGGCGCGCTACGACGCACAGATACTCGACATCGGACAGGCCGACATCCACAGCACGCTCTCGCTCGGCATACTCATGCGTCTCGACGAGCGCAACTCCGGACAGGTGATGAAAGAGCTGCTTTTCAAGGCCTCCGAACTGGGTGTGAACATCGGATTCTCACCCATCAACGACGAGGAATACGAGAATTGGGTGGCCCGTCAGGGCAAAAACCGCTTCATCCTCACCATCATCGGGCGCAGTCTGTCGGCCCGGCAGATAGAGGCCGCCACCAAGGTTATAGCCCGTCAGGGGCTCAACATCGACTCCATCCTGCGCCTTTCCGGTCGCCGGAGCATCCGCAAGGAGGCCCAGAACGTGCGCGCCTGCATCGAGTTCTCCCTGCGCGGCACGCCCGAGGACCGTCCGCTCATGCAAGCCCAGCTGATGAAACTCAGTTCGGAGATGGAGGTGGACTTCTCCTTCCAGCGCGACGACATGTACCGCCGCATGCGCCGGCTCATCTGTTTCGACATGGACTCCACGCTCATCCAGACCGAGTGCATCGACGAACTTGCCGCCCGGGCCGGTGTGGGCGAGCAAGTGAAGGCCATCACCGAGCGCGCCATGCGCGGCGAGATAGACTTCAAGGAGAGCTTCACCGAACGCGTGGCCCTGCTCAAGGGGCTTGATGCCGGCGTGATGCAGGAGATAGCCGAGACCATGCCCATCACCGAAGGCGTGGACCGCCTGATGTCCGTCCTCAAGCGTTGCGGCTACAAGATAGCCATCCTCAGCGGCGGATTCACCTATTTCGGCGAGTATCTCCAGCGCCGCTATGGCATCGACTACGTGTATGCCAACGAGTTGGAGATAGGTGAAGACGGCAAACTCACGGGCCGCTACGTGGGCGAGATAGTCGACGGCCACCGCAAGGCCGAGCTCCTCCGCCTCATCGCACAGGTGGAGAAGGTGAACCTTGCTCAGACCATTGCCGTGGGCGACGGGGCCAACGACCTGCCCATGATCAGCGAAGCCGGTCTCGGCATCGCCTTCCATGCCAAACCCCGCGTGCAGGCCAATGCCGACCAGAGCATCAACACGCTCGGCCTCGACGGCGTGCTCTACTTCTTGGGATTCAAGGACAGCTACCTTGGCGAGCAGGGGAAACTCTGACGGCATGTCCGCCGGTGGGAGAGGCGACATTCCTCTTGCCGGCCGCCGGTTTTCTACCGGTGTGCCGGTCCATGCCACGCTGTGTTCCGGCTCTGCAAATCTTTTGCATTTTTTCCACCAAATGTTTTGCGGTTAAGAAAAATAGTTGTACTTTTGCATCCACATTCGCGGCAGGCTGTTGCCGTGCCAATGTATCTCAGGAAGGTTGGCAGAGTGATCGATCGCGCTGGACTCGAAATCCGGTATACCCCTTTCGGGTATCGGGGGTTTGAATCCCTCACCTTCCGCTAAGGCTGTTGCCTGCGTCCTTGATGGGGCGGCAATGAGCTAAAAGATTACCAAATCGCTGTAAGACTACGTTCTTGCAGCGATTTTTTTTGTGCCTGAACGGCGTGTGACAGACCCACCTTGGGGGCAATACCCACCCCGGTCCTACCTGTAGGGAGGAGGAAAGGACAAAAGACAGCTTGAAGATGCGGCTGTCTCCACTTTAGGGGAAGTCCCATCTCCGTGTGGAGAGGAAGGAGAAAAGGGGAGGAAGGGGAAAGACAGATTCAGACAGAAAGTTTGTCAAACTATTTGGCCGGTTTCGCGCCTTGTGCTTGCGATATTTGCAAGCGTTTCCCTTTTGGTCGGGAATACGCGAAAAATGACGAGGATGCCAACCTGTTGACGGTCAGCGGTTTGACTTTTCTTGACATCTCAAACCACCTTAAACAGCGTGTCGGAGAGCCCGAATGAGGGAGCAAAACAGCCCGGGCGAGGCCGCCGTTCGGGCCGTTTGAGATGCCGACTGTGCCCGTTTGGCACGCTGACTGTGGCCCTTTGACGGGGCGGAGTGGGTTTTTGCTGTTTGCATTTACGGTTTCCGGCTCTTCCCCGTTGTTTTCCCGCACCGGATGGAGGAGTTTTGATGAAACCGTTTTGTCAAGAAAACACGTAATCTTCCCAGCTTCCACAAAACCGAATCAGGCTGTGCGAAATCGCCGGCCGGAAGTGTTAACCTATCAAAAAAGCGAAAGAAAACGGAGCAGCGATGGCGGTGTTAAGAATAAAAGTGCTACCTTTGCCACCGATAAACTTTGTATTCACAAAGAGGGGTGCTGCCCTTGCGGGCGGCTGAGATTATACCCGTATAACCTGATGCAGGTAATGCTGCCGTAGGAATTGCGCAACCCGTTTGCCGCACTTTATCATTATACCTCGTAGAATCATGCCCCTCTTTGCGCTTTGACGGAAAGAAGGGCATGACTTGTTTCAAGACATTGACAATCGCCGGCTCCGACTGTAGTGGCGGGGCAGGCATACAGGCCGACATCAAAACCATGTCGGCTCTGGGCTGCTATGCCGCCTCGGTGGTGACGGCTGTGACGGCACAAAACACGCTCGGCGTGAGTGCGATAGAGCCGGTGAGCCCCCCGATGGTGGCCGCCCAGATACGCGCCGTGATGGACGACCTGCGCCCCGATGCCGTGAAAGTGGGCATGGTGGCCGATGCCGCTACGGTGGATGCCGTGGCCGAGACCCTCCTATTATATAAGGTGAAGCACTTGGTGGTGGATCCCGTGATGGTGGCCACCACGGGCGGGTGTCTCATGCGCCCCGACGCGCTCGACGCGTTCTGCCGGCAACTGCTGCCGCAGGCCACGCTGCTCACCCCCAATCTGCCCGAAGCGGAGATGCTGACGGGCATCACCATCCGTTCGGTCGATGATGCCGACCTGGCCGCCCGTCTCCTCCTGCGCCGCGGCTGCCGGCAACTGCTCATCAAGGGCGGCCATCGGGAAGGCACCGAGAAGACCGACCGGCTCTATGTGGACGGTCGGCAGGTGGCCGAATTCACCGCTCCTGCTGTCGCCACGCGCCACACCCATGGCACGGGTTGCACACTCTCGAGTGCCATCACGGCATGGTTGGCCCGCGGATTGTCGCTCGCCGAGGCCGTCGGTGCGGCCAAAGGTTATGTCACGCAGGCCCTGCAGGCCGGAGCCGCCTTGGAAGTGGGCCGGGGACAGGGCCCCGTGAACCATTTCTTCGCCCCCGAAAAACTTATCACGCTATGACACCCGTTCAGTTCATCACCCACCACAACGCGCGTTTCAGCTATCTGGAAGGGGCCGTGCAGGCCCTGCTCGGCGGTTGCCGGTGGATTCAGCTGCGCATGAAAGAAGCCTCCGACGAGGAGTTTCTGGAGGTCGGACGACAGCTTGTGCCGCTCTGCCGCGCCCACGGTGCGCGGTTGACGGTGGACGACCGTGCCCACCTCGTGGCTCCTCTTGGAGCCGACGGTGTGCATCTCGGACGAGACGACATGCCGCCCGACGAAGCTCGCCGGCTGCTTGGCCCCCACGCCCTCATCGGGGGCACGGCCAACACCTTTACCGACATCGGGCGGCTTTGCACCCTCGGGGTGGATTACATCGGCTGCGGCCCGTTCCGCTTCACCGCCACCAAGCAGCGTCTGTCGCCCCTGTTGGGGCTCGACGGCTACCGGCGGCTCACGGCCCGGATGCGGGCGTCGGGTATGCACGTGCCCCTCGTGGCCATCGGCGGCATCACACTTGCCGACATTCCGGCCCTCATGGCTGCCGGAGTGGACGGCATCGCCGTGAGCGGGGCCGTGCTCGGGGCGGAACATCCGGCGGAGGAAATGAGGCGGATGGTGCATGGGACAATTTGCTGCCGACACAATCAAAACACATAAAACCAATGAACAACAACATCAGAATTTCTTATCCCTCATCGGAGAAGATGTACATGCAGGGCACGATCTATCCCGACCTCCGGGTGGGGATGCGCCGCATCATGCTCACGCCCACCGTGAAGACGGTGGGAGGCCGGCGCGTGGCGGTGGAGAACGAACCCGTGGTGGTCTACGACACGAGCGGGCCCTACAGCGATCCCGACGTGGAAATCGACCTTGCCCGCGGACTGCCGCCACTGCGAAAGCCGTGGACGCAACGCCGCCACGGCACACAGATGGCGTGCGCCCGGCAGGGCATCATCACCGAAGAGATGGAGTATGTGGCCATCCGCGAAAACATGAACTGCGAGGCGTTGGGCATCGAGACCCACATCACGCCCGAGTTTGTGCGCAGTGAGGTGGCGGCGGGTCGGGCTGTGATACCGGCCAATGTCAACCATCCGGAGTCGGAACCGATGATCATCGGCCCGGCCTTCCTTGTGAAAATCAATGCCAACATCGGCAACTCATCCTCCACGTCGGGCATCGGCGAGGAGGTGGAGAAGGCCGTGTGGAGCTGCAAGTGGGGCGGAGACACGCTCATGGATCTCTCCACGGGCACTGACATACACGAAACCCGTGAGCGGATATTGCGCAACAGTCCGGTGCCGGTGGGCACGGTGCCGATGTATCAGGCCTTCGAGAAGGTGGGCGGCCGGGTCGAAAGGCTCTCGTGGGAGGTGTTCCGCGACACACTCGTCGAGCAGTGCGAGCAGGGGGTGGACTACTTCACGATACACTGCGGCATCAGGCGGAAGAATGTGCCGCTGGCCAACGGTCGTCTCACAGGGATGGTGAGCCGCGGCGGAAGCATCATCTCAAAGTGGTGCATGGTACATGACGAGGAGAGTTTCCTCTACACTCACTTCGACAACATCTGCGACATCTGCGCCCGCTACGATGCGGCCATCTCGCTGGGCGACGGGTTGCGGCCCGGTTGCACGTTTGATGCCAACGACGCGGCGCAGTTTGCCGAACTCGACACCATGGGCGAACTCGTGGAACGGGCGTGGGCCAAAAACGTGCAGGTGTTCATTGAAGGCCCCGGACATGTGCCGATGCAGAAGATACGGGCCAACATGGACCGGCAGATAGCGAAGTGTCACGGTGCACCGTTCTACACGCTCGGCCCTCTCGTGACCGACATTGCGCCGGGCTACGACCACATCACCAGTGCCATCGGGGCGGCCCAGATAGGGTGGCAGGGCACGGCCATGCTCTGTTATGTCACGCCCAAGGAGCATTTGGCCCTGCCCGACAAGGAGGATGTGCGCACGGGTGTCGTCACCTACAAGATAGCCGCCCATGCAGCCGACCTGGCCAAAGGACACCCCGGAGCGGCCGTGCGCGACAATGCGCTGAGCAAGGCCCGCTACGAGTTTCGGTGGAAAGACCAGTTCAACCTCTCGCTCGACCCCGAACGTGCGGTCGAATACTACAAGACCTCCAACAGCGTGGGCGGAAAATACTGCACCATGTGCGGCCCCGACTTCTGCGCCATGCGCATCAGCGGAGAGTTGGAAGCGAGGGGTTGTGATTTAGGAGTTAAGGAGTTAAAGGGAGTTAAAGGGAGTTAAGGCAACAGCTTTGTCTCTTATAGCGCCCCTTGACGACTCCGACCGGCACGCAATCAGCAAAGCTGTTGTCTTAACTCCCTTTAACTCCTTAACTCCTAAAAAATACATTCATCAATCAACAAAGCAACAATGATAGAAAAACAAGTATCAAGAGGTATCATCCGTACCTATTTCGAGAAACTGGACCGTAATCTTGAACTCGATGTGGCCATCGTCGGCGGCGGGCCGTCGGGCATCGTGGCGGCCTACTACATGGCCAAAGCCGGTCTGCGTGTGGCACTCTTCGACCGCAAACTCTCTCCCGGCGGGGGCATGTGGGGCGGCGCGATGATGTTCAACCAGATTGTGGTGCAGCGCGAAGCCCTCGGCATCATCGAGGATTTCGGCATCCGCTATGAGCCCTACGAAGACGAACTGTTCACCGTGGACTCCATCGAGAGCACCTCGGCACTGCTCTACAAAGCCGTGCATGAGGGGGCCACGCTCTTCAACTGCTACTCGGTGGAAGACGTGGTGTTCAAAGACAATGCCGTGAGCGGGGTGGTGGTCAACTGGACACCCGTGCTGCGCGAGGGGCTGCATGTTGATCCGCTCAACATCATGGCGCGCTTTGTGGTCGACGGAACGGGGCACGACAGCGAAATGTGCAGGGTGGTGGCCCGCAAAAATGGCATTTCCCTTGCCACGGCTACGGGCGAAGTGGTGGGCGAGCGGTCGCTCGATGTGGTGGAAGGAGAGCGGCTCGTGGTCGAGGGCACCAAGGAAATCTATTCCGGTCTCTATGTCTGCGGCATGGCTTCCTCGGCAGTCTCGGGCACGCCCCGCATGGGACCCATCTTCGGCGGGATGCTCCTCTCGGGCAAAAAGGTGGCTGATGACATCATCGCCCGCATCAAGGGGCGGCTCTGATGAAGACCATCGTCATTACCTCGCCCGACCACCGGCCGGGCGAGGAGACCGTCATTCCACGGCTGTTGGAGGCCGGTGTGGACTTTGTTCACCTGCGCAAGCCTGCGTGGAGTGAGGCCGATTGCGCCCGGTTGCTGTCGCTTGTGCCTGCGTGGTGCCACGGCCGCATCGTCGTTCACGACCACTTTGTGCTCTGCCGCCGTTTCGCCTTGCGGGGCATCCACCTCAATGGCCGGTGTCCCGAGATTCCCGTGGGGTTTGAGGGGGCGGTCTCTCGTTCGTGCCATTCGCTGTGCGAGGTGGAGGAGGGCAAACCTTTGAGCAGCTATGTGTTCCTGAGCCCCGTCTTCGACAGCATCTCCAAACCGGGCTACCGGGCTGCTTTCACGCCCGCCGAACTGCAAAGTGCGGCCCGCCGGGGCATCATCGACAGGCGCGTGGTGGCCCTCGGCGGTGTGTCGGTGGACAATGTGGCGCTGCTCCGGACCTGCGGTTTCGGCGGCGTGGCACTCTTGGGAGAGGTGTGGAGACAGGCTGCCGGCGCACACTTTGGCGACTATCTCCGGCGGCTTGCAGCTCTCTGAAAACGTCGGCGGGATGGCCGGGCACGTGCGCTGCAAGCCGCCGGGGCCTTTTCCCGGTTTCTTGGGCAATGTGGAATGAAGATAGTTTGATATTTGTAATCAAACTGCTTGTTATTTGTTAAATACTCGAAAAACATTTCAAATAGTTAACATAATTGTGTTAACCATTTAAGAAAAAACGTATCTTTGTCACCGTATGAAGAAGAAAACCATTTGGACTATTGCCATTATCATGGGGCTCTCGTTCCTCGGACTGCTCTTCCTGCAACTGAACTACATCAGGGAAATGGCAGAGATGAAGAAGGAACAGTTTGACGAGTCGGTCAACAGAGCCCTCTATCAGGCATCCCGCAATCTCGAACTCAACGAGACGCTCCGCTATCTGGAGAAGGATGTCAACGAGACCGAGCGTCGCGCCTATCGCGTAGACTCTGCCGGCACTCGTTCAGGTATGCCCGATGGCACCGTGCAGCACTCCCACCAATATTCGGTGACGGGCAAGGACGGGACGGTCTATTCTTCGTTTGAACTGAAGACTATCAGCAGCAAGCCTTCGCAGATGCCCAAGGCGATGATCGTGAAGAACGACCGCAACTCCATCTCGGAGGCGCAGAAGTCGCTTCAGGAGATAGTGAAAAACCGCTACGTCTATCAGAAGGCATTGCTCGACGAGGTGGTCTACTCCATTCTCTACTCGGCATCGGAGAAGCCGCTCAAGGAGCGCATCAACTTCAAGTTGCTGGATCAAGACCTCAAGGCCGAGTTGATGAACAACGGTATCAACATCCCCTATCATTTCACGGTGTCTACACAAGACGGGCGCGAGGTGTACCGCTGTCCCGACTACACCGAAGACGGTGAGGAATACGCCTACTCGCAGGTGCTCTTCCGCAACGACCCGCAGTCGAAAATAGGCATCATCCGTGTGCATTTCCCCGACATGAACAGCTATGTGTTCTCGTCCGTGCGCTTCATGATTCCGTCCATCATCTTTACGCTGGTGCTGCTCGTGACGTTCATCTTCACCATCGTGGTCATCTTCCGGCAGAAACGGTACACCGAAATCAAGAACGATTTCATCAACAACATGACCCACGAGCTCAAGACTCCCATCGCGAGCATCTCGCTGGCGGCCCAGATGCTGAACGACAACAGTGTGACGAAGAGTCCTACGATGATGGCCCACCTCGGCGGGGTGATCAATGATGAGTCGAAGCGGTTGCGCTTCCTCGTGGAGAAGGTACTGCAAATGTCGATGTTCGACCGCAAGAAGGCGGTCTTCAAGAAGAAGGAACTCGACCTCAACGAACTGATAGAGAATATCGCCAACTCCTTTACGCTGCGCGTGGAGCACACGGGTGGCAAGGTGTACACGCAGATAGAGGCCATCGACTCCACCATCTATGTGGACGAGGTACACTTTCAGAACATGATATTCAACTTGTTGGACAACGCTGTGAAGTATCGCCGGCCCGACCAGCCGATTGACATCTACATCAAGACTTGGAACGACGACTCCAATCTCTACTTCTCCGTGCGCGACACAGGAATGGGCATCAAGAAGGAGAATCTGAAGAAGGTGTTCGAAAAGTTCTATCGGGTGCATACCGGCAATGTACACGACGTGAAAGGGTTCGGCCTCGGACTGGCCTACGTGAAGAAAGTGGTGGACCTGCACGACGGTGAAATCAAGGTGGACAGCGAACTGGGCAAGGGAACGAAGTTCACCGTCAAGCTGCCGGTGATCAAAGCCCCCTAAGTTAGGGGGGTGGGGGTCTGAACAAGCAACAGATGCCCTTTAGAAATAAGAGATCCATTCCTCCCATAAGTGGATGGTAAAGCCCCCTTTAGGGGGTTGGGGGTCTTTTTTTACTGATTATTCATTTAAACCAATACGATTATGGAAGAAAAATTGAAAATCCTGCTTTGCGAAGACGACGAGAATCTCGGCATGTTGCTTCGCGAATATCTGCAAGCCAAAAACTATACGGCTGTACTCTGTCCCGACGGTGAAGTGGGCTACAGAGAGTTTCTCAAAACCAAGTTTGACATCTGCGTGCTCGACGTGATGATGCCCAAGAAAGACGGCTTCACCCTGGCACAGGAGATTCGTCAGGCCAATGCCGAAATACCCATCATCTTCCTCACGGCCAAGACCTTGAAGGACGATATACTCGAAGGGTTCAAGATTGGTGCCGACGACTACATCACCAAGCCTTTCTCGATGGAGGAGCTTGTGTTCCGCATTGAGGCCATCCTGCGTCGTGTGCGCGGCAAGAAGAGCAAGGAGTCTACCCTCTATCGTCTCGGCCGCTTCATGTTCGACACCCAGAAGCAACTGCTCACCATCGGTGACAAGCAGACCAAACTCACTACCAAGGAGAACGAACTGCTGGCCCTGCTCTGCGCCCACCGCAACGAGATACTCCAGCGCGATTTTGCTCTGAAGACCATCTGGATAGACGACAACTATTTCAATGCTCGTTCGATGGATGTGTATATCACCAAACTGCGCAAGCATCTGCGTGACGATGACCAGATAGAAATCATCAACATCCACGGCAAAGGCTACAAACTCATCACGCCCGACGAGGATTGATGGAGCCCCCCGGCCGAAAGCCCCACCCCGGCCCTCCCTACAGGGATGGCCGGGGTGGGGCTGTGTGTTTCCGGTAGCTCGCACGACTGTCTATCAAATGGTGCCGTGCGTCAGTTGGCCGTAGAGGGTGTCGAAGGTGCGGCGCAGTTTGTCCTTGTCGTCGATGATGTTGTGTATCTCCTTGAGATACTGCTCGTTGGGACTGTTGGGTATCCACAGTTTGATGTAGCCCTCACGGGAATACTTTTCGAGGATATGGGTATGAAAGCGCGCCCACTGTTCCTCTTTTCCCATCTCCGGATTGTGCTCCAAGCCAAATTCCACGGCACGCCGGAACACCTCCTCGGGTTCAAGGTCGCGGTCGGCTTCGGCCACGAGCTTGCCGTAGATGCTGCGGGGCTGCCGGCTGCTCGATGCGCGGTGGTCTTCCACGGCCTCCTTCATCACGTGGAGCTGTTCGGCGGTAAACCACTTGCGCAGACGGGCGTCGGCCATGAGTATCTTCCCGCTCGTGATGTGGTGTATGGCTCGCGGACCGCTCATGCCCAAGTCGTGGTAGGCCGCGATGACATAGGCCATGTTGATGTCGGCCCCGACGGTCTGTGCCAACACGAGCGAGTTTTTGATGACACGGGTCACATGGCGCAGTCCGTGGCTATGTCCGAACTCCGTGTAGCGGGGCAGGATTTGCTTTTCGACAAATTCCATGATGTCGAGGCTGACCTGTTGTCTCATATTCCGATGATGATGCTAAGGGTGGTGAAAAGTCCGTAGATAAACATGTTGCGGGCCGTGCGGCCAAGGATGATGTTCAGGGGGCGGCCGTGATGGATGCGTCTCATGTCGCGCCATGCGAGCAGGTGGAAGGGCAGGTAGGCCAGTGCGAGATAGCCGTGGCCGGTCAGGAAGATATATGCCAAGGGCGCAAAGCCCAACAGAAGGTAGAGCCATTCGGTGGCTGTGGGGCCGATGCGCACCACGAGCGTGCGCTTGCCGTCGCGCCGGTCGTTGTCGCGGTCGCGGTAGTTGTTGACAAGCAACAGCGTGTCGATGACGAGGCCGCAGACAAGCGAGTGCAGAACCACATCGCGGGTGACGGTCTGGTGGTTCCACGGCAAACAGACATAATAGGTGCAACACACGGGCACAAGACCGAAGAACACGAGCACCAGCACATCGCCCAGTCCGAGATAGGAGAGTCGGGTGGTGTAGAGGAAGCAGAAGAACACGCACGCGAGTCCGACGGCCACCATCTGCGCCCCTCCGTAATAGGCCAGAGGCAGTCCCACAAGGCAAGCCAGAAATGTGGCGGCAAGGATGGCCTGTTTCATGGCGCGCTTCGTGATCCACCCCTCCGAACAGGCTCTCCGCGGACCCAACCGCGTGGCAGAGTCGTCGTTGCCTTTGAGTCCGTCGAAGTAGTCGTTGACGAGATTGGCGTCTATCTGCATGATAAAGGCAAAGAGGAAACAGAGCAAGGCAGGCGTCTGCTGGAACTCGTCGGCAGGCGTATCCTTCCATGCCAAGGCCACACCTATCATCACCGGCACGATGGCTCCGGTGAGAGTTTTCGGCCGGGTGGCAAGTAGCCAGGCTTTTAGTGAATTGGTTTCTATAATTTTTTCGTCGATCATTACGGACCCCCACCCCCCTAAAGGGGGCTTTGCCAACTGGGGAATGGCTTGTTATGTGTTGCTTGTTCAGATCCCCAACCCCACTAAAGGGGGCTTTAGCTGCTGGGGAGTAGCTTAGGGAGAAATGCTTGGATAGCTTGTTCAGACCCCCAACCCCCTAACTTAGGGGGCTTTAGCTGCTGGGGAGTAGCTTAGGGAGAAATGTTTAGAGAACTTGTTCAGACCCCCAACCCCCTAACTTAAGGGGCTTAGCCAACTATGGGCTTGGCAGGCTTTCCTCCGCGAGGCCCTCCCCTCCTTCGGAGGGGTCGGGGGAGGCCTCCCTAATTAAAGAAATTCCAGCTCACCCCGAAGCGGAAGATACCCTCGTTGAGGGGATAGTGCGGCACGAAGAAATACTCCTTGTTGCCGCTGCCGCTGTTCACATGGCTGTACATCACGAAGAAGCGCGTATGCTTCAAGTGGAAGTTGGCATAGACATTGATGAGCGGGTAGTTGCCTATCTGCACACGTGTGTCGGTGTTGCCCTGCACGGTGTAGACCCCTAATTGCGGTGAATAGTCGGGTGCGTAGTAGCGCGTGAAATAGCGCATGTCGGCTCCTAAATCAGTGGCCAGTACCCGGGCAATCTTGAAACGCAGGAAGATATTGGTGTAGGCATTGAGTGCCGGCACGGGTATCACATCCTGCTTGCTCGACTTCTGGTAGGTCAGGACACTCTCCCAGTGTACCGGACCGAACTTCACGTTCTGGCTCAACGACACGGTGATGAGGTTGATAGGTTCGCCGGTCTGCACGGGAGTCACCGTGGTTCCGCTGCGGGCGTAGGTCGAAGACACATTGTAACTCCGCGAGAAGTAGCTGTAATTCTTCAGTTCGTCAACGGCCACGCGCAACTGTGTCTGTGTCTTCTTCAGCGTGAAGATGCCTTGCAGCCGCGTGTGTATCACCTTGTCGAGACTGTTGTCCCACCACAGGTGGCGCGCATGGTAGTGGCGGTAGTAGAACGTGGGGTTCAGCCGGTGGAAGAATCCCGTAGCCGCCAGTTGCACGGTGTCGCCCAGCAGCGGGAAGTTGAGGTCGGCATTGCCGTCCACGCGCAGTGTGCCCGCATCCTCTCCGGCCACACCCACCTCCGCCGTCACGTTGTAGTGGAAAGTTTGTCCCTGCGCCTTGGTGAGTTGTCCGCCCACCGACACGCTGTGCTCGTTGTATTTGGAGACACCCCCTGTGCTGTCGGGCAGTTCGAAGTGGCGTAGGTCATGGGTGGCAAACAGCTTGATGCCTGATTTGGCCCACTTGTTGAAACCTTCGAGCAGGGCTATGGCAAGGGTGTTCCGGAGTTCGTAGTGGCGCGTCTTGTCGAAGATGGAGTCGCCCCGGGCTATGCCCGTGTTGGCATAATAGTCGTTGAGATAGTAGTTGGTCGGGGTGGCGTAGGCCTGATAGATGCGCCGGTAGTTGTCGAGCTGCACCGTGTGGATGAAGCTCGTCACGGGCACATATTCGTTTTTCAGCCATGAGGTGTCCTCCTTTTCCTTGGCGGCCCTGGCTATCAGACTGTCGGCTGCGGCCTTTCCGCCCACGGCTATGCGCCCGTTCGCCCCGCTTGTGGAGTCAGCCGGTTCGTCTCCTGCAATTTTCGCTCCGTCTGGCCGGCCTCCGAACGTCTGCCGTCGGACACTTCCTTTTTCGTCAAAGTTGCGCCCTTCGCGCTTGCTTCGGTTCTGCTCTTTCTCCTTCCGTTTGCGTTCCTCCTCTTCTTTTTTAGCCTCCATAGCGAATTTCTTCGCCTTGATTTCCTCCTGTGTCATAGGCACTTTTCGGTTGAAGCCCACGCTGTATCGGTGGGAGAGAAACACATGCTGATTGTCGTTCCGGTTCCAGTTTTGCGAGAGCACGGTGGGTATTTCGTCGGTCGAAAACGACTCGTTGAACGATTCCGGGTGCGTGATGTAGTAGTCATTGGTGATGCCACCGTTCTCTGTCACCTTTTGGTGGTTGGTGGAAAGCAACAGATGGGCCTGATATCGGTCGCCGAGATAGGAGCCCCACATGGTGTAGCCGAAGTGCGAGGTGGCTTGGTTGGTATAGTAGCCGCGCCCGTATTTGTAGTCGAAGCGGAAGCCCACGCCCAGCCGCCTGCCGGCATTGACGGCAAAGATGGCCTTGAAGTCGTCTTCGCCGTTGGTGCGGTCGCCCGCAGAGTTGAAGGTGATATTGGTGATGGGGGAGTAGGTGTTGGTGAAATGGTGGGTGGATACCGGTCTCACAAAATAGTCGAAGGGCGAGAGAAACATGAACTGCCGTTCCTCGGGCCGGTCGGCAAAGACGCGGTTGATGCGCGGTGCGCCCAGATTGCCCGTCGAGTTGTATTCCCCCCGCAGACCGGTGGTGAAGACACTGTTCATATACATGTGGGGCATGGTGTCCACTTCGGCCTTCGTGCGGTCGCCGAAGCGTTCGTCTATCGTCCACACATGCACCCCCTTGGGTATCTCTTTGTCTGAGTGGAGCGAGTCTTGCCGCCCATTGCGCCGGTCGGCGGTGGTGAGCGTGCCGTTTTCGTCTATTGAGTTGTAGCCGTTGTTATAATCGATTTGTGCCACAACCGGGGAGGTTGCGGCACAAAGAAGGCACAGAGCTATGAGAATCTTCTTCATTGATGGTTGGGTCAAAAGGGGCATCACCTGCGAATCATGCGCAGGGTGGCCTCCACAAATTTGATGACTACGCCGACTATCATCGTGATGACGGCTGCGCTTCTGTATGTCGTGAGCAGATAGAGCGCGATGCCCACCAAGGCCGTCACGATAAAAATAATGTTCAGAATGTTGCGCAATTTGTAGAACTGGTCGGGCTCACTATACCGTTGCTGGCGGTGATGCGGGCGCACGGCTGTCGACTCCTGCGACTTTTCGGCAGTTTGTCCGTTATGCTTCTCTTTTTCTGTCATGATCGGCTTCGTTTAGGGATGAATTATTGATGGATCAGCCGCGCGATATCGTTGAAGATCTCATTTCTCCGGTCGATGGTGGCGCGACGGAACTTGCCGTAGATGCGTGCCAACTCCGTTTTCTTCTTGTTCAGCGCGTAGCGGTCAGTGATGACCTCTTCGGCAGGAGCCTTGAAGCCCGTGGGGCGGTTTTCTTCGTAGGTGTAGACCATGCGCTCCATCGTCAGTTGCAGGTGATTGTCGGTGCATTTGGCGACGAGTATGTAGTCGAACTTGGAGCGGTCGAGAGAGAGGAAGGAGTTTTGGAACACCAGCCACTCTTTCACCGTGGCGGCGATGATACCCTCCGCCTTGTTCACCAGTGCCACCCGACTGCCCTCAAGTTGTCCGTCGGCGGTGGTGAGGCGGTTGAGGTAGTCGTACACGATGTCGTAGATCTGCCCGGCCGACTTGCCGGCTGCCTCCGTGTCGAGGGTAAACATCACCTTGCCGTCGGCTGTGGTGGATACCGCTCCGTCCAGATAGCGTACGTTGGGATTGACCTCCTGTGCCCCTTTGTTACGGTTGGCTGCCGGGGAGGAAGTCGTCTTGGAAGCCGATTCCGGTATGCTCCATCCTGCCGACGATTGCGTGGGGGCCATTTCGCGTTGCAGTTTTTCGGCCTCGGCATTGAGCCGGGCAGCCTCCGCCTTGGTCGCAGCAATCTTTTTCTGTATCTCCTCTGCCTTGGCTTTGGCTTGCGCTTCGGCCTTTTGTTTGGCGGCGGCATCTGCTTTCGCCTTGGCTTGCGCTTCGGCTCTGGCCTTGGCTTGTGCCGCTTCCGCCGCCTTTGCTTTGGCCTGTTCCACAGCCTTTTGGGCCTCCTTGAGCTGCTTCTGTGCCTGCTCAAGCTGCTCCTCGGGTGTCAGCACGGTCTGCGCCAACGCCATCATCGGCAGGCAGAGCATCAAGGCTATTACAAGTTTCTTCATAAATCGCAATATTTTTAGAGTCGATAAGTTCTGTCTTGCAAAGATAGGAATAATCTTTGAATAACCGGATTTGTTAAGCACAATTTAACGTTCGCGGCCCATCTGTCGACAGCCTGCCGCTCTCCGGCTTTCCTCCTGCCGCTTTTTATTTCTCCTCCAACTGTTTTTGCAGCCGGATGATTTCGTCGCGATACTGTGCTGCCTGAATGAAGTCGAGGTCTTTGGCGGCCTGCTTCATGAGCGCGGTGGTGTTGGCGATGCTCTTTTCGAGTTGCTCGCGGGTCATCTGCATCACTATCGGGTCGGCGGCAAAGGCAGCACTGTCGGGTTCGAGATAGGCCTGTAGGTTGGGGTAGTGTCCGCTGCGGGCTGCTGCCGTGCCATCTTCGTCGCCCTTGGTGGGCAGTGCCGACCTGATGGCCTTCACAATCTGTTGCGGTGTGATGCCGTGTTCCTCGTTGTATTTCAACTGTATCGAGCGGCGGCGGGCCGTCTCGTCGATGGTGCGCTGCATACTCTCGGTGATGGTGTCGGCATACATAATCACCTTGCCGTTGACATTGCGTGCGGCGCGGCCTGCCGTCTGCGTCAGACTGCGGTGCGACCGCAGGAAACCTTCCTTGTCGGCATCGAGGATGGCCACGAGCGAAACCTCGGGCAAGTCGAGCCCCTCGCGCAACAGGTTGACCCCCACGAGCACATCGTAGACGCCGGCCCGCAGGTCGTTCATGATTTTCACGCGGTCGAGTGTGGCCACATCACTGTGTATGTAGTTGGCTCTCACGTTGTTATTGAGCAAATATTCGGTCAGTTCTTCAGCCATCCGCTTGGTCAGCGTGGTCACCAGTACACGCTCGTTGCGGTGGCTTCGGGTGAGTATCTCGTCGAGCAGGTCGTCTATCTGGTTTTCGCTTGGGCGCACATCTATCTGCGGGTCGAGCAGTCCGGTGGGACGGATAATCTGTTCCACCACCACACCCTCGGCTTCGCGCAGTTCAAAGTCGGCCGGCGTGGCACTCACATAAATGGTCTGATGGAGCAGACTGAGAAACTCGTCAAACTTCAACGGACGGTTGTCGAAAGCTGCCGGCAGGCGGAATCCGTATTCCACGAGGTTTTGTTTGCGGGCCCGGTCGCCTCCGTACATGGCACTGATTTGCGGCACGCTCACGTGGCTCTCGTCCACCACAAGCAGGAAGTCTTTCGGGAAGAAGTCGAGCAGGCAGTAGGGGCGTTCGCCGGCCTGCCGCCCATCGAAGTAGCGCGAATAGTTTTCGATGCCCGAGCAGTGCCCCAGTTCCTTGATCATCTCCATGTCATACTCCACACGTTCCTTAATGCGCTGTGCCTTAATGGTGTCGCCTATCTCGTTGAAGTAGTCCACCTGCTTCACAAGGTCGTCCTGAATCATGCGTATGGCCTGCTCCGTCTGCTCTTTGGAAGTGACGAAGAGGTTGGCCGGATAGAGTTCATAGCTCTCAAACGACTCCACGCGGTGGAAGGTCTCTGCATCCACTTCCTCAATGGCATCGATTTCATCGTCCCACCACGTGACGCGCAGCACGTTGTCGCTGTAGGCCATGAATACATCCACCGTGTCGCCCTTCACGCGGAAGCAGCCCCGTTGCAGGTCGATGTCGTTGCGCACGTAGAGCGCATCCACCAGCCGTCGCAGAAACTCGTTGCGGTCGAGCGTCTCTCCCTTCTTGAGTTTGATCACGCTCTGCTGCATGGCCACGGGGCCTCCCATGCCGTAGATACATGAAACAGACGATACAACAATCACATCCTTCCGGCCTGACAACAGAGCAGATACGGCTGAGAGCCGCAGTTTGTCGATGTCGTCGTTGATGGCCAGGTCTTTCTCTATGTAGGTGTCGGTGGTGGGGAGATAGGCTTCGGGCTGATAATAGTCGTAATAGGACACGTAGTATTCCACCGCGTTGCGGGGGAAGAAGCCCTTCATCTCCTGATAGAGCTGTGCCGCAAGCGTTTTGTTGTGGCTGAGGATGAGCGTGGGTTTCTCCACATTCTGTATGACATTGGCCACGGTGAAGGTTTTTCCCGAGCCTGTCACGCCGAGCAACACCTGTGCCGGCATCCCGTCTTTGATGCCGTCGGTGAGCTGCCTGATGGCTTCAGGCTGGTCGCCGGTGGGCTTGTATTTTGATGTAAGTTCAAATTGCATAGTTACCGCAAAAGTACATAAAAAATCCGTAACTGACGAAGAAACAGCCGGAAATGATTTTCCCGTCTCGCCGCCGGTTTTTCATGCCGGGTGGATGCCTACTTGCACTGAAGGCCGACTTATCACAAAAAACAATAAAAAGGAGGCTGGGCATCCGCCCTGTCCCGCTTTTGGCATGGTGTTTGCAATGTCCTTTAGCGTGGTTTCCGGTTTTGGAATAGCCACCTTTTTGCGTTAAACGAACAAAAGAAAAGATAAAATGACGGTTCAAGAAATCCCCGTATTGCTGCTCACGGGCTACTTAGGCAGCGGCAAAACAACCCTTGTAAACAGAATCCTGACGAACGAGCGCGGCATCAAGTTTGCCGTGATAGTCAACGACATAGGGGAGGTCAATATCGACGCCGACCTCATAGAGAAAGGCGGCGTAGTGGGGCAGAAAGACGACTCGCTGGTGGCTTTGCAGAACGGTTGCATCTGCTGCACGCTGAAAATGGATCTCGTGGAGCAGCTCGCCGAAATCACAGCCATGCGCAAGTTTGACTATATCGTGATCGAGGCCAGCGGCATTTGTGAGCCTGCTCCCATCGCGCAGACCATCTGCTCCATTCCCGCGATGGGGCCGAAGTACATCAAAAACGGGCTCGTGCGCCTCGACTGCATCGCCACGGTGGTGGACGCACTGCGACTGAAAGACGAATTTGGCAACGGAGAGGAACTGGTGAAGGAGAACATCGGGGAGGAAGACCTCGAGAATCTTGTCATCCAGCAGATCGAGTTTTGTAACATCGTGCTGCTCAACAAGGCTGCCGAGGTGGAGCCTCGCGAACTGGGCCGCATCAAGGAGATTATCCGCGCCATCCAGCCCAAGGCTGAAATCATCGAGTGCAACTACGGCGATGTGGATCTCGGCAAGCTCATCGACACCCACATGTTCGACTTCGATGCCGTGGCCACCTCAGCAGCATGGATAGACGAGATAGAGAACCATCACGGCGAGGAGGACGAACACGGGGAAGGGAAGCATCACGACCACGACGAGGATGAGGAAGAACATCACGGTCACGACCACCATCATCACGACCATGACGACAATCACGGCCACTCCGGGGGGCACCATGCCGGGCACGCCCATCACCACCATCACCACCACGAAGGCGGCGAAGTGGAGGAATATGGCATCGGCACGTTTGTCTACTATCGCCGCCGGCCGTTCGATTTGGCTCTGTTCGACGAGTTTGTGGCCCGCAAGTGGCCCCGGAGTGTGATTCGCGCCAAGGGCATCTGCTACTTCCGCGACGAACCGGACACCTGCTACGTGTTTGAGCAGGCCGGCAAACAGATGGGGCTGCGCAATGCCGGCCGCTGGTATGCCACCATGCCCAAAGACGAACTGGATGCCCTGAAAGCCCGTGAGGAAGGCTTGCGCCGCGACTGGGACGAGACCTACGGCGACCGCATGCAGAAGCTCGTGTTCATCGGGCAGCATCTCGACAAGGAGGCCATCATCCGCGAACTCGACAAGTGTCTGGTCGACTGATGGCCCGTCGTTAGCGCATTCGGCCCGCATGGCGGCCGCAGAAATGATATTTCGACATGAGTAAGGGGAGCACACGGCGTGCTTCCCTTTTTCGTGTTTCTAATATATACGTGCGGATGCGGTTCCGTTCCAATAATTCAGGCTTGCTATTTTCACTCATTAGTCCCCTACAGGGAGGGTCAGGGTTTCCGCTAAACAAAAAGTCCTTCAAGGCAAATGCGCTTGAAGGACTTGTGCGGTGCGTACGAGACTCGAACTCGTGACCTCCTGCGTGACAGGCAGGCATTCTAACCAACTGAACTAACGCACCTTTGTGCTCTCTTGGAACGGGCCGATGGTGCGGTGCGTACGAGACTCGAACTCGTGACCTCCTGCGTGACAGGCAGGCATTCTAACCAACTGAACTAACGCACCTTGAAAAGGCCATTCCTTAATTGCGGTTGCAAAGGTAATAAGATTATTTGATACCACCAAACAATTTTTGTATTTTTTTATAGTGAAAAAACACCCGGCAGCGGATTGGGAGAAAACGGTTTTGAAGAACCGTTTGGTGGCCTTTCACACAGAGAAAGTCCCGGCAGCCATGCTCCGTCGAGAGGCGGAGACAGCTGCCGGGACTTTCGTCATGTCCGGCTCCTGCACAGGAGTGCGGGCGGTGGATGTTGCCGGTGGAGTAGGGAGACCTACACGATGCCTTGGGCCATCATGGCCTTGGCCACCTTGAGGAAACCTGCCACATTGGCACCTTTCACGTAGTTGATATAGCCGTCGGGCTGTGTGCCATACTTCACGCAGTTGGCATGGATGTCGTCCATGATGTCGTGGAGTTTTTGGTCCACTTCCTCGCGGCTCCAGCGCAAGCGTTCCGAGTTCTGGCTCATCTCCAGTCCCGACACGGCCACGCCGCCGGCATTGGAGGCCTTGCCCGGGCAATAGAGTATCTTGGCATCTTGGAACACCTTGATGGCTTCGGGCACGGTGGGCATATTGGCCCCCTCGGAGACGGCGATCACGCCGTTGGCCACGAGTGCCTTGGCTGCTTCCTCGTTGATTTCGTTCTGGGTGGCGCAGGGCGTGGCGATGTCGGCCTTCTCAAACCAAGGCTTGGCCCCCTCCACATATTTCACGCCGTATTTCTCGGCATACTCTCTGATGCGTCCGCGCTCCACGTTTTTCAGCTCCATCACGTAGGCTAGTTTCTCGGCATCGATGCCGTCGGGGTCGTAGATGTAGCCATCGGAGTCGGACAGCGTGACGGCTTTGGCACCCAGTTGGATGAGTTTCTCCACCGTGTATTGGGCCACGTTGCCCGAACCGGAGACGAGCACCGTCTTGCCGGCGAGGTCTTTGCCTGCCGTCTTGAGCATGTTCTGGAGGAAGTACACGTTGCCATAGCCCGTGGCTTCGGGGCGGATGCGCGAACCGCCGAACTCCTGCCCCTTACCCGTGAGGATGCCCTCGAAGCGGTGGGTGAGCTTCTTGTACATACCGAACATGTAGCCCACTTCGCGGCCACCCACGCCGATGTCGCCTGCGGGTACGTCTTCATCGGGTCCGATGTGTCGGTAGAGTTCGGTCATGAAAGCCTGACAGAAGCGCATCACCTCGGCATTGCTCTTGCCACGGGGCGAGAAGTCGGAACCGCCCTTGGCACCGCCCATGGGGAGCGTCGTGAGTGAGTTCTTGAATGTCTGCTCGAAGGCGAGAAACTTCAGGATGGAAAGGTTCACCGATGCGTGGTAGCGCAGACCGCCCTTGTAGGGGCCGATGGCGTTGTTGTGCTGCACGCGGTAGCCCATGTTGGTCTGCACGTTGCCGCGGTCGTCGATCCAAGTGACGCGAAACTGCACCAGACGGTCGGGAATGCAGAGGCGCTCGATGAGGTTGGCCTTTTCAAACTCGGGATGCTTGTTATACTCCTCCTCGATGGTGCCCAGCACCTGACTCACAGCCTGAATATACTCCGGCTCGTTCGGGAATCTTTGTTTCAGACTCTCCACCACTTCTGTAGCTTTCATCATCTTTTTACTTTTTATAGGTTGGTTTACTTCTTCTTTCGTGTAATTGTTGTCAGCAGACGGCTCGAGACCTTCGTCTCGCTTTTTTGCCGTGGTTGCGATTGCAAAGGTATAGGTTTTCTTTTGAAAAACAATCAAAAAGACAGAGAAAGTGCTTGAAAAGTAGAAAAAAGTAACTTTCAGTTGCTGCGATGGTCCGATTTTTTGTTGTTCGGGTTCTTTACACCTTATTATATATATAGAAGGGGTGTCTGCTGATGAGGTGAAACAAGTTTAAGACATGTTAAACGGCGATGCCTTCAGACAAGATTTTCCCGCCCCGTGAGTTTAAGTCGGTGGAAAGAACAAACAAAGTAATTGTAAATTAAAGGACAAAGACAATGAAAAAGAGAATGATGTGGTGTGTGGCTGCTGCGGCAGCGGTGATGATGGTCGTGTCGGCGTGCGCTTCGGGGCTCCGGCAGACAAAGGGCGCAGGGAAAGGCATAGCCTACACCGTGGCGCAGCGATATTTCCTCAATGGCGATGTGAGAATGCCCGCTTCAGCCAAGGTGGACAATGAGGCCGACTTCAACCGCCTTTTCGGTATGGCAACGGTGATGGGCCCCGACGGTCAGCCCACGCCCATCGACTTCGCCCGCAGCTTCGCCATCTTCGTGGCACTGCCCGAGACCGACCGCTCCACCGACATCACGCCCGGCAAGCTGACAGTCGCTGCCGACGGCACATTGAGGTTCACCTATCGCGTGAAGCGTGGCGACAAACGGTCGTACACCATCCGTCCGCTGCTGCTTATCTTCGTGGACAAAGCCTATGCGGGGCGTAAGGTGGTGACGGAGGAAATCTGAAGCAGGCCGGGTGGCGAGGCAAGCCATGGCGGGTGGCGGAACCTGTGTGGGAGCATTGGTTTCCGACAGTCGCTTCTTGGGATGTCCGCATTTTTCGCTCATGATTTGCATTTCGCCCATTTATGTTGTATCTTTGCAATGGCAAAGGGAGCGCGCAGGCGTTCCCTTTTTTTGATTACCAATCCACCAACGGACAATTAGAGCCGAATGGCCGTTGTGGAAGGGGCTTTTTGAACTTCTCGTTCGGCCCGAGTGAGCTCTTGAGTGTGGCCGTTTTGCGATGTCGGTCGGGCTTGATGAGAAAATTGATGGGGAGGATAAGGCGAATAAGACGGATGATTTTGTGTAAATAAACGGATGTAGAGAAAAACCGTGTCAGGCTTTTTCTAAAGATTTAATAGTTCGTGCTATAGGTGGCCTTGCCCCGCCTCCTCTCCAAGGGGAGAGGGAGAGTGATTGGTCCAACGAAAGCGGAAGCGTATGCCCCAAACGGAAAAGGCCCTATCCCGGGAAGGTCGCCAATCCTTGAAAGGGAGCGGGCTCTTCCGGCGTGCGTTTTCCCGACAGTGCTAATATAGCTTAAAAAATGAAAGTGAAAAGAGTAGTCATGGTGTTTTTTCGCTACATTTGCAGAATAAATGCCGGATAAGAAAAACTCATGGGCGAGCCTTTGTTAGTGACCATACAGCAAAGGGGCCGACATCGCAAGGCATATAGAAAGCAAATTTACAAATTAAAGCATCAAAAGCGGGATGGAAGTCAGTTTTTTCGATCTTTTCTACAGTCTGTGGACATTAGGCCTTTTACTGTTTATAGCCGTGCAGTTGGTCAAACGGGCAGGTGTCATTTCTAAAGCCGTCAAGGCCAAAGATGTAGGCTGCATCAAGATCAACTCTTTGTTGCTTGGCGTGTGTCTGCTGGGCTTTTGTTTGTGGATGTCCATAGACCGTGTTACAGACAGTGTAGGGAGGGTCTGGTGTTACCTTGTCAATTAAGGCATGTTCTAAAAACTCCCCGTAAAGGAGCGTCGGCCATAAAAGCATTCCACTCTTTGTGTCTTTTTGCTTTTATTCGGCATCTATATTAAGGTGGGAAGATGAAGAGATGAAAATGAAAACGGCAGCCGTGTGGCTGCCGTCAGATAAGAGGGTGCATTAGAGTTTTGATGTATCCCGCGTTTTGCATCCGCTCGTAGAGGATTGGATGGGGCGGAGGGTGGTTGTTCAGACCCCCAACCCCCTAACTTAGGGGGCTTTCCTCACCTCACTCTCTTCACCCCATCGACAATCACGATGCCGCGGTAGCTGTCCGTCACCCGGCGGCCCTGCAAATCGTAGGCTATGCCCGTGCCACGTGCCGTGGTCTTCACGTTGCTGATACCCGTCTCGGTGCTTTTCGACTTGAAAAGCATATAGACCGGATTCCCGTTGAATGTCGCCGTGAGTCTGCTTGTCAGTTGGCGGGAGGGCAGGGCTATCTTGCAATCGGTGAGGGCAAACTGCATATTGGCCACCAACCCGCTGCCCTTGAAGGGCACGTCAAGACTCTCAGGCGCAGTCTGTCTGAGCCGATAGCCGTCGGCATCGCGCTCCACACGCAGGTTTTTGAGCGTGACATCAGTAAGTTCATAAATACCTATTTTGAGTCCGCCGATGGTGAGTGAGGCCGTCTCCGCCCCCTCATCCACGGCAATCGTCAGTGTGGACGGATATTTCACGCCCGTCTCCTTCACCGGCAGTGTGAAACCCTGATAGCGGTTGCAGTTGTATTTCCCGTTGATGGGCGAGGTGGGCGACTGTGCCGAAGCGGCAACTATGAATGCTGACAGGAGCATACCGAATACAAATCTTTTCATTTTGATGTGTTTGTTTGAATATGATGTGGAAGCCCGTCGGCCCCCGTTTCTCTTTTCCGGATATTGGTCCCGGTTGTCGGTCCGGTGCCATTTTTCCGTTGCAAAGGTATGAATATTCTGTTATAATCTACTTTTCGCTATCCGTTATTTCGCTAAAATTGGTCTGAAAGCGATATGTTTTAACTGTTTTTTAGACTTCTCCGCATCGGAATGCCACGCGCGGATTACTTTTTTAACTCTATCAAGCCCCACTTTTTATGTACGGATCGTGTTGTGGAATGGGCAGACAGGGGGATGCCGCTTCCATTGCCGGCTTTGCAGAGAAGCCTTAGCCCACGCCCAATAGTCCTTGCATAAAAAGGAGAATAATCAGGGAGGATGTTTTAAGAGCGTGCCGCTTTGCATAAAGGCTGCTAAAAAACAGAACCACAAATTAGCATAATTACTTTTTTTTCATTATATTTGCAAAATCTTTTCGTTTCAAACAGTGAGATAATCGGTAAGTTATGAATAACCACATTGTGATAATGGCAGGAGGCGTAGGCAGTCGTTTCTGGCCCATGAGTACGGTTGAGAGACCTAAGCAATTTATTGATGTCCTTGGTGTGGGGCGCTCCTTGCTCCAGCTCACCTACGACCGCTTTGCAGGCATTTGCCCTCCCGAGCGTGTGTGGGTGGTCACCAATCGCAAGTATTTCGCCCTCGTCCATGAGCAGTTGCCCGATGTGCCGGAAGGCAATATCCTGCTGGAACCCTGCCGCCGCAACACTGCGCCGTGCATCGCCTACGTGAGTTGGCGCATCAAGGCCATCGACCCCAAGGCCAATGTGGTGGTGACGCCCTCGGATGCCTTTGTGGCCAACGTGGAGGAGTTCCGCCGCGTGGTGGGGCAGTGCCTCAAGTTTACGGGCGAGACCGATGCCATTGTCACGCTCGGCATGGAGGCCACGCGCCCGGAAACGGGCTACGGCTACATACAGGCCGACCTCGGGTCGCCCTCGGCCCGCAACAAGGAGATATTCCGCGTGGACTCGTTTCGGGAAAAGCCCGACTTGCAGACGGCCACGCAATATATCCGGCAGAACAACTTCTTCTGGAATGCGGGCATCTTCATCTGGAGCGTGGGCACCATCGTCAACGCCTTCCGCGTCTACCAGCCGTCCATCTCGCGCGTGTTCGAAAGTATGCTCGACATCTACGGCACGGAGGAGGAGCAGCGGCAGATAGACTTGCGCTACCCCGAGTGTGAGAGCATTTCGGTGGACTATGCCATCATGGAGAAGGCCGAGGAGATTTTCGTGTGCCCGGCCTCGTTCGGATGGACCGACCTCGGCACGTGGGGCAGTCTGCTCATGCAGACCAAGCACGACCTCTACGGCAACTCGCTCATCGGACAAAACATCCAGATGTTTGACTCGAAAAACAACATCGTGCATACCACACAAGAGAAAAAAGTGGTCATTCAAGGCCTCGAAGGATATATCGTGGCCGAGAAAGACGACACCTTACTTATATGCAAACTCTCGGAAGAGCAGCGCATCAAACAATTCAGCGGAGAATAAACAGACACAGCGATGGATAAAAAAACGGCCCTCATCACGGGCGCCACAGGACAGGACGGCTCTTATCTGGCCGAATTTTTGTTGGAAAAAGGATATAGCGTGCATGGCACCATACGTCGCTCGTCGGTGGACTTCCGCGAGCGCATTGCCCATCTTGAGGGTCGGCCACATTTCCATCTGCATTATGCTGACCTCAGCGACTCCATGAGTATTCTCGGGGTGATAGGCAAGGTGCGCCCTACGGAGATTTACAACCTCGCCGCGCAGAGCCATGTGCAGGTGAGCTTCGACGCTCCCGAGTTCACGGCCGATGTAGATGCGACGGGCGTGCTCCGCGTGCTGGAGGCCGTCAGACAGCTTGGTTTGGGCGACAGCTGCCGCATCTATCAGGCCAGCACGTCGGAACTTTACGGCAAGGTGGAGGAGGTGCCGCAGAACGAGAATACGCCTTTCCACCCCTACAGTCCCTACGCCGTGGCCAAACTCTACGGTTTCTGGATCGTGAAGGAATACCGTGAGGCCTACAACATGTTCTGCTGTTCGGGCATCCTGTTCAACCACGAGAGCGAGCGGCGCGGGGAAACCTTCGTGACGCGCAAGATCACGCTTGCCGCGGCCCGCATCAAGCAGGGCAAGCAGGACAAGCTCTATTTGGGCAACCTAAGCAGTCTGCGCGACTGGGGCTACGCCAAGGACTATGTGGAGTGCATGTGGCTCATCCTGCAAAACAAGACCCCCGAAGACTTTGTCATCGCCACGGGCGTGCAGCACAGCGTGCGCGAGTTCTGCTACCATGCCTTCAAGCGTGTGGGCATCGAACTGGAGTTCACCGGCGAGGGCATGGACGAGAAGGGCATCGACAAGGCTACGGGCCGTGTGCTCGTGGAGGTTTCGCCCGACTTCTACCGTCCCACCGATGTGGTCAACCTCTGGGGTGACCCCACCAAGGCCAAGGCTAAGTTGGGCTGGAACCCGAGTAAGACCTCCTTTGAGGAGCTCGTCAACCTCATGGTGGACAGCGATATGGCCAAGGTGGCCTCGGAAGGGGCTGCCGAAAAGGTGCGCACCAACCTCGCCGAGTATCTCGAGAAAGGAATTGTGAAGTAATTATATAAATTAAGGAGGCCGTTAGGCCTCCTTTTAGC
>NZ_GL586311.1:3117346-3124131 GCF_000184945.1 Segatella buccae ATCC 33574
CGGAGGGCGTTGTTGCGTTAAAGAGGGTAATAAGGGTGTCTCGCGGACTTATGCGCGTTGCCTGTTTTTCTTCAACAGCCATTTGGCCGTGAAATAAACGGCGGCAAGTATCGTCAGCCCAAGGATGGCGTATTTGATGTATTCGCCATACTCATTGATTTTATCCACCAACTGGTCTTCGGGCACAAAGGTGTGCAACCACCAGCCCAATATGGCCAAGATGCTGTGCCATGCCCCCGCACCGATCGTGGTGTAGAGCAGAAACTTCCAATAGTGCATCTTCGACAGACCGGCCGGAATGGAGATGAGATGGCGGATGCCCGGGATGAGACGGCCCGTCAGCGTAGCCACCACACCGTGGTCGTAGAAATATTTCTCGCTCTTCTCCACCTTCTCTTGGTTGAGCAGGCAGAGATGTCCCCACCGGCTGTTGGCAAACTTATAGATGATGGGGCGGCCGAGCCAGTAGCCGGCAGCGTAGTTGATGGACGCGCCAACGTCAGCTCCGAGCGTGGCGAAGAGCACCACGAGCCAGATGTCAAGATTGCCACCGGCCGCATGATAGGCTGCGGGAGACACCACGAGTTCCGAAGGTACGGGTATCACCGTGCTCTCAAGGAGCATGAGGAGGAATATGGTGCCGTAGTTGAGGTTGCCCAATAGGGAGGTAATCCAGTTCATTGTTTGTTTTCTATGAAATAATGGTAATAATCTTCCGGATTGAGACTTTCCGGAAAGAGGTCGCCAAGCACTTGCCGCGTGGTCTGCGGACTACGTTCCACGGATGCCTTGAGATAGTGCAGAAAGGTTTCCATGTCGTTTTTAGCCTCGGCACACCGTGCCAGATAGGCACAAGCTATGTCGCCTGCTTCGTTGCCGTCGGCCTCCAATATCTTCTCAAACATGCCCTTCGCCGTGTCGGGATAGCCATTGTCATAGACCGACATGGCCACGTGTAGGAACACCGAAAGGTCGTTTTCCGCCATCTGCATGGCTTTGGCAAAACAGACCAGTGCCTTACGCAGCTGTTTGTTTTCGAGCAGCACATGGCCTTTCAACACCAGTAGTTCGCTTGTCTCCATCCCCATCAGTTCCTCCATCCGGCCGATATAGCCAAGAGCCTCTTTTTGTTTGCCGAAGTGACTCAGCACGAAAGCCAACTGTTTGTATATCTCCGTGAGATTGGGAGAGTCTGCTTTTGCCCGGCTCTCGGCCATGCGCAACTGCTCAAGTGCCTCTTTCTCGCGTCCCTGTGTGAGCAAGGTGATACCCTTGAGCATATAGCCCAGTTCGTCGTCAGGCTCCAGGCGGGCATAGCGGTCGAAGTATTCAAGTGCCTCTTCCCAGTTGCCCAGTGCAAAGAGCGCATTGGCCTTGTTGAGGAGTGCATCCGGATCGGTAGGGTCGATGGCTATCGAGAACTCGCTGCTTTCGATGGCGTGAGCATAGTCGTTTTCCAGAAACTGCGACGTGGCCAGCTGGTTCCAGTAGTGCGTGGAGTAGGGATTCTCGTCGAGCAGTTCGTTGTAGATGCGCTTGCTGTACTCGGTGTTGCCCTTGCTGAGGGCGATGCGTGCCGAGAGATCCTTATAGTCGGAGTCGGCTTTGTCGGCCCCCGATCGCTTGAGCCACTTGTCAGCGAGCGCGAAGAGTTCGTAGTCGGCAAAGAGCGTGGCCACATCAAGACAGAAGTCGACCTGTTCTTCCTCGTCGTCGAGCATGGCATATTGTTCCGTGAGAAACCTGTCGGCCTCTTTTTCCCGCTTTTGGAAGACCATTATCTCAGCCGCCATGTAAATGTAGTCCGGGTCGTCCGTTTCATCCACCCGGTCGATGAGTCGGCGTGCCTTTTCTGCGTCCTGCTCTTTGATCAGTGCGATGCGGGCACGAAACACCAGCGGCAGCGTGGCCCCCGGAAAGAGTTCGAGAGCATAGTCTATCGCACCAAGGGCCTCGTCGAGCCTCCCTTTGGCATGATAGTATTCCGCGATGTCAGTCAGGTCGTCCGCTTCGAGGTAGATACTTTCTCCTGCCGCCCTGCTTTGTTCGTAGCGCCGGAGCATCTCCTTGAACTCACCGGTGTCGAAATATTCGTCTGTCCGCATGTGTTTTTATCCCTCCGGATGCTTCCGGAGGGTTGAGTTTTACTTATTTTGTTTGGCCCACGTGTCTTTCAGACCTACGGTCTTGTTGAACACGAGGTGGTCGGTCGTGGAGTCTGGGTCGGCCATGAAGTAGCCGATGCGCTGGAACTGCAAGTATTCTCCCGGCTTCTTCCCGGCAGCATATTCCTCCACGTAGCAGTTGTCATACACGTGCAACGACTCGGGATTGAGCAATTCGCGGAAGTCACGCTCGTCGGCCGAAGGATTTTCCACATTGAACAGCCGGTCGTAGACCCTCACTTCCGCCTTGCGGCAGTGGCCGGCACTCACCCAGTGGAGCGTGCCCTTCACCTTGCGGTTGGCTCCTTCGAGTCCGCTCTTGCTCTGCGGGTCATACTCGGCCTGAATCTCGGTGATGTTCCCCTCGGCATCTTTTGTGCATCCGATGCACTTCACGATGTAGGCATTCTTCAGTCTCACCTCCTTGCCCGGTGTCATGCGGAAGAACTTCTTGGGTGCATCCTCCATGAAGTCTTCACGCTCTATCCAGAGATTGCGCGAGAAAGTGATGCTGTGCGTGCCGTCGGCCTCGTTTTCGGGATTGTTCACCGCCTCCATTTCCTCGGTCTGTCCTTCGGGATAGTTGGTGATGACAAGCTTCACGGGATTCATCACCGCGCTCACCCGGCAGGCCTTCTTGTTGAGGTCTTCTCGCACACTGGCTTCGAGCAGCGCCATGTCGTTGAGCGCGTCAAACTTAGTGTAGCCTATCGAGTCGATAAACATGCGCACGCTTTCGGGCGAATAGCCGCGGCGACGCATACCGCACAGTGTGGGCATACGCGGGTCGTCCCATCCGCTCACGAGATGTTCGTCGACCAGCGTGTGGAGCTTGCGCTTCGACATCACTGTGTAGGTCAGGTTCAGGCGGTTAAATTCTATCTGTCTTGGGCGGTTGTCCTTGAGGTTGTCCGCCGTGCCGTCCATCTCCTTCAGGAAGTCGATGAAGAGGTCGTAGAGCGGGCGGTGGGGCACAAACTCCAGCGTGCAGATGGAGTGGGTCACGCCCTCAAAGTAGTCGCTCTGCCCGTGGGCGAAGTCATACATGGGATAGGTGTGCCACTTCGTGCCCGTGCGGTGGTGGGGTGTTTGTATGATGCGGTAGATGATGGGGTCGCGGAAGTGCATGTTGGCGTTGGCCATGTCGAGTTTGGCACGCAGCACCATCGAGCCTTCCACGGCTTCGGGCGTGTTCATCTGCTCGAAGAGCGCGAGACTCTCCTCCACGGGGCGGTCGCGATAGGGCGATGCCGTGCCCGGCGTGGTGGGCGTACCTTTCTGTTGGGCTATCTGTTCCGAGGTCTGCTCGTCCACGTAGGCCTTGCCCTGCTTGATCATCCATACGGCAAACTCCCACAGCCGCTCGAAGTAGTCGCTGGCATAGTAGATGTTGCCCCACTTGAAGCCCAGCCACGAGATGTCGTGCAGGATGTTCTCCACGTATTCGTTGTTTTCCTTGCTCGGGTTGGTATCGTCAAACCGCAGATTGCACACCCCGTTGTATTTTTCTGCCACACCGAAGTCCATGCAGATGGCCTTGGCGTGTCCGATGTGCAAGTATCCGTTGGGTTCCGGGGGGAAACGGGTCTGGATTCGTCCGCCGTTCTTCCCTGCGGCAAGGTCTTCTTCAACGAACTGTTCCACGAAACTCAGACTCTTTTTCTCTTCGTTCAGTTTTTCTTCTGTCACTGCCATAAATGTACCTTATATATATTATGTCTGCAAAGTTACAGCAATTTGCGTGAAGAACAAAATAAAACTTCTTTTATTTTTACTTCCTCGTGTGCCATCCGTTGTGCCCGGCGGCCCGTGGAGGCCATCGGTGGCAGTCACAGCCGATGGAGGGGAGGCAAAGTGTGGTCGGTTGTTAAATTCAGTTATAAAACCGATTGTTTTCTATTGGAAACTTGTTGGTGTCGAAAAGAATATGTACTTTTGCAAAAGTTTCCATTAGAATATAAACTTAAAGCATTATATATGAAGCATTTAATCATAGGTGGAGTGGCCGGAGGAGCCACCGCTGCCGCCCGTATCAGGCGTGCCGACGAGCAGGCGGAAATCGTGATGATAGAGAAAGGGAAGTACATCTCCTACGCCAACTGCGGTCTACCTTATTATATAGGTGGCACCATCGCCGAGCGCGAGAAGTTGTTTGTGCAGACTCCTGAGTCGTTCGGGCGGCGTTTCAACATTGATGTGCGCGTGGAAAATGAGGCCACGGCCATCGACACCGCCGCCAAGACTGTGACCGTGCGCCGCCGCGACGGGTCGGAATACACCGAGACCTACGACCGCCTGCTGCTCTCGCCGGGGGCCGTTCCCGTGCGTCCGCCCCTGCCGGGCATCGACCTTGAGGGCATCTTCACCCTGCGCAATGTGGCCGACACCGACCGCATCAAGACCTATCTTGACACCCACAGCGTGCGCGAGGCCGTGGTGGTGGGCGGTGGATTCATCGGACTGGAGATGGCCGAAAACCTCCATGCCGCCGGTGCGCGGGTGTCGGTGGTGGAGATGGCGCAGCAA
Organism: Segatella buccae ATCC 33574; assembly: GCF_000184945.1. GTDB lineage: Bacteria > Bacteroidota > Bacteroidia > Bacteroidales > Bacteroidaceae > Prevotella > Prevotella buccae. The sequence continues at coordinate 3,122,038 of NZ_GL586311.1, forward strand.
GTGATGGCACCCGTAGACTTCTCGATAGCCTCGCACGTGCATAGCGAACTGATGGGGCAGGGTGTAGACCTCTATTTAGGCAAGGGCGTGGCGCGTTTTGAGCAGGCCGACGGCCGTCTTGCCGTGTGTCTCGCCACGGGCGAACGCATCGCGGCCGACCTCGTGTTGCTCTCCATTGGCGTGCGCCCGGCCACCGAGTTGGCCGCCTCTGCAGGCATCGCCCTCGGCAGCCGTGGCATCCGCGTGGACAGCTATCTGCAAACCTCGGCCCCGGATGTCTATGCCGTGGGCGACGCCATCGAGTTTGCCCATCCGCTCACCGGGCAACCGTGGCTCAACTATCTGGCCAATCCTGCCAACCGTCAGGGGCGCATCGTGGCCGACAACATGGTGTTTGGCAACCATACAGAGTATGAAGGGGCCATCGGCACATCCATCGCCAAGGTGTTCGACCTCACCGTGGGTTCCACCGGTCTGCCTGCCAAGCGTCTCAAGCAGGAGGGCATCGACTACCGCAGCAGCATCACCTGTTCGCCGTCACATGCCGGCTACTATCCCGGCTCTTTCATGCTGACCACCAAACTCACCTTCGACCCCGTCTCGGGCAAGCTCTACGGGGCCCAGTGCGTGGGCCACGAGGGCGTGGACAAGCGCATCGACGAGGCGGCACTCGTCATCAAGCAAGGGGGCACGGTGGACGATCTCATCCGTCTCGAGCACACCTATGCGCCGCCTTTCTCGTCGGCTAAAGACCCCATTGCCATCGCCGGCTACACGGCCCGTAACATCATCAGTGGGGCGATGCCCATCGTGTGGTGGCGCGAGATAGATGCGCTCGACCGCTCGCAGGTGACGCTCGTCGACGTGCGCACCCCCGAGGAGTATGCCCTTGGCACGCTCCGCGGAGCGGTCAACATTCCGCTTGACGACCTGCGGGAGCGTCTTGGCGAGATTCCGGCCGACCGTCCTGTGGTGCTCTTCTGCGCCGTGGGCTTGCGCGGCTACCTCGCACAGCGCATCCTCATGGGCCGGGGCTTCAAGGATGTGCGCAACCTCTCGGGCGGCTACAAGACCTATCAGTTGGCCACGCAGCCCGTCGTGAACAGCAGGTCCGGGGCGTGCGGTGCGGCCGAGAATTGCGGCACGCTGCTTCCGCCGGCCACGGGAGCCCCGCAGCCGGGCATCATCAGGGTTGATGCCTGTGGACTGCAATGTCCCGGCCCCATCATGAAGTTGAAGCAGGCGGTCGACTCGATGGCCGAGGGCGACTGCGTGGAGGTGACGGCCACCGATGCCGGATTCCCCCGCGATGCGCGGGCGTGGTGTGCCTCCACGGGCAATAGCGTCGAGGCTGCCCATGCCGAGGGAGGCCGCCACACGGTCATCATCCGCAAGGGGGCACCGCAGGCTCCGGTCGCAGCGGCTGCCGGGGAACGGAACAAGACTTTCATCATGTTCAGCGACGACCTCGACCGCGCACTGGGCACCTTCGTGCTGGCCAACGGGGCGGCGGCCACTGGCCGCAAGGTGTCTATCTTCTTCACTTTCTGGGGGCTCAACGTGATCAAGAAAGAGCACAAGCCGGCCGTCAGGAAAGACATCTTCGGTCGTATGTTCTCTTGGATGCTGCCCTCCGACTCGCGGCGGCTCAAACTCTCGAAGATGAGTATGCTGAGCATCGGCGACCGGATGATGCGCTACATCATGCGCTCCAAGAACATCTATTCGCTTGAAGAAATGCGCCGGCAGGCTCTCGACAACGGGGTGGAGTTTATCGCCTGTCAGATGTCGATGGACATGATGGGCATCGTGCAGGAGGAGTTGCTCGACGGCGTGACCATAGGGGGCGTGGCTACTTATATGGAGCGGGCCGAGCAGGCTAATGTGAATTTGTTTATATAAAGGGGGGCCTCCCCCAACCCCTCCGAAGGAGGGGAGCCCCGGATACCCCGTGCGGACTTGCTGGGTGGGGGCTTTGATTCCGATGAAATGATAAATGACTGAACTTTCACAAGTTCAGCAGGAGTTAAAGGAGAAGTTCCTTGAGCGATAGCGAAAAAAGGAGTGAAAGGGAGAAGTGCCTTGAGCGTAAGC
>NZ_GL586311.1:3124524-3192196 GCF_000184945.1 Segatella buccae ATCC 33574
GTGCCTTGAGCGTAAGCGAAAAAAGACAATAGTCCTTCTTCCTAATGCAATGAAGCAGTCAATCAATAAGGCTGTTGTCTTTTTTCGCTTACGCTCAAGGAGCTTCTTCTAACGAGCGAAGCGAGTGCTAACCCCTTTAACTCCTTTAACTCCTAAAGTTGCGCTTGTGAAACTTAAATAAATGATAATAGATTATGGATAAAAAGAAACTATGTCGCATACGCGACGTCTATCGCGCCATCGTTGCGCTTGAAAACCAGTTTCAGCAGTCGTTCAACCTCAACATCAACGAGGCCATGCTGCTCTGCACGCTCAAGGACAACAGCGGACTCACGTCGGGCGAGATAGCCGAGGCATTGGGACTGACCAACTCCAATGCCTCGAAGGTGATAGGATCGGCAGAGAACAAACTGCTCGTCAACCGCAACCTCGACCGTGTGGACAAGCGGCAGATGCACTTCTCGCTCACCAAGAAGGGGTCTGACCTGCTCAACGAGATGAACTGCGACGACATGCCGTTGCCCGACATCCTGACCGAAATCTGTCCGTAGTGCGGGGTTCCGGTTGCCGCGGCAAGTCGGAGGCGGTCTGCCCATTGTGTGTTTGTGTGTGTCTTCTGTCCCGAGGCGAACAACGCATCGTTGTCTTGGCTGTCTTGGCGATGTGTGTGGGGTAGGTGATGGGTGATAAGGTAATAGTCTGTAAGGTGATCATTACCACCTGCCACCTACCACCCAACACCTAAACCTTGATTTAAATCAAGAAAAACCCACTATATTTGCTAATTGGCTGATAATCTGTTACATTTCCAATTAAAAACCGTTGTGTTTCAGGATAATTATGCTATCTTTGCAGCGAATAATTAATCAACTGGGGATCAAATAGCCATGAAACCCTAAAATTTATTTATTTGCAAAAGATTATGGCAGAAAAGAAAGCAACAAAAGCTGCTGCTCCCAAAGCTACAGCAACGAAGGCTGCTCCGAAGAAGGCAGCTGTAAAGAAATCGGTATTGGAACTCACTGCTGAAAATGCAGGTTTCAAGGCCGGTGATGTGTATCAGGCTCTGGCAGCAGCCGGTTCGGCCCAGACACTGGCCGAGATTACCAAGGCGTCTAAGATTAGCTCCGAAGAGGCTATCCTCGGTATTGGATGGCTCCTGAAAGAGGGCAAAATCAAGGCAGAGGACAACAAAGTGGTCCTCGCTTAATCGAAACTCAAAGAAAAAAATGAAGAGGCCGCGGCTCGCCATCATGCAAGCCGCGGCTTTTTTGTTGAAGCCGAAAGGCTGAGTTTTGTGCCGCCGGGGAGCGGTCGTGCTGTGGGGCGGTGTGTGTCGCCGGGCCGGAAGCGCATCCGTATTTGTTACGGGACAACAGAACTGCCGAATCTATGATGAACTACGATCAGGAAATATTCAAAGTGCTCACCGAGGCGGGAGAGAACGGACTGAAGGCCGAGAAGGTGGCCCGCCACGTGTTCAACGCTTGTAACTCACTGTTCTGCCCGGCGAGCTACGACGATGTACACCGCTATGTGGCGCAGTTTCTGCAACGCAGTGCGCGCAATCCGGACTCCATTATCGAGAAGGCCGATGCCCGGGGCGTGTATTTTCTCAATCCCGATGCGCACGAAACGCAGCAGCTCATGCTCCGCTTCTCGCGCGTGGAAGAGGAGGAAGAGTCTAAAGCCCCGCCCGTAGACCTCTCGCTGAGTTTGTTCTGACAGACAGGGCGGGCGGTTGGTGTGTCAATAGTTTTCGCAGCACGTTTGCATTTGCCTTTTAAAGGTATTATCTTTGCATTGGCAAGGGGAGCACGCAGGTGTTTCCCTTTTTTCATTCCCAAGCCACCTACAGCCTCCCATCGGACCACCAACCCTTGCGAAAAGGCCCGAATGGCGTTGCAAAACGGGCTCTTTGAGGTTGTCGTTCGGCCCGATCGGGCTTTCAGGTGTAGCCGTTTTGCAAGGTCGGTCGGGCTTGATGAGGGGTTTGATGGGGCGGATAAGGAGAGTGGGGCGGACGATTTTGTGTAGACAAACGGCTGTGGAGAAAAACCGTGTAAGGCTTTTTCTAAAGATTTAATGTTTCGTGCTATATACAGGTTTTACCTCCCCCGCAGCGAAAAGAATGTCGGTTGCGCGGATAAATTTGCCTGATTTGTTCCTTTCGCCGACACAGATGTTCTTCGGCGAATGATGCTGATTATGTCGAAAACCGGTCGCGCAGATAAATGCGCCTCATTCTAAGGGAAGTGACTCCTGCCTTTTACTTGCATATCTGCCGGTAGGGACACGTGTCGCAATGGCGGCGGTCGGCGGTGGCGACGAACGGGTGGGAGAGGTCGAAGATGTCGGTGAGCACGCCTTTCAGCCGATCTGTGAACTCGTCACGGTAGCGGCCGGCACTTGTGATTTTCTCGTCGCCGAGCGTGAGCGTGGGGTCGTATTCATCCCCCGTGGTGTGCTGGATGAACAGCAGGGCCGGACTCACGGGCTCTCCTTCGGGATTGTGGCGGCTGCTGCGGTCAACGATGAGCGAGTAGAGCATCGTCTGCAAATAGTAGTCGGTGTGCTTCCGGCTGATGTCCTCACCCGAGAAAATCTCCTCAATGGTCTTGATTTTGGCCTGTGCCTTGTTGCCCGTCTTGTAATCTATCACGCGAATGCGCTCGCCCCCCAGTTCCGAGGCCACGGCATCGAGGCGGTCGATGGAGCCGCCGATTTGGAGTGTGCGCTCCGCAGAGCCCGCGGTGAAAGTTACGGTGTCGAACACTTTCAGTTCCAATCCGAGTATTGTGAACGGCGTGTGGCGGCTGTCGAGGCGCAGCAGCTGGCGCACGTAGCTCACGATGACATTGCGGTTGATGAGTTGCAGACCGTTGTATTCGGGCCGGAATCCCTGCCGCTTCACGTGGAAGAGTTCTTCCCGGAAAGCGTCGTCCACCACCTCCTCAATGCGCATTTTGCTCTTCAGATAGCTGTCGATGTCGCCTTGGCGTATCGTGAGCGGATGGAGGAGCTGCGGTTCGCCCTTTTCATCGCAGGCCACGTCGCCCGGTCCGGCAAACGAGAGGTAGATATTCTGGCACGCTTTGTGGAAGATGTTGCCGAAGATGCGGTTGTCGATGGCGTCTTCATCGGGGGTGTCCGGTTCCTCGATGTGGGCTATGTAGCGGTAGAAGAAACGTTTCTGGCAGCGCAGATAGGTGTTGATAGCCGTGGGCGAGAGGCTTGTAAACCTGTTGAGCTGTTCCTCCACAGCCTTGTCTTTCGTGATGTCGGTCTCCTCCTTTCGCTTCGGTTCCTGGCCGGCCTGCAGGCTCCGGCGCACTATCGGGTGCCCGCTTTCCACCATGAGTTGGAGCATGAAGCGGCTCATCTCGCCCGTGTGGCCGTCTTCCGTGGCATTGTTGTAGGTCATGGTCACGTCGGTGGCCCGCTGAATGAGGCTGTAGAAGTAGTAGGCATAGATGGCCACCTTGTTGTCGATGGTGGTGAGCCCGTAGGCATGGCGTATGGAATAGGGGATGAACGAGGCGTCGTTGATGCCTTTGGGCAGGTTGCCCTCGTTGGCCGAGAGCAGCAGCACGTGGTCGAAGTCGAGGTTGCGGGTTTCGAGCACGCCCATCACCTGTATGCCCACCACGGGTTCGCCGTGGAAAGGTACGCCGGTCGACTGAAACAGTTGGCCCGTGAGCCGCTCCAGCGTGGCCGTATCCACCGTGAGGTCGCCCGCGTCCATGAGTTCTTTCAGGCGGTTGAGAAGCGTGTAGCTGCGGAAGAGCGACTCCTGAAACAGAGGGTCAGCCACCCCCCGGGCGTTCACACCGATGCGCTTCAGCACTGCCAGCATCCACCCGATGAGCTTCCGGTTGTCGAAGTCTCCCATGTCGGGGAAGAGCAGTTCCAGTCCCTCGTCGCCCAAGGTGAGGCTGTCGCGGGCCGGATAGAAACGCTTGTGGCGGTTGAGATCGTCGATGAGATCGCGGTATTTTGGCGACACGTAGGGCGTGTAAGGGTGGCGCAGCAGGCGGTTGACGAAGTGAAGCCGATAGCGGTTGCTCTGCCTTTGGTAGCCCATGGTGCAGAGGGCGAACAGCTGCATCACAAGCGAGAAAAACGGCGATTGCTGCAAGGGATAGCCCGTGGTGATGTTCACATCCTTCACTTCGGGTGGCAGACAGTGGACAACGGTCTGCAACAGACTCTCGTCGGCCATCACGATGGCTGTCCGGCTGCCGTCGGCTATGCGGTTGTTCTCGCGCAGCCACGTGCTGATGTAGCGTGCCTGAATGTTTTCTGTCGACGCGCTGATGTAGGTGATGTCCTTCGTGCGCTGCAAGTTGTCGTAGGGATCGTGGGCGTCGTCCGGGGCTATTTCGTTCGGATAGTGGGCCAGATATTGGCGTATGTAGTGCCCGGCCTCGTTGTCGCCCGACATGTAATAGTGGTCGTAGTCCCAGTAGAAGCGGGCTTTGCCTTCCCGTTTCAGCCGGTCGCAGAGGGCCAGCTCCACCTTCTGCATCATGTTGAAACCCACAAAGAGATAGGTGTCATACTCGAAGGTGAGCTGCGGATTCTCCACCACCTCGCGGTAGAGCTTACCCTCGTATGCAAGTCCTTGTTGGCCAAGACGTTGGTTGTAATCGTTAAAGATGTCACCGAAGTGGCTCCATAGTTCCAAGAACCGGCGCTTGAGCTCGGAGTTGTGGTCGTCGGAGAAGTTGCTGAAAAACTTTTTGAGCATCTCCTTCTGCTCCTCGGTGAGGAAGGAGGCGTCGTCGAACTCGTGTATGTCGCGCAGGTTGGCAAACACCTTGGCGGCATCGGCCATGTTCTTGTCGATGTCGTCGAAGTCGGAGAGCAGGAGCTGCCCCCATCCGTAGAAATGGTCGAGGGTCTCGTTGAGCCCCGTGCAGGCCACAAACGACTTGTGCAGGTCGCAGATGAGTTTGATGGGGTCGGCCGTGGCGAGCTTGCTGTGGCGGCGGAAGAGGTCGCTGATGGTGATGTAGGCCGGGCTCCAGAGCGGTCGGTCGGCCAATCGGGCGAGGTGCTCGTTCAGGAAGAGCGAGGCCCGCTTGTTGGGAAACACCACAGCCGTGCGCGACAGGTCGGTGCCGTATTTTGTGATGATATCGTGTGCTACTGTTTCGAGAAAAGTCTTCATTGGCGTGTCAGCGGTTTTTTATATCGTTGTTGTTGGGGATGGGAGAGTGTCGGTGAAAGGCTCGGGCAGGGGCGTGCAGTGAGTGGCCCGGCGGTTGGAGTGGCTCATTCCACGCGCTCGATGTCGTTTTTATATACATACCAGAGGTAGCCTTCCACTTGCCGGTGGCCCATTTGGCGGAGCAGTTCCATGTATTGTCTCACTTGCCGGTGGTATTCGTCGCGGTGGGTGCCGAACTTGAAGTCGACCACTATGGTCTGCCTGCCGTCGGTCATCACGCGGTCGGGGCGATGCTCCTCCACCTTGCCGGTTTCGCGGTTGAGTTGCAGGATGGTACACTCGTTGAAGAGTTGCCAGCGACCGGAAAACCAGTCGGCCACCTGCTCCGTCTCCAACCGTTTGTGAATCATGCGCCGCAGACTCTCGGCTGTGAGTTCTTCGTCGTAGAGCACGCCCTCCTGTTCGAGTTCGCGCACGGCATCGTCGATGTCGGTCGCGGTGCGGATGTTGGAGAAAAGCCGGTGCAGGATGTTGCCTGTGTTGATGTAGCTGCGGCGTTTCTCTTCTTCCTCGTCGCCCCCCACGAAGTCGCGGCTCTTGTTGCTCTGCTTGAACTCGGCATGGCTTTCGAACGTTTCGATGTCGGGCCGGAGCGGCATGGGGCGGCGGATGAACACATTCGGCTGCGATGAAACGGGCTCTTTTTCGCTTTCTGGGATTTCGGATAGGGCTGTATCACCGCCATTTTCCGCTCCTGCGGCAGTCCCGGCTGTCGGTGAAACGGTCGGTTTCTCCACAGAAAGTTCCCCAAACGCGAAACCCACCGACTCTGTTTTATCGTCCGCTCCCTCATGGTAGTCGGCTGTCTCAAACTCTTCACTGCCGGCCATCTGCGCGAGACACTGCTCGATGAGGTAGGAGCGGGAGTTGGCTGTGCCCCGCTTGCCAAATACAAAGAGGTTGCGCCCGGCACGGGTGAAGGCCACATAGAGCAGGTTGAGATTGTCCACGATGTTCTGCAAGTGCTCGTGGTGGTAGTCGGCCTCGTAGATGGAGCCTTTCATGCCTTTGGCACTGAAGTCTACGGGCACGAGCGGCAGCCGGCTGTAAGGCTCCTCCGAGGGCACGCACCACACGGTGTTGCCCGATGTGCGCTCCAATGTCCAGTCGCAGAAAGGCATCACCACGTTGTCAAACTCCAGTCCCTTGCTCTTGTGGATGGTGAGCAGACGTATGCCGTTGGCCGCATCGCTTTGTATGGTCTTCTCATGCAGGTTGGCATCCCATTCTTCCAGAAAAGCCGTGATGTCGGTGGTGTTGTCTTGCAGATAGGCCGTCAGTCGGTCGAAGAAGGCACACACGTATGCACTTTCGCCCTTCAGTCTCTTCAGTCCGAGCAGGGAGAAGAGCCGTTCGGCCAGGTCGAAGAGCGGCATGGCAAGCAATCGGGCCCGCTTGTCGGGCTCGGTGAGGTCGGCAGGCAGCTCTTCGTTGAGCCGGGTGTCGCCTTCGGTCTTGCCTGCCCGGTCTCTCACGAGCAGTTCGCTGTCGGTAAGCGTGGTGCCGACCACCTGCTTCTGGTAGGCTTCCACCAGTGCCACTTTCGATAGATAGTCTTCTTCGTTAACCAAATAGCGCAAGGCGTTGATTATCATGCCGACGGCTGCGGATGCGTCGAGGCGGAAAGCTTCATCGGAAACGAGCGGGATGTCGGGACGAAGGGTCATGAAATGGTCGGCGATGTCTTGGATGGTGCGGTTGGAACGCACGAGGATGGCTATCTTGTTGGTCGCCACCCCTGCCCGCAGCAGATAGTCTACGGTCTCTACGGTCTTGTCGAGCATATCATCGTCAGTGCTTGACTTGGGCAGCAGTTCCACCTCCACGCGCCCCCGGGGAGCCCGTCCTTGGGGCCATTGCTGCACCACGTCGGCGTAGGCGTGGGCCAGTTGGGCCGCCCCCTCGGCATTGTCTTCCTGCCTGTCGGCCTCTTCAAGTGCCGCAGCCGTGCGGAAGAAGGCATTGTTGAAAGCGATGATGTTGCGCTCGGAGCGGTAGTTGGTACACAGCGAGGTCACGGCAAGCCGCTGTTCGGCATGGGGGGCAAACTCGCGCTCGATGTCGTTGAGCAGCCGCCAGTCGCCCGAACGCCAGCGATAGATGCTCTGCTTCACGTCGCCCACGATGAGGTTGGCGGCCCCGTCGCGGCTCATGCACTCCTCCAGAAGCACCTTGAAGTTGGCCCACTGCACGGTGCCGGTGTCCTGAAACTCGTCTATCATCACGTGTTCGAGCTGCGTGCCTATCTTCTCGAAGATAAACGGCGAGTCGCTTCCGTCGATGAGCGAGTGGAGAAGCATCTGCGTGTCGCTCAGCAAGAAGCGGTTGGCCTCTTCGTTCAGGGCTCTCACCTTGGTCTCGATGCTGCCCAACAGGCGCAGTTGGTTGATGTGCCGGAGGGTGAGGTCGGCCGACTTGTAGTCGCGCACGGCCTTCGGGCGGAGCCGTTCGGTCTCGTTCAGCAGGTCGAAGAGCACTTCCGTCACGAGGTCGAAGGCCGGATTGCCGGGCACGGCCTCTTTCTTCTTGACCCACTTTTCGGGCGATTCCATCGCATCCAAGACCCTTTTGCCCAGTAGTTTGGTCTCGTCATACTCCCCCTTTTGCAGTTTCAAGAAGTAGCCGCACACGCCCGATGCACCATTGGCAAAGTCTTCCACGGACAGACCGTTGTCGGCCAGCAGTCTGAAGAATCGTTCGGCTTGGCCGGCGAGCCGCTCCTGCGCCTCCTTGCGGATGGCCCGCATTTGCCGGTTGAACTCGGGGAAGAAGTCTTTCTGCCCGAACACCTCCTCCAGCCGGCGGCTCCGGCTTTTGTAGAAGTCCTTGAAGATGTTTTCACCAAACTTCTTGATTTGCCCGATCACGTTCCAACTCTTGTCGTCGTTGATGTTCTCGTTGATATAATCCATGATCCAACCGAGCACGGGATTCTTCGCGTCGAGGTCTTCGATGAGCCTGTCCACGGCTTGCTGTTCCACTTGATAGTCGTTGAGCCCTATGCGCAGGTTGGCCGTGAGGTCGAGTTCGCGTGCCAGATTGCGCAGCACACTTTGGAAGAACGTGTCGATGGTCTCCACGCGGAAGTAGTTGTAGTTGTGTATGAGGTTGCGCAAGGCCATTCCTGCCCGCTTCCTAATCTCGCGTTCGGGCAGTTCGGAGGTTTCTTTCACCTTATTATAATAACCCTCCGAAGCCTTGTCGGCCCGCCAGATGCCGTAGAGCTGGGAGAGTATGCGCAACTTCATCTCCTCCGTGGCCTTGTTGGTGAAAGTCACGGCGAGGATGGTCCGATAGGCCGTGGGATTGTCTATCACGAGCCTGATGTATTCCGTAGCCAGTGTGAAGGTCTTGCCCGACCCGGCACTGGCCTTGTAGACGGTGAGTGGTTTCATATTGTCGTTGTGCATATTCTTGTTGGTAGAGGGGCGGAGACGGGCCGTTGCGCCTACCAGTTGTTGAAAAGTTCGAAGCCGAACTTCACGCCCACGCCCTCGAAGTGGCGCGGACTCCAACCGCCGAAGATGCCGATGGAGAACAGGCGGTTGGTGAACCCGTAGCCCGCCTCGAAGTAGGGCGTGTACTTGCGCACCGAGAGCGCGCTGACATAGATGCGCTCCTTCTCCACGACTTGTCCCACCACCGGAATCCACGAGAGCAGCAACAGCGGTGCTTCGTAGGTGGAATTGAGGCGCACGTAGTAGTCGGAGGCGTTGTACCAGTTGGAGTTGAGCAGTTCAAACTCGCCGCTCCAGTCGTCGTTCCAACCGTTGGGGATGTAGTTTTCGCGGAAGTTGGTGTAGTCGAGGAAGTAGTCTGTTTTTCCTTTCGAGGAGTAGAGGCCCACGCCTCCGCGCATCGACCACGCCCTCATGCGACTCATCTTGTGGAGAAATTGCCCGTCAAATTCCCACCGCTCGTAGTTGGTCATCGAACCGCAAAGTCCCTTGAACGACCGCTCGTAGTCGGAAGTGAGGATGGGGCCTTCGTCGCCCCACGGGCGGTATTGCAGGCGCAGATAGGGGGCCACGGTCTTGTAGACGGTGGGTTTGCCGGCGGCTATGAAGCCCTGTTTATGCACGGCCGACCGTCTGTGGGCCACAAAACCGCCCTGCACCCCAAGTCTGTTCTTCAGCACGTCGTAGTTGACACCCATTTTCAGGTTCATGTCTTTGAAGTAGTCGAGGTGCATTTTGCCCCAGTTGATGGAGTCTTTCTTCTCGGCCTTCACCTCCTCAAGCACCCGGGAGTTGGTGATGCGGTTGCCGTTGCCAAAGTCTACGCGCACATATCCGTTGCGCCGTTTGTTAAAGTTGAAGTTGAACGGTATGTTGAAGTAGGTGTGCCGTTGTCTGAACGAGTAGCCCATCTTCACGCGCATGGACAGATCGCGGTTGGGCGTGAAGTTGTAGTTGAGTCTGATGTCAAACTTGTAGATGAGTCCCTTGCGCCGCGTGAACCCGAAATAGAGCGGGTTGAATATCGGCCCCACGCGCAGATGGCCCTGCCGATTTTGCCCCAAGTCGGCGTGTATGCGGTTGAGCATGTTGTCGCCGATGATGTCCCAGAACACATATTTAGCCCAATTTTCTTTCTTCGCCTTGGGCGATATGCCGGCCAGCGAGTCGCGCACAGCCTGCTCCCTCGCCGCCTGTATGCGCGCATTGCGCGCGGAGTTGAAGTCGGCCATCACGCGCTCTTCGTCGGGTGTGAGCGGTATCGGGCGCACCGACTGCATCAGCCGCGGGTCTTCGCTGTTGTCGATGGAGTCGGGCAGGTCGCGGGGCAGGTCGTAGACGCAGGTGAACCATGTGAAGATGCGGTTGCCCGTGACCGACACCTTGGCCGTCACATCACACTGCTTCGGGCGCAGCGACTTCTCGCCGTCTTCATTCATCCGGCACAACAAGCGGAAGTGAATCATGTCGTATTCACCTTCAAGTTCGAAGTTAATCACCCGTGCCGAAGCGTTGTCTACCAGCACATAACCGCTCACGAGCTGCGTGTTCTTTAACTTCGGTCTCACCAGTATTTTCGTTTGTCCGTTGTCGCGCTCGATGGTGCGGTAGCGGTAGAAACGCTTGTTGTCCCGGCACAGCGGCGAGAGGATGCGCCCCTTGAAAAGTTCCGCATCGTAGATGTCGGGCAGGAGGTATTCGTGGAGCACGGAGAGCGTGTTGTGGCGGTGGTAGACGGTGCTTAGCGACACTTTGCGCTTGGCCTCCACGCGCCCGCGACGGTAGTAGGTCACGTGGTCGTAGCACTCGCCGAAGTAGTTGCGCCGCCCGTCGCGCGCCAGATAAAACAACGTGGGCACGGCCATGAGCGTGGGGTTGCGGCGGTTGATGTTCACCCTGAATTTCATGTAGACATTGGTCGTGAGCGTGTCGTGACGGGTGTCTGCAAACCGTTGGGGATAGTCCATCACGCGCCTGAGCAATTCGCGGTCGTATCGCGGTTTTCCCACGATGTGGAGGGGGGCTGCCGCCGACAACCAAAGTCCCACGAGTATTGTCACAAACAGGCGAAATGTTTTCATTGCTGCAAATTTAATCAAAAATCCGCACACCCCACCGGCCTGTCTGCAATTATTTTTATTCATCCTTGTTTTTTCGTCATTCTTCCATTATTGTTGTCTTGTCGTCGATAGCCCTTGGCGCGCGAGGCGGTTGTTTCCAGCCTTTGCCGGCCCCGGTGAGGCGATGCACGGGTTCACTTGCCGGCAGGAAAGTTTTCGGAAAAAAGGAGAATGAAAATTTGGCAGAACAAAAAGAAAGCACTACCTTTGCACGCGCTGATTGCAAAAGGCGGTCAGCCGGTCGATTTTTTCGGGGTGTAGCGCAGTTGGTAGCGTTCCTGGTTTGGGACCAGGCTGTCGCAGGTTCGAGTCCTGTCACCCCGACAATCCGTTAAATCCAAATCATCTTCATCGGTGGTTTGGATTTTTTCGTTTGCCCATTTTTCCGCTTTTTCGTTTGCCGGGATACGCCCTTGGGGGCGTGCGGGCAGGCATAAAGCGCTGCCCCTACGGTTTTTCCGAAGGCTGCCCTGCATCTTTTCCGGAAGAAAAGAACGGACAAAAAAGCTGAGACCTTAATGCACCATCCGGAGCGGAAAAATGTGTTTGAGAGACAAAAAAGCCGTTCCGATTTTCCCATCCGGGCCTTGCGACAATGCGAAAGGGCCCCTTTGAGCGCGTCAAACAGGCCGGACGAGCAGCTGAAAGTGGCTCTTCTGCATTCTCACTGTGGCCTTTTGAGCCTTGTTCTCGGCATTTTCCGCCCCCTTTTCGAGGCTTCGTGAGCGTCAAAGAAATTCAAAGTGCTGACAGCCAATGACTTAAACATCTTCCCTGAATTTTGCGTATTTCCGGCCGAAGAGCTTTAGCTGGAAAATATCGCAGGCACAGCCCGCTTTTTCGGCCAATATATTTTACAAGGGCAGGTGTCGGGTGGCAGGTGTCGGGTGGTAATGAATGGCCGTGGAGTTGGAGGTGTGAGAGGTTATTTGTGCGCCCGAGGGTGGCGGGATCTCCTGTTTGTCAAAGGTTCGTTAAGGGGCGACCGCCCGTTCTGTCAGTTCTGCTTTTGTAGACCAATCTTTTTCTTTTATGATGGCAAGTATTTGCGACTTTTCCGCAAAATTTGCTAAAAAACATTTTCTTTGCTTTGCCATTCAAAGATTTATGCGTAATTTTGCAAGCCAAAGCGTGAATATTCTTATATGAAAAAAATATCTCTTGCAGCCCTGTTTGTGGCTATCCTGCTGTCGGGTTGTGCGCATGAGTTCAATCAGGTGTACAAATCGGACAATTACCCATACAAATACGAATATGCCAAAGAGTGCTTTGCCGCCGGCAAGTACACCCGCGCAGCCACCCTGCTTGGGGAACTCGTGACGGTGATGAAAGGCACCGAGAATGCGCAGGAGTGCCTCTACATGTATGCGATGGCGGAGTATTGCATGAGAGACTATCAGACGGCATCGGAATATTTCAAGAAGTATTATTCCTCCTATCCGCGCGGGCAATATGCCGAGATGGCCAAATACTACGTGGGCGAGAGCCTCTACATGAGTACGCCTGAGCCCCGGCTCGACCAGTCGCAGACCTACTCGGCCATCTCTGCCTATCAGGAATATCTCGACCTCTTCCCCGACGGCAAACTGAAACAGCAGGCCCAGCAGCGGCTCTTCGCCCTGCAGGACAAGCTCGTGCAGAAGGAGCTCTACAACGCCCAGCTCTATTACGATCTCGGCACCTATTTCGGCAACTGCACCAGCGGCGGCAACAACTATCAGGCTTGCATCGTCACCTCGCAGAATGCGCTCAAGGAATATCCCTACAGCAGCAAGCGGGAGCGTTTTGCTACGCTGCTCATGAAGAGCAAATACGAACTGGCCAAGATGAGTGTGGAGGCGAAACAGATGGAGCGTTATCAGGACGCGCAGGACGAGTGCTACGGATTCCTTAACGAATATCCCGACTCGAAGGAGCGTGCCAACTGTGAACGATACATCGACGACTGCAAGAAATACATCGCCCGACACGAGCACGACAATCCGCTGCGCTGACCCCGGGCGGATGTCCACAACACGCATATCAATAAAAAACAAAACAGTATATACATCTAAAGAATGGATTACAAGAAGTCAAAAGCCCCTACAAACACCGTGACCCGCAACATCATGGAACTCTGCGAGGAGACCGGCAACATCTACGAGAGCGTGGCCATCATCGGCAAGCGCAGCAACCAGATTGGCATTGAAATCAAACAGGATCTCAGCAAGAAACTGGCCGAGTTTGCCTCTTACAACGATTCGCTTGAGGAGGTGTTTGAAAACCGCGAGCAGATAGAGATTTCGCGCTATTACGAGAAGTTGCCCAAACCCACACTTCTCGCCACACAGGAGTTTATCGAGGGCAATGTCTACTGGCGTGACCCCTCTAAGGATCGCGAGTTCTGATGATACAGCGCAAGCAAACCATCTTCCTGCTGCTGGCAGTGGTGGCCTTTGTGGTGTGCCTCGCCTTGCCGGTGGCCGTGGTGGTGCCTGAAATGTTGGGGCAGACGATGGCCGTCTACAACCTCGGTGTGGTGGATGCCAACGGCTCGTTCAACTTCAGCAGCGTGCCGCTCTTTGTGTTGCTGGCAGTGGCCTGTGTGCTTTCGTTCGTGGCGATATTCCTCTACCACAACCGCTCTTTGCAGGCCCGGCTCTGTACGACCGTACTTGTGCTCTTGTCGGCATGGTATGCCTACTACGCCCTTTGCGCCTTTGGCGTGCTGCTCGACTTGGGTACGGGCTCTTTCCACATGTCGTTTGCCGGCATGTTGCCTGCTGTGGCCATGATCTTGCTGGTGCTCGCGCGCAAGGGGGTGCTTGACGACGAGAAGCTCGTAAGGGCTGCCGACCGGCTCAGATAGACTATATAACAGAATAAAGATAACACGAAAAGGCCGGAATCCCGCGCGGGATTCCGGCCTTTTTGTGTCCTCCGGTCTGTGTCGTTGGGGCTAATGCCGTGTTGCTTTTATGGCGGTGACGGGCACGGACCGTTCTATTTGATGCCCATGTTGTAGAAAATAAAACCGTAGATGTCGGCTTGTTCCTCCAACCGTTTGCCCATCGGTTTGCCGCTGCCGTGGCCGGCTTTGGTGTCGATGCGGATAAGCGTGGGGCGCGTGCCGTCGTTGCAGGCTTGCAGAGTGGCGGCAAACTTGAAGCTGTGGGCCGGCACCACGCGGTCGTCATGGTCGGCTGTGGTGATGAGTGTGGCCGGATAGCGGATGCCCGGGCGCAGGTTGTGCAGCGGAGAGTAGCCCCGGAGGTAGTCGAACATCTCCTTGGAGTCTTCGCTCGTGCCGTAGTCGGAAGCCCAGTTCCAGCCGATGGTGAACTTGTGGTAGCGCAGCATGTCCATCACACCCACCTGTGGCACGGCCACACGAAAGAGGTCGGGGCGTTGCGTCATGCAGGCCCCTACGAGCAGTCCGCCGTTGCTGCCCCCGTTGATGGCCAGATGGTCGCTGTCGGTATAGCGGTTGGCGATGAGCCATTCGGCCGCCCCGATGAAGTCATCAAACACGTTCTGCTTCTTCATCTTCGTGCCGGCCAAGTGCCATTCCTCTCCATACTCGCTGCCACCGCGCAGATTTGCCACCACATAGATGCCACCCCGTTCGAGGAAGGGGATGCGTGTGGCGGCGAAATAGGGTGTCAGGGCAATGTTGAAACCACCGTAGCCGTAGAGCAGCAGCGGATTGCGCCCGTTGCGCTTCATGCCTTTCCGGTAGGTGATAAAGAGCGGAATGCGCGTGCCGTCCTTGCTGGTGAAGAAGTGCTGTTCGCTCACGTAGTCTGCCGGATTGAAGTTCACCTTCGGCGAAGAGTAACGTGTGCTGCGGTTGGTGGCCGGATCGTAGCGGTAGACGGTTCCGGGTGTGGAGTAGGAGCTGAACGAATAGAACACGTCCGGCAGGTCTTTGTCACCGCTGAAGCCCGCATTGCCCACGCCCGGCAGAGCGATCTCACCCATTCTCCTGCCGTCGAGGGCGTAGAGATAGGCATGACTGCAAGCGTCTTTCATGTAGGAGAGTATCATTTTGCCCGCAGTGAAGGTCACCCCTTCGAGCACATCGCCGCTCTCGGGCACCAGTTCCTGCCAGTCGGCGAAGCCCGGGCGGTCGATGTCGGCCACCATGAGACGGTTGCGCGGTGCGCCGTCGTTGGTGAGCAGGTATATTTTCCGTCCTATGGTCTCTACCGGCGAGTATTGCAGTTCCATGTTGGCCGTCATCCGGATAAACTGTGCGTCGGGCTTCGTGAGGTCTCTCACGTAGAGGTTGTTTCCGGCTCCTGCCCCGCTCTCATAGAGGAACATCATGGTTTCCTCCTCGTTCACGCTCACGCTGTAGAAGCGCATCGGGTAGGCCGGATTCTGGTAGAACAGCCGGTCTTCGCTCTGCGGTGTGCCCAGTTTGTGGTAGTATATCTTGTGGGTGGCGTTCACATTGCTGTATTCTTTGCCTTTCGTGGGCGCATCGTAGGCACTGTAATAGAAGCCGTCGCCCTGCCACGCTGCCCCCGAGAACTTGGCCCACTCGATGTGGTCGTCAAGCAGGCGGCCCGTGACGGCATCCATCACGTAGAACTCCTGCCAGTCGCTGCCGCTGCGCGAGATGCTGTAAGCGGCATATTTGCCGTCGTTGGAGAAGGAAAGTCCCGTCAGTGCCACCGTCCCGTCGGCCGACAGCTTGTTGGGGTCGAGGAACACACGGGCGTTGCGTTCGTCTCCCGGACGATCCATCACGTAGAGCACGCTTTGGTTTTGCAATCCGTCGTTCTTGTAGAAATACCACTTCTTGTTCTTCTTGTTGAATGTAGGTAGGCCTATCTTCTCATAGTCAGACACTTCTTTGAGTCTCTTCAACAGTTTCTCCCGCATCGGAATGCGCTTGAGGTAGGCCTGTGTGAGTTTGTTTTCGGCCTCCACCCATGCAGCTGTCCGGGCCGACGTGTCATTCTCCAACCATCGGTAGGGGTCGGCCACTTGTTCTCCGAAATAGGTGTCTACGGTGTTTTCACGCGGTGTGTCGGGATAAGTTATTTTCTGTGCCAAGGCCCCCGAGACGGTGAGCATGGCCATACCGACGATCATTTCTCTTTTCATGTGGTTGTTTGATATTTGGGTCATTCTAATTGGTTTCACTTTCCGTCCTGTCTCCGGCAGGGAGACGGGAAGACACTATCTTCCATCCGTCGATGCAACGCTTCTGCAACGAGAAGTTCACACCTATCTCGTAAAGTCGGCGGCTGTCTAAGGCAAAAGGGCGGGTATAGCCATTCTCCTCTATCTGCCGGAGCGCGTCTTCCGGTGTGCCGTCGAGTTCGAATTCAAGGATGTAAATTTAGACGAGCAACTTATATCCGATACCGCGCACATTGACAATCCGGATGCTGTCGTCTTTTGCAAGTTTGTGGCGCAGCTTGGTGATGAACACTTGCAGACTGCGGGCGTTGAAGAAACTGTCATCTCCCCACAGCTTGAGTAGGATGTCTTGCGTCTCCACCACGTCGTTGCGTCTTTCCGCCAACATGCGGAGCAGTTCGGTCTCGCGGTGGGAGAGAAGCACAGTCTGCCCGGCGAAGAGCAGTTGCTGCCTCACGGCATCCAGCCGGTAGCGGCTTATCCCAATGGTGGGCGAGGGAACAACAGGCCGGTCTTCCGGCCGATAGCGGGCTGCGCGGCCCATGAGAGCACGGAGTCGCACGATAAGCTCCTGCATGCCGAAAGGTTTTTTCAGGTAGTCATTGGCACCGAGTTCAAATCCTTTCACCACATCCTCCACCGAAGAACGGGCCGTGAGGAATAGCACCGGCGTGTGACTGTCGACACGGCGGATGCGCCTCACCAGTTCGAAGCCGTCCATGTGCGGCATCATCACGTCGGCCACGAGCACGTCGGGCTTTCGGGCGAGGAAGAGTCGTAACGCCTCCTCTCCGTCGGCTGCCGGCGTGATGTTAAAATCCTGTGCGTCGAGCGTGTCTTTGATAATCATGGCCAAGGTCTGTTCGTCTTCAGCCAGCAATACGCTTATCTTCCGATTCTTTGTCATGGTGTCTTGAAATTGAGTGTAAAGGTGGTTCCCCGTCCGGGAGTGCTCTCCACGGCGATAGTCCCGCCCATGTGTTCCATTAGGCTTTTGGCATAGTACAAGCCCAGTCCGTAGCCCTGCACGTCTTGTCGGTCGCCTTGGTGTACGCGGTAGAACTTATCAAACAGATAGGGCAACTGTGCGCTGTCGATGCCTATGCCGTTGTCGCCCACTGAGATGCACCCTTCCGTGCAGACGATGCGGATGGTCACCGACGGTCCGGAGTATTTCACGGCATTGTCGATAAGATTGCCGATAATATGCTGGAGATGGCTCCGGTCGGCCCACACGGCGGCACTGGCAGGTTCGGTCACCAGTTCTATATCGACAGCCTTGTCTGCTTTCAGCCTGTATGTTGCTATCATGGGACGCACGAGCGGTTCCAACTCCACCCGCTCCATTTCGAGCGTGAGGGTTTTGCGTCGTTCCATGCTCATGGCCAATATTTGCTCTACCAATCCACCGAGTTTTTCAAGCTGTTGGCGGCCTATCTGCAAATACTCCCGTTGCTTCTCGCGGCTGATGCCCTCATTGAAGTTGAGCAGTGCATCATTGGCAGCATAGGCCACGGCAATGGGTGTTTTCAGTTCGTGCGTCATGTTGTTGGTGAAGTCGCTTTTCATCTCGTCAAGTGTTTTCTGCTTCATGATGGTGTGTATCAGAAACCAGAACACGAGGACGATTATTGCAAGAATGACAAGCGAAGTGGCTAAAATGCCGCTCATCTGACGCAGCACCACGAGTCTCGTCGTCGGCATCACGAGCAAGTAGCTGCGGCTGTCGGTGAGGTCGGCATCGTAGCGGTAATCTATCGCCGGCCCTGCAATCGGCTGTCCTATGACGGCGAGGGTATCGGTGAAGGTGGTGGTATCGGGATAGACCGTATAATGGTGGAGGAAGCAGAGGCGGTGGGGGGAGTCAACACCCAGTTCGTGTAACCGCTTGGTGAGGAGTTGGTCGGCATACTTCACGTCGGTTTCGCTTACAGCATCAAGCCCCGAGTGCAGTCCGCGTTGCATGTAGACGGCCAGTTGCTGCATATCCTTCTGCTCCTTGAGTATGGTCGACAGATTGTCATTGGCCACCAGTCCGGCCTGCGCGGAGTCGGTCTCACGCACGTCAGTCCGCTTGGTCTCGGTGTCATAGACGATGGCCGCCTTTCCCTTCTGTCTTAGTATGCGCCGCAGTTTTCTCCTGACCATGTTGCCGGTGTCACTCTTGACCGTGGTCCGACTGGTGGCCGTGCCCGTCCCTCCATGCACTTTGTAGTCGGCCGAAAACTCCACCGTGCCATGTTCGGCATGTTTCCGTTTGCGCAGCATCTCCACCCGATGCAACATCTCTCCGTAGTCGGCCATGCGCAGTGCTTCCCGGATGTCGCTCTGCATTTTGGCTTGCATGGTGGTGTAAAGCCCCGCCAGCCAGTATACCTGGTAGGCAAAGATGGCTATCAGGGTCGCGATGACGGGCAATGCGATGTATTTCAAGGACAGTTTCATGCAACAAAGATAATGCTTTTTCGTCATGTCCGTTCAATATGATAAGACTAAATAACATTTCTGTTAAGACTATATAAGCGGCATTTTGCCTACACACGACTGAAAATATCTACTTTTGCAAGTGTCAAGTATAACCTAAGAAAAATGTGATGAAAAATCTCTTGTTGCTGATAGTTTTTCTTCCGGCATGGGGAAATGCCTGTGCCCAGACAGCCGACTCGCTGCGCATGGACAGTGTCATGTACTCGCTGCCCGAGGTGATGGTGAGCGGCGAGCGCCCCATGGTGAAGGCCGAAGGGGGCGCATTGGTCTACGACCTGCCACACATGGTGGAGAAGAAGGGTGTGACCAATATATTCGACGCGTTGAAAGAGCTGCCCGGCGTGACCGTGAGAGACGGTGTTTTGTTGCTCTCGGGGCAACAGGTGAATGTGATGCTCGACGGCACGCCAAGCAGCATGACCGTCACGCAGCTTATGGCTCTGCTGCGCTCGCTGCCCGTAGGGCGCATGGAGCGTGTTGAGGTGATGTACACGGTGCCGGCCAAGTATCAGGTGCGGGGAGCACTCATCAACATCGTGCTCAAACATCGACCGGATGGTGGGGCGGCTTTGCAGGGTGAAACAAACCTCGCATGGAACCAGACGCATCATGCCCGATATGGCGAGCGTGCCTCCTTGCTCTATCAACGGGGACGGTGGTCGGCCGACTTGATGTACCGGCACGGTCATGGGCGGGATTTCGATGTAACTGATGAGACATCCCTCCACACCCTTGCCGACGGCACCCGCCATGACATCGCCACTCATGAGGAGTCGCGAAGGAAGTTCCACGACGACAGCTACCGGCTCGGCATCGACTATACCTTTGCCGAACACCATCGGGTGGACTTCGTCTATAATGGCAATATCGAGAGCAATCGCACTCAGCAAGAGGTTTCGGGCTCCGTGGAAGCCCTGTTTCATATCCACTCACCGGAACGGCTCCACAATCTTCGACTCGACTACGAAGCGCCTTTCGGTTTCAAGGCCGGGGCCGAGCTCACCTGTTTCCGCAATCCTGAAGAGCAGTGGATTGACAGTCGGCTGCCCACAGGGCAAATCAACCATGAGATCAACAACAACCAGCGCATCAACCGATGGCGGCTGTCTCTCTCACAGGAACACACGCTCGGCCACGGCTGGCAATTGAACTACGGCACCATCTACACCACCAGTCGCGACAACAGCAGGCAGATAACGGATGCGACCGAAAACATCATAAGCCGATGTGAAGACAACATCAACGTCTACGGGGGCATCAACCGCAATTTCTCCAAGAAACTGACGATGGAGGTTTCGTTGGCAGCCGAATACTACCACACGCCGCTATGGCATCAATGGGATCTTTTCCCCACACTCAATCTCACGTGGTTGCCTGCCACGGGGCATGTGATACAGATGGGTGTGAGCAGCGACAAGCGCTATCCCCAATATTGGACGATGAACAACTTCGTGACCTATTCCAATGGCGGCTACAATGAGATAGTGGGTAATCCGGGGCTACGCCCGTCGGTGAAGTATCGGGCACAGTTTGTCTATGTGCTTCACAGCAAGTATCAGATGGTGGCATGGTATGCCCATTGCAAGGACTACTTTGTGCAGACTCCCTACCAGCGATCCGATCGGCTCACCATACAGTATCAGTATCTGAACTTCAACTATCAGCGCCAGGCGGGCATACAAGCCTCCGCGCCCTTCAAGCCTTGGGGATGGTGGGATGCTCGCCTGACACTCATTGGAGTGTGGATGCAGGAGCGCGACGACGATTTCTACGACCTTTCCTTCAATCGGAGCATAGCCTATGGGATGACTACGATGCACAACACGTTCATGCTAGCCCGCCATCCCGAGCTCACGCTCTCTGTCGATGGGATGATACGCTCGAAAGCCCATCAAGCCACCTACGACCTGCCCCCTTCGGGCAATCTCGACCTCAGTCTGCGTTGTCGGTTTTGGAAGAAGCGGGCCGCCTTGCGGCTATTCTGCAACGACCTCTTCGAGACAGGAGGAATCAATCCGCGGATAGACTATCGCGGTCAGCATCTCACCATGACTTTTGCCTGCTACCGTGAGCTGGGCCTCTCGTTCACCTACACCTTCGGAGGCTTCAAGGAGCGCAGCCGTGAGGAGATAGACACTTCACGATTCGGAAAGTGAGAAACGGTGAAGCCGCCAAAAGGACTCCCCATGGACAAATGTCTTGCCACGGGGAGGCCTTTTTACATCCCATCTGCTCAGTCGCGTCATTCCACGACTATCACCAGTCACCCTTAAAGTGTTGGAAATCAAGATTTTATTATTGTCCCGGATGATCAAATTGAGAATTTCCGTTTGGAGATTTGAGAATTTCTGTTTGGAGATTTGAGAATTTTTGTTTAGTTTTGTAACAGATTATTTATCATGGGCAATATGTATAAAAGGTATCATTTCAATTTGGTTAAATCACGTTTGGAAGAACCACGGAGGTTTATCCAAGCGATAGTCGGGCCTCGGCAGATAGGCAAGTCGACCGTGGTAAGGCAGGTGTTGGAGGAAATACATATTCCTTACACCTTTGAGTCGGCTGATGCCGTAGACCCTAAAGACCGCGGATGGATCGCCGATCTGTGGGAGTCGGCTCGTTCACGGATGAAATATGGCGGTTTTGAGGAATATCTTTTAGTGATCGACGAGATTCACAAGATTGACGATTGGAGCAATCTGGTGAAAAAAGAATGGGACGTGGATACTTTTCATGGCATCCGCCTGAAAGTAGTGGTGCTCGGTTCTTCTCGATTGCTTCTCAAGTCAGGGCTCAATGAGTCGCTTGCAGGTCGGTTTGAATTGATTCGCATGACCCACTGGAGCTATCAGGAAATGCGTGATGCCTTCGGTTTCACATTAGAGCAATATATCTATTTTGGTGGCTATCCGGGCAGTGCTCCACTCATAGGTGACGAGCCGAGATGGCTCGGCTACATGCGCGATGCCATAGTCAACCCCTCCATCGAGAAGGACGTGTTGCAGACAAAGGTTATCTATAAGCCTGCACTCATGAGGCAGATGTTTGAGCTGGGGTGCAGCTATGCGGGGGAAGAACTCTCGCTCAACAAGATGCTCGGTCAGTTGCAGGATGCCGGCAACGTGACCACACTTGCCAGTTACTTGGAAACTCTGTCTGAAGCGGAGCTGCTTTGTGGAATGAGGAAGTATGCCAACGATCAGGCACGCAAGTATAATTCCATCCCTAAACTGATGACCTACAATTCCGCGCTGTTCACCGTCAACTCGGGTAGGGGCTTTGCCCACGAGTTAGTCACTCCGAAGAGATGGGGACGCTGGGTGGAAACAGCCATCGGCGCCCAACTGCTCTGCCATGCCGAGGAGGATAACTATAAGGTGTATTACTGGCGGGAAAACTCGCAGGAAGTGGATTTCGTCCTGCAAAAGGGTGACAGTCTCGTGGCTATCGAGGTAAAAAGTGGACGAAGGACGATGAACAGCGGACTCTCCACGTTTCGTGACAAGTTTCATCCTACCACTTCGATGGTTGTCGGCACAGGCGGCGTACCATTGGATGAGTTTCTGCAGGTAGGGGTGGAGAAGCTGTTCTAATGACTCTCGGGACGGCCTTTCAAGGCGTATGAGCAGGCTATCTGATCAGTTCCACCATCACTGCATCGCTCACATAGAGCCCCTTGCGCGTGAGTGAAAGGCTGCGGCCGTCGGTTTGCAGCAAGCCGAGAGCAAGCTGATTTTGGGCCTGTTGCATCATGTAGCCGTAAAGGGCGGGGCCGAACTCGGCACGCATGGCATCGAGGGCGATGCCCTCCCGGGTGCGCAGAGCGGTGGTGATGAGGTCGTTGTAGCGCGTGGTGAGGTCGAGCTTCTCGCTCTCCGATGGCAGCCGGCCGGCCTCGATGGCTTCAAGATAGGCCTGCAGGTTGTCCACATTCCACGAGCGCGCGGTGCCCGAATAGCTGTGGGCGGAAGCCCCGAGACCCACATAGGGCACCCCGTGCCAATAGCTTGAGTTGTGGCGGCTGCGGTGGCCGGGCAGCGCAAAGTTGCTTATCTCGTAGTGCTCGTAGCCGGCGGTGGTGAGCCGGTCGATGAGCATGTCATACATGTGCAGCGAAACGTCTTCGTCGATTTCCTCCACTTCGCCCCGTGTGAGCATACGGTGGAGTGGTGTGCCCTCCTCATACATGAGACTGTAGGCCGAGAGGTGTTCGGGGTGGAGCAGCAAGGCGTTGTCGATGTCGGTCTGCCAGTCGGCCGGTGTCTCTCCGGGGAAGCCGAACATGAGGTCGAGACTGATGTTGCGGATGTCGGCCCGGCGCAACCGCTCTACGGCTGTGACCACCTCGGCAGCCGAATGGCGTCGGTGGAGGAAGCGCAGTCGCGCGTCGCTGAACGTTTGGGCCCCCATTGACACGCGGTTTACGGGCAGTCGGGCAAGCGCGTGGCAGAAGTCATCGGTCACGTCGTCGGGGTTGCATTCCAGCGTGATTTCTCCCTCGCAGGGGCCGTACACCTTATATATATAGTCGAACACGCGTCCCAGCAGTTCGCCGCCGAGCGTGCTCGGGGTGCCCCCGCCGAGGTAGATGGTGTCCGGAGGGCCCGGCATCTCCCCCCGCCGCATCTCCATCTCGCGGCAGAGCGCGTCGGCATACCGCCTGCGTAGTCCGGTCCGGGTGGTGCTGTAAAAGCCGCAATAGATGCAGCGGCTCTCGCAAAAGGGGATGTGAATGTAAAGTCCTGCCATGCCAAATGTGTGTTCGCACGTGCAAAAATACTAATTTGTTTTAAAAAAAACGGCTTTTGGCAACGATTGTTTTGTCGGTTTGACAAAAATAACTATCTTAGACGGCAGATTCGGCAGACAGCCGGTTCATCCCTTTTTAGGCTAATATTATTCACACTTTAAATCTATAACGTTATGAGAGTATATCAGACTAACGAGATTAAGAACATCGCGCTTATTGGCAGTGCGGGCAGCGGCAAGACGACCCTTGCCGAAAGTATGTTGTTTGAAGCCGGTCTCATCAAGCGCCGCGGCTCCATCGAAGCCAAAAACACGGTGAGCGACTATTTCCCCGTTGAGTTGGAATACGGCTACTCGGTGTTCCCCACGGTCTTCCATGTGGAGTGGAACAACAAGAAACTCAACATTATCGACTGCCCGGGCTCTGACGACTTTGTGGGTGGCACCATCACTTCGCTCAACGTGACCGACCAGGCCGTGGTGCTCATCAACGGGCAGTACGGGCCCGAAGTGGGCACGCAAAACTGCTTCCGCTACACCGAGAAGTTGAAGAAGCCGGTGATATTCCTCATCAATCAGCTTGACAGCGACAAGTGCGACTTCGATACCATCATTGCCTCGATGAAGGACATCTATGGGTCGAAGTGCGTGCAGATACAATATCCCGTGCAGACGGGGCCGGGCTTCAACGCACTCATCGACGTGCTCCTGCTCAAGAAATACACGTGGAAGCCGGAGGGCGGCGCGCCCGTCATCGAAGACATCCCGGCCGAAGAGATGGACAAGGCCATGGAATTGCACCGCGCGTTGGTGGAGGCTGCGGCCGAGAATGACGAGGAACTGATGGAGAAGTTCTTCGAGAGCGAGTCGCTCACCGAGGACGAACTGCGTGAGGGCATCCGCAAAGGGCTCGTCACGCGGAGCATCTTCCCCGTGTTCTGCGTGTGTGCAGGCAAAGACATGGGCGTGCGCCGGCTCATGGAGTTTCTGGGCAACGTGGTGCCGTTTGTGGACGAGATGCCCAAGGTACACAACACCCGGGGCGAGGAAGTGGCTGCCGATGTGGCCGGGCCCGAAAGCCTCTACTTCTTCAAGACGGGCATGGAGCCGCACATTGGCGAAGTGAGCTACTTCAAGGTGATGAGTGGATGCGTGAAACCGGGCGACGATCTGACCAATGCCGACCGCGGGTCGAAGGAGCGTATGGGCCAGATATACGCCTGCGCCGGGGCCAACCGCGTGCCCGTGGAACAGCTCAATGCGGGTGACATCGGTTGCACTGTGAAACTGAAAGACGTGAAGACGGGCAACGCCCTCAACGGTAAGGAGGTCGAGTGGCGTTATGATTTCATCAAATACCCCAACTCCAAATACTCCCGCTCCATCAAGGCTGCCAACGCGCAGGATATGGAGAAGCTCATGGCCGCCATACTCAAGATGAGGCAGGAAGACCCCACATGGGTGGTGGAAAACTCGAAAGAGCTGCGCCAGACCATCGTTCACGGGCAGGGCGAGTTCCATCTGCGCACGCTGAAATGGCGCTTGGAGAACAACGAGAAGCTGCAGGTGCAGTTTGGCGAACCGCGCATTCCTTACCGTGAGACCATCACCAAGAAGGCTCGTGCGGAATACCGCCACAAGAAACAGTCGGGAGGTGCCGGGCAGTTTGGCGAGGTACACCTCATCGTGGAACCCTACGCAGAGGGTATGCCCGATCCGACCAACTTCTCCTTCAACGGTCAGGAGTTTAAGATGAACATCAAGAGCCGCGAAGAGATCGACCTCGAATGGGGCGGCAAACTGGTGTTCCTCAACTCCGTGGTAGGCGGTGCCATCGACGCACGCTTCATGCCTGCCATCCTCAAGGGCGTGATGGACTGCATGGAGCACGGCCCGCTCACGGGCAGCTATGCCCGCGATGTGCGCGTCATCGTCTACGATGGCAAGATGCACCCCGTCGACTCCAACGAACTCTCGTTCATGCTCGCCGCCCGCCATGCCTTCTCCGATGCGTTCAAGAATGCCGGCCCGAAGATACTCGAGCCCATCTACGACTTGGAAGTGTTTGTCCCGTCCGACTTCATGGGCGATGTGATGAGCGACCTGCAAGGCCGTCGTGCCCTCATCATGGGCATGGACAGTGAGGCCGGCTACCAGAAGTTGCAGGCCAAGATTCCGCTCAAGGAACTGGCCAACTATTCCATCTCCCTCAGCTCGCTCACCGGCGGCCGTGCTTCGTTCACCACCAAGTTTGCCTCCTACGAGCTTGTGCCCACCGACATCCAGACCCGCCTCATCGCCGAGCATGAAGCCGAATTGGCTGCCGAGAAAGATGATTAAAATGTTATATCAGGAAAACAAATTGCTCCAAATCAAATAAGTACAACACGCTCCCCGCAGGCCAATCCCCTGCGGGGATTTTCTTTATGACAGCCCCCCGGTTCCCCGAAAGTCTTGCAGGGTAAGAGAAGCTCCCCTTAAACATACAAGAAGCCAAAAGAGTGCGCTGCAAAGAGGGTGGTGCATGGGCTCTGCACCATTCGCGCTACTCTGTCGCCCCTCCTGTGCGCCACCTATGCACAGAGGGTGCCGGTATTCTGCACCGGTCTCGGAAAGACACGACAAATGTCTTGCCGGGCGTGTAGGTGGACATCAATCATTGCCCCCTACATTCCGGCAAGACATTTCCAGTATCTTCGGTTAGTTTATTTCACCAATACTTTCCTGCCTTTGTGTATGTACAGTCCTTTTACGGGCCGTACAACGCGCTGCCCTTGCAGGTTGTACCAGACATCATTGGTCGATGTGCCCGTTGACAGCTGTGCAGCCTTCAGTGCTGTTGTTTCGTCATTGGCCGAAGAGGTTGCTTTGGCCTGCATCGCACCCTGCTGTATCTTGATGTGTCCGAACACCACCTCCAACCAAGTGCCGGGATTGCCCTGCCGGTCGGCCACGGGTGTCCATCGGAAATGATAGTAGTCCGTAGAGGGCGCGTGGAAGTGTACCACGCCGCGACTGCTCGCCGCTGTCGATGCCGAAAGGTTTTTCTCCACACTCTTGTCGCAACTGATGACTTGCGACCCCAGCACGCGATTGCTTCTGTCAAGCACTTCACACTTGACAAAAGGCGAACCGGCCCATGCCACGGCATGATAGGAGAGGGTGTAGTGTCCGGCTTTGAGCGACAG
The DNA here is from genome assembly GCF_000184945.1 of Segatella buccae ATCC 33574. Taxonomy (GTDB): domain Bacteria; phylum Bacteroidota; class Bacteroidia; order Bacteroidales; family Bacteroidaceae; genus Prevotella; species Prevotella buccae. Next base: position 3,150,893 of record NZ_GL586311.1, read on the forward strand.
CCCGTAACCGGGAGTAGTGCCATACTCGGCATAGCCGCCTTTGGTGGCATCGCTCTGGCGAATGTAGAGTCCGGTGGAAATATCTCCGCCTCCGCTAAAGCTGAATGTGCGTGGACCGGAACCGGCCGAACCGGTGGTTGCCTTGCGGTCGGCATCCACAACGGTCCATCCCTCCGGCACTTCGCCGCCCTTGTCGAAAGCAAGAGGATTGCCCTTGGAGTGAAGTGCGATGTTGCCGATGACGACCTCGCGCCATTCACCGCCATTGCCCTGCCGGTCGGCCACGGGCGTAAATCGCACACGGTAGTTGCCTTTCTGCATCGAATAGAAACTCAGGCCTATGCGTGTGCTCCCCGTGATGCGGGCATTGCGGTTACGCACGATATTGGGCCGGACAGCCACAATGGTTGAAGCCAGAATGTCACCTGTGGGGTCGAACACCTCACATTTGAGCCACGGTTCTCCCGTCCAGGCTATCGCATTGCAGGTGAGTTCGTATTCACCGAAAGCGAGCGGCAGCAGATATCCGTTTTTGCCACCATACTCTATGTAGCCGGCCTTCGACGCACTGACCTCCCTGACATAGAAACCATGCGCGAATTCACCACCGGCAGCAAACTGCATCAGGCGTGGCCCGTTTTGTGTGGTTCCCTCACTACATTCGATTCCATTGTCAACCACTGTCCAGCCGGCCGGCACTATATCGCTCTGTACCGGCCACGGCTTGATGAGATTGCCACCTGTATTGTTGTTGGCAGGTGGCAGAGTGGGGGATGTGCCACCGCTTCTCACGGCAAAGTCTTTCTTGGAATACTCGTAATACCAGTAGAAGCAAGTCTTGGCACACGCCTCCGTGTTGCCACCGAAAGCATCTGTCACCCGACCGTCTTTCAAGTATTGATCCACATCGAGATAGTCGTCGGTGCTGGTGAGCGTCATGCTGATGTTGCCGTAGTGGTCTTTCACGGCTTTCCATGCGTTGCCCCACTTGCTTGTGGTAGCCGTCCCCCATGTGCCGAGGTTGGCGGGTACCCACTGGCCGAACTCATTGTATTTCCCGGCTCCCGGCTTTTCCGGACTCCAGTCTATTTCAGACACGAGAATGGGCTTTGATGTCACCACAGGCACTTGTGCCTTGAAGTTACGGATGAAAGCCTGATGGTCATAGCTCTTGTCGCTTGCACCATACCATCCCGGATACACATGCACGGCATATCCGTAATTGTCGTCGCTGATGGGGTGGGTGGCATAGCTCTGATATTGTGACTGATAACCCGTTCCGGGAATCCAAATGATGCCCTTGAATCCGTTGGCCCGGATAACGTCGACGATGGGTTGGAAGTAGTCGTGGAGTGCCCGGGGCGAACTCTGACCGTTAGTTCCATACACATGGACGGGTTCATTGGCCAGTTCGAGTGACACCACACCGGCATGTTTTTTCACGCCGGCATGAGCCGAGACAATGCGCCACACCGTTTTCAAGTATTGTTGGTAGGCATCGCCCACGCGCAGGTCTTTAGGGCACACGCCCGGTGGACGCATCACCACATAGAGTCCGTGGTTCAAAGCCTTTTGGGCGATAGGCCAGTAGAGCGTGTTGAGATACTTCTGTAAGCGGGTGGAACTGAACCGCGAGATATTAGCTTCTCCCTGTTCGCTGCCCGTCTTGGGCTTGGCGGGATCGTTGGTCCAACATGGATCCAAATGCAAGCGGAAGATGTTGCAATAGGTGCCCTTTGCAGGATTGGCGATGCCGGCAAACACCTTTTCAAAATAGTCGATGCAAGCCGGCACGGTGGCATCTGTACACTGTTGTCCCCATCTGTAGTGGTTGAAATAGGGGTTAGGCGTATCCATCACCCCGTGAAGCACCACCTTGTTGCCATGCTCGTCGTTGAGCTGGTTACCATTCACATGCAGTGGAGCCACGACTCCAAACTGCGCGAAGGCCCCGAATGGCATCACCGCCACGGCCATCGCAAGTAGAAAGTTTTTCATCAAAATCAAATTAAATTTGGGTTATTATATCGCCGCAAATTTATTCTTAATTTTTGTCAATGGCGTTGCCCATTGTAACGAAAACTTTCCTTCAGCTATCATTTTCGCATTTGCGTGTCGCCTATGATTGGTGTCACAAAGTTTTTTGTTGTTTTCTTGTCATGGTATTTTGTTGTTTTTCTGACATGAAAAAAGGCGTAGGCCGGAATTTCTTTTCCAACCTACGCCATAAGTATTGCCTGCTGTTGTTGCCTTATCTATTCAGGATTATTTCATGAAGATTATGTGGAGAATGTCGAGTATATATGGAGGGTGAAAATCATAAATGATAAATGAAGATCATACCGAGGAATCAAAATTATACATAAGGAGTGTGTTTGAGAAGATTTCTCCCATTCTCATTTCTCTCGTGTACTCCCGCTCTCACATCTGACAGCAAAATGACAGCACTCCATAGTTTCCTGTCATTCATAACTGCCTGTTTTATATCTACTTATGCCGAAAAAGACAGCAACGACAGCAAATAAATGAAACAACAAAATAGAGAGTATATTCTATTTATCTCTCCACGGATTTTTGTATATTCCAAGAAGCTGTCGGGCAAAATAATAGAAAAACTTTATGTCATCAATGAAGTAGCGTCTGAAAAGGCGTCGAGGCTCCAAGAGAAATCTATAAAACCATTCCATCCCTATCTTTCTACAAAAGGCGGGAGCCCTTTTAAGTGTCCCTGCCTCAAAGTCGATAGTAGCACCTAAAGCCATCCATATTTTGACATTTGGCATTAGGTGTTTATAGCGGAATATCCATTTTTCTTGTTTGGGAGCTCCCAGCCCTACTAATACAACATTAGCCCCAGTGCGGTTGATAATATCCGCTATAGTGTGGCTTTCGGCTTCATTTATATGGAAAGATGGGGAGTGTGTACCAACTATTCGCCTTTTTCCTAAGCGTTTGTTGATATGCCCCATTGCCATTTCGGCAACTCCTTGCCTACCTCCAAGAATAAAGATCCTGCAATCATCATCATCTTTGTGAAACTCATAAAAATCACGAAAAAAACTGCTACCGGCAATGGCCTTGTGGAAAGGATGTTCAAGGATGTTGGAAAGAAAGTATAATATCTGGCTGTCACAGATGATCCAATCGGCCTTCTTGTATGCTTCATAAAATAATCTGTCTTCTTGTAGTTTTACAAGATGATCAAGATTAGGAGTAACTAATACCCCTTCATGCAAATTCTCTAACAGTTCCCGTGTGTGGATGGAGAGAATATGGATGTTAAGTATTTCTATCTTTTCCAAGACCGGTCATTTGGCTGTGAATTTTTCCCATATAAACTTAATGGGAAAAACGAAAGCTGCTTTTGCATAACGTTTACGGGTGTGCGGTTCCTTATACATGCGATAGAGAAAGCGCAGACCATAGTCGTTAATCCATTGAGGATAATAATCGGCCTTGTTTTCTGCCGTTTGGTGGATAAATCCACCACAGGTGAATCCGATGCCCTGAAAACCTGCTTGTTTCACTTTGAGCAAGAATCTCTCCTGTATGATGATGCCCATACCCACAATGAGAAAGTCCGGATTCATTTCTGCAAGTTTACGAGCCTCGTCTTCCATTTCCTTTTCATCGGCAAAATAGCCATTGCGGTAATAGGAGATATTCAGTTTCGGATATTTCTGCCTAAGCGTCTGAATAGCTTTTTCTAATGGTTCCTGTTTGGTGGCTACAATGGCAATATTTTGGTGGTGTGACGATGCGTACTCAAACAGTAGGGGAGCCATAGAGGTCATATCAAAACTTCGCCTCTCCACGCTCGTGCCATACAGTATCTTGATGGCTTTCACCAGCAATCCGCCGTCGGCAAATATGCCGTTAAAATCGGCAAACAATTTCTTGTTTCTTAACGCATCAAGGTAGGACACAGGATTGAGGAAAGTGTAGAGTTTTCCTTTATTTGAACAGAGTTCATCCGTCGTTAGAAAATCTGTCTTAATCAATTTTTTGACTAAAATGGGATATTTCATCTTTTGGTGTATAAGTGAACGTGTTTTTATAAAATCATTTGCTTTCTACAAACTTGTCATATAAGAAAGTTATTCTCCTTTATGTTTTTTGAAAACTCTTACATAGTCTACACTCATACTTGTCCCATCAATCGATGGTGTGATTTCACCAGCCCATTTGAGCACTGAAGTACCTAAAACGATGTACCCTTCATCGTGGCAGAACAAATTAGGTTCTGTACGAACCATTTTCCCGTCTATAAAGAAAGTGATAGTATCTTTATTCCATTCAAGTCCATACCTATGATAAGCACCATAAATATTAGGTGAAACAAGATGCTTTTGAGAAAGCTGATTGTTACATCTTTTTTCCTTTATCCCCAAATCATGGATATTATTATACGATTCATTTGGATAGTGACCTTCTGTTATGTCTATTTCAAAACAATGATTGCTTTTTTGTGAAGGATTGGTGCAATATAGCCAAAAGGCATTATTGACTCCCGTGGCTTTAGACATTTTAATCCTGCATTCGAAATATCCATATTTAAATTTTTGCTTGGAAGTTATACTTCCGGTGGTCCAATTTTTCCCACCCTTATTTTGTTTTATATTTTTGATCTGTAAATGGCCACCTCTCACTTCAATATTTTCATGCCATCTACTGCTGAGAATGTGCGCTGGTGAACCATTTTCTGTATTCCATTTATTGATGATAGTAGATTTCTTATTAAATTCATCATGCCAATGCAATTCCCACTCATTTGTTTTTATTCCTTCTGTTTTTGATGGTATAATATGTCGTGCATTTACAAGCAGGCTGATATACACAAATATTAGCAGATATAACGTTTTCTTCATTAAATGGCAAACTAACTAATTTTTAGCAACCTCCTTGAACAGTGTGTACCAGTGTTCTATAATTGAGTCAAGTTTAAATATTTTGGCTCTTTCTATTGCGTTGTGCCCCATTTTTTCCCTCATATCATCATTACTAATCAGTAATTCTATTTTTTGCTCTAATTCTTGGGGAGAGAAAGGTTGTGATATGATAAATCCCGATTTGCCATTTTCTATGATATCATAAATTGCCTCATAACTGCCATATACGATGGGTACAGCTCCATAACTCATACTTTCGATGACTACCAACCCGAACCCTTCAAGATCCGAAGTTAACAAAAATACGGCAGCATTGGCATAATACTTTATGGGAGGTTCTTTTTGGAAACCTTCAAAACGAATGTTTCCAATTTGATGATCGCTGGTATAATTCATCAATGCTTCTTTATCAGGGCCGTCTCCTACTAATATTAGCTCCCAATCAAGGTGCTTTCTCCAAATATCTTCCCAAGCTTTAACGATTCTATCTACATTTTTATTTGTCAGATCCATACGGCCTACATAAAGTAACTGTTTTTTCTTTTTTCCAACATCTATCAGCTCTTCTTTCACCTCTATAGTTATAGGATTTCCAATAGCTGTAATATTAGAATCGTCTTTTAAATGAGCATAGTTCATTAGTGGCTTGATAAAACTATGCGACAAGAGCACATACTTTTGAGTGTGCTTTACATTGTATTTTATAGAATATCTGATGACTTTATCAATTATTTTATATTTTGTATAAAATATTGGCTTCAACAAAAGGTTTTTGTTTTCATAATTCGCCTTAGCCTTCAATAGAACTTTAGAAGTATAAGGTGAGCCATGCAACACCGATATAAGTTTACATTTTGTACCTTTGATAGCAGCATTGCATAGTACAGTTGATTTATAGGGTAGTCCCCATTGATTGATGACAATATCAATCTTATTGTCTACTATTATTTTGTTCAGTCTCTTTATATTTTTGAAACTTATAACAGGATAGTCTAACTTAACTAACTTTATCCTATGATCAAGCTGTTCTATAATCTCTAAATGGGGTTGCTCTATTGATGCTATGACAACATTACAACCATCTTGAACAAAACGATTTGAAAGAATGGTGGTAACAACTTCAACTCCGCCGAATTCAGGATATATCCTATAAAAAAACAGTATATTCATTTAACCTATTCTTAAATAAGGATATTTTTGAGAAACTCAATCTGCTTTTCTTGTCTTGATTGCAAATTGTCTATTTGGGTAAGTTCCTTCTGGATATCATATAGGTCTACGTTCTCAAACAATGCGATGCGAGGGCTATCAGAGTACAATCTGCATTTATTCCCAAAAGACAGAGTCGGAATACAGGCATGTACCCTATCGGAATAGACCTCTTCTGCATTGGCATATACGAAGAGATAATCTAAAGGTTGGTCAGAGCACATAATCCCTTTGTCTACCATCTTTTTTATATTGGAGTAGGGATATGGTTTGTGGTTTGTATAAATAATATTCCTATCCTTAAACCTTGCTTCTAACTCCTTTCTGATAGAATTGTGCTTTGGCTCGTCAAAATTTAATACGATGTATGGAGTTTTGGTTGTTTTTACTTTGGGGATGTTCAGTCTATTAACAAAAAAGACATTGTCAATACCATTATATGTATGTTCTGCCATCGCCTTATAGTGCTTGAAAGCTTCGGGATCTCTTGTCATAATAGCGTATGGCCTAATCTCTTCTAAATATCTTTTGACCATATTAACTTCATAATCCGTGTAAAAGTTACCAGATGCTCCTAAAAAAATGATTTTTGTGCCACGAATCGAAATATTTTTTATGACCTCTCCAAAAATTTTGATAAAGGGTACAGTCAGATCACATCCGGGGATTACTAAATAATCAAGCGGAGTCAAATCTATCAAGTTAAATACCTCTTTAGGACTGATTGCCGAATAAGTTCTGTCATGAAGTCTTTTAGCATATTTGGACATTACTTTTACCCATAACCAATGAATCAGCTTATTTTCTTTTAGAGCAAACCCAGGCCCCATAGAAGAAGCAAAGAAAGGACATTGACTTAATTTCACGATCTTAAAGTCATCGTTAATAGCTGCTTTTATACTTTCTTCTGCACCAAAATCGATAAAGGCGTTTCCTATGTTATTAAAATAAACACCTGTAAAAAGTCCGATCGTTTTCATTTATCTAAATTCTTTATATTGTATAAGTAACCTTCCATCCGGCCTTTCAAAATGTAATATGATTTTCTGCATCTAAAGTTGTTAACCATAAGATACACGAATATTCCCATAAAAGGTCGGAGGAAATTTTGTATTATAAATGTAGCAGGAAGAGAGTGCTTCTTCATGATATATCCGAAGCCCCTTGCATAGTAATAGCATTTATCCAAATAGTTGTTGAAATTTTGCTTTTGTAAGACAGGGTGTCTTACCGTTATCTCAGGATGAAACTCTATCACGAAGTTTGGATGGCGCTCCATATATGTCCAAAGATAATCGGTCTCTTCCCCACTTAAAAGATTAAATTTAGACCCCACGCCAATATTTACATCAAAAGAGACAGAAGAGTCATATTTTAGAAATATGGATGCTGAGGAAAGACCATAATGGTTCAAATATGTTAGTTTTTTTATTTCTTGAGGATATTTGTTATATGGCACATCTGATTCATTTTTTATGGCAGTCCCAACACCGTCTATGTTTCTTTTTTCAAATAAGTCAAGCACTTTCGATAATGTGTCATCATCATACCATGAGTCATCATCCCCAAAAGCAACAACATCACCAATGACAAATTTAAGGCCTTGATTTCTTGCTTCCGACAAGCCACATTTGTGGTATTTTACATATTTTCGGATAATACTTTGGCTTAAATTGTCATATATACTTTTATTGTCACCTTGGTCTACAAATATAATTTGTAGGTTGGAGAAATTGATATTCTTTTGTTTGTTAATAGTCTCAAAGTAACGTTTTAGTTCCTTTGGCCTATCTTGTGAAGTAACTATTATAGATAAAAGCATTTAGAAAAACACACTAATATATGGAACAACATCTTGGTAATTATCAGCAATGAGTCTATTTTGAAACATTATGATAGCAAGAAGAATAACTGCAAATCTAAATAGTATTTTTTCATTTTTCTTTGGAATGTCATACCACAAATCTGCATAAGTTATTATTCGGTAGAACATAAAAGGATAAGCTATTCTTTGGAAGATCCAATTAATTGGGGTTAAAATATTGAGAAGTATAATCCCAAAAACATAACACGCCAAGAAGAAATTTTTTTTATATCTATAGGTGTAAACTGTATATATGCAAAATAGCGAGTTTAGTAAATTGGAAATCTGTGAATATTGGCCCATTAAACTTGTGTTCTGCATGTAATTTGAGAAATTGGATGTGCCGTCATCCAAATAGATTGATAATAGAGACATTTGTTCTGATGCGAATCGAGCTAACGTGAGACTTGTGGCACTTGATATGACTATCGCCATAATCATAAATTTAGTTGTGAACTTTGTGTAGAAATGATGTAAAACAATTAGCAATAGCATCAGAATCATGCTTTTGTGGAAAAGAAATGACACTACTATTACAACTAATATAAAACATAAGTATTTCTGTCTTCTCAGAATGTAGAAAGATAATGCAAGAAGAATGATGGAATAACAAAATTCTTGTCGCATGCCATTATATAATTGGAAGTAATATGCAAAAGCCATCATAAAAACTAATGATAACCATTTATATTTACTTTCTCTATATATGAAAATCAAATAATTTAAGAATGTGATAAAGAAAAGTGTGTGGAAAAATATCAGGGGGTCTTTGGAGATGTTGAACTTGAATTTTGCCATTATCCAAGAGAAACCTTTCTCAAATTGATGCATAACGATGCCCCAAGAAGCAGGATTTTCTCCCATTGCTATATACTCACTCCAATATCCTCCATTTAAATCGCTCCCAACGGTCCTGGCTCTTATTACTCCCATGACCATTAGTAATAAAGCAATAAAATAAAAGGCTACCTTTTTGTCTCTATAGTAAAGCGCTATTGTCGCAATTAGCAAAAATATAAACCAATAAAACAACATAAAATACTCTTATTTCCAAAAAGTTTTTGTAAAGAAGACTCTGTTAAGGATATCATGATAACGGATATGCAGAAACTTACATGTTTTTTTTTCCATACCAACATACCAAGGTAGCCAAGTTCCTGAAAATTGGTGAATGGAATATGTATTCTTAGTAGTTTTCACCTTTCCAGAAGAATAAGATTTGGGACTAAAGAAATCGGAAGAAAAAACAGGAATTTCTTGAGTCAGAGACAGTGCATCTTCAATATTCCCCACACTTGACAGTTTATAGTTCTGATTTAGAATGTCTCGCATTATTTGTGGAATTGGTTTCATAGAAAGCACACCTTTCTCTGTAACAAAGTCTCTGTCTTGATAATAATCAAGGCATTTCTTCACCCATTCACTGCCTTTTTCTGATCCTATGGTTGCTGCCTCTATTGTTGTACCATTAGCTTCATAACATACCATAGATGACAAACAAAGGAAAGGATCATAAGATTTTAACACTTCCACGTCCATATCCAAATAGATTCCTCCATAGTTATATAAAGCGTAGAGCCTGATATAATCAGCTGCAAAAGCATATTTTTTGTTATCGAAAGCTTGATCTACCCACTTTGATTTACCCCGTGGAAAACGGTTGAAATCCCATTTCATGAATTCATAGTCAGGAAGAATCCTTTTCCATGTAGACATGTATCTGTTTAAACTTGCCGGTATAGGATCGTCACTAAGCCAGCAATAATGTATTATCTTTGGAATCATATTGATTATGTTTACCTATTGCTATTTACAATATTACAAATAGAATGGCTGATATTCTTATCTAATTTAAAGATGGCTTCCTCTGGATTCTGCATGAAAAAAACTTGTAGTTTTTTTATTAAACTTATATTGTCTACTTTACGTACTCCGGTTGAGATGATTTTAGCTGGTATTCCTCCAATAATAGTCTCCTCGGGTATGTTTGACATATCTTTGTTTACAAGACTATTGCTTGCAACGATGGTCTTGTCCGGTATGACGGAACCTGCACAAATTGTCGTAGTATTACAAATCCAACAATATGCGCCAATCTTGATTGGCCGTGCAATTTTTTCTATAACCTTATTATTAAAATCTGCTATATAATGGAAATTAGTATCCATTACTTGACACCTGTGGGTTATCCATGATTGATTGCCTATCTCAACCTTAGAATAAGCAGCTATATTACAATGATGCATTACCATAGTTCTTTCGCCAAATTCTAAAATTCCATGTCTACTTACATTTATTTTATTAGAAGTGTATATCAGACATTCTCCATGAAAAATAATTTTCCCCCAATTTGCTAAAGCCGTATTAGATCCGGGATTAGATGGTGCTTCAGGATTTGTTTGGTTAAATTTAATCATTCCCATTATACACTTCCCTTGACATTCCATTGTCCCGTATAATGAAAATAGTTTAGGCCATCCATAAACGAAAACCGGAAATCTAATTGCCTGATTGAGAGGGAAACTTCTCAAATTGAGGTAAAATGTGATAATGGGGTTGAACCAGTTAATGTATGGTAACCTTTCAACATATTTGACATATTGCCGTTCAATACCTTTCAGAAACCTATTCATGTTTGTTTCTTTGAATCTTATCATAGAATATCGACTTGATCTTTTGTCTCTCCGTTCCTTTCAGTCCAAGTGTCCATATTGTTATAGCAGTTATCAAGATGGTTGCTATTGTAATAAAAGCACGTTGTGGAATAGAATTGTTGAAGCCTGAATTGAGCCAATAACACCCTCCTCCTGATATGCCTATAACAATTATTGCGGGAAAGAGCACTTCATAAAAATACGAGTTTAAAGAGAAATTGATTTCTTTTTTAATGAAGAATAATACGACATATATATAGGCGCATCTTATAATAATGCTTACAACAAAAACTGTTTGAGGGGTAGAACCTAATTTTAGAAAAACATACGAAATAGGGAAAATGAATAAAAGCACAGAGCTTCCAATCAATATGTAATTTTTTAGTTTGCCTATTGCTAATGCCAAAGACCATATAGGATTATTTAAGACATCAACAATAGAGTAGATAAGAATAAGAATTGTAAATACGTTAGTATAAGCAGGTACTTCTTTTAGCCACAAATGCAATATGGTATCAATGGACAAGCAAAGGGGAAGGCATATAATCCAAAGAAGATAAACAGATAATTTAGAGCTTGAGAAAAACAACTTAAATAGATGATTAAAATCCTTTGTAGCGTATAATTTAACTATTTGTGGACGAACTGAAATATAGAAGTTAGTTCCAAAGTTATTCACAGCTTGGTTTATCTGAAACGCGATTCCTCTTGCAGCATTTATAATAGGGCCGAAAAATAAGTTTAAAAGAATATTTATGCCTTGATCATTTATCGTGTAAATTAAGGTGCCCATTGTATTCCAACCAATCATAGACGAACATTCTTTTATCTTATCCCTATTCCATATCCACTTATAAACACACTCTTTATACCTACGCTTGCAATAGATAGAATAAAAGAAGCGTATACCAATTGCGACCATAACAAGTAAAAAAGAATAGACTATGAGTTTATCGTATGTTACAACAGATATGATCATTGCTATACCTAATTTAGTCAGACCTTCAAATATACCCACATACGAGTATATTTTCATCTCTTCCCTTGCTATTATCACCGCCTCATATACAACACTGAGAATTGTAGTGCAAAGAGAAAATAGTGTAAATTGGAACACCCAAAAAGCAGCAGATAATCTTTCTGCAGGAATATTCATTTTATAATATATAAACCAAGTACCAAGAATTTCTCCGACTACCAAAACCAGTATGCTAACAATGATATATACGGATTGATGTATACAAAAAATGTCTTTTGCAGCCTTTTCATCATGTTTCCCCAATTCTATACTTAAATATCTTTGGGTAACATTTGCTAAAGATGATCTAAAGAATATAAACATAGTGGCAAATCCTCCAACTATATTATATATTCCAAAATCCAAAATGCCTAAATTATCTAAGACGACTCGCGAGGTATATAAAGATATGAACATTAGAAATAGCATTCTAATGTAAAGAAATAGTGTGTTTTTTATAATTCGTTTGTTGTTGACAGCTGAATTGTTATCCTGAATTTTCATTTGATATCCTTTTATTCTTTCTGTTATTATGCAATAAAGTTATCGTAAAAAAGGTACAGAAGAAGTATTATAAATTTGAATAATGAATGACAGACGTGGATGGTCTATATGGGGCAGTATTTCCAAGTTCTTGCAGGCATAAGAACTCTTAAAGTATTCAAGAAGCACATTAACAATTCTACTAAAATCTGTGAAAAACAGAAGCTGGTAATGAATCATCATAAATATCAGAGGAATAGACAGCAACTAAAACGACCTCCTCCCACTATGTATACACAGTAGGAAGCTGCCATTTGGATAATCCACATCAGTAGAGATATAGGATAGGCGTCGGGGGGGTGCTACGTTCCCGCATGTGAGATGGACCAAGAAAGACAGAGAGGGAGGTAAGCGGACTTTTAACTGTCAAGCAGGTAGCCCGTGATGCAAATACCGTTTTAGAGGAATTTTCCTTTTTTTGCTGTCTGTCACCCTTATACATCTCGCAGAAATGTTGTATTTACAATGCGGTGCAAAGGTAGGAATTTTTGGCGATAACACCAAAAGGAAAGGAAGAAAATGCCCCTCTCAAATATTCTTTTAGAGGGAAATCAAAGAATAAAAGAATAAAAAGGGCATAAATATCCCAGTTTTGCGTTCTTTTGTTTGGAAGGAAGGGGGAATACCGAATAAATATGGTGTCCCCCTAATCTTCTTAAGAGGTGCGTTTGGGCTGGGGCAGCAATAAGTTGAGCACCACACCGATGATGGCAGAGAGGCCGATGCCTGACATGGCGAAGTCGCCGGCAGAGAGCACGGCACCGCCAATGCCCATTGTGAGTGTGACGGAGATGATAATCACGTTGCGTGTCTCGTTCATGTCCACTTTATGATGGATAAGATTCTGTACGCCCACACTGGCTATCGTACCGAAAAGCAGCAGCATGATGCCGCCTAAAACGGCTTGTGGAATGGACTGGAGTAGGGCACTCAGTTTGCCGATGACGGAAAAAACGATGGCCGTAACGGCTGAAATGCGGATGACGGCAGGGCTGGTGACCTTGGTGATGGACATGGCACCGGTGACTTCCGAGTAGGTGGTCTCCGGAGGGCCGCCGAGGAAGGCCGAAGCCAGACAGGCCAACCCGTCGCCGAGCATCGTGCGGTGGAGTCCGGGGTCTTTGACGAAATCTTTGCCGGCTACGGCACTCACCACATAGACATCGCCGATGTGTTCTATCACGGGGGCGATGGCCACGGGTATCATATATAAAAAAGGTGCCCACTGGAAATGGGTGATGGTGTCGAGGCTGACAGGATTGGTGAACCACGGGGCTGCTACCACTCCCGAGAAGTCGACCAGACCGAGGATGACGGCCGCAATATAGCCTGCCACAATACCGCAAATCACGGGTACGAGCTTCATCAGTCCCTTGGCGAACGTGAGCACAAGAATGGCTGTGACGAGCGAGACGCAGGCCAGAAGCCAGTGAGTTTTGGCCATGTTGACGGCACTCCCCGAGAGTGACAGGCCGATAAGGATGATGACGGGACCTATGACCACAGGTGGAAACACACGGTCGAGAAACTTGCGGCCCTGCCATTTCACGATGGCACTCATCACGAAGTAGACGAGCGACACGCCCACCAGTCCGGCCAGCGCACCGGGCAGTCCCCACTGTTGTGTGGCTGCAATGATGGGGGCAATGAAGGCAAACGAACTGCCGAGGAAGATAGGCACTCGTCCTTTGGTGACAAAATGGAAGATGAACGTGCCCAGACCGGCCGTGAAGAGGGCGGTGGAGGGGTTGATGCCGACGAGCAGGGGCACGAGCACCGTGGCGCCGAAAGCCACGAAAAGGAATTGCACCCCCACGATGGTTTTCTTCGATAACGAGAGATTTTCTGTATCCATTGGTTTTGTTGATCTAAATTGAGTGCGAAATTAACAAAAAAAATCAATAATCAATAACTTTTTGCCATAAAATGTGTACTTTTGCAACCTGTAATCGAATCTAACTCTTAAATACTTAAAATGCAAGAACTCATCTACGGTCTTCATGACAGGCCGCCCGTGAAGGAATCTCTCTTTGCCGGTTTTCAGCATTTGATGGCCATTCTTGTCGCCATCGCCACACCTCCCCTCATCATCTCCAGTGCCTTGAACTTTGATGCCTCCACGACGGCTTTCCTCGTGTCGATGGCGTTTTTCGCGTCAGGTATCGCCACTTTCGTACAGTGCCGCCGCGTGGGGCCTGTGGGGACGGGGATGCTTTGCATTGAGGGTACGAGTTTTTCCTTCATCGGCCCCATCATCACCATTGGTGCCATAGGCGGACTTCCCATGATTTTCGGTTGCTGTATTATGGCGGCACTTGTAGAGGTGGTTATCAGCCGGCTGTTGAAATACACCCGCCGCATCATCACCCCGCTTGTGTCGGGCATCGTGGTGACGCTCATCGGTCTTTGCCTTCTCAAAGTGGGTATCACCGCATGTGGCGGAGGAGCAGCCGCCCGGACAGACGGAACGTTTGGCAGTCTGCCCCATCTGGCCTTGGCAGGCTTGGTCATCGTGACCATTCTCATCTTCCAGTGCAGCGGCAACCGCTTCCTGCGTATGGGGTCTATATTTATAGGACTGGTTGTAGGATTCGTGGCCGCTTGTTTCATGGGGATGGTCAATCTCGACTCGGTGTCAAGTTTCGGAGGCGTGAATATTCCCGTACCGCTCAAATACGGACTCAAGTTTGACATCTCGGGCATCATCGCCCTTGGCCTCATCTTCATGATTACGGCCATCGAAGCCTACGGCGACATCACGGCCAATTCGATGATTTCGGGCGAGCCCGTTGAGGGTGACATCTTTATCAAACGTGCCCAAGCCGGTGTGCTCGGCGACGGATGCAACTCCATCATGTCGGGACTGCTTTGTGCTTTCCCCAACTCCATCTTCGCCCAAAACAACGGTATGATACAACTCACGGGCGTGGCCAGTCGTTATGTGGGCTACTATGTGGCCGGATTCCTCGTGCTGCTCGGTCTGTTCCCTGCCGTGGGTGTGGCATTCTCGCTCATTCCCACTGCCGTGCTCGGTGGAGCCACCCTGTTGATGTTCGGCACGGTGGCAGCAGCGGGGGTGCGCATTATCGCCTCCCACGACATCGACCGCAAGGCCACGCTCGTCATCGCCCTCAGTTTTGCCACCGGACTCGGCGTGGAACTGCAACCCGAGATCCTCTCTCAGTTGCCTGAAACACTGCGCAACATCTTTGCCAGCGGCATCACCACAGGCGGACTCACGGCGATAGTGACCAATGTGGTGATAAGACTGAAGGAATAATAAGATAGGAATTAAGGGAGTTAAGGAGTGAGCACTCGCTTCGCTCGTTAGGAGTTAAGACAATAGTCGAATTTCCGAAAAGCAATTTGTTGTTTAATAAGAATAAGGTAAAGAAGCGAAGAGGGGCATTTCTATCCATACACAAGAGTAGAGGCTGTTGTCTTAACTCCTAACGAGCGAAGCGAGTGCTCACTCCTTAACTCCCTTTAACTCCCTGATAAGCAATAAACAATAATTTAAACGTATGAAACATTTTTTCTCAACCCTTGCCCTCGTGGCAACAACAATGGCTGCACCGGCCCAAAACGTGCAGTTGCACTACGACCTCGGACATTCGCTCTACAACGACCTCGGCAACCGGCCGAGCGTGACCACTACCGTGGAGATGTTCAAGCCCGACACATGGGGCAGCACCTATCTGTTCACCGACATTGACTACCAGCGCGACGGCGTGGCCGGAGCCTATTGGGAAATCGCCCGTGAGTTTAATGTCACGAAAAACAAGCAATGGGCATTCCATGTGGAATATAACGGCGGACTGAACAGCGATGAGGACACTTGGAATGCCACCCGATTCCAACATGCCGTGCTCGCCGGTGGTGCGTGGAATTGGCATTCGGCTGACTTCTCGCGCACTTTCTCCGTACAGGCTCTGTGGAAGTATTACTTCAAGAACCGCCACTATGGTGCCCGGCCTTTCAACGGGTTTCAGCTCACCGAGGTGTGGGGCATCCAATTTGCCAAAGGCTTCTGCACGTTCAGCGGCTTTTGCGACCTTTGGTACGACCCGTCGGCCAACGGCAAGTGGATTGTGATTTCCGAACCCCAGTTCTGGTGGAACCTCAACAAGTTTAAGGGTTGGGAGAAGATCAATCTCAGCGTGGGTACGGAGTGGGAACTCTCCAACAATTTCGTGTGGAACGACAAGGGTGAGCACAACCGCTTCTATTTCATTCCCACCATTGCAGCAAAGTGGACATTCTAACTTTACGAAGTTACGAGGAGTTTAGAAGTGAGCACTCACTTCGTTCGTTAGGAGTTAAGATAACAGTCTTATTTCCAACGTGCAAAGCTATAAAAACTTTCTCCTTCCTCGAATATTCCAACTAAGTCTTACTTTAACGTCATACACGTTATGTCCATGTATTAAATCAAGATGAAAGAAGACAAGATCACAAGAAAAAAGCTGTTGTCTTAACTCCCTTTAACTCCTTTAAAAAAACTATGCTTCAAAAACTTTTCGGCTTCAACGCCACCACCATGAAGATGCGCACCGAGGTGATTGCCGGTGCCACCACCTTCCTCACCATGTGTTACATTCTCGCCGTCAACCCGTCCATCCTTTCCACCACCGGCATGGACAAGGCGGCCCTTTTCACCAGCACGGCTTTGGCCTCGGCCATTGCCACCATTCTGCTGGCCGTTATGGCCAAACTGCCGTTTGCCCAAGCACCGAGCATGGGGCTGAACGCTTTTTTCGCTTTCACGATGTGTCAGGCGATGGAGCTCACGTGGCAGCAGTCGCTGGCTGCCCTGCTTGTGGAAGGCATCATCTTCATCATCATCACATTCTTCAATGTGCGCGAGATGATTCTCGACAGCATCCCCACCAATCTGCGCTATGCCATCTCGGCCGGCATCGGTATGTTCATTGCTTTCATCGGACTGAAAAACGCCGAAATCATTGTGGCCAATCCCGCCACCATCGTCGGCTTGGGCAAGTTCACGCCACCGGCCATTCTCGGCATCATCGGCATTCTGTTGAGCGGTGTACTCATGGCCCGCAAGGTGAAGGGTGCTCTCTTTTTCAGCATCATCATCACCACGCTCATCGGCATCCCGATGGGCGTGACGCAGGTGGAGAGCGGATGGCTGCCTGTTTCCGCCCCCCATTCGCCGGAGCCCATCTTCTGCAAGTTCGACTTCACGGGGTTGTTCACTCTTAAGATGTTCCTTGTAGTGTTCTCCCTGCTGCTTATCAACATCTTCGACACCGTGGGCACTCTCGTGGGACTGGCCGAGAAGACCGGCATTGTGAAGCCCGACGGTACCATCCCCCGTGTGAAAGAAGCGATGACCAGCGATGCCATCGGCACCACCGTGGGAGCACTGCTCGGTTCGTCCACCATCACCACCTACGTGGAGAGTGCATCCGGCATTGCCGAGGGAGGACGCAGCGGACTCACTTCCCTTGTTGTGGGGCTGTTTTTCCTCGTTTCACTTTTTCTCTCACCGTTGTTCCTGCTCATTCCCAGTGCCGCCACAAGCGGAGCCCTCGTGTTGGTGGGTGTGCTGATGATCGACTCGGTGAAGAAAATCGACCTCAGCCACATCAGTGAGGCTTTCCCTGCCTTCATCACCATGATCACGATGGTGCTCTGCTACAGCATAGCCGATGGCATTTGTCTTGGCATCCTGAGTTATGTCATCATGAAACTGTGTCTGGGCAAGTGGAAGGAAGTCAACATCACACTGCTTGTGCTCTCCGTGCTGTTCATCCTCAATTTCATTTTTGATTAACCCTTTTAAAATCTCCAAGCCCGCATTTGCAACCCCTGAAAACTTAATATTTCTAAAACAATTTTGCTGTTACCCGATATTTTCCTAATTTTGAGGTGTTTATGTTGTTATGCCGGCAGTTTGTCGGCTGCAAACCGAAAATATTATAGAAAATCATATTGACAAACGATGAATATCAAACAGACCATATTGTCCCTTTCTCTTGTATTCCTGCCCATCTGCGCGATGGCGCAAAAGATCACTCTCGGCTCGTGTACCACGCGTGACGGGGGGCAATACAAGGGCGAAATGGTGTCAGGTAAGCCCAACGGTAAGGGCAACACCGTATTTGCCAACGGCGACACCTACGAGGGAGAATACGTGAAAGGCCGGCGGGAGGGCTACGGCATCTACACTTTTTCCGACGGAGAGAAATATGAAGGGCAGTGGTTTCAAGACCAGCAGCACGGCAAGGGCACTTATTATTTCATGAACAACAACAAGTATGTGGGCCTGTGGTTCCGCGACTATCAGCAGGGGCACGGGGTGATGTACTACTACAATGGCGACCGCTACGACGGTGAGTGGTTTCAGGACAAGCGGCAGGGCAAAGGCACCTACACTTTTTCCAATGGAGCCTACTACCGCGGCCAGTGGCTCGACGACATGAAAAACGGCAAGGGCTTCTTCGACTGGGGCGACGGCACTACCTACGACGGCCAATGGGCCAACAACCAACGCTCGGGCAAGGGCACCAACAAATATGCCGACGGCGATGTCTACGTGGGTGACTGGCGCGACGACATACAGAACGGCAAAGGTATCTACAAGTTCCGTAACGGGGATGTCTACGAGGGCGACTACGCACAAGGCGAGCGCACGGGACTGGGCATCTTCCGCTACGCCAACGGCGACAAATACACCGGCCACTTCCAAGAAGGGATGAAAGACGGTCAAGGGACACTGACGTGGAAAAACGGTGACTCCTACGTGGGGTTGTGGAAAAACGACCGACAGAACGGGTTGGGCAAGCTGACCAAGCACAACGGTGACATATTTGAGGGTAACTTCAAGGATGGGAAGGTGGAAGGAGAGGTGATCATCCACTATGCTGACGGCAGCAAGTTTAAGGGTGTCTACCGTGGCGGAAAGCGTAACGGGGCTGCCATAGAGGAGAGCAAAGACGGAAAGCGTTTTGAGGGCTCCTATGTGAACGACCGCCGCGAAGGGAAGTTTGTCGAAAAAGACCGCAACGGGAAAATCACGGCACGAGGGACTTATGAAAACGGCAGGAGGTTTGAGGATTGAAGAAGCCTCCCCCGGCCCCTCCGAAGGAGGGGAGTGCCTTGCGGGACAAAGGCCGTCTAAAGCCCTCTAAGTTAGCAGGATAAGCCCCCTAAATTAGGAGGTGGGGGCTGAACAAGCAACACGGAACAAGTTACTCCCCAGCTGGCCAAGCCCCCTAAGTTTTGAGGCTGAACAAGAAATCTCGTCGAGTCTGTAGGGCTCACACTTCCGGCTCGTCATTCACCACCTAACACCCACCACCTATCACCTATAAATTAAATAACTAAAAATAAGAAATCATTATGGTTGTAGACACATTAGACAATTTAGAAAAGTATGTTTCCCTCAACCCGCTGTTTCCCGAAGTGGTGAAGTTCATCCGCGAGAACGACTTGGCCCGGCTTGAGCCGGGGAAACATGTCATCAAAGACAACGACCTCTTCGTCAACATACAGGTGGCACACGCCAAGAGCGAGGGCGAAGCCGTGTTTGAGACCCATCGCCGCATGCTCGATATTCAGATTCCCCTCAACGCCTGTGAAGCCTACGGGTACACGCCGCTGGCCCGTCTGCCAGAGGCCGACTACAACGAGGAGAAAGACGTGACGAAATATCCCGGTGCCAAGGCCGAGACGCTTGTGAAATGCCGGCCGGGAGAGTTTGCCATCTTCTGGCCCCAAGACGGCCACCAGCCCTGCATCGGCGAGGGCGACATATTGAAAGCAATCTTTAAAGTCAAAGCATGAAAACAATGAGAAAGGAGACTACCCCCCAGCACATAGGAATCGTGGCCCACGATCCCTATCTGGAACCGTTTGAAGACGCTATCCGCGGTCGCCACGAGCATGCCTTGTGGAAACTCGACCAACTCACGAATGGCGGCAAGATGAAACTGAGCGACTTCGCCAATGGCCATGCCTACTACGGCCTGCACAAACTCTCAAGGGGGTGGGTGTTCCGCGAGTGGGCACCCAATGCCACCGACCTCTATCTGGTGGGCGACTTCAACGACTGGAAAGAGAACGACCGCTATCGCGCCCACCGTATCGAAGGCACCGGAAACTGGGAGTTGAAACTCTCCGAAAAAGCCCTTAAACACGGCGACCTCTACAAGATGCGCGTGCGCTGGAACGGTGGCGAGGGCGAGCGCATACCTGCTTGGACGCGCCGCGTGGTGCAGGACGAGGAGACCAAGATATTCTCCGCACAGGTGTGGAATCCCGAGAGACCATACGTCTGGAAGAAGACTTCCTTCAAGCCCAAGCGCACACCGCTGCTCATCTACGAATGCCACATCGGCATGGGGCAGGATGCCGAGAAGGTGGGCAGCTATCGTGAGTTCCGTGAGAATGTGTTGCCCCGCATTATCAAGGACGGCTACAACTGCATTCAGATTATGGCCATTCAGGAACATCCTTACTACGGTTCCTTCGGCTATCATGTGAGCAGTTTCTTCGCGGCGTCAAGTCGCTTCGGAACGCCCGAAGAACTCAAGGAGCTGATTGACGAAGCGCACAGAAAGGGCGTGGCCGTGATTATGGACATCGTACACTCCCATGCCGTGAAAAACGAGGTGGAGGGACTGGGCAATCTGGCCGGCGACCCCAACCAGTTCTTCTATCCCGGCGACCGCCACGAGCATCCGGCCTGGGACTCGCTCTGTTTCGACTACGGCAAAAACGAGGTGGTACACTTCCTGCTCTCCAACTGCAAGTATTGGTTGGACGAGTTCCACTTCGACGGTTTCCGCTTCGACGGTGTCACTTCCATGCTCTATTACAGTCATGGGTTGGGGGAGGCTTTCACGAACTACGGCGACTATTTCAACGGCCATCAAGACGACAATGCCATCTGCTATCTCACGTTGGCCAACAAGCTCATCCATGAGGTGAATCCCAACGCCATCACCATCGCCGAGGAGGTGAGCGGGATGCCCGGACTGGCTGCCCGTTTCGAAGACGGCGGCTACGGCTTCGACTACCGCATGGCGATGAACATACCCGACTATTGGATCAAGATCATCAAGGAACTGCCCGACGAGCAATGGAAGCCCAGCAGCATTTTCTGGGAGGTGAAAAACCGCCGTGCCGACGAGCGCACCATCTCCTATTGCGAGAGCCATGACCAGGCGTTGGTGGGCGACAAGACCATTATCTTCCGTCTCATCGATGCCGACATGTACTGGCATTTCCGCAAGGGCGACGAGAACGAGCCGGCCCGCCGGGGCATAGCCTTGCACAAGATGATAAGGCTCGTGACGGCGGCGGCCATCAACGGCGGCTATCTCAACTTCATGGGCAACGAATTCGGACACCCCGAATGGATTGACTTCCCCCGCGAGGGCAACGGCTGGAGCTACAAGTATGCACGCCGCCAATGGAACCTTGTCGACAACAAGGAGTTGTGCTATCACTGGCTCGGCGACTTCGATCGCGAAATGCTGAGCGTCATCAAGAGCCAGCGCAACTTCAACAACACGCCCGTACAGGAGATTTGGCACGACGACGGCGACCAGGTGCTGGCCTTCATGCGTGGCGACCTGATATTTGTGTTCAACTTCTCGCCCGTGCGCTCCTTCACCGACTATGGATTCCTTGTGCCCACGGGCAGCTACGAGGTGGTGCTCGATACCGACAACAAGTGCTTTGGCGGCAACGGCTTCAACGACGACTCGGTGGTGCATCTCACCAACTTCGATCCGCTCTATGTGGCCGACCGCAAGGAGTGGCTCAAGCTCTATCTGCCTGCACGCAGTGCACTCGTGTTGAGAAAAAACTGAACTTAGTATTCCTCTTGTGCGGGGCATGGAGAAAAGGTCGGCCGTGGGGAGAAGACAACCCGCGGCAGATCTGCCTCGCACGACATTCAACAAACTTAGCGGCACGTATTCTTCTTCAGACGCGCCTTGAAGCCAATGACTTTTAATATCAAGAATAGCACAGCTGCCATGAGGATGGCCTGTGCTATTGTTTTTGTGGTTTTCACCTTCCTCTTCGTCTACGACTATCAGACCGACTTGATAGCCTACACCCAACATGTGCTCTCCCGGGGGGCTACGACCTACAACCGCATTGTGGGTGCAGTGGTCATCACGCTGGCACTCACGCTGCTCAGTGTGGGTGTGCGGGCCGTGTTGAAGCTGCGTGCCCGCTTCCATGCCCTCGTCTATTTCCCTTCGCTGCTTCTTCTGGCCCTGCTTGCAGGGGGACAAACCGATGGAGCCGGCGACCTTTCTTTCGGTTTCTGGATGTGGGCGTTTCCCCTGTCTTTGGTCGTCTATGCAGGGGTGTTGTTTTTCTGCCACGGCATTCTCAACCTGCACATCGATATCAGTCAAGACCGGTGGTACTCGCAAATGATGTGGGAGAACATGCTGCTATTGCTCTTGCAGTTTGCTTTCACGGTGGGCATAAGCAACCACGATGATGTGTTCCACGAACAGTTGTGTGCCGAACGATTGCTGGCCGAAGGTCACCATGAGGAGGCCCTTGATGCCTGTTCGCGGATAGCCGCCCCCGACACTGTGCTCACCTGTCTGCGGGCGATGGCCCTCTCGCGCATGGGGACGCTCGGCGAGCGCATGTTTGAGAAACCTGTCACCGGCGGCAGCACTGCCTTGCAGCCCGACGGACACGCCGTGCGGTTGGCCATGCTCCCTGCCGACAGTTTCTATTGCTACGTGGGTAAGCGTCCCATGCGCCCCATGTCCACCATCGGCTATCTGCACTTCCTTGAGCGCCACCACCTTGCCCGCCGGCCTGCGGCCGACTATCTGCTTACGGCCTGCCTGCTCGACAAAGACCTCGACGGGTTTGTCTCGACCGTGGGCCGCTATTACAAGGTAGACAGTCTGCTTCCCAAGCACTATCGTGAGGCCCTCACACTCTACACCCACACCCGTTCGACTCCGCGATTGGTCTATCACAACAACGTGATGGATGCTGATTTTCAGGATTATCAGGCCCTCGAACGCAAGTTTCCCGACAAGCGGGAACGCCAAACGGCACTGCGTGCAACCTATGGCAACACCTATTGGTATTACTGGCAGTACGGCCGCTAAAACATTCAAAAATTGAAATATTCAGAGATGTAAAAGGGAGCGGACAAGATGCAAAAGGTGATATATGCAAAGATGGAAGGGGATCACAGGCATCCCGCACCTTTCTCTGTGTCCGTCAGAGCACGGCCATTGCTATGCGGGCACATGCCTCCGCATCGGCCAAGGCGTGGTGGTGGCAGGTGAGGTCGTAGCCACATGCTGCCGCCACGGTCTGTAACTGGTGGTTGGGCAGGTGGGGAAAGACACGGCGCGCCGTGCGCAACGTATCATAGAAACGATAGTCGGGATAGTCCATTTGGTAACAACGGAAGACGGCTTTCAGGCAACTCTCGTCAAACGGACTGTTATGGGCTACGAGCGGCAGGTCGCCGATGAGTTCCGTTATCCGCTCCCACACGTGGGGGAAGACGGGAGCAGTCTCGGTGTCGGCTTGCGTGAGTCCGTGTACACGCGTACACCAATAGGTGTAGTAGTTGGGCTCGGGTTGTATGAGTGAGTAGAAAGAGTCGGCAATCACCCCGTCTCTCACCACCACGACCCCCACGCTGCACACGCTCGTGCGTTCGCTGTTGGCTGTCTCAAAGTCTATCGCTGCAAAATTGTTCATGCTTCATCCACTTATTTGTTTGCCAAAAACACCCCGGTGAGAATCATCGCCGACCCCACACCAGCCATCCAAGTCATGGGCTCATTGAGCACCAACGCACTCGCCACAACGGTGGTCACAGGGTTGAGATACACATAATTGGAAGCTTTGAGTGCTCCGAGTTTCTTGATGGAAAGACTCCAAAGCGCAAAGCACAGAAACGAGGCCACGACACCCAAAAACAGCAGGTTGCCCCAAATTTCAGGCCTGAGCAGTCCCGACAGGGGGAATGTCCACGGGGTGACGGCAAAGAAAGGAAGCATCGTCACCAGTCCGTAGAAGAACACCTTGCGCGTGATGAACACGGCACTGTATCGCCGGCTCACGCCTTTCATCAATATGCTGTATATCGCCCAGCACACGGCAGCTGCCAGTGCAAGAAGGTCGCCCAGCGGATTGAGCTGTAACACGAAATGTCCGTTGAAGATGACGAGTCCCACGCCGGTCAATGCCAGCGTAGAACCGAGAAAGAGGGGCCATGTCATTTTCTCCTCGCGGAAGAGCACCATGGCCATCATCACGGTGATGAGCGGAGCCGTACACACGATGAACGACACGTTGTTGACATAGCTGATGCCCACCGCCATGTTCTCAGAGACGAAGTAGAGCGAACCGCCCGTGAGTCCGAGCAGCACCATCCGCCCCTCGTCCCGCAGGTTGTCGGCCATGAGCCGGCGGGGGGAGATAAACCAGATGCAGATATAAGCCAACAGAAATCTCAATGTGAAGATCTCTGCCGGTGTCATGCCGTGGAGGATAAGCACCTTGCTGTTGACGAATGTTCCACCCCAAATCAGCACCACTATGGCGGCGAGGAGGTGATAGCCTAAGTTCTTGGTTACTCGCATTTCGGTGCAAAAGTACAAAAATAATCCATATTTTACAAACAAAGAGGGGGAAAGAAAGCCTCCCCCGGCCTCTCCGAAGGAGGGGAGTACCCGGCGGAAGAAAGCCTGCTAAGAATCACACCAACCCTTAAAGGAGGCTTTCGAACCCTGCGAAAGGATAGGTGTTTCACGAAGATTTATGCGTTCTTTCGCATCACTTGCCGGCAAAAGCAGCAAGAAAGGTGGAGCTGTCGACGGATGATGGGGAGAACTTCGGATAGAGTAATTGTCAAACGATTTGTTCGTTTTCGGGCTCTCTGCTTGCAATATTCTTGGCAGACAACCCACTCGGTGCAAATAAGCGAATTTTAGCAATGTTTCCAAAGTGCTGGTAATCAGTCGTTTGAATTTTATTGACACCGAGTTGGGGATAAAAATGGGCTTCAACGGGCCCAAACGGAATTGCAAACGGGCCACGGTTGCATCGCAACTGTGGCCCGTTCTGTTTCCAACTGCGGCTCTTTTGCAAGTTCGGAGAGCCCGAATAAGGAAACCGGTGGACTTTTAGGGTGGCTTAAAGCCGGTTTTCCATTCTGGTTGGGAAGTTTTGGTGGAGATGTTTCTGTTAAGATTATTCGCTATTGTCCGGCAACCTGCGGAGATACCTTTCACCGGTTTTGTGAGCGTATGGCCATCCCCCATCATGCTCTCTTTCAAATAGCTACTGTTCCGAGACGATTGCATGGCATATCATTCGGGAATGGGAGGTGGAAAATAAAGTATCAGATAATACATTGTTTTTGGTTTTTTATGCTTATCTTTGCAGTCAAGAGTTGTGTAAATAGATATAATCAAAGAAAAAGTCGATATCCTTTCAAGATTTGACTACTAAGTAACACATAAACAATTAGAGAACGCATGAAAAATAAGCTGAGAACTACCATGATGGGAGTCGCATGTGCCGTTTTTGGGGCATGTGCGCAAAAAGGAAACGTAGTGAATGTAAACGCCAACGAGTTTGAGGGTATGCTTGCCTCAGACGGAGTGCAACTGGTGGATGTCCGCACGCAAGGTGAATATGATGGCGGGCACATTGGTGGTGCGCTGAACATTGATGTGAAAAGCCCTGACTTTAAGGCGAAAGCCATGGACTTGCTTGATCCTTCCAAAAAGGCATTGGTGTATTGCAGGTCCGGTCGCCGAAGTTTGGAGGCTGCCGGTATTTTGGTGAATGCCGGCTTCAAAGTCGTGAATCTTAAAGGGGGTATCCTTGAGTGGGAGGATGCCTGCAAACCGATAAAGAAATGATGGATAAATGAGTTTTTCCGTCATCGAATGCAATAGAAAAACTCGCGAAAAATTTTAAAGGACATACTATAAGAATCCCCCGTTGGGCATCCTCCAACTGAGGGATATCCAACGGGGGGACTCTTGGGGTGGTTATATTTTAGAAGCGACTGCTCTTATCTTCTGTAGCTTTGTGTTTTCAACGACACGGGAGGTTTGTTATTTCAGTTTCTAAAACAGTTCCTTGCTTGCGTTTCCATCTGTCATTTGATGCCCCGCTCGTTGAGAGCTTTAGAATATTTGGAAGCATTTTGTAAATGCTCTTCGTAGGTCTCGGCAAAATTGTGCGTGCCGCTGAAATCCTCTTTCGCGCACATATAGAGATAGTTGTGATGCACGCGATTGAGCACGGCATCGATGCCGGCCACCGACGGTATGCGTATCGGACCGGGAGGCAGACCGGCATTGCGGTAGGTGTTGTAGGGACTGTTGATGGAAAGCAGATTGTGGTAGATGCGCTTGAGTTCGAAACGGTGCCATGCAAACTTGATGGTGGGGTCGGCCTGAAGGGGCATTCCCTCGGGATACTTGGCGTTGCGCAGCATCAACCGGTTGTAGTACATGCCTGCTATCATAGGCTTCTCGGCATCGTTGGCCGTCTCTTCATCAATGATGCTGGCCAATGTCACCACTTGCTCGGGGGTGAGTTTCAGTGCTTCGGCCTTTTCTGTGCGCTCGGCGTTCCAGAAGTTGCGGTTTTCTTTCTTCATACGCTCCAGAAACTTTGCAAGGGAAGTGTTCCAATAAATGTCGTAAGTTTCGGGAATGAAGAGGCAGGCGATGGTGGTCGTGTCGTAGCCCAACGCACGGCAGGTGTCGGGATTGTGGAGAGCTGTGGCGATGGTGGCCGAGTCGAGCATGAGGTGTTTGGACACCTCGGCTGCCAGCCTATCCACTGTGCGCACGGAAGGGATAGTGAGGTTGACCGGTTCCTGCATACCATTCTTGAGGTTGCGGAACACCCGGAAGGCACCTTCTCCCGCTTTCACGGCATAGCGTCCTGTGCGGATATTGTCGGCGTATGAACTGTGACGTACGAGCGTGTGGAAACCCTGCATCTGATATTCACGGGCAAACGGCTGCAACTTATTGTAGACGGAATCGATGGTGTCGTCGTTGTCAATGTAGATATACTGGGTCTCGGTGTTGAGCGAGAGTGCCGCAAAAAAATAGTAGTAGACTATGCCGACGATGATGGCCAGCAGAGCGATGGCAGCGAGGGTGTAACGATGGGTTGTTGCTTTATTCATGTTGAATCTCCTTTACCTTTCTCCAAAAATACCGGTTCCCACGCGTACAAGTGTGGAACCGTGATCGACGGCAATGCGATAGTCATGGCTCATGCCCCATGAGCGTTCACAGAAGTTATCGTTGCCGGCAAAATGACGGGCTTTCACTTCATCGAAGAAACGGGCGGCAAGGTCGAACTCCCGGGCGATACGGAGCTTGTCGTCAGTGTTGCTGGCCATCATCATGAGGCCGCATATCTGCACGTGTGTCATCTCCCGCCATTCGCCACCGTCGAGCAGTGCCCGGCAGTCATCGAGCGAAAGGCCATATTTGGTGGCTTCCTCGGCTATATGCAGTTCGAGCAGCACCCGGATGGTGCGGTCGCAACGGGCCGCCTGCTTCTCGATTTCGCGCAGCAGACGGAGGGAGTCTACCGCTTCTATCATAGCGATGTAAGGGGCGATGTACTTCACCTTGTTGGTTTGCAAATGTCCGATGAAGTGCCATTCGATGTCACGAGGCAGAGCCTCCACCTTGTGGCGGAGTTCCTGCTCATGACTTTCGCCAAACAGTCGTTGCCCTTCGTTGTAGGCCTCGAATATCCGTTCGGCGGGATGATACTTGCTGACAGCAACCAGTCTTACTCCTTCAGGCAGGCTGCCCAGCACCGTGTGTAAGCGTTGTGCTACGTCAGTGTTCATTGTCTTTATTCTCCTTCCTTTTCCGGTTCGGCAGCCGGGGTCTCTTCATTTCCATCCGATTCGTATTCGGGACGGTCGTCAGGTTCGGGCCGGCGGACCTTGTTTTCGTGTTCAAACACATCGAAAATCTTCGTGTCGGAGATGGCCGCCACCTCGTAATCAATCATCGTGCCGCCCATCACCTGTTCGATATATTTCATCGCCTGCTGGATGGTATGGGCCTGCACAAGATAGGTGTTGGCCGTGCGCTTCTCCTTTTCTGTTTTCTCATCGATAGTGATAAACATCAGTTTGGCCTTGAACCATCGGTCGTCGGCTGCGGCATCGCTGAAGAATATCTCGCCGTAGGCAGCCTGCCGAATAGTTTTCACCCGAAATTCGCCAGAGATGTAAGCCGACATCTCTTCGGTGATGGCGCTCTCGGCCTCAGTGAAGCTGAAAGCATCCACCACATATTGCTCGATGACTTTCTTCTGCAAGTCATCTTCCATCGTTTTCTCATACTGTACGCTGGTCTCAAACCACGTAGAAGTTCTTGTTCTCATTAGTGTGTATTTTTTTAAGTTGACGAGTGAACAAGTTGACGAGTGGACAAGTTGTTTGTCAATCTGCGGAATGAGCAGGCGAGCAGTTTGCCATGCACGCAACTCGTTTACTTGTCAACTCGTCAACTTGTTCACTCTACTTGATAATTATCTTTTTCTTGTTGACAATGTATATACCCTTGGGCAGGCCGTCTGTGGAGGTGCCCACAAACCGACCGTCGAGCGTGTAGATGCGACCGTCGCCTATGCCGGTTTTTCCGTCGATGCCGGGAATGTCGATGCCCGTGGCATCAGACACATAGTCGAACATGATGATGCCGCCAACCTCGGTGATATTCCTTAGCGCGAACTTCACGGGCGTGGTCACGAACGAGTCATTCTGTTTATCCTGCCAGCAGAAGTTGGGCAGATTCTGTTCGCTCGTGAGCCGGGACACGTTTGAAGTGCCCGGGAACGGGTCGCCTTTGTGGCTTTCCATATATCTGGCTTTGGCCTCATTGGTCTTGGCAAGATAGGCGGAGTGCAGTATTCCGTCGGCAGGCACGATGGTCATGCCCGGATAGCCCTTTGTGTTGTTGGGATAGTCGGAGATGTTGACTGAAGAGTAGGGGTAGTTCACCCGATAGACAAGCATACCGTGGCCCATCAGCTTGCTGCTCCAGCCCTCGTTTTGGATGTTGTGGAAGATGAAGTGGCTGTTCTCCTTGTTGCCTTCCACTTTGATTGCTTGGTCATGCTGTAAGGTCACGTTGCGGTCGCCTGTGAGTTTATCTATCGTGATCC
Source organism: Segatella buccae ATCC 33574 (assembly GCF_000184945.1). Taxonomy (GTDB): domain Bacteria; phylum Bacteroidota; class Bacteroidia; order Bacteroidales; family Bacteroidaceae; genus Prevotella; species Prevotella buccae. Next base: position 3,180,275 of record NZ_GL586311.1, read on the forward strand.
AGCCCATTGTGGCCTTTTCCCATGGTGTGTAGGGAGTAGGCGTATAGCTGTTGTCCGTGTATTCGCCACCGTCCATGAGATCCCAATACTCCATTTCCTGATTGTCTACTTGAGCCTCTTCATTGATGGGATACATATCGGGCAGACCGAGCGTGTGGGAGAACTCGTGGCAGAAGAGCCCTATGCCGTTGATGCGCTTGTAGGGCGGAGCTTCGAATTTTTTGGTGGGAGAGTAGTTCAACTCGTTGTTCACGCCGTAGCGTTTGATTTTTTTTCCGTCGTATGTGCCGAAGAATCCGGAGCCCGATTTGGGCCAGATGGTGTTGGGGGAGTTGCCTGACAAATTTTCCCCATAACCGGCGTAGATGATGTAAACGAGATCTACATCGCCGTCGCCGTTGGAGTCATACTTCGAAAAGTCGATCTTGCCGTCGAGTGCCGTGCAGGCCTCCTTGATCATTTCGTCATAATGGATGTCTTTTCTTTTCCCATCGTTCTGTCCGTAATATTCCATATTGTGACTCACCTTCACCGGACCATAGATGTCAAACTGCGGTGTAAACTGTCCGCCGCTCATGTCTTTGAAGTATCTGGACACGCTGCCAAAGTTGCGGTCTTCCCGCGATCCGCGGTTGGGAATGGCTCCTTCGGCATTGAGGAAGTCGTTGAAGGAGGCCACCGGATCGGTCACGCTAAACGGGGTGTCCTGAAACTCCACGAGTATCACCACCGCCTTCGGGCTGCCTGTATGTGGGAAATAAACCGGCGATGCCGGCCCTACACCGATGCGGCGGGCCCTGCGTGCCTTGATGGAAGTATGGTGCCGGGCCAGCAGTTCGTTCACGGTGATGCCTTTGCGGCTGAACGTCTTGCCGTCGAAGTCGAGCACGTTGCCTTCGGTGTCGGCATACCAGCTGAAGTCTTCATCGCCATAGAGACTGGCAATGACGGTGGTGCCGTCGCTCAAGGTGACTTTGAATGGCGTGGGATCGGCTTTGACAGCCCATGCGCCGATGGCTGCAAACATCATGCAGCAAGCAAGTAACAGTTTCTTCATATTTTCTTTTTTTATGGGATTTTATTGGGCTTATAAGGCCTATGAGGCTAATAGGGCCTATTGGGCTAATAAGGCTTATGGCCCTGATAGGCATATTGCCCTTTGCCTCGCGTGCGCGAACCATAATCTATCGCCCGTTGCGGACAGTGGTGGTAGCAGGCGAAGCAGGTTATGCAACTGCCATCGTGCTTCCACTGTGGATAGCGTTTGTGGCCACCGATGACATTCTCCGTGGGGCAGACCTCGGCACAGATGCCACACTGAATGCAGCGTTCCCGGTCAACGCGGAACGGGCCGTCGGTGAGGAGAAATCTCTCGAAAAGTCCGCCCAGTAGGCGGGAGTTGGTGCGCGGCCACCTGCTGAGATGAAGCCGCCGCTCGCCCTTTTGCCTTTCGACAATCAGCGGCAGGTATTCCTCCAGCAGCTCTGCCGCCCGTTTCTTCTTTTCGGCCACCTTGGCCGGAGCATCAATGGTCATGCCCGGCAACCCTACATAGGTATTGGGCATGACGAGTGAAAACGCCGAATGCAGTCGGCAGATGCCCAAACGGTGCAGCAGTGGATTGGCGGCGATGGCACGGTCGAGCCACTCGGTTGTTTCGCCGATGTCGTCACCGGCCGTGATCAGGGCATAACAAAACCGCGCTCTTGTCTCCTCTCGTGCCAACAGCGACCGCATGAGCCATTCGCCCTTCAGGTCTTCGTCGTCAAGTTCGTGTTCGGTAGTGAGCCGGACACTCAAGTGCTCTACGAACCGGCGTACGGGAAGTGGTGGCCGCCAACCATGTACGGGAAAGGCGAAACCTATCCGCTCGGTGGGAGAGAGCTCAAAGCGACAGTCGCCCGACAGGGCTTCGGCGATGGACACCAACCGCTCCTGTGTGGCTTCGGCCACGCGTTGCGCCGCCCATCTCGTGTTGCCTGTGGCTGAGAAATAGAATATCACGTTGCAAATTTACGAATAATTTTGGATTTATCCATGTGCTTTGACCGAATTATTGGTGCGTGATACCGTTTCGCGGAGAGTAAAGTTTAGATCACTCCACTACACGATATTGATAAGTGCAAGCAAAGTGCATGGAACCTGTACGTATTGAAGACATGCATAAAGAGCTGTTGACGGAGGAGGAAAGTTATTCATACCTCATCGACTTAGCAGGATGGATGTGCGAGATGAGGAAACTCGGAATCACAAGCATGAGGATGCAGAGGAGGAGGGTGACAACGTTGATAAGGGCGATGAGCAACCAGTTGAACTCCACCGGAACGGTGCTCACGTAATAGGTTTGGGCATCGAGTTTCACGAGTCCCGTGAGGTGTTGCAGGGCCAGCAGACCAAGTCCCAATGCATTGCCCCACAGCAGTCCGCGGCCGATGATGAACACGGCAAACCACAGAAACGTGTGGCGGATGGTGCGGTTGCGCGCCCCCAAGGCTTTGAGCACACCTATCATGTTTGTGCGTTCAAGAATGATGATGAGCAGGCCGCTGATCATTGTCACACCGGCCACGGCAACCATGAGGGCCAGAATGATCCACACGTTGAGGTCCATGAGACCCAGCCATGAGAATATCTGCGGGTTGAGTTCCTTGACGTTGGCACTGGAGTAGGTCTCGCCGTAATGATCCACGGTGCGGTTCACCTTGCGCGTCACCCGGGCGGACACCTCGTCGAGCCGGTCGAAATCGCTGATAGTCAGTTCGGCCCCGCTTGCTTGGTCGGGTTCCCACCCATTGAGTTTCACGACGGTGTAGAGGTCGGTGTAGCACATCACCTCATCGTAGCGTTTGAGATTGGTTTCATAGATGCCTGCGATGGTAAACCGCCGGGCCCTCACGCCATTGTGATCGATGAAGTAGGCAAACACTTTCTGTCCGCAGCGCAGGTTGAGTTTGTCTGCCATGATGCGCGACACGAGCAACCTGTTGCTGCTCGCTGTGTCAGAGAAGCGGGGTATGCTGCCAGTCACCATATTGCTGTGGAGGAATGTGCTGTCGAAGTCGGGCCCCACGCCTTTGAAAGCCACGCCGAGAAAATCGTCGTCGGTCTTGATGATGCCTTGCTTCACGGCGTAACGCTGCACGTGGGCCACTCCCTTGATGTTTCGCAGCACGCTCGTCATGGAGTCGTTCATCACCACAGGGTATTGTTCGCCCATTTGCAAGGTCATGAAGTCGGCCACCTGTATGTGGCTGCCAAACCCCGTCACCTTGTCTCGGATGGTGTGCTTGAAGCCCAGCACCACGCTCACCGAGACGAGCATCACAGCCAGTCCTATGGCCACACCGAGCGTGGCAATGCGTATGGCCGGTCGCGACACTTTGCGCTTACCGTTGTCATCGGAGAAAATGCGGCGGGCTAAGAAAAAGGGGAGGGCCCCGCAGACCCCACCCCGGCCCTCCCCTGCAGGGGAGGGAGAAGCCAACCTGCTATCCGGCTTGTCATTGCTTGCAGGAGAGGTGGTGGATGTGTGGGAGATGTTCCTTGTTGACAATGTGTTATATCTTATAGAGGAAATGGCATGATAAGACCCCACCCCGGCCCTCCCCTGCAGGGGAGGGAGAAGCCAACCTGCTATCTGGCTTGTCATTGCTTGCAGGAGAGGTGTTGGACGTGTGGTAGATGTTCCTTGTTGACAAGAGGTGTTGGTGCAATTTCAGCAGGACTTGTCCTGTCGGCTCCCTCCCCTGCAGGGGAGGGTCGGGGTGGGGTCTGTCAAGGTCCTCGAGGTCAGTCTTTCTTGTTATACTCCTCCAATGCCTTACGCAGTACGACGAGTGCGCGTTCCAAATCATGTTTCTTGAGCACGTAGGCGATGCGCACCTGGTCGATGCCGGCTCCGGGCGTGGTGTAGAATCCTGCGGCAGGGGCCATCATCACCGTTTCACCCTCGTAGTTGAAGTCTTTCAGACACCACCGGCAGAACTTTTCCGCATCGTCCACAGGCAACTTGGCCACCGTGTAGAAAGCTCCCATCGGTATGGGCGAGTACACGCCCGGTATGCGGTTGAGTCCGTCGATGAGACATTTGCGACGCTCCACATACTCGTCGTACACATCACGATAATACTCCTCGGGAGCATCGAGCGATGCTTCGGCCACGATTTGTCCGATGAGGGGAGGGGAGAGGCGCGCCTGACAGAATTTCATCACGGCCTGGCGCACGCGCTCGTTCTTGGTGATGAGCGCGCCGATGCGTATGCCACACTCCGAATAACGTTTCGATACGGAGTCGATGAGTATCACATTTTGCTCGATGCCTTCAAGGTGGCAGGCCGAGATGTAGGGCGAACCGGTGTAGATGTATTCGCGGTAGACCTCATCGGAAAACAGGTAGAGGTCGTATTTCTTCACCAAGTCGCGTATCTGGTTCATCTCCCGGCGGGTGTAGAGATAGCCCGTAGGGTTGTTGGGGTTGCATATCATGATGGCCCTCGTGTGCTCGTTGATAAGTTCCTCAAACTTCTCCACCTTGGGCAGCGAAAAGCCCTCGTCGATGGTGGTGGCAATGGTGCGGATGCGCGCGCCGGCACTGATGGCAAAGGCCATATAGTTGGCGTAAGCCGGTTCGGGAACGATGATTTCGTCTCCCGGGTTCAGGCAGCTCATGAAAGCGAAAAGCACCGCCTCACTACCTCCCGACGTGATGATGATGTCGTCGGCCGTGACATTGATGTTGTACTTCTTGTAGTAGCCCACCAGCTTCTCGCGGTAGCTTGCATAGCCCTGTGAGGGGGAATATTCGAGAATGTCGCGATCGATGCTTTTCAATGCGTCGAGACCGCACTTGGGTGTGGGCAGGTCGGGCTGTCCTATGTTGAGGTGGTAGACCTTCACCCCCCGTTTTTTGGCATCGGCTGCCAGTGGAGCCAGCTTTCTGATGGGCGACTCCGGCATTTCCAATCCGCGAACAGATATTTCAGGCATATTCTTTTGTCTTGTTGTTTCCTTTTGATGCAATAGCGACGGCACGGATCAAGGCTGGTCCACCCGCACGACATTTGCGAAGGCAAAAGTAATCAATTAAATTGAATTGAGAAAACCGACGATGAAAAAATATACCGCGGGCGGCGATATTCTTTAGATAAATCATGTTTTGGGTGCTTTTCGTCTTATAATTGGTCGCCTGTGGCATGAGTTTGGTTATATTTTCGTAAATTTGTCCACGCAAGATCATCTTCAAAGACATTAAAACGCTCGAAATATGGATTCACACACAGTTTCACCCATGCAGCCCACACGCCGCCTCACCGACTACGACACCTACGTGTTCGACCTTGACGGCACCTTGCTTTCCACGCTCGGCGACCTGGCCGCCAGCACCAACCATGCCCTGCGGGCCAACGGTATGCCCGAACGGACACTCGACGAGGTGCGCCGCTTTGTGGGCAACGGGGTGAAGAAGCTCATGGAGCGGGCCATCCCCGGCGGACTCGGCAATCCGCTTTTCGAGAAAACATACGCTGACTTCCGCGAACATTACCTGCACCACAATCTCGACACCACCCGGCCCTATCCGGGCATCATGGAGATGTTGACCGACCTGCGGCGACGGGGCAAGCGTGTGGCCGTGGTGAGCAACAAGTTCTATGCGGCCACGGCCGACCTCTGCCGTCATTTCTTCGGCCCGCTCGTGGAGGTGGCCATCGGCGAGCGCGAGGGTATCCGCAAGAAGCCGGCTCCCGACACCGTGAACGAGGCACTCTCGCAACTCGGGGCCGACCGGGCCACAGCTGTCTACATCGGTGACAGCGACGTGGATGTGATGACGGCCTTCAACAGCCATATACCCTGCATCAGCGTGCTTTGGGGGTTCCGCGACCGTGACTTTCTCGTGGCCCACGGTGCCAACACGTTCATCTCCTCGCCCGAAGAACTTACTGCCAATGGCTCGTGATCGGTTTTCACTCACGTAAGCCATGACATGTTTAGTAGATGTTTGCGGCTTACGTAGTAAATAAATAGTTAAAAATTAGGTTTATTATGGAAAACTTCATACCTTTGTCGTAAAAACAGAGCCGTTGAGCCAAAACTTACAAATATGGAAAAGAAAAATTTTCCTTCTGTCATACGCCAAATGATAGAAGACAAAAGAGCGGTTCAGAATTATATTCGTGAACATGGCACTTTAAAGGGATTTAAGAATGACAGAATTAAATTCGCTCGCCCATTTTGATATAAAATATAACTACGAGACCTCTTCATACGAATTTACGACAGACGATGGGGTCTCATACACGATTACTTTTATTGACTACTCGGAAGTTATGGAGGTGGACTTTCCGGTTTACTCTTTTGCTATAGAAAGGACTCCGGAGACTAAACGATGCAAGAATGGAAACAATGCAGTCCGTAACACCGTAATAATGATATTATCCAAATTCTTCGAAAGAAACGAAAATGCGATGATAGTCATTTATGATAGTAGTGACAAAAGGCAGATGTGTCGCAAACGCTTGTTTGACAAATGGTTTGAAGAATTCAACGACGGTTCGCTCTATAAACTTGACGGACACTTCACAATAGACGGTATCGAAAATTTTGCAATGGCATTATGCAACAACAATCATCCCAACTTGCAAGATGTCGAAGACAAATTTAGGAAACTATTAGATTGCAACTTCTATAATTAAGGCAGCGTTTTTGAAGCTGCCTTTTTTGTTTTCATTCCTTTTATTTTTGCAACAGCCACGGCTCTTTGTCGATATTTATGGGGAAATGTTTGGGCCATTTATCCATAATGTTGGTGAAAGGCATTTCCACAAAATGCCGGATAACGATGAATAACCTTAACAAAAACACATTCACGGAAAATCTCCAACCAGATAGGGAAACCTGTCTTGAAAAGCCGAAAAAGTCCACCGATTTTCCTATTATGGCCCTTCGAGTTTGTGAAAGAGCCACACTTGAAAGCTGAAAGAGGCATAGTTATCGTGTTATTGTGTCCCTTTTAGTCTGCCGGTTGGGCCCTTCCCGACTCGTTTTCGGGCTCATAAGCGTGTCAACAATATTCAAACGGCTGATTGCCAGCTGTTTGGAAGTGTCGCCAAAACGCTCGTATTTTCGTCCAACCGCCCGCTTGCCGCGAATATCACAAAACGAAGGCCCGAAAACGGATAAATACTTTGACCATCAGCCTGTCCGAGACACGGCTTTTCCTAACACATTCGCCATCTCCCTGTCCGCTGCATACGCCCCCAAAGAAGTCTCTCCCATTAAATGTCGGCTGCCCCCCGATTGTGCCTTTTGTCACCCACTAAATTTTTTCACCCTTTTCCTTTTAACTGCCGCCCAAATCCTGTTCTAAAGAAAAAAGGGGGCCAAAACGGTCCCCCTCTCTGATGGATGAGAATTGCTATTAGTGGTCTTGAGTTAATAATTAGGCTTCTTGTTGAATTTCGTAGATGCAAAGCTACAAATATTTTTGCATTCTGCCAATACTTACTTATAGGTATTCGGTGAGGCTGGAGAATGGTCGGTATCTCACAAAGTGTAGGTCGGCCACCGGTCACACGCTCACCCTTGTCCCGATAAAAGTCTGTGGCAGACAAGCAGAAGGCCCGGTTGCACGGTTTGAGCGACCGGGCCTGTCTTCTTCCTGTAACTCTCTCATGATGTCTGGGGGACTTTCGCCTCACCCGTCGCGAACTGCTACTTCTGGTAGAGGTAGCGCTTGATGCTCTTCTTGGGTGTCTTTTCAAACTCCTCCTCGTGTATGCGGATGTCCGTGAGCTTGCTGTAACCGGGCAGCATGGAGTTGAGCTCTTCGCGGTTTTGCTCCATGATGTTGGTCATATCCTCCTCCGAGAAGCCCATCGAGCGGGCCTCGTCGTAGTCGGGATGCACAAGCCCCACGAGCTTCTCACCCTCCTGTATCACCACACTCTCGTTGACCAGCGCGAGCGAGTTGAGCTTGTCCTCAATCTCTTCGGGGTAGATGTTCTGCCCGCTGGCTCCGAGGAGCATGTTCTTCGAACGGCCTTTGATGTAGACATTGCCGTCACCGTCCATCGTGCCGAGGTCGCCCGTATGATACCAGCCGTCCTTGTCGATGGTGGCCGCCGTGGCTTCGGGGTTTTTGTAGTAGCCCAGCATCACGTTGATGCCCTTGGCCAATATCTCGCCCGGCACGTTCTCGGGGTCGTGAGAGTCTATGCGCACCTGCATGTGGAGGGCGGCCCGGCCGCACGAGCCGGGGGCAAACGTGGCATGGTCGGCATAGCAGATGATGGGGGCACACTCCGTGGCGCCGTAGCCCACGGTGTAGCGGAAGCCTATCATCTTCAGGAACGACTCCACCTCCTGATTGAAGGCGGCACCGCCAATGATCACTTCGTAGAAGTTGCCGCCGAAGGCTGCCGTCACCTGTTCGCAGATTTTCTCCTTCACCTTCTTGCTGATCATGGGCATGTTGAGCAACAGCCGTATCTTGTTGTTCTGCACTTTGGGGAACACCTTCTTCCGGATGATTTTCTCAATGATGAGCGGCACGGCGATGACCACTGCCGGCTTGATCGTGGCGAAGGCTTCGGCGATGATGGCAGGACTGGGAATGCGTGTGAGATAGAAGATGTGGCAACCTGTGATAAACTCAAAGATGAATTCAAAAGCCATGCCATACATGTGGGCCATGGGCAGTATGCTGATGATGTTGTCACCCGGCTTGATGTGCGCTCCGAGCACGTTGTGGGCAAAGTCGGCATTGCCCCAAAGTGCGCGATAGGGTATCATCACACCCTTCGAAAAGCCCGTGGTGCCGCTGGTGTAGTTGATCATGGCCAGCTCGTCGGGCTCCCGCTCCATGTAGTAGGCCACATGCTCTTTACGGAAAAACTTGGGATATTTCTTGCCGAACATCTCGTTGAGATGCTCGCGGGCGTAGGTGAGTTTGTCGGTGCGCGACACGACAAGCGAGTAGTCGGGTATGTAGATGATGCCCTCCAGCCCCGGCATCTTGGTGGCATCGATTTCCGTGGCCACCACGTCGCCCACGAAGAGCAGTTTAGCATCGGAGTGGTTGACGATGTTATGCACCTGTTCGGGCATGAACTCGTGCAGGATGGGCACGGCGATGGCCCCGTAGGTGAGCGTGGCCAGGAAAGCCACGGCCCAATTAGCACTGTTGCGTCCGCAGAGTGCAATCTTGTCGCCTTTCACCACACCGCTGCTCTCAAACATGATGTGGAGTTTTTCAATCTTCCGGGCCACGTCATGGTATTGCAGCGTGGCTCCCTTGTAGTCAGTCAGCGCATCAAGGTGCCAATGGTCGATGATGCTCTTCTGGATCAGTGCGTTGAAACTGGGAATGTGTTCCATCGTGATAAACAGCTAATTTTGATTCTCGTAATTCAGTCTTTGTTTGTGTCAAGCGGGAATGTCAGGCCCTGACTCCCTCCTGATAGAGATAGCGTTTGATGCTTTTCTTGGGTGTTTTCTCGAACTCCTCTTCGTGAAGCACAATGTGAGAAATCCGGCAGTAGACCGGGAGCTGGTTGTTCAGTTCCGCGAGATTCTGCGCCATGATACTCTCCAAGTCTTCGGTCGAGAAGCCGAGCGAGCCGGCCTCTTCCAAGTCGGGGTGTACGAGACCCACGAGCTTGTCGTCTTTCTGTATGATGATGCTCTCGCTGACCATAGCCATCGAGTTGAGCCTGTTTTCTATTTCTTCGGGATAGATGTTCTGTCCGTTGGCCCCGAGGAGCATGTTCTTGATGCGGCCGTTGATGAACACGTGGCCGTCGGCACTCATGGTGCCCAAGTCGCCCGTGTGGAACCAGCCCTTGTCGTCTATCACGGCCCGTGTGGCCTCCTCGTTCTTGTAGTAGCCCTGCATCACGTTCAGGCCGCGGGTGATGATTTCACCGGGGATGTTCTGCGGGTCGGGACTCATGATTTTCACCTCCATGTGCTTCACGGTCTTGCCGCAACTGCCCGGCACGAAGTCTTTCCAGTCGCTGTAGGTAATCATCGGAGCCGTCTCGGTGGTGCCATAGCCCATGGTGATCGGAAAACCGATGTTCACGAAAAACTCTTCCACTTCCTTGTTAAGGCCGGCACCCCCCACCATAATCTCGTAGAGGTTGCCGCCAAACACTTCTCTCACCATGCCGCATATCCGCTCTTTCACCTTTTTGTTGATGAGGGGCATGTTGAGCAGCAGCTTCATGCGGTTGCTCTGCACCACGGGGAAGATGTTCTTGCGCACAATTTTTTCCACCACCAGCGGCACCGAGATGACCACCGCCGGATGCAGTTCGGCAAAGGCTTCGGCGATGAAGCTCGGACTGGGCAGGCGGGTGAGGAAGAAAATGTGGTTGCCGTAGCAGAACTCGATGATAAACTCCACCATCATGCCATACATGTGGGCCATGGGCAGAATGCTCAGCACGTTGCTGCCCCGCTTGATGTTGCCCTCGATGAGCGACTCGGTCATGGCATCGAGGTTGCTCCACAAGGTGCGGTAGGGGAGCATCACGCCCTTCGAAAAGCCCGTGGTGCCGCTGGTGTAGTTGATGAGCGCGAGGTCGTCGGCCTCGTCGTGGTAATAGCTCACGTGCTCGCGGTGGAAGTATTTGGGATATTTCTGTCCGAAGAGTTCGTTGAGATGTTCGCGGGCATAGGCGAGTTTTTCGCTGCGCGAGGCGACCAGCGAGAAGTCGGGAATGTAGATCACGCCTTCGAGCATCGGCATCTGTCCGGCATCGAGTTCGGTGGCTGCCACGTCGCCCACGAAGAGGAGTTTTGCCTCGGAGTGGTTCACGATGTTATACACCTGATCGGGTTTGAACTCATGCTGTATGGGCACGGCCACGGCCCCGTAGGTGAGTGTGGCCAGGAAAGCCACGGCCCAGTTGGAACTGTTGCGCCCACAGAGGGCCACCTTGTCGCCACGTTGCAGTTCGCTGTTTTCAAACAGGATGTGGAGTTTCTCTATCTTGCGCGCCACGTCATGAAACTGCAACGTTGCACCTTTATAGTCGGTGAGTGCGTCTCTTTCCCAGTTATCTTTAATGCTCTGTTCAACAAACGAGTTGAAACTTGGTATTTTGTCCATTGCACAAATTCAAAATTTCTGTGCAAAGATACGACCTATTCTGCACATATCCAAAAATTATGTGCATATTTTTAAGACACTCGCGCAAATAGATGAGTTTTCTGCCGTTGTCGGATAGGATAGTTAACGTATCGGACACACTTGTTCCAAAAAGGAACAGAGGGGCTCAAGTCGGGTGGGATGATGGAGACAGTGCAACAGAGTCGACATAAAGAAAAGAGAGGTGGGAGCGTCGGAGTTTTTGGGTGCTCGCATAGGTGACACCTCCCACTTTTCCCTTCACCCCATTTTCACTTTCTTTCGTTTCCCACTGAATTTCGTGAAGTCGATGCGGATGATTTCCACGCGGTGGAAACTCTTGTGGGCATATTGGTCGCCCAAGTCTTTATAGTCGGCGGAGAGTTTGTCGATGAGCAGGTGGAGGGCGTGCATTTTCTCTTCATCCGACAACCCCGTGTGGGCTGTACCGAAAAGCAGCACGCTCTCATATTCGGTAGTGAAATGGCCCGGCAACAGGTTTACCCGCCCCACGATGCAGAGCGACACCTTCGGGTGGAGTGCCAGTGCGCGCAGTTTCCGGCCCTCGGGGGCGCAGTGTATGTATGCGCTATCATGGCCGTCCCACACGAAGTTGACCGGCACGCCGTATCCCCCTCCGTATTCATCGACCATGCTCAGCACTCCGTATTCACTCGTGGCGAGCAATTCCAGTGCCCGCTCTTCGTCCATCAGTCTGTCTTGACGGCGAACCGTCTCGTTGATATAGTTCATGTGGTTTAGGTGTTAGGTGATAGGTGTTGGGTGATAGG
>NZ_GL586311.1:3193673-3266225 GCF_000184945.1 Segatella buccae ATCC 33574
AAGTTGATAGCTGTTAAGTTTCACTCTATCCATATTTCTGAGCCCGTGTCCCGCGAGGCACTCCCCTCCTTCGGAGGGGCCGGGGGAGGCTTCAACTGCCCCTTCTCGTCAAACATGCCATACGTGGTGCGCAACACGGTGAACTCCGTGCGGCGGTTCAGTTGGTTGCATACCTCCTGTTTCCCGGCATCCAAATGGTGGATAAAATCTTCCGTGAGCACATCGCCTTCCTTCAGCCACGGATATTTGGCCGCCACCTTGCGGCGTATGGTCTTGGGCCGCTCCTTGCCATAGCCCACGGGCGTGAGCCGGTCGCGGGCGATGCCATGCCCCACGAGATAGGCCACCACCGCCTCGGCGCGCCGCTGCGAGAGCCGCTTGTTATACTCCATGCTTCCCTTGTAGTCGCAATGGGCACTCAGTTCGATGGTCACATTGGGATTCTCGTTGAGCAGTTTTACCAGTTCGTCGAGTGCTTTCGTACTCTCGGGCGTGAGATTGGCCTTGTCAAACTCATAGAAGATATTATCTATCAACACCGGCGCCGTGATCGAGGCCAGCGGAAATTGCAGCACATGCTCTTTGCTCTCGTCCGTGGACTTCACGCCCAGTTCTTCGCGGTGGTTGAGAAAGCCCTTACACGAGGCCATGAACAGATAGTCCACGCCCGGCTTCACCACCTCCTCAAACGAACCGTCGCCTTTCACGCCCACCTTTCTGTTGGTGCCGTCGCTGCCCACGATATAGACCTGTGCCGCAGGCAGTTCGTAGCCTTCCATCTCGTAGACCCACCCTTTTACCGTCTGCACGATTTCGGGATTGTCAAACGAGTAGATGTGGTCGAAGCCCCGTCCGTCTCTGCGGTTGGAGGAGAAAAAGCCGCGGTTGTGCGGCCCTTCGAACGTCATGCCGAAATCGTCACCCTCGGAATTGAGCGGATAGCCCGGGTGGGATAGCCGGTAGCGACGAGTCTGCGGGTCTGCTGAAGCGATAAAGATATCCAGTCCGCCCATGCCCGGATGTCCGTCCGACGAGAAGTAGAGGTCGCCATTGGGGCGGAAGGTGGGAAACTCCTCGTTGCCCGGCGTGTTCACCGGTTCGCCCAGATTCTCCACGCCTCCCAGTCCTGCCGCCGTGATGCGCACGCGCCAGATGTCCAGTCCGCCCATGCCGCCCGGCATGTCGCTCGTGAAGTAGAGCCACTGCCCGTCGGGCGAGATGGCCGGATGGGCAAAACTTGAGAGTGTGTCGCGGGTGATTTCGAGCAGCGCAGCCTTGCCCCATGCCGCGTCCGCGCGCGGTGACACTACGATCTGTGCATATCGCGGAGCCGAAGGCGAGGTGGTGCAGCGGGTGAGATACATGTCGCGGCCGTCGGTGCTGAAGCAGCAGGCCCCTTCGTCGTAGTCGGTGTTCAGCCCCGAGACTATCGGTTCGGGCTTCATCCACCGTCCCTTGTCATCTTTCCGCGCCACGAAGATGTCACCCGCCTTGGTGCCCGTGATGCCACTCAAGTCGTCGCCACGCGCCTCATTGCGGGTGGAGGTGAAATAGAGTTGTTCGTACTCGTCGCCGAAGAGCATGGGCGAGTAGTCTGCCCTCCGCGAATTGAAGGCATCGGCCCGTTTCACGGTGTAGCGGCTGCCCTCCTTCTTCCATTGCGGAGCCATGCGCGCAGAACGTAAAGCGTTGCGTGCAAGCACATTATCAGGCATCGAATCTACCAACACTTCCAGCTCCCGTCCCGCCTGTTTATAGTCGCCGTTTTTCAGCAGTAACCGCGCGTAGGCCAACCGGTCGTCGAGCGAAACCTGTCCGTAGCGTATGGCGTTGCGGTAGGCGGCGACGGCCTTGGGCGTGGAGTTGATTTTGCCATAGCAGTAGGCCATCTTCAAGGCCCGCTTCCCCCGGTTCTCGCGCTCCTTGGGCGGTGTCTTGGAATAGGCCTGCTTAAACTGTGCGGCGGCATCATAGTATTCGCCCAAGGCGAGGTGTTGCTCGCCTTTCTTCAAGTTGCGCTCGATGCCGCATGAGGTGAAAAGGGAGATGAGAAGGAGGGGGATAATCAGCCTCACCCCCGCCCCCTCTCCGGGGGAGAGGGGAGTGATGTGCCTATAGACATTGTTTATATTTATATTCAAATTTATAATGATAAAACGGAGCTTCGGGCGGGATATTGTGTAGAGGGAAAAGAAAGCCTTACTGTAGGTGATAACAGCCTCACCCCCTGCCCTTCTCCGAGGGGAGAGGGGAGTGATATACCCATAAAGAACAGGATATTTACTCATAAATAACAGGATGATGAGTCGGTCATCCAAGTCTCATCAGAATGGTGCGGAGCCGTTGCACGTGTCGTGCATGGCTATTGCCCGCCTTGTGCAAAGCCTATGCGCGGATGGCGCAAAGGCTTTGAACAAAACTGAAGGGGTTTTGGATGAAATCAAAAGGCAGGGTAATGACTGTCACGGATGGGCTGAGGGCGGTTATGGATGGCCTCAATAAAAAACACGGACAGGCTCAAGCGGCATAAAAGCAAGCGGAAGAAACGGGAGAAACGCCATCAAAAACTTGTTGGTGAATGAAACTTCCCAACAAGCTGTGTGTCATTACTTTATTTCTCATGTCCGCTCCACACGTTTATAGGCACATCACTCCGCTCTCCCCTCGGAGAGGGATCGGAGGTGAGGCTACCCTCCCACCCATTCAGTGCCTCGACAACTGCCATCACCTCCTCGCTGCTCATGGTCTGGTTGCAGGGGATGCTGAGTTCCGTCCGGTGTATCTCCTCGGTCACGGGATAGCTCCGGTCGTTCCACTCCCGATAGCACTCCTGCTTGTGCGGAGGGATGGGGTAGTGGATCATGGTGCCGATGCCCTGCGCCTGCAACCACTGTTGCAGGCGGTCGCGGTGGTGGCAGAAGACGGGGAAAATGTGATACACGTTGTCGGCCCGGTGGTCTTCCGGCAGACGGATATGCCCGTTACAGATGTGCTCCTCGTAGTATTTCGCTATCGTTTTGCGCCGGCTGTTCTCCTCGTCCAGATAGTTGAGTTTGACGGAAAGCACAGCCGCTTGCAGTTCGTCCATGCGGCTGTTCACCCCCTTGTAGGGGAACACATATTTCCGACTGCTGCCATAGTTGGCCAAGGCACGGACGGCGGCGGCCAATTCCCCGTCGGCTGTGGTCACGGCTCCGGCATCGCCCAGTGCCCCAAGGTTCTTGCCCGGGTAGAAACTGTGGGCTGCTGCGTCGCCGAGTGCCCCTGTGTGCCGCCCCCGATGAGTGCATCCGTGGGCCTGTGCGTTGTCTTCTATCAACTTCAGACAGTGGCGTTTACAAAGTTCCCCTATAGTTTCGGTATAGGCGCAACGCCCGTAGAGATGCACCAGCAGCACGGCCTTGGTGCGCTCCGTGATGCTGTCGGCTATCAGCCGGTCGTCTATTTGCAATGTCCGGATGTCGGGTTCCACCAGCACGGGCTTCAGTCCGCACTCCGTGATGGACAGGATGCTGGCGATGTAGGTGTTGGCCGGAACGATGATTTCGTCGCCCTCGTGCAGGAAGCCCGACTCCTTATAGGCCCGGAAAATGAGTGAGAGAGCGTCGAGGCCGTTGCCGCAGGCGATGCAATGGGGCGTACCGATGTAGCGCGCGTAGGCCGTCTCGAAGGCTTCCACGCGCCCTCCTTGCAGATAGCGGCCGCTCTCCACGGTAGCCGCCACGGCCTCCTGAATCTCGCGGAGGTGGCAGGCAGTGACTTTTTTCAGTGACAGATATTCTATCATTGTGTTTTCTCCTTGGTTTTCAGGGGTTCCACTCATACCAGTCGTAGCACACGCCGCGACCGCCGAACCCCTCTTTTTGGAAGATGAGGTTGCGGTTGAGATAGTGTCCACAGTCTTCGGTGGACTTGCCGAAATCGAAGTAACGATGGCCCACGGCGGCCTCCTCGATGAGTCGGGAGAAGAGCAGGTCGAGCGCGTGCAGCCTTTTTCCCTCGGGCGAGGCGGAGATGTATTGCACGTGGACGGTTTCCCCACACAAGAACAGTAACGCACCGGCCAGCACATTGTCCTCTTGGAAGGCCATGTAGAGGCGGATGCGGTCGGGGAAGCGGGCTTTCAGAAGCCGTAGTTCCGGTGCCGAATGGACGGGGCTGACATTGTATTTGTGGTGCAGATTGTCGTTGAGAATGTTCCAAAAGGTGTCGGTGTCGTCGCCTTCGGCAATGGTGATGCCGTGCTGTTCCATGGCCTTGCGGGCCCCCGTGCGGCGCAGGGTGGAGAGGCGCAGGCGGTTGTCGAGGCGCACGACCGATGCGATGTCGCGGGCCGCGAGCCGGGCATGGCACACGTTGGCGAGGGCATAGAGGTCTTCCTCGGCCGGGCGGCGGTGGTAAATCCATGGGATGGCCTTGTAAACCACACGCCCGATGCCCCATTCCCGCAACCTGCCATTGAGGAGCGCGAAGAGGTCGCACACGCCGCCGGCGGTGGCTTTCTCGTCGGTGAGCAGTCCGCCGTAGGTGAGTCCGCCGTGGGAGCAGAGGGTGCCGTCGGCCATGCGGTTGGCCGGAAGGAGGGCATAGAGGCGGTTTTTGTGATACACCATGAGCGAGAAGTCCTCAAAGCGGTCGGCATGGTAGTCCATGTAGCGGCGGTCGAGGAGGAACGTGCCCTGCCGTGAGCGGGCCGTGAAATCGTTCCACGCAGCCTCATCGGCGGGGGTGTATCGCTTTATTTCAAACATTTCAGATATTCCGTGTAGTCGTCGTATTCGCGTATGTAGTCTTCCTCCTCAAACCTTTCGGAGGCGAGCACCAGACATACGGCTCCCGAGGAGAAGTCGTCGAGTGTGCGCCAAATGCCCGTCCCCACATACAGACCTTGGTAGGGGTGGTTCAAATGGAAAGTCCTGCGCTCGCGACCGTCGTCCAGCGTGACATCGAACGAACCGCTCACGGCTACGATAAACTCCTCGCAGCAGCGGTGGGCATGGCCGCCCCGGCTTTCGCCCGAGGGCACGTCGTAGGTCCAGTAGACGCGCTTCACCTCGAAGGGCACGTCTTTCAACCCCTCGGCCACGGTGAGATTGCCCCGCGGGTCGACGATCTTGGGCAGGTCGATGATATATCCTTTAGAACTTTGCATACGGGTCTGTTCCCAAGACAGTTTTGGCCAGCCGCTTCGTTTTGTCACGCAGGGCATCCATGTCGGCCCCGAGGTCGTCGTAGCAGAGGGCCACGCCCATGCGCCGACCCACGTGGGCCTCGGGCTTGCCGAAGATGCGCAGCCGCGTGCGGTCTTCCCGGAGAGCCTCTTCGAGATGGTAGTCGAGCGGGCCTGCCGACTCCACCGGCGAGAGGATGACAGCCGAGCAGCCGCAATGCTCCAGTCGGATGGCCGGGATGGGCAGGCCGAGGAAGGCACGCAGATGGAGCTCAAACTCGCTCAGATTGGTGGTGTGGGCGAGCGTCACCATGCCCGTGTCGTGCGGGCGCGGACTCAGTTCGGAGAAGATGACTTCTCCCTGCCGGGAGAGAAAAAACTCCACGCCCCACAGCCCGCAGCCCGTGAGGGCCTCCGTCACCTTGCGGGCCATGTCTTCGGCGGCCTTCAGCGCCTCGTCGGGGAGGCGGAAGGGTTGCCAGCTCTCGCGGTAGTCGCCACCTTTCTGTATGTGGCCGATGGGCGGACAGAAGAGGGTGGGGCCCTGCTTTTGGGTCACGGTGAGCAGGGTAAACTCACTGTCGAAGTCGATGAATTCCTCGATGATGATCTCTTTCACATCGCCCCGGCTGCCCTCCATCGCATCGCGGAAAGCCTGTTCCAGTTCGCCGTCGCTATGCACGTAGCTCTGTCCGTGGCCCGACGAGCTCATCAGCGGCTTCACCACGCAGGGGAAACCTATCTCGTCGGCCGCCTTGCGGAACTCGTCGAAGGTCTTGGCGTAGAAGTATTTGGCCGTGCGAAGCCCCAGTTCCTTGGCGGCGAGGTCGCGGATGGCCCGCCGGTTCATCGTGTAGTTGACCGCCCGGGCACTCGGCACCACCTGTATGCCGGCCTTCTCGAAGTCGAACAGCCGCTCGGTGCGTATGGCTTCAATCTCGGGCACGATGATGTCGGGCCGATGCTTGCGCACCACAGCCTCAAGCGCATCGCCGTCGAGCATGGAGAAAACCTCCCGTTCGTCGGCCACCTGCATGGCCGGTGCGTTGTCGTAGCGGTCGCAGGCCACCACATAGAGGCCCTTGCGCTTGGCCGCAATCACGAGTTCCTTGCCCAGTTCGCCCGAGCCCAATAAGAGAATTTTTTTCATTGTAGTGGTTGGTTGTTAGGAGATGTGGTTAGGAGTTAAAGGGAGTTAAGGAGTTAAAGGGAGTTAAGACAACAGCTCTTCACTGACTTTTTTATCATTTTAGAAGTTAAGCCGTCAGCCTCTTGGCTATAAGGCATACGTCTTAACTCCCTTTAACTCCTTAACTCCCTTTAACTCCTCAAACATCATCATATCTCCCCATGCTTGCTGTCGGCATACATCATGTCGTAGTATTTCTGATAGTCGCCCGATGTCACCTCCTTGATCCACTGCTGGTTGTCAAGGTTCCATTTGATGGTCTTCACGATGCCGTCGGCAAACTTGGTCTCGGGATACCAGCCCAGTTCGTCCTTGATCTTCGTCGGGTCGATGGCATAACGTTGGTCGTGGCCCAAGCGGTCGGCCACGTGGGTGATGAGGCTGTCGTTGATCCAGTCAATGCGTATGTCGCCGTGGTCGTCAAGCACCTGCTTCTTGAGCACCTTGCGCAGCTCCTTGTCGCCGGCCATCATGTCGTGTATGGTCTTGATGGTGAGCTTCACGATGTCGATGTTCCTCATCTCGTTGTGTCCTCCCACGTTGTACACTTCCCCTTCGCGGCCCTCGCGCACCACCATGTCGATGGCCTTGCAGTGGTCTTCCACATAGAGCCAGTCGCGCACGTTGGTGCCCTCGCCGTAGACGGGCAGCCGTTTGCCCTCAAGAATGTTGTTGATGATGAGCGGAATGAGCTTCTCGGGGAAGTGGTAGGGCCCGTAGTTGTTGGAGCATCGGGTGATGCTCACGGGCATGTGGTAGGTGTCGCGGTAGGCCATGACAAAGAGGTCGGCACTCGTTTTCGAAGCCGAATAGGGACTGTGCGGACAGAGCGGAGTCTGCTCGGTGAAGTAGCCTTCGGCCCCCAGACTGCCATACACCTCGTCGGTGGACACCTGATGGTAGCGTTTGCCGGCCTTCCATGTGGGGTATCCCTGCGCGTCCTTGCCCGTGACCCAAGCCCGTCGGGCAGCGTCGAGGAGGTTTTGCGTGCCGAGGATGTTCACGCTCAGGAAGAGTTGCGGGTCTTCGATGGAGCGGTCTACATGGCTCTCGGCGGCAAAGTTCACCACATAGTCGATGTCGTGCTCGGCAAAGAGGCGGTCGGCCAGTTCGCGGTCGCGTATGTCCCCCTTCACGAACAGGCAGCGGCGGTCGTCGATGTCGTCCTTGATGGTGCCGAGATTGCCGGCGTAGGTGAGTGCGTCGAGAACGATCACCTTGATGTCTTCGTCCCGGTATTTCTTGTAAAGCAGGTATTTGATGTAGTTGGAACCGATGAAACCTGCGGCACCGGTCACTAAGTAAGTTTTCATACGGATATGTTTTTTTATTATTATTTTATTTTAGAAATAAAAGGTGGCGGCGGGAGTCGGCATCCGTTTCGCCCGTCAGGAGTCAAAGGCAACGGTCTCGTTGCTTGGGTGTGTTGACAGCTTTCCCCCTCCTTGCCTTGCATCCGGAAGTGCCTCTACGCGTTCCTTTTCAATATGATAACTTCACAATCGGTGAATTTATTGCCCTCGATGGTCAGTCTCACGAGACTTCTGTCCTTCTGCCAGCCCTGCAGTCCGGCTGCCCCGGGATTGATGTGGAGCAATCCGAGTGCTTTGTCGGACATCACTTTGAGTATGTGCGAGTGCCCCGAGATGAAGAGATTGGGCGGCGAGGCATAGATCATGTTGCGTATCGACGGGTCATACTTGCCCGGATAGCCGCCGATGTGCTTCATCAGCACATCCACATCCTCGCATTTGAAGCGCAGCGTCTCCCGGTAGCGGCTGCGCAGGTCGTATCCGTCGCAGTTGCCCCACACGGCCCTGAACCTCGGGCGCATGGCCTCGAAGCGGTCGGCCAGTTCGATGCTGCCGATGTCGCCGGCGTGCCATATCTCGTCACACTCGCCCAGATGTTCCTCGTAGCGGTCGTCCCAATAGCTGTGGGTGTCGCTGATGATGCCTATTGTCTTCATGCGTGCCTTGTGCCTATATTGTCGTTTTCGGGGTCATGCCGAAGCGCCGTCTGATGAAATCGGCCACAAACACGCCCGTCTCTTCCACTCCCAGCACCGACGAGTCGATGCACAGGTCGTAGCTCTCGCTGTGTCCCCAGCGCTTGCCCGTGTAGTAGTTGTAGAAGGCCGCGCGTTCCTCCTCCTTCTCCTTGATGAATTTCCGCGCCGCGGCCCGGTCAATGCCCTGCCGCTTGCACACGCGCTGTATGCGCCGGTCGATGTGGGCCGTGACGAAGATGTTGACCACATTCTGCCGGTCGCGCAGGATGTAGTCGGCCGCCCTCCCCACAAACACGCAGCTGCCCTCGTCGGCCGCCTTGCCGATGGCTTCGCTCTGAAACAGGAAAAGACTCTCCTGCGAGAGGTCGTTCTTATAGAAATTGTTGTCGCTCACAAACGGTATGTGGGTGTGGAACAGCGAGCGGAGGAATCCCCGCTGCTCGTCGTGCTGCTCGAAAAACTTCTCCGAGAAGCCGCTCTCCTTGGCCGCGAGGTTGAGTATTTCCTTGTCGTAGAACCGGCAGCCGAACTCCTCGGCCAGCTGTCGGGCGATGATATGCCCGCCGCTGCCTATCTGTCTTCCGATGTTAATGATGAGGTTCTTCTTGTCTTCCATAGGTCAACGCTTTATGTTGTTTCTTGAATTTGCGCATATACACCGCCATCACCCACGCCGCCAGCAGCGCCGAGAGGAAGTCGCTCACGGGCATGGCATACCACACGCCGTCGATGCCGAACACCTCGGGCAGCACGGCGAGCAGCGGCAGCAACAGCAGCAACTGGCGCGAGAGACTGAGCAGGATGCTGATCTTCACCTTGCCGATGCTCTGGAAGAAGTTGGTCACCACCATCTGGTAGCCGATGATGGGGAATACCAGCATGAGAATGCGTATGGCCTTGATGGCCAGCCGGATGAGTGTGGCGTCGGTGGTGAAGAGGCGGGCGCAGTAGTAGGGCAGCAGCATGGCGATGAGCCAGCCGGCGGTCATAATCACCGTGGCAAAGACGATGCCGAGCTTCAGCACCCCCATCGTGCGGTCGAGCTTCTGTGCCCCGTAGTTGTAGCCCACGATGGGTTGCATGCCTTGGTTGATGCCCATGACGAGCATCACGAACATGAACCCCATGCGGTTGGAAATGCCGTAGGCACCCACGTCCAAGTCGCCCCCGAAGTGTACCAGCTGCTGGTTGATGAATATCACCACCACGCAGGCACACACGTTCATGGCAAACGGCGAGATGCCTATGCCGATGATGTTTTTCACCAGTTCGGCCCTCAGCCCGTAGATGCCGCGCTTCAGGTGCAGCAGCTGCCGCTTGTCGCTGAACAGCCACATCTGCCACGCCAGCGCCATCATCTGTGCCAGAATGGTGGCATAGGCCGCCCCGCGGATGCCCCATCCGAAGACCATGATGAAGAGATAGTCGAGCAGGGTGTTCATCACCACCGTGAAGATGGTGGCATACATCGCCTGTCGCGGTTTGCTCGCCGCCCTCAGCACGGCGTTCATGCCGAAGTAGGTGTGCGAAAACACGTTGCCCGCCAGAATGATTTCCATGTAGTCGCGGGCGTAGGGCAACGTGGCGTCACTCGCCCCGAAAAACCGCAGGATGGGGCTCAGAAAGAGCAGCGTGAGCAGCGTGAAGCCGATGCCGATTATCAGGTTCAGCGTCAAGGTGTTGCCAAGGATGTTTTCGGCCGTCTGATAGTCTTTCTGTCCGAGCTTCACGGAGATGAAGGTCGAGGCCCCCACGCCCACTGCAGCGCCGAACGCACTGGCCAGATTCATGAACGGGAACGTGATGGCCAGTCCCGAGATGGCCAGCGGACCCACCCCCTGACCGATGAAAATGCTGTCTACGATGTTATAGAGCGAGGCTGCCGTCATGGCCACAATGGCCGGCGTGGCATACTGCACGAGCAGCTTGCCCACCGGTTTGGTGCCCAGTTCGAGAGTCGCCTTTTTGTTGTCCATAGTGCAAAGGTAAGAAAAAATCTTGATACATAGTTTTATTTAAAATTGAAAAATTCAAAGATTCAAAAATTCAAAGATTTAATTAAGGACAAGAAGTCGGGAAATTGAAGATTGGAAAAATCCAAAGATTCAGGAATTTAAAGATTTAAAAGAACGGAAAATCAAAAGATGAATCTGCCGTTTGCTTTCCGTCTTTCTTCCCCCTTCCGCCGTCCCGGGAATGTCAAACTATTTGTCCGTTTTCGCGCCTTGTGCTTGCGATATTTTCCGGCGATGCTTCCGCGGCTGCGCACACGCGCATTTCAGCGAAGTTTCCAACCCTCTGACATTCAACGGATTGACTTTTCTTGACATTACCGGAAGGCTTGACGAGATTGTCAAACGGGCCGAACGGGCGGCTGAAAGAGGCCCTTTGAACGGGTCTCTCCGGCTCTTTGGCACTGTCGCTCGGCCTGTTTGGGCGCGTGAGTGTGGCCCTTTGATATGGGCGGTTGGTCTTTATGGGCCGGTGGCAGTGGTTTTCCGGTCTTTTCCGGTCGCTACCTCGTGCTGGTTGAAGCGTTCCAGATGAAAGCTTTTTGTCAAGAAAAAGTAGCGTTTGGCGATTTGAAACACAGTGTGAGCCGGCCCGCGGGCAGCGTGAAAGCGGGCGGTCGTGGAGTGGTGGGGCATAAAAACGAAACAGCCTCGGAATCACTTCCAAGGCTGCATCTATCTATTCTGATACATTTATTTGCAGAAAGATGAGCGACTCTTTCGCTCTTTTGTTATCCTCAATCTTTTGTTACCTTAACTAAAGCCTATCGTCTGAAACAAATCTTTAAACCTAATAACTAAAAACCTAAATGTACTTATTACTAACCTAAACAATCTTATTATAACCTCAAATCTGTCCTATTGATGATGTAAAGTTACGCTTTGTGTACGAACACACCAAACTTTTCCTGCAAAATCTGCCTCTTTTTAAGCTATTTTTGATATAGATCATCTCCCTTAAACGAATTTTTACTGCACAGCATGTGGAAGTAACACTTTTTACAGATTGCCGGAGCTGCCGTGCCCCCGCCACCCTCGCGGTTTCCGGCACGCAGAAGCGCAGCGTAGGGGGAGAGCGCGAGAAAAGAATTATTTTCGTTAATCTGCCGATTTTCTGCTGATGTTACAGCGAATTGTCGTATCTTTGCAGGAAGTGAAAAGAACAGACATGAAAAGAGATATAATCGGGAAAATCATCGTGGCGGTGGGCCTGTTGCTCTGGGCGGCAGCACTTCCGGCACGGCAGGCCGACGGTGCCGGAAAGATTTCCTATCCCGGAGGGCGATGCCGGCTCTATCGTGTCAACCTTGCCGACAAGCAGGGCTGCCCGTTCTCGCTGGCAAGGCCGGAGGAATTTCTCTCGCCGCGCGCGGTGGAACGGCGCAGGTGGCAGCGGCTGGTGGTCGACTCGACCGACCTTCCGGTGTCGCCCGTCTATGTGCAGGCTGTGAGGGAACGGGGGCTCGATGTGGTGGGCCGGAGCAAGTGGAACAACACACTGCTCGTGCGCGTGGCATCGGAGAAGCAGTTGGCCCGGCTCAAGGAGCTGCCTTTCGTGGTGCGGATGACCAAGGTGTTCACCGCCCCCGACTCGGTGGACAAGCGCGTGCGCTCGTCGTTTCACAAGGAGTTTAACAAGTGGGACAGTTCCACAGCCGACGAATACGGCAGCACCCGCGAGCAGATAGACAACCTCAACGGCCGTCGGCTGCACACCGCCGGTTTCCGAGGCGAGGGCAAGATGATAGCCGTGCTCGACGGGGGCTTCATGAACACCGATCGCATACCCGCCCTGCACGAGGTCAAGATAGCCGGGTGTGCCGACTTTGTGGTGCCCCGGTCGGGCAACATGTTTCAAGAGATGGAGCACGGCACGATGGTGCTCTCGGTGCTGGCGGCCCGGGTTCCACATTATTATATAGGTACGGCTCCGGAGGCCACCTACGTGCTCGTGCGTTGCGAGGACGAGCAGACGGAGAGTCTGGCCGAAGAAGACTACTGGGCCGCAGCCGTGGAATATGCCGACTCGCTGGGCGCGGATGTCATCAACAGTTCGCTGGGCTACCACGGATTCGACGACCGTTCCACCGACCACACCTACGCCCAGCTCGACGGCGAACAGTCGTTCATCTCACACACGGCCTCGATGCTTGCCGGCA
This sequence comes from Segatella buccae ATCC 33574, assembly GCF_000184945.1. Lineage (GTDB taxonomy): Bacteria > Bacteroidota > Bacteroidia > Bacteroidales > Bacteroidaceae > Prevotella > Prevotella buccae. Next base: position 3,206,215 of record NZ_GL586311.1, read on the forward strand.
AGGGCATCGTGCTAGTCAACAGCGCGGGCAACGACGGCATGGGCACGTGGAAGAAAATCAACTGCCCGGCCGATGCCCGGGACATCCTGACCGTCGGTTCCATCAGTCCCAACGGGGTGAATGCCCCCTTCAGTGCCGTAGGGCCCACGGCCGACGGGCGCGTGAAACCCGACGTGATGGCCTTTGGCAGTCCCACTTCTGTCATCACCGGGCGCGGTTCCATCATCAACGACATCGGCACGTCGTTCTCCGCCCCGCTCATAGCCGGCATGGTGGCCTGTCTGTGGCAGGCTTTGCCCGACAAGACGGCCCTGGAGATAGAAGACCTCGTGCGCCGTTCGGCCCACAACTATGCCCACCCCGACAACGTGTACGGCTACGGGCTGCCCGACTTCTGGAGTGCTTACGTGAACGGACGGGGGGAGAAAACGAAAAAATGAGTGCCATGAAGAAACCTCTGTCGCTATACGAACTGAACGCGCTGGTCAGGGAGACCATCGAGGTGGACATGCCGGACAGCTACTGGGTGCAGGCCGAACTGTCGGATGTGCGCGAAAGCTACGGCCACTGCTACATGGAACTCATACAGAAAGACGAGGCCTCGCGCACCCCGATAGCCCGGGCACGGGCCAACTGCTGGCGCAACCGCTGGATGCTCATACGCCCGGCATTCGAGCGGCTCACGGGCCAAGGGCTGCGCTCGGGCATGAAAGTGATGTTGCAGGTGCACGCGCAGTTTCACGAAAACTTCGGCTTCTCATGGATAGTCGACGACATCGACGCCACCTACACGATGGGCGACATGGCCCGCCGCCGGCAGGAAATCATTGCCCGGCTGAGGGCCGAGGGCGTGTTCGACCTGCAAAAGGAACTCCGGCTCCCGCTCTTCACGCAGCGCGTGGCCGTGGTGTCGAGCGCGTCGGCTGCCGGCTATGGCGATTTCGCCGACCAGTTGGCCGCCAACGACTACGGCTTCTGCTTCCACACCGAACTTTTTGCCGCCACCATGCAGGGCGAACAGGTGGAGCAGAGCGTCATCGCTGCGCTCGATGCCATCAACGCACGGGCCGGAGAGTTTGACGTGGTGGTCATCATCCGTGGCGGCGGGGCCACCAGCGACCTTTCCGGTTTCGACACCTTGGCACTGGCCGAGAATGTGGCCAACTTCCCCCTGCCCGTGATCACGGGCATCGGACACGAGCGCGACGAGAGCGTGCTCGATATGGTGGCCCACACGCGGGTGAAGACTCCCACGGCCGCGGCAGCCTTTCTGGTGGCGCGGTTGGCCGATGTGGAAGCCCGCATCGATGGTGCCGGGGAGCGCATGGTGCGCGTGGTGCGCCTCCGGATGGAGCGGGAGCGTATGCGGATAGACAAGCTGGCATCGGCCATTCCCCTGCAATTCTCACTCGTCAGGAGCCGCGGAGAGGCCCGGCTCAATGTCTTGCAAAGCCGGTTGGTGCAGTTGGTGGACAACCGGTTGGAGCGTGCCGCCCACCGGCTGCAGCTCGTCGGGCGCGACCTTCAGCCACTCTTGGAGCGCCGTTTGCAGACCGAGACCCACCGGCTGGCCCTGCTCGGGCAACGCGTGGAGGCCCTCAATCCCGACCGCCTGCTCCGCCGGGGCTACAGCATCACGCTGCACGAGGGCAGGGTGGTGCGCGACCCGCGGCAACTCTCGGCGGGCGACATGATCGAGACGCGGCTGGAGAAGGGCATTTTGAAATCGAGAATAGAATCTTAGCATATATGGAAAAGAATGTGAAATATGAGGAGGCCGTGCACCGACTGGAGGAAATCGTGGCCAAGATGGAAAACGACGAGTATGACATTGACGAACTGGCAGCCAACCTCAAGACTGCCCAGCAGCTCATCAAGCTCTGCCGCGACAAACTCACCAAGACCGATGCCGAAATCAAGAAACTCTTGCCGTGAGGGGAGAAGGGCCCGAAGGTTCATCGCGAATAATTGCGCAAGAAGGGCAAAAAAGTGCGAAAAATGTTGCAAAAATGCTTTAAAATACTTACTTTTGCAAGCATATTCGATTAAAATATTTTGATTATGAAGAATTTAGACTGGGCTAATCTGTCGTTCGGATACATGCCGACCGACTACAATGTGCGCTGCTACTATCGCGACGGCAAGTGGGGTGAAGTGGAAGTTTGCTCCGATGAGTATCTCAAACTGCATATCGCCGCCACGAGTTTGCACTACGGACAGGAAGCCTTCGAGGGACTGAAGGCCTATCGCTGCGCCGACGGCAAAGTGCGCGTGTTCCGCGTCGAAGACAATGCGGCACGCCTGCAGAGCACCTGCCGAGGCATCCTGATGCCCGAAGTGCCCACAGACCTGTTTGTGGAGATGGTGAAGAAGGTGGTGCGCCTCAATCAGGAGTGGATTCCGCCCTACGAGAGCGGTGCCACGCTCTATGTGCGTCCGCTGCTCATCGGCACCAGTGCGCAGGTGGGCGTACACCCGGCCACGGAATATCTCTTTATGATTTTCGTCACCCCCGTAGGCCCTTACTTCAAGGGAGGGTTCTCCAGCAACCCCTACGTCATCATACGCGACTTCGACCGCTCGGCACCGCTCGGCACGGGCATGTACAAGGTGGGCGGCAACTATGCGGCCAGCCTGCGCGCCAATGACATCGCCCACAGGAAGGGATATGCCTGCGAGTTCTACCTCGACGCGAAGGAAAAGAAATACATGGACGAGTGCGGGGCAGCCAACTTCTTCGGTATCAAGAACAACACCTACGTCACTCCGAAGTCGACCTCTATCCTCCCGTCCATCACCAACAAGAGTCTCATGCAGTTGGCCGAGGACTTGGGCATGAAGGTGGAGCGCCGGCAGATTCCCGAGGAGGAACTGGCCACATTCGAGGAAGCCGGAGCCTGCGGCACAGCGGCTGTCATCAGCCCCATCTCCTACATCGACGACCTCGACACGGGAGCACACTACGACTTCGGGGCAGAGCCCGGTCCGATGTCGCGCAAACTCTATGACACGCTCCGCGGCATCCAATACGGCACTGTGGAAGACAAGCACGGTTGGACCACCGTCGTCATCGAATAAACCGCCCATGCCGTTGTCCCATCGCCAAGATGAGGCAACGGCATCTTGTTTTGATTCATTTATTTTCAAACTTTATAATCATTAAAACTATGGATTCAATTTCCGCTTACAAAAATCGCGCCTTGGCCTCATTGGACAAGGGCTGGAGCACACCCGTCATCTGTACCTTGATTTATTATATCATCACTTTTGTCGTGGCCGGCGTCATGGGCAACAAAGACTCGTCCGTGGTGCGGCAGACTGTCGGTTTCCTGTTCTATTTGGGCCTCATTCCCCTCGGTTGGTCATTGCAAGTGCTCTTCCTTGAGTATGTCCGCGAAGGCCGCACGCAGGTGAACTCGCTCTTCCTCGGATTCAAGAAGCCGTGGCTGCCCAAGAGTTTCCTTATTCCGTTTCTCGTGGGTATCTACACCGTACTTTGGACACTGCTGCTCATCATCCCCGGTATCATCAAGGCCTACTCCTACGCCATGGCCCCTTACGTATTCAAGGACAATCCCGAAATAAGTTGCGACGATGCCATCAAGGAGAGTATGCGCCTCATGGACGGCCACAAGCTGCAACTCTTCCTGCTCGACCTGAGCTTCATCGGTTGGGTTATTCTTGCCTCTCTCACCCTCGGCATCGGCTTCCTCTGGCTTGTTCCCTATTGGCAGACCACCCGTGTACACTTCTATGAGGACCTGAAGAAGGAGATGCCGGCAGCCTGACGGTACTTCCTGCTGTGTAATAACGGATGGGTGACGATGCCCATCTGGAAAGATAGTGATGCCCCCTTGACGGATTCGTACCGTCAAGGGAGTATTATCGTCTATGGAGAAACACAACAAAAGGGGGCTAAAAGTTGCGTATTTCACACTTAACTCGTACCTTTGCAGCAAAAGAAACAGAACGATGGGCAAAGGAAAATTAGCTAAGTTTGCAGAGATGGAGACATTCAAGAATGTCTTTCAATATCCTTTTTCGGTGATTGACAACGTGCCGTTTGAGATGAAAGGCCGTTGGCGCGAAGATTATTTCCACAACGACAATCCCATTGTGCTCGAACTGGGATGCGGCAAGGGGGAATATGCCGTGGAGTTGGCACGCCTCTATCCCGACAAGAATTTTATCGGGGTGGACATCAAGGGAGCCCGTATGTGGACAGGAGCCAAACAGGCTCTGGAGGCCGGTCTGGGAAATGTGGCCTTCCTGCGCACCAACATCGAGATCATCGACCGCTTCTTCGCTCCCGACGAAGTGCAGGAGATATGGCTCACCTTCTCCGACCCGCAGATGAAAAACCCGCGCAAGCGTCTCACATCCACCTATTTTATGAACCGTTACCGCCGTTTTCTGACAGACGGAGGATTAGTTCATCTCAAGACCGACTCCAACTTCCTGTTCACCTACACCACTTACATGGCCGGCGAGAACAGCCTGCCTGTGGCTTTCCGCACCGAAGACCTCTACCATGAGGAAGGCCTCGACGAGGAGACGCGCCGCCTGCTCGCCATCCAGACCTACTACGAGTCTATGTGGATAGAGCGCGGTCTCAACATCCGCTACATGCGCTTCGCCTTGCCTCATGCAGGCGAGCTGCATGAGCCTGATGTCGAAATTCCGCTCGACGAGTACCGCTCCTACCACCGCTCCAAGCGTACGCCGAAAGAGACGGGGAAGTGAAAGAGAAGCGAAGCCGGGGGCGAAGCTTTTATTTAATGAATATTAACGCCTGCGTGTAACATTTGTTACCGCAGGCGTTTTCGGTTTTGTCTAATTTTGCCGTCGAATTATACAAACAACAAGAATTACGACGAACATGGAGAATCAAATGTTTTGTTTTCAGTGTCAGGAAACAGCCAAGGGAACGGGTTGCACCGTTCGCGGCGTGTGTGGTAAACTGCCCGAGACCTCTCGTTGGCAAGATTTGTTGCTAAGCGTGGTGCGCGGCGTGGGTACAATAGGCCATGCGCTCAGCGAAGCCGGTGTGGCTTACGATAAAGTGCCGGTGGGCGACATGATTGTGGATGCCCTTTTCACCACCATCACCAATGCCAACTTCGATGACAGTGCCATCCTCGAAAAGGTGGATCGTGCCATTGCCATCAAGAAGCAGCTGCTGCTCATAGCCAAGGACAAGGGCGTGAGTCTGCCCGACTATCAGGAGGTGAAGTGGGGAGGCGAGAAGGCCGACTATCGGGCCGAGGGCGACCGCGAAAGTATCTTGCGCAACGAAGATGCCGACCTGCGCTCGCTCAAGGAGCTCACCGTGCTCGGCCTGAAGGGTATGGCCGCCTACTATGAGCACGCTTCCCATCTCAACCAGCGCAACGAGGCCATCATCGACTTCATGATGAAGGCCCTCGGCATCATCAGCGACCCATCGGCCGACATGGACACGCTGCTCGCCACGGTTCTTGAAACAGGCAAGTTTGGCGTGGATGCCATGGCCCTGCTCGACAAGGCCAACACCACTGCCTACGGCAATCCCGAACTCACACGGGTGAACATCGGCGTGGGCAAGAATCCCGGCATCCTCATCTCCGGCCACGACCTGCGCGACATCGAACAACTGCTCCAACAGACCGAGGACACCGGCATCGACGTATACACCCACAGCGAAATGTTGCCGGCGCACTACTATCCGCAGTTGAAGAAATACAAGCACCTCGTGGGCAACTACGGCAACGCTTGGTGGAAGCAGAAGGAGGAGTTTGCCAGCTTCAATGGCCCCATCGTGTTCACCACCAACTGCATCGTGCCCCCGTCTCCATCGGCCAATTATAAGGACCGTGTGTTCACCACCAATGCCTCCGGCTATCCCGGTTGGAAGCACCTCAAGGCCGATGCCAACGGGCGGGTGGACTTCTCCGAGGTGATAGAGCTGGCCAAGACCTGCGAGGCTCCCACCGAGATTGAGCAGGGAGAGATAGTGGGCGGTTTCGCCCATGCGCAAGTGTTCGCTCTGGCCGATCAGGTGGTGGAGGCCGTGAAGAGCGGTGCCATCAAGAAGTTTGTCGTGATGAGCGGTTGCGACGGGCGCATGAAAGACCGCAACTACTACACCGACTTTGCCAAGGCTCTGCCCAAAGACACGGTGATTCTCACCAGCGGTTGTGCCAAATACAAATACAACAAGCTCAATTTGGGCGACATCAACGGCATCCCCCGCGTGCTCGACGCCGGCCAGTGCAACGACTCCTACAGTTGGGCAGTGGTGGCCCTGAAGTTGAAAGAGATTTTCGGTGCGGCCGACATCAACGACCTGCCCATCTTCTTCAATATCGCTTGGTATGAGCAGAAGGCCGTCATCGTGCTTCTCGCCTTGCTCCACCTCGGGGTGAAGAACATCCACATCGGTCCCACGCTCCCCGCATTTGTGTCGGAAGGCGTGCTGAAAGTGCTCGTTGAGAACTTCGGACTGGGCACCAATGCCACCGTAGAGGAAGACATCAAGAACTATGTGCTCGCCTAATAGGCCGGCTGTCGGAAATTCAGATTAGTCAATCGTTTCCAAATCTTTATAAGAACAGGATTAGATTCCGGGGTGCGCCAAGTTGTTGGCGCACCCTTTTTGCATTATAGACGAAGGCGGAGATTGTCCGGTGTTTTCGTCATCGGCTTGTATTCCTGCGAAAAGAAATAGCTTCACAGAAAAATTCGCATCATTCGGGGCATTCGCCGAAAGAAATGATAAATGTCGGCGAATGCTCCGAATGATGCGAATTGCAGGAGCCTTTTACCTTTTTAATTCTTGAATCTTTGAATCTTTTAATTTTTGAATTTTTCAAAGTTCCATCACCGCCGTGTAAAGCCCCGGGAAAGCTGTGGCGATGTTGTGCGGCTCCTGCTTGAAGATGCCGAAGAGGGCACTGCCGCTGCCACTCATCTGCGCATAGACCGCCCCAAGGTCGTAGAGCCGTCGCTTGATGTCGGCCAGCATGGGGTGCATGGCGAAGATGGGCTTCTCGAAATCGTTGGTGAGTTCATCCCGCCACGTGGCGATGGGCTGCCGGCAGATGTCGCGGCAACATTTGGCCGGTTGTGCCGGCGTAATGCGGCTGTAGGCCTCGGCCGTGCTCACGGCAATGTCGGGCTTCACCACTGCCAGCCTGTAGCCCCCGAGATTGCCCTTGGGGCCGTCAACCGGAGCAAGGATTTCGCCGATGCCCGTGGCGTAGGAGGGCATGGCTGTGATGAAAAACGGGCAGTCGGCCCCCAGACGGGCGGCGTATCGCTCCATCTCGGCGATGCCGATGTTGAGCCGGAAACGCTCGTCAAGCAACCTGATCATATAGGCACCGTCGCTCGAACCTCCCCCTAAGCCGGCTTGCGAGGGTATGCGCTTCACGAGATGGGCATGGACACGCGGCAGCGAGAAGTCGGCAGCCAACAGATTGTAGGCCTTCACCACCAAGTTTTTTTGCTCGTCGCAGTCCACGGCGTTACCCGTCACCTTGAGATCGCAGTCCACCTCGCTGGGAAACCTTTCGTCCATGCGCCTGATTTCGAGCGCGTCGCAGAGTGGGATAGGGTAGAACACCGTTTCTATGTTGTGATAGCCGTCAGGCCGCCGGCCCACGATATTGAGGCCGAGATTGATTTTGGCATTGGGGAATGTAATCATAATCAAAGTTGTTTATTCTTGTGCAAAAATAGCAAATTATCGAGAAATAAGGTATGTCGTCTCCTCGTTTTTTTTACATTTCATGACAACATTGAACCATATATAACCCAAATGGCCGGATACGCTTGGTGCAGTTGAATGTTTTGTCAGGTCAAATCCATTATCATGTTTTTCCGTATCTCACATTTTTATCGTAACTTTGTCCCGACAATTCAAACGACATGCCTGAAAATAAATCAAACAAGACGGGGCGGCGGCGTGCGCAGACCCCGATAGACAACACCTACGGGCATCTGCCCCCGCAGGCTCCCGACATCGAGCAACTGGTGATCGGAGCACTCATGGTGGACAAGGATGCCTTTTCGGTGGTGGCGGAGATACTGCACCCGGAGACGTTTTATGATCCCCGCAACCAGAAGATATACGAGGCCATCCAAGCCATGAACATGGAGGAGAGGCCGGTGGACATCATGACCGTCATCGAAGAACTCAAGCGGCAGGGCACCTTCGAGAGTGTGGGCGGTGCGCCCTACGTGCTCGACATCAGTCAGCATGTGGCCTCGTCGGCCCATGTGGAATATCATGCGCAGATATTGGCGCAGAAGTTCCTTGCCCGTCAGCTCATCCATTTTGCCGGTGAGATAGAGACCAATGCCTACGACGAGACAGTGGATGTGGAGGAACTGATGCAGCACGCCGAGGGTGCGCTCTTCGAACTCTCTCAGAAGAACATGCGGCAAGACTACACGCAGATAGACCCCGTGATAGCCGAAGCGGAGCGAATACTTATGGCTGCGACCAAGAACAAGGGGGGACTGACCGGTGTGCCGAGCGGATTCACCGGGCTGGACGACATCACGAGCGGGTGGCAGGCTTCCGACCTTGTGATCATTGCCGGCCGACCGGCCATGGGTAAGACCTCGTTTGCGCTGAGCATCGCCAAGAACATCGCCGTGGACTACCGCGAACCCATCGCCTTCTTCTCGCTCGAAATGAACAACGTGCAGTTGGTGAACCGTTTGATTTCCAACGTGTGCGAGATTTCGGGACACAAGATACTCAGCGGTCAGCTCGAACCTCACGAGTGGGAACGCTTCGACAAAAACCTGCGCAAACTCACGGGAGCACCCATCTATGTGGACGACACGCCGGGTCTCTCGGTGTTTGAGCTGCGGACGAAGGCCCGCCGACTGGTGAGGGAAAAAGGGGTGAAAATCATCATGATAGACTATTTGCAGCTGATGAACGCCAGCGGTATGCGTTTCGGCAACCGACAGGAGGAGGTGTCCACCATCTCCCGCTCGCTCAAGGGGCTGGCCAAGGAGCTCAACATCCCTATCTTGGCATTGAGCCAGCTCAACCGAACGGTGGAAAACCGTGAGGGCATCGACGGCAAGCGGCCGCAGCTGAGTGACCTCCGCGAGTCGGGAGCCATCGAGCAGGATGCCGACATGGTGCTCTTCGTTCACCGCCCCGAGTATTATCACATCTATGACGACGGCAAGGGCAACGACCTCCACGGCATGGCCCAAATCATCATAGCCAAACACCGTAAGGGTGCCACGGGCGATGTGTTGCTCAACTTCCGCGGAGAGTTCACCCGCTTCCAGAACCCCGAAGACAATTCCATCGCTCCCATGCCGGGCGGTGGCGGTGAAATCATCGGCAGCAAAATCAATGGCGATGATCCCTTCGGTGACCTGCCGCCTGCGCCCGATGCCGATTTTCTGAGATGATGACTTTGGCCGCTCAGGCGGTGCTTAACGGGAGAGGCATCCGGATAGATGACTGTCAAACTATTTATTCGTTTTCGGCCTCTGTGCTTGCAATATTTGCAACCGACGGCCCGTTGGCGTAAATACGCGATTTTGGCGGCTTTTTCAAAACGCTGATATTCAACCACTTGAATTTTATTGACACGATATTAGGCCCGAAAATAGGGCTGAAAGAGCCCAAACGGGCTTGCAAAATGGCCACAGTTGCACGGCAACTGTGGCCATTTTGGCTTTCAACTGTGGCTCTTTTGCAAGCTCGATGGGCCCGAATGAGGAAATCTGTGGGCTTTTCCGACGGTTTAAGGCAGGTTTTTCGCTCTGGTTGGAGAGTTTTTACAGAGGTGCTTTTGTTGATATTATTCGTCACAGACCGATGCTTGCAGAGACTTCCTTCAGCGTTTTTCATCGAGTATGTGAGCAACACACAGATTGGTTTTACCACCCAGTATCAGCCGTCCCTTATGGCTTCCTTTCCAAAGTCGGAAGTGATCGGAATCTAAAGTTCATAAAGCAAGTCCTCTGCCGTTTTTAATTGCGTTTCTCCAGCCTTAGCATCTATCATTTCTTGCAAGGCATGGCGCAACTTTACAGCAAATTTCGTCCGGTTGCTACAAAAGTCTTTTGTACCTATTATCATCATGGCGGTTTCCTTTAATTCTATTGCAAAGATAGCCAATTTGGTCGCAAAAATGGTAGCCATTTAAGGAATATTTATCAAAAGACAGGTAAAGAATCTAATTCTAATGCGCCCATAAATTGCCTCTTTATAATGAAAAGCGGGGTGAGAAATGAAGAATTATTTAATTTTTGATTAAAAAAGCAACAATTTGTTTGCATTGTTCCGTAAAATCCATTACCTTTGCATCCGTATTTCAACGAAAAGACAAGATGAACAATATTCAGAGCATACTAAACCTTATTATTCGAATTCGACTGCATCGGGTGGCCGGAAGTGATAAGGTGTGCATATAGCTCTGAGAGACTATACATCCAAGCCTTTCTCACTTCCGTGGAAGTGTGGAAGGCTTTTTTCGTAGTTTGCGGATAGAATCGAGAGTACATATATATAATAAAGGTATAGAATCATGAGCGACAGATTATTCATTTTTGACACGACACTGCGCGACGGTGAACAAGTGCCCGGTTGCCAGTTGAACACGGTAGAGAAAATACAAGTGGCTAAGGCACTGGAGCAGTTGGGCGTGGATGTGATAGAGGCGGGCTTCCCCATTTCGAGTCCGGGCGACTTCAACTCGGTGATAGAAATATCCAAAGCCGTGACTTGGCCCACCATCTGCGCGCTGACACGTGCCGTGGAGAAAGACATCGACTGCGCGGCCGAAGCCCTCAAGTATGCCAAGCACAAGCGCATACACACCGGCATCGGGACGAGCGACTCGCACATCAAATACAAATTCAACTCCAACCGCGAGGAAATCATCGAGCGCGCCGTGGCCGCCGTGAAGTATGCCAAGAGATATGTAGAGGATGTGGAGTTCTATGCCGAGGATGCCGGGCGCACCGACAATGAATATCTCGCCCGTGTGGTGGAGGCCGTCATCAAGGCCGGAGCCACAGTAGTCAACATACCCGACACCACGGGCTACTGTCTGCCCGAGGAGTATGGGCACAAGATAAAATACCTGATGGAGCACGTGGACGGGGTACACAAGGCTGTGCTCTCCACCCACTGCCACAACGACTTGGGCATGGCCACAGCCAACACCCTGCAAGGTGTGCTCAACGGGGCGCGGCAGGTGGAGGTGACGATCAACGGCATCGGCGAGCGCGCCGGCAACACGTCGCTCGAAGAGATAGCCATGATACTCAAATGCCACAAGGGCGTGGGCATCGACACCAACATCAACACGACGAAGATTTGCCCCACATCGCGCTTGGTGTCGAGTCTGATGAACATGCCCGTGCAGCCCAACAAGGCCATCGTGGGGCGCAACGCTTTCGCCCATTCGAGCGGCATCCACCAAGACGGCGTGCTCAAAAACGTGCAGACCTATGAAATCATCGACCCCAAGGAAGTGGGACTCGACGACAACGCCATCGTACTCACCGCCCGTTCGGGCCGCGCTGCGCTGAAATACCGGTTGCATGTGAATGGTGTGGAGGTGGAAGACGAGGCCAAACTCGACGCGCTCTACAAGAAATTCCTCGTGCTGGCCGACAAGAAGAAGGAGGTGACCGACGATGACATCCTCGTGTTGGCCGGAGCCGAATCGGCCGAGGGCCACAGCGTGAAGCTCGACTACCTGCAAGTGACCACGGGCAAGGGCGTGAAGAGCGTGGCCAGCGTGGGCCTCGACATCAGCGGACAGAAGTTTGAGGAGTGTTCGACGGGCAACGGCCCTGTAGACGCGGCCATCAAGGCACTCAAGCGAATAATCAGAAAGAACATGACCCTCAAGGAGTTCACCATTCAGGCCATCGACAAAGGGTCGGACGATTTGGGCAAGGTACACATGCAGGTGGAGTACGACGGCCACGTGTACTACGGTTTCGGGGCCGACACCGACATCGTGACGGCTTCGGTGGAGGCCTACATCGATTGCATCAACAAGTTCAGAGATTGAAAACGCAATAAATACAAAGAAAGATTATGAACACATTATTCGACAAGATTTGGGATAAGCATGTCGTGCAGATCGTGGAGGGCGGGCCTACACAACTTTACATCGACCGCCTCTACTGCCACGAAGTGACTTCCCCGCAAGCCTTTGCCGGGATGCGCGCCCGCGGACTGCAATGCTTCCGTCCGGGGCAGATATTCTGTATGCCGGACCACAATACGCCTACCCACGACCAAGACAAACCCATTGAAGACCCTGTGTCGAAGAAGCAGGTGGACACGTTGTCGAAGAATACGGCCGACTTCGGGCTGACTCATTATGCCATGAACTCGAAAGACAATGGCATCATCCACGTGGTGGGCCCCGAGAAGGGTCTTTCCCTGCCGGGCATGACCATCGTGTGCGGCGACTCCCACACTTCCACCCACGGGGCCATGGGAGCCGTGGCTTTCGGCATCGGCACATCGGAGGTGGAGATGGTGATGGCCTCACAGTGCATCTTGCAGTCGAAGCCTAAGTCGATGCGCATCAGCATCAACGGTAAGTTGGGCAAGGGCGTGACGGCCAAAGACGTGGCCCTCTATCTGATGACCGAACTGACGACCTCCGGGGCCACGGGCTACTTTGTGGAGTATGCCGGCGACGTGGTGAAAGACATGACGATGGAAGGCCGGCTCACACTGTGCAATCTCTCCATCGAGATGGGGGCCCGGGGCGGCTTCATCGCTCCCGACGAAACCACTTTCGAGTATATCAAGGGGCGCGAATATGCTCCGCAGGGCGAGGAGTGGGACCGGGCCGTGGCCTACTGGAAGACACTCAAGAGTGGGGAGGATGCCGTGTTTGACAAGGAACTGACCTTCGATGCGGCCGACATCGAGCCCCACATCACCTACGGCACCAACCCCGGCATGGGCATGGGCATCACCGGACACATCCCCACGCTCGCCGAGATAGACGATGCCGGACAGGCTTCTTTCAAGAAAAGTCTCGCCTACATGGGCTTTCAGCCGGGCGAAAAGCTCCTCGGTCACCCGATCGACTACGTGTTTCTCGGGGCATGCACCAATGGGCGCATCGAAGATTTCCGCGCTTTCGCCTCCATCGTGAAGGGGCGGCAGAAGGCCGAAGGGGTCACGGCATGGCTCGTGCCCGGTTCGTGGCTCGTTGACAAACAGATACGCGAGGAGGGCATCGACCGCATTGTCGAGGCTGCGGGGTTCAAGATCCGACAGCCGGGATGCTCTGCCTGTCTGGCCATGAACGACGACAAGATACCTGCCGGCAAATACTCCGTGAGCACCAGCAACCGCAACTTCGAGGGCCGTCAGGGCCCCGGTTCGCGCACCATTCTGGCTTCGCCCCTTGTGGCTGCGGCTGCCGCTGTCACGGGAGTCATCACCGATCCGAGAACGTTAATGGAATAATTATGGGAGTCAAAGGGAGTTAAGGAGAAGTTCCTTGAGCGATAGCGAAAAAAAAGGGAGTTAAGACAATAGCTCTCTATTGCCGAGGGTAGTTAAGCCTTTGGCAATCTTTTGTCTTCTTTTCCTTTTATGTTCTCCGTTCATTCAAGAGATGGATAGTTGTCTGTAACTCTTTTAATTCTTTAATAATAAAGATTCATTAGTTATGGACTATTGTCTTAACTCCCTCTAACTCCTTAACTCCTTTAACTCCTAATCAAAAACCTCAACCCAATGAAACAGAAATTTGACATCATCACCTCCGGCTGCATTCCTTTGCCGTTGGAGAACGTAGATACCGACCAGATTATCCCCGCACGCTTTCTTAAAGCCACCGACAAGGAGGGCATGGGCGACAACCTCTTCCGCGACTGGCGGTACAACACCGACGGCACGCCCAAGAAAGACTTCGTGATGAACGACCCGAGCTATTCGGGGGTGATACTCGTGGCCGGCAAGAACTTCGGTTCGGGGTCTTCCCGCGAACATGCCGCATGGGCCATCGCCGGCGCGGGCTTCCGCGTGGTGATAAGTTCGTTCTTTGCCGACATCCACAAGAACAACGAACTCAACAATTTCGTGTTGCCCGTGGTGGTGACCGAAGACTTTCTTAAAGAACTTTTCCAAAGTATCGAGGCCGACCACAAGACGCAAGTCAGGGTGGACTTGCCCAACCAGACCGTGACCAATCTGGCCACCGGGCGCAGCGAGCAGTTTGAAATCAACGCCTACAAGAAGCATTGCCTCATGAACGGGCTCGATGATGTGGACTTCCTCGTGCAAAACCGCGACAAGGTGGAAAGCTGGGAGGCGGCCAACAAATGACGAATACAAGCGAAGAAAGGAAATGCTCGGCTATGAGTGAATATGACAAAACGGGCATGGCCGGCCGGCCGGCCATAGAAATTATGGACTCGACCCTGCGCGATGGCGAACAAACGAGCGGTGTGTCGTTTCTGCCCCATGAGAAACTCGTCATCGCCCGCAAGCTGCTGAAAGATGTCAATGTAGACCGCATCGAGGTGGCTTCGGCCCGCGTGTCGGACGGCGAGAAGAATGCCGTGTCGATGATATGCCGCTATGCCGCCAACAACGGTATGCTCGGGCGCGTCGAGGTGTTGGGCTTTGTCGACGGACACCGCTCCATCGACTGGATCAAGGAGTGTGGCGGCAGAGTCATCAACCTGCTCGCCAAGGGTTCGTTGAAACATTGCACACAGCAGCTGAAGAAGACTCCCGAGGAACATGCGGCTGACATCCGGAGTGAGGTGGCATACGCGCTGGAGCAGGGATTCACCGTGAATCTCTACCTCGAAGACTGGTCCAACGGCATGAAGGACTCGCCCGAATATGTCTACGGGCTCATGGATGCCTTGCAGGGGGCGGGCATCAGGCGTTTTTTGCTGCCCGACACGCTCGGCATCCTCAATCCGTTGCAGTGTGTGGAATACCTGCGCAAGATGCTCAAACGCTATCCCGACACCCATTTCGACTTCCATGCCCACAACGACTACGACCTCTCGGTGAGCAATTCGCTGGCTGCCGTGCTCAGCGGTGCCAAAGGACTGCACGTCACGGTGAACGGTCTGGGCGAGCGTTGCGGCAATGCGCCGCTGGCCAGTGTGCAGGTGATACTGAAAGACATGTTCCATGCCCATACCAACATCCATGAGGAGATGCTCAACGACGTGAGCCGGTTGGTGGAGGGCTACAGCGGCATTGCCGTGGCTCCCAACACGCCGGTGGTGGGCAGATACGTGTTCACGCAGGTGGCCGGGGTACATGCCGACGGCGACAACAAGGACAATCTCTACTGCAACGACCTCGTGCCCGAACGTTTCGGTCGTCATCGCGAGTACGCGCTTGGCAAAAATTCGGGCAAGGCCAACATCGTCAAAAACCTTGAAGACCTCGGGTTGGAACTCACACCCGAGCAGACTAAGGCTGTGACCCGGCGCATCACGGAGTTGGGCGACAAGAAGGAGCTCGTCACGCAGGAGGACTTGCCCTACATCGTGAGCGACGTGCTGAAACACAGTGCGCCCGAAGACAAGGTGAAACTCGTGAGCTACATGGTCTCCACATCCTACGGGCTGAAGCCCATCGCCAGCCTCAAGGTGGAGATAGAGGGCCGTGAGTATGAGGCCGACTCTACGGGCGACGGCCAGTATGACGCTTTCGTGAAGGCGCTCCGCAAGATCTACCGCGACCGGTTGGGCAAGGATTTCCCGCTGCTCGACAACTATGTGGTGAGCATTCCGCCGGGCGGCCGCACCGACGCGCTCGTGCAGACGGCCATCACATGGCGCTTGGGCAACCGCATCTGGCGCACCCGTGGTCTTGATGCCGACCAGACCGAAGCGGCCATCAAGGCTACATTCAAGATGCTCAACCAGTTTGAAAACAATGTGGGGGAGACCGAGGAGGGAGGATCTTTGGGGAGTTAAGGGAGTTAAGGAGTTAAAGGGAGTTAAGACAATAGTTCTATTGCTAAGGGTAGTTGGAAGCATTGACTATCTTCTGCTCTTTTTCTCCATTTATTCAAGCTATGGACTATTGTCTTAACTCCCTTTAACTTCTTAACTCCCTTTAACTCCTTTGAAATATTAACCATCAAACAACAATATATGAAATTAAACATTGCAGTGCTGGCCGGTGACGGCATCGGGCCAGAGATTATGAAACAAGGTGTAGCCGTGATGGATGCCATCGCAGCCAAGTATAACCACACGTTCACCTACAACGAAGCTATTTGCGGTGCCCACGCCATTGACGAAGTGGGCGATCCGTTCCCCGACGACACGTTCAAGGCGTGCATGGAGGCCGATGCCGTGCTCTTCGCCGCCGTGGGCGACCCGCGTTTCGACAACAACCCCACGGCTAAGGTGCGCCCCGAACAAGGGTTGCTGGCCATGCGCAAGAAGCTGGGGCTCTTTGCCAACGTGCGCCCTGTGGCCACATTCGACTGTCTGCTCCACAAGAGTCCGCTCAAGGACGAACTGCTCCGCGGGGCCGATTTCGTGGTGATTCGCGAACTCACGGGCGGCATGTATTTCGGCGAGAAGTATCAGGACAACGACAAGGCCTACGACACCGACATCTACACGCGTCCGGAGATAGAGCGCATCTTGAAAGTCGCTTTCGAGTATGCCATGAAGCGCAACAAGCATCTCACCGTAGTCGACAAGGCCAATGTGCTGGCCAGTTCGCGCCTGTGGCGGCAAATAGCCAAGGAGATGGAGCCTCAATATCCCGAGGTGACCACCGACTACATGTTCATCGACAACGCTGCAATGCGTGTGCTCACCGAACCCACGTTCTTTGATGTGATCGTGACCGAGAACACCTTCGGTGACATCCTCACCGACGAGACCTCCTGCATCACCGGTTCAATGGGGCTTCAGCCCTCTTCGTCGCTGGGCGAGCACACGCCGCTCTTCGAACCCGTACACGGTTCTTGGCCGCAGGCAGCCGGACAAAACCTCGCCAACCCCCTTGCCCAGATTCTTTCTGCAGCCATGTTGCTTGAGCATTTCGGGCTCACCGAGGAGGGACAGACCATCCGCAAAGCCGTTGATGCCAGCCTCGATGCCAATGTGCGCACGCCCGAAATACAGGTGGAAGGTGGTGCCCACTACGGCACGGAAGAGGTGGGGGCTTGGATTGTCGACTGGATAGCCAAGCACTGATCCTCGGCAGCCGGGAGGAGGAACGCATCTTCGCCTTCCGGCTGCCCCAACATCAAGTCTTGGACTTTCTTCCCAAGCAAGCTTTATACGATCATGCCAAGAGGCTGCACCCAACAGAATATGGATGCAGCCTCTTGGCGTTTGGTAATTCCTCCCCACAACATTCCGTTTCCACCCTCCTCATAAATGGTATAAAGCCCTATAAGGCCCTTATATCAAGAAGGTGGGGAAAGGGGAGAGGGTCGTTCCCGAAGGAACTTTCTAAACTTAGCTGTGCGACAGATCGCGCAGTTTCTTTCTCAATTCCATTGCCTTGCGTATCTTTTTCAAAGCCTCCTTGCGCTGCTTTTCTTCCTTGCACAACTCCTTGTACTGCTTCTTAAAATCGGTGTACTCTTTTTTGGCAGCCTTCATTTTCGACTTGGTATCGCTGACCTGTTTTTTTATAGCATCATAATCGGCAGCGGCTGTCTGTTCCATGGAATCAAGTTGCTCCTGGGGCATGGTGCGATACTGTACGTCTTGTGCAAATATCGGCTGTGTACCGATACCCATGACGGCAAACAGTCCAATCAATAAAGTTTTCTTCATACGTTGTTATTTTATTAAATCCAGTAATTTTGCAAATATACACATTATTTTGATATTTGCAAAGCTAAATGACTTTTTTATACTTTTTTCTGCTTAAGTGAGGCGTTTTGTCCCTCCCATTACAAAAGGGCCGATGCTGTGTATGAGCAATACGTGTGCTCATCTTCCACCCAATATCGGCAACTTTTGGTCGTCCTGCAAAGGAAAAACAGAAAGCCCCAATGCCATCAAGTGAGCATTGGGGCTTTATTGCTTAGTTGTTTTGATAAAGTTGCCTACTGCGTTTCCGCATCCGACTTGCGAATCCTAAAGCGGAGGCAGCCTAAATGGCTCTCCTCCCGGAAAGGGGAAGGAAGGGAAACATCAGCAAACCTTGTGAGCTCCCTGACCAATCACCACATCGATGACTTTCGGCTCTTTACCGTATTTGGCGGCAAATTTGGCTTTAGCATCGGCTGTGAACTGGTCGTAGAGTTCGTCTTTGACGAGGTTGATGGTGCAACCTCCGAAGCCGCCTCCCATGATGCGGGAACCGGTCACGCCGTTGGCCTTGGCCAGGTCGTTGAGGAAATCGAGTTCCTCGCAGCTCACCTCGTATTCCTTCGACAACCCTTCATGGGTTTCATACATCTTTTGACCTACGGTTTCATAATCGCCACGGTCGAGGGCATCGCAGACGGCAAGCACGCGGTCTTTCTCGCCAAGCACGAAATGGGCACGGGAATAGTCTTCCTCGCCGACTTCGGCACGCACCTCTTCGAGTTGTTCCCAAGTGCAGTCGCGCAGGGTTTCAAACTTGGCTTCGGGGTGCTTGGCAGCAATATGCTTCACCACGTTTTCGCAAGAGTTGCGGCGATCGTTGTAGGGCGAGCCCGCCAGTTCGTGCTTCACGCAACTGTTGATGAGCACGAGGCGGTAGCCTTTGGGTTCGAAGGGGAAGTATTCGAAGTCGCGCGAACGACAGTCGAGGCGCATCAGCTTGCCTTCCTGTCCGAAGACGCTGGCAAACTGATCCATGATACCGCAGTTCACACCCACATATTTGTGCTCGGTGGCCTGTCCGGCAAGCACCATATCCCACTTGGAAACCTTGTTGTCACCGAACAAATCGTTCAGGGCAAAGGCAAAGCAGCTCTCAAGTGCCGCACTTGACGACATGCCTGCACCGAGGGGAACATCGCCGTAGAAAGCGGTATTGAATCCCTTCACGGGCACACCGAGGCCTTTCATCTCCTGCACGATGCCATAGATGTAGCGTGCCCAGCTGGTGCGGGGTCCCTCGGGGTCGTCCACCTTAAACTCCACACGGTCTTTCAGATCGATGGAATAACACATCACTGTGTTGGTGCCATTGGGGCGCAACTCGGCCATGATACCTTTGTCCACTGCCCCGGGGAAAACAAATCCGCCATTATAATCGGTGTGCTCACCAATCAGGTTAATACGACCGGGCGACATGTAGATGTTGCCGGTTTTGCCGTCAAAGTGCTTGATGAAGCGACTTCTTACATATTCAATATCCATGATAGTTATAGTAATTAGGTTTTGTTAATCAACGGGAATGTCCTTGTTCACATTCTTGCAGCCCGCAAGGGCATAGTAGAACATGTAGCCCATAGCCACAAGAGGAACGAAATAGCTGATCATGTAGCCGGTTTTGTCGGCAATGAAATTCTGGATGAGGGGCAGCACACCACCGCCTACCACCATCATCATGAAGATGCCGGATGCCTGAGCCGTGTATTTGCCGAGTCCCTCCGTGGCCAGATTGAAGATGGATGCCCACATGATGGAGGTGCAAAGACCGCAGAGCACGAGCAGCAGGGCACTTACGGGCACAACTGTCAGTTCAAACGAAGAACCGGTGAAAAGCGGCATGGAGGTGGTGACAGTCTTCGGGATGAGGATGGCCAACAGGATGAGCACCATGCCGGTGCCGGTGGTGGTGAGCATCATTGTGCGGGAGGAAATCTTGTCGGCAATGAAACCGGAGACAAAACGCCCCACCAGCATGAGCAACCAATAAGTGCCGGCCACGAAACCGCCAATGGCAGCAGCATTGGTCAACAGGCCTGCGCCCTTCTCCGTGGTGTCGGAAATGTAGAAATTGAGCGTGCCGGGAATGCCGACTTCAACACCTACATAAACGAAAATGGCAATGACACCGAGCACACAGTGGCGGAAACTCCACGGAGAATGCTCGAAGACGGTCTCTGCCGTGGTCTTTCCCATCTCAGGATCCTGAATCGGGATGAAAGAAAGGATGATGAAAGCACATGCAAACACGCCCATGGCGATGTAGAGCACGAAGTTGACATCAGCCATTTGGGTGCTGGCGGAGACGGTTCCGATAAGCGCACCCACAAGCATCGGAGTCAGCGTACCGGAAAGCGAGTTGAGCGTACCGCCGATGAGATTGAGCTGGTTGCCACGGTTGCCACCGCCACCGAGCAGGTTGAGCATCGGATTGACCACCGTATTAAGCAAGCAAACGGAGAAACCGGAGATGAAGGCTCCCAACAGATAGACATAGAAACCGGTCATACCGCCGGGGAAACCGGACAGATACTGAATCAACACGCCCACAAAGCCCACACCAATGCCAAGCATGGCAGTCTTCTTATAGCCGATGCGAGTGAGCAGTTTGCCGGCCGGAATGCCCATAAACAGATAGGCAAAGAAGTTCATGAAGTTACCCATCATACCCAACAGGTTGCTACCGCCGATTTCGGGTTGGTTTTTCCACACCACGCCGATAGGAGCAGCCAAGTTGGTCACGAATGCAATCATTGCATAAAGAAACATCATCGTGATGATGGCGATGATGCTTCCGTTCTTTTTAGAATTTTCCATTTTATTGTTTTGGTTATTATTTGTCTACGCCAAACTTATAGATGGTTTTCTGCGTGTATTCCTGCCCGGGCTTCAAGATGACCGACGGGAAATAGGGACGATTGGGAGAATCGGGGAAGTGCTGGGCCTCGAAACAGATGGCCGAGCGTCGCGGGAAGGTGGCTCCGTGCTGTCCTTTGTAGCCGTCGGCCCAGTTATCGGAGTACACTTGCACGCCCGGCTCGGTGGTATAGACTTCCATCGTGCGTCCGCTGGCGGGATCCTTGATGCGTGCGGCAAACGAAAGTTCGCCCTCCTCCCGCTTGTTGAGCACGAAGCAGTGGTCGTAGCCATGCCCGTTGCGTATCTGTTCGTTGTCAGCATCTATGTCGCGTCCCACCGGTTTCGGCTGGCGGAAGTCAAACGGAGTGCCCTCCACAAAGCGTATCTCGCCCGTCGGGATAGACGTGGCATCGATGGGAAGATAAAAGTCTGCATTGATTTCACAAACCAAGTCGTCGATCGTCGGAGTGGGATTGGCGATGCCTGCGAGAGAGAAAAAGGCGTGGTTGGTGAGGTTGATGATAGTTTCCTTGTTGCAAGTGGCCAGATATTTGATAACCAATTCGTTATCGTCTGTGAATGTGTAGGCCACCCATACATTCACTTCGCCCGTGAAGCCCTCTTCACCGTAGGCACTTGTGTATTTGAGCACCACAGCATGGTCGTTCACCTGATTGGCTTCCCAAACACGGGCGTGGAATCCTGTGGGGCCTCCGTGGAGGGCATTGGGGCCGTTGTTGACTGCCAGATGGTATTCCTTGCCGTGGAGTGTGAACCGCCCTTCCTTGATCCTATTGCCGAAACGGCCGATGAGTGTGGAAAGATAGGGCTCCGGCGAGTTGATGACCTCCTTGATGTTGTCGTGCCCCTGCACCACATTGGCCGGCTTTCCATCTTTGTCGGGCACCATGATTGCAACGATGGCACCACCGTAGTTGGTGACAGCCACTTCATTTCCCGCACTGTTTCTCAGGATGAAGAGATCTGTATTTTTTCCGTTGATAGTGGTCTGAAAGTCTTCGCGTTTCAGACCACAGAGGTTTTGCGTTTCGTTTGTGCTCATAATATTTAAGTTTTTAGTTACTTGACCAAGTCTTCAATCAAACTTATATCATAGTTGCAAAGTAACTAAAAATAAACGAAAGCCGCAAATGAAAATAGAAAAATCACACCATTTGATGAGTTAAAAGTATTTAACTGAACTTTCGCAAGTTCAGCAGGAGTTAAAGGAGTTAAGGAGTGAAAGGGAGTTAAGACAATAGTCCTTCTTCCTAATGCAATGAAGCAGTCAATCAATAAAGGCTGTTGTCTTAACTTCTAACGAGCGAAGCGAGTGCTAACTCCCTTTAACTCCTTTAACTCCTAAAGTTGAGCTTGCGAAACTTAAATATTTAATGATAAGATTATCCTGCCTTGGGGAGTGCCAGAAGGTCGGCCACCACATAACTGCTCCCGCCCACAAAGATGAAATCTTCCGGAGAGGCATCGGCCAAAGCCTGTTGCCAAGCCTCTCCCACAGTGGCATAACTCCGCCCGCGGAGCCCGATTGCGGCTGCCTTTCCGGCCACCTGTGCAGCCGGGATGGCGCGGTGGGAGGAGGCCTGTGTCCAATAGAAATCGGCCTCACGGGGCAGCATGGCCAATATCCGGTCGATGTCTTTGTCGTCGACCATGCCGAACACGATGCGCAGCCGGCGACAGGGCTGCGCCTTGATTTGCCCGACGAGATAGTTCCAGCCGCCCACATTGTGCCCCGTGTCGCATACGGCCAAGGGCCGCTCGCGCAGGCGTTGCCAACGCCCCATGAGCCCCGTCAGGACGCTCACGGCGGCGATGCCTTGCTCCACATCGCTTTCGGAAAGGGCGATGCCCTGCCGGTGAAGTTCTTCCACGGCTGTAAGCACGGTGTTCATATTGGCTTCCTGATAGTCGCCTGAGAGTTCTCCGCACACCGTGCGACCATCGGACAACCGATATTCGCGGCCACCGCCGGACAGCGCGACCGACGAGCGCACCACCGGAGCGTCTTCGGCGAAACGGATGGGGGCACCCACCTCACGGGCCCGGGCTGCAAACACGGGCCGGGTCTCTGCCGTGGTCTCGCCAATCACCACCGGCACACCTTTCTTTATAATGCCCGCCTTCTCCCCGGCAATCTTCGCCAGCGTGTTGCCAAGGAACCGGGTATGGTCGAACGAGATGTTGGTGATGACGGAGAGCAGGGGCGTGATGATGTTGGTGCAGTCAAGCCGACCGCCCAGTCCCACTTCGATGACAGCGATGTCAACTTGCTGTTCGGCGAAATACTTGAAGGCCAAGGCCGTGGTCAACTCGAAAAATGAGGGATGGAGGGGTTCGAAGAAGCTGCGCTCCTGTTCCACAAAGTCGACAATTCGTTTCTCGCTGATACACATGCCGTTCACCCGTATGCGCTCGCGAAAGTCTACAAGGTGCGGACTCGTGTAGAGTCCCACCTTGCAGCCCGCGCTCTGGAGGATGGCCGCAAGCGTGTGCGAGCATGATCCCTTGCCGTTGGTGCCCGCCACATGGATGGTCTTGTAGCAACGGTGGGGGTGGCCGAAATGCTCGTCGAGTGCCTGCGTGTCGTCAAGTCCTTCCTTATAAGCAGAAGCACCCACATGTTCGAAAACAGGGGTGCTGTCGTATAGATACCTGACCGTCTCGTCGTAAGTCATCATTTATCAAGTTAAAAGTGAGGAGTGAAGGGTGGGGGGCGTGGGAATGTCCTCGTGCGGCGACAGAAAACTTAGCTGAAGAAGTTCTTGAACCGCTCGAAAATCGTCTTCTTCGTCTCGCTGTCCCCTTTGAAGTTGTCGCTTTGCCGGAAGCTCTCGACGGCCTTACGCTCGTCCTTGGTGAGTTCTTTCGGCACGTAGACACTGATATGCACCACCAGATCGCCGATGCCCGAGCCGTAGCCCTGAATGGCGGGAATGCCCTTGTGGCGCAGGCGGAGTGTCTTGCCCGGTTGCGTGCCCGGTTCGATGTTGATGGTGACGCTCTTGCCGTCGATGGTGGGGATAGACTTTTCGCCGCCCAGCACAGCCGTGGGGAAGTCAAGCAACAGGTTGTAGATGATGTCCTGACCGTCGCGCACGAAAGTGTCGTTGGGTTCTTCCTTGATGAGCACTTGTATGTCTCCGGGCACACCGTTGTGCTTTCCGGCATTGCCCTTGTTGGGCACGTTGACCACCATGCCCTCGGCCACACCGGCCGGAATCTGTATCTCGACCACTTCTTCGCCCTTCGTGACGCCCTCACCGCCGCAATGCGGGCACTTGTTCTTGATCACCGTGCCCTCGCCGTGGCAGGTGGGGCAGGCCATCTGTGTCTGCATCATACCGAGCATCGTGCGCACGGTCTTCACCGTCACGCCGCTACCCTGACACGTGGGGCACGTCTCGGCCCGACTGCCGCCCTCGGCTCCCGTGCCGTGGCAGTGGTCGCAAGTGACATCCTTGCGCACCTTAAACTTCTTGGTGACACCTGTGGCCACCTCCTGCAAGGTGAGTTTCACCGTCAGCCGCAGGTCGGCACCGCGATATTGCGGGCGTTGCGAGCGTCCGCCGCCACTGCTGAAACCGCCGAAGCCCCCGAAACCGGAATGGCCGCCAAAGATGTCACCGAACATGGAGAAGATGTCGTCCATGTTCATGCCACCACCTCCGCCGAAGCCTCCGAAACCGCCCTGCGGGCCGTCGAAGCCGAACTGGTCGTAACTGCGCCGCTTCTCCGGGTCGTGGAGCACGTCGTAGGCTTCGGCAGCCTCCTTGAACTTCTCCTCCGCCTTGGCGTCTCCCGGGTTGCGGTCGGGGTGATATTTGATGGCTATCTTGCGATAGGCCTTTTTGATTTCTTCATCAGAAGCGCTTCTGCTTACTTCAAGCACCTCATAGTAGTCTCTTTTCTGTGCCACCTTTTAGTCTGCTTTCTTGTATACACCTTTTCCCTTGCACAGACCGAGTCCGTACAGGGGAAAAGGCTTTTTCATTTTTTCAACTGTTCAATTTTCCACCTTTCATCATTGTCCCACGGCCACCTTGGCGTGGCGTAGCACCTTGTCGTTGAGCATGTAGCCCGTCTGCACGCAGTCGATCACCTTGCCCTTCTTGTCATCGCCCATACCGGGCACCATGGCAACGGCCTCGTGATAGTCCACATTGAAGTCCTTGTCGTCGGTCTCGATTTTCTTTACGCCCAGTCCTTCAAGGGTTTTATAGAACTTGTTGAAGATCATCTGCACCCCTTCGCGGATGGCCTGCGGGTCGTCGCTCTTGTCGGCCAGAGCCCGCTCAAAGTCGTCGAGCACGGGCAGGATGGCCGTGATGGCCTTCTCGCCTCCGTTGAGGATAAGTTCGGTCTTCTCCTTCAAAGTGCGCTTCTTGTAGTTGTCAAACTCGGCTATGGTGCGCAGCAGCTGGTCTTTCAGCTTGGCGTTCTGCTCGTTGGCAGCCTCCAGCGGGTCTTTCTCCGCGTCGGGTTCGGAGTGTCCTCCTTCGCTGCCGGTCGGCCCTTCGGCAGTGCAGGCCTCGCCTGCCGCCTCGTCCGCGCCCTGTTGCGCGCCGGTTTCTTCGGTGTGCAGGGAGTCTTTCAGCTCCTCTGCATTGCCGTCTTCAATGTTTATCTTTTTTTCTTTTGCCATAATTTTAATAGAAAGTATTCACTTACATGACATTGCAAAAACTATGCCAAACCATACATGCCTGCCCGTTGCGCCTTGATCTGCTCGTCGTAGATGTAGTCGTCGTAGGACATGAGCTTGTCGATGGTGCCCTGCGGGGTGAGCTCGATGATGCGGTCGGCCACGGTGTTGATGAACTCATGGTCGTGGCTGGAGAAGAGCACGTTGCCCTTGAAGAGCACAAGATTGTTGTTGAAGGCCTGTATGCTCTCAAGGTCGAGGTGGTTGGTGGGCGTGTCGAGGATGAGGCAGTTGGCGTTCTGCAACTGCATTCTGGCTATCATGCAGCGCATCTTTTCGCCACCCGAGAGCACATTCACCTTCTTGAGCACCTCCTCGCCCGAGAAGAGCATACGTCCCAGATAGCCTTTCATGGCCACCTCGTTGCCCGGCCCGTACTGGCTGAGCCACTCCACGAGGTCTTTGTCGGTGTCAAAGAATGCTGTGTTGTCGAGCGGCAGATAGGCCGTGGTGATGGTCACGCCCCACTTGTATTCGCCTCCGTCGGCCTGCCTGTTGCCGTTGATGATTTCAAACAGCGCCGTCATGGCCTTGGGATTGTGCGAGAGAAACACCACCTTCTGTCCCTTCTCGATGTTGAAATTCACGTTGTCGAACAGCACCGTTCCGTCTTCATCCACCGCCTTGAGGTTTTCCACCTCAAGTATCTGGTTGCCCGGTTCGCGCTCCATCTGGAAGATGATGCCGGGATATTTTCGGCTCGACGGGCGTATCTCCTCCACGTTGAGCTTTTCGAGCATCTTCTTGCGCGAGGTGGTCTGCTTGCTCTTGGCCACGTTGGCGGAGAAGCGGCGGATGAATTCCTCCAACTGCTTGCGCTTCTCGTCGGCCTTCATCTTCTGGTTTTGAGCCTGACGCAGGGCCAACTGCGAACTCTCATACCAGAACGAGTAGTTGCCGGCAAACATGGTGACCTTGCCGAAGTCGATGTCCACCGTCTGTGTGCTCACGGCATCGAGGAAGTGGCGGTCGTGGCTCACCACGAGCACCGTCTGCTCCACGTTGCTCAGATACTCTTCCAGCCACTCCACGGTGTCGAGGTCGAGGTCGTTGGTGGGCTCGTCGAGCAGCAGGTTGTCGGGGTTGCCGAAGAGGGCCTTGGCCAAAATCACGCGCACCTTCTCGTTGTTGGAGAGTTCCGACATCTGCTTCTCGTGCAGACTCTCCTTGATGCCGAGGTTTTGGAGCATCTGGGCGGCATTGCTCTCAGCCTCCCAACCGTCCATCTCGGCAAACTTCAGTTCGAGGTCGGCCGCACGGTTGCCGTCTTCCTCGGTCATCTCGGCTTTGGCATAGATGGCCTCGCGCTCCTTCATGTTTTTCCACAGCGGCTCATGTCCCATGAGCACGGTGTCGAGCACGCGATAGGCATCATATTTGAAGTGATCCTGCTCCAAGATGGAAAGGCGTTCGCCCGGCCCCAGTTCCACGGTTCCCTTGTTGGGTTCCAGGTCTCCGCTGATGGCGCGGAGCAGGGTAGACTTACCGGCGCCGTTGGCCCCGATGATGCCGTAGATATTTCCGTGGGTGAACTTCAGGTTTACATCTTTGTAAAGCACTCTCTTTCCGAATTGAATCGCAAGATTCGTTACTGTTATCATTTCTTCTAATACCTTATTATATAATAAATTGGCTGCAAAGGTAGTAAAAAACGGGGACACGGCAAAATAAAACCCTCATAATTGTTTTCCCGTCGCTGAAAACGGAAGCCGGCAGAGAGGGTAGGCCGCCCTGCGGCGCACCCGTCTTCGCCGGATGGCGGCGTGGCGGGCGTAAAGGGGTGGAGCACAATGGATCATAGTATTCTTACTTTCATTTATTTTTCTTTTGTAATCTTCATTTTCTGAAAATAATATTGTATCTTTGTCTGCAAATAAATGGATAAGGAGTTGTAAAATGCAGAAGATAGACTCATACAGGCTCACAAGTTTGGAGGAGCCCACAGACGAGATGTTGCGGCAAATTATGAGTGAAGCGGCAGCCGATGCCAAGCGCAAAGGAGAAGATGCCCACAAACGCTATTTTGCCCAGTTGCGCAAGGATGCCATTGAGCAAAGCCGGTTGTGGTTTGGAGCCAACCCGAATGTTGCTGTTGCACAATGACGGACAGGCTACATAAACCGGTGCTTATCGTGATAGCCGGGCCAAACGGTTCCGGTAAAACTACGATTACCTCCAAAATACTACATCATGAGTGGTTGGAGGATGCAGTATATATCAACCCGGATATCATTGCCCAAGAGAAATTTGGCGATTGGAACGATAAGGATGCCATCATGAAGTCTGTGAAATATTGTGAGGATTTGCGGGAGGATTGTCTGACAAAAAAGAAGAGCCTTATATTTGAGACGGTTCTTTCTATACCGCAAAAGATCGACTACATAAAGAGAGCAAAAGAGGCGGGCTTCTTCATTCGCCTGTTTTTCGTCTCTGCAAACAGCCCTGCTATCAATGCTGCAAGAATTGCCAAGCGAGTCATGGAAGGCGGCCACGATGTGCCAATCCCCAAAATCATATCCCGCTACAATCGCTCTATCGTTAATTGCCACATAGCTTCTAAACTGGCAGATAGGACCTACGTCTATGACAATTCCGTAGAAAATGCCGAGGCCCAACTGCTTTTCCGCATGGTAAATGGAAAACTTGTTAGAACTTATGTCAACGCCATTCCCGAATGGGCACAAACCGTGTTGGGCACTGACAGTGGTACGGTCCATGTAAAAGGATAGAAGCAAGCATTGCAGGGAAATACGGAACCACCCCAATGGGTTGTTAAT
The DNA here is from genome assembly GCF_000184945.1 of Segatella buccae ATCC 33574. Taxonomy (GTDB): domain Bacteria; phylum Bacteroidota; class Bacteroidia; order Bacteroidales; family Bacteroidaceae; genus Prevotella; species Prevotella buccae. The sequence goes on from NZ_GL586311.1 coordinate 3,234,400, forward strand.
ACCTTTTACCATAGATTTGCATTTTGCGCATTGATGTTGTATCTTTGCACCGGCAAGGGGAGCAGGCAAGTGCTTCCCTTTTTTTAGTTTCCAATCCACCAACAGGCCCTCAACCCCCTGTAAGGGGGCTTTTCCACCTTGCTGCAGGCTGCCGCTCGGCCCGAACGGCTTTCTAAAAGGGCCTCTTTCAGCTTCTCATTCGGCCTCTTTTGCAGGATTGTTTGGGCCGAGTGAGAAAATTGATGGGGCAGATGGCCGGATAAGGCAGATGGGACAGGCCGGAAAGATGGGCATGGGGAAAAGCCATGTAAGGCTTTTTCTCAATCTTGGTAGGTTTCGTGCTATATACCATTGGGGAACAAGCACACCGAAAAAAAAGCATTGTAGAAATTCTTTAATATCATTGTGTAAAGATAATGATTTACTGTGAGTTTCGCAAATCATTTACTTTCGATGATGACAACCTGCAATCGTAGGTCACTGCCATGGGCAATACTCCTTTTCCCGATAAATATTTCGTGTCGGCGAATGGTGCGAATAAAACGAATAAGGGGTAGGGAAGATAAATTCGCCTAATCCGCATCATTCGCCGAGGAATATAAACGTTGTCGGCGAATAGAACGAATGAAGCGAATAAGGAGTAGGGAAGATAAATTCGTCTAATCCGCATCATTCGCCGAGGAATATAAACGTTGTCGGCGAATAGAACGAATGGAGCGAATAAAGAGTAGGTTTCAGTAAAGCCCCTCTTCCCCCGCACAAGGGGCGTAAGCCCCCGTCGGCGAAGAGCCTCCTTAGCAGACTTTCTCCCGCGAGGCACTCCCCTCCTTCGGAGGGGCCGGGGGAGGCTTTCTCCCCCTTTCTACTTCTCCTCTTTCTTTTTCCCTTTCGCCGGTTTGGCCCGGTGCTGCATGTGCGCCATCTTGTATTCGCGCGGCGTCATGCCCTTGAAGCGGAAGAAAGCCGAGTAGAACGACTGGCGGTTGGAAAAGCCCACCATGCTGGCGATTTCCTCCATGTTCACCTTCTCGTAGTGATAGTCGGAGAGGATGGTCATGGCCTCGTCAATGCGATACTTGTTGACAAATTCTGTGTAGTTGCAGTGGAAACGCGTGTTGACCACAGCCGAGACATATCTCGTGTTGGTGCCGAGATCTTCGGCGAGTTTCTTGGCCGAATAGTCGGGGTCGAGATACTTCTTTTCCATTACGATGATGCGGAGGATGCCTTCCTGCAGCACATCCTTGGTGTGGGAAGGAACCAACGAGCGGTAGGCTGCGTTGACACCTTTCTTTTCTACGATATTATACTTAGCCATTTTTGAAATGTGATTGTTGATTTACCTGTCAAATTTATCCTGTCTATAATACAATGAGAGTTTGCCCGCCGATGGCCGGGCGCGACCTGTCTTTATGCAGGGATAGTGCAAATGAGACTAAGGGAGCCCGGCCCCTGATTGTCAAATATCATCTATCCTATGCAAAGATAGTAATTTTTTTGATACGACAATCCAAAAGCCTCATAAATGTTTAAAATATTCACATAAAAAAACATTTGACATATATCGCAGCCTGCTCCCGAAATGCTGTTTCGCAATATTTGTCATCGTCGCATTCTCTGCAGAGTGGGGGAGCAGCGAGAGCGGGAAGGGGAAGAACGGAATTTTCACCGACCGATTAAACCTTTTTTGTCGACATGCGTCTAAAATATGATTATTGTGGACATGCTTCCGGCACCGGTCCGCGACAAACAAAAACTTGACTATGAGCGAAATGGAAAAGATGCGGCGCGAGGAGCTTTACGACTTCTCCGACCCCGAGACAGACACAAGTATGAAGCACGCCAAAAAGGCATGTGCCCGCTTGCAGACGATGACCATCTATGACGATGACTACCGGGAGGTGATAGAAGACCTCATCCCCGGCATCCCCCGTTCGTCGGCCGTGTGCCCTCCTTTCCACTGCGACCACGGCCACGGCATAAGGCTTGGCGAGGGCGTGTTCGTGAACTATGGGTGCGTGATGCTCGACAGCGGACTCATCACCATCGGCAACCACACGCTCATCGGCCCCAACTGCCAACTCTACACGCCCCAACATCCCACCGACTATGTGGCGCGACGCAAGACGCAGGAGACGGCCCATCCCATCACCATCGGTGACGACTGCTGGTTGGGGGGCAGCGTGGTGGTGTGCCCCGGTGTGACCATCGGCGACCGCTGCATCATCGCGGCGGGAAGTGTGGTGACGCACGACATTCCGGCCGACTCGATGGCGGCGGGCGTGCCGGCCAAAGTAAAAAAGTCATTGAACGGAAAAAGAGGCTCCAAGTGATGCCATAACAGAAAGATAAACAGATGGATAAGAGGATTTCATCAACTAAAGGATAACAGGGAAGGAATGAAGACAGACAAGAAGAAACAGCTGCTGATGCTCCTCCTCTGCGCTGCGGTGATGGTGGCAGCGGCCATCCGGCGCGACGGCAAAGTGGCCGGACACCGGTTGGCAGCCGACAAGCAGGAAACCACAGTGCGGCAGGAACCCGACACCATGCGCAAGACAGCCGACGGAACAGTGGTGATAAACACCACCTATCTGGCTAAAGACATCAACGGCTATGGTGGCAATGTGCCACTGGAGATATACCTCAAAGGCGGAAAAGTGGCCGGAGTGAAGGCTTTGAAAAACTCCGAGACGCCCGATTTCTTCAACGAGGCGGCTGCGTTGCTCACCCGCTGGAACGGCAAGACCATCGAGCAGGCGCAAGCGATGAAGGTCGACGGTGTGAGCGGGGCCACCTTCTCCTCACGTGCGATTATAGGTAATGTGCGGCGCGGACTGCAATATGCGGCCCGCAATGCCGTGGAGCCGTCGCTGCTCGACAAACTCGACCTCTCGGCCAAGACGCTTGCCGGACTGGCGGTGGTGCTCATGGGGGCCATCGTGCCGCTCTTCGTGCGCAACAAGCGTTACCGGCTGGTGCAGCAGGTGCTCAATGCGGCGGTGCTCGGTTTTTGGTGCGGCACGTTCATTTCCTATTCGCTCGTGCTCGGATATCTCTCTGGCGGCATCGACCTTTGGGTGTCGCTCATCCCCGTGGTGATGCTCGTCACGGCATTCGTCTATCCCCTTTTCGGCAAGAAAAACTACTATTGCACGCACATCTGCCCTTGCGGGGCAATGCAGGAACTGGCCGGCAAGGTGCCCGCAAAGAGGTGGAAGATGTCGAAGACAGCCACAGCGCGACTCAACCGCTTCCGGCAGGTGCTCTGGGGCGTCCTCATGCTGCTCATGCTTACGGGGCTGTGGGCCGACTGGACCAACTATGAGATATTCTCGGCCTTCATCGTGGGCACGGCTGCGGTGGCGGTGCTGGCCATGGCTGCGGTGGTGTTGGTGCTCTCCGTGTTTGTGCCGCGCCCCTATTGCCGTTTCGTTTGCCCCACGGGCACACTTTTCAAGGTGTCACAAGGCTCGAAGTAGGGTAGCGTGGCCGGCTGCGGTCGGAGACCACCGGGACAACGACTAATTGGCAGAAAAACTGTCACCAACTCTTAATTTATTTTACATTTGCTGCCGTTTAGACAGTCTTTCACTGCCAAACGTCAAGTACTCGGAACGGGCACAAAACTTGCTCCACTTCTTAGTGGGTCCGATGCTTCGAAAGGAGACCAAAGAACTCAAGGATAAACAAAGAACTAAAAGATAATTAGGAGGTAAAAGTTATGTTGTTTCCTGTATTAAAAACAAATGATTGGTTGGACAATGCGTTTAACGATTTCTTTGACACCCGCGCTTTGGGACGCATGAACGCCACGGCACCGGCAGTCAACGTGAAGGAAGATGAAAAGGCTTATACAATGGAAGTTGCAGTGCCCGGAATCAAGAAAGAGTTTTGCCGCATAGCCATCAATGACGACGGCGAACTGGAACTCGCCATCGAGAACAAATTGGAGCATAAGGAGGAGAACAAAAAGGAGCATTACCTGCGCCGCGAGTTTTCCTACACCAACTACCAGCAAGCCTACACGCTGCCCGACAATGTGGACAAGGAGCATATCTCGGCCAAAGTGGACAACGGTGTGCTGACCATCGAAATGCCTAAGATTGTCAAGGAACAAGCCAAGATCGGCAGACGCATCGAGGTGGGATAAGCGCAAGGTGTCAGGCGATAACCGTTAGATGGTGGATGCCAAGAACTATCCGACAAATTGTAATAGAATGCAACGGGCGATTCTCCGAAAGGAAAATCGCCCGTTTTCTTTTATGGTTCCGCCAATGTCTGACACCCGACACCGGTCACTCTACAGCCCAAGCTGTGTTCGCCAACAATGTTAAAATCGAAAAATAATGGCCGGAATGTTTGGAGCGTATCGGTAAAAACACTATCTTAGCCCACAGAAATAGGAACCTGTTGAAGGTCAACCTAAAATTGACAAAAGGCCAGCCTAATAGGTAATGGCATCCGACAAAAGAAGTCGGAAAAAAGTTACAGGCGGAAGACAACAAAAAGTCTTCCGCCTTCTTTTGTGTTCGCTGTTTTTTTGTTACCTTTGCATCACTTTTTTCGCCTCGGGCGAACACAAACTACTTTATACAATGACAGCTAACAAGGATAACACAACACACACATCTTCTGCGTGGACAGAAGTCGGCTACAGTCCACTTTGCAGCAACCAGTTTTTGACCACACCGGTGTTCTTGCCGGGCGAAACGACTTTCTTCCTTTGCCGGGAAGACGGCGGGCGCAGACCGGTGAAACTCACTTTCGTCGTATTCAAGGCCCCCGATGCCGAAGAATGGGAAGACGGTGCCATGGTGGGCGAGATGCTCGTGCAGGCACTTGGCGACAGCGATGAGGAGGTGGAGCCTGTCAGAGTGGTCAACCTGGGCATGCCGCCGGCCGAATTCATCCGGCTGGTGAATCAAACCGACGATGCTACGGTATTCAATATCAGCTGGCCTTACGGCGAAGTGGAGGTGGAAAAAGCCACCGTCACCGACGAGGGGTATCTCTTTCGCAAGGAAGATTTCGAGGCCGAAAAGGGTATCCGCTGCCGTCTTACACCATACGACGGGCATCCGTTCACCCTGACGCAGAAGATTCCGTTTGCCGGTTTTTCGCTCCGCAACGCCGATGGCAACGCTGTTTCCGGCGAAATGGAAGTGCCTTACGACGATGTGACGCGCTACACCTACGCCTTTACCGGCAGCGAGGCCAACGACCGCTTTTCCGTGTTGCTCGACGACGGGCGGCTCAACTATCTCTGTGTGCAGCGCGAGAATGGGCGGTTGGCCGTGCGCGATCTGCGCAACAAGTTGGCCGTAGTTGATGAAATCGGGGCTGAAGGACCGCTCAGCCAACTGCTCATGGGGGCACACACGGCCTTGGTGAAAAACCGGAACAACCGTTGGCGCATCTCACTGGCGGGCAGTCTGCCGGCAAGCGAACCTGTTCCCGAATGCGAGCCCACAGCCTTGGTGCGCTATGCGTTCGGTCGGCTCACGGCCGAAGAATCCGAAGGTGAAAACGACTTGCTGAAACAGCTCATGCAGTTGGAGGCGCATCTCGGATTCCAATGGTTTTGGTTGAAGGAGGCCGACTGGAGTTTTGAGCATCTTGACGGACTGCTCGACATGGCCGATCTTGACGACAATCCGGAGAAGATGATGCGCCAGGCCTTGCTTTACAACCGTTTCGAGCGTTTCATGCACAAACTCACGGCATGTTCATATTCTGCCATGAAGCCGATACAGGGCGACCGGCTTCAGGCACGCAACAACAAACGCAAGATAGCCCGCTGCGTGAAACGCATTGCCAATCATCGCAGTGATGCCGGCAGCAGCATTGTCACGCCGCCAAACAGTTATCAAGACGATGCCGACGACAACTTCCCGAACGATGCCGGCAGCAGTCTTTGGGCACTGGCGGAGGCCGATCGCCGCGAAATACTCACGCTCTTCTCGACCTTTCATCGCGACTTCATCGAGGCCCTTGGGGCATGACCGGTGCGCCTGCAAACCTATGTGGGGGATTGTCTTCATTCCCTCTCGTCTGCTATTTATCATAAGGCGCGTTAGCTGTATAGCCGGAAATACAGAAAAAGAAGTGGCGGCTTACCAATCATTTGCCCCTTGCACAAGTGCTTGTTCCATCATTGGCGAATTTTGCCGTAGGCATGTTCGCCCGATAATGCCGGTGAGAATCCATCTCCGGAGGCGCCGGTTTCCAATCCGTTTGCTGCAAAGTCGTTCGCCCAACCGCCAACACCGGGAATGGTGCATGGCTGTTGCACGCATCGCGCGAAGACTTTGCACCACTTGTGCAAGGCCCATGCACAGATGGTGCAAGGGTCTCGCACAAAACATAAAACCGACAAACGACATCGCCCTCTTGCGAAAAACGAAATGCTGATGAGCCGGATGATGCAGAAGGATTGGCGCGATAGGCAGAAAGAATGCTTGCATATTCAGAAGAAAAAACGTAATTTTGCACGTAGAATCCGCCTCACACAGAAGCTTTATATATAAAAAGGTGGAACGAAACTTCAACACGACAGGAAGATGCAAATACTTCTGGCATGTGCCAAAATCATGAATGACAGTACGCCGGTGGCGACTCCTTTCGTCACCCGGCCGCACTTCGCCGACGATGCCGGCCGCTTCGCCGCCGAACTGAGCGGCTGGACCGTGGAAGAACTGGCGGCCGCCCTGCATTGCAGCGAGACACTGGCCAAAGAGACGAAAAAACGCTATTTGCAGTTTTTCGATGAGGGCGGACAGTTGCCCGCTGTGCTCGGCTATTACGGCCAAGCCTATAAATGTCTGCAAGCCGGGAGTTTTGACGAGGCGATGTTCCGTTTCGCACAAGACCATCTATGGATCGCCTCCTTCCTCTACGGTCTGCTGCGCCCGCTCGACAGCATACATCCCTATCGGCTGGAAGGCAAAGTGACGCTCGAACAGGCAGGCGGCCTCAACATGTTCGGCTACTGGAAAAACAGGCTCACCGACTTGTTCATCGGGCGTGTGAAGGCCGACGACGGCGTGCTCGTACACCTCGCCACCGAAGAAATGGAGCATCTGTTCGACTGGAAACGGGTGCGCCGCGAAGTGCGCATCGTTCAACCGCAGTTCTTCGTCATTAAAAACGGCAAACTCAAGAATGTCACCGTCTACTCCAAAAGTTGCCGGGGAGCCATGACGCGCTTCATCATTGCCGGCGGACTGCAATCGCCTGAAGCATTGAAGGCATTCGAATATGAAGGCTTCGCTTTCACGGAAGCTTTCGGCGATGAGGAGCATCCGCACTTCATCGTCTGATGCCCGACCCACGGCTAAATCCTCACCGTGACAGCTTTCAGCCGTCAGGAATGTAAAATACTGTAAAACTTTTCCATCCGAGGCATCATTTTAAGCCCTTGACGCATTGCGGTTTCGACTTTTTTATTTATATTTGCAACATGGCGTGATGGCACGAGCTGCAAGCGAGCAGCAATGTGTGGGAGCATCCCGCAGGCAAGTTGCCACAGCCGACGAAATGAAACTCAAAGTTTAACAGAACAGACTAATAGTCATTTACAACATGAGACACATTCTGTATTCGCTACTACCGCTGTTTTTTTCCGTTACGGCGTTCGCCGGAGAGATCAACCAACAGAAGGCGAAAAAGATTGCGGAAAACTTCATGGCTGCACGCGGCAAGAGCGTGGAAAGCCGACAACAGCCCCATAAGGCCATAAGAAGACAAAGCAACCGTAACACGCGGAAAACTTTTTATTATGTATTCAATGCCGCTTCCGGCGACGGCTTCGTCGTGGTTTCGGCCGACGACCGCACCACACCGATACTGGGCTACGCCGACAAAGGCTCGTTCAGGGAAGACAGACTGCCCCAAAATGCGCGGGCCTTCCTGCAAGGCTACATCGACGAAATGGAGCGTCTCGACGCCCAAGGCACAAAGCCGACAGTGGCGCAAGCCCCCTCCCGCCCCATCCGGGCCGGACTTCCAAATGCAGTGGAGCCACTGCTGAAAATGGAGTGGAACCAGTATGCCCCCTATAACGACCTGTGTCCCAACTACTTCACGTATGAGGGCGAACAGCTGCGCAGCGTGACAGGTTGCGTGGCCACGGCCGTGGCACAGATCATGAAGCATCACAGACACCCGGAAGCCACACTCACGGACATCCCTGCCCTGAGCTGCAAATATGTCACCGTAGACGGCGTGAAGAGCGTTTCGGTGCCCGCCATCGGGCAAGGCACACCCTTAGCCTGGGACAAGATGGTTGCCAACCATGAGGAAGGGGTCACATCACAGGCGCAAAACGAGGCTGTGGCCACCCTCATGCGATGTGTGGGACAGGCCGTGGGTATGCGCTGGGGCCGCATCTCAAATGCCGGAGGCACAGGGAATGTGACCGACGCATTGAAGTATCACTTCGGATATGACGACGGCGTGCGCGTAGTTTATCGCAGCCGCACCACCCGACGGGAGTTCACCGACACCATCTGTGCCGAACTGGCAGCCGGCCGTCCGGTGTTCATGGCGGCCTCCAACACCGGAGGCGGTCATGCGATGGTGATCGACGGATACACGGCCGACGGACTTTTCCACGTGAATTGGGGATGGGGCGGCAATGCCGACGGCAACTACGTGCTGTCGGTGCTCAACCCCGGCGACAACACGGGAGCCGGAGCCAGTCCCACAAGCGACGGCTATTCGCTCAACCAAAATGTCATCATAGGCATCCAGCCGCCCGACGGAGTGCCTTTCCACATCGACGAGACCAACGTGATGAGGAGTCATTTCTTCACCTTCAAAGAGGCGGAAAAGACCATCAGCTACGACTATTGGAATGCCACCTCTACCTCCATCGACGTGGAGTTCGGACTGGGGACGATAGCCCAAGACGGCTTCATCACACCCGTGTACACCTATTCGCACAAGGGCGTGGGTGCCACCAAGGGCTTTTGGGCATGGGACTTCTCGGTAGACGCCCTCTCGTCGAAACCCGGAGTGCATCGCGTGATTCCCATCTCCCGGCTCATGGGCACCACAAGGTTTTATCCCAATGTCGTGAATCCGCAGGAAAACTACACCGAAGTGACGGTGGCCGGCGACGGGACAATGCAGATGAGGCAGATGAGCGAACTCAACGACATCACCGTCGTACAAGTTGATTTCCCTGCCAATATGAAGCCCGATTGGCCGCAAAATGTCAAGGTGACCTTCGACCACAAAGGCAACGAAAGCTACCAGCCCGTTTACTTCTTTGCCAGCCGCACGCCCGACAAGGGGAAACCACGGAGTTGCACAGCCGTCACTTTTGCCAAAAACGGTCTTTCGGAGGGCTTGTTCTATTTCGTGCCCAACGCTGAGGGGATGTGGAATTATTGGCTTTCACTTGACAAGGAGGGCAAAGACCCCTTCTGTTCGGGTGGCATAAGTGTGGGCGAGGGCAACGATCCCATTGAAGATCCTGAGAATCCGGGGCAGCCGCCTTCGCCGCCAGTGGAGCCCGACCCTCCTCTTATTCCGGAAGACCCGAGGACATTGGCTTTCGCCGGCCTGCACGTGGCAAATTCGGAAGGAAGCCACTTCTATGGCAGCATCATGGAGGCAAGCATCAAGTTGCTCAACCGCGACTCCATCGACTATCAAGGTATGTTCAAGGTGGCTTTGCTGCTTGATGTCAATGAGGTGGTCGGCATGAAAGATGTCCCCGTCTTCATGCCTGCCAACACGCATGGGGAGACCCACCGGTTCCATTTCACCGACCTTGAACCCGGACGTGAATACATCCTGCGCATCACCTTTGCCGATGGCCGGGAGTTTGCATGGAGTCCCGTCTACACCTGTGTGCCCAGTGTGACCTGCTTCAATGCAGAAGGGCTGGTGCAGGTGATGCGGCAGGCACCCACCATCAGCATACCCGCCAAAGCCACCTTCGTCGACATGCGCGGAGTGGCCGGGGTGAACGTGGTGCATCCCAATGACAATCCGAACACCGTCTATCTTGTTGACCTCAATGTGCCCGTGCCTGCAGGGTTGGAAGCGTGCAACGTGGTCAAGGGCTACAACATCAGCGAATTGAGGCTCACCGACGGTTACGATTTCTTCGTCAGTAGTTCCTTCTATGCCGACAAAGCGGTCTACACGCGCCGACGGTGGCTCGCTGCCAACGGGCAAAAGGGATGGAGCACCATCGTGCTGCCTTTTGAAGTGAACAGCCTCAAAAACGGAAACGGCACGCCCGTGAGTTGGGCTCGGTCGGCTAATGCCGCTCCGCAGGCCTTGCAGGTGAAACGCTACATGGGGAATGCCGGCAACTCGCTGCTCTTCAAGCACGTGACCGGAATGCAGGCCAACACGCCCCACATCGTGGCATGGGCAGGAGAACACAATGGCAACACCAACGCCACCACCGACAGAGAGGTGCAGTTTGTGGGTACCAATGTGCTCATCGATGCCTACGCCACTCCGGGAACAATCATCGAAGACTACGGTTTCCGTGGCGTGTTGTCGACCACCGACCTCGGCGAGGTCTACCGGCTCAACTCCGAGGGCAACGCCTTTGTCCGGACAGCCGGCCCCATCAATGCTTTCCGGGCCTACTTCCTCCGCAACCCTTCGGCCGGTGTCGGACTTTCCACACTGTCCATAAACCACTATGACAACGACCCTACGGACGTGGCCGATGTGAAGGCCGGTGAGCAGCCGGCTGCGGACACCCCCATATTCGACACCACCGGCCGACAGGTAGGCACAGTGGGCGACTTCAGGCGGTTGCCCAAGGGCATCTATATCATAAAAGGTAGAAAGTTGGTAAAGAGGTAACTTTTCCGGCCCGTGACATGGAAGGCGTGTCACGGGCCTTTTTCGTGCCTTCCACCCGTTCTCCCCACCCTCCTCATCACTTTTCCGCTGCGTGATGCCCGTTTCTCGATTATTTTTCCAATATTTGCAAAGTGAAACAGATGATTATGGCCATGAAAAGGAATATGGGATGCGTGAAGTTTTTCGCGATGACAGTCTTTCTGCTGCTTTCGGTCACGATGGGCACCCGGGCACAAGTGGCCGGACAAGACACGTTGGCCGTGGGCGACTCGGCGGAAGTGGCCGACAGCCTTCCGGCCGTGCGCAAGCGGGTGGGCATCGTGCTGGCCGGCGGCGGAGCCAAGGGCATGGCCCACATCGGTGTGCTCAAGGTGTTGGAGCGGGCGGGCATCCCCATAGACCTCATTGCAGGCACTTCGATGGGCAGCATCATCGGGGGGCTCTACAGCATCGGCTGGAATGCGGCCGTAATGGACTCTATCGTGAGAAAGCAAGACTGGATGTTTCTCCTCACTGACAAGGAACACTACTACTCGCAAAATCTCTTCCACCGCGAACGGCAGAACACCTACCTGCTCACTCGTAGCTACACAGCCGGACAAAAGAATCTCTCGGAGCGCGGCGGTATCATCCGCGGCACCAATCTGGCCAAACTCTTCAACCGCCTGACCACGGGCTACACCGACTCGCTCGACTTCAACCGCCTGCCCATCCCCTTTGCCTGCGTGGCCACCAACATCGTCGACAACACCGAATATGACTTCCACAGCGGTGTGCTGGCCGAGGCCATGCGGGCAAGTATGGCCATTCCGGGTGCCTTCACCCCGGTCAGAAAAGGCGACATGGTGCTTGTGGACGGCGGTCTGCGCAACAACTATCCCGCCGATGTGGCCCGTTCGATGGGGGCCGACTACATCATCGGTGTCACCGTGCAGAGCCCGCCGAAGACCGCCGACGACCTCGTTTCAGGGGCGGGGATATTGGGACAAATCATCGATGTCAACTGCAAGAACAAGTATGCCGCCAACCTTGCCATCACCGACATAGCCATCAGGGTGAACACCGAGGGCTACAGTGTCGCCGGTTTCGCCCCGGCCGCCATCGACAGCCTCATCCGCCGGGGCGAGGAGGAGGCCATGAAGCATTGGGACGAGATTATTGCGCTGAAGCGGAAACTCGGAATCGGGGAAGACTACCGGCCCGCACGGCTGAGTCCGAAGCCCGAGGCCACGGTGCCCGTTGACTTTGCCGTGAAGGAGGCTGCCACCCGTCCGCCACACGACCGGGTGGTGGGCAGCGTAGGGGTGCGCTTCGACACCGAGGAAATGGTAGCCCTCCAACTCAACGGTGTCTACCGGTCGGCACGCCTGCCCGTGGACTTTTCGGCCACATTGCGCCTCGGCCGCCGCGTGATGGCCGGCGCACTGGCATCATGGATGCCGCACAAGTCGGCCAAAGTGGAACTGGGCTACACCTTCCGCCACAACGACATCGACATCTGCAACGTGGGGCACAACGACTACAAGGTGGTGTACAACCACCACCGGGCCAACCTGACGCTCGCGGGCATCAACATCCGCAATCTTGTGGCCGACCTCTCCGTGCGCTGGGACTACTACAACTACACCCAGCTGCTCATTTCGCGCAAGATGAGTCCCGGAGACATCACGCTCACCGATGACCACTACTTCAGTTACCATGCCAACGTGCATTACGACTCCGAGAACAACGGCCTCTTCCCCACCCGCGGTGCCCGGTTTGTAGCCGAATATGCATACGTCACCGACAACCTCGCCCACTACAACGGCCATGCGGGCTTCAGCGAACTGAGTGCACTGTGGCGCATGAGCTTCCCTATCACCAAGCAGCTCACCCTGCAGCCCATGCTCTACGGCCGGCTGCTCTTCGGCAGCGAGATACCCGATGTGCGGCGCAACATGATTGGAGGCCTGTGGTTCGGCCACTATCTCGAACAACAGATGCCCTTTGCCGGTCTCGGCCGCATCGAAGCCACCGACAACCAGTTTGTTGCCTGCCGGCTCAAGGTGCAGGCACAGCTCACAACCAACAACTTCGTGCTGTTCAAAATCGTTGCGGCGCAGCATGGCGACCGCCTGCGCAACCTGCTCGACCACGGCCCCATGATGGGCTATCAGCTCGGCTACTACTACCGCACGATGTTCGGTCCCGTAGGTGCCGCTCTGGGTTATTCCTCCAAGGCCGATCGCCCCAACTTCTACATCAACATAGGTTTCGAGTTTTGAGCGGCGGCAAGTTCGGAGAGACTGTATGGACAAGCCGGGTGTGCCCGTTTACGGCAGCCGCCAAGAAGGTCGGAAGAATGGTTAAAATAGTCTAATATAAACGGAGAAAATGTATGATTGTCAAATAAATATTATACATTTGTAGCATGAATATACGGTGATTTCGCCCTCCGGCATGAATCAATGCGGAGAAAGCGGAACCTTACACGCTATCGGAAGATGAACATAAACAAGCATAAAAGAATGGTCGTGGCATGGATGTTATTGGTGACATTCATGTCTGTGCTTGTGATTAAAGATTCTCACTTCCATCATGTGCCGGACAATGCCGTGGCATCGGCTTCCACCGATGGGTACGGGCAGACCGTGCAAGGGGCATGTTTTATTTGTGATTTCACGTTGCATAAGGCAGGCGTGGTGACAATGGCCGACTTTCATCCATTGCTCTGTTTCACCATCGTCACGCCATATACTTTCATTTCGCAGACTGTCTACCGCCATATTGATGCCGTAAACAGTCACTCTCCGCCTGCTGTGGCATAGAGAATCTTTCCATAGATTTGACTTTTTCCCGATTATTTCCGACTTCCAAGAGCCTCTTTTGTGGCCCTCTTGCCGGCATTGGTGTGCTTTGAGTCCACACCTGCCGCGTGCAGGCGGCTGTGGAGGTGCAGAAGTCCATATCAGCATTCATATTTTCAAGATGAAACGAAGTACATATATGTCTTGTGTATATGTGGCTTTCTGTCTGCTGTTGTCTGCCCTTGCTGTGCCTTCCAAGGCCGCGCAGACGGCGGTGAAAGACCACACAGACAAGGCGTTGACGGCACCGGCCGACAGTGCGCGGGCCGCAAAAAAGAAACAGAAGGGCAAACTCCTGCTCGACAAGGAACAGAACATCGGCGAAGTCGTGGTGACGGGCGAGCGCCGGGAGACAAGCGTCAACAGCGTGAGCAACCGGATATCCGAAACCATCATTGACCGGTCGATGGGCAAATCTCTGGCTTCCATTCTTGAGCACGTGAGCGGCGTGAGTTCCATACAGACCGGGACATCGGTGGCCAAACCCGTCATCAACGGCATGTACGGCAACCGCATCCTCATTGTCAACAACGGTGCGAGACAGACCGGACAGCAATGGGGACTCGACCACGCACCCGAAATCGACCAGAACAGCAGCGGTTCGATAGAGGTGGTGAAGGGTGCCGAGTCGGTGAGATACGGTTCGGAGGCCTTGGGTGGCATCATCGTGATGGAACAGAAGGCCCTCCCCTACCGGCAGGCAAAGGCCGAAGGCCACGTCAACACCCTCTACGGAAGCAACGGACAACGCTATTCGGTGGTGGCGCAGGCTGAGGGCACAATGCCTTTCGACCGCCGGTTGGCATGGCGGCTGCAAGGCACCTACGCCAACTCCGGCGACCGGAAGACGGCCCACTACCTGCTCAACAACACGGGTTTCCGCGAGCACGACCTTGCGGCCACGTTCGGCTATAAGTTCGACAACCTGCGTGTGGAGGGCTATTACAGCATGTACAACATGAAGACGGGTGTCATGCTCAGCGCCCAGTTGGGCAGCGAAGACCTGTTGAAGGAGCGCATCGCCCTCGGAAGGCCCATCGTGATAGATCCCTTCACGCGCAGCATAGGCTACCCGTTCCATCGAGTCGTCCACCACACGGCCATCGGCAAGGTCTACCTCGATGCCGGCCGATACGGCAACTTCTTCTGGCAGACGGCTTTCCAGAGCGACGACAGAAAGGAAAACCGCATCAGGCGTATGAACCACTCAGACATTCCGGCCGTGAGTATGCACCTCACCTCGTTTCAAAACCTGTTGAAGTGGAACCTCTCCTACGGCCGGTGGGACACCGAGGCGGGCGGCTCCTATCTGCACATACGCAACAAGAATCAGGAGGGTACGGGTGTCGTGCCGCTCATCCCCAACTACACCGAATATGACTTGGGGGCCTACGCCATACAGAAATACCGCCTCGGGGCATGGAATGCCGAGGCCGGCATACGCTTTGACAATCAGGAGACGCGGGCCGCCGGTTACGACTACACGGGCCGCCGCTACGGAGGGCATCACACCTTCAGTAACCTCTCCTACGACCTGGGGGCCAACTACCAGCCTTCGGAGCGGTGGAAGTTCACCTCCAATCTCGGACTGGCGTGGCGCGCCCCCCATGTCTACGAGCTCTACAGCAACGGCAACGAACTCGGCTCGGGCATGTTTGTCATGGGCGACTCGGCCATGCACTCGGAGCAGAGCACGAAGTGGATCACTTCGGCCAACTACAAGGGCCGCCTCGTCAGTGTGCGTCTTGATGCCTACCTGCAATGGATCAATGGCTACATCTACGACGAGCCCACCCACCAGTACATCACCGTCATCTCGGGTTCGTATCCGCTTTTCAAGTACAAGCAGACCGATGCCTTCTTCCGCGGTGTGGATCTCGACGTGAGGGTGAAGCCCGTGGAGCATCTCGAATATCACCTGCTGTCGGCCTTCATCTGGGCCAACGAACGGAAGACCGACGCCTATCTGCCCTACATCCCCTCGGCACGCATCGACCACGACCTCACTTGGGAGGGCATCAGGCTGGGCGGCATCAGCCTCTGGGCGCAGCTGAAGCACCGGTTTGTGGCCAAACAGCGGCATTTCAATCCTGCCAGCGACCTCATCCCCTTCACGCCTCCCTCCTACAGCCTTTTCGGTTTCGAGCTCGGAGCCGAATGGAATGTCGCGAAAGGCAGCCGTCTCCGTCTCCTGCTTGCCGCCGACAACCTCTTCAACAAGGAGTATAAAGAATACACCAACCGTTCCCGCTACTATGCCCACGACATGGGGCGCGATGTGCGTTGCACGGTAGGATGGTATTTCTGAAGGTTTTAGGAGGGCTTTGTTTTAGGAGTTAAAGGGAGTTAAGGAGTGAAAGGGAGTTAAGACAATAGTCTTTCCTCTTATAAGGCTCCTACTCAATTCTCTGTCATTCAGACTATTGTTGTCATTTCTTTAACTCCTAATATAAAGGAAAAGGTGCTGTCTCAACTCCCTTTAACTCCTAACACAAAGGAAAAAAGGTGCTGTCTTAACTCCCTTTAACTCCTTAACTCCCTTTAACTCCTATACACACAATAACCCATTTAAACCAATATGAAAATGAAAAGAAACGTATTGAAATCAGCCTTGACGCTGCTCTGCGCAGCGTTGTTTGCCGTGTCGTTCAGTGCTTGCAGCAACGATCCGGACACGCCTGTAAACGAGAACGACAAAAAACTGCATGAAGACCCGGCCAAAGTGACCATCGAACTCGTAGAATGCCACATGCACGGCTCATGGAACAAAATCGAGACCAATGGAGGCCCTCACCAGAATCCGGAGAGTAAGGCCAAATATCTGAAGCGCATTCAGGAAATCACCTACGAGGTGAAGCCCGGAAAAGGTTGGACGCTTGCCGAAGGCAGTCGCGACAAGTTCTATGTCATCAAGGCCGAAGACTATGGCAAGCCGGGCGACCCCAACCCCGCTCCCATCTATCTGATGTTCATCAAATACTACAACAACAAGGGTGAACTGATGAATAATCAGTTTGTTGAGAACGGACAGGATGCCATACACCAGCACTTCTTCACCGTGACCAACATCAAGTCGTTGCTCACCGAACAGCCCGAGGCCGACACGGAGACCACCAACTACATAGAATATAAATATGTGGACACCACGCCTTGGAACGAAACCTTCCACAGTGGCAAGGCCCAACTCACCGGAAAGACCAACCCCATCGGCCTGAAAGGTGCCATCAGATTCTTGAAAGACCGGGTGACGATGGACTTGAAAATACGTCTGTATCATGGCTATCAAGGGAAGAAAGACGCCAAGAGCGGCACGTTCAGTCCGTTCTACAAACCTTCGGCCCTGCAAATTCAGCGTGGCACTTGGGACATCAACATCAACGTTCCAGTTGTGGTCTATGCCAGCCGGGCCGACGAGATCGCCGAACTGGATGAGAACATGGACTTCGACAAGATACCCGAAAACAGTTTGAGCGAAGGTAGCAACAAGTTCTTGCAGGCCATCATGAAAGCCTTTGGCATCTCTTGGAAAGAGGCACTGATGGATTACCACAAGGTGTATTACACCGCCGGCGACACCGAGTCGGGAGCCATTTGGTTATAAGGTTCACCCGGTTATTCCGTATTTTCACAATAGCAAAAGGAGCACCGGTGTGCTCCTTTTTTGTGCCCTTAAAAGCGGAACGGTGGATAACTGACGGGGAGGCGAATACGGACCTTGGGCACGCACCGACAACGATCGGTGAAAGGCGGCTCCGAAAAACGCGGATGACGGTGAATAATATGGACAAAAGTGCGTCCGCCAAAAATCTCCAACCGGAACGGAAAACCGACTTTAAACCGCTGGAAAAGCCTTGCGATTTTCTCGTTCAGTCTCTTCGAGTCTGCGAAAGAGCCACAGTTGAAAGCTAAAAGGGCCACAGTTGCGACACAACTGTGGCCCTTTTTCAAGACCGTTTGGGCCCTTTCAGGCCTGTTTCCGGCATCAAATTCGTGTCTGTAAAATTCAAATGGCTGACTGTCAGTGTTTTGGAAACATCGCCAAAATTTGCTCATTTGCAGCCGAGTGGTTGTCGGTTGCAAATATCGCAAGCACAGAGGCCGAAAACGAACAAATAGCTTAACAATCCGTTCCATCCGGAATGTCTCTCTACCGCACATCGGCTAAGCCCTTCCTTGCCTCTTATGCCCCCTTCTCCTGTGGAGACGCTTAAAAGCCCCCCGGCCTCTGTGCCAAAAAGGCTTAGGCCTCTTCGCAATTTCCAAAGGTTCGCATATAGGCCGGAGAGGGCTTCCGTCAGTCAAGCCCAAAGAGTGTTTTCAGTCCGCCGTCGACTCCCGAAAAGCCCATAAAGGCCAGTGAGAGCAGGCCTGCTGTGACGAGCACGATGGCCATGCCCTGCATACCGCGGGGTATCTTCACCAGCGATTGCTGTTCGCGCAGACCGGCAAAGACAATCAGGGCCAACGCGAAACCGAGTGCCGTGGAAAAGGCGTAGACCACGCTTTGCAGCAGGTTGAAGTCTTTCTGAATCACGAGGATGGCCACACCGAGCACAGCGCAGTTGGTCGTGATGAGCGGCAGGAAGATGCCCAAAGCCTGATAGAGGCCGGGGCTCACCTTCTTCAAGATGATTTCCACCATCTGCACCAGTGCGGCTATCACGAGGATAAAGGCCAGCGTCTGGAGGTACGCGAGGCCGAAGGGGTTGAGCACGTAGGTCTGCACGAGCCATGTCACGATGGTGGCCAGTGTCAGCACGAAGGCCACAGCAGCACCCATGCCCATCGCGGTGTCCACTTTTTTGGAGACACCGAGGAACGGACAGATTCCGAGAAACTGGCTCAGAATGATGTTGTTGACGAAAATGGCCGAAATAAATATCAATAAGTATTCCATGTTGTGAGATTCTGAATGATAAGAATGAGGGATTCGGCCCCTGCGAAACGGGGCCGGACTGCCCGCCTTTACTTCTTGGCCACCTTATTAAATATGGCGATGAGATAGCCCAAGGTGACAAAAGCACCCGGGGGCAGGACAAAGAGCAGGATGTTGGTGGACTCAGGCAACAGACCAATGCCGAAAATGCTGCCTGCCCCCAGCAGCTCGCGCACCATGCCCAACAGGGTGAGGGCACAGGTGAAACCGAGGCCGATGCCCAGTCCGTCGAACAGACTGGCCACGGGTGTGTTCTTGGCCGCAAAGCTCTCGGCACGCCCCAAGATGATGCAGTTGACCACGATCAACGGGATGAAGATGCCCAGCGACTTGTTGATGCTGTCGGGGGCGTAGGCACTCATGAACATCTGAAGCATGGTGACGAAGGCGGCTATCACCACGATGAAAACCGGAATGCGCACCATGTCGGGCGTGACACGCTTGATGCACGAGATGACAAAGTTGGTACACACAAGCACGGCCATCGTGGCCAGTCCCATCGACAGACCGTTGATGGCACTGGTGGTGGTGGCCAGTGTGGGACACATGCCAAGGAGGAGCACAAAGGTGGGATTCTCCTTGATAAGACCATTGAGGAATATCTTGAAATTGCTCATAACTGTTCGTTGTTTATCCTTTCTTTACTTTGGAAGCGCCGCTGTTGCCGTCGATGCGTCTCTTGGCATAGACGGCGTAGGCCTGATTGACCGCCTTGAGGAAGGCGCGGCTCGTGATGGTGCTGGCCGTGATGGCATCCACGGCATTGCCCCCCTTGTCGTCCTTGCTCACATGCAGGTCGCCCGTGGCAGGCGACTTGCCGATGATGCTGCCCTTGCCGTCTTTCTGGAACCACTTGTCGGCCTTGGCCCCCAGTCCCGGGGTTTCGGAAGCCTGAAGAATGGTGTAGCCGAGGATGTCGCCTTTGGGGCCGAAGCCCACCAGCACCTTCAGGTCGCCGCCAAAACCGCCCGTGGTGCTCTCCACGGCGGCCCCGAGCGAACGGCCGGCCCGGTCGCTGCACCGATGGATGACGAAGGCCAGTTGCTTGCCGTCGACCGTCTCCACGGCCTCTTCAGGTGCAGCCACTTGGAGGTTGTCGCTGCCCATCACGCTCTTGATGCCCGCAGCCAGCGTCTTCTCCGCCTTGGTTGCTATGGGGCCTTCGGTGATGTGGTTCACGTAGGCCAGCACGGCTCCCATGACCAAGGCCACACCCACCAGCACGATAACCATATTGGGCAATGTTGATTTCAATTTTTCCATTTTGCTGATTGAAGTTTTGTAGTTACACGTTTTCCGCCGCGGTCAGTTCTTCGCCGGCACCTCGCCGAAGCGTTTGGGCTTGACATAGGTGTTGATGAGCGGCGTGAAGGCGTTCATAATGAGAATGGCAAACGACATGCCCTCGGGGTAGCTTCCCCAGTTGCGGATGACCACGGTGATGAGACCGATGGCCACACCATAGATGAGTTGTCCACGGGCTGTCATGGGTGAGGTCACATAGTCGGTGGCCATGAAGATGGCTCCCAGCATCAAGCCGCCGCTCATCACCTCCGAGAAGGGGTCGGCATAGACAGGATTGGCCAGATGCAGCAGGCCGCAGAAGACAAACACCGTGCCGATGATGGACAGGGGGATGTGCCAAGTGATGATCCGCTTCCAGAGCATGTAGGCCAAGCCGAGCAGCAAGGCCAGTGCACAGATTTCGCCCACAGTGCCCAAACCCAACGTGGGGTTGGTGCCGAGCAGCATCTGCGTGGCCGATGGCAGGCGGTCGAGCACCGATGCGTCGCCCGTCTTGATGGCCTCTTTCATGATGGCCAGCGGCGTGGCTCCGGTCTGCGCGTCGAGATAACTGCTCCACTGCCCGGCCACGGGCCATGAAGTCATCTGTGCCGGGAAGCTCACCAGCAGGATGCAGCGCCCCACCAGAGCGGGGTTGAAGGGATTGCAACCCAGTCCGCCGAAGGTCATCTTGCCCACCCCGATGGCGAAAAGCGCACCGAGCATGATGATCCACAAGGGCAGATTGCCGGGCAGATTCATGCCCAAAAGCAGACCGGTGACGATGGCCGAACCGTCGGTGAGGGTCGGCTCCCGACGCAGAATATATTTGGTGATGGCCCACTCAAAGAACATGCAGGCGGCAACACTGGTGAGCAGCACGACTGCGGAGCCGAGTCCGAAGTAGACAAGCGAGACGAGGATGGCAGGCATGAGGGCGATGACTACGCCAAACATGTTTTTCTCCACACTGTCGGTCCCGTGGGCATGCGGACTTAAAGATACGATTAGTTTTCCCATTGTATGATGTTCGATTTTTCCGATGATAGAATGATGCCGGCCGTCAGGCACCGGCAACCTTGGCTTTGGCTGCTTCGGCCTCGGCACGGGCCTTGGCCGCGCGTGTCTTGATGATACCCATCACAGCCCCCTTGCCCTGCAAGATGTTGTCGAGCAACGGGCGGTGGGCAGGACACGTGAACTGGCAACTGCCGCAGGCGATGCACGACACCACGTCTTCCGCCTCCAGCCGTTCGTGCTCCTTGAGCGACGACAGAGTGGCCAACAGATAGGGTTCGAGGCCCATGGGGCACACCTGCACGCACTTGGCACAGCGTATGCAAGGCTGCACGGGCTTGCGCCGGGCGTCGCTCTCGGTGAGCACGGTGATGGAGTTGGTGCCCTTGCACACCGGCACGTCAAGGCTCATCACGGCCTTTCCCATCATGGGGCCACCCGCAAGCACTTTGTTGTCGCCCTCGGGCAGTCCGCCGCAAAGGTCGATGAGTTGGCCGAAGGTGGTGCCCATGCGCACCAGAAAGTTGCCGGGCTGTTTCATCTGTTTGCCGGTCACGGTGGTGTAACGCTCGAAAAGCGGTTTGCGTTTCATCACCGCCTGATACACGGCAAAAGCCGTCCCCACATTCTGCACGATGGCCCCCACATTGACGGGAATGGCGGGTGGGGCCGGCACCTGACGGCGGATGACGGCATCCACAAGCTGCTTCTCGCCGCCCTGCGGATATTTCTGTGCCAGCGGCACGATCTCCACGCGCGGATCACCGGCCGTGAGTTCGGTGAGCAGGCGGATGGCCTCGGGCTTGTTTTCCTCGATGCCGATGTAGCCGCGCTCCACTTTGGCGGCTTTCATGAGCAGGTCGAGACCCACGAGAATCTCACGGGCGTGCTCCATCATGAGCCGGTAGTCGGAGGTGATGTAGGGTTCGCACTCCACGCCGTTGAGTATCACGCATTCGGCTTTGGCCGTGGGCGGCGGACAGAGTTTGATAAACGTGGGGAAGCCTGCGCCACCCATACCCGTCACACCGGCCACTTTCACGCGGTTGACAATCTCCTCGGGTGTGAGCTCGGGGTGCATATCGAGCGTCTCGAGCGTCTCGGAGCGGTCGATGCTTTCCTCCCACTCGTCGCCCTCCACATTGATAATGATGACAGGCTGACGGTAGCCGGTGGCATCGATGCTCGTGTCGAGTTTGAACACCGTGCCCGACACCGAACTGTAGACGGGGGCGCTGACGAAGCCCGAAGCCTCGGCTATGAGTGTGCCCACCTTCACTTTGTCGCCCCGGCCCACCACAGCCTTGGCCGGAGCGCCGATGTGCTGGCCCAACGGGAAGATGGCCCGTGTGGGCAGGGGGGCCACCCGGGTGGGCATGTCGGCCGTGAGTTTGTTCTCGGCGGGATGCACACCGCCTATTCTGAATGTATGTAATTTCATGCTTGAGGTTCCTCCTTGACGGTTTCTTTGACATTGACTGCGGCCACGGTCTCTTGTTTCGGTGCGCTTTCTTCGGCCGGCCGGGGCTTGCGCACGGGGAAGTTGACCTTGATGATGGCCCCCGTGGGACACACGTCCACACACTTGGTACACAGCCGGCACTTGTTGAAGTCGATGTAACTCAGGTTGTCGGTGATGGTGATGGCATCAAACTTGCACTCCTTTTCGCACTTTCCGCACCCGATGCAAGCCACCTCACAGGCTTTTTTGGCCACCGCTCCCTTGTCCTTGTTCACACACAGCACATACACGCGCCGGCCTTTCGGCCCCTTCTTGCGCAGTTCGATGATGTGACGCGGACAGGCTTTCGCACAGGCTCCGCAGGCCGTACATTTGTCTTCGTCCACTTCGGGAAGTCCCGTCTCGGGATTCATGTGGATAGCATCGAAGTTGCAGGCCGCCACACAGTCGCCACAGCCCAGACAGCCATAGCCGCACCCCGTTTCGCCAGCACCGGCCGAGTGCATGGCGGCACAGGTGCGCAGACCGTCATACTCGGCGATGCGCGGCCGATGCTCACAAGAGCCGTTGCATCTCACTACGGCCACCCGGGGCTCGCTCGCAGCCACAGCCATGCCCAGCAGGTCGGCCACGCGGCCCATCACCTGCTCACCGCCAACGGGACAGAACAGGCCGTCGATAGACCCACCGTCGGCTCCCTTGACGAGTGCCGAGGCCAGTCCCGAACAGCCCGGAAAGCCGCAGCCGCCGCAGTTGGCACCGGGAAGCACCTCCTGCACCTGCCCCAAGCGGGGATCTTCTTCGACGGCAAACTTCTTGGATACGAGAAACAGCACCAGCGCTGCAACCAGCGCGATGGCTCCAAGTACCAAGACCGCAATCAACATAAAATTCATAATACTTTTTTTATTTGTTTTAGTTATAGACCGATGATTTCCGTTGTGTTGTCCGCGTCCGTTGTCCGTGCCGGTTCACACGCCGCGGAATGGTATCAGAGAGGAGATTTTTCCAGTTGGAATGTCACGTGCCGGCTTATCTTGCCGCGCAACAGCCAGACCGCCAGATAGTAGGGAGCAAGCACACCCAGTGCCGAGAGAGCCGCCCAACCGTCGCTGCCCGTAAGCAGCCGCACAGCCACGAGGGCCGCCATCATCAGTGCCAGCGGCAGCACATAGGCATAGAGACCCGCCGTGAAGCCCACACTCCTGTCGGCCAAGACCACCACACTATCGTCCGCATGGTAGCGGCCGGAGCTGTCGCCCACATCGATAATCTTGTCTTGGGCCTCTGCGGAATGGCAGTGGGATGCCACCCGACAGGCGGCACAGCCGTCCGACTGGCGTATGCGCACATGCACACATCCCGGCTCCACCGACTCCACGACCCCATGATGTTTTATCTTGGCATCCATGATTTGATTTGTTTCTTCGTTGTTCGCACGCTCCACCGAAAGTATTGTTTTGCAAACTCGGTGTTGCAAATGCAAAGTTAATGCTTTTCCACCAAACCCGCAAGCGTTCACGGCAAAAAATCGTTGACGATGCATAAATCTTGCATCTTAAACCGTGTTTCCCACCGAATGATGATTGTTTGACATAAAATAAACGTTAAATCTTATGTTTTAAAACTCCCGGACTTGACACATTAAGATTTTTTTCTTTACCTTTGCAAATAGAAAGCAGTCTCACACAGGCTAATAAACACTCAAATATCCAATATCTAAATCTCACTTCCATCATGAACATCGACAAAACTGAAACCGACATGCTGACCATCTACGTGGACTTTTCACGCTCCTCGTTGGATGACGACACCCAAGACAACATCGTCTTGGGAGGGGAAATTTGGTACAACTGATTCTGACAAATGACACTTATACGGCATTCCCGTAAACAAAAACAAAGAGGATATGGCTTACGGGCCTATCCTCTTTGTTATTGACAGACAGCGACATGGCGCGAAAAAAGATATACCGGTGTACCGCCTGCGGCTATGAGGCCGACATCTATGAGGGCCGCGGATTCATGGGCCAGCACATCGCAACGATGGCTTGCCCCGACTGCCACACGCTGCAACCGCTCGTGGTGGGAGGCGTGATAGGCGACTCGGCACCATCGTTCAGCAGCGAAGTGGGCCGCCTCTGCCTCGGGTGCGGCAGTGCCCGCATAGCCAAATGGGACGGCCACACCTGTCCGCGCTGTGGCGGAACCATGACCGACACCGGCCGCTACGAGTTCTGGACATGAGGTGCGAGAGCTCCCCCAGCCTGCTTCTCGGCACCCGGGTCTTTCTGGTCTGCCGATGTTTGGTAGAGAGACATCCGGATGGATAACTGTCAAACTATTTGGTCGTTTTGCGCCTCTCTGCTTGAGATATTTGCGACCGACAACCCACCCGACGTAAATAAGCGATTCTGGAGACATCTTCAAAACGCTGACAGTCAGTCGTTTGAATTTTACTGACACCTATTGGGAGCCAAAAATGATTCTGAAAGAGCCCTGGCGGGATTACAAAAGGGCCCCAGTTGTGTCGCAAACGTGGCCCTTTCGGCATTCAACTGTGGCTCTTTTGCAATTCCGGAAAACCGAAATGAGAAAACCGGCAGACTTCTTCGGTGTTTTAAAGCCGGTCTTCCACTCTGGTTGGAGGATTTTGGTAGACGCGTGTTCGTCAATATTATTCACCACTGTCCGATAACTTGCAAAGACAGCTTTTATAGGTGTAGGTAAGGAGCAGGGGCACTTCCCCATCGAATATCAACTGTTTTACTATTTGCGCATCAGGTGTTTTCGTGTCTCCTTGTCGAAATGCTCGATAGCGTAGCGCAGCATGGTGCGCGGCATCTCGCTGCGGTGGGTTTCCACAAAATCGTACAATCGCCGGCGGTCGCGCTTGCCGGCTTCCCGAAGCATCCACCCCACCGCCTTGTGCATCAGGTCGTGGGGATGGTGGAGCAACTGTAAGGCCAACCGATAGGTGTCATCGAGTTCGCCGACTTTGATGAGCGCGTAGGTAGAGACGATGGCTATGCGGTTGTCCCAAAGCAAGTCGCTCTCCGCCAACCGATAGAGGACATCGCGCGGACGGCCTATCAGGTAGCGGCCCACCACCTGCGGAGCCGAGAGGTCGACAAGATCCCAGTTGTTGATGCGCGCGGAATGTGCCAGATAGAAGTCTACCAACCTCCCCCACTCCTGCTCCGCCGCCTTCTTTTCGGCAGGAGGAGTCTGCCGGCGGGCCAATGTCTTTTGGCAGCGTTCGGCCTGCATCACCAAGATAAAGAGCGCACAGGTCCTCATCTCGTGCCATTCGCCGGCCAGCAGGCGGTCGATGTCGGCCATGCTGAGGTCGGCAAACCGTTTGGCCACGGTTCTGATGTCGGGCACCACCACACCTATAAACTTATCTCCCTCGCCGTATTCTCCTTTCCCGGTCTTGAAAAACCGGGGCAGAAGCAGACGCTTCTCTTCGTTGACAAAGGTTGACAATGCCTTGAAAACCTCTTTCGTAATATCTTCCATACTGCGTTGACAATTTTATATTCGATGAAATTTCTTCTTCAAGAATAGTCGGACACGATGATACGGCAAAGGTATGAAAAAAGGAAATATGCCCCAAAGGTTTCATGGCAAATCTTTCCGAATCTTCCTTAACAGCTCTTTGCGCTATGTTCCATCATGGTTACATTGCGCAAAATAGGTGAAAACATGTTACGGCTGGCAAAGAATGTGATAGAAATTATAGCTATCTTTTCGCACAGTCGGCATAAATTTGCAGACAAAAGAAAACGACAGAAACTTATGGTTAAAGAATCTTTTTAATTGATTTCTCACATGAAAAACTTGCAAACATCAGTTGGAAAACTCTTGCTGTCTGCTGCCATGACACTCTCGTGCGCGGTGGCGATGGCGCAAAACAAGGTGACGGGAACCGTCATCGACGACAAGGGCGGCCCCATTATTGGAGCCACCGTGCGTGTGAATGGCTCAAAGGAAGGCACAGTCACTGATCTTGACGGCCATTTCAGTCTCTCGGCTGCTCAGGATGCCAAACTCAGCATCTCCTACGTGGGCTATGTGACCCGTGAAGTCGACGTAAAGGGCACGAAACCGGTCAAGGTGGTGCTCTCCGAGTCGGCCAAATCCCTCAACGACATTATCGTCATCGGTTACGGCATCCAGAAGAAAGCCGACCTCAGTTCGGCTATTGCCGTGCTCGATGCCAAGGAAATCACCAAGACCCCGGGTGGTCTTTCAGCCGGCTTGCAGAGTCAGGTGCCCGGTGTGCAGGTGACCAACGGCCGCATCCACATACGTGGTGTGGGATCCATCAACAACACCGACCCGCTCTATGTGGTCGACGGAATGATTGGCGGAGCCGTGCCCGACGAGAACGACATCGCCTCCATACAGGTGTTGAAGGATGCCGCCTCTTGTGCCATCTATGGGGCACGCGGTGCCAACGGTGTCATCGTGCTTACCACCAAGCGCGGCAAGGCCGGCAAGACCACCGTCGACTATAACGGCTATCTGGGCTGGAAGACATTTACCAACGAAATAGACTTGCTCAACGGGCGGCAGTTGGCTGAGCTCATCAACGAGGAGATGTACAACATCAATCCACAACGCACCGACTACATGAAGGGACTTTCCGACCCGGAAGCCATCGGCGAGGGCTACAACATGTTCAAGGCCATCACCCGCACGGGCTCCTACCAGAAGCACAACGTGAGTGTCAGCGGCGGTTCAGAGAACGCCAACTTCCGTGTCACGGGCATCTATGGCAACGACAAATCGCTCTACGTGAAAGAAGGTTCGGAAAACTTTACCATGAACGTGGTGTCCGATTTCAAGAAAGGTATCTTCGGTTTCGGGGAAACCGTAACCATCGGCCGCAACTTGAACCACAACACTGATATGCTCAAACTCATCAGCATCAAGTGGAGTACGGCTTGCCCCATCTACGACCCACAGGCTCCCACGGGCTATGCCGGTGCCTCGCTGGGCACGGATATGGAAAACCCGCGTGCCACGGCCGACAACACTTGGCATCACAATGAGACTAACACCATGACGGGCAATGCCTGGCTGACGGTTGAGCCCATCAAGGGACTGGTGTATAAGTTTAACTTCGGAGCCGACCTCTACCGCTTCAACAGCCGCAGCTATGTGGCCGACTACTACGTAGGCGACTACCAGAAGAATACGCCCGACACCTACTCGATGGGCAACAACCGCAGCAACCGCTTCCTTTACGAGCACACGCTGACCTATGACAAGGCGTTCGGCGACCATCGGCTCAACTTCATGGCGGGCATCACCTCCGAAGAGACCAAGGGCTACGGCTTCAATGCCAGTGCCCGGGCCATGCCCGGCAGAGAGGTGCTCATACTCGGCGCGACACAAAAGGCCGATTCTAAGGAAGTGGGCAGTTCGGAATTGCACAACTCGATGTATTCCTATCTGGCACGTGCGATGTACAGTTATGCCGGCAAATACATGCTGACGGCCAACTTCCGACGCGACGGAAGCTCCAATTTTTCCAAGGCCAACCGTTACGGAAACTTCCCTTCATTCTCGGCTGCATGGCGTGTGAGCCAGGAAAAGTTCATGAAGAGCCTCACCTGGCTTGACGACCTGAAGCTGCGGGCAAGCTGGGGCAAGCTCGGCAATGCCAACATCAGCCCTTATCAGTATCAGTCCACCGTGTCATTTAATGCCGTGCGCTACTACTTCAACGATGTGGAGCACACCGGCGCACTGCCCATGACACCGAGCAATCCCGATGTAAAGTGGGAAGCTTCCACCTCCACCGACATCGGTTTCGACCTCACCATGCTCAAGAACAGACTCTCCCTGACAGCCGACTACTATCGCAACAAGACACAAGACATGCTCGTCAATGTGCCCATTGCCCGTGCCGCAGGCTATATCGACGCTTTCCCCACCATGAATGCGGGCAGCATCGAGAACAAAGGGTTCGAACTGGTAGCCACTTGGCGCGACCACATCGGCGGCAACTTCGACTACAGCGTGTCGGCCAATCTCTCCACTGTGAGCAACAAAGTGCTCGGTTTGGGGGCTAACAACGAGATCTTTGCTGCCAACAATGTGACTTGTACCCGTGTGGGAAACTCCATCGGACAGTTTTGGGGCTACAAGACGGCGGGGCTGTTCCGCAGCGATACCGAAGCAGCCTCCTATGTCAATGACAAAGGCGAACGCTTGCAGCCTGCCGCCAAGGCCGGCGACATCAGGTTTATCGACCTCAATGGTGACGGTGTAATCAATGCCGACGACCAGACTTTCATCGGAAATCCCATCCCTTCGTTCTCCTATGGCTTCAGCGTTGAGGCGCAATACCGGGCCGCCATCGGCACCTTCGACTTCTCGATGGTCTGGAACGGTTCGCAGGGCAACGACATCTACAACAACACCCGCTACTATGGTGAGGGGATGTATCACAACTACGCCTGCTTCAGTTCCACGCTCAATCGCTTCCGGGCCGAGGAACTGACCTTCGTCAATCCTGTTTCGGGCAAGACCACTGTTTATCCCAAGAACACCGAGACTGACATGCCACGTGCCGCCTATGGCGATCCTAACCAGAACATGCGGCAGAGCGACCGCTATGTGGAAAACGGTTCCTACCTGCGACTGAAAACCATCGTGCTGGGCTACACCATGCCCAAAGACTGGTGCCGGCGTGTGTATATGGAGAACATGCGCTTCTATGTGGGTGCCAAGAATCTCTTTACTTTCACCGGCTACACCGGTTACGACCCGGAAGTGGGCGACCAGGACTCCTCGGGCACCAACCTCACACGCGGTGTGGACGGACTGACTTCATGGGATCTCACGTTTCCCAACAACAAGGAGTTCTACATCGGTCTCCAGTTGACTTTCTAAGCCCGTGAAAAAGAATCAACCATCAATCAAAACAACGACATGAAACAACATATCACCAAAATCATTGCTGCCGTCTGCATCTGCACGGCCATGACAGGCTGTAAGCCCGATATGGATATCAACAATCCGGCTGAGGCTTCCACCGACAACTACTATAAGAAAAAAAGCGAACTCGAAAACGCCCTCATCCCGGCCTATCAGGCCCTTATCGGGCGCAAACAGGGAGGATACTGTTTCACCACGCTCTTCACCCTTCTCGCGCCGGGCGACGATTTCCGCCGCACCTACAAGTGGGCGGCCATGTATCAAGACACCTACAACACCCCTGCCAGCGACGAGGCCGCCAAAGGCCCGTGGCAAGACTGGTTCAACGGCATCATGGCGGCTAATCTCGCCATTGACAAAATCAACCAATTTAACGACAAGAGTGTATCGGCCGAGGAACTGAATACGATGCTTGGACAGGCACTGTTCCTGCGTGGATTATTCTATCTCAATCTCGCCTCCATCTACGGAGAGACCATTCCCCTCTACGATCACGCCATCGCCACCCGCGACGACTACTATCCCGGCAATGCCGAGAAGGGAGCTGTCTATGCACAGATTGTGGCCGACTTCACCAAAGCCGCCGAACTGTTACCTGTGCGCAGCAAGTTCTATAGTAAGGCCGACAATATCGGCCGTGCCACACAGGGCTCCGCACTGGGCTTTCTGGCCAAGGCCTACCTCTGGCGGCCCATCATTGAGAAAGGCCGGGAGGCGGAATATGACAAGGCACGACCCGTGCTCAAACGCATCATCGACAGTGGGGAATACGAACTCAATGCCAATTTCCGCGACAACTTCACCAACGACCCGAAGAAAGAAAACGGCAAGGAGAGCATTTTCGAGGTGCAGATGCACAACGGCAATAGCTGGATGGGAGGCGACCTGAGCGACTCGTGGCGATGGATCAACATCGGACTGCCCGACGGGACGGGTGGATGCTGGTGGAATCTGGCACCCACTAAGATGGCCTACGATGAGTTTGAGGAGGGCGATCCGCGGCGATACATGACACTCTGGTGTCCGGGAGGAGCTACGTTTACCGACAGTAAGGGGAAAATCGTTACCTTCGAGATGATGAACGAGAAGTGCTCTTCAGACAAAGACCTCTATGGCACACGCAAAGCTTGTCCGGACGTGAACATCTCTGATGCCGACGACGATTACAACGATCCCCTCATGCGCTATGCCGACATTCTGCTCATGTATGCCGAATGCCTTCATGCTGCGGGCAAGGACGGTGCGGACATCAGCGACCGGGAGGGGGCCAAATACTGGATTCAGCAGGTGCGCAACCGTGCCAACAACGTGGTGCCTACCGAGCAGGCGCATTTATGGTATCAGCACTCACCCGGCAAACTGCCCACTGTAGACGAACTTCTTGCCGCTGCTCCCATCATCAATGGTTTCAAGATGGACAACGTGATGAATCTCATCATGCACGAACGTTGTGTGGAACTTATGGGCGAATACTACCGATACTTCGACCTCATGCGCTGGGGCATGAAAGACCCGCAGTATCTTGAGCCGATCAAGAAACTGGGCTGGTCGGAACGAAAAATGTATCTGCCTTTCCCACAAGACGAACTAAACAATGATCCCAACCTGACGGGAAATGATGCCAATAAGTAGACCTTTTCGTCGCTCTCCGCTACCTATCTCCTTACACATCTCTTCGGCCATCACGTGTTCATCGCCTCTCTCACTGCTCGTTCTACACGGCCGGACATCCACTCGATGTCCGGCTACGTAATGCAAGCGTGCAGTATGCACGCCCCATCAGCGTAGGGAATAATGTGTGGATAGGTGGCAACGTGACGGTACTGACGGGGGTAACGATTGGCAACAATGTCACCATCGGAGCCGGTTCGGTGGTCACGCGCGACATTCCCGACAATACACTGGCAGTGGGCAATCCCTGCCGTGTCATCAAATCCATTGACGAGGAGTAGTTGCACACCCGTTTGAACAAGAAAACAGGACATTCGTGTTAACGGAGCTTAAAAGCAGGGTTGAAAGTTAAATTATATACAAAATATAATCAAAAAGAATCGATACATTTGGTAGTATGAAAATATATGCCTACATTTGCATCGTGTTTTTCATGGTATTAGATTATTAAGGTTAATAAAAGATTGGTTGTCGTGAGACAATCAATTTTTTTTTGCCCTTTTCCAAACATCGAAAAACGAATGCTTGATGAGCTTCAAGCATGATACTATCAATCTTGCGTAACTATTATTATCAGTTTTTTCCCGTTTTTCCTGTCATGCCGTCATTTCCACCTGCAACAGCCTGAAAACCAGAATGACGGCGGATGACAGGAAGGCGGGCTGGTGACGTCAGGAAGGAAAAGGGAGGTTTGGCAGGTGAGTTCGGTGCGGTAGATGATGCAGGTAAAGCAGGTGTGTACATGACCTCCCGCACCCACCCACTTCGCCCGTTCCGGCCTCACCGGAAAGGCGGCCCGGGGCACACACACGAAAAAG
>NZ_GL586312.1 GCF_000184945.1 Segatella buccae ATCC 33574
AGGTAGATTGCGTACCTTTGCTCACGGGTTAAGTGCTTGTACATAGGCAATACAAAAGTAATTAATCCTTGGGAGACAGCGGTCTCCCTTTTGTCTTTTTTGCATTGTCGGTTGTTTTTTATTCCTCCGTGTCGGATGTGGCCAACCTTGTCGCTTCGCGCCAAGAACGGCCGCATCCGACACGGAGGTCAACTCTTACAAACACCCATTAAGAAATTGCACTTCTATCTTGAATGTTTATTCAGGTTTTAAGGGTCATAAACTAACGTTATACGATATTTCCCATTCACTGTTATTATTTTATCCCCATCTCGAAATAAGGACTCTTTATCGCTTCTCAGAAAACCTACAGAGTATCCGCCACCATAATCATTTGTATCTGTATGACTTACTATTCGTGAATAAAAATTACTATCATAATCCAACTTTTCAAATCCACACGCTGCCGCCTGCTTTTTATACAGAGTAAATAACCGTTCGTTGTCAACTATCATATTTAGCGTATCTACAGCAAACCCATGAGAAAAGCAGATGCCATAATAATTATCCCCTATAGGTTGATAAGTTTTTTTGTCTGCTGACAACTTAAGATTATATCCATATAGCAACAGAACCTTTGTAAATTGAGTATAACCAACAGTCCTTGACGTATCAACATATATTCTGGGAAGTCCCGTTGAATCTAAAAACCTTTGCAACTTATTTGCCACTAAAGATACATCACTATATACATGATGGAGATCCTCGTATTTGCCGGTATAACTATCATAAAAGTGGTACAACTCGGTAAAAGAGACTCGCTTTTCCGTTTTCTGTTCGCACGATGTCAATATCAACAATGCGAAAAAAAAATGCCATATATATCTTTTCATAATCAGTATTTTATTTGATTCCAATTTTCAAATATATCAGTCGGAATACCCTTAGGAGCATAGACATTAATCCCATCATACGTAAGTCTTTTAGACTGTTTTTCTTCTGTCCTGATTAAATTCTCAAAATATGTAGTAGGGATTTCATCTAACCCATGCATATTACCGGACACACCTTCAAAAACCTCTTCTCGATGCGACCTTGATTCTAACCCATGTTGGAAATCATAAGCATGCTTTAATTCATGGCCAATTAATTGATACCAGCTTAGGCCTATTTTTTTGAAGTCATTCCCTCCTCTATCCTTGATATAATTAACTGCCGTCAGTGTTTTATACTTATCTCCTGTGGTGTAAGTCCCCGTATCCTTTTGAGGAGATATAAAATGCTTGCTTTTCGATGTGTTAAGAGATTCAAAGACTTTTCTGATATCTTTGTTTGTGGAATTTTCCATTTTCCTCAAACTATTCATTACCTGTAGCATTATTTCACCATAAACTCGCACTGGATTTCCGACAGTATGCAAAAATCTTTTTTCATCCTCATAATATCTATAAAATGAACCTTTATGATATATATATGGGGTATGATCATTTGTACCTGCAATATATATTATATAGCACCCCTCTTTGTCCACTGCATTCACCGGATTATTCCCGCAGTAAACATACGGGCTGGTGTTATAGTATTTCTCGCAGAGCGGATCCACTCTGTCCCATATAGGCACGACGGGGTTGTATTGGCGTGCACC
>NZ_GL586313.1 GCF_000184945.1 Segatella buccae ATCC 33574
GGTATAAGATGCCAAGCGGCGGAATCTTCCACGAGGGAGATTCCGCCGCTTGGCTTTGTGGCCGATGGGCAGAGGCGATTATCGTTCGGCAATGCACTCCATCTCGATGAGCCATTCGGGACGGCACACCCGGGCGAGCAGCGTGATGAACGGGGTGGAGGGGAAGTGCCGTCGCATGTAATCTTCCACAACTGCACGGTCGGAAAGGTCGCGCAGATAGATGAGGAAATATTTCACGTCGTCGAGTCCCGCTCCGCCGTCTTTCAGCAGGGCATCGATGTTGTCGAGCAGTCGGTGGGTCTGTCGTTCCACGTCGCCTAAGTAGAGCACATTGCCATGCCGGTCGATGGAGGCCGTGCCCGAGATGAAGTAGGTCTGCCGGTTGTCGAGGGTGAGTCGTGTGCCCCGTTCAAAGGCCACGCCGTATTCATGTGTGGGGTTGAGGTGGTCGAGCGCGCGTAGATAGGTTTTGTCGCTCTCCTTGATGCCCGGGTAGGTGAGGAAGTCGATGGCTACGGTGGCGTGTCGTGTCTGCGACGATCCACCTATGCCCGTGCTGGCGATGAAGTGGGTGTCGGCGGTCAGACCGTAGCGGGCGAAGATGTCGTTGCGCGCTTTCACCACTCCGGCATAGTTCACGTCGATGTCGGCCACGTAGATCCATGTGCGCACAAGGTGCTCGGCCATGTTGAGTCCCCGTTCCTTGATGCCCTTGAGATAGTTCTCGAAGAGCAGCATGGTCTGTAGATAACTGCTGTTGCCGAAGGCCTCTTCGTCTTTGAGGCGCAGACTCTGGAAGATGAAAGCCGGTTCCTGTTCGGCTGTTTTCACGAGCAGGGCTATCTTGCAACCGCTGATGGGCGGCTGCTCCACGATGGTGTTGGCGGCCTGCGAAAGCATGTTCTGGTATAAGTCCGACTCTATCAGTTGCTGGTATTGGTTTCGGATGTCGCTCAGAAACACCTTGCTGTAGTGCAGCCGGCGGCCATTCGAGGCCTCGTCGGTGAGGTGAGTGTGGAGCATGTCGGTCACCTCTGCCATCCGCTGGGTAAAAGAGCCCCCGTGCCGGGGCGATAGGATGATGTATCTGTCCATAGATTTGTTTTGTTGATGCAAAAGTACACACTTTTTCCGACATGCGCCAAGGGCGGCGAGATTAAATTTCAAAATACCTATTTATGGTGATGCAGTCACTGCCCGTTGGTATCTTCGCGCTTGTTGTAGTCACTGTTCTTGGGGCTTCGAAGGTCTGTCAGACTGTGGGTTGATGGCTTGTCAGACTATGAAATGACTTTCTTATCTGTCAACTTCTTTCATCTGTAATTTGGATTTTGCCCGTTTGTGTCGTATCTTTGCATTAGCAAGGGAAGCGCGTGTGCGTTTCCCTTTTTTGATTGCCAATCCACCAACAGACCCCCAACTCCCTAAAGGGGGCTCTTCCATCCTGCCATAGGTTGCAATTCGGCCCGAATGGGCTTGTAAAAAGGGCTCTTTGAGGTTCTCACTCGGCCCAAATGACCTTTCAAGAGTGGCTCTTTTGCAAGGTCGTTTGGGCCGAGTGAGGAAATTGATGGGACGGATGGGA
>NZ_GL586314.1 GCF_000184945.1 Segatella buccae ATCC 33574
TTTATCTGATTGCCAACAATTTACTATCTTTACCACGCAAAAGAAGAGCTATAGCTATGATGCGTGACTATGACATAAAGTTTGTGAACAAGGAGATTACGCCATTTGGAGGCCTTTCCCTGTTTCTGAAGATGCTCGACAGATGCCATTTTGACGAGCAGCTCGTGAAAAGCGGCATTCCATCCCAAGGCTCCAACAGAGGGTACAACCCCGTACAGATCATACTTGGATTGTTTGCAGGAGTCTGGTGCGGTGCGAGTCGCTTCGGACACCTTGACATTGTCCGATATGACACCGCCCTTTGCAATCTTTTGGGATGGAATCGCGGAGCTGACCACAGGGCATACCAGCGTTATCTCAACAAGTTCTCACAGGCGACCAACCAGCGTGTGTTCAGCGAGTTGTTCAGTTGGTTCTTTTCCGAGTTGGTGTTTGACAACTACACGCTTGACTTCGATTCCACGGTCATGGTCCGTGAGGGCAGTCAGGAAGGAGCAGCCAAGGGGTATAACCCGAAGCGTCCGGGCAGGCCCTCTCATCATCCGCTCCTGGCCTTCGTGTCGGACGTTCGGATGATAGCCAACTACTGGCTGCGCCCCGGCAACACCTCTGCCAGCACCAACTACCTGTCCTTTCTGGAAGACACGCTGTCACGGCTTCAAGACAAGAGAGTGGGACTCATCCGCATGGACAGCGGTTTCTTTTCGGGGAACATACTCGGGTATCTGGAACAGAGGCAGTTGAGCTACATCATAGCCTGCCGGCTCAACAACCGCATCAAGTACAGCCTGACGCATGAGAAGACATGGGTGGAGGTGGCAGATGGTTTGGAAATAGCGGAAACCACTTACCAAGCGGAGCATTGGGACAGTCCGAGGCGTATCGTCATGGTAAGGCAGGAGGTTGAGAAGCGGCCTAAGGCAGCGGGCAAGCAGGTCAGGCAGCTCGAGCTTTTTGAGGATGAGCAGGATTTCGGGAAATACAGATACAGCTGCTTCGTCACGAATCTTGCATTGCCTGCCAAGATTGTATATGACTCGTACCGGGGCAGGGCCGACTCCGAGAACAGGATCAAGGAGCTTAAGTACGATTTCTCGATAGACGACTTCGTGTCGCACAACTTCTGGGCAACGGAGGCCTGTGGCAATTTCATCGTCATGGCATACAACTTCATGTCCCTGTTCCGTCATGCCTTGATTAACTCGGACAAAAAGAAGTTTCTCAAGACAATCCGGTACGAACTGATTTCCACTCCCGCATATCTGGGGAAAAAGAAAGACAAGCACATCCTATACCTGGCCAGGTCGTTGAAAACGAGAAAGTCGTTTCTTTCAATATGGGAAAAGTTGAAGGATTTCTCACTGCCATACAACACTGAGAAATCCTAATGACCGATTTGGGTTTAA
>NZ_GL586315.1 GCF_000184945.1 Segatella buccae ATCC 33574
CCTCCGGATGCCGGAGGCGTTGTTGCGTTAAAAGAGATCAGTCGGCAGCAAGACTTTGCCGGTACCACGCGTAGAGTTTTTCCACTCCTTCTTCTATTTCCACCTTGTGTGTCCAGCCCAGCGAGTGCAGTTTGGACACGTCGATGAGTTTGCGGGGTGTACCGTCGGGCTTGGAAGAATCCCACACCACCTCACCGTCAAAGCCCACCACACGCACGATGAGGTCGGCCAGTTCGCGAATGGTGAGCTCCTTGCCCGTGCCCACATTGATGTGACAGTTGCGTATCTCGCCTAATGAGGGGATGGCTCCACCACGCCCCTCCGAGTTGTTGCGGTCCACTGCACCGTCGGTCTTGGCACCATAGAACACACTGGAATATTTCTCCACACCAATAATATCACTGAAGCTCACGTTCAACAACACATGCACGCTGGCATCGGCCATGTCTTCACTCCACAGAAACTCGCGCAGCGGACTGCCCGTGCCCCAAAGCGTCACCCGGTTGTCTTCGATGCCGTAGAAGGCCAAGGCACGGCGAATGCGCTCCTCGCTGTTTTTCCCGTCCACATTGCCCTCACCAATCAAGGCGCGCAGCTTGTCGGTAGGATTGACGGGACGCTTGTCCATATCCCTGCGGATGGCTTCCCAGTCGCCTTCGTGGATGAGTTTGGACAGATACACCTTGCGCATCATGGCCGGCATCACGTGGGAGTTCTCAAGATGGAAGTTGTCGTTGGGCCCGTAGAGATTGGTAGGCATCACGGCAATGTAATCCGTGCCGTACTGCAGGTTATAGCTCTCGCACATCTTCAGTCCGGCTATCTTGGCGATGGCATACTCCTCGTTGGTGTATTCCAGCGGCGAGGTGAGCAGGGCATCCTCACGCATGGGCTGCGGGGCATCCTTGGGATAGATGCACGTGGAACCGAGGAAGAGCAGCTTTTTCACCCCGTGGCTATAGGCACTGCTGATAACGTTGCACTGCATCTTCATGTTCTGCATGATGAAATCGGCCCGATAGAGCGAGTTGGCCATAATGCCGCCCACAA
Source organism: Segatella buccae ATCC 33574 (assembly GCF_000184945.1). Classification (GTDB taxonomy): domain Bacteria; phylum Bacteroidota; class Bacteroidia; order Bacteroidales; family Bacteroidaceae; genus Prevotella; species Prevotella buccae. Next base: position 1,051 of record NZ_GL586315.1, read on the forward strand.
AAGCGGCGGCCAGCACCACGGCATCGGGCCGCTCCTCGTCAAAGAACCGGTCTACGGCCTGCTGGTCGGTGAGGTCGAGTTCGGTGTGCGTGCGCCCCACAAGATTGTCATAGCCACGCGCCTTGAGATTGTTCCAGATGGCGGAACCTACAAGGCCGCGGTGGCCGGCCACATATATTTTTATATTTTTAATAACATAGTTTGAATGCTAAA
>NZ_GL586316.1 GCF_000184945.1 Segatella buccae ATCC 33574
CGCCAGTTCGGGTTAAGAAGCTACTTAAAATACCTCTAACTGTTTGGACTTCTCCACATGTACCGGCAATGCCTCCGGCTTGTTGTCGAAGAAGCAATAAGCGGCAAGTGCTGCGCACAGATTCATGATGAAGTTGTGTATCGACCGGTGTCGGGAGTGAACGAGATTCGCCTTGATCTTCAGCAGGTCGTTGATACACTCAATAATATATCTCTTGCGCATGAGGATCTTGTCCCACATGGGTATGAGTTTGTTCTTCATGTTTGATTTCAGCCCATGTACCAGATGGATACCCTGTTCAAAGAGTCTCTCAAAGAGTTCTTTCTTGATGTATCCCCTGTCTGCAAACACCTTCCCGAAGAGTTCCTTGGAGAGGACACTCCATACTCTCTCATCCCTGTCGTCTACGTTCGCCCCTGTAAGACAGAATGTGATGATTTCTCCACGGTCGTTGCACAGCAGGTGCAGCTTGAAGCCATGACACCAGCCCATGGTACCCTTTCCGTCCTTGGCAAGGCCGGCAAAGACCTTATTGTAATATCGTCGTACATTGTGACATACGGGTATCATTGTGCTGTCAACATAGGTGATTCCCGAACAATGTCCGAAAGCAAAGAGCTTCATGAACAGCATCAGCTTGCAGAACACTCTTGGCATGAGTTCAACGAAGCGGTTATAGGAAACCGCGTCGGGAAAATCCTGACACATCACCCCTTTGACCCAATTCAAATAATACTCCTTGAAATTGCGGTATGTGCCGAAATGATAGCATATCAGAATGGTCATAATCTCACTTTCTGAGAGTCTGCCCTTGCGGTTCCGGTAGCGTTTGCCGTCACTGTTACGGGACGGCAGACGCAGATTTTTCGCAAGTTCGGCACTCAAATTCTTGTCAAACTCGTCGATTATACAGAAAATTTCAGTAACTTTGTCCGTGGTAATCATCGCTTAATTATTTCTTAACTTATTGATTTTCAACTATAAAGGTACGAAATGTTAGCGAGATTACCAACTTTTTAAAGACTTTTTCTTATCCCGAACTGGCGT
>NZ_GL586317.1 GCF_000184945.1 Segatella buccae ATCC 33574
ATAGGAAGAGATACCATAGATATCTCCAATGAGATATTATTTGATTTGCCATGTAGTTGGCAATGGGTTCGATTCGGTCAAATTGTTAGAATGAGTATTGGGAAGACCCCTGCACGAGGAGAAGTTAGCTATTGGACAAAAGCTACAATACCATGGGTTTCCATATCTGACATGACAAATTGTGAGCATATAAATAAAACAAAGGAAAAAATTTCTGTCGCAGCATCATCCGTAATGGGAGGGATTTCTCCTGTTGGTTCTTTGTTGATGAGTTTCAAACTTACAGTCGGTAGAACTTCAATTCTCAACATTGACGCATACCATAATGAGGCAATTATATCCATTTTCCCATTCATTGATGATAAGTATGCTTTGAGGGATTATCTTTTCTACACACTACCCTTTTTATCAAATATGGGCAATTCTAAAGATGCTATTAAAGGGAAAACTCTCAATTCTAAGAGTCTCAAAAGTTTACTAATTCCCTTACCCCCATTAAGAGAACAGCGCTATATTATTGATCGACTGGAAGAATTATATGCCCACTTATAGTCGGGCATATAATTCTTCTATAGCATTTGCAATTCTTTTCTGCTCTTGAAATGGTGGAATGCCAATTATCAAAGAATAGAAGATTTCTTTATTCAAATGAGGAATAGCAGCACCTTTCTTAGAGTTACGTAGCAAATCTTTGTAGAACTGAATGAAGTATAGTACATAAGGTAGATGCATACTACAACTTACCCATAATTGCTTAAAAGTGCTACCCATGTAGCCGTCATGAGGAACAGTAAAAACTTCACCTGAGTTCTCTCCGTCTACAAGAATGATGCTATTTCCCTTGGCTACGAACTTCCCTTTGTCCAAATAAGTACCAGTAGATTTACCACGCAAATACTTAGCATCAAGACAAATGTATTGACCTTCTTTCTTCTCGCCATCAATAAGTCTGCAAATATGCGAAAGCCTAACCACTTCCCATGTGCTTGGAAAGTCGTAATCCGATTCAATCGGGACCGCTATTCCATCTT
>NZ_GL586318.1 GCF_000184945.1 Segatella buccae ATCC 33574
ACCGCTATGCCGGCGCAAGCTTCGGGTACGGGGCTATCACCCCCTGCGGCGCGGCTTTCCAGCCGCTTCCCCTCGCTCTTGCCGTGCAACACCGCGGTCCTACAACCCCCGGCGTGCGTCGCCACACGCCGGGTTTGGGCTCCTCCCCGGTCGCTCGCCGCTACTGGGGGAATCATTGGATTATTTTCTTTTCCTCCGGGTACTAAGATGTTTCAGTTCCCCGGGTTGGCCCTTCCGCACCGGGCGGAAGTGCCCGTCCTTCAGACGGGCGGGTTGTCCCATTCGGAAATCCGCGGATCAACGGTCACTTGCACCTACCCGCGGCTTGTCGCAGCTTGTCACGTCCTTCGTCGCCTCCGTGAGCCAAGGCATCCGCCCTGCGCCCTTAACTACTTTCTTGCCGTAGCCGCATGTCCCCGCACTTGGGCCGGGACTGCGGCAGCTCATACTTTCAGCTGTTCTGTTTGTTCGCGACCCGTCCGCAACATCCCGCAAGGGGGCGGACGGTTCTTGGTTGTCAACTTTACAGTCTTGCTTGTGTCAATATGTCAAAGATCGGCGCGGAATGCCGCGGTGTGGAGAATAACGGATTCGAACCGTTGACCCCCTGCTTGCAAAGCAGGTGCTCTAGCCAGCTGAGCTAATCCCCCCTGCGGGAGAAGGTAGTCCCAGGCAGATTTGAACTGCCGACCTCCACATTATCAGTGTGGCGCTCTGACCGACTGAGCTATAGGACTATAGGACGGAGTCGGCCGGACGGGCTTGCCCCAGCTTCCCAGTTTTCTCTCGGTGTGTTCCCGAAAAGACAAAGACGAGCGTACAAGAAGGCGAAACGGACCTGTCAGCAGGAAAAAGGGGAAAGGACACCCGGACCCGGAGGCCCGGAACAT
>NZ_GL586319.1 GCF_000184945.1 Segatella buccae ATCC 33574
AGGACTTTACAAGGGTCAATCATATTATGGCCAAGGTGAGCAAATCCTGTTTGGCCAAAGGGGGCAAAGCAGAGTGGCCTTTCCATATGTGTTATTGAGCGCTCATTTTTTCAATATGTACCTTCTCCAAGGACTTCAGTATTATAGCAAATGATGACTTTATTACTTCCGGAGACGGTATCGGTCGATAAGCAATCAAAGACAAGTTCTTTTCGTATATGGGAGACAAAGACGTCCATAGGGCATCAAAGTCTGTCATCAACGGATACGCGCTTAAACTTTCCAACTCACCCCATCCTTTCGGCTCGTCAAAAGCCTGTCGGTCATGTCTTATAAGGCTTTCCACATCACTTGCAAACGCTTTGTCAAAAACATAGCCCCGAAGTTGCCCAATCGACAATAACGCATCCAAATCATAGAAATGGCGTATTTTGGACGATAAAGCGGGCAATGGGCTATCGCTCATTGAAAAGCGGATGAGAGAAACAGTTTTCTCACACAATGTTTGTTTAAGCGACAATACGTTCAATTCAAATGGCTCAAGATGGTATTGGGTGATAAAATCATCCATACCCTGCCTCTTCAGAAATGTAGTTACAAAGGGTTCTATCACCCGTTTTTCATTTGGGAACGGATTGGCAAATGCGCTAATCTCCACAATTATACGGGCAGGAATAGGATTTGTACTTGCGTCCAGTTCTATTTTGGCATCATAGAGGAATGCTTGTTTCCTGTATTTCGAGCCTTTGGATATATCAGGAAATTCTTTGTCCTCCCTCAAGCCTGCTGTTACTTCTTTCATGAGATGCGACAGGAGCGTTTTGACTTGGTTGCCGCTCATTTTTTCACTGATGACAGCGAAATCGACATCCTCTGAG
>NZ_GL586320.1 GCF_000184945.1 Segatella buccae ATCC 33574
GCCGCTATGCCGGCGCGGGCTTCGGGTACGGGGCTATCACCCCCTGCGGCGCGGCTTTCCAGCCGCTTCCCCTCGCCATTGCCGTGCAACACCGCGGTCCTACAACCCCCGGCGTGCGTCGCCACACGCCGGGTTTGGGCTCCTCCCCGGTCGCTCGCCGCTACTGGGGGAATCATTGGATTATTTTCTTTTCCTCCGGGTACTAAGATGTTTCAGTTCCCCGGGTTGGCCCTTCCGCACCGGGCGGAAGTGCCCGTCCTTCAGACGGGCGGGTTGTCCCATTCGGAAATCCGCGGATCAACGGTCACTTGCACCTACCCGCGGCTTGTCGCAGCTTGTCACGTCCTTCGTCGCCTCCGTGAGCCAAGGCATCCGCCCTGCGCCCTTAACTACTTTCTTGCCGTAGCCGCATGTCCCCGCACTTGGGCCGGGACTGTGGCAGCTCATACTTTCAGCTGTTCTGTTCGTTCGCGACCCGTCCGCAACATCCCGCAAGGGGGGCGGACGGTTCTCGGTTGTCAACTTTACAGTCTTGCTTGTGTCAATATGTCAAAGATCGGCGCGGAATGCCGGCAGGCCGGAACGGGGCGCGAGGCCCGGCGTCCGGAAAGCGGCGCCGCGGGGTGGAGAATATCGGGGTCGAACCGATGACCTCTTGCATGCCATGCAAGCGCTCTAGCCAACTGAGCTAATCCCCCGGGACAGGAAGGCGCGGTCCCAGGCAGGCGCGGAATGCCGGCCTCCACATTGTCAGCGTGGCGGCGGGCCCCGCCTCCTTGGGAGTGCGGGAAAAGACAGGAGGGGGTACAGGGCGGAAGGGCGGACCGGCGCCCGGGAAGGAGGCGCACCCGAAACCGGACGG
>NZ_GL586321.1 GCF_000184945.1 Segatella buccae ATCC 33574
GTGGTGCCGGCAAGGCTTTCCCTGAAAGCCTCCGCCATACCGTGTAATTTCATGCGGCCCATCAAATCCAGTGATATGGTGTTCCGGTCCTGTTGTCCCGTTACGGGAGCTGTCTTATTATTTATTTCCATAATTTTAGCTTTATTGTTACTGTTTGTCTTTTCTGTAATAGTCACGTCCACGTATGTTCTTGTGGGTCAGTGGTATCGGGGATGTCATGTCAGGCTGTATCCTCCCGTCCTCATCAGGAAGGAAATCCGCGTCTTCTCCCGGTTCAAGCACCTCTCGTAAGGCCTGATACCCGTATTGCAGCTTCTGTTCCGCGCAGGCGCAGGCAGCGACCAGACGGTCACGGCCGTATTTTTTCTCCGGCGTCAGTATGCCCCGGCAGTATCTGAACGCTTTTGGAGGATATTGCATGAGCCGCTCCACTTCCCGGAGATAATTCAATACGATATTGTCCATTTCCGAGGCACGTCGGAAGAGTTCCTCAAGATCCTTGTCATAAGGGCCATAGTGCCCCGGCAGGTTGTGCTCCTTTTTCCATGAATAAGCGTAGGGGACGTCACTGCGGTCATGGGCGGCGACAAGGTTCATGCCACAGTAGATTTCCACCGTGTCGGCATCGTAGAGGATCGTCACGAGTTTCCCCACATGTTCCTTCGGGACACTGTAATGGTGCTTGAACAGCGATACGTAGGAGTTCCTGCCGACAGTCATCAGCTTTTTCTCTTTCATGACGTAGCGTTTCAGTGGAAGCGGGCGGAGGTAGTCCTTCTCACCGCGCAGGAACATCTCCTTACGTGACGCCTCCCGGCCGGCCATCACCTTTTC
>NZ_GL586322.1 GCF_000184945.1 Segatella buccae ATCC 33574
GTGCAAATCACCCGCATGCCGAAGTTGTCCCTGATCCGGAACGCCTGCCCTTCATTGCAGCCACCCGGTGGCAAATGCACCTTTTCCCTGCGTTCCGGCCCGACGGGGCCGGAACGGAATCTCCGGTTCGCACCTTTCACACGGACACCCCCGCACCGCACGGCATGGGCCGCGCCGGAAGGGGGATGCCCGATTCCTGTACTACCTTTTCTCTGTCTTTTATGTAAATCCTTCCAAAGAACGACGCCCCCGCGGGCACACGGCCCGCTTGAGGGCGAAAGCGGACGCAAAGGTAGCACAAAAAAGGCGGACGGCCAAAAAAACGGGGGACTTTTTTGGGCCGGAAGGGGAAAGTTTTCGCAAAAACAGACAAAACGGAGGGCGGGAGGGAAACGGGGCGCCTTGCCATATGGGCCCCACACGGGACGGGCCGCCGGCACGGGACGGGGGCCGGAGCGGGGCGCGGAGGGCGCATACAGCGCGAAACATTGGAAAATGCGAAAAAGGATTACACGGCGCAAGGGGCCATGCCGGGCGGAGAGGGGGAGGAAACGGGAAGGCACCGCAAAAGGGGCCCGCCGGAGACGCAAAAGGGCCGCACCCGGAAAGCCGGAAGGGCCGGATGGAAGACCCGCAAGGGCACTCCCGAACCGCAGGGAAGACCCGACGGGCGAGGAAAGGGAAGGAAAAGGAAAAGGGGAAGGCGCACGCGCGCCTCCCCCCGCACTGCAAAGGTAAGGGGAAAAAAGGCGGAATGCAAACAGGGAAAGAAAAAACAGGACAAAGAAAACGGAAGGGAAAGACAGGCGGGGGAAGAGACCGGAAG
>NZ_GL586323.1 GCF_000184945.1 Segatella buccae ATCC 33574
GGTTCAGTATAAAAACTTGTGTAAATGACTGAGAGACTTAGGAAGCTTTCCGCGATAGTTCCATTAACCGCAGGAAGAAGTATTCATCATCTGGATACCCATACCCTTTACGTCTCTCGGTCTTGATCTTATTGTTAATACCCTCAAGTTTGCCAGTTGATATCCCGTATTTGGCAAACGTGTAGATCCCTCTCAAATGGCGGTATAAGAGACGCGCAAACCAAATAAAGTGACTATTTTTAGTTGCCTTACAGATATCTATGATCTCTTCTAGTCTGACGCACATTTCTACTTCGTCATGTGAGTTGTATGCTTGGTCTAGCAGGTCTTTAACGAGATCTATTGTGAAGAAGAGCTTGTTTTCTTCCAATAGCTCGTCATACCAGACTTCATTACCACCATGAGCCTTTATTTCTGGTGTATTGAATATTTCACCAGCAGTAGACACTAGCTTGTCTTTGCGGGCGTCCTCGTCCTTCTGGACTAATGTGGATCTTTTAGACATCAAGATGTAACGTGAATTCTTAAGCAACTTAGCAGCTTCTGGAGAGCCTTCCTCAGCCAGCCGTCTTTGTTCATCTTTCGGATCTCTGAAACCACTTTATCGTTGAAATTCTTGATAATGTGGAAGCGATCATAGACGATGTCTAGCTTGGGGTAGCGCCCTTTAAAAGCTTCTTCGAAGTCTGAATTCATGTCGCAAGCCACCGCCTCAACTTTTGACATCCACTCATCGCCAACATGATCCATAAACTCGAAAACAACGGCTTTCTTCTTGCCATGGGCTAAG
>NZ_GL586324.1 GCF_000184945.1 Segatella buccae ATCC 33574
TAGAGTCAACAACGTCTTTCTTTTTCAACTCCCCCTCCTTGACAAGTCTTTGCTTCTCTTCTTTAATGCGTTGAAGAAGAACAGATGCGGGCTCATCATTAGGGTCTTGTGGAACAAGTTTACCTTGGATAGCCTCTTGGAGAATGGATTTCTTTATTAGAGGGAATAATGTTGAGTTCAGATGCTCTAAATTACTCTGAAGTTTCTGATACCGAGTAACAATTGGTAACATTGACTCTACTTTTTTTACGAGTCTCTTTTGTTCTTCTACTGGTGGAATAGGGACAAGATAATCAGATATAGTCGTCGTCCTAAGTTCAATTTGATTAGTACTACCTGTACATCTTTCTTCTATCCCTATTTGAATATATGGAGAAAGTAAATACAGGTATATGTATCTGTGGGAGACAAGTTTAGTAGAACGTACAACGGTTACATGAGAGTCAGCTACAAACTTATCAAACTTATCAAACACAGAATCATCTATATAACCAGTTCTACCAACTGTTCCACCACCTGTAGAATTGATTATTATATCACCTTTTTGAAGGAATTGTTCTTCCTTGTATTTTAAAATATAATCTATATCAGAAAAAAGACATCTATCAATATACAGTTGGTTCCAATGATTGCATTTTTGTGCTATAATAGGTAAAATCTTCTGATTACCATATTTAGGTGTTTTTCCTCGATGAAGATAGTTACAGATATCTCCCAAACGTACAAAACACCAACTTTCAGGTATCTCAAACGGTATTTCATC
>NZ_GL586325.1 GCF_000184945.1 Segatella buccae ATCC 33574
CGAATTCTTGACTAGCTAGATGACAACATGATTGAATGAAACTTTGTCGTTGCAATGGAATATTGTCGAAAAATGCTTTCTCTTGATCGGTAAAACCACCAGATTTGCCGATTCTATTACATACGAACCTCATTTCAGCAAGCGCCGCCTGGTCTTCCGCATCAATATACACATATTGTTCCAAAAACTTCATATAAAGTTTACGGGTAGCCATAAATAAAACGGTACCTAAGGTACCATTGACCAATTCATCAGTGAAATTTTTGACACACATGACTTGGGCCCCCGTTTTTAAATGAAGAACTTTATCCACCATAAGATTATTATCAAGCATACTGACGAGAAAAGGGTTTTCTGGATCTTTGGCTTGGAAAGTGTATACTTTCCCTGGTAAACTGTTTAATTTTGCTTGATTCGCCATCAGAACTTCTTTTAAAGTTGGGTACAACTGTGTTGGTTCTATTCCGTCAGTGTAGTTGATTTGTCGATCCAATTTTTGGAACGCTTCAATGGTTTCATAATTCAAGTTCCCAACACGCACATTGTTCAACATATCAATAAACTCATTATCTCCCTTTTGTCTGAAAACTTGCTTCAACACCACGGTGTTTTCGATAACCTTATTCCAACTTTTAGCCAAAAAGCAGAATTTCGGCTGACCAGAATTATCCACAGGTGGCAATTGATAGAAATCACCAGATCCCC
>NZ_GL586326.1 GCF_000184945.1 Segatella buccae ATCC 33574
GAAGAAATACCATTTGAGATTCCGTGGGGATGGGAATTAGCTCGGTTTGGAAGTGTGATGTATAATCGAGATAGTGAAAGGATTCCCCTATCCGTTGCAAAAAGGAGCAAGTTGACTAAAATATATGATTATTATGGGGCATCAGGAGTTATTGATAAAGTTGATAAATACCTGTTTAACAAAGATTTATTACTTATAGGTGAAGACGGTAATAATCTAATAAATAGAAGTAAGCCTATTGCTTATATTGCAACAGGAAAGTATTGGGTAAATAATCATGCACATGTTCTTGATTGCATTGACTCCATATTTATGCAATATATTGGTCTTTATATCAATTCTATTTCATTAGTAGATTATGTGACGGGAACCGCTCAACCAAAAATGAATCAAGAGAAAATGAATTCGATTCTATTACCTCTTCCTCCGCATAATGAGCAGAAACGTATTTTACAAAAGATTGTTAAAATTCAACCTCTATTTGTAAGATATGAAAAGAACCAATTGAGATTAGAGGCTCTTACAAAAACGCTATACATAAACCTGCGTAAAAGTATCTTACAAGAAGCTATACAAGGGCATCTTGTTCCACAAAACCCTAATGATGAGCCCGCATCTGTTCTTCTTCAACGTATCAAAGAAGAGAAACAAAGACTTGTTAAGGAAGGAAAGTTGAAGAAGAAAGATGTTGTTGACTCTG
>NZ_GL586327.1 GCF_000184945.1 Segatella buccae ATCC 33574
TCCGCGGCGCATCCAGTTCACCAACGGCAATGTGACAAAATATGTCTACACGCCCGACGGACGGAAGCTGCGCACCATACACCATACGGACATGCCCAACATCAAAGTGGAGGTCGGACAAGTCCACCCGCTCACAGCCGGCGAAATCCTTAGCTCTGACTCCATTGACTATATGATGGGCGGAAAACTCATCACCAAAAATGGCAGGATAGACAAATACCTGTTTGAGGGCGGCTATTGTCAAGCTATCGGTGGCCAAACTCATCTTGCACATCCCCCACTCATCATGTGGGATGATGAGGATTCTAATCCTAGCCCATCCGATTATGAACAATGGCGGAAAACATTTGAATCTTGGGAAGCAGCCATGAAGGCGGAACGGGAAAGAGACCAATTTCTGTTTTACTATTATAATCGTGACCATCTGGGCAATATCCGCGAGGTGGTGGATGACAATGGAAACGTGGTTCAGGTGAACAACTACTATCCGTTCGGCTCTCCCTACTGCGACACGTCGGCTTCCAAGGCCCCGGAGCTGCAACCTTACAAGTATAACGGCAAAGAACTTGACCTGATGCACGGCCTGAACACCTACGACTAT
>NZ_GL586328.1 GCF_000184945.1 Segatella buccae ATCC 33574
TGGAAAAGCCACTCTGCTTTGACCCTTTTGGCCAAACAGGATTGCTCACCTTGGCCATAATATGATTGACCCTTTTGGCCCAAATAACATTAACCACTTAGTACAAGTGTCGTTAGAGTTTTTTTGTGTAGATTTGAGAACCCGAGTCCTGGTGTAAGGGGTAATAATAAAATCTATGCAAATGAATAAAAGAATCAAGAGCCTTTTAAGATGTTATGCGGCAGGGATGGGTTTCAAGGAAACGGCATCCACGTTCCATACTTCCCGTAACACTGTCCGCAAGTATGTCCGCCTGTTCCTTTCAAGTGGGAAAAGCATCGATCAGCTTCTCTCCCTTTCCGAGGAGCAGTTGCATGAGATGTTTGGCGGTACGGAATCCCGACGTCGGGGGCCTTCTTCCAAAAGGATTGAATTGGAGGCTTTGCTTCCCGGATATGTATCCCGCCTGACACGCAAAGGGATGAGTGTCAGGAAACTTTTCAATGAGTATCATTCCGAGTATCCTGACGGTCTTCAGCTGTCTTCCTTCAAGCGGGCAGTCCGCC
>NZ_GL586329.1 GCF_000184945.1 Segatella buccae ATCC 33574
AGTACAAGTTCCACATCAAGGTCGTCGGCCATGTCGAGCACTATGCCGCAGACCAGGTGTATGTTGATTTTGCCGGTGACAGGCTTGAAGTTGTCGATGAGATGACAGGCGAGACGAAGAAGGCCGAGGTTTTTGTCGCTGTCCTGCCGTTCAGTCATTACACCTACTGTGAGGCCGTATGGTCGCAGCGCAAGGAAGACCTGATCAAGGGATGCGAGAATGCCATGCTGTATTTCGAAGGGGCTCCGGCGGCAATAGTCCCCGACAATCTGAAAGCGGCCGTCACACGGAGCGACCGTAACGAGCCGGTCATCAATGATGATTTCGCCGCCTTTGCCGAGCATTACGGCTGTGCAGTCTATCCAGCCCGTGTACGCCACCCCAAGGACAAGGCCTTGGTTGAGAACACCGTGAAGCTTCTCTACCGTTCCGTTTACCTTGACATAGAGGGGATGACATTCTCCAGCCCGGACGGACTCAATACCGCCATCCGCATTTCCCTGCTTGATTTCAAC
>NZ_GL586330.1 GCF_000184945.1 Segatella buccae ATCC 33574
GGTACAAGTTCCACATCAAGGTCGTCGGCCATGTCGAGCACTATGCCGCAGACCAGGTGTATGTTGATTTTGCCGGTGACAGGCTTGAAGTTGTCGATGGGATGACAGGCGAGACGAAGAAGGCCGAGGTTTTTGTCGCTGTCCTGCCGTTCAGTCATTACACCTACTGTGAGGCCGTATGGTCGCAGCGCAAGGAAGACCTGATCAAGGGATGCGAGAATGCCATGCTGTATTTCGAAGGGGCTCCGGCGGCAATAGTCCCCGACAATCTGAAGGCGGCCGTCACACGGAGCGACCGTAACGAGCCGGTCATCAATGATGATTTCGCCGCCTTTGCCGAGCATTACGGCTGTGCGGTCTATCCCGCCCGTGTACGCCACCCCAAGGACAAGGCCCTGGTTGAGAACACCGTGAAGCTTCTCTACCGTTCCGTTTACCTGGACATAGAGGGGATGACTTTCTCCAGTCTGGACGATCTCAATGCCGCCATCCATGTTTCCCTGCACGATTTCAAT
>NZ_GL586331.1 GCF_000184945.1 Segatella buccae ATCC 33574
CCTGAAGTCCGGCTGGAGTGAGTGGGAAGAGAGCGCCACGGACAGTATGTCGCAGGTAAAAAGTGCAGCCACGCAGACCTTTGATGGTATTGCACAGAATATGGCGGCGATGCTGACCGGCAGTGAGCAGAACTGGCGCAGCTTCACCCGTTCCGTGCTGTCCATGATGACAGAAATTCTGCTTAAGGGTTGTTTGACTAGTGCCTCTACTGCATGGGGGGCCAGAATGACTAGTGGCTGTCCCATGGTTAGCTTGCCTGCATCCTTTGTCAGTACGGCAATGGCTGCTACCATCCGTAGGCAAGGGGGCCACCCAGCTGCTACTGGGTCTAGCTTTTTGGACAGGTAGGCCACCGGCCGACGCCAAGGTCCCAGTTTTTGCGTTAGGACACCTTTGGCGTAGCCCTGCTTCTCGTCGACAAAGAGTTCAAAGGGCTTAGTCAAATCTGGCAACCCCAGGGCTGGGGCAGTTAGAAGAGCTTGCTTGATTTCTTGATAGG